>NZ_HF954532.1:0-2741 GCF_000455225.1 Megasphaera massiliensis
CACTCACGTCGGCTGTTGTCTCAGCCGGGCTGCCTGAGGACTTCCCCCTGACAGCTTATTCAGTATACTCCCGTGTAAAGGAATTGTCAAGGATATATATAGAAATATTCTATACAAAAAAGGCCGCCCTCAAAGGCGGCCTTTCAGTAATCCTGTTTCGACTATTCTTTAAACAGTTTTGTCTGTTCTTGTTCGTCGTCTTCATCCGTTCCCTCGATAGCAATCGTATCGAGAGCTGCAACCTTGTCGTCGCCTTCCAGTTTCTGGATTTTGACGCCCGACGTATTACGTCCCTTCTTAATACCAATGCTTTCGATATCGGTCCGGATAACGATGCCGTTGGACGTAATGAGCATCAGTTCTTGACCTTCGTGAACGACTTCGACGCCGACGATGTCGCCGGTTTTCGGGGTAATCTTGAAGTTCTTGATGCCCTTTCCGCCGCGAAGCTGAACTTTATAGGCATCGACGTTATTGCGCTTGCCGAAGCCTTCTTCACTAACCGTCAGAACTTGGCAGTCTTCCGCCAAGACATCGGCACCGATGACCATATCCCCTTCAGCCAAGGTAATACCGCGGACACCGCGGGTATTGCGGCCCATGGGACGGACATCGTTTTCATTAAAGCAGATGGCCATACCCAGTTTCGTTGCCAAAATAATGGTCTGGTCGCCATTGGTCAGGCGAACCTTCGCCAAATGATCCCCTTCCATGAGGGAGATGGCGATGAGGCCGTTGCGACGGACATTCTTAAATTCGTGAAGGACGGTTTTCTTGACCAAGCCTTTTTCCGTTACCATAAAGAGGTTCATCGACGGATCAACCTGATCGAGGTCGATGAGGGCGTTGACCTTTTCTCCGTTGGACAGGGGCAGGATGTTGATGGCAGCCATCCCCTTAGAATTACGGCTGTTGGCTTCCGGAATTTCATAGGACTTCAAGAGATAGACACGGCCGAAGTTGGTAAAGAACAAGACCGTATTCCACGCCGACGTGTAGAGCAGGTGGTTAACTGCATCTTCATCTTTCGTCCCCATGCCCTTGATGCCGCGGCCGCCTTTATTCTGCGTATGGTATACATTGGCGTTGATACGCTTCATGTATCCCCGACGCGTCAGGGTCAGAACCATGCGTTCATTAGGAATCATGTCTTCGATGGAAAAATCAGAGGCATCGGCAACGATTTCCGTACGCCGTTTATCCCCAAATTTCTTCTTGGCATCGAGGAGTTCCGTTTTTACGATTTCCATGACTTTATGTTCATCGGCTAAAACGCTGCGGAGGTAAGCAATGCGTTCTTCCAGTTCCTTATATTCTTCTTCGATTTTTTCGCGTTCGAGACCGGTCAGGCGGCGCAGACGCATATCGAGGATAGCAACTGCCTGTTTTTCACTAAGGCCGAACTTGGACATGAGGGACGTCTTGGCCACTTCATCCGTTGCCGATTCACGAATGGTCTTAATGACTTCATCGATATGGTCGAGGGCGATGAGCAGACCTTCTAAGATGTGAGCGCGGGCCAAAGCCTTATCGAGTTCAAACCGGCAGCGGCGCGTGATGACATTCTTCTGATGATCCAAATAGTAGGTCAAGATCTGTTTCAGCGTCAAGACCCGCGGATGACCGTCGACGAGAGCCAGCATGATGACGCCGAACGTTTCCTGGAGTTGAGTGTGTTTATACAGCTTGTTCAGGACAATATCCGGGTTAACATCGGCGCGGAGCTCGATGACGATGCGCATCCCTTTGCGGTCCGATTCATCGCGAAGAGCCGTAATTCCGTCGATTTCCTTATTGCGGGACAAGTCGGCAATGGATTCAATGACCCGGGCCTTATTGACCTGGTACGGAATTTCTGTAACGACGATACGATTCTTCCCCTTATTCATCGGTTCGATGGAAGCGCAGGAACGCATCTTGATACTGCCGCGGCCCGTCGAATAAGCTTTGACGATGCCGTCACGACCCATGATTTTAGCCCCGGTCGGAAAATCAGGGCCTTTGACCTTGGTCATGATTTCTTCCAGACTGGAATCCGGGTTGTCGATAAGCTGAACACAACCATCGACGACTTCACTTAAATTATGGGGCGGAATGTTGGTCGCCATGCCGACGGCAATCCCAGCCGAGCCGTTTACTAAGAGGTTCGGGATTTTTGACGGCAAGACCGTCGGTTCCTGCATAGAGCCGTCGTAGTTGGGCATGAAATCGACCGTTTCCTTGTCGATATCTTCCAGCATTTCTCCCGTAATCTTTGCCATACGGACTTCAGTATAACGCATGGCTGCCGCCGAGTCACCGTCGACAGAACCGAAGTTGCCGTGACCATCGACGAGGGGGTACCGTGTCGAAAAATCCTGGGCCAAGCGGACGGTCGCATCATAGACGGGGCGGTCCCCGTGGGGGTGATACTTACCTAAAACTTCACCGACAATACGGGCCGATTTCTTATACGGTTTGTTCGGCGTCATGCCCGCTTCATGCATGGCGTAGAGAATTCGCCGGTGAACCGGCTTCAACCCATCGCGTACATCCGGCAAGGCACGAGTGATGATGACACTCATGGCATAGTCGATGTACGACGTCTGCATTTCACTTTCCAGACAAACCGGCACAATCTTATCTACTTGTTGTTCGTCCACAAATTTCACCTCATATACAAACTGAAAATAACTGCCGGCCAAAAGAGGTCCTGCAGTCCGAATCTGTTTTGCTATACTGCCCTTCAAAATGGGCGCATA
>NZ_HF954532.1:3291-11199 GCF_000455225.1 Megasphaera massiliensis
CATTATATTATAACGCGATATTGATATAGTTCGCAATAGATTAATACAATCGCGTCATTTAAGCGGTTTTATAATGTTTTCCCGATTGTTAGATTATATAAATTCATTTAATTTTAAATTATTTTTTTGCCGAATTTTTGACGGCGGCTGATATGGATAATAAGGGCGCAGCTCTGTATGTGGATGCGCCCTTATTTTGAGCACGAAAAAAGCACCACCCATAAGGATGATGCTCTTTTCCGTATCCGACCGTATACGTTGTTTCAATCCGCGCCACCCGAAGGCGGCGACATTGGTGCGGTCGCACTTGCGTCCACAAGCCAACTGTTTCAATCCGCGCCCCCGAAGGGGCGACAACTATACGCTGTCATTTTAAAGACAACTTATATCTTTCAATCCGCTCGTCCCTCACGGGACGAGACTACATCTCCGAAGAGATGCCCTTTCTTAGATTTATTATATCACATCAATTATTTTTGTCCAGATTTTTTATCATTAATATACTGGACGATTGCTCTTGTCAAAAATGTGGAAAGATTGCTTCCCTCTTGTTTTAAGAGATTAGTTATTTCTTTTTTGAGCTCAGAGTCAATCCTGAACCCTATAGTAGTGTCTTTTGCGGGTTCATTTTCCCGTACAGGCGCGGGGGCCGGCTTGGGCTCTTCTGCTTTTTTAGGAATTATTGGTTTAATGTCAATATAGTCGGCATATTCATTTTCCAATTTCAGAGCCCCTTCCGGCACATCATAGACCACGAAGTTAGCCCCTTCGGGGATTATAGCTCCCCAATATTTTGCGGAGCCGCCGGACTCGGGATCTCCGGAGAAAAACGAAACACTTTCTCCGATTTTAGCGCCGCTGTCGCGGCCAAAAGCTCTGGCAATTTGACGGCCAAACATGTATACTCCGTCGCGTCCTTCTCCCCAAAGCTCGGACTTAACAAATACCTCAACATTAATTGAGGATTCCTGATTTTCCGGGTCATAGCCGTATACACTTGTTAACATTCTGTTAATGTCGGCTAAATGGGAACCGTCTACTTCCCAGGCACTCCCGTTCCAGTCCCCAATAGGGCGGACCATTTTCACGAAATTCCAATTATACGGGGTATATACGTACAATTTATCGTTTTTGTGTTCCACTTTAATTTTACTCATTTTTAGGTCCTCCCTTTTTGTTGGCACCGGGCGGCTGAATACCCGCCCGGCTATTAACTGAATTATTCTTCGTCGTCAAATATAATTTCCTCGATGTCAAAAGCTTTGCCGTCAGGACCGTAATAGTACTGAGCACGGTACCCCTGTTCGACAAACTGTTTGTCATAGTCAGTCGGTTCAAGGTCAAGCAGGTCGGCGACTTCATGCACATCCAGCATCCGGTTAGTGTAGATTCTTCCGAGAACCACACCCTTATCCGTTTTTACTACGATTGTTCTTTCCATAATTTCTTCCTCCTTAGATTTAACTGTTATCCGGGGTTTCTGTTTATCCCCTTTCCTTGATTATATTATAGCATATGTTGCAACATGTTGCAACACTAAAATATGACATTTTTAAAAGTTTTTCAAAAAAAAATAAGCCCCGCATGGCTCGGCGCAAAACCGACCCGACAGGGCTTATATAATTCTATTCACTCTATTTTTGAGGCGTGCTCTTGGTAAGAGTTGACTTAGCATCCTGACGTTCTTTCCACTTTTTATACAGTTCAGGATCGTTGAATTCAACGCCAAACTCTTCTCTTAATTTATTCATCCCTTCTAGCGCTTTGACCGTCCAATCGATGCTATCCGGATGCCGTTTCCATTCAACGAGTATTTTATACATTGCTGTCAACGCGTCGTACAATTTATCATCTATCGATAGATCTTTGCTGTCTTTATTTGGTTCCGGGCCGGCTACGCGCTCCATTCCGGCCCGGGTAATGAGCCAATATTTGCCGCTTTTGCGACACTCATGCCGGTAAAAACGCGGCAACTGGTTCTTACTCCCAGCGCACCACCGGTTCAACGTGATCGGTAGTATCCCCCATCGCTCGGCAGCTTCGCCGAGCGACATGACTTCTGCAATACAGAGAAATTCTTTCATATTATTCTTCATCCCCTTCCCAGAGACCATTTTTCTTGTTCTCTTGTATTTGCCGCAGGGTTACGATAGCCCCAGCCATCGACCATCCATTTACCCAATCGGCGGCATCGTCTCTTTCCAAAAATTCAAACTTATAAATTTCCTTCACCTCTTCCAATGTGATAATGCCGTCGAGGAAGGCTTTTTTTGCAACGCCACTGAAAAAGGCTGTTTGAGCGTCTTTCCGAATAGTTTCTACCCCGTCGTAAAGTCCTCTATGACCGAAGCAATATGTCATTTCCGGAAGGTCACCGATCTGCTTTAATTCAGCCATAACATCATCAAATTTTTTGCAGTCTTCTTCAGACGGCTTATCGTTAGTGCTAGTTTCTTTAAAATACGTCATTAAGGCATCACCAAGGTCCTCTAATTCGCACCAGAAGGATAGGTTGGCCTGTTTGAACAGCCACGGTTCAAATTTTACGTATATATCACCATATAAACGGAGCCTTGGCCGCTCCCATTCGAGTTTATCTTCGAACCCATACCGTTTTAATATAGCATAATTAACCTTTTGTTCCTCACCGGTTAATTCCGGCCACTTCCTTGATCTGGAAATAAAGCGTGCTAATTCAAGGTCTTCTTCTGTCCATTTTTTTCTAAGTTCGTTGGTCATGATTTGTTCCTCCTTGTTATTAACCATTTATCCGGGGCTTCTCTATCCCCTTTCCTTACCTATATTATATATAGATATCTATATATTGTCAATATGGATATCTATATATTTTAGAAAAATATCAAAAAAAATAAGCCCCGCAGAATCGGCGTAAAACCGACCCGCGAGGCTCTCTTATAATACTATATATTATTGATACTATTTTTTCGGGGGCGTGCTCTTGGCAATGACCAACTTGGCACCCCAGATAACGCCGCTAATCAAGAGCGGCAAAACGAAGCGGTCACGAATGGCATTCCATCCGGCCTCTTCTTTGGCCTGCTCTTGGAGCTGGGCCGTAAACTTATCTGCTACCGCCCCCAGTGCCGCCATGCCCTCATTGGACAGGTTGTTGACTAACTCGGCCTTAGCCGTGTCGGCTACCTCCTTAACGTCAAGAGCGGCCAACATCCCGTCTCTTACCTCAGTCCACTTGCTCATAATATCTCCTCCTTATCGTAATCCACAAGCATAATCAGTGACGCCGCGGGCGATTGCCCGGGCGATGTCATCCCAATTGTTAATCAATAACTGGACGTCAACATCGTTGTCGATGAAGGCCGTCTCGACGAGTACCGCCGGCATCGCCGTATGCCGCAGTACCCGTAAGTCCGGACGCTCACGGACTCCGCGATCTACGGTGTCGATGCTATTAATCAACTGGTCTTGGATGCACTGGGCAAGGGCGCCGCCATCGCTCATCCGAGAATAGCACTCGACCTCCGTGCCGCGGGCCTCCCCGTTGAAGGCGTTGCAGTGGATTGACAAGAATACGTCAGCCCCCCACTCGTTAGCATCCGGGCAGACGGCTACAGGTCGGTCGTCGTACTGCGTATCCCAGTACAGATTGTCCGACTGTAATAATCGGCACTCGCAGCCGGCGGCCTCGAGATATTTTTTTACGGCATCGCCAATTTCGGCGGCGACGTCGCACTCTCTCAAGTCGACATTTCCGGCGTCATCACGATGCACGGCGCCGCTGTCGTACTTGGCATCGTGTCCGGGATTAATATAGACTCTCATCGATTATCGTCTCCTCTCTTGGCGGTCTTGTTGACAGAGCCGCCGACGTATCCAAGCAAGCCACTCGCAATGGATGTAGCCAGCTCATTAAGTCCGTTATACATTGCCAGCAGTAAGGCCACTACAAGCCCCACTAAGACAATGCAATCGGTAACATTAATACGCTCAATCATATACATCACCCCGTAACCTTGAAAATAATTGTCATTTGGTCGCCAAAATCGATGCACTCTTGGAAATAGTCGTATAAGATGGAGTTGGATACATCTGCCCTCATAACCGCCCCAAAATCAGCGTCATCAGCGTATACCATTGACACATCATCTATCTGTGTAGGGCCACATACAATAGTAACAACACAATCTGCGTAAGCTTGGTCAACGACTAATCGTAAGTTACTCTTAGTCGCGATTACCTTAGTTACCTTAGGCGTTTCAGGGCGTTGCGAGCCTACCCTAAACTCCAGATAGCTGCTGCGGTTAAATCCAAGCGGACAATCAAGCCGGACCGTCGAAAAGGTCGCGGTATCAGCCATCTTAGTCGCGTCTGTGGCCGTAATAAGCATCCCGGCCTTGATATTAATCGTAGCCCCTTGCCCGATATCCGCACCATCAACAATAATATTGCCGGCCGTATATCCGGAGTCCGCCGTAATAGTCAGCGTTATCTGGCGATGGTACTCCGTCTTATAGACGACGTTACCATCGGAGCCCGTAGTCTGCGACAACTTAACCGGTACGCCTGTCACCTCGATTGTCTGATTGGGCGTCTGGATGACTGTAATAGCCTTGCGAGTGTCTGCGGTGCCGATTGTGGCCGTCCCCGTAACCTTGGCGCCGTTAACATAAGCCGTCTTGCCGCTTACAATCGTCCCCGCTCCAGCTGTAGCATCGCTCGTGTCGACAACGCTAGTCTTGCCCGCGACGCCCAAAATAGTCTGTCCCCCCTTGATATTGGCACTCACCAACTTGGCCTGTTCTGCTGCGCTGATTTTGACCGTGCCAGAGCCGTTATGGTATCCCGATGGGATGGTGTAACTATCCCCGGCCTTGCTAATGGTGCCGGATACAGCCCCATTGTTGGCCATGGTGCCGCTTACCTTACCACTCCCGATATAAGCGGTCTTACCGCTTACGATATCACCGGACACCGCCGTCGCGTCACCGGTATCCCGAAACGTCGCATTGCCTTGCCCCTCGGCCAGCGGAATAGATACCTCTGGGACGTCAGGGTACAATACGCCGTTAATCTTAACGTTCTTTGCCATGTATGTTGTCCTCCTCTACTCGACGGTCAACTGCACACCGTCGTAACTAATCTTGCCGTAATTGGCTGGGATAGGCGCGACCGTCACGCGCTCCAATCCCATATAACCGCTGTCAGGCGTAACGACTTGCTCTGCATCCGTCGGTACTACCGTCTTAGATTGCAGATGTACCGTCTGCGCCCGTTGCATGGAGATAGTGCCGCTCATCGAGCCGCCGCCGCTTATTGCTCCGGTCAGCTTGCCATGATTGCCGGCAGTGATGCGGGCCGTTAGGTTAGTCATGAGTCGTCACCTCTCCGGTGATTGTAAGCTGGCTTGGCGGTATCACCGTATCGGTGTACCCATCTGCCATGACCAGCTCGACGTCATAGATATAGTCGCCATAACGTAAGCGTGCGGTGTCCTGCGGGTCAATATGGATCTCGACGGCGGTATCCCCGCGTATAATACCATGATCCAGCGTCTTAACGATGACCGGCACGACGTCATCGATGGACGCCTTGACCGTCATCGTCAGCTGGTCCCCGTCCGCGATGATATACGGCGCCCCGTCCTTATCGGTAATCTCTAAGGCGATAACCGCGCTATCTCCCCGTGTAATTGAGATATTGTTACCAACAACGTAGTACCCCATGCGCCTCCCTCCTCTCTTATTCTTTCCCCGATAACGGGGCGTTTTTGTATTCCTCGGAAATTTTATCCATGTAACCGTTTTTCCCTTTCAGGATGCTATAACAAGCTTGCATATCGTCCCGGCTGTTATACTCCTCGAGTGTGACGGCATTGCCATTAATTACATGGTCCCGGTGCATCTGTATAAGCCGCTCCCTCAACAAGCACTTAATCCCGCCCTCGATTGCATCTTGTCTTTTGCGGCTGCCCTTGATAGCCTTAACCACCCATCCTAGCATTAGCATGGATACCGTAGGGACTACATACGATACAATAGATACTATAATCTGTTCCGTCATTCGGCCTCCGATTTCTCGGCGGCAGCTTTATCGGCCGCTTCCGCCGCGGCCATTACATCCAAGATAGCATTCTGGGGGCAGTCCTCCCATGGGCATCGCCCGTTGTCCTCTAGGATATTACCGCAATATTCGCACAATTCCATCGTTTACGCCTCCTTAATTTCGGTCGCCATCGCAGCCAAGATACTCTTGTATTGGGCATCAAGTTTACTGGTATCGGCGCCCATCATCGCGGCCTTTACACGCGCTGTTACCAGTGCGTCAATTTGAGCATTGTACTTAGTTTTAATAGCGCTGATTTTCGCGGCTTTTTTCTCGGCTTCCGTCGGCTCTGGTGCAACGTATTCCGTCGGCTTACCGTCTGCGCCTCGTACCTTGCCATTAAGGTACTCGACGTACTCGTCATCATCGACCCAGACATAGCCCTGGGCCAATAAGTCAGCAACAACAACGGAGCCGTCGGTAATAGTCCCATCTGGATTAATGTCATAGTGTACGCCGTCGGCGTAAGTCTCCTGCCGGCGGCCATCTCCGTCAAACCGTATTAAGTAATCTCTCATGATATTGTGATATCCTCCTTAACAGATATTAATAATTGAGGTGATTAACATGCGTAAGCCCAATGGATACGGGTCCATCAAGCACTTATCAGGTAATCGGCGGAGGCCGTTTGTTTTTGTGATTTCGGAAAATGGGCGTCAATCCCCGGTGGAATACTTTGCGTCGCAGCTCGACGCGGAAATTTTTGCCGCGGACTATAATAAGTTGCACCATGGACGACTCCTTTCTACGCACAAAATGACACTTGCAGAGTTATATCATAGATGGTTGCCGCGGCATACCGCCGACACGCAACCATCACAATCGACGTTAGACAGCTATCGCAATGCGTATAACCATCTAGCACCCTTACATACCCGTCCCGTTACTGACATACGCTATACCGACTATCAGCGTATTATTGACGGGATGCGGGATAAGGGCTTATCGTACAGCAGCCGTAAGAAGGTGCGGTCGCTGATATCGCTATTACTTAAGTATGCGGACAAGCTAGAGATGCATGTAACCAACTACGCGCAGTTACTATCTATCGGACGTAATCGCCCTGTGCGCCCACATCACACCATGAGCCGCCAGAAAATCAACCGGTTATGGGCCAATGTGGACGCGCCCGGCGTCGATACCGTCCTTATCCTGCTATATACCGGCATGAGGTGCGGCGAGCTATTGGCCCTCCGCAAGTCCGATGTACATCTACGCCAACGGTACATTAGCATTACACGCAGTAAGACAGCCGCCGGCATCCGTATTATCCCCATCCATCACAGGATCATGCCACTTTTCGAGGCCCGTATGTCAGCCCCAGGCGATGCCCTTATCGCCGACAGCGACGGACGCCCGTACAACTACAGCCGGTACATAGCCGTATGGCGGGCGGTGATGCGGCTCATCCGTGCCGACTCTCATACAACTCATGACTGCCGGCATACGGTTGCTACCTTGCTAGATAACGCTGGCGCCAACGAGACAGCCAAGCGCCGTATACTTGGCCACGCTGGCGGAGACATTACCGAGCGCGTATACACCCACAAGGGACTTAGACAACTCCGTAAGTGCATCGAGTTACTACGGTAATTGTTACTAACTAGATACTAGCCAATAACGAGCAATGCCAGTAATCATTAGCAATTACGCCCGTTACCGCGTGTTACTAATGATACTGGCATATTATGCTTAATCGTATGTTATTGACGGTTTTCTGGGATGCGGAGGACGGGAGATAGCAGGCTCCGTCTAATTCTCAACTACGCAATAATTATTGATAATTGGGTGTTTTCGGCACGGAATATATCCCGCTTCCCACAATTC
>NZ_HF954532.1:12120-42146 GCF_000455225.1 Megasphaera massiliensis
CCCCACTGTATAATTAGCCCGCCAAAATTAGGCCCAAACGATACATAACCGTTAGTGTCCATCAACCCCGAGATACCGAGCTTAGAATTTGTGAATTTTTTGCCGCTCCACGTAACGTCGCTGCCGCTCGCCAAAAAGCCTACCATCGCATTAAGCTTGGTAAGCGTCGTCGGCGGGGTGTCCCGCCATGTCGCGGTCCCCTTGTTGGCCTTAATCATGGCGGCCACGTTAGATAATAAGATACGCAGTTGTGCTGTATTGCTAGTCGGCGACAGAGCGTCGTTGATTGTCGACGTCATCGCGCTATGGGCGCCGGTCGCGTCGTTGTGCTCACCCATGACATAGGCTAGGCGTTCTTCGGTGACGGCATTCGCCACGTTGACAACTGCCGTCATGTTCTGGGTATCTCCAACCGACAAGATTAATTTCATGGTCTGGATCGGAATTGGTTTGGACACGTCACTAATGTACGAGTAGTTATCGCCGGCGTTAGAATAGGCGATTAATTTTTCAATCCCCGCAGCCCCATTTTTGGCGTAAATACCTACTTCACGGTGCGGAAATCCGGCAAAAATACTCTTATTGTCATAGGTAAATGTATACTCAATTTGTCCATTGCCTAAACTCTTATATGCGCTTAAGGATACGTCCAGTTTTGGCGTCACCAAGTCAGTCAGCGACCTAATATCGCCATTAAATACGCCAGATCCCAGCTTAGCCTTGGTAATAATCAGTTGGTCATCCGTAAGGCCGCTGGCCGCTCTAGTAATCATTTCATAGCCCGTTTTTGTAAATGTTAATCCTGGGAATTGTGCCAATTTATACCCCCTAAAATTGATTTTTCTTCAAAAATTAAAGTCCCTGCAATAATCAACGAGTGATCCAATTGCGGAGCTGTATAGTCGTCGGCAGTTTCAACGACCGTCGTTTCCGATATTGATATTACACCGCCGATTGTTAATTGCTGGTCAAGCTGGTATTGCTCATACAGCTCATACCCCAGGTGCGACGGCTTATATACCTCAATCCATTTTCTTAATTGGTCGATGTTAATACATTTATCGCGGCTGAAAAATAATTTGAAATAATATTCAGCCGATACTTCCTCGATGCTGGCCGACTTATCGACGATATACTTATTAGCCAATGCAACCATGAAATCAATGGTACTGACGCTATTACTATTCATCTTCAAGTAGATGGCTTCGCGTCGGTCCTGTATATTTTCGGCGACGTCGTCGATATGTAGGTATTCTTCCCAATATTTCAATCCCCATGTTGCCGTCTCCGGGAACAATTGCTTAAGTATCTCAAGCTTGAATTGTCTCAGTCGCTCATGTTCCCGACTCTTAGCATCATTAATGGCCTTATAATGCTTATCTTTCGATAGAAATTTCGGCAGATATTGTAATATATCCACCTCTCTTCGTCTGATGAAATCATCCAATGAATTCCACCGCCTCTACATATGGCATCGACTCCTTGTCGATCGTAACGTTGTTTACGCCGCCGTTAACCGTCAGATTGGCATAATCATCGATACCGGTCTGCTCTAGGATCATTTGCCCAATTTTAGCTACAGAAACATAGCCCATCTTGAAAATACGTTCCCGGAAGTAGGCATTGACTAAGTTCTTGATGTCGTCCGCTTCCGCGCTTCCGTCAGTAATCTTAAGCTTGATTCTAATCGCCACTTTTGTCGGTCCGACGACGGTTACTGTCGGGCCGATAATACGAAAGCTTGTGATGTGGTCACTGACCTTAGTAATAAGGTCGTCACTTGGATAGTCATTGTTACTGTTACCGATGATGACTTTGACTGTGCCGTTTCCGGCCCATAACGGCAACACTTGGACCTCACCGACTCCCGGCACTTCCTGTGCCATCAACTTATAGTGAGCATCGTTGTTAGATGTTGCGGGCATCTCAATTTTGAAAGCAATCCGACTTCGCAGCTCATCGTCTGTTTCCTCCTCAAATCCATCATAGGCCGCCGCATCATTATTGACCTTAGATATGCCATAGATAGATACGGGTATCTTGATAATGGTATTGGCATCTACATTATGATCTGCTCCCGCTTCCTGGGCTTCGGCCTTGACGATAACCTTTCCGGCCGCAGGAATTACCGCATCTTCGACGGTCAAGAAATTAGTTCCGGATGCCGTCGAAAACATGGAGCCCTTGAGTAACTGCGCCCCAACATTTCCGGTTACGGTCAAGTCCACGATTGCCTTGGTCGCTGTCTTCCGATGGATCGCATGACGATTGCCAATCATATCAAGATACGGCCCCCAGGACGATGGAAGGAAGGCCGCAGCCAGTATCATTTCGTCTTCAACATACGATTTTTCAAATTCCACGGCACTCGCTGACAACGTATCGAAGGCGAATGTACCTTCAATGGCGCTGATATCGTCCGGATTCTGTGCCAAGAAGTCCGCCTTAAGCCGCTCCAGTATTTTCAGTTGTGTTTGACCAAACTCAAAATTATACATATGCTATACCTCGATTCCCAGCATAGTATCTCCATAGATTGTTATAAGTTCTATATTCAATGTAATTTTTTTCTTATTCTGCTCGATACCTAAGACATTGACGTCGGTAATGTATGGATTGACAAGCAATGCCTCCTCAATGTAGCGGAATACCTCAATAGCTTCGGCGCCGTCATTAGTAACGGTGCCGACGAAGTGTTCCAGCTCGGCGCCATAATCGTCGAAATACGCGCGATATCTGTATCGCTCCGTAATCAATGCCTTATAAGCCCATACCTTAATGGCCTCTTTTTGCGTTACGATCGCCAGGCGGCCATTTTCAACGATAAATTCATCTTTCGAAAAATCAAAAGCGTACTCCCGGAATTCCGGCAATTCATTTTTCGGTACGTCCTTGAGTTCTACAAACGGATTTGCCATATCAATTCCCGTCCAATCGTACGAATTTTCCAAGTACGGCGTATTGTTCTACCGTCTTATTATCTTGGCCAACAATGGGAATCATCAATACCGTATCTCCTACATGCCAGGTGTCGGTCATGATGATATTTTCAGTGTAGTCGTTATGGATGTCATGGTTATGGCTCGCAAACGCGGCATCGCCACTACCGCCGGAGCTATCCTGCGTCGCCGATACAAGATGGCCTTTTGTATTTCTTTCATGCCCCTGAATCCAATATTCATCAATCCATAAAAACGCCCTCTTAACCGGCATCCCATCTACGGATATTTCTAAGTTAGGCGGCGGCGACGTAATTTTTCCAAGCTTCGCAACTGCCTGTATTCCGGCTTGAGCCGCAAGCCCTTGTTGCATCTGTATTAATTTCTTATAGGGATTGTCCAGCTCATTCATTTTTTTCTCCTTTCCGCAGGCGCTTGCGTTTTCTCTTGCTCGTTTTGAAATATGGTGGCGCGACGTCGGTCTGTGTAATCACTGGTTCTTCCGGCTTATCCGGCATGTATTCAAGGGATAGTTTCATTGTGTGCTGTTGATTCTCAAATGTGTGGGAGTCCGATTTTATGAAAAATTTCCCCTGCAGCTGCTCTTCTTCGACCGTAATCGCGTATCCGGTAATACACTGAAAATAGCCGATGCCGTTGAGACTTGACTCTGTTTCGACACGCTTAAGCTTGTCCTTGGCCATCTTAACATTGTCTACCGTCTCGCCTTCTTTTGGTGGCTGCATCTTATAGATGTCCTGTATTAGTCCGTAACGCTGAACGTCGTCTTCGATGGAAAATACCTGACTAATGGCGCCGTGTTGGTCAATGGCCTTTACCCGGTTGACCATGTTTTCGATATTTTCGCTGTGCTCGGTGTTGCTTATATTGAGCTTATCGCTTGCCACATAGTCTTCGACCATCGTTCCCTTCTCGACGACGGTCAAGGCTCCGTCCAACATCAAGGCCGTGTACGTCTTGCCAGTTTCGGCATGAGCTCGTTCGAATAACATGCCGAATGTCTCTGTACACGATTTGTTTTCAGCCAGAAAACTTACGACCGTATTAAGTTGCGGGATGTCTTCCGATACTGGGACGCCAATCTCGTTGCACACCTGTTTAATGGCGTCCGTCACCGTGACTTTTTCAAAAACTCGCTGTATCTTGGACTTGGCCAAATATATCATGTCATCGTAAGCGGTGATGGAGAACGTATAACCGTCCGTCGATCGGCGCCGGAAGAAAATGCGACCGTAAAAAATATCGAATGTGCGGTCCTCATCGTCGATGATGCTAAGCGTCAATAATCCGCCCAGCTGCAGCGACAAATTGATGAATGTCTCATCTTTAGCGTTATAGGCGACCTCGAATTCTATTTTTCTGGCCGCTTGCGACGTATCACCACTCCAAGTCAGCCGCAGAACGTAGTTGCTAATGTCCTGATCTTCGACGCCGTTTTCTGTTCCCGGCGGGTCCGTATAATATAGCTGGATCATAGGTTTACCTTCTTTCCATTGATATTTACAGTCCCACGAGTTGCTTTCACGACGTCGCCGACATTGACATTCCCTTTTACTAATTTCTTATACAGAGCCAGCCGCTTCGGCCCTTGCTGGTCAATACGGCCATACTGACCTACGGCCCGGGCTGCGATATCCATAGGACCATCCCCCGGATAAATGTTAAATTCTCGCTGTTCTGGCACTTCGGCTACGCGACCATTTAGCCCAGTTACGTCGTCTATCTGTTCCGCTTCCGGCGTGATATAGCGATATTCTTTGAGGCTCAACGTGTAATATACGTCGTTAGTCCCATCTTTTTCGCTGTACGGAAAACTTTCAATTGTACAGGCCATGCTAATACTGGTTCCGGAAATCGTAATTCGGCACGGCTTCCGTTTTGTCGCGAATGTCTCAATTTTCTTGATTAACGTCCATTGGTCTTCTGATTGCTGGCCAATAAACGAGTAGTCCTGGGCCGGAAAAAACGAGCTAAATTTCAAGGTCTTAAGCCCCGGCGTACCAATCATATTGATGTCCCCGATATTGTTAATCTGTATCGTCGTGTTGTTATAAGGATTTTCCACCTCGTATGACGGCGGCGGAACAGGCAGCTTGACCTGTTCCCCGTCACACGATAAGACAATCGTGCATCCCTGATTCAGTCCACCACCGCCGGTGCTGTCAAGCACACGCCGCAGGAATCTAATAAGCGATGATGCCATCTATATCGCCCCCACATTCTGATTGATAGCTGCCTTACGCATTTCGTGGCACATCAAGTCAACGATTCTACGGGTCAACTCATCGATGTCATGGTCACTTCTAACGGTCGTCCCGTACATATTGATGGTAATTCCCGGTACGCCACCGCTCCGCTTGCCTTGCTCATACGCACTGGCAAGGGATTGATCGTGCGGAATAACTTGCGTACCGCCCGGAAGGTTGACGATTTCGGCGCCCTTATCATGGATCATAGCAGGGCCGCCCATCCAGTTGTCGGTCCCGGTGTACAAGCGCGGGATGCCGAGCGGCCCAAACGTAGAGCCACCGACCCCCGGCACCCAGTCTGGAATATCTACGGAAATACCATTGATGCCGTCGATGATGGCGTTAATCGCACCCCGAAGGCCATTCATGACGCCTTCGCAAATTCCGACGATACCGGAGAAAATCGAATCGAAAATAGACACGACCGCTTCCCAGGCCGCGCTCCAATCTCCGACAAAGACAGCCGAGACAAAATTAATCAATCCGGCTAAAACGCCAATGACAGCCCCCACAATAGACGCCACAATGTCAATAACGGCCGCAAAATCTACGGCTAGAACGTTGATGACAACCATAATTGCCCCTATGAGGCCAGCGCCTAGCACCTGGGACAATGTAGTAATAATGCCAATCAACACGCCAAGCGGTCCTTGTCCTTGCATGGCCGCACTGAACATGGCGCCGAGCTTAGTAATAATCGGCCGGACAGCTTGAACGAGCGCGTCAAATGCCGGCTTAAGTGTATTGTAAGCACGGCCAAAAGCCGCAGTAATAATCCCCCACATGCGTACGAAAAACGGGCCAACCTTATCCCAATTGTTGTATAAGATATAGGCCGCACCGGCGATGGCCATAATAGCGATGCCAATAGGGCTCAAAAATAACGCCCGCCCGGCAACTGCGACCACCCGCAATCCCCTTGCGACCATCGTCAACGATCGGAACAATGCCGCCCCGATAGACGATAAGTTGATACCCTTCAGCGCTCCGAAAATACCTTGGAAGATGTTACCGATGCCAGCACGCATCCCACCAACAAGGCCGCTGAATAATCCCTTAACATTTAGGCCCTTGATGCCGCCCATGGCACTTTTGAAAATGCCGCTCCAAGTCAATCCCCGCATAGCCGTAAATGCACTCAATGCGCTGCCCTTGACCGCGGCAAAAATCCCCGGCATGGCAGCATATGCACGCATTACCCCTTGTACGGAGTACTGCAAGAGCTTATTACTAATCGTGCCGCCGGCCATAACAATACGGACATTGGCCCACGTCCGCATCAGCGTTCCGGCTAAAGTAACAACGCGGCCAAGTACAAGCATGAATCCAGTGAACGCGACGATGCCAATGGCGACGTTACCGACAATCAATTTCTGAGTCGGCGACAGACTATTCAGGGCATCGGCTACCGAAGCAATAGCAGACGCCGCCGCCTGTACCTGGGGACGCAAGACGTCGCCCATATTAATCGCCAGTGACTCAATGGACCCCATCATGTCATCGATTGCGCCCTTGACCGTGTTTTTCATAATTTCAAATTGTTTTTGTGATGAACCGGTCGCGTTATACATGGCATCCGTCATCTCTCGATATACTTCCGGCGATGTCTTAAGCAAGGCCAGTAATCCGCTGTACCCCTCTTCGCCGGCAATCGCCTTGGCCATGGCTACCTGTTGCGTATTGGACAAGTTGCTCATAGACGACCGTAATTGATTGACGATATTTTCGAGGCCAACAAAATTGCCTTGTGCATCATTAACTTGGATGCCTAATTGACTTAATGCCATAGCGGCCGCTTTCGGCGGTGCGGCTAATCTGGACAATGTCGACCGTAACGTCGTACCTACGCTGGATGCCTCGATACCGTTATTACGCATGATGGCCATAGCCGTCGCAAGGTCCTCGATCTGTATTCCGAGTGTGGCGGCCGGCGCCCCGGCGTACTGCATGGCAACGCCGAAATCACTAAGGGACAGGCTCGACATGTTGTTGGCCTGTTGGATGACGTCGGATACACGTAAGGTATTGGCCGCAATGTCGCCTTGCTTAAGCCCCCATACGTTAAGGGCATTACTGACGACTTCTGCCGTTAAGGCCAGATCTTCGCCGGCTGCTACGGACGACGTAATAACCGACGGCATCATGGCGACAATGCCGGCAGATACAGGCATCAAAGCTTGACCGACTCCGGTAATATCCCGCCCTAATCGCTGGATGTTGCGGCCCATCGCGTTCTGCTGCTTAGCGGTCATGGCCAATTGGCTGTTGATAGATCGTAACGGAGCCGTAACCCCATCCACTAACCGCATCATGACGTCAATTATTTCCATAGGCTCACCCCTTCCCCGGCTCGGTCAATTCTTTAATCTTTTTGGCTTCTTCTTTTGTTTCTTCGACTTCTTTCAGAAAAAAGCCCCTCAAAATAATTTGCTCATTTTCAGACAGCGAAAAAAATACCGACGGTAATACGTGATGATTTTTATAGATCCAATACAAGAATTCCGTATAACCGTCGGTCTTTATTAGTTTTTTACTTCTTCAGCAATTTTCTTATTTTTTTCTTTGTCGTAGCCGCTTAATTTATTAATTTTTTCGGAGATCGCAGCAATTTCACCGGCCAAAAACAACTTTTCGAATAAGTCTTTTTTAGTGGCTGCACCGTATTTTTTTAGGACTTCCACATTGTTAAAGTCCTTATCCACGATGCCATCCGCCAACAACGACAGCTGTAAGTCGTACAGATTGATGTCTTGGCGGCCATCGCCATCAATACTCATGTTCCGCTGCTGGATTTCAGTCATTCTTTTGGATGGAATGGCTTGCAAGTTAACGACAAAGGCATTTCCAAATGCTTCAGACAATCGCGTAACCTCAAAAGTTTCAGACGGCAATACAGTTACCTGTTCCGGATTGGTGGACAATAATAATTCTGTTAATTTCATGGGTATTCTCCTATTCTGCGACGTCTAAAAGTTCAAAATCTGTAAATGTAAAATCGTAGTCATCTTCTACTAATTTTTTAGCCTGCCAATCGGCCAGTGTGAGCTTATCAAAAGTAGCATCTCTGATGACTACCCGTTCGGCGCCGATAGCATCCGGATCATCTACCTTAGAGACAATCGTACACACCGTCTGTTTACCGTTTTTGATATTGTCAGCCATCTTCACGGCAAAAAAAGAGGAAACGTGATTTAATTTCACGTTCCCCGTGGCTTCCGCGCCTGTAATTTTGTATTGCTTAAATACTTTTTTTACCTGATTGACTTCCTCTTTTACAAGTTTAATCTCGGCCTTAAAAGCTGTTACTTCGGCCATGTACTGCCCGTCAATCCACAATTCGCCTTGCGTGCCGCTCATTACCTGTTCGGCTTTCATATTATCCATGTTTTACCTCCTTTAGCACTTAGATAGTAACGTTCAGATCGATATCTTCCATGGCGTCCAGAATCGTCACCGTTGCTTTCAAAAATACATGCTTTTTCGTGTCCGCTTTTTTAATTTCTAAATCCGACATGTTGGCAAGTTCATCTTTTGTTTTCTTCCCGTTTTTCAAAAGCCAAGTCTTAACCGCCTCGACGTCGATGTCAACCGTGCTTCCGCCCCGGAGAAGCAGACGCCCATCTTCTAATTCTTTGAAATAGCCGGTAATGGCGGTAATCAGCAGACATTTATTGTCATAGTCATTGGTATATTTCCCAATGTAACTGTCTTCGGCGGTTTTCTTGATATCGTCGTACATCATATCGGCGATATCTACGGACTTAATGGTCTGATACGCTTCCAACTTGCCCTGTGTCGTCGTGACAAGGCTATTCATGGCGCGGCTCATCTTATATTTGTCCCCGTCGAACCAGATGAAAAACTCGCCATTATTGACTTTTTCGTCGTTTTCGTCGAGATCGTGTTTATCGCAGTCGATTACTTCCGGCAACGGTGCATAAGTTGCCGAAATTGTCATAGGCGTTCCGCAGATAAGCCCGGCAATACGCGCCGTGTATTCGGCGCCGGTATATCGCTTCTGGGAAGTCTCGACGAATTCATTGCTGAAATTGATGACGCCTTCATAGTCGGCCGCGTGCTGCGGCAGTACGACTTTTACCTTCTTATATTTGTTTTCGCGGTTTGTTTTGATCCACGTAGCGATTTTTTCTTTCTGCGCTTCCTCGATTGTAGGAATGGCCAGATAATCCCAACGTTCCGGCATAATTTTTTTCAACGATTCATCGAATTTTCCGGCCGTGTTGTCGCCTTCTCCGCCCTTAGCCTGCAACATAACTCGGACTCGATACGGAGTTGTAACGTATCCTTTCAAGGTTTTAACGATATAGTCCTTATTGTCCTCCGATAATTCTGGCGGGATATCATCGGTCGTGTACACGGTGAACGGATTGGTCAAGGCTTCCAGTTTTTCATCACCGATTGTTCTCGGTGCGCTTAACTTAGTAATTGTCGCTGCGTCCTCTTCTAGGATTAACACAGCAATTCCACGTTGCGAACGGACAACCGCTTCCGACCCCGCTTCCTGAAATGCAATATTAACGGACGGCATACCTAATTTTGCCATTGCTATTCCTCCTCAATACTTAATACCATGCTAAGATCGCCCATGATTTCTCGACCTTCTCCATCGTCTCCATCCGACGAATTCCCACTTCCGGAAAACTCAATTCCGTCGAGAAATTCCGTCGTCAGATAAATTTGAAAAATGTCGTCTTCTTCTCCGGCACGTCCGGAGCTGATATCAGTCAGTTTCAGATGCCGGTTTTCCACTCCGATTCCCGTCAAAAACAATTCGCATACCCGGTCAAGTAACCGCATGTACTGCAAATCGTCCTTTTCCCGTGGATCTGGGAAGTAAGTAAGGATGATGTCCAGCCGCTTTTGTGAGACGTTTTTTGTTTCCTGACTAGTAGTTACCAACACTTTTATAAAAAAGCACGGCGTTTTATAGTTCCGTTTTACGTCTTCGGAGTAGATTTGACATTTAAATTCGCTTTTTAGGCTTCTTACAACAACGCCAATAATACTCGATAGCTTCATCATAATTTGTCCTTTAACAGTCGATATAGCTTCTTCGTCATCCGCTGTTTAATGGCTTCTCCTTCATTAGCCACGGTCTTTTTTGTAAAAAATTGCCCTTGCTGGAATCCTTTGGTGCGGCCTTTTCGATCTACAATGCGATGACCTCGTTCTACCAGATGATAATGCGGCGACTTGTTTCTGATTTTAGCGATGCTTTCTCGCCCTCGATACTCGTAAGCAACTTTCCAGTTCTTACTGATCCGCAACTTATCCGGTCCATATTTCCCGACCGGTGAATTCTTAATTAAGGCTCGGCGCATGGCCCTGGCCCCGAATTCAAGAGCTTTTTCGCTTTCTGCCGGATATTTCTTAGTTACGTCGTCGATTTTCCGCATGAATTCCTCAATCTTCATTTGTCTTCCGCTTCCTTTCGACGCACATCAATTCCAGTTTGACGTTAGCCATATACGGATTGATGACCGTATTAATGTCATACGTAACTCCACGATAGCGCACATACATACCGGCAGTGACTTCTGGACGATATCTAATGGTGATTTTTAGAAAATCTTCCGTTTTGTCTTTGTACTGCTCAAAATAAGCCCGGCCGCGCGTCGGCTCAATTCTTGCCCAGATTCTATGCGGGAATACGGGCGTCATCCCGATATGCGTTAAGCCGATTTCGTCTTCATACTCTCCATCTGTGAGAATCTCGACCCGTTTATCAAGCGCACCTATCTCATCGATGTTAATCATTGGCATCACCGCCTGACGGCATCCGCCCCGCGTTAAGCCCTAAGTGATTGATGATAGCCTGTACACTCAACGGCATATCGTGCATATTGGTTTTGGTGGAAAATACGGTCCGATTCTCATACCAATGGCCGACCATCTGCATAATTGCCAGTGTATACAGATGGCTGCCATCATATGTGCGTCCGGTCATCTGCTCGATGATGGACTGGGCCGCTTCCGACAACGACGTAATCAGTTCGTCGTCTTCCGTCATATCCTCATCGATTCTCAAGTAATTCTTGAGTTTCTCAATTCCGACAGCCATCGTCACACCTCCTTACTATTTCGCAGTCGCCTTATATACGAGCTTAACAAGGCCGTTAGTATCCGTTGGTTTGCCGTCCACTAACATGATGGACTTCCGGACGATGTCATCCGTTTCATTGTCTTCATAAATTTTTACGCCGATATTATAGGCCGTATTCAACGTGTAATTTTTAAAATCATACAAGAAGGCGAACACATCCCCGTCGGCAATGTTGGCGGAACCGAGCGTCTTAAGATACGAAATCAAGATAACCGGACGACCAAGAAGCATCCGTTCAGGTGCGCCATTGATTCCGTAGTTAACGCGGGCAATCGGCTGTTTGTTGTCATCGACCATTCCCGCAAATTTCATGAACGTTTTTTTCGTCATGAACCACTTTGGCCCGTTTTCATAGGCTTCATCGAGTTCTCCTTCTGCATCTACAAGTAACTGATAACTGGCCGCGGCGGCTTCTACCTTTACGCCGTCAGAATCATTTTTCAATACGCCTGCCGGTTTGTTATTTCCGTCTCCGGCGATGATAGCCTGTTCCAAGGCAACGGCCATGGCTTCCGAAATGTGATTTACGAGCATCGTTTCAAAGGCACTCCAAGCCTTAACGTCAACTTCCAGCGATACCGATACGGCACAACGTAATTTATAAGCGTTAAAAGTAATGCTGGTTTTTACTTCTTCTTTCTGTAAGTCACTGGTCTTCCCTTCACCGGTCCAGGTAGCTACGGGCTTGATGTTAGCCGTCGGGATGGCCAGCCCTGTTTTGTAATTGGTGTGATTTACGAGCGGAATGATTTTACCGTAGACGGTCAGTTTTTCGAGAATTTTGTTCAGTGTCGTTACCGGGATGATGGCGCCGACGTCTTCCTGTACTGTGTTGGAGTTAGCGCGGAATTCTACCGGCATCGCTTTTCCGCGCGTAACATAATTCATAAATGCGCTGCGATACTCTTCCGTTTCATACGGTTCCATGTTTTCCGGGACTTTTGCCGACGGCTGCTCTACCTTACGAGCTTCAACAACCGGCGCCGATCCTGAATTAATAGCCTCGGTAATGCGTTCGCGCTGTTCAATGACTCCTTTTTCATCAGCTAAAGCGCGGGCTTCCGCTTCCAGCGCGTCGAGATCAAGCCCTTCAGTATTAGCATCAAGGGCGGAACGGATTTCTTCCTGACGTTTCAAGATTTCTTCTAATCGTTTGCTCATAATTTTCCTCCTATTTTTTCTCAAAATGTCGTTAAAATAAAAATGCGCTTCCGTTGTTCTGCGGGAGCGCGTTCTTCTTCTTTTAATTTTTTCTCAATGTTCTCAATATCAAGTCCACAATCGGACCTGGCCACGACCGACGTACTTTCATAAGCCGGAAAATCTACAATCGATACATCGTATAATTTTCTAATTCTCGTGATAATCCGGTTATACGTCTTGTTTTCAACGTCCCGAATTTCAGTTTCTTCATCTACGATAAAAGCAAACGACATTTTCCCAAGATCCCCACGCTTCACCAGCTTATACACATCAATACCGGTCGTTGTGTCGATAATGTCGGCATCAACACGGAGCCCTATTTCATCTGGTGTAAGTCTTAACGTTCCATTACTTGTTCTGGCAAGGATAGTTCCCACCTCTCCATGGTTATAATTAAGGACCACATCAGACATGTCAGTCCCCGAAAAAGCATTCGGCGCAATGCGTTCCATGTATTTCCATCCGGTATCCATACTTTCAAATAACATTGCGTCTTTTCCAAATACAGCAGCATACCCTTCTACCTGCATGTTATTGCTGGTCGTCATCGTGGCTGTCCGGCGTTCTATTTTCCCCTTCAGATTCATCACCCCCTTTTGTTGATTTCTGGTTGTCGCCAGGCTGGTTAATCTGATATTGTGATTGATCGCCGGCTTTGACAAAATTCAGACTAATTTGCCGCTCGTCGCCACCTTCAATACCGGCGTAGCCGAAGATTTCACGTATTTCGTTAATTGTTAGTCCGCCCGAAGGTATCAAGGTCTGACAAATTTTTATTTTCGATGAAACGGACATGAAAGACAGCCGGTTACTTTCCATGATAATTTCATGCCCGGCACTCCGTTCTTGCGGCGTGAATATTTTTTCCGTCAATTCTTGGGCAAATTTAACGGCCAGCGGTTCAATAACGGACTCGTAGAACGATATATACTCGTCCTCTTTATAGTCACCCAGCAGGATATTTTCAGAAATTCCGAAGTGCTGAAGCACGTTCTTTTTGGCGTACTCCATCTGCCCGCTATCGAAAGTCGTTACTGTGTTCCCTAATTCTTGAAAGTCGGCCTTACTATCTAGGGATCCGATGCCGCTTCCATTTTTCGGCGTCGTATAAGTATCGACGAATAGTTTCCAGTTTTCCTTCTGGTCTTCCGGCCTCAATGTTGATTTCCACTTGATAATACCGCGTAATTTCCCAAAAGAATTGACGACGTTAACAATCGCGGTCTTAACCGCTCGCAAGGTGTTGATGTCTTCCGCGAAAATCTTGTCGTTACTATCTCCAAAAAATTCATGCCGGTTGAAATGACGGCGCAGATGGACGACCTCACTATAAGGCACCGTAATGTATTCTCCACCCAAAAACTGGAATTTCAGAAATAGTTCCTTATTGCCCTCAACCCGACTTTCATATAGTTGTACCGTCGCCGAGTCCAATGGATACATTCCTAATAACTGTCCGTGTCGATCAAATTTTAAGTACACGAAAGCATTGTTGTAGGTGTAATACTGCGCTACGATTTTTTCCAGAAAGTCGCTGGCACTCATATACGGATTAGGTCGCACCGTCAGTAAGTAATTCAATGGGCTGTCCTTCTCCTTGATAACGGCTCCGTCCTTTTTGATGATTTTCCGAATTTTCATCTTACTGAAATGTCTGGCGATCGTGTCGATGCAAGTGCGAATAGTCGAATCATCGTACACGCGCCCGTCAAATAAGGAAAATAGATTGTCGTAGCCATTTAATAGCTTTGCTCCGGTTAATGTCTCGTTTTCCTGCTTAGCCATCCATGTCCAGCCAAATATTTTTTGAAACAAGCTTCGTTTTTGCAATATTTCACCTCCTTTTCTGATTAAATGATATTCAAATAGTCCTCCCTGTTACGCTCAAAGGCAACGTATGCATCCAGTAGGCTGGCAAATCCATCGATACGCCGCTTCGCATTCATCGTTTTTGTCGGCTGGATGTTACTATTTCGGTCAATGTCGACGGCAACATTAGCCATACACCACTTAAGGACCGGGTTGTTATCGTAGTTAATCTTATTGGCTTCCAGGTCCGCAGCCAGTGCCTTCATCGGTCCCGATAAAGTTTTCTTGCCCTGAATGACTGCTTCCATAACCTCTTGCCCGAAAGTATCTTCCATTTCAACGACAAAGTACTTGGCGCTCCAGCTGTCGTAACCTACCTTATACAAGTAGATGTCCTCTTTATCCTGCATTTCGCGGAACCATTCGACGACTAGACGATAGTCGATACTATTACCCGGAGACTTCCGGACAAATCCTCGCTTATGCCATACGTCATACGGCACCCGGTCTTCTTGGACTCGCTTGTCAAATAAGTCTTCCGGAATCCAGTACATCTGCTTGACATATAAGTTAGTGGCAGATTCATCGCACCACAAAAGCGTCGCACAAGTCAGGTCTGTTGTTGCTGACAAGTCGACGCCTCCAATAGCATATCGCGGGCGTACATCTGATAAAGAGTACGTCGCTTCGTTGTTTAATTGTTCGAAAGTTAAGAATGCTTCCGACGATGTTTCTCGGATGTTGAAATCTTTGCACAGTAGATTTTTTACCAACAAGGGATTATGCTGCGCCTGGTATACTTTCTGCGCCAATTGGTCCTTATCCTTAACGCTTCCGAGTGCCGGATTGGCTTTCTGCCACTTTGTTTCATCGGTCCACTCTTCGCGTCTATCCAGCTCGTAGACTAACGGAAGAATCGTTTCGTCATGATAGCCTTTCGGATCTCCGTACCCATTAACAATCTGTGAACATTCATCATATTTTAGGTCGAAAATATTCTCCCGGACGGTCCCTGCCGTCGTCGTAATGATACAGATAGGCTGTTCGCGGGCTGTCATCCCATCAATCAAGACGTCGTATATGTTCTTGTCTTTGATAGCATGTAGTTCGTCGATCAGCGCCCCGTGAACATTAAGCCCGTCCAGCTTATCGCTATCCGAGCCCAACGGTTCAAAAACGCCATCGTTAAATTTGCACCGGATACTACCGACGAGACACTTGATATGCTTATTCAAGGCAGGCGATTTCTTGACCATACGCTGTACTTCGGTCCAGATTATTTTCGCCTGGTCACGCTTAGTCGCTGCCGAATATATTTCAGGACCCGCTTCCCCATCGGCGACTAATAGATACAAGGCCATACCTGCAGCCCAGGTCGACTTTCCGTTTTTACGAGCAACGATCAGAATCAACTGTCGATATTCCCGAAGTCCGGTTTTTCGGTCGACGAAGCCGAATAGCGCGGCGGTCGCAGCCTTCTGCCAAAGTTCCAAAACTAAAGGCTTCCCGCCCCATTTCCCTTTGGAATGTTTGCAGAAAGCCTCTATGAAATCAATTGCGAATTTTGCTTTTTTATCGTCATACCGATAAGGTCCTTTTTTATCGTAAATCTTCTCCACCAGATGCTTATACGTCCGGCGAATTTTATCGGAGGTAACAATATTACCTTCTTCAATCTTTCGGTAATATTGCTCAATATAATTCACTGCCGATTTTTGAGGAATGCCATCATTTCATCTTCGGCTGCTTTCTGCTCCGTTTCTGGGAGGCAGCTTAGTAATGTCCTGATGACGGCGTTATAGTTTTTTACCATCGTGCTGTAGGCTTTAGACTCAGTCGACTCTTTCTTCCCGGATTGATTTTCCCCGTTCTGATACTCTTCCACGAAGCCGACCTCATCCAGTTGAGTCGATAAGTCGCCGATGTATAATTCCATCTTGGCAGCCTGGATCAACGACGGTTCGATAACCTTCATTTTGTCCGCATCCACCTCCGAAAAGATGCGTTTCAATTCCTTAATTCTTCGATTAAGTATTGTTTTCGGTTGAAGATTTGCCATATCCGCCCTCACCTCCTCATTTTATTTAATCCTCTATTGATCTTAGGTGACTACACCCCCTAGGAAAAATTGATTTGTACAAAAGAAAGGGCCGCCCCCGGCGTAGTTTTTTGGCCAAAATAAATGTCAATGTGGGGGGAGTGCATCATCAATCCCGATAAGATTGCCATCCTCGTCGAAGGTCATCCGCCGCCCTGCCCCCGACGGAGCGTGAGTAGTGTTGTGACATTCAAGGCATAGCAGCTCTAGGTTGTCCCATCCATAGGCGATGTACTCATCATCTATGTTGTCAGGTGTAAGCGGCTTCTTGTGATGGACAATGTACCTCCGCTTCTTGCCCGGCTTCGGTCGGTATTGGTTATGGCATCGTTCGCAGATGTATAATTTCGACTTGGCAAATTCCTTGGCGCACTTCCTCCATCGCGTACTATTGTAGAAATCCCTTGAAAATTCCCGGGCCATAATTTTCACCACCTATTTTGCTGATTGTCTTTCCGGCTCTTGTCGATTGTCTGACATTTCGCCGGCTTCTTTTTGGTGGCATCCTAATTTTTACAGCCCCCTTGATTTTTCCGGGCATCGTTATTTACGGCGCCGCTTCTTTCTGGCCGGCTTTACCGGCTCATGATTAATCGAGGTCCGGTGATCAATCTCCTTGCAATAATGTTGACAAGTAGTTTCCTCCGACGGCTCACACCGTATCTTGCACAATCCCTTACTGTTATGCTTGCAGTAATAGATTTTGCACATAGGCATGACCTCCTTCGTGGAATAAAAAAAGCCGTTACCAATTGGTAGCGGCTCTGTCTGAAATTCTTACACTATCATTATAGCTGGTTATTGTATACACTTCTATCAACTCTTGCCGCTATTAATAATATCCGCATACAATTCTCCAAAAGTCCGAAGAGCTTGGCCATGCAGTTTAAAAATCCCGTTCCAGCTATAATGCATTTCATCGGCTATGTCTTCCCATCTCCGGCAACGGATATACCGTGCGTACAGTACTGCCCGTTCGCGCTGATCTGGAAGTCCCATAATAAGCTCCTTTGCCTGTATTCTCATGCCAATCAATACATCCCATTCCTGATTTACTCTTTCGGCGTATTTTTCCAGCCGTATGTATTTATTGGCCGTATCTGCCTCTTTGGTGCCTGATACCTTTTCCGTCAGGCTTGATCCTTTAATGGCTAAGATATCAGCCTTGACTTCCAAGAGTTCCTGCTCCACTTGCCGGAGCAGGAATTCTTGGGTCCGAATACGATTAAGATATTCCTTTGACGTCATTCGCATTCTCCCATGTTGATCAAGTCAATAATAATCGATTTCTCGTCCTGATCCACCACATACCCCCAAGACTCGATAGTGTCCATCATAGCCATATCCACATCTTCATCCATTGTTTTTGGTATTTCTGCATAAGGTTCGCAACGAGTAACTGCCCGATAGATCTGATCTTCGATTTCTTTTTCTGAAAATTCCATCGAATTTATCTTCAGTCCATCATCAAGAGCAACAACGCTTCTAATTGTTTCATCTGTCGCTGATGGTAAGTTGTTTATAAGTTCATCCATGGCTTCATCTACCGCTTCATTTTTTGAGTTTGCTTCAATTTTCATTTCCACCATGGCCTTAACAATATACTCTTTACTCATTTTCACGCCTCCCCTGTTTATTAATTATTTCCCATAGTTCCGATACAACATACCCCCACAATTCAGAACAAAGCCCAAATTTCCATATATAACCGGACTTCATTGTTATTTTTAATTCAGCCAACCATTCATATTTGTTTGTTTCGCCTTCAACGTTTTTGATGTATTCTTTGTAGATTGGTATTCCTGCGATTACCACTATTCTTTTATCGTTATTTATCATTTTCCTTTTCCCGCAGCCTTGTTCGGAATTTCCGGAATATATGACCAATACAGGACATTGTTCCATGGCATACTCCAAGACTCTCCAAAACAGTCCGACGAGATAATCGCTAGTCCGCTTTCATTGTCTTCACAAATAATATCTCCTGTTTTGAATACTCCGATGGTAAGCAACAGTTCGCCATCTTCGTCTTTAAATGCTGCAATAATGGTTTGGCTATATTTAGATCCATTGATTTCGCTTCCAACTTGCGGCAAAAAATCTGCTTCATTCCACTTAAATTCATTCATGTTTTTTCTCCTCCTTTATAAATAGCCTCTTTCTTCTAATCCCAACATCAGATAGGCCACAAAGCTCAAAGCGCACCGCATCTCTTTCCCACCCCGCAAATACATCGCGGGGCAGGTTTTACATCCTTCTTTTTTGCACAAGTACATTCTCGTTGCAATCAGTTCTTCTATAGGATTTCTTTCTTTAGGTTCGTTCACTTTGTTTTCCCTTCCCCGAGGCGTTCAATTCGTCCAAGCATTTCGGCAACCTCGTTTTCATCCAGCCATCCGACAACATCCGGAGCAATTTTAGTATCGTAACATTGTTCTCCGTCCCTTAATATTGCCACTTCCCAAAGGCCTTGCGGTCCGCCGTAGGTATATTCTCCTCGTACAACGCTGGCACCAAAGCCATTCCCAAAGCAGAAGATATGAGTTTCATTCCCTGTTGCATTGGCAATATATGACTCGTTAGGCTTATAGCTCCCAAACATAGCTTGTTTTTCTTTTACGGCTAATTTTTCGATGACGGCTAATCCCTGGCATCCGCAAGGCTGGCCATCTGCATTCCGTACCAGCGGCCCGGGTACAAGTAAGTCATATCGGTTCGGGGCCGCTTCTGCGACCATTCTTGATACTACATAATAAGTTTCATCTTCTGGCTCCGGAAGATTTTCTACATCGCCGAAGATCTGTCTAGTAATTTCTATTTTGTCGACGTAGCCAACTACAACTTGCTGCTGATGGCACCTTGGCACCGGCAGTCCCGATACCGGAATATCCTTAATATGTTTTTCTCCGTAATACACGTTGATGCAATGCGGTGTTAAGTTAATAATTTTTTCCATGTTATTTTCCCTCCTTATCTACTTCGTACCCTGGGCAGTCACTAAATAACGTGCCAAATTGTCTGACCTCCGTGCAAAATTCACGGATAGCGCATTTATCGCAACTCATGCACTTATCACAGTACTCGATTACAATATTTATTTCCTGTCTTGCTTCTTTTTTCTCCCGCTGTCTTAATTTTTCCGTATATGCTTCAAGTACCTGGATAAGCCCTTCTCTTACAATTTTTCCGCTTGGTTGATCGTTCCCAAGATACATACTATCTCCGCATCCTATTTTTAAGGGTGCTCCTGACGTTAGCTGTCGTTTCAATCTTTCTACGATATTCAATTCGTTTAAGATATAGTTTATTTCATTTGTCTTCATTTTTTTCCTCCTATCTTCCGCCCTTATAGCGGCGCCCCGTACTCATTAACCTTCTTGCGTGCCGGCATCGGCTGCGGACCTTGACGGTCCTGATGGACCTCTGCCAGCTTCGTTTCGTAATGTAATGCCGCTTCCTTGCAAATTTACTGATTTTCATATTTTTTTAGCTCCTCTTCCGATAGTAGTGATACTTCTATTCGTGGATTGTCCTTATCAACGTCAAACGTGTCAGAAAATCCTAGTATCTCCGACCATCCATCATTTTGCAGTATTCCCATTTCCTGAAGGGCATCCAAAATGAATTTTTTGGCGAAGGCGATATTATCTTTATCCCGTCGCTTATTTTTTTCGACCCAGTGAAATTTGATGTATGCCTTATCTATTTTTTTACCGGCCAACTTGGTCATTCCCAAGCGGCACAAGTAATGAGCATCACGGCTCATCTTATTGCCGGCGCGAAAATTCGCCCGGCAGGCCCTTACGTACTCGTTTAGACTTGGAAGCGTCCAGTAAATTGTAAAATGTACCATATTTTCCCTCCCTTCTCATTTTCACTGTGATATGCCAACCGGCCTCATCGGAGTAAGCCGACTTAGCTTCAGTCAACGTATAGCCAGGATATAATTTTTCCCAGATATCCGGACAATCGGTCATCCCTGACAACTCGACCAATTTTCTACGACTAAATTTGTAGTCGTTTTTCTTTACGATCGGCTTTTCTAAATTTTTCGACGGATGCCAACGTTTCTTTCCTGTCAGCCCCTTGGTCAGATATCTGGCCAGGGCTTCTAGTCCATATTCGTCGGGCTGCAACCGGTCAACATTGACTACGCCGATCGTCGCCCCTTGCTTTTCTCCTTTTTTCCGGCGATCTCGCCACAATTCGGAAATCTCGTCCCGGTCCATCGCACCATCCATAATAATGTGATGATGTATACGAGTCGGACTTCCGTCTTCCTTCGTCCGATACTCCGTCACGATGATATATTTCAGCGGTGCTTCAATGCCTAACCGGTTCCGTCTGTTTTTGATTCTCCGGATATACTTTTTGACATTGGCTTCCGCTTCTTCGACCGTCTCTGGCATATGCGCCCTATTATAAGTTGCATGTATGCAATAATCATTTTTCCCGAAATTAGTGTTCACTAATTGTGTAAAATACCTTCTTGCATTTTTTTCGTTCTGCTTAATTTGTTTTAGGCTTGACTTTTTCCCTTTTTCTTTTCTTCCACGTTCTCTCATGTCGGCCATCTCAAATAGATCGAGTTCAAAGTATTCTTTGCCGCAGAATATTTTTTTTTCTCTGACAAATGACTTCATACTCTATCTCTCCTATCGATGGTCGATATCTTAATACCCATTACCAGCCCCCAGGGCCAGCAAACTGGCTCAAAAAAAATAATCCCTATATATACATATATTATGTGTTTTCTACTTTCTTATTTTTTAGTTGTTCTTCTAGCCGTCTTTCTCGTCTGGCGGCCAGATATTTCTGCCAGCGGTGCAGTGTGATTATCTGCCTAGGTGTTAGCCGATAATTACAGCCATACACCTCCGGCGCAAACCATCGGCATGATCCACAATGCGACCAACATATTGACTTGTCGTGCATCCAGCAATATACGTAGCTATTACTGGCCGCACCGCAGACAGGACACTTCATTTTGTTCTCCCATTAAGTAAGTTCTTCCAGCCGCTTTAATAACTTCCTAGCGGCGCCTTGGAATTTCTCCCGTTTTTCATCTTCATCCATTCCGGCAATCAGGGACAAAATTTTATTGAATGCCTCCTGAATAATGCCAAGCTGTACTTGGAATTTCTTCATGTCCGCATCATCTCCGGCAGTTTTCTTCAATTTTTCATTTTCTTCCCGCAGGCGTCGTAACTCGGCTTCTTTTTCTGGATCAATGGCCGGCATACTGGCCACTTCCAAATCCCGCTGTAGCTGCTCCGCTTCTTCCGTTTTTTCCTGAAGTCGCTTCTCTGTCTCCCGCAAGTTCCCATTCTGTAAAGCCGCTTCATCTTGTATTTTCCGGCTTTTTTCTTTTTCTTCTTTCAGTTGTTGCTTCAGGTCCTTCGCTTCATCCTCCGCAGCTTTTTGAGCTTTTATGGCCTCCTGCAGCTCTCGTGTACTCATGTTTTCCATATCGTGGTTCTCAACAAATTCTTTCCGTTCGTCCACCGTCGGCAGCGCCAAAAGCGCAACCGCCTGCGTATATGACAACTCCGCAAATACATCCATGTCGCTATCAAAAAGGGCATCCATGCCCTTATCACTATACTGATCGTATAGTTTTATAAGATTTTGGGCCGTTCTCTCGGAGTAGGCGACGTTCTTTTCCAGCCAATTTCCCCAATCTCCATGATTGACCAGGCTTTTTGCTTCGACCAGCCGGCGACCGATTTCGATGGATGCAGACAGCATCACCTTTTGCGTCTGCTTTTTTATTGTGTTGATTTCTATGGCGATGCTTTCCGCGGTTCTTACTTCCTGCACCGTTCCTTCGGTATCTATGATGTCATTCATGCTGTTTCTCCTTTCTGTCGTCTTTGCAACTTAATGCGTTCAAACAATTTGACAAATTGTTCTACATCGGACCCTTTGTCTGCATTTTTATTATCTTTTGTTCTGCATTGAATTATACGGTCATCTTTTATTTCTACGGTGAAAAATGGTACTCCCGGGCTGTCTTTTTGGCGAATAAAGAAGATGTTGGTATTTCCATGAGCATATGTATCAATATAACTGCCCACGCAGGAATGGTTTTCTGCTCCTTCCTGTATTAATTCATCGATTGAGGCTGCCGGCCGGATAAAAAATTTCTCCGTTTCAAAGTTATATTTTTCCAATTCTTTCAACCGCTTCGTTATTTTCGATTCCAGCCAATTTTTGCGCTCTTTTTCTTTCTTGGCTAATATTTCCATTTTTTTGATTTGACATAACCTACTAGCAGCCCGATGAGCTTGCATAAAATTCCTCGGCCAGGCAATCGTTTTGTCTTCGAGGTTATATCGCAATTCATGGCATTCTTTCAGATAATCAAAGTAGTCGTGTACAACGGCCTCTTTACTTATTCCGACGTATAAGTATTGTTGTTTTTCTCCGTATTTCAACAACTTTCTTACGTCGGGAAAAGGTTTTGCTTGTGCAATTCGATGATAATCATATACATACTTTCGCAGACTATCTGCTTCCGCTAATGTGTAGTTTTGTCCGTGTCGCTGAATAAGACTATATAGGCTCAAGCTTTCTGTACTAACCGCAAATACTTTCATATATTCTTTGTCAGCTTTAGTAAGTCGACAGCGTAATACGTTTTTAGGTTTGGTCGCTTGCCAATTGACGCACCATTTCGTAACGCCATCCTTAAATACTTTGTCTTCTACAATGCACCTTAGATTCATTTTCATTAGCATTTCTATTTTTCCTGGGTATTTTGCATATTCCGCAAAATATCGCAAATAATCATAGGCAGTATATCGCCAATTCGACTTTATGAATTTTTCTAATTGACAGTATTTCCATGCCTTTTTTCTTATCATTCTCATGGCACTGTTTTTATCGATGCATGGTGAATAACCTCGATTTATGTATTGATGCCATAAATCACTTATTTCTTTTTGCCGCATCCAAGGTGATCCAATTCCATCTGCTCCGACGTCATATCCATACCAATGCTCATATGGCACCACCCGGTGACTATACATACTGTACCAAGCTTGCCGTTTGTACATGACTGGCGTTTCGCCTGGCTTGAAGTAGTACATAGTGACGGTATATGTCACCGTATCACAAGTCTTGTAATCATCTTCGACAGTTCTGATTGCCATGATGCCTTTCCCCAGTATGACGTCCGGGTCTTTTTTAGAGCTTTCAAAACAAGTTACATATCGCCGCAAGGTTCTTTTTTTAATTCCCCGATGTGCCGATATAAGTTCAGACATGCATCCACAGTTTGGACATTTTCTTTTTTGCTTATCCCACCGTCGTAATGGATCTGTTTCGTTTATTCTCCACGTTTCCGGCAGGATAAATTCTTGATGGCAATGCGTGCAATGACCAATTCGGTCTTTGCCGCGGACGTTCTCTTTGTTATGTGCCTTTTTATATTCTCTTATTGCTTCCGGTCCTCGACTAACGACAATGTATTCTTCGTCAAACGCAATCTCGTTGATATATCTTAATTGTGTCGGAGTAGGTTCTATGCTCCGAAAATGGGAGGCGACCGCTTCTGCACTTAATATTCTTTTTTTCATGCTGCAGCCTCCCTCAATCGAATAAATCGTCGATGTCGATATCCGCCATCGCTTGCGGTTTTGGTGATGGTGCTTCTTGTTTTTCGGCCATGCTCATCGTCATCGGCGTAATGTCTCCGGCAAAATTGAAATAATCGTAGACGTCTGCCGGGCCACATACCCCGCATCCATTTGACTGATTTTTACTCGCTCTTTCTCTTAAAAAATCGAAGCATCCTTTCAAGGTCTTATCGGAAGTTATTCTTTCCACATCATCAGGGCATTCCTCAATATGCCGCACAACAATTTCGCAAATCATGGAAATGTATTCTTTCTTTGCTGTGTCGGCTTCTCGTTTCAATCTTGCAATAATTTCTTCCATGGTTTTCTCTCCTGCATTGTGATATAATTAACGTAGCAACTTTTTCTTTTAGGCCGCTTCTCTGTTGGCGCAGATGGCGGCCTTTTTACATGTTTGAAATAATATCTAAGATATAACCCTTCAGTCTTTTTCTTTCTCCACTTTCAGTTATTAAGGTTTGTATTCCATTCAATAGAAGCTGACATATTTGGGATTTATTCCCTTTCATGATTGTGTTGTTTATGTCGTCTTCTAATTTGTGCATTACAACTACCGCACTATCATCAGTTAATTCCGTTATCCTAATCTGTTCCATTCTAGCTTCGATATCTTGTTTTAATTTTTTTTCAGTCATAGTAAGGCTGTCTTTCTTATTATGTATCTGTAAGAGGTCTTCTCTGTATGTTACTAAGATATTGTCTTTATCTGACATGTAGAATTTTTCTTTCATATACATTTTTTTCACCTTCTTATTTTCAGTTTTTGCCCCGGATATATCGTCGCGTCGATCGCAACATCGTTATCCATCATTATCCTAGCTATTACATCTCTGATGTCTTCTTCTTCGGCATCGGCGATGGGTCTGCATATGCTCCATAGTGTTTCTCCGGCCTCAACAACATGGATTGTCGGGACCGCTTCGGCCTCTGGCCCATCGTAGTAACCTGCCGTGCCGCCGGCAGCTGCCAGAACAAGCAGCATAGCTATTAAGCGTTTCATCCTTGCACCTCCTGGCGTTCTTCCATATCATTGGCTTCGGCTGCATAGGCCTGCGCCAGGTCTTTCCTTTCGAATGTCATATTGACGTATTCACGGTTGCCGGAATGGTCCACTCGTGATATGTCCCGTATCCGATAAACCTCATAGTAGTCACCGTTGTAGGTGACTTTCCATTCACTTCTTTTCATATGATTCTCTCCTTAGATGTTGATACAGGCCGCAATCAGTGCCGTCCAAAACAGCAGGCAGGATAACAGCAGGCCGCGCCATACCCATGCGCGGAATTCGTTATCTGTCATTTTTTTCATTTTTGCACCTCACTTCCCGCATTTTTTCCTGTTGGAATTTTTCAAAATCCGCAAGATTAACTATGGTCTTGTGATTGAAAGTAACGACGCTATCCCGCCATTTCGCGCTGGCCCTCATCTCACTGATGAGCTTCAATATATGCATCAAATTAAAACAATATGCGCGGGCTATAGCCTCAGGAGTAACGTATTTCATTTTTGTACTGCCTCATAGTTGTATTTGGCTAATATTGCGGAGAATTGGTTTAGCGTTTCCCGGCATGTAGCTAGTTCCTTTTTTGTGGCTTCCAGCTCATTTTTGAGCCGCCGCCACTCGAATGGACTTTTTACCCATTCTTTTGGGTCAAGTCCTTCTAGGACTAATATGGCCTGCATGGAATAATAAATTCCCGGAAGTTTTAGCCTTTTCAATCTCCCGTCTTGTTCCATCTTCATGATGGACGGTCTGGTCAGGTCCCACCGTTCCATTAGCTCTTTCAAGGAGATAACAGTTTTCATTTTGTTCACCTCGATTTCCATAAATCCTTAATCAGTTCTCGGAACATAAGTATCATTACCATAAGTCCCATAATCATAGCCACAAATCCTAGCCCCGCAAATACCACCTGGAATATGGGTTCGGTTATACACATTGCTTGTTCTGTCATATTTCGTCCCTCTCTTTTCGATAAATTTTATATAGAATTGCACCTTCAAACAGTCCATACAAAATCGACGTAACTACAAACGCTACTATGCTTTCTACGACTGCCATCATCACGCCGAAATTGATTAACATCACCAGCCCCCAAACAATGGCATATAGTTCCTTTTTCGTTACAGCTTGTTTTTCATCGAGCATTTTTATCTCCTTTGTCTTCGCCAAAAAAAATCCGCGCCGCTTCTTCCGGCGTCATTCTCAGTGCCACTAATATTGACCGCTCGTTATTACGCCGCCAACTAAAAAGAATTTCTAATTCCAAAATTTTTAAAAAATAATCTGCTTCTCCCGGTGTTAATACCAATCCATTCTTGGCCATGGTATCGACCACTAGGCCCGCAACATCCTTCATTTCTTCATACCGTTCTGGTGTGATTGGTTCTTGCATGCTTCTCCCTCCTTTTCGGTAATTTCAACTCCTTCATGCTATAATATTCATGAGAGGAGGTGATATTTATGGATTATTCCAAGGCAATTTTCCTTATCTTAAAATCTATTGATGCCGCTTTCGAAAGCGGGTATCGAGGTAACGATATATTCGACCTCGAAAAAATCGGAATTTCTGAACGTCGGCTCCGCATCATTCTAAAAAGCTTGCATGATGACGGTTATATAGACGGAATTCATTTTATTTACGTTCTTAACGACGAGCTCCCCGGATATAAACTTGATGGCTGTCATTTAACAATCGCTGGGATGGAATACCTTGCAACCAATACCACCATGAAACGTGTCTATGCTACCTTGAAAGAAGCTAAAAGTTGGATTCCCGGTTTTTGATATGCCATTTAAATTTAAGCTCAGTTGCAAACAGTTTTAAAAAAGTTTCAGCTTCTTCTTTATTTAATGCCAGCTCATTTTCAGCCAATGTATTGATGGCTAGTTCCGACATCTTTTTTAGATATTCATATCGATTTCTTACGCTCCAAGGATTATCTTGAGCCTTGTTTTCGCAAGGCTCTTTTTTCTTGTCTTCCATAGTTCCGCCTCCCTCAATGACAGTTACAACTTAGGCACTATAATTTTTGGCGCAATTGCGAATATAACGAATAAACTCGTTTTTAGGTCCAAAAAAAATATGGTCCGCAGGTACTCCATATACCTGTGGAATCTTTCTTATGATTTCATAGGGAATTTTAGAGCTATCCGCTTCTAACTTTGCCAGTGTTTGATAGTGGATTCCAAACAATTTAGCCGCTTCAGATTGATTATATCCGGCATTTACTCTAGCTGATTCCAACATCATCTTCATAATTAGCACCTCCCTTCATGTAATATGATAAACGAGTTTATTCGTTTTGTCAACGTCTCTTTTGAGTTTATAACGTTTTTTTAATTTTTTTATTCGTTATTTTTGTTGATTTTGACGGTTTTATTCGTTATAATATAGGTATGATAATTGAGGGAGGTTCGCGGGAGGTGTTACAATGCCAAGAAATAAACTCTCTAAATTCGATAGAGAGCTTCGAGAAATAATTTCCGAAAATTTAAAAAAGTACGCTGGTCACTTAACGCAAGGCCAGTTATCTGACTTAACCGGCATCCCCGCTTCTACGTTATCCGGATACTTTTCAATGAGATCCACCCCCAATGCGGGTAATATTCAAAAAATAGCTGATGCACTGGGTTTAAATAAGTCAGACTTAGATCCTAGATTTTCTTCAGAATTTTTAAAAACCGGAGACTTAAGAGAAGTACAGACAGCTCAATATGGGCATGAAACTGCGGTATCCCACCAGCCATTGTCAGGCAATTATTATAATGATCCAAGCGTCGCAAAACTAGCAGAAGAATTAAGAATCGATCCAAATCGACGCATACTATTTGATGCTACGAAAGATTTGAGTGCGGAAGATATAGAAATTGTTTTAAATCTAATCAATGGGCTTAAATCTAAGGATAGTAAAAAGTAGTCCGTGAATATATTCTTGGTATATAATGACTTGCCTGTACGGGTTAGGGCTCTCACCACGCCGAATAAGGAGGTCATCATGGAAGTTAATGAAATTATATTCTGCCGTCGCAGAGAGCTAGGGCTAACGCTAGAAGAAATAGCTGTTAAAGTTGGCGTAAGCAAAAGTACGGTAAAAAAATGGGAAACCGGCTACATAAAAAATATGCGCTGTGATAAAATGTTGCTTCTAGCTGATGCCCTTAAAATATCTCCCTTGGACTTATTGGGAGGAAATTCAGCTAATAACGCAGATGGATATTATGATAATTCCAAAATGATTACCCGCATCGAAGCTCTTAGAACGGACCCGGCACGCCGCATCCTCTTCGATGCCACTCAAAATCTTAGTAAGGACGATGTTATTATTATCCTTAATCTAATTAACGGCCTAAAATCTAAGGAGGGTAAAAAGTAGTTGAATATAGTCCTGATATACAATGACTTGCCTGTGCGGGTCAAGGCTCTCACCACGCCGAATGATGATGGCAGCTATACGATTATCATCAATGCTCGACAATCATGGGCCGTTCAGAAGGCTGCCGTTCTCCATGAATTAGCCCACATCAGAGGTAACGACTTCTCTTCGGAAGTCCAAGCTGATATTATTGAGGCCCTTCTTCACCGAAACACACCGAAAAAAATAAATATGGATGACATCCAGTTTTTCATTGCTGGATAAAAAAATACCGCCGTCATGCTGGAACATGACGACGGTACTTCCGTAGATTGCTGGAACAATCTACGACGCTGTAAATCCGCTATGGGGGCTGATTCACGCTAACACAATTATACCATATCAGCCTCCCCAATAACAGGAGGTGTTTTTTTTGCCCAAATTTCAATATAATTTTTCTTACCGAGAGAAAGACGGGGGCTGGCAGGTCATCCTCTCGTATAAGGACTCATCCGGAAAATGGCGACAGAAGTCTAAGCAAGGTCTGCGGACAAAAAAAGCCGCGAAAGCTGCCGGCGACGACTTGCTGGAAAAGGTCGAGGGCCTGATGGCCGCCGCGCCCATCAGCGACGAGCTGGACGGCATCACCTTAAAAGAGTTCGCTGAATACGTTTTCCGCGACCGGAATCTGGCATATAACACTCTATTAATCTACCGGTACGCCATCCTTAAGTTTGGCGACTTGGTAGATAAGCCAGTCCGCGATATTACTTATCTTGATATCCGTAAGGCTATGGATCAATGGGACTACGCACTGGAGACAATACAACTTAACATTAGGTGCCTTAAATTGGTAATGCGATATGCAGTATCTCCATACCATCTCCGGACCGATAACCCGGCCCAAGAAATCAAGCCCCCCAAAAATGGCCGAAAACAGAAGATACGAGCGCTTACACGGTCCGAATTTTCGGCGCTCATGCAACACATGGCTACTCAAGACGATAAGTATTACATCCCTTGTGCTATCGCCGGGTATACGGGCCTGCGCTTCGGCGAAATTATGGGGTTGACCTGGGACGATATCGACTTCCGGAAATCAACCATCAGCGTCACTAAGCAATATGGGCGCGTTGATCGGGGGCGTGAAGATATTCGCCCGCTGAAAAACGGAGAAAAAGGACATCGCGTCGTCCCCATCCCGCCGGCACTACTTACGATATTGCGAGAATACAAGGCACGCCAGCCCTTGTCATTCTCCCGTACCTTATGGCCAAATGGCCGGCCGCACAACTGGAATGTCAATCGCCGCATCCATAGGATTCTTCCGGATGTCTCGACGCATTCCCTCCGTCATACCTACGCCACTAGGTTATTGGCCAACGGTGTAGACATTAAGACGGTGTCGGCCTTACTCGGCGATACGGTAACAACGGTTATCAACGTTTACGTGGACTATACCGACGACATGAGACGCAAGGCGGCCGAAAATATTTTGAAAATATTTGCTTAATTTTTTTTGACGAATTTTTGACGAATTTAGAAAAATCCGCATAACTAAGCCATTTACAACGCCTATTGCGATAT
>NZ_HF954532.1:42615-59405 GCF_000455225.1 Megasphaera massiliensis
CATTATATTATAGCAAAGTTTTATTGTTTTTAATAGTCCGGCGCTAAGATTCAGCATTACAAAAGGCCGCCCAAATGGACGGCCTGTAAATTTAAAGGTTTTATTTTTTATTGCTGTAGCGCCAAATTTTCATTTTTTCGGCTTCTTTGATGAGGTCTTCCCGGAAGTCAGGATGAGCAATGCTGATCAGGCGTTCTGCCCGTTCCCACGTCGAAGCCCCCATGAGATTGACCATGCCGTATTCGGTAACGACAAAGTTGATCTGGGACCGCGGGTCGGTAACGGTCGTTCCCGGAGCGAGGGTCGGCAGGATACGCGATTCATCGCGGCCGGTCTTCTTATTGTGGAAGGTCGAGCGAAGGGCGATGATGCTCTTGCCGCCCGGCGAACGATAAGCGCCGTCCGTAAAGTCGAGCTGGCCGCCGCTGCCGCTGATCTGCTGCGTTCCTGACGATTCGGAAGAAACCTGGCCGAAGAGGTCGACTTCGATACAGTTATTGATAGAGATGAAGTTATCCATCTGAGCGATGACAAAGGGGTCGTTGATGACGTCTACCGGGTAAGCTGCCAGGTACGGGTTGTCATCCATCCAGTCATAGAGGTCCTGCGTGCCGAGGGCAAAGGACCAGCTTACCTTATTGGGGCAAAAAGCCTTGCGGCGGTTAGTCAGCTGACCGTTCTTATACATCAGATAGAAGGCGTCGACGAGCATTTCCGTGTGAACACCCAAATCCTTCAAGTCCGATTCAGACAAGAGGGCGCCGATCGTATTCGGCAGGCTGCCGATGCCCAGCTGCAGGGTCGCACCGTTAGGAACCTGTTCAACGATCATTTTGGCAATGGTGGCGTCGATATCGTCCCCCGTGGCAAAGGGAATCGTTGCCAACGGATGATTGCCGTATTCGACGATACCGTCGATGTCGCTGATATGAATGCATTCGCCGCGGCCGCCGAGGACGCGAGGCATAGCTTCATTGACTTCGACGATGACTTTCTTAGCCTTCTGGGTAATCGCTTCCGTTGCCGATACAGCCAGGCCGAAGTTGAAGAACCCGTGTTTATCCATAGGGCCGACCGTGATGAGGGCCACGTCGACGTCAAGGAGGTCACGGTACATGGACGGTTTATTGCGATAGCACATGGGGATGAAGTTCATCTGGCCGAGTGCGCATTTTTTCCGGTCATAGCCGCCCATATGCCAGTTCATGGCCGTAAAGGCTTTGCGGTCCGGATCCTGTTCAATGATTTGACGGGGAGCGACGGAAAGACACATGCGGACTTTTACGTCCTGCAGTTCGTCCCGCCGGGCTGCCAAGGCCTGGTCGAGGAGAACCGGCTGGGTCGTACCCATACCGTAATCTACCCAGTCGCCTGATTTTACGACTTTGACCGCCTCTTCAGGGGTCATCAATTTTTGTTTGTACATGTCTGTCCATTGAGACATAGAAATCACCCTTTCCATAGTATCTATACTAATTGCATAGTACGACGTTTTACGTTTACTTATAGTCATATTATACGCCGCACAGCCGGCCGTTACAAGCGTTACAGTAAAGTATCACATGCTAATTACGCATAGTTATTCCAGATGCTGCCGCGGAGACAGAATTTGCGCAAACAAAAAATAGGTCCACAATATGCGAACCTATTTTTAGCAGTAAAAAGTGATTTCTTCAAAATGTTCTATCCACCTTTTTACGATTAACTTGTGATTTGCTTCAATACTTCTTAATAAAAAGTTCAAAGCCGATTTCGGAATCCTAGAATTATTATTACACAATAGAGCTCCACCTTTACTCGTAATCCAAATTTTTGTCGCATTTTTGGCAGGAGTTCCCTCTGCAATATGAACATGTATAGGTTCAATAGGGTAGTTTTCATTCGACCAAAAATAAATCACATAGGGACCGATTCTAAATAAAGGTTATGAATACCGCCTTCAGCGGCTAATTGCATAAGTGAACGTACTTCCGCCTAAAAGGCGGGAGCTTCCTGATTCTACGAGAACAGCGCTGCAGCTCCGAAGAACTACGCGTCTTACACACTCTCCACAGGCGTAGATTCCCGTGCGACCCACGGTATATATCTGAAGCTCAAGCTAGCACTATACGTTTTGCTTCTTCGCGAATGTTTATGGCAGCATTCTTATCACGATGATGATGTATCCCACATTCCGAACACGTCCACTCGCGAACCGATAAGTCTTTTGTATCCGTATTTTGATACCCACAGCGATGACAAATCTGGCTGCTGGGATACCATTTATCGATTTTAACCAGAGGTTTTCCCTGCCAGGCAAGCTTATAGGAAAGCATCTGCACAAAAAGACTCCATCCATTATCGGCTACGGATTTGCCGAAGCTGAATTTACGGCCTTTCTTATGTTTGGCCATCGCCTTGAGGGAGATATCTTCGATCCCAATAGCATCATAGCGGCCGACAAGAAAGCGGGATTTCTTGTGCAGAAAATCGCGGCGCTGATTCGCTACTTTCTCATGCAGTACAGCGATTCGTTTTCTTTGTTTCTCGCGATTTTTACTGTCCTTAGCCCTTCGACTCAGGATTCTTTGCGCTTTAGCCAATTTTTTCTCGGCTTTGCGCAGAAAATCAGGATAAGCAGCATCCGGTTCGTCCGAAGCCACGTAAAGACCCTTCATAGCAAAATCCAGTCCCAGAAAACGCTTTGGTATTATGGGGAGCACTTGATTTTCGTACTCGACCAATATACTGATATAGTATTTTCCAGCGGGTGTTTTGCGAATAGTAACGGTCTTTATGATACTGTTTGGCATGAGTGGACGATGCTGGCGAAGTTTCACCCAGCCGACTTTTGGCAGTTTGATCTTGCCATCTTCGATACGTACGGACCCCTTCTGGTTATTCGTAGAATATGCGAAGCAGCCGCTCTTTCGGGACTTGAAACGCGGCTTGCCAAAATGCTTCGGATTTTTCCAGAAATTATTGTAGGCCCGATTGAGGTTCAACTGAGCATTGGCTAATGCCAGACTGTCCACTTCCTTGAGCCAGGGATATTCTGCCTTATACTGTGCCGGCGTATTGTTCAGCTTTTTGCCGGTCTTCTGGTAACAGTCTAGGCGGTCATCGAGCATCTTATTGTAGATGAACCGGACACAGCCGAACGTCTTGGCAAACAGGCTTTTTTTGTTCGATTGTCGGATACAGACGATAGCGGTAGGCCAGATTCATACGATTCACCGTCCTTGATGTTCGATGTACTTTCGGATGATTTCTATGGGAGCACCGCCAGGGGGCAAAAGGAAAAAACTACGCGACCAGAACATCTCTTTCCAGAGCTTTTGACGGACCTCCGAAAAATCCTTTTTGATGAGTCTGGAGCTGGCACGCTTATAGGCGTTGATGAACTTTGACAGTTCCGTATTCGGATGTCCACGAAATAGGATATGTACATGATCTTGGTCATGATTCCATTCTTCCAAAGTGATATGATAAGAAGCACCGATTCTCACAAAAATATCCTTTGAAAACTGACTCAGGGATTCGGAAAACACCTTGCGTCGATATTTCACGAATAAGACCAAATGGTAATGAAGCAAGAATACTGAATGATTATTATTGTCTAATTCCATGATATATCACTACCTTATGCCTTATACGACTGATGACATCATAGAATGACACTGCAGCCAATCTGTCTGGCTCCATTACTTGCGTAAATTCGCCAGACCCGCGTTAATCCCCTACCTTAAGAGGTAGAGGATTAACGCGGAGAGATTAAATGCGAATTATCGTGAACGAAAGCATCCCATTCCTTGATATCAGACTCTGAATATCCTTGAATATCCTGCCATTTATAGTTGGGCAGGATGCAAGTTGCATGATTAAAACCTCCATTACACGGTGTTTCAATATACACTTTTACGGTTCCGTCTCCCTGGATTGACGAATGCGTAATCTCCGTATCGTCCGCCAAAGTCATGTAAGGGTACATCATAAGCTTTCCTCCCTGATATTAATGTTTATTTTTATTATATCACACCCGGCCTCATTAGAATCAACTTACGAACATACCATCTCCTACATGATGATATGTTCAAGTGCAGGGACATTCATAAGTTACCGCGCCTATAGCGATCGAGTAGAAAAAAGGCACTGACCGAAAGAAATTCTCCCGGCAGTGCCCCCTTTTACCATATAGCAAGATAGGCTTCCGTTCTATTCGGCCTGTCTCTTTTCAATGATTTCATCCATGATTTTTTTCGGTACTTCTTCATAGGCATAGAATTCCATATTGAAGGTACCCTTGCCCTGTGTCATGGAGCGAAGAATCGTTACGTAATCCCGCATTTCAGCCAAGGGAACCTGTGCCTTTACGACGATGATGCCCTTGCGGTTACGATGGTGTTCCATACCGAGGATTCGGCCGCGGCGGCTGCTGAAGTCGCCCATGACATCGCCCATATAATCTTCAGGGATGACGACGTCGACGTTGTAAATCGGTTCCAAGAGAATCGGTTTAGCTTCCGGTACGGCCTTCTTTAACGCCTGGCCGGCAGCGACCTTAAAGGCCATTTCTGAAGAGTCGACCGGGTGATAGGAACCATCCGTCAGAGTGACTTTGACATTGATCATCGGGAAGCCGGCAATAAGTCCCTTTTCCAAGGTTTCACGAACACCTTTTTCAACGGCCGGAATGTACTGTCTCGGGACGGCGCCGCCAAAAATCTTATCGACGAATTCAAAGGGTTCACCCGTCGTGAGCGGTTCGATATCGAGGAATACGTGACCGAACTGACCGTGACCGCCACTCTGTTTCTTATGTTTGCCTTCGGCCGTCGCCTTTTCCTTAATCGTTTCCCGATAAGGAATGTACAGTTCTTCCTGTTTCGCTTTCACACCGTATTTCCGTTCAATCTTGATGAGGATGTGATCGAGGTGGACGTCGCCCATGCAGCGAACGATGAGCTGTTTTCCTTCTACGCTCTTGTCGATGGTGCATGTCGGATCTTCTTCACTGATCCGCAAGAGGGCGTTCATCAATTTTTCTTCTTCGCCTTTCTTTTCCGGAACCAGGGCTACCGTATGGAGCGGGTTGGGGAAACGAATGGGATCATAGGTCACTTGGAAATCAGGAGATGCAAAGGTATCGCCGGTACGGGCATGAGCCAGTTTCGGCAGGACAACGATATCGCCGGCAACAGCAACGGGAACGGGAATCGGTTCCTTACCGACCAAGGTCAGTACCTTGCCCATCTTTTCATCTTCGCCCTGGGTTACGTTATAGAGCCGGTCGCCTTCTTTGAGTTCGCCCGAGAAAATGCGGACATAGCTGAGCTTTCCAGCAAAGGGATCGACGACGGTTTTAAATACGAAAGCCGTAAAGGGTTTATTGGGATATACCATGACCGGTTCTTCCGTCTTCTTATCGGTCCCCATCATGACCTTCTGCGAAGCATCGGGCATGTAGGTAATGATACGGCGCAGGAGTTCAGCCGTACCGATATGGTGGATAGCACTGCCGCACATCAGCGGGCAGACGCGGCCCGTAAGCATCCCTTGATAGAGTCCCTTGCGGAGTTCCTCGATGGTCAGTTCATCGCCGTTGAGGTATTTTTCCAACAGTTCATCGTCGCCTTCCGCAGCGGCTTCCATGCACATTTCACGCACTTCACGAGCCTTGGCCATGTATTCCGGCGGAACTTTAATTTCCGTGCATTGTCCGTTATTCCATTCCCAGGCGACCATTTTGCAAACGTCGATAATTCCGCGGAAATCTTTACCTTCACCGATCGGAATCTGAAGAGGCATGATGGATTTACCGAATACGGAGCGCAGTTTTTCCAAGCAGCCAAAAAAGTCAGCGTGTTCTACATCCATCTTATTGACATAGACCATGCGCGGCAGTTTCAATTCGAGACCGTAGTCCCAAGCCCGTTCGGTATCCATTTCGACGCCCGATTCTGCCGATACGACCAACAGAATGCCGTCACTGGCTCTGAGGGCAGCGCGAACTTCACCGCAAAATTCAGAGTACCCCGGCGTATCGAGGAAATTCAGTTTATAGCCTTCCCATTCGCAAGGAGCAATACTGAGCTGAATCGTTACGTTACGCTTAATTTCTTCCGGTTCATAATCCATAATATGCTTGTTGTCTTTACCGACGCCGACGGCATCGACAGCACCGCAGGCCAGCAGTAACGATTCAACAACCGCCGTTTTGCCGGCGCCATCGTGCGAAAGTACAGCAACGTTGCGAATTTTATCACTTGTGTATTCTTTCATAAAACAATCGCCTCCTATGGAATCAGTTACTATTATATATTCGCTGTAAGGCAGGCAGATTCCTTTTTTCTCTTGCATTTTTTTAAAAATTATTATGCAAATTCTAAAAACATAAAAAATTGGACCCGGATAGAAATCCGAGTCCAATCTCAGGGAAGAGAAAGAGTATGATTATTTTACGTCAGTGTTGTTAATGCTTTCGACCAAAGCGTCAGCTAAGTGTTCCAGTTCTACCGCTTTGTCGTCATGCATGGCCGAAGCGAGGGACAGGCGTTCATTGAGGATGGTCATATTAGACAGGTTATTGTCGATGAATTCCTGCATCAAATCGCCGGATTTTACAGCCCAAGAGCCGTTTTCGATCAAGGCAATCGTCCGATTCTGTACGTGAAGAGCCTTCATGTGTTCGAGGAAGTCCAGCATGACCGGATAGATGCCCAGGTTATACGTTACCGAAGCCAGTACCAAGTGAGAGAGCTTAAAGGACTGGGAAATCAATTCCGAAACGTGAGTTGAAGAAACGTCGCAGATCCGGATATTGGTAACGCCCTTTTCGCAAAGTCTCGAAGCCAAGTTCTGAGCAGCAGCTTCCGTGTTGCCGTACATCGAAGAGTAGGCAATGAGGACGCCTTTTTCTTCCGGTGTATACGTGCTCCAGCGCTGATATTTGTCGAGCAGATAGCCGAAGTCTTTTCTCCAGACCGGACCATGGAGCGGGCAAATGACTTTGATTTTATCCAAGACCGTCGCAGCTTTGCCCAAGAGGTGCTGTACGTGAGGGCCGTATTTGCCGACGATGTTGGTGTAATAACGGCGTGCTTCATCGAGCCAATCGCGGTCGAAGTTAACTTCATCGGCGAACAGTTTGCCGTCAAGAGCGATGAAGGAACCGAAGGCGTCTGCCGAGAAGAGGATGCCGTCGGTGAGGTCGAGGGTGACCATAGCTTCCGGCCAGTGAACCATCGGAGCTTCTACATAGGTTACGGTATGTTTACCGAAGGTCGTCGTGTCGCCTTCCTTGACTTCGATCAATTCCTGGTTATCGATTTTAAATCCGAACTGACGCATGAGCATGAAGGATTTTTCCGTGCTGATGATTTTAACATTCGGATAGCGGAGAACGATTTCTTCCATGCTGGCGCAGTGGTCCGGTTCCATATGGTTAATGACCATATAATCGAGGTCGCGGCCGTTGAGAACGTGTTCTACGTTTTCTAAGAACTGACGGCAGACAGCCCAGTCAACCGTGTCAAACAATACCGTCTTTTCGTCGAGCAAGAGGTAAGCATTATAAGAAACGCCCAAGGGAATGGGGTGAATATTTTCAAACAAATGTAATCTATGGTCATTAGCACCGACCCAAGAAACATCTTTTGTTACTTTGCGTACGCAATACATAATTTATCGACTCCTTTCGCCGCACTATTCTTGAATAAAATGACTCTTTTCTTCAGCGCATTCCGGGCAAACCCAATCATCAGGCAGGTCCTTGAACAAGGTTCCCGGTGCAATATCAGCTTCTTCATCACCTAATTCAGGAATATAGACATAGCCGCAGCCGTTGCAGACATATTTCGGGCCAATCGGTTCCGGTTTAGGAACGACCGGGCGTTTCATCTTAACCATCGGCGGAGCCGGCTTTTTATCTTCCAGGCCGAGTTCCTGTGCTAAGAGCGGCAGGATTTCCTGAACGTCGCCGACGATACCGTAGTCGCAGTTTTTAAAGATTGGAGCGTTGCCGTTTTTATTGATAGCTACAATTGTAGATGCATCTTTGATGCCTTTCAAATGCTGTTTCGCACCGGAAATACCGCAGGCAATGTATAAGTTGCCCGTGAACTTCTGGCCGGACATGCCGACATAGCGATTGAGCGGTACATAGCGGAGGGTTTCAGCAACCGGACGGGACGAGCCGATAGCAGCCCCGGCAGCCTTTGCCAAATCTTCGATAAGCTTCATGTTTTCTTTTTTCCCAATGCCCTTGCCAGCTGAGACAACACGTTCTGCCTCAACAATAGGCGTATCTGCTGCAATACCGACGGAGAAGTCATATCCGTCATGTCTGAGGGCGTCTGCGAGGGCTTTGACTTTGTCTTTTGCGCTTCCGTCGCGAAACAACTGGTTTTTACGGATCCCCGTAACCGGAGCTGCTTTCTTCGGAGCCGAGCTGCGGCCGGCACCACCATCTGCTTTGCCGATTTTGCCCAACAAGTGAGCAGCAATGACGACGCGCTGAATTTCATTGGTACCTTCATAGATCGTCGTGATCTTAGCATCGCGGTAAGCACGTTCGACGTCCATGCCTTTCAAGAAGCCGGAGCCGCCGAAGATCTGAAGGGCTTCGTTGGTGATTTCGATGGCCGAATCCGAAGCGTACATCTTAGCCATAGCCGCTTCCATGCTGTACGGTTCGTGTTTTTCTTTTAATTCAGCTGCCGAATAAATCAGGTAACGGGAAGCGCGCAGCTTCGTTGCCATATCTGCCAATTTAAAGGAAATGCCCTGGTGAATGCCGATAGGCTGACCGAACTGGATACGTTCTTTGGCATAGTCAAGTGCACTTTCATAAGCGCCCTGAGCGATACCCAGTGCCTGAGCACCGATACCGATACGGCCGCCGTCGAGAGTTGCCATAGCGATCTTGAAGCCCTGGCCTTCTTTGCCGAGCAGGTTTTCTTTCGGAACTTTGACGTCATTGAAAATCAATTCTGCCGTCGAAGACGAGCGAATACCTAATTTATCGTAATGGTCGCCGAAGCTGAAGCCTTCCCAGCCTTTTTCTACGATGAAGGCCGAAATGCCTTTGGTGCCGATATCCGGAGTCGTAACAGCGAAGACGACGTAAATATCAGCTTTCGGAGCATTGGTGATGAAGATCTTACCACCGTTGAGCAGGTAGTAGTCCCCTTTATCGACAGCCGTCGTTTCCGTACCGCCGGCATCGGAACCTGCATTTTCTTCAGTCAAACCGAAGGCGCCCAGTTTTTCCCCTTTTGCTAAAGGAACCAAGTATTTTTTCTTCTGTTCTTCATTCCCGAAGGCTGCGATCGGATACGTGCCCAACGAGGTGTGAGCCGACAGGATAACGCCGACACCGCCGTCAACGCGGGAGAATTCTTCAACAGCAATGGCATAGCTCGTGACATCGAGGCCTGCACCGCCGTATTCCTTCGGATACGGGAGACCCATCCAGCCATGTTTGCCCATAGCCTTTACGATTTCATCCGGAAATTCATTGTTCTGGTCCAGCGAAAAGGCGATCGGTTTTACTTCCGCTTCCGCAAATTTGCGGATCTCTTTTCGTAAGGCTTCATGTTCGGCAGTTGTTTGAAACAGCATATCATACTCCTCCTTTATGGATACAACTTGATTAACTATTCTTTCCTATGATTTCCCACAGGCTTTTTGCACGCAGCTTTTGATTGATTTCTTCTTGAACGACGCACAAGTTCAAGTGGATTTTGCAAATCCCGTGAGTCCTGCGCCATTCACAATCATACGAACCCTGCATGCATGCCGTTACATGGGCATCACCCTCCATAATCGTAATCAGGTCATAGAGGCTGACGTTCTTTAAATCTTCGACTAAGTGGCAACCACCTCCCGGTCCTCTGGAAAGCTTAACAAGCCCAGCTTGCGATAGTTTTTTTAGGATCTTGTAAGTAAATGCCTGCGGAACCTGTTCATCTTCGGCCAGCGAACGCACACTATGCTGTTTTTCGTCCGTCAAGGCACGCAACATCCGCAACGCATAATCCGTTTGCCGATTCATAAACATAAAAAGCACTCCGTATTCGTAATTAGTATTTGTAATTCTTGCCTCTATCATATTTTTTTGGACAAAAAAAGTCAAGAGTTATGGGTATGCTAAAAAATTAAGATGTAGCCTACATCTATGAGTATTCTTAAAAGATTGAAACTTTATCACTGATAACCATTATTATTATTTCTTAGTGACACTATAGCCATCCCCTTTCCCCTAAAAGGTAAAAAAATAATTCTTTCTAAAAAAGAAAAGAATTATGCAAAAAAAGAGATCTCCTGTGACTGCTAGTCATAGGAGATCTTTACGTTATATTTTATGCCGTTTTTGCAAGTACTAAGGATACCATGATTTCGACACCGATGGGCAGGCATTTTTCATCGACGGCAAAATGTGTATTGTGCAGGGGATAGACCGTCTGCCCCTGGGGCGTCGCACCGAGCCAGAAAAAGCCCCCGTCAAAGTGCTGCAGGTATCCTGAAAAATCTTCAGCCGTCATAGCCGGTTCCTGAACATCCGCCAATCCTTCGTCTCCCAGACACTGACGGACGACGCCGGCAATAAAATCGGCCTGAGCCGGCGTATTGCGGACAGCTGCATAGCCCCGTTCGTAATAAAGGGTGCTTTCCGTCCCGTACATGGCGTCCATGCCCTTCAGTGTATCCTGAAGATACGTTTCGACAGCATCTTGTGCTTCTTCATGATAGGTCCGGCAAGTCCCTTCAATTTCCACGGTGTCGGCAACGACGTTGTACCGCGTACCGCCGGTGATCTTACCGAAGGTCAAGACCGCCGGATACAATGGATTTACCCGACGGCTGACGATGGTCTGGGCCGCGGTCAGGAACTGAGCTGCCGCAACGATGGTATCTACCCCTTTATGAGGCATGGCGGCGTGACTGGTCTTGCCTTTCATGACGATGCGAATGTGATCCGATGCAGCCATCATCGGCCCCGGCAAGACCCCAATAGCACCGCTGGGCAAGGTCGGCCAGACGTGGAGGCCGTAGACGGCGTCGATGCCGTCGAGAGCCCCGGACGCAATCAACCCCTTAGCACCGCCGACAGGTGATTTTTCTTCAGACGGCTGGCAAATGAAGACGACCGTCCCCGAAAGGTCGTCCTTTATCCGGCTCAGCACTTCCGCTGCCCCGAGGAGAATGCTCATGTGGCCGTCGTGGCCGCAGGCATGCATCTTGCCGGGAGACTTCGACGCAAAGGGAAGTCCCGTTTCTTCCGTCATCGGCAAGGCATCCATATCGGCCCGCAAAGCGATGACCGGGCCCGGCTTCCCCCCTTTTAAATAGCCCAAAACAGCCGTCGTACCGGCGACGTGTTCCTCCACCTCCACGCCGAAAGAGCGGAGTTTTTCCGCCATAAAGGCCGCCGTATTCACTTCTTCACCGGATAGCTCTGGATTTTCATGAATATGACGCCGCATGGCAATAATATCCGGCGTAACTTCGTTTATTATCTTCTTTATACCCCTCTTATCCATCATCATAAATCCCCCTATTTATGAATTTTTATTTATAAAATATGGTTAATAATACCACTGTTTTTATAATAATACAATAGTTTCTTTTATTTTATTCAGTAAAGAATAGTATGCATCCGGGGATAAGATTTCAATACCCGCGACAAAGTGGACTGATTTGGAGTATAATAGACAATAATATGTTTAAAGGAGGATCACTCATGAAAGCATTTGATACTGAAAACAGTGCCTGGTCCCGCTTTTCAGCCGAACAGCGCTACCAGATGGAAACGTACAGCAACCAATACCGTCAATTTCTCGACACAGCCCGGACGGAACGCCTGGCCAACAAAGAAATACTCCGCCAAGCCAGGGAAGCCGGCTTTAAGCCCCTCAGCGACTATACCAGCCTCAAGGCCGGCGATAAAGTCTATTGGGACCAAAAGGGAAAATCGGTCATCTTAGCCGTCATCGGCTCCTCGCCCATTGCAGAAGGCCTCAAGATTGTCGGCTCCCACATTGACTGCCCCCGCCTCGACGTCAAGGCGATTCCGGTCATTGAACAGGATAAAATCGTCTACTTAAAAACCCATTATTACGGCGGCGTCCTGAAGTACCAGTGGGTCTGCATGCCTCTCTCCCTCATCGGCGTCGTCTATAAGGCAGATGGAACGCGAATCGACGTCTCCATCGGTGAAGATCCTAACGATCCCGTCCTCTTCATCAATGACCTCCTGCCCCATCTCGGCAAGGATCAGGCCGCAAAAAAACTGAGCGAAGCCATCAGCGGTGAAATGCTCATGCCCCTCGTCGGCATTCACACGGAAGAAGAAAAGACGAAACCGGCCATCTTGACCCTCTTAAAAGAAAAATACGACATCGAAGAAGAAGACTTCACCAGTGCTGAACTGGAAATCATCCCGGCCGTCAAGAGCCGCGACGTCGGTCTCGACCGCTCGATGATCATGTCCCACGGTCACGACGACCGCGTCTGCTCCTATGCCAACCTGGCCGCTATCCTCGATGCCAAGGCCGGCGAAAAGACACAGGTCGCCCTCTTCGCCGATAAAGAAGAAATCGGCTCCGTCGGCAACACCGGCGTCCAGTCCTCGTACTTCCCGGACTTCATTGCCGAACTCCTGGCCCTTCAAAATCATCCGGAAGAAATCTGGCTGCGCCGGACGATGCGCAACAGTGAAGTCTTGTCGGCCGACGTCTCGGCCGCCTTCGATCCCGTCTTTGCCGACGCCTACGAAAAGCAAAACTCGGCCCAATTAGGCTACGGCATCTGCCTGTGCAAATACACCGGCGCCCGCGGCAAGGGCGGCAGCAACGATGCCAACGCCGAATTCATGGCTAAGATCCGCAGCATCTTCAACGAAAACGAAGTGCCCTGGCAGGTCGGCGAACTCGGCAAAGTCGACCAGGGCGGCGGCGGAACCATCGCCTACATCATGGCCGACTGGGGCTGCGACGTCGTCGACTGCGGCGTTGCCATGCACAGCATGCACGCTCCTTTAGAAATCGTGGCCAAGGCCGATGCCTACAGCGGCTACCTCGCCTATAAAGCCTTCTTTGAAAGTAAATAGGCGGCTAACGTAAGAAAAAAACGATATAAAACGAACGCTCCCTACCGTCAGCGATAAAAAATTTGACGGTAGGGAGCGTTTTTTTGGCCCTTCAGGCCCCTCTTTCGTTACGAACCTTATTGATTTTTACCCGGCAGCCGTTTATAAGCCTCATGGAGCCAGGCTAACAGATCTTGTTCGCGGCGAATGGCCCGCTCTAAAATCAAGGCATGGCCGAAGTGAGTCTCTTCCTTTCCTTTTTCGGCAAATAATGCCTTCCAGCGCGACTGCAAATAATCGAGTTTTTCTTCATGGCGCAAAATTTCTTCCTGAAACAACGCCACCAGCAGCGGATTCTCTGACGAATCCATAAAATAGACCTTCATGGCAAATTCGTCTCGCGTCGGCGGCAGCGAACTCAACGATTCCGCCAGCCATTCATTAAATAAGGCTTTCCCGGCCGCCGTAATGGTGTACTTTTTCTTAGTCAGCTTACTGCCGACAACCTCTTCATGACCGATGATGAAGCCGTCCTGTTCCATGCGACTGAGCTCCGGATAGATTTGGCTGTGATTGGAGTACCAAAAATCACCGATTTCGCCTTCAAAGGCTTTCTTTATATCATAGCCCGCCAGGGGCTCCTTTGACAGTAACCCTAAAATGACATATCTCAATGTATTCTTTTGAGCCACGACAGTTCACCTCTTTCAAATTTCGGATGAGTAAAAATAGTTAAACCAAACCTTGACTTTTCCTATTACTAAGTATATCATATGCAGTGTAAACAAACATGTAATTATTTACATGTTATAATTTAAGCATTTATCATACATTGCCCTATCCTTCACAGGGGTTCAAGATACAGGAGGTTATGACCATGGAATTCAAAGAATTAGACGATTTTTTAGGCACCCATTTTATTTACACCTACGATAACGGCTGGGAGTACGAATGGTATGCCAAAAACGACCACACCGTTGATTACCGCATTCACGGCGGCATGGTCGCCGGCCGTTGGGTAACGGACCAGCCGGCCGATATCGTGAAATTGACCGACGGCGTTTTTAAAGTTACCTGGACGGAACCGACCGGCACCGACGTCGCCCTCGATTTCATGCCCAATGAAAAGAAGATGCACGGCACCATTTTCTTCCCGAAATGGGTCGAAGAACATCCGGAAATTACGGTCTGCTACCAAAATGAACATCTCGATCTCATGCATGAATCCCGAGAAAAATACGCCACCTATCCGAAACTGTTAGTCCCGGAATTCGCCACCATTACCTACATTGGCAAGGCCGGCCAAAACAACGAAGACGTCATTGCCGAAGCGCCTTACAAAGGCATGACCGACGATATCCGTGCCGGCCGCTATTTCGACAGCGACTATAAGCGCATCAAAAAATAATATCCGGAATGCAACAGAGACTGTGCATAGAATGTGGATGAAAAGCCTCATTCCGGCACAGCCTCTTTTTTTATGTTGTTATGTTGTTATGTCGTTTGACGAAGACGATGGATGGTTTGATAAATTCCGTACATGTAAAGGGCCACCGCCACCCAGGCAAAGCAGAAGGTCAACAGGAGCGGTTCGGTAATGACTTCGCCGGACAAGACGCCGATAATCAAGGTAATGCTCGGTGAAAAATACATTAAGATGCCGCCCGTCGTCATGGGAATGCCTTTGACACCGGCCGAAAAGAGCATCATCGGAACGGCCGTAACGACGCCTGTCGCCGGCAGGAGCAGCCATTGCCAACCGCTGAATGTGCCTGCCGCACCGATACCATTGGCTTCACTAAAGAGAATAAATGCCAAGGCCAGGGGGACCATGGAAAAGGATTCGATAAAGACCGATACCTGACTGTCGAGGACGACCTTTTTCTTAATCATACTGTACGTCGCCCAGGTCAGGCAAATGATAAAGGACAGCCAAGGCACGACGCCATAGATAAAAAAGGCCAGGGCCAATCCAAGACCGGCCACAAAGATGGACAGCTTCTGGATAGGACGCAGTTTTTCCCGGAAAATCAGGCCTCCAAAAAAGACGACGACGATAGGATTGATAAAATAGGCCAGACTTGCTTGCAGAATAAAGCCCCGCGTCGTCGCGTAAATATAAGAACCCCAGTTAAGGGTGATAAAGATACAGGCCCCGGCAATATAAGGCCACTGCCAGCGCTCCTTGGCAACGCCTTTCAGGCCCGGCAGGAGATGTTTTTGGAGAATCAAGAAAAAGCAGAATACCGAAGCCCAAATAATACGAGATGCCAGCGTATACAGCGGCGGCAGCTGACGCAAAAGCAGCCAAAAGGCCGGAAGCACGCCCCAAATGACCTGACTCAGAATAAAGTAAACATAATAGATTTTCGTTCCCTTCATGGCACACCTTCTTCCTGACAAAATGATTACACCATCATATTGCGCTACGAGTCCCCTGTTTGTCAACTATTTCCCCGTTCAATAAAATTTCCAGTCTGCGTCATTTGATGTAGAGCCACCTGACCGGAATGATCTATAATGCTAAAAAGACAGGGTCTCACCGGAACAAAGGGCCATGAGTCGTTCGGCATCGATGACAGCAATCTGCTTGCGGCTGGTCGTGATGATGCCGGCCCGGCGCAGTTTAGTCAGGTTCCGGGTGACGTTGATCAGGCTGACGCCGAGGATGTCGGCCAAGTCCTCTTGGGTCAGATTATACAGGTTCTGCCCCTGTTCATCCGCTTCTCGCAAGAGGAGCAGATAGAGGAGGTTGCACAGTTTTACAAGAGAGCTGTTAAACTCTTGGTGAGCGCCGTCGTAAATAAATAGGTTGACATAGGCGCTGTACCATTCGATGATATGGTGCCGCAACGCTTCGTTCTCGCCAAACATAGTCTCAAACTGAGCCATCGTAAACTCCAAGGCCTCCACCAGGGTCAATGCTTGGCTTAAAAGAGATTCTTCAATCTTATAATTTTGGTAGTGAAAACCGGGAAATACCGTCCCGCCGGCATGGAAATAAAGAATTTTCCGATAGCCCATTTCATGCTCCAAGTAGTTTTGGACAACACCCGTTTTTAAATAATGGATGCGCCCATAAGGCTCGCCGGGCTTCCAAAGATAGTCGCCCTTTTCGAAGGAAACCTCCTTATGAGGGCAAGACAGAAAATAGTCTTCTAAATCGCGGAAATCCTCGGCAAAAATATATTTCGGCGTAATAGCCATGTCCTCACCTCGTTTGTCAATCGATTACCCTTATTTTATCAGAAAAGGAGACCTATCATGAAGCACAAAGTAAAAGTTACTATCCTCGACAAAAAACTATATCCCGAACTCCAGCAGCAGTACTGTGCCGATCCCAATTCCGGTGCCTGTCCCTGCTACCACGTCGGCGACGAGTACATCTTCGAACGAAATGAAGAAAACGACTCCTTCTGGCGCATGGGCCTCGATACCTTAGTGACCTCTCACGGTAATCCGGACACGACGGCCGGCGGCCCGAAGATTCCCCATTGCTCCGAAGCCTGGGATGCCATCTCCCGCTATATCTACGCCGGCCTACAAGGCGGATCGATCATGAAGGGCTGGATGAAGGAAGAAAACACGATGATTGCCTGCTGCAGCGACGGCACCAGACCGGTCCTCTTCAAGATTGAACGGATTGACGAAGAATAAACGATCTACATGGCGTCGCAAAAAAAAGGCGCTTGAACCAATTTCATTATACTCAAAAAATAAC
>NZ_HF954532.1:60268-67764 GCF_000455225.1 Megasphaera massiliensis
CCTTATATAAATATAGCAATAATGCGGCTTGAAGATACTTTTATAGCTTCAAGCCGCATTATTGCTTTTAGGGGTGTATTTCGTTACAGCCCCGTTACTACTGTCTTAAAAGAAATTCTTTATGCCTCAAACTGTTCAATCAGTAGTTTTATCATTTTATCGGCATCTGAAACGGCACCCACATCGGAATAACGGAACATTTTTGCCTGAGGATCTTTATTTACAGAAACAATGAATTTCGCTTTATTGATTCCGCATACGTGATGGGTAGCACCGGAGACGCCAAAACCAATATATAAATCAGGCTTAACGCTGATACCGCTGGCGCCAATCATTCCACTTTCATCCTGCAGGAAACCATTATCCAAGAAGCTGCGCGTATATCCGATGGAAGCATTCAAGACTTTCGCTAAGCGTTGCAAATCTTGCCAAGCTTCTTCAGTCATGACGCCGCGGCCTGCGCAGACGACAATTTTAGCATCTTCCAGAGAATCGCCATTTTCTGCATTGGGTTCAAAGCTGACAAAAGTTTCCGTCGAGTTAATTTTACTCAGAATATCGGTATCAAGGGAAATAAGTTCAACATGTTCTTTGGCTGAAAGAGATTTATTGTCTAAAATCCCCGGGCGTACCGATGCCATTTGCGGTTTATGCGTAGGGGTAAGGATTTCACTTACGACTTTACCGCCAAAAGCAGGAACGCTCGTGCCCAACGTGCCATCGGCACCAATCGAAATATCGACGCCGTGAGCAGCAAGCCCTGTCTTCAGCTTGGCTGCAACGGTAGGGGCAATTTCGGCACCGCGTCCGGTCGCCCCAAAAAGGAAAATATCCGGTGCATATGTTTCTGCCGCCTTGACAATCACTTCACTGTAGTTCTGACAATTATAATCTTTCAGCCGTTCATCATCTGCCACGTAAATTTTATCCGCACCGGACTGCTTCAAAAGATCGATAACCGGGTTCAGGGAGTCCCCTGCAACAAGAGCGCAAATCTCTGCATGTTCTACTCCACGGGTTTCTTCTGCCGCCTTTGACAACAGTTCATAATAGACAGATGCCGGCCGATTATCCTTTACTTCGGCATAAATCCAGATTTTTACTTTCTCCATTTTACTTCCTCCGTCTTAATCCATATGCTGTCGAATTTGTTTTGCCAGTTCCTGAGCCGCTTCAGCCGCACTTCCGCCCAAGATTTTACCCGCTCTGGATAATTCAATCGTTTTCAGTTCCCCGGACTGCGTCGGAGACCCTGCCAATCCGATAAACCACTGGTCAAGATCAATATCATCAGCAGAATAAACGGTAATTTCTTTTTTCACAGCTCGTGAAATCCCGGCTGCCGTCGTATACCGCACCTTATTTACCGAACTTGTCACGGCAACAACACAAGGCATGGTTAAGTCATAGGTACCGATACCATCTTCAAATTGACGTTTTACCCGGACTGTATGGTCATCTAAAACGTGGAGGCCAATGACATTCATGGCATGAGCAATCCCCAGCCAGGTTCCGATCTGTGTGGGGACATGTCCTGTGGCCCCGTCCGGAGTGTCATTCCCGCACAAGACGAGATCGTATTGTCCGGAAGTTTTCAGAAGCTGGGCCAGCGTATAAGAAGTAGCCAGTGTATCGGCGCCGCCAACGCGTCGGTCGCTCAATAAATAGGCATGATCCGCTCCGAGAGCCAGGCATTCCCGCAGCTGTTCCGTCGCCGAAGGCGGGGCCATCGTAAAGACATCAACAGACCCACCGCGTTCGTTTTTCAACACCAACGCAGCTTCCAAGGCATGTAAATCAGCCTCATTCGTAACCGCTGGAATCCCTGCACGATTTAAGGTTTTCCGGACGGGATCCAAGGTAATCTGGTCATAATAAGCCGGATCCGGAACCGCTTTAATGCAAACTGCAATTTTCATCTTATTCTTAAATCCTCCTTATAACTGACTACTAATCAGGCCGGTCAATGTTTTCGTACTGCCGCAGACCATAGAGTACATTTTGGCATCACGGTAGAAACGTTCGATCCCCGTTTCTTTTACCAAGCCAAGGCCGCCGTAAAGACTCATGCATTCACTGCAAACATGTTCCATCAACCGTTCACCGTCATGCTTCAATGCAATCATGGAAAGATACATGTCTGTGCCGTTATTCATACCCACCAAAGCTCCATACAGAGAATTGCGATACGTATCAATAGCCTGCCATAATTTCCCGATATCAAATCGAATCGTTTCATGAGTATCCCAAAGAGCTTTTCCTCCCGACATACGCTGTTTCAGATAACCGACAGTCTGTTCAAAAACAGTTTCCATACCGCCCAGCATAGCCGCTGCATAACCACAATAACCTAAGAACATGTGGTAATTAAAAAGTTCCGTTCCTAATCCCAAATCATTTTCTTTCGGCACGCGAACGTCATTCAAATAAATCTGACCGGTGCGGGATCCGTTGAAGCCGACCTTGTTTTCAATATGACCGGGAACAAACCCAGCCGCATCTTTAGGCACTATAATATAGCGAATGTTGTCAGCAGACGGCACTTCATCGACAGGGCCGCAGGCAACGACAGCCAAATCCATGCTATCCGCATTCGTAGCAAATATTTTTCCGCCATTGATTACCCATTCGTCGCCATCCAGCTGAGCCTTCGTTTCAAAGCTTCCCAAATCATTGATACCGCCTGGTTCAGTTACCCAGCCTCCCAGAAGGTATTCCCCCCGTAAGGCCGGTTTTAGAAATTTTTCAACCTGTTGTTCATTAGCGAGTGAAGCCATAAAACCGGCGAAGACTTCACCTTGGAGCAAAGCGATGAAAGCCATGTTGCCACTGACCTTGCCTAATTCTTCGATGACAATCCCATAATTGACCCAGTCAACGCCGCTTCCCCCTTTTTCTTCGGGAATCGTATAACCGAGGAACCCGAGTTTCGTCAAAGCCAAGACCAGTTCTTTAGGACTTTTGTCTTCATCTTCCATTGCGGAGATAAAAGGCCGTACTTCTTTTTCCGCAAAAGTTTTCACGGCTTTTTCAATCAATCTCCGTTCCTCATTCATGTACCATTTCGACCACATAACAGTCCTCCTAAAAACATCAAAATAATTAGTTCGGAACGTGTTCCGTTTATGTTCCAATTATATGGCCTTATGAGTTCATTGTCAATCTTTTTTTCCTGATAGTTATACGATCCATAACAAAAACGCCATCAGCGGGCCTTGTTTATGCCCTTTGACGGCTAAAATTTCTTTTGCTATAATCGAACCGATACAAAAAGGATGTTTGAAGCATTCCCTGTTAGATTCCGGATAAAATAAAAGAAAGCGGGAAGTGTTGTAATGTCAGAAAAAAGAACAGAAAAATTAACCAAAACGAATAAAATCAAGAATACCAAGGAACTCGTTTTTGATATCGTCGTAAAAGATATTAAAGATTACGGCTACGATGAAGTTACAGTGCGCACAATCTGTGAAAAAGCAGAAATTTCTACGGGCATGTTTTACCGCCTCTTCGGTTCAAAAGAAGGTGTCTTAAATTACTATTATGAAAGAATGAAAATGCGATTTGATCAAGAGGTTCGGCCGAAATTAGAAGACCTTCCTGTAAAAGAGCAACTGCTTCGCTATCATGTATGGCTGTGCCAATTTACAGCTGACCTGGGGGCCGATTTCACAAAACATTTTATATCGCCCACAAATGATATTATGAATACTGAAATTTTTGCAAATCAGGTCCGTAAAATCACCGAATACTATTTAGAAAATGCAATTGCTGACGGATTTCAACTCTCCCCGGGACGAACTCCTTATATGGTGTCAAAAGATTTATGCGTCATTGCCAAGGGCTGTATGTTTGACTGGTCTGCTCAAGACGGTGATTACGACTTGCCTGATTTTATGTCAAAAATTTTAAATCGGACGTTAGAAACCCTTCTATAAAAAATCATTAAGATTCCACGAAAAAAGGCTCACACCGAGGTGTGAGCCTTTTGAGCTTAGTTAAACATTCATTACATGGTAACTTTACTGGTCTGTGTCCAGATACCCATTTTTTCAGCCTGTTTAATCAGGTCTTCACGGAAATCCGGATGAGCGACGTTAATCAGTGCTTCTGCACGTTCCCACGTCGATTTGCCTTTTAAGAGGGCCGTGCCGTATTCGGTAACGATGTAGTGGACAGCCGAGCGCGGCGTCGTGATGACCGTGCCCTGGGGCAGGGTCGGTTTAATCAAGGATTCGACGTGACCGTCTTTAAATTTACGCGTCGAATGGACGCAGATGAAGCTCTTGCCGCCTTCCGATGCGAAAGCGCCCTGTGCAAAGTCGAGCTGGCCGCCGGTACCGCTGATCTGCTGGTAGCCTGCCGTTTCAGCGTTGACCTGGCCATAGAGGTCGAGGTCGATGCAGCCGTTGATGGAGATAAATTTATCGATGCTGGCAACGACGCCGATGTTGTTGATGTAGCTTACCGGTGCGTTGAATACGATCTGGTTGTCATCGATGAAATCATAGAGGCGCTGTGTACCGCCGGCGAAAGCGTACATGATTTTACCCTTATCACGGTTCTTCTTGCCCGTAATCTTACCGGCTTCATAAAGGTCTACATAGGAGTCGACAAGCATTTCCGTATGACCGCTCAAATCTTTGACGTCCGATTCAGCCAGCTTCTTGCCAACAGCCGACGGAATGCCGCCGATGCCAAGCTGCAGCGTGCTGCCGTCTTCGATGAGGGGAATGATGTGGTCCGCGATCTTATCATCGAGTTCCGTTCCCGGACGATTCGGGATCTGCGGCATCTGGTGGTTCGAGCCTTCGACGACATAGTCGACGTCGCAGAGGTTCAGTTCCGTTTCATAGCCCAAAGCTTTCGGCATGTTCTGGTTGACTTCGAGGATAATCGTCTTAGCTGCGCGAATGAGGCCGCGAAGGTCAGCAGCCTGAGGCCCGATGTTGAAGTTCCCCCATTTATCCATGGGATGGACCTGGATGATCAATTTATCGATATGCTGCCAGTACTTCGGCAATTCGTTAAACAAGATCGGCAGGAACCAGCAGCGACCGTCTTTGCACATCTTACGTTCAAAGCCGTTCATATGGCCCGTAGCGAAGCGGATTTGATTGTTAGAGTCACTGTTTAAATATGCCGCATAAGGTTCATCTTTGACGATGGTCGAAGCGACGATTTCGACGCCGTGCAATTCTTTTGCCCGTTTACCGATTTCGATGTCGATATCATACGGAGCCGAGCAGCCGAGACCATAAGAAACGCGTTCGCCATCTCGTACGAGGGCCGCTGCCTGTTCAGCAGTAATCAGTTTCTTCTTATACTCTTCTGGAACTTGTGAAAGCTTGTACATTATAAAGTCTCCTCCTTCATGACTTTGCAATAGTAGTATGAGATAACCTTATATATAGTATAAGGCTTTCGGGCTTTAACTGCAATCATATTTTGTGAAAAATATTACAAGAGGCAGTCTTTTTATGCAATAGCCAAAAGAGTTCCTTGCGGAAAACGAAAAAGCATAGCTCACGAGGGGCTATGCTTTCCGGTCGGATTCTGTATCGTTCTTTTTTTCAGTCTTTTCTTCATCAACGGATTTGTCATCACTCGTTTCAGCCGAGTTGACGGCATCTTTAAATTCCCTCAGACTCTTTCCCAAAGCGCTGCCGATGGTCGGCAGTTTCCCCGGTCCGAAGACGATGAGGGCAATGACTAAAATGAGCAGTAATTCCGGAGCTCCTAAGCCAAACATATTCTTCCTCCTAAAAGAAATGCATGAATCTAAAAATAACGCACCTTACTCATTCATGAGGTACCCGGCAAATTCACCGTCCGTCTGCAGCAAATAATTCATACCGCCAATGACGCGCCCGACGGGGATCAAGGTAGCCACGGTATCTTCCGGCTGGCAGAAGATGACCAACTCCTGCGTCGTCGTATCAAAGGCAATATCGCCGATTTTAGGCGTCATGTCCGTTTTATCCGCATCGGACAAGACGACAGGCGGCATATCAGGCAGGACGATTCGTCCGTCTTTTCGCTGTAGCGGTACGACCAGCGGCTGCCGTTCGGCCAATTCCAAGGCCGCCGGCGTATCGTATAACCCCAGGACGGCATGACCGCCTTCAAAAGAAAGCCGCGTCTTAGCCGCATAAGGCCCGGCATCGCCAAAAATAAAAGAACTATTATGGGAAGACCCTTGCAGACTTGCCTGCAGGCAGTTCATATACCCCGTTAAAAAGAATAAAAAAACACCGACCGCCAATCCGAGTACAGCCAAACTCATTCGTTTTCTTGTCAGTCTCATCACACTCACTACCCTTCTAAAAAACTGTATGGCCATACAAAGACCATGTAACACTGTATCTGTGCGGCTGCCAAATCTACTGTCTCAAAACAGTCTTGCCGTCGCTCCTTTAACGTATCTCGAGGATACACCTTGGAGTCAACACGAAGTCAAGTTTTTTTATTTACTTTTTGCTAATATTATTATATTATAGTACTATTGTTTTTTCCATATTTTATGAAAGGGTTTATCAAAATGTATCAAACAGAAGCCAAGGGCACGATTTTTCTCCTAATCACAGCCCTCATATGGGGATCGGCCTTTGTCGCCCAAAGCATCGGCATGGACTATATCGGTCCCTTCACCTTCAGCGCCGCCCGTAACGTCATCGCCATCATCGTCCTCATGCCGGTCATCCTCTTATTTACCGATAAAAGAGATGACGGGACGTATCCGCCCATATGGCAGCAGCTCAAGCCCGATGCCATCACCCTCACCGGCGGCGCCTGGTGCGGCCTCACCTTAGGCATCGCCGATACCCTGCAGCAGGTCGGCATCACCATGACGACGGCCGGAAAAGCCGGATTCATTACCGCCATCTACATCGTCCTGGTCCCCCTCATGGGATTTTTCATCGGACGCAAGGTTCCGCGAATCATCGTCTTCTGCGTCATCCTGGCCATGACCGGATTCTATTTTCTCTGCATCAACGGCGATTTTGAAATTGCCTTCGGCGACCTTCTGGTCTTCTTCTGCGCCATCTTCTTTGCCCTGCACATCTTGGTCATCGATCATTTTCTCTTAAAAAAAGCCCACAGCATCAAAATGTCCTGGGTCCAGTTCGCCATTGCCTTCCTCTTTTCAGCAACCTTGACCATCCTCTTTGAAAGTCCGACGGCCTCAATGCTCTGGGATGCCAAATGGCCGATTTTATACGCCGGCGGCCTCTCAAGCGGCGTCGCCTACACCCTTCAAATCGTCGGCCAGAAATACACCGAACCGACGACGGCAACCCTCATCTTGAGTTTAGAAGCCGTCTTCGCCGTCCTAGCCGGCTGGCTCATCTTAGGCGAAGTCATGACCGGAAAAGAAATTGTCGGCTGCGTCCTCGTCTTTGTAGCCGTCATCTTGGCCCAAATTCCATTGCCCGCTCGTTTATTCGGCAAGTAAGCACTATAAATTCTTCAAAATACGACAAGACCGTCAGACTGTC
>NZ_HF954532.1:69492-84109 GCF_000455225.1 Megasphaera massiliensis
TTTCTTCGACGGGGCTTTCTGTTATGGAACTGTCATCGGGAGATGGTCAGTTATTTTTTATAGAGCATGCGGACCGAATTGAGGACACACAGGGCAGCGACGCCGGAGTCGGCGAATACCGCAGCCCACATGGAGGCGTAACCGGCAAAGCCGGCGACCATGACCAGCCCTTTGACGCCTAAGGCAAAGACCACATTTTGCTTGGCAATCTTCATCGTTTCTTTCGACAGATGAAGGGCCTTAGGAACGGCGCTGACTTTGGAATGCATGAAGACGACGTCAGCTGCTTCTACGGCCGCATCGGCACCGCTGTTCATAGCTGCCCCGACATCGGCCCCGGCCAGGACCGGCGCATCGTTGATGCCGTCGCCGACGAACATAACCGGACCGTATTTCTTACGAAGTTCATCCATTTGTCGTACCTTATCCTGAGGCAAGAGCTTGGCCCGGACGTCGTCGATACCGGTCTTGGAGGCGATGTAATCGGCAGCCTGCTGAGAATCACCGGTAAGCATGGCCGTCGTAATGTCCAGACCGGAAATAGCCTTAATGGCATCGACGGCATCTTCTTTGATCGTGTCGGACACGACCATACGGCCGGCATAGCGGCCATCGACGGCAACGAACAGTTCGGCACCGTATTCAGCCGCTTCTATCGTCGGCATAACCACGGCATGACCGTCCATGAGCTTCTGATTGCCGCAGAGGACGACGTGACCGTCAACGCTGGCCTTCAGACCCTGGCCGGCAAATTCTTCAACGGCTTCCGGTTGTGCCAAGGTCAAGCCTCGTTTTTCAGACGCTTCGACGACGCTGCGGGCAATGGGGTGGTTCGATGCCTGTTCCACCGATGCACTGAGGCGGAACACCTCTTCTTCGTCAAAGCCATCGGCCGGCAGGACCTGGTGGACGACGAAGTTTCCTTTGGTAATCGTCCCGGTCTTATCAAAGACGACGGCGCCGATATTTTTAAGCTGTTCGACGGCAATACCGCCTTTAAACAGGATGCCCTGCTTCGACGCGGCACCGATGCCGGCAAAGAAGCTGAGGGGCACGCTGAGTACCAAGGCGCAGGGGCAGCTGATGACCAGGAAGGTCAAAGCCGTATAAATCCAGTAATGCCATTCGCCCGTAATCAAGGACGGGATGATAGCCGTAGCCGCGGCGATCGCGACGACAGCCGGCGTATAAATGCGGGAAAAGCGAGTGATAAAGCGGTCGATCTTGGGTTTTCTGGCCGCCGCTTTTTCGACGGATTCCAAGATTTTAGTGACCATCGATTCCGCCAGTGGCTTGGTAACCTTAACGTGGAGGACGCCCGTCGTATTGATGCTGCCCGACATGACTTCAGACCCTTCATGGCAGGTAACGGGAACCGGTTCCCCGGTCAGAGCCGACGTATCGACCAGGCTGTCGCCGGAGACGACGACACCGTCCAAGGGGATGCGGTCGCCGACGCGGACGACGGCAATGTCGCCTACAATAGCATCACGAGCCGGAACTTCAACGGTGCTTCCGTCTTCCATAAGGCGGTGGATGACGTCAGGCCGCATATCGATAGCAGCCGCCACCTGTTTACGGCTGCGGTTTACAGCGCGATCTTCCATAGCTTCCCCGATACGGCTGAAGAGCATGACGGCAACGGCTTCCGGATAATCACCGATGGCGAAGGCCCCGATGGTAGCTACGGCCATGAGGAAATTTTCGTCAAAAGGCTGACGCTTCATGATATTTTCAGCCGCTTCGCGAAGGACACTATAGCCGAGGAGTAAATAAGCGACGATATAAGCGGGAAGTGAAAAAGCTTCGGGAACGAGGTCGGTTACATAGGTAATTAAAAAGACAAGGGTTCCGACGACCAAGGTCCACAAGGCGCCCCCTTCTTCCTCTTCCACTTCTTCATCGTGGCAGCAGCTGCAGGTACCGATAGAATCAAGACTGACCGATTCCTCACCCTCGCAGCAACTGCAGTGTTCTTCCTTTTCAACGTATTTGTCATCATGGTGATGATGACCGCAGCAAGTGCAGTTTTCTTCATGTAACGTATGCTCTGCCATAACGCAGCCCCCTTTTAAAAGACATTCTTTATATGCCTAATGATACCATTAAAATAACATATATTCAAGTGTTCATATGTTATTTTATATACCATTTAAGCATCAAAAAAGGCTGTTCCATGCAAGATTTTTATCGCATGAAACAGCCTCTCTGGGTTCTATTTTCGATTAGAAAGTAAGACGCATCTGATGCCGGGCAGCATCAATGGCGGCCTGCATCAGTTTTCCGACATAGCCCTGACGGCGGCAGGACGAAATCGTATTTGACGCCAAAGATCATCTGCCAGGCCCCCTGGTCGTTGTGAAGAGACGCATCGGCATACATATCGTCCGTCAGGTCCGATTCATCGAAAAGCATCCAAAAATGATTGCCATAATGGGTCAGACGGTCTTTAAATTCGACTTCTGTCGCTGCGCTTCTGCAGGCGGAAAGCAATTGGCTCCAACGGCCGTAACGGCCTGTAAATCTCCTAATGTTGCTGTTCTTATGTTCAAAATAAACACCTCATATATCAAAAAAATCAGTTCACTGCCCACAGTGCTTCAAAAAAAGACAGGTGTCATCAATCAGCCGACGGTACGGAGCCGGAATGCTTGCGGACCGCTTCATATATCCGGTTTAATCCTTCTTCAATAAGGGATCGCGGCATGGCCAGGTTCAAACGAACGAACCCTTTGGCATTGCCGACAAAGAGACTGTCACCGCCTTCAAGGAGTACGCCGGCCTTATTGGCAAAGAAGTCGGGGATATCGGCAATATCACTCAAGTAAGGGTTCATGTCTACCCAGGCCAGATACGTCGATTCCGGGATTTCAAAAGAAATGAGCGGCAGTTTTTCCGCCAGGAAGTCATGGACATATTGAAAGTTTCCATCGAGATAAGCTTTCATTTGTTTCAGCCACTCGCCGCCGTGCTCATAGGCAGCTTCATGAGCTGCCAGTGAAAGAGGGTTCAGGGCGCCAACATTTTTATCGCGCTTCACAAAAGTCCGGCGCAGCTTCCGATCGCGGATGATGATATCTGAAAACATGAGGCCCGCCATATTAAAGGTCTTGCTGGCTGACATGCAGGTAATGAGCCTCGGATAGGTCTCCATCATTTTTGCCATGGGAAGATGACGGACGCCGCTGCGCAGGAGGTCGCAGTGGATTTCATCACTGATGATCCATAAGTCATTTTCTTCCACGATATCGGCAACTCGCTTTAATTCGTCAGCCGTCCATACGCGGCCCGTCGGATTATGAGGATTGCACCAGATGACCAGTTTCATCGTAGGATCGGCGGCTTTTTGGGCAAAATCTTCAAAGTCTATCGTATAATGACCGTCTTCATCACGCCGCAAGGGAGAGCAGACATATTCTTTGCCGGAATATTCAGCCGCATGCTGAAAGAAGCCGTACGAAGGCGTCGTGATGAGGACCTTTTCATCGTCTTTTACAAGATTTTCGACGATTTCATATAAGGCCGGGATAACGCCGGAAGAAAAAGTTAATTCTTTTTTGGGAAATTCCCAATCGTACATCTTTTTGCACCAACCGGAAAAGACCTTATAATAAGAGTCATCATACAGGCCGGTATAGCCAAAAATCCGGCGGTCTATCCGGTTTTTCATGGCCCGGCAAATTTCCGGCGGCGTCGCAAATTCCATATCGGCTACCCACATGCGGATAAATTCGTCATCTTTAAAGGGAAATTTCTTTTTCCCTTCCACGTCCTTGAAAATATAGCTGCGGAAGCCGTCGGTATTTAAGGCCCGGGTCCCCCTTCTATCAATGATTTCATCAAAATCGTAATGCATTACAAACACCCCTTCTTTCCTCCAAAACCGGAAACAACCTGTTTCCGCGGACAATATGTTCGATGAACAAAGTATATCAAAGGACTTATGTGTCGTCAAAAAGGTATTTTCCGCTTAAGTGAATACGATTCCGCCAAAAAAAGACCCTGCACTATTCCGAATGCAGGGTCTTCATGTAAGCGGTTGTTATCTCATACTATTTATTTCTATACGTGTTTCAAAAGGAGGAGAGTTTGGTTAGGAAACTCTTTGATTATCTGAGGATGGCACCGGAGATGATCATCTGCTGTACCTGGTTGGTGCCTTCATAAATCTGAGTGATCTTAGCGTCACGCATGTAGCGTTCAGCCGGATATTCACGAGTGAAGCCGTAGCCGCCGAATACCTGAACAGCATCGGTGGTAACCTGCATAGCTACGTCAGAAGCGTACTTCTTAGCGATAGCAGCGTCGACGGAGTAGGATTTAACATCGGGCTGGGCCATCTTCCAAGCAGCCTGATATACAGCAAGGCGAGCCGTTTCAATCTTAAGTTTCATATCGGCGAGCATGAAGCTGATAGCCTGGAACTTACCGATCGGTTTGCCGAACTGCGTACGTTCTTTTGCATACTGGAGAGCTGCGTTGTATGCACCTTCAGCGATACCGAGAGCCTGAGCACCGACGCCGATACGGCCGCCGTCGAGGGTCATCATAGCGATCTTGAAGCCTTCGCCTTCTTTACCGAGGAGGTTTTCAGCCGGGATTCTAACGTTCTGGAATACGAGTTCACGCTGTACGGAAGCGCGGATACCCATCTTAACTTCTTTTTTGCCGTAGGTAAAGCCTTCCATGCCTTTTTCAACGATGAAAGCGCTCATGCCTTTAGCACCTTTCGATTTGTCCGTCGAAGCAAAGACAACGGTGATGTCGGCTTCGCCGCCGTTGGTGTTGAATACTTTAGAACCGGTCAAGGTGTAGCTGCCGTCTTCGTTCTTAACAGCTGCCGTAGAACCGTTCAGTGCATCAGTACCGGCGTTCGGTTCGGTAAGACCGAAAGCGCCGAGTTTCGTGCCTTCTGCCAAGGGTTTGAGGAATTTAGCTTTCTGTTCGGCCGTGCCGAATTTCCAAATCGGCCAGGAGCAGAGCATGGTATGTACTTCGAAGCTGAGGGCAATGGAGGGGTCGACTTTAGCGACTTCTTCGCAGGCTACAACGAGGCTGAGGAAGTCAGCGCCAACGCCGCCGTTTTCTTCTTCCCAAGGAATACCGAGAAGGCCGAGGGTGCCCATTTCATCGAGGATAGCGCGGTCAAAAACTTCTTTTTCATCGCGGTCTTTTACAGTAGGAGCTAATTTTTTTTCAGCAAAATCTTTTGCGAGATTGGCAATATCTTGCTGTAATTCAGAAAGTTTAAAATCCATGATTGAATTTCCTCCTAAAAGATTATATGTATATCTTTATATTTAAAAACGGCGAGGCCGTCTTTAAAGCAACATTGATAGCCCAAAGCCCGCTAGAAACGGGCTTCAAGCTATGCATCCTGCCAGGGAAGACAGGTTATATTGTGGCCGGCTCCTCACGGGGTCCCGCCCAAGTGAAACCAAGGCTTAGAGAATTTCCGAGAAGGCCTGGATACGCGTGCGGAGCTGTTCCAGAGACGGAGATTCAATATCGAGGTCGAGGACGGTGTAGCGGACACCGGCTTCTTCAAATTCCGGTTTGTAAATCGGATAGTCAAATTCTTCAGGATCGCAGAAACGCATCATGCAGACGACGACAGCGTCGGCCTTGTATTTCTTGGTCATGTCGATGAGCATCTGTCCGCGCGGTTTGTCCGGATTCAGGGCCAAGGGGCAGCCGTCGAAATCCTGCCACTGCTGAGCGAGCTGTTCCAAGGGATCGATGCCGGACGGTACATCCGCACGGAACTGACGGGATTCCTGAGCCAGGTCGTCGGCAACGACGGCAATGTTGAATTCGCTGAAGATATCGAGGAATTCATCCGGTTCGGCCATGATGCCCGAAAGGACGACTTTCTTGCCATTCCACGGCTGTACCGGTTCTTTCTTGACGGCGTCGATGAGCTGACGAATGAGGGTCGTGTGTTCTGCCTTGTCCATGAACCAACGAGCTTTGATGACGTCGTGACGTTTTACCGGCGTGAAGATTTGCGGATACTGAGCGGCAACGTCGCAGAATTCGCGCATAGCACGGCGGTTTTCGTTGTATACGTTGATGGCTTCCTGGATGGCAAGGTCGGAAATCTTGACGCCGAGGATGCGTTCCAATTCAGCGCGGACGTGTTCGTATTCGGCTTTGAGGAAGTCGACGGCCGGGCGAATCTTGCGGTTCTGCGGATGGGTAAATACGATGACCGGAGCCTTGCCGTGCCATTTCTGGCTCATGCAGCGCAAGGTGTCGCAGGGTACGGAGAAGATGACGGCATCGAGGCAGTCATAAGTACCGTTGAGCTGGAGTTCCATATCGGCCTGCATCAAGGAACAAGCAAAGGGAGGCAGATAGGTACGGGCAGCGGCAATCTGCGGTTTCTGGGCACCGAACATACCGACAGGGAGACAGCCGGCTGCGTATACGATTTCTTCCGGGGCATAGTAAGGCATCATGCCGACCAGGCGTTTGCCCTGACTTTTATAGTTTAAAACCGTCTTTTGAGGATGGTTGGATACTTCTTGAAATTTGCTGATAAGTTCATCAATCTGACTCATTAGTGATTTCCTCCTTCACTGGCTTTTTTATCTGCCATCATTTCGGTCAAAGCTTCGACACGGGTATCGAACTGAGCTTCTGAGAAGTTTCGGGCATCGGTCTGGTCACCGTCGAAGATGACATACGGTACGCCGAGGTTCTTCTGAACGCGCTGGCCGCCTTCGTTGTTGAGGAGGCTCATGTTCTTGCAGGAACGGTTCTGATGCATGATCAGGCCGTCGCATTTGCCGTCGCGGACAACTTTTTCAAGAACGGCACCGCGCTGTTCGAGGCAGCAGTTGATATAGGTTCGGGAATAAGCTTCTGCCATGGATTCGAGGTTGCCCGGTTCATAAGAAACGTCCCACATGCCGGGATAAGCAGAACCGGTCATGAGAGCGCCCTGACCCTTGAGTTCTTTAAAGGTATGGCCGAGAGCGATCCAAACGGCAATGCCTTCCCAGGTAACACGAGATTTTTCATTGTCGCCGAAGGCCCATTTCTTATTGGCAACTTTTTCATCCAATTCCTTGAGGAATTTGTTGAACGTGATTTCAGAGTAGTTCAAAGAACGAGCGGCAACGGCGAGACCCATGTAGTTGAAGAGGTCAAAACCGTTGAGCGGCGACGGTTTGTATTTGAAGTAGGTCGCAATCTTGTTCCAGGCAGCGATGGAGCGCTGAGTCTGTTTCTGGACTTCAAAGAATTTTTCATAGTCAAAGGGGCGGCCGCAGAGTTCTTCGAGCTGAGAAATAGCATGTTTGAATTCGCCGACGATGTACTGTTTAGCGTGTTTCGTAACCGGGAATTCATGGTTGAACGGTACGTCGATGTTGATGAGAGGAACGTTCAGTTCTTTGGCCAAGTTTTCATACCATTTGAGGAGGGTATTGCAAATATTGTTGCACGTGAGGACGACGTCCGGAAGGGGAATGGGAGAAGCCGGAGAATTCTTCAAGACTTCCGGAGTTTTGCCCGTAAGGGCTTCCTGTTTGATGAGTTCCATATAGCCCATGTTGACGCGGCAGTAGGAACAGATATCCTGGTTATAGCCTTTATTTTCGGCAACTTCGAGCATAGCCGGAGCACCATGACGGGCACCGATACCGGCAGCGTGAGTTTCCGGATAGACGATGGCAATATCCATGGCCGTGCAAAATTCCGGAGGTGCTACCGAGGCGGACCAGCAAACGAGGCGGCCTTCTTTTTTAGCTTTGCGTGCGTCTTCATCGACTTTCGGCAAGAAGTAACCAAGGGCGTCCTTGGCGCTCATGCTTTCAATATCTACTGTTTTTTCTTCACTCATGATTCTGTTCTCTCCTTTGACTTATTTCTTGATTTTATCATAAGCAATCAGAGCGGCTCCCAAGGCGCCAACGGCCTGAGGATGGAGGGCTACTCTGACAGGGATACCTAATTCTTTCGATACGGCATCGACGACACCGGGGTCGCGGGAACCGCCGCCGGTCATGGTCAGGTCACCGCCGACACCGACGCGGCGCACGAGGGCGCAGGCCTTGGCAGCAATGGACTGATGGACACCGGCTACGATGTCTTCTTTAGGGATGTTCTTCGACAAGAGGGAAATGACTTCCGATTCTGCAAAGACCGTGCAGGTACTGCTGACAGCCGCCGGATGCTTCGATTTGAAGTACCAGTCCCCCATTTCAGACATGGGGATTTCCAGTACCTTGGACATGACGTCGAGAAAACGGCCCGTACCGGCAGCGCATTTGTCATTCATGGCAAACTGCATGACCAGTCCCTGACTGTTAAGTTTAATCGACTTGACGTCCTGACCGCCAATATCGAGGATGGTCGTCGTGCCCGGGCATTCGAAGAGAGCGCCTTTAGCATGACAGGTAATTTCGCTGACTTCGCCCTTGGCGCAGTCGACGTTGAAGCGGCCGTAACCGGTGGCGATGATATTGGCCATATCTTCTATCTTTAAGTTCGTCTTTTCAAAGACTTCGTCCAAGACCCGTTCCGGACCGGATGAACCGGTACCGATTTCAACGACGGCTTGGGCAATGATTTTCTTGCCGTCTTCCAAAATGACGGCTTTCGAAGAAGACGAACCAACATCGATTCCGAGAGTATACATGATGGTCACCTTTTTTCACAAAAATCAATTCTGAAACGGATTGGGATTGCTGCGATTGATGGGCGCAACGGTTTGGACGTATTCGACGAGGATACCGGCGTCCGTGCTGGGACGGCGGAAGTTGACGACGATGTCGTCCGTTCCCTGGACGGCCTTCTTTTCCAGCATGCAGCCTTCTTGCTGGCCTTCCATGATCTGCCGTACCTTTTCGACGTCGTCGACTTCAAAGGCAATGTGGGCAATGCCGCCCTTGCCGTGATTGAAGTCTTTCAGGACACCTTCGCGAGGGATGATGAATTCAATGGGCGTACTGTTTTTATCTTTCTTCGTAAAGATAAGGTCGGCATGGTAGGCATCGACGAAGCCGGCATAGTCGACTTCAAGGCCATTCGTTTCTATGAAATCATGGGCCTTTTCCAAGGTCGGCAGGACGATGCCGATATGGTGGAGCCGCATGGGATGCCACGGTTCACGGAGCTTTCCTTTTTCAGCCCCCATGGCCTTTACGAAGGGATCTTCGCCGCGGCCCGTAATGGGCGCCGTCGTCTGAACGTATTCGACGAGGATGCCCTGGTTGGTCGAAGGGCGGCGGAAGTTGACGATGATGTCGTCCGTCCCCTGTACGGCTTTCTGTTCCAGCATGCAGCCCGGGCACTTGGCTTCCATTTCCTTACGGACGCCTTCGACGTCGTCGACTTCAAAGGCGATGTGCGCGATGCCGCCGCGGCCGCCGTTGAATTTGGTAAGGACCCCGGAGTGCGGGATGATCATTTCAATCGGGCTTGCATAGTCACCGAATTTCGTGAAGATGAGATCGGCCTGATAGGCGTCGACATAACCGGCATAGTCGATTTCAAGGCCGTTATTCTGCATGAATTCGTGGGCTTTTTCTAACGTCGGCAAGACAATGCCTACGTGATGGAGTCTCATTGGTTTCATAGTAAGGTCTCCTTTACAGCGAGAGATTTATTTTTTCAGTCCCATGGGACCGTCCTGGAAGATGCGGGCGTCCATGGTTTTGGGGTTATTGATAATCGGTTTGAAGTCCATGTGAGCCAAGATATCTTTTTCGATATCGATGCCCGGCGCGACTTCGATGAGGGCCAGCCCGTCTTTGGTCAATTCAAAGACGCAGCGTTCGGTAATGTAGAGAACGCGTTTGCCATTGCGGGCGGCATAGGAACCGTTGAAGGTAATCTGATCGACGGCCTTGATGAATTTCTTGGCCTTGCCTTCTTTTAAGATCTTGACTTTACCGTCTTCCACAGCTACTTTCAAGCCGCCCGCCGTAAAGGTGCCGCAGAAGAAAACATTTTTGGTCTGCTGAGAAATATTCGGGAAACCGCCGCAGCCGGCAACGTGAGTGCCGAACTTGCTGACGTTGATGTTGCCCGTGCTGTCGCACTGAGCCAGTCCCAAATAAGCCATATCCAAACCGCCGCCATCGTAAAAGTCAAACTGATACGTATGGTCGATGATGGCATCGGCATTGCGGGAGGAACCGAAGCGAACACCGCCCTGCGGTACGCCGCCAATGGCACCGCCTTCGACGGTAAGGGTAATCGTATCGGCAATCCCTTCTTCACCGGCAACGGAGGCAACGTATTCCGGAGCACCGACGCCGAGGTTGACGACGGCATTTTCGGTCAGTTCCAAGGCACCGCGGCGACCGATGATTTTCTTGGCACTCATGGGAAGGGCTTCCTCGGCAGCGCCTTCCGGAGCCCGATGTTCGCCGCTTAAAGACGGATCATACTGACAGTCATAGGTCTGCTGATGATCTTCCGGAGCGGCGATGACGACATCGTCGACATAGATACCGGGAATCTTGACCATCCGCGGATCGAGACTGCCGTGAGCGACGACGTCTTTGACCTGAACGACGACCTTGCCGCCGCAGTTGTGAACGGCCTGAGCCACGGAAATACTTTCGAAAGGCCCGATTTCTTCGTCCATCGTAATATTACCCGATTCATCGGCATAGGTGCCGCGAAGGAAGGCGACCTGTACGGGGAAGGTCGGATAGAACAGCTGTTCATGGCCTTCAACTTCAATCAGTTTAACCAAGTCTTCCTTGGTTACGTCGTTCAGTTTGCCGCCGAGCTGGCGGGGATCCAAGAAAGTTTCCAAACCGATGTCGGTGAAAACGCCAAGCTTGTGGCCGGCCAAGGCACGGAACCAATGAACGAGGGTGCCCTGAGAAAAGTTATAGGCTTCGATTTTATTATCGACAGCCAATTTCCCGATAGCCGGTACGGTCTGCCAGTGACCGATGATGGCTCGTTTTAAAAGTCCTGTATGAGCCAGGTGTTCGGCAGCACGACCATCGCGAATCCCTTGAGAACCTGCGTAAATATAGGTGAGGTTCTGCGGTGTATTCGTTTCCAAAAACCGTTTTTCCAAGGCTTTGGTCAACGCTTCCGGATGGGCGCTGCTGACAAACCCGATCGATGTGATCGTATCGTTATCCTTTACCAGCTGAGCTGCTTGTTCAGCCGTAATGATGTTAACTTTTCTCATTCCCCTGATTGCCTCCTGCACATTGAATGGTTCGACATGATATCGTTCATTCTTTGTGAAAATTTTCCATATCTCAATTACTTAATAGAATGATATCACTTAAAATCGATAACGTCAACGAATATTATTGAGAAAGTTCATTTTATGGAATGAATAATCTATAAATTAATTCCGTTTAAGAATTAATAGTTTTGATAGGAAAACTCGAATCTATTCTGTAAGCATTCCTCATTAAAAATTTACAATGGCTTTACAACGACGACCTCTCGTCTTTTATGTCCTCCTTCAAAATATGGAGCCCATCTTGTTCCCAATAATCAATATCATAAATATAAAAAGTGTCCTGAAATTTGCATGATTAAAAAGTACTGTCTCTTTTCAATTATGATAATTAGGCATGGTTCGTGAATTTCAGTACTAAGTTTGTTTGAGGAATAGTTTGTATTAAGAACATTATAGTGTATCGATTCCTGACAACAAAAAAAGCGGACACGACATACATCGTGTCCGCCTCTCCCCTAGTGATTCAGGGAATAAAGGCCTGACCAAAATAAACGACTCCCCCTAAAATAAGGATATACGGGATATATACTTTCACAATAGCCTGTAAAATCTCATTATCCTTCCCCTTTAGGGAAATCGCCCCGACAGCAATGGCAATGCTCTGCGGCGAAATCATCTTGCCGGCACAAGTTCCGGCTGCATTCGCCGCGGCCAACCAACCTTTATCAGCATTGATGGCGACAGCTGCATCAGTCTGAAGATTGCCAAACAAAACGTTGCTCGACGTCCCGGAACCGGTGATGAAGGTACCGATCGACCCGACCAAGGGCGCAATGGCCGGGTACAGGGATCCCGTCGCATTGACAGCCGTCTGCGCGATTTCTGAAGTCATACCGCTGTATCCCATAACCTTTGCCGTTGCAATGACGGCAATGATGGTAATGATCGTACTGCGAAGGCCTACAATGGTACGACCGAGGACGGTCAGCATTTCCCCAAAGCCGGAGGACTGCACCTTGCCGCTGATAAAGGCTGCCAATAGGATGAGAATCCCCGGCGTATTCACCCATACAAAGGTATAGGGAACGCCGCCTTCACCGGTATAAATCGAGACCGACGATTTAATGGCCATGAGTGGGCCATATATGAAGGGCACGAGCTTCGACGTCATCAGCAGAAAGATAAAGATCAGAATAAAAGGCAGACAGGCCAGCAGCCCCCCTTTAAGCGGGACATGAGCCGGATGGATATCCATAGTGTATTCCGGTGCCTCACTCGATTGAAACCGGGAATACAAGATAATGACAGCCATAATGACGACCGATGCCCCCATGACGGCCAGCTCAGGACCGACAAAGGATGAAATGATGAGCTCCGGTACGGCTAAAGCCAGTCCGGACAGCAGCGTAATCAGGAAGACGCCTTTCAAGGCTTTCATAGATCCGCCGATAATAAGGACGATGAGAAAAGGACAAATCAGATTGAGCGGCAGCAGCTGCAGGCTAATATAGGAAGAAAGCCGAATAGGATCGAGACCGGTCAGATTGGCCAGAGTACTGGCCGGAATCCCAATAGAGCCATACGTCGTAGGAACGGAATTAGCGACTAAACAGACGAGAATGGACTTAATAGGATTGAAGCCAAGGGCCGCCAACATCGACGCCGGAATCGCAATGGCCGTACCGAAACCGGCCATGCCTTCCATGAAGGCACCGAATCCCCAGGCAATGAGAAGGGCCAGGATGCGGCGATCCTTGCTGACTGTCGTAAGCATATGTTTGATAATATCCATGCTCTTCGTATGTACGGCGAGATTATACGTAAAAATTGCCGCGATGATAACCAATAAAATAGGCCAGCACGCCAGGGCCACGCCTTCTAAGGCCGCCGAAGCGGCATCTTGCCCATCCATTTGATACGCCGTCAGTGCCACGGCTAAGGCAAGTACCAAGGCAATGGGACAGGCCTTAAAGCCCGGCATCTTAAAGAAACCCAGAGATAGGATAAGCCATAGAATCGGGGATAATGCCAATAAAAATACCATCATAGAGATTCTTCCTTTCTTTTCTAAGTCATTAAATTCTAAAATAGAATCAATTTTAAAAACATTAATTCTATAATAACATGATATGATTATATACCAAGCAGGAAGAATAAATCAATTTATTTTAATCATATTAAAAGCGGCCGAACCGGCAGTCTGCCGGCAGAACGAGGGACGCGCTTCATATCGGCCGGACTATTTTTTCAAAAAAAGCTATCCCAAACAAAAGGGATAGCTTTACGGTACATCGGCACTCACTCATCGTCTTTTTGAATATAAACGACTCGCTGCGGATACGGAATATCAATGCCGTTGGCATCAAAGGTGTCCTTGACCTTGGACATGGTATCGTAGAATACAGGCAGGTAATCGGCCTTGGCAACCTTCGGATAGGCTGCAATTCGCACCGAGTTGTCACCGAATTCCTTGATTCCGATTTCTAAATCGTCGGCGTTGAGGATACGAGGTTCCTCTTTAAAGATCTGTTTCAACAAGGCGATGGCCTTATGGTGATCATTGTTATAGCCAATATCAAATAAGAAGGTAATATAGCGCTCCGTTTGATATGAGCTATTGGAAACTTGAGACGTCGTAATCGTCGAGTTCGGGATAAAGACGGTCTTGTTGTCCTTGGTGGTAATGGCCGTATTCAGCATTTGAATGCCCTTGACACTGCCTTCTACACCGCCGACAGCGATCCAGTCACCGGCTTTAAAGGGCTTAAAGACTAAAATCAACAGGCCTGACGCAAAGTTTGACAGGTTGCCCTGCAAGGCTAAGCCGACAGCCAAGCCGAAGGCACCGAAGGCGGCCAAGAAGGAATTCGTAGGAATCCCCAGCTTGTTGAGAGCCGACAAGAGGACAATGGCCATGAGGGCATAGTAAATGATTTGACTGACAAAGGTAATGACTGTATGGTCATAATTGGCATGGGTCATCATGCGAATGGCCAGTTTTTTTATAGCTCCGGCGATATAGCGACCGATGATGAAGATGATGATGGCCGCAATGATGTCCGGTGCATAATTCAGTAAGAAATCATTGAATTGGCCAAGGGCCGAAACGCCTTCCGTAACTTGGTTCTTAACGTCAGCCCGGACGGTGCTGGCAGCCTGGACCGTATTGGCAGCAAGATTCATAGACAGTACCTCCTGTGTACGCACATACAGAAAAAGCAAATTATAAAACTATGTGCCATTATTATATCATGAAAAGCCCCCGGATGCTCCCCTCGGACAACAAAAAAGAAGCTATAACAGCCGGAGAAAATCTCACAGCCATTATAGCTTCTGTTAACAGATACCTGCGTATCTGCTGGGTGTATGGTAATTAGCCTTCGATTTCGGAAACGACGCCGGCACCGACGGTACGGCCGCCTTCACGAATAGCGAAGCGGAGACCGG
>NZ_HF954532.1:84462-106336 GCF_000455225.1 Megasphaera massiliensis
ATCTTTCGGTTTATCAGCAAGGCCTACGATTTCAACGTTATCGCCGACTTTCAATTCGCCACGTTCAACACGGCCCGTAGCAACAGTGCCGCGGCCGGTGATGGTGAAGACGTCTTCGACAGGCATCAAGAACGGCTGGTCCGTCGGACGCTGCGGGGTCGGGATATATTCGTCAACGGCATCCATCAATTTGAGGATAGACAGTTTGCCGATTTCACTTTCGTCGCCTTCGAGGGCTTTAAGAGCAGAGCCAACGATGATAGGTACATCGTCGCCGGGGAAATCATAAGAGCTGAGGAGATCGCGGACTTCCATTTCAACGAGTTCCAACAGTTCCGGATCGTCAACCTGGTCAGCTTTGTTGAGGTATACAACGATAGCCGGTACACCGACCTGGCGAGCCAAGAGGATGTGTTCACGAGTCTGCGGCATCGGGCCGTCAGCAGCGGATACGACGAGGATAGCACCGTCCATCTGAGCAGCACCGGTGATCATGTTTTTAACATAGTCGGCATGGCCCGGGCAGTCAACGTGTGCATAGTGACGTTTGTCCGTTTCATATTCAACGTGTGCAGTGTTGATGGTAATACCGCGTTCACGTTCTTCCGGAGCTTTGTCGATGTCGGCATAGTCTTCGAATTTAGCGTAGCCTTTTTCAGCCAAAACTTTGGTGATAGCTGCCGTTAATGTCGTTTTGCCGTGGTCGACGTGACCAATCGTGCCGATGTTGACATGCGGTTTCGTTCTTTCAAAATGTTCTTTTGCCATGATAATTCCTCCTTTAAAAAACATCTATCACTTGCATTTTATCACATATCCATATTCTTTGCTAAAAAAAACAATAAATTAAGCAAAAAATATGTCTGCATATAGAAATAACCCCGTATATACGAGGTTATCAGTGTGGTGGCGGCTCGGAGATTCGAACTCTGGACACTGCGGGTATGAACCGCATGCTCTAGCCAACTGAGCTAAGCCGCCATGTGTGGAGCTATTGACCGGGATTGAACCGGTGACCTTATCCTTACCAAGGATACGCTCTACCGACTGAGCTACAACAGCTTGTATACAGGTCAAAGCCTTGTATGAAGTTGTTTCTTACTAAGACTAGTAAAAAAAATTTGGTAGCGGGGGCAGGACTTGAACCTACGACCTTCGGGTTATGAGCCCGACGAGCTACCAACTGCTCCACCCCGCGACATTGGTGGTGGGGGAAGGATTCGAACCTTCGAAGGCGAACGCCGGCAGATTTACAGTCTGCTCCCTTTAGCCACTCGGGAACCCCACCATTTTTTGGAGCCAACGATAGGACTTGAACCTACAACCTACTGATTACAAGTCAGTTGCTCTACCAATTGAGCTACGTTGGCTTATCGTTCCATAGAACATAGTCTATTATAACTAAGACTTGATGTTCTGTCAAGAACTTTCATCAGTTTCTTGTCCTTTTTCTTCGAAATCAAAAGTGTTTCCGACTTCTCGGAAGAACCGCTGACTTAATTAGTATACTACACCGTCTGGAATAATGCAAGTATTTTTTTATCTTTTTCTTTCCCTCTTCAAAAAGAACGCAGCACGTTATCCTTCGTGCTGCGTATCCAAGTTGAGGAACAAAGTAAATTCATTTTTAAAGTAAAGTTTGACCGAGCCCACCGGCCCGTTACGATGCTTCGCCAGGATGACCTCCGTAATGTGCTGATTTTCCGTTTCCTTATCGTAATAGTCTTCTCGATATAAGAAGGAAACGATGTCGGCATCCTGTTCAAGAGCCCCCGATTCACGGAGGTCACTGAGCATTGGCCGCTTATCCTGACGGCTTTCTACGCTTCGGCTGAGCTGAGACAAGGCGATCAAAGGCACTTTGAGTTCCCGGGCTAAGGCCTTCAGGGATCGGGAAATTTCAGAGATTTCCTGCTGGCGGCTTTCCGAGTTACGCCCCTGCATGAGCTGCAGGTAGTCGACGATAATGAGATCCAGGCCATGCTCTGACTTTAGCCGCCGCGCCTTAGAACGCATTTCGGCAACGGAAATCCCCGGCGTATCGTCGATGTAGACCGGCGATTCATAGAGCTTGTCGCAGGCATCGGTAAGGCGCGTCCATTCGTCATCACTGTTGAGCTGACCCGTACGCAGCTTTTGTGAATCGATATGAGCGATCTGGCAGAGCAGACGCTGTACGAGCTGTTCCTGAGACATTTCCAGGGAAAAGAAGGCCACCGTCTTTCGCTGACGGACGCCGACATTCTGAGCAATGTTCAGGGTAAAGGCCGTCTTACCCATACTGGGCCGGGCGGCGACGAGGATGAGATCAGACGGTTGAAGGCCCGATGTCATGCGATCGAGGTCGCGAAATCCCGTAGGAAGGCCCGTAAGACCGGCCTTATTTTCATAAAGTTTGGTAATTTTATCGAGGGTCGTTTCGACGACGGCGCCGACAGAGGCAAAGTCGCCGCGGTTTTTCGTATCCGACAGCTGCAGAATCTTTCGTTCGGCATCGTCGAGGAGGTCCTCCGGCTCCTTTTCTCCGTCGTAGGCTTCAGTCGTCAATTCGGTACACGTCGAAATAAGGTTCCGCGCCAAGGCTTTTTCAGAAACGATGTTGGCATGGTATTCGATGTTGGCTGCCGTCGCGACCATATTGGGCAGCTGCAGGACGTATTCGACGCCGCCGACATCATCCAGGCGCTTCATGCGCCGCAGCTCTTCGGTTAAGGTAATGACGTCGATTTCTTTATTTTCCCGATGCAGATGTTCCATGCCCTCAAAGATGACGCGGTGGACATCCCGGTAAAAGTCGTGCGACTGCAGTCGTTCCATCGCCAAGATGACCGCATCGTGGCTTAGGAGCATAGCTCCGAGGACAGCTTGTTCGGCTTCGACATTCTGCGGTGGCACCCGCTGTTCCATACTATGATTCCCCCTATTTGACCAACATCAATTTCAGTACGTCGTCAATATCAGCGGCATAATGGATATCGAGTCCCAGATGGCGTTCCGGAATGTCATGAGAATTTTCCTTAGGGATAATGATGCCCTTCATGCCGGCTTGGCAGGCCCCGTAGGCTTTTTCAAAGACGCCGCCGACGGGTTTGACCTGACCTTGGATAGAGATTTCCCCGGTGAGGGCCATGTCCTGACGGACGGGCACGCCGGATACGGCTGAAATAAGGGCCGTCGTAATGGCACAGCCTGCCGACGGGCCGTCGATATTGCCGCCGCCAACAAAATTGATGTTGACGTCGTAATCGGAAAGTTCTTTCCCCGTCACGCGGCGCATAACAGCTGCCGCATTGAACATCGAATCCTTGGCCATGGAGCCTGCCGTATCATTGAATCGGTAGTATCCTTTTCCCGGTTCTCGCGCCGGAAAGGCAACGGCTTCAATTTCAATGGCAGATCCCAGGTACCCGGCAACGCCAAGGCCGAACACCTTGCCGACGACCGGCGTATTGCTGGCCTTTTCCGTCACATAGGGAACGAGGCGGCTGATCTGGGCGACGCGGCGGACATGGTCCTTGGTAATGCGTACCTGATCTTTATTTCCCGACTGGAATACGGCCAATCCGTAGGTATCGGCCAGAATGTTGACGGCTTTTCGCCCTTCAATGGTAAATTCGGCAATAGATTTAGCGACGCCGTCTTCAAGGGATGCCCCCAGTTGTTCCGCTGCATGAGAAACGATTTTTTCGATGTCCGTCGGAATGAGGGGTTCAAAAAAGATTTCTGCACAGCGCGAGCGAATGGCCGGATTGATTTCCGACGGGTCTCTCGTCGTGGCTCCGATGAGAATGAAGTCCGCCGGTGCCCCTTCGGCAAAGAGTCTGCGGATATATTGGGGGACGTTGGGATCGTCTTCATCGTAATAAGCCGATTCGAAGCGAACCCGTTTATCTTCCATGACTTTTAACAATTTATTGAGCAGCATCGGATCCATTTCACCGATTTCATCGATGAATAAGATGCCGCCATGAGCTTCGGTGACCAGACCCGGTTTCGGTTCCGGAATGCCCGTATCGGCCAAATCGCGGCGAGCCCCCTGATAAATCGGATCGTGAACCGAGCCGATGAGGGGGTTGGTCATATCCCGCGAATCCCAACGAAGGGTCGTCCCGTCCGTTTCTACAAAGGGAGCCTTAGGACCAAAGGGCGTAAAGGCCAGTTTCTTTGCTTCATCGAGGACGATGCGGGCAGCCGTCGTCTTGCCGACGCCAGGCGGTCCGTAGAGGAGCAGATGCTGGGGATAGACGGAAGCCAGCTTACTCTGCATGGCTTCGACGGCCCGTTCTTGACCGACGATGGCACTGAGCCGTTTCGGCCGTACCCGTTCCATGACCGATTCCGTAAGTTCGACCTTTTCGAGGTCATCCAATTCTTTGAGCTTGCGCTTGGTCTGCTGCGTTTCTACATCGTGCAGTTCTTCTTTGATGAGTTCCATCTTGATTTCCCGCACGTATTCCTGCTGCTTTTCGTCCATGCGCTGAGTAATTTTCTTTTCCAGTCGTTCCTCAACGGCCTGACGGGCCAGCATTTCGGCAAGGACCATTTCAAGCTCATTGAGAACATTGATGACTTCGTCGTCACCGGGCACCTTATCGTACGATACGTCTTCGTAAATGAGACGCTGTAGTCCGACCAGACGCTGGCGGGGGTCTTCAGAATGAATGTACGACAAGGCTGAGTATTTGCTGGCACGGAGGACCATTTTTTCAGACCCTATAAGGCCAGTAAAAGCGCCATAAAGCACATTAACCTGGCGGCGGAGTTCTTCCTCCGCCGTAGGTTCTAAGTACTTATGGCGCTGTAACAGTTTATCCAATAATTCTTTCATTGTAACCTCTTGCGGCTAGTGAATCAGCCTTCTACAACGTGTATTTTAATGACACTGGTAATGGTCGGATGAACACGGATGGTGACATCGTAGTCGCCGACGGATTTAATCGGATCCTTGATTTCAACTTTCTTCTTGTCAAGGTCGATGTCATACTGTTCCTTCGCAGCGTCACTGATGTTCTTTCCGGTAATGGCTCCGAATACTTTGCCGCCTTCACCGACTTTAACGGGAATCGTGAGCTCTACTTTCTTGAGCTGACTGGCCAAGATGACCGCTTCGTCTGATGCTACCTGGGCCTTATGCTGAGCTGCGGCTTTCTTCTGCTTGGCATCGTTGATATTTTCCGACGTGCCCGGCGCTGCTAATTTACGGGGCAGGAGGAAGTTGCGGCCATAGCCTTCGGAGACTTCGACGATGTCCCCCTTTTTTCCGAGTTTCTTTACATCTTCTAATAAAATTACCTTCATTTTTCATCAATCTCCTTATTTTTATCTAACGTTTCACGGAGAGCCGCCATGACGACGTCTTGTGCTTCTTCCATCGTGCGCCCTTTGACCTGGGCACCGGCTACGGTGCGATGACCGCCGCCGCCAATGGCTTCCATGACGAGTTGTACATTGATATCGCCTCGCGATCGGGCACTGACGCCAATATAGCCGTCGTCGAGGTAGTAAAAAGTAAAGCTGGCTTCGACCTTGTCGATATTAACCAAGGCATCGGCAGCCTGTGCGGCAATGATCATGGCATTAGCCTGTCCCTTAGGACAACTTGCGACAGCAATGCCGTCTTTAATGCGGGCTCCCGACAGGATGGCAGCCCGGTCCTTTACGGTATCAAAATCACAGCTGAACAGATCGCGGACGATGTCGGGATCGGCTCCGCAGCGACGAAGATAAGAAGCCGCATCAAAGGTACGGACGCCGGTCTGGACGGCGAAGTTCTTGGTATCGACGACGATACCCGCATAGAGGGCCGTCGCTTCGATTTTAGCCAGATCTACATCTTCCTGGAAATACTGTAAGAGTTCCGTTACGAGTTCACTCGTCGACGAACTCGACGTTTCAGTATACGTAAGCAGCGGTTTTTGGATAAAATCCGAACTGCGGCGGTGGTGGTCGATGACGACGCGGTGATCGGTCTTGGTCAAAAGTGCCGGCGCCGCCGTCATATCCGGCCGATGCGTATCGGTGATGAACAGCAGTGTCTGGTTATTGCAAATTTTTTCTGCCGTTTCCGGGGAAATGATCAAGTCTTTGAAATCAGGATCATCCATCAGTTCTGACGTCAGGCGCTGAACGGCATCGGCCTGATCGCTGAGGACGACATGGACCGGCTTTTCAGCCAGACGAGCCATGTGCGCAACGCCGACGGCAGCACCGAGGCTGTCATAATCTTCCCGTTCGTGCCCCATAACCAGGACCATTTCACTATTGTCAATGAGTTCATGGATGGCTTGGGATACGACGCGGGCCCGTACGCGAGTATTCTTTTCGACGCTCCGCGTTTTACCGCCATAAAAATGAGGTGACCCATCGTCTTCATAGACGACGACCTGGTCACCGCCGCGCCCTAAAGCCAAATCGAGGCCTGCCCGGGCTTTATCGGCTAATTCATTGAAGTCGGCCTTACCGGCAGCGATGACGTCGCTCGGAAAGAGAGCCACGCCCATACTGAGGGTAACGGGAATCTGGTTTACCGTATGGATGGCACGAATTTTTTCTAAGAAAGCAAAGTTGTTCTCTTTATAAAATTCGAGTGTTTCCCGACTCATACAGGCGATGTACTTTTCATTGCCGTAGCCGCGGATGAAGCAGTTGTGCCCGGACAGTTCACCAATGAGAGCGTTATTGACATTGGTCACCAACGTCGCCCGCTGGACGGCCGTCATCCCCTTGGCGACTTCTTCCATATTGTCGATTTCGATATCACAAAAAACGGGGACAGCTGCCAAAGAATTTATCTTCTGCCGTTCCGTATCGGTAATGTCTTCAAAGTAAAGGATGAGGTAGTTGTCATCTTCTGCCGCTTCGGTCTGCAAGTACTTATAGACGACGCGGTAATATCGTTCGCTGATGTGTTCAAAAAAATAGCCCGATTTTCCCCAAAATTTATCAACTTTCAAATTGGGCATGATATGATCCAGCTTCTGATCATTGTCGATATCGCCTACCCAATCACGAAAAACACTGTTAGCCCAGCACAGATTCGACTGCATATCGATGATGGCAATGCCGATAGGCAGGTTCTGTACAGCATACGTCGATGCCTGATCGACACTGCGTGAAATGGCATCGAAAAACTGACTTATTTCTCGGCTGCGTTCATTGTGATTCTTGCGGGTCAGGACATAGGCACCGCCGGTCAGGATAACGGCCAACAAGGCAATGATCCAATTATAGACGGCAATGACAAGAATCAGCAAGACAGTAATCAGGAAAAAAGGTCCGTCCGACCGTCTTGACAGCAAATTTTTAAACATGGTTCCGCCCCCTGCACACTAACGCGTGTAATCTTTTTTTCTATAGTTCGCAAGCATGTCGAAGATGCCGGCCACAAAGGCAGCATACGAAAAAACAGGCATGACAAAAAACAGGATGAGGATCAGGGCCTGCAAGCCATTTCTCAGTTGGAAACGGCGGTTGATGAGGTACAAAATAAGGGCAATCCCCTGAACACAAAGAAAAAAGTAAGCAAGCTGAGAGAGATTCATGCCGATGATATTGAGCCAGTCAATCTCCCGGGTAACGCCCCAATACTTCATGACCAAGGCCAATATATATAAGTATATCATACAACGAGGCATTTCCCAATAACGAATCGGCAAAAAGGACTCGACCGAAAAGCCCAGGCGCCGCAGGATAACTTGAGAAAAGGCGATATGGATATAGGCCATGATCATCATACCCAAGGCAAAGAACATGGGCAGAAGAGACGGCAGCAATTCCCGGATCTGTGCCAGCTGGGCCATATTTTCCGTCAATTGAACATCGGACATGCCCTGTGACTTGTACTGGGCTTCCAGTGTATCCATGAGCTGGGTAAAGAAGTCATTGAACTGAGTAAAGATATTGATATCCAAGGCGACATACGCCAAGAGGCAGGTCAGGGCAAAGGCACCGGCCAAGACAGCCGCCACCGTTCCCAAAAGGCGTGCAGCCGGCCATTGATTCCGAAATCCGGCTCCCAAGGCAAGGCCGACAGAGCCGAAGATAATGAACTGATAGAGTGCCGTAATCGGATCGATGAAGATGCCCATAAGGACGCCGACTGTGACGCCGAGCAGTACGGCATAACGCAGGCCGTACTTCATAAAGATAATCGTCATCGGCACGGGCATGATAAAGTAGCCAAAGAAAGAAAAGACAGGTACAAATGTACTTAGAAGCGCAAAAAGCAGCATTATGGCGGCAAAGCAACCGGCCGTCGTCAGCGGCGTAACACGCTTCTGCTCCATAGGATTTCCCCCTTCCAATAAAAACTGCGAAACAGCGGAGACAAGAGATGCCCCCGCTGTCACAGTACAACGATATGTCACGTTTTATACTTCCATAATAATCGGTAAAATCATCGGGCGGCGCCGCGTCTTTTCATAGAGATACCGACTGAGGGTATCGCGTACTTGAGACTTGATGACAGCCCATTCGCGAATATTTCCGGCTTCACAGCGTTCGAGAACAGCGGCAACCCGGTCGTGGGCTTCGCGGATCAGTTCTTCGGAATCACGGACATAGACGAAGCCGCGGGATACGATATCGGGGCCGGCCAAAGGATGGCTCGTGCCCTTTGCCAAGGTCATGACGACAATGACGACGCCTTCCATAGCCAGCTGCTGGCGGTCGCGGATGACGATGTTGCCGACGTCGCCGACACCGAGGCCGTCGACGAAGACGCGGCCGGCATTGACATGGCCCGTCTTATGACCGGAGCGATTGGAAAATTCAAAAATCTGTCCATTGTCGCCAATGAGGACGTGATCTTTGTCGACGCCCATCATGACAGCTAAGTCGCCATGGGTCCGAAGCATGCGGTATTCACCGTGAATCGGAACGAAGTAGTTCGGCTTAATGAGCCCCAACATGAGCTTCAGTTCTTCCTGGCTGGCATGGCCGGATACATGAATTTTCTTATCCCGACCGGCGATGACATTGGCACCGAGGCGCATGAGGTTGTCGATGGTACGGCCGACACCGGTTTCATTGCCGGGAATCGGCGTTGCCGAAATGATGACCGTATCGCCGGGCATGATGCTGACGCTGCGGTGGTTATTAGATGCCATACGGGACAACCCGGCCATCGGTTCGCCTTGGCTGCCCGTCGTCAGGATGAGGACCTGGTCAGCCGGATAACGGTTGAGCTCATCCGGTTCGATGAGGACGCCTTCGGGCACATTGAGGTAGCCCAGTTCAATGGCAACCTGAACGTTGTTGACCATGCTGCGGCCGAGAACGGTTACCTTACGTTTGAATTGGATGGCCGTATTGATAGCCTGTTGGATACGGGAAATATTCGAGGCGAATGTCGCCAAGATAATACGGCCCTTAGCTGCACGGAAGGCCTTGCGGAAAGCATGGCCGACCGTCGTTTCCGATTCAGTGTACCCCGGCCGTTCGGCATTGGTACTGTCCGACATCAGGAGCAGTACGCCGCGGCGGCCTAATTCTGCAAATTTGTGCATGTCCATCTGTTTCCCGTCGACCGGTGTCATATCGACTTTAAAGTCCCCTGTATGGACGATCGTTCCGACAGGAGTGCGGAAATAGAGGGCACTGGCATCGGGAATAGAGTGATTGGTGTGGATAAAGCCGACTTTCATACAGCCTATCTGTACTTCGTCACCGTGATGAACTTCGTTCAAGGTGTAATTCGTAATGTGGTTTTCTTTGAGTTTCCCTTCAATGAGGCCGCATACCAGTTTCGTTGCGTACACGGGCACGTTTACTTCATTGAGTAAGTAGGACAAGCCGCCGATATGGTCTTCGTGACCATGAGTGATGACGACAGCCCGTACTTTGTCCCGGTTTTCAATCAAGTAACTCATGTCCGGGATGACGAGGTCGATGCCGAACATATCGTCATCAGGGAAGGCCAGACCGGCATCGATGACGATAATATCGTTTCCGTACTGGATAACCGTCATATTCTTGCCGATTTCACCTAAGCCACCTAAGGGAATTACCATGAGTTTTTCTTTTTTAGCCAAAATATACCTCCTAAAAATAAATATAGTTGTATCCGTTCCAACCGGAGCCCCCCTATCGGAGCTGCAGGTCTATCCTATATGAAGATAAAACGAACAGTAGTGGAAATAATTCCTTCTATCATATTTTCCGTTATTTCCGGGACGCTGTCAACAATCTAGCTTATTTTTTTGAATAATCCTTCATTCTTACACAAAAATTTTACAATTACTTTCCGGTTTTAGCTGTCTTGATGATATTTTCCGGGACAGTCAGCCGGGTTCCCTGGGGCAAGGCCGTATAATCAATGGTCAAATTGACTTCGCTCATTTTAATGAAAGACTGGGATACGGCTTTTTCAGCATCATTGCGGCCAAATTCGTCAACCAAGGTCAAGGCCAAGCTTCGGAGCTGGTCTGTCAAGGGCAGGCTGATGCGGGAAATGCGCTTCGTCGAAGGATCGATGGTAACGACAGTCTGTACGTCGCCGACTTTCTGCAGTCCCTGAAGGACCTTGGCCAACACGCGGACCTGTTCATCGGTCATGCCTTCCTTCTTCCAGTTGGCTTCATCCGAGGCCGTATAGAGACGGGATGCATCAAAGACGACATGATAGTCGTTGCCGCCGGCACGGGTAACCGATTTTACACCGGAAAGGACGTTGTGATCGTTCGTCAAATAGCTGGCAATGGGTTTAGAATCCTTTAAGTCATAACTTTTCTTCATCCACTGGCTGTCGTTTCCCTGAGTCTTGTAGTAGACGTCGAATTTTTTCCCGTTCTGGACGCCATAAGCCTTGTTCTGAGGAATTTTATCCATGGCCTGGGAAGCGAAGCCTTCGGTCTTTACTTGCGATTCGACGACGAAAGGCTGTTCCTGGATATTGATCTGATTGACGACGGCGCCGTCACCGACGAAGGGCATCTTGATACCTAAGGTCAAGGTATAAGCCCCCTGGGGATGAGCCGCCATATTGCGGGCCGCTTCTTCATACGTATCCTGAGGCGTTGATGCAAAAGCGACGCCGCCAATAGAAGCTGCCGTCATGACCAGGCAGCAGGCCTTTTTCAAAGAGTATATAATGTTCATATCAATTGACACCTGCTTTCTTATATAATTCATAGAAATGATGGATCGGGCCATGGCCTTTGCCAATCGGTTCGGCATGGGCGATTCCTTCAAAGACATACGTTTTAGCAGCCTGAACGGCATCGGACAGGCTCATGCCGTTGGCTAAATTAGAAGCAATGGCACTCGACAGAGAACATCCCGTTCCATGAGTGCTCGTGCTTTCAATGCGTTTTCCCTTATAGTAATGGAATGTTTCGCCGTCGAACAGGACATCCGTCGCATCGGCAATGCGGTGACCTCCTTTTACCAATACGGCCTTAGCTCCCATGGCGGCAATGGCTTTCGCCGCCCCTTCCATATCTTCAAAACTTTCAATCTTTTTACCGGTCAATACTTCCGCTTCCGGAAGGTTCGGTGTCAACACATCGGCTAAGGGCAGCAATACGTCCTTCAAGGTCTGTTCGGCTTCCGGAGCCAGCAGACGATGGCCGCTGGTAGCAACCATGACCGGGTCGATGACGACGAAGGCCGGACGGTACTGCTTCAATTTTTCAGCAATGACCCGAATCGTTTCGGGCACGCTGACCATGCCGATTTTAACGGCATCGACGTCGATATCTTCAAATACGGCATCAATTTGAGATGCGATCAGTTCCGGTGTGACGTCCATATACCCGCGAACGCCCTGTGTATTCTGCGAAACAACAGCCGTAATGACATTCAAGGCAAAGCAGCCGTGAGCACAAAAGGTCTTGCAGTCGGCTGCCGCACCGGCTCCGCCGGACGGATCGGTACCGGCAATGGACAATACATGTTTCATCATAGATAAAACCTCCAACCATCGTTATTTTTTACGAGACGCCTCCAAAAATTTCAAAGCTTTCGGATGAGCGTAGAAAAGCAAAGAGGCCGAGCCGATTCGCCCGCCATGGACGTCAAAGTCCAAAAGGGCCATGCTGCCGGTCTTGAAGTCGACGGCTGTCCCCGTCCAGGCCTGAACCCAGCGGTCGAGGAAGGGTGAATGGCCGACGATGCAGACGACGTCCGATTTTTCCTGACTCAAAATTTGATCATATACGGCGACGAGGTCTCCCGAAGCCAGGGCTTCATGGGTATGGAACTGCCCGATTGGCAGCTCTTGTTCCAAGTAAGATGCCGTCTGGCAGGTCCGTACATAGGGACTGATCCAAAGTGCCGTTTTTCCCTCCGGCCACCACGATGCGGCCCAAGAGGACATAGAAGCGGCCTGACAGCAGCCTTTTTCCGTCAATTCCCGCTGTTTATCCGGCTTTTTTAAAGAAAAAGGCTGTGCCTTTCCGTGGCGCATTAAACAAAGATACATAGGCCCCCCTTATTCGGCGACGTGCTCCAACCCGACGTTGAGCAGCGTAAATACGTGGGCATCGGCCAAGGAATACTGCACGTTCTTACCTTCCCGCCGGAACTGAACCAAGCGGGCATCCCGCAAAATACGCAGTTGATGAGATACAGCCGATTGACCCATGCCAAGTTCTTCAGAAATACAACGAACGCAAACTTCTCCATCCATGAGAAGGCGTAAAATGCGAAGCCGTGTCGGATCTCCCAAAACCTTGAAGACATCGGCCAGCGGTTGAATATACTCCTGTGAAAGCTTCGGTGCTTGTGTTTTCAATGCAATCGCTCCTAGATACTATCTTCATCACTATCTAATCGTTTTATTATAGCATATTTTTCCATCAAATCGCCAGTATCAAGCAATAGATTAAGGCCCCGTCTCCGGAGACTGCCTGACAGGAAAAAAGAATCCTTTTTTGTCTCATCCCTCCCCTTTTCCTGCCAACGTCGACGACCTATAATAGGACTGACAAACAATCATAGCGGCGAGCTCTCGAATCGACTTGCCGCAACTTTTCAAGGAGTGATTTTTATGAACGAAACCATCCGCACCCTTACGAACAGGAGGAGTGTCCGAAAATACAAAAAAGCCCAGATCTGCGACGAAGACCTCCATCTCATCCTCCAAGCCGGAATGAATGCCGCCAGTGCCAAGGGAATCCAGCCCTGTACCATCGTCGTCGTTCAAAATCCGGACACCTTGGGCCGCTTGACGGCCATGAATGCCAAAATCAAAGGAACCGCCACGGATCCTCTGTACGGTGCCCCGACGGCCCTGGTCGTTCTGGCCGACATGGAAAAGTCCCCCAACGCCTGGTCTGACGGCTGTCTTATTTTAGGTAATCTCATGAATGCCGCCGCAGCCCTGCACCTCGGTTCATGTTGGATAAACAGAGCCCGTGAAGAATTTGAACTCCCCGAAGGAAAGTCTTTACTTCGAGAATGGGGCCTTCCGGAACACTTAGTCGGCGTCGGCCACTGTATCGTCGGATACGGCGACGGGCCGGAGCCGGCTGCGTCTCCGCGAAAAGACAATTTCATCAAGTTTATCCGCTGATACAGCGAAAAAGCTCCTACCGTTCGGACGGCGGGAGCTTTTTTTTGCAGGCAGGGCAGTACCCGTAGAGTTCGAGATTATGGCTGACGATATCGAAATCAGTCTTTTTTTCAACTTCTCGTTCATAATCATGGAGCGGACAGTGCGGTAAGTCTACGATTTGATGGCACTGTAAACAGATTAAACGGTGTGTATGGCCCGGCCGCCGCAGAGAAAACCCGTATTTCCCTTCGTCGGGAAGAAAAATTTTTTCCGTCAAATCCCGCTGGGTAAACATTTCCAAGATTCGATAAACCGTTGAAAAACTGACCTTATTCCCGCCTTCGAGAAGTTCCGCATAAACGGCTTCGACCGTGACGAGTGTCTGTTTACAGCTCAAGACATCCAGTACGAGATTGCGGGCCTTGGTACTCTTCATTCCATGTTGACGAAGGCAGTCTTTATACGTATCACTCATGACTGACGCCTCTTTTCTCTCCATGATAAAATCCCTTCTTTATAGATGATGACCAGCACCAAGACGGCGACAGCCGTCAGGGCCGTGACTCCGCCGGGGGCAGCATCGATATAATAGGACAAGAACAGACCCGACAAAATATCGACGAAACTGAAAAAGATGGAATACATCAGGGTCTGACGAAAGCCTTTTCGAAGCTGCAGGGCCGCCGCTACGGGAAGGGCTATGAGAGAGCTGATGACCAAGATACCGACGATGCGAATGGATACGGAAATCGTCGCCGCTACCAGGACAGAAAAAATATAATTGACGACTTTACTGTGAACGCCGGCAATCTGGGCCCCGTCTTCATCGAAGGTCAGCATGACCAGTTGGGGATAGAGCTTGGCAATGAGGGCCATGGAAACGACGCTGAGGGCGATAACGGCGTACACATCGTCCGTCGAGACCGTGAGGATACTGCCGAATAAGAAAGACTCTACATTGGTATGAACCAGTCCGGCACTGATGATGGTAATGGCAAGGCCGACGGAGAGGGACAAGATAATAACCAAAATCAACTCGGCATAACGTCTGAAACGACTGCGCAGAACTTCAATGAGGATGCCGAAAAAGCTGGTCAGGCCAAAGGCGCCGAGGACGGGGTTCCAATCGAGGAGTAACCCGACAGCAACGCCGGCTAAAGACGCATGGGATAAGGCGTCACCAATCATGGAATAGCGGCGCAGGACGAGGAAGATGCCGATGAGAGGGCAGACAATGGAAATGAGGATGGCTACGATAAAGGCATTTTGCATAAAAGCATATTCAAACATCAGTCTTCCCCTCCCATCGTAACCGACATATATTCATCGAGGTAGGCCTTCGGCGAGCAGAAGTGGCCATGGCCGCCGACGACGTGGAACAGTTTCGTCGAATTGCGGACGGCAAATTTCAAATTATGCTCTACCGTAAGGACTGTAATCCCTTGATTCTCATTTAAATCCTTAATAAAGGGGTACAATTCTTCCTGACTGCGGACGTCGATGCCCGTCGACGGTTCATCGAAAATGAGCAGATCGGGATGCCCCATGAGAGCTCTGGCAATGAGGACTTTCTGACATTGACCGCCGGATAAACTGCCGATGAGCTGGTCTTTTAAATCATAGACCCCCATCTGCTCTAAACAAGTCCGTATGAGGTCCTTCTCTTTTAAATGAAGGACTTGCCGGTAACAGTTGAGCACTTCCCAGACGGTGATGGGAAACTGGCTGTTCAGCGTTTCAAAGCGCTGCGGCACATAAGCCCGATGACGATAGGTATTGGAAATGACGCCGCGGCTCGGCACGAGGAGTCCCAAGATGAGTTTAATCAGGGTGCTCTTGCCGCTGCCGTTTTCGCCGACGACGGAAATATAGTCCCCGTTCCGAATGGTCATATTAATATCTTCGAGCAAATACTCGCCGTGTTCATAAGAGAAGTAAACGTGTTGTAAATCGATCATAACTGCCTCCGCTGCCATAAAATTGTCGGTAGTTTATTATATCTCTACGCAAACGAAAATGCAAGGCATTTGCAAGTAATTGACAAAAAAAGGCGGTCGTGATACGATGAACGCCATAGGAGGTCGGTATCTATGTCATCTCATCACTCCCGTCTCCCGGCGCGGTTCTTGATGCTTCTGATTGCGGCTATGACCTTGTTGGTTCTGGCCGGCTGCGGCACCACGGCCGATGTACCAGACGACGGAAAACTGAAGGTCGCCGTCACCTTTGACGCCTTAAAAGAATTTACCCAAGCCGTCGGCGGCGATAAAGTCGATGTTTACACCCTCATTCCCGACGGAACGGAGCCCCATGAATTCCAACCGACGACGAAGACCATCAAACGCCTCGGTCAATCGCAGCTCTTCGTCTACAACGGACTGGGCATGGAACCTTGGGCTTCAAAAGTCGTCGATGCGGCCAAAAATACGTCCCTTCACACGGTCAATGCCTCTCAAGGCATTACACCGATCAAACTCACCGATGAAGAAGAAGCCCACGATCACGGCGACTATGACCCGCACATTTGGCTCAGCCTGATCAACGCTCAGCAGGAAGTGCGGAACATCGCCGATGCACTGTCCGAGGCCGATCCGGCCAACAAGGCCTACTATCAGCAGAATGCCGAAAACTACACCCGGCAGCTCCAAGCCCTGCAGGACGAATATGCCGGCAAATTCGCGAAGGCGCCCCGCAAGGATTTTGTCACCGGCCACGCCGCCTTTGCCTACTTATGCCGAGACTTCGGCCTGACTCAACAAAGTGTCGAATCGGTCTTTTCCAGCGGTGAGCCGAGTGCCCGCCAGCTGGCAAGGCTTGCCGATTACTGCCGGGCCCATAACGTAAAGACCATCTTCGTCGAAGACATGGTAAGTCCCGAAACGTCAGAAACCTTAGCCCGCGAAGTCGGCGCCCGCGTAGAGACGATCCACACCATTGAAACCAGTGAAGACGGCAAGTCTTACCTCGACCGCATGCAGGACAACTTAGAAAAGATTTACCAAAGCAGCCTGACTTGACAACCGGGCCGTTGAACGTTAAACTGTTCCGGTAAAAAGAACATGCAGGAGGCTCTCTCATGACAACCAAAAAATACAATGCCGTTATTTTTGATATGGATGGAACGGTCCTCAACACCTTAGATGACCTGACCGATGCCTTAAACTATGCCTTAGCACAGACCGGCCACGCCCATGCTTATGCGCCAGCCGATGTTCGCAACTTCTTCGGCAGCGGTGTCGTCGTTGCCATCACGCGAGCCTTAGCGATTGAACAGGACCTCGCCTCGTATGATGAACTCGAAGCCATCGGCCAGCCCGGCGACAAGGTCACCCCGCAAATCGACCCTCAGGAAATCACCCGCATCCAGGACATCTATAAGCCTTATTATGCGGCTCACTGTGCCGTAAAGACCGGCGAATACGACGGCATCAGCACCATGATTCGCCGCCTCCGCGAAAAGGACGTCAAAGTGGCCGTCGTATCAAACAAGCCGAATCCTGCCGTACAGGACTTGGCTGCCGACTATTTCCCGGACCTCTTCGACAGCGTCCTTGGTGAACAGCCGCAAATCCGCCGTAAGCCGGCTCCGGACATGGTCCAAAAAGTGCTCCATGACCTCGGCCTCGCACCGGAAGACGCCGTATACGTCGGCGATTCTGAAATCGATATCCAGACAGCCCAAAATGCCGGCCTCGACTGCATCAGCGTCACCTGGGGCTTTCGGCCGACCGAATTTCTGAAAAGCCACGGAGCTTCCATTCTCGTCGATACACCGGACGAGATTGTCTCCGTCGTCATCGGTTGATTCCTCAAAACACAGATTCTGCACCATACAAAGAAGGCCTCCTTCCCTATCGATTGATAGAGAGGAAGACCTTCTCTTTTTATATTCTATTATGCTTCTTTTATTCCTCTTCGTCCGGACCGTCAAAGGCGGTACAGAAGATGCGGTGCAGGAAGCGCTTAGTCCGCTCTTCTTTCGGATGCTTGAAGATATCTTCCGATGAACCTTCTTCGACGATGACGCCGCCATCCATAAAGATGACATGGGTCGCCACGTCGGAAGCAAATTTCATTTCATGGGTGACGACGATCATCGTCGTCCCGGCTTTAGCCAAATCGCGCATGACCTTCAGCACGTCGCCGACCAGTTCCGGGTCGAGGGCCGACGTCGGTTCGTCAAACAAGATAACGTCCGGATTGACGGCAATGGCCCGGGCAATACCGACACGCTGCTGCTGGCCGCCGGATAATTGAGCCGGATAGTAATCGGCCCGGTCGATCATGCCGACGCGCTGCAAGGCATCCCGCGCCGTCTGTTCGGCTTCGGATTTAGGAATGCCGCGGCCCGTCGTCAGGCCGAGCATGACGTTTTCCAAAACGGTCTTGTTGGCAAACAGATTATATCCCTGGAACACGAAGGCCGTCTTCTTGCGGACAGCGGCAATCTCCTTATCGGAAGGCTTGCTTAAATCGATGTTCATGTCGGCAAATTCCATCTGCCCCTCGTCAGCCCGTTCGAGAAAGTTAAGACACCGCAGGAAGGTCGTCTTCCCGGAACCGCTCGGCCCCAGGATGACGACGACATCTCCTTTATTGATTTCCATATTGAGGTCTTTTAAGACCTCTACGCCGCCAAACTTCTTACGGACGTTTTTAATAGACATTAACATAAGCATACTCTCCTTACACGGCACGGAAGGCACCGATTCGTTTTTCAGCTATGCGGTAAATGAGCTGGACAATCGTGCAGACGATGATGTAAACGACGAAGACATCCAAATAGGCTTCAATATAGTTATAGCCGTACGAGGCGGCAATTTTCCCGATAGCCAGTACGTCTTTGACCGTCATCAGGAATGCCAGCGACGTGCCCTTGATCAAATTCACCGTAATATTGCTGACCGCCGGCAGGGCGACGACCATGGCCTGGGGAATGATGATTTGGCGATAGGTCTGCCATTCCGAAAGCCCAACGGATACGCCGGCTTCCATCTGTCCCTTATCGATACTCATCAAGGCCGAGCGGAATACTTCGGCTAACAAGGCGATAGTATTGAGAGAAAAGACGATGACGGCATACCAGAAAGGATTGACGCTTTCAAAGATATTGAAGGACGAGCCCATGGACTTCAATGCGAAGTTAAGGAAGCTCGGCAAGAGACTGTACATCAATAAAATCTGTAGTACCAACGGGGTTCCGCGGACAAAGGAAATATAAAATCTCGTAATCCCCGTCCCCAGTTTATGCCCCCGCAGGCGAATGACGGCCATATAAAAGGAGATGGGAAGAGCGATGATCAGTGACAGAGCCGTCAGCCCTAAGGTAACGCCGATACCGTCCCAGATCTTATAAAACGTTTCAATCATAAAACCATAATCGAGTTCCATTTACGGCTCACCTCCTCCCGCCCGGGCATGACCCATATGGACGCCCTTGTCGAGGACGCCCTCCAAGAGAGCAAATCCCTTTTCAATGATCAGGGTCATGATCCAGTAAATGATCATACAGGCCAGATAAATTTCAATACTATAGGCTCCAAAATTTTGAGCGATGATCAAATTCCCCTTACCGATCAGGTCGATGAGGCCGATCGTATAAGCCAAGGCCCCTTCTTTAAGCAAGTTAATCGTCGAATTGCCGAAATTAGGCAGGGCAATAAGGGCCGCCTGGGGCAGCATGACCTGATAAAAGGTCTGGAACGGCGTCATGCCGATGCTGACTCCGGCTTCATACTGTCCTTTGGGCACAGCTTGATAAGCCGCCCGAAAGACTTCCGAAATATAGGCTCCGAACAAAAGGGTAAAAGTAATGATTGCAAACAGAGCCCGATTGGTATCATTAATATCATAATCCGTCATCGATTCTATCAGCTTGGGCAGTCCATAAAAGACAATGAACAGCAGCACGATAGGAGGGGTACACTTCAAGATGTAAGTGTACCCGTGCGCCAGCCAGCGCAAAACCCGGATGCGTCCGAGTTTTGCCCAGGTCAGGCCCATCCCTAAGAGGGAACCTAATACAATGCTTGAAACGGCTACCAGCAGCGTTACCGACAGATACGACAATAAATCCGGCATAACCGAGAAGATAACAGACGGATTAAACACACGTGTATCCATCAAAACGTCCTCCTTCGCCTTTACTGCGTAATATAGTTAGACAGGCTTTCGCCAAAGTATTTCTGTTCCAGTTCGGCAATCTTGCCTTCCTTGCGCAGTTCATCGATGGCCTGGTCGACTTCGTCAGCCAATTTCTGTTCTTTCTTATTGAACAAGGGGTAGGTCGGAATGCCTTTATAGCGGATGTAGGTCAGGCTGTCGTTGAATTTGTGGTACGGTGCATCGTCTTTGACGATGTTGTTCTTGTAGCTCAGTTCAACTTCGAGGTAGCCGTCATAGCGGCCTTCCATGACCCAGCTGTAAGCGTCGGCAATCTGGAAGGCTTCCGACGACTGAAGCTTGATCTGTTTGTCAGGATGTTCCTTATTATAGGTATCGATGACCATGTAGCGGGCATCCTGAGGTGCAATGGGAACGAGTTTGCCGCTGTACTGGGCAAAGGAATCCATGTCATGGATCTTATCAGCGTCGGCTTTACGGATGACTAAGCCGATGACACTGGCGCCAATGTAGTTTTTCGGGAAGATGTATTTCTTTTCCCGAGCTTCCGTTTTCCAGATTCCCTTCGTACCGATTGTGTATTTACCCGATTCGACGCCGATGAGCAAATCATCGTCCGAGGTCGGTGTAAACTTCCAGGTATACTGGGGCAGCTTCTTGGCTACTTCCTGCATGACGGCAACTTCAAAGCCGTCGGGCTCGCCCTTATCATTGACGAAATCATAAGGCACGTAGTAGTTGGTAAAGGCCACGTTGACGACCTTTTTCTGGCCGTCTCCGCCGCCGGCGGCAGAATCACTCTGTTTACCGCAGCCGGCAAGGACTGCTGCTACGACACCGACTAATGCTGCCGTCAATACGGCTTTCCCTAACTTTTTCATGGTAAACTTCATTTTCATCTTCCTCTCTCTGCCTATCGGGCAGCTTCACGAACCCACTCAAAATGCTTCCAATCGATATCACGCGGAACGGTGCAGTCAGCGCCGAGAAGGACGCCCTGTCGGCCGGCTTCTGCTAAAATCCGCTTCGTTTCGGCTTGAATTTCTTCTTTCGAGCCCTTATACAACAATTCAGAATCTAAATTTCCAAAACCGCCTAAAGCCGGGCGATTGTTGAGGATTTTCCGGCCTTCCGGAATGGGGACGCCTTCGACGACAACGGCCCAGTTTACGGTTTTTACATCGTAATCTTTATATAAGGAAAGGTCATTGCGGTGACCGGCATAACCGCAGATGTGGAGAATATTGTAGTCGCTGACGCTGTTGGCAGCGGCTAAGATTTCTTTTTCTCCCGGTTCCAAGACCTCTTTGTACAGCTCCGGCGAAATACCCAGTAAATTCTGAAGGCTGAAGTAAATGCCGGTGACACCGCCTTCGGTAATCAGCCGTTTGGCAAGTTTCGCCAAATCATGGGAAATAACATCCAAGCCCTGACGTACGGCCTTTGGGTCTTCCTTGACGGCATTGGCCAGGAAGGCTTCACTGGCATCGAGGTCGGCCTGCATGAATTTGACCGTCGTTCCGGCACAGAATACGTTGAAGAACATGGCCAATTCATCGCCATAACGAGCTGTAAGGCGTTTCGCATAGTCGATCTGCTGGGTAAACCACTTATCGTCATCGGCTAAGGGTTTAATCTTTTTAAAATCAGCCGCCGTCTTAAGGTTCGTAGCCGTTTCATTTTCATAAGGGAAAAAGCCGTCGGTCATGATTTTAACGAAGTCCGGTTTGGCTTCATCGATGTAGCGGGTCTGGCCGGCGAAGACCTTTTCCGTCAATTCCGGATGTTCGAAAGCATTGGCATGGATTTCATCGTCTAAGAAATGAAACCAAAAACCGGAAGGGACGCGTTCAACCGGTTTGCCGTCCATGGCTGCTAAAACTAAGTCTTTTTTGCTTTGTGTCATCATAACTCCCCCTGCATACAATATCGAATAATCAGAAAATCATACAAAAAAAGCCGCCCATCTCTACAACAGAGACGGCGGACCGCGGTTCCACTCTGAATTGCAGCCTAGTGCTGCCACTCGAAACCGGTAACGTCGGTAATACGGGATGACATACTCAATTCCTTCATCCTGCTCCCAAATGCATTCCACCATATTCCAAGGCCAAACGGGCTTTCAGCCAGTGACCCGTCTTCTCTGTTGTCTCTTCCTATGTGTACTTGTTTTGGTCATTGCATTTCTCAATGTCTACAACAATAGTACACATTAAAACATATCTTGTCAAGTATAGTTTCAAAAAAGTTTTTTTA
>NZ_HF954532.1:106706-111223 GCF_000455225.1 Megasphaera massiliensis
TTTTTTTATATTTCGTAAAAAATAGATCAATCACCGTAGGAATACCCGGGATTCAAGGTCACGTTGCGGCCGCCCGAGACCTCGATGACGGCGGCATTCATATACGACGCCTGCTGACTTGCCAGAAAAACGATAGGCCCGGCAATCTCTTCGGGACTGGCAGGCCGGCGCAGGAGACATTCTTTGACCTGCTTTTGAAGTTCATCGGCATCGATGGTTTCAGCAACGAGAGGCGTCAGGGTGAAGCCCGGCATGATTGCCAGAACGCGAATTCCCTTGGCGGCGACTTCCCCGGCCAGGGTATTGGTATAGTTTACGACGGCAGCCTTCATGGCCCCGTAGAGCGTCGCCCGGCCCGAAGTCGCACACCGGGCGGCCAGGGACGATACGTTGATGATGACCCCTCCCTGTTTCTCTAAAAAGGGAATGGCCGCTTGACTGCCCATGACGACGGACTTAAAGTTGACCGCGTAGTGAGCGTCTATTTCGGAAGGCGTATACCAGTCGCCCTGACGGGCAATGGAGGCTCCGACATTATTGACCCACACGTCGATCCGGCCGAAATGAGCATAGACCTGATGGGCAAAGGAAGAAACATCGGCTTCATCAGTCATATCGGCCTGACAGGCAAAGACAGCCTCTCCCAGTGTTTTTACGGTTTCATCGAGAAGTTCCCGACGCCGGCCGCAGACAGCAACCGATGCTCCTTCCTGTAAAAAGGCCTTGGCCGTTGCCAGACCGATGCCGGCCGTACCGCCGGTGACGACGACAACCTTGCCTCGAAGTCCTAAATCCATAGTAAATCCCTCCTTTTTCAACAATTTTTCTTTTACTATACCATAAATCTCCAAGTTCTACATCTCTTATCACGAGAAAAACTTATTTTTCAAAAGGACAAAACAGTTTTATACATTGCGTTTTTTTAATAAAGAATTCACCCTGCCCGCATATACTGGTATAATGTATTTATGACAGTGACATGAGTGAGGTGCAGCGATGACGATGGAAAAGCGTATTTTTTATTCAATTGGCCTGATAAGCTTTGTCGGCCCTTTTCTGTCTACATCGATCAACATCGCCATTCCGGTCATGGCCGACCAATTCAGCACGACACCGGACCGCATGAGCTGGGTCGTCACCTTGTTCCTGATGACGACGGCGGCGTTTCTGCTTCCTTTAGGAAAGGTATCAGACGTCCACGGCAGGCGAAGAACGTACTCTGCCGCCTTGATAGTCCTGGCCTTGTCATCCATCGGGGCTGCCTTGGCCCCGACGCTTCCCATCCTTATCGGACTGAGGGCCCTTCAGGGCATCGCCTTGGCCGGCATCTATGTATCCTATATGCCCCTGCTCTTAGCCACGACCGATGAATCCCGTCAGGGCCACATCATCGGTCAATCCGTCGCTTTGACGTATCTCGGGCTCTCTTTGGGACCTGTCATCGGCGGCGCCTTGACGGAGTTCATCGGCTGGCGCTGTATCTTTCTCTTGGCAGCCGTACTGGTTCTCCTTTCATACCTCTTCATCCGTCCTGTCCAAAAAGAATGGTATGAAAACGGGGCTCCTTTCGTCAATGCCGTCAGCTCGGTCCTGTCGGTCAGCGCCATTCTCTGCACCTTATACGGCCTGTCATCTTTTTCAGACAATAGTGTTTTCTTTTACGCAGGACTCGTCCTTTCGATCATCTTCGTCGTCCACGAAGGCCGGTCTTTTCACCCGCTCCTGCCGCTCTACTTATTTCGCAGCCTGACCTTTTCCATGTCCAACCTGGCTGCCCTCATCCAGTACAGCGCGACCTATGCCGTGTCGTTTCTCTTGTCCCTCTACCTGCAGGTCGTCCTCGGCCTCACGCCGGCGATCTCCGGCGCCGTCTTATTGATCCAGCCCCTGGTCATGGCGATTTTTTCGCCGCGGGCCGGCGATTTATCCGACAAGTACGGACCGCGAGGCATTGCCTCCCTGGGCCTGTTCCTGACCGCACCGGGACTATTGGCCTTCGCCGTCTTCACCGATATCTCCGTCGGTAAGGCAGGCCTGATTTTGGCCCTCATCGGCCTGGGCGCAGCCTTGTTCGGAGCGCCCAACAACAGTGCCATCATGGGCTCGGTCAAAAAGATGCATCACGGCATCGCCTCGAGCGTCCTGGCCTTGTCCCGCAACTTGGGACAAGCCTTCAGCATGGCTGCCGTCACCTTCATCATGACGACCGAAACGGAACAGGCTGCCGTCTACAAGGACGGCGTCCTCAGCGCCTTTCACGTCTCTTTCATCCTGTTGTCTGCCCTTTGCTTTTTCGCCGCAGCCGCCTCATTGGCTCGCGGCAGTTCCATTTCAAAACATCATTAGGAGGTATTTCTTATGAAAAAACAAGTTATCGCAGCTGTCACCATTGCATCCCTGCTCGGTTTTGCCGGCGGCACCGCCGTCCAGGCTTTCAATTTAGGCTCTATCTTAAAGGTAGGCGGCATCACCGTTTTGGTATCGAAATACGGCGACTCCATCAACGATTTTCTCAATAAACTGCTCATGAAGAACGGCGTCGGCACGGATTACGCGACGAAAGTCGTTCCCATCGTCAGTGTCGGCACGGGCAAATACATCGGTGCCGTCCAGGTTGTCGGACCGACGGCTCAGGTCGATAAAGTAAAGGCCGTCGCCCAACTCGAAGCGTCCTTTAACGGCATTGCCCGTGCCAACGCCCTGATCCCGATCGAATCGACGGACGTCAGCAATCTGAGCCGCGTCCAGGGCGTCGGCGTATCGGCAACGATCGACTTTAAATTCTAAAAACCTTCCCTAAGGACGGATGGCGTGGTAGAATAAGACAACACAAATTAAAGGAGGTTCCCTTTTGTGAAAAACTTTCAACCTATTACGCCCGAAATCATTGAAAAGTTAAAGGCCATCACCGGCCCGACATACGTTAAGACCGACCGCGACCTGCTCTTGCAGTACCAGACGGACTACGAAACGAACCCGGCCATGTTCCACGTGCCGGACGCCGCAGTCCTGCCGGCCAATGCCCAAGAAATCTCGGCCATCGTCAAATTGGCAAATGAGTATGACTTTCCCATTACTGTCCGCAGCGGCGGCACGAGTCTTGCCGACGGAGCCATTCCCGTCTGCGGCGGCCTGGTCCTTTGTATGGACCGCCTCAATAAAATCATCGAACTGAACGAAGACGGCATGTACATGACTGTCGAAGCCGGCGTCCGCACGATCGACCTTCAAAACGAAGCAAAAAAAGTCGGCCTCATGTATGCCGGCGACCCGTCGAGCGCCGAAAGCAGCCTCATCGGCGGCAATCTGGCAACCAATGCCGGCGGCCTCCGCGCCGTCCGCTACGGCGTAACCCGCGACCAGGTCTACTGCCTGGAAGTCGTCACCCCGACAGGAGACATCGTCGAATGCGGCCGCATCCTCAAAAAGAGCTCGACCGGCTACGACTTGGAACAGCTCATCATCGGCAGTGAAGGAACGCTCGGCATCATCACCAAGGTGACGGTAAAGCTCATCCCCCTGCCGCCGTACCGCTTCGACGTCCTGGCCGTCTACACCGATCCGCGCAAGGCCCTGCACATGGTCCCCAAGCTGATGAAAGCCGGTATCGATCCGACCAGTGTCGAATACATGGACAACTCGTACGTCCGCGGCTGTGCCGATTACTGCCATTACAAGGACATGCCCCATTACGACGACGGCATTTACGTCATCATCACCGTCGAAACCTTCCAGGAAGACGAATTGGACACCAAAATGGACAAAGTCTGCACGATCTGTGAAGAATCGGGGGCTGTAAACGTCCTCGAAGCCGACGACCGCATTTGGAATATGCGCCGCAACTGCCAGACCTCAGTCGAACTCCAGAGCAAGGTATTCCTGACCGACGACGTCGTCGTACCGGTTCATAAGATTGCCGGAACGATCGAAAAAATCATGGACATCGGTCAAAATTATCCCTTTGAAGTTAAAATCAATGCTCACATCGGCGACGGCAACCTGCACATCGTCCTCTGCAAGATGGATATGAGCGACGAAGAGTGGGACAAAAACGTCGAAGAATTCCATCAACAAGTATACGCCTATGCCTACAGCGTCGGCGGCCGCCTGGCCGGCGAACACGGTATCGGCGCCAAAAAGCTGAAATACATGGAACAGTTCACGCCCAAGGGCGAACTGACCATCATGAAGACCATCAAACGGGCCCTCGACCCGAAGGGTATCTTAAATCCGGGAAAAGTCATCGACGCATAAAAAACTACGGCCTTATGAGGGATTGCTCATAAGGCCGTAGTTTTTTTATGCCCCCATCGTTCCGGCGGCAGCGATTATTCTTTTACGATTTTTAAGGAAATGGCCGCCATGACGACCAAGAGGACCGTGACCAGGCTGAAAGACGCGTACAGCGAATAGGTCCGGCCGATAAAGCCAAGGAGGGCCGGCGCCAAAAGGATGCCGGCGTAGCCGATGGTACTGACCGACGAAACGGCGTCAGAAATAGGCATGACTTTCTGCCG
>NZ_HF954532.1:111568-142455 GCF_000455225.1 Megasphaera massiliensis
GTACCGTGTTGGCCGTACCGAGACCGATTAAAATGAAGGACAGGAAGAGCAGCCAGCCTTCGCTGATCGTCAAGAGTCCGATAAATCCCAAAAAGGCAATGGGCAGGGACAGGGCAAGAAGGCGCCGCGGCCCCCAATGCATAGTCAGCGTATCCCCTGCCAGGCGGGTGATGAAGGACGAAGCCGTAAACAAGGTCAGCCCCAAGCCCGACCGGGAGATATCGATGCCCTTTTCAAGGGTCATGAAGACGCCGCTCCAGTCATCGATAGCGCCTTCGACGAGAAAGGCAATCATACAAATAAGGCCGATGACGGCGATTTGGCCCTTAGGCCGTATGAAGTGCGGCCGTTTCTGAGCCGCCTGGCGTTCATTGTGCAAGTGAGGCCCGAAAAAGAAAACGCAGGCCATGATGACAGCCGAACTGGCAAAGGCTACGCCCTGCCAGGGCAGGTGGAATTGGAGCAAAAAGGCAAAGAAGGCGGCGCCCATGAAATTGCCCAGAGACCACATGGCCTGCAAGCCCGACATGATGCGCGTACGAACTTTTCGTTCGATAAAGATGCCATTGATATTGACGACGACATCCATGAGGCCTAAAGAAGCGCCGAGGCAGACCGCCGTCAGGACAGCCAGCCCATAGGCCGGCATGTAGCACAAGAGATTCAAAAAGGCAGCGATGCACAGGCCGGCGATGGTCAAGGAACGACGGCAGCCGAGACGGGCCGCAATGGTACCGGCCAGCATCATCATGATCAAGGCCCCGAGGCCGATTCCCAGCAAGAGAAAGCCCAAGTGGTCGGCCGGTATCGCCAGGTTCCGTTTCAAGAAAGGAATGAGCGACGCCCACGTCGTAAAGCCGAAACCGCCGATAAAGTAAAAGGCTTTTGCCGAATAAATCTGCCAATGTAAATCCCGTTCAAACTGCATATTTTATCACCTCGAAGCTATGTGCGCAAAAAAAGCCGGATAAAAAACCACAACAGACCTGACTGCCCTTACGTCGACCTGCAAATATACGGACTTGCAGGACCTCCGGACAATGGCTGCTGCGACATCTTATCCAGCCTGATACAATACGGGTATAAAGCCCTCCGATGAGTAGGTTCATTATAACATGAGACAAAAAAATTCTCAAGAAAAGCAAAAAAGGACTTGACAGTGTATTCTCTCAATGGTACTATATACACCATCAACAACACATTGTCTTTCATCAAGAGCAGCCGAGGGAATGGCCCGATGACGCTGCGGCAACCCCCAATCGGGATAGGTGCCAAGTCCAGCGGTATATTACCGGCAGATGAACGAATCGCAATCCGAGCCGTCATCTGAATGACGGCTTTTCTTTTTGAGCGACAACTTCCATTTACTTTCAGAAAGGATATGATTTACATGAAAATAACGGTAAAAAAAGTCTTTGCAGCCCTCCTCATCGCCACGGCCTGCCTGGCTGTCGCCGGCTGCGGTTCCTCCAGCGATTCCGCTGCTTCCGGTGACAAGAAAGAAATCAAAGTCGGCGTCACCGCCGGTCCCCATGCAGAAGTCATGGAAGAAGTCGCTAAAGAAGCTGCCAAACAAGGCCTCGACATCAAAGTCGTCGAATTCAACGACTACGTCCAGCCCAACAAGGCCCTGGCTGACGGAGACCTCGATATGAACTCCATGCAGCACCAGCCCTACCTCGATAACGTCGTCAAGAAACAGGGCTTAAAGCTCGTTTCCATCGGCAAGACGATTATCCTGCCCATGGCCGTTTATTCCCATAAATATAAAGATCTCAAAGACGTCGCCGACGGCGCCAAGGTAACGATTCCGAACGACCCGACCAACGGTGCCCGGGCCTTGCTCCTGCTCCAACAGGCCGGCCTGATTACCTTGAAGAACGGCAACTCCGTAGACGCTTCGGTAACGGACATTACGGCCAATCCGAAAAATCTCCAGTTCGTCGAACTCGATGCCGCTCAGATTCCCCGTTCTCTCGATGACACGGACCTGGCCTGCGTCAACACCAACTACGCCATTCCGGCCGGTCTGAACCCGCAGAAGGATTCCCTCCTCGTTGAATCGAAGGACTCGCCGTATGCCAACGTACTCGTCGTTCGCCAAGGCGATGAAAACAACGAAACCTACAAAAAGGTCCTCGCTATTTATCAGTCTGCCCCGATTAAACAGTTCATCGACGAACACTTCCAAGGAACGATTCTCCCGGCATTCTAAGCCATCGCTTCTAAAAGACAGCCTTCAAAAAAGATAGACACTACAAGGCCTCGTGCATAATATCTTCTGCACGAGGCCTTTTTATTATGGTATAATAAAAATTATCATCATGAATCAGAAAGGAGCCTGACCTATGAAAGCAGTATTCGTCGACTTCGAGATGAACCCCATCGGGCGAGACCAAAAAGAAGCACGCCGAACGTGTAAGGGCGAAATCATCGAAATCGGTGCCGTCAAGATAGACGAAGAAGGCAATGAAATCTCAGCCTACAAAGAATACGTCATGCCGGAATACACGACGGCCATGAATCAGACTTGCCAAGAATTGACGGGCATTACGATGGAAATGTTAAAGGGAAAGCCCCATTTCACCGAAGCCTTCGATCACTTTCTCACCTGGTGCAATGAAGGCTGTCCCAACGATTACGAGATGTATGCCTGGAGCGAAAACGACTGGCGTCAGCTCGACAGCGAACTCCGTCTCAAAATTACCAATGCCAAAGAAGATGAACGCGTCCGCTGGATGCTCGAACACTGGCAGAATTTTCAACAGATTTACTGCAATCTTCTGGGGCTCGACAACGTCATATCCCTTGATAAAGCGGTCAGCACCCTTGGCGAAACCTTCGACGGCCAAATGCACGACGCCTTGTGGGATGCCCGCAACACTTCAAAACTATATGTATTATCCAAGAAGAGCGATGAATTCCGCCACATCATGCAGCCTATCATCGACGCTACTAAAGTCACCGGGCCCCTTACTTTCTCACTGGCCGATGCCTTCCGTGAAGCCCGTAAATAAGCGGTTTGAAGAAAAACGGATATCGTCTTCTGTCTACGTTCTGCGAGGTATTTTATGATTCACACGCGAATTCGATTTCTGATTCTGATCGTACTGCTGCCCATTTTGGCCTTTACCTTGACGGCCTGCTATACCATCACCTTAAAAGAAAAACGTGTCGACGGCCTCGGTTCGGCTATTTCCATAAAATTACCGGGCAACCTGCAAAGCTTCGACCTGCCCATTCCCGTAAGTCCCGCCGCCAAGCCTTATTATGAAGGCAGTCGCCTCTACGGTGAAAACGATGCCGGCCTTTACATCGCCGTTTACACCAACCGTATCGACGTCCGAAAAATGGCCGATGACCTCCACCTGAAACAAGAAGACGCCATCCGACAGAACCTTGCCCAGACTGTCGATACGACAACACAGGCGGTCTTAGCCAAAATCGGAGCCGAAAACGTTTCAACCACGCAAGAAGAACGGACGCTGGACGGAAAACCCGCCGTAGTCCGCAGCGCAACCTTTAACTACGAAAAAAGATCCATGCGGGCGCGCCTCCTTGGATTTTCAGACGGGCCTGTGACCTGGATTGTCGTCGTGGCCTGTGATGAAAATAAGGATGATAAGATAAAATTAGCTGACGAAATCATAGACTCCGTCAGCTTACAGCCCTAAGGCCATCATATCCGATGTAATTATTCCTGCATCCTTTTATAGATTGGCAGTTTCTTCAAATGCCTCAGGGTAAATACCGAGGTAATGCCGATGAGAAGTCCCGTTCCCGCTCCGGCTACGGCCAGAACCGGCAGGTACAGCATGATTTTAAGGTTGGCCACGACCAGCGAGGCAACGAGGACCTGCCCGAAATTATGGAAGATGCCGCCGGCCATGCTGACGCCGAGAATCGAAAACTTCCCGACTCCCTTGAGTAGGAGCATGACGCCTAAACTGAGGACAGCACCGGCCACGCTGTAAAAGAATGCGTTAATCCCACCGCCAAAAGCGGCCGCCAAGAGAACGCGAACGAAGAGAATAAGGCAGACATCCCGTTTTCGCGGCAGGGAGTACATGGCGATGACGGTAATCAAATTGGCCAAGCCAAGCTTAGCCCCCGGCGCAATAAAAGGAACGGGAAGCATGCCTTCGACGATATATAGGACTAAGGATTGAGCGATAAACAGGCTCAACATGATGATGCGAAACGTTTTTTTCATAAGCCACCTCTAATGAGCCGGAATGACATCCGGTTCGCCGCCCCCGGCAGACTTGACTTCGATCAGCAGCTTATGAGGCAGGCAAACGACGGTTGCCCCGGGACGGCTGATAAAGCCCTCGCCGATACAGATTTTATCCGGGCAGTCCGCTTCGACGATGCCAATGGTATCATCTTTGACGACGACCAGATTATAGCCGTGGTCCGTCTTGATAGGAATCGTCTCCGTTCCCTGATGACCTGACAAGGGGACTTCTTTATATATTTTGCCGTCGACTTGGATGACAGCATACGTATCGTGAACAGCCGCATCATTCCCGGTCATGTAAAAGATACCCTCCGGAATAAGGGATAAAACGAGGAGGACGGCAACGAGGAGAATATCCCATTTATTAATGATTTGTTTCATATGTTTTCCAGACTGACGAATAGGAGAAATAACGATGAATAAAAAATACGCAGCAATCCTGCTCCTAGCCGCAGCCGCCGTGTGGACCAGCGGGTGCAGCCCCCAGCCGATATCATCGCAGCAGGCAAAGCCCATACAGGCCACGAAAGCCCCTTCTGCCCCGGCCATCAAGACCGATTCTAAAGCCGCCAGCGACGAAGGGATTAAAAACTATCAGGCTGGAGACTATGACAAAGCCCTTCTCGACTTCGACAAAGCCCTTTCCCTCGACGCCGACAACTATCAGGCTCTCAGCAACAAAGGCGTTACTCTGGCCATGCGCGGCAATGAAACGGGAAATAAAAAGGACGTTGAGCAGGGCATTGCCCTTATCGAAGAGGCCCTGCAGTTAGCCCCAAAAGATATGGCCTCTTTGTATAACATGGCCCTGGCCTGTAAAATCGACGGCCAGTACGATAAGGCCATTACGTACTTTAAAAATGTCATCTCAGCCGACCCGGGAAACACGTGGAGTTATTACGGCATTGCGACAATTTACGGCGACCTGGGAAAAGCAGACCAAGCCCTGCCTTATTTAAAACAAGCCATTGACCTCGGCGGTGAATCCGTAAAGGAGGCTGCCCGGACCCAGAGTCATTTCGATAAGATCAGAGACAACAAGCAGTTCCAAAGCGTCGTCCGTTAATTACATATCTTCTTCAGCGATTTCACAAAGAATATGGCCGATCATGATATGCATTTCTTGAGCCCGTGCCGTTACCTTAGCCGGAATGGCCAGGCAGATGTCGCAGGCATCTTTCATCTTACCGCCGCCATAGGCCGTCATGCCGATAACCGTAAGGCCTTTCGCATGGGCTTCTTCAATGGCTTCGAGGACGTTGCCGCTGTTGCCGGACGTCGAAATACCGATCAGGATATCTCCTTTTTCACCAAGGGCATGGACCTGACGACGGAATACCGTATCAAAGCCGTAGTCATTTCCGACGGCCGTCAAGATCGACGTGTCGACGGTCAGGGCGATAGCCGGGAAGGCCGGCCGTTCTTTCTGAAAACGACCGACGATTTCAGCAGCCAAGTGCTGCGAGTCGGCGGCGCTGCCGCCATTGCCGCAAAAGAGGATTTTGTGGCCTGAAGCCAGGGCTTCTTTAATGAGAGCCCCGGCTTTTTCAATATCGGGAATTAATGCTTTCGTCGCTTCTAAGACAGCGGCGTGTTCTTCCATTCTTTGGGTTACTAAACTCATAAAACCTCCTATTTCCGGTCTTCTCCATCGTCGACAACACGGATTTCGCCCGTATGAGGATGGATGACCATTCCATAAATCGTAAGGGATTTCGGTAAGTAGGGATTCGCCCGCAGTCGGCGCACCGTATCACAGACCGACGTATCGACGTCCGTAACCGGGTCAGCCCACTGCTTAAGCTGCGGTCGGATAGCGTCAATGGCCGTTTCATCGATGCCTTCTTCCACCATGTGGCGGCACAGGCTGTCGGCCGTCGTATGGAGCATGCCGCAGTCATCATGACCCATGACGATAATTTCATGGACATGGAGTTCGTAAACGGCAACCATCAGACTGCCGATGACACTGTCGAAGTCTTCAAAGGCCGTATTGCCGGCGACTTTGATGATTTTGGCATCACCGCGGACGAGGCCCATAGCCGGTTCCAAAAAATTTAAAAGGCGTGTGTCCATACAAGTCAACACAGCCAGGTGGCGGCGCGGATATTTGCTGACGTCGTCGAAACCTCCTTGTGACAAGGACTGTTTAACAAACTTTTCATTCGTATTAAGAATCTGACGAATCAACTCACTCATCCTATTTGCCCCCTAAGCTTTTACAGCTTCCATTACTTTTTTAGCCTTTAAATACTGGTCGATGCCCTCTGCCGCTTTGCGTCCTTCGCGCATAGCTAAAACGACGGTCTGCGGTTTGTGGACGATATCACCGGCAGCAAAGACGCCTTCCTTGCTGGTCATGCCGTACGGCGTATCCTTGACGGCGATATAGCCGTCGTCATTGGAAGAAATGCCGAAGGACTTGATGACCGGAAGTTCCGGCTTATTACCGATAGCTGCGATGATCTTATTGGCCGGTACGACACCGAATTCTCCCGTCGGCACCATGGTAGCGTCTTCGAGGATCTGCTGCCGTTCATAACGAAGACCTTCCACACGGCCTTCTCCAAGGACAGCCTTCGGTGCCGAATAAAATTGGAAGCGGACACCGTCGGCTTTCGCTTCTTCATATTCAGACGGCAGGCATTTCATATTTCGTTCCGCCCGGCGGTAAACGATGGTAACGTCGGCGCCGAGACGAAGGGACGTGCGGGCCGCATCGATGGCCACATTGCCGGCACCGATGACGATGACCTTATCGCCTGCCCGGACGGGCAGTTTTTCCGGGTCAAATTCGCCGTCCTGAGCCAGTTGTACTTGACGCAGGAACGGTTCTGCTTCGACGATACCTTCCACATCTTCATTGTCAACGCCGAGGTTCCAGCCATCCATCGTGCCGACAGCGATAAAGACGGCATCAAAGGACGATTTCAATTCGTCAAGGCTCTTATCGGTGCCGATTTTAACACCGTATTCGATGGTAACGCCCATGTCGCTCAGGGCCCGGGCTTCTCGCTGCAAGAGCTCTTTATGAAGGCGAAAAGTCGGGATACCGTAGGTCATGGTACCGCCCGGATGAGAAGCGGCTTCATAGATGGTGACATCGTAGTCGCGCTTAGCCAGTTCACGAGCCGCTGCCATACCGGCAGGACCGCAGCCGATGACGGCAACGTTTCCGGCTGTTTTCTTGCTGACCGGCTGATCCATAAATTTCCCTTCCAGGGCCATGTCTGCTGCAAAGCGTTCGAGCTTTCCGATTTCAACGGGCTGACCTTTTTTGCCGAGGATGCAGTGGCCTTCACACTGCTTTTCTCTCGGACAGATACGGCCGCAAATGGCCGGCAAATCACTGCGGTTATAAATATGCGCAGCAGCTGCGCCAAAATCCCCCAAGGTCAACGCATGGATGAATTGCGGAATTTCATTTTCAATCGGACAGCCCTTGCGGCACTGAGGAACTTTGCAGTTGAGGCAGCGTTTGGCTTCAGCAATCGCCTCCGGCAGCGTAAAATCGGCATCGTGCATGACTTCTTCATGGAAAGAAGCAACTCGGTCCTTCATATCAGACATGAGGAAACCCACCTTTCCGGTAATAGTATTATGGATTAATAGTAAGTATATAATTTACAAATAAAAAAATGGTGCGCCCAAGATGACTCGAACATCCGACACGCAGTTTAGGAAACTGCTGCTCTATCCAGCTGAGCTATGGGCGCACATGACACACAGGCCTGCTGCATGCAGATTAATAATACCATGAAACAGCAAAAAAATAAAGGCATGCCTTCCGAAAAAAAGCCCTATTGCAACTACTGTCAACACTCTCTATAATTAGATATATAGAGACCTTTCCTGAAAGAGCCGCCAAGACCGCTCTTCATCACCGAGGAAAGAAGGTAAGAAAGGAATACTATGATTGAATTAGAATCACTGGCAACGGAACAGCGAAATCCTCACAGTCAACAGATCGACCGGCTTTCGACGGAGGCCATGCTGCACGTCATCAATGATGAAGACCATAAAGTTGCCGAAGCCATAAAGGAAATCATCCCGGCCATTGCCCGTGCCGTCGACGTCATTTCTGACCGGCTGCGTCAGGGCGGCCGTCTTTTCTATGTCGGATCGGGCACGTCAGGCCGATTGGGAATCCTCGATGCCGTCGAATGTCCGCCAACCTACAGCACAGACCCCGAACAGATCCAAGGCCTTATCGCCGGCGGCTATGATGCCATTTTCCGAGCCAAAGAAGGGGCGGAGGATTCGTCGGACCTCGGGCAGGCCGATTTGAGAGAAAAAAAGCTTACCGCCCGCGACGTCGTCGTCGGCCTCAGCGCCTCCGGCAGAACGCCTTATGTCGTCGGCGCCCTGACCTATGCCAAAAGTATCGGCGCCGCTGCCATTGCCATTGACTGCTCGCCAAACTCCCCCATCGGGGCCTGTGCCGATATCGACCTCTGTGCCGTCGTCGGCCCGGAAGTCGTCACCGGCTCGACGCGGATGAAGGCCGGAACGGCTCAAAAAATGATTGCCAATATGCTGTCGACAGGTTCCATGATCCGCTTAGGAAAAGTATACGGCAATCTCATGGTCGACGTAAAATCATCCAACAAGAAGCTCGAAGAACGAGCCCGGCGCATCGTCATGACCGCCACCGGCTGCAGCCGAAAGGATGCCATCGACGCCTTGACAGAAAGTAACGGCCATGCCAAAACAGCTATCGTCATGGTACTCCTCGGCCTATCTGCCGCAGAAGCAGACGCCAAATTAGCGGCAGCGAAGGGCTACGTCGCTGCCGTAATCAGGGAGGCTTCCCATGGATTACGATAAACTGGCTAGGGATATTTATAACCTCACCGGTCCCTCCGAAAATATCCAAAAATCCTACAACTGCATGACCCGCCTGCGCCTGACCGTAACGAACGAGCATTTCACCAAAGAAGACCTGGCGAAACTTCCCGGCGTCATGGGCGTAAACCGTTCGGGCGACGAATGGCAGATCATCGTCGGCCCCGGAAAGGCAACGAAACTCTATCAGGCTTTTGCCAAAATCGTCGATGATGACAGTAACAGCAAGCCATCGGCAAAAAAGCCTGCAGAAGGAAGTCCGCAAAGCCCCTTTGACGGCAAAGCCCTGCACGAAGAAATCCGACAGAAAAATGCGACCCCGGCCAAACAGGCCTTAAAGAAAATCGCCCACATCTTCGTCCCCATCATTCCGGCCTTTATTGCCTGCGGTCTGATTACAGGCCTGCTCAATATCGCCGTGAAGGTCGACCCGACCCTGGCTGCCGGGCCCTTATTTCAAATGCTGGCCATTGCCGGCAACGCTGCCTTTTTCGGACTGAATATCTTCGTCGGCATCAACGCTGCCAAGGAATTCGGCGGCTCCCCCATGTTAGGCGGCGTCATGGCTGCCGTCCTCAGTCATCCCGGTCTGGCACAGATTACGCTCTTCGGAGATAATCTCGTTCCCGGCCGGGGCGGCATCATCGCCGTCCTCTTGGTCGTCTTCTTTTCATCATGGCTTGAAAAGAAACTCCATCGCATCGTTCCGGACATGGTCGACCTCTTTATCACGCCCTTAGCCGTCGTCGTCATCTCGACCTTCATGGCCCTCTTTATCTGTCAGCCCTTGGGCGGCTATTTATCTGAAGCCATCGGCTATGCCGCCACAAAGTCCATCGGAAGCGGCGGGGCCCTGACGGGCTTTATTTTAGGCGGGACCTTTTTGCCCATGGTCATGGTCGGGATTCACCAAGGGCTGACCCCGATTCACGCGGAATTATTGTCCCGCTACGGCGTGACCATCCTGCTGCCGATTTTGGCCATGGCCGGCGGCGGTCAGGTCGGAGCCTCTCTGGCCGTCTATCTGAAAACCAAAAACAAAGGGTTGAAAAAGACCATTGCCTCGGCCCTCCCGGTCGGCCTCATGGGCATCGGCGAACCCCTCATCTACGGCGTTACACTCCCCTTAGGGCGACCCTTCATCGGGGCCTGCATCGGCGGTGCTGTCGGCGGAGCCGTCCAGGCAGCCTATATGGTAGGCGCTGCCACAATTGGTATTTCCGGCCTGCCCCTGGCTGCCGGAACAGACAACATCCCCATGTATCTCTTAGGCCTCTTGGCAGCCTATGCAGCCGGCTTCATAGCTACATATCTGCTGGGTTTTGATGATCCAAAGGAGGATGAATAAATGGACACAGGCATTTCGATCTACCCCGGCCTCCGAGGCAGCATCCGAGAAAAAACGGGACTTATTGAAGAAGCGGCAGCCTTGGGCATTCACCGTCTGTTCACCTCTTTCCATATTCCTGAAACGGATGTCGCAGCCTTTCATCGAGAACTGGAGGCCGTCCTGGCATCAGCCCGCGAAAATAGCATGGACGTCGTCGCCGACATCTCTCCGGCCTCGGCAGCCCTCTTAGGAATGGACCGTGTTGAACCGGTAAAACTTGCCAAGCTCGGCATTACGACCGTTCGCTTCGACGACGGCTTCGATGCCGAAAAAATAGCCCTCTACAGTCAGGTCATCCAGGTACAACTCAATGCCTCGACCTTGACGGAAGACAGCTTGAAAGAGCTACAAAAAAAAGGAGCTCGCTTGGAAGCCGTCGACGGACTGCACAACTTCTACCCCAGGCCGCACACAGGCCTTGACCGCGATTATTTCATCGCCCAGACGAACCTGCTCCAATCCTACGGGCTTTCCGTAGGTGCCTTCATTGCCAGCAGCGAGGGACGCCGAGCTCCCTTATCAGAAGGACTGCCGACCCTCGAAGAACATCGCCGTCAGCCCGTCAGTCTGGCCGCCCGCCATCTGGCCGCCTTAGGACTGCAGTCGGTCTTCATCGGCGACGACCGGCCGTCCCTTACGGAGCTTCGCGAACTGTCCCGCGCCGGCCGGGAAGAAACAGGCGTCGTCGTCCTAAAAGCCCGATTCTTAATCCGCGACCCCTATGTGCAGGACCTCCTGTCCCATACCTTTACGTCCCGCCCCGACCCGTCACGCGACGTCGTCCGCGCCGGCAACAGCCGAAGCCTTTTAGACGGCCGCATCGTCGAACCGGACAGTGCCGGATTCCGCAGTCTTCGCCGCGGCGACATCACCATTGACAATGTCGATTTTCTGCGCTACATGGGCGAAGTGCAGATTGTAAAACGAGAACTTGAGCCGGAAGAACGGACTAATATAGCTGCGAAAATTCTGCCTGAAGAAGAATTTCTCATCGACACCATTACACCGGGTCGGAAATTTCGCTTTGAATTTATCCGCTAAGGCCATATGTATTGATGAAACGTAATGAAAACAGAGGTAAAACAACTATGAATCAAGAAATGAAACTCGCCGTTCTCATCGACGCCGAAAATATTTCCAGTAAATATATCGACGTCATCCTTTCGGAAGCCAATAACCTTGGCAACGTCGTCTACAAACGAATTTACGGCAACTGGACGACGCCGCAGATGGCTTCATGGCGCAACACGATTCTCGACAACGCCATCCAGCCCATCCAGCAGTACAGCAATACGATCCGCAAAAATTCATCGGACTCGGCCCTCATCATCGACACCATGGATTTATTGTACCAGAGCAATCTCGACGGATTTTGCATCGTATCATCGGACAGTGACTTCACCCGTTTGGCATCGCGCCTTCGGGAATCGCAAAAGTACGTATTAGGCATGGGCGAAAGCAAGACGCCCCGCTCCTTTATCTCAGCCTGCAACAAGTTTCTCTACCTCGACGTCCTTTGGGAAGAAGCCGAAGAACACGATGCTGACGATATCGAACAGGCCGAACATGAAGAAACAGCCCCGGAAGCGGATGCTGCAAAGCCGGAAAAAGCCGAAGCTGAAACTCATCCTGTGGAAACCCAGCCCAGTGAAACGGAAAGCGAACATACTCCGTCTCCGTCAGAACAGACTCCTTCTTCCGGCAAGACGCCCGGAAAAGACTTCTCAACCATCCGCCAGGCCCTCATCAAACTGACCGAAGAAAACTCCGACGACAACGGATGGATTTTCTCCGGCACCTTGGGGAATCTCCTGAGCAAACAGTTCTCCGACTTCGACGTCCGCAACTTCGGGTACAAGAAATTCGTTCCCTTCATCGAATCGTTGAATCTCTTTGAAGTCAATACGTTTACGGACGAAAAAAACCGCACCGTAAAACACAACTACTTCAAGCTTAAACAGACACCGAAGCGGCAGCGCCGCACCTTCCGCCCGTACTATAAACAACGCGGCCACTAAGAAAGCTTCACTCACGGAGGTTGCCCGTCATGAACAGCAATACCCAAAAGGCGCTGGAATCCCTGCGGCGGCGAGAGATCAATTCATCGATTGCCATTGCCGCAGATCTGGCAAACGACAATCCAAATAGTATTTGCCGGCTGGCCTTGGCCTGGATTAGTGACGGGAACGTCCATGGCATTTCGTATCTCATCAAGCCCCGCGAAGGACCCATTGAAACCCGTCATGTAACCGAAGCCAGGCTGAAAGACAGTAAACCCTTCGATGCCGTCTGGGATGAAGAGATATCGGTCCTCATCGGAGATGCATTCCTATCGGCCTACCATTCAGAAGCATTATTCACATCCATCAAAGCCAGCTACGAAGCGTCCGGACGCAAATGGCCCATCCATGACGTCTATATCCGGGACCTGCAGTTCCTGGCTGCGACCTATATTCCTAATTTGGCCAACGACTCCTTGACCTCCATCCTCCATCGCATGGACATCGCCGTCGACATGGACAGCGCCATCAGTCGTGCCATGGCCTGTATCTGCGGACTGAGCTGGCTCGAAGAACGCTATCCCATTTCAACGTACGGCATGCCCTTGTCATCGGTCATGGCCGGAGCCCTGCGGCCCCGCACGGAAGTTCTCGAACAAGCAGATCCGGAGGGAGAAGAAGCCGAAGAAGAGAAGGGAAAATACAGCAAATGGAGCCATTATACGAATATCCTCCTCTTGCCCTTCGTCATCCTCTGTCTGGTCCTCACCATTCACTACATTCATCGCCAGCGTGAGGCCAATCAGTCGAACGTCAACTTTTCCCAGTATTCCCAAGACGGCGTCCCAGACATGAGCGATGCAGAAAAAGAAGCTCAACCCAAAGAGCACCGCCTGCCATCCAGCAGCGGCCGTTACCTCATGATGCGCGGGACCTATGTCATCCCCGATAAAGAGACGATTCCCGTCTTTCTAAAAGCCAGCCGCAACCGCGACATGGAAACGATCCGCGCCCTCGTCCGCTCCGATAAAATCCTGATTTTCGCCAAGCCGACGCGAATCCAGATTACCGAGGACAAAGCCTACGACGGATTCATTCCCATCAAAATACTGGAAGGCGACTATGCCGATCAACAGGGCTTTGCCGCCGAAAATATGATTACAAAATAAAAGCGCCTGCTCGCCGAGGCTCTGTACCTCCTGCGAGCAGACGCTCTTTTTTTGGTGAGAAATCATCAGGCTATAAGTCTTGGCCGATGAAACGGGATAGTTCCTGTAACGCTTGTTCGTTGCGGCGATAGTAAGTCCAGCGCCCAACGCGTTCTGTCGACAATAAGCCGGCACGCTGCAGCATATCCAAATAGTGAGAAATCGTCGATTGCGAAATCCCAGCTTTATCCTGAATAGAACCAACGCAGATGCCACCAGGGCAGTCGGCTGTATCTGGAGACAGATGAAGCTTTTTACCAGGAAAATGTTTTTCCGGATCTTTGAGCCAGATCAGGATATTTACCCGCGTTTCATTGGACAATGCCTTACACATTTCCATGAACTGCTTCTTATCCATCTGTATACATCTACCTTTCTAGATATTTAAAAATTACCTACTATTAGGATACGATGAAATAGCATTTTTGTCAATATATACGGGTAATATTTAAGTAAACAAATTAGAAAGCATCCCATTCGGCAAAACGCTCGTTCATCCGCTTTTTCTTCATCTTCCGCGTTTTTTCCTCAGACGCAGCAAAAGGCATCCGTCCGACCTCAATGGTCCGCTTATAAAAAAGTTCTATCGCTTGTTCTTCTGTCAGGCCTAATCGGGCAAAGACAGCCCGTGCCTTTTCTCTCGTTACATCATCCATGGTGCGCATCTCCTTGGCGTTTATCATATCGTTCCTGAGCTTCCTGATTGATGCCGTCTAAGGTGGCCATATGCCAAACGGCGTACATCATCGTCTTGAGCAGGATAACACCCAAGACGGCCCCCGTCCCTTCTCCCAGGGAAAGGCCGGCCGTAAGAGGCACGTCATACTCGTCGATACCGCATAGGCGCAAGGCCTGAGCCATGCCGGGCTCCCTGGAAATATGAGAGGGCAGGGCATAATCCCGAACCCGAGAATCCATGGCAACGGCACAGGCCAGGGCCGTCGCCGTAATAAAGCCGTCGATATAAAAAGGGATTCTCTCATCGGCACAAGCCAGCATAGCGCCGCACAGGGCCGCCAGATCGAATCCGCCGACACAGCGCAGGGCCGCTTCCGGTGACGACAACTGCCCTTCATAGCGCTTCATGGCCTCGGCAATGACACGGCGCTTGTGAAACAGCAGCTTGTAATTCCCCCTGGCCGAACCGAACCCGGAAAGCCAGGTCATTTTTTTCGGCGATAAGGCCGTCAGCACAGCAGCCGACGTCGTCGTATTACCGATACCCATTTCCCCGAAGGACAAGAGATTGATTCCTTCGGCCTTAGCCTGCTGTACCTGTTCCCGACCGGCCGCCAGGGCCTGTTGAAGCTGAGCTTCACTCATGGCCGGCTCCTTGGAAAAATCCCGCGTCCCCCGGGCTATCTTGCGATCGATGCCGACGGCATCTTCACTATCGATGCCGACGTCGATGACGGCGTAGGGAATCTGCTGACTGCGGCAAAAGCAGGTCACGGCCGACGTGCCGTCTACCATGTGCCGGCTCTGCATATAGGTAATATCAGCTAATTGTGCGACGACACCGGAATGAACGACACCGTTGTCGGCCGCAAAAATAAGATGCTTCGGCCGAAGCTCTTTATGAAACTGCCCCCAGGCCAGGAGCACCTGCTTGGCCTGTTTTTCTAAGGTCCCTAAACTTCCGGGGGGCTTCGCCAAATTGTCCACCTGATATAGAGCCTGCTTGCGATACTTATCTCTGTCTTCGGTCATATTCGTCCCCTTTTTACCCGTTTTTCTGATGATGCCTCTCATCACCGTTTCCTAAAAAGTCTCGGGCTTGTATGTTTTTTATTGTATCATGATTCGCAGAGATTGGCCACGACTGCTGATTTAATGCAAAAAAATTGTATTAAAAAAAATTCTGACACAGACACCAATGAATATTTGTCCATTCTGTAGCATATATTTCCTTGAAAAAACGTTTAAATTATGTCAAAATAAGCATAAGAGTGGAGGTGGCCATCGTGTCCACAATTAAAGATATTGCAAAAGCTGCCGGCGTTTCTATTGCAACCGTATCCATCGTCCTGAACGGAAAAGGACGGGAACGAAAAATTTCTCAGGAAACTCAACAGCGAATATACAAAATTGCACAAGATTTAAACTACGTTCCAAACCAATCGGCAAAGAAGCTTCGGTCAGCACAAAAGGACAGCTACGCCATTGCTTTCTACTGGGCAACAGACTTTCGTATCAACTACTTGGCCCGTATCACCCTCGGTATCCAAGAAGAAATCATGAAACAAAATAAAACAATTCATTTAACCGTTGTCCCATATAAAGTTGACCAGCTCCAAAAACAACTCGAAGCCATGCAGAATGAATTTTTCAATGGCATCATCATCGCTAACATGTCCAACAAGGACATGGATTATCTCAATTCCATCCATATTCCCTGCCCGGTGGTCCTGTTCAACAGGGAATCGGATAAATACAGCAGCGTCACCATGGACAACTATCAGATCGGCTGCAACGTCGCCCGTCATTTCCTCGACAAGGGCATTTTTGACGCCGGCGTCTTGACCCACGACACAACCTTCCCCATCATGCGTACCTGGATGCAGGGCTTCCTCGATACCTTTGCCCAAAACGGCCATCCGGTTCCGGAAGAAAACATCGTCCTTTGTGACACGGCTTCCGCCAGTGCTGTCGCCGCTACGAAAAAACTCTATGAAGAAAAACGGATGCCCCGGGCGATGTTCTGCGAATCGGACGTCCTGGCCCACGGCATGCTCTATGCCTGCCATGCCTTAGGCATCGCGATTCCGGAGGAAGTAGAAGTCTTCACCATCGGTATCAACATGGCTCAGCTCAATGACTATGCCATCCCATCCTTATCTCGTGTCGATATACCCATGGGCGAAATCGGTCAGCACTGTCTGCATCTCATGGTCGACCTCATCGAAAAGAAAAAAGAAAATCCGACGGTTCAATTCGTCGAAGGCCGGGAAATTATCGGACAATCTTCACCGGCAGAATAAGTAATAATTCAATTTCTTTCCCTCCCCCTTATTTAGCAAAAGGAACGACCCCAAAAAAGATTTTTACGGGGTCGTTCCTTTTCTATATCCATTTATGCAGCCATCAAGACTGTAAAACCGATTTCATCGCCCTTACGATGTCCGAAAATTCCTCATCGCCAAGGGTCCGCACGGAAAGGATAAGGGCATCGTGACGGATGCGGGCCAAAACAGGGATATCTCCTTTTCGAAGGCTTTCTTCTAAGGCCGTTACCGTCCCGCTTGTCGGCCGGACAGCAACGCCCCAGCCGGAAAGGACGACACCGGGGAAGGCACCGCCGCCGACGGCATCGTCGACTTCAACGAGCGATATTTCAAGGGGAAGACCGGCCTCCGATAAAGCTGCTGCCAGCAACTTCCCGCGTTTATGGCAAAGGTCAGAAGGCTGCACCAGGGCCGCCAATGTCGGAATCTTTTGAACCGCCTCTCCGTCCCGATAGATGCGAAGCGTCCCTTCGAGACCGGCTAAGGTCATCTTATCGATGCGAAGGGCCCGAAGCAGCGGGTGGCGTCTCATCCGTTCAATATAGGAAGCCTTGCCGACGATGATGCCGGCCTGGGGCCCGCCTAACAGTTTATCACCGCTAAAGGTAACGACGTCGCAGCCGGCTTCAATGACTTCTCGGACCGTCGGTTCATGAGGGAGTCCCAATGACTCCAAGTCGATAAAGAGGCCGCTGCCAAGGTCATTGATGCAGGGAAGATTTTGGGCGTGAGCCAGTCTGACTAAATCAGCTGCCGTTACGCTTTCCGTAAAGCCGATGATGCGGTAATTGCTAGTATGGACTTTCATCAAAGCGCCCGTGTCTTCACGAATAGCCCGTTCATAATCAGCCAAATGGGTCTTATTGGTCGTCCCGACTTCACGAATCGTGCAGCCGCTCTGTTCAATGACATCGGGAATGCGGAAGGAACCGCCGATTTCAACCAATTCACCTCGGGAAACGACGACTTCTTTGCCGGGCATAAGGCTGGCCAGTACCAACAGGACCGCGGCGGCGTTATTGTTGACGACCAGGGCATCTTCGGCCCCGGTAAGCTGACAGAGGAGTTCTCGTACATGATCATCACGAAGGCCCCGTTTTCCCAATGCTAAATCATACTCTAAATTAGTGTAGTGCCCGACGAGTTCCGCAATCTGTCCGGCAATGTCCGGACTGAGAACGGCCCGGCCTAAATTGGTATGAAGGACGGTCCCGGTCCCATTGATGACTCGCCGCAAATGCCCCTTATCCGCGCCCTGTATAGAGGCCGCCACGGCTTGTTCAAAAAGCTCCATAGAAAAAGGTTCATTCCAGAGTCCTTCGAGAATGGCTCTACGCCTATCGTCGAGAACGGCGCGAATGGCATCGCGAACAATATGACGCGGTTTTTCTAACTGCTGAAAAGCCGGACGCTGTAAAAGCGTATCGACATCAGGCAGCTGGCGAAGCAGCTGTTTTATAGCTTCATTCATAAACGTCATCTCCTTTAGCTGTATCATTAGCGGCCCTTGACCCGAAAGCCCGGCCATCACCGGCCTTCACCGTAAGACCCAAACCATCAAAATAAGTTAAAATCAAGAGGGCCTGACGGCGGTTAACCTGCAATAGGTCTCGCAACGTCCCCACCTTTAAAACTTCATGCTCCTTGAAATACTGAGTAACGACCTCGGCGGCTCGTCGAAGGCAGGCCTTCGATAAGACAAACTCCGGCGAAAGGAAGGTGAGGCTCTTACCCTGTAAGGCCTTGAGGATTTCCCGTACGTCCGGCCCCAAAGAAAGGAGGTCGGCAATCGCAACGGGACTGTACCCGCTTCGAGCCAATCGCCTTTCAATCTCCGACTGGCATTGGCGCTGACGGGGTGAAAAAGCGAGGCGAAAATCCTTGGCCGCAACGAAATCTCGCGACAGTCGGCAGATTTTTCGCGCCAAGAGCAACTGCAGCAGTGCCCGACCTTCTTTTTCACCAAGGCCTAACCGCTGCCGCCATTCAGGTTGGGTCATGCCAAAGCGCAGGGGCCACCGTTTATGGTACTCATGGAGTACAGAAAGGCTCCGAGCCTGCCATGACTTGAAGGCTTCGCCATGAATCCAGCCCAGGCGAAATGGCTTCACCCGGCCTTGATGTTTTAAATGTTCGAGAGCCCTTTCAACCTCCCCAGAAGGCAGGTCGGTTCCGGCAGAAATAGCCTCAACCGTCGAAAACGGAGACTGACAGCACTGTAAAAACTGAGCAATCACTTCCTCTTTCAGATTCGCATCGCGAGCTCGTAAGGCCGTCATCAGATTCTCTTTAAAGCGACGGTGTTTTTCCGGACGGGCATCGAGGATTTTTCCTCCGCCTACGGTATGCATGGGCGAAAACGAACGAAGGATAAAAGGATCCCCGCTTTTGACATAGATTTCATCTCGCTCCAACCGCAGCTGCAAGAAACCTTCCGTACCGGGTTCGATGGCTTCGACGCCTAAGGGGACGACACGGGCCATGACTTCCCGCGTCCCGACTAAGAGGCGCACACGCTGCCAGAGTACCAGTGGCGGCGCCTCCCTAAGGCAGGTCACCTTGGCATCGATCATGCGCGTCGCCGTCACGTCCGGTACCGCACAGAGGACCGAGCCGCGAGGAACGTCGCCGCAGGAAATTCCGGCCAAGTTAAGTGCCGTCCGCTGTGACGGTTCCGCGCGGAGGACGTCTTCCTCATACACCTGAATGTTGCGAACGCGCAGCTGCCGCCCTCCGGGGTAAAGCCATAGGTACTGCTCCTTTTCCACGACCCCGTCCAGGAGGGTACCCGTAACGATAGTTCCGACTCCATTAAGCGAAAAAGAACGGTCCACATGGAGACGGCCATGACCGGAAGCCTCTTGGGGCAGAATCGTTTCGGCCATCCGGGAAATGGCATCGACGAGTTCACGCATTCCGCGGCCGCTCAAAGCATCGGTGACGACAAGCGGGGACCCTTCCGCAGCCGTACCGATGAAAGCTTGGTCCATGCGGGTTAAGGACTCCTCAAGGGCTTTTGGGGCAACGGTATCGGCCTTGGTTACGACGACGATAAATTTACGAACGCCAAAAAGGGTCAAGATGCCGAGATGTTCACTCGTCTGCGGCATGACCCCTTCCTTGGCATCGACGACGAGCAGGACCATGTTGAGGCCCGGCAGGCCGGCGACCATATTCTTTATAAAATTTTCATGACCGGGTACATCGACGATACCGCACCGCGTCCCATCGGGCAGATCCAGCCAGGCAAAGCCTAAATCGATAGTCAGGCCCCGTCGTTTCTCTTCAGCCGTCCGGTCGGTCTCGATGCCCGTCAAAGCCCGCACAAGCGTCGTCTTGCCGTGATCGACATGACCGGCTGTGCCGATAACGATATGTCTGGTCATCCTGTCAACCTTCTTTTATCTTAGTATATGAAACGGAAAGGCCTTGACGGCAGGCATGATATAAAGCGGCCCATTCCACCGCCTCCTTGTCGAATAAGGCAGTGAGGGCCGCTTCATCGTTCAACTCGTATTTCAAAGAAAAACCACAGGACGCATCGATTTTTCCCGGCGTAGGAATGATGCGCACCGAAAGTCCTGCTTTCTTCGCAAGGCGTTCACCTTCAATAGCCTCTCGCGTCGACGGCACTAAGACGATACCGTATTCCTGAACCGCCATTACCCTTCCTGAGCCAAGGCCTGCTCAACGGCGCGTGCCAGCTGGTCGGCACAAGACGTGCCCCGATCCTCGCAGGGATTTCCTTTTAGGATAGCGACGGCCCGCTTGGCATCGGCGTCTTCAAGAAGCTTGCCGAGAGCCAGGGTGTTGCCGGGACAACCGCCGACGAAACGGACGTCATGGAGCTTCCCGTCTTCGATGGCAAAGGAAATTTCACGAGAACAAGTTCCCTTGGTCTTGTAGGAATAGTTTTTCATAAAAAATCACCTCGAATATCCGCAGAAGGAACGGATTATTTCAGCAGGGAATCTAATTTGTTCTTTAATACATTAGCCGGAACAGAACCGATAGCCCGGTCGACGACTTTCCCGTCTTTGAAAAAGACCATGTTGGGAATCGTGCTGACATCGTAATCCTGAGCAAGGGCCGGATTTTCATCGACGTCGAGTTTTCCGATTTTAACCTTGCCGGTATATTCTTCGGCGAGTTCTGTAATAATCGGTCCTTCCTTTTCGCAAACACCGCACCAGGTTGCAAAGAAATCTACCAAAACAGGTTCGCTGCTGTTCAAAACTTCTTTTTCAAAATTATCCATTGAAAATTTATATTCCATAATAGACGCCACCTTTCTTCTTTTGACTATTTGCCTTTTGTAACTAATTTCATTATATATTAGTACACCAATCGAGTCAAGTTTTCCCAAAAAATTTACACAATCGCCAAAAACGCCTACGAGCGGACAATGACTTCCAAAGCCGCTGCCGCTGCCAGGACGTCTTCAACGGTCGTAAACTGAGAAAAAGAAAAGCGAACCGTCCCCTGAACGGCCGTCCCCAAGGCCTCATGCATGAGGGGTGCGCAATGATAGGCCGGCCGCGTCGCCATATGATAGGTCTCCCATAGGATGTCGCTGACGACAGCCGACTCGGCATCGCCCAGATTCAGGCTGTAGACACCTACCCGGGGACCGGAAAAATCCCCGTAAAGGCAAATTCCGGGAATGGCCTGCACGGCAGGAATAAAGGCTCGGGCCAATTCCTCTTGATGAGCCCTGACAGCCGGAATCCCCTTTTTTAAGACAAGTTCGACAGCCGCACTCAGACCGGCAATGCCGGCGACATTGGCTGTCCCCGCTTCAAAAACAGCAGGAACTCCTGAAGGCTGCTCCCGCTCAAAAGTATGAACGCCGTCGCCGCCGGTAATAGACGGCAGGACTTCGACGCCGCGGCGGATGACGATTCCTCCCGTTCCGCCCGGTCCATAGAGCGATTTATGCCCGGTAAAGCAGGCCGCCGTTACGATGCCGTCAGACAAATCGATGTCATAAGCCCCTGCCGTTTGAGATACGTCGACAATGAGCCCCAAACAGTGATTCCTGCAAAAAGCCTTGATGCGGTTCAAGTCGAGGACATTGCCCGTCACATTAGAGGCATGATTACAGACCAACCATTTGGTCTTCGGCGTCAGCAGCCCTTCCATGTCATCGTAAGCCAGCCCTCCTGTAGGACTGACAGCCGGAATGACGGTCAGTTCCGCCCCTAAAGCCTCTAACTGGTATAACGGGCGCAGAACGGCATTATGCTCCCAAGCCGTCGTCATAACGCCGTCTCCGGGCCGGATCAGCCCTTTCAGCACCATATTCAGGGCAACCGTAGAATTGTGGGTAAAGGCAACGTCGTACAAATCCTTACCGTTAAACAGTGTCTGAACGCGATGTTTCGCCGTCAAGACGATGTCATAGGCCTTTAAAGAATAGCCGTGGGCACCACGGGACGGATTGCCGATATCGCCGGCCGTCAAGGCTTCAAAGACGGCCTTCGATACGGCTTCCGGCTTTTGGGCCGTCGTCGCCGCATTGTCAAAATAATACATGACGCCCTCCTTTCCAAGCAGCCCCTATTGAAAAAGGCCCGACGAGACTGCCAAAGCAGGTCGTAAGGCCCTTACAAGGTTACAACTTAAATGCCGAAACGGGCAAAGATGGTATCGACGTGGCTGAGCATTTTCTTGACATCAAAGCAGCCTTCAATTTCTGCTTCGGTCATATACTGCTTAACGTCTTCATCTTTCTTCAAGTTTTCCAAGAAGTCTTCTCCGTCGATCCAGCGCTTCATGGCATTGCGCTGTACCCAGCGGTACGCCTGTTCGCGGACGGCGCCTTTTTCGACGAGGGTATTGAGGATGATCGGGCTGTAAATGAGTCCGCCCGTCAAATTGAGGTCGGCCATCATCTTATCGGGATAGACGAGGAGCTTGTCGATGACCCGGGTAAAGGTCTGAAGCATATAATCAAGAGCAATGGTGCTGTCCGGCAGGATAACCCGTTCTACGGAAGAATGGGAAATATCGCGTTCATGCCAGAGAGCGACGTCTTCCAAAGCCGCCTGGGCATTGCCGCGGATGACACGAGCCAAGCCACACATGCGTTCACAAGTAATAGGATTGCGCTTATGAGGCATGATGGACGAGCCCTTCTGTTTAGGACTGAAGTATTCTTCTGCTTCGCGAACTTCCGTACGCTGGAGATGACGGATTTCCGTTGCCATTTTGTCGATGGAGCTGGCGATGACAGCCAAGGTCGTAAGGAATTCGGCGTGGCGGTCACGCTGCAGGGTCTGCGACGAAATAGGCGATGCCGCAATGCCCAGGTGTTCGCAGACGTATTGTTCAACGAAGGGATCAACGTCAGCATATGTACCGACAGCACCGGAAATTTTACCGACGGCAATCGTTTCCTTGGCATGTTTCATGCGGTCGATATCGCGTTCGATTTCAGCCATCCAGTTGCACAGCTTGAGGCCGAAAGTCGTCGCTTCGGCGTGAATGCCATGAGTACGGCCGATGCACGGCGTATATTTAAATTCAACGGCACGGCGACGCAATACGGCGTGGAAGTCTTCGAGGTCCTTGATGAGGATATCCGAAGCCTGTTTCAGCATGGAACCCAAAGCCGTATCTTTGACGTCTGTCGACGTCAGGCCCAAATGGACGTACTTTCCGGCTTCGCCGATATTTTCGGAAAGGTTGGAGACGAAAGCAGCAATATCATGATGTGTTTCCGCTTCGATTTCATGGATGCGGTCGACAGAAAAGGCAGCTTTTTCGCGAATTTCTTTAGCCGCTTCTTTCGGGATATTCCCAAGTTCAGCCTGGGCTTCACTGGCCAGGATTTCCACCTGTTTCAGCGTGTCCCATTCATTGAATTCTGTCCAAATTTGACCCATTTCCGGTTTCGTATAGCGTTCAATCACAGTTGATCTCTCCTTTATCATTGACATGAGTACGGTAAAAAAACTCACCGTCACTATTATACACTATCTATAGTGCCGAAGGTAGCCGTTTTGCAAGTTTTATTCAATCACAATGGATTCTCCTTCCCGCGCAGTCACATAGCCGATGACAGCGGCACAAGGAAGGACGTCCTTCAAGGACCGTTCCAAAAGCACGGCATCTTTTTCAGAAACGGCAATGAGAAGACCGCCCGACGTCTGAGGATCATATAAAACATCCATCATTCCTTTATCGATGCCGTCGGCTGAAACGCGGCCTGCCGCAAAATCACGGTTACGGTACGCCCCGGCCGGGATAAAGCCCATAGCGGCCATATCAAGAGCCTCTTTATGGAAGGGGATAGATGAAGTATCAAAGTGAATCGTCGTTTCACTTCCATCAGCCATCTCACAAGCATGCCCTAAGAGACCAAAACCGGTAACGTCGGTACAGCTGTGAACGTCGTAGCGAACCATCACGTCCCGAGCGGTCTTATTGAGCTGCGCCATCTGGGCGTATAGCTGCTGCAAAAGGGGCTGCGCTACAAAATCCCCTTGGGCTGCCGTCATCAAGATCCCGACGCCCAAAGGCTTGGTCAAGATGAGGACATCGCCGGGACGAGCCGATGAATTGCGCAGTAATTTTTGCGGATGCACAAAGCCCGTGACCGACAAGCCGTATTTCGGTTCCTTATCTTCAATCGTATGACCGCCGGTGATGATGACGCCACTTTCATAGGCCTTGCTGTAGCCGCCTTCTAAGATGAGGCGAATGGCTTCTTGGCCCATCTTCAGGTTGACGCACATGACGTTCATGGCAAGCTTTGCCTCCGCCCCCATGGCGTAGACGTCGCTCAGGGCATTGGCCGCTGCAATTTGACCGAATAAATAAGGATCGTCGACGATAGGCGGAAAGAAGTCGACAGTCTGGACAATGGCCAAGTCGTCCGTAACTTGGTAGACCGACGCGTCGTCGCTCTTATCATAGCCGACGAGGAGGCGGTCATCAGTATGTGTTGGAAGCCCTTCCAACAATTGAGCCAGTGTCCCTGGCCCCAGTTTAGCGCCTCAACCGGCACAGGATGCCAGTTGGGTTAATTTCAGTTTATCTTCCATGGAAGTCCCTCCTTATGAATAACAATACAGACTTTTCTCTCTTTGTTTATATTATACTATAATTTCACCGATAGTTTTATGCCTTCTCTTATTTTTGCAATTCTTACGCTCCGGTTTAGCTCGATTTTAGATTTACCGGCTATACTGTGTTTGTACTCAAAAAGAAGCAAGGACAGACAGGAGGAATTCATCATGACCCAAGAAAAATGGCAAGATACACTCATTTCCATCAAAAATAAGATGTTCACCGCCCGCAATGCAAAAATCGCAGCCGCTTTTATCGTCGTCGCCGTCATCGCCGGTGCCGGCGGCCGCTACTATCTCCACCAGCGCCATATGGCCCGCCATGAAGAGCAAGTCGCCGCCATGGCCGATTTGACCCAGGCCCAGGCAAAGCAAAAAGGCGTCAGTCTCATCAATGAAGAACAGGCCCGTGCCGCAGCTGCCAAGGCCATAGGCAAAGACGAAAGTCAGCTGGACTTTAAAGAAGTCGCCCTCTTTGACATGGACAGCATGAAGCATAGAGACGGACGCGAAGAACATCGGCAAGATCGCCGCGGCGAAAGAGGACCGGGAGAAGGCCCTGACCGCAACGAAAAAGGCCGTCCGAATATGGATGAAAGAATGAGACCGGGACAGGGCAGCCCTCAAATGGGTCCCCAGGATCATCAAGGCGGGGCCCCGGCCCTCCAACCGCCTCAGGAACTGACGACGCCTCAAGCAGCCGCGCAGCAAGACCCACAGCAGGGGCAGGCAGTACCACAGGGACAGCAAACAACCGGACAGCAGCCGGCGGCACAGCAAGGTCAGCAGCCAGGCCAACCGATGCAGCCCGGCTTCCACCCCATGTATAAGGTCCGTGCCGTCTCCGGCAGCGTTCACTACGACATCCTCATCGACGCCGTAACCGGGTCGGTCATCCATACTCAAATCGATGACTGACAAAAAGGACTGACCGATGAAGTATCTTGGATTGCTCCCATGAGCCAGACGTTCGCGCTGGTTTATGGAAACAAGACAGGGGCTCCATCGGCCGGTCCTTTTTTCTGCCCTCGAAAACAGCTATAATAGAAATATCATACAGAAAGGATGCTGCCCTATGCTCCATTTACGCGATATTTCCTTACGCCACCGCCTGCTCATCGCCAACTTCACCATGGTCTTTGTCCCCATCTTCATTTTGACCGTCCTCGGCTTCCTCTTGGTCTCGGGCCTTCGCTTCTCGTCGCCTCACAACGACCTGATGACCTTATGGCCGGAAAAGGGGCCGGCCCTTTCCATCCAATATACGGTCAGTTCCCTCCGGGTCAAAGCCGAACGGCCGGGGCCGCTGAAACTGAATGACCTTCGCGAAGACTGCCAGGTCCTGGAAAGCCTGGGGATTGCCACGGCCATCATCCGCCACGACCAGGTCGCCTACGTCACACCGGGCGTCGACTTCTACGGATTAGCCGACCGGGTCCTGCAAAAGGCCCACGGTCAAAAGACGGTCATGACCTGGGACGGAGACGGCTTCTTCTTCCGATATTCGTCGCCCCACAGCGGGACGACGATCATCGCCGCCGGAAATACGCCCTTCATCGCCAAAACCGGCATCCGCGAAGGCATGGCCAAAAACGTCATCCAGACACTCCTCATCTTCATCGTCGGGACAGCCAGTGTCATCATCATCGGCTGCGGCCTCATCCTGTCCCGCCTCTTGTCGCGCCAAATTTTAGGGCCCTTGGCCGCCCTTCGCACGGCGGCCTCCGAAATTGAAAAGGGAAACCTCGATTATAAACTGACCGTCTCGTCCCGTGACGAACTGGGCCAGACCTGTTCCGCCTTCGACCGCATGCGCCGCCAGCTTAAGGCAGCCCGAACGGCACAGGAAAAATACGAACAGAACCGAAAAGAACTCATTGCCGGCATCTCTCACGACCTGTCGACACCACTGACTCTCTTAAAAGGCTATGCCAGCGGCATCTTAGTCGGCATTGCCAAAACGGCAGAAAAGCGCCATCACTATATAGAGCTCATTTACCAAAATGCCTGCTCCTTAGAAAAACTCGTCGACCGCCTGTTTCTCTTTTCAAAACTCGACTTAGGTCAGGTCGATTTCACCTTTGAGACGGTGTCCCTCCGAGATTATTTTGCTGACTTCACTGCCGAAAACGCCGCTCTCTTCTCTGAGCTGGGCCTCATCCTGAATTACGAGGCCCCCACGGAAGCAGCACAAGTCCGTATTGACCGAATGCAGTTCCAACGGGTCATCGATAACCTCTTAGAAAACGCCTTAAAGTACAAAGACACCGATACGGTCGCCATGGATATCAAGCTGGAGGCGACTCCGGGCCACGTTATCCTATCCTTTGCCGACCACGGCCCGGGCGTCCCCAAAGTCTACCTTACCAAACTGTTCGACAGTTTTTACCGAACCGATGAAGCCCGCACAGACGTCAAAAAAGGCAGCGGCCTGGGCCTTGCCATCGTCAAACAAATCATTGCTACCTTAAAAGGAAGGATATACGCTGCCGAAACGCCGGGCGGAGGATTGACCGTCGTCATCACCTTGCCGGCAGCAGAGGAGGATAATCATGAAATCGATTCTAATCATTGAAGACAATATGGAAATCGCTGAACTCGAACGAGACTTTCTCGAAGCTGACGGAATTGCAAGCGTCATCGAAACAGACGGAACGAAGGGCATGGAACGAGCCTTAGCCGACGATTTCGACCTCATCCTCTTGGATATCATGCTCCCCGGTACGGACGGCTTCCACATCTGCCGCCGCATCCGCGAAGCCAAGGAAGTCCCCATTCTCATGGTGTCAGCCAAGCGGGAGGACATGGACAAGATACGCGGTCTCGGCCTCGGTGCCGACGATTATATCATCAAACCTTTCAGTCCGACAGAGCTCGTCGCCCGCGTGAAGGCGCACATTCAGCGCTATGAACGGCTGACCGGAAAAGCCCGCCCGGAAAACGGCAGCGGTGAAGTCCTCCGCAGCGGAGACCTGGAAATCTACGTCGACAAACATCGCGTATACGAAAAAGGCCGGGAAATCAGCCTGACCAATCGAGAATTCGAACTCTTGGTCTTTTTGGCTAAACATCCCGGCCTGGTATTCAGCCGCGACCGCCTCTTCGAACGCGTCTGGGATCTTGACGCCGAAGGCGATACGGCAACGGTCATGGTCCACATCAACCGCATCCGTGAAAAAATAGAACCCGATCCGGCAAAGCCGATTTACATCGAAACCGTTTGGGGCGCCGGCTATCGCTTTAAAGAAGCCTGATTTTTATTTTGCTTCGCGGCGCAGGATTTCCTGACCGACGGTGACGCCCGCAGCCGATGCCTGAACGAGTCCGCGGGTAATGCCGGCGCCGTCACCGATGGCAAAGAAGTTCGGAATTTTGGTTTCTAAGACCGAGCTCAATTCCAATCGGTTCGAATAGAATTTGGCTTCTACGCCATACAAGAGAGTATGTCTCGAATTGGCACCCGGCGCTATGGCGTCGAGGGCTTCAAGCATCTCTTTAATATCCTGCATATGGCGGTAGGGCAGGACCAACGACAAGTCGCCGGGCGTCGCCTTGGGCATCGTCGGACGAACGAGGCCGCGCTGAATCCGTTCCGGCGTCGACCGACGGCCGTCGAGGAAATCACCGAGGCGTTGTACGATGACGCCGCCGCCTAAGATATTGGCCAAATTGGCGATATACTTCCCGTACTTAATCGGTTCGTGAAAGGGCTCGGTAAACTTCTTCGATACCAAGATGGCGAAGTTCGTGTTCTCGCTCTTCTTATGGGCATAACTGTGGCCGTTGACAGTCAGTAAGCCGTCGTTATTTTCTTCGACGACGAAGCCGTAGGGGTTCATGCAGAAAGTCCGGATTCGGTCATCGAAAGACTTGCTGAAATAAATAAGTTTCGATTCATAGACGACGTCCGTAATCGTTTCCAGCACTTCTGCCGGCATTTCGACACGGACGCCGATATCGACGGCATTGGAGGTTAGGCGAAGGCCCATTTTTTCCACTTCGTGGACGAACCATTCCGACCCTTCCCGTCCGGGCGCACTGACCAGATAGCGGCAGGCGTAAAACTGATCGTCGATCAAGACGCCTTTGATCTGTCCCTCTTCTTCTACCAAGTGATCCACAGCCGTATCGGCCATGATATCGACCTTGCCTTCGAGGAAATCGCGCATATGGGTCAAAATCTGGCCGTTGACGTCGGTCCCTAAGTGGCGGATACGAGCCGGAATGAAGCTGAGATCAGCTGCAGCGGCCTTTCGCTTTATCTCGCGAATGCGATCTTTATTTTCATCACCGTACACCTTGCGGTCGGCACCGCCAAAACGGCAGTACACTTCGTCGACATAACGGATTTTATCCATTAAATCGGCTTTTGGCATATAGTCATCGAGGTTGCCGCCGTATTCGGTAGTCAGTGTCAGTTTCCCGTCGCTGAAGGCACCGGCACCGCCCCAGCCGCAGACGACATTGCGCACCCGGTCCTGCGGTTTAGCATCGCCATTGAGACTGGTCGCAATCCGTTCCCGAATATCCTGGCCTTTTTCGACCATCAGGATATCGAGTCCCTTATCTGCCAGCTCCAAGGCCGTAAAAATTCCGGCCGGTCCGGCACCGATAATGATGACATCATAGGTTTTTACTGCTTTCATATACGCCACTTCCTTATAAAAACACCTTTACATCGAACAAAAAAGGCGTTGTCTCCTTGGGACAACGCCTTTTGCAGCCACGCAAGCAGCTCCTCATTCAGCATAGCATGGTGCACCGACAAAGTCAACCGGCCGCCGATTCGAGGAGGCAAGAAAAAAAGCCGTTCCCGAAGGAGCGGCTTTTTCGTCACGCACTAAGCTTACTGCTGTTCATGTTCATGTTCAGCCCGTTCTTTTTTGTAGAAGTCAGCCGTAATCGCATCGGAGCAGCATACAGCGACGACGTCAGCTACGTCTTCAGATGAGCAGCCACGGGACAAGTCAAGGATAGGTTTGTCGAGGCCCTGAACCAAAGGTCCGAGAGCCGTTGCATTGGCAAAGCGCTGAACCATCTTGTAACCGATATTAGCAGCATCGAGGTTCGGGAAGATGAGGACGTTGGCATGGCCGGCAACGGTCGAGCCGGGAGCCTTGTGTTCGCCGACTTCCGGAACGAGGGCAGCGTCAGCCTGCATTTCGCCGTCAAAAGCAAAATCGACGTTTCGTTCTTTCAAGATTTCAACAGCTTTGCGGACGTTTTCAACGGATTCACCGGCGCCGGAACCCATCGTGGAGTACGAAAGGAAGGCAACCTTCGGATTGAGGATCTGAACGGTACGACGAGCACGTTCGACACAAATGCAGGCGATATCAGCCAGCTGATCTGCCGACGGATTGGGGATAACGCCGCAGTCACCGAGGACGAGGATACCATTGTCGCCGTACTGAGGAGTGTTCGTCAAGAGAATGAAAGCCGAGGATACGGTCTTGTTGCCAGGGCGGGGGCCGATGACCTGAAGGCCGGCACGGATAACTTCTGCCGACGTCGTAGCAGCACCGGATACGCAGCCGTCAGCTTCGCCGAGAGCGACGAGACCAGCCGCAAAGAAAGTGTTGTTGTGCGTCATGATGTCGCGAGCTTTTTCAATCGTCATGCCTTTCTTTTCGCGGCGTTTTGCAAAGTATTCGCAAAGTTCATCCATCCGATAGTACGTTTCCGGATTGATGACTTCAACACCAGTGAGATCGATTTGGAATTTAGCAGCATCTTTTTTGATCTGTTCCAGTTTACCTACGAGAACGATTTTAGCAAAACCATCAGCCAAAACGCGTTCAGCAGCTTTCAGGACACGGCGGCTGTTCGTTTCCGGAAGGACAATTTTCTTTTGGGCCTTGGAAACACGGGCTTTTAAATCTTCTGTAAATCTCATTTGGATACCACTCCTTGTAAGTTCTTAGAAATTTGTTGAGAAATATGGCCTTATGATAAGGAAAATATTCCTATCACTATCCTTCATTATAATACAAATTGACGGGGAATCAAACCTATTATTACTCATATATAAAATGAGCAGAAGAAATATATTATACTAATTCTGCAACGATAGTGATTTTTTCATACACAGAAGGCATTTTCCAACGATTTCCTAGTACAAAAAAAA
>NZ_HF954532.1:142843-217765 GCF_000455225.1 Megasphaera massiliensis
AAAGTTGACTTATCTCACCGAAACGGGGAGACTTGTCGGCACCTTTTGTAAATATTTTTTACAAATCACAAGTGCTTAATAAGTTTAACACAGAGCCAAAGGATTGTCAAGAACGTTTTCTATTCTAAAAAATCTGAAGCCCTGTAAAAGGCGGCTCAAAAAGCAACCCTTTACAGGAACAATCAGAAAGTTTCTCGGTTACAACGGTGACGCTTCACCAATAAACCCGCGCAGGACATTGGGCGTTGCCAAGTTTTTGGTTCCGGCACCATAGGCTACGGTATGATAGATGAAGTCAGCCGGTCTTTGCCCTGCATGAGCTAAGACCTTCACCAAGGCAGCTCCCGTCGGCGTAACCAATTCACCCTTGATATCCGTCGAATACCAGGGAATACCGGACAAAAGTTCCGCTGTGGCCGGCGCCGGCACAGGCATGATGCCGTGGGCGCAGCGGACAAAGCCGCTTCCGGCATGAAGAGACGAGGTGCTGATCTGTTCGATGCCCAAGTAGTTCAGACACCAAACGGTACCGACGATATCCAAGATGCAGTCGATGGCGCCAACTTCATGAAAATGAATTTCCTCGACCGGTACTCCGTGTACCTTGGCTTCCGCTTCAGCTAAGGCCTGAAAGACGGCCAGGCTCTTGGTTTTTATCCCTTCTTCCAAGGGCGACCCTTTGATAATCTGCGTAATCTCCGCCAGGCCGCGATGGTGGTGGTGATGATGGTGACCGGTCATATCGACGAGGTGGCCGGAAGCATCGTGATGGTGTTCATGGCAGTGATCATCATGATCATGATGGTCATGATCATCGTGATCGTGATGTTCGTGATCATGGTGGGCATCATGCTTTTCATCATCTAATATTACATTATAATAAACGGCCTGCACGCCGCCCTTATTCTCACTGCGGCACAGGAGTTCATATCCCGTGAGCTGAAGCGAGGCCATGGCCTTTTGAAAAGCTTCAAATGGGACCCCTGCCTGGATGAGCATGCCGACGAACATATTGCCGCTGATACCTGAAAAACAGTCGAGATGTAGAGTTTTCATCGTGGGACTCCTTACTTCAAATTATCGTTCATCATTTGGACAGCGGCATCGAGCATGGTCAGCCCCATGGCTGAGCCCATTCCCTGGTCGAGATTCTGTTCGAGTTCGACGAAGGGTTTCAGTCCTAATTTCTTCATCTGCATCTGATGTACCGGTTCCTGGTATTGAGCTGACGGGCAAACATAGTCCTCAACCGTCGGGCACAAGGCGCGAGCCAAGAGGACGGCCGCCCCGGTCACGGCATTGTCAAAGACGACGAGCATTTTACACCGAGCTGCCGATAAAATGAACCCTACCATGGCCGCAATGTCGGGCGATCCGGCGCGGCGCAGCAAATCCAAAGGATTTTCCGGGTCGAAATTCATTTCCTCCATGACGCGTTTCAGCGAATCCAACTTTTTGCCGGACGTCATAGACGCCGGAAGGTCTTCCAATTGACCGCGGAAAAAGGCCGCCGTTATGATAAAAGCTGTGAGGAGAGCCCGTTCGCCGATATTGCCGAGGCCGACGGCCGTATATCCTTCTTCAGCCAGGTTCTCGCCAAGCTGCAGACCGCTGAACAGGGCATCCATCATTTCATCTTCACTCATGGCGTCCCGGCGAGCCCAAAAATGGCTGCCGTGCATGACTTTCAGATTCTGGACCCCCTGCGATTCGGCCAAGTCATCTTCAAGGCCCATGTCGAGGAGCATGACACCGGCTCCGATACGGTGAGCCACCTTATTGATAGCCCCGCGGCCTCCTGCAATTTCTAAAGCATCGGCCTTACTGGTCTTGCCCTGGGTCTTATTTTCCCCGCCGTCGACGGCATGGTCGGCAGCAAATATTGCAATGGCCTTCTGCAGCGTTTCCGGATGAAGGGTCTGCTGCACGCCGGCAATACGGCCTGCCAGATACGATAATTTGCTGTCCTGGCGAATTGTCAGGCTGGCCAAGCGCTGGTAGCACTCCGCAGCCTTAGCCAGATCCATCGGTTCAATGGCCTTAATAATTTGTTCTAATACAGGATCCATACTTCCTCCATAAAAGACAGTCATCGTCTCACCATGCCGGAATATCTCCTATGACAAACGATGTGCATATACGAAATGTTGCTTATAATGACTTACCGAATTCATCGGTATCGAGAATAGCCTGTTTAAAAGCATCCTTGGTCATCGGCGTGGGAACGCAGGTCCATTCACGCAGGGCTGGGGCGGCATCGACGACGGCGTCGATTTCATCGGCCTTGATGTCTAAGGCTGCCAGGGTCGTCGGGTAATTGCATTTTTTATAGAAAGCAGCGACCTTATCCCGCAGTTCAAACTGTTTATCGTAGGTCAAGAGGACTAAGACACCGAAGGAAACAGTTTCGCCGTGAAGATGGCCTTCGACAACCTGGGGAAGGACCGTCGAGGCATTGTAGAACATGTGCGCCAAGGACGAATTATAATAGTATTCTTCACCGCCTGTCGTGCAGTTGGAAACGAGGCCCGTGCTGATAATGATGTCTAAGACGACCTGCTGCAGTTCATACGTAATCTGGTTGGCCTTGAAGTCTGCCAGTGCCTTTTCCCCATACTGGAGAAGCGGTTCCGTACAAGTCTTTCCGATAGCCCGGCCCAAGAGAACGGTATGGAAGTGTTCTGCAGCCCGGCTGGCCAGTTCCGATTCACATTCCTTACTCATAGCATCGCCAATGCCGGCCCAGAAGAATTTAAAGGGAGAATCAGCAATGACAGCCATATTGATGAAGGTGTGAACCGGCGGCTGATCGAGGTAATAATAGCCGGCAAAGGACTTATCTTCCTTGTACATGACGGAAATAGCCGTCGACGGAGCGCAGTTAGACGCCAGGGTCGGGAAAGCAAAGAAGGCTTTATCGGCCTTATCGGCAACGACCTTCCCCGTATCGATGGCCCGGCCGCCGCCGACACCGAAAACGAGATCTGCCTCTTGAACGGCTTTTTCTTTCAGCAGGCGATCGACGTGTTCAAAGGTGGCATCGTCGCCATACCACAACACGTCGAGGACTTCGAGATCCGTTTTGGCAATGGCATCGAGGAGCGGCTGTTTAGCCTTGGACAGAGCCGTCTTACCGCCGATGATGACGACTTTTTTCCCAAAGTGTTTGGTGATCTTACCAATGGCATCATAGGCATGTATCCCGATGGTAAAAGCCGGCAAAACCAAGGTGTATTCAGATTTAGACATTCTAAAACCTCCTATAATATATGATAGTAAGTTCAAAAACTATGGTTATTATAGCATTGTCCCTTGCTTATGAAAAGTCCACTCCCACTGGCCGATTTGGTTCGCAATACATATGAAAAATACATATGTAGGTTTCGTCACAAATCACTTTTAGTAAATTTAATCAATATATAGTTTATAGATCCAAATATAAATCAATATATGGTATAAAAAATTCAAATATACGATATCGTAATTTCATCATGTCTTTTAAGTCATCAAGAATAGTTCTTTATTCCCAAGGAGAATCTTGTTTTTAACCCAAAAGGATATATAATGAGAGAGCTACAGAGATAGCAAAAAATTTCAACGTGCCATTTACTTTTTTCCAATTCATCAAATTCGGCATTATGTTGCTTTATAACGGATAAAGATATAGGCACACAAAATTCAAAGGAGGTTCTTTTTGTATGAACGGTTTATATCTCGTCATTATTTCTGCCTTAGTGTTCGTACTGGCTTACCGTTTTTACGGCGCATTCATTGCCGCCAAGGTATTGACCCTGAACCAGTACAAAGTTACACCGGCCTTCCGTTTTGAAGACGGTCACGACTACGTTCCGACGAACAAATACGTCGTCTTCGGCCACCATTTCGCAGCTATCGCCGGTGCCGGCCCGCTGGTCGGTCCGGTCATTGCCGCCCAGTTCGGTTATCTGCCCGGTGCCTTATGGATTCTCATCGGCGGCGTCCTCGCCGGTGCCGTCCACGATATGGTCATCCTCTTCTGCTCCATGCGGTACGACGGCAAGTCCATTGCCGAAATCGCCAAAGCCCAGATCGGTGACAAAACAGGCTTGGCAACGTCCTTTGCCGTCTTGTTCCTCAATATCCTCTGCATGGCCGGCATGGCCGTCGTCATCGCCAACGCCCTGCACGACAGCCCCTGGGGTACATTCACCATCGGCATGACCATTCCTATCGCCATCTTCGTCGGTATCTACATGCAGTTCCTGCGTCCCGGCAAAATTAAAGAAGGCACCATCATCGGCGTCGTCTTGACCTTGCTGGCCGTCGTCGCCGGCCCTGCCGTCCAGGCTTCGCCGACCTTGGCTCCCCTCTTTACCATCAATGCTACAGGCATCTCCATCGCCCTCATCATCTACGGCTTCATCGCAGCTGCCCTTCCGGTATGGCTGCTCCTGGCACCGCGTGACTACCTCTCGACGTACATGAAAATCGGTACCATCGGCGCCTTGGCCCTGGGCATCATCATCGTCGGGCCGAACATTCAGATGCCGGCTATGACCCAGTTTACGGCTGGCGGCGGCCCGGTCATCACCGGTGCTGTCTTACCGTATATCTTCGTTACCATCGCCTGCGGCGCTATCTCCGGTTTCCACTGCATGATTGCAACGGGCACGACGCCGAAAATGCTGATGAACGAACGCTCCATCCTGCCCGTCGGCTATGGCGCTATGGTTACGGAATCGTTCGTTGCCATGATGGCTTTAATCGCAGCCTGCTCGCTGGTACCGAATGATTACTTTGCCATCAACTCTTCGGCCGCTCATTTCCAGGCCCTGGGCATTCAAGTCGTCGACCTGCCGCACCTGAGCAACATGGTCGGTGAAGACGTCGCCCATCGTCCGGGCGGTGCCGTTTCCCTGGCTGTCGGCATGGCTTATATCTTCTCCAACCTGCCCGGCCTCGATCACCTCATGAACTACTGGTACCACTTCTGCATCATGTTCGAAGCCTTATTCATTATGACCATCATCGATGCCGGTACCCGTGTCGGCCGTTATATGCTCCAGGAACTCGTCGGCCGCGTATGGCCTAAGTTCGGCGATCCGAACTGGAAACCCGGTGCCATCATCGCTTCTGCTTTGATTTGCGGGGCTTGGGGTTATTTAGTCCTCAACGGCAACCTGTCCACCATCTGGCCGATCTTCGGCGTATCGAACCAGCTCCTCGCTATCATCGCCCTTTCGATTTCGTCGGTCGTCCTCTGCTCTATGGGCAAAGCTCGTTACCTTTGGGTTACGGCCATTCCCTGGGCTTTCCTGATGGTCATGATCTTCTGGGCTGACTATCTCAACATCTTCGAAATTTACCTTCCGAAGGGTGAATGGACGATGTTCACCGTTTCCATCATCATGGCCCTGTTGGTCATCATCGTTGCCGTCGGCGCCGTCCGCAAGTGCATCTACTTAGCAAAGACGGTCCCTGCCAACTATGACACTTCGGAAATCGTTGAAACGGAAGAACTGAAACACCTCCAGGAACTGGTAAAAACTGATAAAGCAGCTCAGCGTTTCCAAGAAATGTCTGTCGCTCATCATTAATCAACTGCATCAAAGGCACTATCTTCATAGATAGTGCCTTTTTTATTTAACAATTTCCGTTATATATTAAGGAAATACCCCTCCACAAATTATTTTATTCAGTACATCATGAGTTTTTTTCATATATATATCGTAAACTTTACCATAAGTAACTTGCTATTTTTACTTCTTTAAACTATAGTAGGTGTATAGTAAAATCGTTATATGATATTTATAAACGACAAAAAGTCAATAGAATTGTAACAAAAACGTTTTACTTGGATGGACTGAGGATGTGGCGTTGCATCCGATTATAATATTCCTCATCAAAGCACCTGCGGCAAAAGTGATGAGATCCATACCCCCATCAAAAGCATGGCATCAGCTTTATATTTCGTACCTATACAACGCCTGTTTTGTAAGCGTCCAGCGCTTCACGAAATAAATATGATAAGGAGGGAATTTTTTATGAATGGTTTGTTTTTAGTTATCATTTCTGCATTAATATTTGTGCTGGCTTACCGTTTCTATGGTGCTTTTATTGCCGCAAAAGTACTGACCGTTAACCAGTATAAGGTTACACCGGCTTTCCGTTTTGAAGACGGTCATGACTACGTGCCGACCAATAAGTACGTCGTCTTCGGCCATCACTTCGCGGCTATCGCCGGTGCCGGCCCCCTCGTAGGCCCGGTCATCGCAGCCCAGTTCGGTTACTTACCGGGCGCCCTGTGGATTCTCATCGGCGGTGTCCTCGCCGGTGCCGTCCATGACATGGTCATCCTCTTTGCGTCCATGCGCTATGACGGCAAATCCATTGCCGAAATCGCCAAAGCTCAGATTGGTGACAAAGTCGGCCTGGCAACATCCTTTGCCGTCTTGTTCCTCAACATCCTGGCTATGGCCGGCATGGCCGTCGTCATCGTCAATGCCCTTCACGACAGCCCTTGGGGTACTTTCACGATCGGCATGACCATTCCTATCGCTATTTTCGTCGGCGTCTACATGCAGTTCCTGCGCCCGGGCCACATCAAAGAAGGTACGGTCATCGGCGTAGCACTGACACTTCTCGCCGTCATTCTCGGTCCGTCCGTATCGGCTTCGCCGACACTGGCTCCCCTGTTCACGATCAATGCTAAGGGCATTTCCATCGCCCTCATCATCTACGGCTTCGTAGCTGCTGCTCTTCCCGTATGGCTGCTCCTGGCTCCGCGTGACTACCTCTCGACGTACATGAAAATCGGTACCATCGGCGCTCTGGCCATCGGTATCATCATCGTCGGACCTACGATTCAGATGCCGGCTATGACTCAGTTTGTCGCCGGCGGCGGCCCGGTCATCACCGGTCCGGTCCTTCCGTATATCTTCATCACCATCGCCTGCGGTGCCATCTCCGGCTTCCACTGCATGATTTCGACCGGTACGACGCCGAAGATGCTGATGAACGAACGCTCCATTCTCCCCGTAGGCTACGGCGCCATGCTGACCGAATCCTTCGTCGGCATGATGGCCCTTATCGCAGCCTGCTCCCTCATCCCGAACGACTACTTCGCCATCAACTCGACAGCTGAACACTTCCAGGCCCTGGGCATCCAGGTCGTCGACCTGCCTCAGTTGAACGCCATGGTCGGTGAAGACGTAGCTCATCGTCCCGGCGGCGCCGTTTCGCTGGCTGTCGGCATGGCTTTCATCTTCTCCAACATCCCCGGCCTTGACCACCTGATGAACTACTGGTATCACTTCTGCATCATGTTTGAAGCCCTGTTCATCATGACCATCATCGACGCCGGTACTCGTGTCGGCCGTTACATGCTCCAGGAACTCATCGGCCGCGTATGGCCGAAGTTCGGCGATCCCCATTGGCTCCCCGGCGGCATCGTCGCCTCGGCTCTGATCTCCGGCGCATGGGGTTACATCGTACTCCAAGGCAACCTGTCTACGATTTGGCCGATATTCGGTGTATCGAACCAGCTCTTGGCCATCATCACCCTGGCCATCTCGACCGTTGTCATCTGTGCTATGGGTAAGGCCCGCTTCGCCTGGGTCACGGTCATCCCCTGGGTTTTCCTGACCGTCGTTATCTTCTGGGCTGATTACCTCAATATGTTCAACATCTACCTGCCCAAGCAGGAATGGCTCCTCTTCGGCGTATCGGCTATCATGGCCATCTTGGTCATCATCGTCAGCGTAGCCTCTGCACGGAAATGCCTTGAATTGGCAAAGACCGTACCGCCCAGCTACGATACGTCTGAAACGGTAGAAGCTGAAGAATTGAAACACCTCGAAGAATTAGTTAAATCCGATCCGATTGCCAAACGCTTTAAAGAATTGACCGTCGATCAACACTAAGACCATATAAAAAGACTGCCCCTGTGACAGCGCCTGAGATGTACATGCTCTCAGGCAGCTGCCGGGACAGTCTTTTTTATATGCATTTTTATCGATACCGAGATCGTTAGATAACGCCGGTTCCGTCAAAATCGGGAATGAAGTCATCGCTGGCGCTCTCTTTTTCCTGAACAAATCCGTCTTCAATACCGCTGTCAAAGAGATACTGTTCCGCCTCATCGTACTCTTCATCGGTCAAGGGACGGTTGATTTCCGGATAGTCTCCAGCCCGGCCGCAAGGCACGTATTGGCGCATCAAACTGAATAAAACCTGGCCGTCGTCGAAATGGTTCCGCACCCAATCGATGACGGCTTTCGTATTGTCGACACAGCCGGGAAGGATGAGGTGGCGGATGATGACGCCTTTTTTCAAAATTCCGTCGTTATCGAGTTCGTAAGGACCTACCTGGTCATACATGCGAAGAATGGCTTCGGCTGCGACCTGCGGGTAGTCTGCAGCACCGCTGTAGCGTTCGGCTAAGGCTGAATCGAGGTATTTAAAGTCCGGCAAATAAATCTGCACCTTATCTTTAAATCGATTGATGGTCTCTACCGATTCATAACCGCCGCAGTTATAGACGACGGGCACCGGCAAGGGATCTGCCAAGCTCTCTAAAATGGCAGAGGTATATGGCGTCGGCGTCACCAGATTGATGTTATGGGCGCCCTTTTCAATGAGCTCACCATAGATTTCCCGGAGCCTTCCGGGCGTAATCGGAACTCCCTTTCGTCCCATGGAGATGATGGAATTTTGGCAGAAGCAGCAGCGCAGATTACAGCTCGTAAAAAAGACCGTTCCCGACCCGCGTGTCCCGCTGATGCACGGTTCCTCCCATCGATGCAGGGCCGCTCTGGCCACGACGGGCTGGAGCGGAGAATGGCAAAAGCCGGGCATTCCCTTCTCATTCCAAAGGAGGCTGCGGACGACACCGCAGCGTCGAGGACAGTCATTACATATCGATTCCATAGTCACGCACCTCAATCAAAAATCTTTCCGGGATTTAAAATCCCCTTCGGGTCCCAAGCCCGTTTCAAAGCTTTCATCAATTCCAACTCGACGGGGTCAGTATATTTTGCAAATAAAGCTTTCCGGGCCTGACCGATACCGTGTTCGCCGGAAACAGCGCCGCCCAGACGATAGGCTGCTTCACAGGCCTTATCTTCAAAAGCCGCGATACGACCTCCTTCATCGGCCTCATCTGCAAAGCCCCGACGCAGGAGGTCCAAGTGAATATTGCCGTCTCCGGCATGGCTGACACCGCGGAATACGACGCCCGTCGCTTCACCGATGGCCTTCAACTCGTTCATGAAGGACAATAGTTTATCCGGCGGTACGACGAAGTCTTCCATGGCGGCGACCGGGCAGTCCGAAGCCGACGCTTCGGTAAAGGCCTTGCGGGCCTTCCAAACTTTTTCGGCATCGGCCATGAAGACTTCGACAGCCCCGAGAGATCGGCAGATGTCATCGAGATTCATGCAGTCATCGTCAAGGCCGTCTTCACTTTGACTGTCAAGCTGGATAATCATATAGGCTCCGCCTTCAGGGCAGTTCTGTTTTTCATCGAGCCATTCCCCGACGACTTCGATGACATCGTAATCCATAAATTCCAAACACGTCGGCGTAATACCGGCCTTGGGGAGCGCCGTCACCAGCGATAAGGCCTGTTCGGCCGATGGAAAGACGGCCAGGACGTGTGCCGTCGACTTTGGCAAGGGCACAAGCTTTAAGGTCAGTTTCGTAATAATGCCCAGCGTCCCTTCAGAGCCAACGACGATTTTTTCCAAGGGGTAGCCGGCCGTCATCTTATGGAGGCGCTTACCGAGATTAGCAATTTTCCCGGTCGGCGTGACGACTTCAAGAGCATAGATTTGGTCTCTCGTCGTCCCATACTTCACGGCCCGGTTACCGCCGGCATTGGTGGCCCCGTTGCCGCCGATACAGCAGCTGTCGCCGCTGCACGGGTCACCGGCATAGAGAAGGCCCCTTTTACCGGCTTCCTTTTGTATCGTCTCGGTAATGACGCCGGCTTCTACGACCATGTACATAGCCGCTTCATTAATTTCTAAAATGCGGTTCATCCGCTCCGTACTGACCATGATGCCGCCGCGGCCGTCGACAAGGGCGCCGCCTTCAAGGCCCGTCCCGGTCCCTCTGGGAATGACGGGAATGACGGCCTCGTTAGCCAAAGCGACAACAGCAGCCAATTCCTCCGCCGTTGCCGGTAAGACGACGGCATCGGGCAGAAAAGGCACCGCAAAGGTGCCTTCATCGCGACCGTAGGGAATCCGTTTATCGTCATCGGTCCAAACATATTTTTCACCTACAATAGCCTGTAAGGCCGTTATGACTGCAGGGGTTATCTGATTATACTCCATGTATTCATCCTCATAAGACAGCCCGTCCTGTTAGAAGGACGGGCACAACGCAAAACGAGCAATTCCAGAGAACCTGATTACAGAAAGAGGCCCCGCAGGAACGGCACGAGGGTAAACTGATAGATTTTCAAGACGCCAAAGACGCAAAGGCCGATGGAGGCGCCGACGATGGCACCATTGATACGAATCCAAGCCAGGTCTTCGCCGACCTTACTTTCCAAGAACTGGTTGAACCGATTTTTATCGAAGCCGGACAAGACGTCTCGGACAGCAACGGCAATGAGGGAATGTTCATGTTCCAAGATGACGTTGAACGCCCGGCGGATCTGTTCATCAAGCCATTCCTTGATTTCAGGGTAGGACCGGCAGTATTCGAGGTAGTGGATGAACTGTTCTTCCAGTAAATCTTTCAATTCTTCCCGGCCCTGTTCGCCGGTCATGAAATAGTCTTTCGTCGAATGTTCGATGTCTGTCAGCCACTGCTCGATAGGCAGGGCATCGACGAATTCATTCTGCCAGTTCTGTACCCCAAAGGATAGCTGACCATTCATCGAATAGAGCAGGATTTCCACTTTTCGGCACAGCCATTCCCGCTGTTCGCCTTCAGCATGTTCCCATTGGTCGAGCCAGTTGACGATACCCAGTTTTATATCCTTGGCGATCCGCTGAGTATCGACGATACCGAGAACCTTAGTCAAGGTAATGCTGGACATCGAGGAGTGCTGCGATTCTTCGCGCCACTGGATAATGAGCCGTTCCAACAGTTTGTCAAAATCTTCGCTGTTGACGACGCGGCGAACGAGATTGATCAGGTCCTGGAACATGGGGCTCGTCGGATCTTCGAGCAGCGAAACGAGGCGGTCTTCCAAGAAGCTTACCAAAGGCTGGCGCTTCAAATACATGCGCAGGTGCCCGGCTATGGCCGTCTGAGTTTCACCACGCTGAATATGCTGGTGGGCCCGTTGAGCGACTTCATAGAGCCCCGTACGGAGTTTTTCCCGCCCCTGAGGACCGCGCAGCCAGTCGACGGCTTTATCCATAAAGGAAATTTGATAGAGCTTATCCTTCCACATGTCGGGCTGGAGCAGCTTTTCCGATATCAATCGGGCAATCCCGTCAATGATGCGGTCGCGATGGCGATACAAGAGCTCTGTATGATAGGGAAATCCCAAGGGTTTTTCAAAGAGGGCCGTAACGGCAAACCAGTCAGCAATACTGCCGATGAGAGCTGATTGGATAACGAAGAACAAGAGCTCTTCCCAAACCGATACGTCGTGGGTGTACCACCAAAAGAAGATGGCAATGAAGGCGACGAACGACAAGCCTAAAATGAGATTGGCACGCTGTCGGTAAGTCATAAGATAGCCCCTCCTTTCATGGCGTACATAGCAAGGTATATGACGGCCCCTAAGACGGCGCCGACGAGGGAGCCGTTGACGCGAATCATCTGCAAGTCATACCAGACACTGTTTTCCAATTGTTCTGCAAGATAAGTTCCGTCATATTTAAGGATTTCTGCTTCAGCCGTCTTACCGAACCAAACCTGGAGCCGCTTCAGTTCGCGGGCAGCAAAAGCCAGGGCCTGGCGGTTGATCTGTTCGACCTGCTCCGGATTTTGGTGCCAGCCTTCCAGTTTTTGGACGACAAATTCTGCCGCTGCCGTACAGAAGCGCTTCTGATTGTCCGGATTCTGGACGTAACGCTGCCAAGCTTCCTCGGTATCCGGCCGCAGCATCAAATGATTATACATCTTATCCTTATAAGCATCGATGCGCTGACTCCATTCTTCATTGATTTCGATGTGTTCAGCCTGCTTCCACAAGTAGTGGAGAGCCTGCTGGCGCTGAAGGGAGTTTTCCTCTTTGGTTTCTTCCAAAAGAGCCAGGCATTTTTCCTGCAGCAAACCGGCAACGTGGCTCGGCTGAAAGACTTCCATTTTAATGGCCGCTTTAATAGCCCATCCCAATAAGATGTTGTGTTTGGCATACTGCCGCAGGGACTCTTCATAGATTTCACCGATATAGCCTTTTGTCGTATCGCTCTTCACGACTTGTTCCAAGGCAAAGATCATAAAATCGAGAAAATCCTTGCCCGATTCACCGCGAAGGCTGGCTTGAATCGCCTTGCTCATGACCGGCGCCAAATCGATTTTTTCGACGGCCGATCCGCCGATGCCGGCAAAGGCCTTGACAACGGTCTTCATGTCGACGGTGTACAAAAAGGTGTTTAAAATTTGGCCGAAGATGCGCTCTGCCGATTGGAATCCCTTTTCCGTATGGAGATAGTCCAGCGTCGCCCCTAAAATAGGATGGCGTTTGAGGACATTATACATATTGGAAACGGTCAAAATCTCCGATTCAATCATGTGCCGCGCCATTTCGGCAATCCGTTCCTTACTATTGGGAATCAAAGCGGTCTTAAAGGAAATGCCCAAGGGGCGCCGAAACAGCGCCGTAACCGCATACCAGTCGGCAAGGCCCCCGATAAGGGCCGCTCCCGCTAAATGAGTCAAGAGTCCGCCTGCAAAAAAGTCTTGGAACGGATAGGACAATAAGAGAACGATTGCGGCTATAATCAGGATATAATTGGCAATCTGGCTCCGTCTTCCGCCATTTGTGTTACTCGCCATAATACCTCCTATTTATCGATGATGAGGTCATCCCCATCGTGCTTGGGAATCCATAAGGGTACGTCGTAAGCCTTTTTAAATTCATCAGACGGCGTCCACGGCGTTCCAAAATAATGCATGGGAATGAGACACTTGGTTACGGAAACATCCTTTAAAAATGCTTTGACACCCCATTCACGAGCCCCTTCTAAGCGGGCGTCAACAGGGAAAAAGGTGATGTCGAAGGTCCGACCCACTAAATGCTTCATTTCTCGTTCGAAATTGGCTTTGGCTTCAGCATTGTTTTCATCGGTGTCGCCAAGCCAGTGCCACCAATTCAAGTCCCCGGCATGGAAAATCTTCAATCCGTCTGTTTCGACGAGGAACGATCCTCCTTCGTCGGTCGATCCGAATTGGGTGATCTTCGTATCGCCAAGGGTCAGCGTATCATAGAGCTTCATGGCATGAACCGCCTTGAGGCCGTCTCGTTTCAAAGGCACGTCTTCATTGATAATGTACTGGTCGCCGTCGAAGTCGGCAATGCGGCCGTTAAAGTGGTCGTCATGCCAGTGCGTAACGAAAAACCAGACCGGTTTCCGACGGATTTGGCTGTAAGCCTTGACCGTTCCTGACGGATCTTTGTAATAATCAAAGACCAGAACCTTGGAATCAGTCTCAACAGAAAAGCCACTATGATTTAAATAGGTAATCTGCGTGCTCATATAATATAACCTCCTTTATCGGTTGATAAATCATTATGCATAGTCTTTATTATACCATATATGCGCTCTCGATGTACATCGTGCCAGCCGTCCTTCCCCGCAGCGAGGCCATTTTTCTCCTCTCTAAACGGAGAAAAAAACAGGTTCACCATCGTCATTTTTAATAAATCACCAAATTTGTCATCTTTTTACAAAAATTCTATTGACAAACGGAAAGCGAAGGCGTATTATGTTCTCAAACCAAAGACATAAATGCAATGATTGAAACAAGTACACACAGGAAACGGTACAGAGAGTAGGGGTCATTGGCTGAAAGCCCTTATCAAAGTCAACTGTGATGGAATGCCTTCAAGAGCAGGATGATTGAACTTAACAGTAGGTCATCTCGGTTGCCGCCGTTATGGGTATTGAGTGGCAGTCTTCGTACTGCAATCAGAGTGGAACCACGGACCATCGTCTCTGTATGACGAGGTCTTTTTTTTATTCATTTTTTCAGACTACAGGAGGGCGCCCAGCCATGTTCAAATCACTTCGCAACGACATTCGCGTCATTAAGGACCGCGACCCGGCGGCCAAAAACACGCTCGAAGTCTTGCTCTGTTATTCCGGCCTTCATGCCATTTGGGCTTACCGCCTGGCTCACTTCTTTTACCGCCGCCAATGGTTCGTCACGGCCCGAATTATTTCCACCATCTCCCGCTTCTTTACGGGAATCGAAATTCATCCCGGTGCTCAAATCGGTGAAGGACTTTTTATCGACCATGGCATGGGAATTGTCATCGGCGAGACGACGATCATCGGCAACAACGTATCCCTCTATCAGGGCGTAACCCTCGGCGGTACCGGTAAAGAAAAAGGAAAACGCCATCCGACCATCGGCGACTACGTCGTCGTCGCCTGCGGGGCCAAAGTCCTCGGTTCTTTTACCGTCGGTGAAGGCGCAAAAATCGGGGCCGGCTCCGTCGTCCTCAAAGCCGTTCCACCGCACTCGACCGTCGTTGGTATTCCCGGACGGGTCGTCGTTCAAAAGGGCAAGCACCTCAAAGCCAGCCACAGCGAACGCGACGTCGACCTCAATCACAATCGCCTGCCTGACCCCATCGAAGATCAGATTGTAGCCCTCAAGCGCCAGGTCATGCTCTTAGAGCATCGCCTCGAACTGATCGACCAGCGGCAGGATGAGCGATGTCCCAACCAAATGAGGCCTCTTAAATAGTCCTCTGCCTTTGTTGTTCCCCTGTACAGGAAATTTTTCCCGGCACAGGCTTACATATAATATATACCCATTCGGTATAGCTTATCATTTACTGTTTATACAATTGCATTCATCGGGGGATGAATCCATACGAAAAGGAGAGATGTATCATGAGTAAAATTTACACGTCTATGTTACAGTTAGTCGGCAACACACCGATCTTGAAACCGGAACGCTACAACAGTGCCGCCGGCATTTCCGCCAATCTGCTCGTTAAACTCGACGCCTTTAACCCGGCCGGTTCTGCCAAAGACCGTATCGCCAAGGCCATGATTGAAGACGCTGAAAAGAAAGGGCTCTTGAAGAAGGGTTCCGTTATCATCGAACCGACCAGCGGCAATACCGGTATCGGTCTGGCTGCCGTCGCCGCCGCCAAAGGCTATCGTGCCATCTTTACCATGCCGGAAACGATGTCCGTCGAACGCCGCAACCTCATCTCCGCTTATGGTGCTGAAATCGTCTTGACTCCGGGGAAAACGGGCATGCAGGGTGCCGTTGACAAAGCCAACGAATTGGCCAAAGAAATTCCCGACTCCTTCATTCCCAGCCAGTTCACGAACCCCGTCAATCCGGAAATTCATCGCCTGACGACGGGTCCGGAAATCTATGAAGATACAGACGGCGCCGTCGACATCTTCTTGGCCGGTATCGGTACAGGCGGCACCATTTCCGGTGTCGGCCAGTACCTCAAAGAAAAGAAACCGTCCGTTAAGATCATCGCTATCGAACCGAAGGATTCTCCGCTCCTCTCCGAAGGCCATGCCGGCCCGCATAAGATCCAGGGCATCGGTGCTAACTTCGTTCCGGAAACCCTCGATACGAAGATTTACGATGAAGTCTTCACGGTCAGCAACGAACAGGCCTTTGAAACGGCTCAGAAATTCACCGAAGCTGAAGGCCTCCTCATCGGTATCTCCGGCGGTGCTGCCCTCTTTGCCGCCTCGGAAGTTGCCAAACGTCCGGAAAATGCCGGTAAGACCATCGTAGCCTTCCTGCCGGATAACGGCGACCGTTACCTCACGACGCCGGGCTTCATCCAGCAAAAAGTAAAATAAATTTCTAAAAAAACTAGCCAACACCATCTTGCCAAAAAAATGAACTGCTTTTATAATTGAAGGCAGTTCATTTTTTCATTAGGCAAAGTCGATATTTGCTTTATTAAATGAAAGTATTTATTATATATTTTTTATTTTTAGAAGGGGAGTGTCCTCATGTCCGAAGAAGAATTGGAAAAGGAACATAAACACCACGATCACGACCATCATGAACATAAACATGATCATGACCACCATCACGACCATCATCACGATCATGATCACCATCACGATCACGACCATCATCATGATCATGACCACCATCATGATCACGACCATCATCACGATCACGACCATGGTCATGACTGTCTGGCCGACCATGTCCATCCCCACGATCACAACCATCCCCACGTTCACGGCGGTGTCAATGACTACATGAAGGCCGTTGCCGAATACCGCAAGACCTTTGCCTCCAAGCAGGATGTCCTGGACCATACGCCGGACCCGGCCGTACGAGAAATGCTGCTGCGCATGGAACAGATTGGCTGTGACACGACCTTTGACCGCTTCGACCAGCAAAAACCGCAGTGTACCTTCGGCCTTGCCGGCGTATGCTGTAAAAACTGCAATATGGGTCCCTGTAAGATTACGCCTAAGACTCCCCTCGGCGTCTGCGGTGCCGATGCCGACCTCATCGTATCACGCAATATCCTGCGCAGTGCCGCTGCCGGTGTAGCCCAGCACGGGGCGCATGCCCGTGAAGTCTTGCTGACCTTGAAATTCATCTCCGAAGGACGGTTGAACCTCCCCATTCTCGGCGTTGAAAAACTGCATCAAGTCTGCAAAGCCTTCGGCATTCCCGATGACACAGACGACGTCAAAGCCTTGGCCGGCAAATTGGCCGACGTCCTCCTGGCCGACCTCTCCCGCCCGACACCGGATGACTATGAAACGATCAAAGCCATGGCCCCGGCTGAACGGCAAAAAGTTTGGAACGACCTCGACATCATCCCCATCAGTGCTTACAATGAAGTCTTTGACGCCTATCACCGCACCGGCGTCGGTACGGACGGAGACTGGCAGAGCATCATGAAACAGTTCCTGCGCTGCGGACTTGCTTTCTGCTTTACCGGCGTCGTCGCTGCCAACATCGCCACAGACGTCGTCTTCGGCATCGGCCATCGGGCTACTTCAAAAGTAAATATCGGCGCGCTGAAAAAAGGCTATGTCAACATCGCCGTTCACGGCCATCTTCCGACCTTGGTCAGTGAAATCGTCCGCATCGGCCGCACCCAGGAATTCATCGACCTGGCCAAGGCACACGGTGCCAAGGGCATCCAATTCTACGGCGTCTGCTGTTCCTGCCTGGCCGCCATGTACCGCTATGAAGGGGTCATCCCCCTGTCCAATGCCGTCGGGGCCGAACTCGTTCTCGGGACGGGTGCCCTCGACTTGTGGGTTGCCGACGTACAGGATGTTTTCCCATCCATTATGGACGTCGCCCGCTGCTTCAAGACGACCGTCGTCACGACCAGTGATTCCGCACGCCTGCCCGGTGCCGAACACTACGCCTACGACCATCACCATTCCAACATCGAAGATACGGAAAAATTAGCCAGAAAAATCGTCACCCGGGCCATCGAAAGCTTCGAAGCCCGCCGCGACGTGCCGGTCTTCATTCCGTCTTACGAAGTCACGGCCGATGTCGGCTTCAATGCTGAAAACATTGCCGAAGAATTCAACGGGTTCGGCCCCTTTGCCGATGCCCTTAAGAGCGGGCAGATCAAAGGGATCGTCAACATCGTCGGCTGCAACAACCCCCGTGTCGTTTACGAACGGGCCGTCGTTGACGTGGCCGAAGAACTCCTGAAAAACAACATTCTCCTGTTCACCAACGGCTGTGCTTCCTTCCCGCTCTTGAAACTCGGTTTCTGCAGTAAAGACGGCGCCGTCAAAGCCGGTGACTCCCTGCAGAAATTCCTCGGCGGCAAGCTGCCGCCCGTATGGCACATGGGTGAATGCGTCGACAACACCCGCGCATCCGTCGTCTTAGGCGGTATCGCCCAGGCTGCCGGCCATGACATCAAGGACATGCCTTACGGCTTTGCCAGCCCGGAATGGTCCAATGAAAAAGGCCTCGATGCCTCTTTGGCCTTCCGCCTGTTCGGCATCAACTCTTATCACTGCGTCGAACCGCCGGTCCAAGGTTCGACGAACGTCGAAAACTTCTTAAAGCGCGATACCAAAGAAACACTCGGTTCGGTCATGACGGTCAACGTCGATCCCAAGGCACTGGCAAAACAGATTGTCGCCGACATCGAAGAAAAACGCCGCAAATTAGGCTGGGACTAATCCCTTTCTGTCGCTATTAATGATTTATATATGTAAAACGCCCGCCAAGGAAATTCCTTGGCGGGCGTTTGTCGTATATACAGAGAGAGGATATTTTGATGTTGTTTTATACGCTTACATATCGCGGCTGGCTACGATATCGACGCCGAGGCCTAAGATATCTTTGACGATGACATCGCCCGTCTTTACCGGAGCTTTGACGTGAACATCGCGCAGAGCCAGGGCACAGTCGAGGATTTTCCCCTTGGGCAGGGTCGTCTTGGATACGACCGGTAAGAGCGGCAGTTCGCCGCCTTCAATGCTGACCGTCGACGTCAGCATGCGCTGGGGATCCGTCAATTCCTGGTGGGCATACGTTTCGCCGCGAGGACAGGTGTTGCCGGTGACGTTCGTCACTTTACCGTCTTCCAGGGTAACCGTAAGCAAGCAGCCCATAGGGCAGTTGATGCAGTTTAATTGTTTCGTTTCTACGCTCATATTATGCTTCCTCCTTTACGGAAACAGTCCAATCCGCATGATGACCTTTCGCCTTGGCAGCCGGTACGTTGACGGCAATCATTTCACTCGGTTTGGCAACGGGGAGGACTTTCGTCAGCAGCGTATCGTCACCGCTTTTCACGGTAAGGCGAACTTTTTTCATCGGTTTGCGGACACGCATGAAGAGTCGAATCGTTTCCCCTTCAGCCGTAGCGCGGACATGCTGGGGAACGCAGGTTCTGACTTCGTCCACGGCTTCAACGGCGATGTCGGCAATATCTTCCGGAAGCTGTTCCTGAGCCTTCAGGGCGGCATACTTACCGGCGATTTCCGCTTCTTCCGATACGAAGTCGACTAAGTCGTGGACGTGGACGACATTGCCGGCTGCAAAGATGCCGGGGATGCTCGTTTCACGATGCTGGTCGACGATCGGTCCGTTGGTCAAGGGATGCATAGCGATGCCGAGGCCGCGGGACAATTCATTTTCCGGAATGAGGCCGACGGACAACAGCAGGGTATCGCAGTCGATATCGAATTCCGTACCCGGAATCGGTTTCATATGATCGTCGACTTTGGCTGCCGTAATACCGCTGACCCGATCTTTCCCGTGAATAGCCGTAATCGTATGCGACAGATACAGGGGAATATCATAGTCATAGAGGCATTGAACCATGTTTCGAGTAAGACCGTTGGAGAAGGGGCAGATTTCCAAAACGGCCTGCACTTTACATCCTTCCAAGGTCATACGACGAGCCATGATCAAGCCGATATCACCGCTGCCGAGGATGACGATTTTTTTGCCCGGCAAGTAGCCTTCCATATTGACCATACGCTGGGCAGCACCGGCGGTGAAAACGCCGGCCGGACGATAGCCCGGGATGCGGATAGCACCGCGCGTCCGTTCACGGCAGCCCATAGTAAGGATGATGGTCTTGCCCTTTACTTTCATCAGGCCGTGTTCCGGGCTGACGGCGGTAACGGTTTTATCCTGACCGATGTTTAAGACCATCGTATCGACGAGGATTTTGATTTCCGGTTTATCTTTGACCAAATCATAACAGCGCTGGGCATACCCGGGACCGGTCAATTCTTCTTTAAAATGATGGAGACCGAAGCCATTGTGAATACACTGCTGAAGGATGCCGCCGGCTTCACGGTCACGTTCGAGAACGAGGATTTCTTTCGCGCCGTTCTGCCAGGCGCTATATGCAGCAGACAGGCCTGCCGGGCCGCCGCCAACGATGATAATATCATAAAGTTGTTCACCCATTATGCCTTACCTCCGCTTTCTTTATTATAGAACATATAAGAATTACGCATTTCTTTCCGGACTTCCGTAACCGGGATGTTCAATTCACGGGCCAAAATCTGAGTTACACGAGGTCCGCAGAAACCGCCTTGGCAGCGGCCCATGCCGGCACGAGTACGGCGTTTGACACCGTCCACAGTGCGGGCCCCGACCGGACGATGGATGGCATCGACGATTTCGCCTTCCGTAATCGTTTCACAGCGACAGATGACGCGGCCGTAACGAGGATCTTTAGCGATAAGGGCTTTTTGGTCCGCATCGAGCATCATGCGGAAGCAGGGCTGGACCGGACGGCCTTTTTTATAATCGGACTTCGCCGAAGCACCCGTTTCAGATACGATGAGGTCCACCAGCTTTTTGGCAATGGCCGGCGCCGACGTAAGGCCCGGCGACTGGATGCCGGCAGCATGGAGCAGTCCCGTCGTCTTTTCCGAAGGTCCGACGATAAAGTCACCCGTATTGGAAACGGCGCGGACACCGGAAAATTCGGTAATCGTAGCACCGACCGGGATATTGGGGACTAAGCGGCGGGCTTTGTCCAGAATTTCGTCCATGCCGGGAATGGTAACGGCTGTATCATCCTTGTCATCTTCCGGCAGATCCTGGGCGTTAGGCCCTACGAATACGTTGCCGTGCGTCGTAGCACAGACCAGGATGCCCTTGCCCATCTTAGTCGGCGTCGGGAAAATAGGCGAATAAACCAAATCTTTCTGAGCCGTCTTGTCGAAGAGAATATATTCGCCGCGACGCGGTTTAATCGTAAAGCTGTCGTCACCGGCCAGACGGCTGATATCGTCGGCATGAACGCCGGCAGCATTGATGACGTACTTCGTTTCAATCGTGCCTTTATCCGTTTCAACGGCCTTTACGGCACCGTTTTCTACGACGATGTCCGTAACCTTACAGTCACGGATGACTTCGGCACCGTTGATGACGGCATTTTCCGCAAAGGCCAACGCCAAGCCGAAGGGCCAGCAGATGCCGGCTGTCGGGGCAAAGAGAGCCGCTTTGATGTCTTTACTGACATTCGGTTCTTCTTCGCGCATTTCATCGCCGCTGACGATTTTCAAACCGGGAACGCCGTTAGCCTGGCCCCGGGCGAGGAGTTCTTTAAGGACTTCCATCTGTTCATCGTCGAGAGCTGCTACATATGACCCGGACCAACGAATTTCCAAATCTAATTCATCCTTTAATTCATGGTACATCGCATTGCCTTCAACATTCATCAAAGCTTTCATGCTGCCCGTAGGAGCATCGAACCCTGCGTGAAGAATGGCACTATTGCCTTTTGTCGTACCGGCTGCTAATTCCGGTTCCTGTTCAACCAGAACGGCGCGAAGATTATACTTGGATAATTCGTGCAAAATGGCTGTGCCGGTAATACCGCCGCCGATTACGACGACATCTGCTTGTTTTGTCATATTCACAACCTCTTTCTCTGTAAATGCCTTGGAGTACTATCTTTGATGCCCTTATTATATAAGTTCGTGAAAATAATTGCAAGTCTATTTTTACATTTTTTCAATTTAGGGTGATGCTAATTTATCATAGTCAAAAAATAAGCTATGATATATACATTTCTCCTGTTTGAAATTAAGTTCATTTCTATAAGAAATTTTGTAAATTTCTAAAATTATAGGGACCCGTACCGAGTCCCTATAACCGAAATAACCATCATGAAATTAGAATACGTTCAGTGCTGCAGCGACGACGTAGGCAGCGAAGGCACCGACCATCGGAGCGACGACAGGAACCCAGGCATACCCCCAATCGGAACCGCCCTTACCGGCAATCGGCAGGATAGCGTGAGCCAGACGAGGACCGAGATCACGGGCGGGATTCATGGCATACCCTGTAGGACCGCCAAGGCTCATACCCAAAGCCCAGATGAGTACACCTACGATATAGGGCCCGAGGCCGGCAGGAATCTTGCCGACAGCCGGGGAAAAAATCATCCAAATGACGAACATCAAGAAGAAGGACGCGATAAATTCGCAAAGGAAGTTGGCCGGATAGTTGCGGATAGCCGGGGCCGTACAGAAAATGCCGAGCTTCGCAGCCTTGTCTTCCGTTTCAGCCCAATGGGGCAAGTAAGCGAGCCAAACGATAGCCGCACCGAGGCTGCCGCCCAGAATCTGAACGATAGAGGTAACAATAAACTGCGGTACCGAATAGAGGCCGATCATGGTTTTCCCTAAGGTGACGGCAGGATTCAGGTCACCCTGCGGTGCTCCCAAGGTCGTCGCCGTAAAGACGCCGAGCATTACGGCAAAGCCCCATGCCGTCGTAATACAGATCCAGCCGCCGCCCTGGCCTTTCGATTTTGCCAAGGTATTGCAGGCACAGACACCGCCCCCGAAGACGATGAGGACCATCGTTCCGATGAATTCACCAAGTAAGTTATCGTATATCATAGCTATGCACCTCTCTGTCAGTCTTCATCACTCAGCCAATGCATTGCGTGTTTGACCGCTTTGCGCCAGCCTTTATAATAGGCACTTGATTTTTCAGGATCCATCGTCGGTTCAAAACGATTCTGAAGTTTCCAGCTCGAGACCAGATCTTCTTTCGAATCCCAGACGCCGACAGCAAGACCTGCTAAGTAGGCCGCACCGAGAGCCGTCGTTTCAATGACCTGAGGTCGATCGACAGGAACGCCGAGGATATCAGCTTGGAACTGCATGAGCATATTGTTGGCAACGGCGCCGCCATCTACCTTTAAAGCGGCCAATTTAATACCCGAATCGGCTTCCATGGCGCCGAGGACATCTTTCGTCTGATAAGCCATGGAATCGAGGGTTGCCCGGACGATGTGAGACTTCTTCGTGCCCCGCGTAATGCCGATAATGAGACCACGAGCATCCATATCCCAGTACGGAGCGCCAAGGCCGACGAAGGCCGGAACAACATAGACGCCATCCGAATCGGGAACCCGTTTAGCAACCCATTCCGAATCGGGAGCCGTATCGATGAGCCGCAGCCCGTCACGAAGCCACTGAATGGCCGATCCGGCGACGAAGATAGAACCTTCGAGGGCATATTCGACTTTGCCGTCAAGGCCCCAGGCAATGGTCGTAACCAAGCCGTTTTTAGAAGGAATGGGCGTCGTCCCCGTATTCATCAACATAAAGCAGCCCGTCCCATAGGTATTCTTGGCCATGCCCGGTTCAAAACAGGTCTGGCCGAAGAGAGCTGCCTGCTGGTCACCGGCAATGCCGGCAATATTGACCATACCGCCGAGGATCGACGGTTCTGTCCACCCATAAATATCGCTCGACGAGCGAACTTCCGGCAGCATCGATTTCGGAACGGTTAAATATTCAAGGAGCTGGTCATCCCACTTTAGTTCTTTAATGTTGAACATAAGTGTACGCGACGCGTTGGAATAGTCCGTAATGTGAACTTTGCCGCCGGTCAACTTCCAAACAAGCCAGCAGTCGATGGTCCCAAAGAGGAGATCGCCCTTTTCCGCCTTTTCTCTGGCCCCTTCAACATTGTCGAGAATCCATTTTACCTTGGTGCCTGAGAAATAAGCATCGATGACCAGGCCCGTTTTTTCACGGAATTCATCGACCAAGCCGCGAGCTTTCAAGTCTTCACAGATTTCCACCGTCTGACGGGACTGCCAAACGATGGCATTGTACACCGGGTCGCCGGTCTTCTTATCCCAGACGACAGCCGTTTCACGCTGGTTAGTAATCCCGATCGCTGAAATTTCATTGGCCGTCAGATTCGACTGGGCCAAAGCTTCCCGCATAACTTCAAGCATGGTGTGATAGATTTCATTGGCATCGTGTTCAACCCAGCCCGGCTTTGGGAAATACTGGGTAAATTCCTTTTGGCTGACACTGACGATATGCGATTCATTGTCAAAAATAATTGCGCGATTGCTCGTCGTGCCGGCGTCAAGAGCCATTACATACTGCTTGTCCTGCATAATACATTTCTCCTTCCATACATAACATCTGATTTTTCTTTCGCTTATTGCATATAATGCTTTACCTGTTCTCATTATACATCTCTTGCAAATATTTTCAATTATAACTTCACATATTTTCAATTCTTGTATAGTCTTTGTAAAGTCATGTATTTTATGCAAGATATAAGGTATATAAAGGCAGTCTCTTTTTTATTCTACCCTTTTACCTTGCAAAAGGGCCGCTAAAAATGCGATAATAAAGAGAACCTTATTGTACGACTTCTGTTTTGACAACCGTGTTTTTAGAAGCACCATATTGAGGATGAATGCCTATGCAGCACGATAAGAATAAACTGGCCATCAGTGCCGCCAAATTATACTATCAGTCCAATTTCAGCCAAGCTGATATCGCTAAGGAAATGAAATTGTCCCGCCCGTCGGTTTCGAGGCTCCTGCAGTATGCCAAAGACAAAGGCTTTGTACGAATCGAAATCTTCGACCCCATCGAAGACCAGAGCCAGTTGGCTCAAAAGGTAGCTGCAGCCTACGGCCTGCGCGATGTCTGCATCGCCAACGCTCCCATTGAAGATGAAGAAGAAATAAAAAAATACATCGGCCAGCGCAGCGCCGCCTATGTCAATGACATCATTCAAGACGGCGATATCATTGGCGTCGGCTGGGGGACAACGCTGAACAACCTGTCCCATCAACTCATTCCTCACCCCTTAAAGGGCGCCCAAATCGTCCAGCTCGAAGGGGGCATCACCTTATCGACCAGCGAAACCTATGCCAATGAAATCCTGGGGAAATTCGCCAGCAATTACAGTACCATTGCCCAATATCTCCCCCTCCCGGTCTTATTTGATTCTAAGGAAGTCAAGGAAATGGTCTACCGCGACCGCCATATCAAACGCGTCCTCGAGCTCGGCCGCAATGCCAACATCGCCATCTTCAGCGTCGGTACCGTCCGCGACACCGCCCTTTTCTTCCGCCTGGGCTATGCCGATTCACAAGAAAAGAACTATCTAAAAACCCACGCTGTCGGTGACATTTGTTCCCGCTTCTTCGACAAGGACGGAAACATTTCCAGCCAGGAATTGAATGACCGCACCGTCGGAATCGACCTGGATGACCTGCGTCATAAAGAATACAGCATCTTACTTTCCGGCGGCGATGGAAAAATAGCCAGTATCCGAGCAGCCTTAAAAGGCGGCTATGCCAACGTCCTCATTACGGACCAGTTCACCGCAAAAAAATTATTATCAGAATAAAAGAACGCCCTGCCGTACTACGGCAGGGCGTTTTGTCATAAGTAAGAGCTCATCAGCCTATTCCCAAGCACTGTCAGGAAGGGCTGTAATATCATCCCAAGCATTGTTAATGGCTCGGGCCATCAGTTCTTTTCCCGGCGGATCCAGATGAAGTCCGTCTAAGGCCAGCTCGGTCTTGAGTTCGCCGTCTTCATCGGCCATTCCGGGTACGATATCGATGTGAACCTGAGTATCGATATAATCGTTGACCTCGGCAATGGACCGCCGCCAATCGTCGGTCGTATCCTGGTCGAAGGCGGCCTTGATATTTTCCGGGTTGAGAGGCGGAATCGTCAGGAATACCGGTTTTATTCCGTTCTCCAGGGCTTGTTTTTTAATCGACCGGAGATCGCCGATGACTTCCCACGACGGGACACCGGCCCGCAGACTGTTCGAGCCGACGAGAACCAGTACGTACGACGGCTTGAATGGCAGGACATCTTTTTCAAAGCGCTCGGCAGCCATGGCACTCGTATCGCCGCTTTGAGATAAATTAATGGTCGGAAAATTCAAGTACGAAGCGTAGCTGAATTCCCAATCCGTCGGCGAATAGGAAACGCTGCCGCCGCCGTGGCTGATACTGTCGCCGAAAATGGCGACTTCACCGGCTTCGGTCTTGGGACTCAACTCGAAAGGCACGGCATCAGAATAGCCGCCGATGGCCTTCCCATCTTCATCCAAGGCCCGAACGCGCCAATAAAAAGTCTTATCGCCCCAGCGAGCCTTTTGGTCATACTGCTGGGAAAACTCCGGATGGTAGACATCGATGCGGTGGATGGAAGGCCTCGTTCCGTTGGGATTTTCCGGAGCCCCGTCGAGGACTTCTACTTCATAGGACTTGGCACCGGGGACGGCAATCCAATCATACACCGGATAGAGCAGCCATTGACCGGGACCTTGATTAAAAAAAGACAAGGGTATCGGCTTTTCCCTCACCGATTTAAAAATATCGACATAGGTTTCTTCAATATCAGAAAATTCACTGACCGGGCGTCCTTTGAGGTCAAGACCGCGTACCCGCCAGTAAAAGACAGGACCAAAGAAGGTATCGGGCAGCTTCAATTCTAATCCCGTCGTATAGGCCCGCTGATCCTCCATGAACGGCTCATAGGCCGTCGCTCCCGCATCGGAATCACCGTCTTTTTTCAAGATCTGTACATCGTACATCACGGCACCGTCAACGCGGCTCCAGCGAAGGATCGGATGACCGGCGGCCGGATCCGACTGCGGATAGTGCAGGGTAACTCGGGGCTTTTCCTGAAGGACCGGCAGCTCTTCATTATCGGTCATGGCTCTCTGCCGAGCTTGTTCCAAAATCATATCCACTCCCCGGGAATGCATCGATTGACGAGCTCCGGCAAAGATACCGACACCCAGAGTCAAGGCCATGAGGGCCACGACGCAGGCAATCTGCTTATGCATCTTTATCCTTCTTTACTTGATTTTCCTTGGCTGCAGCCTTTTCTTTCGTAGCTTTATACCCGTACTTCTGTGTCCATTCTTTATCTTTCTGCTGAATATCGCCCTTGCTCAGCATCGCCGCTTTGCTGTCAGCGGCTCGCTGCAAATTACCGGCAATACTCGTAACGCTGTCACCGGCAGCTCCGGTCATGATATACTGGCCGTTCAGATAGAGTTCATCGCCCCGGGTACTGATGTTCCAGGACGGATCTTTTTTATTGATGGTTTCCGTCAGCACTTTATTGTCTTTTGGCGCTTCGCCATAGACGTCGTGGAAGGACCGTGCCAAATTACCGGCTACGAGGAAGGCCCGGCGGCGCGACGAATAATCGCCCATAGCAGCCGGCGTCACGACAGGCTGAGCATTGACATAGACCGTATTGCCGCCGACTTGGACGTGGTTTCCTGACCACTGGCTCATGCGGCCGGCCAATTTTTGAATACGGCTCGACATCTGGGGATGGTTATTCGGGCTGATGACTCGTTTAAAACCTTCCTGCCATAAATCACCGTACTGTTCGTAAACGTACTGCATGGACGAAGCTGCCCCACCGACATTATAAGCCGTGTTCTTGATGATGTTGAAACCCGTTTCATCGGCCTGTTTTTCTTGGTCCATGGTAACGACTTCATTATCGATATAGTTGACAGCTACACTGCCAAGCAGTATATCGAGGACGTTGGCGTTGCCGCCGAGGGCTACGTCGACCAAGGTTGCAATGCCGATACTCTTCAAGACGCCGTTTACGGCATGACGCTTTTCACCGTGCTGCATTTCATGGCTGAGGGTAAAGGCCAGTTCATCATCATTTAAGGCCTCGACCATCCCGCGGTTAATCGAAATAACGCCGCCGACCGTTTCAAAAGCATTGAGTTCCTTCGAAGGATTGACGTATACGTCGTAATTTCGCTTAACGAGTCCCGTCGCCACGAGGTTGCGCTGAATCGTTTCTACTCTCCGGCTGTAGGCTTCGTCGTCAAGAACGCCGGTCTTCGCCTGGGTACTGGCCAGCATCTGTTTCTGATTCTGATCATCCATTTTCATCAGCTGCTGACGGGCCATAGCCATGGAAGCCGCTCCATAAAGCAGGATCTGAGCTGCCGAGGCAGCAGAAACAGCGGCTACCGGAGCCACACAGAGGGTAAATCCGGCCACCATCGTCGTCAGCCATTTTTTCCATCGATTCATAGTGAGTCATCTCCCTTAGGACAAACCGAAAGCTGGTCACGGCAGAGCTGCTCTTTTTTGTCTTTCGACCACTGCTTGATTTCCCATTCCCAATGCATAGCTTCGTGTTTTGTAGGAAAACCCTGGCACCAGGCCAGGGTCACAGGTCGACGGGAACGGGTATACTTAGCCCCTCTGCCATCATTGTGCGCGGCCACCCGTTTAGATACATCGAGGGTCCAGCCGGTGTATAACGACTGGTCGGCACAGCGCACCATATACGTATAATAAATCATGAAGCCTTACGCTTCAGTCGTGATTTCAACGGTATTCAAAACGACATCTTCGAGGGGTTTATCGGCGAAGTCCGTCTGAACGCCGCTGATTTTTTCGACAACATCATAATTCTTAACGACTTTGCCGAAGATAGAATGATGATTCTGGAGCCACGGCGTCGGTACGACGGTGACGAAGAACTGAGAGCTTCCCGTGTTGGGGCCGGCATTGGCCATAGCTAAGATACCGGGCTGGCTGAAATCGAGGCCTTCGCCGAATTCATCGGGAATGGTCTGTTTCGAGCCGCCGCGGCCGGTACCGGTCGGGTCGCCGCCTTGAATCATGAAGTCGGCAATGATGCGATGGAAAATCGTTCCATCGTAAAATCCGTCCTTGGCCAAGGTTACAAAATTTTCAACGGTAATCGGTGCTTTTTCTGCAAAGAGCTCTACCGTAAAGTCGCCGTTATTCGTTTTAAACACAGCATAGGTTTTATTATCTGACATCGTGAATTCCTCCTATTTACATATCTGTCGAATCTATTATAATATAGATTATATACATCTATATTACCGTAGAAAACCTCATTTCGCAAGCATCGTTTTCGTTTCCAAAAGGAAAGATAATTTTCATTTTGTTGTAAATGCAACGGAAATCCACATCGACTCCTGCTATACTCTACGTATACTCGATAAGAGCTGAAGACATACTAGATAACTTACGTATTCATTCATTTTTTATTGTGATAAAGATAGAGGAGGTTTTTTTCAATGACAAAAGAACAACAGATGTTTTGCTTCCAGTGTGAACAGACCGCTTTCGGTACAGGCTGTACGGGTGGTGCCGGTGTCTGTGGAAAATCATCGGCTGAAGCCGGTCTCCAGGACAAATTGACCGGCGCTCTAATCGGTCTCGCCCGTACCTGTCAGACCGCCGTTCCGACGGCGCAGACCTACCGGGTCATTCTCGAAGGCCTGTTCACGACCGTTACCAACGTCAACTTCAACACCGAAACGACGCAGGTTATGATCGACAAAGTCCATGCTGAATCGGCCTCTCTTTCGGATTCCCCGGCTGACGACTACGACATGAGCGGCCTGTGGAATGCCGATGAAGACATTCGCTCCTTGAAATCACTCATTCTCTTCGGCATGCGCGGCATGGCAGCCTACGCCTATCATGCCCTGATGCTCGGCAAATCCAGTGACGAACTGGGCGCCTTCTTCATCAAAGGCCTTTCGGCCCTGAGCGAAGACTGGGGCATGGACGAACTGCTTCCTATCGTCATGGAAACAGGTAAAGTCAACCTGACCTGCATGGCCCTCCTCGACGAAGCCAACACCTCGACGTACGGCACACCGGTTCCGACGACGGTTCCCTTGACCATCGAAAAAGGCCCGTTCATCGTCGTTACCGGCCACGACCTTAAAGATATGGAACGCCTCCTCCAGCAGACAGAAGGCAAAGGCATCAACGTCTACACCCACGGCGAAATGCTCCCGTCCCATGCATATCCGGAACTGAAAAAATACAAACACCTCAAAGGCAACTTCGGCACGGCTTGGCAGAACCAGCAGAAAGAATTCGACGGCGTCCCCGGCGCCTTCCTGTTCACGACGAACTGCCTCATGCCCCCCAAGAAATCCTACATCGACCGCGTCTTCACGACGGAAGTCGTCTCCTTTGACGGCGTAACCCATATCGGCGAAGACAAGGACTTCACGCCGGTCATTGAAAAAGCCTTGGAACTCGGCGGCTATAAAGAAGAACAGCACTTCACCGGCATCAACGGCGGTACGACGGTTACGACGGGCTTCGGCCATGGCACGGTTCTGTCCGTTGCCGACAAAGTCATCGAAGCCGTCAAAGCCGGCGCCATCAAACACTTCTTCCTCGTCGGCGGCTGCGACGGCGCTCGCCCGGGCCGTAACTACTACACCGACTTCGTTCAGCAGACCCCGGCCGATACCGTCATCCTGACCCTGGCCTGCGGCAAATACCGCTTCAACGACCTCGATCTCGGCACCATCGGCGGCTTGCCGCGCATCATGGATATGGGCCAGTGCAACGACGCATACAGCGCTATCCAGGTCGCCGTCGCCTTGGCGAAAGCCTTTGACTGCGGCGTCAACGACCTGCCCTTGACCTTGGTCCTCTCGTGGTACGAACAGAAAGCCGTCTGCATCCTCTTGACCCTCCTCTACTTAGGCCTGAAAAACATCTACCTCGGCCCGACACTTCCGGCCTTCCTCTCGCCGAACGTCCTCAACTACTTAGTTGAAAACTTCAACATCTCCCCGACGACGACGCCGGAAGCCGATTTGAAAAAAATCTTAGGATAATATACACCAAGGCCCTGTCCCATGCGGACAGGGCCTTTTTGCGTCTACCTTATGGAAAATACAGGAATACGAAAAATCATCATTCCCATAGATATGGTATAATAAGGAAAATTCTTACGGGAGATGACATTCATGAACGACATCATTGAAACCTATGTACGCCGGAACCAAGACCAGTGGCTGGAGCTCCTCAAAACGATTATTTCCATCCCGTCGCCGACGGGCCGGGAACAAGTCAAAGGCAAATGGATCTTACAGTACCTCCACAGTCTGGGCGCCGACGGAGCCTACCGTGATGACAGCGGCAACATCCTCTATCCCTGCCGGCTGAAAAAGGGCCAAAAAGCAGCCTTGTATACGGCCCACATGGATACGGTCTTTGAAAAGTTGTCCGAGATACCGATTCACCAATCAAAAAATATCTTGTCGGCCCCGTCATGCAGTGACAACAGCGCCAGCATTGCCGGCCTGTTATTCATCATCAAGATGATTTTCGACTTAAAGCTGACACCGCCTCAGGGTATCCTCTTCGCCTTTGACGTCGGCGAAGAAGGCTTGGGCAATCTCAAGGGCATTCGCCAAATCATGACCGACTGGGCCGGCCGCATTTCTGAAGTCGTCGCCGTCGACTGCACCTTCGACACCTTCGTCGCCACGGCCGTCGGCTCCCGGCGCTATGAGGTCACCATCGAAACGCCGGGCGGCCACAGCTGGATGGGCTTTGGAAACGCCAATGCCATCGCCGCGGCCGCATCCGTCATCGATTCGCTTTACAGCCTCTCGCTCCCGGCAGAACCCAAGACGACTTATAACGTCGGCACCATCAGCGGCGGCACGACGGTCAATTCCATTGCCGCAAAGGTTCGCTTCACCGTCGATCTTCGTTCGGAAGACGGAACGTCTCTTGACAGCCTCGACAAGGCCTTCCACGCCCTCTTAGAAAAGCCGTCCCGTGATGTTCGCATTTCCTTAAAAAGCATCGGCGAACGGCCGTGCAGTCAAGTCGACCAGAATCCCCTCGTCCGGAGGATTACGGCCATCCGTAAACAGCAGGGCCTGACCACAACCTGCATTGCCGGAAGTACCGATGCCAATATTCCCCTGAGTCAGGGGATCCCGGCCATTTCCTTCGGCTTCTGCCGCAGTCGCCGTGAACACACCTTAGAAGAGTCCCTCGATCTCGATACCTTCCTGCCGGGGATGATGCAGATGCTGGCCTTTATGGGCCTATAACAAAGAAGTGCTCTCAAGGCCCTGACCATCGTAGAAAACTGCTGAAGGCAATCGCAAAGAAAACGCAGATTCACTCAAGATGCATGAGCTAGATGACGCCGCCATCGTTAACAAGGAACAAAAAGCCTGCCGTTCAAACGGCAGGCTTTTGGCATTCGTCTCAATATCGTTGTCAAATAATTATTTCATCCGCGATCTGCATTACTTTATGTTCAATTTATTCTTTAAGTCTTGATTTTCTGCTTCCAACTTGTCAACTTTTCGGCTCAAGGCGTCTAAGCGCTGCAAGACTTCATCAGAGGTACGGATATCGACGGATGTATTTTTTTCGGCTTTCGGGCCGACGCGGAAAGTGACGCCTACGTTACCGGCGGTCTTATGGTCACCATCAAAAGAAGTGGCAGCTCCGAAGGAAAACAGGAGATCCGGATTAGCGTGGTAGAAGCCGCCTAAGGCCATGGCTTGTTTCCCGTCATAGGCACCGCCGGCAGCAGAGATTTCAAAGCCCTTATCGGACTGGAGCGGGTGCAGCCCGGCAAGAGCTGCCGAGACAGCGCCGACCTGATCAATTTCCGTCCCTAAAGAGCGAATATTTTGATGAAGGGAGGCGGAAGCCGACTGGAGCTGGCCTACGGTAGCAGCATCAGTGGCAGCCGTCCCATCGGCAACGTGCGTAATTCGCCGCGTCAAAAGGTCAGATCCGACAGAAACCGTATTTTCTTCATCAGCTACGCTGTTAGCACCGAGAGCGACACTGTTCTTGGCCGAAGTCTGGCTGGCATAGCCCAAGGCCAATCCATTTTCAGCCGCTCTGATGACCTCGGCTTTATATCCAAGCGCGGCTGACTGGACTCCGTTAGCCTTGGCATAAGCCCCGATAGCCGTACCGGTCTTCGACGCATACGTATCTAAGCCGAAATCACTGCGGGCATTGTGAACAACGACGCGGGCCACATCATAATCGCCTTTAAGGTTAGCTGCGTGATTTCCCTTCCCCGTAGCTTCATCCATCCCATAAGGATTATCTTCAGCTGAAGTTTTCGATGTAACCAAGACAGACGCCCCGGCTCGAGCATCGACGCGAGCCGTGTCGGCCGTCGCCCCTTCATGTGTCTGCGTCGAATCACCGACATTAAGAAAAGAACCGTCCCCTACGTAATCCGCTGCGAAAACCATGCTCCCTGTCATAGCTGCAATAACCATGGCTGTACTTATTGCTTTTACCGTCTTCATTCCGCCACATCTCCCATAAATTATAGTATATTTTAAAAATTCCTTTCTTAATATATCACAAACGATACTGTATATCAATACCATTTTACATTTTTTGTTATTACTTTCACATTGTATTTTATGGAGAAATGGGAGAAAGATAGGTGCTAGCGGTACGCAGCAAACTACCGACAGCCATAATTAGGGAAACTTTTCCCGTATGGCCGGCCATTATCGACTATCATAACGATACGTCGATTCGTTTCCTGGCGGTGATGCCGGCGTAGAAGAAAAAAGATTTCTCTCGCATCCGGCAAAATAAAAAGGGTATAAAGGTTGCCCTTTATGCCCTTTTATCGAGAGTATATTTCAATATTTACAAAAAACTTCAACTATTTTTTTACATGACTGCCAAGATCGCATTTAGAAGAGAGTCCCGCAAGACCTTCTTATGAAAAGTCTGCCGTAAAAAGCCTAACCGGGACTATAAAGGCTTTACCTTACCGCCGTCGTCCAGTTTTACCGTCTGTCCCTTAAGCCAGGCATTGGCCTTGTTGCTCTTATCGTAATAAATCGTGTAGCCGTTGCTGTGAATGTTGCCAAGTGTCGTATCCTCGTCCGTCAAAGCTGCGACGTAGGAGTCGCCGGTCACGTTCCAAATCGACGAGGCATCGAGAGAAAGGCTGGCCGATTTAGCCGTGTGCTTTGGATTCATAGCCCCGCTCCACTTCGAGCCGTCTGTCAAGCTGACGGAAACAGTACTGATTTTATTGGCGATGACGTCACCGCTGAGAGTTTGTTTGGCTGCCGTAAATTCAAAGTCACCGCCGTTTGAACCTTCCGTTCCCCAGCGGTCGCTGGCGACTTCGATGAGATTCTTGTTCTTCGGCGATTCAATGACCGTATTGGTCAGGCTGGCAACGGCCTTCGTATTGGTGATGTAGAACATAGCTCCGTCAGAATAGTTGCGAAGGGTCGAATTTTTAGCCGTAAAAGAAGCTGTCCCCGTCCCGGCATCGCCGGAAAAGCTCTGGTAGAGCATGACACCGTGGTTCTTATATCCGGTGAGGGTCGAATCTTCTATGAAGATGGAATTCTTTCCTTCGACGCAGGCGATTTCACTGCCTTTGGCGACACCATGGCTCTTCGTGAGAACGATGTTGCCCGTCGAATAGATGACCGGACTGCCTTCCCCGCTCGTCGAAAGGGTACTGCCCGTGGCGTAGACATTGCCTTCACCCCGGTCGGTCGCCAAGGCCGCGCAGTGAGCCCCTGCCGTCGTAATATCTACGTTTTCACCGTGAATCGTACCGCCGTACGTCGCGTCGAGGCCGCGGGACGAATTGCCTTTGGTATTAATCTTAACGTCTTTAACAGTGACGACTGCATTTTTTCCCGTCGCAAAGACGGCATTGGCCCCTTCGGCATCAGAAGTGACCGTAGAGTCGGTAAGGGACGCCGTACTGTTCGAAACGAGGAGGACGGCATTCTGACCGTTAAAATTACTGCCATCTTCACTGGTCGTATGTCCCGTCTTGGAAAGGCGAACCTGCTTCAGGGTCACGTCAGCGCCTTGTTCTGCCAGGACGGAATTTTCATCGGCCTCATCAGCCGTGATATCCTGATTGACCAGAAGCGCCTCTTTGCCCGTAATCCGCTGCGCAGCGGTAAATTCCGACAAGGATTTTCCCTGCTGTCCCTGAGGCGGCATGCCTTGGGGCGGCATCCCCTGTGGCGGCATCCCTTGTGGAGGCATGCCCTGCGGCGGCATCCCTTGTGGAGGCATGCCCTGCGGCATCGCCCCGTCCGAAAACGGTACATCCAAGGCCGATACGACACCAAATCCTAAAGACATAGACAGGCAGACAGCAGCTGCCAGTTTGGCCATATTCTTCGTCATTTTCATAACCATCATCCTTTCTTGTTTTACCCGATTATATACCTCGTCGATAACACCGAAGTAATGGCCCGTGCACAATACAGTCACAATATAAAAGCAGCCGCAGTGAAGATATGGCAATTTTTTTCACGTCCCAAAACAATATCCTTAGCCCATTTCCTCACCGGTAGTGACATAACAATCACGAAATTAAACCCAAAAACAGTCTTTAACGCAAAACTCCCTCCATAAATCAGGCCTTATAAGGCAGACTCACGGAGGGAGTTTTTAATCATTCACGAAGTATTCTTTATGATTTATCGAGCGTTCGCTGCGCCTCGGAAAATCGTGCCGCGGCTGGCGTCAACGGTGACGACTTCGCCGTTATTCAAGGTATCCGCAGCATGTTCTGCACCGACGACGGTCGGAATGCCGAGAGTGATGGCAACGATGGCCGATTCACTGGTAAGGCCTGCTTCTTCAGATACGATAGCGCTGGCGCGTTTCATATATTCTACAAAGTCAGCACGAGCGGCGCGGAGAACCAGGATGCAGCCGTCCGTGAAGTTCTTCTTCAGGTCTTCCAGAGATTCGGCAACGCAAACTTTACCGATAGCCGAGTTGCGGCCAATGCCGGTACCGCGAAGGAGGACGTCGCCGACAACCTGAACGCGGATCATGTTGGTCGAACCGGCTTTCGCAACAGGGACACCGGCCGTCAAGACGACGAGATCACCGGCTTTGATGAGGTCGTTATCGAGGGCTGCAAAGATAGCATTGTCGACGACAGCATCAGAGTCAACGGCTTCTTTCCCGTTAATGGCCTGAACGCCCCAGTTGAGCTGTAAGCGGCGAACGATGGCTTCGTGCGGAGATACGGCAACGATGGGGCAGTCCGGACGGAATTTAGAAATCATCTGGGCTGTGCCGCCGCGTTCGGTCGAAGCGATGATAGCTGCAGCATGGAGGTCTTTGGCAATCTTAACGACGGCTTTGCCGATGGATTCGGTCGTCGTAGCCGATTCACAATCGTCATCTTCAAAAGGTCTCGACGTAAAGTTGCTTTCCGTAAAGGTAGCGACGCGAGCCATGGTTTCAACGGCTTCTACCGGATAGAGACCGCCGGCCGTTTCGCCGCTGAGCATGATGGCATCGGTGCCGTCGATGATGGCATTGGCAACGTCACTCGTTTCAGCACGAGTCGGACGAGGGTTGTTGCACATCGATTCCAACATCTGAGTTGCCGTGATGACCGGTTCACCGGCTTCATGGCATTTGCGGATGAGGACTTTCTGGAGCATCGGGACTTCTTCTGCCGGTACTTCGACACCAAGGTCACCACGGGCGACCATGATGCCGTCGCTCATCTTAATGATTTCATCAATATTATTGACAGCAGCCTGACATTCGATCTTAGAAATGATCTTCATTTCGCTGTTGTGCTTTTCAAGCAGTTTGCGGATGGTAAGGACGTCTTTGCCGCGCTGAATGAAGGAAGCCGCAATGAGGTCCATATTCATACGGCAGCCAAATTCAATATCGGCAGCATCCGTTTCAGAGACAGCCGGAAGGTTGATGGCGATACCCGGTACGGCAACGCGCTTACGGTCGCTCATCTTACCGCTGTTGAGGATTTTCGTATGAATATCTTCGCCTTCGACGCTGACGACTTCGAGGTTTACCAAACCGTCGGATAAGAGGATATGGTCGCCGGCCTTAACGTCCTGGGGCAATTCTTTATAGTTCATAGAAGCAATCGTTTCGTCGCCTTCTACGTCACGAGCGGTCAAGGTAAATTCATTGCCGGCTTCCATCATGATCGAGCCGTTTTTGAATTTGCCCAAACGGATTTCCGGGCCTTTCGTGTCGAGGAGCAGTGCTACGGGGATTCCCAATTTTTTGGAAGCAGCTCGAACCATGTCGATGCGCTGTTTATGTTCTTCATGAGACCCGTGGGAGAAGTTAAAACGGGCAACGTTCATGCCGGCTTTAATCATCTTTTCAATAATTTCCGGAGTATTAGAACTGGGGCCTAAAGTGCAGACGATCTGGTTTTTTTTAGCATACAGATATCTCCTTTTCTACTCACATAGACGTAACGATTTACGTTTCTGTTCCCAGTGGTACGATTTTTGTCCCACCAGTGCAATATACGGCTATTGCTCACTTGCGATTGTACCGTATTCCCCCAAATATTGCAAGATAAAAAGAGGGGAGACTTTATAAATTCCCCCTCTTTTTGTTATCTTTTTGTTAGAATTACCAAAGGTGAACCCGCTGCTGCGGAGCCACGTACATTCCATCTCCCGATGTGATTCCATAGGCTTTATAAAAGCCGTCCGTCGCCGATAAGGCACCGTTGACACGAGCTTCACCAATTGGATGGGGATCGTTCTGAATCAAGTAGAGCAGCATTTGATCGGTCATCTTAGTTGCAAAAATAGCCGCAAAGGAATGGTAGATATCGCGCAGAACGGTTTCATCGCCCTTGGCAAGCTCCGTTGCAACCGACAGGCCGCCGCAGTCGGCAATAGCTTCATTACTGACCAACTTCCCATTTTCATGGAGACCCTTGCCGACGGTATAGTTATCGTAATAAGGACCAAAAGCAGCAGACAGTTTCTGAAAGGCCTCGGCATCCTTTTTCGTCCACCAGTTTTTTAATCGTCCTTCACTGTCATACTTACTGCCATTGGGATCAAAGGCATGAGAGATTTCATGGCCGATGACGACGCCGATGCCGCCGAGATTGGCACCGCGCGAAGCCTTAGCATCATAGAACGGAGCCTGGAGGATTCCGGCCGGAATGGTGATGCTGTTGTTTTCGGGAATATAGGCGGCGTTGACGTCCTGAGGGGCAAAAGCATACCACTTGTCGGGATTGAAATTCGTTCCCAGAAGAGCATGGACTTGCTGCCGTTCTAAGACGCTGTTATGCATGATATTGGTCAGTAAGTCACCGCCGTCTTGAGGCGCAATGACGTCGGGCATGCTTTCAATGATCGGTTTGTCATCGTCTGCCGGACCCCCTACGAAGACGCGCAGACTGTTCAGTTTTTCAATGGCCTTGTCCCTCGTTTTGGGACTGAGCCAGTCGTTGGCCTCAAGGCGCAGTTTGTAGACGTCCCTAATTTCCCGGATCATGTCCTTGACATCGTCCACGACCGCCGCCGTACTGTGATTTTTCATATAAATCTGACCGACCTCATAGGACAGCAAGAATTGGACCATACGGCTGGCGCCTTCCTTGTCGGTATGGGCTTTGGCAATGCCGAAACGCTGGCGCAAATAGTCACGCTGAAGGTCGCGCAGTTTGATATGAGCCATAGGGGCAAAGCCGTTATATACCTGGTAAACGGCATAACTCTTTAAGAGGTCTAAATTATCGGCCGTATAGAGCGCATCGAAGTGCTGTAAATAATCGGGATTTGACAGGAAAAACTGTTTTTCTTTTGTCAAATCAAGGCCGGCCAATATCGTTTGAGCCCCCATATGGGGCATGAGTTTTTTTAGCTCACCTTGCGATACGAGCCGATTTTGGACGGTCACGTCATTTCGCTGTTCACTGGTCAAGAGATGGGGCCCCAGTTTTTGTTCCATGGCAAAAATAGCTTCGCTGTGGGCTGCCGCCTTATCCGACGTTTCTCCGGCCTCTTCCAAAACGTGGGCAACGTAATCACGATACGCCTTCCAGGCGCCGGGTTGAGGTTCTTTTTCCAATTCATCTCGCGTAAAAGACGGCTCGGTCACAAGGATTCGGGGAATATAGCGCAGACCGGTTGGAATGCGGTCTGGCATATAGTCGATAAAGACACCGGCCCCTGTCTTTTCACTCACCTTCTGAAGGGCCTTGGTCAACTCGGTCAGATTCCTTGCCTCTTTGATGGGTTCCGTCAAAGCCTTCAGCTTCCCCGGAGCCGTTTCATTTCGTTTTTCATTATCCAAGGCGCTGACATAGAGGTCGGCGATTTTCTGTTCTGGAGAGCCTTTCGGATAGGTTCCCTGTTTTTCCGCAATGGCTTCCACCTCTTTCCTTAAGGCCTTTTTATTTTCTAAGGAGCGTTCCGAAAACCACGACCACGAGGCCTCTGTCGGCTCGATTTTCTTTTCCTGTAAGACGCCGTGATTGACAGCCTGATAAAAATTATCCTTCTCTGAGACATCCGCAGCATAGACCGCACCGAAGCCCATGAGACTCATCAAGATGATCGCGGCGAGCTGCCGTTTTATACTGCCTTTCATAAGTGCACCATCCTCTCCAAGATTCAAGGCTCTCCTTTGAGAGCTGCTTTTTGCCACCACCAAAACTTACTGCAGTGCCGGATCCGCAACGCCGTTGGCGGCAAAGGCCGCCGCCCGATCACGACAGGTTCCGCAAACACCGCACGGTTTATCGCCGCCTTCGTAGCAGCTCCAGGTCAGTTCATAGGGGGCACCCAAACGAAGCCCTTCTTTCACGACGCCGGCCTTATTCAAGGACAGGAGGGGGGCTTCTAAATGGCAGGTCCTTCCTGATCCTTCATAAATAGCCGTATTCATAGCCGTTTCAAATTCCGGAGTACAGTCAGGATAAGCCCGTCCGGCCGCATCGTCGGCATGGGCTCCGTAATAGATCACTTCGGCGCCGACACTGACGGCAATGGCTGCGGCAAAAGACAAAAACAATCCGTTTCTAAAAGGGACATACGTATCGACCGTCCCTTCTCCTCCCTTTTCTGCCAATTGGTCGGCGTAGGATTCCGCGGCGATTTTCTTGCGACTGCCTTGTAAGAGCGAACTGTCGCTTAAAGAAAAGGCTTGGGATAAATCGACTTCTCGATGAGCGACGCCGTAATGAGCCGCAACGTTTCTGGCCGATTCCAATTCCTTGGCGTGCTTCTGTCCGTAATAGGACGTCAGCGCTAAGACGTCTTCTTTCTTATATTTTTCTAAGGCCATGGCCAGACACGTCGTCGAGTCGACGCCGCCGCTGAGCAATACAACACATTTCATAAAAAGCCTCCTAATGGATAATTAAGTTTCTCACAGCTCCCCGGCTGTCACTTTGGCCGTTTTCCCTTGCCGAACGATGCAGACGATACCGATTAAAATCATGACCATGCCGATGAGGGTCATCATCGTCAGCGGTTCATCCAGGACCAAGACGCCGCTGATGACGCCGACGACGGGAACGCCGAGGATGGCGATTGCCGCCTTGGCCGCTTCGATTTGAGTCAACAGATAGTTCCACATGAAAAAGGCCAGGGCCGAAGCCAGGACTCCGTTATAGAACAGACAGCCCACGGCCAAGGGCGTCCACTGAATCGTCCCGTTCTCCATGACAGCCGCCTGAAGCCCCAATGCCAAGGCGCCGACGACCATCTGCCACGTCGTGTATTGAATGAGGTTACAGTCATTAGACTTCATGCGGCGGTCCTGAATTTTAACGATAATCCCAGCTGCCGCCCAGGCCGCCGCACCGATCAAAGTCAGTACGACAAGGGATACATCGCCGCCGCTGTCGACATTCATGAGGAGACACATACCGGCCATACTGACGATGATGCCCATGACTTTTCGCCGCGTCAAGTGCTCGCCTAAGAAGAAATGCGCCATCAAGGCCATCCACACGGGCATGCTGTAATTGAGGACGGCGACCAAGCCCGCTCCGAGGGTTACCATGCCGATTTGAATGGCCGCCGTATTGACGGCAATCTGCAAAAATCCCGTAATGGCAATCCACGGCCAATAGCGACGCGGCGGTATCGGCAGTTTCAACCAAAAACAGACCGCCAACAGTACCAAGGCCCCGATAATGAATCGGTAGCAGGAAAAGGTAACCGGCGGAAAAAAGAGATTGGCTTCTTTCATGACGACCCAGTTGAAGCCCCAAACCAGATAAATGGCAGATAATAACTTAATCACCGCACTCCCTCCCATGACAAGTATATATCTCCATTATAACGGTTCGCATCCGATTTGTCGCGGTCAAGATATACCATGTATCTTATAAGTCGATGTATGCCGATAATTTAAATCATTATATGGATAATCTAGTCGTTACCGCAGCCATGTCGTCTCGGGTGTCGACATCGAAGAGTTCGGCCGCATCGCCGGGATGACAGACCCAGGTATGATCCGACTGAATCAGATGACGGCCCCCGACATCACCGGAAAGAGCTAAGAGTTCATCTTTGCAGGAGGCTCGGAACAAGGCCGGGCTGCACCGCCGCTCCCCATTGTGCATACAGCCGACAGCCGTACCGGAGGCGATAAATTGACGCAAAAAGAGAGAAATCGTCTGCCCCGTCAAGAGTGGCTGGTCTGCCGGGAAAAAGCCCCAAACATCCCGGTCGGGATAAGTGCCGACGCCGATTCGAATCGAAGCGGCCATGCCTTCTAAGGCCTGAGGGTTCCAAAGGACGTCGATATGTTTTCTTCGGCAGGCCTCGGCAATGTCATCATGGGCGGTAACGACGGCGACGGAACAGTCAATACCGGACAATGGCAAAAAAGCCTGTGCCCCCTGACACAGGCTGGTAAGCCCATAGGAATATAAAGGTCGGCCCGCTGCCACCGCCGATAGTTTATTGCCTCCGAAACGACGGCCAAAGCCCGACGCCATAAGGATTAACTGTATCTTCACGGTAGATTCCTCGCTTCCTCTTCATAGGCCGTCATACGTCCCGGCCGCGACAGATGCTGCAAGATTCGATGGCCGCATCGGCGAAGAGATTCGTCATCAGCCTGATTCAGGATGACCGTCGTCCGGTCCCGAAAAGTACCGAGACGAGCTAAACAGCCTTCCTCCATAATGCGGGCCAAGAGTTTTTCTGTAATGACCGCATCGTCCGAAAGTCCTAATAATTCATAGCGAAAACAGGCCTCACCGACAGTCTGTCCCAGTGCCGAGAGTCCGGCCAGACAGTAAACGGCATCGCTGTTTTCGGGAATCACCGGTTCATGAGGTCCCATGACCTTCAAAGGCATGCGACGCGATCCGTCGCCTTCGACTAAAACGAGGTCTGAAAGCTCGCAAAGAGCCTCATAAACACCATCGCCGGGATAGGTTATTTTCCCATTATCAAGGGCTGTGCCGACGACGATAATGCCGTCCCTCTGCCACTGCTCCTTCCAGCCCGCCGGCAGGTCACCGGGGACGAATCCCTGTCGCGGCCGCATCATATGAGTCGTCGTAACGACAGCCACTTTTTTTCCTAATTGCCGCGCCTTCAAGGCCCGAAAAAAAATCGTCGTCGTCTTGCCCCCGGCCCCGACGTAGGTCTCGACACGGGCCGTCATAAGGACTTGGGCCGGTGTTTTTCCCGCCCTTCCCGCCTGGCTCGGACGGCGATCATTTCAGCGGCAATACTAATGGCGATTTCAGCCGGCGTTTCCGCTGAAATAGCCAGGCCGATGGGACCATAGCAGGCGTCGATATCGGCTTCGGAAAATCCGTCGGCCAAGAGTTTCCCTTTAACAAAGGCCAATTTGCGGCGACTGCCAATGACGCCGAGATAGTGGGGCCGAATAGGCAGGATCTGCCGCTGAACGTCGTAATCACCGTGGTGGCCGCGGGTCATGACGCAAACGTAATCATCGGCCGTGATGCCAAGGTCTTCCGGCAGTTCCCGATAATCGACCAGACGCACCGCCGCGGCCTGGGGAAATAAATCGCCCTTTGCAAATTCCGGCCGGTCGTCGATGACGATACAGGAAAAATCGATGCCCGAAAGAACGGGTACCAGGGCCTGAGCCACATGGCCGCCGCCAAAGATAAAGACCCGACCCGGCAACGCCAAACGCTCATGATACAGGCAGCCGTCTCCGACATCCGTCATCCCGGCAGGATGACTACGGCACCAGGCGGCATCGATGGACTGTAGGGACGCCATCTTGCCGCAGCCGATCACCGAATCAGTAAGGAGGGCCATGCCCCAATGATTCACGTCGCCGATATCAAAGACCAGCCACGAAGCAGTCTTATGCTGTAAGGCTGAGATCATCGCTGCCAGTACCTCAAGGACCTTCGGCAAAGCCGGGTCGAAGTACTGGCAAAATACCGTCAATTCGCCGCCGCAGGCAGCATCGATGTCTTCCACGTCATTGGGATGAAGAATAAGACGGCGAAAGTCAGACCGTTTTTCAGCCAAACAGGCTTTGCCGCATTCAATGGCCAAGTGCTCCTGATAGCCGCCGCCGACCGTCCCCATCGTCGTTCCATCAACAAAGACGACCTGATGGCTTCCGATACCGCGCGGCGTCGAACCTTTTCGCTCAACAACGGTCAGGAGAACAGCCGGGCGGCCGGCCTTTAGATTTTCATATAATGCTGTATATATCCGTTCCATAATCATCACCTGTAAAGTAGTAAAATATCGTCACCCCTAAGTGTTAAGCGGTCCGGCAGGATATCGGGCCGATCCGGTTTGGCAAAGCGCCACCAAATATCGGGCGTCGCCAGAGACTGACGGGGATAACGGAATTTAACGATCCATTCAAAAGGCTGTTCAATCTCTTCCGTAATGACGATGGGCAGGGAATTTGCTCCTTCGCCGCCGTGAAATGCGTGCGCTCTGATTCCGATAGCGCAGAGATCGTCCCCGACAGGTCGTCCTTCCGTCTGAAGGGTGACTTGCCAATCGGGGATGAACACCGATTCCGCTCCGCATTTTCTGGCCGAGACGATATTCTTACAGCCCGTCAAAACAGCTGCCGCCCTGGACCGGGGATTGGCAAAGAGTTCCTTTGTCGGCCCGACAGCCGACACCCGGCCGCCATCGAGGACGGCAATGGAATGGCAGAGCTGATAGGCCTCATCGCGGCTGTGGGTAACTAAGATAACATCCTTGGGAAATTCTGCCAAGAGAGCCTTCAGTTCCGTAATGACTTTTTCCTTTAAATAACTGTCCAAGGCACTGAAAGGTTCATCCAATAGGAGAATATCCGGTTCATTTACCAGAATTCTTGCCAAAGCGACCCGCTGCTGCTGACCACCGGACAGCTCTGCCGGCTTCTGCCCTTCAAGGCCCGTAAGGCGCATGCGCTCCATCATGGACTTCACCTGCTTCCGAGCCAGGTCCCTTGTCGACGAGCGGACGCCGCAGCGAATATTTTCTTCGACAGTCATGTTGGGAAATAAGGCATAATGCTGAAAAAGATACCCTACCCGCCGCCGGGCAACCGGGACGTCGATGCCTCGTTTACGATCAAAGAAGATCCTCCCTCCGACGGAGATGTGTCCTTCATCAGGCGTTTCAATGCCGGCCACGCACTGCAGTGTTTTGCTCTTCCCGCAGCCGGAAGCCCCGAGAATCCCGAGGATACCGCCTTGATGATGAAGGGCTACATCGAGGGTAAAGGACCCCCAGTTTTTATAGACCGAAATATCAATCACGCCGGGCGCCTCCTTTCACGGTTACGCTGTTCAAAGAGGTTGACCGTCATCAAGACGACGGCACTGATGGCGATGTTGACCAAGACCCAAATGAAGGCACTGTACTCATCATTGGTCCGCCATAATTGGTACACCGTCGTCGAAATGGTCGCCGTATGCTTGGGGATATAGCCGATAAGCATGCTCGTCGCCCCATATTCGCCGAGAGCTCTGGCAAAGGCCAGGACCGTGCCGGCCATGATGCCCTGTTTGCAGTAGGGCATGCGGATATGCCAGAAAATAAAGGTGTCCGACAACCCCAAGGTCTTTCCACTCCAAGCCAGTGTTTCATCGAAGCTTTCAAAAGCCCCCCGCGCCGTGCGGTACATGAGGGGAAAGGCGACGACAGCCGATGCCAGGACGCCGCCGTACCAGGTCATGACGAAGCGGATGCCGGCCTCATTGAGAAAGATGCCGACGGGATGCTGAAGTCCAAAGACCAAGAGCAGCAGCCAGCCGCAGACCGTCGGCGGCAACACCAGGGGCAGTGTCAGGACGACGTCGAGAATTCCTTTTAAGACCCGCGGCAGCCGTGCCACATAGTAAGCCAAGGCGATGCCGCTGAAAAAGACGATGACGCAGGCGATAGCCGCAATGCGCAGGCTGTTCCAAAGGGGATACCAATCCATAGTCGACCACCTTTAGCCGACGGGGCTGAACCCGACGCGCTGGAAGATTTTCATCGCTTCGGCACCCTTGAGATAATTCAAGAAATCCTGTGCCTCTTGAGGATGTCGGCTGTGCTTCATGACCGCTGCCGGATAGATGACCTGGCCGCACATGTCTTTCGTCGCTTCATCGAGCGGTTTCAAATTAGCACTGAAAGCGTCCGTCGCATAGATGACACCGGCATCGGCACTGCCTTCCCGGACTTGAGTCGTGACCTCCTTGACGTTGGAACCGTAGGTAATGTGACCGGCCTCGGCAATGGCCTGTTCATCGAGGTTGTAGAATTTCAAGATTTTCTGCGTATACTGACCGACCGGAACGTCGCTGTTGCCCATAACCAGACGGATGGAACCGTCTCTTAATTTCGCGGCCATGTCATTGAAATTCTGAATGCCCTTGGGATTCCCTTCCGGCGTGACCAAGACGACCTTATTTTCCAAGAGGTCGATGCGACTGTCGCTCATGATGAAATCGAGTTTATCGGGATTATCCTTGCCGTCTTTGGCAGCATCGAGCTGATTCATCTGCTTCTGCGCTGCTGAAATGAACAAGTCGCAGTCGGCGCCGTTTTGAATCTGCGTTTTCAACGTTCCCGACGAATCAAAGTTAAAGGAAATTTCGACATTCGGATGCTCTTTCTGATACTGTTCGGCATTTTGGGTCATCGTTTCCGTCATGCTGGCTGCCGCAAATACCGTCAAATGAACTTTTTCACCATTGCCGGCACCCGGGGCTGCTTGTTTTTCCGCTCCGCAGCCGACCAAGACGAAAGCCATCATCCCAGCTAACACCGCCGCTGCTGCTTTTTTCCATATCATGGTCATGCATCTCCTTTATAAAAATGGCGTTTATGTAAATTTACTTGCGAGCGCAGTCAGAAACACCGCCGCGAAGTAAATCCAACCCGTGAGGAATGGTCTCTAAAAAGACATCCATGCATTCTTGACAAGCCTTAGGACTGCCGGGCAGATTGATGATCAAGGTTTTCTTACGGATCACACTGACGGCCCGGGACAGCATGGCCCTCTGTGTGACCTTCATCGACGCCGCTCGGATGGCCTCGGCAATCCCCGGCACCTGACGGTCGGCAACGGCAATTGTCGATTCCGGGGTAACGTCGCGCTGGCCAAAACCGGTACCGCCCGTCGTCAAAATGAGATCGACTTGACGCTGGTCTGCCAGTTGGCGCAGATGTTGCTCCAATTCGTCCCGTCCATCGGGGAGGAGAATCGTTTCGACGACGTCATAGCCTTCCTGTTCCAACCTTTTAACGATGACCGGACCGCTTTCGTCTTGGCGCAGTCCCTGAGAGCCCTTATCGGAAAGAGTAATAACCGCTGCCTGGTACGGTCGTTTTTCCCCTCGTTCTACTTCTACCATCTCGTCTCCCGGATGGATGACACCGCCCTCCAGGACTTTAGCAAAGACACCTTCCCGTGGCATAATACAGTCGCCAACGGCTTCATATACCGCACAGTGACTGTGGCAGGCCTTGCCGATTTGAGTGATTTCCAGCAAGACGTCCCCGCAGCGAAGCAGGGTTCCTACCGGAAGTTTTGAAAAGATAAAGCCGTCAACGACCAGATTTTCGCCAAAGGCTCCAAATTCCACGTTGCCGCCGCGGCGACGGAAGTCTTCAATGCTTTCAAGCCCCAGCAGACTGACTTGGCGATGCCAGTGACCGGCATGGGCATCGCCTTCTAACCCCCAATCGACCTTAAAACGCCCTTCGGGGATGACGCTTTTGGCGATTCCCCGAACGTCGCTGCTACAAATGGCCTGTATTTTTCCCATTTTCTTATCCTCCGATCTGACTCATCATTTTATGCTCGCTAATGGCCGCTTTCTCGCCAAAACAGTGTTTCGCCGGCTTTTCGTAAACGGCCCTCTCGATGGCTTCCGTCAAGGCCTGCTGCATCTCAATCTGCGGACGTCCGCTGCGGATGATGTTCCGTAAATCGACGCCGTCATCATAACAGAGACAGGGTTTTAAAAAGCCCGTACTGGTCAGGCGCAAGCGATTGCAGGACGCGCAGAAAGCGTGGCTGTTGGCGGCAATAAAGCCGATTCGCCCGTAAAGATACCGGCTCTTATAATAGTCTGCCGGGCCGTTCCCTCGCACTTCATCGGTCGCCGCAAGGTCCGGATAGGAACGGCGCAAGACTTTCAGGCAATCATCGCGAGTGAGTCCGGCCAGGGTCGTCCCAAAACCAATGGGCATGAGCTCGATAAACCGGACGTCGACGGCCAGCGACTGCGCGAGTTCTGCCAATTTTACGATTTGATTTCTCGTTTCAGCCAGCAATACGGCGTTTACTTTGACGTTTACACCTGCTTCTACGGCGGCATGGAGTGCCTTAAGGACGACGGACAAGTCTCCGCCGCCGGTAATCCGTCTGTACTGCTCGGCATCTAAGGTATCCAAACTGATGTTGATCCCGTCAATGCCAAAATCGGACAACGCCGGCAAATCTTTTTCCAGCAGCATCCCATTGGTGGTCATCGTTACCGAGCGGACACCGTCGAGGCCTTTCAAGGCTCGTATGAAATCGACGGCACCTCGCCGAACCAGGGGCTCGCCGCCGGTGATCTTAAAGCGGTCGATGCCCAGCTTCAGCGCAGCTTTACAGACAATCATCATTTCCTCATAGCGTAGGACCGCATCATGGCCGACGCTTTCGACGTCATCCGGCATGCAGTATCGGCAGCGAAGGTTGCAGCGGTCCGTCAGCGACAGGCGGAGATAATCAATGGTCCGCCCCCATCTATCCTTCATGGTCAGAGCCTCCATCGTATTGGAAATGGCCGCTTTTTCCACCTATTTTTTCGACGAGATGAATGTCTTTCAGGCACATTTTTTTATCGACAGCCTTACACATGTCGTAAACCGTGAGTAAGGCCGTCGACACACCGGTCAGGGCCTCCATTTCGACGCCGGTCTTGCCGTCGCACTTAACGGTGCAGCGGCCTTCGATTTCACAGACATCGTCATGAAAAATAAATTCGATGCCGCATTTTGTAAGGTTTAAGATATGGCAGAGCGGAATGAGTTCACTCGTCCGCTTGGCGCCCATAATCCCGGCAACGCGGGCGACGCCGAGGACGTCGCCTTTTTTCATAGCGCCGGCTTTCACGGCATCATAACACTCACGGCTCATCGAAATACGGCCGCAGGCTATGGCCGTCCGCGACGTCACCGTCTTTCCACTGACGTCGACCATGACGGCATCGCCATTCTTGTCAATATGTGTAAACGGGTTCACAAGAACACCTACTTTCCAAAACCACAGTTCGGGAAGGTACAGACCGGACAGTTCAGACACAGTCCGCCTTCGCCCAGACGAGACAAATCGGAAGCCTTTACAGGAACATCGGCCATGAGCGACGGCAGGACGAGATCAAAAATCGTCCGTTTGGCATACATGACGCAGCCCGGAAGGCCGACGATAGGTCGATTGTCGTCCGTATAGGCCAGTAAAAACATGGCTCCCGGCAATACCGGTGCGCCATAGGAAACGATGCGGGCCCCAGTGTTTTTAATGGCCAACGGCGTCTGATCATCGGGATCGACACTCATGCCACCCGTACAGAAAACCATATCCATGCCGGCGTCAAGCATCTCCCGGATAGCCGCCGTAATGGCTGCCGGATCGTCAGCCAGGACCTTGTGCATGGCCATTTTCGCATCGAATTCAGCCAGCTTACTTTCAATGACCGGCGTAAACGTATCTTCAATGCGGCCATGAAAGACTTCATTGCCCGTCGTGACGACGCCGGCCCGTTTCTTATGAAAAGGGTGGACATCGAGCAGCGGCAAGGGACCTGCCACGGCCTTGGCCTTGGCCATTTTTTCTTTTTTTATAATCAAGGGAATGATCCGGGTTCCGGCCAATTTATCGCCCTTGCGAACGGTAAAGCCGCCGTGACGGGTAGCAATCATCATCTCGCCTAAGGAATTGACCGCTTCCAAACCTTGACGGTGAATGGTCAGCACACCATCACAGTCGGCAATGAGTTCGATTTTCCCTTCCTTAGGCTCGCTGCCATGCATGTTGGCCCCCATACAGATGTCCCGCAGAATGGCCGCCCCTTCATTTTCATGGTAAACGGTGTCATCATTTTCCCAGATATAGACATGGTCTTTTCCGACCGATAGCAAAACGGGGATGTCCTCCTTGGTGATGATGTGCCCTTTACGAAACACCGGCGCTTTGGTAACGCCGCGGATAATCTGCGTAATATCGTGGCAGAGAATATGACCGACAGCGTCTTCCGTTTTCATCATTTTCATAACGTTCTAGCCTCTCATTTCTCTTAATTTTTGTAATTCTTCATCATTGAATAACTCGCCGAACTGTCGAGCCGCTACAGCTCGGACGGCCTCGTTCATGTGCCGGTAACGCTTGAGTATTTCTTCGGCCTGTCCGGTCAGGACCGACCGTCCCCCGTCTTTTCCGCCGACATAGCGGCGAATGAGGGGAAAACCCCAAATGGCCTCGGCGTCGCGCATGATCGTCCACGCCTTTGAATAAGACATATTCATGTCTCTAGCAGCTCCCTGGAGCGAACCACGGCGGCGAACGCCGTCTAAGAGCTCGGCCACGCCGGGTCCGAAAGCCCGCTTGTCGCCCAACAGACACATAATGACCTTATAGTGAAGCTTTTGCCCTTCCATGAACGCCTCCCTGCATCGTTATTCGCAAGTTCAAATAACGGATAAAAAAAGTAAATCCGGCAGTTCATCGACTGCCAGCTTCGACTAAACTCATTATACATTAAAATCTGTTAGCTTTCCATACTTTTTTTGTGGAAACTTCCAGTCAACTTCCTCACCTTATCACATAAAATCATGGTATAATATAATTATATTATAATAAAGGACGTGATAGAGGATGATAAAATATTCACATCGTTTCTCCCTGGGCCTGATTATCCTGGCCGGGGGCGAAAGTTCTCGCATGGGCCACGATAAGGCAACCCTGCCTTGGAACGGAACGGATTTGCTGACCGATTTATTGCTTCGCAGTCAGCGCGCGCCTTTTGCAGAACGCATCGTCTCCATCAACCGGGATTACTCGCCCAAGAACCTGCCGGCCAAGCTCGCCCGTACGGTCCGCACCATCGCCGACAACGTCCAACACTGCGGTCCCCTGGGCGGACTGGAAGCAGCCATGCGCGACGGCGAATGCGACTACTATTTGGTGCTGTCTGTCGACCTTCCCTTTTACGATTTCTCGCCGATTTCGGACATTCTCCGCCCCGTTCGCCGAGCCCCCGAATTGATGGCCGTTATTCCCCGGACAAAAGACGGCCGAGATCAACCCTTAGCCGCTCTTTACAGCCGAGAATTAGTTCCGGCCATTGCCCGGCAGCTTCAGACCGGAAACTACTGTCTACAGGAATTTCTGCAGACGATTCCTACGGCTACCCTGAAATCGTGTCGACCGGCTCTGTACCTCAACGTCAATACCATGTCTGACTACGAAGCTGCCAAAGGCCGTGCCGCCAACAGCCGGCGCAAAATTCCTGTCGTCACCCTGACGGCCCCGAATTCGGGAGATGGAAAAACGACGGCCGCCGAAACGGCCATTGCCGAACTGACACGCCGCGGATACCACGTCGCCTACATAAAAAGCACGCACCACACGGACTGTCGTCCCAAGGCCGGTTCCGACACGGACCGGGCCAGATGTGCCGGTGCCGTCTCGGCCTGTCTCTGCAGCCCCGATATGATCGGACCGGAAGCGCAAAAAGAAGATGTCATCTTTAATATGACACAACAACAGCTAGCCGATTTAGTTCTTGTCGAAAGTCACAGCCACGGACCATTTCCACAGATCGATATCCAGCAAGCTGATTCCGCGAATATAGTCAATCATATCTTATTCCTCACGGGATACCGTTCGTCGGAAATATAAGCCCTTAGTGATTATGTAATTGCATCTCGCAGACAGAAGTTCTACTATGGTAGCATAGCTTTACATCCTGCCCGTGATGTACAAAAATCAGTTGAACCCAAAAGCGAGGTGTTACTATGAATACTCATAAAAACATTGACACAGTCTGTCCCTACTGCGGGTCAGGCTGTGTCATTACTTGTACGGTAGACACAGAAACGAATCGTGTCATTGAAGCAAAAGGATCTCCGGAAGGCGTCAACAACGAAGGCCGCCTTTGCTTAAAAGGCCTTTATGGCTGGGACTACCTGAATGATCCTCAAATTCTTACCAAGCGAATCCGCCATCCGATGATCCGCAAGGACGGCAAACAAAGTCCCTTAGTCGAAGTATCTTGGCAGGAGGCTATCGAATACACGGCATCGCGGCTCAAAGCCATCATCAAAGAGTATGGCCCCGACGCCGTCATGGGTGCCGGTTCGGCCCGCGGTCCGGGCAACGAAACGGCTTATATTACCCAGAAATTCATGCGCGCCGTCATCGGCACCAATAACGTCGACCACTGCGCCCGCATCTGCCACGGCGCCTCCGTTGCCGGCCTTAGCCAATCGGTCGGTGAAGGTGCCATGTCAGTCAGCATTCCGGAAATCGAAGATGCCGAAGTCATTTTCAACATCGGTTACAATGCGCCGGTCTCACACCCTATTGTCGCCCGCCGCATCGTCAAAGCGAAGAAGAAAGGCTGTAAAATCATCTGCGTCGACCCCCGCCTGACGGAAATGGGACGGTTGGCCGATATTTACCTCCCGCTAAAAGGCGGTACCAACATGCTCCTGCTCAATGCCATGGCCCATGTCATGGTAACGGAAAACTTAGTCGACCGCGATTTTATCGAAAAGCATACGACAGGTTTCGATGTCTATGCCGAAGAAATTGCACAGGACAAGTACGCCCCGGAAGCCGTGGCCGCCGCAACCCGGTTAGATCCCGACGCGATCCGAAAGGCTGCCCGCCTCTTTGCTTCCTCGAAACACACCGTAACCCTGTGGGGCATGGGCATCACCCAGTTTTCCCAAGGCGTCGAATGCGTCATTGCCTGCTCCAACCTCAGTCTCATGACCGGCAACTACGGCCATTACGCCACCGGTGTCGGCCCGGTCCGAGGCCAAAACAACGTCCAGGGAACCTGTGACATGGGACTCCTGCCCAACCAGTACCCCGGTTATCAGCCCGTAACGGACGAAACCGTCCGCCGAAAATTCGAAAAGGCCTGGGGCTGTGTCCTGCCCGAAAAAGTCGGACTGCCCCTGACCCGCGTCCCGGCCAAGGTCCTCCGTGAAAAGGACCCGAAAAAGCAGATTCATGCTTACTACATCATCGGTGAAGACCCGGCTCAATCGGACCCGGACCTTCCGGAAATCAGACGGACACTCAATGCCATCGATTTCGTCGCCGTTCAAGATATTTTCTTCAACAAAACCTGTGAACACGCCGACGTCGTCTTCCCGGCCACAGCCTGGGGCGAACACGATGCCGTCTACTCCTCCTGCGACCGCCGCTTCCAGCGCGTCCGCAAACTGATCGAGCCGCAGGGCGACTGCAAACCGGACTGGGAAATTCTCTGTCTCTTAGCCACTGCCATGGGCTATCCCATGCAGTACCATAACACGGAAGAAATCTGGGATGAAATGCGGTCTCTCTGTCCAAAGTTTACCGGCGCGACCTATGAAAAGCTGGACGCCAATCACGGGATCCAATGGCCCTGTTTCTCGGAAGACCCAAATGATAAGGGAACACAGTACCTCCATAAAGGCGCTCACTTTGCGACAGACGACGGAAAAGGCCGTTTCTATTACTTCCCGTGGACACCGGTAAAAGAAGTCGAAAACCCCGATTATCCCCTGTCCTTATCGACGGTCCGCGAAGTCGGCCACTATTCCGTTCGAACCATGACCGGCAACTGCCGCCTCCTCGTCGACCTGGCCGATGAACCGGGATACATTCAGATGAATCCCGACGACTGTCAAAGTCTCGATATTGCCGACGGCGACTTAGTCCGAGTCATCTCACGACGCGGACAGACCATCACCCGTTGTCAGGTTTCCGACCGAGTCTCTCAAGGCGCCACGTACATGACCTATCAATGGTGGATCGGCGCCTGCAATGAATTGACCATTTCTGCCTTAGACCCCAAGAGCAGCACGCCGGAATATAAGTACTGTGCCTGCCGCGTCGAAAAAATCGACGACCAAAAACAGGCAGAAATGAGTGTAAAAGCCCAGTACGCCGCCATTCGCAGCCGCATGGGAATTCAATCTGAAGGAGGCCTCGGCCATGTTTAATCATATTAAGACAGATCCGGAACTCTGTATCGGCTGTAAGACCTGCATGGCAGCCTGCGTCGCCAGTCACACCGGCAAGGCCTTATTCGCCATGAAACCAAACAGCTTCGACTTTACGCCGCGCGTTCACGTCGTGTACACGTCAAAAATCACCAAGGCCGTCCAGTGCCAACAGTGTCCGAAACCGCGTTGTCTCGACGCCTGTCCTTTTAACTGCATCTCCCTCGGGGAAGATTCCGTCGTCATCGATGAAGACGCCTGTCGGGGCTGCGGCAAGTGTTCTAAGGCTTGTCCCTTTGACGCCATCACCATGACCCGCATTTATCACGGCAATACCAAGGGCCGCCCATTCCGAATCGTAGCTTATAAATGCGACCTTTGTGAAAACACCGAGACGGGAAAACCGGCTTGTATCCCTGTCCGACAGAAGCCTTAAGTCTCTTCGTCCCTAAAGCCGCCGTTTCGGCAGGTTCCAAGAGGACTCTGACAAAGATATAGTCATTCAAACCAGTATAAAAAGGATATCGAATTATGGAAATCGTAACGATTACCGAAGCAAGGCGCCGTCTCCGCGGCGCCTTGTCTTCCTCCCAAAAAGAAATTGAAACTGTCTCCCCGGAAACTGCCGTCGGCCGCATTACCGCAAAAGACATGACTGCCGCCCATCCCTATCCGCCTTACCGTAAATCGCCCTTCGACGGCTATGCCCTCTGCAGCCATGATCAAAAGACCTACGACGTCGTCGCCACCATCGGGGCCGGCCTCGTCTATGAGGGACCGGTTTTGCCGGGTCAGGCCGTCCGCCTGATGACAGGCTGTGCCGTCCCGGGCGACTGCGACACCGTCATTCCTCAAGAATACACGGTCTTCCAAAATAATCGGATTAAGGTGACAGAAAGCATTCCGCCCGGCAGCAACATTATTCCCGTCGGCGAAGAGTGTCGTGAAGGGGCCGTCATCATCCCCAAGGGAACGAAACTGACAGCCGGCGCCGTCTCCGCCGCTGTCGGCATGGGAAACGCCACCTTTCCGGTCTTCGCCAAAACGAAAATCTTGTTCCTGACGTCAGGAAGGGAGTTAGTCCTCCCCGGTCAGAAGCGACACGACGGGCAGATTTACAACTCCAATGCTTACCTTTTCCGCCCCTTACTGGAAGCGCAAGGTGCAGCCGTTACCTTCTATCATGTTTCAGATGCGCCGGAATGCCTCGACGCCGAAACGGAAAAAGTCCGGGCCTTAAGCCGTGACGCCGACCTCATCATCAGCACCGGCGGCGTATCAGTCGGTCTCTACGACACGATGCCTCAAATCTACGAACGCATCGGTTCCGTCCGGCTTTACAACCGCATCACCATGCGTCCCGGTTCGGCCTCATACGGCGGCGTCATCCAAAGGGATACCGGCAAGCAAACGATGGTCCTCGGCCTATCCGGCAATCCGTCTGCCGCCTTCAACGCCTTCGTGCTCCTGGCCCTCCCCATCGTCCGCCAAATAAATGGTGAAAAAAACAGAGACTTGCCGATCGTCACCTGTCGATTAAGCCATGCCATTCACAAGGAAAATCCCGTCGACCGCTTCGTCCAAGGGCACATTTCCTTTGAAGATGGTAAGGCCGTCTTTACACCGAATACGACTCTCACGTCGAGTGCCCTCTTAGGCCTTGCCCACGTCAATGCCCTGGGCTGCATCAAAAAAGGAACGCCTCCCTTGCCGGAAGGCGCTCCCATCGACGCGATTTTATTATTTTGAGATTACCACCTAATCCGTTCCCCGTGAGCAAAGACCTTAAACGAATCGGGACGCAGCCCACAGACGACGGTAATGCCGTATTTCTCTGCCAAAGCCACGCCTAAACTGGTCGGCAGGGCCCGCGAGGCCAAGAAACGGACGCCCAGGCCGTGGACCTTTTCGATAACCGACTGCGGCACGCGGCCGCTGAATACTAAAACGGCCTGACTGACGTCGATATGGTTCATTTCAACAAAACCGCGCAGTCTGTCGAGAACGTTATGGCGGCCGATATCTTCTGTGTAGACGAGGATTTCGTCGCCCTTTACTAAGGCTCCTTCATGGACGCCGTGCGAGGCATGGTGGGCCGTCGATAAGCTGTCTAAAAGTCCGCCATAAGAGCAGAGCTGCTGTGCCGATATCGGATTAAACGGTTCGTCTCTCGGTGCTTCCACGACGCCTTCCCGGGTCGTCACCCAAGCCGCCCCGTCATGCAGGCTGACGTCAGATAAAACTCTGCCGCCGGCAACCTTCCCCTCAGCCAAACAATAGCCGGCTGCCAGAACATCGACGTCTTCCGGCGAAGATATGAGGGTACTGACCCTCACACCATCGAGATAAAGCGGCGTCATGACCTCAATGGCAATGGCCTGCTTTTTGGGCTCCGCCCCCTGATGATAATCGACATAGGATAAATCCCGGCATGATGCAAAATGGAGTGCATCTTCTTCTCTTTCCATTTAAAACCCCTCGATTCTTATTTAAAACAAATCATCTCGCCCCAACCAAAGGAGGGCCGTCAATACGGCGCCGCCCAAGCTTCGTGCCTTATCCGAAATGGTAAAGCAGTTGTGGTACTCATGCTCACGCGGGTCGATATCGGCAATCTTAAATCCCTTGGACGCGTAATAGCCGTCGCGAATCAAGCCCCTTACGAGTCCCGTTAAGGACGCCGGCACGGGAATTCCCATCGCTTCAGTAATCGCCATTCCGTCGGGAATCGGTACATCCGTCAGGACAGCCATAGGCTGTCCTTTTTTTACGCGGTCGCCAATGCGGACCAAGCCATAGACGAAACCTGCGGCGTCACTGTGGATGACCCGCTCTTTGCCATAGCCGGCAATGATCCCCGGTATGCCCGTATTGGCCGCAGCCGTGCCTTCACGTATGATGCGCCCTAACCGATGGCCTCGCTTCGTTTCAATGACGGCATCGACATCGCGGCCGGCCGTAAATCCCGGACCTAAGGCCACGGTATGTCGCGCCATGCCGCGGTTCGTCCCCAAGTTTTTCTTAGCCAAAATGGCATCGACGACGCCCCAGGGTTGAAGCATGTGAATGCTCTTTCCCTCAGGATCGACGAGAAGAGGTATTTCCTGACGCCCCCAAACCGTCGATAACTCATCGATCGACCGACATCGTCGACAGGTCATATTTTCTACGACAGCCTGTCCGTCATAGACGGCTTCACAAAGAGATACCTGCCGGCGAATCGCCGACGGTCGGTCTGCTTCTAAGATGAGGACGCGAAAACCGGCCTGAAATAAAGCTTGGACGACACCGGTTGCCAAATCGCCGCCGCCGCGAACAATAATCAACGTATCCTTCATAACAATCCTTTCTATAAAAGCCCCTCATCCTGCCAAGCAGGTGAGGGGTTTTATTGATTTCTTCCTATTTTAATTATACTGCATTTTAAGCCCATCGTCAGGACTTTTAAAGGCTTATTTCTTTCGGCTGTACGGCGTTCCTTCCAAAGGAATGGCCGTTTGGAACTTACCGTTCCACCTATAGTAAGCGCCGGCAACAGCCGGTGCTGTCGGAATCGACGTGATTTCACCGACGCCGATGGCCCCGTAAGCGACATCGACGCCTTCCTTTTCAATGGCAATGGCTTCGACATCCGGCGCCTTGTCGGCCCGCATCAATCCCAAGGTGCCGTACTTGGCCGTAGGCTTACAATGATCGAGAGGATACTGTTCACTCAGGGCGTAGCCGCAGCCCATGATCGTCCCGCCTTCAATCTGTCCTTCTAAACTCTTGCGGTTGACGACGCGGCCCACGTCGTGGGCGGCGACCATTTTCCGAATCGTCCCGTCTTCATTCAGGATGCAGACGTGGGTTGCATAACCATAGGCAACGTGTGATACGGGATTGGCCACGTCAGCCCCCATCTTATCGGTTTTACCAAGATATTCGCCGATATATTCCCGACCGTTCAGAGCCTCCAAATCGCCGCCTGTAAAGCGAACCTGCGCCGTTGTCGGCGATTCCTGCTCAACCGTAACACCTTCCAAGTAATCACTGGGCCGGCTTGTCCCTTCGTAGGTCAGGCCGTTGACACGGAACAAGTCCCGCCGCAAATCCTTCGCAGCTCGCCGTGCGGCTTCCCCGGTCAGTGTCGTCTGACGGGACCCGGACGTCGTACCGGCATCGGGGGATGTAGCCGTATTTGGCATATGCCATTTAATGGCTTCAATGGGAAGGCCGGCTGCTTCGGACACGATCTGCACCAAAACGGTACCGACGCCTTGGCCGATACAGGAAGCCGACGAATAGACATGGACCCGGCCGTCACTGACGGCAAGACGGCAGCGGCCATAGTCGGGAAGGCCGACACCGACGCCGGAGTTCTTCAAGGCGCAGGCGATGCCCACATGAGGGCCGCTCTGATAGTAAACGTCTTTTACGGCTTCCAGCGTTTCGACAAGTCCCGTCGCAGGGTCGGCAATCTGCCCGTTGGGCAGGACTTCTCCCGGACGGATGGCGTTGCGGTATCGAATTTCCCAGGGATCGATGCCGGCCATTTCAGCCAGTTTATTTAAGTTTAATTCCGTTGCAAAAATAGTTTGGGTTACGCCGAACCCTCGGAAGGCCCCGGCCGGCGGATTATTGGTGTAAACGGCTGTTCCTTCGATATCGATGGTCTGATAATTATACGGGCCGGCGGCATGGGTACAGGCTCTTTGAAGAACCGGGCCGCCGAGGGAGGCATAGGCTCCGTTATCGGTGACAGCAACGAGTTTCATCGCCGTCAGTTTCCCATTTTCATCACAGGCCGTCGTCAAATCCATACTGAACTGATGGCGCTTCGGATGGATCAGAATGCTTTCCTGACGCGTCAGCTTCACTTTACAGATTCGTTTACTGACATAGGCAACGAGGGCCGCCAAATGCTGGACCGTCACGTCTTCTTTCCCACCAAAGCCGCCGCCGACAAAACAATTTTCCACGACTACTTTTTCTTCCGGAAGGCCCAACATCAATGCCGTTTCCCGCCGCGTGTCGTAAATCCCCTGATCCGACGAGTAAATGAAGACGCCGTCATCGAAGGGCATGGCGACGGCACATTCCGGTTCTAAGAAGGCGTGTTCCGTCCAAGGCGTTTCGAAATGATGGGTTACCTTATATTTCGACGCCGCAATGACGGCATCGGCGTCACCGCGAACTAAATGTTCATGAGCCAGTATATTCGTTCCTGCCGAAGGATGGACCAAAGGCGCTCCTTCCGCCAAAGCTTCGGCAGCACAAGTCAACGGCGGCAGTTCTTCATATTCGATGTCAACGAGCTTCTTCGCTTCTGCCAGTATCTCCGGCGTTTCAGCGGCCACCATAACGATGGCGTCGCCTAAATAATGAGTCGTCGTCCCGACGGGAATGAGCGTGTCCCAATCGACCTTTAAATGGCCGACCTTGACCGAACCGGGAATGTCCTCGGCCGTCAGCACGCAGACGATACCGGGCAGGGCCTTGGCCTTTTCCGTATGGATGGCCTTTACAATAGCCCTCGGATAGGCACTGCGAATGGCGCTGCCGTAACACATGCCAGGTAAATCGACGTCATCTAAGTCATCGGTATACTTCCCCGTACCCAGTACCTTGGTCCTGACGTTGATTCGCTGGCAATGATCGCCGACGCCGCGATACCCGCCGACGACGGGAATGGGCGTGTCGTTCCGCAGAATCTCCGCTGCCAGGGCAATGCCATCGATGATTTTCTTATAGCCCGTGCAGCGGCAAATATTGTTGCGGATAGCCGCCGTAATCTCCAGCCTGGTCGGCGTCGGGTTGACGTCGATGAGGGCCTTGCCGCACATGACCATGCCGGGAATACAAAAGCCGCATTGGACGGCACCGGCTTCACCAAAGGCATAGACGAAGACGTCTTTTTCTCGCGGTGACAGTCCTTCGACGGTCACGATGTGCTTACCCTCAAGGCGACCGGCTTTCTGCACACAGGCTTTGGTCGCCTTGCCGTCAATGATGACCGTGCAGGTCCCGCAGGCGCCTTCACTGCAGCCGTCCTTGACGGATTTCAGCCGCAGGTCACGGCGCAGAATATCGATTAATTTACGCTCCGGATCGACGGCCACTTCCTGGCCATTAATCCATAATTTACAAATCCTATCCATAACAGTTCCTCTTTCCGCCCATCCCGGACTTTCAGTGATACGTCTGTCATGGCTGCCATTTCGCCTGAAAAGCCTCAAGCGAGGGAAAATACCAGACAGGAAATGATACTTATAACTCTATAATCTAATGATGCGCTCATAGGGAACGACGCGCTTTCGGGGAAGCAGCCGGCCATATCCGCTCTGCCCTAAGAAGACATTGTCCTTGGCAATGAGTTGTCCCCGCAGGAATACTTTTGAAATCGTGCAGTCTGTCGTCATCCCCTCATACGGGGAGTAGCCGCAAGTCGTATGGAGATTGTCCTTGCGGATCGTCCGCTTCCGGGACGGATCGATGAGGACGATGTCGGCATCACTTCCCGGCAAGAGCGTTCCTTTCTTCGGGTAGAGACCAAAAATCTTGGCCGCATTAGTGCTGGTCACGCGAACGAATTGACCGAGCGAAAGACGACCTTTGACGACGCCTTCACTAAATAACAGGGGCATCCGTTCTTCTACACCGGATACACCGCCGGGGCAGCTTCTAAAATCAGCGGCATGGGCCTGTTTTTCTTCTACCGTAAAAGGGCAGTGATCCGTCGCAACGACCTGAACCGTCCCGTCCCGAAGGGCCTGCCACAAGGCATCGTTATCGACCTTTTTCCGTAACGGCGGAGCCATCATGTATTTAATGCCTTCCAAAGGCCCGCCCTCTGTAAATTTATCTTCTGTCAACAGTAAGTACTGCGGGCACGTTTCAGCATATACATTCCGCTGCCCTTCTTGCCGGCTAAGGCAAATGCGGTCCACACTTTCATGAGCCGACGTGTGAACGATGTAAACGGGGGCATCGCCACAAGCCCGGGCCGCGGATAAGACCGCACTGACTGCCAATGCTTCGGCCTCATTAGGGCGCGTCCGAGCTTGACCGATGGGGCTAAGTTCATCTGGAGACAAGGCCTGTCGCAGGTAATTTGTCATGCCATCGCTTTCGGCATGGACCGTGAGCAGTCCTCCATGGGATTTCATCACCGGCAAAATTCTCATTAAATCAGCGTCTCCCATGGGGTAACCGTACGTCGTATAGGCCTTAAAACTCGGAAAGCCTTCTTCAATCAGTTCGGACAACTCACGTAAGACCGCCTCATCGACATGTTGGAATACACCATGGAAACTATAGTCGACGGGACACGATTCCGCCAGCAATTTATACTGCTCAAAAGGATATCTCAGCGAACAGCCTTCAGGGCCAAAGGCCATGTGGTCGATGATAGTTGTCGTCCCGCCGCAGGCTGCAGCCACACCACCGCTGTAAAAGTCGTCACAGGCTCGATACTGAGGCGACTGCTGCAAATCCATGTGGGTGTGCGGATCGATACCACCGGGGCAGACATACATCCCATCCGCATCGATGACTTCTTCACTGCCACGATGAAGGCCTCCGCCGATAGACCAGATTTTTCCATCGCGCAGGGTGATATCCGCTTGAAAGTGTTCTTCGCCAAAGCAAACCGTTCCACCTTTGATGACATAATCCATGATGTTTCCTTCTTCCTTACTTCAGTAACAGATAATCGTAATCTTTAACGACAGCCTTCATGAACCCGCGAAGTCCTTCGGGGATGGTGTCTTCGTCCGAACGGAGCGTCGTCGTCACAATCCGCCCGTCGAGCCGGACCTTACAGAACCCGCTTTGTTTATCGATGACGGCAAAGCCTTGGTTTTCACTGTTCATGAAATCATCTTCATTGGCAAACAAGGTGAATTTATCCATGTACGGCGCCCCGCCCCAGGGACAGAAGGTCCGGCAGTTTCCGCATTCGTTGCACATAGCATCGACGTGGAGAATCTGCCGCTGCAAATGGCCCGGAACTTCAATGGCGACGTTGGCTCGATTGGGACAGACTTCGGTACAGACCTCACAGATGCTGTCACAGTGGAGACAACGTCCATCACAGCCGTCGGCCGGCGGCGACGCTAAAAATCCTCGTTTATTGTAAATGGCGTTTACATCCGGCAGCAGCAGCGTATCGACGCTGGCAAGTCGTCCTAAAATCTCTTCTGCCGCTCTTTTCCCGTCGGCAATGCATTCGACAACCGACGTCGTCTTGCCATGACGGCTATCACCGATGACAGTCAATCCGTCGATGTCACCGGCAGCCGATGTGCCGATTTTCCCCTTCACACCGCAAGCGGCTAAGACGTAATCAAAAGAGTCCAATTCATCGAGGGAAGAGATGCCATTGTCAGAGACGATACGCACCCCGAGTTTTTGAATCAAGGCCACGTCTTTATCGATCGCTTCCGCTGAAATCTGTTTTTTCTTTTCACAGAGGAAGGTCCGTACCATGCCGCCCGGTGCCGGATTGTTATCGAATACAGTGACCGTTATGCCTCCGCGGGCTAAGAAGTAAGCTGCAGACAGACCTGCCGGACCACCGCCGATGACGGCTGCCGTTTTACCGATCGGCACCGGAGCCGAAAGAGATTCCATGACGCCGTCAAAACCTTTTTCAGCAGCTATCAGCTTATTGCGCCGAATTTCGACAGCCTCTTCATAGAAGTTTCGCGTACAGCTGTTCATACACGTATGGTAACAGACCGTCCCGGTAATAAAAGGCAGGGGATTCTTTTCCATGATAATCTGAAGGGCTTCCACATATTTTCCCTCAGCTACTAAATCCATGTAAGCCGTAATATCCTGATGGATGGGACAGGTTTCGATACAGGGGGCCATGAAACAGTCCATCAACGGCAATTCTCGTCCGTTCTTTCGATGTTGGAATTTCGGATCCAAGCGGGCATAGTGGCTGTCGCCGGACGCCGCCTTCAATAAAGCATCGAGTTTACCGACGTTTACACCGTTAAATACCTGCCCCGACGTTTCCTCAAAGACTTGGGCTAACTGCACTAAGCGTTCATAGCCGCCGGGCTTCAACAGAGTCGTCGCTACCGTCACCGGCCAGATACCGGCCGCTACGATATCGCCGATATTGTGGACATCGGCGCCGCCGCTATAGGAAATTTGCAGATTTCCATCGAAGGCTTCACTCAGTTTCTTGGCTACATTCATGGCCAGGAAGAACAAGGGCTTGCCGGACATATACATTTCCGTTCCCGGAAGTTCATGCCGCGTAATGGAAACCGGAAAGGTATTGGTCAATTTTACGCCAAAAGTCCGTCCTTCAGCTGCGCCGACACCTTGAAGCCGCTTCAAAAGGGCAAGGGCATCGTCATACTGTAAATCGGCCTTAAAGTGGCTGTCATCGAAAACCATGTGATCATAACCTAAGGTATCCATGCAGTTTCGCACAAAGTCATACCCGAGGAGGGTCGGATTACATTTCACAAAGGTATGGACCTTCTTTTCCTTCAATAAGTAGCTGGCAATTCGTTCAATTTCATCTGGCGGACAACCGTGCATCGTCGATACGGTAATCGAATTGCAAATATCAGCGGGGATGGCTTCGACGTCTTCTCGACTCAGTTTCCGGAATCGATCTAAATGATGAAGCAGCCACGATTTACATTCATTGAAGATGGCCGTGTGAGACGCATCCTTCAGGTTTTCTATGAAGGAGTCAATTTTCGGCGTCTGTATGCCGGCTAAATCATAGCCGACGGACATATTGAACTGCATCCCGTCAAATCTTCCAAGTCCGTATTCAACGGCCATGACATGGACTAAGAACCAAGCTTTTACATACTCTTCAAAGGCCTTAGGAACGGTCAATTCCGTCGACCATTCGACGTTATAGCACTCATCATCGGCCTTGATACAGGGTTTAGGAACGGGCAAATCTTCGCCGTCGAGCTGCTGTACCGTCTTTAATTCAAAGAATCTGGCCCCGGCAGCATAAGCGGCAGCAATGTTCTGCGCCAACTGTGTATGAGGCCCGGCAGCCGGCCCGAAGGGCAGTTCCACGGGTCTATCAAAAATTTCATAGGATCGCTGAGTCCCTGCTTTATATTGATGGTGAACGCCAAAAATCGTACCGCTCGGCGCTTCCCGTAATATCCAATTCATTAAATTCCCGAAGGGAATTGATGTCATACGATCACTCACGATATATTCCTCCTTACAAATAGCCATTAATGCGCCCGGCCAAAACGGCGGCACCTTCACGAATCTTAGCCATTAATGCCGGTTCGTCGACAGCGGTCAGTTCTCGATCTTTCATGAGAACTTTGCCGTTGGCAATGGTCGTAACCACATTGCGCCCGGTCATGCCAAACAAGATATGGCCGTTGATGTTTTCTTCATTCATCGGCGTCGGTGCCGTATAATCAAGAACGATGACGTCAGCTGCAGCCCCTTCCTTCAAGACGCCTAAAGGGGCCTTAAAGTAGCGGTTGGCTATGACAGCATTATTTTCAAACAACATCTTCGGGACTTCCGCCCAGGCAGCCATCGCATCACAGAGATGATGTTTATGCAGGATATTGGCCACCTTATAGGACTCGATCATATCGTGGGTGTAGCCATCCGTTCCCAAGCCGGTCAGGATGCCGCGATGAACCATCTCCATCGTCGGCGGGCAGCCGCAGGCATTGCCCATGTTCGACTCAGGATTGTGAACGACCATCGTATCCGTTTCTTTGATGAGATCCATCTCGTGGCTATTGACGTAGATACAGTGACCGAGAAGAGTCTTCGGTCCAAGGATATTCCAATCATAGAGACGGTCGACGATGCGCTTGCCATGTTTCTTTAAGCAGTCATGCAGATCTTCAATTCCTTCAGCGACGTGGATGTGATAACCTACCCCGTCCGGTTTGTGTTCTGCCGCCAAGGCTAAGGTCTCATCGCTGAGCGTAAACTGCGCGTGCATGCCCATCATACCGGCCAGCATATCCGTCGTATCTTGCTGAGTGTGACGGATCCAGGCTTCATTTTCCAAGACCGCCTGCCGCGCCTTATCGAGACCGTCCCGGTCAGACACTTCATAGCACAGACAGGAACGAACCCCCATTTCTTGTGCAGCCTGTCCGATGGCAAACAGGCTGTCCTTGATTTCGCCGAAGCTGGCATGGTGGTCAAAAATCGTCGTCACGCCGTTCTTAATGCATTCCACGTACGTCGCCATAGCACTCAAGTACGTCAGGTCATTCGTCAAATGGCGGTCAATATTCCACCAAAGCCCGTCCAGGATATCTAAAAAGCCTTGCGGCGCATAACCCTCAATTTGAAGGCCTCGGGCCATAGCGCTGTAGATATGTTCATGCGTATTAATAAAGGCCGGCAGGATGACTCCGTCTTTGGCGTCGATAAACGAGGCTTCCGGAAAATGCTTGCGCAGATCTTCGGTCCGGCCTACACCACAAATTTTTGTCCCGTCTATGGCAACGGCACCATCAGGAACATATGGATTGTGCGTATCTCGCGTCACGACATGTCCATTTCCTACGATAATCATATAAACCCCTCCTTCGTCGTATAAAACACTGACGACGCTGTTATCAATTGTGTTTTTATCATATCGTCATTGTCGTTTATGAATCTACCTTAATACTACCGTCTTGTGATGTATCTGTCAAACTTTTTTGAGCCTAAAAAATTTTGTTGTTAATTTTATTATAGCCTGCCGTTAAGGATGATTTTTTGACATATATATTTTTTCCAATAATCGTTACTTTCTCCTAAAAATATGGTATAGTAACATTACCTAAAAAATATTTAGCAGAACAGCTAATAATCTGTTTTCTGTCATAGAGAGAGGTGTCTTTTATGTTAGACGATGCCGTCCTTAACTTTTTACGCCATTTAGCCAAAGGGCTGGCCGACCAGTTCGGACCAAACTGTGAAGTCGTCATCCACGACCTGAGTGACAATTACAAAGAAAATTCCATTGTAGCCATTGAAAACGGCCATGTTTCAAACCGAAAAGTCGGTGACGGGCCGTCTCTTGCCGTTCTAGACGCCCTGCGAAACGACCCGCAAAACGTCGAAGATCACGCCAGCTACCTTACCAAGACCAAAGACGGCCGCATCTTAAAATCGACGACCATCTACATTCGCAATGACGAGCAAAAAATCATCGGCGTCTTCTCGATCAACTACGATATTACCGAGCTGATTATGATTGAAAACGCCATAAAACCCTTGGTATCGGTCGACTCCAAAGAAAAGGCCAGCCCCATTCCGCAGAATGTCACCGACCTCCTCAACGATCTCATCGAAGAGTCGACGCGTCAGGTCGGCAAACCCGTTCCCCTCATGACCCGCGAAGACAAAATAAAGGCCATTAAGTTCTTAAATGACCGCGGCGCCTTACTCATCACCAAGGCCGGCGATAAGATTTCCAAACACTTCGGTATTTCAAAATACACCTTATATAGTTATATAGACAGCAGCAGCGAATCGTAAAAGAGGCCGTAAGGTCTCTTTTTTATTATGCCTAAAACCGATAGCCTTCTTTCTTCTCTTGCAAAAAAAGTGTAGCAACCAAATAGATTTTTAGGTTTATCCTATTGCAAATCCGCATACTCATGTTATACTTTAGGTATACAAAAACTTTTAGATTGTCTAAAATATTTTTTTCAGTTTATTTTAGGAGGTACGGATTATGAAAAAGGATATGAAATGGGCCATGAATCATTTGCCCAAATCAGATGATAAAAATCTCCCCATCATGAGCCTCAGTGAAATCGAAAAGGCCCGAGCTTTCCATCAGAGCTTCCCTCAGTACAGCGAAACACCGCTTACGCGCCTCGATCAGATGGCTCACTACTTAGGCTTGGGTTCGATTTTTGTCAAAGACGAATCGTATCGTTTCGGCCTCAACGCCTTTAAAGTCCTCGGCGGCTCCTACTCCATGGCCAAGTACATCGCCAAAGAAACGAATCGCCGAATTGAAGACATGCCTTACCAGGTGCTGACGTCTGATGAGCTTCGAAAGGATTTCGGACAGGCGACCTTCTTTACGGCAACCGACGGCAATCACGGCCGCGGCGTCGCCTGGGCGGCACAAAAGCTGGGACAAAAAGCGGTCGTTCACATGCCCAAGGGTACGACCCAAACCCGTTTGGAAAACATCAAAAAGCTGGGTGCTGACGTCGATATCTTAGAACTCAACTACGACGACTGTGTCCGTCAAGCCGCCAAGGAAGCCGCTGAAACGCCGCACGGCGTCATGGTTCAGGATACAGCCTGGGACGGCTACGAAGAAATCCCGTCGTGGATCATGCAGGGCTATGGGACAATGGCCATGGAAGCGGGCGAACAGTTGAAGAAAGCCGGCGTTGAAAGACCGACGCATATCTTCGTTCAAGCCGGGGTCGGCTCTCTGGCCGGCGCCATCGTCGGATATTTTGCCAATCTCTATAAAGACAATCCGCCGAAATTCATCGTCGTAGAAGCCTCGGCCGCAGACTGCCTGTATAAAGGTGCGGCAGCCGGTGACGGCAAGCCCCGCATCGTCGGCGGCGACCTCAACACCATCATGGCCGGCCTTGCCTGCGGAGAACCGAATACCATTTCCTGGGACATCCTCAAGAACCACGTCACGACATTTATTTCTGCCGATGATCCGGTCACGGTCCGCGGCATGCGCCTGCTGGCAGCCCCCTTAAAAGGAGACGCTCCTATCATTTCCGGCGAATCCGGTGCCGTCCCCTTTGGTGCCCTGGCCACCATCATGCTGTCTGATGAATGTAAAGAACTGCGCAGTCAATTAGGCCTCGATGAAAATTCCCAAGTGCTCGCTTTTTCAACAGAAGGCGATACCGATCCGGAACGCTATAAAAACATCGTTTGGCGAGGCTTAGACAAATAAAATACCTCACAAGAGAATCATTATATAAAAGGAGAGAATACCATGACTGTAAATTACGCTAAGATTAAAGAAGCAGCTCAAAATTACGAAAAGGATATGACCCGTTTCCTGCGGGACATCGTAAAATACCCCGGTGAAAGCTGTGACGAAAAAGCCCATATCGACCGCATTGCCGAAGAAATGAAAAAACTTGAATTCGACAAGGTTGAAATCGATCCCATGGGCAACGTCCTCGGCTATATGGGAACGGGCAAGACCCTTATCGGCTTCGACGCCCACATCGATACCGTCGGCATCGGCAATAAGGGCAACTGGAACTTCGATCCCTATGAAGGCTTTGAATCGGACACGGAAATCGGCGGCCGCGGCACATCGGACCAACTCGGCGGCATCGTATCGGCCGTTTACGGGGCCCGCATCATGAAAGACTTAGGCTTACTGTCCGATGCCTATACGGTTCTCGTTACCGGTACCGTTCAGGAAGAAGACTGCGACGGCCTCTGCTGGCAGTACATCATCAACGAAGACAAGGTTCGCCCGGACTTCGTCGTCTCGACGGAACCGACCGATGGCGGCATCTACCGCGGTCAGCGCGGACGCATGGAAATCCGCGTCGACGTCCAAGGCGTTTCCTGCCACGGTTCTGCACCGGAACGCGGTGACAACGCCATTTACAAGATGGCTGACATCATCCAGGATATCCGTGCCCTCAATGAAAATGACGCCGCTGACACGACGGAAATCAAGGGACTCGTAAAAATGCTCGACAATAAATATAACCCGGAATGGGAAGAAGCCAACTTCCTCGGCCGCGGCACCGTTACCTGCTCACAGATTTTCTACACCTCCCCCAGCCGCTGTGCCGTTGCCGACTCCTGCTCCATTTCCCTCGACCGCCGCATGACAGCCGGCGAAACGTGGGAAAGTTGTCTCGACGAAATCCGCGCCTTGCCGAGTGTTAAAAAGTACGGCAAAGACGTCAAAGTCAGCTTATACGACTACGCCCGCCCGAGCTATACCGGCCTGACATACCCCATTGAATGCTACTTCCCGACCTGGGTCATCCCCAAGGATCACAAAGTTACGACAGCCTTAGAAGAAGCCTATACGGGCCTCTTCGGAAATAGCCGCATCGGTTCGGCTGAAACGGAAAAAATGCGAAAAGCCCTGCCCCTTACGGATAAATGGACCTTCTCGACGAACGGTGTTTCCATCATGGGCCGTAACGGCATCCCCGTCATCGGTTTCGGTCCCGGCGCGGAAGCCCAGGCCCATGCTCCGAATGAAAAGACTTGGAAACAGGATTTAGTGACCTGCGCCGCCGTTTACGCTGCCTTACCATCCGTTTACACCAGCAAATAAGTTTAATTCACCTAAAAGGAGAGACACTCTGATGAAAACATTACAGGATTATATCGATAAATTAAAGGCCCTCAACTTCAAAGAAATGTATGAAAACGATTTTTTCCTCACCTGGGATAAGACCGACGACGAATTGGAAGCCATCTGGGTTTTAGCCGACGCGCTTCGTTTCATGCGGGAACATAACATTTCTACCAAACTCTTTGAAAGCGGTCTCGGCATTTCCATCTTCCGTGACAACTCGACGCGTACCCGCTTTTCCTTTGCCTCGGCCTGCAATCTCTTAGGACTCCAGGTTCAGGACCTCGATGAAAAGAAGAGCCAGATTGCCCACGGCGAAACAGTCCGCGAAACGGCTAACATGATTTCCTTCATGGCCGACGTCATTGGTATCCGCGACGACATGTATATCGGCAAAGGCCATGCTTACCAAAAAGAAGTCGTCGACGCTGTTACCCAGGGCTATAAAGACGGTATTCTCGAACAGAAACCGACCTTAGTCAACCTCCAATGCGACATCGACCATCCGACCCAATGTATGGCCGACGCAGCTCATATCATCCACGAAATGGGCGGCCTGGAAAACCTGAAAGGCAAAAAAATCGCCATGACCTGGGCCTACTCTCCGTCATACGGCAAACCCTTGTCCGTCCCTCAAGGCGTCATCGGCCTCATGACCCGTCTCGGCATGGACGTCGTCTTAGCCCATCCGGAAGGTTACGAAGTCATGCCCGACGTCGTCGACGTCGCCAAAAAGAATGCTCAGCAGTCTGGAGGATCCTTCCGCATCACCAACGACATGGCCGATGCCTTCAAAGACGCTGACGTCGTCTATCCCAAAAGCTGGGCTCCCTTTGCCGCCATGGAAAAGAGAACCAATCTCTACGCCGCCGGTGACCAGGCCGGTATCGATGCCTTAGAACAAGAGCTGCTGGCGCAAAATGCCCAGCATAAAGACTGGTGCTGTACGGAAGACATGATGAAGACGACAAAAGACGGCAAAGCCATGTACCTTCACTGCCTGCCGGCCGATATCAACGGCGTCAGCTGTGAAGACGGCGAAGTCGAAGCCTCCGTATTCGATCGTTACCGCGATTCCCTCTACAAAGAGGCCAGCTATAAACCCTATGTCATCGCCGCCATGATTATGCTGGCGAAATGTGAAGACCCGGCAACTACCTTAAAAGCATTAGAAGAAAAAGGTACTGTCCGTAAACTGAAATAAACCTGCAGCCGTGAAAGGGGCCGGTCCTCTGGGCCGGCCCCTCTTTTCATAAAAGGAGCATTATTATGACTCAAAAAAAGAAGCGCATCGTCATCGCCCTCGGAGGAAACGCCTTGGGCAACACTCTCCCCGAACAGATGATGGCCGTCAAAACGACGGCAAAAGCTATTGTCGATCTCATCCAAGAAGGTTGTGAAGTCATCGTTTCTCATGGAAACGGCCCGCAAGTAGGCATGATTAATCACGCCATGGCCGCTTTGAGCCGGGAAGATGCCAATCAGCCCAATACGCCCTTATCGGTCTGTGTCGCCATGAGCCAGGCCTACATCGGCTATGATTTGCAGAACGCATTACGTGAAGAAATGCACAATCGTGACATCTTCGATATCCCTGTCGCCACCATGGTTACCCAGGTCCGTGTCGATCCGGAAGACCCGGCCTTTAAGAGCCCGACCAAACCCATCGGCCATTTTATGACCAAGGAACAAGCCGAACACGCCGCCAAAGAATACGGCTACATCGTCAAAGAAGACGCCGGCCGCGGTTGGCGCCGTGTCGTCGCTTCCCCCCTTCCCCGTGAAATCATCGAAATCGGTGCCATTAAAACCCTCGTCGATTCAGGACAGCTGGTCATCGCCTGTGGCGGCGGCGGCATCCCCGTCATCCATCAGGGCAATCACTTGAGAGGCGCCAGCGCCGTCATCGACAAGGACTTTGTAAGTGAACTCTTGGCCGAAGACCTCCACGCCGACTACTTGATTATCCTGACAGCCGTCGAAAACGTCGCCATCCGCTTCGGGACACCGGAAGAACAGGCCTTGCACGATATCACGCCGGAAGAAGCCCGGACCTATATGGAACAAGGCCACTTCGCTCCCGGTTCGATGCTGCCCAAAGTCCAGGCAGCCGTCAAATTTGCCGAGTCCCGTCCGGGACGCACGGCCCTCATTACGTTACTGCAAAAGGCAAAAGAAGGCATCCTTGGAAAAACAGGTACCCGCATTCACCAGCCTTAAAGGAGGTGCACCATTGTGGAAAAGCTACCGATTTCAAACACCCGCAGCGCCTCACTCTTTGCCATGGACGGCATTCCCCATTTCTTTGAAGCCCTGCCCTTAGCCTTACAGCACGTCGTGGCCATGATTGTCGGCTGCGTCACACCGGCCATCATCGTCGCCGGTGCAGCCGGACTCTCCCAGCCTGACCGAGTCGTACTCATTCAGGCCTCCCTTATCGCAGCTGCCATCGGCACGATTCTTCAGCTCTATCCCCTGGGGAAACGCACGGGACTTCACTTCGGCGCCGGCCTTCCGGTCATCTTCGGCGTCAGCTTTGCCTACGTTCCGACCATGCAGTCTCTCGCCGGTGAATACGGAATCGCCGCCATCTTAGGTGCTGAAATTTTCGGCGGAATCTGCGCCATCCTGGTAGGGCTCAGCATCCATCGCATCCGGAAATTCTTTCCGCCCCTCGTTGCCGGGACCGTCATCTTTACTATCGGTCTCTCCCTCTATCCCATTGCCATAAACTATATGGCCGGCGGCGTCGGAACCCCGACCTACGGCAGCTGGCAGAACTGGGTCGTCGCCTTATTTACCCTAGTTGTTGTGATATTTTTCACTCATTTTGCCAGCGGTCTCCTGCGCCTGGCCTCCATCCTGGTCGGCATCGTAGCCGGATATCTACTGGCCTTGGCCATGGGCATGGTACAATTTGACAATGTCATGAACGCCGGGTATTTTGAAATGCCGCGGATACTGCACTTCGGATTAGAATTCGATCCTGCCGCCTGTATCGCCATTTCGATCCTATTCGTCATCAATTCCATCCAGGCCATCGGCGATTTTTCGGCCACTACATCAGGCGCCATGAACCGCCAACCCACGTCAGACGAACTCCACGGAGCCATCTTAGGCTTAGGAGCTACCAGCATCTTGGGATCCGTCCTGGGCTTTTTACCGACAGCCTCATTCAGCCAGAATGTCGGCATCGTCACGACGACAAAAGTCATCAACCGGGCCACCTTGGCGCTGGCAGCCATCATCATCCTCATCGCCGGCATCGTTCCCAAGTTTTCCGGCCTCTTGACGACGATTCCCTATGCCGTTCTCGGCGGAGCCACCATCCCGGTCTTTGCCTCCATTGCCATGACCGGCATCAAACTGGCCCTGTCTGACGGTGCTACACCGCGCAACATGGCTATCGTCGGACTGGCCGTCGCCATGGGCATGGGTCTTTCGGCAGCCCCGGAATCACTCTATCTCTTCCCGGCCTGGGTCACGACGATATTCGGCAAAGCCCCCGTCGTTTTGGCCTCTATGATTGCCATCAGCCTCAACCTCATCTTACCCAAAAGACACGGTTCTCCTAGTGAGTCGTCATCGGCAGCCGCATCTGACTGATGCCGTCCTTGACGTATTTTATGAATTTTTTGACAGCGGGAGCCGCCATATCCCGACTGGGAATGGCAATGCCGATGGTAATCGTATGGACCGGATCCATCGGTAAAATAGCCACCTTCCCCTGCCATTGAGCCGTCATAAGGCGATTATTCATGCTGACCCCCAAACCGGCTTCTACCATGCGGTACGTCGTGTAATTATCAATCGCCGTATAACGAACCTTGCAGGAAATATTCTCAGCTTTCAAGAGCAAGGCCGAATCCGTATCCTGTTGGGGCAGCGATTCAATAAAGGATTCATTCGCTAACTCCTTCAAGGGATAGGCTTTAGCCTTGGCCAAGGGATGATTTTCCGGCAGCCACATAACCATTTCATCTTCACACAAAGGAATCCAATCTCCCGAAAAAGGGCGCTTCGTCGTAATGCAACAGTCGAAGCGCCCTTCTTCGAGCCCTTCATACATCGACTTATTGGCACATTCTTCAATATGGACGTGAACGGAAGGATAGGTCTGTTGAAAGGCCTGAATGATTTGGGGGAGCCAGTTCGCAGCGACGCTGAAATAAGAACCGATATAAATGTCACCCGCCGTCAGACCGCGAAGCTGGGCACTGTATTGAAGTATCGTCTCTTCATCGCGAATGAGTTGCCGCAAGAACGGCAAGACAGCCGTCCCTTCACGTGTCAGATAGACGCCTTGGGCCGTTCTCCCTAAAAGAGGAAAGCCAATTTCCTTTTCAAGGGACGTAACGGCACGCATGACCCCGGACGGAGTATAACCCAGCCGTTCCGCTGCCGCAGAAAAACTACCGGCTCGGACGACTTGCAAGAGAAGTCTGCATTTTTCCGTATTCATAAAAATCACCTTTGCTTTTTTATCAATTCCTCATATATTATTTTGCTATTCTCTCCATGCTGATTATAGCGTATCATAAAAGTAAGAAAAAAGTAAGGAGGTTTTTGTATGAAACAGGGAACTGCTGAATTATTACTCCTCACAGTTATCGTCTCACGAAGCATTTCTTATCTATTATCAAAAATCGGCCTCCATGGGGTGCCTCCCTTAGAATTACTGGCTATCCGCTTTTTCCTGACTACCATCATTTTACTGATTATTTTTCATAAGCGGCTGCCAAATATCACACCGGCCCTTTTCAAGGCCGCCGGCTTGTTAGGAACGCTGCTCTTCGCTTGTATGGCCTGTGAACTGATCAGCTTAACGACAATTCCGTCTTCAACGGTTGCATTCTTGGAAAATACGTCTGTCGTCTGGGTCCTCCTGCTCATGGCCATCCTCAATCGCCAGTGGCCGGGAAAACAAGTATTGTTGGCAACGACACTGCTCTTTATCGGCATCGCCTGTCTCACTCTCCAAGGGGCGGCCCTCAGTCTGGAACCAGGTGAAATCATCTGCCTGACCGGGGCTCTCTTCTATACCGTATGGATCTGCCTGACAGCCCGCCTGGCTCGAGAGCATGATCCTTTATTGCTGGGAATCCTCCAGATGGGATTTCTCGCCGTTTACAGTACCACTGCCAGCCTGCTGTTTGAAGTGACCGTCATCCCCACCGATACGACAACGTGGTTGGCAATCATCACCTTAGTCCTCATCTGCTCCGTCTTCGGATTTACCTTCCAGCCCGTAGCTCAAAAATATACCAGTGCTGAAAAAGCCGGCTTATTTACGGCCTTGAATCCCTTAATCGCATCCGTTCTCGGTGCATTTTTCCTCAATGAAATGTTTACAACGACTCAATTAATCGGAGCCATCTTCATCATCACAGGAATCATCCTCGTTCAATTACCGAATAAAATTCTCTGTAAACTACATTCCTATCCAAACTAATACCCTTAAGTAAAAATCAACGAATTATGAAGGAGCTATACCCATGAAAAAATATATTGTCCTCTTAATGCTGGCGTTAGCCCTTCCCGTTTTGACGACGCCCCCTGCCTTTGCTGACCAGGCGACTGCCATACAGGAATCTTCCGTGTTTTCTGATTTATACGGCCTGCGCCGCACTCAGGAAATGACGGTAATCAGTCCCGATGACGCTGTCAGCCATTCCTTTTACGGCCTAAAAATCGGCGATAAAAAAAGTGACGTCATAAAGACGCTTCGTCCGGCCTTTACCCTTATGTACGAATTAAAAGCCATTGGGCCTGCTTATTTATTGAGTGATGTCGTCTATCCCGACTACTATCTGACTGTATCCTTTGATGACAAGGACCGGGTGTCCATGATCCTCTATCAGGAAAATAAGAAGTACCACATTAGACTGATAGTTTAAATTCCTAGGCGCTATTCCGTTTGATAGCCATCTCGTCGGATCATTAAATTTGTCTCCCATTTTTATCTCCTTTTTATTCGCTCTGCTTAATAATTACAACAGAGCATATATATGAAAAGAAGCACTGACGTCAGTCGGTGCTTCTTTTGCGTTGTTAAGATATATGGTTTTGAGAAGGGCCGTCTCGTCGTCTTCGACATCCATCGTAAGTGATGCTTCATAGGTAAGATTACTTCGGTCTGGTCGCCTCCAGCTTCCTGCTAAAGAGATGCCGCATAGTTCCGGCATCGGCCTTCTAGTCGTCTTGCGACATCCATCCGGTCACATCGCCACACCAACGGCAGTCCGGTCGTCTTCGACATCCGTCAAAAAAAGCTGCTTCGAGACTCCCCCACCCACTCCGAAGTCAAGCTTCGGAGTAAGTGATTCAGTCTGTTTTATGCGTCGCTTTTCCGGAATTATCTGATTCCAGATTCCCTTACCCACTCCGAAGTTTCACTTCGGAGTAAGCGACTCACGAAGGTTTATGCGTCCCTTCGGTCCTTTAAACCA
>NZ_HF954533.1:0-3000 GCF_000455225.1 Megasphaera massiliensis
AGTCAAGTCCTCGGTCTATTAGTACCGGTCCGCTCCATACATCGCTGTACTTCCACTTCCGGCCTATCAACCACATCGTCTTTGTGGGACCTTACTTGTTTTCACAATGAGAAACCTCATCTTTAGGCTGGTTTCACGCTTAGATGCTTTCAGCGTTTATCCGTCCCCGACGTAGCTACCCAGCTGCACGGCTGGCGCCATGACTGGTACACCATTGGTCGGTCCACTCCGGTCCTCTCGTACTAGGAGCAGCCCCTTTCAAGTTTCTTCCGCCCGCGATGGATAGGGACCGAACTGTCTCACGACGTTCTGAACCCAGCTCGCGTACCACTTTAATGGGCGAACAGCCCAACCCTTGGGACCTACTTCAGCCCCAGGATGTGATGAGCCGACATCGAGGTGCCAAACCTCCCCGTCGATATGGACTCTTGGGAGAGATAAGCCTGTTATCCCCAGGGTAGCTTTTATCCGTTGAGCGATGGCAATTCCACTCTCTACCACCGGATCACTAAGCCCGACTTTCGTCCCTGCTCGACCTGTCCGTCTCGCAGTCAAGCTCCCTTCTGCCTTTGCACTCTTCGCGCGGTTTCCGTCCGCGCTGAGGGAACCTTTGGGCGCCTCCGTTACTCTTTCGGAGGCGACCGCCCCAGTCAAACTGCCCGCCTGAGACTGTCCGCAAGTCTGTTAAACTTCTCGTTAGAATTCCAATAAAACAAGGTTGGTATCCCACCATCGGCTCGGCAAATACTGGCGTACTTGCTTCTCAGCCTCCCAACTATCCTGTACATCTCTTACCGGAATCCAATCTCAGGTTACAGTAAAGCTCCATGGGGTCTTTCTGTCCAGTCGCGGGTAACCTGCATCTTCACAGGTACTTCAATTTCACCGGGTCCCTCGTTGAGACAGTGCCCAAATCGTTACACCTTTCGTGCGGGTCGGAACTTACCCGACAAGGAATTTCGCTACCTTAGGACCGTTATAGTTACGGCCGCCGTTTACTGGGGCTTCAATTCACTGCTTCGCTTGCGCTAACACTTCCTCTTAACCTTCCAGCACCGGGCAGGTGTCAGCATCTATACATCAGCTTTCGCTTTAGCAGACGCCTGTGTTTGTGGTAAACAGTCGCTTGGGCCTCTCTTCTGCCACCCGGTTCCGCTCCGTGCGCTTCTGCACTTCACGTACGCCGGGTTATCCTTTTCCCGAAGTTACGGATACATTTTGCCGAGTTCCTTAACGAGGGTTTTCCCGCGCACCTTAGAATTCTCATCCTGCCTACCTGTGTCGGTTTCGGTACGGGTGCCTGATTTCTCACTAGAAGCTTTTCTCGACAGTTTAGTGCCAGCCCCTTCGCGACTGTTTCCAGTCGCTCCCCATCGCATCTCAGCTTTTGGGAAGACGGATTTGCCTATCTTCCCACCTACCTGCTTGGACGTGCTCTTCCAATCGCACGCGCGCCTTCCTTCCTGTGTCACTCCATTGCTCAAACGAAATCAGCCAGTACAGGAATTTCAACCTGTTGTCCATCTCCTGCGCGTCTCCGCCTCGGATTAGGTCCCGACTTACCCTGGGACGACGATCGTTGCCCAGGAACCCTTAGGCTTTCGGTGGAAGGGATTCTCACCCTTCTTTTCGCTACTCATACCGGCATTCTCTCTTCCTGCCTGTCCACCTGTCCTTCCGGTCAGGCTTCTCCCATGCAGGAACGCTCCCCTACCCAATTAACATAAGTTAATTGCCAAAGCTTCGGTTCCGTACTTTAGCCCCGGACATCTTCGGCGCAGAGTCTCTCGACCAGTGAGCTATTACGCACTCTTTTAATGGTGGCTGCTTCTGAGCCAACATCCTGGTTGTTTTTGAAATTCCACATCCTTCGCCACTTAGTACGGCATTGGGGACCTTAGCTGTTGGTCTGGGCTGTTTCCCTCTTGACTATGGGCCTTATTACTCACAGTCTGACTCCCATGGATAAGTACAGCCATTCGCAGTTTGATTAGGTTCAGTAGCCGGATAGGCCCCTACCCTGTTCAGTGCTCTACCGCCTGTACTCTCGCCATGAGGCTAGCCCTAAAGCTATTTCGGGGAGAACCAGCTATCTCCACGTTCGATTGGCATTTCACCCCTACCCACATCTCATCCAAAAGCTTTTCAACGCTCACTGGTTCGGTCCTCCACACATTTTTACCTGTGCTTCAACCTGGACATGGGTAGATCACTGTGGTTTCGGGTCTGCTGTTACTAACTATACGCCCTGTTCAGACTCGCTTTCGCTGCGGCTCCGCATTTTCTGCTTAACCTCGCTAGCACCAGCAACTCGCCGGTTCATTCTTCAATAGGCACGCCGTCGCACATATAAAGTGCTTCGACTGCTTGTAGACATACGGTTTCAGGTTCTCTTTCATTCCCCTCCCGGGGTTCTTTTCACCGTTCCCTCACGGTACTATTCGCTATCGGTCCATATCAGTGTTTCGCCTTGGAGGGTGGTCCCCCCTGCTTCCCACAAGGTTTCTCGTGTCTCGTGGTACTCTGGATCCTGCTCCATGCATTTGCTTGCGCTTACGAGGCTCTCACTCTCTCTGGCCCGGTTTCCCAACCGGTTCTGCTTCACGCCTGCACTTGTTAGCAGTCCGCAACCCCGGACTGGTTTCCCAATCCGGTTTGGGCTCTGCCCCGTTCGCTCGCCGCTACTAGGGGTATCTCTGTTGATTCCTTTTCCTCCGGCTACTTAGATGTTTCAGTTCACCGGGTACCCATCCTCATCGAGGATGACGTGACTACTCACGCCGGGTTTCCCCATTCGGAAATCTGCGGGTCAAAGGTTACTTGCACCTCACCGCAGCTTATCGCAGCTTATCGCGTCCTTCATCGGCTGATATGGCCAAGGCATCCGCCGTACGCCCTTACTTACTTGACTTACATTTTATAAACAAGAATTTAAGGTTCGTTAAGATCTCTTTTTTAAAAAGAGGTTTTAAACATTTTTTATGCAGTTGTCAAGGTACG
>NZ_HF954534.1:0-51109 GCF_000455225.1 Megasphaera massiliensis
ACCCTACAGAGGCACTTTGTTTTTAGGAAGATTTAGTTTTGGCCTTTTTCCAAGGCAGCCTTTAAGGTATGCCATGCCAAGACGGCGCATTTGACGCGGGCCGGCATGTTGGAAATGTTCTTCAAGGCGATGGCGTCTTCCAATTCTTCCAGCTCATCATCGTCGGTGATTTCCCGCTTGATCATGTCCAGGAAGAGATCGACCAGACGAAGGGCTTCTTCGACGCTCTTACCTTTGATGAGGTCGATCATGATATCCGCCGAAGCCTGGCTGATGGCACAGCCGTGGCCCGTATAGGCAGCATCTTTGACGACGCCGTCCTGAATGTCGGCCTGAAGGGTAATATCGTCGCCGCAGCTCGGATTGTGGCCGTGTTCACTGATGTTGGCAACGTCCAAGAGGCGTTTATTGGCTTGCGATTGATTGTGTTCCAGAATGATGTCGGAATACAATTCGTTCATATTTTCCATAACTCGTTGAACACTCCTTAGTCTTTAAAACCCATCTGCTTGCGGACGAGAGGCAGTTTTTCCAGGAAGTAGTCGACTTCTTCTTCCGTATTGTAAATATAGAAGCTGGCCCGGTTCGACGCTTCTACGCCTAAATGAGCGCCGAGAGGCTGGGCGCAGTGGTGACCCGAACGGATGGCGATGCCGAAGCTGTCGAGGATGGTCGCTGCGTCATGAGGATGGACGCCGTCGATGGTGAAGGTGATGACACCGGTCTTTTCCGTCGGATCGGTGCTGCCGATGATGTGGATGTGAGGAATCTTTTCCATCCCTTCCAGGCAGCGTTTGGTCAAGGCTTCTTCGTGGGCTTCGACCTTATCCATGCCGAGGTTTTCCAAGTAGTCGATGGCAGCGTGGAGGGCCACAGCGCCTTCGACGTTCTGCGAGCCGGCTTCGAATTTGAAGGGCAGTTCGTTGAAGGTCGTCGACTGTTCCTTGACGTATTCGATCATGTCGCCGCCGAGGAGGAAGGGTTCCATCCCTTCGAGGATGGCCTTTTTCCCGAAGAGGACGCCCGTGCTGGCCGAGCCGCACATCTTGTGACCGGAGAATACGAAGAAGTCGCAGTCGAGATCCTGAACGTCAGTCTTCATGTGCGGTACGGACTGAGCGCCGTCGACAATGGCAACGGCACCGACGGAATGAGCCTTGGCGACAATGTCCTTGACGGGACGTTTCATGCCGAAGACGTTGCTGACGGCCGCGAAGGAAACGATCTTGGTCTTGTCGTCGATCTTGGCCAAATCTTCATCCGTGAAGTGACCTTCTTTATCGAGGTACATGAATTCCAGGACGGCGCCGGTCTTTTCGCAGACCCGCTGCCAGGTGACCAGGTTGGAATGGTGTTCGGAAATGGGAATGACGATCTTGTCGCCCTTTTTCAGCTTCGGTTCAGCGTAGCTGCGGGCAATGAGGTTCAAGGCTTCCGTCGTATTGCGGACGAAGACGATTTCTTCCGTCGACGGAGCGTTGATGAAGCGGCGGACCGATTCACGAGCTTCGTCGTACAGTTCGCCGGCTTCGATGCTGAGGATGTGAGCGCCGCGGTGGGGATTGCCATTGTGATGTTCGAGGAGATCTACGATGGCGTCGATGACCTGACGCGGTTTCTGCGTCGTAGCGGCGTTATCAAAATAAACGATGGGATGTCCGTTATGGACCTTAGTCAAGATTGGGAAATCTTTGCGTACATTTAGCATGGCAATCACCTTTCTTGCGGCAGAACTGCATTTTTTCACGTACAGCTTGGAGCGCTTTATTTTCTAAATCCTTGTCACCGAGGGCGTCGATGACCGGGCGGATATTGGATTCGACGATAATCAGCTGGGCGCCGATTTCATTGAATCCGCGGCTCATGAGGTAGAACAGCTTGTCCTGGTCGATCTGGCCGGCGCTGGCGGCATGGTTGCCGACGACGTCGTCTTCCTTGCAGAGCAGGAGCGGTACGGAGATGGAATGGACCTGGGGGCTGAGGAGGATGCAGATATCCGATTCAGACCCGACGGCCTTCTTGCTGCCCCGCAGGAAGTCGATGGTCCCGCGGAAGTATTTCTTCGACGTATCGAGGAGAGCCCCTGTCGTCAAGATGTCCGTATTGGTCTTGACCCCTTTGGTCGGGACCCAATAGGAGAAGTCGACGATCTGGTCGTCATCGCCGAGGTACATGGCCTGGCTGTTGAAGTTGCTTTCGTCGGTCATGAGGTCGGTCTTATAGTAGACAATGGCCGTCTTGCCGCCTAATTCGGCGCTGACGTAGTCGATGGTGCTTTCCTTGCCGGCATCGCCGTAGCGGTGTTCGACATGGCGCACGCTGCGTCCGTTGAGCTGGACCTTGCTGATCTTGACGCGGGCATGTTCGTCGGTCTTGACGTAGGTCAGGAAGTTGACCATGCCGTCGTCGGCGTCGCCGTCAAATTCGAGGAAGACCGTCACATCGCTGTACGGTGCCGCTTCGATTTTGAGCTGTGCCGAAAGCTGGGGCAAGTCCGAGCTGACGCTGTATTTCAAGTGAACCGTGCCCTTCTGGTGTTCGCCGATGGTAACGGCAACGCCGGAATTGGCCTTGTGCAGTGCACTTTCAAGGGCTTCCTCATTGGAACCCTCGAAATCACCGAGGTCGGGAATGCCGTTGCCGTCATAGAAGTTCACCGAAACGTCGCCGTCGTGGCGTTCTTCCGGGCGATAGGCCGAACCTTCCTGTTCAGGCAGGCGGTCCAATTCGAGGTAATTAACTTTCATCCAGCGAAAAGTCGGGCGCGGGAGTTGGTTATACTGGATTTTATCTGTATTAGCTGCCATAATATTCCTCCTCCCTATTTCAACGAACCTTTGAGTTCGAGGTTGATCAGGTTATTCATTTCTACGGCGTATTCAAGGGGCAAGGCCTTGGATACGGGTTCGACGAAGCCGCGGACGAGCATGGCCCGGGCGTCATCTTCACTGAGGCCGCGGCTCATGAGATAGAAGATGGCTTCATCGGAAATACGGCCGATGGAAGCTTCATGACCGAGGTCGATGTTGTCGTTCTTGACGATGATAGCCGGGATCGTATCGGACTGGGACTCTTCGTCGAGCATCAGCGATTCGCAGCTGACGTTGGCCTTGGCTCCGTCGGCCGGCGGGTTGATGACGACGCTGCCGCGGTAAATGCTGACACCGCCGCTCTTGCTGAGGGACTTGGAGTTGATGTTGCTCGTCGTATTGGGCGCGTTGTGGACGACCTTGGAGCCCGTATCGAGGAACTGGCCGGCCCCGGCAAAGGTGACGCCTGTAAATTCGCAGTGCGCGCCTTCGCCATTGAGGATACTCATGGGATAGAGGCACGACGTATGGGAACCGAAGGAGCCCGTGACCCAGTTGATGCGGCCGTTTTTGCCGACGATGGCCCGCTTCGTATTGAGGTTGTACATATTCTTGGACCAGTTTTCAATGGTCGAATAGGTCAGCTCTGCATCGTCGCCGATGAACAGTTCGACGCAGCCGGCGTGGAGGTTGGCTACGTTGTATTTCGGAGCCGAACAGCCTTCGATGAAGTGGACCTTGGCCCCCTTTTCGACGATGATCATGGTGTGTTCGAACTGGCCTGCCCCCGGTGCATTGAGGCGGAAATAACTCTGCAAAGGAATCGATACGTCGACGCCGGCCGGCACGTAGACGAAGGAGCCACCGGACCAAACGGCGCCGTGAAGGGCGGCAAACTTATGGTCCGTCGGCGGGACGAGCTTCATGAAGTGAGCCTTGACGATGTCTTCGTACTGATCGAGGGCCGTGTCGAAGTCGGTGTAGACGACGCCCTGCTGGACGAGTTCGTCCTGGATGCTGTGATAGACGACTTCCGAGTCGTACTGAGCGCCGACACCGGCCAGAGACGTCTTTTCCGCTTCGGGGATGCCCAGGCGGTCAAAGGTATCCTTGATATCGTCCGGTACTTCGTCCCAATTGCCTTTCATCTGGGAATTGGGGCGGACGTAGGTGACGATGTTGTCCATGTCGAGTTCGCTGATGTCAGGACCCCAGTTCGGATATTCCATGCGGTTGAACAGGTCCAGGGACTTGAGGCGGAAATCGAGCATCCACTGCGGTTCGTGCTTCTTTTCCGAGATTTCCCGAACGATGTCTTCCGTCAGACCGGCATCGGTCTTATAGGAATAGGTAAAATCTTTTTTAAAATTATACATATTGCCAAAGTCAGCAAAGGTGTCGATGGTCTTGCGTTCGTCAGCCATCTTCGCCTGCTGTGAGGCAAATTTTTCGTTGTTATCAGCCATAGCTGTACCTCCCACTAGCCTTTGTATGCGTCGTAACCGTTGGCTTCAATCGCCTGAATGAGGGATGCGTCGCCGGTCTTGACGATCTTGCCGTCGATCAGGATGTGAACGAAATCCGGTTTGAGCTGCTGCAGGATTTCGCTGTGGTGAGTAATGACCATAATCGAATTGTTTTCATTGTGGTACTGAGCGACCGTTTCCGATACGATACGGACAGCATCGACGTCGAGGCCCGAGTCGATTTCATCGAGCATGGTCAGCTTCGGTTCGAGCATGCACATCTGAAGGATTTCCGTCTTTTTCCGTTCCCCGCCGGAGAAGCCGTCGTTGACATAGCGTTCGGCGTAAGACTTATCCATCTTCAGCTGGTCCATTTGGGCGTGAAGCTTCTTGCGGAAAGGCATGATGCGCTGCTGGCCGGAAATGGTGCTCTTGGCGTTGCGGACGAAGTTTTCAACGGAAATGCCCTGGACGGCGATGGGCTGCTGAAAAGCCATGAAGATGCCGGCTTTGGCGCGTTCGTTGACCGGAGCTTCCGTAATGTCCTGACCTTCGAAGAAGATCTTCCCGGCCGTGACGACGTACTTCGGATTGCCCATGATGGCATTGAACAGCGTCGATTTCCCGGCGCCGTTGGAACCCATGATGACATGCGTTTCGCCCGTATTGATCGTCAAATCGAGGCCCTTGAGGATTTCTTTGCCTTCGACGGCGATATGCAAGCCTTCTACTCTTAATAATTCACTCATCATTATCACTCCTACGTTAAGTTCTACGTTTTACGTCAATCTTGCACGGCGATGCAAAAACGTAATGATTTCCTATATTGATAAAGTATACCATTTAGATACACTTACTGTACTGTTCTTAATGTACTCCATAAACGCCACAAAGTCAACCTATTTAGTCGCTTTTTTGACTATTTTTTATGGCCTTTGTCCTTCATCCAGCGGGCCCGCAAATCGCTGCGCAGCCAGAGCTGCATGCCGCAGACGACGACGGCTGCCGCCAGCAGGCCCAAAAGACCTGTTGACGGACCGTCGACGATGAGGGCATAAATCAAAAAGGCGTAGACGACGAGCCACAGAAACAGCTTGAGTTTCATCATCTTCGTCAGCTTAGCCACAGGCGTTGCACCCGTTGCAGTCTTCCCCTTCTTCAGGGTCGCCGAAGAGACGAGCCTTCTGGCCGCGCAGGGCCAGCGTCGCCTGGATATACATAGCGCATTCGATGCGTTTCTTCTGGATCCGGCAGCTCAGGTCATACGGCGTCTTGATGTCGCCGCCGTACTTGATGTTGTTGGCATGGCAGCCGCCGCTGCAGAAGAATTTGGCCCAGCAGTCACAGCAGATGGGCTTGTTGAGGACGTGCATATCACGGAACAAGGGCGGCAGGGTCGTATTGGTCACGCCGTCATAGACGTTGCCGATGACATATTCGTCCTGGCCGACGAACTGGTGGCAGGGATAGATGTCGCCGTTGGGGACGACGCACATGTATTCGTGGCCGGCACCGCAGCCGCGGAGGCGTTTGGCGATACAGGGGCCGCGGTAGAGGTCCATGATGAAGTGATAGTAGATGAAGGGACGGCCTTCGTCGAGGCGCTTCAAGTAGAATTCGGCTAAGTTGTCGTATTCGTCGAAGATGCGGGGCAGGTCCTTTTCGGTAATGGCGTAGGACAGGTCGTCGCCGACGACGGGTTCCATGGACAGGCCTTCAAAACCGAGGTCGGCCATGTGTTCGACGTCTTTCGTAAAGTCCAGGTTGTACGTCGTGTACGTGCCGCGGACGTAGTACTCTTCCCCGTTGCGGTGCTTGGCCGCATAGACCTGGTTGTCGGCACAGGTCTTATAGGAGCTGCGGCCGCCGGCGTCGGGACGCATCCGGTCGTGGACTTCGGGACGGCCGTCGAGGCTCAGGATGAGGCTGATGTGGTTGTCCGTCAGGTACTTGACCTTAGCCGGGTCGAGGAGCATGCCGTTGGTCGTAAGAGACAGTTTAAAGACCCTATCGTGGATCTTTTCCTGCTCCCGGATGTATTCGATGGTCTGTTTGACGACGCCGAAGTTCATCAGCGGTTCGCCGCCGAAGAAGTCGATTTCGCAGTGCTGGCGCTTGCCTTCAGTGCTGCGAATCAAGAGGTCGACGGCATTCTTGGCTACGTCGAAGCTCATCAGTTCCCGCTTGTGCGTGTCGTAGTCGCCTTGGGAGGCAAAGCAGTACTGACAGCGCAGGTTGCAGTCGTGGGCGATGTTGAGGCACAGAGATTTAATGACCGGTTCTTCTTCGGCGACGACTTTGAAGTTTTCCGTCATGGGCGCGAAGAGGAGTTCCTTCTTGATCAGTTCATCGAGCTCGCCGAGGATGTCGTCGAGGTCCTGTTTATCGTACGTACCGGCAAAGGCTTCGTAGACGGCGTCTTTATTCGTGCCGTCGTAGACGTCGAGGACATCGTAGGTCATCTTGTCGATGACGTTGATGATGCCGCTGTTGACGTCGAGGAGCATGTAGGTACCGTTTTGACAGTATTTATGAATCATTGGTTTAATTTCAGCCATGAATAATCTTTCCTCCATATAAAAAAGAACGGGGTGCCGCGTGAGCGACGCCCCTTTTCCTTGAATAACTTATTTTGTGCAGATCTGATTGCCAACGGTGCAAGAAGTCTTGCAGGCGGACTGGCAGGACGTCTGACATTCGCTGCAGCCAGCGTGCTGTGCCGTCTTCTGGATCGATTCCGTATTAATCGTAATGATGTGTTTTGCCATGATCTTCACCTCGCTATCAAAGATTATGCTTTATTTTACCACATTACAGACGATTCTACAACAGAAGTCAAAACTATAAGAGTTTAAAACCTTCAAAGAAGAAGTTCTTGCCGATGCTGATGACCAGCGATCTTTCTTCAAATACCGCGTTGGTGTCAAAGAAAACGTCAAAGCCTTCTTGATAGGTGGCATAAATCGAGGTAATGCGCTGCAGACAGCCGATGATATCATCAGCAGACACTTCCGGCTCACCCTCGGAACGCCATTTTTTATTCTTGAAACCGGCGATGAGCGGTGCGTGGGAAACGACCTGAGATTGGTGTTCCAAGACCCAGTTCCAGATTTCCTCAGCATACTGTTGTGCCTGTTCTTCCCGGCCTTCAGGAAGTCCGTCGAGGGTAAACAAAACGGGGCGGCCGTCAACCATGATTTCATCCATGTAGCTGCCTTTGACATATTTTAAATTCACAGAAGCACCTCCTGCAAAATCATGTGGAGCATGAAGAATGGTTATGTCTAACGTATTAATTTTATCGTGCATTCAGGAGATTGTCAATAAAAAAAAAGCTGCCGCCGAAGCGACAGCTTTCATGGCTGCATTAGTCCATCTTCGTGAAGGAACCTTTGTCAGCACCGCAGGTCGGACATACCCAATCTTCCGGAAGATCAGCAAACTTCGTGCCAGCAGCGATACCGTTGTCAGCGTCGCCTTCAGCTTCATCATAAATGTAGCCGCAGATTGTGCATTCGTACTTATCCATAATCTTTCCCTCCTGATTGACGTATTAATAAATAATACTTATTAATTATTTTTACACAATTATAATATCATATTGTCTTAAAAATTGCAAGGCTATTTTGCCTGTTTTCCCATATTAATATCGATGATGCCCGACGAGTATGGGGCTACTTCATATTGGCCGAAAATGAAGTGGATATTGCCTTTCTTATCGAGGTAAAAATTCTTGGGATCTTCCGTCAGGCCGTTGAAATACGTCGACAAGACGTGGTCGCTCAAGGTCAGCTTGTTGGTGATCTTTTGCAGGGTGAAAGCCTTTTCATCACCCGGTTTGACCAGTTCGCGCCAGTCCGTAATGCGCCGTCCCGTTTCCAGGTCGAAGACGACACCCGTCTTCCAGCTCGTCGGATGAGCGGCTCGGTCGAAATAGAGGTAGCCTTCATCGAGGAACGACAGGTATTTCCCATTGTTCAATGTAACGGTGTAATGCTTTTCTTCGGTCAGCTTGACGCCCTTCGTCCCCTGCTGGGCAAAAAATTCCTGAGCCTGAGCCTGTTCATCGGCAAAATAATTGGCGATGACAGCGGCCGCCGCGGCATTGCCTTCGACGGTGACCGACGGATACTGGATGGTCAGGACACTGCCATCGTCATGGGTATAGACAGCCTTCGGTGCGTCTTCAATGACGGCCGGCGAGGCTGCCATGGCAACAGCCCCCATGAGCCAGGCTCCGCACAAAAGGGTGAGCAATTTCTTGTTTATCATAAGGAATCCCTCCTCTTTATTTTTTTCTGTTTCTTTATTATACCATATTTATTGGACAATTTTCCGCTTTTCATCGCTCCCTAAGCGGAAAAAGTCATAGATATTTTCAGCGGCACGACGGTTCATGCCCGGCACGGCAGCCAGTTCTTCGATGGACGCTGCCTTCATGTCGGCCAGGGTCTTGAAGGCCGTCCACAAGGCCTTGCGGCGCTTGGGCCCGATGCCTTCGACGTGGTCCAATACCGATACCAGGCTGCGCTTGCCGCGCAGATTCCGGTGATAGGTAATGGCAAAGCGGTGGGCTTCGTCGCGGATGGACTGGAGGAGCTGCAGTTCCGGCGTGTGATGGCTGAGGATGATGGACTCGCTGCTGCCTTCGACGAAGACTTCTTCGATGCGCTTGGCCAAGCTGATGACCGGCGCTTCACAGCCGGCATCGCGGATGATGGGAAGGGCCGCGTGGAGCTGGCCCTTGCCGCCGTCGATAATGATGAGGTCCGGCACGGGCCAGTCTTTTTCGCCGTAGCGGCGGCCCATGATTTCGGCCATGGACTTGAAGTCGTCCGGTTTGCCCTGAACGGTCTTCAATTTAAAGCGGCGGTATTCCTTCTTGGCCGGCTGGCCGTGTTCGAAGACGACCATGGAGGCTACGGTCTCGATCCCCTGGGTATGGGAAATATCGAAGCATTCCATCCGTTCGGGAAGATAGGGCAGATTGAGGATCCGCGCCAAGCCTTCGACGGCTCCCGTCGTCTTGTCCACGTCGTGCTGCCACTGGAGGCGCTTCTGTTCCAAGAGGGCGGCGGCGTTTTCACAGGCCATAGCCAAGAGCTGTTTCTTCGTTCCCCGCTGGGGGACGATGACGCTGACCTTCTTGCCCTTCTGTTCGCTCAGGCGGCGTTCACAGCTTTCCCCGTCTTCCATAGCCGGGACGACGACTTCCGTCGGAACGAAGGTACCGTCGCTGTAATACTGGTCGAGGACGGCATTCATCAGGGCCCCTTCTTCTTCGTCACTGCTGTTGTCCAACGAGAAGGTTTCCCTTCCCATGAGTTTCCCCATGCGGACGGTGTAAATCTGGACGCAGGTCTGACCGGCCTGACGGGCCAGGCCGATGACGTCCATGTCGCCGCCGTCGGTGTTGACGATATTCTGCTGTTCCTGAATGACGGCGACGGCCTTCAATTGGTCGCGGTACATGGCCGCTTTTTCAAACTCCATGGCTTCCGCCGCTTCAGCCATCTTATCCTGCAAGGTCCGGACGATGCCCTTGTCCCTACCTTCGAGGACGGCCACGGCCTGGTCGACCCTCTCATTGTAGTCGGCCTTGGTAATGTAGTGGACGCAGGGTGCATCGCAGTGGTGCAAGTGGTACTGCAGGCAGGGCCGATCATTGGGCATGACGCGGCACGAGCGGATGCGGTAGGCCCGCTGCATCAGTTTCAAGACCCGGTGGACCGCCGTCGAGTCGGCAAAGGGGCCGAAATAGCGGGCGCCGTCCCGACTGACGCGGCGGGTCATGAAGATCCGCGGATAGTCTTCCTGGACGGTGACCTTGATATAGGGATAGGTCTTGTCGTCGCGGAGCATGATGTTGTAGCGGGGATGATGCTTCTTGATGAGGTTGTTTTCTAAGATCAGGGCTTCCATCTCGGTGGCGACGACGATGGTCTCCAGGTCGGCGGCATGGCTGATCATGGCAGCCACTTTAGGCGAGCGGTTGACGTCGTGACGGATGTAGCTGGTCACGCGGTTGCGGAGGTTGACGGCCTTGCCGACGTAGATGATCTTCCCGTTCTCGTCCTTCCACAGGTAGACCCCGGGCTGGCCGGGCAGGTTCTGTACTTTCTTGCGTACGGCTTCACTGACAGCCATGGCTTACCTCCCTTCTCCCTGTTCCATAAAGGCCCTCGTCCGTTCCAATACGGGCTTCAAGAATTGACCCGTATAGGAGGCCGGGACCTTGCAGATGTCTTCCGGCGTCCCCGTAGCCACGACGGTACCGCCGCCGTCGCCGCCTTCCGGGCCGAGGTCGACGAGGTAGTCCGCCGTCTTGATGACGTCTAAGTTGTGTTCGATGACGACGACCGTATCGCCGCCGTCGACGAGCATCTGCAGGACGTCCATCAATTTATGGATGTCAGCGGCGTGGAGGCCCGTCGTCGGTTCATCGAGGATATACAAGGTCCGGCCGGTGCTGCGCTTAGACAGTTCCGTCGCCAGCTTGACCCGCTGGGCTTCGCCGCCGGACAAGGTCGTCGCCGGCTGACCCAAACGGATATAGCCCAAGCCGACCTGTTGGAGGGTCTTCATCTTATTGACGATGCGCGGCTGGTTTTCAAAGAACTTGCAGGCATCGTCGACGGTCATGTTGAGGACGTCGGAAATGGTCTTGCCCTTGTATTTTACTTCCAGCGTCTCCCGATTATAGCGGGCGCCGTGGCAGACTTCACAGGGCACGTAGACGTCGGGCAGGAAGTTCATTTCGATGCGGATGATGCCGTCGCCCTTGCAGGCTTCACAGCGGCCGCCCTTGATGTTGAAGCTGAAGCGGCCGGCTTTATAGCCTCGGACCTTGGCTTCCGACGTCTGGCTGTAGAGCTGGCGGATAGCATCGAAGACGCCGGTGTACGTCGCCGGGTTGGACCGCGGCGTCCGGCCGATAGGCGACTGGTCGATGTTGATGATCTTATCGATGTGTTCGACCCCTTCGAGGGCCTTGAATTTCCCCGGCCGGTGGGGCGTGCCGTAGACGGCTTCGGCCATGGCCTTATAGAGGATTTCATTGACCAAGGTCGACTTGCCCGATCCGGAAACGCCGGTGACGACGGTCAGGGTCCCGATGGGAATGGAAACGTCGACGTTCTTTAAATTGTGTTCGGCAGCACCGATGATTTTGATGAAGGAACCGTTTCCCTTTCGCCGTTCTTCCGGGATGGGAATATATTTCGTCCCCTTCAAATATTGGCCGGTCAGGGACTTCGGGCAGGCCATGATGTCGGCTGCCGTCCCCTGGGCGACGATAGTGCCGCCGTGTTCCCCCGCTTCAGGGCCGATATCGATGATGTAGTCGGCAGCCCGCATGGTATCGTCATCGTGTTCGACGACGATGAGGGTATTGCCCAAATCGCGGAGGTTGCGCAAGGCGTCGAGGAGGCGGTCATTGTCCCTTTGATGAAGGCCGATGGACGGTTCATCGAGGATGTAGAGGACGCCGACCAGGCCCGATCCGATCTGAGTGGCCAGGCGGATACGCTGGGCTTCGCCGCCGGACAAGGTGCCTGCCGTCCGCGACAGGGTCAGGTAATCGAGGCCGACGGTCTGGAGGAATGCCAGGCGAGCCTTGATTTCCTTAAAGACCTGCTGGCCGATAAGCTGCTGCTTTTCCGTCAGTTTCAGATTGTCAAAGAAAGGAATCATGTCGCGGATGGGCAAATCGGTCAGCTCGGCAATGTTGAGGCCGCCGATTTTAATGGCCAGAGCTTCGTGGCGAAGGCGCGTGCCGTGACAGGTCGAGCAGGGCTTGACCGTCATGAACTGGGCAAACTGGTCGCGCATCATATCGGAAGAGGCTTCACGGTAACGGCGGCGGACCATGGGCAGGACGCCTTCAAAAGGCAGGGAAAAGGTCTTCACTTCGCCCCGCAGGTTTTCATATTCAAAGACGCAGTTTTCGTCCGAGCCGTTCATCAATTGATCCTGAAGGTCTTTTGGCAAGTCGTCGTAACAACTGTCCAAGGTAAAGCCGTAGGGCTTCAAGAGGCCGCCGAGCTGACGCATGAACCACGAATCGGGATTGCTGCTGAGGGCGGCAATGGCCCCGTCGGCAAAGGACTTCTTCTTGTCCGGCAAGACCAGGTGCGCATCGACTTCCATCGTACTGCCGATACCCGAGCAGTCCGGGCAGGCGCCGAAGGGACTGTTGAAAGAAAAGAGATGGGGCTCGATTTCCGGCAGGCTGATATGGCAGTCCGGGCAGGCAAAGTGCTGGCTGAAGGTCAGTACCTCCTTCGTAGCCATACGGAAGATGTGGACGATGCCGTCGGCCAGTTTGGCTGCCGTTTCCAAGGAGTCCGTAAGACGCATGACGATGCTGTCCTTGATGACCAAGCGGTCGACGATGACGTCGATGGTATGCTTCTTATTCTTATCTAAGGGAATGTCGTCGGACAAGAGGTAGACCTCGCCGTCGACGCGGACCCGGGTATAACCGTCTTTAATCAGTCGGGCCAGGAGCTTTTGATGAGTCCCCTTGCGGCCGTCGACGACAGGGCCCATGACCATGACCTTCTCCCCTTCACCGAGGGCCATGACGGCGTCGGCCATCTGCTCGATGGTCTGCTGGCGAATGGGCTTGCCGCAGTGCGGGCAGAAAGCGTCGCCGACACGGGCATAGAGCAGGCGCAGGTAGTCGTAGATTTCGGTAACCGTGCCGACCGTCGACCGAGGATTACGGCTGGTCGTCTTCTGGTCGATGGAAATGGCCGGCGACAGGCCTTCGATATAGTCGACGTCGGGCTTGTCCATTTGGCCCAAAAACTGGCGGGCATAGGCCGACAGAGATTCGACGTAGCGCCGCTGGCCTTCGGCATAGATGGTATCGAAGGCCAGGGACGACTTGCCCGATCCCGACAGGCCCGTAAAGACGACCAGCTTGTCCCGGGGAATCTTGACGTCGATATTTTTTAAATTGTGCTGGCGGGCACCTTTGATGACAATATATTTATCTTGCAAGGTAAACTCCTTCCTCTATCTTCCTACCGCAGCGGCCTAGCGCTTCTTCTTGGCATCGGGCCGCTTGATCTTTCGCCGGTAGCGGCGGCTGGGCATGTCTTCCCCGCCCATTTCTTTCGGCAGGGTGTCGTCGTGGCTCATATCGGCCAACTGTTGGCGCAGCTGCCCTAAGCGGTCGCGCAGTTCGGCAGCCTTTTCAAATTCCAGCCGCTTCGACGCTTCCTTCATTTGCAGGGTCATGGTCTTAATGACCTTGTTCAGGGCTTCGCGGGTCATGGCCTTGCCCTTGTCGCCTCGTTTGCTGCCGTAGTTGGCATCCTCTTCGGAAACTTTCGTCAATTCGATGAGGTTGACCACGTCTTTTTTGACCGATTTCGGCGTAATGTGGTGCTGTTTATTGTAAGTATCCTGAATTTCCCGGCGGCGCTGGGTTTCATCCATAGCCCGTGCCATGGAATCGGTAATCTTATCGGCATACATGATGACCGTCCCTTCGACGTTTCGCGCCGCCCGGCCCATGGTCTGGATGAGGGATGTATCGGAACGGAGGAAGCCTTCTTTATCGGCATCGAGGATGGCCACCAGAGAGACTTCCGGCATGTCCAGGCCTTCGCGCAGGAGGTTGATGCCGACCAGGACGTCGAATTCGCCGACCCGCAGGTCGCGGATGATCTCAGCCCGCTCGATGGTAGCGATATCCGAATGGAGGTAGCGGACGCGGACGCCCATTTCCTTCAGATAGTCCGTCAAATCTTCGGCCATCTTCTTGGTCAAAGTCGTGACCAGGACTCGTTCGTCCTTGTCGGTCCGCTTGCGGATTTCCCCTAAGAGGTCATCCATCTGGCCCTCGATGGGACGGACTTCGACCTTGGGATCGAGGAGGCCCGTCGGGCGGATGATCTGCTGGGCCATATTCGTTTCGACATCCATTTCATAGGGACCGGGCGTAGCGCTGACGTAGACGATCTGATTGATGCGTTCGACAAATTCGTCGAATTTCAAGGGCCGGTTGTCGAGGGCCGACGGCAGGCGGAAGCCGTATTCGATGAGGCTTTCCTTCCGCGACCGGTCACCGGCGTACATGGCCCGCAATTGAGGCAGGGTGACGTGGGATTCGTCGACGAGGATCATGAAGTCGTCAGGGAAATAATCGAGGAGGGTGTACGGCGCCTGTCCGGCTTTACGGCCGGCTAGGTGGCGGGAATAGTTTTCGATGCCCGAGCAGTAGCCCATTTCTTCCATCATTTCCATGTCGTACCGCGTCCGCTGTTCCAGGCGCTGGGCTTCCAACAGGTGTTCCCCGTCTTTGAGTACTTTCAATCGTTCGTCCAATTCCTTGCTAATGGTGCCCAAGGCCCGTTCCATCTTGTTCTTGGTCGTGACGTAATGGCTGGCCGGGTAGATGGCGACGTGCTTGCGCTCGGCAATGACTTCCCCGGTCAGGACGTCGACTTCGGTCAGGCGATCGATTTCATCGCCGAACATTTCGATGCGGATAATGGACTTGTCGAAGGCCGCCGGAAAGACTTCGATCGTATCGCCGTGGACGCGGAAGGTCCCGCGGTCGAGGTTCATGTCGTTGCGGTTGTACTGGATGTCGACGAGCTTCCTCAAGATTTCTTCCTGCGTCTTTTCCTGTCCCAGGCGCAAAGAGACGACGAGTTCGCTGTAGTCTTCGGGGTCACCGAGGCCGTAGATGCAGGACACGGAAGCGACGATGATGACGTCCCGCCGTTCAAAGAGGCTCATCGTCGCCGAGTGGCGCAGTTTATCGATTTCATCGTTGATGGACGCATCCTTTTCGATATACGTATCGGTCGAAGCGATGTAGGCTTCAGGCTGATAAAAATCGTAATAACTGACGAAATAGCCGACTTCGTTATCCGGGAAAAAGGCCTTGAATTCGCTGCACAGCTGGGCTGCCAGGGTCTTGTTGTGGGCGATGACAAGCGTCGGCTTCTGGACCTTTTCGATGAGCTTGGCCATGGTAAAGGTCTTGCCGGTCCCCGTGGCGCCGAGAAGGACCTGGGCCCATTGGCCGGACTCGATGCCTTCGGCCAGGGATTCAATAGCCTCGGGCTGGTCCCCCATCGGTTCATAAGGGGCGACGACGCGGAAGGGATGGGACGTATCGTAATCTTTATTGTAATGAGACATATCCATAAGGGCCACCTCGCTGCAGCTGTCGGCTGCGGACAAAATAACTATTTATTGACGATCTTTCCGATATTCTTCAACTCGATGGACAAGGTGCCGTCGGGATTGTTGATGAAGCGGATAAAATCGGTGTTTTCGATATATTCGGACGGGAAGGTGATTTCAATGCCCGTATCGGTCTTGATCTTATGGCTGCGGCCGGCCTTCTGGGCGTATTCCTTTTCAATGGCCACGACGTCAGGCAGTTTAGCTTCGGCCACTTGCTGCTGAAATTCCTGAGCCATGGCCGGCGAGCTACCGAAGACCTCCGTCCCCATGTCCTGGGGCGAGAAGGAATCGGCATTTTCGGCGTTTTCCACTAAATAGGTCTTGGCCTTGGACAAGGCTTCGACCGTGCTGGCACCGTGGTCTTCGGCGACTTTTTCAGCGATCTTGCTGACGACCTTGACGGCTTCCTTACTGGAAATGACCGACGTGCACTGGAGCAGGCGGTCCGGCAGGAGGTAGACGTCTTCGCCATCCATCTTGCGCTTCTTGTCGACGAAGTGGATGGAAAAGTCACTGAGGCGGATGAGAGCATAGGCTTCGGCCTTCTGAGCCATACCGGGCAGAATGGCGTAGTGCTTGATGAGCTTGTTATAGACCGTCCCCTCGTCGTCGAGGATCTGATGGGTATAGGCCGTCTTATTGTCCAGCATGAGGACGGCGATATTGCGGACGTCGTCGTCATCCTGAAAGTCGATGACCAAGAGGTCTGTCGACTCCGGTTCATCGCAGTGAGCCACCAATTGGTAGAGTTCGCGGGCCGTATCCGCCGCCAGTTCGTCAAAGGTCAGGCTGCCGTCGATGACAGCTTGGAGCTTGGGCTGAAAGGCACTGGTCGCATAGAAGACGCCCGTCTGCTGGGACGCATCGCCGAGGATCCGGCTCAGCCTCTTATTGACGTATTCATAGACGACGTCGCTGCTGAAGTCGAGGGCCTTCTGGGACACGATGCAGACGTTGGTATTGAAATCAAAAATATGGAGCACTGCTGCGTTGATCATCATAATCTATATCATCCTCTACGCTTGTTTTCGTAATTCAAAGACACTGGCTTCGCGGGAACAAAGGACGCGGAAAGGCAGCCAGTGGCCGGTACCGCGGTTGACGTAGCCCCGGCTTTCGCCCTTGCGGAACATGCCGCGCAGGTATTTAAAGCCCACAGCTGTAACCAAGGGGCCGATGGGGGCAAACTGAGCGCCGTGGGTATGACCGCAGAGGGTCAGGGGAATATTGCGTTCAAAAGCTTCGTCGATGAAGGCCGAATGGTGGGCCAGCATGATGACGAAGGCATCTTCCGGCACGCCGTCCAAGGTCTGGCGGACATAGTCCTGCCGCTGTTCGGCAAAGGCTTCTTCCCCTTGGGCAAAACTGTAGTCCGTACCGGCAATGTAGAAGGGTCGGCTGTCGCTGCCCCTCCTCCCCTTTAGGCCCCTTCCGTAGCCGGGGCTGGCCTCAAAGGAAGCATTGCGCAGGATGCGGACCGGCGTATCTTCGAGCATGGCCGTAATGGCCGAAAAATTGCGGTAATATTCATGATTGCCGTAGCAAAAATCGATGCCGTCAGGAAAACGGCCGGCATTGGCATTGATAATATCCCGGGCCTTGGGCAGAAGGACGATCTCATCGATGAGATCGCCCGTAATTTCCAGCCGGTTGACGCCCTGTGCGGCGACGGCATCGATCGATTCCTGAAGGCGCTCGGGGCTGAAAAAGAGTCCCATATGCAGGTCCGAGAGTTGACCGATTTTATAGCCGTCGAGGTAGTCCGGCAAATTCTTATACCTTAAGACGTGGTGCGTCGTATCTAAATCGCTTTCGCCGAGGACATTGCCGGCACCGCTGGTGGCAAAGGCCGCCGCCGGAATGAGGGCGGCCAGGCCCTTGACGAAGGTCCGACGGGTCATCCCCTGAGGGGCCGGTTTCTCCTTGCGGTGCCAAAAACGATGGACCGCCGCAGCCAGGGCGACGACGATGAGGCAGGGCAAGGCCAGAAAAAAGGCCAAGAGCCAAACCAGGGCCGCCATGCTTCGGCCGTCATAGAGTCCGTCCCAACCGGACAGAATCAAGCCCGGGAAGGCCTCTTCATAGTGGCTGAATCCGGCAACGGACAACAATGTCAGCCCCAGCGTCCCCAAGATCAGGGCCTTGCGGTGGCCTGAGCGGAAGGTGTAGTCCCATAAGAAAGACGCCAGGACGCAGACGCAGGACGTAAAAATCATGAACGTAATGAAAAAAGTTCCCTTCATGGCTTATACCATGGCTGTGATCTTACCGTGGGGACCGGCCCAAGGCAGGGCATCGTAGTCGCTGCGGTCAATCCACTGCCAGTTCTCCTCTTCTTTGATATTTCCGTCGGTCAGCTCGCCTTCATAAACGGTCAGCTGCCAGACTTTATGCGAAAAAATACTCTTCAAGGTCCCGGCCGGACTGGCGTCGACGGAAACTTGCAGGCCCTTTTCGGCCAGCATCCGACGGACGGCGTCGATTCCGTCCTGTCCCGTTCCCGGCGCATTGGGAAACTCCCACATGGACGCCAGAAGGCCCTTCGGCGGCCGGCGATGGACGAGCCACTTCGTCCCGTGACAAGGGACGACGACCGTAATCTTTTCGACAGGCGCCTTCTTCTTGACCTGACGAATGGGCAGGTCGCCCTCCTTCCCTGCAGCACGGGCCAGGCAGATGTCCCCTAAGGGGCAGTCTTCACAGCGGGGATGCTTGGGAATGCAGATCGTGGCGCCCAAATCCATGAGGGCTTCATTGAAGGCCCCGGGGCGATCTTCGGGCATCTGTTCTTCGACCAGGGCGGCCACCTGTTTCTTGACGGCCGTCGTCAAAACGTTTTCTTCAATATCGTAGAGACGGGCAAAAATCCGCAGGACGTTGCCGTCGACGGCAGCTTCCTTCTTCCCGTAGGCTAAGCTTAAAATAGCGCCGGCAGTATAGTCACCAACGCCTTTCAAAGCCCGTACTTCCTTCTTCGTATCCGGTACGCGGCCGCCATATTTTGCCTGTACTTCCTGAACGGCGTCATGAAGATTGCGGGCCCGAGAGTAGTAACCGAGGCCCTGCCACTGGCGCAGCACATCGTCCTGTGACGCCGCCGCCAGGCTCTTTATATTGGGAAACCGTTCCATCCAGCTGTCGTAATAGGGGCGGACCGTTTCGACCTTCGTCTGCTGCAGCATGATTTCCGACACCCAGACCTTGTAGGGATCCCGCGGCGATTCATCGCGCCAGGGCAGGTCCCTCCCATGGGCATCGAACCAGTCGAGCAGTAAAGAACTCCAATTGTCTTCTTTTATATTCATATGAAATAAGCCTCTTTCTTTCTACACTGTTATTTACTAGTATAGAAATCAAGAGGCCTTTTGTCAAACACGTGTTCTATTATTTTTTCTCATCCCGTCAGTCCTAAAAAGAAAGGATTTACGACTTACAAAGGATGCAGATTTTTCAAGGATAAATCGAGGATGGGCGCCGAATGGGTCAGGGCTCCGCTGGAAATATAATCGACGCCGATATCGATCAGGGCGGCAATATTTTCCTTAGTGACGTTGCCCGAGCATTCCGTTTCGGCCCGGCCGTCGATGATAGCTACGGCTTCCTTCATCATGTCGTGGCTCATGTTGTCCAGCATGATGATGTCAGCCCCGGCTTCGACGGCTTCGCGGACCATGTCCAGGTTTTCCGTTTCGACTTCGATTTTGCGGACGAAGGGCGCATAGGCCTTGGCCATGGCAATGGCTCTCTTGACGCCGCCGGCAGCGCCGATGTGATTGTCCTTCAAGAGGACGCCGTCGGACAGGTTATAGCGGTGGTTTCCCCCGCCGCCGACGGTGACGGCATACTTTTCAAAGACCCGCATATTGGGCGTCGTCTTGCGCGTGTCGACCAGTTTAATGCGGCTGCCTTCCAACAGTTTCGCAATCTGCCGAGTATACGTAGCGATGCCGCTCATGCGCTGCAAATAGTTGAGGCCGACCCGTTCGGCCGACAAGATGGACCGCATGCTGCCGGTCACGTCAGCCAGTTTCTGCCCCTTGCGGACGGTATCGCCGTCTTTTACGGTAAACCGGACTTCTACGCCTTCATCCAAGAGGGTAAAGGCCCGGGCGAAAACGGCAAGGCCGGCAATGACGCCGTCGGCTTTGGCCAAGAGTTCCGCCTGTCCCCGGCTGTCTTCGGGCAAAATGGCGTTGGTCGTCACGTCCTCACCGGTAATATCTTCCTGCAGGGCCTGTAAAATCAAAGGATCAGCCTGCAATTTCATGGTTACGTTGTTCATGACTCTTTTTCTCCCTTTCCATTTCCCCTAAGATGCTCTTGCGATACACTTCGGCCAGGCCCCCTTCATGACGGCTGACGTAGTCCGAAGCCTGAGCGCAGGCCAGGCTGAAATCGCCGTGACTGTCGCCCTTTTCAGCCAGATCCAAGGCCGCCCGTTTGCCGAAAACCAGGCTTTCCAAGAGGGAATTGCTGGCCAGGCGGTTGCGGCCGTGAACGCCGTTGCAACTCGTTTCACCGACGGCGTAGAGGTGGTCCATCGTCGTCCGACTGTGGCCGTCGACGTGGATGCCGCCCATGAAGTAGTGCTGGGCCGGCGTGACCGGGACCCAGTCGACGGTGGCATCGATGCCGTCTTCCAGGCAGCGTTCATAAATATTGGGGAAATGGCCCTTTATGACGTCCGTTCCCAGTCCGGTCATATCCAACCAGACGAAGGGCCGTTGGTCCTTTTCCATCTGTTTGCGGATAGCAGCGGTCATCAAATCGCGGGGCAGGACTTCATTGGCAAAGCGCTTTCCGTCTTTCCCGCGCAATTTAGCCCCTTCGCCGCGGACCGATTCGGAAATGAGGAAACTCCGGCCCGGACGGGACGAATAGAGGGACGTCGGATGGATCTGGACGTAATCGATGTTTTCCAAAGCAATGCCGTGGCGCATGGCAATGGCCAAGGCGTCGCCCGTAAGATGCGGGAAATTCGTCGAGTGGTCGTAAAGGCCGCCGATGCCGCCGCTGGCCAAGATCGTGTTGCCGGCTTCAATGGCCCGGTAGGCTCCGTCCTTTTCACGGGCCAGGATACCGAGACAGGTGTTTCCGTCGGTAAGGATGTCGACCATGGTCGTGTAGTCGCAGATAGTCACATTGGGCAACTCCCGAACGGCGGCCAAGAGGCGGCTGGTGATTTCCTTCCCTGTAATATCCTTATGAAAGAGGATCCGCGGCCGGGAGTGACAGCCTTCGCGGGTATAGTCGAAAGAGCCGTCGGCCTTTCGGGCAAAGTCGACGCCGTAGCCGACGAGTTCATCGATGATGCGCCGCGACGAGCGAATCATGATATCCACCGATTCGCGGCGGTTTTCGTAATGGCCGGCTTTCAACGTATCTTCCATGAAGCTGTCGTAATCGTTTTCATCGTGAAGGACGCAGATCCCCCCCTGAGCCAGGAAAGAATCGCTGTTTTCCACGTCATCCTTCGTAATCATGAGCACTTTCTTATCGCGCGGTACGTGGAGGGCGGCAAAGAGACCGCTGGCACCGGTGCCGACGATGACAACATCTGTTTTTTCTGTTTCCATGACATCTACCTTCTTCTATTTGGCTAACTCCAGCATCCGTTCCAAAGCCTGAACGGCCTTCCCTGCCATCTTGGCATCGACAAAGACTTCGTTCGTTTCGTCGCGCAGGCAGTCACGGACCTTTTCCAAGGTGACCTTCTTCATATTGATGCAGTACGCATCTTCCATGGCCGGATAAAAGACCTTATCGGGATTCCGCGTTTCCAGCTCATAAAAGACGCCGCCTTCGGTTCCGATGATGAATTCCTTGGCATCCGACGAACCGGCATAGTCGATGATGCCTGACGTGCTGCCGACGTAATCGGCCAGGGCCAGGACTTCCTTGCGGCATTCGGGATGGGCCAGGAACAGGGCCTGAGGATGAGCGGCCTGTACCTTCTTTACGTAGTCCGGATCGACCGTATCGTGACGGGGACAAAAGCCCTGATTGAGGATAAAATGCTTATCCGGCACCTGGGTCGAAACGTAGTGTCCCAGGTTTTTATCCGGCGTAAAGAAAATATTCTTCTGGGGCAGCTTCTTGACGATCTTGACGGCATTGGACGACGTGACGCAGACGTCGGACGCAGCTTTTACGGCTGCCGTCGAATTGACGTAACAGACGACGGCCAAGTCGTCATACTCGGCGCGGGCCTTTTCGATCGTCGCCGTATCGGCCATGTGGGCCATGGGACAGGACGCCGTCCGATCGGGCATGAGGACTTTCTTTTTGGGATTGAGCATCTTGGCGCTCTCACCCATAAAATCGACGCCGGCAAAGACGATGATTTTAGCATCCGTTTCAACGGCCTTTTTGGCCAGACCAAAGGAGTCGCCGACGTAGTCAGCATAGGCCTGAACCTCATCGGGCACGTAATAGTGGGCGAGGATAATGGCCTCTTTTTCTTTTTTCAGGGCAGCGATCTCATCTTCAATATACACAGGTTTCCATCCTTTCAGGGAAACGGGACCGCCCTTTGGACAAGTCCCGTTCAAACCGCCAGTCCCTAAGGCTGACGACAATTTTTATTTACATCAATTATACCCTATTGACCGATTTTTGACAATACTACTGTCATGACAATAGAAATCAGGCCGGTATGCAATGTCGTTCTGCCAAAGACAAACAAAAGCCGTCCTTCAAGACAAAGGTCTCAAAAGACGGCTCATGATCATCATAACGTTAGTGCCCATTGACCGATTCCGACACGGCGCGGAACTTGGCAATCGTTTCGGCCGCTTCCCGGCGGATGTCTTCGGGATCGCGGGTGATGCGGGCGACGCCGCTGTCCATGGCCGCTTTGGCAACGGCTGCAGCGACGGCCGGAGCTACCCGTTCGTCAAAGGCATTGGGAATGACGTGGTCTTCAGCCAGTTCGTCGTCCGAAACTAAGGAGGCGATGGCATAGGCTGCGGCCAGTTTCATATCCTCGTTGATGCTGCGGGCCCGGACGGCCATAGCTCCGCGGAAGATGCCCGGAAATACCATGACGTTGTTAATCTGGTTAGGCGCATCGGACCGCCCCGTACCGACGACTTTGGCACCGGCTTCTTTGGCCGAGGCGTAGTCCGTTTCGGGAATAGGGTTAGCCATGGCAAAGACGACGGCGTCGGAAGCCATGGATTCGATGAGCTCTTTCGTGAAAATATGCGGTGCCGAAACACCGAGGAGGAGGTCGGCGCCCTTGACGGCATCGGCCAGGGTCCCCTGTTTCTTCGCCTTGTTGGTCACGTCTGCCAACGCAGCCTGGACGGGATTGAGGCCTTCCATGCCGGCATAGAGGATGCCCGGACGGTCGACCATGGTGACGTCTTCGGCACCGGCCCGGACCAAGAGGCGGCCGATGGAAGCTCCGGCAGCACCGGCACCGTTGATGACGATGCGGGCCGTCTTGAGGTCCTTTTTGACGAAGCGCAGGGCTCCGATGACGCCGGCTAAGGCGGCGATGGCCGTACCGTGCTGGTCGTCATGGAAGACGGGGATGTCCATTTCGCGCTTCAGCGTTTCTTCGATGTCATAGCATTTCGGCGAAGAAATGTCTTCCAAATTGATGCCGGCAAAAGACGGCTGCAGGCGCTTGACCGTTTCGATGAACTCCTTCGGATCCTTCGTGTCCAGGCAGATGGGAACGGCATTGACGCCGCCGAATACCTTGAACAGGATAGATTTCCCTTCCATGACCGGCATGGCCGCTTCCGGGCCGATGTCGCCCAAACCGAGGACGCGGGTCCCGTCCGATACGACGGCAATCATATTGCCCCGGCAGGTCAGGTCAAAGGACAGATCCGGATCTTTGGTGATCTCCCGGCACGGCTGGGCAACGCCCGGCGTGTAGAGTACACTCAAATCGTCGTTGGTCTGTAAGACGGCCCGAGGGAAGGTTTCGAGAATCCCCTGTTTACCTCGGCGGATCTTCATGGCTTGTTCATCAAAATTCATGTCAAAAAACTCCTCTACAATAGTTTATGCGTTAAAAATAGCTTGCGGTTCTGTAAATTCGAGCATCCCGTCTTTGCCGCCTTCACGGCCGAGACCGCTGTCCTTAAAGCCGCCAAAAGGCGCTGTGACGTCGCGCGGGCTGCCGTTGACGTAGACGTTGCCCGACAAGATGCCTTCGGCAACCTTCGTCGCTTCTTCCTTATCGGGACCCCAGACGGCACCGTTGAGGCCGTACTTGGTATCGTTGGCAATGGCCAGGGCCTGGTCGACACTGTCATAAGTGAGGACGCAGAGGACGGGCCCGAAGATTTCTTCTTGGGCAATGGTCATGTCGTTGGTCACATCGGTAAAGACCGTCGGATTGATGAAGTACCCCTTTTCAGGCGCTTCCGGACGGCCGCCGGCCAGGACCGTCGCCCCTTCTTCGATGCCTTTGGCAATGTACGAATCGACGATCTTCCACTGTTCTGCCGAAGCGACAGCGCCGACTTTCGTCGTTTCCAAGGTCGGGTCGCCGACCTTATATTCCGGCAGGACCTTGAGGATGATGTCTTCGATTTCTTTTTTCGCTTCCTTCGGGATGATCAGCCGCGACAGAGCCGTGCAGGTCTGGCCGCTGTTGAGCAGGAGCGAATTGAAGCACATGCGGACGGCCTTTTCATAGTCGGCCCCGGGCAGGATGATAAAGGGTGATTTGCCGCCCAATTCCATGCTGATGCGCTTCATAGAAGCCAAGGCCCGCTGGGAGACCTTGATACCGGCTTTGGTCGAACCCGTAAAGGATATCATGGCGATATTGGGGTCGTCGCAGATAGCGTTGCCGATTTCACCGCTGCGGCCGGGGATGAAGTTGAAGACGCCCTTCGGGAAGCCGGCCCGATCAAAGGCTTCGGCCAAATAATAAGCCGTTACCGGCGTAGACTGGCTGGGCTTCAAGACGACGGTGGCACCGACTAAAATAGCCGGGATGACTTTCTGGATAACCTGGCCCAAAGGATAGTTCCACGGCGTGATGCAGCCGATGACCCCTAAGGGACGGCGGTAGACGACGGACTGGGGCAGTTTTTCGACTAAGGGCAGGTCCGGGGCCAAGTCGATATAAGACTGGGTCCGTACGAACTGGTAGGCGATGTGGTTGGTCTTAACGAAGGAAACGGGGATGCCCAATTCCTTGACGGTGGCATCGACCATCTGCGGTTCAAACTGAATGAGCTCTTTAAGCAATTTTCTCATAAAATCAATTCGTTCTTCCATCGGCCTTGCCGCCCACGCAGGAAAGGCCTTGGCTGCAGCAGCTGAGGCAGCGGCGACATCCTGTTCACCGGCAGCGGCAACGGTCGTGAAAACTTCCTTCGTCGCCGGATTTTCAACGTCGATGTATTGGCCGGATAAGGGAGCTACCCACTGGCCATCGATATACAATTTTTTAAAGTCCATGAAAAAAACCTCCTTTGCGCTGATTTATGCTACCATTATAGATAGAAATTCTCCATTGTGCAACAAAAAAGGCATCGTACTCTGAAAAATTTAAGTACAATGCCTTTACCATTATTTTGCCTCGACTTCCAAGGCCTCCGATTCCGACGCGAAATGCCCCAGAACAGACCCGCCGACAAGACCGACGACAAAGGGAACGATCCAGCCGAAGCCGTACACCGACAAGGGAACGGCAGCGACGATGGCTTTGGCAACGGCCAGGCTGCTAAGGCCCGGCAGGGATTCCAAGCAGGCGAAGACCGTGACCAAGTAGACCGAACCCTTATAGGCCCACTGATTGGGAAGCAAGGGACCGACGATGCCCAACACCAGCAAGGCCAGGCACGGCGGATAAGCGACGCCGAAGATCCAGCCGATGTAGGTGACGATGCCGTCGACGCCGAGGAAGGCCGTCAGGGCCGAGAGGATCGAGCAGGCGACAGCCGCCTGTTTATAAGTGATGCGGCCACCAACGGTCGTACTGGTGAATTCCGCAACGGCAGCGATCTGACCGATGGCTGTCGTCAGGCAGGCCAAGACGACGGCGATGCCCATGGGAATCATGACCCAGGTGCCGATGCGGTGGATGATGGCTACCAAGAGTTCAGCCCGGCCGATGGACTGGGGATAGTAGGAACTGACGCTGGCCCCCATGTAGAGCAGGCTGCCGTAGATGATGAGCAGCAGGACGAAGGAGACGACGCCGCAGTAGATGAGGACCTTATTGCGCTGGCCGACGCCCGTATAGCCCTTGCCGCGAATGGAGCTGAGGAAGACGGCAGCCATGATGAAGCTGACCAGGACGTCGCCCGTATTGTAGCCGCCGAGGAAGGCATTGACGAAGGGATTGTCTGCGGCAGGTTCCGCCGGCGTCCCCAAGGGGAAGAAAATCCCGGCAATGGCGATGGCCACCAAAATGAAGGCCAAGGCCGGCGTCAAATACTTGCCCATGCGGTCCATGACGTTATGCGGGTCGGCGACGAAGAAATAGCAGAGCAGGAAATAAAGGACGACTAAAGGAATCATGGGCGCTGCCGGAAAATTCCCCTGTACGCCGAGCTGGATGGCCGTCGCCGCCGTCCGCGGAATGGACACGAAGGTACAGACCAGCATCAAAGCCGCCAAGAGAATGCGGTACGTATATTTTCCGACCTTGTCCGTAATCGTATGGACGTCGCCGTTGAGGCCGATGACGATGAGCGTAAAAATAGGCAGGAAAATCCCCGACAAGGTCAAGCCGGCCAGGCCCGACAAGAAATCACTGCCGCTGTTGAGCCCCAAGTGCGGCGGAAAAATAAGATTGCCGGCCCCGAAATAGGTGGCAAAAAAAGCAAAGCCCAGGATGATGACATCCCGTTTCCGAATCGTCTGTCTGCTGGAATCATTCATAAGAAAAGTCCCCCCAACCCCATAATAAAGAATAAGTGCATCATACAAAAAAGAGGCGCTGCCCTCAAGCTGCGCCTCAATTCACATCATATCTTTCAGGAATAGCCTGTAGGAATTGGCACCTTACCATTGGCAGGTTGCCGCAGCGTCATCGGGCCCATCCCTCAGCTGCTCTGGATATTGCGGTATGAAATTTTGTATGTATTGCTAGTATTTTATAAAACTTTTCGCTGTTTGTCAATAACTTTTTAACAAAATTACTTCTTCGACGGCTTATTTTGACTTCCCGGGCATAAATCAGAGAGGAAGCATTCGTCGCATAAAGGCTTTCGGGCCTTGCAGACCCGTCGTCCGTGCCAGATGAGCCAATGATGAGCCCGGCTCCACCATTCCTTGGGAATGGCCTTCTGCAGTCCCTTTTCGACTTCAAGGGGCGTCTTGCCCTTGGCCAGCTGAAGCCGATTGGATACGCGGAAGACGTGGGTATCGACGGCGATGGCCGGGATGTCGAACAAGACACTGACCAGGACATTGGCCGTCTTGCGGCCGACACCGGGCAGTTTCACCAATTCGTCAAAGGTCTGCGGTACTTCACCACCATAGTCTTCACAGAGGATGGCGCAGTTGGCCAGGATATTCTTGGCCTTGCTGTGATAAAGGCCGCAGGTGCGAATCTTTTCTTCGAGGCCGTCGAGGCCGAGGGACAGCATCTTTTCTGCCGTATTATATTCCGGGAAGAGGCCGGCCGTCACGATATTGACCCGTTCGTCCGTGCACTGAGCCGACAAGATGACGGCAATCATCAGTTCAAAGGGCGAATTGTAGTGCAGGGCCGGCTTCATGATGCCGTATTGATCCTGGAAACGCTGGAGCATTTCATCTTTTACTTTCTTGGTAACAGCCATATCACTTTACTTCCTCATCGGTATCGATGACATCATTGAGACTTCCCATTTCATAGCCGCCAAGGTCGAGGGTAACGTAGGAGAACCCCGTATCCTTAATGGCCCGGACGATTTCCTGGCGATGGGCCAACACCGACGGGATCTCGTCTAAGCCGACTTCGATACGGGCTACGTCGCCGTGATAGCGGACCCGCAGCGACCCTTGAACGTAAGGAGCCACAGCGGCTTCGGCAGCATCGATCTGAGCCAGGAGATGCGGCGTCAGGCGGACGCCGTAAGGAACGCGGCTGGCCAAACAAGCGGCACTCTGCTTATTCCAGGTCTGGAGACCGAATTCCTTCGACAGGGCCCGGATATCGGCCTTGTCTAAGCCGGCTTCGATCATGGGACTGCGGACCGAATCAGACAGCTCTTTAAGGGCCTTCATGCCCGGCCGGTAATCGCCGAGATCGTCGACATTGCCGCCGTCGATGACCCACTGATAGCCTTCGGACCTAGCTAGGTTCACCAAGGCCGTGAAGCGAATCTTCTTACAGTAATAGCAGCGTTCCGGCGGATTTTCCACAAACGTCGGATCGTCGAACTCCGTCGAATTGACCAACCGGTGTTCGACGCCGATGAATTCCGCCATGGCCTTGGCATCAGCCGCTTCACTCCCCGGCAGGGTGGCCGATACGGCCGTAATGGCCAGGACCTTATCACCCAGCGCTTCATGGGCGGCATAGGTCAAAAAAGTACTGTCCACGCCGCCGGAAAAGCCGACGACGACACTGCCCAGCGACTTTAATATATCTTGCAGTTTTTCATATTTCTTGCGCGTATCTGTTGAAACCATAAGGATTCCCCCTTATACAATAGTGCAGAAAAGGCGCCTTCTCCCCTCTTCCCGAGAGGGCCCCCAAGAGCCGCCGCGGAAAGGAAAGCAGAAAGAGCCTCCCTGTTCGGCCATCGTCCCCTCAATGGCCGGCTTAGAAGAAATGAGCCGATTCTTCCTTCAACACGGCATCCCGCAGGGCCGACAGCTTGCTGCTGCGCTGGACCCACATTTCTTCCGGATTGACCAAGCGCAGGTATTCAGGCCACAAGGTCTGAATCTGTTCATCGGCATAGGTCATGATGTCCTTGAGATTCGGTTTTTTATATACTAATTCACCCTTTTTAAAGATAGGGATGAGCATTTCCTGAACGCGGTAGGTCCCGGCCGGAATCGTCCGGAAACGCCAGGGAGCCTTGTCGCTCTTTAAGAGCAGATCCTTCGACTCATCGATGCTTTCCCCTTCGAGGATGATGATGTCAGCCTTCATCTTGCCCGTCTTCTTGTCATAGACGCGAAGGACGTTCTTGAGGCCCGGATTGGAAATCTTTTCGGCATTGTCGCTCATCTTGATCTTCGGTACGAACTTGCCGTCGTCGTACTGTCCGACGAGCTTGAAGACGCCGCCCAAGGACGGGCTGTCCTTGGCCGTGATGAGGTTGGTGCCGACGCCCCAGGAATTGATGGCGCAGCCCTGGGCTTTTAATTCGGAAATGAGGTTTTCATCGAGGTCGTTCGAGGCCGCAATGATGGCATCGGGGAAACCGGCAGCGGTAAACATCTTATGGGCTTCCTTCGAAAGATAAGCCAAGTCGCCGCTGTCGAGGCGGATACCGTAGACCTTGGGCAGGGTTCCGGCCGCCTTCATTTCCTTGAAGATCGTAATGGCATCGGGAACGCCCTGCTTCAACGTATTATACGTATCGGCCAACAAAATGAGGTTGTTGGGATACTGTTCGGCATAGTGACGGAAGGCTTCCAGTTCCGACGAGAAGCTCATGACCCAGCTGTGGGCCATCGTCCCTAAGACGGGCATGCCGAATCTGGCCCCGGCCAGGACGTTACTGGTCCCATTGAAACCGCCGATCATAGCCGAACGGGCGCCGTAGACACCGGCCGATTTGCCCTGAGCGCGGCGCAGGCCGAATTCCATAAGATTGTCATTGCCGGCAACAGTCCGAACGCGGCGAGCTTTCGTGGCAATGAGACTTTCATGGTTCATGATCATGGACATGCACGTTTCCAAGAGCAAGGCTTCGTCCTTCTTGGTCTGGACGCGAAGGAGGACTTCCTGCGGAAAGGCGACGGTGCCTTCGGGCATGGCATAAATATCGCCGGTAAAGCGCAGTTCCTTCAAATAATCGAGGAATTCCTGACGGAAAAAGCCGGTACTCTTCAAGTACGCCAAATCATCGTCGCTGAAGTGGATGTTTTCCACATAGTCGATGAGGTGTTCCAAGCCGGCGACGACCGTATAGCCTCCCTTAAAAGGATTACTGCGGTAATAGCGGTCAAACACGCACTGCTGCTCGTGCTTGCCTTCAAAAAATAAGCCCTGCATCATCGTCAACTGATACAGGTCTGTCAACAACGCTTTCGTGTACAAAATAACTCGCCTCCAAAAAGATGTTATACCTATTATACATCAGTTAGTCCAAAAGAGATAATCAATTACCGATTTTGCATGCTTTTCAAAATGTTATACAAACTTAGCATGACAGCCCTTTATGTATGCCGGATATGAAACAAGCTGCTCTTCCGATTCATACAGGATGAGCAGCTTGGTCATTATTTTCTTTTCATAACCTTACGGGCAGCGGCGATGACGTCTTCGGCCGATAAATGATAGGCCTTCAATAAATCATCGGGCTTCCCCGATTCGCCGAAGCGGTCCTGAATGCCGACCAGTTCGACGGGAATAGGATGATGCTGGGCCAAGGCTTCGCAGATGGCACCGCCCAGGCCTCCCATGATCTGATGTTCCTCGCAGACGACGGCCGCCCCCGTTTCAGCCGCACAGGTACAGATCGTATCGACGTCGAGGGGTTTTACGATGCGGACGTTTACGACGCGGGCCGAAATCCCTTCCTTTTCAAGGGCTTCTGCCGCCACCAAGGCTTCATGGACCATGAGGCCGTTGGCAAAGAGGGTCACATCGGTTCCGTCGCGGAAAACAGCCGCCTTATAGAGGTCAAAAGGCGTGTCTTCCGACGTAATGACCGGTGCCGGATTGCGGCCGAAGCGGACGTACGACGGCCCCTGAATGTCATAGACGGCCAGGGTCGCCTTGTACGTTTCCCACCAGTCGCAGGGCGTGATGACCGTCATGTTGGGAATGGTCCGCATGAGAGCGATATCCTCGAGAGCCTGATGGGTCGCTCCGTCGGGACCGACGGAAATGCCGGCGTGAGCGCCGCCGAGCTTGACGTTTAATTTATTATAGCAGACCGTGTTGCGGATCTGTCCCCAGCCGCGGCCCGTCAAAAAGACGCCGTACGTCGACACAAAGGGGACGAAGCCCGTCAAAGACAGGCCGGCTGCCGTGCCGACGAGATCTTGTTCCGAAATGCCGACATTGATGTATTTATCCGGGAATTCCTTGCGAATCCATTCGGTCCGCGTCGACTTGGCCACGTCGGCGTCGAGGACCATGACGTCATCGTGAAGGCGGCATAATTCTAAGAGGGCCTTGCCATAGCCGTCACGCATCGGTACTCGGTTCATGACCGCACCTCCAATTCTTTCATAGCCTGCTCGTACTGGGCTTCATCGGGCGCAGCCCCGTGCCATTCGGCCTGGTTTTCCATATAAGAAACACCCTTGCCCTTGACCGTCTTGGCCAGGATGACCGTCGGTTTATCCGTGCGGGCCTTGGCCTCCCCGTAGGCATCATAGAGGGCGTCCGTATCGTGGCCGTCGACGCGCAGGACATGCCAGCCGAAGCTGTCCCACTTGGCATCCATGGGCTCCATATCCTTGATGCCGGCCATGGAATCGACGAGCTGCAAGCCGTTGCAGTCGACGATGAGACAGACGTTGTCCAAATGGTGCTGACCGGCAAAGGCCGCCGCTTCCCAGACCTGTCCCTCCTGCTGCTCACCGTCGCCGATGAGACAGAATACCTGCTGCATCTGCCCCTTTCGCTTCAAGCCCAAAGCCATGCCGTTGGCAATGGACAGGCCCTGCCCCAAAGAACCGACGGCACAGTCGAGACAGGGCAGCTTCTGCAGGTTAGGATGGCCCTGAAGGGGACTTCCTACGGTCCGCAGCGTATCGAGCCATTCCAAGGGGAAATAGCCCTTATGGGCCAGGGTGCTGTAAAAAGCCGGCGCCGCATGGCCCTTCGACAAGACGAAACGATCCCGTTCCGGCGCATGAGGCCTGTCGGGAAAACACGTAAATATATCGGTAAAATAGAGCGTGGCCATAATTTCGACAGCCGATAAAGAGCTGCCCGGGTGGCCCGACCCGGCACGGTAAATAGACCGCACGGTATCCCGCCGTATCTGCATACAGACGTCGCGTAGATCATGCCTCATGAACGCATAGCCTCCTAATAATATACAGGTCGATTAAGAAAAAAACGCCGCAGTACTCCCCTTTCATCGGGCAGGCGGTACGCGTGCGTTCGGACAAACGACCTCAGTTATTCGCTTCCGTTTCTTCAATTAATTGTACAATGATTACATACGCAAGTCAATCGCAATCAACGGCCCAAAGCCGCTTTATGCAAGTATCGCAAGGGCCTCTCCCCCATCTCCAAAACGCAAAAAAAGCCCTGTCAGAAAAGACAAGGCTTTCTCAGCAATTGTAAAATCGACTACTCCTTCATGGCTTTGACGACTTCCGGATCGACAGCAAAACTATATTCCTCATTGGGGAAACTCCGATCCTGTACGTCTTTGATGTACTGACCGACGGCATCGACGATGGTCTGATGGAGGTCGGCATAGGTCTTGACGAACTTCGGACGGAAACCGCCGCTCATGCCGAGGAGGTCCGTGCAAACCAAGACCTGACCGTCGCAGACATTGCCGGCACCGATCCCGATAGTGGCCGCCTGTTTCAAGGCCTTCGTAATTTCCGCTGCAATATCCGTCGGTACGCATTCCAAGACGATGGCAAAGGCACCGGCTTCTTCTAGGGCCAAGGCTTCCTGAATTAAGCGTTTCGCCGTTTCGGCATTTTTCCCCTGCACGCGGTAGCCGCCGAGCTGATGGACCGACTGCGGCGTAAGGCCGATATGGCCGACGACGGGAATGCCTGCCGTCGTCATGGCTTTGACAGCTTCACAGACACTGGCGCCGCCTTCTAATTTTACGGCATCACAGCCCGTTTCCTTCATCAACCGTCCGGCATTGTGAAGGGCCTGGCAGACACTTTCCTGATAGCTCATGAAAGGCATGTCGGCGACGACCAAAGCCCGCTTCGTCCCGCGGACGACAGCTGCCGTATGATGGACCATATCATCCATGGTGACCGGCAGGGTCGACGTATGACCCATGACGACGTTGCCCAAAGAATCACCGACGAGGATCATGTCGATCCCGGCTTCGTCGACGTTCTGCGCCATGACATAGTCATAAGCCGTAATCATGGAAATGGGCGTCCCTTCCCCTTTCATTTTCTTGATGGTCAGATTCGTTACTTTCTTATTCATTGTGAACTCCTTCCGCCATCGCAAGGATTTCTTTCAGTACTTCATACTGGTTTTCCGTAATCGTTCCGTTTTCTAAAGAGAGTTCTCCCGCGGCCCGGCTAAAGGCACAATAAGGCCCCACCAAATCGGCCGGCATGACTTCCAGGTGTTTGGCCACCGTCCCCGTATCGCCGCGAGAAACAGGCCCGGTCAAGGCCTTCTGCCAGCGATCGGTGCCTTCGAGGTTTCCTACCGTCCCCTTAAGGAGAGGCATCAGCGACTGTGCAGCCTCCTTGTCCGTCTCCGTCCAGCGCCGCATGAGCCGCTGCCCGAGCGCGACAGCCGTCACGACGTAATTGGAGCAAAAACAAGCAGCGGCGTGGTAGAGGACCCGTTCTTCCGGCGGCACAAAAAGAGGCTTGCTGTCAAGAGACGTCACCAGCGAAAGGGCCGCTTCCTTAGCCCGGTCATCGCCGTCGACAGCCATATAAATATGGCGTAGCAAATCTCCCGACGGTGCGGCAAAGCTCTGCAGCGGATGAAGGCTGCCTACAGAAAATCCCAAGGCCGACAACGGCTCAAGAGAAGACAAATCCATGGCCCCGCTGCAGTGAAGGATAACCGTATCACAAGCCCCGTCATCCCCGGAAAGAGCCTCTGCCAGCGCCCCGGCAACGCTCCCGATCACATCGTCACGTACCGTCAGCAGCAGGACATCACAGTGCCGAAGAAGATCGGCCCCGTCGGAATAGGCCTTGACCTGAAGGGACTGCGCCCGCTGCGTCGTATGTTCTTTTGTGGAACAAAGAATACCTTCAACGGCCGAAGGCATGGCTAAAACAAAAGAAGTGCCGACTCTGCCGGCACCGATAATCCCTAAACGCATGATGTACTCCCTCAAAAAAAGCGCATTCCACCCGGGAATGCGCACAAAAAGCCTACGTCTACAAATTTCGTCCCAGTCTTTCGATCCAAGCGACATGCTATGAAATTAAAAATATGTGCAGCCGAGACCTTAGCGGTACGGATCCCACGGATTCCGTCCAATCCCGGTTACAACTACAGAATACACTATTTGTGAAAATTTTACCAATATCATTTAGGAATAGACATTCATCTTCGCCCGGCGCAATCGAGATAATAGAACTATCTGAACATCCTTCAAATAGAGATTTTCTTATTGGCAATTAAAGCCAGCAATCGACGCGACGGACCGGACGGCTTATTCCTGCCCGACTCCCAAGCTTCCACCGTCTTTAAAGATACGCCAAAGAACTCGGCAAATAACGCCTGCGTATACCCCATGCCTTGCCGAATCGCCTTAATGTCCTGAGAAGAATACGATGCCAACGGTTCAATCACAATCCTTCGAGTACGCCGCGGCAACGCTTTAGTTCGAGTATCAGCTATAGCTTCTTCTAATGCCCCGGACAAGATATCAAAAGCTTCACTCATATCAATCACCTCTATCCCCATCATACCCTATTCAATCGGGTATAATCAAGAAAAGAACCGGCTGTATCTTAAACAAATAGCTAGCGCCCTACGCCGCACGTCGTTACAGATACGCCGTAATTAGGGCAAAAAAATAAACATATCCGAATCGGCATTCCTGCCACATTCGGATATGTTTGCTGTGGTGGGCGGTAATGGATTCGAACCATCGACCCCCTCGATGTCAACGAGATACTCTAACCAACTGAGCTAACCGCCCTCAATATGAATTTGTCATGCGACTTTATTATTATAACGCATCCTCGATGTCTTGGCAAGTCCTTTTGATTATTTTTATTTTGAAGGTCAGTCACATAGTAAATAAAGATTCAGACATTGCAAAGAAACTGGCCTGCAATGTCTGAATCTTTTAAGCATATCTTTTATTTCAACTTACCTACAGGATAGGTTCAACCTAAATCTTTTGACGACCTTATCCATCCTTAACTGCTCTTTGTACTAAAAGACTATCGCGTATAGTACCTACCTCAAGATTCATGAGATTCCTTGTCCTTAATGCTCTGGCCATCTGGATACAACCACATAATTCGACCATTTGCACTTCCGCCAATAATACAGGCAGCAGCCGTAGAAGGGCTGTCGAAAGCTACATTCTCGACGAAGCATCCGTTTTTAATTTTGTTCTCAGCGATCAACATTCTTCGACGGTTATGGATAGAATTAGGGCACGACGGGCGTTCTACTGCACTGAAACTGGAGCCCTTGCACACGACAAAGCGATTCCCCGCAATATAAGCCGTTGCCGCGACCTGTCTACTTGCAAGATGAAGAATTTCTATATCTGATTTACTGTGCGTATAGCCAAAAATCCCATTGGGAAATATATCCAGGTAAAATTCGATATCTTGAATATAATTTTCACAAGTATGTATCTGCCCTCCGTTAAGATGATAATGTCGTTTTCTAAACGACCGCGTACAATTCATCTTTTTAGGACTAGTAGTCAGACATTTTCTAAAGTGATTATGTGCATATTCACACATGGCATTTTCAATGAATTGCAGCTCATTACTACTGATATTCGGATCGGCAAACTTGCACCCTAAAACAGTATGCCACGATGAATCGATGTCGCCTGAATGCGTATTCAAAATTCTTCTTTGAATCGTATCCAATCCCGTCTGTCCAACATATACCGCCTCGGATGCAACAAGGAGCAAATAAATACCCGGCCCATTTAATTCATTTTCATAGTCCTTTATATTTTCTTTTTTGACTTTAATTACGGATATTTTCGATGAATCGCTGCTCATCGTAACGGTGCCCTCATAAGTACCATCCGCTAAATATATTTTTAGGCCGCGCATTGAACAATCACTCCTTAAATTATATTTTTAGATCGACTTGCTTCTAACTGAGGCCGCATGTCGATTTTTGTGTAAAAATCCTCCATCGGCGCAGTCTCATTTACTAGTTACATAAGATTAGACAATGATCGCATAATAAGATCTATATCCTGATTTTCAAGTTCCTGTATAATATGCAGATATGTTTTCTGTGTAGTCGTCATACTGGCATGCCCGAGCCGCCGTGCCACACTTGCAATGGAAACCCCGGCAAAAAGCAGAATAGATGCATGGGTATGACGAAGTCCATGAACAGAAATTACAGGAATTTCAAGTTTCTTACAGCAACGTTCCAGGATATCATTTACAGTAGAATTATATACCTTTTTCTTGGTGATAAAAATCGGTTTATCCGGCGGCATATCTTTAACAAGAAAAGCAAATTGCATAATTACTTGCCAATCAATTTGAATTTTTCGGACAGAAGACTTATTCTTTGTCGGCGAAAAACCTCCCCCATTTTTATAATCCCATGTTTTGCTGACAGAAAGTGTCTGATGGGCAAAGTCAAAGTCAGCCGGAGTGATTGCAAGGGCTTCTGAAAAACGCATTCCCGTCTTGGCAACCAAAAGGATAAACCAGTCCCAATTAACCTCATTCCCGAGATTCAGGCTTTTCAATAACGTATGAAGTTCAAACTGATTCAAATATTTGATTTTCTTTTGGGACTGGGCTTTTCCTTTGATAATAACTTTTCTGGTCGGATCGCGAGGGATAAGACCTTCATCAACAGCATCAAGGATTGACCCTTTTAACTGATGATGAAAATCCATGGTTGTCTGACGTTCATGTTCCTTGGCATATTCGTTAATGATTTGCTGATAGGCCACCCGCGTCACATCGCAAAGTCTAAGATTCGGAGCCAGACGCTCCAGCCAAGAAAGGCTCATACGGTACTTAGAAAGGGTCACACTGCGAATAGCGCCTTCCTTATACACAGCAATCCAGTTTCGGTAATAATCCTTCAAATAATCCGTTGATCTGTTTTCAATTGCCATAAGTGCCTCCTCCCTACGCCGATGAAGGATTGGAGGCCATTAATTATTTACGATTTTTCTTCTTCATCCGGATCCGGAATGTCAATCCCGCCTTCGAGGATAAACTTAGTGAGCAGTTCATCCACGCGGTTATTCACGCGGAATGGAGGTAAGCTTTTCCCATCGACTTTCGTGAAATACTTTTGGGCCTTTTCTCTTACTACCGTCGCTTTCAATTCATCAAACCGCCCGTATTCATTCAAATTATCTTTTGTTACATGAGCATCCATCATTTTTTGCAGGAGCTCCTCAGAACAGCCAAGGGAGTCAGAAAGTCTCCGTTCTTGCCGTCTCTTTGCATTGCTAGCGTACTCTACAATATAATCTCTGAAAGTCTTGCCTTCCGTAAAGCAAACATCCCCGGTCTGTACATCGTGAAGAAAGAGGTTAGCATACTTTTGTTCTTCCTGTGAGAGGAAGGCAAACGATTTGTGGAGTTCCGTCAGCGTCGCTTCTACAGCAGCCGGATCCGCATTGGGATCGCTCAGTTGTTTTCTCCACTTTTCAAAACGAGAGTTCATATAGTCGTTGTCAATAACCCCCGTGTTCTGTTCGGTGAGATAAGGATCGATGGGGAAGGTAATGTCATCATCATCCCCTCTATTTCCATCATCAGGTTTGCGCAATTCTTTGTACCGCTGAAGGAGGATATTATACTGTTCTTCCGTCGGCAGCAGATGAATGATTTCTTCCTTGCTCGTATCTTCTGCATCAATGATAGAAGAATATTCAGTCTTATCCCAAGTAAAGCCCTGAATTCTTGCCGCCTGCAAATAGGTAGAAAATTCACGGAAAAGTTTGGCAAATTTTGCTTTTGAAGGAAGATCTTCCGGTAATCTATCCATAGCCGGGACATCGGCATTTTTAAAAATATCTACCATATCGGCAAAAGTTACATTCATATGGCGAACATTATCAGGCAGATGGTCCGCAAAAAGACCTTGGGGACGATCGCCGGAATAGAGCTGCACAGCGTCTTCAATATTCCGCTTCATCGTATGAGGCATTCGGTAATAACGAATGGAACCAAACGGTTTTTCATTGATGTTAAAAAGCCGGTTAGTACGCGAAAATGCCTGGATTAAATTCTGATAAACCAAAACCTTATCCAAATAAAGGACGTTAATCCACTTAGAATCGAAGCCGGTCAGCATTTGATTGACGACAATCAGCAAGTCCAACTGCATTTCAGGTTCGACTCGTTCATAGGGCTTCTTGTGGGCCAATCTTGCCGATACATCTTTTTTAAACTTAGCGTATCCGCCGATATCGAAGCACTGGCCGAAGGTTTTATTATAATCTTCGAGCATCGCTTTTAGTCCGTCTTCTTTATCAAGCGAACGTTTTCCACCTTGATTATCAATCGTCGGATCAAAAAGCCCGGTTACTTTCAGTTTGGGATATTTTTCCCTGAATTTACGATAGTAACGGACAGCTTCCGGAATGCTGCTGGTAGCAAATAAAGCATGAAATTTATGATTTCTTGACAGGGTCAACCAGTTTTCGGCGATATTATCGACTATCGCCCATTCATATTCATCGGTCTGCCAGGCTTCATCTCCTACATAGTCTTCTATCCCCTTCAGGTATTTTCCGTCCTCCTGGCGTTGTCCTGCCATGGGCACTTCAGATGGCGACATGAAATGATAGTACTTCTTGCTCATACTTGGATTCGTTACAGCCTCTTCCTCAGAACTTGCCCCGGATTCCTGCAAGGCAACTTTCTTTCGCAACTCGTTGTCTTTATAGACCATTACCATCGTGGGGTCGAAGCCGAGAACATTTTTATCACGAATACCATCTGCAATACTATAGCGATGCAATTCATCACCAAAAATATCAGCCGTCGTCGTCATAACTTTTTCATTTTCACGGAATACAGGCGTTCCCGTAAATCCGAAAAAGAGCGCATGGGGGAATGTCGCCTTAATAGTGGAAAGCATTTCGCCAAAGGTAGAACGATGACATTCATCAATAATAAATACGAGACGTTTAGATTTCATGGCCTCAAGGTCTTTTGCCTTCATGCTAACTTCTGCATCGTCTTTGATATTGCTCATCTTCTGAATGGAAGAAACAATCAAGGTATTTTTAGGATCATTGCTTTTCATCTTGCTTATCAGAGTGACCGTATCTTCTGTTTCCTGCACGTCATCGGCATTATCGGCAAAAGCCCGATATTCCTTGAGCGACTGTGTACCAAGTTCAATCCGATCCATCAAGAATACGACTTTATCCGCATCTTTCGAAGCTGCGATAAGCTGAGCTGATTTAAAGGAAGTCATCGTCTTGCCAGATCCCGTTGTATGCCAAATATAACCCCCAAGCTGATTTCCTTCTTCCCAGTCATGTTTAGCCACACGGTCAGAAATCCTATTGGCAGCATAATATTGGTAGCTCCGCATGACTTTCAAAACCCCGTCAGCATCATCTGCAACGGTATAGAACCCGACTAACTGATGAGCCATGGGAATTGACAAAAGCAGCTCGGCAACACGCTTCCAATCGTTGATAGGATCATTATTCAAATCTGCGCAGTGGAAATAAAAATCTGGATTGAACCGTCCATCGGGGCCCGGATTCGAAAAATACAAAGTCTCGGTCGGATTCATTGCCACAAAAATCTGGATAAGAGAGAAAAAGCCAGTAAAAAGCCCTTCATGAGCGTATTTTTCAATTTGATTGGCCGCTTCAATTACGGGAACACCGGACTTCTTCAGTTCGATATGAAAAACAGGCATGCCGTTAATCAGTAACATCAAGTCACCGCGTCGGTCTTGCAATACTTTTTCGTGACGGGCAAATCGAGGTTGTTGAACGATCTGGTAGCGACTTTGTCCGGCGGCAATTTCCATGCGGTCATAGATTTTCAAGCTTACTTCTTTGCCATAGTGCAAGGTATCTTTAGGGTTTTTTCGAGTTATGGATACAGTTTTCCCATTGATGAAGCCGTTTAAAGCCAAAGGAGTCCGAAGACGATTGATTTGTTCCAGAAGATCATCGATTTCTTCTTGAACAAGAGGAAAATCACCCAAGCGGTCGATACTCCGATTGTTTTCAAAAAGAATATTCGCCCAGTTTTGAATCAATTCTTTTTCTGTCGGATACTTAATGACATCCTGTCCCCAACCGTAACGCTGCAATGCAGTAATCAAGGCCGCTTCAAAATCTACTTCTTTATCAAAATCATCCATAACTTTACTCCTATTCTTACAAAATTTCCATAAATTCAGCTTTCGTTGATGAAGGGTAATGAGATCGTCAAGATTTTTTAGATAAGCTCCGATTTTCTTCTGTTCAGCTATATCCCTAGGTATCATTAAAGTTGTTTCAAAAAAATCATCCGGAGCAATATTCAGCAATCCATGATTTCTTGCTCCTTCTGCTGCAATCATCCGAATACTTTTATACCATAAAGCAGTATTATAATAAGAAGCAAGATAATCTGAATCCACCTGGTTTTCATCAAGAATTCTAAAAATAATATATAGTGTCGATAAAACCCCATTCTCATATCGATCAAGGCGTTTAATTGCTCCCCAAGGCGCATCAGTAGATGTGCTTTTATTGTAAGCAAATTCACCTTTATGAATAAGATAATAATTACTGACATCTTTACTCGCAATACGTTTGTCAAAAAATTCATTCTGATCGATTAATCCATATTGAGCCGATATTGTCAGTGGTAGATTAGATACAAGGTCTTTATTTTTTCTTGTAACTCGTCCAACTATGTGACCCAACTTACGCTGTTCCCAATCGCCCGTAAAACCAGAAAATCGAATTTTCGGCACTTTTTGTCCATTTTTCGGAAAACAATTTTCAATCATCGATTTTTTAATAATTTTCAACTTTTCACACTTACGCTGATGAAGGGTAATGGTTTTATCTAAATACGTGAAAAACACACCTATTTTATCTTGTTCCGTGGCATCGACTGGAATCATTACATGTTTTTGCTCCATCCCTGACTTTGTAATATGAATCATTGTTGAGCCATTATGCCCTGCCAATAACGCCTCTTTATCCCTATCAAGTAATTGAACCATAAAATGTTTCTTACCCGTATTAGCTAACTCAATTTTCCAAATATGGTAATGATAAATGACTTTTTCCCCGTGCCAAATATGAGGGCCAAAAGTAGCAGACCATGTATATAATAAATCTCCGTCATTTGCATAATATCTTTCTGGAAGTTCAATATTAGAATAGTACCACGAGTCATTTGTATAGAAATTCCCTACACGCAAAACTCTATATTTTCCTTCATCTAATAATTCAGTTTGAGAATACGCTCTCCCGTTTATAAATGTGGCAATGTCTCCTAACTTACGCTGTTCCCAATCATCAGTGAAGCCTTTAAAGCGAATGCGTGGTTTTTTCGTCTTATTCATCAGTTTCACCACCTATCAATTTTTGTAATTCTCGGATTCCCGCCATATCGGCATCAGACCCGGTCAGATCCGATAGCATAGAAGATAGTAATTTCTCCGTACGTCTAATATCGTCTTCAATATCCTTCATAGTGACAGAATATTTTTGTGCCAGTAATTCCACTCGTTTCGTAAAATCGTCAATCATGGCATCAGCAAGAGCGGCGATGTTATTTACAATCGGGGTAACCCATTTTTTATGAAGAAGCTGCCGTACATCTTCATCAGAAAAGTTTTCAATCGTCTCTTTTGTCAAAAGATGCAACGAAGTTTCTTCTTCTTTGATTTGTTTTTTTAGACTTTTTTCCTTGTCATTCAAACTTTGAGCACTCTTAAGAATTTGAATCAATACCTTGTTGTCCGCTTCATCTTCCTTGAGTACTTTTATGACACCTTTTATATTCTTGAATACAAACTCATCATTTGATTCATTCAAAGCATCGCTAATAGTGTTTTTATCGTCTTCACTCAAAGTCTCAATCAGTTCTTCATAAGCATGGGGAATTTCAGCGAGCTCATCGCGTTTTTTCGACAATGCATTCAATTGCTCAGAAAGGTAAAATTCTTGGACCAACTCGAATTCAAATGCATGCCCTTTCCACCCCTCTTGAACCTCAACTTCTTTCCCTTTTTGTTTCTTTACAACCATGTTGGGATCAACTTTTTTAAAAGTATCTATTCCTTCTGACTGAACGAGCTCTAAGTCTCCAGAGATGATGCTATACTTTTCTTCAAAACTTTCATACGCCTGGTAAGGGTCTAAAATCGGAATACCCGAAAAATGATCAAAAAGATCTGAAGCAATTTGTTCCTCCATTTTAGGGATAGAGAGCGACAAAGACTGATCAATCAGATTTTTATCCAAATATTCCCCGAAATCAGCAAATCGACTGTGAAAACGTCCCAGAAAATTCTGAACATCAAGATTATTCCGAATCGTTGTTTTAATGTCCTCATTCTTCACAGAAACATATTCATCATCGCCGGTAAAGAGATTTCTTTAAGAGATGGAAAAACCTCCCAATAAGAATCTAGGACAGCAAGTTCACTCACAGGAATCCCGCCAAACATGGAAGCGTAAATATCATAACTTCCCGTCTCTTCCGAAGAATCCACGTAACGCGGAATATTCAAATTATAGTCATTGGCCCTAATTTCATCACGGCTGACCAAGCGGGATATTTTTCTATACTCAGCCGTCCTTTCACTGTATCCACGACACGGCGAATATCAGAAGGCCTCAATCTATTATTTTTTCCCTCCTTTGTAAATCCCTTAGAGGCGTCGATTACAAGGACATCTGTATTTTCTCTTTTTTGCCGCAATATCATAATAATGGTTGGAATCCCTGTACCGAAAAAGATATTCGCCGGAAGTCCGATAATCGCATCAATATTATTCTGTTCAATAAGGTTCTTACGAATTTGTCCTTCTTCACCGCCACGGAACAGAACCCCATGAGGCAAGACGATTGCCATAATACCATCAGGCCGCAAGTGATAGAGATCATGCAGTAAAAATGCATAATCAGCTTTAGACTTAGGCGCAAGGCCGTACCTGGAATAGCGTAAATCATTTTCTCTTCCAGACGAATCCCAGCGTTGAGAATAGGGCGGATTAGAAACGACAGCATCCACATAGAGTGGATCATACGTCCCGACCGGATCGGAGTCTTCAAAATACGGCCAGTCATCTTCCAGGGTATCTCCATTGCGAGTCACGATATTATCCGGCAAGATACCGCGCATAACAAGATTCATCCGGGTCAGATTGTAAGTATTGGACTTTAGTTCCTGTGCATAATAGCGAATACGATTTTTATCTTCCATATATTTTGCCGTCGTCTGGCCTATGTTGATAAGAAGACTGCCGGAGCCACTCGTCGGATCATAAATCTTGATGTTTTCTCTGCCTCTCAGTTGATTGGCCACAATTTCAGACATGAGGAGAGAAACTTCATGGGGTGTATAAAATTCCCCTGCCTTCTTTCCGGCATTGGCGGCAAAGTTTGAGATCAAATATTCATAAATGAAGCCCAATACATCATAATCCTGTTTTTTCTGCATAGGGATTTCATCAATGAGATGCGCCAGATCACGAACAGATTTGGTTTGGGACTTAGTGTTTTCACCCAGCTTGGAAAGTCCCGTCTCGAGGGTATTAAAAATCCCTTCAAATACTTTTTTATGAGAAGGAGAAATGAGACGAGTAAAGGAAGATAATGCGGTACGCACATTGTCTACAGAAAAATCAGAACCTAAGTGAATCCAAGTTGAAAAGAGATCTTTATAGGAGATAAAGTACCCGAGATTTTTCTGAACAGTACGAACCGTTTCGAAATCCTCTTCATTTACATAATTTATAATATCTTCCTTCGTATATTCTTGGGACAGAAGCCACTGCTCTTCCTTATCAGACAAATATTTATAAAAGATAAAGCCAAGGATATAGTCTTTATATTCATTAGGTTCGATTTTCGACCGCATACGGTTTGCAGATTCCCATATTTTCGCAGCCAGCTGTTGTTTATTCATTGAAGTATACTCCTTACTATATATTCGTTCAATAGTCAAACGTTTGATTCTAATCTCAATAAAGTGCCGTTATCATCGTAATATTCCTTATTATTAACGATTATCCTGCATAATAAATAGTATATCATCATTCCATCCTTTAGAAAAGAAACACCGACAGGAGTCCGTATCATCACTCATCCGTCAGTAACAATAGGATGAAAACAGGATATCCTATGACAAAGTCACAGAACATCCTGTTTATTCAGAGTCAAACGATGATCTTATTTGCCTTTAAAGGTCGTTTTACGTTTTTATACGAAAGCAGCTATGTCTTTTCCATGAGGATCAATATCTTTGGAGACAAAGTTAGAGTTTTTAGAAGACAAGTAAGTTATCATTCCAAAAGTATTCTTACAAACAGAATAAAACAACCTAACAAAAGCCGATACAAGACATCCCTAAAAGATGCCCTATATCGGCTTTTCTCATGCAAGATTCAGTTTTCAGTCCCCCTATAGCATTACCTCCTTTTTCTAAAAGGAGTCCAATTAAATCTGGAGATTTTAGTAATGCGACGGTTGAGCTGGTCAAACTTGTTCGGCGAAAGCTTGTTTCAGTCCCCCTATGGCACAAACTCCTTTTTCTAAAAGGAGTCAATTTAGACCTGGGGATTTTGGTAATGCGACTGCCAACAACACAGATCGCATGTCTTGGTCAACTGAACGTTTCAGTCCCCTTACGGGGATTTTGGTACTCTGGCTTATCCGATAAAGCCGTCGAAGAAGTTGCGTGGTTTGTAAAGTTTCAGTCCCCTTACGGGGATTTTAGTACTCTGACGATGACGATTTCTGCCACTTATGCGCCGTTGCCGGAGTTTCAGTCCCCTTACGGGGATTTGGTACTCTTACTGATAAACCCGGAAAGCCGCGGAATATCAAGACAATCCTGTTTCGGTCCCCCTATGGCACAAACTCCTTTTCCTAAAAGGAGTCTAGTTAAATCCGGGGATTTTGGTACGCCGACACGAATATAGGTATGTAATCGATGTTGGATTTGACTTGTTTCAGTCCCCTTACGGGGATTTTGGTACGCCGACGCCAATTGCTTCAAGCCGCATGGTGGCAGTATCTACCGTTTCAGTCCCCTTACGGGGATTTTGGTACGCCGACGAAAAGCCACGGAAAATATCTGGTTGTTTCCGGATCGTACGCGTTTCAGTCCCCTTACGGGGATTTTGGTACGCCGACTCTGTCTCTCAGTACCCGCTCCCAGACTGGGCTCACAGGCGATTTTTTCAAACCTCCGGCTTTTTTCGTCTTTTTCGGGGACCCAGGTGAAAAACAAAAATCAGGCAATGGCGATTATCGGCTTGGTTACGCCATTTGTAGCCATTTTGGAAATTTTCAAACCTACGGGGTTTTTGGCCCTGAAATAGGTTTTCCAAAGGTCAGTCGTACTTTGACTTTTCTTTAGTATACGTTTTTCGACTTTTATTGTCAAACGAGTAGTCGCGTTAACTCCATAAAAAAAGCCATGCCCGAACGGCATTCGTCCGGAACATGGCTATAGGGAAAAAGGGATTGGCTGACCGGTACTTACGAGGAAGAAGCCGGTGTATTAGAAGGTAATTTCAATGCCCGTGCGCCAAATGCGTCCGTCGAGGTAGATGGCGTCGATCTTTTTATTGAAGACGTTGTCGATGCCGGCGAAAAGGCGGGTCTTTTCATTGAATTTACGGTTGACGACGAAGTTGAAGGTTTGATAGTTGTAGGCTTTATGGGTATCGCTTTCGTAGTAATTATGGACCCACTGTTCCCAAATCGTGGCATTCCAGCCCGTTTTCTTATGGTCGTCATAGGTAAGCTGCCAGGTCGTGATGTTGTCGGCAATGCCGTCGACGCCGTGAGCTGATGCTTCTGCCGATGCCGATTTATTGCTGGCCGACGTCCAGTTGCTGGTCACCTTCGTATCCCAGCGGTCGGACAGTTTGCGGCCTAAGGTCAATTCGACGCCGTGGGTCTTGGTCGTGCCGTCGATGTTGTAATACTGGCTCCAACCGCTGCGGCCGCTGCCGACGGTATGCGTCGATATCATGTTTTCAATATCGTTGTGGAAGTAGGTCAGTTTGCCGAAGGTCTTGCCCCATTCCCCTTCATAGCTGATGTCTCAATTCTTCGATTCTTCGGGCTTCAGGTCGGGATTGCCCAAGGTCAGGACCCCCATGTGGGTATAGTCCATGTAGAGTTCGCTGACGCTCGGCGCCTTGTAGCCTTCGCCCCAATTGACCTTGAAGCGGTTGTTGTCGTTGAGGAAGTACGTCGCCCCGATGTGGGGCGTCGTCTTGCTGCCAAACTGGCTGTGATGGTCGTAGCGGACGGCCGGGATGATGACCCATTTGTCGCCGATGAGCCATTCGTCCTGGATGTAGGCGGCGTAAGTGCTGACGTCCTTGCCGTCGCTTCCGTCGCTTCCGAAGTTGACGCCGTCGACGCTGTAGCGATTGTATTCCGTGCCGTACGTCAGGGTATGGTCGCCGTTGATCTTATGGCTGTTCTTGCCTTCAATGCCCCAGATGCTGTAGTTATTCGTTTCTCCGTATTCTTTGGCCAAGGCCGTATAGGGCAGGAAGCGGAATTTATTCAGCTTGCTGTAGAAGGTGCGGATCATATAGTCGTCGTTCTCGGTCTTACCGGTCAGGCTCAGGCTGGCGTCGCGCCGTTCCGTTTCCAGCTTGGCGTCGGCCAGGCGAACGATGCCGCCCCAGGCGCCGAGGTTATATTCTTTATGGCTCCAGTCGCCGGTCAGCTTATCTTTATAGTAACCGAGGTCGAGGTTGAGGTTCTTATTTTCGCCGAGTTCATAGGTACCGCTGAAATTGTAGCTCTGCTTCGGCCCTTCGAGGTTCTTGACCGGAAGGCCCGATACCTCATGTTCCGTCCACTGGCGGTCCTTGGAAAAATTCATATCGAAGGTGCCGCTGAACTTGCCCTGCTTCCCTAAATCGATGTGGTAGTAATTGGATATGTTGGTCGTCCCCGTGGCAACGCCCATGGTAACCGACGGTTCGCCGGACGACTTCTTGGTAATGATGTTGATGACGCCGGACAGGGCATCGGAACCGTACTGGGCCGAGGCGGCACCGCGGACGATTTCGATACGCTCGATGGTATGGACGTTCAGTCGGTCGAGGGCCAACAGGTTCTGTGTCGTCGACGTATCTTCAATGGCCGTCCGCTGGCCGTTGATCAGGATAAGGGCACTGTTGCTGGCCATGCCGCGCATGGAAATGCGGTGACCGAAGCCGGTGCTGGTATTCATGATCTGTATATTATCGGCCAACCGCAGGGCCGAATAGACGTCGGTGGCGCCTAATTTTTCAATGTCCTCGGCGGTAATGACTTCGACGGTCTGCGGCACGGTCTTGACCTCCGCTTCCGTCCTGGTCGCCGTAACGACGACATCCTTCGTCGTCAATCCTTGTTCCGTATCCCTGTGCATCTGCCGCATAGGCCGGCAGGGACAGGGCCATCAGTATGCCCCAAGTTACATAAGCAGCGCTTTTATGCCTCATCGTTTGATAAGTCCCCTCTTTCATTAGTGATTTTGAAAACATTTCTCGTTTAAAAGGGTACCATATCTCGTAGTCACATTCTACTCCATTCAGCCAAAAAGCACTCCATTACGACATTTTTTTCACAAATCAAGGTCTTCCTCCGCCTGATCGAGCGCTTTCACCAGCCGGTGAACTCAGGCCTCCAATCGGTCCGAAAAGGCCTGCTGCTTGCGGTATTCCCGAGGCAGGCAGCCGGCCGTTTTTTTGAAGGCCACGGCAAATTTACTGCTGTTTTCATAGCCCACGCAGTTGGCGACTTCGAGGACGCTCTTTTCAGTCTTCACCAAGAGTTCCATGGCTTTAGCCATGCGCAGTTCTTTCTGGTACTGATACATCGTCGTCCCGTAGACATCCTTGAAGCAGCGCTTCAGCGACGTCGGCGCCATGTTGTAGCGTTCGGCCATGGCTTCTATCGTGCAGTGGCAGCTCAGATCAGCCACCAATTCCTGGTGGACCGCCTTCACGGTTTCGACTTGGCGCCGCGTCAGGTACGGGCGGTCCAGTCGCATCTTGCCTTCAAAGGTGCTGAGGAAGAGAAAAATTTCTAAAATCTTCAGGCGGAAATATCGATGGCGGATGGCCGGCGGCACGTGGTAGAGTTCATAAAACAGATGCTTCATGGCCTCGTTTTCCTGAACGATAATGCCGAAATCGGAATCGCTGCAAAAGCGGTCGCACAGGGACATCAAAGAGAAGCTCTCCTGTTCCAGCAGGCGGTCCACGACGGATTGAGCCCGTTTTTCATCGACCAGGACCGACAAGCCGTGATAGTGGGATGACGGGAAATAAGCCATGTGGCAGTAATCGCTGCAGCTGCGGCGGCCGACGGACATGTCGCCCTTGCCCATGTACAGGTATTCTCCGTTTTTAAATCGGCATTCGATGCGGCCTTCTTCGCAGTGATTGATGGCAAAGACGTCGGGCCGCAGAGGCGCATAGCAGGAAAATTCTTCCATATGGGCTTCGAGATAGCTGAGGGTAATGCCGGGGTAGACTTCCCAGTTGTTCATTTCGGCCGTCCCCGTTTCATTTTCTAAAGACAGGACCGTCAGCGGTCCGTCGTGGCGAACCATCTTGATCGTCGTCGTATAATCCATGATAACCTCCTTAAAGTATGCACCAAGTCTGGCGTAAAGGCTGCTTCCGTTTGGCAAAGCCGGACCAGACAAAGGTCATCCGCTGCGGCGTCAATTCGATGCCGTGGAGAACGACGGCCATGGCTGCCAGCCGTTTTTCGGAAATCCCCTTGGCGGCCGCCGCAGCTTGATAGGCCGGGTCATCGGGTTCTAACAGTCGTACGGAGCCTTCGATTTGAAGGCCTCCCAAGTGGTCCGTATCGGTAAAAGCATCGAAGACGGCAAAGGCCGCCCGGGGATTTCGGTAGAGATGAATGAATTTTTCTCCGCCTTCACTGAAGAAATAGAGCTTTTGCCCGACGAAAACGTACTCGATGGGCGTAGCCCGCAAGGTGCCGTTGCTTCCAGTCGTCAGAACACCCGTATTATGCTGGGCCAGAAAATCTTCCATGGCCTGCACAGCCTCTTCATCGGCAAAAGGCTCCGACCACAGGGCCTTGAGGCGCCGAGCCGTTTCCATCGTGTCTTCGAGAAAATTTTCACTAGAAACGAAAAAGGACGCCGCTAAAGACCGTCCCAGTCCCTCTTCGACAGCCGCCGGGCCTTCTCTGATTTCAGTCTTGGCCGTAAGCAAAAGAACCAAGGCTTTCCCTGAAAGGGGCTCCCGCCATTCGGGAAGGGACGAGAGCATGTCTCCCCTTTCCCCCATGACCAAGACAACCCGGCCGTAACGCTGCCACGACGGAGGCGATTCATAAAACGCGCAGGCCCCCATGCCGACCATTCGGCTGACCATAAGGGCTATTTTTCTGGTTGCCTCATCCTCATAGAGATAGAGCGTATTCATTAGAGCCTCCTTTATAAATAATATTGACTCTCATTATAATTTTAATGGATAGCCGTAAACCTTGTCAAATACAAGTAAAAACTGCCGCCCGAAGCAAGGGAGTGGCTCCGGGCAGCAGTCGCTTCGGACCGGTGAAGGGCCGGCCCATCTATAGGGGAGTTACATAGAACCCATGCGCTTCATGACAGCGCTCAGTTCTTCCGGTGAAAGATGCTGCATCGCTTCTGCCATCTTTTTCATGGCTTCCATGCCGGGCTGAACGCCCTTCTCTTTCATTTTTTTCATCGCCGCCGCCATGGCCTCGGACTTGGCTGAATCTTGAGCAGCGACGGCAGCTAAGTTCATGACCGATTCTCCTGTCAGGAGATACTGCATGCATTCCAGCGTCGTCTGGGTCAGGTTGACCTGCCAGAACTGCCCGGCTTCGGTGAGCATATAGAGGGTGCCGTTGTCGGTCACCAGTCCCCGCGCCTGCCAAAGGTCGTAAAGCCACTTCAAATCGCCTAAGCGACTGTCCTTGGCGATGAGACCGTTCAAATCGAGATAGCCCTGTTCCATTTGGACCTGGACGAAGTCGATCAGCGGCCGCAGGGGCGACTGTTTCATGAGGGCCATGAAGGGCTTCTGCCCCTGGCGGACAAACATTTGATACGGCGAAATGGCCCGGTGAAGCATCGTTTCGTAGCCGTCGACGTGACCGCCGGCGCCGCTGCCGAAGGGAAACATGGCGGCCCCCGACCGGGCCAGCACGTTATACAGGCTGCGCTCCCGGTTGGTCCGGCTCCAGTGGCAGATATTAAGGCGCCGATAAGCCCGTTGTTCCAAATAGACTTTCGCCTCGTGGAACATCTGCGCTTGGACGGACGTTTCGGCCGCCCGTTCCAATCGACCTTCGGAAATAGCTTTATTCAAGTCGCTGCCGTCGAAGACGTTGAGCTGATATAAGTCGGCCCCGTCGGCGGCACATTCCGTCAAAAGGCGCAGGTCGCGGCGCCAGACATCCATGGTCTGACCGGGCAGGCCGTACATCAAATCGATGACGATGACCGCCTGGTTATAAGCCCTTACGTCATCGAGTCGGCGGAGGACGGTCTCCTCGTCGTCGAGGCGGCCGACGGAGCGGCGGACAGCCGTATCAAAGGACTGGACGCCGAGAGACACGCGGTTGACGCCGTTTTCAAACCAAATATCCATCTTTTCCGGGACGACGTCGTGGATCCGCCCTTCCAAGGTCAGTTCGTAGTCATTGGCCAAGGGCAGGCAGCGGCGAATCGTTTTCAAAAGCAAGTCGGCATTAGCCGGCGACAGCGATGTCGGCGTGCCGCCGCCGATGAAGACGGCATGGATCAAACCGTCCCGCAGGCGGGGGCTGTCGGCAGATTGTTCCAGTTCGTCGACGAGACAGCGAACGTATTCGTCTTCGGCCTCCTGCTCGGTTCCGTTTTGAAAGAAACCGCAATACAAGCATTTTGTTTTGCAAAACGGAATGTGGATGTATGCCGTTTGGATTTCCCGCCCAGCAGGCCGACGGCTCATGACGTCCTGCCAGATCTGCTGCGACTCGGCCGGAGCGATGATCTTTCCGCTCAATCCGGCGTGGACGACGCGCTTTCTCGGGAAGGCGTGCCCTAAGGGATCGCCGCCGGAGAGGCCAAACTGCAGGGCCTGCTCTTCCGGCGACAGACTGTCGTAATAAGCCTGTAAGCTCATTGCCCGCCTCCTTCCAGCCAGTGCAGGATATCGGCAGCAAAATCAAAGGCTCGCTGCAAGTCGTCTTCATCGGGGTGCTTAGCCGCTTCGGCATGGCGAGCATCCCGTTCCGGAGAGCGTCCGTGGGGATGGCCGGCAGGAAATTTTTTATACATCATTTCAATGATTTTCGGATCCACTGCGCCCTGGCAGATGAAGGTCCCGACGACGTCCGTCCCTTCGGGCAGGAGTCGTGCACCTTCGTCGAGGCTCTTTTGCGCGTGTTCCGACCGGGGATCTGCGCCGAGGGTTGCAAAGAGGGCGACCTTCGG
>NZ_HF954534.1:51659-85971 GCF_000455225.1 Megasphaera massiliensis
GCCGCTTCCCGAGCCGCTGCCGCTGCCGCTTCCTTCCCCGCCTGCCGCAGAGCTGCCTCCATCAGACGAAACCGCATTTGCCGGAGAGGGATTGGCCGCTGCGTTTTCTACCGGCGATATGGCCGATGGAGCTGCCAAGGCTGACGAAGCCTGTTCGACCTGAGCCCTTCGCTCGGCCACGGCCGCGTCGGACAACTTATCGGGAAATAGATTGGCCGCTCCGCCGCCGCCACCGCCGGCATGACCGCTCCCGGCGCCTGTCAGTTCCGACGCATCGAGGTCGATGACGTACATTTTTTCTTCTTCATGGTGAGCGACGGAGCCGGCTAAAAAGCACATGAACAGGCCAAAGACCAGGGCGTGGATGACCAGGGATCCGCCATAAGCCTTTTTCCAAGAAATACGGCTGTCCATGGACCTCACCCTTTCTGCTTGGCCGCAATGGCCAGCCGCTTGACGCCGGCAGATTTCAACATGTCCATGACGGCTACGACCTGGCCGTGAGCCGTGCCCTTATCGGCCTGGAGGACGACGGCGGCATTGGCATTATCGGCCATGTGCTTCTTCATCAAAGTCGACGCTTCGTCGATACTGACCGGCTTGTTGTCGAGGGTAATATGGCCGTCCTTGTCGACGGTGACGATCAAGGGCATCTGAGCCGGAGCCGAAGCGCTCTGGGCCTGAGGAAGCTGGACGGAAAGGGCTTTTTGGGCGACGGTCTGCAAGCTGTTCATCATAAAAAATACGAGGAGGAAGAAGATGATGTCGATCATGGGGATGATCATGAACACGGGCTTCTTCTTCATTCTGACGTGAGAAAACATGACTTTCGCCTCCTATCCTGCTTTTTGGGCCTGCATGACGTCGAGGCAGACCCGTTCCGTATCGGTGACAATCGTGTCGAGCTGATGCGAGAAATAGGTATAGACGCAGAAGGCCAGGATGGCTACACAGAGGCCCGTTGCCGTGGCGACTAAGGCCTCGCCGACACCGCCGCTGATGGCCGAGGCACCGGCACCGTTATCGAGGACGCTGAAGGTACTGATCATGCCCGTAACCGTCCCCAAGAGCCCTAACAGGGGAGCGATGGTGACGATGGCACTGAGATAGTCGAGATACCGCTGGAAGCCGATGGCTTCGACGTGCATCTGTTCATGAAAGGCCGTCTTCATCCGATTTTCGTCGCCGCCGTATTTCAGGCCGTTGGCGACGATGCGGCTCATGGCCGTCGGAAACTGCCGGCAGTAGGCATCGGCCCGGTCCCATTCCCGGCTCTCGGCCGCCTCACTGACGCCGGCGCAGAACTCCTTGGATCCTTTGCGGTTCACCCGGTAGTAGCCAAAGCGTTCGATGGCGATGGCCAGGGTAAAAATAGACAGCAGCAAGAGAGGATACATGACCAGACCGCCGCTGTGAAACAACTGTAAGGCATACTGAAAAGCTTCCATTCTTTCACACGCTCCCTTTTTATGAAATCAATTCTCATCTTTAAGCAGTGTCATTGTAACAGATTTCCCCCTCCCCTTTCTACTCCAAGGAGGTCAAAAAGGATCCGTTCAGACATTTACTTTAAAAATGGATCAAAGACTGATAAAATACCGCCTTTGTCTAGGCTTTTGAAGAAAACTGAGCCCGGTATAAGTCATAATAAGCCCCTTTTTTCGCTATCAGCGCTTCATGGGACCCTTCTTCGGCAATCCCCTCTCCGGTCAGGACCACGATGCGGTCGGCCTGGCGGATCGTCGCCAAGCGGTGAGCGATGATCAGCGTCGTCCGCTTCGCCGACAAGGCCGTCAAAGCCTGCTGGATCCGCAGTTCTGTTTCGTTATCGAGAGACGACGTGGCCTCGTCGAGGATCAGGACCGGCGGGTTCTTAAGGAACATGCGGGCAATGGCCAATCGCTGTTTTTGACCGCCCGACAAGAGGATGCCCCGTTCGCCGACGTAACTGTCATAGCCTTCGGGCAGGGCCTCGATAAAGGCGGCGGCATCGGCTTTTTTCGCCGCTTCCCGAAGGACCTCATCGGGCGCCGTCTCATCGCCAAGGGCGATATTGTCCCGAATCGAGCGGGCAAAGAGAAAGACATCCTGCTGGACGATGCCCACGGCCTGCCGCAGCGACGCCAGGGTATAGTCGCGGATATCCCGGCCGTCGAGGACGATGGAACCGGCCGAAACGTCATAAAAACGAAGGATCAGATTGGCAAGGCTGCTCTTTCCGACACCGGTAGCACCGACGATGGCTACCGTTTCCCCCGGCGCGACGGTCAAGTTAAAATCCTTCAAAATCATCGTATCGCTGCCGGGATACGAAAAGGACACGCGGCGAAATTCCAGACGCCCTTCAATTCCCTCAGCCTCGACGGCGCCGGGACGGTCGACGATCTCAGCCTGTTGGTCCATCAATTCTGCATAACGACGAAATCCGGCCATACTGCGCTGATACCGTTCCGTCAGGACGGTGAGCTGCATGATAGGCCGGATAAAGAGCATTAGATACATCAAAAAGACGACTAAATCGGCGACGGCCATGGCTCCGTGAATGATAAAATAACTGCCGGCAGCAATGATGACCAAGTTGTTTACATTGGTAAAAAAGAGGATGGTACTCATCAAATAGGCTTCCAGGAGATTGGTCCTCTTTTGGGCCTGCCGCAGCTTTTGGCTGGCCCCTTCAAAATGGCGGAAGATGCGGTTTTCACTGCCAAAGGCCTGAATGACCCGGATGGCACTGAAGCTTTCGGCACAGACCGTACTGAGGCTCCCCATTTTCTCCCGCGCGCGGAAAAAGGTCTTCTTCATCCGTCGGTTGAGCCATATCGTATCGGCCGTCTTTAGGGCCAAAACGACGAGGACCAGACCGGCCAACTGCCAATTGAGGCGGAACATGAAGAAGGCACTGCCGGCCATGGTAATCGTGCAGACGAGGGCTAAGTTAGGCAGTTGAAAGACGAGATCGCCGATCTCTGAAATATCGCTGATGACCGTCGACACGAGCCGTCCCGTATGGACGCGGTCAAAGAAGGAAAAACTCAGCCCTTCCACATGGGAAAAGAGGTCACAGCGAAGGTCATGCTCGATGCGGGCTCCCATATTCCGGCCGCAGTAATAGACGAGAAAGGTCAGGAGCAGACAGAGGACGTAGAGCCCCAAAAGGCCGAGGGCTGACCGAATCAGGGCCTCTAAATCCCCGGACGGCAGGACGACGTCGAGGATATGGCGGACCACCATGGGAAAGAGGGTCTCCAAGACGGCCGATAAGACGGAGCCGATAACGACGACGGCCAGGAGCCGGCCGTACGAGCGGTAGCAGGATAAAAAGCGCTTCATCCCCCATCGCCCGCCTCTGTGTTAGGTACGACGACGATATAGTCCCCTTCATCTTGGTACAGCCTTCCCGGCTGCACACCGCCTGTCTCGGACGACTCCGCGAAAACGGCGGTAATGACCTGTATATCGAGGTCCGGCTGCCGGCGGTGGAGCTGTTCGACAGAGCCCAAATAACCGCCGCTGTGGACGGCCCCGGTCAGATGATAGACCAGATGAGCGGGATGGTTCTTTTTATAAGCGGCCAGCCTTTCGGCCATGGCATTGTCCTTTAAAGATTGGGCCGCGAACAGCTTGGGGATCGTTTCTTCCGATACCGGCATGGCCCGCCCTTTTAAGGCCTTCATGATCTTCGTAAATTTTCGTTCATAAGCCAGAGAGCTCGGGTAAAGGGGCTCCGGCACATAGGATTTCCACGATGCCGGAATGGCGTCCAACGTCCCCGTCCGGGCATACGCCGCCGCAGCCGGCCTCGGGATCGAGGCGGCGACGACAGAAAGGTCATGTGTTTTGGCAAATTCAACGGCGGGCCGATAGGCCTCCCTATAGTTGGGCCAGGGCCGGCTCTGGGCTAAATAAGTTTCTTCAGGGACCTCTCCCTTCAGATAGGCATCCAGCACGGGCTGGCTGTCCTGTTCAGCCATTTCCAACGAAAGGGCCAGATTGCGGCCTTTTCGCTCATAGAGAGCCTCAAAGAGAGCTGCTTCCAGTTCGTGAATGGCGGTATTGTCATGAAATTCCCCAAAGAAGATGACGTCCGCCCCTTTCACCTGATCGGCTAACTCCGAGACCGACAGACTGCGGCCCGTCGCCGTTTCGACGATGTCCGGTCCTTGAGCCCCGTTCGTCAGTCCGGGTACGGCCAGGACGAGGGCCCAAGCCCACAAGGTCAATGATTTTCGTAACAAGGATTTCATCACGACGCCCCCTTACCACTTCCATTCAGCGCCGATCCGCCACATCCGGCCGTCGACATAGATGTCGTCGACTTTCTTGTCAAAAATATCATCGACGCCGCCGTAGACGGCAAAGCCGCCGCTCAGTTTCTTGCGGAAGGAGAAGTTCAGCGTATTATAGGTATAATCCTGTCCGTCAAAGCGGTAGTCGTTGCTGAACTGATCCCAGAGGACGGCACTGAAGCCCTTTTCTTTATGATCGTCGTATAAGAGTTGCAGCGTCGTCGTATGTCTGGCCCGATAATTGAGGCGTTCGCCCGTCGTACCGTTGGTCGCGTCGAGGTAGTTATGGGTCATCTTCACGGTCCAGCGGTCATTGAGGCGGCGCCCCACTTCGGCTTCGACGCCGTTGATATCGGCCTTGGCGATATTGATGTACTGATAGGTCATATAGCCGATGGGAGCTGTTTCGATTAAGTTGGTCACCTTATTATGGAAATAGGTCAATTTCCCGAAATTGCGGCCTTTATCGTATTCTAAGCCGAAGTCGAAGCTCGTCGATTTTTCCGGTTCCAAATCGGGATTGCCGTAGATATTGACCGTCGTCGCTCCCATGGCCCGGTGCATTTCCATATAGAGTTCACTGATGGACGGGGCCTTATAGCCCTGGCCGTAATTCGATTTAAAGCGCCAGTTCTGATCGATGTTATACGTCAGGCCGATTTTAGGCGTCGTCTGACTGCCGAACTGGCTGTTGTGCTCAAAGCGCAGGGACGGGATGAGCAGCAGGCGGTCGTTGACCTGCCACAAGTCTTCTACATAGCCGGCATAGGAATTGACTTCGTGCCCGGCCACAGCCTTATCAAGACCGACTGACGAACCGGAGAGACGGGTCCCTTCGTATTTCAGTTTCCGATATTCGCCGCCAAAGGTCAGGTTATGATGGTCGCCGATATACATCGTATCCTGGGCTTCGGTCACCCAAGTGCTGTAATCAGCCCGGTCCATATCGGCTCTGGGGTACATGCCGCCTAAGATCCGTTCCATCATGCCCGGAAAGAGAGGGCGGTCATTGTAGATGACAGAATTTTTCTTCAACTGATTGTAATACGTGCGGAACATGTAGTCATTGCGGCCGGTCTTCCCCGTGTATTCGACGCTGGCTGCCCGCTCCTGTTCATGGTAAAATTCCCGCTTATCCAGCGACGTCGGAAGCTTCATGGGCCCCATGGCATACCAGGCCGGAGCAAAATCGGACCGCAGGTCATCATTATGATACTCCAGGTCGACGCGCAGCTTGTTGTCGTTGCTGTTTTCAAAGTCATAGACGCCGGCCAGCTGGTACATGCGGCGCATGCCGTACATGGCCCGGTCATAGCCTTCGGTCACGGTCCGCGTGCCGCGGCCGGAGACGGTGCTGCTGTAGACGTAGCGGTTAAAGGGCCGCAGCCGGTCCCAACGGGCGTCGAAGGACGTCGACCAACGATGGTGTTTGCCAAAGTCGACATTGACGTATGACGCCGTATTTTCCGTACCGGTGACGACGCCTACAGTGCCGCCGGCCTTATCGGGGACCTTGGTGATGATATTGATGACGCCGCCCATGGCATCGGAGCCGTAGAGGGAGCTCGACGGGCCGCGGACGATTTCAATGCGCTCGATATCGCTCAAATCGAGGCGTTCCAGGGCATAGACGTTGGTCGTGACATCCGTGTCTTCACCGGCATAGCGCTTGCCGTCGACGAGGATCAGCGAGTGGTTGGTGCTCATGCCGCGAATCATGACGGCGTTCCCCGTCATGCCCGCCCGGGCCAGGTTGACGTTATTGGCCAGTTGCAGGGCCGACCGGACATTCGCCGCTCCCATGCGCTGCAGATCTTCCTGCGTCCAGACTTCGACAGCCTGAGGCACGGTCTTCACTTCTTCTTCGGTCTTGGTCGCCGTGACGATGACGTCTTTTAATTGGACCGGTTCTTCATTTCCGACGGCAGCGCCTTCAATCGTTCCATACAAGGACGTCGTCATGAGTACGGCTAAGAGTGCCGTATAGTTACGATAGTTCATTCCCTTTGCTCCTTCCAGCAGTCAGTGCGTCCCATAAGGCACACACAGGCGGTACGTTTCAGCACCTTCCTGTACTTCCGTAATAATAGCTTGTATGTCGTACAGCGGTTCAATGATGTCCCGCCGAAACACATCCTTAACCGGTCCGTCGACGACGATCCGTCCTTCTTTGACGGCAATCAGGCGATGGCTGTAGCGGGCGGCATGATTCAGGTCATGGAGGACCATGACTACCAACACGCCCGTCGTTTCATACAGTTCAGCGATGAGTTCCATTAAATCTAATTGATGGTGAATATCTAAATAAGTCGTCGGCTCGTCGAGGAGCAGGACTTCCGGCTCCTTGGCCAAAGCCAGTGCCAGCCAGGCCCGCTGCCGTTCCCCGCCGGACAGGGCCGAAAGGCGTCGGTGCTGCAGCTTGGTCATCCCCGTCCCGGCCAGCGCCTTATCGGCAGCCTTACCATCTTCTTCGCGAAGGCTGGAAAAGAGGCTCTGATAAGGAAGCCGTCCCAAGAGGACCAAGTCCCGCACGGTAAGATCGCCGGGGGCCTGCATCGACTGGGGCATAAAAGAGATCATACGGGCCAGGGCATCCGTCGAAAAGCTGTTCATGTCGCGGCCGTTCAAGGTGACGACGCCGGCCGACGGCAGGATCAGGCGGGCCATCGTCTTCAGCAGCGTCGACTTCCCCGACCCGTTGGGGCCGATGATGGAGATGATTTCTGCCTTGTCCAGTACCAGGTTCAAGTCCCGGGCAACGACCTTATTGCCGTATTGGATCTGAAGACCCTTAAGTTCAATAGGACTCATGGCGTACCCAGCCTCCGTCTCAATAAATACAGGAAAAACGGCGCCCCGATAAAGGACATGAAGATGCCGACGGGAACTTCCATGGGACTGAAGACCGTCCTGGCCGCAGCGTCTGCGCCGGCTACCAAGACGGCACCGAACACGGCCGAGCAAGGCAAAAGGGGCTCGAAGTCAGAACCGACGATGAGGCGCATCACGTGGGGCACGACCAGGCCGACGAAGCCCAAAAGGCCGGCTACGCTGACGGCAGACGCCGCCAAAAGCGCGGCCAGGGCTACTAAAAGAGCCCGCGTCCGATGGACCTGAACGCCTAACGTCTGAGCTACGTCGTCGCCGAGCTGCAGGGCATTGAGGCGCCGATAGAGGCAGATCGTCCCCACCATGCCGATCAGACTATAAGGCAGGATCATGCGCACGCTCTGCCAGCCGGCACCGGCAAATCCGCCGGCCATCCAGGACACGGTTCCCTGGACCTTATCGGAAAAGAAAACGGACAAGGCCGTCATGCCGCCGCCAAAGAAGGCCGCCACGGCCACCCCGGCCAGTACCAGGCGCAGGGGATTGACGCCCCGCTCCCAGGCCAGGAAAAAGACGATGGCCGCCGCCCCTAAGGCTCCGGCAAAGGCCGCTAAAGGCACCCAAACGGTCAGCGTCGGCGCCAGCATCATCAAGGCCATAGCCGCCAGGCCCGCTCCGGCCGAAATGCCGATAATGCCCGGATCGGCCAAGGGATTGCGAAGGACCCCTTGGAGGATGCAGCCCGACAAGGCCAGGTTGGCCCCGGCCAAGGCGGCGCAGATGCCGCGAGGCATGCGCAGGGTATAGATGATACGGTAATCTTCCGTCGTCCCCGGCGCCCGCAACGCCAGCCAAAGATCCGGTAAGGGGATCGATACGGCACCGACGACGACCGTTAAAATAAGGACACCGACCAAGAGGACCAGGCCGGCTAAGAGGACCGTCAGCCGCCGGATCTCTCTTTTCCGGGTGACCTTATCCGCCATCATAGGGTCCCTCCCCCATACAGGCGGTCGGCCATGTATTCCATGGCATCGGCAATGCGGCTTCCCGGATTGACCGTAAATAGGGCCGTCGGCAGGGCATAGACCTTCTCTTGGCGCACAGCCCGGACCTGACTCCAAGAATCGCTGTCAGCCATGGATGACCGGAATCGATCGGCCTCATCGGGACTCTGGCCCATGGAGATGATAAAGATGACCTGCGGATCTTGGCGCAGGACGTATTCCATGCTGAGGGGCACAAAGGGCTCGTGAGAACCGGCTCCCTCGGCAATATTGGTACCGTGGAGGCGTTTCAGCATATCGCCGGAAAAGCTGGCTGCCGTAGCCATATTGTTGCTGTCCGGCGAACTGAAGAGGATCAGGGCCCGCGGGCTTTCCTTCCCGCCGGCGGCTGCCATGACGGCATCGGTCCGATCTTTGATATCGGCAGCCTTCTTCGCTGCCTCCGGTTCATGGCCGGTCAATTCGCCAAAGAACTCCAGCGTCCTCAAACTGTCTTCCAAGGAATCCAAGGAATTGATGTACAGCGGGATGCCGTTTTGGGCCAGGGTTTGGCGAATCTGGTTGTGAAAAGGCACGTTGATGCCGACGACTAAATCCGGATGGAGCGATAAAATCGTCTCTAAATTAGGCCGATGAATGATGCCCACCGACGGGACGGCTGCCAAGGCCTCGGCCAGTTCCGGTGCCATAGAATCAGACGTCGGCTTGCCGACAATCGTATCCCGGCCGCCGGCAGCGTCATATAAATCAAGATTGGATACATTCAAAAAAACGACTCGCTGCGGGTGAACGGGAATCGTGACGGACTCTCCGGTTGCATCCACGACTTGACGAGTCGCTGTCGATGGTACCCCATCGGCGTCTGCCATCATGAACCAGGCCACGGCTGCCACGATGACAATGCCGCAAAAAATAAGACTGCTAATCAATACTTTACGCAAAAAAGAACCTCTCTTTCAAAGAAAACTACCAAAACAAGACATAAAACACGAATGCAGCCAAAGCCCATAAAGCTCCTAAAAAGGCGAAGCATTCGCCAGTCCCGTCGAACACGACTTCTCCCTGTATGCGATACATAGACAGGTCCTCCTTTCCCTAAAAATCCGGCGGGGATGGCGGCGTGTTCCCAAGGGGATCTCCTATATAAAAGTTTTATTATCGATATCGATTTTCAATATATTTTGTAATAAAATCATAACATATTACAATTATAACGACCACTCCAATCAGTCGGGAAATGATCCGTTCCGACATTTATTTTGTAACCGCCTGTCTGAACAGCCTTTCCTGCTATTCTCATTATCATTTTATTTGACATATTGAGAATGGAGGTATATCATGTTAATACATCGAATCTTATAACCTTTTAGGAGGCGTCCCCTATGAAACATACCCTCTATCTTTTCTCGTATCTCGTCATGCTGCCCTTAGCCGCTGCCGTCTTCGTCATCGCCCTTTTCACCGGCTGCGTGACTGTTGAATCCCTACTGAAAGCCTTGCTCTGGCTGACCCACAGCACGATGACGACGGAAACCAGAAACCTGGCCGTCGTCATCGCCGCTATGCCTCTTGCCCTGTGTTCAGCGTCGTGGGTACTGGCCCGCACGGCCTGTCAACTGCGCCATTATTGGTCCTAAGGCAAGGGATTTAAAATTTATAGGTCAGCTGCAGGCGGGCATAATCGCCTAAGGTAAACTGTTCCGGCCCGTAGAGCGTATCGCGGCTGTGAATGCCCTTGGCATCGAAGGTATAGAAGGCTTCGACGAGGAAATTTTTAGCCGGTACATAGCCGGCACCGACGGTAAAGCTGCGAATGCCGTCGAGATAGCGGTCCGGCAGGCTTTCCGTACCGTTGCCGCCGAAGAAGGAGCCGTGCTGGAAGTATTTATAGTCGGCAAAGGCATTCCAGCTGCCCGGTATATCCGTATCGCTGCGGCCGACGTCGAGGCGCACCGTCCAGAAGTGAGGCGTTCCGCCCTTATCCCGGCCAAGAAGGGTAAAGTCTGCCGTGCCCCGCTGATGATCGTACCGGGACTGACCGTTCAGGAAGCGGCCGAATTCCGTACGGTTCTGGCCGTAGTCGGCAGACAGGCGCAGGTTCTGTCCGATCTGCCAGCGAGCCCCGATGCCGACGACGTCGGCAAAACGGTCAAAGATATCGACATCATTGCCGTGGTTATTTTCCGAGAACCACGGCTGTTTGTCCTGCCTGAAAGAATGGAAGTACCAAGCCTGAAGGCCGAAATCAGCGCCGAATTGTTTCTTGACCTGGACGAAAGCCGCCCGATTGAGAGGGGCAATGACGTCGCGCCGGAGGATCGTCCCTTCCGTAAGGATCGGCCGACCGATGGCTTTTTCCAAAGCCGCCCGGGGCTGCTTACTGGCCGAATCGGCACTGCGGACGAGATCTTCCAGGGCTTTCAGGTATTCCGACAGCAGTCTGGGAATCTTCAGCCCGTAATTCGGGTCGTTTCCATTGATGTCGGCACTGCCGTAATTTTCCTTGTACAGTTCATCGATGAGATGGTCCAGCGTCGAGTCGAACCGGTACTGTGAATACCAACCCGCTCCGTCTTGACCGGAATCTTTCCAATCGAGGCTGCCGATGCCTTCGATACCGTCATAGACATAATCGCCGGCCCTATCGCTGCGGCTCACATTACGCCACATGCTGCTGCCGTCCAAGGGACGGTAGGTCGTCCCCATTTCATCGTCCTTGCCGTAATAGCCCCAAGCTTCTTTGGCCGTATGCTCGGCAATGGCTTCATAGCCCCGATGCAGTTCCGCTTCCCGGGAAGTGAGGAAGGCCCGGCCGTCACCGAGAGCCCTGTCGTCACTGAGGCTGATGGAAAAGTATTTATTCATTTCCTGTTTATAGGCCTTTTCTTCCGGCGAGTCGAAGTCGCTGATGTAGCTGTTATAGTAGACATCGGCCGCCTTATAGACGACGGCTCCCGTGTCTTTATGCTTCAAGCGGTACAATACCTTGCCGTGGATCGGCACGTTGAGGGTAATGCCGGCCTGAGCCGCTTCTTTGCCGTAGGCCGTGTTCACGATGTGCTGGAGGCGGCGGATCACGGCGCCCTGCTCCTTCGTGTCGGCCCCGTTTTTTACGGCATCCCGCAGCTGCTGGTAGAAGTAGACCTTGTCGTTTTTCCCCTTATAGGACTTATTGTAAATATCGTTGGGGCTGCCTTCGTCGTAGACCGTTCCTTCCCGGTCCGGATCGGTCGTTCCCGGCTTCAAGGGGTTGGCGCCGGCCATCTTGGCCAGATCATAAGGCCAATCGTCGCGATTGAGACCGATCAATTCCGATACCGTCGGCGGCCGATAGAAGACGGCGTGCGTCGAATGGGTATAGGCCGAATCGGAGATACCCGTACTGTGCTTAAAGGACCCGTATCCCAGGCGGACCTGGGTATCCTTTCCGGTCCAAACGGCGCGGACACCGTCGAATTCTTTCCCGAACCAATACCCGGTGACCCCCATAGGTTCCGTCAGGCGGCCGATGGAGAAGTCCCATTGCCGGACGCGGTGCGTCAAGTCCGCTTCTTCGACGCGCTGATGTTGGAGGCCTTCTGACAAGGGCACGGTCTCTGCCGTATCGACGGCTGCCGCCCCGGAAGCGCTGCCCAAGAGGCGCAGGTTGGTATCGTCTCCCAAGCGGGCATCGACGCCCAAACGCAGGCGCTGGCTAAAGCCGTGTTCTCCCCGGTCATACATGTTGCGGTCTGCCGTATCGATGTACGTATCTGCCCTAAAGGGCGGCAGCTGGCGGTCCTGTCCCTTATGGGAATCCCACCGCAGGCGGTAGTCACCGATGATGTCCCAGCCTTCTCCCTTAGACTCGTCAAAGGGGCGGGCGATGAAGTCGTTCATGCGAACCGGCGTTTTGGCAGCCCCTGCGCCTTCAGCAGCGGGAGCCTTCTTCCCTTCGAGGATGTCCCGGGCATCGCGGCCCAGTTTAAAGTTGACCCCAAAGCGGTAGACCCGCTGCTGCGTCGCCCGGTCGTCGTCGCGGTGGTTGAACAAGTTATTGATGCCGAAGTAGACCAATGAATCTTTATTGATCTTTTTCTGCACCATGAGGTTCCAAATGCCGAAGGTCTTCTTCTGGTACCGGGGCTTGCGGTACACGGCCCCTTCTCCCTGAAGGATATCGGGCCAGTAGTTCGACGAATCGGAAAGGGAATTGCTGTCCAGCATGTGGATGTAGTAATTGCCCCATAAGGACCCGCGCCAGCCGCTTGCCGGGTCGTCATAGTCAAGGCCGATATCGACCTTATGGACCGGCTTGTCAAGGAGGCGGCGCGGCATATCGGAGTCGCTCTTATTGATGGCGTGGAGCCAGGTATACCCCAGTTTAGCCGTCCAATGACGGCCCAGTTTCTGCTTCACTTCCGCTTCCAATCCCGTAATTTCAGCGCGGCCGATATTCTTAAAGCTGTAAATCAAATCGGGGGCCCGCATCCATTTGGCCGAAAAGCCCAAATCAGGGGCAAAATCCATGTAGCGGCCGGTAAAATAGACGGTCATGTAATCTTTGATGCGGTTGTGGAAGAAGCCCAATCGGGCCGACGTATTGTCATTTTCCCCTTCGATGCCGATGTCGAAGTTAACCGACGTTTCCGGCTTCAAGTCGGGATTGCCGACCCAGTACCAGCCCATGCGGGCCACGCCGATGCCGACGGGACTGCTGCCGTACATTTCCCAGTTATACCAGAGTTCACCCATGCCCGGTTCGGTATAGCCCGTGCCGATATTGGCTTTAAAGCGCCGGTGTTCGTTGCCGCCGACATTGTGGGTCAGCCCCAAATTGCCTGAAAGATGGCTGCCAAAGAGGCTGCTGTCGTCCAGCCGGAGAATAGGGGTCACGATGGTCCTGTCGTTGACCTGCCACGTATCTTGGATGAAAAAATTACGCCGATTGATCGTGCCTCGCCCCGTCGTAATCCGGTTGTTGCGGCGGCGGTACTCTTCGAGAAAATGGCGGCCGTTAAAGACCGGCGCCTTTTCCCGGGTCTTGGGATCCGTCGCCATGCCCCACTCAAAATACTTGCCGACGATGTTCGATGCGCCGGCCAACTGCGGGTTCTGGTCGCGCAGCTGCTGTTCAAATGTCCAGTAGTCCTTCCACTTGTCGTCGGTCATGGACGAGTCATTGTACCAGCGGCTCGGCTCCTTATCCTTCAGCTTATGCCGTTCGTAATCGGTATAGGTAATGAGGGGCAGCGTCGACGGATCGTTGCGGTCGGCGCCGTAGTATTCATAATTTTGGTCCCATTGAGGCAGGCTGGTGCCGTTATCATAAAAGGCATAGTCGTGGATGTGGGACCAGACGGGAACGCTCGTATCTCCATCGTTTCGCATATAGGCATCGATGCCTTCGACGAGGAGGCCCTTGTCGTAATCCCAGGGATCGATGTAGCGCGTCGACGTCCGGGGCGAGCTCTTGAGACGGCTTCCTTCGCCGGTCTCTTTGATAAAGCCGACGCCGTAGCTGAGGAGATGGCGGTCATTGATCTGCGTATTGGCCGACGCCTTGAGACTGCGCTGGCGGTGGTCGACGTCGTCGACGTATTTCAGCTCATTCTTGCCCTCGTAAGACGACCGTCCATAGTAATTGATGAGGGAAATATCGTCTTCCTTCATACGGGAATAATTCGTTTCTACACTCCAGTCGGTCCTGCCGGCCCGTCCCGTCCAGCCCAAATTATACGTATTGCGGTCAGCCCGCCGCTTAAAAATCTGTTGGGGCTCCATATCGCTGTCGGTGTGCTTGACGTGGCGAAGGAGGTCTTCCGTATAACGTTCGACGTTCCAATGGAGGCTGTTATTTTCATTGATGTCATACGTGCCGACCATACCGATCGTATCGGCCGTCCCGTGGTAGCGCAGGGAGTTTGGCTCAAAATTGGCCATATCCTTATTTTCGATGATCCACGTCCGCCGCGGCTTCTCACTGGCGTATACGGGCATGATGTCCCGCTTGCTGCCGTAGACGCCGAGGCGCAGTTTTCCGATCTGGCCGGAGTCGGCGCGGAGGAAAAGATTGGTGTAGGGCGCTAACCCCTTATCGCCTTTGGCACGCATGCTTTCGGCATTGAACTGTATCTGAGGCGTGTCCGACGCTTTCTTGGTAATGATGTTAATGACGCCGCCAATGGCATCGGAACCGTACTTGGCACTGGCTGCCCCTTGGATGACTTCGATGTGATCGACATTTTCCGTCCCCAACCGCATGACTTCATCCATGGCGCCGGAATACTTGGCCAAATCACCCATTACGGGCTGTCCGTCGATGAGGATCAGCGTATGACGCGGCTCGGCACCGCGGATCGACACGCCGGTCCGCCCCATGGCATCGACGGTCTTAGACACACCGGTCTGGTTGAAAATGACGTCTTCCACCGATTTGGCCTGTTTTTCTTCAATTTCCTTGGCCGTAATGATTTGAACCTGCTGGGACTCCCACTTGGCATTTTCCTCGGCCTGAGACGATTGGACGACGACCTGCTTCGTCGTTACGGACTGACTGCCGTCTGCTGCATCTGCCGCCATCGTCAGCGGCGCCGACAGCCATAGGATAATAGCCCACGTCAGGGCCTTCTTCTGTTTCATACAACCTTCTTTCCCGACATATGTTTCCATACCGCAGTTATTTGTTGAAAATAATTTTCATATATGACGAGATTGTAACAGTAAAAGGGCTTTATCGTCTACTCCGTTAGGTTGAAAAAAGCTCCGTTCAGACATTTATTTTTAACATAACACTAATTTATATCAAAATAAAACTATTTGATTTTTCCGATATCTCCCGCACACAGCCGGTGACTTCCACCAAAACACAGCTGCAAACAACGGCTGCCAATCCATGAAAAAAAGCCCGCTCCAGGCATGGGAGCGGGCTTTACTGTCAGAAAATAGGCTTATAAATAGGAAATGACGTCTTCTTCTTTTTTCGATTGGAAATGCCAGGCGGCGGGCTTTGCTTCCGGAGCGGGATAACCGATCTGCATGAGGGCGACGATTTCGGCGTCCTTCATTTCGGGGAACAATTTTTTCTGCTCTTCTGTGTCGAAGTCGCTTACCCAGGCGGCACCGAGACCTATGTTTTCGGCGGCCAGCCAGACCTGCATGGCGGCGATACTGGCATCGACGACGCCGTGATTCCGGCCGTCACTCTGTCGGACCCAGGCTTCGCCCGGTACATAACCGACGGCAATCGTCAGGGGCGCCTGGAAGTGGTATTTCGTGATGGCCTTGATCTGTTCGAGTTTCTCCTTCGATTCGATGACCCAGGCCCGAATGGGCTGATAGTTTACGGCACTCGGCGCCAGCATGATGGCTTCCTTCAGTTTATCAACGAGGGCCGGTTCTACTTTTTTATCCAAAAATTTGCGGACCGAATAACGATCCTTCATCAATGGTTCAAATTCCATGGTCAAGTCTCCTTTTCGCATAAGGTCTCCCCGTCATCGGGTTATCCTCATTATACTTACCGGTATAAAATTTACAAGTACGCACATTTTTAGTACCTAAAAAAATAACTTCCATGACAAAAGCCGATACCAGACATCCCAGATAGATGACGGTATCGGCTTTTCTCATGCAAGATTCAGTTTTCTGTCCCCTATGGTACAAACTCCTTTTTCCAAAAGGAGTCTAATTAAATCCGGGGATTTCGGTACCCTGACGTGGGCGTTATTAGTATTGCTAGTTAAACTTGTTTGGCCGTTTCAGTCCCCTTACGGGGATTTTGGTACTCTGACATTGCCGTAAGTTTAGGAATCGTTTTGATATTTTAATGTTTCAGTCCCCTTACGGGGATTTTGGTACGCCGACTCCGCCATCGTCGGATGCGTCGTCAATTTCTTTACGATGTTTCAGTCCCCTTACGGGGATTTTGGTAATGCGACCTGATCTTCCCTGGGCCGCAGATCAGAGGCGAAAACGTTTCAGTCCCCTTACGGGGATTTTGGTAATGCGACGCGGCTGCCGGAAATCCGTCCGGGAGTTGGTTATACTCGTTTCAGTCCCCTTACGGGGATTTTGGTACTCTGACAATTTAAGGTTATATATTATAATTGCGATATTGAGTTTCAGTCCCCTTACGGGGATTTTGGTACTCTGACGTCAACGTGCATTATTTGACGAACTTGATAATGTAAGTTTCAGTCCCCTTACGGGGATTTTGGTACTCTGACCTTCTATCTACATAATACGATACAAACTTATTTCTGAAATGTTTCAGTCCCCTTACGGGGATTTTGGTACTCTGACTCTGCCTCCCAGTACCCGCCCCCTGACTGGGCTCACAGGCGATTTTTTCAAACCTCCGGCTTTTTTGGCCTTTTTCGGGGACCCGGGTGAAAAATAAAAATCAGGCAGTGCCGCTTATCCGCTTGGTTATGCCGTTTTTCGCAGGTTTGAAAATTTTCAAACCTACGAGGTTTTTGGCCCTGAAATCGGTTTGCCAAAGGTCAGTAGTACTTTGACTTATCTCAAGTATACGTTTTTCGACTTTTATTGTCAAACGAATTTCGGAAAAGGGCTCATCTTCGAATGTCCTCGCAAATGCCTCTCATCGGGCGCAAGAGCGCCTTCTCCCTCTTAGCCATCTAAGTCATATAGTCGACCGTAGATGGCCTTTTAACTCGCGTCTGCAGGGTTTCCGCACAAAACAAGATTTCAGTCCCCTTACGGGGAATCGGGTGATGCGACGTTATGACAGTCCAGTTGAGAGTCTACTGTTATGTACAGTTTCAGTCCCCTTACGGGGAAATTGTTAACTCAGATCTAGTCGTCACATCACTTTGGCTTTTCTTTAGTATACGTTTTTCATCTTTGTTATGAAAAAAGGACGTCCCATGACAAATCACGAGACGTCCCTTTATTCGGAGTCAAACGATGATCTTATTTGCCTTCAAAGGTCGGTTTACGTTTTTCTACGAAAGCAGCCATGCCTTCCTTCTGGTCGTTCGTGGAGAAGCAGAGACCGAAGACTTCAGCTTCGTAAGCGATGCCGGTTACGACGTCGCAGTTGATGCCGCGATTGATGGCAGCTTTGGAGAGCTGTACGGCGACAGGAGCGTTCTTGGCGATTTTGCCTGCCAATTTGAGGACAGCCGGCATTAATTCTTCCTGAGGAACGACTTTGTTTACGAGGCCGATAGCTTTTGCATCTTCAGCACCGATCATGCCGCCGGTGTAGATGAGTTCTTTAGCCTGGCCGCGGCCGACAACACGAGTCAGACGCTGGGTGCCGCCGAAGCCCGGGGTAATACCGAGGCCGACTTCAGGCTGGCCGAATTTTGCGTTTTCCGATGCATAGCGGATGTCGCAAGCGCAGGAAAGTTCGCAGCCGCCGCCGAGGCAGAAGCCGTTGATAGCAGCGATGACAGGCTGAGGCATGTTTTCGATTTCCGTGAAGACGTTCTGACCGAACTGGCCCCATTCGCGGCCTTCTGCCGGAGTCTTGGTAGCCATTTCTTTGATGTCTGCGCCGGCAACGAAGGATTTTTCACCGGCACCGGTGATGACGACGACTTTAACGGCTTTGTCGACAGCGATCTTTTCGATAGCGTCTTTTAATTCCGTAACCGTGTCGAGGTTCAAAGCGTTCAGAGCTTTCGGACGATTGATGGTAATCGTTGCGATACCATTTTCTACTGCACAAAGAATGTTCTGGTAATCCATGAGATAAACCTCCTAAAACAACTGATATAGAGAATAGTATAGAATGAGTATAGAAAACGACGGGTCTTTTCCATGATGGAATCCAACAGGCCGGACCGCCCCCGGGATGCTGGTGAGATACGCCGTTTTATGACCGTAAATCTTTAAAAATAATACGGGGTGTGATAGTCACGCCCCGTATTCAATTAGCACAATGCTAACTTATTTCGCGTAGTCGTAGAAGCCTTTGCCAGTCTTACGGCCGAGGTAACCAGCCTGGACGTATTTCTTGAGCAGCGGGCACGGACGATATTTGGGATCGCCGAAGCCTTCGTAAAGAACTTCCATAACGTGGAGAACAACGTCGTTACCGATAAGGTCGCAGAGAGCCAGAGGTCCCATGGGATGGTTGAAGCCGAGTTTGCAGACGTTATCGATGTCTTCTTTGGAAGCAACGCCTTCCATCAAAGCCTGGATAGCTTCGTTGAGCATCGGAATGACGATACGGTTGCCGGCGAAGCCCGGGAAGTCGTTAACTTTAACCGGAGTTTTGCCGAGGTCTTTCGACAACTGTTCGATCTTAGCGTAGGTTTCGTCAGAAGTTGCGATGCCGTTGATGAGTTCGAGCAACTTCATGACCGGAGCCGGGTTGAAGAAGTGCATGCCGATAACTTTGTCCGGGCGTTTCGTAGCTGCGCCGATCTGAGTGATAGCCAAGGACGACGTGTTGGAAGCGAGGATCGTGTGTTCCGGGCAGAGTTCGTCGAGTTCTTTGAAGATAGCCGATTTGATCTTCAAGTCTTCGATAGCAGCTTCGACGACAAGGTCGATGTCGCTCATATTTTCAGCCGTACGGGTAACGAAACCGGAAATGCGAGCCATGGTTGCGTCTTTGTCAGCCTGGGTCATTTTTTCTTTAGCAACTAATTTGGTCAGAGATTTGTCGATTTTGGCCTGGCCGCCGGCGATAAATTCGTCTTTAATATCGTTCAGGACAACGTCCCAGCCGTGCGTAGCGAAAACCTGTGCAATGCCGGAACCCATCGTACCAGCGCCAATAACCATTACTTTACTCATGTTTAACTCCTCCTTCGTCGCGTGATTTTTTTCACTAGATTAGTTTAAAAAAAAGTCACACGCCTCATAAATAAGATTCACTGCTTACATTGATAGTATACCACACACACCAAAAAAATCCACTAAAAAACGGCACTTTTTTCATTTTTTCACATTTATTACATGCATTTTATGCAAGTCGTTTTAAGTCAAGTTACTTATTATCATTCTTTAATATAATTATGTCATGGAAATACGTTACGTTATGAACTTATGTTATAAAAGTTACGTTATTTTTTCACAAAGTGCATGGAGTTCTATAGCCACAGGGAATTGGAAGTGCCGGAGACAGGCCCTTTCGTGGGTACCAAGTAAAAAAAAGTGCCGCAGCAGGCAAAACCTGTACGGCACGTGAGGCTCTTAGTCTCCCCCATTGAGGGCTTTTAAGAGGGCTCCCCGTTTTTCATAGGAAGCGCGATACATTTTGGTATTTTCTTCGTCGGGAACGTAGGTGGCCTTGACTTCCAACTGGCGTTCGAGGGCTTTTTTCAGATCCTTGATATCGCCGGCAGCATAAGCTGCGACGATGCAGTTGGTCGGTACGGCTCCGCCGGCGACTTTCAAGGTGACGACCGTCGTATCGAGCATGTCGGCCTTGATCTGGTTCCACAGTTCGTCCCGGCTGCCGCCTTCGGTAATGGTCAGGTGCTTCAGACCGATGCCGGCTGCCCGGTATTGGTCGGTGACTTCCATGTAGTCGTAGCCGATGCCTTCGAGGACGCAGCGCCACATGGCTCCCTGGTCGGAATCGAGGGTAAGGCCCGTAAAGGTCCCGCGGACGTTGGGATAGGCGCTGTCGCCGCCCGTAAGGTAGGGCAGGAACAGGGCCCCTTCGCAGCCCGGTTTATGGCGCTTGGCCAGTTCGTCGAGGGTACTGTAGTAGTCGTCCCCTTCTTCTCGGGCGATGCTGTCTTTGAACCAGCGAAGGGCCAAGCCCCCCGTGCGGACCATGCCCCAGTAGAAGTATGTGCCCGGCAGGGTCCCGGAGTTAAAGATGAGGTTGCTTCCGGGGACCGACAGTTCCGGCATGATGCCGTCCGTTGCGGCGCAGAACATGGCGCAGGTCCCGGCGACGTCGACGGCGTTGCCCGCTTCCAAGATGCCGCTGCCCATCATGGATTCCATCGTATCGCCGGCACCGGCGCAGATGGGAATGCCTGCGGGAAAACCCGTTTCCATGGCGTCTTCTTCACAGAGATGACCGATGATGTCCCAGGGCTTTACGATGCGCGGCATGGCCGATTCGGGAATGCCCAGGATGTCGAGTTGTTCCTTGGACCATTCTTTTTTGACGACGTCGTAACCGAGGCCCCAGCCGGACATGGTGCCCCAGTCGATGAAGGCGTCCTTGGCCGTAAGGCCTGCCAGGTGCATTAAGACGTAGGGGCAGTTGTGGACGAATTTGACGCCCTTTTCCTTCCAGGCCGGGATGTTCTTCATGAACCAGCGGGCGAACATGGCCGGGAACATCATGTTCGGTTCGGCGTTGCCCGTTTCCCGTCCCCAAATGTCGAGCTTCTTTGCTTTCAGGGCTTCGACGTCATCGCGGGTGCGGCTGTCGAGGTAGTTGACGTAGGGCGTAATGGCCTTGCCGTCTTCGTCGATGCCGGCGATGCCGCAGATGATGCCGTCGCCCATGATGGCCCGGACTTTGCTGACGTCCCAGCCTTTTTCTTCCATCTGGCGGCTGCACGAAGCCATGCACTGTTTGATGAGGCGGTAATATTCATCGACATCCATCTGGACCCAGCCGGGCTTAGGATATGCCAGATGGGTCTTGGCCGTATCCATGGCCAGGCAGTGCTGTTCATCGTCGTAAACGGCTACTTTGACGCTCTGTGTACCGGCGTCGAATCCGATATAATACTTATCACTCATTGAGACCACAATCCTTTCTTATCAGCCGTGGCAGTCCTTGACCAGGCCGCCGATGCGTCCGACCAGGCCCGTCGTCGATTGGTTGGGCTTGGGCAGGCGCTTGAGGCCGGTCAGGGCTTCGACGTAACAGAAATACTCATCCATCGCCGTTTCGATGGCGTCGAGGGTCTGTCCGTCGATGTGTTCAATGAGGGCCAAATCGTGCTGTTCATAGCGGTTGATGTAGCCGTAAAGCGAGGTAAAGGTACCGGTATGCTTGGTATACGAACAGAAGAAACAGTATTCGATGACGGCGTCGCATTTTTTCAGCGTCTGCTGATCCGCTGCGCCGGAAAATTCCGGTCGGTCCTGGATGATGGTCTTGATCCAGTTGTTGATAACGCCTTCAAAAAAAGTAAATAACGACAACAATGCCGCCCGATAGTACCGGCGGGATAAAAAGATGCCTTTCTTCGTTTCCTTTTCTTGCTGCATGACAGCCCGTTGTTTAAATGTACAGTAATCCTTCCACAGTTCTTCATAAATCGAAGCCTGCAGTATATCCATATCACCGTTCTTGAAGATGGTGACGTCAATCTTGGCCTTCATGAAATCGGCTGTCCTCCTACTTGGATAATTTTAAAAAATCTGGTTCTTTCTCGGCCATGCGGCTGAGGATCTTTTCGTACCCGCCGCTGCCATATACGAGACAGCGCTTGATACGGCTGATGGTCGCCGTGCTGGCGCCGGTCTTTTGGACGATATCTTCGTAAATGTCGCCGGCTTTGAGCATGCGGGCCACTTCGAGGCGGGCTGAAATGGCTTTCATTTCCTGAATGGTGCAGATGTCTTCGAAAAATTCATAGCATTCATCGACGCTCTTGAGTTCCAGTATGGCCCGAAACAGTTGGTCGTGCAGGTGATCCCGTAGTTTTTCATTCACTGCCACGATATATCCCTTCCTTCCCTTACAGATTTTGTCTTGCTGAGGCCGTTCCTTTAGTCGGCTAAATACAAGAATTATTATACGGCAATAACGGCAATCTGTCGAGAGAAAAAGCCCCTCCGAAGGGAGAGGCTCTGACTCCTGTATGGTCTTTTACATGGCAAAGAGGTCGATCTGTTCGTCTTCCGGAAGGTCGCCTAAGCAGCCGTCTGCACTCATGGTGTCGATGAGGGACTGGGAAACCTTGCCGCGCATCTTGAGGTCGGCTTTGGAACTGAAGGGAGCGATGGCCCGTTCGGCCACGATCTGTTCGGCGACACTTTCGCCCAGGCCGTCGATGGCCGTAAAGGGCGGCAGGATCTTGCCGTCGCAGATGGTGAATTTCGTCGCTGCCGAGCGGTTGATGTCGACGTTCAGGAAGGAGAAGCCGCGAAGGCTCATTTCCTTGGCCAATTCTAAGGCCGAATAGAGGTCTTGTTCGATCTTGGAGGCACTCTTGCCCTTGGCGGCGATTTCCTTCATGGCCCGTTCCTGCCCTTCGAGGCCGTGGATCATGGCCGACAGTTTGAAGGCCTTGGCCCGGATGGTGAAGTAAGCGCAGTAGTAAGCCAGGGGCTGGTTGATCTTATACCAGGCGATGCGGAAGGCCATCATGACGTAGGCCACGGCGTGGGCCCTCGGGAAGAGGTAGCCGATTTTCTGGCACGATTCGATGAACCACTGAGGAATGTGCCCTTCTTTTAGTTCGCCTTCGTAGTCCGTCGTCTTTTGGCCCAGTTTGTTGGGCTTATCGATGCCCTTGCCCTTACGGACGTTTTCCATGACCTTGAAACTGGTCTTGGGTTTAATGCCGTGTTCGATGAGATAGTTCATGATGTCGTCACGGGTCGAGACGGCTTCCTTCAGGGGGACCGTCCCCGACGTGATGAGGTCCTGGGCGTTGTTCAGCCAGACGTCGGTACCGTGGGAGAAACCGGAAATACGGACCAGTTCCGAGAAGGTCTTGGGCTTGGTATCGACCAGCATCTGACGGACGAAGTTGGTCCCGAATTCCGGGATCCCCAGGCTTCCGACTTTGGAACCCAGTTCTTCCGGCGTCACGCCGAGAGCCTTGGTCGAGCTGAAGAGGCTCATCGTGGCCGGGTCGTCGAAGGGAATGGTCGTGGCCTTGATATGGGTCATGTCCTCTAACATGCGGATGACCGTCGGATCATCGTGGCCGAGGATGTCGAGCTTGACCAGACGGCCTTCGATGGAATGGTAATCGAAGTGGGTCGTAATGATGCCGCTTTCTTTCTTATTGGCCGGGTACTGGACGGGGGTAAAGTGATGGACGTCCATATCGCGGGGGATAACCATGACGCCGCCCGGATGCTGGCCCGTCGTATTCTTGATGCCCGTGCAGCCTGACACGAGGCTGTTGATGTAAGCTTCATTGACGTGGATGCCCTTCTTCTCGGCCCATTTCATGACGTAGCCGTAGGCCGTCTTATCCTTGACGGCACCGATGGTACCGGCGCGGAAGACGTTGTCTTTCCCGAAGAGTTCTTCCGTATATTTATGAGCCTTGGGATGGTATTCGCCGGAGAAGTTGAGGTCGATATCGGGGACCTTGTCGCCGTCGAAACCGAGGAAAATGGCAAACGGAATGTTGTGGCCGTTCTTTAAGAGCGGTTCGCCGCATTCGGGGCAGGTCTTATCGGGCAGGTCGAAGCCGCCGCCGTATTCGCCCTTCGTGTAGAAGTGGCTCCAATGGCACTTGGGGCAGACGTAGTGCGGAGGAAGTGGGTTGACTTCCGTAATGCCGGACATGGTGGCTACGAAGGACGAGCCGACAGAGCCTCGAGAACCTACGAGGTAGCCGTCGTCGTTGGAGTGTTTTACCAGTTTATGGGCGATGTAATAGAGGACGCCGAAGCCGTGGCCCAGGATGGACGTAAATTCTTCTTCGAGCCGGTCTTCGACGATCTTCGGCAAGGGCGTGCCGTAGATTTCATGGGCCTTTTCGTAACACATGTGTTTCAAGGCTTCCGACGAGCCTGCGATCTGCGGGAAGTACAGCGTTTCCTTCGGGATCGGCCGGCAATCGTCGATCATGTCGTTGATCTTATTAGGGTTGGTAATGACCACTTCTCTGGCCCGGTCTTCGCCGAGGTAGGAAAATTCTTCCAGCATTTCGTCCGTCGTGCGCAGGTAGAGGTCTGGCTGGAATTCGGCATCTTTGAAGCCCTTGCCGGTCATGAGGATTTCCCGGTAGATCTTGTCTTCGGGATTCATAAAGTGGGCATCGCAGGTGGCGACGGTCAGTTTTCCCAGTTCGTCACCGATTTTTAAGATCGTCCGGTTGATGTCGCGCAGCCCTTCTTCATCGGCCACATAGCCTTCACGGACTAAGAAGCCGTTGTTGGTCAGAGGCTGGATTTCCAGGTAATCGTAGTAATCGGCGATCTTCTTTAATTCTTCGTAAGGAAGCCGTTTCTGGACCATGGAGCGGACCAGTTCGCCTGCTTCACAAGCCGAGCCCAGGACGAGGCCTTCGCGGTATTCGTCGAGGACGGCCCGGGGAATGCGCGGACGGCCGCGGTAGATGTATTTAAGGTGAGAAATGCTGACCAATTTGTACAGGTTGCGGATGCCCGTCTGGTTCTTGGCCAGGATGATGATGTGGTACGACTGGTCGATTTTGTCATCGAAGAGGTAGCCTTCCATGCCGTAGATGACCTTGACGCCGTTGCTCTTGTCCGTCGAGATTTCCTGCAGGAGCGGGAAGGACTGGACGACGCCGTGGTCGGTGACGGCAATGGCCGGATGATGCCATTTTTTGACGGTCTTAATGAGCTGTTTGACCGTAATCAAAGCGTCCATATCGCTCATGACCGTATGGAGATGGAGTTCGACACGGGGCGTCGGGTTATGGTCTTCCCGTTCGACGGTCCCGCCGTCGGCTTCCATCATGTCATAGGCCATGAAGACGTAGTCGTTCTGGTAGTTGTCGTATTGGATATTGCCGTGGATGCGGACGTAGGCGCCGGGCTGCAGTTTTGTCTTGAGGCAGTCGTATTCTTCCGGCGTCAGGGTATTCTTGCGGCGGAATTTGCCGCTGCCGCCCTGGTTGCTGACGTCGAGGAACTTTTTGGCCGAAATACCGTTGGTGCTGTCGGCCATCTGGAAGGTCAAGAGGATGCGCTTGGACTTCAATTCCCGGAACTCGACTTTGACGACCTTGCCCTGAAGGACGACGTCGTTCTGCTCTTCGCCGAGGACGTCGTTGATGGGGACCGGCTGGCCGCCAAAAGCCCGGCCCATCCAAACCCGGCTGTCGCCGCCGGTCTTAGTGCCGCCATTCCCCTTCTCGCCCTTGCTGACGCTGCACGACGAGACGGAAGCGCACTGGCAGGCTTTTTTATAGTCTTCATCCTGATATAATTCTTCGTCGACGTCGTAGAGGGATTCGTACGAATCTTCGTGAGGAATGCCGTAGCCCTCGAGGTCATCCGTCGAGATGTCGGCAATCTGCCGCAAGGGATCGTTTTCCGGGATGGAAAGGGGCATGTCGCCGCCGTGGAAGACAGACGTCACCTGGTGTTCGACAGACACGTTGCCGTCGAGGCCCAGTTTCCGGCAGACCCGGTCGCGGAGGAGGTCCATATCGCCCGGCGCATAGGCCGACTCGGTCTTGACCTTCCACCAATGGCTTTCCAGGTCAGCTGCAATGGAGGCGACGGCGACGGTCTGGCCGCCGTCGACGGGAATCAATATATCATTTTTAGGAACAATATGCCAAACTTTCATCGATTATCCTTTCTTTCAGGCACGATGGCAGGCTACTCTTCGTCCGAATAGTCCTCTTCATCGTAAGCGTCTTCGTCATCGCCGGCAGGAGCTGCCGTGACGTTGAATTCCATCATGTCGTGGGGCGCATTGAGGAGCGGATCCTGGGGCTCGAGATCGGCCGTGCTGACGACTTCTTCACTGTCTCCGTCAGGCGTCAAAACGATGGCGTCATTGGGATCGTAATGCGACGTGATGAGGTCGATATGACGGTCGCCGTCGCTGTAGGTCACGGTCCGGCGGATGGTGATGTCGTGGCCGTCGTAGCCAAACTGCTTCAGCGTATCGTCGGTGACGCTGTCATCGTGCTTCTTTATGATCTTGTGCGGTAAATTCTGGAGATGGGTCGTTTCAAAGGTGACCGTGCTGGTATCGGCGTGGTTGCCTAAGATATACGTCGTCACCGTGTTGGCCCCGACGACGGTATAGACGGCGACGGGGTGCTGGAAGGGGTTGGTAAAGGCAAAATCAAGGCCGTCATCGGCAACGGTAGCATCCATGCCGACCGGTACGTAGGCTGCCGGAGCGAAATGCGGTTCCCGGCTGGCGATGAAGAGGCCCGCCCGAAGGGCTGCGTTGAACAAGGTCGTGCTGACCTGGCAGACGCCGCCGCCGACGGATTGTTCCAGTCTGTTTTCAAAATAGGACGGGGCCTGTTTGTAGCCCTTATCTGCCGTTCGCGTGCCGACGTATTTATTGAATGAAAAGTCCTGTTGGCTGGCGACGAAGGCATGATTCAGCCGTTCCTGGGCCAATTTGATATTCGTATTGCGATCCGGATTGCTGTTGTCGAAATGGGTCGTGTAATAAGACAGGACCGTATCGATGTCCTTCAAGTCATCGCTCTTGATATCGGCCTGCTGCCGACTGTCAACGGGGACGTCGATATCGCCGGTCTGGCCCTTATGCAGGCTGTCGGCAATGGAATCCTTGAGGCCTGCCGTATTGATGACGATGCGGTCTTTTTCCGGTTCGACGGCGACGGTCTTATTGTCTTCCTTGACATAGGCAAAGGCATTTTCCGGATCCTTGTCGTGTTTGTCGTGGAGATCGCTCAGGGCCTTGTCGAGTTTTTCTTCATCGACGGCAATGGCCAAGGGGATGTCCTTGCCATGCATCAAGGTCGTCGCCACGTCAGCTACGCGCTCCCAAGGCATGCCCTGCCGTCCGATGAGATGGAGTTCATCGTCGATGTACTGGCGGTCGAGCTTGGCCCCGAGGTCATCGAGGTTCAGCGTCGTATCGACGCCGTCCGCTGCCAGATGGAGCTTGCGCCCTTCGATATCTTTGGCATGGATGTCGAGGTAATTGGCAATATCTTCATCGGTCATGCCCTGGACTGAATGACCGTCGAGGGTCACCATCTGTTCGGCCCTCGTCTGGGCGGCAAAGAATCCGCCGAAGCCCAAGATGCACAGGGCTGCGACGACACCGCCTATTTTTTTCCATGACCGAGACTTCGGAGCCGGCAGCCCATGCTTTTCACGATACCGGCGGCGGTATTCCTTCATTCTCTCTTTTCGTTCCTTTTCTGCTTCCGTCACGCTCTAACCTACCTTTTCAGACTACAATAAAGACAAATAAGGGCTCCCATATCGGCCGGCGACGCCTTCCCGCTGCGGATATGGAGCTGTAAGGTAAAAATATTGCAAATACAACGTTCTAACTCTTCTATTGTCCAATAAGATGCGACTTTTTGCAAGTGATATATGACATATTTCGCACTTCGCCCCTTATTGATCGCCGTCAGGACCTGTTCGCGCTGGGTCTTTCCGGCATGGGCCTTCAACAGTTCTTTATACGACAAGAGGAGCCGCAGTCGCGACAGCATGTATCCCGTGTTCTTCAAAAAGGCATCTTGCTTGCTGAACAGCCCTTCGACAAAGGGCAGTGTCTTTTCCCCATTGCGGCGGAGGAAGGCATCCATAAAGGTGAAGAGGTTCTTTTCCATGGTGCCGGCAAAGAGATCGGCCAAGTCATCCGGTCCGATGCTCTGTTTCCCAGCGGGCAAGGTGATGCACAATTTATCGAGTTCGGAAAAGACGTAGAGCAGGGAGATGCTGCCCCAGGTCTGGAACAGGTCCTGCAAAAAGACGACGCCGTCGCGGCTGAGGCTCTTGCCCTGTTTCTTCAGGTACGCCGTCACGTAAGGCATGACATTTTTTTCGCTCACGGCTTCGGCAGCGACGACCCGGGCCATGGGCTTCAAGGCCTTAAAGAAAGCGCTTCCCGTATCGACGTTGCCCTTGCTGTAAAACAAGAGGCTGTTGCCGTCGTCGAGGCGTCCCGCTTCGTCGAGGAACCACTGTTCTTCTTTGCTCACTTTGCTCCGCGACCGGCCGCCCCGCTTCAAGGGCAGAAAGGGACAGTCGTACCAGACGGTGATCGTGCCGCTGCTAAAGAGGCTCGTCCCCTGAAAGGATTCGACGACCGTTGCCGCCGCCGCATCTTTTTGAAAGGTCTGCACTTCAGCGTCGCCGCCGGACCGTTTCCGGGCCGCTTCAAAAAACTGTCTCCGCCCCTCTTCCATGAGGTAGGCTTCGGACCCGTAGATGATCATTATATTTTTAGCATTATTCATAGATGTTCCTCAACAAATGTAGACAGGTGCCACCTTCCACGCCGACGGGCCAGGCGCAGTTGTCCGTCCCGAGACGGAAGGTAGGCAGGAACGCCGAAACTGTCGGCCGCCTCGCTCCACTCGGAAAAGGCTCCGTCCCCGCGGCGTCCTTCATAGACGACGGTGGCCATGGCCGAGGCCGGAAAGGCCCTTCCGTCCCAACCGTCAAGAGATCGGAACTCCCAAAGGAGGGCCTCGTCGGAAAAGGACTTGGGCACGGCTCGTGCACCGCCATAGGGAATATCCCCTGTCCCCGGTCCCTTCAGGAAGGTGAATTCTTTTTGAAACAAGGCTTCTGTGTAAGCCCTTTCCTCCCCTTCGACGACGCACCGGCGAAGGGTGAAGATGCCGTTGGCCCGAAGGGCCGGGATGACGACGACAGCCGCCTGGTCGGGATGGGAGAATCTCGATTTATTATACCATAAATCGGCCGATCTATCTTCATAAATAATGGCCGTCGCCTGATCGCGGCCGGCATCAAAAATCAGCACGCCCGGCCCGGACGGCCGCACCATGAAGCTTATGGCCAACGAAATAATGAGGGGCAGGAACAACGTCTTTCGAAGGGGCCGAAAAAAGACGACGGCCACCAAAAGATACCAGGTCAGCCAGGCCCAAAGCGACGGCTGGCCGGCCCACAGGCGGCTCCCCGGAAGGGCGGCGATAAAGGCATTGCCCTTGAGTGCCAGGGCCAGAAAGGGCTTCAATCCCCAGAGGATCAAGTCGGCCCCGGCTCCATACACTAAGGACAAGACGGAAGCGCCAAGACCGAGGACCATGACCCCATCGAGGACCGGTGCCACGACGGCGTTGGCCAAGAGCGAATAGACGGGAAAGGAAAAGAAGGCCGAAAAGAGGATGGGCACGACCAGGACTTGGGCGGCCAGGGACACGGACAGGCAGTTTCGCAAAAATTCCGGTAAAAACGAAAGGCCGGTCGCGATCCGTTTATAGAACAGCACGATGCCCGCCGACGCACTGCACGACAGGCGAAAACTCAAATCGAAGAAGAGGTAGGGACTGTACAGCAGCATGGCCGCAACGGCCAGAGCCAGGGCGTGGCCTGCCGTATAATCCCGGCGTGCCGTCAGGCTGAAGGCACTGAGGGAGCCCATGATGGACGCCCGGACGACAGGCGACGTAAAATCAGCCAAGGCGCTGTAAAGGAGGAGAAAGGCTGCCGACAAGATAAAGAGCGGTGTCCCCCGAAGGCCGAAAGCCCGGCCGATAATCTGCAGGACGGCTAAGAGCAGGGCTACGTGCGAGCCGGATACGGAGAGGATATGAATGAGACCTGTCGTGCTGAAGGACTCGATAAGGCCCGGCGGCAGTTCATCGTAGTGGCCGCCAAAGAGGAGGCTCGACAAGACCGGCCCATAATCCGCCCCGAGGACAGCATCATATCGCCGGGTTAAGGCCTTTCGCAAGTCCTGCAAAAAAGCCCTGAAGCCCGTCGGTTCTGCCAGGCGTCGGACGTCCCTTCCCTCCTTGGCAAAGAGGCGCAGCCACACGCTTTTTTCCCGATCGCGGCGGCGGGCGTCGTACATGCCGTCGTTTTTATAATACGTCAGTGGCCGGCTCTGACCGGTGATCTGAAGGGTTTCTCCGACAGCCGGCCCGTCGGGGACGGTCACGTAGGCCTTGCCGGCACCGGGGTACACCCGATTCTCATCGCCGTAGGCATAGGAGGCAACATCCAGGACGTAGCGCCCCATCGGTCCCGCTTCGCTCGTAAAGGTGCCTCTTTTTTCAGATACCGTCCCTATGGCGACGAGATCAGCTCCGGCGGCCTGATGGGGCAAAGCGTCGTAGCTGTCGGAAGCCAGTTGAAGCCGGCCGGCACCGAGGCAAAAAAAGACGGGAATCAGGAAGAAGAAAAAGGCCTTTCGCCCATACCGGGCGCCCAGTCCCATCCCCAAGAGGGCTAAAAGAAAAAGGCCCCCCACCAAGGAAGGGGCAGTGAAAGGCGGTCGGCAGCAGCAATGCCGGCACTCAGGGCCAGCACCAAAGAGAGGCTGAGCCAAATCAGCCGCAGGGCCGGAAGGGTCATAAGCCGACCTGATCCTTTAATTTTTGGAATTTAGCCGGTCCGATTCCCTTGACCTTCTGCAATTCGTCGATGCTGGTAAAGGCGCCGTGCTCCCGACGGTAGGCGATGATATTGTCGGCCATGGAAGGTCCGATACCGGGCAGGGTCATGAGCTTTTCGGCATCGGCCTGATTTAAAGACACCTTGCCCTCGTCGATCGGTGCCGGCGGTACGCCGTTCCAGTCATAAGGGATGTGGACATGCATGCCGTCCGCCGCCCTTGCAGCCAGGTTCACAGATGCCGTATCGGCATAGGCCGCCATCCCCCCTGCCGTCTCTACAGCTTCGCCGACGGTCTGTTCCCCATCGAGGGCATAAAGTCCCGGCCTATGTACGGCGCCCGTCACGTAGATAAAGGCCTTGTCGGGCAAGACCTCTTCGACGACCGGCACCGGTTCGGCCACGACCGGAAAGAGGTGCTCACTGAATTGACTCACAGCCAAAAAAGCGGCTAAGGCGCCAAAAATGACGATTTTCTTCATGGTTCGTCCCTCCTCGATGGTAAGCTATACCTACAGTTTGCCTTATGAGGACGAGACGGAGGGAAAGTTTAATCGCATTTTAACCGGAAATCCCCTGTTTCACGAAAGATTTATATTACCAGCTGCCCTTCGACTTCCAGAAGTTCTTCTGGAGCATGACCAGGAGGGTGAACATTTCAAGTCTCCCTAAGAGCATGGACAGGCAGAGGATGGACTTTGAAAAGAGGGACAGTTCGGCATAGGTCGACGTCGCCCCGGTGATGCCGAAGGCCGGGCCGATGCAGCCCATGGTCGAGACGCTGATGCCGATGGCGTCGAAGACGTCGATGCCGTCAAAGGTCAGGAGCAGGGCCCAGAGGGCGATGAACATGACGTAGAGGAAGCAGAACTGAGCCACGCGGACGACCGTATCGTCGCCGATGCGGTGGCCGTTGATGGTCATGCCCAGGACCTGATTGGGATGGAGCTTCGTTTTCGCCGCATGCCAAATGTACTGGGCCATGATGACGACGCGCGACACCTTAAGGCCGGCCGCCGTCGAGCCGGCACAGCCGCCGGAAATCATGAGCATCAGCAAAATTCCCTTAGAAAAAGTCGGCCAGCGGTCGAAATCGGCCGAGACGAAGCCCGTCGTAGCGATGGATGCTGCCTGGAAGGACGAGTAGCGAAGGGCCGTCGAAGGGCCGATGCCGAAGGCACTCATGAGATTGAGGCCGATGAGAATCGTCGCCGCTGCTACGATCAAGAGATAGACCCGAAATTCCATATTGTCCCAAAGGACGCTCCAGCCCTTTTGCCAGGCCCGGTAATACAAGGCGTAGTTGCCGCCGGTGAGGATCATGAAAAAGGTCATCCAGCCTTCGACGGCCGGGCTTTCAAAATGGGCCGCACTGGCATTATACGTCGAAAAGCCGCCGGCCGAGACCGTCGACAAGGCGTGGTTGACGGCACCGAGAAAGTCCATGCCGCAGAGGAAGAAGATGACGAAGGCCGTCGCCGTAAAGGCCATGTAGATGCGAAAGAGGACCTTGGTCATGTCGTGCAGCCTGGGCAGGACGCGCTCTCTCGTAGGACCCGTCGATTCGGCATTATACATGTAAAAGACCGCCGACTGACCGGCTTCGGGCAAGAGGGCGATGAAGATGACGATGATACCGAGGCCGCCGAGCCAGTGGGTCATGCTGCGCCACAGAAGCAGGCTCTGGGGCAGGATTTCAAGGTCCGTAATGACCGTCGCCCCGGTCCCGGTAAAGCCGGACACGCTTTCAAAGAGGCCGTCGAAATACGACAGGTAGCCGCCGAGGCAGTACGGAAGCATGCCCAAAAACGTAGCCAGCATCCAGCCGATTCCCGTAATGGCAATGCCTTCGCGCATGGTCAGTTTCTGCGTCCGCACGTGGCCGTAGTTCAGGCAGGCCCAGCCGACGAGTCCGCAGAGAATGATGCTGCCCACAAAAGGCAGCCAGCTCGATTCCCCCATGATGATCGCCATGGCCAGGGGCAAAAACAGGACGCCGCCCTGGGCCAAGGCTATTTTTCCTAAAAATCGAGAAATGACGCGTAAATCCATAAGATCCCCTTCATGAAAATTAATTTTTCTCTATTATACCATGAGGGCTTGAGAAAACAAAAAGCCGGCCGCCGCTGTGATTTTATGATGCCCAAGCGCTCCCTGCCGGAAGCGCAAGTGGCCGACCTATGATATAATAACAGGATCACAAAATTTATCCCCAAGAAAGGATGATCGTCATGTCCCATGACTCTATCGATACCTTACTCACCTTCATCGCCCAAAGCCCGTCGCCGTACCACACGGCCGCCGCTTCGCGGGACCTTCTCGACAAGGCCGGTTTTACGGCCCTTATGCCGGACGCCGCCCCCTGGCAGCTCGAAGCCGACGGCGCCTACTACGTTCCCGTCTACGGATCGGGCCTCATCGCCTTCCGGACCGGCCGCAACATCCGCCGCCACCTGCGCCTCAGTGCGGCCCACACTGATTTTCCCTGCCTGCGCATCAAGCAGCGTCCGGAAATCCGCGAAAAGGGCTATCTTAAAGTCAACGCCGAAACGTACGGCGGTCTCCTGCGCGAATCGTGGCTCGACCGCCCCCTGTCCCTGGCCGGTGCTGTCGCCATCGAAACGGAAGACCCCTTCCGGCCCAACCTGCGCCTCATCGACCTCAAAAGGCCGGTCCTCACCATTCCCCGCCTGGCCATCCACATGAACCGCAAGGCCAATCAGGGCATCGAGCTCAATCCCCAAAAGGACCTCCTGCCGGTCATGGGCCTCGACGAAAAAGAGGTAACGCAGCACTTCTTCCTCGACTTCTTGTCAGAAACGTGCCGCTGCCTGCCCGAAGCGATCCTGTCGTACGAACTGACGGTCTATCCGACAGAACCGGGCTGCCGCCTCGGTTGGCACGATGAATTCGTCTCGTCGCCCCGCCTGGACAACCTGACGTCGGTCCTGGCCTCCCTATCGGCCCTGGTAAACGCCGCCGACGCCGACGGCTTGAACATCGTCGCCCTCTTTGACAACGAAGAAGTGGGCAGCCATACGAAACAAGGCGCCGATTCCGTCATCCTCTCCCGGATCCTCTCCCGCATCTATCACGCCTTCGCGCTCACCGACGACGACCTGTCGGCCGACCTTTCAAAAGGCTTCATGCTGTCCGTCGACGTCGCCCATGCCATCCATCCCAACGTACCGGAAAAATGCGATATCACCAACCAGCCCCAAATGGGCCGCGGCGTAGCCCTCAAGATTGCCGCCAGCCAGTCCTATGCCGGAGACGCCGAAGCCGTCGCCGTCCTGAAAGGCTTGTGCCGCCGGGCCGACATCCCCTATCAGATCTTCATGAACCGCTCCGACCTTCCCGGCGGCTCGACCTTGGGCTCCCTCTTATCGGCCAACCTCCCCATCCGGACCATGGACATCGGCATTCCCATTACGGCCATGCATTCGTGCCGTGAATTGATGGGCGCCGCCGACCAACAGGCCCTGACCGACCTCATTACGACCTTCTTCAGCCATTCCTAATATCCCGATTTTTTTTATTCTGTATCGCAGATGCCGCCATTGACACATTTTGTTTTACATCTTATAATAAAAAGTGTATATTACAGCATACTGTATAGTATACAGAAAGAGTGGATATGAATGACTCTAGGACAAGAAATTAAGTACTATCGCAAGAAAAACGGCTTAACCCAGACGGCTTTCGGCGACCTCTTCGGTATGTCAAAGCAAGCCGTCTACTCTTGGGAAACAGGTCTTTATTCACCAGATATTTCAGTATTGCTGAAAATGGCTGATTTTTTCCAAATTCCCATCTGTGTCCTTGTCGGCCGACCCGGCATGTACTGCCAAAAGAGCGATGACACCCGCAGCAACTGCGACTACTGTGCGCCCATTACGGACGAAGACTGTCTCGTCATCCGGGCCCTTCACGCCTTGCCACCGGAAAAACAGCAAGCCGTCAAGACACTCCTCAATATCAAACCGAAAAAGAACGGAAACTCCGAATCAGGGGACAACTGACAATGCGGTATTGATATATAAAAAATCGGAC
>NZ_HF954534.1:86892-88972 GCF_000455225.1 Megasphaera massiliensis
TTTATGCCCTTTTCTTGCCAGGGCCCGGTAAATAGGCTATGATGAGAAAAACGAAAAGGAACGATATGCTATGGAATCTCTTCTCCGCTCGGTCTATGGCCGGGCCGAAGCCGAATATGTCATCAAAAAATCCCGCTTCATCGCCACCGTCTGTGAAGTGAAAACGGAAGATGAGGCGGCAGCCTTCATCGAAAGCGTGCGCAAGCACTATTGGGACGCCCGTCACAACTGCTCGGCCTTCCAAATCGGAGCCGGCGGACAGATCCAGCGCTCCAGCGACGACGGTGAACCGTCGGGAACGGCAGGCCGGCCCATCTTAGAAGTCTTAAAGAAACGGGACCTGACCAATACGGCCGTCGTCGTCACCCGCTATTTCGGCGGCATCAAACTCGGCGCCAGCGGCCTCATCCGGGCTTACAGCCACGCCGCGACCCTGGCCCTCGACGAAGCGTCCGTCGTCGTCTACACGCCCTTCACCCTCCTTACGGCGACCGTCGCCTACCCCTTGGTCAGCACCCTCGAGCGCTTTGCCGAAAGTCACGACGTCCTCATCGCCGACCGGGCCTTTGCCGCCGACGTGACCTTCACCTATGAAGTCCCCGAAGGCGACAGCGACGCCTTCATAGCCGACCTGACCAATGCCACTAACGGCCGCGTCAGCTGCAAAAAAACGGGTACCGTCGTAAAACCGGTACCCGTCACAGAGACGTAACAGCTTCTATCAGGCCTTATAGCCCGTTGCCATATCGACCATATTTTCAAGTTTTTCGCCGGCGAGGAACCGCTTCAGGTTATCGACGGCAATGCGGGCGATGTAGTCGTGCGTCGCCTGCAGGTGGTAGCCGCCTGAAATATGGGGCGTAATGTAGATGCCCTTCGTCTGCCACAAGGGATCGTCCTTGGGCAGCGGTTCCGGATCGGTAACGTCCAAAGCAGCCCCTGCCAAATGACCGGAAAGGACGGCTTCCCGCAGGGCTTCCTGATCGACGTTGTTGCCGCGGCCGACGTTGACGAAGTAGGCCCCCTTCTTCATGGCCATGAAGCGGTCCTTATTATAGATCCGATACGTTTCCGGCGTATCAGGCAGGCAGGACGCGACGATGTCCGCCCGAGAGAGATAGTCTTCGAAATGAGCCATATCCCCCATTTCATCGGCTTCCGGCGGAACCTCGCCCTTACGGCGGCGCAGGCCGATGACATAAGCGCCCAAAGCCTTTACGCGGCGGCCGAAGTTGCGGCCGATATCGCCAAAACCGACGACGACGACCGTGGCCCCATAAAAGGACGTGACCGGGCCTTCATCGCGCCACAAGGATTGCTGCTGATTGTCATGGTAGAGATACAGCTTCTTCATCATAGCCAGGCTCTGGGCCAGCATGTGCTCGGACAACGCCAGGCCATAGGCACCGGTCGCATTGGTGAGCGCCACGCCGTCGGGCAGGATACCGGGCTTACAGTAACTGCCGGCACCGGCACTGTTGAGCTGGAGCCATTTCAAATGCTTAGCCTTGCTGACCAGCTGCGGGTCGATGTTGCCGATAATGACGTCGGCGTCTTCAAGGGCCGCACCGGCATCTTTTCCATCACCGGGACAGAAGGTCACCTTGGCCCCTTTCGCAGCCGTTTCAAACCACTGTCGCTGTTTTGCATCCGTATCCATGACAACGAGAATATTCAACAGAATCACTCCTTATTATATTTTGTGTTGGCGGCAATTTCTTTTACCGTTTCTAATGGGCATTTCGCGATATGGGCAATGAATTCATAGGTTACATCTTCCTGCAAGAGCGCCGTAACCAGACGAACCACGCTGCCCTCTTCGCCGTCCACGTTGACGAATTGTCCCATGTCCGCCTCCTCTGCACTATCTGCACAACCAAAAGGCCCCATTTTCACAGGTGAAACAAGACCTTTTTCGTAAAAATAAACGCTGTATTTACGTTTTAATTATAGCTTGTATGTACTGAAAAAGATAGGCGGCAGCGGTACTTGTGACAAAACTGTTCATCCGTAGTCTAAATATATCAACTATCTGTTAATGATAGTCCTAAAAAAATAATTATTGTCACTAAAAAGACAA
>NZ_HF954534.1:89441-105465 GCF_000455225.1 Megasphaera massiliensis
ATAAAAAGACAACCGCTGTCATCAAGAGATTTAAATCTGACGACAGCGGCCGTTTTAGTTAGACAGCTTTTTTATTGACCCCGGCCTTATTTCGCCATGAGCGAGGCGACTTTATTGGCAAAGGCCACAGGATCATCGGGCATGATGCCTTCGAGAAGGAGGGCCTGATCGTAGAGCAGGTGGCAGTAATCCTTGAAATCGGCCGTGTCCTTGCCGGCCTGATGGACGGCGGCTAATTTCCCGAACAATTCGTGATCCGGGTTGATTTCCAAGATGCGGCGCGCCTTGAACATGGGGTTGTTGGCGGCAGCAAAGGCCTGTTCCATGGCAAGGGACGGACCGGCCGCATCGGCAACGAGGCAAACGGCGCCGCTCTTTAAGCGGTTCGACAGGCGGACGTCGGCGACCTTATCGCCTAAGAGGCTCTTCATATCCGCGAGGAGGCCTTCATTGTCCTTAGCGAGGTCTTCGTTCTTCTTCTTTTCGGCCTTAAAGGCATCGTCTTCGAGGTCCAAATCTCCGCGGCTGACGGAATGGAAACGGTGGCCTTCGTATTCGCCGATGGCTTCGACGGCAAATTCATCGACGGGATCGGTCATGTACAGGACTTCGATGTCCCGGTCGCGGAGGAGTTCCATCTGGGGCAGGCCTTCGATGGCTTCCTTATCCTTGCCCGTTGCGTAATAGATCTTCTGCTGGCCGTCTTTCATATTGTCGACGTATTCCTTGATGGTACGGAGTTTTCCGTCTTTCGAGGACATGAACAACAAGAGGTCCTTCAGTTTTTCGACGTTGTTTTCACCGGTCATCATGCCGCTGTAGACGCCGATTTTCAGGGATTTGCCGTATTCGGCCCAGAACTTTTCATACTTTTCACGGTTCTTTTCGAGGTCCCGTTTGAGGGATTTCAAAATCGTCTTTTCCAGGTTGCGGCCGATGAGGTTCAGTTCACGGCTCTTTTGCAGCAGTTCACGGGAAATGTTGAGGGACAGATCCGGCGAATCGACGAGGCCTTTGACGAAGCGCAGGTAGTCCGGCAGGAGGTCCTTGCATTTATCCATGATGAAGATATGCCGCGAATAGAGCTGGATGCCCGGTTCATAGTCGGCATAGTAGAGGTTGAACGGGGCCTTGCCCGGGATGAACAAGAGGGCCGTGTAATCGACGGCACCTTCGGCACGGTTGTGGAAGATGTCCATCGGTTCGTCCCATTCATAGAACTGATGCTGGAAAAATTCGTGGTATTCTTCCGGTTTGATATCCGATTTATTCCGCGTCCACAAGGGCTGCATGGAGTTTAAGGTCCGCGTTTCCGTATGTTCTTCTTCCGGCGCATCTTCGATGGTCTTGCCGTCGGCATCCTTTGGCTTTTCCTTGGTCGTAAAGTCCATGGTGATCGGGTAGCGGATGTAGTCGGAATACTTCTTGACCAGGCTCTGGAGTGTCATCTGATCGGTGTAGTTTTCTTCGCTGCTGTCGCCGTAGAAGTCACTGTTCAAATGGAGGATGATCGTCGTCCCGTGCTTCGGTTTCTGGCATTCTTCGAGGGTGTATTCGCCGCTTCCCGTCGATTCCCACTTGTAAGCCTGAGCTTCGCCGGCCTTGCGGGTGACGACAGTAACCGTATCGGCGACCATGAAGGCCGAATAGAAGCCGACGCCGAACTGGCCGATGAGGTCCTTATTCGTATCGCCGCCGTCCTGGGATTCCTTCAGCTTTTCGAGGAAGGCTTTCGTCCCCGACTGGGCAATGGTGCCGAGGTTGTCCATCAAATCCTGCTTGTCCATGCCCAGGCCGTTATCGGAAATGGTCAGAGTATGGCCGTCGGCATCGGGCGTCAGGTGGATTTCAAAGCCCGTGTCCCCTTCGAGGAGATCGCCGTTAGTGAGGGACTGATAATGGAGCTTATCGATCGCATCGGAGGCGTTAGAAATGAGTTCCCGCAGGAAAATCTCATGATTTGTATAAATAGAGTGGACCATCAGGTCCAATAACTGCTTCGTTTCAGCTTGAAATTCATGGGTTTCTTTTGCCATGGTAAAAACACTCCTTTGTATCCGTTTTCCGTACCGTCAGTGGCATCTGAGGTACCTTCACATCACTATCATACCGCAAAAAGTCAAATAGTCAAGTATTTTTTCGGCATAAGCCTGCCCCATGGCAAAAGACAAGGCTGCGCCCTCATTCCAGGCTTTGACGAGGACCGAGTTTTACCGAACCGCCCATAAAAATCTGCTGCAGATTGCCGTCGTCATCGACACTGGCTGCAATGGCAATGGTGCCGCCGGGCTGCTTCATATAAGCGGCCACCCGTTTGCGCGTCGTACAGGCAAGCGCTGCTGCGACGGCTGCCGATCCGCTGCCGCAGCTGTTTTCCCAGTAGAGGGTATCCGTCCGGCTGACGTAGACGGCAGGAATCATCTCCTGCGTTTTAGTGTCGCAGAGGATGAGGCCGTACGCCGGGAAATCTTCGCCGTCGACGTAGTCTTTCAAGGCCTGCCAATAGACGTCCTTATCAAGACCTTCAAAGGTCTCGACGAAGTGGACAAAGTGCGTAATCCCCGGCAGGTCGACGCGGAAGAAACGAGCCGGCACCCCGCCGACGTCTACCAAAATACCGCTGACGTCGTCAGGATAGGGCATTTCGATAAAGGCCTCATAGTCCTGGCCTCCCGTATGATTGACCTTGACCGGCAGGATTTCGTCGCAGCCCGAACAGGATACGCCGTAGACGCCCTGATCCTTCCCCTCGCAGGACAAGGCGTAGGCCGCCGCTGCCCGCGAAGCATTGCCGCAAAATTCGCCGCCCATCATATCGACGCGAAGGGGTTTGCCTTCCATACAGGTCACATAGCCGACCTGCTCGGCATCGATATCAGGCCTTGCCAGTAAGGCCGCCGCCAGGGTACTGTGTTCTTCCTTAGGGACCGGCGTCAGCACCAAAATCGTCTTATTGCCGCTGGGATCGGCCAACATATACTCTATCTTCATGATCATGCTCCTTTTCGCGCGGACCCGTACGTCCGCGTCCATAGTACGTATCTCCTGCTATTGTATCACGACGCCGGTCTTCATAGAATACGAAGTCGCTCTTTTTTATTCCGTTTCACCAAGGGATGGCCTCTCCATATAATCCGATCATCGAAGCCATGTGAGACAGGGGGAAAAACCTACAGGTCCGCCCTTATGTTACCAAAAAGATTTCATCTAAATAAATATAACTCGAAAAAATGTGAATGTAAAATCGATAACAGCTTATGCCAAGCGACTTAAGAGTTTAAACCAAGCTCTAAGTCGTTTTTTTGTAAACTCATATAGTCAGATACCTTATGGTATCGAGAAAAGAGGAATTTTTCTCATTTCCTTCATCCTCACAAAGAGTCCGTCATGTCCAAGGACCGAAGGAATCAGACGAGCCCGAGCACGCACAAGGGCCTCAAACCTTCTGCAGCCCTGTAGTCCCCTTCCGAGACGTCAGCCCGAGCCCCAATTCGGCTGGAAGTTCGCCGGTTCATGTCCCCCTTGACAGAGACGGCACAGCCCGTCGTCAGACTCCCACAACATGACGCCCATCATCAAAAACGGTACCAGACATCCTTCACCGATGCCGGTACCGTTTTTTTTCATGCCATCTTCAATTTTACGCGCTCGCCGACGCGTCAACAAACCTCCGTCAAAACGATTTAGAAGAAACGTTTCAGTCCCCCTATGGCACAAACTCCTTTTCTAAAAGGAGTCCATGTAACTCCGGGGATTTTGGTACGCCGGCGGCTAAAGACTAAGTTACGCCTTGCGAACGGCACGGGTATGTTTCAGTCCCCTTACGGGGATTTTGGTACGCCGACGTTGGCTGCGGGCATTAAAATGGTTGGTCTACTGCGGCACGTTTCAGTCCCCTTACGGGGATTTTGGTACGCCGACCCTATCTCCCAGTACCCGCTCCCAGACTGGGCTCACAGGCGATTTTTTCAAACCTCCGGCTTTTTTCGCCTTTTTGGCTGACCCGGGTGAAAAATAAAAATCAGGCAATGGCGATTATCGGCTTGGTTATGCCGTTTTTCGCGGTTTTAAAAATTTTCAAACCTAGGCGGTTTTTGACCCTAAAATAGGTTTTCCAAAGGTCAATATTACCTTGACTTTTCTTTAGTATACTTTTTTCGGCTTTTGTTGTCAAACCTTTCTAACATGAGGTCGAAGCTTCCCTGCAAGGACTTATGATCGATTGTAAGAGCTCTTTTTGCGTCTTCGTCGTGTTTCGGTACCGTGCCGCGAACCGCCCTCGAAATGGGGTGAACATTCCGTCCGGACTCCGCGATAGGACCCATCGGATAGCTTCTATACGCCAAAAAGCCGCCTCTGACGAGACAGCTTTTTATATGATGGTCGTATTCTCTATTTATCTTCGTAGACCCGAACGCGTAAGGTCAGCCCCAGGTCGTCACAGATGGCCCGGCATTTTTTGATTTCTTCACTGTCTTCGACTTTATCGACGACGGTGAGGACGACGTTTTTCACGTACTGTTTGCAGCTGACGGCAAAGTTCAGCATGGCATCGAAGGACGGCAGGCCGAATTTGCTCCGCGTCAGTTCGAGATACCGTTCTTTGTTGGAGGCGTTCATGCTGATGGAAATGGTATCGAGGATGCCGCCGCCAAAGTCCGGTGCCGTCGGCCGGCCGTAGTCCAAGTCGGACAGGCCGTTGGTGTTGAGCCGCGTCTTGACCGTCGGGTGCTTTTCTTTGACATACGCCAGAAGGGTTTTTAAGTCTTCCAGGCGTTCCGTCGGTTCGCCGAACCCACAGAAGACGACTTCGTTGATACGGTCCCAAGGGGCCCCGTCGAGTTCTTTTTTGACTTCGTCGACGGTCGGTTCTTGTTTCAGCCACAGCGTTTCGTCTTCAGCCATCTTTTTCATCGAGCGCAGGCAGAAGGTGCACGAACAGGTGCAGCGATTGGTCAGATTGACGTACATGCTCCACGGGCTTTCTTTCTGTAATGCCCGGACGTCTTTTAAATCGACGTATTGTCCTTGTCCTACTACGGTATAAACGATCATGATGCTATCCCCTTTTATTGTAATGTCGTCAAATATTCTTCAAAAGCAAGGCCGGCGTTGTGCGGAAGGTCTAAGGTCTCTGTGTATTCCATGACCTTGCAGATGAAGTCGGCCGCCTTCTGTACGGCTCCTTCAAGGCCTTCTCCGCGAACGACAGAGGCCGAGACGATGGCCGTGAAGACGTCGCCCGTGCCGCTGCGGTCGCTGCCGATTTTTTTCGTCTTGACCCACGACGTTTGGCCGTGATCGTAAATGAAGTTTCCAATGTACGAACCGCGGTGGATACCGGTCAGGACGACGCCCTGCGGTCCCTTGTCGGCCAAGGCCTTGGCCATATCGGAAAAGTCATCGTCAGACAGGTCGCTCGAGGACCGGTAAGGCCTTCCCAAGAGCTCGCAGGCTTCGGTCAGGTTCGGCGTCAGGACGTCGGCATCGGCCAAAAGGCGCCGCATGTCATCGCACATTTCCTGGGTATAAGACGAATAGATGCGGCCATTGTCTCCCATGACGGGGTCGACGATGACCTTCGTATCCGGTCCTTTGAAGTCGTGCAGGAAATCGAGGACCATGTCGATCTGACGGACCGAGCCGAGAAAACCCGTGCTGATGCCGTCGAAGGTCAGCTTATTTTTCTTCCAACTGTCGATATAAGGCGTCATGCGGTCCGTATAGTCGTCGAGGTAGTAATCGTGAAAGCCGGTGTGAACGGAAAGGATCGCCGTCGGCAGGATACAGCCTTGTACCTTTAAGGCCGACACGATGGGCAGGGCCACGGCGATGCTGCAGCGGCCGTAGCCGGTTACGTCATTGACCAGGGCCAACTTTTTTTGATGCATAGAGAATCATTCCTTATCTTTTCAGGTTGTAACCATAACCACGGAACGGGACTCTCATGAAACAAGCAGCGATGGCGTAAGCAGCAGCCATGTTGACGATCCCTTCCCCGATGAGGCCGGGCACCATGGTAAGGCCGGCTTCTAAGCTGCCGTAGAGGAGACCGCCGGCTGCCGTATAGGAAACGACCATCCAGACGGCCGATAAGAGGAAGCCCAAAAAGACCTTGAGGGACGTCAGTTTCCACGGTTCCTTATCGGGGCGGACGACCCAAAAGACGGCTTCGACCATGACGAATTTAATGATCAGGGTCGGCACGATCCAGATAGGAAACCCGCCGATAAGGTCCGACAAGGCCGAACCGATGGAAGCTGCAGCCGCCGCCTGACGGCGCGAACTGAACAGGACAGACGCAAAGATGACGGCATCGCCGAGATGGGCATAGCCCAAGGGAATGGGGATGCGCGGTACGAAAGTCAGGATAAAGACCAGGGCCGTTAAGACGGCAGCATAACAGAGATTGGCAGCCGAAAAAACCGGTGCCTTTTGTTCCATAGATGATGAATGCATGTGAAATCCTCCTCACGGGTACAGAATTCACACATTGGCCAATGTATGGTTATGATTAATCTGTACTCTATTTTAGAGTATATTACCTCTTCTGTAAATAGGACAGATTTGTTTTTTTCTGTACACCTTCTTCCCCACTCCGTCAAAAAGGCCCGAAACGACAGAAAAGCTCCCGCGCAATGGGGAGCTTCTCATCTATTTCGTTTCACTTTCCGTTTCTAAATAGGTCCAGCCTTCTTCCTGGCGGACTTTCTGTTCTTTCATGAGATGGCCCAAGGCCCGTTTAAAAGCAGCCTTGCTGAGGCCGAATTTGGCCTTGATGACGGCCGGTGCCGTCTTGTCGCCATAGGGCATCTTGCCCTTGCGCTGTTCGAGGAACTGCAAGATCTTCTCGGCATCGGGGTTGATGGCATTTTCTTTCGTCTGGCGCAGGGAAATATTGATGCGCCCGTCTTCGCGCAGGAAGGTGATCCGGCCCTTTATCATCTGTCCGATGAGGATGGGTCCGTTGAATTCGCTGCGGTGCAAAAAGGCGATCCATCGTTCGCGGGTCATGAGGTAGGCCCCTTGGTCGGTCATGTTGTAAATGGCCCCTTCGACCCAGTCGCCGACCTTGGCGTCCGTCGCCGCTCTCGACGCCCGGCGCATTTCATCTTCGACTTCCATCGACACGGCCAGGCGGTGGGACTTGTCTTCATAGAGCTTGACCCAGACGTATTCCCCTTCTTTGGGGCGGCCTTTCATTTCAGCAAAGGGCATGAAGATGCCGCGTTCGGTACCGACGTCGACGAAGGCGCCGAAGCGAGTCGTATTGATGACCGGTGCATAGCCGATCTGACCGATCTTAATCTTGGGCAGGCGCATGGAGGCCGTCAGGCGTCCCGACGGGTCGTGGTACAGGAATACCGTCACGGCATCGCCGATATGGACCTCTTCCGTCTGCTGATTGATATGGAGGAGGATGTCGTCGTTGGTATTGCCCGTGCCACCGTCCAAAAAGGCACCCATTTCGCTTTGGCGCAGGACTTCGAGGGTAGCAATACTGTTTTCTTGAAGTGTCGTCATATTATTCACCTTCATAGTCGATTCGCGGTGCGTCGGCCCACAAGTTTTCCAGATCGTAGTACTGGCGTTCCTGTTCGACGAAGACGTGGGCAATGACTTCACCGGCGTCGATGAGGATCCACTTGCCTTCACGGTAGCCTTCGACGTGGAGGATGGGATAGCCCTTCTGTTCCATCTGTTCTTCAATGTTGTCGGCAATACTCTGGGTCTGGCGGTTGTTGCGGGCACTGCAGATGACGAAGTAGTCGGCCATGAGGGACGACTCCTTGATGTCGAGGACGGTGATGTCCCAGGCTTTCTTGTCGTCGGCTGCGGCGCAGACGATTTCATAAGGGGATAATTCTTTCATCGGTTCCGCGTTGGCGGGTTTCATGGTAATTGGCATATATGAAAAGTCTCCTTTTTTATACGAATGTAAGGTTAGGTATCATCAGGCTTGGGCGCTGCCGAGATGGCGTTGTTCGTCCGACCGATGACTTTTTGGACTTCGACCGGGTCGTAGGTCCAGTAATATTTATTGTCGCTGTTCTTACCGCCCGGAGCCATTTCGCCGGGCAGGATATAGAAGTTGATGTTGTCGGCCGTGACGTTGCGGAAGTCAAAGGCCAGTTCGGCCATGTCCTTAGCCGGGATATTGGAATCGACGTTGTGCCACAGGCGGTACATGAAGAAGGCGTTGCTCAGGCCGAAGTCCTTTTGCCGGTCTGCGTAGAAGTTCTTGATGAACCGTTCCTGGCGCTGGGTCCGCGACACGTAGCCGTTGCTGTCGAGGTAGCGCATATACCCCGTGGCGTCCTTGCCGTCGAGGGTCTGGTAGCCCTGGAAGATGTTGATGTCCGTTTCGCCGGCTGCATCGCCGTGGTACATGTTCTTTTCGACGTACAGGGGCACGCCGCCGTTCATATCGATCATCTTGGCGAAGGATTCCGGCGTAAAGGCTGCGTAGTAGGGAATGGGAATGTGGAAAATGTCTTCCACGACGGCCCGCACCAGGCTGATGCCGCCTTCGGTGTAGACGTCCTGCAGTTCTTGTATCCCCTTTTCCTTGCGCCCTTCGATCTTCGTATCGTCGGGCAGCATGATGAGGTCGATGTGCTTCTTGTCCTTGTTGATGGCGGCGACGCCGACGAAGTTGGCCTGCTGGGGATTTTCTCCGTCCGTACCGATGAGCAGGACGTAGAGCGGCTTATCGGGACTGGTCTGGACGAAGTCGTTGCTGCCGGCCGGCGTCGTATCGGGCCCTTCGGGCTGCGTTTCGGGACTGGTGAAATGAACATAGGCCGAGCGGCAGGCCAGGAAAATCGCCACGGCGGCGACGACGGCTAAAATGCGGTTTAAGATTCTTCTTCTCTTTTCTCGTGTCATCGGCCGGCCTTCCTCGCTGCCGCTTTCATCATGGCGCTGATGTGGGCGTTGCGGTTGACGACCGTACCGATGAAAATCGGTTTCTTCTGATCGAGGAGGTGGCGGATCGTCGAATCGTAGCCTAAGAGGACGGCTTCGTCGAGGTCCCGTTCGGCGGCCTGACGCAGCGCTTCGACGCCGTCAAAGTCGCGGTTCACTTCGATATAGTCGGCCATGAAGATGATCTTTTCGAGCTTCCCCATGGTTTCGGCCCCCGTCGTATGATGGGCAATGGCCGAGAGGATATCGGGATCGTCAATGCCGTACTGTTCCCGGGCCAGGGTCACGGCGGCATAGCCGTGGAGGAGGCTGCCGATGTTAAAGACGGGCGCCGGAAGATCCGTAAAGGAGCGGCCGGCTAAGGCCTGCATCTCTTCGAGGGGCTTTTGTTTCGCCGCATCATGAAGGAGGGCAGCTACTTCTGCCGCATCGGCATCACTGCCGTAGAGGCCGGCTAAGTGCCGGGCCGCTGTGGCCACGCCGAGGACATGGGTATAGCGACTGGGCGTCAGGGATTTTTTTAAATCTGCTTTAATGGCATCTTTGAATTCTTCGTTGTACATTGATATACTCCATTTTTTCTGATGTATTCGACGACTGCCGAAGGCATCATATAGCGGACGGACAGGCCCAGGCGGATGCGGCGCCGGAGTTCTGTCGAAGAGATTTCCATGGTCGGCACGGGCAGTTTGAGGATGTTTTTTCCCAGCTCGCCAAAGGACGAGATGATGGAATCGATCTGTTCCGAGCCGTCCGGCCGGGTCGCACCGATAAACTGGCACAGGCTGAGGATTTCTTCCGGATTGTTCCAGTTGTGCAGGTCGTGGATCGTATCGGTCCCCGAGATGAAATACAGGCTGTGCGACGGGCCGTATATTTCTTTTAAAAGCCGCAGCGTATCGACCGTATAGGAATTGCCCCGGCGGCGCATCTCCATATCGCTGACGGTAAAGTACGGGTTATCGGCCGTAGCCAGTCGCGTCATGGCCAATCGCTGCTCGGCTGTCGCACCGCAGACATCCTTATTGGGTGTAATGTACGACGGCACGAACAGGACCTTCTTCAGGTGAAAGGCCTGGCGCGCTTCTTCGGCGATCATGAGGTGTCCTAAGTGGATGGGATTAAAGGTCCCTCCCATGACGCCGAGCCTAGTGATTTCCATGGTACAAATAGATTCCTCCCCAGGCGATAGCTACGGCTAACGCATAAAGCAATAAAAACTTGGCATAGTGTCGGTATTCAAAACGGGTCTTCGGTGAGGCGGCATATTGGCGAAGGGTCCGCCCGTAACCGCGAAGGAAGCGCAGCATCAGCGGATCTGGCCCTGGCCGTCGATGAGGTATTTATACGAGACCAAAGCAGTAAGGCCCATGGGGCCGCGGACGTGCAGTTTCTGTGTGCTGATGCCGATTTCGGCGCCAAAGCCGAATTCAAAGCCGTCCGTAAAGCGCGTCGAGGCATTGACGTAGACGGCAGCCGAATCGACGGCCTTCTGGAAGGCTTTCGCCGTGTCCGGATTTCCTGTGACGATGGCTTCCGAATGATGGGTGCTGAAGCGGCGGATGTGATTCAGGGCTTCGTCGAGAGAGCCGACGACTTTAACGGACATGATGAGGCTGTTATATTCCGTCGCCCAGTCGTCGTCATCGGCGGCCTTCATGGCACGGACGGCCCGGGCTTCATCGTCGCCGCGGAGCTCGACGGCATCGGAATCCATGACCGGCGCTAACATTTCTAAAAATTCCCTGGCTACGTCGCGGTGGACCAAGAGGGTTTCCATGGCGTTGCACGTCGACGGCCGCGATACCTTGGCGTTTTCGACGATCTTGACGGCCATGGAAAGATCGGCATCCTTATCGACGTAGACGTGGCAGACGCCGCTTCCCGTTTCGATGCAGGGAACGGTAGCCGTATCGACGACCATGCGAATGAGGCCGGCGCCGCCGCGGGGAATGGCCAAATCGATGAAGCCCCGTAAGGTAAGGAGTTCTTTGACCAGGGCCCGGTCGGTATTTTCAAGGATGTTGACGCTGTTTTCCGGAAGGCCGGCTGCTTTCAGCCCTTCCCGGATGACGGCGGTCAAGGCCGTATTGGAAGCGATGGCTTCACTGCCGCCGCGAAGGACGCAGGCGTTGCCCGATTTGATGCAAAGGGCCGCTGCGTCGACGGTGACGTTGGGCCGCGATTCGAAGATGATGGCAATGACCCCTAAGGGGACGCTGACCTTCTGGATGAAAAGGCCGTTGGGACGGCGGAATTCATCGAGGACGACGCCGGACGGGTCGGGAAGGTCGATGACCTGGCGAACGCCTTCTGCCATGGCGGCAATCCGTTCTTTGGTCAAGGTCAGGCGGTCGACCATGGCCGGCGCCATCCCCTTTTCCTCAGCCCGCTTCACATCTTCGGCGTTGGCCGACAGGATGTCCTCGCAATGGGTCAAGAGGGCCTCAGCGATATAAGCCAGGGCCTTATTCTTGACGTCGGTCCCGGCCGTTTGCAGGACGTACGACGCGTCTTTGGCATCGCGGCCCTTGCGGTATACTTCAGATATCATGGGAAAAACCCCTTTCTAATACATGACGACCAGGTTATCGCGGTGGATGACTTCGTCAAAGATGCCGTTGTGGCCGAGAATGTCGGCGATATCCGCCGATCGTCGGCCTTTGATGGCGTTGATGTGGACGCTGCCGTAGTTGGAAATGCCCTTGGCAATGGTCAATCCGTCGTAGACGACGCTGACGATGTCCCCTTCTTCAAAGAAGCCTTCGACCCCGATGATGCCAACAGGCAACAGGCTCGACCCCTTGTCGAGGATGGCGTCGCGGCAGCCCTTGTCGACGAGGAGTTTTCCCGTCGCCTTGCTGCCCGAAACGAGCCAGCGCTTCTTCGAGTGGAGCGGCGTTTCTTTCGCTTTAAACAAGGTCCCCACGTCTTCTCCGGCACAGATGCGGCTGACGATGTCGTCTTCGCTCCCCGAGGCGATGACCATGTCGACGTCGGCAGCGGTAGCGATGGCCGCGGCCTGGATTTTGGTATACATGCCGCCCGTCCCCATGGAGGATCCGGCGTCACCGGCGATGTCGTAGATATGCTTATCGATATTATCGACGTAGGAAATGATTTTCGCATCGGCATGGGTTCGGGGATTGTCCGTATAGAGGCCGTCGATGTCCGATAAGAGGATCAAGAGATTGGCGTCGACGAGGCCGCTGACCATGGCCGACAGGGTGTCGTTGTCACCGATTTTATACTCATCGACGGCGACGACGTCGTTTTCATTGATGATGGGAATGATGCCCATGTCGATCATAGTCAGGAGGGCATTTCGCGAGTGCATGAATTTGCTGCGGTCCTGTGAGTCCATGCGGGTCAGGAGAACCTGGCCGACGACTTGGCCGTATTCGCGGAACAGCCGTTCATACGTATGCATGAGGACGCCCTGTCCGACGGCGGCTAAGGCTTGTTTTTCCCGAATCGACTTCGGCCTTTGATCGAGGTTGAGCGGTGCCATACCGGCATTGGTCGCCCCGGAGCTGACCAAGATCATTTCCTTTCCCTGATTCTGCAAATCTGCCAATTCTCGTACTAAATGCTCCATGCGGCGGTAGTTCAATTTGCCCGTCCCATGGGAAATCGTACTGGATCCGACCTTGACGACGATGCGCTTCTTGTGGTCAAAATCCCTGCGTCTGCTGTTCACCATGCCTCACGTCCTAGTCTTTAATAAATTCGTATTTCGATTTCTTGTCTTTCTTCTTAAATAAGATGCCGTAGTGGCCGATGACCTGAATCAGTTCGGCACCGAGCATGTCGGCCAAGTCTTCCATCGTTTCCTTCGTCGGAAGGTTGGCGTTGTTGAGGACGTGGGCCTTAATCAGTTCCCGCGCCGTAATGGCCGCTCTGGCACTGTCGATGACGGCGTCGCTTAAGCCGTCCTTTCCGATTTGGACGACGGCCGGCATGAGGCTGGCCATCCCCCGTAACTGCTGTCTGTCTTTATTATTCATAACGTCTCCCTTTATTTGTGATATTCAAATTCCATGGCGTAAATGCGGACCGTATTGCCGTCCTGGATGCCGTGTTCCTGGAGGAGCTTATCGAGTTCCATATAGCGCCAGATACGCTGGAAACGGCGCAGGGACTGGTCGTCGTCGAAGTTGGTCATGGCGACCAGGTTTTCGATGCGGGCGCCGGTGATGACGAAGGCCCCGTCCGTATCGCGGGTCACTTCAAAGTCCGGCTTGTTCTCTGCCTTATAGACGACTTCTTCCGTCGTTTCGTCGGCTTCTTCGACGTATTCTTCAAGGAGGGTCCAGACCCGTTCTAAGAGTTTGTCCATGCCGTCGCCGCTTACGGCGCAAATGGGATAGACTTCGATGCCCTTCGCCGCCATATAATCCATGAGGCGCTCGAGGTTGTCTGAATCTTCATCTAAGAGGTCGATCTTATTGGCCGCTACGATTTGGAGCTTGCGCGACAGTTTTTCGCTGTATTTGGCAAGTTCGGCGTTGATCTTTTCATAGTCGTCGATGGGGTCGCGGCCTTCCATGCCCGATACGTCGAGGACGTGAATGAGGATCTTCGTCCGTTCGATGTGGCGCAGGAAGTCGTGACCGAGACCGACGCCTTCACTGGCTCCGTCGATGAGGCCGGGAATGTCGGCCATGACGAAGCTGCGGTGATCCGGCAGGTCGACGACGCCGAGGATCGGGTTGAGGGTCGTAAAGTGATAGGCTGCTACTTCCGGCTGGGCTGCCGAAACTTTCCGCAGGATGCTCGACTTGCCGACGCTGGGATAGCCCAAGAGGCCGACGTCGGCCAAGACCTTCAGTTCCAAACGCAGCCACCGTTCTTCCCCCGGTTCGCCCCGTTCGGCAAAGGTCGGCGTCCGGTTGGCGCTCGTTCTGAAATGCCAGTTGCCCCGACCGCCGCGGCCGCCCTTGGCGACGATGGCCTGCTGGCCGTCCCGCGACAAGTCGGCCATGACCTGACCCGATTCTTCATCTTTTACGATCGTTCCCAAAGGAACGGTGATCAATAAGTCTTCGGCGTTTCTGCCGTACTTATTGCTGCCTTCGCCCTTTCCGCCGGGCTTGGCCTTGAACAGGCGGCGAAAACGGAAGTCGACGAGGGTGTTGACATTGCGGTCCGCCACGAGGACGACGTTGCCGCCCTGGCCGCCGTCACCGCCGTTCGGTCCGCCCTTGGGGACGAACTTTTCATGGCGGAAACTGCTCATGCCGTCGCCGCCCTTGCCGGACTGTACAAAAATTCTTGCTCTGTCTATAAACATAGGTCACCTCATATGAAAATACATGGGGATATAGAAAGAGACACAGCATACATATACCATGTCTCCTGTCTATCTGTCCATCAATATCAAAATTAACCGCCCTACTCCTTATAAGAAAAGGAAAAGGGTACGAAAAAGTCATGAGACTCTTTACGATAAGATTTTAAATCATATTTGCCAATCTGTAAAGTCATTTTTCCTTGATAATTTCCAAGGCCTTTTCAAACTGGGTATCTGTCGGATCCGACGGCGTAAGGGGTACGACGACGTCCGGTTCAATGCCGACTCCGTCGATTTCACGGCCATTGGTCGTCCGATACTTAGCCACGGTGACCTTGACGGCCGACTGCTGGCTTAAGGGGAAGACGCCTTGGACCGTGCCCTTGCCGTAGGTCTTGACACCGACGATGGGGCCGAGCTGCATGTCTTGGACGGCACCGGCAATGATTTCCGACGCACTGGCCGAATTTTCATTGACCAAGACGACGAGGGGAATGAGGTCTTCCGTCCCCTGGGCCGTATACTGGTCGACTTTGCCGTCTTGTTCCGTATAGGAGACGATGGTGCTGTTTGGCGGGACGAAGTTGCTGGCCACGCCTACGGCCTGTTCGACGATGCCGCCGGGGTTGTCGCGCAGATCGAGGATCATCTTCTTCATCCCCTGTTCGCGAAGTTTCGTATATTCTTTCGTAAAGTCATCGGCCGTTCCTTCGCCGAAGACGGCAATGCGGATATAGCCGATATCGGTACCGTCGATCATCTTGCCGGCCACGGTCGGGACGTGGATCTGACGGCGTTCGACGGTAAAGGTCTTATCTTCTCCGTCGCGGCGGACGACCAAGTTGACGCTGGTATTGGCAGCGCCGCGGATACGCTTGGAGACGTCTTCGAGCTTATTGCCGTCGACAGGCGTCCCGTCGATGGATACCAAGATATCGCCGCGCTGGAGTCCCGCTTCGGCTGCCGGACTGTCATCCATGACCCCGGCGATGAGGACGCCGTCATCGGTGGAGCCGATGTAGACGCCGATGCCGGCATAGGTACCGCTCATCTGGGCCGAAAAGTCCTTATACAACTCGCCGCCGAGGTAGACCGAATGCTTATCCCCCAAGGTGCTGACCATGCCGTTCAAAGCCCCGTCAAAGAGGGCGCTGCGGTCGACATTTTCTGCATAATGGCTTTCGATGATTTCCAAGGTGCGGAAAAATTCAAACATGGCAGTCCCTCGGCCCGTATAGTACCAAAACATACCGAAGACGGCCAGGATCATGACGATCATACCGCTGCAAAAGAAGGCCAGGGGCCGGCGAATGGTTTCCCAAGCCCGGCGTATAGTTTGTTTATTCATGGGTATCTCCTTCTATGGAAATCAAGGCCGCGAGAAAGGGGCAAAACTGCCGTGAAAACACTTACAAATAAGCCGACGGGTCGACGGGATCGCCGTTGGCACGAACTTCAAAGTGGACGTGAGGGCCCGTCGAGTTGCCTGTCGAACCGGCGTAGGCAATGACCTGGCCCTGAGAGACGGACTGACCTTCGGAGACGGCCAGTTCCTGATTGTGGCCGTAAAGGGTCGACAAGCCGTTGCCGTGGTCGATGATGACGGCATAGCCGTAGCCGCTAATCCAGCCGGCTTCGACGACGACACCGCCGTCGGCTGCGTGGACGGGCGTCCCGTAGTCGACGCCGATATCGATGCCGCTGTGATAGATCGTCGTCCCGAAGATCGGATGGGTCCGATAGCCGTAAGGCGAGGTGACGACGCCGTTGACCGGCCAGATCATGGCGCCTGAGCCGCTGACC
>NZ_HF954534.1:106328-142942 GCF_000455225.1 Megasphaera massiliensis
TATAAGCCTGTTCGGCCACGGCCTTATCGTTCTGAGCCTGATAGAGAATGGCCTGCTGTTCCTTGCGGCGGCTTTCGATTTCATCGCGCTTGGCCGCTGCCTGGTCGCGGAGCTGGGCCTGGCGGGCACGCTGGGTTTCCAGTTCCTGTTTGGCCGTTTCGATGGCCGCCCGTTCTTTACGAATATCCGAAATCAAGGTGATATCGGCGTCGATGATGCGGCGCAGTAATTCCAGGCGGTTCGAGAAATCGCTGAAATCCTTGGCCCCGAGGACGACGTCGAGATAGCTCAATTGGCCGTGCATATAGATGTCGCGGACGCGCTTGGTAAAGACGCCTTCCCGGACCTTGAGCCGGGCCCTTGTCTTTTCCAGTTCAGCCTGGGTGGCGGCAATTTTTTCTTCCGTCGCCTTCAATTCATTGGCTACGGCCTGGTAGTCGCGCTGAGCTGCTTCGAGCTGCTGCTGGATGGCGTAAAGCTTGTCATTGACACTGCCGATGACAGCTTCGGCCTGGGCCTTCTTCTCGCTTTCCTGCGCCATCCGGTTCTGGACGTCCGACAGCTGATTCTGCAAGTCTTCATCTTCGGCCAGGACGGCGAAGTTAGGCGTCAATAAGGCGGCAACGACAACCGGGATAACGTATTTTTTAAACATATTACACCTTCATATAACGTTTCAGAGAAATGGTACTGCCAATGGCCCCGATGACCATGCTGATGATCAAGAGGACGCCTGCCGTGCGGTACATAAAGGGAAAGACGCTGACCATCGGCAAGAAGGCCAGGGACTCATGGATCGACGCGACGGCAAAGTCGTAGAACTGATAAAGGGCGATGTCGGCAATGACGCCGCCGATAAAGCCCAGGAACAGGCCTTCTAAGAGGAAGGGCCAGCGGATGAACCAGTTCGTCGCCCCGACGTATTTCATGATGGCGATTTCTTTACGCCGGGCAAAGACGGTCAGGCGAATCGTATTGGAAATGATGAACAACATGGCCAGGGTCAAGAAGACGATGAGGGCAATGCCGCCCCAACGGATGATGGTCGTGATCTTAAAGAGCTGTTCAATGATTTCCTGACCATAATGCGTCCCTTCGACTTCCGGGTAATCGGCGACGATGTCCGCCGTCCGCCGGACGGCTTCCGGCTGAGTAAAGGTCACTTCATAGGAACTCGGAAGGGGATTCTTCCCTTCTAAGGCATCGAGGATACCCGGTTGGTCCTTCATGCGTTCCTTTAAGATATCCATGGCCTGATTCTTATCGGTAAAGGTGACCGACTTGACGTCGGGCAGGGCCTGCAGGCGGCGGGCGACGCTGTCGATGTCAGCCTGGGTGGCACCGTCTTTCAAGTAGACCGTGATTTCAACCTGGCTTTCGAGATTTTCAGCAAAATAGTCGAGATTGGCCACGAGGGTCATGAAGATGCCCAAGATGAACAGGGATATGGCGACCGTTGCAATAGAGGCCACCGACATGAAGCGGTTGCGCCAAAAAGATTGGAAGGCAGCGACGGTGTAGTAGTGCATGGTTCTAATTTTCATCGTCGTATCCTCCTCGCTGTTCGTCACGGACGACCTTGCCGTCATCCAATTCGATGACGCGTTTATTCATCATGTCGACTAAGGTCTTGTCATGGGTTACCATGAGGACCGTCGTTCCCATGTGGTTGATTTTCTTAAAGACTTCCATAATATCCTCGGACGTATCGGGATCGAGGTTCCCTGTCGGTTCGTCGGCAATGAGCAGGAGCGGCCGATTGACGATGGCTCTGGCAATGGCTACGCGCTGCTGTTCCCCGCCGCTGAGGTTTTTCGGCAGGGCGTCGGCTTTGCCGATGAGGCCGACCAGATCGAGGACTTCGCGGACCCGGCGGCGAATGACGCGGCGCGGTGCTTCGATGACTTCCATGGCAAAGGCCACATTTTCCTGAGCCGTCTTATTCGGCAGGAGGCGGAAGTCCTGGAAGACGATGCCCATTTTACGGCGCAGGTAGGGCACGCTCTTCTTGGCCAGGCGGTTGACTTCGATATCGTTCACGAAGACAGACCCTTTCGTCGGCAGTTCTTCATGAGACAAGAGGCGGATCAGCGTCGACTTGCCGGCACCGCTGGCGCCGACGACGAAGACGAATTCGCCCTTACCGATCTGAAGGGATACCTGGTCGAGGGCAACGGAACCATTGTCGTAGACCTTGGATACATTTTTAAATTCAATCATAGAGACCTCCGATGCTGTTCGAGTCGTTTGCGGACGCCGTCCCGCCCTTCTAAAATGCGCAGGGCCAAGTAGGCATTTCGCAGGGACTGGCGGCGCAGATGGTTGAGGCGGGCCTTGATGGCAGGTGCCAGTCCCCCTTGGGCCAGTTGCTGACTGACGCGGGAGGCTAAGGCTTCTGCCGTCACCGATTCCGTCGTCCCGCAGACCCGATCGCCGATGAGATGGATGAAGCTGTCGATTTTCGGATCATAGGAAATGGCCGTCGCCGGCGTTTCCATAAGAGCCGAAAAGATGAGGGCGTGGAGCCGGTTGGCGATGACCGCATCCATGCAGCCCATGAGGGACATGAATTCTACCGTCGAATAGCGGTCGTCGAGGACGATGGCCGCCTTTTTCATACGGTCGGCAATATCGCGGCCGGCGTCGACGTCTTCCGGATGCTGCATGGGAATGAAGATGATGTCCACGTCTTCTTGCTGCTGCAAACGGTCGGCTGCCTCGGCAATGGCGTCCTTATAGGCCTGATGGCCCTGCCAGTTGCGAACGGCAATACCGACTTTCCGTCGGCTTCCCGTAACTCCGTGCCGTTCCAAAATCTGACGGCCGATAGCCTTATCGACGGGATGCATGGACAAGACGGCGTCGGCCGTCACATGGATAGGCGGACGGGTTACGCCCATGTCAGAAAGTTCCGCCTTCGATTCCCGGTCGCGGACGCCGATGACGGCGACCTGCTGCAGGACCTTCTGCACAGCCTTCCGGGCCTTGATGCCGCGGACGGGACCGATGCCCTGGGCATAGAGCATGACCGGCTTTTTAAAGAACAAGGCGATTTTCATGATCCACAGGTAGTAGTGGAGGCTACGGGCGCTGGTCACGTCTTGGAGCAGGCTGCCGCCGCCGCTTATAAGAATATCACAGCGGCGAATGGCCGCTGCGATAGCAAAGAAATTCAGGCGATGAACAGCCTGTACCTTATGATTTTCCCGAGTCATTCGGCAGTTTCCGGTAATGACCGTAATATCCACGTCGGGAATGATGTCTTTTAACGAGCCGACGATAGCCGCCAACATGGCCTCGTCGCCGGCATTGGCAAAGCCGTAATAGCCGGAAATAACGACCCTAGTCACGGTTTTCCACCTGCTTTCCCAGCCACGTCGTGACGTAACGGACGATGGCAATGGCGATGATCAGGGCGATGCCGACGACCATCCCCGTTACCCAGCCGTTGATGCCGCGGATAAAGGACATGAGGAAAGGCGTCCGGATATGGGCAAAGGTTTCCACCATGGAGCCGACACCGATCGTGGCGGCGATGACCAGGAAGAAGTGCAGCAGCTGCGGCCATTTACGGTACAAGGCAGCTACCATGAGATAAAAGCTCGGATGGCCGACGAGAAATTCCTTTTCCCGGGGACGAGCGTACATGACATTTTCTAAGAAGCGGCGCATAGCGACTTCGATTCCCGGTACGGGAACGCCCGACGTATGGCCGCTGCGGCCGACAAAGATGATGCCGACCACGGCGATGACGCCGAGGATCAGGATGGTCCCCATCTTAATGGGGATGTTGAGGAAATCCTTGGCAAAGACCTTAAGATCTGCCGGCGACGCAATGGTCTGCCCCATGAGGGGGAACCGGCGCAGGTAGCCGATAGCCACCAGAAGGAGCGGCAGGATGAAGGTCAGCTTGACGCCGCGGTAGAAATCAAATTCCATGAAGAAGCGGATGTTGCCCAGCATAGAGGCGATATAGAGACCGCCGATCATGGAGACGGCTACGGCAAAGAAAAGGCCCAGCGTGCCGTCACGGATGACCCGGCCGTAGCCGAGTTTCTTCGTAAGCTTCTTCTGTTTCCAGTAATCGAGGGACAAGAGAATGGCCGCTGTCGGCGCTGCGGCAGCACAGCCGATGGCCCAGGTCTGGAGGAACAAGGCTCCTTTGGCGACGACGGCACCGATGACGGCGACGACGATACCGAGGGCCATGAGAATATAATTCTGCCGGTCCTTCAACGGAATGAGCAGGTTGAGGACGAAGACGAATCCGCAGGCCGCTGCCGCTGCTACGATGGCTAAGAACAGGCGGTTCGGATAGTACGCTTCCATGACCGAAGCCCGGCCGAGGGTATAACCCCGTTCAGTCAGCTTATCCGATACGGTCTTGATATAGGACAAGTTGGTCTGAGTCAGGTTCATGCCGTGAAGGGGCTTCTTATACAAGGGATAGAGATTGACCCGGACGTTTCGTTCAAGGTCGCTGATGTAAAAGCGCATAGCCGCTTCTTCCGGCGTAATCTTTTCCAGTTCTTCCTTGGCCATGGCATAGACCCGGGCCGTCCGATAATGGACGAGACCTGACAGATCATACATGCCGTCCTGCTGGTTGTACTGGAGCTGATCGACGGACTCGATCATATAGAACGGGATGTCGCGGCGGTTCAAATTGTCCGCCGTATAGTCGAGCATATCCTTTCGTTCGCCGGCAACCGGCGTATAGCCCAACACTTCTTTTCCAACGAACATGATGCCCGATACGTCCTGGATCTTGTCAGCCCGGGCAAAGAAATGGTCGACGTCGGCCTTCGTCGGGTTGCTGTAATTCGTCGGCCGCAGGATGACGTAGAAGCCGTGGTCGCTGATGATCTTAGCATCGGCGCTCAGGATGCCCAAGTTGACGTCGCCGAGACCGGGCATGACGCCCTTGATGCCGGCAATGCGGTAGGCACCGTTGGACATGACTTTGACCTTATCGCTGCCAAGACGCGTGCTGAGGTCGGACACGACTTCATCGAAGTAGAGGTCCTGTTCGCCCTGAGGCTTTCCGATGAGATAGTAGTCATAGGACTTATCGGTAATGCCGAACTGGGGATAATAGAGATCGGCCCCCAATTTCGTAACCAGCGACAGTTCCCCGCGCTGGGTCAGCTTGTTGAGCGTCGTATCATAAATGGTAAAACTCGTAACGCCGGCATCGCGGGCCATTTGAAGGGCCGTATCCAAATCGTAGCCGTCGTTGCGGGCCATCAAGACGACGGCATCGAAGTCCATCGCCTGTTCAATTGTCGTCGACTGTTTTTCTACGGCATTGCGCTGTATGCACAGGCCGATCGCCGTGATGAGACCGATGAACACGATCAGCATCATCATCCGCATACTGCGTTTATTTATGTTTGTCATTCTCTTCACCTTATCTATGAATTGCTCACCTGGCCGTGAATGGTCAACAGACCGTCGTGGAGGACGACGCGATCAGGCTGGATTCCCAAGGGGAAATCCGTAAAATCGTAAATCTCTGCGCTGGCCAGCTTCGTCGTGCTGACCTGCATGCCCAGCCCTTCGACGGTGACCGTCTCGGGGATGAACATCAGTTTCGTACCCTTCATGCCAAAATGGCCGCGGACGTCAGCCCGGGCCGATACCAGGCCGCCGAGCTTCACCTTGCCCTGAACGCGGACCGAATCGCCTTCAAAAGAGACGCTCGGGTCGGTCAGGCCATCGATTTTCTTGACCAGGTAGTCCTCCAGGTCTTCCCGGCGAATGGACGCCGCCATATCCCCGCTTTCGACGCGGGTCACGCGCAGTTCCTGATACACCAGGGCCTGCAAAGGCTGGAAGTGGACCCCATAGAGGTTACTGTCAAAATTAGCGAACTTCAAATCGCCGGCCATAAAATTCGTAGCATGAACGGTAACCGCGTCGATATCGCCGAGAAAAATCTTCGCTCCCGGCGATGCTTGGACGCGGACATCATCGTTTTGCAAATTAAATTTAGCAGACAAGGCCTGTGACAGACCGACCTCGGCCAGTTGCGGCGCAAAGGAGTTGGCGCCGACCAAAAAGACCGCAGCCAGGACACAGACAATGATCCATTTCTTCATTTAAAGCTCCTGCTTCGATAACTTCTGTTCCTTCGCCTGTTGTAAGTAGCCTTCGATAAAGATATCGAGGTCACCGTCCATGACGGCTTGGATGTTCCCCGTTTCGACGTTGGTCCGATGATCCTTGACCAGGTTGTAGGGGTGGAATACGTAGGAACGAATCTGGCTCCCCCATTCGATAGCCTGGTGGACGCCGCCGATTTCGGCTTTCAGTTTTTCCTGCTTTTCCTGTTCCAATTCAAAGAGTTTGGCCCGCAGATATTTCAGGCACATTTCCTTATTCTGGAGCTGAGACCGTTCATTCTGACACTGGACGACGATGCCCGTCGGAATGTGGGTCATGCGGACGGCGGAACTCGTCTTGTTGACGTGCTGACCGCCGGCACCGGAGGCGCGGAAATAATCGACGCGGACGTCGTCCATATTGATTTCGACTTCGACATCGTCAGGCAGTTCCGGCATGACATCGACGGCCGTAAAGGACGTATGGCGGCGGGCTGCAGCGTCAAAAGGAGAAATGCGGACCAGGCGGTGAACGCCTTTTTCCGATTTCAAATAGCCGTAGGCATAGTCGCCTTCGACGCGGAAGGCCGCGCTCTTGATGCCCGCTTCATCGCCGGGCTGCATGTCGAGGACGGTCAATTTATAACCGTTCCGTTCGGCCCAGCGGGTATACATGCGGATCAGCATCTGCGCCCAGTCCTGGGCTTCCGTTCCGCCGGCACCGGCGTGGAAGGTAATGAGGGCGTTGCAGTTGTCGTACTCACCGGATAAGAGCAAGAGGACTTCCCGCTTTTCAATGTCCCGCAGAAGGTCATTATACTGTTTTTCGATGTCCGCTGCAAAGGAGGCGTCGCCGTCTTCCATGGCCATGTCGAGGTAGTCGATGAGGTCATCGGCTTTGCGGACCAGCGTTTCGTGGCCTTCGACTTCCGTCTTGAGCAGGGTCGCTTCCTGGGAAATCTGCTTAGCCTTGTCCGGGTCGTTCCAGAATGAGGGGTCGCTCATCTGGATATCTAAATCCATGATACGTTCTTTTTTCCGAGGTAAGTTAAAGTGAATCCCCGATTTCTTGTATTCTTTGTTTTAAATCTTCCAGCGGTTTACGCATTTCATCCAATAACACAATTAATCACCAACTTTTCAGTTAAATATCGTTTTTTCGTCATATTAATAACGTCTCGTTCTTTATTCCCGTCCCTGTTCTTCATCGCGCTGAATGTCTTCGGCGCTGACGGGCTTGCTTTCTTCGTGGACTTCATGAGCCCCCTGCAGATGGTCTTCGGCCTGGGGAACGGGCTTGCTGTACGTAACCTGAATGTGGTACAGGAAGGTAATGACCGTCCGTTTGATCGATTCCACCATTTCCGAGAACATTTCGTAGGCTTCGAATTTGTATTCGACCAAGGGGTTCTTCTGGCCGTAGGCGCGGAGGTTGATCCCTTCTTTAAGGGCATCCATGGCGTCCAGATGATCCATCCACTTGCTGTCGACGACGCGGAGCATGACGGCCTTTTCCAATTCCTTCATGGTCTCTTCGCCAAATTCGTTGAACCGTTCGTTATAGAGATCGACAGCGATCTGTTTCAGTTTTTCCTGAACTTCGATACGGCTCATGTTTTCCAGTTCTTCGACGGTTACGGCGTGCTTCGGTACGAAGTACTGCTGCATCTGGGCCAAGAGGCCGGCAAAATCCCATTCTTCGGGATACAGTTTTTCATCGGCATACTTGTCGAGTTCGGCAAGGATAATGTCGTCGACCATGCCCATGATCGTATCCTTTAAGTCGTCGGCAGTCAGGACCTGGCGGCGCTGGTTGTAGAGGACTTCACGCTGCTGGTTCATGACGTCGTCGTATTCAAGGACGTATTTACGGATTTCAAAGTTGTGGCTTTCGACTTTCTTCTGAGCCTTTTCAATGGACCGGGTGATCATGTTGGCCGTAATCGGTTCGTCTTCGTCCATGCCCAGCTTATCCATGAAGCGGGAAATGTTTTCCGAACCGAAGATGCGCATCAAGTCATCTTCGAGGGACAGGAAGAACTGCGTCGTCCCCGGGTCGCCCTGACGGGCAGCACGACCGCGGAGCTGATTGTCGATACGGCGGCTTTCGTGGCGTTCCGTACCGATGATCATCAGGCCGCCCAGGTCAGCAACACCTTCGCCGAGCTTGATGTCCGTGCCGCGGCCGGCCATGTTGGTCGCAATGGTGACCATGTCGCGCTGGCCGGCGTTCTTGATGATTTCCGCTTCTTTTTCATGGTATTTGGCGTTCAGCACGTTGTGAACGATGTTTTCTTTATTGAGGAGCTGACTTAAGATTTCCGACTGATTGATCGACGTCGTACCGACCAGGATCGGCTGGCCCGTAGCGTGGCGCTTGATGACTTCCCGCACGACGGCACGGTACTTGGCGTTTTTCGTCTTGTAGATGACGTCGGGCAAGTCCTTACGGATGGCCGGTTTATTGGTCGGAATGACGTAGACGTCGAGCTTATAGATCTTATTGAATTCGTCTTCTTCCGTCTTGGCCGTACCGGTCATGCCGGCCAGCTTGTCGTACATACGGAAGTAGTTCTGGAAGGTAATCGTAGCCAGGGTCTTGCTTTCGCCCTGGACCTTGACGGCTTCCTTAGCTTCAATGGACTGATGGAGGCCATCGCTGTAACGGCGGCCGAACATGAGACGGCCCGTAAATTCGTCGACGATGACGATTTCGCCGTTCTTTACGACGTAGTCCTTGTCGCGGTGCATCATGAAGCGAGCCCGCAGGGCCTGGATGACCAAGTGGTTCAAATCAAGGTGTTCGTTGTCGAACATGTTGCTGATGCCCAGCATCTTTTCGACCTTGGCGACACCGGAATCGGTCGGCGCAATGGTCTTTTGCTTTTCATCCATCGTGTAGTCTTCTTTGTCGAAGTGCTTGACGATGGCAGCCAGGGTGCTGTACAACTCCGTCGACTTTTCACCGGGGCCGGAAATGATGAGCGGCGTCCGCGCTTCGTCGATGAGGATCGAGTCCACTTCGTCGACGATACAGTAATTGAGGGGGCGCTGTACCATCTGGTCGGCACTGATGACCATGTTGTCACGCAGGTAGTCGAAGCCGAATTCGTTGTTCGTCCCGTAGGTGACGTCGGCGTTATAAGCCCGGCGGCGCTGTTCATACGTGAGATCGTGGACGATGAGGCCGACGGACAGGCCGAGGAACTTATAGATACGGCCCATGTCTTCACTGTCACGAGTAGCCAGGTAGTCATTGACGGTGACGACGTGAACGCCCTTACCGGTCAAGGCATTGAGGTATACCGGAAGGGACGCAACCAAGGTCTTCCCTTCACCGGTACGCATTTCGGCGATATCCCCGCGATGAAGGACGATACCGCCCAGGATTTGGACGTCAAAATGACGCATCCCCGTTACCCGACGGGATGCTTCACGAACGACGGCAAAGGCTTCGGGCAGGATATCATCCAGCGTTTCACCGGCAGCCAAACGATTTTTGAATTCAAAGGTCTTTTCTTGCAGCGACGAATCGCTCAATCCGGCTAATTTCGGCTCCAGATCATTGATGCGGCGAACGATGGGCCACATCTTCTTCAGTTCATGCTCTGTATTATTTCCGAGCAGTCTTTGTATGAGTTTATTTAACACCTATCCGAGACCTCCAATTTACAAAATCTGCAATTTACACTGTTATATCATATCAATTATACATTATACCGCGGGAGTGTCAAACTTTGCAATAGATTGGGAGAAATTAGGCAGTTCCGCCATTTTCTGCGTTCCGCCGCCTCTCCGCCCCCCTTTCAGCTCCCTTGGTTGTCCTATTTTTTATCAATAAGGCAAAAAGGAGACGCCGGCTGCGTTTTGACAGCGCACCTATTCACGGCTCGAATCCAACTGTGACTCGGCCCATTCATAGACCGACTGCAGGGCCGGGATCAGGCTCCTTCCCCGTTCGCTCAGGGAATACTCGACGGTCGGCGGAATCGTACTGTACTGTTTTCGTGTTACCAGCTTGTCGTGTTCCAATTCCCGCAGGCACTTGGTCAGCATCGTCGGCGTAATGCCCACGACTTTTCGTTCCAATTCCCCATAGCGCAGGGTCTGGTTCTCGGCATCGGCCATATACCATAAAATCGGCAGTTTCCATTTCTGACCGATAATCTCCATGGCATAGAGAATCGGGCAGTCTGTTTCATAGATGTTTTGTTCTTTCGGAAGCGGTTTATTTCCCATAAAATCACCTTTACTATATTTTTTTATAGTTACGAAGAAAAATCTCTCTTCTTGTTTTTTCTACGTTTCTAATTATAATGTAGGCAGAACAAAAAATCAATCTAATCCGATAATCTGATAGGAGTGAAAAATGATGAAACACCTCTTTGACAACATAACCTTGAAAAATCTGAAAGCCAACAACCGCCTGGTACGGTCGGCGACCTGGGAAGGCATTGCCAACCGCGACGGCAGCGTCACTGAAGAAGCCTACAGTATCTACGATGAAATTGCCAAAGGCGGCGTCGGCCTCATCATCACCGGTTTTACCAGCGTGTCTGCCAACGACTATTACTTCGGCGGCATGATGCGCCTTTCTGACGACGCCCTCATTCCGCAGTACAAAAAGTTGACTGATATCATCCACGCCCAAGGCGTCCCGGTCATCACCCAGCTCGCCCTCGGAGCCTACTACCGCCCCGTCGGAAACAGCTTCGAGCAAGTCGAGCCCGACGACATGACGACGGAAGAAATCCACGCCGTGCGGGATCAATTCATCGCCGCCGCCCTTCGCGCTGAAAAAGCCGGCTTTGACGGCGTCCAGATCCACGTCGCCCACTTCTTCTTTTTGAGCCGCTTCGTCTCGCCCTTGGTCAACCACCGAACGGATGAATACGGCGGCAGCACGGAGAATCGGACCAGGCTGGTCACAGAAATCATAAAGGCCATCCGGGAAAAGGCCCCGGCCCTCCATATCACGGCCAAGATCAACAGCAACGACTTCATGGCCGGCGGCTTAGACGCTGCCCAAAGCCTCGATATGTCCCTGCACCTCTGTCAGGCCGGCCTCGATTCCATTGAAGTCAGCGGCAACGGCACGTCCGTCCCCGGCATCCGCGCCCATCAAAATGAAGCTTACTTCGCCCCTTTTGCAGCCAAGCTGGCAGAAGCCACCGACGTTCCGGTCATCCTCGTCGGCGGGTTGAGAAGCCTCGATACGATGGAAGAGGTTTTGAACCAAACCAAGATCGAAATGATCGCCCTCTCCCGCCCCCTTTTGCGGGAACCGGATCTGCCGAATAAACTCAAAAGCGGCGAAACGACCGTAGCTGCCTGCATATCCTGCAACGCCTGTTACTCGTCACCGTCTCACAAATGCATTTTCAGAAAGGACTGACAGGTCATGATGTTTCAACTGAACGTGCCGACTAATCGCGGCGTCGTCTTAAACGGCGTCCTCTTTCGCAACCAGAAAGAACGTAAAGCCGACACCGTCATGATTGCCATCACCGGCATCCACGGCAATTTTTATTCCAACCCCTTCTATTATAACATCGGCGACACCTTAAACAGCGGTGACATCGATTTCATCTACGCCCAGACCAACAACGCCTTCAGTGAAATCCCGACGGTCAACGTCCGTACCGGCAAGGAGGAAACGATCGGCTCTTGGAACGAACGCTTTGCCTATACCGACGACGACCTCGACGCTTACATCACCTTTGCCCAACAAGAAGGCTACAAGCACATCATCCTCGGCGGCCATTCCCTCGGCGCCAATAAGGTCATTTACTATCTGTCCCGCCATCACGATAAACGGGTGGAACACTTCTTCCTCCTGTCGCCGGCCAACCTGACCTATATGATGTCCGGCGTCACCAACCGTGAAAAAACGCTGATCAAAGAACAGGTCGAGCGCGGAGACGGCGACAAAATGCTGCCCTTCCCCTTCATGGGCTGGGTAACCTGCATTGCCGACACGGCTTGGGACTGGCAGTTTTCTAATCTGCTCAATAACGTCCACACCGCAAAAGACGGGGACTTTTCACAGGCCTCGGCCGTGTCCCATACGGGAGCCCTCCTGGTAGGCACGTACGACAACTTCACCGACGGCGATCCGTCTGAATTTTTAAGAAACCTCAATGCCCACATGCCGACTGCCAAAGACAATTCCCTGATCTTCATCGAAAAGACAGGCCACACATACCAGATGAAGCATCAGGAAGTAGCCGACAAGATTTTAGCTCAGTTACAAGAATGGAGGGCTGCCTAATGCCTTTTGTCATGGCCAAAGTAAACGTACCGGTCAGCCGCGACCAAGAAATAGAATTGAAATCCCGTCTGGGAAAAGCCATCGAAGCCGTTCCCGGCCTGAACGAAAACTATCTCCTCTTTGGGATTGAAGATAAGTGCCGTCTCTACCTTCGCGGCAAGGATACCTGGAAAATCGCCTACATCGAAGCCTCCCTCTTCGGCCGTCCGGACCACGCCGGCTTCGAAGTCTTCAGCACCGAAATGACCGCTGCCTTCCAGGACGTCCTCGGCATTCCGCCGGAAAACATCTACATCAAATTCGACGATATCAAAACCTGGTCGACTAACGGCCAATTTATCGACAGCCCCTATCGGTGATACCATGGAAAAAATAATCCTCACCACCTTTACGGACCCCATGATGGGCCTTTCCTATGAACAGGAGCCGGTCTACGAAAAATTGGCCGCCCATTTCGGCGACCGCCTCGTCTTCCGCTATGTCATGAGCGGCCTCGTCCGGGATGTCAGCGACTTCATGCTCCCTGAAGAAAGGGCCCTGCCTGCCGAAGAAGGCATTCGGCTCTATAACCGTCGCCTGGCCCGAATTTACAAGGGGGAAGAAGGCATCGGCGGCCTTCCGATCAACATGGACGGCTTCCACCTCTTCGATGCCGACCACCGTTCCTCCTCCCCCCTTTGCATCGCCTATAAAGCAGCCGAAATTTGCTGTCCCGAAAAGGCTTTTTCCTTTCTCTTGAAGCTTCGCCGGGCAACCATTGTCGAGACACGGCAGACGACAAAGACAGACGAACTTATCTCCATTGCGGAAGAGGCCGGCTTAGACAAAGCGCAGTTCCGCCGCGCCTTTGAAGACGGTCGTGCCTCCGAGGCCTTCCAAAAGGATCTTGAGCTGACACGGTCTCTGGGAATTCGTCAGTTGCCGACAGTCCTGATCCAATACGGAGAAAAAGCCGTTCTCGTCAACGGCATGGCAAGTTACGAAGCCTTCGTGAATACGATTGACAAGCTGAAAGTCTGAGTACGGCCAAAAGACGCTGCACGGCCTTCCGTGCAGCGCTTTTTTTCATACAACACCCGGCAGCCGCTATCGGCTAATTTATATCATCTTATAGGGAATGGCTTGCCCGCAATAAAAAGGATCTTTTTCGCCGCCCCCTTGAACAGAAATCACCATTTCCCTCTTGACAAATTCTATACAAGGCCGCATGAATATGCTAAAATAGGTTTATTCTTTATGTAATTTTTATAATATAGTAATATATTGAAAGGGGTTTTCACCATTATGATGCAGTATAATGTGTCCATTTTAGCCGCCTTCGTCCTCTACCTCGGGGCCATGCTGGCTATTGGCATTTATTATTCCCGCTCCCAGCAGCGGCTGAGCGACTATATTCTCGGCGGCCGCAGCCTGGGACCGTGGATTACATCGATGAGTGCCGAAGCGTCCGACATGAGCGGCTGGATGCTCATGGGCGTACCGGGCTTTGCCTACTCGACGGGTATTTCGGCGTCGTGGATTGCCATCGGCATTGCCATCGGCACCTACCTCAACTGGCATTTCGTCTCCCAGCGCCTGCGCAACTATACGGAAGTGGCCAACAACAGCCTGACCATGCCGGACTATTTAAAAAACCGCTTCCACGATGACCAGAACCTCATCCGCATCATTTCGGCCATCTTCATCTTAGTGTTCTTCCTCATCTATACGTCGTCAGGCTTCGTCTCCGGCGGCAAGCTCTTTGAATCGGTCTTCGGCATGGATTACTTCTCGGCCCTGGTCCTCAGCGCCGGCGTCGTCGTCGTTTACACCTTCCTGGGCGGCTTCATGGCCGTCTGCTGGACCGACTTCATCCAAGGCTGCATGATGTTCCTGGCCATCGTCCTGGTCCCCGTCGTCGGCATGATCGCCTTTGGCGGCGGCGAAGCCGTCATGACCCGGTTAGCCGACACGGCACCGAACCTCCTCGACATGGTCCCCGACACGTCGACGACAGGCATCATCGGCATCATCTCGGCCCTGGCCTGGGGCGTCGGCTACTTCGGCCAGCCCCACATCCTGGTCCGCTTCATGGCCATCGGCGACCCGGCTGAATTAAAGAAATCGAAGCACATCGCCATGACCTGGGTCGTCATCTCCCTGGCCGCTGCCGTCCTCGTCGGCCTCGTCGGCAAAGTCGTCGTCACGACGCCCTTGACCGGTGCCGATTCGGAAAAAGTCTTCTTGGTCATGAGCGGTCAGCTCTTCCCGCCCTTTGCCACAGGCCTCATCTTGTCGGCCGTCTTAGCTGCCGTCATGAGTACCGCCTCGTCCCAGCTCCTGGTTACGGCATCGGCTATTTCTAAAGACTTCTACCACACCTTCGTCCGCAAGAACGCCAGCGACAAGGAACTCATTTACGTCAGCCGTCTGACGGTCCTCGTCGTCTCGGCTCTGGCCATCGTCTTGGCCCTCAACCCCAACAGTTACATCCTGACCATGGTTTCCTACGCCTGGGCCGGTTTCGGTGCCGCCTTCGGCCCGACGATCCTCCTCTCCCTGTACTGGAAGCAGATGACCAAAAACGGGGCCCTGGCCGGTATCATCGTCGGTGGCCTGACGGTCCTCATTTGGAAGCAGTTCAACTGGTTCGGCCTCTATGAAATCGTACCGGGCTTCCTCTTCTCCCTGGCCGCCATCTACATCGTAAGCAAGCTCGAAGGCGGAGCCAGCCAGGAAATCCAGGACGAATTCGATCAAGCCATCCATCACGCGCCCAAGATCAGCGTCCTCCACAGCGAAGAAGACTAATCGCTTCGAACGATGCATCACCATGGCCTAACCCCTGTTTTCAGACAGCCAAATACAAATGCAGTCACCCAAAAGGATGACTGCATTTTTTATGCCCTTTTACGGCTATTGACCGCTCTCAGGATTATTTGATTGCAACAGGCCGGCTACGCCCTGACTCAGCAGTTTGTTCGTAATGTCAATGACCTCTTCGACGGGAAGTTTTTTCCCGCCTTCGACCCATTGACGATACATGGAAAGTCCCGTCGCATGGATGAAGGTCGTAAACAGTTCCTGTTCGCCGGGGCTCAACTGCTGAAAGGCCGGAGCCTTCCCCCAACTCTTGGCAATATATTCTTCCACCAAGTGACTGCTCAGGTGCTGATATGATACGGAGCAGAGGATTTTTTCATACAGCGGCCCTTGATGGACAGCATAATGGAAAAAAGCAGCGTTGATCTTATCCAGATCCTCGGGCACCCGATAATCGGCAATGGTGTCGACATAGCCCTTAGAAAATTCACTGAGTATTTCTTCCAAGAGAGCATCGACACTATCGTAGTAGCGATAAAAAGTCTTTTTATTAATCACAGCCTGACGGCAAAGGGCCGTAACGGTGATCTTCCGATAATCCTCCTTTAAGAGCATGACCGAAAAGGCCGTTCGAATCGACTGAATCGTCTTTTGTACACGCAGGTCTTCATGACCGCTTAACTTCATATGCTAACCTCCTTTCTGGCTTTCCCTTATTGTATCATTTTTTCGTTACTTTTTCGCTACCCTTTTTATATAAGTGTGGCATAAGTCCCATTCAGTCCCATACTGACCATTGTCGATTCCCTTTTTCGATGCCATAATAAATTCATCCCCAAATATTAACTCACTTAGGAAAGGAAAGAGAAAAGAGATGAAAACTATCTTTATTACCGGTGCCTCGTCCGGCATCGGCAAAGAAACGGCAAAATATTTTTCTCGTCAAGGCTGGCGCGTCATCGCCACTATGCGAAATTTGAAAAAAGGAGAAGACTTGAAGGACCTGCCCAATGTGGTCATCATGCCCCTCGACGTGTCAGACTCACAGCAGATTAAGGAAACCTGCCAAAAAGCCCTGGCCGACTACGACGTCGACGTCCTCCTCAATAACGCCGGCTACGGCGTCATGGCACCCCTCGAACGGATGCCCGAAGATGCTATCCATAAGGTATTCAACACCGACGTCCTCGGCACCATGCTGGTAACCCAGCAATTCATTCCTCATTTTAAAAAGCGCAGAGCCGGTGCCATCCTGACGACGACGTCCCTGGCGGCCATCATCGCCCTCCCGCGAGACAGCGTCTACGGCGCAGCCAAACGGGCTCAGCAGGGCATGCTCGAGTCCTTATACTATGAAATGAAGCCCTTCAACGTCTTCGTCAAAGCCATGATTCCCGGCGGTACCAAGACCAACTTCCAGACGCCCATCAACGACCGCACGGGCTATGAAGAAGCGGCTGCCCACCAGCAGGAATACCTCCTTCACGGCAATGAAGAATTTCCGGGCCCGGAAGAAGCGGCCCAAGTCATCTACGGAGCGGCTACCGATGAAAAGGATCAGATCAATTATCCCACCGATTCCGTCTGCCAGGCCCTTTATGACCAATACAAATCTATGGGGCTCGAAGAATTCAAGAAATACTTCACAAAACTCTTATACCGTCAATAGACGTAGACATATAGCTGCGTACGTCATCTTCTGATGCCCCTAAGACACGACACGGCCCCCAACCAATTGCGGTTGAGGGCCGTTTTTCAGTCATATATTAAATTGTATTCCGAGCAATATCGAGGGACTTAATATTCCGGTTCGATGAGGCCGTATTTCCCATGTTTCCGTTTATAGACGACGCTGATCGTGTCGGTCTTGGAATTGAGGAATACGAAGAAGTCGTGGCCGACGAGGTTCATCTGCAAAATAGCTTCTTCCACATCCATGGGGCGAGCGGCAAATTTCTTGACACGAGCCACTTCAAAGGATTCTTCCGGTACGGCCGGGCCTTCGATGAGGGCGGCGTTGAAGGTACCTTTCTTCATGCGGCGGGCGATTCTCGTCTTGTATTTATGAATCTGGCGGACCAGCTTATCGTAGACTAAGTCGATAGCAGCATACATATCGTCGTTGCCTTCGACACCGCGAAGGACGACGCCGTCTACTTTCAATGTAATTTCAGCGACTTTACGATCTTTTTCTACAGAAAGCAGGGCCTGGACATTGACTTCGTTATCAAAGTATTTCGTAACTTTCTTTTCCTGTTTTTCAACGTGGTCTTTCAAAGCCGGTGTAATTTCTAAATTCTTACCTCTAACGATGGTTGCCATAAAACATCCCTTCCTTTCTTGGAGAGAGCCCGTTTGGAATGTAACTCCATTCCGGCCTCCCTTATACTTATAGTATTCAACAAGGAAAGGCGAAATCCTTCTCAAAAAACAGAAAAACTTTACATTCCTTCGAAAAATCTTCTTCTCCCCCAAAAGTCATTCCTCAGACAGAGTTCAAAAGGCGCGCAAAAAAGGCCCTGTCCGAAGACAGAGCCTTTTGATTGTAAAGCGAGTATCGGTAATCTAAAGATTAGAATACGAATACGAACTGTGCACGAGTTTCTTCGCCAGGATCGTTGTCGCCAGTCTTAGCTTCGGAAGCGAAGGACTGCATTACCTGGAACTGAGCGTTCTTAGCGAAGGTGTAGTCGATGCCGGCGCCCCAAGATTTAACGTTGCTGGTCAGGTTATCATTTCTCCAACCATTAGTGGAGCCTAAGAAAACACCATCAGCACCAAGTTCGTCAGCGTTGAGGTATTCAACCCAGATGTCCCAAGACTTCGGCGTAGCGAAGTTAGCAGCACCGTAGGTCAATTTACCGACCCAAACATCAGCATTGTCCGTAGAGCCGTTATCATTCGTGATTACGTCTCTGTAGGTTTCATAGTTAGCCAAGAGATTCCACTTGCTGCCCAGATTGAAGCTACCATATGCGCCCCATACATCGATGTTGTCAAAATCATAGCTCGTAGTTACACCACCAGTAGTAAAGGAAGCATTCGGCATAATCTTGTTGTAGTATACACCTACAGCAGAACCGTTACCGAAGAAGCCTTCCAATTCACCATAAGCAGTTTTTGCACTAGCATAACCATAGTTGTCTTCATCAGCATAGTAAGTTGCAGCGCCACCGATAAGGCCTGCTTTAAATTTACCATAACCAGCAGTAGCTGCGAAGCTGTCGCTCTGGTACTTCAACTGAGCGCCATCAAAGGTATCGCCGTAGAAGACACCGTAAGCGTTGTCGCCGCCCATTACATAGTTGTAACGGCCAACCATAGCGGTCCAGTTTTTACCGAAGCTGTACTGTACGTTAGCGAGGTCGGTGTAGATGTCGTTTTCGTTGTCAGCAGCACTATTGTCCGAGAAGAAGTGGTTGCCGGTGCTGATACCGTAGGTTACTTTCGTTTTGTCGTTAACCTGGGCATTAGCGCGGAGACGAACACGGTAGGACCAGGAGTTGTCGTTCTTAATACGGCCGTTGCCATTGTCGTCCTTTTCCTGATTGATGTAACGGATACGAGCGTCACCGGTCATTTTAACGTTGCCAACGCGGTTTTCCAAAGCGCTTACGCGAACGCCGAGGTTGTTGAGTTCGTCAGCGAATTCATCAGCCAATTTGTTGATGAGGGCACGCTGTTCAACAGAAGCTTTGTCCATGTGAGCCATAGCTTTTGCGACCATTTCAGCGGCTTCGTAACGAGTGATGTTACGCTGGCCCTGGAAATGTTCACCGTCAACACCCTGGATGATGCCGGCGTCAGCCAATTCTACGACGGATTTATAAGCCCAGCTGTCGGACGGTACGTCGACGAAGGGGTTAGCTGCGAATGCGCACGTTGCGCCAACAGCCATGGTTGCTACGAGAGCTGCTAATACTTTGGATTTCATGAAAATTACCTCTTTTCCGTAAAAAATAAGTTTCTTTTCGTCTTACTTCGTTACAGTCGAGATGATTGAAAGGTAATTTTTCAAGGGTTCATTGGCGAGTTGTCCTAGTTTCCTCTCTTTTACTGCCTTGATAATAACCATTTCACAATCTCTATCACCTGGTGCCACCTGCATAAGCACTACACCAGTTGTTATGCATTATACTCGGTTTGCATCGATTTGTCAAAACTCGTTCAATTTTGAGAGTTTTGCTCATTACCACAAATGGCACAACCATGCCGCTTACGCCGTGTATACAAAATCAGCAAAATTCTTTCCAAACCATAGAAAATCCACATATCCATCGGGGTTTATGCACTTTTTTAGAAAATTTTTACCAAATCTTTTTTTGCCCCCTCGATTCCGTGCTGAATCCCTTTGATATTTTTCGTACAAAGAGGCCTGTTTCCCCCTTCTTTTCGGCATAAAAACCCAACAAATTGTAAAGGGAAGGAAAGGACGCATCGTATTTCACCGCCAATGAATAAATTTACCGTCTACTTTTTCTCAGTCCCGTTTTTTTCGAAAATTCAAAAAAAATCACTGGACAGACAACTTTTCATCGAAAAATCCCCCTCCATCTTTAATCTTTTCATCGATTTCAGCATCCGGCTTCACCCGTTTCCCTTCAAGGTTCCCGAACAGCGTCGACGCCGCCACAGTTCCGCCTGCGTATCCTCTATCCGGCCGCAAAACCCTCGATATACGGGATGGACGAAGTCCCCCATCGTCCAAAACCCTTTCAAAAAGAGGGTTCAAATCTGCAATGCCATTTTTTCATCGTCTCCAAATTCACTTACCGATTCCGTATTACAACCCGTATTTTTCAATAATTCTTTAGGTATAAAATCTTCTCGCATAATCTTCGCTGAACTTCCCTCTTCCGAATCATCGCACATTTGTCTATTGCAAAAACACATATTTTACATTCCGGATCGTCATCTTCGTCCCGCTTTTTTTCATTTTCTTGACCCTTTCATGTCGCCTATTTTTCGTTTTTTTTCGTCACTTAGCCCTTTCGAATCCAATTTTCACCCCTTCTGTTTCCCGTCGCTTCGACTCTTATCTATCTATAATATATGCAGCTAAATGCATCCTGATAGACAGCAGTCCCGAGGCTGCAAAAAAAGAGGACCCGTCTGATGGCGGCTTCCAAAGAGCGCAGTACCACGACAAAAGAGGCTGTCATCAAAGAAATAATTCTTCCATAACAGCCTCTTTATTATATATAATATGTATTATAAATCGTTCTTAGTCGTGAAACGTTACCTTACCGATGTTCATGGCAACGTGCGGGTCCATTTCATCGTAAATGGTACTCTTGCCCGTATCGAGGGTGCGGAGGGCTTCCATATCTTTTGATGTCAGTTCAAAGTCGAAGATGTCAAAGTTTTCCTGCATCCGTTCTTTACGGACCGACTTGGGAATGGCAACGATGTCTCGCTGTAAGAGCCAGCGCAGCATGACCTGACCGACGGTCTTGCCATAGGTTTCAGCAATTTTTTGGATCAACGGCGTGCGGAAAATGTCATTATTTCCTTCGGCAAAAGGAGCCCATGCTTGGGGCTGGATGCCGATTTCTTTCATAAAGGCTTCTTCCGACCATTTCTGATTCCAGACGTTGGTTTCGATCTGATTGACAGCCGGTTTGACTTCGTTCATGCCGGCAAGGTCTGCCAGGCGTTCGTTCCAGAAGCTGGTGACGCCGATAGCCCGGATGCGGCCTTCCTTATAGAGCTTTTCCATGGCCCGCCAAGCGCCGTAATAGTCGCCGTACGGTTTATGAATGAGATAGAGGTCGAGGTAGTCAAGGCCGAGTCGCTTCATCGACGCGTCAAAAGCCCGGAGTGTGTTGTCGTAGCCGTGGTCCTGGACCCAGAGCTTGGTCGTAATGAAGAGGTCTTCCCGGGCAATGCCGCTCTGACGAATGGCGGCGCCGACGCCTTCTTCATTACCGTAAATGGCAGCCGTATCGATGAGGCGGTAGCCGACTTCCAGCGCATCGCTGACGGCCCGTTCCGTATCGGCCGGATCCGTCTGATAGACACCATAGCCGAGTTTCGGCATTTTAATTCCGTTGTTTAAGGTTACAAATTCCATAGTCTTATCCTCCTATCAGCCTTCAAAGGGCAAATGCATATTAGCGTAACGAGTTTCCAGTTCCTGCGACGGCGTATAATAGCGGCGCGTGCCGTTCAAGGCGTTGACGGCGGCCATGTCTTCGTCGGTCAGGGAAAAGTCGAAGATATCGAAATTACTGAGCAGATGGTCCCGATTCTTCGTGCCGGGAATGGTGATGAAGCCGCGCTGGACGGCCCAGCGGAGCAAAATCTGGACGGTACTCTTATGATACGTGTCCGACAATTTCGTAATGATCGGATCGTGAAGGAGCTCCGGATCGCCATGGCCCAAGGGATACCAGCCCATGAGTTTCGTACCGTATTCCCCAAGGCGGACCATAACCTCATCGTATACATGGTAGGGATGGGTTTCGAGCTGGATGACCTGCGGTTTTACTTCCGCTGCTGCCAGCAGATCTTCGAGCTTGTCGCCGAAGAAGTTAGAAATCCCCAGAGACCGGGCCTTTCCTTCTTTATAAGCCTTTTCGATCAAGGCATATCCGGCCTTGTAATTACCGGCGGGCTGGTGAATGAATAAGAGATCGACGTACTCGACGCCGAGCCGTTCCAAGGTCTTATCGACGGCATCCGACGCTTCATAGAGAGTCGGCCAAATCTTGGTCGATAAAAAGATATCTTCCCGTTTGACCAAGCCTTCGTCCAAGGCTTTCTTGAGGCCCTTGCCGACGGCTTCCTCATTGAGATAGGCGTTGGCCGTATCGATGAGGCGATAGCCCATTTTCAAGGCATCGTACACCGATTTTTCCGTATCTTCCGGACTAATCATAAAGGTTCCCAGTCCCAACAAGGGAAGGCGAACGTCGTTGCTGAGTTTCGTATATTCCATAAATAAGGCTCCTTTCTACGGTGAATCAATCTATGAGATACGCAGGCTGTGCGTATTGGATATTTCCTGTCCACATGTAGAAGTTTACAGCATCCGGAAAAAATTGTACAATACCAACAAAGGATTTCACTATTCGATTACTTTATACTGAAAAGGAGACCGATATGATTGAAATGAACCTCTTGGCCCAATTTGCCGCCTTTGCCGACGCCGGCACCTTGACCCGGGCAGCAGAAAAGCTCCATACCTCTCAACCGGCCCTGACCAGAGCCATGAAGAAGTTGGAGCTTGAATTAGGCGTCCCCTTATTTGTCCGCAGCAAAAATCACCTCGCGCTCACAGAAACGGGTCGCTATGCCCTTCCCTATGCCAAACGGGTATTACAGGAAAACCTCGATTTCTGCAGCCGCGTCCGCAGTTACGAGCGCAGCCTTCACACCATTTCCATCGGCTACTGCGCTCCGGTCCCGCAAATGGTGCTGACACCTATCATCAACAGCCTCTTTGAAGGCAAGACGATCTCGGCCGACATGAAAGACGATGCCTCCTTTGCCGAAGGCCTGAGAAACAACATATACCAACTGGCCGTCACCCATACGATTCCCGACGGCGACGATTTATTCGTCAAAAAATGCGGCAGTGAAAAACTGTTTCTCTCCATCCCACCATCCGATGCCTTGGCCTTTTACCCGGAAATCCACCTCAAAGATCTGGACGGCCGGCCCATCCTGCTCTTATCGCACATCGGCTTTTGGATGCAGATGACCAAAGACAAGACGCCGAACACCCGTTACTTACTGCAGGTCCAGCGCGACTCCTTCCTGGAGCTGGCCCAAAATTCCGACTATCCCTTCTTCGTCTCGAGCTACTTCATGCACCGCGGCGAGGACATGCCGGGGCGCATCAATCTCCCCATCGTCGACGAAGAATGCCAAACCGACTATTACCTGGTCTGCCTGAAAAGGGATGCCAAGCGTTACGAACCCTTATTCCGCCAAATCGACGAGCAGACGATCTATTGATTTTCTTCCTCTTCCTTGTCCCGGCGCAATTTATCCTCTACCTGAGCCTTCAGATCCTGCCAGGCCTCAGTAAACCACTGCCGGCGGGCCTCTTCATCCCACAGGCACTGGATTGCTTTGGTCAAGGCATCCCCCAAGAGGAGGTTCTCCGTCTGCTGGCTGCGGTAGACGCCGAGCTTACAAGCATTGGCAAAGTGCTCACAATTATGGAACAACAAGTCATAGTCCTTGTTGCCTAAACAAGCCCGGGCAAAGGCAATCGTATCGTCGACGTCACAAAGGCTTTCCCGTTCCTTTTCCGTATACTGCCGAACCTCGATTTCGCCGCCCTGGCGAAACTGTTCAAAAGACGTGGCCTGTATCTCCGTATCCCACCAGTCGACGGGATTATAATCGTCGTCGCCGGCAAAAGAAATGACCTCGTCGTCACTGACATAGATACCGTGATGGTAATATAAGCCGCCGATGCGCCGCACGCGGATATGATCGCCCTTTTTAGGCTCGGCTTTGACCCAGCATTCTTCCGGCGCCGGGTCTTCCAATACGGCCAAAAGAGAATCGACATCAATGGCCATATTCCTCATCTCCTAACAAAGTGTACCCGTTGAGACTCATAGGTCTCTTAAAAATGACGCTTCTTCAAAAATTCCAAAAAGGCCCGACAGCCGTGATCGACGTCATCCCAGGTCTTCTGGAAATCCCGGGTGTACCAGGGATCGGCCACCGACCGCGGATGGTGCGTATAATCGAGGAGGAGCGAACACTTGCGCTGCGGGTCGCCGTTCAAAGTCAGCTTCATGTCGGACAGATTGGCATCATCCATGCCCACGAAATAATCGTATTTGTCGTAATCATCGGCAGTGAGCCGTACGGCCCGCTTATCCTTGGGGTCCATGCCGTGTTCCTTGAGCAGCCGTTCCACCGGTGGATAGACCGGACTTCCGCTGCCGCTCCAAATCTCATCGTCCGACGTCGCTGCCGACGCAACTTCAATCGAATCAGAGAGCCCCGCTTCATCAACCATCTTGCGGAAGACGAACTCGGCCATCGGCGAGCGGCAAATATTTCCATGGCAAATAAACAGTACTTTAATCATGTCTTTCTATCCTTTCTATTTATAACAAGATATAATAGATGAGCCCCACTACTTTCCATTTTATCATAAGTACATAAACTTCATAAGATATATTTAAAAAAATTATAAAAAATATATATAAAATCATTCCAAAACTCACCTCGACAAAACGAAAATCGCGGTGAAACACCCATGCGCACCAAAAAAAACGGCTAAGATACTTCTATTGTATCATATCCAAACTTTCTTTTTGAATTAAATTCACGCATAAAATCATATAGTTTTATATTTTACGAAGTATTTCTTTAAAATAAGAGGAGTTCCATTTTTAGGTAAAACCATTCATCCTTTGGGGTTTTATGTATTGCAATTTGCAAGTCAATGCATTACACTATAAGTAGGAGGTGGTCATCATGAAAGACTCAACAGTAAGCGCCCGTGTCGAAAATAACGTAAAGTTAGAGGCTGAGTCCATTCTTCAGCAACTTGGCATCCCGGTTTCCGTCGTCATCAACGCCCTGTATCGTCAGATTATCTATAGCCATGGGATTCCATTTTCCCTTACGCTTCCCGAAATTCCTCAAACCGAAGACAGTCTAACCGATAGCGAATTACATGCCAAGCTGCAACACAGCTACGAGCAATCCCTTGAAGGAAAAGGTCGGCCATTAGATGAGGTATTCGATGACTTGGAAAGGGGCCTCAAATAGTGGATGCTTATCAAATTATTGTTACCCCTGATGCAGAATTAGATTTACTCAAAATCCGCAATTACATTGCCCACGGTCTTCAAGTTCCTAACGTCGCCTTGAAATATATTCAAAGTATCCGAACGGAAATCTAAAAATTAGCCTATATGGCAAGCAGTATCCCCCCGATTCAGGATGAACCGTGGCATTCCCATGGAATCCGAAAAATTACAGCTAAGAAATTCCTTATATACTATCGAATCGATGAACAAACAAGAACAGTGTATGTCATGAACGTAATTTATTCCCGCCGAGATCAACTTAAGGCACTGGTAAATATGAATATAGAATCATAGATTGTACAAACAAGCCCTCTCTTTCGAGAGGGCTATTCTTCATGTAAAGCTTATTTCTACAGGTTCATCAGCGATTTTTCAGCAGCCCCAATATCGTCTTTATAGACAAATAGGCGATGAGGACCGTGCCGCCGGCCAGGAATTCAGCGCTGAGGACATTCGTAATGTCCGACGGGTACGATTTCGCATAGTGCAGCATGGCATTGGTAAAGGCCATGAAAGGGAAGCCTGTCGACCACCAGAGGAGGCTGAAAGTCCCTTTGACCATGTCGGTCAATACCGTAATCAAAAGAGGGATCGCCAGGAACAAACCGCAGTGCAGCAATAGGGTCGAAAAGGTATCCGTCCCGAAGGTGGCCGTATAGTCGAGATAGGCCATGCCGAAAGGTGTCAGGAGGATCAAAAGGCCCGGCCCGAAATGCTTATCGAAGACGGCTTCTTTTAGGAAGAACATGACGCCGGCCATGCCGAGGCCCAGCCCGATGCTCAGGCTGAACAAGGTCAACTCCTGATATCCGAACAGCTTCAGACTGTTGCCGGCCACAGGAATCGTCAGCGGTGAAATAAGAATCAGCAGCCATGCCGGAGTCAAGCGGCTGATGTCCTGTTTCTCATGCATCCAGCGCCGCCACAAGAGAAAAATACAGGCGAAAAGGGCCAATACCCCGATGACCCAAATCACGGCCGCCACCGGAAGCGACCAGGCTTCTACGATGGCCGCCAACAGTACCGACGCCATGCCGAAGGTAGCAAAAAAAGGCGCCCCTTCCGGACTCTTCCATCCAGCAAGAACCGCATCCGGCCGCCGGATTATCTTCCGTCCATAGCCGATAACCAGGCCTGCATAAATCACAGCCGCAACGATGCCGATACCCTCACCGATGGACGCCGGCAGCCCCCAAAGGACAGACGCCGCCATATAAGAAAAAGCCAGTCCGCAATACCCCATGACAATAGAAAACACAGCTATATTCATACCAATTCCCCCATATCAAAAACGCCGGCGCCGATCACGCCGACCAGTATATATCACTCATTATAGCGCATAATTATATCAGAACCAATACTTCGCCAACCATAGATTTCTTTATTTCCAATCGAGCCATCTGTATCCGCTCATCATGTAACTAAGGTAAGGAACCTATAAAAACGGTCATTGACTCTCATGGGGAGCGTGTTATTATAAAAATGAGTTTTACGAATCGAAAGGCAGCAACTCCCAGCATAAGGATTCATCTGTCAAATTTTTTCCAAAAGAAGGGATTCTATTCATGTCACATTTTAAAATTTTAGGAGGAGATTTTTCTAAAGAAACATCGCTTTTAACTACGTTCGGCTTGATATTTCAGTTATCAGTCCCCAGGCCGGGATTCACGTTAAAATCCGATACCTATGAGCTGAAAAATAATATCGCCAAAGTTGAACAAATCACAGAGCAGAATAAGGCGAAAGTCTTATCCAAGGCCGGGTGGACAACCTTAGGTGCCGTTGCCCTGGGGCCGGTCGGACTTCTTGCCGGCCTGATTTTTGGCGGAAATACCAAATACATATGCATGGCCGTGAAATTAAAAAGTGGCCAAGAATTTCTTGCTGAATGTGATTTACAAACCTATCAAAAATTTTATGACGCTTATTTAGAAACCCGTCGCACAACCGAAGAGTCCTACGATGAAGATGTGGATGAGGACGAAGACATAGACGAATCAACAACTGCAGATGATTCGATACCTATGGACACATACTCCGTTACCAAGGACCCGGCCGCCTTGCTCAAACAATTAAAAGAACTTAAAGACGAAGGAATTATTTCCGAAGATGAATATAGAACCAAAGCACGAAAAATCTTTGATAATATCTGACTCCATATCCAAGACATCTATTGCTTTTTCCCTCTTTATCGGGCATACTCAAAGTAATACCGACACTTAGAAAGGAGATTTCTTATGACGGATCTTACTATCAACGTAGATGAAAAACTCAAAAAAGATGCCGAAGCCGTATTCAACCGTTTAGGGATGGATCTGCCTTCTGCCATTACCCTGTTTTTAAGAACCTCCGTCCGTTGCGACGGACTTCCTTTCGAAGGCAGAATAGAAGCCTTTAATGACGAAACCCTCGCCGCCATCGCCGAAGCCGAAGAACTAAAGAATCATCCGGAAAAATTCAAGCACTACGACAGCGTCTCCGATTTGATGGAGGATCTGAACAAAGACGATTGACACGTCATACAAGCAATAAAGACCCCGGTTTTCCATCATCATAAAAAAAATGGCAGTCCCAGATTAAGGGGCTGCTATTTTTTCGTCCAGTCATATTATATAGATAAATTCGAGAATCTCGATTCCGTTGAAAACACCTCTATCAAAAACCAATTGGCGAGGTCAATGAAGGAAAACGGCAGCCCCCATAAAGGCTGCCGTTTTCCTTCAAAACTCAGTCATCTCACTTCACGACGACATACACTTTTTTCCCACAAAAGGCAATGCCATATTTCCATACCATCGAGATGCCACGCTGTTCAAAAGCTGTTTCATATTTTCGATCTTCAATCTGCTGTAAGGCTTCTTTTGCTTTTTCTTCTAACTGTTTTTCCCCATCGGCACTCTTAAATTCCATGATGACACCGGCCTTTAAAAGATCTTTCGGAAAAATGGCCAGGTCAAACCGCCCATACCCGCTTTCATGATTCGATTCAACAACATAGTCTTTTCCTAAAAACAAGGCCGTCATCCCCAACATGAATCCGTGATAAAAACTTTCTTTATTAGCAGTATCGTACGTACTGGCAAAACAAATGAGAATCCGCTGAAACTGATAAGAGAAGTCAGCGCCCTTCCCGTTCAGCAATAAATCGAAAAGCCCGTCAAAGGTATCCCGATCTGCCCCTTCGGCCAAAGAATTCAAAATCTCCATACTATACACTCGTTTAATTTCTTCATTGGGGATGCGCAGTGAATACCGCTCATAACTGGTCTGTACATCGGAAGCTACCGTTAAATAACCCGTTGTAAGCAACAGCGTGTAGAGTGCACTTTGGTCCTGGCCGATTCGTTCATAAACGACACCTTCATTCAAACTGACAGATATCGGCTCGTCATGTAAAAGTCCCTGCAATGACTTGATACGCAAGTAATCAGCGTGGGAAAGGAGCTCCCGCAGGATGGCGTTATTCGACGTGTTAATCCAATATGGCATAGGAATACAGTGATGGTTGATATAATTGATGACCGACCATGGATTATAGATTTCACTGGTTCCAATACGGTATCCATCATACCAATTTTGTAATTCCGGAAGGGCTGAGGTAATGTTCAGTTCAGCAGCCATATTTGCGACTTCTCCGGGCGTAAATCCAAAAACATCGCTATAGGTATCACTCAATACAGAGCATACCTCTAAATTATTTAATCCGCTGAAAACACTTTCTTTGGCAATGCGAAGTACCCCGGTCAGAACGGCAAAATCGAGGACGGGATTGGTTTTTAAGGCACTGCCTAAAAACAGGCGCATAAAGGCCATGCATTCCGTATAAAAGCCACATTCCCAAGCCTGCTGAATGGGAGCATCATATTCATCGATCAGCAGAATGACCGGCTTTTGGTAATAAGCTTCCATGATTTCCATCAATCGCGTCAAAGACCCGGCCAATTCATTTTCCGTCGCCTCTCGTTTGATGATACGATAAAAATCCGCTTTCATCTCATCATCGATATCGTCGCTGTCGCAAAGATATTGATACCGCAGATACAGCCTCCGCAGAAAGAGCCCCCATTGATCCAGCATGCTCTCCCAAGACAAGTTTTTTAAATCTTTCAGCGATATAAAAATGACCGGGCAAGCGCCTTGGTACTTCATATATTCCGACCCGGCTTTTCCAATATCGAGTTCTGAAAACAAGTCTTGACTGTCCGTTTTTTTATCGACAGAAAAGAAGTATTCCAGCATGCTCATAGTCAGAGTTTTACCAAAGCGGCGAGGGCGGGTAATCAAGGTGACGTCTCCGTGGCGGTCGATGAGCTGACGGATAAAATCGCTCTTATCGACAAAATAATAGTTCTCGCGAACTTTTTTAAAGTCTTCAACACCAATCGGCATCGCTCTGTTCATCGCGCTCACCTCCTACAGTTCTCTTATTCTCATTATAAGCGAAGGTACTACACCTGTCTACAATAAGCCCACTTATACCGTCCGCCCCACCGCTTCGGCTTCATCTGATTCCGGAGTACTGCCATCCGCTGTCATCACCGGCAACTATACGCGTTCCTGTAGTTTCTGAATTTTCTCTTCGTAAAGCTTCCACAAAGCCATTTTGAGGTTCGGCCAATACTTGAGACCACTGACTCCCGGATTCTTTTTCCGGTATTCTTTGACGTGAGATGCTTCTCGCAAGGCATCTTGATTATCCTGTTTGTCATCCGGATCTTTGGTGATGTCAAAGGTTTCAACGTAGTAATCCAAGACCTCGGGTTCAACACACCACTCTTCAGCAAAGTCATCGATGAGCCGCATCCGTTCTTTGTCGACCCGTTCATTAAGGACGTCGGCAAAATTGCGGTTCACAAAGTCGACCGGCCGTTCCTGATATTCCTGCCAAATCCCTTCCAAGATAGCGGCTCTCACGGGGTTGGTCTTGCGGAACCGCGTGATTTCGGCATTGATTTCGGCAAAGAGCTGGCGGTTACGGTCCGAATCTTCGAGGATGAGGGCACTTTCGTCGCCGCGAGCCGCTTCCATCAGTTTTAAAATATAGTCTTCATCGATCTGATCGCGGTGGCAGCAGCGAAGGTCGTAGTTGATGGCCAAATTGACTTCCGGATCGTCGCCATTGTCTCTGCCTTTGAGTTCCTCTTTGACGTTGTTGAACTTGCCGTTATAGGCTTCAATCGTCTCTTCATCGATGCCGTAATCCCTTGCGAGGTCCTTTTCCTGATAATCAGAATAGACCTGCAAATCGGCGTAAGCATTGTCGAATTCCCGATAGGCTTTTAAGAAGCTGAGCTTTTCTTTCCGACTCATGGTATCGACAGCTTCCGGTGTCGGCGCTAATCGGCGAATCCGCTTAAGGGCCTCTACAAACCGGTCTTCCGCCTCAGCCCAGGTCGGCGCCTGTACATAGGAGCCGCCGCCACTGGAATAGAGGGTCATAGCCGCATCGACGGCTTCCTTAAATAGGGCCGGCACCTGAAAAGTGACGATCTGACCGAATCTCTTCTGCTTGTCAAACAATCGATTGGTCCGTGAAAAAGCCTGAATGATGCCGTACGATTTCATAGGCTGGCGGTCGATGAACAGCGTCGAAAGGGACGGCGCATCAAAACCGGTCAGCAGCCGGTCGACGACGATGACGATATCCAGTTGCTCGTCCCGGACCTGATACTTGCGCTTCTTGCGAGCCAGTCGGTCATTGACATTGCTGTTATAGGCATCAAGCTGTTCCAGCGTAAACTGTGTACCGAACATGGTATTGTAGTCGGTCATGGCTTCTTTCATCCGGTCCTGATTAAAGGTATCGCCTTCCTTATTTTCACCGACGGAGTAAGTGATGGCGACCTTAGGGAAATCCGAAAGCTGCCGCCGAGTCGCGTCGTGAACGAAAATGCCGTCGATCTTCCGATCTTTAACAGCCCGGAACAACTGGTAATAGCGCTGGGCCTGCTTGATAGAACTCGTCGTCAAGATGGCCCCGTAAGTCTTGCCCCGGCCCCGATCAAGGCCCAATTTTCCGGCCGACCGGTTGATGATAAAATTGATGACCTGGAGCATATGCTGCTCATCTTCATAGACCTTGGGAATGACCTTGCCCTTGATGAGAGCCCGTTCCACTCCGGCGTCATCCCCTTGAATAGAAATGCCGTTTTCGGCGGCCAAGGTTTCCATATCGAAGGTATTCTGGTATTCCACCTGAAAGCCGAGAACGGCTTCGTCGTGCAAAGCTTCCTTGATGGTATATGCATGGAGGCGCTTACCGTACTGTTCTTCCGTCGTCGCCGGCAAGTCGCCTGCCGTATTTTTGGCATCTTCGCTGAAAATGGGCGTCCCCGTAAAACCGTACCACAAAGGCGACGTAAAATAGCGATTCAATTCCCGCTGAGCCTCAGCCGATACGGCGCGATGGCATTCATCGACGACGAAGACCGGCCGCAGAGCGTGCAGCTTTTCATAAGGCTTCGAGCCTTTGGGATACCGCTTCATGACGTTCTGTAGTTTCTGAATCGTCGTGACCAAGACGTCGCCCTTATCAGACTGTAATTTTTTGACCAAGTCGCGGCTGTTGTCGGTCTCACTGACGTCGATCGTATCGTAGGCGGCATAGGCCTGAAAAGCCCCGGTCGTCTGATTGTCCAAATCGCGGCGGTCGACGACGAAGACAACCTTCTTGATGCTGGGAATCTGGCTCAAGTAGCGGGCCGCCTTATAAGACGTCAAGGTCTTGCCCGACCCCGTCGTATGCCAGATGTAGCCAGATTGGGTGCCGCCGTCGGTATTCGGATTGACGGCCCTGCGAATGGCACGGATGGCGTGAATCTGGTACGGGCGCAGCAGGATCAAGGCCTTACGTTCACTGTCCAGGACCGTATATTGAGACACCATTTGATGGGCTTCCGGAATGGATAAGACGGCTTTCGCAAAGGAAAGGTAGTCCGTCACCGGCCGATTGGCTTCATCGAGCCACGTCGAGAGAAATTTTTCATTGAGCTCACTTTCAGAAGCCGTGGCAATGTAGCGCGTATCGGCAGCGTTGGAGACGACGAACATCTGCAGCGTCGAGAAGATATCCTGGAAGGCATTTTCTTTGAGGTACTGCTTGATTTGGCGGAACCCGTCCATATAAGGATGACTGCGGTTTTTCAGCTCGATGTGAATCATAGGCAGGCCGTTGATCAACAAGGTCACGTCGCCGCGGCGGTCGCGGTTCATGGCTTCCTTGCGGAGGAAACGAATCTGATGGACGACTTCATAGACCGACGAGCCTCCGGCAATATCGGCCCGTTTGAAAACGACTGGGTAGACCCGTCCCAAGGAAGCATCTTCGCGCTGAATCATGACCCGGACGACGCCGTTCTCACCGATGAGCCAGACGGCAGCGTCATAAAAAGACGTGAACCGAAGTTGGTTCTGCACCTGCAAAAATTCGTTATCCGTCAGAGGATGAGCGTCGAAAATCTCTTTATTGTTCTGAACTAAAATGCGGCGAAAATTATCCCATAAGTCGTCAAAGCTGCGGATATCGTCACGAAACGTCCACTGGGACTTCCCTTCCGTCAGCTGACGAATCAGCTTCTCTTCAATACTGGCTTCCGATTCAAAGGATGTCATGGTCATACATCTCCTTTTAGATGAATAAATTTTGAAGCATGAATTTCTTTAATGTCTGTAACTGGTCTAACTTACGTTGATGAAGGGTGATGAGATCGTCAATTTTTTGAAAATACAGTCCGATTTGTTTTTGTTCTCCTAGTCTAGGAAAAACAAACGACATCTTTCCAATCTGTTTAAAATTTAGTCCTTGCCGAGCTCCACCCGCCTGACTTTCCTCGATTTTAGTCTGACCTATATCAGAAGCTAGATTCATCTGTATAAATTTTGAATTGTATTCATTAACTGGTCTGATGATACAAACATGCTGATTAACATTAGCACGCTTCGCTAGTGTATATACAGCACTTCTACCTATTGAAGCCCCTGTAATATTTAACAAAATATCGTCTTTATAGACTCTGGAATTACTCATAGCCTCATCAGTAGCAAAATCAATATATACTACATCAGATAAATCGACTTTATCATTATTAATGTTCTGAGATCTAATTAAAGGAATGCCAGATTCTTTATAAGCTTTCACCCCACCAAGTGGTGTTTTTCCACTTCCTATTTTCAAGGTAATTTCTGATAACTTACGCTGTTCCCAATCGCCCGTAAAGCCCTTTAAGCGAATCTTAGGCACGGTCTCCCCCTTTGCCGGAAACATGTTTTGCAGGAAGTACTTCTTCAGCGTCTTCACCTGGTCCAGCTTACGCTGATGAAGGGTAATGAGCATATCTATTTTCCTGAGATAATCTCCAATTTTCTTTTGTTCATCTAAGGCAGGAACTCGTGTCAATTCCTTTAAAAAGAATTTCTCATCTAATTTATTTGATGAAGTATACGATATTTCAATGCACCGTTGTAATTTAGGGAACATTATATTTTCTAGGTTAATATAGTACTTCCAAAAACTTAAATCATATGGGGTTATATGTTTATATATTGGGAATAGTTCCGAAATAACGCCGTCACCAATATCATTTGCTACAAATCGACCAATTTTAAATTCATTATTTGAATGTCCTTCAAAAGCAATATCCCCTAACCTTAAGACGTACGTCCTTGTATCTATATTATTTGACGTTACCTTATTAGCTTCCTGGTAATACATTTTGGCAACAGATATCCATTTTGTTTTATCAAATTGTCCATTATTTCTTTCCATTCTTCGCTTAAATAAATCACCAAATTTTCGCACTTCCCAATCATCACTAAAGCCTTCAAATCGGACAGCCGGCCTTTTCTTTTCTTCTTTTATCATTTTATACACCTCATTCAAAGAGCTTCAGGAAGTCCTGTAAGTCTTTGGCTTTCTTTTCGTCTGCCGTGGTCAGGCTCTTCATCATGTCCAACAGTTCTTTTTCGTTGGCTGCCAGTTCCGCATTCGTCTTTGACAGCTCTTTATTAAGCTCTCCTAAGTCGATGTCCGGTTCGGGTTCAAAGGTATCGACATAGCGAGGAATGTTCAGGTTGTAGTCGTTTTCTACGATTTCGTCAAAACTTGCGACGTGGCAGAATTTGTCTTCGTCCTTCCGTTCCGTATAGGCCTTAAAGATCCGTTCGATATTGTCTTTCGTCAGGAGGCTCTGCGTCTTTTCTTTGACGAATTCCTTGCTGGCGTCGATGAACAAGACATCGCGGCCGGGCCGTTCTTTCTTCAATACGACGATGGTCGTCGGAATCCCCGTCGAATAGAAGAGTCCTGCCGGAAGGCCGATGACGGCATAGATGAAGCCTTTTTCCAAGAGCTTCTGACGGATTTTTCCTTCCGTTCCCCCGCGAAAGAGGATGCCGTGAGGCAGGACGATGCCCATGGTCCCCGTCGCTTTCAGATGGTAGAGGCCGTGAAGTAAGAAGGCGTAGTCGGCCTTTGATTTCGGCGGCAAAACGCCGTAGTCGGCAAAACGGGTATCAGTCAGGAAATCTTTGTTGGCACTCCATTTTTGCGAGTACGGCGGATTCATCAGGACGCCGTCAAAGTCGGTGATTTCATCGGCCGGCCAGTCCGTATCGAGGGTGTCGGCGTTGCGGAGCTGCTGTTTCGTCGCCGAAATGCCGTGAATGATCATATTCATCCGGGCCAGGTTATACGTCGAGGTCTTGATTTCCTGCCCGTAGTAGTCGATGGAATCGGCCTTTTCGACGTATTTGCGAACGTTGAGCAAGAGCGATCCCGATCCCATAGCCGGGTCATAGGCGGCAAAGCCGCGCTTCCCTTCCTGACCGCGGGTAACGATGCGGGCCAACAAGGTCGATACCGACTGAGGCGTATAGAATTCGCCGGCCTTCTGGCCCATGTCGGAGGCAAAGTTACTGATGAGGTATTCATAGGCATCGCCGAGGATATCGCCGCTGTGACTGTCGAGGTTGAGCGGTGCCAAGGCTTTCATGACGTCGGCAATGAGGTCGTTCTGCCGCTGCGGCGTCGACCCCAGTTTCGTCGAATGCAAATCCACATCGTCAAAAAGGTGTTCCAATAAGGTCGTATTCGACTGCTCGAGATCAGTAAAGCCTTGGTTGAGGTGTTCCAGTTGGAAGGTTTGCTCATTGATTTCTTCAACCAAAGCCGTAAAGGTAAACTTGGGCTTGATGACGTAGTCCATGTCCATCGATTTCAGCAAGTCTTCCTGATAAGCCGGGTCATCATAATATTTCTGATAAACGGCCTGACGCATGGCTTCCGTCGCCACATCGGCTTCCGTCACTTCGCCGCCGTCGACTAAGACCGTCGCCGCCGTTTCCAAGGTCTTGTCCGACAGATGCTTATAAAAGATAAGGCCTAAGGCATAGTCCATATAGTCGGCCGCGCCCATGGTCTGACGCATGACGTTTGCCGAGTCCCATAAAACTTGTTCAAGGTTCTTATTTTCAGTGCTCATTAGATATCTCTCCTCGTTTGCTTTTTTCCAAGTCATGTAAAAGGCCGCGCAGGGCCTGAAATTTCAATTTCGTTTTTTGCATTTCCAAATAATGCTGATAGAGGGCCGTCACATACATCTGTCCCAATCTTTCTTGGTCCGCCATGGAAAGCAGGGGAATTTCGATTTGCTTCAACTGCTGGGCCGACAAGCGGACGATGACCGACCCTTGCAGCAAAATACGGCTCTGTCGGCTGATGTCGTCCGACTCGTTGAGCAAATAACAAAGGTAAGCCGGATGGAGCCTCTTCGTGTCAATGTCCAAAATAGCAAATACCTGGCTGATGAATTTACCCCGGTTGTCGTCCGAAATAATGGCCGCGGCCATACTCTCACTCGATCCCGGTTGACGGTATATAATCGGATTCGTAAGCGTGGCCAACTTCATCCGATAAAAGTCGCGCTCAAAATCCGCATTCGTGTATTTCCGATCCTGGTCGGCAGCAGATAGCCGGGCAACATTGTGCCCCGATACAATCTCGGCCAAGTCGCCTAAAAGTACCATAACACCCTTCCTTTCTCATGATCTCATAAATCTGTACGCCCTTCGAAATTCGTACATTTCAAAATTTACATCTTTCATGTTTTTATCATACGCTTTCATTTATATTCTGTCAACCGTAAATTATCCAATGTACAAAGTTTAGATCAAAAAGCAAAGACCTATCATCCAAAAAAGACGATAGGTCTTTCGTCATGCATTCAGACCCCTTGCGAGGAAAACGGTAATACGACGCTGGAAAGCATATTGATTGGCTTACGGACAAACCCGTCTCAGTCCCCTATTGTATGACTCCCTTTCTAAAAGGAGTCCAAGTAGGTATGGGGCCGGTGTAAGAATATCCCTCCCCAACAGGCAAGGCATGCGCCAATACCCTCCGACAAAAGTAGAAACATCAGAGCGTCAGATTCAGTCCCCTATGGTACAAACTCCTTTTTCAAAAAAGAGTCCATGTAACTCCGGGGATTTTGGTAATACGACTCTGTGACCAAACGTCATACTGTAACGCCCAAACTATAAGTTTCAGTCCCCTTACGGGGATTTTGGTACGCTGACACGCAAACTGGATGGCCGTTGGAATCGCGGACGAAGGTGTTTCAGTCCCCTTACGGGGATTTTGGTACGCTGACG
>NZ_HF954534.1:144670-173122 GCF_000455225.1 Megasphaera massiliensis
ACATCTTCGTAGTGTTTCAGTCCCCTTACGGGGATTTTGGTACGCTGACTCGCTACGACTGGCATCCGAACGGGCATAACGCCCAAACGTTTCAGTCCCCTTACGGGGATTTTGGTACGCTGACGCGACTTCCTGTCGGACCTCAACGGATTCAAGCACGTCCCGTTTCAGTCCCCTTACGGGGATTTTGGTACGCTGACTCTATCCCTCAGTACCCGCTCCCTGACTGGGCTCACAGGCGATTTTTTCAAACCTCAGGCTTTTTTCGCCTTTTCGGGGGACCCGGGTGAAAAATAAAAATCAGGCAGTGTCGTCTATCCGCTTCGTTACGCCATTTGTAGCCATTTTGGAAATTTTCAAACCTACGGGGTTTTTGACCCTGAAATAGGTTTTCCAAAGGTCAGGCAAAGTCAGTATTACCTTGACTTATCTCAAGTATACTTTTTTCGCTGCACCTTGTCAAACCACTGCACCGCAACGAAGGGCCAAACAGAACAAATCCCCAAGAAAAGCCATCACAGCCCATCTCGGGAATTCCAGTAACACAACATCCTAGTGAATCAAAATAGATTGATTAAGAATACGTCCTTTTCCTCCTTGCGGAGAAATCGGTAATATGACATGGCTAGCTAAGCTTGTTTGGCGAAAGCTTCATAAGAGTCTCAGTCCCCCCCTATGGATTACCTCCTTTTTCTAAAAAAGAGTCTAACTAAATCTGGAATTTTAGTTCTTAACTTCTTGAGTAAATCCATAAGAGGCCAAACTGAGTCTTAACGCTTGAATATAGGTGCTATAATCCCAGGCGGCAGCAAATTTATTCCATTGGTACTTCATTTTGAAATAGATATTTTTATGATTTTATCGTATACTATATATGATGATATATATAACAAGAGGCGATAACATTGACCATTTCAACACAGACACATTATCTTATGAACAATCTCATGGGTATTTTCTTTGGAGCCATATTGCCATCATTTTTGTTGTCCGGTTCCGACAGCGAAGCTAGTGCAATTTATTTTTTAACTGCACTACTCGCGTTAATTCCATCAAATATTGCCTATCGTAAGGGTAGAAGTTTTGCTAAATGGTTTATCTATAGTGATACCTTGTGGATAATAGCAATGATTCATAGCTTAAAAATAAAACCTAACGATAGAGGAAAAGCTAGAAATGGCTTCCATAAATGCCCATATTGTGGGGAATATAGCCGCCCAGAAGCAACAGTTTGCCACTGTTGTGGGAGAGATTTGTTTATACAATAAAACAGAGTCCGCCATTTTTGAAAAAACATCATGAGAATAGAATACAGCCAATAGAAAAGCCATGGATCTATGAAAAAAGCATAAATCCATGGCTTTTTCACGCCTTAAAACAGTCCCCTTACGGGGATTTTGGTACGCTGACTCGGCGTTCTGCTCGATAAAGCTTTTCTCGTAATCATCGTTTCAGTCCCCTTACGGGGATTTTGGTACGCTGACTCGCTACGACTGGCATCCGAACGGGCATAACGCCCAAACGTTTCAGTCCCCTTACGGGGATTTTGGTACGCTGACCTGGCGAAACAGAATACGACAACGACGGAAGATGTCGTGAGTTTCAGTCCCCTTACGGGGATTTTGGTACGCTGACATTATTGAATCCAAGAAGAACAATTCGTTTTACGGCTGTTTCAGTCCCCTTACGGGGATTTTGGTACGCTGACACCGACGACGCAGTCTGGTTTAAATCCAGGGTTGCAATCGTTTCAGTCCCCTTACGGGGATTTTGGTACGCTGACTGCTATAGATAAAGGAATAGATGTATTAAATACTGTTAAAGTTTCAGTCCCCTTACGGGGATTTTGGTACGCTGACTTACTATGCTACTGTATTTATTTAGATTTGTTGGCCGTTGTTTCAGTCCCCTTACGGGGATTTTGGTACGCTGACCTCGAATCGTATTATCTACAAGATCTTTGATTATCAGTTTCAGTCCCCTTACGGGGATTTTGGTACGCTGACACGCGCGAACGCAAAGCATTTATAAGAAACATAGATTTGTTTCAGTCCCCTTACGGGGATTTTGGTACGCTGACGTGGATAAACGACGTAAAAACGAAAAACCAGTTGCGGCGTTTCAGTCCCCTTACGGGGATTTTGGTACGCTGACTCTATCCCTCAGTACCCGCTCCCTGACTGGGCTCACAGGCGATTTTTTCAAACCTAAGGCTTTTTTGGCCTTTTTCAGGTACCCGGGTGAAAAATAAAAATCAGGCAGTGCCGTCTATCCGCTTCGTTACGCCATTTGTAGCCATTTTGAAAATTTTCAAACCTACGGGTTTTTTGACCCTGAAATAGGTTTTCCAAAGGTCAGACAAAATCAGTATTACCTTGACTTATCTCAAGTATACTTTTTTCGCTGCACCTTGTCAAACCACTGCACCGCAACGAAGGGCCAAACAGAACAAATCCCCAAGAAAAGCCATCACAGCCCACCTTGGGGATTCAAGTTCTTACCCAAAGCAAAGAAAATTGTACCGGCCATTACAAAAGTGTTCCGTCTCCTACGGGGATGGGTGTCTTAACGGTCATAATCAACCAGCAAAAGTATGTTGGCTTTAAAGTGTTTCAGTCCCCGTTCGGAGAGATACTGTATTCGGCCCTTTCTTACATCAATCGTCCCCACAAATGTCGCGCAGCCTGAATCACTTGTCGCTCAGACGGCGCCGTCGTCATGGCCGATTAGTAAAGATTATCAGCATGAAATAATTTCTTTGCAGCGATGGCAAACAGTGGAACATCATCGTACTGCATATCGGGATCATTGTGCACGCGCGGCGCTATATTGGCTTCCGCATCCACTTCCATGCCAAGACTTTTCAGATACTGTATATCCCAGTCCGGGCGACGATGATTACTGATGCGGACAGCGTCTTTGATGTTGTTGCAGGTGTCGATAAGTTCTTGGTTGATATTGGCATGGACATGTTCTTGATTGTCTTTCTTTGAAAAGGTTTCCTGCCCGTAATCGGAGTCAAAGTTCAACAGTAAGCCCTGTGGCTTCAATACGCGATGCCATTCCTGATAGGCCGCCATCGCATCGGGCAGGGTCCAGGTGAGATTTCTGCTGATGACGACATCGAAGGACTCCGATTCGAAATCAAGCTCTTGAGCATTCATCTTCTGAAACTTGGCTGCCACGCCATAGGCCAGGGCATTGATCTTCGCCTCATGGAGCATGGCCCCCGACATATCGATACCCGTCACGGCGTGTCCCATTTTCCCTAATAAGATGGCAAAGAAGCCGGCACCGGTTCCGATATCCAGAATACGAAGTTTCTGTCCCTGAGGAAGTTTTTCCTTAAGCAGTCCCCTCCAAGCTTCCGCACTGGGACCTTCCAGTTCTTTTCGTCTCGTCTTGCTGAAATCATCGCTGCGCGAGTCCCAATAGGCCTCGATTTCGCGATTCAGCTCACCATACGTATCGATGTCTTCATTATATTTCATATTATTTGTCGCCATATTAATCGGTCTCCTACGCCCTCCTGCCGCAACCTCCGAAATCCTTCGTCGGTAGGGCTTTAAAAATTTTCCATTCATATCATTCACTGTTATTAGTTTATCGAATATAATAAAAATTTATAAGCCCCCTATGGGGATAATAAAGAATGTTTTTATCATCCCTCGGGAAAATGCCGATACTAAAAGAAGTTTTCAAAAAACAGTCATTAACAAATCAATTTGCCATTCTTTCGTCATCAAATCTTTGAATGTAAGGCTTAATCTGCAATTATCATCGTCCAATATCCCCCAATAGGGCTTATATGTATACATTTTTTAATGTATTATTAAAGTTATGAAGAAAACGAAGAAAGGATGAGACATGTTGAATTATACACTGCAGCGTTTCCTACAGTTGATTCCCATTCTGTTTGGGATCACCTTCCTGTCCTTCCTGCTGATGTATATGGCAGGCAGTGATGCCGTAACGGAAATGTATACCAACCGCGGCGTAGAGGTGGCCCAAGAAATCATCGATGCCAGAAAAGCCGAGCTGGGATTGAATCTGCCCTTCTTCCGGCAGTATCTTTCCTGGCTTCAAGCGATGCTGCACGGAAATATGGGTATGAGCTATGTGACGGGCGAGCCCGTGCTGGAATCCTTTCTGCGAAAGCTGCCGGCGACGATATTGCTGACGACACTATCGATATTGCTGACGGTAGTGATTTCCCTGCCCTTAGGCATTTTGGCAGCGGTCCGTCACAATAAAGCGGAAGATTTGATCCTGCGCTTTTTCAGCTTTATCGGCAATGCCATGCCGAATTTCTTTGTGGCCATGCTGTTGATGCAGTTGCTAGGCATCCAATTGAACCTCTTGCCGGTCATCTCCGGCGGCACGGATTGGCAGAGCACCATCATGCCGACGATGACCCTGGCCATTGCCATGTCGGCGAAGTATTTGCGGCAGGTCCGTTCTACCGTACTGGAAGAGCTCAATAAGGATTATGTGTTGGGGGCCAAGGCCCGTGGGGTCAGCCGTAAGGTTATTCTTTGGAAGAATGTCATGAAGTCCGCCATGCTGACCATTATGACCCTGTTAACCTTGTCGATCGGCAGCCTTTTGGGCGGTACGGCCATTATCGAAAGCATCTTTATGTGGGATGGCGTCGGCAAGCTGGCCGTAGATGCCATCAATATGCGTGACTATCCGTTGATTCAGGCTTATGTCATGTGGATGGCGATTATCTATGTCGTGGTCAATCTGATAGCCGATCTGCTGTATCATCATCTGGATCCGCGTATCCGGCTGGGGGTGAGCCGCAAGTGAACGACGTTACGGTACGAATTCAGACCGTGAAAAAGGACCGGCTCAAATATAAACTGATTGCCTTCTCGATTTTGGCTTTATTACTGATTGCCGCTGCCTTTTTCAGCGAATCCCTGTGTCCGTATGACCCGTATGAACAGAATCTGGCCATTGCCAAGGCAGCGCCCTCTGCCGAACATCTGTTGGGTACCGACCGTTTCGGCCGCGATATGTTCTCAAGGATCATAGCCGGCAGCTATACGAGTATTTTTTCTACCCTCCTATTGGTCGGTTTTATTACCGTGTTTGGCAGTCTCATCGGCATTGTCTGTGCCTGGTCGGGAAAATGGATCGATACACTGCTCATGCGTCTGGCCGATATGTTTCTGGCCTTCCCCGGCCTGGTCTTTGCCTTAGCCGTTGCCGCTGTATTAGGCGGCGGTGTCCATAACGCCATCTTGGCCCTGGCGGCCATCAGCTGGCCTAAATATGCTCGTCTGGCCCGCAGTCAGGCCCTGGCCCAGCAATCGGCAACCTATATGCAGGCCGCTAAAATGGCAGGAAACAGTACATTTCAAATGATTTACAAGCATGTCATTCCAAATATTTCAGGTCCCATATTGATCACGGCCATGCTCGATATCGGCACGATGATGATGGAATTAGCCGGGCTTTCTTTTCTGGGACTGGGCGCAAAGCCGCCGATTCCCGAGTGGGGCAGCATGATGAGTGATACCCGTAATCTCTTGGCGACTCATCCTTGGGTAACCCTGTCTCCCGGCGTGGCCATCTTTGTGTCGGTTATGGTTTTCAATCTGCTTGGGGATACCGTCCGTGACTGGCTGGACCCAAAGAATCGGAGGTAAGGATGAGCGGCATCATACGATATGATCAGGTAGATATCAGTTATAACGGAAGGCGGGTCGTCCAAGATGTCAGCTTTGACCTTCAAGCCGGAGAAATCCTCGGCATTGCCGGCGAAAGCGGCAGTGGAAAGTCAACGTTATTGAAGGCTGCTATGGGCCTGTTAGGCAGAGACGGCCTCGTCACCCGCGGCGACATCTGGTATCAGGGAAAGAACCTGACGGACCTTTCGGAAAGGGACATGCAGGTCCTCTGCGGACCGGAGATCGCCATGATTTTTCAGACTGCCGGAACTTCCTTTATCCCCATTCGAACGATACGGGCGCAAATCCGAGAAATGATGGCAGCTCACGGCTATACGGATAAAAAGGCCGTAGAAACGCAGGCCCAAGACCTGCTGACAAAATTAGGCTTTACGGACCCCCGGCGTATTTTAGACAGCTATCCCTTTGAACTCTCCGGCGGCATGCAGCAGCGTGTGGGCGTGGCGGCGGCCATGCTCCTGAAACCGAAAGTCCTTTTGGCCGATGAGCCCACTTCGGCCTTAGATGTTACGGTACAAAAACAGGTCATCGAGGAAATGCTGCTGGCGAGGAAACTGTTTGGCACCGCCATTCTGCTCGTTACCCACAATATCGGCGTCATTAAGGCCATGGCGGACACGATGCTGATTATGAAGGATGGCCAGATGGTGGAATACGGAGACGTACAGGAGATCTTACAACATCCCCGGACAAGTTATACGAAAAAACTGCTGGCCGCCGTGCCGAAGTTAAGGAGGTAAATGATGGAAGAACTGTTACGCGTAGAGCACCTCCGCAAAATTTTTACCGCTGCCGATGGGAACGATTTTCCGGCCGTCGATGATGTGACCTTTTCCGTCGGCGAAGGAGAAAAGGTGGCCATCATCGGTGAAAGCGGCAGCGGCAAGACAACGGTGGCGAAGATGGTGACACGGCTGCTCGATGCGACCTCCGGAAGCATCATCCTGGAGGGCCAAGATATTACGAAAGCTTCCGGCAGAAAACTGCGGCAGGCCTACGGGAAAATACAGATGGTCTTTCAGATGCCCGTGGAAAGCTTCGATCCTCGCCAGACGCTAGGAGACGGCATCACCGAAGGCCTGCGCAATCACGGCCGGTCCAAAAAAGACGCCGCAGCAGAATGTCAGCGCCTCTTGGAACGCTGCGGCCTCGAGACAGCCTTTGCCGACCGGTATCCTCATGAGGTCAGCGGCGGTCAATGCCAGAGAGCGGCCATCGCCCGGGCCCTGGCCATTCAGCCTAAGCTGTTGATTCTCGATGAAGCCACGTCGGCCCTGGATGTAACCGTACAGGCCGACATCCTGTCCCTCCTCGATGAACTGCAGAAGGAATTGAAGATGTCTTATCTCTTCATTTCTCATGATATCGCCCTGGTTCAAGACTTCTGCGACCGGGTCATCGTCATGCACGACGGAAATATCATAGAAACGGGAACGACGGAGGAGGTAATTCGCCATCCGCAGCAGGACTATACGAAGAAGCTCATAGACAGCGTACTATAAGGAGGAAATGCAATGAAATGGAAGAAACTGGCAGCCCTGATGATCGGTGCCCTGCTGTGCGTCGGTGCCATTACCGGCTGCGGCAATGATTCGGCCGGAGGTGGCAGCGGAAATAAGGTACTGACAATTGGCGACACGACCTTCAACAGCTCCAATGAAGAACCCGACGTCAACCCCCACAACGCCTACGCCGGCTGGGCCTGTATCCGCTACGGCATCGGTGAGACCCTGGTCAAGTACTCCGATGACATGGAGCTCCAGCCTTGGTTGGCGGTCAAGTGGGAAAACACCGATCCCTTGACATGGAAACTGACCCTTCGTGACAATGTCAAATTTTCCAGCGGCCGTGTAATGGATGCCGCTGCCGTCAAACAGTGTCTGGAACATCTGATTGCCAACAACAAACGAGCCCAACAGGACTTGAAGATTGCTTCTATTGAAGCAAAGGGGCAAGAACTCATCATCAGGACGACAGAACCGAAACCGGCCCTGCTCAATTATCTCGGCGATCCCTATGGCTGTATCATCGATGTCGACGCCGGGTTTGAAAATGGAATCGTAGCCGGTACGGGTCCGTATATCGCGACCGATTTAAAGACCGACGACCATCTGACCCTCAAGAAAAATGACAACTATTGGGGCGGCACGCCGAAGCTGGATAAGATTACCATCCGCACCATTACCGACGGCAACACCCTGGCCAATGCCCTCCAGTCCGGTGAAGTGCAGGCGGCCTACGGCATGGCTTATGAAAGCTACCCCCTCTTCCAAAATGATCAGTACAATATCTCCCAGATTTCTACGTCCCGCTGTTTCTTCGGCAAGATGAATTTCGATCCCGATTCAGTCTGCGCCGATCCGGCTGTCCGCAAGGCCATTGCCATGGGGATCGACAAGAAAAGTTTCGTCGACAAACTGTTGGAAGGAAACGGATTCCCGGCGAACGGCGTATTCCCGGCAGGCTCTGCCTTTGGCGGCGATAAGGTAACGACCGAAACCTACGATCCGGAAGGGGCCAAGAAAGTGCTGGAACAAGCCGGCTGGTCAGACACCGATGGCGATGGAATCCGTGAGAAGAACGGCAAGAAACTGGTCGTAAAATGGCTGACCTATCCGAGTCGTCAAGAACTGCCGCTGTTGGCCGAATCGGCCCAATCCACGCTAAAAGATATCGGCATAGCCGTCGATATCAATAATACAGCCGATAACAACCAAGTCGTCAAAGATCCGAAGAAATGGGATGTCTATGCCATGGCCAACGTCCAGGCTCCTACGGGGGACCCGGAGTACTGGTTCACCGTATTTGCCGTAAGCCATGCCACCAAGAACCAGGGAAAATACCACAGCGCCAAGTTGGATGCCCTGGAAGAACAACTGAGTCAAGAATTCGACCCGGCCAAACGCGCCGCCCTGGCCGTCCAGATGCAGCAGACCGTCCTTGACGATAACGCCTTCGTCTTCTGTTCTTTCCTGAAGATGAGCATGATTTCCAAGAAAAACGTCAAGAACTATACCTCCCATGCCTGCGATTACTATCAGGTCACGGCCGATTTGGACATCGAATAATATTCTTACCCTTCCCCATAAATCAGGATAATGAAAAACTCTATCCAAAATAACAGCAGCCGTTTACGTCACAGTGCGTAAACGGCTGTTTCATGTTCAAGTTTTAGTTCAAGTACGGCTTCCGAACAACGATAGCCTTCGGGATATTTTGATAAGATCATCCCTGTTCATCAACACTTTTTGCTAGTATACTTCAAAAAAATACTTTAAAATAAAGTTTTTATAGTATAAAAGAAAAACTTTCCCACAAAAGGCTGACTACTGTCGGTTCACTTTGAGAACTTTCAATAAAAAAAGAACCCTCACAAATCGCTTCACGTTGCGATTTATGAGGGTTGCTATTATTTTATTCCCATTCAATGGTTGCAGGCGGTTTACTGGTAATATCGTAGACGATGCGGTTGATGTGGTCTACTTCGTTTACGATACGGCTCGAGATTTTATCGAGGACATCGTAAGGAATGCGGGCCCAATCAGCCGTCATGAAGTCTGTCGTCGTGACGCCGCGCAGGGCCAGTGTGTAGTCATAGGTTCTGAAGTCGCCCATGACGCCGACGGAGCGGTTATTGGTGAGGACAGCAAAGTACTGGTTGATGTCGCGCTGCATGCCGGCATTGGCGATTTCTTCGCGGAAGATGGCATCGGCATCGCGGAGGATATCCAGTTTGTCTTTGGTGATTTCACCCATGACGCGGATAGCCAGGCCCGGACCCGGGAAAGGCTGGCGCCATACGAGGTATTCGGGAAGGCCCAGTTCAGCCCCGAGTTCGCGGACTTCGTCTTTAAAGAGGTTGCGAAGGGGTTCGATGAGGCCTTTGAAATCGACGACAGCCGGAAGGCCGCCGACGTTGTGGTGGCTCTTGATGACGGCTGCATCGCCGGCACCGGATTCGATGACGTCGGGGTAAATCGTCCCCTGCGCCAGGAAGTCGACGGATCCGATTTTACGTCCTTCGTCTTCAAAGACGCGGATAAATTCTTCACCGATGATTTTCCGCTTCCGTTCGGGATCGCTGACGCCTTCCAGTTTAGAAAGGAAGCGATCCGACGCATCGACGCGGATGAAGTTCATGCCGCTGTCTTTAAAAGCGTTTTCGACTTCGTCGCCTTCGTTCTTGCGAAGGAGGCCGTGATCGACGAAGATGCAGGTCAGCTGACTGCCGACGGCCTTAGAAATGAGGGCCGCAGCCACCGAGCTGTCGACGCCGCCGGAGAGGGCCAGGACGACTTTGCCGTCGCCGACTGTTTCTTTAATGGAGGCAATGGCCGTCTTGGCGTAGTTGGCCATGGTCCACGAGCCGGTGCAGCCGCAGACTTCGAAGAGGAAATTATGGATCATTTCCTTGCCGTGTTCCGTGTGGAGCACTTCCGGATGATACTGCATGGCATAGAGTTTTTTCGCCGGATTCTGCATGGCAGCGACCGGGCAGTTCGCCGTATGGGCTACGACTTCAAAGCCTTCGGGAATGGAGGCGACGTAGTCCTGGTGACTCATCCAAACGACTTCTTTTTCCTGAAGGCCTTTGAATAAGGGCGATGCCGTATTGACGTCGATTTCCGTCTTGCCGAATTCCCGCATGGTCGCATGCTGGACTTCACCGCCTAAGGTTTGGGCCATGAACTGCATGCCGTAGCAGAGGCCGAGAACAGGCGTGCCGAGCTGGAAGACTTCGGCTTCGATCTTCGGTGCATTTTCTTCATAGACACTGCCGGGGCCACCCGTAAAGATGACGCCTATGGGCTGAAGTTCTTTGATTTTTGCAACGGCTTTATGATAAGGGTATACCTCACAATATACGTGATTTTCGCGGACGCGCCGTGCGATGAGCTGGTTGTATTGACCCCCAAAATCGACGACGATAACGAGTTCTTTGGTATCCATTATGGCCTCCTCGTGAATGACTTTTTTAGCAGCACAGCTGCCTAAATGATAAGATCATATAATTATACCACAGGACAGCGTCCATGCCTAGCCACAAAGGAGGCGATTACTTCCATTCCCGATACAAATCCTTTAAGATGCAGGCCCGGGTAATCATGCCGACGACGCGATGGTTGTCGACGACGGGCAGGATTTTCAAGTGTTCAATGACCATGACGGCGGCGACCTGTTCGATATCGGCTTTAGGCGTGGCGATCATGACGTCTTTGGTCATCAGCTTCTTACAGGGCTGATCGAGGAGGTTTTTAAATTCCTTGACGTACTTACAAATGCGGTTGGTATACACTTTGGTGCCCATGAAAGGCAGGCGAGGAATATGCGGCTTCGAGCTGCGATACATGAGGTCGGCACTGGAAATGAGGCCGATGAGATGGCTGTTTTCGTCGACGACCGGTACGGCCAGGAGGCGATGTTTGATAAAAAGGCGAAATACGTCGCGAATGGGCGTATCCGGCGTGACCGATACGAATACCTTTTCCATGACATCCCGAACGAGGACGGCCGGTTTTTCCGCTGCTGTTTCAACCGGTTCAACGGTTTCGACAGTTTCTTCTTCGACGGGCAATGAGTCTTTCTTCATGTCTTCCGTCATCTTCTTCTCCCCCTTTTAATCTTCGCCGTATTCACGGTACAATTCATCGAGAATATTGCCGCGCGTAACGATGCCGACAATGTGTTTTTCTTCAACAATAGGAATGACCTTCAAGTGTTCGGCTACCATGACGCCGGCAATCTGTTCGACATCGGCATCGGGTGCTGCAATGATGACGTCTTTGGTCATCATGTCGCGAGCCGTGCAGGCCAAAAGTTTCTTAAAGCCCTTGTCATATTCGCTGATACCGTTGTAATAGATGCTGGCACCGAGCAAATTGACGTAATGCGGAACGTGGGGCTTTACTTTCTTGTACAGTAAATCGGCGTCGGTTACGATCCCGACCAGTTCTTTCTTGTCATTGATGATAGGAATGGCCGTGATGTGATTCTTGACGAACAGATTGACCAAGTCAAACACAGACGTTTCCGGGCTTGCCGTGATAAAAGCTTTTTCCATAATATCGGATGCAGTACGTTTTGCCATATAGTATCACTCCTTTAAAAGAAAACGGCACGTGTGTCGTCTTATATATCTATTATACTATAAATATTAGACATAAAGAGGTTGATTTCCTGCTATGAGGTGAAAAAATCTCTAAAGACCGTCCCTTCTCTTAAATAACTCCTTCTTCATGAAGGCGGGCAATCTCTTCCTCTGTCAGATGGACTATCTCTTTGAGGATATCGTCGGTATGCTGCCCCAAGGTCGGTGCCGGACGAAAGGCCCTATCCTCGCAGCCATGGATTTTGATGGGCGTCCCCGGCACGGAAATCGTCTCCCCAATGGCAGGATCGTCAATATCCCACAGCATATGGCGCCGTTTTATGACCGGGTTTTCGCACACCCCCTTGGTATCGGCAATGCGGCCAAAGGGGATTTCGGCATCGGAGAGCTTCGTTTCCAGTTCATCCAGCGTGTGCTGCCGGCTCCAGCCTTCAATAATCGGTTTCAATTCGTCTGGATAATGTTCGCAGCGCAGTTTATTATCGGCAAATCGCGGGTCATCGGCCAGCTCCGGTTTTCCCATAATCTGACACAAAGACCGCCAAAAGCGCTGGGTCCCGCAGACCAGGGCAAATTGCCCGTCGGCTGCTTTAAAAATATCACAGGGAGTCACGGACAGATTTCGGTTGCCTACGGCTTCTACAATATCTCCGTTCAGTTCGTAGGACAGGGCTCCCGTTTCTAAAATAGAGAAAATCGTATCCAGCATAGAAACATCGACACGCCGCCCCATGCCGGTCCGTTCCCGCTGGAATAAGGCCATGACGATAGCCAGGGACAAATAGGTCCCGGAATAGTTGTCGGCAATGGACGATCCTACTTTATACATATGGTCCTGTTCACCGGTCATGCTCATGAGTCCGCCCATAGCCTGGGCGATGAGATCATAACTGGGGAGTTCCGCTTCCGGACCTTCCAAACCAAAACCTGAAATCGAAGCGTAAATCAAGGACGGATTGATGTCTTTTAAGACCTCATAACCGAGTCCCAATTTTTCCAGGGTACCGACGCGGAAGTTTTCACAAAGGACATCGACTTCTTTGATTAATTTTTTGAAAATCTCTTTGCCCTCTTCCGTTTTCAGATTGAGGGTCAGGCCAAACTTATTGCGGTTGATATAGGCATAATACCCGCTGGCGCCATTTTTAAAAGGGGCCCAGCCACGGGACTGATCCCCCTTTCCCGGCACTTCCAGCTTAATGACCTCAGCCCCCTGATCGGCCAGATGCATGGTACAAAAGGGTCCGCTGTAGGCATGGGTCATATCGAGGACACGGACACCGGTCAAGGGCTTTGTCTTTGCATCTACCGACTGTTCTTTATGTTGTTCCATACAGATTCCTCCTCTTGATGGCCCTTACTCAACCCGGCCATCGTATGAATCCCGTTATAGATTTAGCAGCAGCCTCGGATGCTATGAAAGGGGATTCTAATCGATTGACATACTCCCACGGCTAAAGCCGAGGGATTCTAGGATACGAGCGAAAACTGCGCATCTCGCGATGGTCTTACGTTCTCTCTCCTAACGGATGATGTCCCACCCGTATACAAATTTATGCTGTTAGTAGCCTCAGACCTTCTGACAAAATATTTCTAGCCGCATTGCGGTCTCGGTCGTGATGGATTCCGCAGGAAGGGCAAGTCCATTCAGAGACACGAATATTCTTAACTTCTTTGTTTTGGTAGCCACAGTCATGACAAATCTGACTGGACGGATAAAATGTATCTACCTTAATAATTTTCGTTCCCATCTGACGGCCGACATATTCTAGGATATTCTCGAACGCAGCAAAGCCGTAGTCGTTGACTTTTTTCCCGTGACCTTGCTGCATAGCCTTCATGCTGAGACTTTCAAGACAGATAACCGCATACTTCTGACATAGCTCTTTCGCGAGTTTAAAGTGGAAATCTCTGCGCTGATTCGCTTGTTTGCGATAGAGCCGTGCTAATACTTTACGATACTCCTGACGATTCTTCGAGCAGAGTTGACGGCGCGACAGATTTCGACAGGCCGTACGGATAGCCTTCTGGTTCTTCTGAAAGAAGGATGGCGCGGCAATATCATTTTCCTCATCCGGAGCAACGAGCATTTTATCTTTAAAGCAGAAATCGAACCCGACGCTTTTACCTGTTCGTAGTTTAACTTCTGTAATTTTTTGTTCACAGACGAAGTAGAGATAAATGTCTCCCAAAGTGTCCCGCTTAACCGTAAGTGTCTTGATTCTGCCTTCGATGTTGCGGCTCTTGAAGTAGCGGTACTTCTGTTTGGCTATGTAGACTGTGCCATGCCCCTCATCAAGCTTCCAGCCAGCTTGCTTGAGCGTATAAGACTTGTACTTGCAGACTTTCTTAAAACCTGGCGGTGCGGTCTTACGTTTATTGTCGAGATTTGTCCAGAAGAGATTGTACGCTCTATCGATACGGTCAGTGACATCCTGCAATGCCTGTGAACCTATTTCTTTAAGATAACTAAACCGCTCAAGTTTCTTGAGCTTCGTTAAGTGCTTCTGCAAAGCAAACTTGTTCAGCAACTTATGATATAGCTGCCAGTATCGCTTATGGAGGGCGATGCAATGATTGTAGGCAAGACCTGCGGCATTAATCTGCCGATGAAGTTTTTTATTGCGTTTTGCGGCATAAAGCTTAAACTTGTAGGTCTTTATCATTGCAACTCACCCCCTTGTTTTCTGCGTATCAATATACCACCTGATAGTATCGCTACTGACATTGCCAGCAGTCGAAACGAAATAACTTCTTGTCCAAAGGCTGGACATCCCTTTCAGTTTTGGAAATTCGTTACGAAGAACATGAGAAGAAGCTCCTTTTATCTCCTTCATAATTTCGGCAGGCGACTGCTTCGGCCAGCATTTCAAAAAAAGATGAACATGGTCAATATGGCACTCCATCGCGAGAATTTCGATTTTGAGTTCCTCGCATTTCTGTCGAGTTAGTTCTTTAAAACGTTCTTCCACCCGTGGAATAAGAAATATTTTACGCCGATATTTTGGACAGAATACAAAATGATAGTTGATGAATGACACGGTGGTTTTTGTTCTAAAATATATCGTTTCCATGTTTATATTATAGCATGTTTGTAGATAAAATAAAATATACTATCTACAAACAGCATTCATCCAACGATTAAAATTGTTGGCTTTCTGCCAAACAATCCGTAAAAAAAAATAGTGGTGCCATGAGAATGCACCACTATTTTAAATGACTTACACCGTTCAACACTGCGAAAAGAACCTTCTTCGACGGTGCAGAAATAAGGCCTTATTTTCCGCAGTAAGCGATGACTTCGACTTCGACGAAGACGTCTTTGGGAAGATGGCTGATTTCGACGCAAGACCGAGCCGGCAGGGTCTTCTGGAAATATTTGCCATAGACTTCATTGACGGCGCCAAAGAAATTGATATCCGTCAGATATACCGTCGTCTTGACGACATTATCGTAGCTGAGACCGGCTTCTTCCAAGATAGCGCCGACGTTCTTCATGCACTGTTCAGCCTGTCCGACGACCGTTCCGGCAACGACTTTGCCTTTTTCCGGGTCGATAGCGATCTGGCCGGACGCAAAGAGGAAGTCACCGGCTTTAATAGCCTGAGAATAAGGTCCTACGGCACCGGGAGCCTTGGTTGTGCTGATAACTTGTACTGCCATGTAAATGCATCTCCTTTAGAATGAATTATCATCTTTATTATACCTTAATCGCCATAAAAAAGCGATATGTTAGCCATTAGACAACGCCTTACGGTTCTTCATCGTTCTTGATCAGATGACCGTCTTGATCGTACTTCTTCTTGTTCAGGCCGCAGGCGAACCAGGCGATGATGACGGCTGCCATGTAGACCCACGACGAGAAGATGGACATCCGCGTATCGGGATTATAGAGCATGCCGATGGTGACCAGGACCAGGAACAGGATGCAGAAGTAGTTGGAATACGGATAGAGGGGCGATTTAAATTCGTGCTTAGCCATGACTTCCGGGCCCCAGGCCTTGCGGAAGTTCTTCTGGGCATAGGCCAGGACGAACCAGGCGACCATGCCGGGGAAGACGGAGGCGCTGTATAAATAGAGGAAGAGCTTCGAATTCGGAATCAGATAGTTCAAGATAACGCCGATAAACAAGACGATGATGGTAACACTGATGCCGTTGCGGGGAACGCCGGATTTCGACAGTTTCAAGAAGCATTTCGGAGCCTGTCCGTTCTGCGCTAACGTATAAATCATGCGGGCCGAGCTGTACATGCCGCTGTTACAGCCGGAAAGGGCTGCCGTGAGAACGACGAAGTTGATGATGGCTGCGGCCGATGAAATACCGACCTTAGCGAAGGTCATGACGAAGGGGCTGCCGATGTAGCTGACTTCGTTCCAAGGATAGATACAGAGAATGACGAAAATCGAGCCGATATAGAAAATAAGAATACGCCAAACGATATTATTAACAGCTCGTTTTAAAGTATGTTTCGGATTTTGAGCCTCCCCGGCCGTAATGCCTACCAGTTCGACGCCCTGGAAGGCCGCCGCAACGACGCACATAGCAGCCAGCATACCGCCCCAGCCGTTAGGCATGAAACCGCCGTGTTCCCAAAGGTTGCTGAAACCGACGGCAACGCCGGCATTGCCGAAACCAAAGAGGATGACGGCACCGCCGACGATGAGCATGACGATGATGGTGACGACTTTGATGAGGGCGAACCAGAATTCAAATTCCCCGTAATACTTGACAGCCGCCATGTTGGCAACGGCGACGACGGCCATCCCGGCCAGGGCCGATATCCACTGGGGCAGCAAGGGGAACCAATAGTGGACGTAAATGCCGACGGCCGTGACTTCCGAGAGGCCGACGGCGACCCACAAGAACCAATAAGAGCAGGCCGTAAGGTAGCCGATAAAGGGGCTGATATACTTGTGGCCGTAAGTTGCAAAAGAGCCGGTGACCGGTTCCTGATAGAGCATTTCACCCATGATACGCATGATAAAGAACATGACGACGCCGGTTACGGCATAACAGATGAGGACTGACGGCCCTGCCATTTGAATCGTATTGGCCGATCCCATGAACAAGCCGACGCCGATAGTCCCGCCAAGGGCGATCATTTCAACATGACGGGGCTTTAAGCCCCGTTCTAAGTTCTGCGCCCCTTCTTTATGGTCTTCCATTTCAATTTCCTCCTTATTTCATCATGACGAAGTAATGATTGTCGCGAAGGACATTCATCAGCTTTTCAACGTGCTTTTCATTGGCCGTTTCCAATTCCAGCGAAACCGCCGTCGTACCCATGCTGATGCCGTGCTGGCTCCGTTCATGAGTAATGGAGAGGACGTTGGCACTCGTATCGGCAATGATCGACAGGAGCTTGACCAATTCGCCGGGAACGTCGGGAATGATGGTCTGGAAAAAGATTTTGCGCTGCGAGCGGATGAGGCCTTGATTGATGACCCGGGTCATGTTGTTGACATCGATGTTGCCGCCGCTTACCAAGGCTGCGACCTTCTTATTGCGGATGCCGGAAATCTTGCCGTTCATGAGGGCTGCGACCGGTACGGCACCGGCCCCTTCGGCAACGGTCTTGCCTCGTTCGAGGAGGATCAGGATGGCACTGGCGATTTCCGATTCATCGACAGTGACGACTTCATCGACATATTTCTGACAGATGGAGAAGGTCAAATCGCCGGGCACCTTAACGGCAATCCCATCGGCTAAGGTTGCTTTTCCGTTATAGGCAATGGCTTGGCCGTTTTCAAGGGAAACTTTCATGGACGGCATGTTTTCCGTCTGGACGCCGATGACCTTGATTTTCGGATTGACGCTCTTAGCCGCTACGGCCAGGCCGGAAATGAGGCCGCCGCCGCCAATGGGGGCTACGATGGCATCGACATCGGACAGCTGTTCCATGATTTCAAGGGCAATCGTCCCCTGGCCGGCAATGACTTCCGGATCGTTGAAGGGATGGACGAAGGTGTAGCCGTGTTCAGCTGTCAATTCAACGGCTTTAGCTGCCGCTTCATCAAAGAAGTCGCCGTGAAGGACGACGTTGGCTCCATAGCCTTTGGTGGCCGCAATCTTACTCAAGGGCGCATGTTTCGGCATGCAGATGACCGACTGACAGCCGTATTCACTGGCTGCCAGGGCGACGCCTTGGGCGTGGTTGCCGGCTGAGGCTGCAATGACGCCTTTTTCCCGTTCTGCCGGCGTCAGCGATGCAACCTTATTATAGGCACCGCGCAGTTTAAAGGAACCGGTCCGCTGGAGATTTTCCAGTTTTAAAAAGACTTTACAGCCTGCCAGATCACTGACAGAATTGCTGTACGACAGTCCCGTCTTTTGGGCGACTCCTTTCAGCCTCTCCTGGGCTTCTTGGATCATTTGTAGGGTTACTTGTTGTTCACTCATGTTGTTTGCTGCAAAGGCAGCGTCCCTCCTTTTAATTTATAATAATGCGTTTTTGCTATCTTTACTATACGCTTTCACCTGTCTATCGTCAAGAGAGTTACGTCCTCTAAGTCTTTTTACAAGAGACGTATGTTTATATATTAAGGATTTTCCCTTATTAATTTTACATAATTAGATTTTTATTATGCTAAATTATAAATATCAAAAATATTTTAACGATATGTGCTGATTCTGTAACATATTGGCAAAAAAATAAAGAGTCATCTCAATGAGACAACTCTTTATCGGTGTGGTGACCCCTACGGGATTTGAACCCATGTTCTCGCCGTGAAAGGGCGATGTCTTAGACCACTTGACCAAGGGGCCATGGCTCCTCAAGTAGGACTCGAACCTACGACAAATCGGTTAACAGCCGATTGCTCTACCAACTGAGCTATTGAGGAATAACTCATTTCGGCCGCTCCGACCGGAACAAGTGTTATTATACTAGAACTCCATAGAAAAAGCAAGTACTTTTTTTATAAATTTCACAAACTTCCCCTTCCCGCTTCACGAAGGGCCGGATCGGGACGGCCCAGGAAGTGAAAGTAGGCAATGAAGCAATAGAGCAAGGCCAACAATCCGATGCCGGCTCCGACGTAACCGATATAAGGCAAGAAGCCGTAGGCCATGGTCCGGCCGCCGATCCAGGTTCCCAATCCGATGCCGACGTTGAAGATACCGGAAAAGATGGACATGGCAACCGGCGTCGCTCCCGACGGGACCTGTCGAATGAGTTCGGCCTGGAAGGTTACATTAAACAAAGTCGACGAGCAGCCTAACATCAGGCAGACGGCCAGCATCCATTCCCATTGCGACGACGCCAGCTGCCACAAGGCGAGCATCAGGACCAGGCCGATGAAGCCCAGGCGGATGATGCCGTAGCGGTAGTGATTGTAAAAATGAGAGAAAATATAGCTGCCCAGGAGGCCGCTGACGCCGAGGAGCATGAGCGTCGACGTAATGCCGTCAGCACTGAACTGCGCTACCAGCTTCAAGAAAGGTTCGATATAGCTGTAAACGGTAAAATAGGCCGTCGCAAACAGGACGGAGATCAAGTAGACGCTGACGACGAGAGGATTTTTTAAGAGTCGCGGCAATTCGTCCCGCGAAAAAGACGAATGGCTGCGCTGGGACGGGACGAAACGGAACAAGTAGACCAAAACCAACAAGGCCACGACGGTGATGCTGACAAAGGTCATGCGCCAACCGGCATAAAGGCCGATGACCCGCCCCAAGGGAAGGCCGAAGATCATGGCTACGGACGAGCCGGTAATGATCATGCTCAGGGCCAGGGGCCGATGTACCCTGGTGACTAAGCGGGCCGCCATGGGCGCCGCAATGGACCAGAAAACGGAGTGGGCACAGGCGACCAGGATACGGGCCGCGACCAGCATGGGATAGTTGACGGCAATCCCCGACAGGAATTGCCCTAGCGCAAAGACGCTGAGCGTCGCCAATAAGAGTTTCCGCAGTTCAATGCGGTAGAGTACCAGCATCAGCGGCAGGGACAATAAGGCCACCATCCAGGCGTAGATGGTAATCATGATGCCCGTCTGATCCTCGGTCATCCCGAAGGACTGGGAAATATCGATGAGCAGCCCGATGGGCATGAATTCCGATGTATTGAAAATAAAGGCCGATACGGTAAGCCCTAAGAGGGGCAGTACATATTTTAAAGGAATAGTGCGAAGCATGAGAGTCCTCCTTTTTTTGCAAAATTGAACTTCTTTATGGTACTCGCCGTCCCTGTAAAAGTCAAGATTGTTTGGTATGCAAAAAAAAGAAACCTGCCATGAGACAGGTTTCTTTAAGGAGAGTACAGTCAGTGTATTCTAACCGGACGATCTTACATCATGCCGGGCATGCCGCCCATACCGGCCGGTGCTGCCGGAGCTGCCGGAGCCGGTTCCGGTTTGTCAGCAACCAAGGTTTCCGTCGTGAGGACGAGAGCTGCGATGGAAGCTGCATTCTGAAGAGCCGTACGGGTTACTTTGGCCGGATCGACGATACCGGCTTTAACCATATCGACATATTCTTCTTTAAGGGCATTGAAGCCTACGCCGTCTTCAGATGCTTTGACCTGAGCGACGATGACCGAGCCTTCGAGGCCGGCGTTTTCAGCGATCTGACGGAGCGGAGCTTCAACAGCGCGTTTGACGAGGTTGATACCGGTCTGAATGTCGCCTTCTTCTTTGAATTCGTCGAGGGCCGGGAGGATGTCGATGAGCGTCGTGCCGCCGCCCGATACGATACCTTCTTCAACAGCTGCGCGAGTAGCGTTGAGGGCATCTTCGAGGCGATATTTCTTATCTTTCAATTCGACTTCCGTAGCAGCGCCGACTTCGATGACAGCGACACCACCGGACATCTTAGCCAAACGTTCCTGGAGTTTTTCTTTATCGAAATCAGACGTCGTGTCAGCGATCTGAGATTTGATCTGAGCTACGCGTTCTTTGATGGCCTGAGCATCGCCGTGGCCTTCAACGATCGTCGTTTCATCTTTGGTTACGCGGACCTGGCGAGCCGTGCCGAGGTCTTCCATGGTAACGCTGTCGAGTTTACGGCCCACATCTTCTGTGATGACCGTAGCACCCGTAAGGGTTGCAATATCCTGAAGCATCGCTTTGCGGCGGTCGCCGAAGCCCGGAGCCTTAACAGCAACGGCTTTGAAGGTGCCGCGGAGGCGGTTGACGACCAAGGTAGCGAGGGCTTCGCCTTCGACGTCTTCAGCGATGATGAGCAGTTCTTTGCCGGACTGAACGACTTTTTCGAGGACCGGGAGCATTTCCTGGATCGAAGCGATTTTGCGGTCCGTAATGAGGATGTACGGTTCGCTCATAACAGCTTCCATCTTATCCGGGTCGGATACCATGTACGGGGAGATGTAGCCGCGGTCGAACTGCATGCCTTCGACGACGGAGAGCTGCGTGCCCATGGTCTTCGATTCTTCAACGGTGATGACGCCGTCTTTGCCGACTTTTTCCATAGCGTCTGCAATTAGGCCGCCGACTTCTTCGTCACCGGCAGAAATGGAAGCTACCTGTGCGATGGAAGCTTTGTCGGAAACGGGGATCGAACGTTTCTTGATTTCTTCGACGAGTTTCGCCGTAGCTTTTTCAATGCCGCGTTTGAGGATCATCGGATTGGCACCGGCAGCGACGTTGCGCATGCCTTCTTCGATCATAGCCTGAGCCAGGATCGTAGCCGTCGTCGTGCCGTCACCGGCTACGTCGTTGGTCTTGGTAGCGACTTCTTTGACGAGCTGAGCGCCCATATTTTCAAAGGGATCTTCCAATTCGATATCGCGGGCGATGGTAACACCATCGTTGGTGATCGTCGGAGCCCCGAATTTTTTATCGAGAACGACGTTGCGGCCTTTAGGCCCCAAGGTAACTTTTACGGCATTGGCCAAAGCGTCGACGCCTTTGCCGAGAGCACGACGTGCATCTTCATTGAACAAAATCTGTTTTGCCATCTTTAACACACTCCTATATAAAAGATCAGTAGTTTTTCAGTAGTTGTAATCTATTAGATAATAGCCAGAATGTCGCGTTCGCTGACGATTAAATAATCGGTGCCTTCGAATTTGACTTCCGTACCGGCATATTTCGAGAAAATGATTTTATCGCCAACTTTAACATCCAATGCAAGGCGTTTCCCGTCATCCAGAAGCTTGCCCGAACCGACGGCGATGACTTCACCCTGACTCGGTTTTTCTTTAGCGGTGTCCGGTAAAAAGATACCGCTTGCAGTTTTTTCTTCTTGTTCCAATACGCGGATAACGACGCGATCTCCTAACGGTTTTAACATTGTATATTCCTCCTTAGACGTAAGTTGCTAGTCTTTATCAGCACTCTTCACTTCTGAGTGCTAACTTACAATATATATATTAGCCATTAAAGGTGAAAAAGTCAAGGCTTGGGCCTCAACTTTTTCTTTAACGGCTTTATTTTTTTTGACCTTTTATCTTTTCCGCTCCGGCAATGACCGATTCGGCCACTGTTTTCAAGGGTTTACGGTTCTTCATGCTGTATTGCTGGAGGCGCCTATAGGCTTCGTCTTCTGAAATATGATATAAGTCCATGAGACATCCCTTGGCCCGATCGACGGCCTTGCGCGTTTCGATCCGGTCGTTCATCTCTTCCAGCTGCTTGGCTGCTTCCCGCTGGCGGCTGAATTGAGCCATGGCGATTTCAATGGCCGGAAAGAGGTTTACCGGGCTCACCGGTTTTACCAGGTAGCCGAGGACCCCCGAGTCTTTCGCTTTATCGACCATGTCCTCCTGGCTGTAAGCCGTGAGGAGCAGCACCGGCGCCAACCCTTCATGACCGATCATGCGGGCAGCGTGGATGCCGTCCAGGCGCGGCATCTTAATATCGAGTAAGACGATATCCGGCTTTTCCCGGCGCACCAATTCCAGGGCCTCCAGTCCGTCTGCCGCTTCACCGACGACGGTGTGGCCGGCATCTTCCAGCATTTCACATAAATCCATTCGAATAATCGATTCATCGTCCCCTATTACAATGCGATACCCCATGTTTTAGTCTCCCCTCTTTGACAATGGAAAGCGAATGACCGCCGCCGTCCCCTGCGGCTGCGCCTTAGAAAAAGCAATCGTTCCGTGCAGATCTTTTTCGATCAGTGTTTGCACAATGGCCAATCCGAGATGTCTCCGGTTCGTGTCCTTAGCCGTCTGATCCATACCGACACCGTCGTCACAGACGGTAATGACGCAAGATTCTCCTTCACAGCAAATCGCAATGGAAATCACGCCGTCCGACCGGCCTTCAAAGCCGTGGATGATGGCATTGGTAATGAGTTCATTGAGGATCAGGGCCAAAGACGTGACGACATCAGAAGGCAGGAGCAGCTTTTGGCCGGAAAACTTCGTTTCGACGCGGCATTCCTTACTGACTAGACTGTGGGCCAGGAGGTTAAGCAATTTCTGAGCGACGTCGGACAAATTGATGTTTTCGTCATCGTCATAGGACAGGGTCTCATGGACCAGGGCAATGCTCAAGATCCGATTCAGGCTCTCCTTTAAGACGTCCCGTGCTTCGTCGCTGGCCGTCCGCCGCATCTGCATCCGCAGCAGGCTGGCAATGGTCTGCAAATTATTTTTGACCCGGTGGTGGATTTCCTTGATGACCGACGTCTTGACCATCAATTCCGCTTCTTTGCGATGGAGTTCGGTCCGTTCCGTCAAGATGGAAATGACGCGCCGCACCTTGCCGCGCTGCAAAATGGGAATGACCCGCCGCGACACGACGGCATCGCCGACAGTGATATCGTCCGCCAGGCCGTTGGCCGTGGCCAAGACCTGTTTGCCACCGGTCACATCGAGGCTGGTATTGTAAATATTGGTCCCCGTAATGATCCCGTGCTGACCGCACATGTGGAGGATACTGTCGGCCATGTCGTCGGCATAAATGACGATGCCGTTGCAGTTGACCAGGACGACGCCGTCCTGAATCGATAAGGGCCGGTACATGGAATGAAAATCCATCGGCACTTGGAGGGAGAGAAACGCCGTTTCCGTCAATAACTCCCGGTTATCCTCGACGACGCCGACAAAGGCGATGACGGCAATGGTCCTGCCGCCGTTATCGACAAAGGGATAAGCCACAATGGGCGCTGTACGGCCGTATTCGATTTCCTTTTCCCCATGCATGGCCTTGCCGTCTTGAAAGACCTGATAGTTGAAAGGTTCTTCATAATGAGAAAAGACCGTCCCCGGTTCGGCCAGTTCATTTTGCCGCCCCTTCTGCAACAGCGGCGTCCGATGAGCGGCCAGGACCAGCGTCCCCTTACGCCGTCCGGGCACGTAGACGAAGAGCTCCCGGTGCGACAAGTCGCTGGCAAACTGCAGCAGCTCTTCACTATTTTGTAAGATATGGATCTGAACCGGCGACAGCGTGCTGGCTGTCCGGCAAATGGGTGCAAGTGCAGTCACGGAAATCCCCCCAGTACGGCCTCAAAGATTATTCCCCGGTAATCGGCAGGGCCGGTTTCGCATTGAGTGTCAAATCGGCAAAGCAGCCGGCCTTAGCCATATAGTAAGCTCGACAGCCAATCATGGCTCCGTTATCGGTGCAAAGGATCGGATCGGGATGGTAAAAGGCATAGCCCTTTTTATCGCAGGCCTCCTGCATGGCCGCCGACAGGCAGCCATTGGCAGAGACGCCGCCGGCCAGGACGATTTTTTTGGCCCGGCTGTACGAAGCGGCATCCATCGTCTTTTCCACCAAGGTTTCGACGACGGTCTTCTGGAAGCTGGCGGCAACGTCGGCGGCATTATAGGACTCGCCCCGCTGTTCCTGGGTATGAAGATAGTTGAGGACGGCCGATTTCAAGCCGCTGAAGCTGAATTCAAAGTTATGCCGTTCATGAAGGGCTTTCGGAAACTCAATGGCATCAGGATTGCCGTCTTTGGCCAACTTTTCAATCTGCGGGCCGCCGGGATAGGGATAGCCCATGACCCGGGCAATCTTGTCGAAGGCTTCGCCGGCCGCATCGTCGCGGGTCTGGCCCATGAGCTTGAAGGAGTTATAGTCATTGATCTGGACGAGCTGCGTATGGCCGCCGGAAACGACGAGGGCCAAAAAGGGCGGTTCCAATTCCGGATGGCTGAGGAAGTTGGCAAAAATATGGCCTTCCATGTGGTTGACGCCGACCAAGGGCTTATCGGCAGCAAAGCTGATGGCCTTGGCCGCAGCCACACCGACTAAGAGGGCGCCGACCAAGCCCGGGCCGTAGGTGACGCCGATATGGTCGATATCGGAGAGTGTGACCTTGGCCGTATCGAGGGCTTCTTTGATGATAGGCATGACGTATTCGATGTGTTGACGCGAGGCGATTTCCGGTACGACACCGCCGAATTTCCGGTGGATTGGTACCTGCGTCGATATGATATTGGAGCGAATGTGACGGCCGTCTTCAATGACGGCAGCCGACGTTTCGTCACAACTGGTTTCGAGTGCTAAGGTGTACATAGATTTCATCCTTTTCTATAATAAATGGCTGAGCCATCGATAATTTTCTTTGGTGCAGTTCATAATGTAAGCATCTTCTACAGGCTGAGAATAATAGCCCTTGCGAATGGCCGTCTTTTCGTAGCCCAGCTTTTCATATAAGGCAATGGCGGCCCCATTCGACAGGCGTACTTCCAAGAAAACGGAGCGGCAGCCGTCATGAAACAGAGCTTCCATAGCCGTCCGCAGCAAGGTTTCGCCGTATCCGAATCCCCTGGCCGACGGGCGGACGGCGATGTTAGCCAATTGACCTTCGTCGGCAATAAGCCACAGATCGGCATAGGCTGCCACCGTCCCGTCGCCTGTTTCCAAGACATAATAGCGGGCGACGCGGTTATCGAATTCTGCCCGCAGGGATTGGTGAGACCAGGGGGAAGAAAAGGACGCCTCTTCAATGGCGATGATGTCCGGCAAGTCCTGAAGCACGGCCCTTCTGATCGTTACTGACATGGTGCGCTGCCGTGCCGTTTTTCCCAAAGGACTTCGGCTTCACTGCGGCGAAGGTACGACGGAGTCAAGGTCATGCAGTCGTCGTAATCACCGGCGGCAAAGCGGACGTTTGCCCCGAGGGCTACGCTTCCGGCACGGGGAATGACCATCGTCGGCGGTGCCATGCGGAAAAGATCGGTCCGGCCTTCGATTTTCCCCCGCCCTTTTAAGGAGCCGTCGCCGCAGAAGACGACGGGCTGTCCTTCGCCTTCCAAGGTATCCAACACTTCTGTGAGCGGTGCGATATAAATGTCTTTTTCCGTCACCAGCTTGGTCCGATCCCAGCGGTAGACGCCGGCGTAGACATTGCCCTTTTGGGCATCGATTAAGGTGCATACCCGGTCGGATGTACCGACAAAATTATAGGCCAGGCTGATGGGGGTGGTCACGCCGACGATGGGAACATTCCAGGCAAAGGAAAGTCCCTTGGCCGTCGCAAGACCGATGCGCAGACCCGTAAAAGAACCGGGGCCGACGGACACGGCCACGCCGTCGATTTGAGATTTCGTAACCGAGGCTTTGGCCAGCATGTCGGCAATATGGGGCATGAGCTGTTCTGAATGGGTCAGCCGTGCCTGGATCGTAAGTTCAGCCCGCAGGGTGTCTTCGTGGAGCAAGGCGACACTCGATACGAGGCTCGATGTTTCAATGGCTAAGAGCATATTTCTGTACCTCATTTTCTATAGACTGCCAGCGATTTCCGGAAAAGTCGAAGTGAAACAGGCGTTCCGTCGGGCTCATCTTTTCGATGGTGACGACAGCTGCATCGTCAGGCAGGCGGTCCGGGAATTTTTCAGACCATTCGATGACCGTGACACCACTGTCGATATAGTCTTCAAAGCCCAGATCGTCGAGTTCATATTCTTCTTCCAAGCGATAAAAATCGAAGTGCTGAAGAGGAATTTTATTTTCATAGTAATTCAACAGTGTAAAAGTCGGGCTGACGACGACATCGTCAATCCCCATTCCCTTGGCAATGCCCTGGACAAAGTGGGTCTTGCCGGCGCCCAGGTCACCGCGCAGAGCCAAGACAGAACCATCCGTCAGCAAGGGGCCTAAAAAGGCGCCGAGGGCGATGGTTTCTGCCTCGGAGTGCGTTTTTATATCGATTGACATAGGTTTATCTCCTCTCAAAGTGATCCCAGCCCTTGGGCAAGAGGACCGACTCTTTCCCGTCATGCTGCAGCAGTACTCGCCCGACGCCTGCGCGGACAGTACCGATAGGCGTAACGTCGGGATAGTCGGATTTAAGGGCTTTAAAATCATCAGGGGCCATGGTGAAGACCAATTCATAGTCTTCGCCGCCGTTAAAGACGAAGTTCAGCAGGTGTTTACCCGATTCGTCAGCCCAGGCCTTCAATTCCGCACTGGTCGGAACGGCACTGCCGTCGATGACCAGTTCCACGCCGCTGGCTTTTGCGATTTCATTGGCTTCACTGGCAAGGCCGTCGCTGATATCATTCAGGCTGTGGCAGCCATGTTTTACCAAGAGCCGGCCTAATTCGATGCGCGGCACCGGGCATTGATGGGCCTTTTTCAAGGATTCGTAGCCGCCTTTTCCTTGGAGCAGTACATCGAGGCCGCCCGAAGAGTCGCCGACCGTATGAGAGACGGCAATGATGTCCCCGTCCTTAGCGCCGCTGCGCCGCAGGGCTTTTCCGGCTTCGATTTCACCGAAGGCAGCGACGGTGATGACGGCACCTTCTTTCGCCATGACCGTATCGCCGCCGAGGATATTGACTTCATACTGCCGGCAGATATCCTTGATACCGCGATACAGTTCGACGACATCATCGATTTCCATGGACGATGTCAGTGCCGTCGACAAGACGACCTGCGTCGGGACGGCTCCCATGGCTGCAATATCGCTGAGATTGGACGCTACCGATTTAAAGCCGACGTCATACCACTGGGCCGTCTTTCCAATAATGAAGTGGCTGTTTTGGACCATCGTATCGATGACCGTTACCTGCTGCCAGCCCGGCGTCGTCCGGTAGACAGCGCCGTCATCACCGATGCCGATGACGACATTTTCCGGATGATATAAGGTATTTTCTTTGATAATATCGATTAAGCCGAATTCTCCGACATCTGAAATTTTCATGACAAAACCTCCCGGTCTTTATGCTTCATACGAAATTCCATGGTCTTCGCACCATTTCTTGGCAATCTTTTCGAATTCCATCTGCTGGAAGGTGTACCAATATTTGACGAGTCCCATATTCCGCAGTTCCTGTTCGAGCTGGCTTAAGGACTTGCCGGCTTCGATAGAGGCAGCAAAAGCTGCACGCTGGTCGGCATCCTTCATCATAGGAACAAAGCCCTTTATCATTTCGGGCAGATCCAAATCGGCCTGCGTCGGCAGTTTGATATAGTCGTCAGGATGAGCCGCTACGTCATTATCGGTCGGTTCATTCCCGGGAATTTCAGTCACCAAGGTCAATTTGCCGTCATCTTTATGTACATAGAATTTAAGGTACGGATTATTTAATTCAAAAGCTTTCAATAAGTCTTCCAATTGAACTTTCATCGAGTATACATCCCTTTCATCTGATCCAACGTATTTACTTATTATAGCATGGATAGGACACTGTCAAAAGGAAAAAAGATTCGTAAAAAGGGGCTGTAACGAAATACACCCCTAAAAGCAATAATGCGGCTTGAAGCTATAAAAGTATCTT
>NZ_HF954535.1:0-16472 GCF_000455225.1 Megasphaera massiliensis
ACGAAGAGCTTGTCAAGCATGTTTTTGAATTTCTTCATAAAACCTGACAACCATAAACAGGCACAATAAAAAAAACTTACATTTTCTTTCTCACGTCTCGTTGCAGCTGGTTTTTATATAATAACATTAACGCCGAGAAAAGTCAATCACTTTTCTCGGCGTCTTTCTTAATTTTCTTCCCCCATGACGTCAAGGCCTACCATAGCCATCGCTTTAGCACCGGTCAGGGCCTGCATTTTACCAAGATCGCTGCCGGCTGCCGCTGCAAATTCCGGCGTATGACCGGACATACCGTAACCGATACAGATCTCCGGTTGGCTGACCCGCGTCACTTGACTGACGTTGCCCACATCGGTAGAACCTTCGGCGAAATCATCGCTGCGAAGGCCGAATTCTTCATAGAGTTGATTAAAGGCATCGGCAAAGTATACATCCATTTTCGGATCGTTGACCATATTTTTATAGAGCGGTTCATAGTGAACCATCTCTACCGAGGCTTGATGAGCCGCTGCGACATCCTGCGCCATCTTCTTGATATCCGGCAGCATTTTATATTCCAAATAATCGACAGTCAAGGCCCGAATCGTCGCCTTGAGGACAGCCCTATCGGGTACAATATTCGGCGCCGTCCCGCCATCGGTGATGATAGCGCCGATGATATGGCGCTCAGTCAGCGTCTTTTCGTATTCCTTGAGGCGGCCATAGAAATCAACTAAGGCATCGAGGGCATTGATCCCGTGATATTCTGTATCAGCGACATGGGCGGCTTTTCCCAAAAAAGTAAATTGTAAGGGATGGGTCGCATAGGACGTACCGCTAATATAGGTTTTATCAACGCCGGGATGGACGATGACGGCAGCGTGAAGGTCGTCAAAGACACCGTGTTCACTCATATAGACTTTGCTGCCCACCGTTTCTTCAGCAGGACAGCCATAGACATGGACCGTCGCCTTCTCTCCGGCAGCCTTGGCAAAAGCCAGAGCCGCACCGATGCTCATGGCAGCGATCAAGTTGTGCCCGCATCCGTGTCCAATTTTCGGCAGCGCATCATACTCTGCTAAAAAGCCCATCTGAAACGGACCGCTTCCAAACGTTCCGTGAAAGGCCGTGGGAAAGGCATCGGAAACGGGGTTATCAAGCGTAAAACCGTGATCGGTCAAAATGTCTTTCAGCAAGGCGGAGGCAAAAAATTCCTCCTGCCCCAGTTCCGGACGGGCATGCAGCTTGTCGGCGATATCATAGATGAGGGTTTTCAATTCGTCGACATAGCGGCAGGCGTCTTCTTTTAATTGTTTATACTCCATCAGGATTCCTCCTACAGTTAGGGTAAAAATACGAGTTCCGCCCGATCCGTTTCGGCTTCAAGGCGCACCGTCTGACCTAAGGGAAGCCAAGCGTTATCGGCACCGTGTCCAAAGGACAGGCCCTTGACGGCGGGCTTTCCCCATTTTTTCGCATAAGCACGAATGACTTCGTCGACAGTCCATTCGTAGGTGCTCCTTTCCGTAGGATTGCATCGGTAAAATTCGCCAAAGGCAATGCCTTTCACGCCGTCAATGAGGCCGGCTTGCTCGATATGACAGAGCATTCTGTCGAGAGAATAGGCATCTTCTCCCACTTCTTCCAAACAGAGAATGCCCCCTTCCGATTGTAACGCATAAGGCGTCCCCATGGTAACCGACAGCAGCATCAAGTTGCCGCCTAAGAGAGGTCCCGTCGCTGTCCCGGGAACGAGGGTCTCGGGATGCATCGCCGGCGCCGAAGGCAATGTGCGTGCAGCATAAGGATGGGCCAATCCCCAGCGCAATTCTTCCCGTGTGTAGTCAGAAGCCTTACGGGCCAGGGACATGACCATCGTTCCGTGGATGGGCCGAAAATGGCAGCGCTGCAGAAAGACGGTATGGAGCGCCGTAATATCGCTAAAGCCGATGAAAATCTTCGGGTGGGCGGCGATTAACTCATAATCGAGAAGCGGTAAGATCCGCGTTGCCCCGTAACCGCCGCGAAGACACATAATAGCCTTTACATGGTCATCGGCAAAAGCGGTGTTGATGTCAGCAGCCCGCAGTTCATCGCTGCCGGCCAAATAGCCGTCGTGAGCCGATACGGATTGTCCCACCGTTACGTGATATCCAAGTTCTTTTAAAAAGGCAATGCCTTGGGCCGCATCATCTTCGGCAAGGGCCGCAGACGGGGCCACGACGGCAATCGTATCGCCCGGATTCAAAGGGGCGGCACAACGATAATCCATAGGGTTACGTCCTTTCTCCTTCATCGATATAGGCATTTTTAAAATCTACCAATCCCAGTTGTGACCAATGGTATCCTTTAATATAAGGCTGGGCTACGTAAGGCTGGGTCGTATAGTAGATTGGGATGATGACGCAGTCATCAAAGAGCATCTGTTCGGCTTCATGCATATAGGCCATGCGCCGGGCTTCATCGTTCGTCGCCTTAGCCTGGCGAATCAGTTCGTTATAGGCCGTATTGTGATACTGGGCATCGTTTTCTTCGTCCGCAAAGACGTCGAGGAAGGTCATGGGATCGGCATAATCGGCAATCCACGAAGCCCTGGCGACCTGGTAGTCCCCCTGCGCCCGAGAGGCCATGAATACCTTCGATTCCTGATTCATGAGCGATACGGACACACCGAGATTATCCTTCCACATGGCCTGGATTGCTTCCGCCACGGCCTTGTGCATCTCGTTCGTGTTGAACAGGATGGTCACCGGCGGAAGAGGATGGTTTTCATCATAACCGGCTTCACGCAGGAGATTTCGTGCCCTTTCCGGATCTTCACTGATGAGATTGCCCCCTTCTTCCCGAAAATCACGGCCTGTGGCCTTATCTTTCAGACCCGGCGGAACCCAGGCATAGGCCGGTTCCTTTTCAGCCCGGATAATATGGTCGATAAGGCCTTGGCGCTGAATCGAGAGGGCAAAGGCCTTGCGGACGCGGACGTCGTCAAAGGGTTTTTGCTGGACGTTAAAGACGTAATAATAGGCGCCTAAATACGGAGCAATTTTATAGAGCCCCATTTTTTCCAGCCGTTCTTGGTCAGCCGGCGGCGGTTCAACGGTCATATTGGCTTGATTGCTTTCTACCAAAGTCAATCTCGTCGCCTGAGAATCGCTGATGGGAAGATCGATGTGGCTGAGCTTCACCGCATCGGCATCCCAATATCGTTCATTTTTAACCAATTTAATTTCACTGGAATGATTCCAACTGACAATCTTAAAAGGCCCGCTGGAAACCATTCCCTCGGCATCGGCGGCCCAGGTATCGGGCTTTGCTTCGACGAGCTTCCGCGGTACGGGATAATAGCAGTGAAAAGCTGTCAGATTCAAAAAGTAGGATGTCGGCTCTTTTAAACGAACTTCCAAGGTTTTATCATCAAGAGCCTTGACACCGACTTCATCAGAAGAGGCCTTCTTCTTAAAGTAATCTTCGGCCTTATCGATGCAAAAGAGCATATAGGCATTTTCCGAAGCAACGTCGGGATCGACGACGCGCTTCCAGGAGTATTCGATATCGCCGGCCGTAATAGGCGTACCGTCGCTCCACTCGATTCCGTCGCGGAGGTGAAAGGTATAAACCCTGCCATCGGCCGAAATATCCCAGCTCTTAGCCAAGGCCGGCTGAGGAACATCATCGACAAGACGGGTCAGGCCTTCAAAAATCTGTAATTCTGTATTGCTTTCAGCCAAGGCCGTCGTCATAGCCGGATCGAGGCGAGACGGCTCCGCTTCTAAGACGTAGCTCACCGTATCCGGTTGTTCTACGCCGCAGGCACTGAGAAAAGCGGCCATGAGGACGGCCACGAATAAAAGGATATATTTTTTCATCAGTCCGTCCCTCCTTTGACATGGTGACAGGCAACCAGGCGCCCTTCCCCGACGGAGCAAAGGGCAGGCACCTCACGGCGGCACCGTTCATCACAATCAGGACAACGCGGATGAAAGACGCAGCCCGACGGTACATCGAGGGGGCTGGGAACTTCACCCGAAACAACGGCCGTTCTCTGATAATGCGGATCCGGCCGCGGCACAGAGGCAATGAGCATCTGTGTGTAGGGATGGAGAGGCCTATGAAAGACGGCGTCGCTCGGACCTAATTCGACGAGATTTCCCAGATACATGACGCCGATGCGACGACTCAAATGATGGACCATACTCAAGTCATGGGCAATAAAGAGATACGATAACTGCCGTTCTTCCTGGAGGCGCTTTAACATGTTTACGATTTGAACCTGGACCGATACGTCAAGAGCTGAAATCGGTTCATCACAAAAGATGCATTCCGGATCGACGGCAAGGGCTCGGGCGATTCCGATGCGTTGACGCTGGCCGCCGCTGAATTCGTGGGGATAGCGCTGGGCCGTTTCCGGTCTCAAATCGACTTGGGTCAATAAATCGGCCACCCGTTGACGCCGTTCTCTATCGTCGGAACAGAGCGCATAGTTGCGAAGAGGTTCGCTAATGATATCTTCGACGGTCATTCGCGGGTCCAAGGAGGCATACGGGTCTTGAAAGATCATCTGCACCTGGCGTCGATAGTCCTTCCCGATTTCAGGCTCGCCGATATTACGGCCTTTATAAAAAATATCCCCATCGGTTTTAGGATACAGTCCCAATAAGGTGCGGGCAAAGGTCGACTTGCCGCAGCCCGATTCGCCAACTAAGCCAACCGTTTCGCCCGGCTCAATCGTAAAGGATACGTGATTGACAGCGGTCAACACTTTTTTCGGACGACCTAACCAATTGCGGTCAATCACAAATTGTTTGGTAAGGCCTTTAGCTTCAATGAGTGCCATCGCCCATCCTCCTTTCTGCCGCTGCCAGCCAGCAGGTATAGTGATGACCGGGACCGGCTTCTTCCCGCGGCGGTTCTGCTTCCATACAGACTTTCATAGCCCGAGGGCAGCGCCGATAGAACCGGCAGCCTTTTGGCATATGGAATAAATCCGGGGCCTGGCCGGGAATGCCGGTCAGTACCTTATCCCGATCCGTTGGGTCCGGAAGAGAGGCCAACAGCCCCTTGGTATAAGGATGGGCCGGTCGGTAAAAAATATCCTCTGCCGTCCCTTCTTCAACGACGGTCCCGGCATACATGACGTAAATGCGGCGGCACATCTGGGCAATGACGCCTAGATTATGGGAAATGAGGACGACGGCCATACCGAGTTCTGCCTGCATTTTCTTTAAGACGTCCAAGACCTGTGCTTCTGTCGTAACGTCGAGAGCCGTCGTCGGCTCATCGGCAAAGAGGAGTTTCGGCGAACAAGATAGTGCCATGGCAATGAGACAGCGCTGACGCATACCGCCCGATAATTGATGGGGGTATTGGTCGAGCCGCTTTTCCGGTGAAGTCAGACCGACGGCTTTTAACAGTTCTACAGCCTTTGCCCGCTGCTCCTGTTTAGACAGTTTCTGATAGAGGGCAAGCCCTTCACAAAGCTGGGCCCCAATGGTGAGAACCGGATTGAGGGATGTCATGGGATCCTGAAAAATCATAGCCATATCGCGGCCGCGAAGGCCATTCATCTCCGATTCTGACAAGGGCAGGAGATCGCGTCCCTCCCACAAAATCTCGCCGTTCCGGTATTCCGCAGCTCCCTGGGGCAATAATTTCATAACCGCCTGGGACGTAACCGACTTGCCGCATCCCGATTCGCCGACAATGCCGACGGTTTCACCGGGCCGGACCGTAATCGATACGTCGTGAACGGCTTCTAAAAGGCCTCGGTACGTGTGGAATGAAATAGACAGATGACGCACTTCGAGTAACGGATTCATCGGCTCCCCTCCTTCTGATGCTGCGGATCCAAGGCATCGCGCAGGCCATCGCCTAAGAACATGAAACCCAGCATGGTAATGCACAGGGCCAAGGCCGGAAAGGCCAGCTGAAAGGGAAAGGAGCGCATGCTGTTAATACCTTCTGAAGCCAGGACGCCCCAACTCGCCATCGGTGCCGATACTCCCAAACCGATAAAGCTTAAAAAGGCTTCCGTAAAGATGGCTTCCGGAATCGATAAGGTGAGCGTAACGATAATCGGCCCGACGCAGTTAGGAATCATATGCCGCCGCAAAATCTGCCAGGTCGACGTACCGCAGGAACGGGCAGCCATGACGTATTCCTGCTGTTTCAGGCTGAGGATCTGGCCACGGACGACACGGGCCATATTGAGCCAATAGGCGATACCTAAGGCTAAATAAATGTTGATCAGCCCCGGTTTGAAGACGACCATCAGCAAAATGACGTAGAGCAGCATGGGGATGGAGTAAAGGATATCGACGACGTGCATCATGATCCGGTCGACCCGTCCTCCGGCCAAGGCCGCAATCCCGCCGTAGAGAACGCCGATGAAGACGTTAATAAGGCTGGCCACCAGGCCGATGGACAAGGAAATGCGGGCACCGTACAAGACGCGGACAAAGAGGTCCCGTCCGAGTGAGTCGGTGCCGAACCAGTGTGCTGCCGACGGCCAGGCATTGGCATCAGAAAAACTCTGGTCGGCATAAGTATAGGGGGATACAAAAGGTCCGATGACCGCCAAGAGTGTCATGACGATGACGATAGCCATGCCCCAAAGGGCCAAGGGATTGCTCTTCATCCGATGCCAACCGCGGTCCCTCAGCGTTTGAGGTGCCACATAGGGTTCCCTTCGGTCCGCCTCCGTAATCGGTGTGAAATCCATGGCTATTCCTCCTTTCGGCTGTCGACGGTAATGCGCGGATCTAAGAGCAGATAGATGAGGTCGACGAGTAAATTCATCATCATGATAAGAAAACTGTAAAAAATAGTAATCCCCAAGATGACCGTGTAATCGCGGTTATAAATACTGGTAACGAAGTGACGCCCCAATCCGGGAATGGCAAAAATCGTCTCGACGATAAAGCTCCCGGTCATCAAGGCCGCAGCCAAGGGCCCGATATAACTGACGACAGGCAGGAGGGCGTTGCGCAGGGCATGACGGTACAATAAGGACCAAGAACCAATGCCTCGAGAGCGAGCCGTCCGTATATAATCCTGTCCCAAGGCATCGACGAGGCTAGACCTTGTCAGACGCATAATAAAAGCCGTCGGCTGCGCAGCCAGAGCCAAGGCCGGCAGGATGACATAGGCCGGACCTTTCCACAAAGCCGCCGGCAGGACAGGCCAAGTAAAAGCGAAGAGCTGTATGAGAACGGCCGCAAAAATAAAACTTGGGACCGAAACGCCGAGAGTAGCGCCTATCATCATCCCGTAATCAACCCAGGTATTCTTATACCAGGCAGCAGCCATGCCGGCAAGGATACCGGCCCCGATGGCAAGGAAAAGGCTGATAAGCCCGAGCTCAGCCGATACAGGCAAAGTCTCTGCGATGATATCGTTGACCGTTTTACCGGGATATTTGTAAGACGGACCGAGGTCGAGGACGGCAGCATGGCGGACGTAATCGACGTACTGGTTCCACAAGGGTTCATCGAGATGGTAGCGGGCTTCTACCGTCGCCATGACAGCCGGCGGCAGTTTCTTTTCCTGCGTAAAAGGACCGCCGGGAATGGCGTGCATCAGACCAAAAGTAATGGTAATGACCGCCCATAGGACGATACAGGCGCCAAAGAGGCGCTTTGCGAGATAAATGGCCAAGGAGAATCATTCCTTTCCAACATAGATACTATTAATTATAAGGCCCTATCTTTATCATGACAAGGCAATGGCCGTTGTTATTATCCTGGCGGCGGCGTATAATAGTAAATTGACTACGTTAACAAATCGAAAGAAAGGTGATCGCTGTGAACTGGAAACTTTGTTTAGCAATTCTAACGTGTAACGTCGTCTTCATGTCCTCAAGCTACACCATGCTCATCCCCTTCCTGCCTATGTATCTTACCCGAGACCTCGGCGTCGATCCGGCGTCGGTCAACATTTGGTCCGGTATCGTCTTTTCCTCGACCTTTCTCATCAGTGCCGTCATGGCCCCCATATGGGGACGGATGGCCGACAAAAGAGGCAAGCGACTCATGGCGATTCGCGCCAGTTTTCTTTTATCTATCAGTTATTTTCTCGGCGGTATCGTAACGACACCGCTGGAACTGACTTTCATGCGGATGTTCCAAGGCTTTGCGTCGGGCCTGTGGCCCATGGAACTGGCCATCATGACCACCTATGCTCCGCCCAAAAAACTGGGCATCTGCTTGGGCGTCATGCAAGGGGCCCTCACAGCCGGCGGCATCATCGGCCCCCTCTTTGGCGGCATCTTAGCCGAAACCTTCGGCATGCGCCAATCCTTCTTTTTGGCAGCCGCCGCTTTGTTCCTTAACTTTTTAGTCCTGGTCTTCTTTATTAAAGAACCGCCGATGGACACGGCACCGTCTGCCGATACCATCAGTGCCGACAGCAAAAGCGGCCAAGTCAGCCTATGGAAGACGCCTGTCATCCGCCTGATGCTCATCAGCGCCGCCTTAGTACAGGCTGTCATCCTCATCGTCCAGCCGATTTTAACGACCTATATTTCTTACCTTGCCGGAGACATCGACAACCTGGTCTTCGTAGCCGGCCTTATCTTCTCCCTGGGCGGTTTTGCCAGCGCCATTACGGCTCCCCTCTGGGGCCGTTTCGGTCAGCGCCACGGTTTCGTAAAGACCCTGCGCATCGTACTGGTTCTGGCGGGTATTTTCTTCCTCATCCAGTCCCTTCCCGATACGCTTTACACCTTCGCGGCCAGCCAATTCGCCGTCGGCCTCTTCTTCTCCGGCATCTATCCGTCGATCAATGCCATCTTGGCGGAAAAGACGAGTGCCAATATCAAAGGCCGGGTCTTCGGGCTCATGTTCTCGGCCCAGCAGGTCGGCGCCATGGGCGGCCCGATTTTAGGCGGCATCATTGCCACCTATATCGGAATGAAGTACGTCTTTTGGGGAGCCGGCACGATTCTCTTGTGCCTCAGTCTGGCCATCACCTGGAAGGTACACCATCTGCACGGTGAAAAATTGGCGGATTAACACTTACCCCCGGGTACCCCGATTATGGGTGTAGTCCGGAAGGAGTTTCGGCGATAATACCTTTTCGGTAATGCCGGCAGCGGCACGTTCTTCATCAAAGCGACGAACGTGGTCGAGATTCCCCTTTCCGGGATGGGCCTGCTCACTGTAGACCGCCGCTTCGGTCCCGGCAATCCGGCCAAAGACGATGATATCCAAGAGACTGTTGCCCATGAGTCGGTTCTTCCCGTGAATACCGCCGACGTCTTCCCCGGCCGCATAGAGGCCGGGGATTTTTGTTTCACTCTTAGCTCCGATACAGATACCGCCATTTTGATAATGGAGGGTCGGATAGACTAAAATCGGCTGTTTTCGGATATCGATGCCGAATTTTTCATACATATGAATCATAGCCGGCAGTCTTTTTTCCATCGTCCCCTCCCCATGAAGAATATCGACCATAGGCGTATCGAGCCAGACGGCCTGGCCGTGCAGGGCATAGACGCCCTTGTTCCGTTCTTGGCACTCGCGAATAATGGCCGCGGCCACGACATCCCTCGTTTCTAAAGGATGGAGGAAGGCATCGCCGTCCTTGTTGACCAGCATGGCATCGAGAGAACGGACCTTTTCCGTGACCAGGGCTCCATAAATCTGAGGCGGGTAAGCGGCCCCTGTCGGGTGATATTGAATAGCACCGGCATAAAGGAGAGGGACGCCGGCCCGATAGGCCATGACCAGCCCATCCGCCGTCGATCCATAATGATTCGACGTCGGAAAGCCTTGATAGTGGAGACGCCCGGCACCACCGGCAGCAAGGATGACGCTTTTTGCTCGAACGACGTGGTATTCCCGGGTATCGAAATCATACAAGACGGCACCGGCAGCCCGGCCTTCCCCGTCAAGCAGCAATTCGACAGCCGGCGAATATTCGATGACATCGACGCCGGCGTTACGGACTTCATCGCGAAGAACACGCATGATTTCCGCTCCCGTATAATCCCCGCAGGCATGCATCCGTTTATAGGACGTCCCGCCGCCGTGGGTCGTTACCATGGCTCCGTCACGGTCTTTGTCAAATAGGACGCCTAAGGAGCTGAGCCACTGAATGGCTTCCGGCCCATGAAGAACCAGTTCAGAGAGCAGTTCGGGAATATTCTTATAATGACCGCCGCCCATGGCGTCCAAATAATGAGCCGCCGGCGAATCATTTTCCTTATCGGCAGCCTGTATGCCTCCTTCGGCCATGCCCGTATTGGCATCTCCCAATCGTAGTTTCGTAGCCATGAGGACCTTCGCTCCATGGCGGGCCGCTTCAATAGCTGCGGCAGCACCGGACCCGCCGCCGCCGATGACCAGGACGTCGGTCTCAAACTGGATATGGTCGACATCGACGTCGGCTTCATCCATGCGGCTCTGGCCTTGTAAGAGGACGGCCAGTTCAGACGGTACTTGATCGCCCTTATTGGGTCCTACGGACAGGCGTGTAAAACCGTCTTCGTGATAATCAGGATGAAATTGTTTTAAAAGGGCATCCTTTTCTTCAGCCGTAAACCGCGGCAATGTTTCCGACAAGCGGATACTGCGCGTCGCCTCGACCCGCGCCTGAGACGCCCGCATTTCTTCGGTATATATCATGAGGTCCTCCTATTTTTCAATCGTCCGCCCTTCGTATAAGCGGCGCAATTCATCGTCATCGGCTTCCATCAACCGCTGTACATCGGCAATATACTGCCCTTCTTGAATCGCTTTTACGCGGTCTTCCAAATGACGGCTCTTTTTGGCAATATACTTACCCATGAGGCGCCGTGCCAAGAGGCCGACCGGTCCGTGGCTGATTTTCGCCGGACAGCTGGCAGCACAGATATTGCAGCAAACACAGCGGAAGGACTCTTTCGCACAGCCGGCATAATCACCTTTCTGGGCCAGGGCGATGTATTTCATGACTTGAATCCCTTGAGGACAGTTCCGCGTACAGGCATTGCAGTGAATGCAGTTATAAATCTCAGGATAAAGCTGACCGACGACATTTCCGGCAACAGGCAAATCATCCATGTCATATTCCATCTTTTTGATGGGAAACGATTCCAACCGGCCGACACACATGCCGTCTTCAACCTTCGTTTGACAGGCCAGGGCCGAATGCGTTTCAGTCTGCCCTTTCAGACGGTAGACGACGGCGCAGGCCCCGCAAAACCCGCTTCGGCATCCGCAGCCGCGAACCAGGCGGAAGCCGGAGTATTCCATAGCCCGCATAATCGTCAAATCTTCAGGAACCGAAAACATCTTCCCCAGTAAATAGACGGTTACCATTTTCATAGCTATTTCTCCTTTAATGAAAAAGGTGCTGCCGCACATGCGGCAGCACCTTTTATTGCTTTATAAACCGTAATCTTATTCCAATACTTCCAGCAAGCAGTCGCCGCTGATGATAGCCTGGCCTTTGACGGCATAGATTTCACCGACAGTTCCGTCGATAGGCGACGTAATCGTCGTTTCCATCTTCATGGCTTCGGTAACGACTAAGGGTTCGCCCTTCTTAACTTTCTGGCCCTTGGAAACGAGGACATTGACGACCGAACCGGACAAGGTGGCACCGATGTCACCGGCCTTATCAGGATCTGCCTTACGGCGAGAAACGGTCTTCATGTCGACGCTCTTATCCTGGATACGGATTTCACGTTCGGCACCGTTGAACATGAAGGTAACCGTGCGGACACCGCTTTCATCAGGATCGCTGATATTGATCAGGGTGATGATGAGATCCTTCCCTTCTTCGATTTCAACGTGAAGTTCTTCATTTTTCTTCATGCCGAAGAAGAAGGTCGGCGTATCGAGGACGCTGACATCGCCGAATCTCTTGACCTTTTCATTGTAGTCTTCGAAGACTTTCGGATACTGGCAGTAAGCATTGATGTCTTCGGCTTCGTGCTTGTAGCCGTTTTCAGCCAATTTAGCACGGACGGCGTCGAAGTCGACCGGTGCCAGGCTCTTGCCCGGCCGTTCCGTAAGGGGTTTCTTTCCTTTGAGGATAATCTTCTGGAGTTTTTCCGGGAAGCCCTGATACGGAATGCCGATACGGCCTTCGAAGAATTCGACGACGGACTGCGGGAAGTCGAGGACGTCGCCTTTATCGTAGATATCCTGTTCGGTCAAGTTGTTCTGGACCATGAACAAGGTCATGTCGCCGACAACCTTGGACGACGGCGTAACTTTGATGATATCGCCGAACATCATGCTGACCGTATGGTACATCTTTTTGATTTCATTCCAGTGGTCGCCGAGGCCTACAGCTTTTGCCTGCTGGCGGAGATTGGAGAACTGACCGCCCGGCATTTCATGCTGGTAGACTTCCGTATTCGGATAAGCTTCGGCTTTGTCGACGCCTTTGTAGTACGGACGAACCGTAGCCCAGTAGCGGGACATTTCTTCCATAGCATTGACGTCGAGGTCCGGCTGACGATCCTTGCCGCTCAAAGCGTAATACAAGGTGCTCATGCTCGGCTGGCTGGTACCGCCGGCAAAGGCCGAATAAGCAACGTCGACGATATCGACACCGGCATCGATAGCCCTGCTGTACGTCGTAATGGCATTGCCCGAACCATCATGGGTATGGAGGTGAATCGGAAGGTCAACGGCATCTTTCAAAGCCGATACCAGACGGTAAGAAGCTTCCGGTTTCAAGAGACCTGCCATATCTTTAATGGCGATGATGTTGGCACCGGCATTTTTCAATTCCTTAGCCATGTTGACATAGTATGCCAAATCGTATTTATTCCGCGACGGATCGAGGATATCGCCGGTGTAGCAGAGAGCTACTTCTGCCAACTTATTGTTTTCACGAACGGCCTGAATCGTGCCGTACATATTGTCTAAGCTGTTAAGGCTGTCAAAAACACGGAAGACGTCGATGCCGTTCTTGGCCGAGAGGTCGATGAAGTTTTTGACGACATTGTCCGGATAGCTGGTGTAGCCGACGGCATTAGCACCGCGGACGAGCATCTGGAGAAGGATGTTGGGAGCCTTTTCACGCATCTGGCGCAGGCGAACCCAAGGATCTTCATAAAGGAAGCGATAAGCTACGTCGAAGGTCGCCCCGCCCCAGCATTCATACGAGAAGAGGTTCGGGAGTTTCTTCGAGGCTGCTTCCAAGACACGGAGCATATCGATGGTGCGGACACGAGTAGCAAACAAGGACTGGTGCGCATCACGCATGGTCGTATCGGTGAAGAATACCTTATGCTGTTCTTTGATCCACTGGGAGAATTTTTCCGGTCCCATGGCATCAAATTTCTGTTTCGTGCCGTCCGGATACGGGCCGTTTTCAACACTCGGCAGTTCCAAAGGTTCAAATTCAGTCTTTTCCTGGTGGCCGGCACCGGCATAGCCGTTAATCGTCGTATCGCTGATGTACTCTAAGAGTTTCGTGCCGCGGTCCTGTACGACCGGCAGTTCAAACAGTTCCGGATGATTGTCGATGAAGTTGACATTATACGAACCGTCGACGAATTCAGGACTCTTCAGGACGTTGATCAAGAAGCCGATATTGGTCTTGACGCCGCGGATACGGAATTCCTGAAGGACGCGGAGCATCTTCTGGACGGCTTTGGCATGATCGAGGCCGTAAGTCGTCGACTTGACCAAGAGCGAATCATAGTACGGCGTAATAATGGCTCCTGTATAAGCATTGCCGCTGTCGAGACGGACACCAAAGCCGCCGCCGCTGCGGTATACCGTGATTTTACCGGAATCCGGCATGAAGTTATTCAGCGGATCTTCGGTCGTAATACGGCACTGGATGGCATTGCCGAGACAGTGGACAGCATCCTGAGACTTAATGCCGATTTCATCGCTGTCGAGGGCATAACCTTCAGCGACTTTAATCTGGGTCTGGACGATGTCGATACCCGTAATCATTTCAGTGACCGTGTGTTCTACCTGGACACGGGGGTTAACTTCGATGAAGTAGAAGTTGCCGTCAGGCGTAACCAAGAATTCGACGGTCCCTGCATTGACGTAATGAACGTTTTTCATCAACTTCAAGGCAGCATCACAGATTTTCTGACGAAGTTCGACGGGCAAGGCCGAAGCCGGAGCCGTTTCAACGACCTTCTGATGACGGCGCTGGATAGAGCAGTCACGTTCAAAGAGGTGAATGACGTTGCCGTGTTCGTCGCCCATGATCTGGACTTCGATGTGCTTCGGATTGATGATACATTTTTCGAGATAAATTTCATCGCTGCCGAAAGCCAGCTGCGCTTCCGATTTTGCCCGTTCATAAGCATCGCGCAGTTCTTCCATGGAGTCGACCATACGCATGCCGCGGCCGCCGCCGCCGTTTACAGCTTTCAGCATAATCGGAAGTCCGACTTCCTTGGCAAAATTTTCGACTTCTTCATAGCTTTCAACGCGGCCGTCACTGCCGGGAATGTACTGAATACCGGCCTTTTTTGCCTGAATACGGGCATTGATCTTATCGCCGAACATGATGAGGTGTTCTACTTTAGGACCGATAAAGATAATACCTTCTTCTTCACAGCGTTTCGCTAAGTCCGCATTTTCGGACAAGAATCCGTAACCGGGGTGGATGGCATCGACGTCGTGCTCATGGGCAATACGGATAATATCTTCAATATCTAAATATGCATCTACCGGTTTTTTGCCTTCACCGACGAGATACGATTCATCTGCACGGAAACGATGCAGCGACAGCGAATCTTCTTTGGAATAAATCGCAATCGTGCGGATTCCCAGTTCATTACAAGCCCGGAAAACACGAATGGCAATTTCTCCGCGGTTGGCAACTAAAACCGAACGAATTTTTTTCATGAAAATACCCTCCTGCGTATAAAAATTGAATCAGACCGGTAAACGCACAGCCAATCGCCGCCCATACATTCACCGCTTTCTCTATTATAGCAAAATGGAAACACATTACAAGGGACGGCCACTTTGTATACAAAAAAATACTGTATACATGAATCCTAAAAAAACACGCAAACAAGACTATCTACGTGGATTTGTGGTTTTCATGGGAATTGAGTCTACTCAACTACCCGCCATTCATCTCCCGCCTAAGAGGAAGGAGTCTTCTGGTGGGTTAAGATAAAATCATTTATTTCAATAAATATACCTAGGGCTTCATAAATCTCATAACCACAATCGTTCCCTCATAGAGAAAGATCAAGGGCACGGCAATGGCCGTCTGGGTAATCATATCCGTCGTCGGCGATACGACACCGGCAAAGATGAAAACCCCTACGATAAAGAAACGCCGCTTCTGCCGCAGGGATCTCCCGGTCACCAAGCCCAAACGCGCCAGGATAATCAGCGCCAGTGGAAGTTCAAAGCCGATAGCAAACGGCAGGACGAAGGCGATGAAAAAAGACAAATAGGCCGCTAAAGAAAACATAGGCTGTAGAGAGAGGGCAGAAAAACTCAGAAAAAATTGGACGGCTTGGGGAAAGACGACGAAGAAGGAAAAAGCAGCCCCGCCATACCACAAAACAAGAGCAGCCGGCATAAACCAGACGAAGGCCTTGGCCTCGGTATCGCGAAGTCCCGGCCTTAAAAACCGCCATAGTTCATAAAAGTGGATGGGCAAGGTCACAAATAAGCCCGTAACGGCGGCGATTTGCAGGTAAGAAAAAAAGACTTCCGCCGGATTCAGAAAATAAAGCTTTCCGGCCGGCGCCGAGATGACGGCAATGATATCTTCGACATAGGTATAGGCGACGATCGTACCTATGAGCAAGGCTGCCAGCGAAAAGAGGAGGCGCCGCCTAAGTTCAGCCAGATGGAAGGTGATAGGTGCTTTTTCTTCAATCATAGAAATCCCTTCTTTAACGATAAATAGAAAAGGCCCTGCCAAGTAGCGACAGGACCCTTTCACGGCCGTACAAGAATTATACGTAATGAATGCGGGATGGATCATAGCGGTCTTCATGCGGTTTGTCTTCTGCTGTTGCCTGAGGATAACCGAGAGCAACGATAGCAAAGGGGGTAACGCCTTTAGGAGCGCCCAAAGCCCGACGGACCAAAACTTCACGAGCCCGATAGGGCGTAACGCCAAGCCAAACAGCACCGAGATCGAGGTGTACCGCTTCGATGAGGATATTTTCAACGGCCGCACTGAGATCAAGGGGCGTAAAAGCAGGAAAACGCATGTGTTCGTCACGAGAACAGACGACAATGGCTAAGGCAGCACCATTGGCACAGCCTGCATACGGACTGCATTGAGATAAGTCCTGAATGACCCGTTTGTCGCGGACGACATAAAATTCCCAAGGTTGTTGGTTTCCGGCAGATGGAGCGGCCATGGCAGCACGCAGCAGCTGTTCTATCTTTTCATCTTCTACCATGGTAGGCAAAAATTTCCGGATACTCCGTCTGGCAAAGATTTCATTCATGTAAATCGACTCCTCCCTATAATCATATATCTATTTTATTATAACATAAATAGATAGGAAGAAAACAGTGGCGAAATGAAAAAGAGTAGGCACCGAGGAT
>NZ_HF954535.1:17022-18559 GCF_000455225.1 Megasphaera massiliensis
GGAATCATGTCTCTTTATAATTCTATATGATACCTAAAATATAAAAGGGCCCGAAAAACACTAATGTAAAACGCTAAAACCGCTTCACGTTTCTGCCCATACTGATTATGGAATGATTTTTTTCCAGTGAATTTTAAAGACCAATCTAAAGAGTTATACAGTTTAATCAATTTGCTCTCATTTTATTAGATATGCTATACTGCTATAAAGAAGTATATTTTCCCGTTTTATACAGGCTATTCCGTTAGTTTATCTTTCTATTTTTATCCAAAACGTTATGGCAGTAATATAATCGTGATATCGGTACTCTTACTTTTATAAAGTTTATAGCAAGGTTAGAATATACAAAGAAAGGCTATGATAATCGGTGTCTCACAGAAGTAAACTTACCTATCCTGAACAGATTAATCATTTAAAGAAAAAGGAATTACTTTTATCGGTATAAATGAAGCAGAAGCGATCACCTATTTAAAAGAAAATAATAATTTCTTTAAACTTCTGGCATATCGAAAAAATTTTGATAAAGATATTACGGGAAGCAAATACTTAAATCTAGATTTTGCTTATCTCGTAGATTTAGCCATACTGGACATGTATCTTAGAGAAATTATTGTACAAATGGCTTTAAATATAGAGCATTTCGCAAAAGTCAAATTGATGAAGCTTATTACAGATAATCCAAATGAAGACGGTTATACTATTGTTTCTGATTATATAAATAATCTACCTGAAAATAATCGTATTCACTTAATGCAAGAGCTGAATAAAAATAGTCGAAGCCCTTATTGCCGGGAAGCCTATCTAAAATATAAAGACGATTTACCAGTGTGGGTCTTTCTTGAAATCATAACCTTCGGTTCCTTTATCTCTTTTTACAAGAATTCAATAGAGCGCCCTAGTTTTCAATTCACCCGACAAGAATCCAATAGATACAAAGACAATTTCTACCTTATGTTGACCGTGAAATACATCCGTAATGCAGCTGCACATAATAACTGTATTTTAAACGATTTAAAAACCAAGTCCAGAGAGGTTAGAAAAAAAGCCAATTGGGGCATGACTCGGGCAATGAGTAATGCAGATATATCTACTGTCATTATCGATAGAAAATTGGCAAATGAACGAGTCCAGCAAATCATCACTTGTCTCTGGGCACACAAACAAATCGTGAACAGTAAAGGGATTAACGATCGAACGGCACGGCAGCTGCACCAGTGGGTAGAACGAGTTCAACGTGACTATGACTATTCCTTCAACCCAATACTAACAACCACCTTAAATCTCCTGTCCAATTTAATTGACAAATGGTTTCCTATTGTGTAAAATAGATTCACAAGGAAAAACTTCAATAAAGTTTTGCAGGGACAGCATCCATAGATGTTGTCCCTGATTTTTTATTGCCTATAAATTATAGAGAGAAATAGGGATCTCCTCGTTTTTTAATAATACGTGGCTTGATATAAAAATCTTATTATAAACACGAAAAAGCCGTATACGATACATTATCATGTACTGTATACGGCTTCCCTATTAAACC
>NZ_HF954535.1:19480-59162 GCF_000455225.1 Megasphaera massiliensis
AAGGTCAATATATGCGATATCCAAGCCGATTATATTGTATCAGGTCCCAAAATAGGGCCAAAATAGGGCAAATTTAAACGGATGCACCCAAAAGCACGGGAAAAGCACCATCCAAAAAGGATGATGCTTTTCCCGTACATGTTTCAATCCGCGCACCCCTCACGAGATGCGACTACATCTCGAATGATCGAGATGCCCTTGCTTAACTTCATTATATCATGATTTTTATTTTTGTCAAATTACTTTTCAAATGGGGCTTCTTCCGGTGGTCGTTTTCGCTTTCCCCTTTTGTAGTTTACTCGTTGGTAATATATCGCCTCCATTTTTTTTCTACATTCGTCACTGCATAGCTTTTTGTTATCATTGTATATCGGGGCTCCGCATATTATGCAGTGACGATCTTTTCTTTTATAATTTTTCCGTTTCCGGTCGTTAATTTTTGGCCTATTTTCTCGGCAATACTGCCGAGACTGTGCCGCGTCAACAGCCTTATAGGCTTCAGGCGCACACCTTTTGCAGTATTTTTGATTGGGCGATTGAACGATATATTCAGCGCCGCAAACCTCGCATTTGCGGCGAGAAATTCCAATCTTTACCGCTATTCCCATCTTTTGGCGAGCTAAAGATCGTGTTTTATATTCTTTTTTTTTAATTTCTCTACATGCGGGGCAGTACCAAGCCCGCGGCCCTCCTATGAAAATACCCCCGCACCTGCGGCAGGTGCGCTCTATCATGTTATTCGCCATCTTTGCCGCACGCCCTTTCTATCAATACCAGTCGCTGTCCCGGCGTTAATCTTTCGATTTTTTGGGACAAGATATTTCTTTCGGCGTCTGATCCCGCCTCAGAATACCGCACATCGATATGTAACGACTCTACGGTACGCGCGGTTACATAATCGCTAGATACCACGGAATTAACGATGACAAGATCTTCCGGGGAAAATTCAGGGATTGGTTCAAGGTCAAGCAAAATTCCGTACCTTTCGACAATTTCTCCCAGGCGGCGGGAGAATCCCCCTTTAAAGCTATCCATTTTTTCGGAAAGCTTTACCAGCGGGTCATTCATGTATATATTTTTTCTTTTAGTAACTTTATTCATTACTTTTCTCCCCCTTATCAATGCGTATAAATCAACAATATTATACACACATTATAGCATTACCGGGGATATGTCTACAAGCCCTTAACAGTTGCTAAGTGTAGGCATTAATCATCGATTATAAAAGGCGGCCATTTCTGACCGCCAGTTTTTCTTCATTTTTTTAGTAAACAAAAGGTGCGTCGCTATCGTAGATGTCGTCCCATTCATTCGGTTCTTCCGGTACTTCATCCCGGCGGGGATAACCGACGAAAATAGTTTCAATATCGTCTTCGTCTTCGATTTCAGAGCCAATCAGTACGGCACTGAAGTATGAAGTTTCTCCATCAAGCGTGTAATGCGGGTCGAGGTTGATATTCAACATATATTCTTTCCCCTCGATTTCTTCCGTCCAGTTAAAACCATGTTTTCTTGCGATTTCCTTTGTTAATTTCATTTTAGTTCCTCCTTTGCGACCTTCCTATTGGCGGTTGCGTTAAAGATTAGTTCGGGAGTTCTTGTTTCCCCTTCCTTGATTATATAATACCATAGTGTGTGTATATTGTCAATACTTAATACACACTTATTTTAAAATAAATACACACTTTTATAGGGGCTAGAAAATAAAAAAATAGAGCCCCGCAGCATCGGCGTAAAATACCGACCCGCAGGGCTCCTATAATACTATATTATTGTTTAGGCTGCTGGACACTCTTATTGAGTGCCAACTTGGCCGCCCATAAGCATCCGGAGATGATAAGCGGCAAAATGACTTGATCGCGTACCTTGGTCCAGCCGCGTTCATCCTTGGCCTGAGCCTGGATCTGCCCGACAAACTTGTTGGCGACGGCCTCGATGGCCGGCAGCCCGTTATTGATTAAGTTGGTGGTCAGCTGCTGCTTAACCTCCTCTGTTACGTTATCGACGTCTAATACCTCTAATACGCTGTCTCTTATGTCTACCCATTTACTCATTGTAATTCCTCCTTAGCTTGTAATGCTGCTATAATCTGCTCTTCTTCCGGGGACAATTCCCAGACAATGGGTTTTGCCTTCGCCGCCTGCATTGCCTTCGCCGCCTGCATTGCCCCCCCCCAGGGGACAAGCATACCACCGCCAAATATTGTTTTTTTGTGCGGCCTTTGGGCGTCCAGCCTCCCGACCCATACGCCGTCAGACTCGTATGTCACTCCATACCTACTATAATTAGCCAATTTACTGGACGTCATCAGCGCCTCCGGATAGATGTACTTAGGGAGCTCTTTTTTATTGCTTTTCCCCGTTTTTTGGATGTCCTCTATCAACTCGTACAACTCCGGGCAACTTCTAACGATGGGCCCTTCCGAGGCCACAAAACTAGTCTGGACGATGGCCCCATTATCGTAAGTAATATTACAGCCCACCCCTATATGACACGTAGCAGCCTTAATAGATAATAACGTTAGATGCGGCGCAAAAAGAAAATAGTCGATTCCCCGCTCCTTATAGGTCCTGGCTATCCGGCTGATAATCGAGAATGGCGGATTGTCAATGACGACGCAATTCTCCGGATAATTGTAGTGCTCATAGTCTCCGCCCGGGTAAAAAGGACGCACAATAGCGCGTCCTTCCCAGTGGTATTCTTTTATGGCCCAGTTTTTTACTGCCTCATAGATTTCAGGCGGTGTATAGCAATCGTCGGTTGTTAATTTAGGCTTGAATTTGTCCACAAACGCCTCGTAATCGTCCATTAGCAGGCCTCCTTTACTGCATACATTGATAGTCTGTTACGCCGCGGGCGATAGCTCGGGCGATGTCGTCCCAGTTGTTGACTAAGAGCGCGGCATCGGCATCATTATCGATAAATGCGACCTCCACCAAGACAGCCGGCATTGCGGTGTGCTGCAATGCCAGCAAGTCAGGACGCTCCCGGACTCCCCTATCGATAGTATTGATAGAGCTTACAAGTTGGTCCTGGATGCACTGGGCGAGCGCACCACCGTTACTCATCCGGCTGTAGCACTCTGTTTCCGTGCCGCGGGCCGAGCCGTTGAAGGCATTGCAGTGAATGCTGACAAACACGTCAGCTCCCCAGTTATTGGCCGTCTCGGTGACGGTGAGGCCCTGCCGGTCGGAGTACTGACTGCGGCCGACGATTGACGGTGCTAAGTTGTCGCTCTGCATTAAGCAGCACTCGCAGCCGGCAGCCTCAAAGTAGCGCTTGACGGCCTCACCAATCTGGAGAGCGACATCGCACTCTCTCAGGTCGACGTTGCCATTGGCGTCAAGGTGTACGGCACCGCTGTCGTACTTGGTGTCGTGCCCAGGATTGAGAAATACCCTCATAACTTATCGTCTCCTCTCTTGGCGGTCTTATTAACCGAGCCGCCTACGTAACCTAATAAGCCGCTGGCGATACTAGTGGCCAGCTCATTCAGGCCGTTATACATGGCCAATAGTAAGGCTACGACGAGCCCGACCAATACAATACAATCAGTGATGTTGACTCTCTCAATCATAGTTACCACCTCCTTAGATGGACTGCAAAAAAGCCGTGAGGATACTGGCAAATATCCCCACGACCGTGACGGACGTCCCTAGCGTCCAGCAAATCGACCTTTTTAGGTCGTCGATGCGGTGGTGAGCCGACCGGCTCGACTCGATGGCCTTGACGACTTCCCGGTTGAGCGTCGTGAGCTGGGCGTCGATGCGGTCCAGCTTAATACATAATTCATGCTCGTTCATAGCATTCTCCTAACTATAATTTCATGATGTACGAGATAACGTAATAGGGCGGCATGGTAGATAACGTCTGAGACTCGGTATAAGCAACACGGACAGAGCCATTTGTAGAGCTACTATCTTTGTATGCTGTCATTACATGGGTATTATTAAATACCTTGCTCCCAAAAGCTGGTTCGTTGGTATTCCCTCCATAGCCAAAAAATACGCCATTATCGTCGAAACCCATAGCCGTTAAATGGGCATGCGTTACATTGTCACTTCCGCCGGTATCCCCGGTATTGCCGCCATTACCTGCCAGCAGAAATTTGCCTCGGAGGTCGGGCGTCCCTTGCGTCCCGTCGCAGAGGTGCCATTCCTTATCTGGCTTACCGGTGTTCCGATCGATGGGATAGCCCGCCTCAAAAGTACCAGAAAACGGCACTATGACGCCACTTATTACCCCCCCCCGATTTTGTAATAACGGCGGTTACACTACCGTCTTTGAATGTTGTTGGCATTGTTATTGCCTCCTTATTTCTGCTTTACTGCATACAATGAAAATCCAATAGACAACGACGCCCCGCTAGGGTTATGGACGTAGAAGATAATATTTTTTTCAGCATTATCCCATATTCTATCAGTGACATAAGCATCTTCAGACCCGCTGCAATGACATGCTGGATACGTTGTAATAACCTTATAACCAATGGGCACGTTAATATGTAAATACATGCTAAAACCGCCTTTTATTGACGTTTTTGTCATGGCAGATAATTCAATAATATCCGACGACGCTAGTTTAGAATCAACTATCTTAGCCAACTCCTCTATTCGCCGATAAGCGTCTTGCAGAGACCGCACCTCGGCGGTCATTGTACCGTCTTGCATAATATCCCTCCTTAGGCGTAGCAGATATAGTACTTAACTGTATAAGATTTGGGCTGTACCGTGTCGGATGCGCCGTATATAGGATTAGACTTTGAGGCGTCAAAACCAACACCACCATATAGATCGGAAGTAAGTGTTGTTAACGTATTTTCTACTAGTGGAACATGTATTTTTGTGCCTTTTCTAAACAGATGGCCATCAGCTTTTAATGCTCCTGCCGCGTTATCTGTAATCGTCGGGATTGTCGTCCATCTATTAGGCGCGTGTAATCCATCAATACCGGTAATGTTCGGCAGCCCCGCGCCCTTGGCCGTCCCCGCCGTTGTACTGCCCTCGAGGAAGCGGCCGTCGTTGAGATTTGGCAACCGGCCATCTGAAAAAATCTCAGCTAACTGTGGATAGCGTGCCCGGTCGAAGCTACTGCCGTCTGCCAGCATCAAATACTCATACGTTTTAGGCTCTCCGACTTTGGGCACGATGTCGCCGACCTCGTGCCGACACCTTAAATTTTTAACGACAAACTTAATACTTCCAAAGTTATTTACCCCCCCATGTTACTTTTTATCGTCTGCCAATCAGGTTCCGTGCTGCCAGTCGTACCGGCCTGCGTAACAATGATGATATACCCGGGCGGCAGGTTAGGCGATTGGAGGACGTCGCCGACTTGATACGCGGTGTTACGTTGGATATAATGGCCGTCGTTAACGTGCTGTACCTTAGTCAGATACGTGTCCTCTACCTCTTGGGCATCGGCCTTTTTGCCGAGACTGGCCGCGACGGTCGCCGCGAAGTTGGGGTCGTTGCCGAGGGCCTTGGCCAGCTCATCGAGCGTATTAAGGGTCTCTGGGGCCGAGTTAACCAAGGCCGCGAGAGACCGCGCCACAAACTCCGTGTTGGCAATAGCCTTGCTACTATTGCCCTGATTTGCGGTGGGGACCGAGGTAACGCCCGTCATCGTGACGTCCCCGGATAATGTTTTGTCCCCGGTAATAGTCTCGGTGCCCGTCCGGCGTACATAGCCAGCAGTGTTAACGGAGTCCCGCAGATTATTGATATCCGTCTGTAAGGCCTCGTCCGTCTGCTGCAAGGCGGCAGCCGAGTCGTCTAATGAGGCCGTAGCCTCGTGCAGAGCCTCAAAATTGTTAATGATGTGGTCGACAACGCCCTCATTGTCGGCAGTCGCAAACGGGGTATGCTTGTTGTATACCCCGGGGCGTATGATATTGTCGTTTTCGTCCCGGATTTCTCCGGGCTGGAATGCTTGTCTTTTCACGGTCTACCTCCTTACTGCAATGTATATGGCACGGTGTTGGGGTCCGTCGCGAGGAACATAACCTTCCCCCGCTTAAGGACTGTCTCGCTGGACGTCGAGTACGAGATGGAGACAAGGTCCATGTACCCCGTGTGGGCACGACCATTCATATAGTCGCCGGGAACGCTGTCATGACTGGTGTAGTACATGCGGAATGTAATCGGCGTGTTTGCCGGAAAGGATACGTCGCCCGTGAAGGTGGCTTCTCCCGGAGTAGCCTTACCATCTCTCCATCGGATTTCGCAGGACATACCCAAAATAGCCCCATAATTCCGGTCCCCATTTTTGGTGCTTATTGTCAGGTACCACTCACCCGCAGCCCCCCAGTCCTTATCGTTAAATTTAACGGGATCTATGTGTCCGCGAACCGTAAATGTTAGGCGCGACGCACCTGCCGGCGGTGTGTATGTATAGCTGCCATCATCTCGCCAGACTGTATTAGTCTTGACATAGCGCCCAGTTTTGGTGGCGTCCCATGTCCAGAGGCGTCTATTAACGGGCGTATCGGTTGCACTGGACCCGCCGCCGAGGATGCTCTTACACTCGACCCGGAAGCCGTTGGCAGAGATGTCATACGCTTGGATGCGCTGATAGATATTGACGCGCTCGTAGTTTGCGTCCGCCGTCTGGATCTCGATGGGGACCAGCATGACGCGCGGTGTGACGTCCCAGGGCGCGTTAAATTTGACATACTGCCCGTCCGTCGCAGTGCCAGTACAGAAACGGCCAATTCCGGCAAATGCCGTACCGTTGCTATCTATATATCGCATACCCAACGTATTAAATGTTACGGCCGACCCGTTATCCATCCGAGTCGTCAGGCCGTCCTCGCTAAGCGTTACGGCCCCGCCGATGATCCGGAGGGCTCTCTCTAGTGCGATGTCTCCGGCGTACAGCTTGTCTGCCGTGACAGATCCGGCCGCCAGCATCCCCTTGGTAATAACATTATTATCAATCAGTGTATCGCCGGTAATGTGGATAAGATTACTGGCTATCGTAATCGTCTCCGGCGACATGTTAATTTTGCTAATGAGATGATTCTCGGTATCCTCAACACGGGCTTCCATGGCGTCCTGTAACTGGACCAATGCAGAGTACTTGTTGGCACCGTCCTTATTATTAAGGTCGCCTACTAACGATATAACGCTCTTTTTGGCCTCGACCCCGCTCTCAATGGCCTCTTTCAGAGCCTTATCAACCTTATCAAGAGACACGGCCTCCGCGTCAAGTAAGCTCTCGTCAATCATAGCCTTAACCACGACCGAGTCCGCCGGAGATTTACGGCCCTCCCCAAAGAGGTCGTAATAGGCAATGCAGACATTATACACACCGGCATCGCAGGTGTATGATAGTGCGTTATTGACTGTCTTGAGACTGACGTCCTCGTTGATATAGACGATCATGCCAATACAGCCATTAGGGATTGCCTCAGCGCGGACGCCAAAACCGCGGAGCATCGTCGTCAGCGTCGGCACTTTAGGTGTCGGCGGAAGCTCCTTATGGTAGGTCAACACGGCCGGATTACTGTACTTGCCAAGCGCGTTACGGGCGTAGAGGTAGAGCGTCCCGGATCGGCTTAACAGTGTTACATGAGCTGATAGGCTGTTAGTCGTCACCAAGAGGCCCGTAAGATCGCCTGGGTTGGTGTTATCGCGTACCTCATAATACGCGATATCGCTGTTAGTGACCTCATTCCAGGACACAACGGCCGTAGCCCCAAACTCGACGGCAAAACCGTCCGGTACGTTGGGGATCGTCGTTTTCATGGCGACCCGGATATCGACTGACGGCGCCATATCCGGAGACGTAGACGCCCCCCACTCGTCCTTAGTACAGACGCAGATACGATAGGTGTCGCCTACGATAGCCTGCGGGATGACGACCTGATCCTTACCGGATCCGCCGAAAATCCACTCACCATCATAGCCCATCTGGTCGGCAGGCGTGCCCTCTTTGATGACGATGTACTCGGCCTGCTGGTGGTCGGTCTTGTACCAGACCTCACCACTTAGGTAACTCTGTAGGTCCGGCGGCGTCCAGGTAACGACAATGTCATGCCGCGATACGCCGTCCTGCATCTGACGATAGCGGTTATAGGCCCGGAGCTCCTTGACCGCGGGAATGTAATACGGCAGGATCGTGTACTCGTAGGCCCGGACGTCGGCCAAGCTCTGATTGCCGCTGCCGAAAATATTGTAAGACGGAAATTTTAGCCAGATTTTTTTGCCGATATCCTCCTTGCGGTAGGGTAATCGGAGTAGGGCGCTATCCATCCGGGCAAATCCCGCGCCGGTGGAGTGACTGCGGGCGGTCGTGTTGTACTGGCCGCGCCGGCATCCGGTAAACTGGTAATGCCCGTTATTAAGCAGGTTAGCGACCTCATAAGAGATGCACTCCCCATCAAGCCAACATAAGGTATTGCCCCGGTCTGCATCTTGTGCAGTCCCGGACAGAAATGTGCCGTCAGTGGCTACCTCGATAGTGGTGTTTGTTGCATTAACGGCTACGGCTAACGTCCCGATGCGGGCCGTCGTCGTGATTTGGCCGGCTATGCGGTAGTGGGCATTGTCGTCACTGACATATACGTCGCAGCCGCCCCACATGTCGCCGGAACCCTTGGCGCCGATCCACACCTCGCACCCGACCGACGTAATGTCTGCCGGCGGCTGCAAGATGACCGGCTTGGCAATATCCGGTGCCGTGACGTTATAGTTAATATAAGGCCTGTCAGTATCATGGACGTCATACGTTGCCGCGCTGTAGTTGCCGGCCGGCCGCGAAATCGCCGTAAATGTGAGCAGTCCGTCTGTGCCCTCGGTAACGCTGTCGATGAGTACGACCTGCCGGTCAAGGCCGCAGTTAGCGTCGGTCAGTGTTACCAGGTCCCCGACTTCGAGCCGGCAGAAGGACCAATCAAGCTTAAAAGTATACTTGTTGCGCTCGTACTTACCTTTACGCGCTAACGACTCGGCGAGTTTTACGGCCCGCTCCTTAGTGTAGAGGTAATGGGCCTGTGTCGTATTGGCCTGCCTGAGGCCGTAATCTGCAATGTCCTGTGTAACGGCGTAACTGACGGTCTCACGCTCATAACCGTTTGCGCGGTTAATAAATTCGACGGGGTACTGATTGTAGACTTCCGCCGAGTCCTTGCGCTGGTACGTGACAAGGGCCCCGCCGCTTTGAGGGATAAAGTCATCGGCGGTAAGGTCATATAATACTGTGCGGTTAGGTGTCCAGCCGTTATACGACCGGTCGTCGAGGGGTATAATTTTAAACTGGTCATTGGACCAAAATACATAGGCATTGGTAAGTGTCGCAATCTCATTGATGATATCGCGGGCCGTCTTGGATGCGGTATCGTCCGACGGCGTCGATATCAAGAGATCAGCGGCCTTGCAATACTTGCGATAGTTATCGAGGCCTACAATCTCGACGTTATTGAGGCCGACGCGGTCCAGTACATACCGGATGTAGTCGGCAGGGTTGACGTCGACGCCGTCACCGGTTTCCAGCAATTTGCCGGCGACCTCAAAATTATAGTTAGGTACGGACCCGCTATCCCCGAGGTCGATGACGCCGGCTACGTAAGCAAGTCCAGAGTATGATAATGCCTTGTCCGGATGCTTACCTTGCGTGTAGGCCCAGGGAGCCTGATTAGTGGTCCCCTTATACAGTGTTAACTGGATAGCGTCATCAGGGTAGTTATAGATGTCCTTGCCTACCCAGACCCGCTTGAGGCCGCTGATAGGCCCCTCGCAGAGCCCCATAAGCAAGGCGACCGTGTACGTGTAAGAGACGGTAACGGTCTTGCTCTTACCGCCCTTGCCGGATCGTTGTGTCTCCCGATGCTCGTGGGCCGTAAAATCGTCATAATAGATAACGTTACCGCTCACGCGGGTAGTACCTAAGATTTCCGGCACCGTCGCACCGTACTCGGCCGTGCCAACGGTAAAATCCGATATCTTGTTGCCTCTAATTGTCGTCGTGTGCCCACGGAATAAGCCCATCTAAGTCACCTCCCGGAAGCGGTATACGCCACGGAGCCGACTCGCTCCATGGCCGTCCAAAAACATGATGTCGGTAAGGTCTGATAAGATAACGCCCTGGTCTACTACTGCATGGATGATGCGGCCCTGGCCAAGGTAGATACCAGCGTGAGACACACACCGGCCGAATTGATAGAGCAGGAAGTCTCCGGCAGCCATATCAGCCTCGCTGATGCGGTCGCAGTACTGCCGGACGTAGCTTAAAAACCACTCCTCGGAATGATGTAAGTGCCACTCATTGGAGTATGGTGCTATCTTGATAGCGTCCCGCTCGACGATGCCAGCGTCCTCCAAGGCGCCTATTAAGAGCATCCCGCAGTCTACGCCGATGCCGCGGACGCGGGCCTGATTAACGTGAGGCGTCCCCAGCCACGGCAAGGCAGCCTTTGCGATACGCTCCCCGGTACTCATCATATAAGCACCTCTTTCCGCGGCACGAACGGCGCGATAAGGCAAGTATCGTCGGTATCTCTCGACGATATAACCTGGCTCTTATCGTTAGCCGAGTACGTCCCCTGAGGGTAGTAGCGACGCACGGGGAATTGCATATTAAGGCCCTGCGTCTTAGCTTTGACGCTTAACTGGAGCTTGATACCGCCGGCACTCTTAACCTCAGCCGTCCCGCCGAAAAGGGAGATGCTGCCGATAATGGTCTTGTCGCGGAAAAAGCACCGCCGCAACTGGATGTGCGCCCGGTCCAGTAGTCCGTCATGGGCCGCCTGGAGTACTGGCGTACTGCCGAGCTTATCCCGCGTATCGGCGTTGATGGTAACGGTCATCGTATCAACAACGACGCTGCTGTTAAGCTTGATCTGGTTACGCTTAATCAATAACATGTCATGCCGGTAGATATGGCCGTCATAGCTTATATCCATATCAGTATCGGCATAATAGTAGCGAGTACCGTTATATAAGGTTAGCTCATAGAGGTCGCAACATGTTATATTTTTCTCCGTATTGAGATATGTTTCCAGTTCTTTCGATACTGTTTTCATGCCACTCACCTCACTGTTGTAAGCTTAAAACTTTTAGTTTTGCTAATTTTTTCAAAAATGCGTTCCGTCGTTATGCCATCATCCTTGAACATGACCCGCCACCAATACCGATAATCGGCTGTGACGACGGCCGTCGAGACCGGGGCCGCCTTAAATACGATATAGCCATTGTTGACGGTGTACTTTGTCGGGCTCTGCTCTACGCCATCGACGTATACGCGGACCTGGTCAATGTACTCGACGGGCTCTACGTAAGGGCCTAGCCTCATAACTGCCTGATACGTCCCGGGCGTCACCATTGGCAATGCGCTCCGGGTCTCCTTTTGGTCGTCAGGATCGAGCCACAAAAACGGCTCAAAGGCCCCCTTGACGAGGGCCACAAAGCCGAATAATTTACGGTACTCATCATCGGTTAAATATGCAAATTTTGTTTCAATGGTCCAGTTGGGCAGCAGTTGGTTGGTCATCGTGCGTACTTTACCGCTGCCCGATGTCTGCACTTCCGTATTCCACTTCATGCTTTTTGAGCTGGACCATGCGAGCTTATTTATCTCAATCGGGAATTTCCGCATTAGAATACACCTGCCTCAGTGCCGAAGTTACGGTCGTTTTCAAAAATGGCCTGCCGGATGGTATCAAGTCCCCCGTTACGCAAGAAATCGACGAAGGATGCGGAGTCCAGGGCGTTCACGTTAAGCGACACGTTATTGACCGCCTTGGGGTCCTTGTCGATAAGGCCCAACTGCTCAAACTTATCGCGGGATAACGGCAGGACGGCCTCATCGTGACGGCCCTCGCCGATCATGGCGACTGTCGAGCCCTTAGTGATACCGCCGGTAGCAAGCTTCGGGAGGTTGTTCCACGGCGCTCGCTGTAAGGCGGCCTGTTTACCGGACCACGTACCGCCGGCCAAAGCTCCCGCCATAGAGGTGCCCAAGGCTGCCGACGTACCCGTCGACAAGAGCCCCATAGCCACGCCGGCCGAAGCCGGGCTAAGAACGAGTTTGAAAAATGCTGCCGGGCCGAGTGCCGCCGACATGGCCGCGCCTTCCGCGGCTGTCTGTGCTACCGCTGCCGACGATTGAGCCTTGGCCATAGCGCTATTGACCAACATACCGGCCAACTGTTTTGCGTAAAATTGGACGACGACCTGGATAAGCGACTTGCCGAGGGCCTGGAAGGCATCGCCGAGGCTCTTAGTGCCCATGATCGTGTCAGTGATAGCACTGCTCAGGCCGTCAAAGGCCGTACTATAGAGACTTGCCACCATTTGAGCCGTCGAGGCATGCGCCGCCAGGTACGTCTCTTGGTAGGTGTCCAGCATCGCCTTCTGCGCCTCGTAGTCACTGAGACGGATTGCGTTAGCGTCGGTAAGGACCTCTTGCAATTTTTCGAGCGACATGAGGTTTTTAGCCTCATCGATATCGGCCTCGATGTCCTTAGCCTGCTGATAATAAGCCGTTTTCTCGTCGAGGTACGCCTTATACTGGGCCAATTCCTCGGCATACATCTGCCGCGCGAAAGAGAGCCGCCCATCGGCGGCCAGCTCATACGCTACGCCCTCATCATCCAAGGCCTTCAAAAATAGGGCCTTTTGCGACTCGGTCATATTGGTATAGTCTACGGCGTACTGCTGCCACCTGGTCCGGATAGACTCAATGGCCTTATCGTAGTCGGCCTCCATCTTAGACAGTGCCTTAGTGCTGGCCGTATCAGTGACGGCCGGAGCATTGGTCTTGATGTTACCGGCAATCTCCTGAGCCTTCGCCCGCAGCTGCTGTTCTTTCATGGCATCCTCTTCGACTGCCTTGAGGTGTTCCTGGGCGTACATCTCGTCCAATTTTGCCTTGTCCTTGGCATAGTTGGCATTAAATGCCTTGGTTTCCTCGAGTTTTTCGCGCTCCTTATCATACTTCCGGTCAACTAATTCCGCCTGTGTCGCCGTAGACTGTGCATAACTGTCGTCAATCTGCTTATGCGTCTGGATAGCCTGTTCTGCCATCCGTTTCTGATACTGGGCCTGCTGCTGGACAAAATTACCGCCGGAGCTTGCGCCCTCAGCTTGCACCTTGCCATAATTGGCCTTGACCTTGGCAGCATAATCGGCCTTATCGGCGCCGCCGTAGTAATCGGCTACGCCTGCCCAGGTGTCGCCGCCGTTGGCGTCAATCTTATCCTTGAGCATGGCAGCACCGGCCATAGCATTGCTAAGTACGTCGGTCTGATAATTCTGATAGAGGTCGCCGATGCGGACGCGGCCGCCGTTACCGTCGGAGATGTCCTGGTCGGGGCTCAGGATTTGCATCATTCCTCCCCCGTTACCGCCGGCCATCGTAAGACCGCCGATAGTATCGCCGCCGCTCTCACGCATGGCTACGGCCAAAAGTAAGGCCGGATCCAGATTGTAAGACGTAGCTGCGGCCCGGATTGCCTGCGTGTACTCACTGCGATCCCAATTAAATTGCGGCCGCTGGCTCATACTGCGGCCGGAGTCCTGAAAGCCCGCATATTCGGCCATACTGATGTAGCCGTAGACGTCAAAAGCGTCCCGGTGGTCCGTGTTATAGTGGGCAGATACGCCCTTGGAGCCGCCAGCGGCATAATAGCCGGTGCCGTTCTCATCGATCATGATGACATGGCCCTGCGGGTCACCCTCGCCGTCGTTAGTGATAGCAACGTCGCCAGCTTTCGGTACGTACCCGGAGCCGGCAGCGTGAAAAGCGCCTCCGGCGTTCTGGGCCCAGTAATTGGCGTTCGGACCGAGGTCCCAAGCGTTGCTTACACCGGCTTGTGCCCACGCATTTTCAATGTACGTTGTGCAGACCACTTGACCTTCACCGGTGCCGTAGCTAAGACCGGTTAACGCCTGGGCGTTGTAGATAGCTCCCTCACGAGGGTCGTAGTTATTGGTCTTACTGGATGCACTGCCACCCTTGCCGATAGCCTTCCCACCGTCAGCGCCATCAGCATCGCCAGCACTCTTAAACTGGGAATAGTCCGGTGTTCCGTGGTCAGTATCATCGTCGGCGGTCGTCTGGGCGTTTTGGTAGGTATCCTGATTAGCCTGCCGGCGTGCACGCTCTTCCGGTGTCATCTTATTACCCGCATTGCTCAATGCGTTATTGGTCTGGAATATCTTATTGATGAGCTTATTAAGCCAGCCCATGGCCGTCTGCACAAAGCCCTTGATGGTCTTGAGCCCGTCACTAGCCCATGCCGGCAGGATGGAGTCGGCCATATTACTCAAGGCATCGCCAACCTTACCGAGGGCCGTCGCCACCTTGTCATATAACATGTTAAATGTGGCGATAACGGCGGTAATAATGGTCGACACCATCGTAAGCCACCAGGACAGGACCGTAACTACAACGTTAATGACGGCGATGATTGCATATATAGCCGCGGTAAATACGGTCGCTAAGACAGTAATAAGCGGAGCTGCTGCCGATACCAAGTTGGCAATCGCCTGGCCAAGCTCTCCCCATAAACGTTTCAGGGATTCGCCTGCCATCTTAACGGCATCCATCGTCCCCGGCACGACATTAAGTAAGCCCTCCATCTTGTGCCCGGAGGACAAAAACGCCGCAATAGCGATACCAACGGCGCCGATCGCGATGCCGACCGGACCTAAAGCAATCAGGAAGCGGCCAAAACCGGTAATGAGCTGCGGCAGAGACGACAAGCCTGCCTTAAGACTGGTTCCAAGGCCCGCCATACTCGTGCCGGCACTGGATGCAGCCGCCTTAAATAGGGTCAAACTGGACGTTGCCGCAGCTACTCCCGGCGGAATCGCGAGAAGCCCCGCCTTAATCGCCGATAAGCCCTTGCCAAACGACCCGAGAAGCGGCACGGCGGCAAGTCGCGCCTGGAGGCTAAACTCCATAATTGCCGGAATCGTCGAGACTGTCAGGACGGTCGCAAGGCCCGCCGCGGCGATCTGCACCTCCGGCGGAATCATCTTAGACAAGGCCGCAGGGATGCCCTCATCCTTAACGAGGGCCGCAAACTCTTGCAGGGAATCACCGATTGTGGAAAAGAGGTCGGGCAGGTTAAGGGCATCAGATAACTGCAAGCCTAACGCAATGGCAGACTGGCTGATGCCGTCCATCATGTTGGACCACGAGCCCATAACTTGCTTAGACTGGGCGTCCATCATCCCGCCGAAACGCTCCTGCATCCCGCCGACAAGTGCCTGGAGGCCGGTCTGAGCATCAATCGCGCCATCCTTTACCATATCCATCGCCTGAGGTACCGATGTACCGATCTTGTCGGCCAGCATCTGCCAAGCGGGGATACCCGCCTCAGTCAGCTGGAGCATTTCGTCGCTCTGGACTCTTGCCTTAGCGGCCATCTGGCCAAGTGCAATCGTGATGCGGTCGATGCCCTCTTTGCCAAGGCCGACGCCGGCAGCGGCATCGCCAACCGCACGAAGCGTAGGGATGACTTGGTCCGCGGTAAATCCGAAGGCTAGGAATTTCTGGGTCGCACGGGTCACGTCGTCAAATTCAAACGGCGTTTTGGCGGCAAAATCCTGCAACTTACCGAGTAAGTTCTGGGCCTCCGCTGCACTTCCCAGCATGTTTGTCATGGCGGTCTCTACCTGTTGGAAGCCGCCGGCCGCCTGGACCATCTTAGCACTCAAGGCCAAAAAACTAGCCCCGACGGCCGCAATACCCGCGGCCAGGCCTCGGGACAAGGCTAGGGATTCCCCGAACGAGGACTTAAGCTCGGCGTTGGTACGCCGCAGCTCGCTCCTTAATTGGGAGCTATTAGCCCCAATCCGTACTATAATACTGCTAATCGTCGCCATAGCCGGCCTCCTCTCTCTGCTGGCGGAATCGCGCCAAAAACTCTTCTTTTTCCCGGCGTAATTCGCCGGGCGTCTTATCGTGTAAAAACGGCTTGACCAAGTCCTTAGGCTGTATTGGTCGCTTGGTGTGGACGCTCATCATATTACTGACGTACCAAGCGCATACATACATATGGTCCTCCCGACGCACCTTATAGCCGTCTATCAGCTTGTTAAGCTCCATCGGTGTAAGCCGATAGAATTCCCAGGGCTTAAGGCCTAAGGGCCCGTAAGCTTGTTCCTCGGCCCATTCTAACCATTCAAAAAAAGACGGAGGCGGCTTGTCGTCGCCTCCCTCCGCCTCTAATCTTTTTTTTCATCGGCCACTTCCTCAGCCGCTTTTTTGGTCATCTCTTCCGGGAATGCTGCATAATAGGCTGCCTTTCCGAGGATACCACTGCCGGCAATGGCCTTAACTGCCGGAACATAGAGGTCCTCCTCGAGGCTCATCCCGTCATCGAGTAACTCCTGGATACGCTGCGCGTACCACAAGGCATTGCGCTTTTTATGGTGCGCCAAACCAATAACAAGGATATGCGTTAATACCGTTAAATTAAGCTCCTGCTTACTTACGATTTTGCTGATACCCTCGCCGCAAGCCTGCTCAAGCTGCATGAGCCGCGCAATGTTAAAATACATATACTGGCCTTCGCCAAAGACCTCAAAAGGTACTTTTTTCATTCGTCAGGCCTCCTTATTTAGCCGGTGCCGGCTGCAATTCAGACAGCGGGCCATTGCCGGACAACGTTCCTTTGATGGTAGCGGCATCGTCGTATTTAGTCGATAAGCTGAGGTCCGTGATAGCCGCCCATCCGGAGCGATATTGTCCGTCCGGGTACTCAAACTTAACTTGCACCACCTGGCCATCATTGAAGGCGTCCTCCAGGAATAATGCGCCGGCATCGTTGAGGATAACAACGGACTCAAGGTCAATCGACCATTCACGGAGCCCCGCAAGCGTCGACTTCCAGCCGCCGGACGTCTTATTACTGGTGTCGATGGAGTCCGCCTTACGAGACAAGTCGCCGCTGCGCTGGCCGCCTAAAAGCGTCCAGGTCGGTGTTGCCTCCGACGTGCCCGTATTGAGATAGATGAGATAGTCCTTGCCTACCGTTGCAATAGCTCCGGTGTCAGTAGGTTTTGCGTAAGTACGTGTTGCCATTATTTAGCCCTCCTAATCTGCATAGTTAACTATAAACGAGAATATAGCCAGCCCAATATTAACAATACCGGCCGGCGTCGCAAATACGACCTTATCGACGTTACTGTCCTCAGCCCAGCCGTCGATGGTCGCGTTTTCGGTGAGAACGTCCTTGACCTCCATCGCGAGGTCCTCAAGGTATTGCGCGTCCATCTCTTTGCCCCTGGGATTGGGGCAGATAAGCTCAATCGTAAATGTTGCCGATGCCTGCCGCCGTGTCTTGTGACACGGCTCAAACGTGATTGAGTCGCAGCAGATATACCCGGTAAGCTCCTTAGGGTATGTCGGGCCGAGGACGGCCGTCCGCCATACGACGTCTGGGAATTCCTCGGACAGGATCGCCTGGATTTCATCGGCAATTCTTCGGAATCTGTTCACTAGCCGCGGGATAGCCTAATTACCCCGACTCCCCCCTTCCCGCTGCCGTCGATGCCGTCAATGGCCATATCCTTATACGTCAGGCGGCTCTCAAGGTCCTTAGCCAATTGGACGTACATCTTATACTTTTGGTAATAGATGTCCTCCGAGCGGCTGCCGTCGACCATGACAGTCGTATCAGAGCCCACCATGGCCGCAGCACATTCCCGGCAGGCAATAGCCTTGCCGAGCTGCTGGACCACAATAGACGGTGGGAGTTGTATCTCATCATCGCTAAGGCCAAAAGAGACGGCCAGGCGATGGAGGTAAGCGTTGGCGTACGCGATATCACTATCCCTACATGTGAGGATATTATCCGTAATGTCGACTTGCCCGATAAACTCCATCGTTACACCTCCCCAACGGCCCGTTCAATCGCCCGCTCAAACCGCGTAATAACGCGACGTTGCTCACGATGAGCTGCGTCAAACAAAAACGGGTCCTTATCGGTGCCCGGATGATTGACCCGTTTTGCAAACACAAAATCGCCGCCGGCTGTCCAGCGCAGGGCAAGCTTACGCCTCGGCTGGATGCGGTGCCGCGGCGTGCCCTGGTGCAGAAATATCGTAACCTTACGAGTTGTACCCACTGTACCCACAAGACTATCACGACCCGACTTGATAGCCGTCTTAATGGATCGTTCGGCGTCGCCTCCGCGCGTGATGAACTTATGATGCTCCCGTGCCGACGTCTGGATATAACTTACGGCATCGCCCATAGCCTGCCTAAGCTGCTTTTTGGCCCCGGGCGTGATGCGGTCAAGCCGAGACATAACCTCATCAAGCCCGCGGACGTCTACGCTGAGCTGCATAGGCTTATGCGCCCGTAGCGGTTGCCGATGCCGTCATGCAAGCCAGCGCACCCGGCTGGACGACCTGAGCGCCATACACAAAGAGCCCCTTAATCGCGTCACAAAACGACTTTTCGGGACGGAAGGCCTCCGTTTTGGCAATCTGAGACGCATAAGAGATAGCGTCGGTTGTGCCAGCGAGAATCTTATACTTACCCGCCGTATTCGGGACATTGTTGGACTGGTAAATATTAAATCCCGCAGCCGTGCCAATAAAGCCATTAGTAAGGACTGCATCCGTCTTAGCCGTTCCGGCAGCGACGAAACGGTCATCCTTAAGCATCAGGCCGTAAAACCACGACGGCACGACGACAAAACGACCATCGGCGCGAACGTTCTTGTCGTCGAGTGCCCCGCGAAGGTCAACGAGGGACTCATAAGCCTGAGCTGCCGAGGTCAGCGCCAACGGCTTAGCGTCGGTACCAAGGCCCGTAGTTACGCCGGCCTTGGTGTGAAATGCCGCGATATACTGATCTACGACGTCACGGACCGCATACGATGCTCTCTGCATCGCACTGTCAATCAAATTGACGTTAGCCTGGGCCGCGTCAACGTCATCGACCTTAAATCCAAAGTATTTCTGCTGATCCACGACCAACTGCGTCGGCGTGCCGTCTACGTCGTCCAAGGTAATATCCTTAGTCTTATCGTAATCGCGGACTGCAACATCCCCGATTTGATTGATAATAACCGTGTCGCCTGCCTGGCTGATATTGCCCTCGTAATCGCGATTGCACAAATTTCCATATACAAGAGCTTTATCGAGATGAGCCAAAAGTCTAGCTTCCCAAATGGTCGGAATAAACGTTTTAATAGCCATTATTGTCCTCCTTTGCTAATTGCGTCCCAGTTGGCGTTAATATCCTCCCGAGACATGGTCTTAAGATCATCCATTGTGTACTTCTTAGCGCCGGCACTGGATCCGCCAGCCGCCCCGCTGCCTGCCTGGCTGTCGTTTTTCACGGCCCAGGGATTGGCCTTAAGCCATCCCGCAACGCCATCGGCAATAGACAGCTCTCGATCACCGTCTTTATAGGTCAGGCTCCCGTCGTCGTTCGCGGCAACGTTACCCAGCAATACCTGGGCAAATACGTCCGGCTTGACCGCCTTGCCGTCGGTAAGGGCTGTCAGTACTTGAGACTTGATAGCCTCCTGGATGCGTTTCTGCTTTTCCTCGGCCGCCAGTTTTTCGCTTGCCGTGTACTTGTCAGTAAGCTCCTTAACCTGTTTTTGCAGGGACTCGACTTGGGTCCCTAATGCGGTCGGGTCACCGCCGGCCGCCTGTAATGCTGCCAAAGTGGCCGCTAAGTTTTTGAGGTTCCCGTCCTGGTCACCTCCGTTACGCAAGTTCAGCGCGTCGAGAATTTTGTTTTTCTCGATGCGGTTTTTAGCGGCTTCTTCGCGAGTGCCGCGGATTACGTCCTGTAAGTCTGCGACCATCGTGCCGCCGTTCTCGATTTTGCTTAACGCTTCGTAGATTTGTTCCAATGTGTAGGGCATGTCATATACCTCCGGCCCTTTCGGGCACAAAAAAAATAGCCGTTCTTTAGTGTCTGCGGCCCCGCGTCATGCGGGAAAAAAGACAAGTCAATATTATGTTTTTAAGCGACTGGTCGCCGTCTCGGCGGACCAATTACGCATGTGGGCACGCCAGTCGTCGCCTTGTGCCCACGCCTTAGCGCCCTCGACGCCAAGGACGTCGCGCCGCTGTCCCTTGTTAAGAGTATGCAGCCAGGCGTCTCCTCCGGTCTTGATATGATCCTGCGGGCGTCGATTAAGCTCCGAGGCATATACCGGCACTAGATGACATAAGCAGTGAGGATGTACCGGCAGCATCGGGGTCTTATCCTTAGGGTATAAGCCCCTGCCTAGTCCCCATAGATTGCTCTGCGCGTACATGTCGCAAATGTCAAAACGAGGGTGCCGGCTTGATAGTCTCCATCGGTAGGCGACTACGTCGTCATCATCGTCATACTGGGCATGGAATCCATCGGCCCAGGCCCTGGCGGCCTCAGTCCTTGCGATGCGCTCGGCTACATACCGGCTGCGCTCCTCAACTGCGGTGCGAATAGCCATATGCAAGGCCTCGTCATCAAGCTCCATTACGCCGTCCAATAGCTTGCGATAAGCTGTCTTAAGGGCCTGATTAGGTGCATCGTCCTGCCCCAGCCGCGCGACTTGCCTGCGGGCCTGTCGTATCTGTCGGAGTAATAACTCACGATCAGCAGCCGTCAAGTTGGACCGCCGCGCAAAATCGACGATAGACTGCATATACTGTGGCAACTCCTGCCGGCGGATAATGCGTTGACCGCTGTTATAGCCGTCGTACAACGCTCTTGCCGCCTGCATTGCGTGCCGACTAAGTCGTTGCTGGCCTTGTATCGTTGCAATGATATTGCGCCTCATTTCCCGCTCAACGCCGTGCAATTTCTCCGATAGGATCATGCCGGACGGGTCCCAGGCGTCCGTAAGCTCCGGCAGTAAGGGTATTGCCGGCACGCCTTGACCAATGGCCACGGAGTCCATAATAGCCCGATGCACTGCGTCCCGGAGAAATACCGCTACGCCTGCGACCTGCATCGCCTTATTAACGGCCTCGGCTGCGGGATAGCCGTCCGCCAGGTAGCTTGCTACTAGTGCAGCGACCATCTTACTTTTTTCGCGGTAGAGCGCCGAAAAACCGGCTAATACAGATTGGATAGGGCTGCTCATGCCTCATCGCTCCCTCCGGGCGGCTCACTGTGCTCCTCATCGGCGCGGCTGGTCTCCATCTCCGAGACCAGCGCGTCGAAGCGGTCGTCGGTTAGATCTGGGCAATACGCGCCCAGGACCTTTTTTAGGACCTCTTCCCGCAGGCCGTCAGTCAGCCCCATATCGAGGACCATCTGCGCCTGTGTGAGCTCGTTGGCGACGTCCACAATGCCAAAGTCATCGGGATAAGTGACGGTGTAGTCGATGCTACCGTTAACCCAGCCGGCTACAAGGTCGACCATAGCCTCCTCGGCCTTAGCACATTGCAACGCAAAATTGGCAAGCTGCTGGTTGGTCCGCTCAAATTCCCACTGCCGCGCGATGCCCGAATTATTGTTCTGCGTCGTCGAGATGACAAAAGACAGATTGGCCATCCGGTACATCTCTTGGATGAGGGACCCTATCTGCGTTTGCAAAATGGCTGCGGGGTCCGATGGAGGCGCGATGAATGCCGGCGAATGAGCACTATCAGGGCTATAGCCTAGTGCGTTGTTAGTCCCGACGACTAGATCATTGGCGTCCAGTGTCGGGATCGTCAGCAGCGGAAACGTCTGATTGCGGAGAATCTCGCCGAGCCAAGAGCAATGATTGTATAACGCTTTGGCTGTCCGGGCGATCGGCATCAGCTCCGGTGTCGGCAGCATGGTCTGCTGCTCAAGCATCCGGGAAAATAACGGTACGACAGGAACGCGGCCAAGGTTATGCTTACCCGATGCCCGGCCCAGGTCATCGCCCCACACGGCCCAGCCATCCCGGTCATAGCGGGTGTAACGATACTGGACGCGGCCGTCCTGGATACTTGATACCTCCTGGAATTGGATATATAAGAGTGCGCCTATCTTGTCGATGCCGTACTCGACGACGCTCTCCGGCCCCATGATGTAGGCGTAAGGCAACTCCCGGTGCTGGATCATTTCTGCCAGCGTCCGGGCCTGCTGATCGCGGACGTTATCCACGACCAGGAATGCGACGCCGTACACCTTGGCCATAATCGCAGCACGCTTGAGAAACATGTGGATGCCCGTGCCGTTGGTGTCGACGTCGTCCAAAAACGCCTTGACGGCGCTCTCGGCGGGTCCGGAGTAGTCGCGGAGCGGTTGCCGCTTAAATATCGGGTCAACGAGAGCATTGACGATAGGCGCAAAATAGTTAAGGTAATAAGCGTTCTCGCGCCGGAATTGATAGTCCTCGTTAGACTCCCTCTTATGCTTATTGAGGTAGCTCCCTGTCGCAAATCCACCGGCGCCGTAATATGCATCTCTAAGTAAGTTGTAGTCCATAATTGCCCTCCTAATAGTTGATGCGCTTGGCTACGACCTTATCGCGGGTCATTACCTCTGACATGGCGTAGCGCACGGCGTCGATAGCATGGTTGTTAGCGTCAGGGTACGCGGATATAAATTGCCCGTCCTTGTTACGCTCGTACTCGTAGCCGACAAACTCCTTGTACGTGTTCGGGCATCGGCGCTTATCGATGTAGATGTGCGCCCGATTTTGCAGCCACCTCATCCCAAAGGGCACGCTGTCCGGCCCCTTCCGGGCTCCCGATATCCGCAGCCCATAATCGGCCATCTCGGCGATGCTCTTAGGCTCCGCACTATCAGCTAATAGCCGGCCGCCATTGATGCGGCTTAGGATCTTGCGAGACGCTTGGCTGCTAGTCAGTTTCTGCTGATACAGCTCATCGTAGATATACAAGGCCTCGTGCTTAGCGTCGTAATGCGTGGCTACGTAGGCCAGCGGGTCGACGGCAAACCCAAAGTCAAGGCCGTAATATAACCGGTCAAACTGGGCTACCATGTCATCCGGCATCGGCAAGTCCTCGACATTGTCAAATACCGCGCCACCGGTGCCAGTTACCTCACCGAGGTACTCATGGCGATAGGCTGTCTCGTTTTTGGCCTTGAGTTTCTCGGCCTCCAGCAAAAACTGGTCGCCGAGCCACTCCAGCGGTACGTCCAGGTAGGTCGTCCGGTGCACCATCCGGTCAGGGTAGTCGATAAGGACCTCCTCGTTAACCCAATTATTGCGGGATTTAGGCGGATTGTACGATGAGAATACCCAATACTTATCGCCGCCGCGAAGTAGCGACTGATTGAGGTTACGTATCTCTTCCATGCCGCTAAACTGGTCAAGTTCCTCGTACCAGACGATGCCGATATATCCAAACGGCAGCTTGATAGACTTGACCTTCATGGGATCGTCGACGCCGAAAAACAGTATTTTCTGGCCGGTATCCCGATAAATAATCTCTTGCGGCGACGTCAGGCATCGGAAACGACCAATCACACCGAGCTGCTCAAGTCCCCATTGTATTTGTGGGTACACGCTATTTTTGATGGTATTGCCAACCTTGCGTAATACGACCGCATGACACTCCGGATGCTGCATCAATAGCAGCGGCACCTCGATGCCGACAAAAGACGACTTCGTCGATCCACGGCCGCCCGGAAGCCAGTAGAAGGTATGTCCCTGGGCCTGCACATCCCAGAAGACAACATCGAAGGACGGAGCGATATGATCTGCAATATTAAGCTCCACACATATCTCCCCCTATCGTCGGAATACAAACGATACTGCATCCCCGGTATTGCCGGTTTGCAGGTCCGCGACTTCGGCCTTGAGTTTCTCGATCCGCAGGCGCTGCTCTTCGTCCGCGAGTCCCTGCCGGCACATCTCGTCATATTGCTTAATCATCGAGTTAAGTGTTGCCATTGCCCGGGCCTGGGCCATCAAGAAATTAGCCTGCCGGTTGTCCGCAAACTGGACCTCAAACTCTATTTCCTTCGTCGAGTCCCCGTATTTCTTGCGACGTACCAACATGCTATGGTCTTTTTCGTTATCGACATACATGATCTTCTGGGCTCGAATAATAGCCGCATACTTGATACAGATATTTTCCCATAGAATATCTATCGCCGATTTTTCCTCCAGAGCCTCAACTAGCTCCCGCGTTTCGTCCGGCAGATACTTAGCATATAGCCCATGCACAAGCGCATTCTGATTGCCCTTATGGCTCTCACCGGAGCCGACGGCGTTATTATTGTAATAAGGTGCACCCGTTTTTTTGTGTGCACCCTTCTTACGGGTCCATTTGTATCGCCGCTGCCACGACTTGACGGTGTTGAGCGATACGCCGTGTTTTTTCGCGATATCCTTATATTTCATGCCCTTAACATAATCGTTATAGGCTTTTTCCTGCGTTGTCACATACTCACCACCTCCGGCCGTCGTTGTTTGTTCCGTAATCCACGCCCTTACTTGATGACTCTATTCCGGCTGCCAGGATACACCGGCCCATGATTGATAGACGTTCGGCGGTCTATTGGCTTGCGATAAGACTTACAAGGCGTAGGCCCGCCGTTAAGATCTGCCTCGATAACACATGCCCCGCGCTTATTGTGGGTACAGTCATACGATCTACACATCGCGCAGCCTCCTTCCGGGCACGAAAAAAGGAACCTAGCACGTTGTCTAAGTTCCTTAAATATTTTTTGTGGCAGGACCGGAAGGACTCGAACCTTCAACCGCTGGTTTTGGAGACCATCACTCTACCAATTGAGCTACAGCCCTATGCACCCTCCCCTGTTGTAAAGATTGCGGATAAGGGAGGGAAAAAGCCGGGGCCGGACTTGAACCGGCGACAGGTGAGGGCCTATAACCCCTCAAGCTCTAGCCAACTGAGCTACCCGGCCATGACGGCCCCTAAGGGCCTGTGACAGTGTGTGGGATGGCGGCAATCAGCGCTTAACGTTGTGTACTGGTGCGTATCACGAGCCGCCGCTCATCCCCAACTCTCTACAATACCAGTATACTCCTTTTAGAGGTCACATTGAGTTACCTTTTGGAGGAAATCCTTATGTATAGCCGTGAACGATTGGAGTGCCCGCCCGTGTACCCTGAAAATATACTTAGGGTTATAATGTTGCTCCTCTGCGATATCATCCCAATCCATGTTATTGATATACCTCGCGTATAAGATATCTTGATAGGTAGCCTCGGGCAGCATGTCAATGCGGTTTTTAGCTGCTATCCTCATATCAATAAGGACGTCCCACTCGTCGTTGACCCGGTCAAGATATCGCTCTAGCTTGATATACTTATCAGCAATATCAGAGATCTTAGACCCGGACACTCGCTCCGTCAGGCTAGCAGCCTTAAGCGTCAATATATCCGCCTGGACCTCAAGCAATTCCCGTTTAACCTGTTGTAACTTATAGCGCTGGCGCCTGATGCGCCCCAAGTACTCTTTAGCTGTCATCAAGTCACTTCCTTACAGCAACACCATAATATAATGGGGGCTTTGCGCGACCTTGTAGCCCCATTCCTCGACCGTCTGCATGACGGCAGTGTCGACGTCCTGGTCGCCAGTCTTTCTTATTCGAGCCGAGTAGTACCCTTTTTTAATCGCATTTTTCACTTTGTTCTCAACGTACTGTTTTGTCAGCATTATCATATTCCCACGTCCCTCATTGTTCCCGGCTAAGCAAGTCCAGTGCATACATAACGGAGTCTGCTACGGATTCGAGATTGTCCAAACTGTCATACAATTCGTCCGTATCCCAGTCCATCAAGCCGGCGTCGCCAAGCTGGTCCGTTAGTGTCATCGCTTCGTCGCCCAAAGCCCCGTAAAACGTCCGTTTCATCGTCGTGCGCCCGATTTCTTTATCGCCTTCTTCGACAACTATGGTGTATCCATTCTTATTGATAATTACTTTTATTTCCATGTCATTACCTCCTAATTAATCACCATAAGGGGTATATTTCAAGCCCTCTATACGGCTTAACAAAAGCTCTACCTCATGTTCTTCCAGCCATCCAATAACGTCGTCTGTGATTTCCGTGGAATAGCATATTTCCCCATGTTTTAATACGGCCAGTTCCCACATGCCTTCGGGGCCGCCATATGTACGAGGCCCCCGGCTAACGTTAGCGCCGTAATTGTTGTCAAACCGGAAAATATTGATCTCGTTGCCCGTATCCTGGTCAATATATGCGTGTATTGACTTATATCTGCCAAACTTTTGAGGGATGATATCCTTTGGCAGATCTCCCACGATCGCCAGTCCCTGACAGCCACACGGCTGGCCGTTGGCATCCCGGACCAGTGGCCCGGGAACGAGGAAATCAGTACGTTGTGGAAGAGCCTCTGCAACGAGTCGAGATACAACATAATAGGTGCCTTCTTCCGGATACGGCACATTTTCGACGGCTCCGGCAAAATCCTGATAGGTAATTGTAATACCATCAATATACCCCGCGATAGTCGACTCCTGATGGCATCTAGGGATAGGCCTGTCAGATACGGGGATATCTCTAAGATGACGGTGCCCGTCGAAAATATTAATTATGTGGGGCGTTAAATTAATAATTTTTACCTTGTATTTATCAGGGTCAAACGGTTTCATCCTTTTTAATTGCCCATTTTCAAATTCTTGCTGCATTTTTAATCCTCCTGTTTCGTTATAATTTTTCAAAACGTTGTTCCATCTTTTTTAGTTCGCGCTCCAGGCTATTAATATACATCGCGCGTGTCTTATCCTTGATACCTTCCGGCAAATACCAATAATCCTCGACCTCAAAACCATCGATATGGATCGCTGCCCCATTATGCAGACATTCAAGTAAGCTTTTGACTCTATCAATATCTTCCGTTAATTTCTTTCCAATTTCATACCTGTTTAATTCATTTCTCTTCATTTTTTCAATCCTCCTTATCTTCCGCCCTTATAGCGGCGGCCTGTACTTGATAGTCGTCTTGCGTGCCGGCAGCGGCTGCCAATATTGATTGTCCGAATGGACCGCTGCCACGCCTTCCGCATTATGTAGTGCCGTTTCCCGGCGTGCTTATCTCGCATACTCTCGTAATCTCCCTTGCTCTAAGTCTCTTTCTGGGATGACGCGGCCCTTGCGCTCATCCTCCCGGAGCCGACGCAATAACGGCAGCAGCTGGTCGACATAATCGTTGAGCGGCTCCTTGGTCTTGTTGTATTGCTCAAGACTGTCCCATCCGTGACCGCCGATAATGGGCCGGATGACATAGCCATAGGTCTCATCCTTAACTAACTCGCAGCCGTTGCCACGCAATACGCAGAGTATCGTCGCCAGGTCCTCGTCGATGATAGCAGCCTCCAGAAATAGCCAGGCCCATTGCCATCGGTCTTCCGGATGATACGGCTTAAAGTCATCCGTATACTCAAGGACCGGCCAGTTTTCGGGCTTCCGGGCATTCTCGACATGTTGGACGATATTCTCGACGAGGCCCTTAATGTCAGGGTCCCGCTGGAGTAGCTGCGCGTTAGGCTTGCCCATGGCCTCGAGTACCTCACGGAAGGCCGACCGGGCCCGCTCAATCATCTCCTGCCGTCCCATATTGCTCACCTCCTACATGTTAATCATTTCCTCGATTTGCACGTATATCCCAGGTGTCGGTGCGTAAAATTTCTGGATGGCTTCCGACGCCACCTGGGCATCGTCCAGCCAAAAGCCTAGGTCAGTCAGGACGTCCTTAAGCAGCTTGACGAGATTATCCGTATCGGGCTTGGTTGTCTTCCAGGTATTTTCAGGGTGTTTAGTTGTTGGTGGGTACACCCATTTTGTCACCAACCATATAGGGCCTTCCATCGGATGCTCCGGTCGATATTTTGCAAAATTAGCCATAAACATCGCCCGCACCTCTTTGACGGCCGGCGGCTCATATACTACCGGCTTACCATTCCGTACCGTAACCTTTTTCATTTGGTGCGTCGCCGACGGCATTTTATCCACCGGCAAAAAAAAGTGAATCATCACTAACTACCTCCTTTTTTTCTCCCCGCACGGTGCTGATAGGGGAAATAATACGTAAAAGGAAAATGGTGGCGTTCGCACCATTTTTCTAGTATTATTTTCCCCAGCACCACACGGATTTTTTATACGGAAGGAAATCCATATATATATAACGGATTTCCTTCCCAATTTCCCTATTTTTATACAGAAATACAAACGTTTTTCCGTTTTAATATTCACGGCTATACATAATAGAGAAATTGAGAAATCCGTACGGATTTCCCTATTTCCGTCTTTCTACGATACTTTTATTAAAGGTAAATTCAGAGCTGCTTTTTATGTAACTTCTAATCGTTTTTTCAGTCATTCCCATATATTCCGCCATATCTTTTACAGTTACTTGTCCATTGATTAGACAAGCATTATAGACACTCTCTAATTGCTGTTTCCGCGCTTCCTTGCGTTTCCGCTGAGTTTCTTGCCCATTTTGCCAAGGGGCCTTATCGGCATGGGGCTTAAAGGCTGCTAGGGCACCGTCTGTGTCGACCTCATGGACAGGGTAGTTAAATAGTACGTTTACCGGCTGGAAGGCCTTAAACTCCCGCAGCGTGCCTTCTATCCGCCAGGCCGTGCCGGCGATATCGTCGGCGCCCTCAGTGTCGAGCTCAATGAGATCGAGTAGAGCGTCGGCGTCGCGGGCAAATACACCGGAGCCGCTAGCCCGGTCCATGGATCGTTTGGCGCCCTGGTTGCCCTTGCTGTGATGATGGCAGTAGATGACGGCGCAGCCAAGCTCGGTACATACCCTGTCAAACTGGTTGCAGAAATGGGCCATTTGGTCGGCGCTGTTTTCATCGCCCGTGATAATCTTATAGATCGGGTCGATGATAATGGCGGTATAATTTTTCTTGGCCGCCCGCCGGATGAGCTTAGGGGCTAACTTGTCCATGGGGATGGACTTGCCCCTAAGCTCCCATATGTCGATATCGGCAATGTTGTTGGCCGGGTATCCCAGGGCGTCGTACACATCCTTAAATCGATGCAGACAGCTAGGCCGGTCAAGCTCAAGGTTAACATACAGGACGCGGCCCTTAGAGCAATACCAATTGAGCCACTTACGGCCCTCTGCAATAGCTATGGCCATCTCGATAAGGGCAAAGGACTTGCCGGCCTTACTGGGGCCTGCCAGCATCATTTTGTGCCCCTTGCGGAGTACGCCGTCGATGAGCGACGGCGCTAGTGGCGGCAGGTTATTCCAGACGTCTTTCAGGGTTTCGGGGTCCGGCAAGTCATCGTTGACGGCCTCAATCCATTCCCGCCATTCGGCAAAGCCGTCCTTGCCGATATTGGTGTCGATAAGATACTGCTTTTTACCGTTCCGGAGGACGCCCGGCATCCGGGACAGCCTTGAGGGGTTTCGGTTTTGTTGGTCAATGGCAAGGCCATTCTTCCGGCAGATGGTGTACAAGTAGTCGACGCGCTTGCGGTACTCCTCATAATTGCCGGCGTCGATGTGGACAATGGCATGGATGCTTTTCCCGCCGCTGTAGACGAGTGCTGCGACGGGCAGCTCCAGCTGCCGTATGACCTCGTTTTGTTTTTCGAGGTCCATGCTGTCGGACTCAACCAATGCATACCGGTATTCCGTAACGTTTTCATTTCTAACCCCCTTGCCGTCGAGGGGGTTGAAACGGATCCACGCGCCGACCTCCGGCTTATAGTCGCCAAGTACGGCGCCGATGTCCCCGTCGCAGACAGTCAGCTCCTCAATGAGTTCGCCGGCGGTACGTCTGTAATTGCCCTTTGTGGGCATGTACTTCCCGTCTTTCTCCCAGGACTCTGTGACATACCCGACGTAGTCGGTACTGTCATAGAGCGTAGATAAGTACTTGATGAGGTCGTTGACGGGATTCCAGTCGCGGGGCTCGACGAGCTCCTTGCCCTCTAACCAATTTTGGTCGACGATGACGCGCTCGTCTTTCTCGGGGATGACGTCATCCCAATCATAGACGACGTCAGGACCTGCGGACGGCATCCACCCGCCCTGCTTAGCCATCTCGACGACTGTGGCCCCCGTCACAAGTGTGGAGGCCGTCCCGTCGAATGTACGCCACTTCTGGGCACACTCCCCGGCATGGTAGCGGCTGGCATCGCGGAGACTCCAGGCGTCCCAGTCCTGGGCGCTATAGCCCTCAAGCTTAAGCGCCATCCCGACATTGACCCACTCTTGGTAGGTGCAAAATGCGGGATCTATGTAATCCAGTAATGGGACTAAGTTAATACCGTCCATAATAACCTCCTACTTATTGAGGCTGATACTCTGCGGGGTTGATATCCCGCGGAGTCCGCCAGCCGCTGGCTGCAATCCGTGATATTAAGGCGGACGCAGCCGCAAAACTCCATGTACCCACATGTTGGAATCCTCTACCCTCTAAGAGTCGTATCTGCCGGGCTGTCGCAAGGCCTAGCTCCTTGCGCTTGATAAGCTTATCCAAGATGACCTTGGCTTTGCCGGCGCTGTCAATGTCGTCGGGAAAAATCCCGAATTTTTCAAGGGCCTTGAGTTGCTTATCGGTCGGCGGCATCATCTCCCAGCCAAAACTTGGGATATAGCTGCTGAGGTCCTCGGCCTGGATGGACAACTCAAATTGCAGAGGGTCGACTAACTTACGTTTACGCTTTTTCATGGCTGCTAACTGTTCGGCGAGTGCGGCTTCCCGATCGGCGACGACGTCGTTGGCTGCTTCCGCTTCCATGACTTCGAGGTCTTCCGGCTCTCCCGATTCGGCCAGTTTTTCCGTCATTTTCTCCTCGACGTCCTTGCTTTCGGCAATCAAGCAAGCGGGCCGGCACAATTCATGCTTTTCGGTGTTCCATAGAAAATCTAATAGCAATACGTTGTCTTTCCCGGGATGCAGCCGGGTCCCGCGCCCTACCATTTGGCTATAGAGCGAGCGGCTTTTCGTTGCCCGGAGGACGATGACGCAGTCCACGCTAGGGCAGTCCCAGCCCTCTGTCAGCAGCATCGAGTTACATAATACGTTGTATTTCCCGGCGTCAAAATCTTGTAGGACCTGCGCCCGGTTATCACTGTCGCCGTTGACTTCGGCGGCCCTAAAACCGCGTACATTGAGTAATTTACAAAACTTCTGACTGGTCTTAACGAGCGGCAAAAAAACGACTGTCTTACGTCCTTGGCAATAATGCTGCATCTCTTCCACAATTGCCGGCAGGTACGGGTCGAGGGCTGTACCGAGTTCGCCGGCCTTATAGTCTCCGGCAGCCATTCCGACGCCTGAAATGTCTATTTTAAGGGGCACTGTCTGCGCCATAATCTTGCAGAGGTAGCCGTCCCGGATAGCCTCCGGCAGGCTGTACTCGTAAGCCAGGGAGTCGTAATAACTCCCCAGGTTACGCATATCAGATCTATCAGGTGTCGCTGTTACACCGAGGACCCTTGCGCCGTCAAAATACTGTAATACGTGTTGATAACTATCGGAGATGCTATGATGGGCCTCGTCGATAATTATCGTGTCAAAATAGTCAGGCTGGAATTGATGGAGACGCCGATCACGCGTCAGCGTCTGCACGCTGCCGACAACGATGCGCAGCCACGACCCGATGCAGGTCTGTTCCGCCTTTTCGACGGCACTTTTTAGCCCGGTAGCCTTGAGGATTTTGTCGCCGGCTTGCTCCAGTAATTCGCCGCGATGGGCCATAATAAGGACCCGCTCACCGAGTCGCACGCGATTCTCGGCGATTTTGGCGAATACAATTGTCTTGCCGGTGCCCGTCGGCAGCACCAGCAAAGTCTTATTATTGCCGCTATCCCACTCATGCAGGACGGCCTCGGCGGCCGCCTGCTGATAGGGACGCAGCGTAATGCCGCCCATTTAAAATGCTCCTTGCGTATAGGTTGGCCGCTGCGTTTCGGCAGCTTTTGGGGGCTCTTGCTGCGGGGCGTCATCCTTGTCGTAAAATCGCTTGACCTCGTTGTAGTCCTTGCCGTTATACTGGCGGATTTTGACCTCCATCCGGCCCGTCGAGCCGATGAGGCCCGACCAGTTAATCCGGAACGTTCCATCGCCGCGGTGCATCTGCCCAATGGCGCAGGCAAAATTAGTAAGCTGCCATTGACTTTTAGAGTGTAAAAAGAGATTCTGCCGGATGCGGCCACGAGTCCCGTTAGGGGTTTCGACCTCATACGTGATTTTAGCTTGTGGGCACGCGGGCATTTTCTCACTGCCCTCAAATTGAGCCCGTTCAAATTCCACAATTTTAAAATCATAATCGCCTGCCGGAACAATTTCAAAAGAGTCAGAAACTTCCGTAAATTCATCGTCCCATCTAAAAACTTTATCTTCTGCCATAATTGATTACCTCCTATTATTAAAACGGTACATTATTCAAGTTGTTAATGACTTCCAACATTTGTGGGAAGGCCGCGACCAGGCAGCCAGCCACAAAGTCGGCCGGATATGCCCGGACGGGCATATCTTCCGGGAAATACCCCTTATGAGCTACGGCCCGCTGGATGTCGCTCTCTGTTACGTTGTTAGCGGCCATCAGGTCAGCCAGCTCTTTTGGGATACCCGGATCGAGTTTCTCCTGGGTATCTTTTGCCGGCTCTTCGGCCGGTGTTGCCTCTTTTGGCTGCTGCTTTTTAGGCTGTGGCTTTTCGGCTTCCGGTGTCGATGCCCCTGGGATGCAGTGCTTGATGGCCGAAAAATCAAAAGGCAGCTCTTCCGGAAGTCCATGGCGGTTTTTGGCGTCCCAGCAGGGATTGTGTAACGTATACATAACACGTTTCCCACCTTGAATCTTCCGTTTACCGTCCTTGGTCGAGACGACCATCTGGCGGTAATTGGAAAAGAGGACCATATCGGCCCATTCCTTGGCCAGGGCCGCACACTGGTTGCCGGCCTTGTTGCCAAGTTTTAACTCATAGCGGTCGTAAGCTCCCGTTTCTTCCGGCAACTCAAACTTCCGGATGATACTGTGGGCGGTAAGGACTACGTTGAGGCCTGCCTCAATTAAGTCAGACAGCCCATCGAGAAGGCGGCCAAACTCCTCCTTGACGTAGGTATAGCCCTTGCCGTAGCCAAAATCCTCGATGCCGGTTTTTCCGTATTTGTGGCAGACGGCCTCCTCGCAGAGCCGTTCCGCCCAGTCCGCCGTGTCGATGACGATAGTTTTATAGGTCATAGGGTCCGTCTTGAGGTCCGTGATATACTGCCGTAGCATCTGCCACGACGTAGGCCGCGGCAGCCGGTCAACGGATAACTGCCCCGTGCTCCCCTCGGTATCCACAAATAAGGGAGCTGGGAAGGATGCGGCGAAGGTCGATTTGCCGATGCCTTCCGGCCCGTAAATGACTACCTTTTGGGGTCTCTCTATTTTTCCGGATATAATTTGCATTATGATACTCCTTTCTTAGAATGTCCCTGCCTGCCATTTCTTCGCCGGCTCTTCTGGCTGCGGCTCTGTTTTTTCAGGCTGGTCGGCAACGTAGCCGTCCTCAATGATGACACTGCAAGAGTCGTCGTCTCCGACTCTTGTGGCGATGACTTGCAGCCCTTCCGCTTCCAGCCAGGCGCCAAAGTCCTGGAGTGTTTCCCGGTCCATCTGCTCGAGCTTATCGAGCAGCACGAAGCCGCACTCCGGATTGAGCTTACGTACGATAGCTGTGGCCACGCGGAGCTGCTCCGACGAGCTCATGCAGTCCCATTTCTGCCCGTTGAAGGTAAGCTCCCCATCTTCGACGGATAAGCCCTTGACGGGCATGTCAGCGCTATCCAGCAAGCTCATGCGCTGTGACTGGATATTGTTTATTTGCCCGGTAAGGTCCTCGTACTGACCGGCCAACTCATCTGCCTCGGCTTGGACGCGCTCCTTTTCGACGTTGGCCCGGACCTTGGTATTAATGGTGTCGATATTGGCAATGTCCTGCTCGATTTCGGCAGTGCTCTCGTCTTGCCAGTTGTCTGATACCGATTCCGCTCTGTTAATAGCGTCAGTAAGTGCAGTTAACTCATCAACAAGGATTTTCTTTTGTTTTTCAAGGTCTTTGAGCTTGACGTTTGTAATAATATCAGCTTGCTGCTTCATATCCGACAAATTGTCGCGGTTGCGTTTATTTTCCGCATTTTTCAGCAGTATAGCTTGCTGGCGCTTGATAAGGTCCGACGCGCTAACAGGTTCCGCAGGTACATCCGGATACCAAGGCAATTCCTCCGCATGCTTCTTCTTCCGGTCGGCGATGCGCCCGACCTCGTGACGCTGGTTATAGAGTGACTTTTCGGCCTGCTCCAGCTTGCCAAGCTCATCACCGACGCCGATGATCTGGAGTAATAACTCACTCTTTTCCTTGCTCGAGGCGGCCAAAAATTTCGGCAGGTTAAGAGCGAGTTGGCCGATAAAACTGTCTAAGAGCTGCTGCCCGACCTTCTGCCCGGAAGGGTCGATGACATGGAGTGCAGACGACTTGCCCCGGCGCTCTACGACGAGCCCATTACTGAGCTCGATGTGTATCATCGGCGGTGCTGCGCTGCCGATCCGTGCCGGCTCCGAGGGCTTGAGCTTATTGCCGCCCAAAGCCCAGGCAATGGCATCCAATACGGATGTCTTGCCCTGGCCATTGCGGCCGCCTAAGATAGTCAGACCGTTTTCGGCCGGCGTCAGCACGACGGCCTTGATTCTTTTGACGTTCTCAATTTCAAGTTGATTAATTTTTACAGCCATTTTTTGTGTCTCCTATGGTATAATCAATATAAGTAGTTTGGTTTGGGCCGCTTCCCTGTTGGCGCAGGGGGCGGCCTTTTATAATGCCTCGATAGCCGCTAACATAATTTTTTTGATGCCGTCACGGGCGTCATGATCGTCGTCATAGCCATCTAGTATGACCTGTATCGCAGTCAGGATAAGCGCAAAAACTTCAATATTCCGTCCCCTGATAGCATGGACTTCTGACTCGTCCTGCCCATCGTCAAGCGACGCCAGCAAGATAAGAGCATCGTTTTTGCCAAACTTAGCTTTCTCGATGTCGCCTTGGGTTTTCCGCAGTCGTTTGCGGAGTTTCTGGGTGTCCATTGCCGTCACCTCCCTCAATAGTTTCAGCGGCCTCAATAATAGACTGCTTAGCGATAAGCTTGTCTTCTGGGGGTAACCCATTGACGATATGGATAAGTAAGTCCCTTAATGTTGGGACCAAGACGGCTGAGTCTCCGTTAAATAATTGGATGATACGGTCCTCCTTTTCAGAGGCTAAGATCATAACGATGCCCTCATGGTCGTTGACTGATATTTTATGGACTTTTTTAATGGCCTGGGCGATTTCCTGATATTCTTCGTGCGTCATTTCTCCGCCTCCTCTTCGGTCCATGGCGTCAACCGCAAGCCGGTTTTAATTCCCATATATTCCTCTGATTCTGCGATTAAATTGTTGATATAGCTCTGTATTTCTGACATATCCATTTTCCAGGCAAGCATGTCGACTAATGCGTACCCGTAGCCGCGGGCTTCAGCAGCTTTTATAATAGCTACATGTAAGGGTTTTAAATTGTACCCACTTTCTCGTTGCGTGGCCTGGGCCTTTAGAGCTTCGCGGCAGTGAGCCCTAAATTCAGTAGTTAGCCGTGCTTGTTCGTTTTTGGTCATGGTTCTTCCTCCTATAATTGATTAATTATTTTCATAATGTCTTCTATAACTTCTTTTTGTTTTTCCTCCGGATACGCCCCCACAAAACGCCTTAATAGGATGGCTATTAATTGGATAATAGTAGCGGGATTCCCCTTGGCGTATATAAGGGCATTATCTATCTCCTTGATATTTGTGGCCACAATAACTCCACTATCCCCATCCCAGTCTAGGTCCTCGGCCCTTTTAGTGGCAGATGATAATTGGTTATATAGCCGCTCTTGTTTGGCCCATCTAACAAGTTCTTTCCATTGTCCCATTCTTTGTCCTCCTATTACTTAATAACGATTTTTTGACCCGGCTGGATGACGGCGTCGATGCCAAGATCATTGTCAGCGATAACCTGACAGATGACGTCCCGGATGTCGACGCCGCGGGCATCAGCTATAGGCCTGGCTATATCCCATAGCGTGTCGCCTGACTCGACGACGTACACCGTCGGGGATGCCTCCGCCGCCGGCCGATCATGGTAGCCTAGCAGTCCTCCGGTTATGGCTAGTACGGTTAGCATGCCTATTAGTCTTTTCATTTCTGGCCTCCTCTACACAACGCTTTTAGTCCGCCAAAACGCCTCAAAATCCGCAATGTTGACGCGGACCATTCTGTCATAGGCAATGACACTGGGCCGCCACTTTTTGCTGGCCCTCATTTCATCGATAAGCGCCCGGGTGCAGGTCATGCCCAAGTCGTACAGTTCGGCCAAGTGTTTCGGACTGGCATAGAGCTGTTCCAGCCTGACGACTTCCACTTCTTTCATGTTCTCACTCTCCTCTGTAACCAGTAACGAGCCATCCCAGATCTTAAACTAACATTGTAATGGAGTCCGATTGCATCGCATACTCGAGCCGCCTCGTCATCAATATCACCTAAGTCTAAACACACGTAACCTCTTCTTAACAGTTCATACAAGCGATTAGCGACTTCATATTTTCCAGACTTCGCTAGTTTCCAGTGGGCAGTTATTACTAAGGACTTTACTAACATTTTTACGCCTCCTTACTTGTATTTCCGTCATTCCGTTTCAAAAAATTTAAGTCAATCCCTAGCACTTCGGCTAATCTGGATAAGACCTTTAAGCTGGGCGTGTATCGTCCCCGCTCTACATCAGCGTAGTAGGCCCGACTAACACCTACTAGGGTGGCCAGTTCTTGCTGAGTAAGTCCCGCTTTTTCGCGGGCCTTTTTTAGTACATCTCCAATTTGATTCACGTATTGCCACCTCCTTTTTACTGGTATTTCCGTCCACACCAATAGTGTATAGTATTTCCGTCATTTTGTCAATGGTATTTCCGACAAAATTATATTATAATATCTTTAATAGACGGAGATACCTTACAATGTATTTTTTTAAGGGAGGCGAAAAAAATGAAAAGTATTGGGGAGAAAATTAAGGAAGCCAGGAAACTTGCAAAAATGACTCAAGTTGAGCTTGCTAAAGCGGTTGATCTATCAAGGTCATATATCGGAGATATCGAAAAAGACCGATATAACCCAAGTATAACTACACTGCGGCTAATTGCTAACGCTACAGGGGTCCCGCTGGAGTCGTTATTGTCATCGGCAGATCAGCGACCTGCCGGACGCGGCATCCGCATCCCGGTCCTCGGTCGAGTGGTAGCCGGCGTGCCGATCGAAGCCGTCGAAGAAATATTAGACTATGAGGAAATAACGCCGGCACTGGCAGCTACGGGTGACTTTTTTGCGCTCCAGGTACGAGGCGACTCAATGCAGCCAAAGCTTGAGGAAGGTGATATCGTCATCGTTAAGCAGCAAGAAGATGTAGAGTCTGGAGACATTGCAATTGTATTAGTTAATGGCAATGATGCCACGATCAAGCAGGTCAAAAAGCTGGAAGGCGGCATTATGTTATATGGATTTAATCCAGACGTATATGAGCCACATTTCTATTCTAACCAGCAAATTATCGACTTGCCGGTTAGAATATTAGGCAAGGTAATTGAGAGTCGTAGAGCTTGGTAAGGGAGGTATATTATTATGGATATTATGATCGTAATAGGACTTGTCGAGATTGCTGTTATCATTTGGTACATATTAGCCAAGAAAAATCCACAAAAGTATGCTCCATTTCTTCGGGCACCATACGGCAAGAAACGAGGTCTAATCTGCCTCGGCGTGTTATTCATATGTGGTTTGATCGGTATGGCTGCCGCGCCGCCGGCTCCCTCTTCTGCTCCTGCTCAGCAGCAGGAAGCCAGTCAGCCGGAAAAACAAGACGCTGCCCCGGAAAAGCCTAAGGACAGCGTAGAAATGGACGCTTACAAGAAATTTGTCGCGCTGCCGATGGGCAGCGACTACAACACTGTCCGGAATGCCCTGGGCGTCGATGGCGAGCTCAAACACGAGAACCAAGTCGGCGACACTAAGACACAAGCATATCAATTCCGGGTTGGATCCGCTGTCGCTATGATGACGTTCCAGCGCGGGCAACTAACCAATAAGGCAATGGATAGCCTTACATTCTACCGGCAAAACGGCGAGTCGATTACCATGGACCAATTTAACCGTGTGCAGACGGGCATGACATATGACCAGGTTAAGGACATATTCGGCCGACATGGCCTCCTGAAATCCGAGACCAATATAGGCGGTCATGACTCTCGCCTGATGTCCTGGATCAACTCCGACGGCTCCAATGTCATCATTACATTTAGCCAGGGCACCGTTAGCTCTAAGACGCAGACGCGCCTAAAATAACGGGCAAAAAATATGCTGAAGGGAGGTAAAATGTATGTGGATTGAAAAAGTAAAGACTGGATACGCTTTCCGGGAGTGGTACGTCGACCCGCTTACCAACAAAAAAAGAAAGTGTCTGTAACGATGCCGTCAAAGACAAACTCATCAAAAAAAGCGGCATCGGAAAAGCTCAAAGAGCTGATAGCGGAAAAGCTCAAGTATCAAGGTACTGACTTGTTATTTTTCGACATGATCCAGGCGTATATCGATAACCAGAAGGACTTTGTCAAAGAATCTACGGTACTTGGGTACAAGGCCGTAAAGAAGCGGCTGCGTGAGTATTTCCCGGAAGCAGCCAAGGCGGACTTAGTGACGCCGGCCTACCTCCAAGACGTCATAAACAAGTTGGTAAAACGATACTCGCATAGTTATGGCAAAAAGGCTTATGTACTAATTAAGGCCTCGTATTCACTGGCTGAGCGCCTGGGGACTGTAGCTTCATCAGATGTTATACGCCGGGTATCAGTCCCCAAACCGAGACAATCCGTCGAAGAGGTAGAGCAGGCGCGGGAAAAATTTTTGTCCCGCGAAGAGCTTACCGAGGTCCTTGAATTGATCAAAGCTGAGTCGCCATCTGTCTCCCTAATATGCGAATTCCAATCCCGCACGGGGCTCCGTATTGGTGAGCTGGCAGCTCTCCGAGACGAGGACTATGACGGCACTGAGATATATGTTAATGCTACACTTGTGTGGGCACGCAAAATGGGAGATAAGCCGCATCGAGGCGATCCCAAAAACGTATACTCTATCAGGCATGTCAAGCTTGATAAGAGGTCTAAGGATATCGTTAAGCTCTTCCAGCTCCGCAATAAGAGGCGGAGACTCTGGGAGCCAACCAAGCACGATAGAGATGGCGAGACTTATATATTTGCATCAACTGAGGGAGCACCTATTGACCTGGCATACATCAATAGAGTACTGCGCCGGATACAATACCATAAGCATCTGTCTACGCATATTTTCCGGCATACTCACATAAGCCTGCTGGCTGAGGCCGGCGTCCCCATCAAGGCTATTATGCAACGCGTCGGCCATAATGAGCCGTCAACGACATTGGCCGTATATACCCATGTTACGCAGCAGATGGCTGATCAGGCCGTCGAGGCCCTAGAAAAAATATAAAAATAAGCCCCGCAAACGTGATGGCTATGCGCGTTTGCGGGGCTTTATGCCCTATTTCGGCCCTATTTTTGCCCTATAAAAAAATAAGCCGCCCTAACGGATGCCGATAGGGCAAAAATAGGGCTAATTGTCTCGGATTATACGATACTTGGCGATACTCAAAATATGCCCGAAGCACGAAAAAAGCCCTATATGATAAGGCTTGACGTATCGTCATGTATCGCCACGTATCATATAAGGCTTATCTGTTTAG
>NZ_HF954535.1:59631-122758 GCF_000455225.1 Megasphaera massiliensis
GAACCCTCACGGTGTTACCCGCCTGATTTTGAGTCAGGTGCGTCTGCCATTCCGCCACCCCGGCATATCTCTTGTGCCTTGCAGAAATTTTACTCAGTGCTTGGCACAAGATTAATTATACCATAATGGAGAGAATCGTCAAGTATTTTTTTACGAAAGATTTAGTGACCCGGTGTTGCTTCTTCTTCCAAATCATCGGACACATCTTTCTTTTCTTCTTTCAAGTAATCGAAGTATTTTTTCGTTTCTGCTACGACGACACCGCTCAAGCCGATGAGGGCAATGAGGTTCGGGATAGCCATCAGACCGTTTACGATATCGGCCAAAATCCAGATGACGTCGAGTTTAATGAAGGCGCCGCAGGCGACGAGGGCGATAAAGATAATGCGGTAAGGCATAATGCCTTTAACGCCGACCAGGTATTCAACGCAGCGTTCACCATAGTAGTTCCAGCCGAGGATGGTCGTGAAAGCAAAGAGGGTAAGTCCGATGCAGAGGATGATGCTGCCGTACGTCGGGAAGGCCATCGTAAAGGCGGCATTGGTAAGCGCTGCCCCGTTGACGTCGCCCATCCAGGCACCGCTGACGACTAAGACGAGGCCCGTCAAGGTGCAGATGATGATCGTATCGATGAAGGTACCGGTCATGGAGATGAGGCCCTGTTCAGCCGGCCATTTAGTTTTAGCAGCAGCGGCAACGATCGGTGCACTGCCGAGACCTGATTCGTTGGAGAAGACGCCGCGGGCTACCCCATTTCGCATGGCAACCAATACCGTAGCTCCGAGGAAACCACCGGCGGCAGCCGTCGGAGTGAAGGCGCTGACGAGGATCTGTTCAATAGCTGCCGGAACCTTGTCGGCAAAGATGACCAAGAAAGCAACCGTCGAAATAATGTAGATAATGGCCATAGCCGGAACGACTTTAGACGCTACGCGGGCGATGGACTGCAGACCGCCAATCGTAATGGCTGCAACCAATACGGTCAGGACGACTGCCGTATATTCGACAGGAATGCTTGTCGTCAGCCGCGTAATTTCAACGATAGAGTTGACCTGAGCAAAGGTCCCGATACCGAAGAAGGCGACCAAGACGCCGAAGAAGGCAAACAAGAAAGCCAAGGGTTTATATTTTTTACCCAACCCATTTTCGATGTAGTACATCGGGCCGCCGGCGATTTCGCCGTTCTTGTCGACCGTCCGATACTTAACGGCTAAACAACCTTCGGCGTATTTCGTAGCCATACCGACGAAGGCAGCCATCCACATCCAGAAAATGGCTCCGGGACCACCGGCATGAACAGCCGTTGCGACACCGACGATATTGCCCGTACCGACGGTTGCTGCCAAAGCGGTGCACAAAGCTTTGAAGCTGTCTACGTCCCCATCGCCCTGGTTCTTAGCCGTGAAGATGAGCTTCAAGGCTCTCGGCAATTTTGAAATCTGCAGCAGGCGAAGGCGAGCCGTCAATAAGATACCTGTCCCGATGAGCAGGATCAATAAAGGCGGTCCCCAAATAAAACTGTCAATGGCATTCAATGTTTCCAACATCTTGCATACTCCCCTTTTAGTGTATTTTAGTATAATAACATAAAAAAAGACCTATCATCATCACTCTGAAGAGATAGGTCCTAAAAGGTCGCAGAAAAATAAAGGCTTTCTTCCGCTAGCTCTGTCCTTTTGCCTGAGAGATTAGAAACAATATCCTTGCACCTTCGGCGCCCAAATGGGACTCTCCAGAGTCGTGTCCACACACGGTCCCACCCCCTTAGGGGCACCTGAGAGTTTGACTCCGTCGGTAGGCTGTGCCTTCTCCCGTGTGTTTCGTTCACGCAATATGTATGATGTGCTGTTATTATAACGCGGCTGTTCAAAAAATGCAAGCCCTTTGTGGAAATTTGTCCGTATTGACGATACTATCGGGACAAGGACTCCCCAGAGAAAGCATAAGGAAGGAGTTCTTCCCAAGAAACGACCGCTGTGTCGCCCTTCATATTAGCCATGATAATCCGCGGAATGCGGAACTCGGCCATGACTTGACGGCAGGCGCCGCAGGGAGCGCAAGGGCCGTCCGTATCGGCTACGACAGCCAGTGCTTTAAACGCCCTCTCCCCTTCGGAAAGAGCCTTAAAAATGGCCGTCCGTTCGGCACAGTTACTCAGGGGATAGCTGGCATTTTCGATGTTGCAGCCGCCAAAAACCCGGCCTGACTCCATCAGGACGGCAGCACCAACGGGAAAGTGGGAATAGGGGCTGTACGAATGACGGCGATAGTCCCGGGCCAGTTCGATAAGGTCGGCATCACTCATAAATAGAGGGCTCCCTTCAGGTGGTCCAAAGCCCGTTCTGCCGTCTGCTGCCACTTGAGCGGCGTCAAGGCAATGTGCCCGTCTCGAACGCAGGCCACATCACTGTCGGGGGGAGCCGTCGTCATGTCGATGTCGCCGACGATACGATAGCAGACACTGCCGTCGAGATCGCGTTTTTCAGCGATGACGTTATGGTAAATCTGGACGGTCTGGGACGTAATGCAGACATTTTTTAAGCTGATATCGCCTTTCGGAGGTACGTTAACGTTGACAATCCCCGGAAAACGACCTTGGAGTGTAATTTTCTGAATCAACTGCCACATCAAACGAGCCGTTTCCACACAGCGTTCTTCAGTCATTCCGATCATAGATACGGCAAAGGCCGGAATCCCATAATACGGCCCTTCCATGGCCGCTGACACCGTCCCCGAATAAAGGACATCGCTGCCCAGATTATAACCGTCGTTGATGCCGGAAATGATGAGGTCCGGCCGGTCATCTTTGAGAAAATATTCCATAGCCATCTTGACACAGTCCACGGGCGTACCGGAAACGGCAATTTCCCGGATATCATCTTCTTCACGGGGGAGTTCCTGACAGTAAAGGGCCTTATTAATCGTCATCGAATGGGACGCAGCACTGCGCTGGCCATTCGGCGCAACGACAGTCAGCCGGCAGTCATGGGCCGAAAGTTCTCGTTTTAACGTCTGCAGGCCCAACGCCTTCAAACCGTCATCATTGGTCAACAAAATGTGCATAATAAAGCCTCCTACTTTTTATTTTCCTTCCGCAGCAAGGCTGCGCTTTCATACGACAGTGCTCGTGTATGCAGGGTGTGACTCCATTTCATCTTATGCCGATCCTTGAACCCGAGGAAGTTGACGGGAATCCAGCTGTACATAAAAATCGGATAGATGATGAGATACAGCCAAGATTTACGAGGAACCTTGATTTGCAGTAAGACGATAATAGGAATAAGATACTGCCCGACGCCAATAATCGACCAGATTTGAACAGGTACAATCGTATTTAAAATATTGGTATAAAAGGGCCAGTAAGAATTAAGCCAGGCCAACAGGGCGTACACCGTCGAGCCCATCATAAAGAAAGGCTGCGACAAGGTAAGGATGCCGTCAAGCATGCGAATATTCCCGGTCTTGATGCCCCGAGCAAACAACTTAGGAATAAAGCGCTCGCCGCAGTCACACTGCCCTTGAGCCCAGCGCTTTCGCTGACGGCAGGACTGCATGAAGCCAACGACCTTTTCGTCATAAATGATCGCGTCATGAGCCCAACAGGTGCGCACGCCCTCGAGGAGGACCTTCATGGAGAATTCCATGTCTTCCGTCAAGCATTCGCAGCCCCAGCCATACTTGCGGACGATTTCCGTGGCAATGCACATACCCGTACCGCCTAATGCCGTCGACAACCCAATATTGTACTTGGCCAGGTGCCACATGTGGTTAATCAGCCAAAAAGCGATGGAAAAAGTTCCGGCAATCCAGGAATCGGTCGGATTCTTCGAATCCATGTAGCCTTGGATGACCTTCTCCCCTTTCAAGAGGTGATGGTTCATTTCCCGCAAAAATTCCGGATGGACTAAGTTGTCGGCATCAAAGACGACGAAGGCATCGTACTGTTTTTCTTGGGCCAGCATTTGAGAAAACATCCAGTCCAAGGCGTATCCCTTCCCGACTTCTTCCTTATTGGTCCGAACTTTGACGATAGCGCCGTGATCCCGGCAAATATCGGCCGTATTATCCGTACAGTTGTCGGCAACGACGTAGATGTCGTACATATCCTTCGGATAATTAAGCTGTTTTAAATTGTCGATGAGCTGCCAAATGACGCGCTCTTCGTTATGCGCACAAATGACGGCAGCGAACGTATGCTTGGGGGCTGCCGTACTGTGCTCGCGCCGCTTCATCAAGCCGAAGCAGGCCAACGTAAAGTAATATAGTGAATAAAAAACGATGATGACTTGTATGGGTATCATAACGATATCCAAAATATGTTCCATATGCGACTCTCCCTAAATACTTAGCGAGCTGCTGCGACGTTCATGGCCGTATTGACTAACCCGAAGATAATGTACAGTAAGAATGGCAGGGTAATAACCAAGTGCCAATCGACGTACAGAACCAAGGCACCGATAATCACAGCAATAGCCAGCGCCGACTTATGGAGCACATCGGGACTGGCACCTTTAAAGTCGGGGTGATGAACCTGGCTGACCAGATTATACCCCAAGAGGACGACTAAAATCGCGACCAGCCAAGCCGGAAGCACGGCCCCGGAAATGACGAAGGTAGCAATGAGGCAGCCGCCGTTCGGAATGGGCATGCCTTGAAAATAGCCGTGGACGACGCCGGTATTGAGATTAAAACGCGCCAGGCGAATGCCGCCCAAAGCAGCGTAAATAATAGCAGGAATCGCGCCGACCCAGCCCAGGAACTGTAACGAATAGGTATAAATCAAGAACGCCGAGGCAGCCCCAAAAGATACGACGTCAGACAGGGAATCCAGTTCCTTGCCGAATTCACCGGCCACGCCGAGAGCTCGGGCCGAACGGCCGTCACAGGCATCACAGACGACAGCCAAGAGGATGCAGATCCCGGCCCAAACGTATTCCCCATGGAGTGTCATCATCATACTCAGGACGCCAAAACTCAGATTGCCTGAGGTGAACAGACACGGTATTATCTTCTTCATGAAACAATCCTCCCTATCACCGATTCACCGCCGCGAACTTTATCGCCTTTTTTGACGGTGATTTCAACGTTGTCACGTACATAGATTTCTGCACAGGACCCGAATTTTATCATACCGTACAGCTGGCCGTGCTGTAATTCATCGCCTAACGTGACCCAGGAGACAATGCGCCGGGCCAGGACACCGGCAATAATATTGACTAAAATGTCCGTACGAGTTGAATGAATACCGATAGAATAGCGTTCATTTTCATAACCGACACCGTCTTTATAGGCCGGACGGAATCGACCGCACGTATATTGCTGGAAGTCAATCGTTCCCGGAAGGGGTGCCCGATTGACGTGGGCATCGAAAATAGACAGGAAAATAATGACTTTCCGACACCTTTGATTCAGATAGGTGTCTTCATCGACCTCTTCGATACCGACAACGGTACCGTCAGCCGGCGACACTAATAAACGGTCATCCGTCGGCGGTCTGCGCCGGGGATTCCGGAAAAAATACATAAAATACAAGGCCAGCAAAGCCGGCAGGACTGCCGCATAGGCATTGATGAACCAGCCTGCCGCCAGGGCCAGTAAAAGCGGCACAATGATAAATGGGTAGCCGTCTTCTACAATATAAGGTTTGTTTAAGACATCACTATTCAATTTATCACCTCAACTCATTGGCTTCGCTTGCTGCCCTTTACAGCCAGTACAAACCGCGGCAGGGCCAGCATGCGCTTAAAGCGTGTCGGCTCTTTAAGAAGACGATAGAGCCATTCCAAGCGGTTTTCCTGCATCCATTTCGGAGCTCGAGCTGCTTTGCCGGCTAAGACGTCAAAGGTCCCGCCGACACCCATGCAGACGCAGGGTCCGAGTTCATACAAGTGCTCGTGTATCCATTTCTCTTGTTTCGGCACGCCGAGAGCGACTAAAAGGATTCGAGTCCCTTTGCTGCCGATATCTTCGATAATTTGTTTTTCTTCATCATCAGAGAAGAACCCCGAATGAGTCCCGACGACATTGAGCGGCCCGAGCTGCTTCTGCATATTGACTGCAGCCTGTTCAGCAATGCCGGGAGCACCTCCAAAGAGGTAGACAGCCGTTTGGCGTGCAGCTGCTTCTTGCAGCAGACTGCACGCCAAATCGACACCTGTAACGCGTTCTTTAAATTTCTTGCCCTGTTGTTCTGCAGCCCACAAGACACCGGCCCCATCGGGAACTACCAGGTCGGCCTGCTGCAGGATCTGCGCCAGTTCGGAATCGGACTGAGCCCGCATGACCATCTCCGCATTGGCCGTCGCAATGGAAGCAGCACGGCCTTCGTCGATACATTTGAAGGCCAGTGCCTGTGCTTCTTTCATGGTGACGTTGTCGATGGGAATGGACAAGATATCGATTATACTAGTCAACGTATCCCTCCGCCCTGCTTAGTTTACGCTGTAATTCGGAGCTTCTTTCGTGATATTGACATCATGGGGATGGCTTTCACGAAGACCGGCTGCGGTAATCTGGATGAACTGCGTATTTTCAATCATTTCCTTGATGTTGTGGCAGCCGCAATAGCCCATGGATGCGCGAAGACCGCCGACCATCTGATAAATCGTATCGGCAGCAGGTCCTTTATAAGGTACACGGCCTTCAATGCCTTCAGGAACGAGCTTCTTCGAATTCGAATCTTCCTGGAAGTAACGATCTTTACTGCCCGATTCCATGGCAGCCAGGGAACCCATGCCGCGGTATTCTTTGTAGCTTCGGCCCTGGTAAATAACCGTTTCGCCCGGGCTTTCTTCTGTACCGGCAAGGAGATTGCCCATCATGACGACGTTGCCGCCGGCTGCAATGGCCTTAGCCATATCACCGGAGTATTTGATGCCGCCGTCGGCAATGATAGGAATGCCGTAGCGCTGTGCCACCTTTGCACATTCGTGAACGGCCGTAATCTGCGGTACGCCGATACCTGCGACGATACGGGTCGTGCAGATGGAGCCCGGTCCGATACCGACTTTAACGGCGTCGACGCCACATTCAATGAGGGCTTCTGTAGCCGCACCGGTTGCGACGTTGCCGGCAATGACCGGAAGGTGCGGATAGAGCTTTTTGATTTCTTTCAACGTATTGAGTACGCCCAAGGAATGGCCGTGTGCCGTATCGATGACGACGACGTCGACTTTGGCAGCGACGAGAGCATCGAGGCGGTCGGTCATATCATGGGTGACACCGACAGCGGCTGCGACCAAGAGGCGGCCGTTGCCGTCTTTCGCCGAATTCGGATATTTCGTAGCTTTTTCAATATCCTTAATCGTAATCAACCCCTGCAGGTTGCCTTCTTTATCGACGAGGGGTAATTTTTCAATGCGGTGCTTGCGGAGAATTTCTTTCGCTTCTGCCAGCGACGTGCCGACCGGAGCCGTAATCAGATTTTCCTGCGTCATGATGTCACCGATACGGCGGCTCATGTCTTCTTCAAAGCGCATATCACGGTTGGTAATGATCCCGACGAGTTTGCCGTCGACCGTAATAGGTACACCGGAGATGCGATATTTCCCCATCAATTCATTGGCATCTGCCAAAAGATTATCCGGGTGAAGGAAAATGGGATCGATGATGATGCCGTGTTCCGACCGTTTTACCTTGTCGACTTCACGGGCCTGAGCTGCAATGGACATATTCTTATGAATAACGCCAATGCCGCCTTCGCGGGCAACGGCAATAGCCATAGGGGCTTCCGTTACCGTATCCATACCAGAACTCATAATAGGAATATTCAGTTTGATATCGCGGGTCAGGTTCGTTGATACGTCCACTTCTTTCGGAAGTACGTCAGACTTAGCCGGAACCAAGAGAACGTCATCAAATGTCAAACCTCTCATACCAAATTTATCAGATCTCATATTTGCACCTCTGTTTTGAAAAATATAAGAAATAAAAGGGGTAAATCCCCTTAAATAGCTTATCCCTTATTATAACTGAAATCACCTGTTCTGTACATAATTTTAGAGCAATTTTCTCGTCAGTTGTTCAAAAGTCCGGCAAAGGACTTGCCAAAACGCCGCTTCAGCGCTTCTTCTGCGACCTCCGGATTTCCCGAGATCTGCCACCACCGCCGTGCTTCATCGCGGGCCGCTTCCAAGATAATTATATCGTTTATGATGTCGGCAGCCTTTAAGTCGGGCAGACCGTGCTGGAGATAGCCAAAAAGCTGTCCCGAGCCGCGAAGAAGTAAATCCTTTTCCGCCAGGGTAAAGCCGTCGTGAATCGTTTCCATCCATTTGAGCCGCTGTTTCGTCTCGTCACTGCCGCCCTTGGCCATGAGAATGCAGTAAGCCTGCAAATCGCCGCGTCCGACACGGCCGCGAAGCTGATGGAGCTGGGCCAGGCCGAAGCGCTCAGCGCCGTCGATGAACATGACGGTCGCATTGGGAACGTTGACGCCGACTTCGATGACGCTCGTCGCTACCAAGAGGTCGATATCTCCCTTTTGAAAGGCCTCCATGACGGCCTCCTTTTCTTTTCCGGCCATGCGGCCATGAACGAGGCCGCACGTGCGGTTCTTAAAGAATTTATGACGCAGCTCTTCGTAAAGGTCGGTCGCGGCCTGAAGGTCGACGGACTCCGAGGCCTCTACCAAGGGACAGACGACGTAGCACTGCTGGCCGGATTCCATGAGCTTGTCCATGAAGGTATAGACCCGCCGGCGCAGGGCTTCACCGACAGCGTAGGTCTTAACCGTCTTTCGTCCCGGCGGCAGTTCGCGGATGGACGACACGTCGAGATCGCCGTACAGCGACAACGTGAGGGTCCGGGGAATGGGCGTTGCCGTCATGAATAAAGCATGGGGCTCCTGCCCTTTCCGGGCCAGGGCCGACCGTTGACGAACGCCGAAGCGATGCTGTTCATCAGTGACGACCAATCCCAGGCTGCGAAAGACGACATCTTCCTGGATCAAGGCATGAGTTCCGATGAGGATATCAATCGTACCTTCTTGGAGGTCTTCTAAGAGCTGCTGCCGCTCTTTAGCCGTCGTCCGGCCGGTTAAAAGGGCGATGCTGACATCGAGGCCGTCAAAGAGCCGGAGAAATTCTTCATAATGCTGAGCCGCCAAAATCCCCGTCGGCGCCATGAGCGCCCCTTGGTAGCCGTTTTCGACGATTTTGGCCAGGGCCAGGGCTGCGACGACGGTTTTCCCCGAGCCGACATCCCCTTGGACAAGGCGCTGCATGGCCACTTCACTTTCCATATCATTTTGGATATCTAAAAAGGCCCTCGTCTGTCCTTTGGTCAGCGTAAAAGGCAGGTGCTCATAGAAAGCGCGGAGCAGACGGCCGTTGGGGCCGCATTTGATGCCCTGCCGCTTCCCTTCACGGTGACGACGTAATAAGAGGCCGAGCTGCATATCGAAGAGTTCTTCAAAGGCCAGTTGGCGGCGAGCCCCTTCTTTTGCCTCCATAGAGGACGGAAAATGGATCGTTTCATAGGCTGCCAGGGACGGCATCTGTGAAAAATCCGAATGGCGCCCTGCCTCCCAACCGGGTAGGATGTCCAAATGAACCGCCGCTATATCGAGTGCCCCGCGGACGGCTTTTCTCACATCCTGCTGCCGCAAACCGTCCGTCAGGCCATAGACGGGGACAAACCCGGAGCCTTCCACCCTTCCTTCTTCCGTATCGGGCGAATTCATCTGTCTCCGGCCGTAGGCCCATTCTAATTTCCCAAAGGCGGTCAGAGTCATGCCGACCTTAAACAGCCGTTTCTTGAAGGCCTGGTTGAACCAAACCAACTCGACAGCTCCGGTTCCATCGCTGAGGGCAACTTTCAACAGCGACAGTCCCCGTCTCGGCCGTGCCTCCTGAACCGAAGCCACGGTACCGCATAACAAGACGGCTTCCCCGGTACCGCACGGCGCCTGGCCGATTGGCCAAACGTGGCTGCGATCTTCATAATCGCGGGGAAAATACTGCAGGAGATCGGTCACCGTCGTAAGATGCAGCCGGGCAAAAAGCGCTTCCTTACGCGGTCCGATGCCTTTAATATCACGAATAGAAAATTCCATAAAAAAACTCCTTGTCAAGAACTTTCATTTATTGTATCATATTTTGTAGGCTTTTTATAAATAAAACTTGCGTTGCCCTATGATTTATGATAAGATTTATACGTTGTACTGTGATGGTGCAGGGAGGTGTAACTAATGGCAAACTTTTGCGAAGTATGTGGTAAAGGAACAATGAGCGGCATGAATGTCAGCCATTCCCATGTAAAAACGAAAAAAACCTGGAAACCGAATATCCAGCGAGTCCGCGCTATCGTCGACGGCGAAATTAAACGAGTTAACGTCTGCACTCGTTGCCTTCGTTCCGGCAAAGTCCAGCGTGATGTTTAATGACTATCGAAAAAGCGTTGCCTACGAAGGCAGCGCTTTTTTAATGCCAAAAAGATACCGAAAACGCCGCCCTTCTTCACAAGGAATCGAGCCCTCGAGACGAGTAAAAACAAAAAGGATTGGTCCTCAGACCGAATCCTTTTTTATTTTCCCCGGAAGGGCTTATCCCTCATCAGGGTATAGTTCCTTATTTCGTTTAACGATTTCCATGACTAAATTAGCCGTTTCTTCGATAGCTTTCGACGACACGTCGATGATCGGGCAATGGAGGCGCCGCATAACACCTCTGGCATATTCTAATTCTTCGTTGATCCGCTCGATATTGGCATAGCTGGCATTGGCATCGAGCCCCATACTGCGCAGCCGTTCCGAACGAATGAAGTTCAGTTTAAAGGGATCGATAATCAGGCCGACGATTTTACGGGCCGGGATCTGGAACAATTCAGGCGGCAAGTTGACTTCCGGTACGAGAGGAAGGTTAGCTGCCTTGACCCGTTTGTGTGCCAAATACATGGACAAGGGCGTCTTCGAGGTCCGCGATACCCCGACAATGACGATATCGGCCTTCAAAAAGCCCATGGGATTCTTGCCGTCATCGTATTTTACGGCAAATTCAATAGCTTCGACACGCTTAAAGTATTCTTCGTCGAGCTGATGAATCATCCCGGCCTTCAACGTCGGTTCTGTATCGGTCAAGGTGCCGACACCGGACAGCATAGGCCCGATGATGTCGACGACGGTAACATCCGTATCGGCCGTCAAGTCCTTCAATTTGCGCCGCAAAGCCGGAGAAATGATGGTATAGCAAATCATGGCCTTATCGGCTTCTGCCTTGCGGACCAATTCTTCGATCTGCTGGTCCGAGCGTATATACGGTACACGGATAATATTAAATTCTTGTTTGTCGTATTGACTTGCCGCTGCCCGGGCGACGCGTTCTGCCGTCTCACCCAGGGAGTCGGAGCAAGCATAAATAATCGGCTTTTCCAAGATTATCTCCTCCCTAACCCACATTCTACAAACAGGCGGTTAATATTGGTCTTTGAAATTCTTCCGATGACCTGCAGTTCTTTTTTATCATCTTCATCACTGGTGATAACGTTGACGACAGGCAGACAGTCGATTTCATATTCATTTAAACGCTGGGCGGCGACGATAGCCTTTTCATCAGGCTGTACATAGATCACCTTACTCACCGGCGTCATGACCATCCTCACCGGCAGCGTCCTCAAATCATTGCTGCCCATAGCCGTCTTCAACAAATCCTTTCGCGATACGACGCCGGCCAGGATATTGTCGGTCCCGACGAACACCGTCCCCACATCTTCTGTAAACATGGCGATAATAGCGTCATAAGCGCTCGTATGCTCGCCGACGATGACCGGCTGAGACAGGCAAGAATCGATGGTAATATCCGTAATGGCCCGCGAAAGCAGGTCTTTTTCCTTATTGCCTGTAAAAAAGTAGCCTAACTTCGGACGCGCATCAATCAGTCCCAGCATCGTCAAAATGGCCAGGTCTGAGCGCAGGGCCGCCCGTGTCACATGAAGGCGATTGGCAATATGCTGGCCTGTAATCGGACTGTTTTCCTTTACAATCTGTAAAATTTTTTCCTGACGTTCCGATAACATAGCGTCTTTTCACCTCCTATGTACCAATAGCACTCTCATTCGCTTACTATCATATCATATATAGGGATAATCCGCGATATAAAGTATACATTATTTATAGTCACATCATATCGAATAGTCCTACCCGAAAAAGGCGGTCCAATCATTTCGTTGGACCGCCTTTCTTCGGCTCACTTCGTCACGGGACGATTACCACGTATAATCTTCTGTATCAGCACGGCCTTTTCCGGTCAAGGAATCGAGGAGGATTCGCTGTTCGACCTGGGCAATATGCTTCCGCGTCGAGATGACGGCATCGGGATTGACGGAAATGGAGTCAATGCCGCTCTTGACCAAGAATTCTGCAAAATCAGGATAAACGCTCGGTGCCTGACCGCAGATAGAAACGGTCTTACCGTCCTTATGGGCCACTTCGATGAGATGGCGGATAGCCCGTTTGACGGCCAAATTCCGTTCATCAAAGAGAGGCGCTACGGTATCATTGTCGCGGTCACAACCCATGACCAGCATCGTTAAGTCATTGGAACCGATGGAATAGCCGTCGACGAACTGATTGAACTGGTCAGCTAAGATGATGTTCGACGGAATTTCAGCCATGAGCCATACTTTAAAGTCCGGACCGCGATGGAGGCCTTCCTGTGCCATGAGGTCGACAACTTTCTGCATTTCATCGACACGGCGGCAGAAGGGAATCATGACGTTGAGGTTCTTGAAGCCATATTCTTCACGGACTTTACGAACGGCCTGCAGTTCAAGTTTAAAGGCTTCTACGTATTTAGGATCGTAGTAGCGGGATGCACCGCGCCATCCGAGGAGAGCGCTGCTTTCTTCCGGTTCATATTTATCGCCGCCTTTAAGGTTGCGGTATTCACTCGATTTAAAGTCACTCAGGCGCAGGGTTACCGGACGCGGAGCCAAGGCCTGGCAGACTTTGCGGATCCCTTCGGACAATTGGTCGACAACGTGGTCCGGACGGCCCGTTTCGATGAGATATAAGGGATGTTCATGAATGAAGGTCGTCCAAATAAATTCTTCACGCATGAGGCCGATGCCGTCACAAGGAAGAGCGCCGTATTTTTCAGCCAGGTCAGGATTGCCGAGATTCATATAAATCTTAGTGCCCGTAACCGGTACCGATTCGGCAGCGACGACAGTCGTGCCGCCAGCACCACCGGCAGCTTCTGAACCTTGCGGTTTGATCAAGTCGGCGACGACGCCTTCATAGACAATGCCATTGGTAGCGTCGACAGTGATTTCAGCTCCGTCGGGAATGGCCGTTGTCGCTTCGACGCTGCGGCTCTTGGTCCCAACGATACAAGGAATGCCCAATTCGCGGCTGACGATGGAAGCATGGCAGGTCATGCCGCCGGCATCAGTGACGATAGCTTTGGCTTTCTTCATAGCCGGAACCCAGTCGGGGGCGGTCATGGTCGTAACCAGGATTTCGCCGTCTTTGAATTCCGCAATCTTCGACGGATCGAGGATGACGTGAGCTTTGCCGGCAGCACTGCCCGGACTTGCCGGAAGGCCTTTTACGATAACCTTGCGGTCTGTCGTCACTGCAGCAGGTGCCGCAGCCGTTTCGGCCTTTTCTTTATTCTTCTTCGACCAAACCGTTTCCGGACGAGCCTGAAGGAGCCATACCTTATTGGTCCGTTCATCGACGCCCCATTCCATATCCATGTAGCAGCCGTAGTGTTTTTCAATCTTCTTAGCATATTGAGCCAGTTCTCGAATCTGTTCATCCGTAATGACCTGCTGTTTCTGCAGTTCCGGCGGAACGAGGCGTTCTTCACAGTCGCCGCCGGGCTTACGGACTAATTCAACAGGTTTCGTATTGACCATTCGCGACACGATAGACAGATCATCCTTGCGAATCTTGAAGTTATCCGGCGTAACCGTCCCTTGAACGACGTATTCGCCAAGGCCCCAGGCCCCTTCAATGGTAATCGTCGTATCGTCACCGGTAACCAAATCTACGGTGAACATGACACCGGCCGATTTGGAGAACACCATCATCTGGACAGCCGCACTCAAAGCAACGGACAGATGGTCAAAACCCTGTTTCGTCCGATAGTATGTAGCACGGTCGGTAAAAGTCGAAGCATAGCATTCCTTTACTTTCTGGATGACCATATCGGCCCCCTGGACATTGAGGTACGTGTCCTGCTGACCGGCAAAGCTGGCATCGGGCAAGTCTTCGGCCGTAGCACTGGAGCGGACGGCAACAAAAGGCTGCGCTTCGCCGACTTTCTTACCTAATTCTTCATAGCTCTTGCGAATTTCTTCCGCTAAGTCGGCCGGCATCTGAGCATCACAGATAGCCTGACGGATTTTTGCCGTCACATCGCGAAGCTGAACGGCATCTTCCACGTCGGTCAACCCTTTTAATAATTCCGGAATCTTCACATCCATGCCCGTTTCATGCATAAAATGACGGTATCCGGCAGCCGTCGTTGCAAAACCATAAGGAACGGGAACGTCCGTCTGGGACGTCAATTCACCGAGAGACGACGATTTGCCGCCTACGAGAGCTACGTCAGCTCTACGCAATTCATCAAACCATAATACATACGCCTTTTCTCTATCCATTGCCATCTTCTTTACCTCCTGCCGGTTCGTTAAACCGTATATGCTAAATTGTCTTTTTCATACGTTTATAGTACGCTAATAATATCACAATGTCAATAGTTTTTTCAAAAAGACATGATACTCTCTTTACAAGAGTATACTATATATAAAAATATTTCATATTCAGTGTAGCGTAAAACGTTTTAAAAACAGGGGTCACTTTAAAGTTTCTCAACCTCTTCCATATATATAGGATAATAAAGCCGATTGTGGTATAATAAGAAGCTAGTAATATTTCAATTTATATATAATAACCTTATAATGAGTACAAACGTCATGTAGGAGGAAAAAATGTATACACCCAGACGCAGAGCAAAAAAAGCCAAAGAGGCCGGTCCATTCCGCCGCATCCGCCTTTTTATCGCCTTATGCCTTGTCGTTTTTGCCGGCTTAGGGTTTGGCTATATTTTTGCTGCTTATCAAAGCTTGCCGACGGTAAGCAATAGCATGCGGCCTGCCGTATCGTCCCAGGTCTTCGATGCCCACGGGCGGCTGATCACAACCCTTCATTCCGATCAGAACCGGCTTCCTATCGATATCAACAAGGTTCCGCAAAATCTGCAGAATGCCTTTATCGCAGCCGAAGACAACCGTTTTTATCAGCACATCGGCATCGATCCCATCGGCATCGTCCGCGCCTTGTTCACCAACCTGACCAACCGCGGTATCGCCCAGGGCGGCAGTACGATTACGCAGCAGCTCGCAAAAAATGCCTTCCTGTCTCAGGAACAGACGATGAAGCGAAAGATTCAGGAAGCCATGCTGGCCTTAGAAATCGAACAGAAGTACAGTAAAAAAGAAATCCTCGAAATGTACATGAACCAGATTTACTTCGGCCAAGGCGCCTACGGAATCCAGACGGCTGCCAAGACATACTTTAATAAAGACGTCAGTGAATTGACCCTGACCCAGTGTGCCCTCTTGGCCGGCCTTCCCAAGAGCCCGAACTACTACTCTCCTTTCAATAACCTGAATGAAGCTAAACAACGGACCAACGTCGTCCTCGACCAGATGGTCAAGTATGGCTACATCTCCGCCTCGGAAGCCGAACAGGCCAAGAACCAGGATCTCGACCTTTCGAAGAACCACCAGGCTCAAGAAAGCGATGAAAATGCATCCTTCATCGATTACGTATCCCAGCAAGTTGCTCAAAAATACGGTGACGACGCCCTCTACAAAGAAGGTTTGAAGATTTACACGACTCTCGACGTCGACAAGCAGCATGCCGCTGTCCAGGCCCTTCACAACCTGCCGGACAACTATACCGATGAAAATGGTCTGACTCAGCCGCAAGGCGCCATTGTCTCCATCGATCCCAAGACCGGCTACATCCTGGCTATGGTCGGCGGCCGCGGTCAAGACAGCTTCAACCGCGCCAGCCAAGCCGTCCGCCAGCCGGGTTCCGCCTTTAAGCCCTTCGTCTATCTCACAGCCCTGCAGCATGATATGACGCCCGATACGACGATGGAAGATAAACCCGTTACCTACGGCAGTTGGAGTCCGAGAAATACCAGCGGCTCCTACCGCGGCTCCATGCCGTTAAGCGTCGCCTTAGCAAACTCGGTCAATACGATTGCCGTCCAGCTCGCCGATCGCGTCGGCCCCAGCAACATCATTGCCAACGCCAAAAAAATGGGCATCACCACCCTCGACAATAAGGATGACAACCTGGCCATGGCTCTCGGCGGTCTGACCCGAGGCGTCACGCCCCTTGAAATGGCCAGTGCTTACGGCACCTTTGCCAATAAGGGCGTTCACGTCAAACCGACGGCCATCATCAAAATTCTCGACCGCAACGGCAACGTCCTTGAAGATGAATCAACCCTCGAAAAAGAGGAAAACAAGACTCGCGTCATGTCCGAAAAAGAAGCCTATGAAATGACCGTCATGTTAGAAGGCGTCATCGAATACGGCACCGGTACCGCCGCATCGCTCGGACGCCCGGCCGCCGGCAAGACCGGTACGACAGACGACAATAAAGACGCCTGGTTCGTCGGCTATACACCGGATATCGTAACGGCCGTTTGGATCGGTGACGATACGGGTTCGCACAGCCTTGGCGAAGTCTACGGCGGCACCATTCCGGCTGAAATCTGGAAAGACTACATGTCATCTGCTGCATCAGACGAACAAGACCGGGAATTTTCCGTTCCGGCAGGTATGGAACGGATTCGCGCCCGGGCAGCCCTCTCCAATAACAGCGCCCGCGTCGCAGACGACGCAAAAAAAGCGTCGGATACAGAAAAGAAAGACTCCGACGATAAAGAAAAGACCGACGAAAAAGCAGAGTCCCGAAGTGAAGAAACATCGCGACAGCCGTCGGAAGAAGCACGAAGACAGCAGGAAGACAGTAACAACAAAGCACAGTAATGCCAAAAGAGCAGCCGCACCGCAAACGGTGCAGCTGCTCTTTTTCTGTTGTCCGGACCTTACTTTTTTTCATATATAAACAAGAGACAGGTCCATCTTCTCTGTAACCTCCCCCGAACCGGCTGATATCCCATTTTTCGTAGAACCTGATAGGGGGGCCCGCTTTTATTACACGTATATAGGCTCTTGTCCTTCCACACAGACTGAATCTACGGCTGCCATTAGCTTCGCCGTCAGTCCCCGCCAGCGGTGACCAGGATGTATCGGCCCGCGTCGACGCTACTCCCATCATACCGATAGCGGATGACTCCGACGATAACTGCCTCATCAGAGACGAGCTTCAGTATCGTCCCATTGACAAAATCATACCTGAAGTCGTCTTCCATTTCCGGAAGCGCCGGCACATCGAATTGGCCAATCAAGGCAGCCTCCCTCGACTATATTTATTATCCCCAAAAAAGGGGGCGTCATTCATCCAAAGGCCCCTTAAAACAGAAAAAAGCAGCCCCAAACGGAGCTGCTTTTAAGTCACACAAACCTTTTTATGAGATTATGGAGAGATGTTAGTCGATACAGTAACGGGAGAAAATTCCCTTGAGAGTAAAGCCGTGTTTTTCTTTTTCCTGACGGACGGCCTGTTTCTGTTCGCTCATCGAAGCGACGAGGGCCTGACCGCGGCAGTAAATTCCTTCACCATTTGCCGAGCCGTCAAAGGGCAAGGGCATCATGGTATTAATCATATCGTCGAACGTGTATCCTTTATTCATAATGAAAGCCTCCTTCAAAAGACTTCAATAACAATTATCAGTTGTTGATTATAAGTTTACACGTTTCTCTCCCCTGCGTCAACCGAATTGCCAGATTAATTCGGCAACCTAACTATTCGCTAAAGGGATTCATACTCAGACTTTGACAACCTTATGGATGATCGTGCTGAGAATCATGATGATGACGACGACGGGAACGGTAATACCGACCGGCGTGTCGACGCTGAGCAGGTAACGGTACAAGATGACGCCGAGGACCCATAAAACGATGTTAAGCCAATTGACGCTTTCTGCCGTATGGTCTCTCTTTAAAATAAAGAAATCTGCCAAGAGGATGGCCGTCATCGGTGCAAAGACCGAGCCGATGAGGTAAAGGAAATCTTGGAATTGTTCAGGAGCTGCAAACACAGCCAGGACAACACCGAGAACCGTCGCGGCAAGAGCCATGATCTTATCGGAGGCCTTGGGAGCTAAGCTCTGGAAGCTGACGCCGGCAGAAAAGGCATCGAGGAAAGTCGTCGTAACCGTCGACAGTAAGACGACGAGAATACCGGCGATTCCCATCCCGGCCTGGAGCATGATGGCGGCAATATCGTCCTGCCCCGTAAAGAGAGCCGCGCCCATGCCGATGATGAACATCCAGGAACTAGCCACGAAGTAAGCACCGCAGCTGGCGGCTGTTGCCAAGACCGGCTTCTTAGCCGTTCGCGTATAGTCTGAAATAATCGGAAGCCACGACAAGGGCATGGCGACGGCCAGTTCGACGGCACCGCCGAAGGTAAGTTCCCCAGCCGGAACGGTTGGCGTACCGTTTTGGAAAACGACCATACTGAGCATAATCGTCAAAATAAACAAAGCTGCCATGACGACGACATTGACCTTGCTGAGATTCTTGAGGCCCATGATGATCCACAAGGCGATGAAAGCACCGATAATGATACTCCACCAGGACATACCGATGGCTGCGATGGTGTTGGCAGCCAAAGCTGCACTGCCTACCATGACGGCCGTCCAGCCGACAAGCTGGATGACGTTCAAACCGGCGAAGAGCTTGGCACCCTGCGTACCAAAGGAGATGCGCACCGTTTCCATGGCACTGCCTCCCGTCCGGCCGCCGATGAGGCCGGCCAGGTACATGATGATGCCGCCTATGATATGACCGAGGATAATCGCTTCCAAGGCCCGGGCAAAGCCTAAGGGGGCCAAGAGCATGCCGGTCAAGATTTCTGCAATGGAAATCCCTGCGCCAAACCACAGCAAGCCGTTGGAAAAGGCCGAGGTCTTTCGTTCATTTACCATATAGTATCAAACCTTTCTATTATAAATACTGTTATAAATAATAACCTATCTCAGTATACCATATTCTTTCGAAAAACCCTATGGAGAAGCGAAGATTTATCACAGTTTTAACTCACTTTACGATAACTATAGGCTTTTTCTTTATCCTTCAACCAGTGCCATGCTATACTGGTACTGATTATAAACTAAAAATTACTATTGGCAGCAAATTTCAAGTATTATACGTTTGGAGTGATATCATGAGAATAGACAAGCGCCTGAAAATCGCCATTGCCGCTGTCGTCATCGCCGCCCTTGCTTTTGGCGGGTATACCTACTACCAAGGTCAGCAGCAGGCAAAACAAGCCTCTGCCGTTGAAACGGCTGAAGTCGTCCGTAAAGATCTGAAGTCGACCGTATCGGCCACGGGGACCATCAGTCCCGTCGATTCCGTCGAAGTATCGCCGAAGATCACAGCCCGTATCAGCCAGGTCTTGGTCAAGGAAAATGACTCGGTCACGGCCGGTCAAACCGTCGCCATCTTAGACGGTAAAGATTATGAAGCCCAGCGCGATCAGGCTCAGTACAAGGTCACCAATACCAAGGTGGAATATGAACGAGCTGAAAAGCTGTATGAGCTCGGCGCCGGAACAAAACAGGATCTGGACACGGCCAAGTTTAACTACGATACGGCCCTCAGTACCTTGTCAGAAGCTGAATCAGACGTAGCCGAAACGGTCATTACGGCCCCCATGGACGGCGTCGTCGTCGGCGAACCGAAGACGGTCGGCACCATGGCCGTTCAGGGCAACAGCAACCCGACGGTCATCATGCGCATTGCCGATACGTCAAGCAAACAGATCTTAGCCCAAGTCGACGAAACGGATATCGGAAAAGTCCAAGTCGGACAGGAAGCGACCTTTACGGTCGACGCCTATACAAACCGCACCTTTACGGCCCGCGTCTCGAAGATTTCTAAGACTGATACCAGCAACACCTGGGATACGAACAGCTCGTCGTCTTCGTCCTCGTCGAGTTCCTCCAGCTCTTCGGCCAGCGTCATCTACTATTACGTCACCCTCGACGTCAGTGATCCTGACGACGTCTTGAAACTGGGCATGACGGCCCGCGTCGACATTACGACATCGGAAAAACAAGATGCCCTGGTCGTCCCCATCGCCGCTTTGAAGACCAATGATTCCGGCTCTTACGTCCTTCGCGTCAAGGATGACGGCACGACCGAACAGGTTCCGGTCAAGACGGGCATCTACAGCAGTGACTACGTCGAAATCCTGTCAGGGCTCACCGAAGGCGATAAGGTTTCCATTTCCTACACGGCCAGCAAATCTTCTTCATCTTCCTCGAAGAGCAGCAGCCGTCAAGGGCCGCCGCCCATGTAAGGGAGGTCTTGGCTATGAATCCCATCATTGAACTCCAAGGTATTGAAAAGATATACCATATCGGAGGGGAAGACTTCGCCGCCTTAGCCGGCATTACCCTCAACATTGAAGAAGGGGAATTTGCCGCCCTCATGGGCCCTTCCGGCTCGGGAAAGTCGACATTGATGAACATCCTCGGCTGCCTCGACAGGCCGACAGCCGGCTCGTACCAGCTGGGAGGAAAGGAAGTTGCCCACCTGAGCGACGATGAACTCGCCGTCGTCCGCAACCAGCACATCGGCTTCGTCTTCCAGAACTTCAACCTCCTGTCGCGAATTACAGCTCTCGACAACGTCGCCCTTCCCCTGGTCTATGCCGGTGTCGGCCGCAAAGAGCGGACCGAACGGGCCATGGATAAACTGAAATCCGTCGGCCTTGAAACGTGGGCCCATCACAAGCCGAATGAACTCTCCGGCGGCCAGCGCCAGCGAGTGGCCATCGCCAGAGCCTTGGTCAACAACCCGCACATCATCATGGCCGACGAACCGACGGGCAACCTCGATACGAAGTCGACCAAAGATATCATGCGCCTCTTTGAAGAGCTCCACGAAGACCACAAGACGATCATCTTGGTCACCCACGAACCGGAAATCGCCGCTTGTGCGACCCGTCAGCTCCTCTTGTCAGACGGTAAGATTACCAAAGATGCCGGAAAGGGGGTCGTCATGGATGTTATTTAGTGAAAGCGTCCAAATTGCCATCACGGCGCTCTTATCAAACAAGCTGCGTTCCATACTGACCATGCTGGGCATCATCATCGGTGTCGGCGCCGTCATCGCCATGATTTCCATCGGCATGGGCGTCCGCCAAAACGTCACCAACTCCATTGCCAGCCTCGGCAGTAACATGCTCATCGTCATGCCGGGATCGGCTAACAGCGGCGGCGTCCGCTCGGCAGCCGGCTCCAATAAAAAGTTGAAATACGACGATGCCGTAGCCATCAAGAAGCAGATTAAGAACATCGACTACGTGTCGCCGACGGTCAACAGCTCATACCAAGTCGTCAACGGCAACCAGAACTGGAACACGTCGGTCTACGGCGTTACGCCGGAATACCTGCACATCCGGTCCCTCACTGTCCAATCAGGTTCTTTCATCACCCAGTCCGATTTAAATTCCCGCAACCGCGTTGCCGTCATCGGAACGACGGTCGCCACCAACCTCTTTGATGAAACCAACCCCGTCGGCAAGACGATCCGCATCAATAACCAGCCGTACAAAGTCATCGGCGTCCTCGAAAGCAAGGGCCAGTCTTCCGTCGGCCAGGACCAGGACGACATGGTCATCGTACCCTTGACGACGGCCCAAGAACGATTGCTGGGCATTACCTACATCAAGTCCATCAACATCCAGGTCTCCAGTGCCGATAAAATCGAACAGGTCCAATCGGAAGTCGAAGCCCTCCTTCGCCAGCGTCATCACATCACCAACGGCAAGGAAGATGACTTCAACGTCCGCAACCTGACCAGCCTCATGGAAACGATGACCCAGACGACGACCATGCTGACCTTGTTCTTAGGCAGTATCGCCGCCATCTCCCTCGTCGTCGGCGGGATCGGCATCATGAACATCATGATGGTATCTGTTACCGAAAGAACCCGTGAAATCGGCATTCGCAAAGCCCTGGGAGCTACCTTCCAGAACATCATGATGCAGTTTCTCATCGAGTCCGTCGTCATCGGCGTCATCGGCGGCCTCTTGGGCGTCGCCTGCGGCGTCGGCATCGCCTTAGCCATCGCCGAGTCGGGCCTCTTTGAGACGGTCATTACGGCAGCACCGATTATTATTTCCTTCAGCTTCTCCGTCGGCATCGGCCTCTTCTTCGGCATCTATCCGGCGCGAAAAGCCGCCAAGCTCGATCCGATCGAAGCCTTGCGCTATGAATAAAAAGAAGCACTGTTCCGAGGAACAGTGCTTTTTATATGCAAAAACTTATTCGTTCAGCCAGCGGCGCACATCGTCTTCGGCGTCCTGAACGGTCGAACCTAAAATAGCCAGGTGCGACCCCAGCACGGCCTTAGGGCAAAGTTCATGGATGTCTTCCAGACTGCGGCCGATACCACTCCCTTCATGGGTGCAGAAAGGATAGATGGTTTTGCCGGAAAAATCGTGATTTTCTAAGAAAGTCCACAGGGCCATAGGCATGGTTCCGCACCAATTGGGATAGCCGAGAAAGATGAGATCGTAACCGCTGATATCGTCAAGATCCTTTGACAGGGCCGGCCGAAGCCTCTTTTCCCATTCATGGCGGGCCAGGGAGACCGTTTCTTTATACTCATGAGGATAGACGGCTGCTGCCCGGATATGAAAGAGGTCCCCGCCGGTCATGCGGCCGATCATCTTAGCCGCCTGCTCCGTATTACCAACCTTAAGATTGACAATCTTACCGCTGACATAATTCATACCGGCATGTGAAAAATAAGCAATGAGACATTTTTTCCCCTTATAATCCATAGACAGGTCACTCCTCCCGGCTCGATGGGCCTAAAAATACTGATTATAATTTCATTATACGGCAAAACGATAAGCTGTTCAATCACTATCATAAATGGAAGCCATTTCATTTTCTCATGCCTGCCGCCCTCCCCTTACCTTTCCAATGTCCATATAATGTAGTAAAATAAAGGAGCTAACAGATTTTTACTATCAACGAACATAAGGAGGTCCATTTATGGCTCACGTAAATGAAAACTACTTGAAACTCCCCGGAAATTACCTCTTTGCGACGATTGCAAAGAAAGTAGAAGCTTACTCCAAAGCACATCCGGAAGCGAATATCATCCGTCTCGGCATCGGCGACGTCACCCGTCCCCTGGCATCGGCCATCATCGACGCCATGCATAAAGCCGTCGACGAAATGGGCAAAGCCGAAACCTTCCGCGGCTACGGTCCGGAACAGGGCTATGACTTCCTCCGCCAGGCCATCATCGACGGTGACTATAAAACACGGGGCATCGACCTCGATCTTGACGAAGTCTTCGTCGGTGACGGTGCGAAAACGGATGTTGCCTGCATCCAGGAAATCTTCGGCAGTGACCTCAAATTCGCCGTAGCCGATCCGGTCTACCCGGTCTACCTCGACTCCAACGTCATGTGCGGCCACACGGGCGAATGGAATGCCGAAAAGGGCATCTATGACGGCGTCGTCTACCTTCCCTGCACGCCGGAAAACGGTTTCAAAGCCGTACCGCCGACGGAAAAAGTCGACATCGTCTACCTCTGCAACCCTTCCAACCCGACAGGCACGGCCATGAGCAAGGAAGAACTGGCAAACTGGGTCGCAGCGGCAAAGAAAATAACTTCATCATCATCTATGACTCGGCCTATGAAACGTACATCACTGAACCGGACGTTCCTCACAGCATCTTTGAAGTCGAAGGGGCCAAAGAAGTCGCCATCGAACTGCGCTCCTACTCCAAATGTGCCGGCTTCACGGGCACCCGCTGCTCCTACGTCGTCGTTCCCCATGCCTGCACGGCGTATAAAAAAGACGGCACGGCCGTCGAACTCAATCCCTTGTGGAACCGTCGTCAGTGCACCTTCTTCAACGGCACACCGTACATCGTCCAGCGCGCTGCCGAAGCTTACTACAGCCCGGAAGGCCAGAAACAGTGCTTGGCTGACGTCAAGTACTACATGGAAAATGCCCACATCATCCGCGACGGCCTGACCAAAGCCGGTTTCACCGTCTACGGCGCTACCAACTCGCCGTACGCCTGGGTACAGACACCGAACGGCATGAAGAGCTGGGACTTCTTTGATCTCCTCCTCGAAAAAGCCCACGTCGTAACGACACCGGGTTCGGGCTTTGGCCCCCACGGCGAAGGCTACCTCCGCCTGACGGCCTTTGGCACCAAAGAAAATACGATCGAAGCCGTCAACCGCATCGCTAATTTAAATTTATTCAAATAAAGGTGGTTTAACCATTGAGTACAAATTTGGAAGTAGGCATCGTCGGCTTGCCGAATGTCGGTAAGAGCACCCTTTTCAATGCCATTACCAAAGCCGGCGCAGAAGCGGCAAACTATCCCTTCTGCACGATTGAACCGAACGTCGGTATCGTAGAAGTACCGGATCCGCGCATCCAGGTCCTGACCGACATGTATAACCCGAAGAAAACGATTCCCGCTGTCATGCGTTTCGTCGATATCGCAGGCCTTGTCGCCGGCGCCTCCAAGGGCGAAGGCCTGGGCAACAAATTTCTCAGCCATATCCGTGAAACCGACGCCATCGCCGAAGTCGTCCGCTGCTTTGAAGATTCAAACATCACCCACGTCGACGGCTCCATCGACCCCATTCGCGACATCGAAACGATCAATACCGAACTCTGCCTGGCAGACTTAGAAACGGTGCAGAAACGAGCCGACCGCATCGCCAAAGTCGCCCAGTGCGGCGATAAAGAAGCCAAGGTCGAATACGACGTCCTGAAAAAAGTTCTCGCCTGCCTTGAAAACGGCGAACCGGCCCGCAAAGCAGGCCTTACCAAAGACGACTTGCCTCAGGTTAAAGACCTCAATCTCCTGACCTTGAAGCCCATCATCTACATTGCCAACGTCGCTGAAGATGAAGCCGGCAATCCCGACGCCAATCCCAATGTCAAGCGCGTCGAAGAATACGCCGCCCAAGAAGGGGCTCAGGTCGTCGCCGTTTCAGCTAAAATCGAAGCCGAAATCGCCGAACTTCCGGCCGACGAAGCCGCCGTCTTCTTAGAAGAACTGGGACTCCCCGAATCGGGTCTCGATAAGCTCATCAAAGCCAGCTATGCCCTCTTGGGCCTGATCAACTTCTTTACGGCCGGTGCCGACGAAGTCCGGGCCTGGACCATCGTCAACGGCACGAAAGCCCAGAAGGCTGCCGGCAAGATCCACACCGACATCGAACGGGGCTTCATCCGCGCTGAAATCGTTTCCTACGACGACCTCATCGCCTGCGGCAGCGAACAAGGTGCCAAAGAAAAAGGCCTCGTCCGCCTAGAAGGAAAGGATTACATCATGAAAGACGGCGATGTAACCTACTTCCGCTTCAACGTCTGATCAACCGATAATATCTTACAACCTCTGAAATACGAAAAAAGCTCATCCCGTGACAGCAGCTTACTGCCATGGGATGAGCCTTTTTCATAAGACTTGTACTTCTTCTTCGCTCTTCAGATTGGGTCGAGGCGTCCGTTCATCGGTCAGACCGGCAATGTAATCTAAGGACGTATGGTACAGCTTTGCCAGCTGAATCAGTTTTTCTACGGGAATCTTTCGTTTTCCCAATTCGTACATGCCATATCCAACTTGAGAACATTTTAAAATTTTGGCTACATCAGCTTGAGAAAGTCTCGCCTCCAATCGGAGCGTCTTCAAACGGCTGTAGTATTTCATCTAAATGCGGGCAGGATACTCCGACCTCTTAGGTCGGGGAGGAAGGCCCGCTTCACCTCACTTTCTTTAAATACTAGAGTTTTAGTAACATATATGATATGGTGGTCTTGATGAAAGCCATATAATTTTAGAAAGGCAGGTGAGAAAAAGTGTCCGACCTAACTAAAACGATAAAACTTCGCATCCATGTTTCTCCGGAGCAAGAGATACTGTTTCGTCAAATGACGGAGCAGTATCGTCAGGCTTGTAATTTTGTGTCGCAATACATCTTCGACAATCAATTCAACTTGGCTTATCAAATCCTCAACAAAGAACTATACAGCGACCTTCGTAATCAATTCGGGCTGAAGTCACAGCTGGCACAGTCATCCATCAAGACGGTTATCGCCCGTTATAAGACTGTCAAGCAGCAGTTATTCCAGAAACCATACAAATACAAGGACAACGATGGCAGCTGGAAATATATCCCTAAGACGCTTGAATGGCTTTGGAAGCCCCTCTTCTTCAAGCGCCCGCAAGCGGATTTAGTTCGTAACCGTGATTACAGCTTCGTGGACAACGGACAAAACCTGTCTCTCAACACCCTTGGCAAACGAACCCGGTGCACCTTTGAAAGCAAACCATTTTCGGAATACCTCGATGGCTCATGGAATCTCGGTACGGCCAAACTGGTTGAACTCAAAGGCCTGTGGTATCTGCATATCCCAGTCACCAAAGCGGTTGAAGGTTTCCAAAAGGAAAACGTCCGTCACGTTGTCGGGATTGACCGTGGCTTGCGATTCCTGACAGTCAGTTACGATGAGCAAGGAAAAACAGAGTTCGTTTCCGGGCGAAAGATTGCTGCCAAACGACATAAGTTCCTCAAAATCAGACAACAACTCCAATCCAAAGGCACAAAATCGGCAAAGCGCAGACTCAAAGCCCTTTCCGGACGAGAGAACCGTTGGATGTCCGATGTAAATCATCGGATTTCTAAGACACTCGTTACGAAATACGGCAAGGATACATTGTTTGTACTGGAAGATTTGACGGGTGTCAGCTTTGAAGCATCGAATCTCTCCCAAACTGCAAAGCAGAACTATGACCTGCGGAGCTGGACTTTCTATCAGCTTGAGCAATTTCTGACCTACAAGGCTCACGAAAACCGCTCGAAAGTATTGAAAGTCTCGGCCAAATACACCTCTCAGCGTTGCCCGAAATGCAGTACAATCCACAAGGAAAACCGTAAGCCTCACAAGCATCTGTATCGCTGTCAGTGCGGATACCAATCCAACGATGACCGTATCGGAGCTATGAATATCCAGCATCTTGGTACGATGTGGATTTCCGGAGACAATCACCCTCGTTACGAGAGAATTGCAACGGCCTCGGAGTAAATCTCCTTGGCAAAACGGGCATCGTCAACTGCCCGATGATGTAGGCAGAATTAGGGAGATGTTGTTCTTAGCATCGCTACTACCTGTGTTTCTCTGACTTACAAGCTCCGCTTCTATAAAAGGGAGTCGTTGACGTCATCACCTGTTTTCATCATTATCGTATTCCAGAAGTACATTAGTAATGTCCTTTATACTATTATAGTAAATATATAAAAAGACGGCAATGATTATCTGCATATAATCGTTGCCGTCTTTGCAATTTAGACAATCTTTTATGAAATACTTAACAAATTTGTACCAATTTACCGGGATTCATGATATTATTGGGATCTAAAGCCTTCTTGATGGCCTTGATGACATTTAGTTCTGCTTCCGGAGTACAGAGCGCAAACTCTTCGAGCTTCTTAAAACCGACGCCGTGTTCACCGGACATCTTGCCCCCGAGGGCATAGACCCGCGGGAAGAGGTCGCGGTGGAAGGCCTTGATCTTTTCAAACCATTCTTCCGGTGACAAGCCTTTGGCATTCAAAGGAAGAACGTGGATATTCCCATCGCCGATATGGGCAACGGTGACGCAGTAGAGGTCGTACTTTTCGCGAAGTTCCGGAATCTGCTTGGTGATATCAGGAATCTTATCGAGGGGAACGACGAAGTCTTCCGTCTGGAACATCTTGTCGACGTCGCGGGCCGCTTCGGCAAACTGCTTGCGCAGCTTCCAGATGCGCTTATCGGCTTCAAATTCATCGATAGAACCGTTTTCTTCAGCAAGATCACAGAGCTGTTCCATCTTACGGTCCGAATCGTCTTCGCTGAACGATTCGACAGTAACGATGACGTAGTCGCAGCCTTCATCGACATGAGGCATCTTCATATCCAAGAACTTGCAGGTCATGCGCAGGGCTTCATTGTCCATGAATTCGATACTGGTCGGATCGATGCCGGCTTTCAAGATTTTATTGGGAAGGGCAAAAGCTTCTTCATCCGTCTTGAATACGCAGACCATATTGAAGGTATAAGGCGGCATGGGGCGAAGCTTGACCGTGACTTCCGTAATGATGCCGAGAACGCCTTCAGAACCGGCGAAGAGCTGTTCTAGGCAAAGACCGGTAGAGCATTTCTTTAAGCGGGCACCGGCATCGAGGATGTCGCCCGTCGGCGTAACGACTTTCAGGCTGTAAATCTGGTTGCGCGTCGTCCCGTACTTGACAGCCTTATTGCCGCCGGCATTATTAGCTACGTTGCCGCCGATCATGCTGCTGTCAGCGCTCGACGGATCGCCGGCGTAAAGGAGGCCGTGTTTAGCCGCTTCGCGCTGCAAATCGCCGGTAATGACCCCGGTCTGGCAGACGGCATACATGTTGTCGGCATCGAAGGTCAGAATCTGATTCATCCGTTCCAATTCGACGACGATGCCATGGTAGACGGGGATAGCGCCGCAGGCAACGCCGGAACCGGCCGAACGCGGCGTAATGGGAACGAGGTATTTGTTGGCCAGTTTAACGACTTCAGCCACTTCTTCCGTCGAACCCGGGAATACGACGACTTCCGGTTTGTGGAAATAATGAGAGTTACCTTCTTCATCGGTCTGATACCGTTCCAAGTAATCTTCGTCAGTCTTGACGAATTTATCCCCCAGGACATTTCGTAATTCGGCTAATAATTCCGGTGTAACAGGATTAAATGATGCTGCCATATATAAACGCTTCCCCTCTGTCAGTCTGGATTTAAGTATTCCAAAAAGCTATAGTAAATTCACTTCTTCATGGAAGTTGAACATAGTATACCATATCCCAAAGACTTGTAAAGCCACTTTTTTCTTCATTTCTTAGGATTATCCCGGTTTATCTTCTAATCTTGAAACGAAAGAACGTGATTTTTACATAAAGTTTTACGTTTTACGGCAGCATCGTTTTTACCGATTATATTTATTTTTTATATCTTCTATGCTTGATTAAGATTCAGCTAGCGTTTCCCATTTTTCGTAGGCGTCGTCAAGCTCAGCCTGAGCCGCTTCATACGCTTCCGTCAGGCTCATCATGGCCTCGGCATCAGTCTGATTTTCAGGCATGTTCATCTTGACTTCATACATCTTAAGCGTCGCTTCGAGTTCGGCAATCTTCAGCTCCAACTTTTGAAGCTTCGCCCCTTGGCCGTACACGGGCGCTTTTTGTACCTTTGCGGTCTGAACCGGGGCAGACGGCTTCTTGGCCGCAGTATCTTTCTCCGGCAGGGACTGCGGATTGTTTTCCGCAGCCAAGGCCTCGGCTTCCCGGACTTTTTCCCGATAATAACTGTAGTTACCGACGTAGTCCGTCAACTGTTTATGTTCGAGGACCAAGGTCCGCCGGGTGATTTTATCGAGGAAGTAGCGGTCATGAGAAATGACAAGATAGGTCCCGCCAAAATCAAGGAGGGCCTGTTCGAGGACTTCTCGCGTCGGAATGTCCAAATGGTTGGTCGGTTCGTCGAGAATGAGGAAATTAGGCCCCTGCAAAAAGAGTTTAAGCAGGGCTACTCGAGCCTGCTCCCCGCCGCTGAGGCTATCGATGACTTTAAAGACGTCGTCGCCGCGGAAGAGGAAGTGACCTAAAGCCGACCGGGCTTCATCTTCGCCGTAACTGAAGGCATTCATGATTTCATCAAGCACCGTCCAAGCCCCGTGCAGTTCCGTATGCTCCTGGGCAAAGTAACCGATATGGACCTTGCTGCCGAGCGTGATATGGCCGTCCGTAGGTTCTTTTTCGCCCATAATCATACGAATGAGGGTCGTCTTTCCGGCCCCGTTAGGACCGATGAGAGCTGCTGCTTCACCGCGGCGCAGGAGGAGCGACAAATGGTCAAAGAGCTGTCTATCAGCAAAACCGCCGCTGACCTTATCGAGGGTCAGTACCTTTTGGCCGCATTCTTCAGCAGGCTTAAAATTAAACCGAAGGGACGCTTCATCAGGCTGCCATTCGATTCGTTCCAACCGATCAAGCTGAGACTGACGGCCCCTGGCCTGTTTGGCCTTGATACCGGCCTTGTACTTGCGGATATATTCTTCCGTCTCGTGAATATGTTCCTGCTGCTTCTTATACGCCCGTTCGAGGGCCATTTGCTGCTGATCATGCTGTTCGACATAGCGCGAATAATTGCCCTTGTACTTGGTCACCTTGCCGTGAGACAGCTCTAAGATGCCCGTGGCCACCCGATCTAGGAAATAGCGGTCATGCGAGACGATGAGAATGCCGCCGCCATAAGACAAGAGATAGCCTTCGAGCCATTCCAGCATATCCATATCGAGGTGGTTCGTCGGTTCGTCGAGGAAGAGATAGTCCGGCCGACGCACTAAGGCCTTAGCTAAGTTGATGCGCGTCTTCTGGCCGCCGGAAAAACTCTGGACCGGCCGATCCATGTCGGCTTCGGAAAAACCGAGGCCGCGGACAATTTTACGGGACATCGATTCGTACTCATAGCCGCCGAGCCATTCAAACCGCTCCTGCATCCGGGCATAGCGATTCATCAGCCCTTCGTCGTCGGGACGGGACTGCATCTCCTTTTCAAGGCCTTTTAATTCCCTTTCCAGGCGCATGACGTCCTGCCAAGCCTCGGTAATCAGCTGCCCCAGGGTAATATCATCAGCATAGGTCACATCCTGCTGCAGATAGCCGATGGACTCCCCTTCCGATACGATAAAGGCTCCGTCATCGTACTCCTCTTCCCCAATCAGACACTTGAGAAGGGTCGACTTCCCGGCCCCATTAGCCCCGATCAGACCGATACGTTCGCCGCGACGAATTTCAAAACTGACGTTTTGGAAGACCGTGCGCACGCCAAAAGATTTTCCCAACTTCTGTACCTTAATACTGCCCATATAGCTTAACCTTACCCTCCTGCAAGAACTAAAAATCGAGTCTCATCATAAGTTATAATTATATCATGAAAAAGCCGATGCCTCAATGAAGGGACAAAAGGACGACCCGGACCGCAGCCCCTCCGCCGTCTCTTTTCCGGCAAAACGATGATAGCCCCAATCATCGTCCCTTTCGCTCCCCGGCCAAGCCCCTGCCTCACCGATTTTCATAAAAAATGGTTTATGAGCGAAAAACGTGCTCATCCGCCCAAAAACGCCGCCGAAAAGGTTCAGCAGACACAGGAGCGATTCCGATGTCACAGCTCCCCTTAGCGGCAGAAAATAAAGGACTGCAGCTGCCCCGCATGAGAGGAAACGATTTATCATTGCCCCCTAAATGCCCCCTCTTTATGATTTTATGCCAGGCAAAAAAATAACCACGCAGCTTATAAACTGCGTGGTTATCACATTCATTATGGTGGAGATAAGGAGGATCGAACTCCTGACCTCTTGCATGCCATGCAAGCGCTCTCCCAGCTGAGCTATACCCCCATGTATTGGCTACAAAAGAAATTATAGCATCAACCGTTGGTTGCTGTCAAGCATTTTTAAGCTGCCGGATCATTTTCGAGACGACTATATGTATTTTCAGCGAAGTTCTGTACGCTTTCCGTATCGAGCCGTTCATCGATGCCTAAGGGAAGCTCTGCCATGCTTTCGTCGACATAGACGGCGTGCGTACCGGCAACCCAGACGCCTTGCGGCAGAAGTTCGACGGCCTGGCGCAGGTTCTTTGAAATATCGTCTGAGAAAAGGTCGCGGTGCATAGTAGCAAAGATGGCGACCTTCTTTGCCTTCAAGCGCGGTAACACGGACCGGGACTTTTCATCAAGCCTAAGATTCAGGAACCAAACACCGACAAAGACAATATCATAGTCATCGAAGTGTTCCGGAGCCTGTTCCATAGGCAAAAAATCCGTATTCACCGGCAAAACAGAACGGACCGCTTCGGCTAATTTTTTCGTTCTTCCCGTTTCGGAGGAGTACAAGACTAAAGCTTTCATAATCCATTCTCCTTTCGTTGGAATAAAAGTCTTTTCTATAACTTTACTATACTATAAGAGGAAAACGGATTCCGTTGCATTTGCAACAAAAGAGAATTATTTTCCCCCCAGGAAATATACACCGTCCTATTTGCGCCTCACACCCATATTGTCTGAACCAAATTCTTGGCCCGTTAAATCTCCCTAGCAGGAATGCTTTATGGTTACGATACTACGATACAAGTGGAAGTAAAATAATTTGGTCCGTATTTCTGCTAAATCAGCTCGTAAGGCCCCCTTGAAATAAATTCATACAATTTTAACAAAATTATATTTTTAGTGTATAATGAGAATATAAGTCTGGTACGAGAAAGAAATCGAATACACTATGGGAAGTGGATTTTCAGGAGGTGTCGTGATGAGAAGAATACTTCAGGGACTATTCGCGTTTGTCTTTTTGTTTGCCCTTGCCTTTCCGCTCCAAGACGTATCGGCAAAGCCAACGTATTTTGACGATGCACAGAATTATTTGATTTGGGATACTGGTACCCACCACGGATCGGCAGTGGATTTGTCCTCGGCTGTCGTAGTAAAAGACACGCCGGAATATATCATCATTGCCGCGCTGGACTATTTCGTTACCTACGATAAGTCCGCAGAATATCCCATGCGTTCTAAGAACACCGTCTATTTTAAAGAGTATAAGCAAAGCGCTCATTTATATGTTACATCCGATTTTCAAAATAGGTACCAAAAAGGGGAATGGCATAAAATAACTAATATATACACCTCGATTCGCCATGCCTATCCCATATTAAAAGAACGAGCCATACAGAACACAAAAAATATCCCCGCTCAATCATGATGACCGCGGCTAAAAAAGTAAGCCCCGAGATGCAAAGGCCTTAGACGCTAAATAAACGAGTATTTGATTCACCTGTCAAAGAAGGGAGGGTGCATTATCAAATGAAAAAGAAGCTTTTCTCCGTCTTGGCAATACTTGTCTGTGCCAGTAGTATCGCCATGGCAAAAGTCCCCTTGAATGAAGCCGTTTTAGGCGGCATCTATCCGGGTATGCCGGTACAAGATATGGTTCAAATTTACGGCGACCCCATAAAAGAAGAGGTCAGCTATGCCGCCGGCATCCAGGTATATGATCAAAAAATGCATTACGGCGATTCTGTCTATCTCTATGCTCACAGTGACTCCCCAAGCGGTCCCTTTAAAATAGTCATGATTAACATCACGGCCAACAATGGCTTTGCCACTCCCGCAGGAATCCACGTCGGCTCAACTCGCGCTGACGTCATCAAAGCCTACGGGCAACCGGACATTCGCTTTGCCCCGAATCATCCGGAACTTTGGTACAAACCAGGCAATGGACTCGACATGGTTTTTCGTATAAAAAATGGTGTTGTCACGAGGATTGGCTTAGGATGGAATAGTTAACGCCAATGAACATAGCCTAAAGAATAATGACTAAACAAAAAATCAGAGAAGGAATGGTCATTCATTCCCTCTCTGATTTTTTATTGTCACTTTATAATTTCCCGTTTTCAAACATATTTTGGGCAATGTGCAGGGCCCGGAGCTGGGATGTTTTCTTATGCTGGTGCTGTTCCATCCGCAGCAGGATGTTGGTCAGGGCTGTGACGGCTTCTACGATGTACGGCCCTTTATTGAGCATGACGCACTCGGCCCGTTCGCCCATGGCGGCGTCGGTAATTTCAGCTCGCGACGGGAGGCCCTTTTTGACCAGGTTTTCAAGGACTTGGGTCGCCCAAATGACCGGCACGTGGGCAGCTTCGCAGATCCACATGATTTCTTCCTGAAGTTCTGCCAGGCGCCGATAGCCGACTTCAACGGCCAGGTCACCGCGGGCAATCATGATGCCGAGGGGCTGCTTAGATGCGGCCTGAACGATGATTTCAGGCAGGTTGTCGACGGCCTCTTGATTTTCGATTTTGGCTACCAGGGCAATTTGGCGGTAAGCCTTACCGCAGCGCTTTTGAAGTTCCCCCTGCAGGAGGGACACGTCAGCCGCTGATTTAACGAAGGAGTAGCCGATGGCATCAGCATACTGTACGACAAAGTCCAAATCTTCTTTGTCTTTTTCCGTAAGGGGCGACAAGTTCATCGGCGTCTGGGGGAAGTTCAGGCTCTTTTCATTCTTTATCTTTCCGCCTAAGGGCTTGGTATAGGTAATGGTCAAATAGGCCCCTTCCGGCGTCATTTTTTCAACGATAGCCCGAATTTTCCCGTCATCAATGAGAACCGGTTGTCCGGCTTCCATGTGTTCAAAGGCTTCGGGGATGCTGCACGAAATGACGATATTTCCCTTATAATCGTCAGGATAGACGGAAATCGGTCCCGATACCAAAAAGATTTGCTCACCGGGCATGACCCTCGCTTCCCCATAGCGCAGCAGGACTGACTCGATGCGGACTTTCGGTCCGGCCAGATCCATGTAGACCTTACAATGGTTCCCCGTTTCCTGTTCAGCCCTCCGGATATAGGAAATCATCGTCCCCCAAAGTTCCTGCGAGTCGTGAGCGCAATTGATACGGGCACAGTCCATGCCGGCTGCCACTAAGTCGCGGATGAGGATTCCGTTGTCTTCTGCCGCTTCTGTGGGCAGGGTAACCATGATGCGCGTCCCCGTTTTGGCCGTACCAAAAATCCGGCCCGTATTGTACGCTAAGAGGCCATCACCATAGAAAAATCGCCGCTGCTGCGGATAGGGAACGAGATTCTGTTCCGGTTCCTGACAGATACGCCCCAAGGAAGCCATAACGGCATCGAGATTGGTAATAGCCCTGGCTTCGCCGCGTCCGAGAGACGACAGACCAAAGGGAAGGAGCGAGCGCTGTATCTTTCGCAAATCATGACAGCGAAGGGCCAGATAAAAGGCTAAATTCCAGGCACTATAGGTAAAGTGTCTCCGCTGAATCAATGGTTTCCACTGCCGATATAAAGAATCGCCCCGCGACAGGACATCCTTCCGTAACCTGCAAAGAACGCCATAAAGTTCTTTCGCTGATGGATATATGTCTTGTTCCACTTCAATTCACCCCATTTTCATGATTTTTATTCATATAATTAATTATATTCCTGTAAACAAACTTTCTCAACGCCGTCAGCCTTGCTTTACATCGATTTTACACCCCTTCATAAACCCAGTGCTTCCCCTAAAAACACACTGTCTTACAGCTCCTCAAAAACACCGTTTCGAACACAAAAAGACTGTCGTACACCGGTATTTTTAACGATAGCCCCGGCACAAATGAGAGCCGGGGCCAAGTACAACAGTCTTTTCTTATAAAAGAATCTTATTTTTGAGCCGCTACGAAACCGGCGATGACCATGCGCTGAACTTCGTTGGTGCCTTCATAAATCTGCATGATCTTAGCATCACGAACCAATTTTTCAACCGGATATTCACGGCTGTAACCGAAGCCGCCAAGAATCTGAACAGCTTCTAAAGCGACTTCTACAGAGATGTCACCGGCAAAGCATTTAGCGATAGCCGCTTCACGAGTATAGCTCCGTTTCGGTTCTGCATAATACGTGTTGAGGAAGTTGATGATAGCCGAACGAGCAACTTCCGTCTTCATGTCCATATCAGCCAGTTTAAAGGCAATAACTTCATGTTTGATGATCGGTTTGCCAAAGGTAACGCGTTCTTTCGCATATTTGACAGCTTCATTAATAGCTCTTTGCGCAATACCGACAGCCAGGGACGCTACCATGGGACGAGCGAGGTCTAAGGTCTGCATAGCATAGACGAAGCCTTTGCCTTCTTCACCGATGAGGTGGTCGGCCGGAATGCGGACGTCCTGGAAAATGACTTCCGTCGTGTTCGACAGGCGGATACCCATCTTGTCTTCTTCTTTACCGACAGAAACGCCCGGACGGTCACGTTCTACAATGAAAGCCGAAATGCCTTTTACGCCCTTCGATTTATCGGTAATGGCAAATACGGTGTAAACGGAAGCGACGCCGCCATTGGTGATGAAGCATTTCGTACCGTTGATGACGTATTCATCACCTTCTTTGACAGCAACCGTCGTACCGGCAGCCGCATCGGAACCTGCATTGGCTTCAGTCAGGCAGAATGCGCAGAAACCGCTGCCCTTTTCACCGGTCAAATATTCGGCATACAATTTCTTTTGAGCGTCGTTACCGTGCTGGAGAACCGGTTTGAGACCGAGGCCCGAAGCTGCAATAGCCGTAGCCACGCCGGCGTCGACTTTAGACAGTTCTTCATAAACAGCAGCAACCGTGTAATAATCCTGTCCCATGCCGCCGTATTCTTCAGGAATCTCTAAGCCGCAAAAGCCGATATCAACGGCTTCCTGGTAAATATCCAAAAGTTTTTGGCCCGGTTCTTTGGCTTCATCCAATTCATGCACAAAGGGAGCTACTTTCTTTTCCGCAAAGTCCCTTGCCAAGGCGACGAGATCCTGCTGATCCTTATTGAGAATATAACCCATGATAAAAAAACCTCCTCTAACAATGAACAACAAAAAAACAATACGACGGCGGTAACTATACTATTCGTATTTATATTATATCAATATCTCGCATATAAAGAAAGTTTTAAATAAGATAAAAGCATTTTCTAATTCTATTTTAAGAATGAATTGTCAAAAACCGACATTGGCTAAGTCACCTTGTTCTTCGCAAAATTTCCCATTTCTCTAAAAACGCACACAAAAAAAAGACGGACCATGTACCCGTCTTCAAAAAAATCCATATCGCGCCTTACGGAAAATTATTCATAATCGAGTTCCGCAAGGTTTTACTATAAAAAAAGAACCATTCTTTGAGTCATATTACATGATTCAAAGAATGGTCATGTCTTGGTCGGAACGGCGAGATTTGAACTCGCGACCTCTTCCACCCCAAGGAAGCGCGCTACCAAGCTGCGCCACGTCCCGTCGACCTTTTAATTTTAACCGATTCAAAGGCGCTTGTCAAGTTCAAATTTACTGAACATGTCGTAAAGGCTTTATCGCCATAGGAGATTAACCGATGTAATTATGCCTCTATCACTAAAAAATAAGCGATTCATTTCTCTTTATGATACTCTGAATGGATATATGTAACAATTCGTTGTATACTATATGTATAAATAAAACAAGAGGTGGTAAGTTTGAATCTTCTGAAGAACAAAGACATACTGATAGTCCTGGCAATAATCATGATTCCTACTGTTTTATTGCGAGACGATTACAGTTGGCCGGGATTAAGCTATTTCTTTTTCTGTCTCTTTGCCTTAATTCCGGCAATCATTGCAGCAAGAAAAGGGCGTAATCTCGTCTTATGGTTTATATATTCCATGCTGCTTTGGTTAATCGCCTTCATTCACAGTCTATGCATCAAGGAAAATGAACGTTCAAAAGCATCAAAGGGATGGCATCGATGCCCTTATTGCGGCGAACTCAGCCGACCGGAAGCCACCGTTTGTCACTTTTGCGGCCGAGATTTATTTATATAATAAGTAGGGCTAATTCCCAGATAAACAAGAGGTGTCATTATGGAAAAACCACACACTGTACGTTACTCGTTAACCGCTTTTTTAATCTTTTCCATTCTCGTTCCCATTCTATTATCCGATGTGAACTTATTGGGTAATAAAGGCGATCTCTATATAGAGTATTGGATTTTCTCGGTATTGGCGCTAATCCCTGCCAATATCGCATCTCGCAAAGGCCGCAGCTTTGCCATCTGGTATATATACGGACTTTGCCTTTTTCTAATCGCCTTCATTCATAGTTTATGCATCAAAGATAATGATATCGCAAAGACCTTCAAAGGCTGGCATAAATGCCTTTACTGCGGCGAGTTCAGCCGACCGGAAGCGACGGTTTGCCGCTGCTGCGGCCGTGATTTAATCCAGCCGCATCTATAAAATCCTCAGACACATCAGAAGGCTCCTCCCTATCACGATGACATTTGCTGTCACGATAGGAAAGAGCCTTTTTCATATGTTACGCTTACCTTATAAGTTTTCCAGGAGCTTGATTTCGTTCTTCAGGATATAGCGCTCCCGTTCCGGTTTTTGATCATTGACCAGATACTGGAAAGCCAAGTCCATGGCCCGGTATCCCTGCTGGTATGGGTGCTGATAGATAATCGTCTTTAAGACGCCCTGTTTCATCATGTCTACTGTCGTCGGTGTACTGTCGAAGGCGACGATGGTCAGGTCTTTTTCTTTTTTTAGGCTGACGACGGCCCGGCAGGCACCATACACGCCGCCGGCAACGATGAACAAGGAATCGATGTCGGGGTTTTCTTCGAGCATCTTCTTCGTTTCTTCATAAGAGATGATTTCATCGTCCTTATTAACGGCTGTCGAGAGGACAGAAAAGCCCGGCACAGACTCCATACGCCGCTTGAATCCTTCGAGACGAAGTTCATGGCCCCAGGCCTGACGAGAACCGGTAACGACTCCGATTTTAGCCGTCTGACCTCTCAGAAGCTGCAGCAGGGCACAGGCCGTTTCACCTCCATTAGCATAGTCACTGCCGACGTAGCACTGGCGGCGGCAGCCTTGTACGTCGTTATTGACGGTGACGACGAAGACGCCTTTATCGACTAAAGCATTGATGGCATCGGCAATCCGTTTATCATTAATCGGACTGATGATGAGACCGCTGACAGGGATGGCTTCCAGTTCGGCAATAAGGGCCAGCTGGGCCTCTACATCATAGCCTTTCATCAAGCGCATCGTCAATTGGATGCCGTAAATCTGATAACGGCTTTCTGCCGTCTCGATGCCGCGGATGATCTCATCGAAGAAAGCATTGCCTTCTGAATTCAAAATGACGCCGACAATAGGACGGTGCCGTCTGGCAGCCAAGGCCTTGCCGGCCGGATTCGGTTTATATCCTAATTGCTTTACCATATTCATGACGGCTTCGGCCGTTTCTGGCTTGACGCGGCCCCGGCCATTGAGGACCCGGTCTACGGTCCCTCGTGAAACACCGCAAAGTTCGGCAATTTTTTTAATCGTTACCATTCTTCTCCCTCACTTATCCCCATATTCAAGGTTAACTGATCTTCTCTATTGTACCAAACATCGCGGCATGATAAAAGGAACTATCGATAAAGTTCGCACTTTATAAATAGTTCCTCATCTTTTAAATCTGTATATTCTCTCCCACTAAACCGATCCAGGCCTCATCCTTTTGCAGCCCGCTCTCTTCATGAGCGATGAGCCACTTATTGATGGCAAAGAGCAAGGCATTTTCGCCGCTGTTGTCAACCGTTTCCGGCAAAGCCTCGTTGGTTCCTTTCGGAAGGACGACGCCGCAGCGAAATTCTTTGCCGTCAACACTGCACGGTGCAAAGTGAAGGGTCGTCGCATAGAGTTCGACTGCCGTTCCGGCCGGAACGAAGAAGGCTTCAACGAGAGCCGTATCATATGTATAAGAGGATAGATCGATATCCTGCTGTCGGCCGACTAATAAGATGAGGTCTGTCGCAGCGATGTCAATTTCCGAAGACCGATGATATTCTAAGGCATTGAGCTTATTATTATAGCCGCTGCAATGGCCAAATTCAATGGGAAGGAAGCCGAAGGATTCCTCTTCCAGGGTTTTCGCCAAGGGCAGTTCTTCAAATGCCCCGACAGATGGTTCATACATCGTCCCTTCCGACACAACGGGAACTTCTTTCATTACGTCCACAAATTCTTTGACATCAACGTCGAGGATCCGTCCGTAGACGGCAAATTCTTTATCCGTTACTTGTTTCATTACTGATTACCTCCGTGAACCCCAATATTTTTCAACTTCATGCCGGACATCAAGTTCTTTTCAATCTGTTCCAGAGAAACATTCTTCGTTTCCGGAACAAAGGCAAAGGTCAGGGCGATGAATACGGCATTCAAACCGGCATACATCCAGAAAGTCATGGAGGAACCAAGGGCATCGATGAGGCTGAGGAAGGTGGCACCGACGACAGCACAGGTGATCCAGTTGGTCATGGTCGAGCAGGCAACGCCGAATTCACGCATCTTCAAAGGCTGAATTTCCGAGCACAGAACCCAAACGATCGGACCGGCACTCATGGCAAAACCGGCGATGAAGATCATGGTCATAATAGCCGAAAGGTAGCAAACCCAAGGAGCGGGATTCCCGCCTTCAATGACAGCCATGCAAAGACCCATGACAACCATGGCGGCTGCCATGACGGCAAAACCGACTTTTAAAGCCGGCTTACGTCCGGACTTATCGACAGTATAGACAGCAATGAGGGTTGCCAGGACGAAGACAATCCCGTTGATGACCGTGCCGATCATCTGATCTTCCGTACTGGAAAAGCCGCCAAGGCTGAGGATTTTCGGCGAATAATACATAATGACATTAAAACCGGTAAACTGCTGCATGGCCTGTAACAGGACGCCGAGGAATACGGCACGACGCACGTTTTTATTCGATTTCAACAAGGACCAGCCGGCTTGTTTTACTTTCAGCGTATCTTTAATATCATTTAATTCAGATTTTGCTAAGTCCACATCGGCATGAAGGGTCTGCAAAACTTTTTCCGCTTCCGAAAAACGCCCCTTGGCAGCCAACCAGCGCGGGCTTTCGGGCAGTACGAATACGGTTAGAATCAAGACGACAGCCGGAATGGCAATGACCGTCAGCATCATCCGCCAGGAACCACTGTAACTGAAATAGGTATTGGACAGGAAGGCCGACAGAATCCCAACGGTAACCATAAACTGATAGCCTGAAATAACCTGACCTCGTGAGTCTTTATCGGCCATTTCCGCTAAATAGAGCGGCGCCGTATACGAAGCAATCCCGACGGACAGGCCCAAAATCAAACGAAAACCGATGAGCATGTCGACGTTAACGGCCAAGCCGGAACCGACGGAACCGACGATAAACAGGGCGGCACCGGTAAGGAGACTGCGCTTTCGGCCGATACGAGCCGTCATAAAAGCGGCACATAAGGCACCAATGGCAGCACCTACCATCATACAGCTGACGACCCGTTCCTGAGCGGCGCTGTTGAGCCCCCATTCAGCCGTAATAAAAGGCAGTGCCCCGGCGATAACCCCTTGGTCGAGGCCGAACAACAAACCGGCCATACCAGCCGTAAAATAAATGAATTTCCGTACTCGTGAAGCGTGAGACTTTGCTAATGCCTTGTCGTCACAAATCATGGCTGCTTCTTGATTCATCATGGTCACATCTCTCCTAACGGCGTTTATAAAGTCGCCAAATCTTGATAACATCCGGCTAATTGCCGATATAATTTCTGATATAAAGCGTGGCCTTTTTCATAATAGGCGTGAGCTGTCGGGGCGGGCTGGCAATAGGTATTGGTATCGATGAAATCGCGGCAAGCCGTGACAACGCTCTTAAACAATCCGGCTCCGACGCCGGCCAGGATAGCTGCCCCCAGGGCAGGGCCTTCCTTAGAAGATACGGTTTTGACTTCGCAATTATACATATCGGCCAGCATCTGACGCCACAATTGGCTTCGTCCGCCGCCGCCGCAGGCCATCATTTCCTGAACGACGATTCCCATGTCGCGAAGGATGTCCTGGCAGTCCGTCAGAGAATAGCCAACGCCTTCCATGACGGCCCGGAGCATATCGTCCTGCGTATGGATGGCCGATAGTCCGAAGAATACACCGCGGCAATCCGGGTCGAGGTGCGGCGTCCGTTCTCCCATAAGATAAGGTAAATAAAGGAGGCGCCGGCTGCCCATGGGTACGTGTTCAACGTGATGGTCCATGACGACATAAGGATCAAGACCGGCCTGTTCGGCTTCTTTTAAGTAGTCATGTCCCAGCGTATCACGGAACCAGCGAAGAGACAAGCCCGCAGCCTGGGTTACACCCATGACGTGCCAACACCCGGGCACGGCACAGCAGAACGAGTGGACGCGGCCTTTAGGGTCGATGTGGAGATCGCTCGTATGGGCGAAGACGACACCGCTGGTACCGATGGTTGTAAAAGCCTTGCCGTCACTGACGATGCCGGTTCCGACAGCAGCAGCGGCATTATCGCCGGCACCGCCGACGACGATGGTTTGCGGAAGGAGGCCTGTTTCTGCGGCAAAGGCCGGTGTCAGTGTTCCCGTCACATCCGGTGATTCATAGACCTTAGCCAGCCATGCCGGATCGATGTCGAGGAGATCCAGGATTTCATCGGACCAACAGCGGTGACGTACGTCGAGGAACTGCATGCCGCTGGCATCAGAAACGTCGGTCGCATACTGACCGGTCATGCGCAGGCGGACATAATCTTTCGGAAGCAGAATATGGCGGCACTGGCGATAGTGTTCCGCTTCATGGTTGCGCACCCAGAGAAGCTTCGACGCCGTAAAACCGGTCAATGCCGGGTTGGCCGTGATGTCCATCAACTTTTCAGCACCGACGGTCCGGGTGATTTCGATACATTCTTTCCCCGTCCGTTGGTCACACCAGATGATAGCCGGCCGGATGACTTCGTTCTTTTCATTTAACATGACCAGGCCGTGCATCTGACCGGATAAGCCGATACTGACGATATCTTTCGCTTCTACGGTGCACTTTGCCAAGATTTCCCGTATCGTCTGTACAACAGCCTGATACCAATCTTCCGGCTTCTGTTCAGCCCAACCGTTCTGGGGCTGATACAAGGGATACTCACAGGACGCCATAGCCACAGCCTGACAGGTATCGTCGAAGAGTACTGTTTTGGTCGCTGACGTACCAATATCAATTCCCATTACATACTTCATATATCTTCCTCCCTAATGTGCCTCATTTATTTCGAGGTCCTTGCGCCTTATTGCGTGCCTAAGCACATGTCTATGTTTGAAGTATACCATGACAAAATTAGATGGTCAACGGGAATCTCCATACATGCACTTTTGCTATATTTTAGGGTTTACCTGTATTTTTTCTGCATAATGCTGCCTTTCGTAAAAAAATGTCAAACTATGTATTGACAGAAATTTGACAAGCGTGCTATCATTCCCTTAACGAAATGTGCCTAGGCACTCAAAAAAATTACAAGTAACCCTTACATGGGAAAGGAGACCTTATTATGAATATTCCCGAAGTGAAATGTGGTATTATTTCTGTCAGCCGTGACTGCTTTATTATTTCTTTATCCCAGAACCGTCGCAAGGCCATCGTCGATGCCTATACGAAAAAATATGGCGACCTCTACGAAGTGCCGACGGTCGTAGAAAACGAAAAAGATATGCTTAAAGCCGTTGAAGAAGCTAAAGCCGCCGGCTGCAATGCCCTCGTCGTCTTCTTAGGTAACTTCGGTCCCGAAACGCCGGAAACCTTAATCGCTAAATACTTCGACGGTCCGGTCATGTACGCCGCTGCTGCCGAAGAAACAGGCAAAAACCTCATCAATGGCCGCGGCGATGCTTACTGCGGCATGCTCAACTGTTCGTATAACTTAGGCCTTCGCAAATTAAAAGCCCATATACCGTCATACCCCGTAGGAACCGCTGAAGAAGTCGCTTCCATGATTGCCGACTTCCAGCCCATGGCCCGCACGCTCATCGGCCTCAGCCAGTTAAAAATCATTACCTTCGGCCCGCGTCCTCAGGACTTCTTTGCCTGCAACGCACCGATCAAACCGCTCTACGACTTAGGCATTGAAATCGAAGAAAACTCCGAACTCGACCTTCTCGTATCGTATCAGGCTCACAAAGACGACCCGCGCATTGCCGACGTCGTCGCCGATATGACGGAAGAACTCGGCAAAGACGGCAATCCCTGGCCGGACCTCCTGCCCCGCATGGCACAGTACGAACTGACCCTCCTCGACTGGGCTGAAGCTCACAAAGGCTCTCGTCAGTATGTAGCTTTTGCCAATAAATGCTGGCCGGCCTTCCCGTCCCAGTTCGGCTTTGAACCGTGCTACGTCAACAGCCGTCTCGTATCCCGCGGCATCCCTGTCGCCTGCGAAGTCGACATCTACGGCGCCGTCAGCGAATACATCGGCATGTGTGCCAGCGGCGACACCGTCACCTTGCTCGACATCAACAACTCCGTCCCCCGCGATCTCTACGAATCGGATATCAAACCGACGACGAACTATACCCAGAAAGATACCTTCATGGGCTTCCATTGCGGCAACACACCTTTGTGCAAGTTGAAAAAGGGCGGCGTAAAATATCAACTCATCCAAAACCGTCTCTTAGAAGACGGCGGCACACCGGACATCACCCGCGGCACCCTCGAAGGGGACATTGCCGAAAGCCCGATCACCTTCTTCCGACTCCAGAGCACGGCCGGCGGCGAGCTCCGGGCTTACATCGCCCAAGGTGAAGTCCTGCCGGCTGCTACCCAATCCTTCGGCGGCATCGGCATCTTTGCCATCCCCGAAATGGGCCGCTTCTACCGTCACGTCCTCATCGCCAAGCAGTATCCTCATCACGGCGCCGTCGCCTTTGCCCACATCGGAAAAGTCCTCTTCTCCATCTTCCAGTACCTGGGCATTGAAGACATCGCCTTCAACCAGCCAAAAGGCATGCTCTATCCCAACGAAAATCCCTTTGACATGTAAAAGCCTACTCATATTAAAAGACGGCACGAATCATTTCGTGCCGTCTTTTCGCATCTATACAGTCAATTTTTGAACCGCTGCTCCCCCCTAACAGCGCTCATTCCCACGGTCGCTCCCTTTTCATTTTTTCGCTGCCTGACAGTCCCCGACGTTTCTAAGAAATTCGAATCATCACCAGCCCTACATGATTTCTACACGATATCCCTGAGGCCCTGAAGGCAAAAAAAGACGTGACCGTCATGGCTCACGTCCCGCCAACACAGGAATGTCAGCGTTTCTGTCTCCCTCAAAAAAAGAACCTTGAATGGCGGAAAAATCATCATCCAAGGTTCTCATTAATAGATTCCTTGTTTAAAAAGGGTCATCATTTCCATGGTCAGGCTGGCTTTTTCTACGTCATCAGGAATATCCTGTCGGTCGATCCATTCAGCCGTTGCCAGTTCTCTGTGATCGACTTTCAGCGTATCATCGCCGTCAAGATCACAGAAAAATCCCAAGAGGAGTGTATCCGTAAAGCACCAAGGCTGACTCTTATAGAAGGTCAGGTTCTTGACCTTAATGCCCACTTCTTCCATGACTTCACGATGGACGGTATCCTCAATGGACTCACCGACTTCGGCAAAGCCGGCCAAAAGGGCAACATTCTTGTATTCCCGGCCGGCGTATTTCGAGACCAGGAGCTTGTCACCATGGCGGACGGCTACGATGACGGCCGGGCAGATGCGCGGATAAATCATGGTATGGCAGGCGTCGCAATGAACCATCCGTTCCTTGTCGCTGTGTTTCATCGGGCGTCCGCAATGACCGCAGAAGCGATGGTTGCTGTACCAGACGGACAGGGACAGGCCGACGACGCCGGCAAAGGCCAGATGCCGCGGTGACGCACCCCTCATAAAGAAAATATTGACATAAGCAAAGCCGTCTTTTTCCGGCAAGGCTTCCTCAGCCAAATAGAATTGCTGACGGTCTTCGGCAAAGAGCCAGCGGAACCGGTCTTCTCCCATGTCGGCATAATCGCTGTAAGTCGGATAGGTGAAAGATTTCTCCCCGGTCAGCTTTACCAATATCTCCCGACCGCGATAAGACAAGAGAATACCATCCCGTGCCAACGGCACCGGACGGTATTCGACATGATACGTATGATCTCCGATATCTTGAATCATCAGACGAGCTTCGCCCCTTCATTGCTGCATTTCAACACGTGGCCCGTTGCCTCAATGCCGTGGTCGTTAAAGCAATTGATCATGGATTCCATGATGGCTCCTTCATTGCCCGTAGCAAAAGCGATGAGCGTCGAACCGGAACCGCTGATCGTAGCCCCAAGGGCACCGGCTTCCACAGCCTTCTTCAAGACCAGATCACCGCTGGGAATGAGGCTCAACCGATAAGGTACGTGGAGCTTATCCTGCAGGCCATAAGCGATGCGGTCGTATTGCTTCGTAAATAAAGACGATACCAGGAAGCTGACGCGACTGACGTTAAAGACGGCGTTTTGGTAATCAATCGTCTTGGGCAGGGCTTTTCTCGCTTCTTCTGTAGAAATTTCGATTTCCGGGCTGACCGTCACAAAAGACAATTCATCATCAAGGGGAATCGAATTGGTCAGCGTTTTGCCGTCGACCATGACAGAAACGGATAAGCCGCCGTAAATGGCAGGCGCCACATTGTCCGGATGACCTTCGAGGACCGTTGCCAGGGACAGCATTTCGTCGCGGCTCATGGTACTGCCGGTCAAGGCGTCACCGATGAGGATACCGCCGACAAGGGCTGCCGAGCTGCTTCCGAGACCGCGGGCCGGCGGAATGGCATTGACCAGTTTCAGCGTGCCGCCCTTAGGAAGGGACTGACGCTTCTTGACGGCGACGGCCTTCATAGCATGGCCGACCATATTTTCGTCAAAAACCTTGGGCAGCTTGTTGGCTCCGAGTCCTTCAATTTCCACGGTAATCGTGTCTTTGCCCGGTTCTTCCGTAAAATAAATGTCATTGTACAAGTTCAGCGCAATACCGACGGCATCGAAACCGGAGCCGACGTTAGCGGATGTTGCAGGAATCTGTGCATGCAATGTTTTTGTCATTTCTTACACCTCAATTACACGAATGGCATTTTCAATTTTGCGAACGCATGACAATCCTTCGATTTTCTGGAGCGATGCCTGGACCAGACCATCGGCCGATTTGTCGATAAGGATGACGATTTCAGCAATTTCTGTCGTTTCATCCTTTTGAATCAGAGAGCGGATACTGATATTGTGTTCAGCCAAGACCTTTGATACCGACGACAAGACACCGGGCGCATTGTTGACGATCATTCGCAGATAGTAGGGCGAGCAAATTTCAGCCTGAGGCTTCAATTTCGCTTCGTGCCATACATAACCGCGCTTACCGGTCATCTTCAAATTGCGGTGGAGGATGACGTTCATGACGTCGCTGACGACAGCACTGGCCGTCGGAAGTGATCCGGCACCCGGGCCGTAGAACATGACGTTGCCAACGCCGTTGCCGCGGACGCAAACGGCATTATAGGCACCGTCGACATGGGCCAAGGGATGGTCTTCACGAATAAAGGCCGGATGGACGTTGAGTGAAATACCGTCGTCGTCCTGACGGGCAATGGCCAGAAGCTTGATGACGTACCCCATTTCCGTCGCATGTTCAATATCTTCCTTGGAGATATTTTCAATACCTTCAACGGCAACGTCGTCAAAGGTAACGGCTGAATGGAAGCCTAAGGTTGCCAAAATAGCGATTTTACGAGCTGCATCATAGCCGCTGACGTCATTGGTCGGGTCGGCTTCGGCATAGCCTTTTTCCTGAGCTTCTTTCAATACTTCTTCATATGACGAACCATGGGCGGTCATATTCGATAAAATAAAATTGGTCGTCCCGTTCATGATGCCAATGATTTCTTCGATGCGGTTGCTGTTAAGCGATGAATACATGGGACGAACGATAGGGATACCGCCGGCGACGCTGGCTTCAAACTGGAAGTCGACGTCATGCTCATAGGATAAGGTCAATAAAGGAATCCCATAGTCTGCGATGAGGTCTTTATTGGCGCTGATAACGCTCTTTCCGCGCCGGAAGCACTGTTCGATGCAGTCTTTTGCAAAGTCGGCGCTGCCCATGACTTCAACGACGATTTCGATTTCATCATCATTGATGATGTCGTTAAAATCAGTCGTGAGCCGAATGGAATCGGGCAGGCCTTCCATCTTTTCATACTTGTTCAAATCACGGATAAGGATACGCTTGATATTGATTTTCGTATCGAGCTGTTCTTCAATAAGCGGACCGTTCATCGCCAATAAATCGACGACGCCTTTTCCAACAGTACCGCAGCCTAATAGAGCAATAGAAACGCTTTTCATGGACCTACCCCCTCTTTTTTACTTACGCTTGTCCGATAATATTTACCTTGCTGACACCGGACAGTTTTTCCAACGTTTTCATCAAGTCTTCGACCGATACGGTCATATCCTTCGTTTCAATGGACAAGCTGACCGCTGCCATGCCCTGCAGGGGAATGCCCTGATTGATGGTCAGGATACTGCCATTGTTGGCAGCAACCGTGTTGAGAACCTGGGATAATTCGCCGGGACGGTCAAAGATCATGACCGACAAGGTGACGATTTTGCCCTGCGTAACGTCATAAAAAGGAGAGACGTAATCCTTATATTTATAGTACGCACTGCGGCTCAAATCCATCATCTGGACGGCTTCATTGATGGTCCGCGTCTGATGGCGCTTGAGGATTTCCTTGACCTTGATGGTCTTCTTGATCGCTTCAGGCAAAATATCTTCGCGGACTAAGTAAAACTTGTGCTCCTTATCGTCTTTCACTTGGCATCTTCCCTTTCGCAAAAATATTGATACATCGCCATAAGGCCGGGCATCAGTTTCATTTTAGGACGCCAGTTGAGTATTTTCTCGGCTTTTTCACTATGCAGTGCCGAACAGTGTACATCACCTGGGCGTGCATCTTCATAAGAGATAGAAATACCGGCATGGGTAAAATACAGCAGGATGACTTTCAGTGCGTTGATCGTCGTCTCCATCTGCGTGCCGATATTATACGTCTCAGCCAGCCCCTCATCCGCCATGGCCGCCAGATTGGCCCGGACGACGTCGTCGACGTAGATGAAATCGCGGGACTGTTCACCGTCGCCATAGATGGTCATATCTTCGCCGTAAGCCACAGCCCGGGTAAAACGGCTGACAACGCTGTCCTCCTCACCCTCACCATATACATTGGCATAGCGCAAAATGACATATGGCAGGCCGTACGCTTCATGATACCGGCGGATACAATCTTCCGCAGCTGCCTTAACCTGTCCGTCAAAGTTGATGGGGCTAAGCTCATCTTCTTCGCGAACGGGAACGCGGACGGGCTCGCCGTAGACGGCAGCTGACGAGGAAAAAATGAATTTCTTCACACTGTGACGGCAGCACTGGTCAAGGACGACCTTAAGACCTGTAAGGCTCCCTATGACATCGTTCTCAGAAAAGTCCTGCGAATCGGAAAGCCTCCGCTGTGGTGCTTCATGAAAGACGATATCGATGGGCTTTTCGGAAAACACTGAAGCGACGGCCTTTTCATCACCGATGTCGCCTTCGATGCAGCGGGCTTCGTCGGGAACCTGAGCAAAGGTTCCTTTGGAAAGGTTATCAAAGGCCGTAACCTCATGGCCTGCTTCAAGCAGGGCTTTGACAAGGCGGGACCCGATAAAGCCGGCACCTCCCGTAACTAAAATATGCAAGGCAAGTCCTCCCGGACCTTACGGCAAATCGCCGTAGGTAATGAGTTGAATCTCTCTTTTTTCGATTTGACGGCGGATCGCCGGCGACAAAAGTGCCTGAAATTCATCCTGCCAGTGGTACTCCCAGGAAAAGCTCCGGCTGAGAACCGTCGTACTGCGTCCCGGATGCATCATGATTTCATGGACTCCGAAGGGCAGCCGGTCGATGAGATACTTCAAGTTGCCTTCGTTCATGTTGCCGCCGTCTACCATGCCCCAAAAGAAATCTGTCGTCGTAAAATGAAGGCGCTTCACGGCATCCATGGCCTTCTGGGACAAGTAGGTCAGGCCGTCGCGGCCGGCGATGCGCACGGGATTGGCCGAGAGAAGCTTATATGAATAAGCTTCTCTCGGAATGCGTACTCGGCGGATACCGTACTTCATCATCAGCGACTGGACGATGTTCCAAATCTGCGGCAGGACGTGCAGATGCTGATGGCTGTCGATGTGATCGATGGGAAGTCCCGTAGCCATGATTTTTTCCATCTGGGCATCGAGTTCCCGGTAAACCTGACCGTAATCGAGCCGGCCCTGGCAGGCTCGTTTAATGACTTCAGGATAACTGTCCGGTACCCGTCCACTATCAGTCACCAGGGTAGGTACTTCCTGTGGGGACAAAACGGTGGGCAACGACCCGACGAGGCATAAGTGGATCCCGATTCCGAGGCGGGGACAAGTCCGAGCCAGCGAGACGGCTTCTTCGAAAGCCGGCCCCGTTGGCAATAAGGACGTACTGGTCAGAACGCCCTGTTCACAAGCCTCAATAATGGCATGATTCACTTCCGTATGAATTCCGAAATCATCGGCATTAATAATGACTCTATTCATCTTTTACGCTCCCTGTCCTTTCAGGATGCACTGCACATCGGCTTAATGACTATTATACACGGACAATCGTATTTTGACAATATCCTCCCCGGGACTATTCGGCAAATTGGCGGTATGCCGCTTCCTTCACCTTGCGCTGCCATTCTTTCAAAGGGATGCCCGTCGCTTCTGCCGCCGCCCGACAGTCGTCGTATTCGGCGGAAATATTGACAATCTGTCCGCCGTACCGGCAGATTTTACAGTGAAGATCCCTGCCGTCAATGCAGACTGTCATAATGACCCGGTCACAGGCCATGCGGCTCACGGGAAAAAAGCGAACGCCAATAGATGTCGTCTCTTTAACGATCGTTTCAATCATATCGTCGAGGAGTTCTTTTCGGCAAAGAACACAGAGCATCGATGCCATCCGCCCTTTTTTCATCATCATCGGCATAGCCCAGACGTCATTCGCCCCCTTGTCGAGAATCCGTGAAAAGACGTATTCCATATTTTGAGGATTCATATCGTCGATATTGGCTTCCAATTGCCATAAGGTTTCCATCGGCTCACCTCAGACTGTTCATCGTATCGGCCAGTCTGCCGGCGCCGAAACCATTGTCGATGTTGACGACAGATATCCCGGCAGCGCAGCTGTTGAGCATAGCCAGAAGGGCCGAAAGACCGTGGAAATTGGCACCGTATCCGATACTGGTCGGTACGGCGATGACCGGCTTGTCTACTAAACCTCCGACGACACTGGCCAGAGCCCCTTCCATGCCGGCAACGACGATGTTGACATTGGCTTTTCGGATATCGTCGACTCGTGCCAGCAATCGGTGGATGCCGGCAACGCCGACATCGTAGATTCGTTCCACTTGATTTCCCATAATTTCTGCCGTAAGCGCCGCTTCTTCAGCGACGGGAATATCGCTGGTACCGGCCGTAATGACGGAAATGAGGCGATCGCCGTTGATGATGGTCTTATCCTTGTGCTGATAGACCATCTTGGCCAGCTCGTCGTATTGGGCAGCCGGGAATTTAGCCGATAAGATGTCAAAAATTTCTTTCGAAGCCCTCGTGCCGATGACATTGTCATATTTTTCCATCAAAATTTCTAAAATCCGCACGGACTGGTCCGTCGTCTTCCCGGCACAATAGACGACTTCCGGAAAGCCGCAGCGCTCTTGACGCTGTAAGTCGAGTTTTGCAAAACCAAGATCAAGGGTGTCCTTATTTTCTTCCATGATTACGCCTCCAGACTATACGTGAAAACCATTTTTTTCCCAGGCCTTATACAAGACGATGCCGACGGCCATAGATAAGTTGAGTGATTCTGTATCAGGCCGCATGGGGATGGTCAGTACGTCGTCACAGCATTCCAAAAATTCATCGGGCAAGCCGTTCCCTTCGTTGCCAAAAGCCAGAATAACCGGCCGGTCGTAATCGGCTTCGACATAGGATACGGTCCCTTCGGCTGCCGTTCCATAGATGTTCCGGTCCTCATCGCTGCAGAATTGGTCGAGCTGTTCATCGGTTACATCTTGGACGACAGGCACTTTAAAAATCGCCCCCATGGCGCTGCGGACCGTCTTATCGTTGTAGACGTCGACACAGCCTTCACTGAGAAGGACAGCTCCGACGTTAGCTGCTGCAGCCGTCCTGAGGATAGTCCCTAAATTACCCGGATCCTGGACGGAGCGCAGATAGAGGACGGCCTTTTCCGGAGCAACGGCCGGCAAGGCGTCAAAGGTATAGGCAAAAAAGGGCAGCATAGCAGCCAGCCCTTGAGGCGTCTTGGTATCCTTTAATTTATCGTATACGCTGTCGGTAACGGCATAAAAAGTCCATCCTAATTCAAGGCCTCTGGCATAGACTTCGTCAAAGCCGGCAAGTTCCCGTCCTTTAGGCGACACAAAGCAAATGGCATCGGGAATCCCCATAACAGCGGCATCACCGATGACCCGCAGGCCTTCGACAAAGACGCGCCGATGAGCTTGACGGCCTTTTTTCTGCTTCAAGGAGCAGGCCATCTTTACCCACTGGTTATCGCGGGATACAATTTCGTTCATAGTACCTCCTGTCATCAACATGGAAAAAAAGGCCCTGCCGCACGAGCGACAGGACCTCATAAGCCATCACTACTGCTGATCCGGCGTATCCTGATGTCCATTGTTCTTCAGCAGGCTTTCGCGATTCTGCTGAATGCTGGATAAGGTCTTTTCCAATGTTGATTCAACGTATTTGAGGACGTCGCCGGCATAGGTAATGGAGCTGTTTTTCAGCTGTTCCGACGAGTCATTGGCAGTTTGGATAACCTGGTTGGCACGTTCCTGAGCCTGCCGTACCAGTTCACTTTCTTCGGTCAATTTGGCGATATAGTCTTTCGCCTGAGCTACCATGCCGTCAGCGTGATGCTGGGCATCGGCAATGACCTTGTCTCTTTCGGCCAATATCTTTTTGGACTGTTCCAATTCAGCCGGCATGGATTCTTTCAAATCGTCGATGATCTGAAGGATTTCTTCTTCTTCTACCATTTTTTTGTTAGTAAAGGGAACTTTTGAAGCGTTCATTACTAAGCTTTCCAAATCTTCTAACAGTTTATCCGAATTCATGTAGTCTCCACTCCTAAGCATTGTACTTGTCTGCAAACTTCACTTTTAGTTTCTTTTCAACGTAATCGGGAACCATATCATCGAGCTTGCCGCCAAAGCAGGCCAGTTCGCGGATGCCCGTCGAGCTGATATATGAATACTGGGTACTCGTCATGATGAATACCGTTTCGATGCGTGGCTCCACTTTTTTCATGAGCAGGGCCCGTTGGAATTCATATTCAAAATCACTCAGGGCCCGGAGGCCGCGAATAATGACGGTCGCACCGTGATCGATAGCGTATTCATTGAGAAGGCCGTGAAAGCTGACGACTTCAATATTGGGAATATGCCGCGTCGTTTCTCTCAGCATCTCTTCTCGTTCGGCCATCGTAAACAACGGCTTCTTTACGGGATTTTCAAAAACAGCGACGATAAGTTTATCGACTAGTTTGCTCCCTCGTTCAAAAATATCAATGTGTCCATTGGTAACAGGATCAAAGCTGCCCGGACAAATACCGATTCGCACTTCTTTCAAACTCCTTCCCGGCGACGACGGATAAAAGCAATCCGCGTGTCATTTCCATAGGATTTTTCTCTGATGACCTCATACAATGTGTTCTCCGTTATGCCTTCATTCCGGCTGTATTCCATCAGAATCAATCCACCAGGAGCCAACAAATCGTATTGACCTATCAAAACAATTGTATCGTTCACCAAATTTTTGTTATACGGCGGGTCGGCAAAGATATAATCAAACTGCCGCCCTTTCAGCCGTGCCAAAGCTTTTGCCGACGGGAGCCGAAGGACCTCAGCGCGTTCATCAAAGCCGCAGAGCGACGCATTCTGACGAATGAGGGCCTGCGTATAATGGTCGATGAAGACGGCAGAATCGGCACCGCGGCTCAAGGCTTCTAATCCCAAGGCACCTGTACCCGCAAAGATATCGAGAACCCTTGCCCCGGCCAGACTGCCTCTGCTTTCAAGCATATTAAAAAGACTTTCCCGCGTGCGGTCTAAGGTCGGCCGGGTCAGCATTCCTTTCGGCGACTTCAAAATTCGCCCTCTGGCACTACCCGATATGATTCTCATAAGATCACCTGCTCGTACATAATCAATTATACACGTTTTTTAGTACATATCAATCTATTTTTTCTGAATTCGTTCGACCTTCAGTTCTCGTCCCTGTATCAAGCGGATAATATTATCCTTATGACGAACGACGACGAGAATGGCGGCCAGGAGGCCGAAAATCGTCAGCGGCAGCGGCTCGCCAAAGACGTACATCAGAATCGGCACCAAAATAGCGGCTACGATGGAGCCGAGGGAGACGATGCGCGTAATGGCAACGATGACGACCCAGACGGCAAAGACGATGAGCGTTTCCCACGGCGCCAAGAACAAGATGATGCCAAGGCCGGTGGCAACGCCTTTACCACCTTTGAATTTCAGAAAAACAGAGCACGAATGACCGACGATGGAAAGCAGCCCGCCGGCAATCATGAGATAAATCTGATCAGCCGGAGTGCCGATGCCGGCCTGGGAAGCAAGCTGCCCCAGGTAGACACCGAGCATGCCTTTCGCGACGTCGCAGAGGAGGACCAAAAGGCCGCCGACAGCGCCGAAGACCCGGTAGGCATTGGTCGCTCCCGTATTATGGCTGCCGTACTCACGAGGATCCGTATGATACAGGACCTTGCCGATGATAAGGCCGCTCGGAATGGAGCCTGCGAGATAAGCCAGAACCAAGAAGAGGATACCGGTCATCATAAGCGGTCACCATCCTTCTTACCACGCAGGATAAGCCGGATGGGAGTGCCTTCAAAACCAAAGGTTTCGCGCAGTCGGTTTTCCAAAAAGCGCAGATACGAAAAATGCATGAGCTGGGGCTCATTGACGAAAAGGATGAAGGTCGGCGGCTGGACCGAAGCCTGGGTCATATAATAGATTTTCAGCAGTCGCCCGCCTTTAGCCGGCGGCGGATTGGTAAGCTGGGCATCTTCGATGAGTTCATTTAAGACGCTCGTCGATACGCGCATATGCTGCTGTTCCGATACGAATTTGACCATATCGGCCAGGCGATTGATACGCTGCTTCGTAAGGGCCGAAGCAAAGAGGATGGGCGCGTACTGGAGGAAGGCCAGTTCTCGACGGATGTCTTCTTCAAACTTATGGCTCGTCTTGCTGTCCTTTTCGACGAGGTCCCACTTGTTGACGACGATGATGCAGCCTTTGCCCGCTTCGTGGACGTAGCCTGCAATCTTCGTATCCTGTTCGGTAACGCCTTCCGTCGCATCGATGACCAGGACGGCAATGTCCGACCGATCGACGGCCCGCAGAGCCCGGACGACGCTGTACCGTTCGACAGGCATGTCGATTTTGGCCTTGCGGCGCATGCCGGCCGTATCGATGAGGACGAAGTCCGTTCCTTCATAAGACCAATGTGTATCGATAGAGTCGCGGGTCGTGCCGGGCACGTTGCTGACGATGACCCGATCCTGTCCTAAGAGGGCATTGGTAAGGGATGACTTGCCGACGTTCGGACGGCCGACGAGGGAGATATGAATCGTATCGTCATCTTCTTCAAGGGCCGGTACTTCTTTGATATTCTTCAGGACTTCATCGAGGAGGTCGCCGAGATTCATCAAGTTGACGGCTGAAATCCCGATGGGGTCACCCAAGCCGAGATTATAAAATTCATAGATGTTCATTTCCTGTTCGACACTGTCGATCTTATTGACGACCAAGATGACCGGTTTCCCGCAGGAGCGCAGGATATGGGCAATTTCTTCATCCTGAGGCTGGATCCCGACTTTCCCGTCGACGACGTATAAGATGACGTCGGCTTCGCGAATGGCCAGTTCTGCCTGATAGCGCATGCTGGTGAAGATGTGGTCATTGGAATCAACGAATTCAATGCCCCCCGTATCGATCATGGTAAATTCCCGACCGAGCCATTCGGCATCAAAATAAATTCTGTCGCGCGTAACGCCGGGAATATCTTCAACGATGGAAATTCGTTTCTTGACAATCGCGTTAAACAGCGTCGATTTGCCGACATTCGGCCGACCGACGACGGCGACTAAGGGTTTATACATGGCATTATCCTTTCTATAAACGAAAAAAGGATAACCGGTACAGCCCGGCTATCCTCTTTTTACAAAGCCTTAGTTGTTTTCTTCTTCGTTATCCTGGTTAGCGAGGTAGTCGCGAACTTCCTGTTCTTCTTCATCTTTCTGAATAGCCAGAACGCTGAGAGAAATCTTCTTCTTATCTGTATCGATGCCGATGATCTTAACGTTCATGACATCGCCGATGTCGACCAGGTCTTTGACAGCCACGCCGCGTTTTTCAGTTAATTCAGAAATATGGAGCAAGCCCTGCAGTTCCGGATCGATAGCTAAGATAGCACCGAAAGGCAAGAGTTTCTTAACTTCACCTTTTACGATATCGCCGACTTCAAATTTTTCGATAGCTGCAATCCAGGGGTTCTTCTGAAGTGCTTTCAAGGAGAGGGAAATACGATTCCGTTCCTGATCGAACTTCTGAACAAGGACTTCGAGTTCTTCTCCGGCCTGGAGAACGTCTTCGACAGCATTGATGCGCTTCCAAGAAATATCAGAAATGTGAAGCAGGCCTTCTACGCCGCCGAGATCGATGAATGCGCCATAGGGCATGATCTTAACGACAGTACCTTTAATGACAGCCCCTTCTTCAATGTGTTTGAGGGCTTCTTCGCGTTTTGCTTCGCGTTCTGCTTCAAGTACAGCCTTACGGGACAGGACCAGACGGTTTTTGTGTTCGTCAATGTCGATGACTTTGACCTGGAAGGTTTCACCGACGAGGTAGTCCAAAGACTTCACGAATTTGATATCGCCCTGAGAGAGGGGGATAAATCCGCGGAGAGATTTGATAGAAACGACAAGACCAGCCTTGTTCGTTTCTTTACCAACACATTCGACGAGCTGATCATTTTCGAATGCTTCGCGAACTTCTTTCCAGTCTTCGACTTTCTTCATCTTGACGAGGGAAACGACAATAGCTCCTTCTTCTTTGATGTTGTTGGCAATTTCAACGGTCAGTTCATCGCCGACTTTGACAAAGTCACTTGCTTTTTCCGGAGCGGGAACAGCCATTTCCTTTTTCGGCAGAATTGCTTCCGCTTTCGTACCGATGGAAACATAGGCAGCATCATCATTCACAGAAATAACCGTGCCTTTGACCACGTCACCTTTCTTTGGATTTTCTTCATAGTCATACTTGTCCAACAATTCTTCACTCATTACTTCTGTGCCTTCAGCTTGCAAATTTTCCATAATCTTAACAACCTCCTGTATTATCCAATCCGGCGTAGAAGCGCCGGCTGTAATGCCTATATGATTCATACCACTGAACCAGTCCGTATCCAATTCGGCTGCTGTTTCAATGTGGTATGTCGGGCAATCCTGTTCACGGCATACCTGCGCGAGGCGGCCGGTGTTGGCGCTGTTCTTGCCGCCAATGACAATCATGGCGTCCACCTGACCTGCCAATTCTATCGCTGCCTGCTGACGCTGCTGCGTCGCCGTGCATATGGTCATATGCACATCGAGATGATTAGTCTTTTGTTGCAGGATAGCGGCGATACGCTTGAATTGCTCTTGAGAGAACGTCGTTTGTACGACGACTCCCATAGAATCGCAAAAGGGAATTTGTTGAGCCTCTTCTTCCCTGTCTATTATAATAGCACGATTTGCCCCCCATTGTGAAATACTAATTACTTCGGGATGGGCCTTTTCGCCTACGATTATAAGCTTTTCACCTTTTTCGATGATATTTTTGGCGTCTTGTTGGGCCTTTTTAACGTGCGGACACGTGGCATCTATGACTTTTAGTTCTCGTTTGTCGGCTTTTTCATAGATTTCCGGTCCGACGCCATGAGACCGAATTAAGACGACAGCCCCTTTTTCCACCTCATCCAAAGAGTCTACCGGCGACACGCCCTGTTCGGCGAGACGCCCGACAACTTGCGGATTATGGATGATAGGACCTAAGGTGTGTGTTCCTTTTTCAGCCTGTCCGGCCAGTTCAACGGCTCGTCGGACACCATAGCAGAAGCCACAGGCTGCGGCGAGAGTTACTTTCATTTTTCGTCCCCTTTATACTGATTTTGCATAGTCACGATGGAATCGCGAATTTCTTCGGAAAAGGCCGTGACTACGTCGTGATCCGAGGCTTTTCCGGCCGGAGCCATGATGGGTTTTCCAAAAATGACTCGAACAGGCCCCGTCTTTTTCGGCAGAAATTCCGAATTGACGATGGCTGCCGGCAACACCGGCACCTTGGCCTTAATGGCGATACCGGCAAAGCCCTCATGAAAGGGGCCGACCGAGCCGCCTCGGGTCCGCTTCCCTTCCGGGAAAATCCCCAAAACCGCACCATTTTTCAATACCTTAAAGGATTCCATAACCGCCTTGCGGTCGATGCGGCCGCGATGGACCGGAAAGGTATGGACATAACGCAGGAACCAGCCCATGACCGGATTGCGGAAGAGTTCCTCCTTGGCCATAAAGTGGATGAGATGATGACGCATAGCCGTTCCCAAAAGGGGCGGATCAAAGTTGCTGGCATGATTACAGGCTACGATAAAAGGCCCTTTTTCAGGTATATTTTCTTCGCCGATGACTTCCATGTCCAAGAAGCCGTACGTTGCGACATTGAAGATCCTGCGGATCGTATTATACATAAATTCATGCATCAGCCTCGCTCCTTCATAAGGCCGAGAATGACATCGGCCGTCTGTTGTAAATCGAGATCACTGTTGTCGACGACGACAGCGTCATCGGCTTTTTTCAAAGGGGACACCTGGCGGTGGGAATCCATGTCATCGCGAGCGGCGATGCTGGCGGCGATGTCGTCATACGATTCGCTGCCGCCTTTGGCCTTTACTTCCAAATAGCGGCGCTGAGCCCGGGATGCGACAGACGCCGTAAGGAATATTTTTAGATCCGCATCCGGCAGAACGACGGTACCGATATCGCGGCCGTCGAGGATGACGCCGCCTTCTTTGGCCATGGCCTTTTGTAATTTTACCAGTTTTTGCCGTACGACTGCAAGAGCTGCGACGGAAGAAACATGCGATGATACGCGTTGCGTCCGAATGGCCTCGGTAACTTCCGTCGTCCCGACGTAGACCCGACACAGGTCGGCCATCGGTTCAAGGCGGATGTCAACGGAATCCACCAAGGCCTTGACGGCCTTGTCATCGGCAATGTCGACGCCGTTTTCCAGCACCGCCCAGGTAAAGGCCCGGTACATGGCCCCGGTATCAATGTATAAATAGCCGACTTTATTGGCCAAGAGTTTAGCCACACTGCTTTTTCCGGCTCCTGCCGGGCCGTCGATGGCAATCGTTAATTTTTTCATAGTCAGCCCTCCTTAGCAGCGGCCGTTCCGGCTACAAACCCTGTCGAAAAGGCTGCCTGTAAATTATATCCGCCCGTAAAGGCATCGATATCGATGACTTCCCCGGCAAAATAAAGGCCCGGAACGAGTTTCGACTCCATCGTCTTAGGGTCGATTTCCTTGACCGATACGCCGCCGGCGGTGACGATGGCTTCACTGATGGGCCTCGTCCCGGTCACCGTAAGGGGCAGGGCCTTAAAGGCTTCGACCAAGTGCTGGCGCTGTTCCCGGGAAATCTGATTGACCGGACAGTCTTTTGCAATCCCGGCTTCATGAAGGATGACCGGAATGAGTCGCTGGGGCAACAGATCCTTTAAGCCGTTTACAGCTTCTTTGCGGATATATTTTTCAAAATCCCGACGCAGGCGGGCATCGAGTTTTTCCTTCGATAAGGCCGGTTTTAAGTCGATGCGAAGTTCTAAGGGGAAAGCAGCGCTCTTTTTATGGGCCGCTGCCGTACTGAGCATCAGGATAATCGGCCCGGAAACGCCAAAGTGGGTAAACAGCATTTCCCCGAAGTGGGCATCGATTTTTTTCCCACGGCGCCATAGTGACCCTTCGACATTTTTCAGGGACAGTCCCGACAAGTCATGAGGCCAGGATTCGGCCGTCGTAAAAGGGATGAGCGACGGCTTGAGTTCCGTCACCTCGTGCCCCAGCGATTTTGCAAAGCCGTAGCCGTCGCCGGTAGAACCGGTTACAGGATAGGACATGCCGCCTGTCGTGATGATACAGGCATCGCCTTCATAAGTTCTCGAATCCGTTTGGACGACAAAGCGATGTCCCCAAGATTTAACGGCTTTAACGCCTTCCTTCAAATGTAGTTCGATGCTCTTGCGGCACAGTTTGTGATAAAAGAGCTTTCGCACTTCGATGGCGCTGTCAGACTGGGGGAAAATACGGCCGCCTCGTTCTTCTTTTGTCAGAAGGCCCCAGCCGTTCAGTTTATCCAATAAATCGAGGTTCGTAAACTGCTGATAAGCACTGAACAGGAATTTTCCGTGCCCCGGTGTATGGGCGATGAAATCGGCCATGCTGCAGGAGTTTGTCAAGTTGCAGCGTCCTTTACCGGTGATTCCCATCTTCTTACCGACAATATCATTTTTTTCAAATAAATGTACTCTGGCTCCCGATTCAGCAGCAGCCAGCGCAGCCATGATGCCGGCCGCACCGGCACCGATGACGAGTATTTCCTTCATAAAGACTCCTATTATTTATATTTATAGAGTTCGGCCACTTCTTCACGGGTCAAGGAGCGATAGGCTCCGCGCTTGACGCCGCTCAGGGTCAAAAAGGCATACTGGATACGGCGCAGGTTGTGAACCTGAAAGCCAAAGTATTCCAGCATGCGGCGGACCTGGCGATTGCGGCCTTCGTGAATGGTGATTTCCAGACTGGTCAGGTTCGTCCGAGGATCGTAGTCGACGTAGACGACATCAGCCGGTGCCGTCATCCCGTCTTTCAGTTCGACTCCGTCGGCTAAATGCTGCAGAATCGAATCGGCAACTTGCCCTTTGACCTTGACTTCATACGTCTTATCGACGAGGCGGCTGGGATGCATCAGAATATTAGCCAGTTCGCCGTCATTGGTCATGAGCAGCAAGCCTTCTGTATTTTGGTCCAAACGGCCGACGGCATAGATACGGTCTTTTTCCTTCTTGAAGTAGTCCATGACCGTCGTCCGTCCTTGATCGTCACTCGATGTGGTAATGACGCCCTTGGGCTTATTAAACAGGTAGTAATGCTTGGCCTGCATTTCAAGGGTCTTGCCGTCGACGGCAATGCGGTCCTTATCAGGATTGACCTTGGTGCCTAATTCTCGGACGACGACACCGTTTACGCGGACTCGTCCTTCTAATATCAGCTTTTCCGAAGCACGCCGTGAAGCGACTCCGCAGTTACTCATTACTTTCTGCAACCGTTCTTCCATCAAGTCCATCCTCCGTAGTATCTACCGACAAGCGGCCGGCTAAATCAGCAAGGGAATCCATGCCGATACATTCCAAAAAATAAGCAGACGTCCCGTATAAAATCGGCCGTCCCGGACTGTCCTTGCGGCCGAGGTCGATGACCAATCCCTGCTGCACCAAAGAAGTCAGGACCCTTTCTGACGAAACGCCGCGCAGCTTTTCAATATCAGCCCGCGTCACAGGCTGTTTGAAGGCGATGATGGCCAGTACTTCAAGGGCCATAGGCGACAGTTCCTTCTTCCCCGTCCGGACCCACTGCAGGGCATCGTGAAGATCCGGCCGGGTCACTAACTGATAGCCGCCGGCAACGCGGATGAGACGCAGCCCTCGCCGCTGATCTTCTAAAAGATGCTGCAGGCGCTCGGCAATTTTCTCAACGTCTTCCAAAGGCCATCCCAGGTGTTCACTGATATCGGCTTCGGTCATGGCGTCGCCGCTCAAAAAGAGGAGGGCTTCCAGAAGTGCCGTCGGCTCGCGGTTATCCTTTTGGCGTGTATCGTAAGGCAATGGTATTCCCATCCTTTCCCTCAGCGACGGTCATACATTGACCGACCTTGAGCAATTCTAAAACCGCCAAAAAGGTTACGACAAGTTCGACGCGGGATCGACAGGCCTGAAAAATGGCAGCTGCCGTCATCGTCCCCTTGGCCCGGCGCAGGGCGTAGGTGACGCGGCGCATGCATTCGCCGACGCTGTATATTTCTTTCTGAATCCGTATCTCTACGGCTTCTGGTTCCGGCAGGGCCTGACATACTTGCTGAAAGGCGTCGTAGAGGGCCTTGGTGTCGATATGGCCTTCGAAGCGGGTTTCATAAGGCATAGGCGCCGGCAGGCGTCCCATCATCAGGCTGCGGGCGTCCCACAAACTGCCCATGGCCTGAGACAGGGCCTTCATCTTTTTATACTCTACGAGCTGCCGGACCAAGACTTCCTGCGGGTCTTCTTCGTCGTCAACCACTTTAGGCTGTTTCGGCAGGAGCAGCCGCGATTTTATCTGCAAAAGGGTCGCTGCCATGACAAAAAACTTACTGGCATAGTCGACATCAAAGGCGTCGATGTCAGCTACATAAGCATTGAACTGATCGGCAATGTCAACGATAGGAATGTTATAAATGTCGACTTTGTTCTTTTCAATCAAATAGAGCAACAGATCTAAAGGTCCTTCAAAATCAGATACTCTATACTTGTATTCAGTCATGATTCATTATAACCCATTTTTCAGATAATTTAAACGGACTGCGAAAAGGAGCTGTCCAAAGACAGCTCCTTTGTTTTGCAAGGACTTCGGCCACGGCCAACGCCGCTTACACGTTGTTGATTTGGTGCCGGGGACCGGAATCGAACCGGTACGGATATTTCTATCCGACGGATTTTAAGTCCGTTGCGTCTGCCAGTTCCGCCACCTCGGCATGACGAAAGAAAAATATGGAGGCGGCACCCAGAATCGAACTGGGGATGAAGGTTTTGCAGACCTCTGCCTTACCGCTTGGCTATGCCGCCATATATGGAGCGGAAAACGAGGCTCGAACTCGCGACCCCCACCTTGGCAAGGTGGTGCTCTACCACTGAGCTACTTCCGCATTGGTGGTGCTCAGGGACGGAATTGAACCGCCGACACGGGGATTTTCAGTCCCCTGCTCTACCGACTGAGCTACCTGAGCATTTGGCGACCCCGATCAGATTTGAACTGACGATCTTCGCCGTGACAGGGCGACATGTTAAACCGCTACACCACGGGGCCATTTGCTTTCATTCTTCGGGGCTGTCTCGGTATTTCTTAGTGCCTCGAACAAAAACTATTCTACTACAAAACGATGACTTTGGCAAGTATTATTTTTTAAATTCAATAATATTTTTTCAG
>NZ_HF954535.1:123621-182470 GCF_000455225.1 Megasphaera massiliensis
TATTTTTTCAGGGTTAATTGCAATACCAATTAGGACACTCGAGACAATTCGGCCTGACATTTCGATCCGTGCTTCTACGCCTTGCCGCATCATGCAAAAGGCCGCCTATACGGCGGCCCTGCAAGTCATATAAGGTTATTTTGCATAATCGACCATCCGCGTTTCGCGAATGACGACAACTTTAATCTGTCCCGGATATTCCAGTTCAGCTTCAATACGTTTAATGATGTCATGGGTCAAGAGGACACAATCGGATTCATCCAATTTATCCGGTTTGACCATGACCCGGATTTCACGTCCGGCCTGGATGGCAAAGCAGTCTTCGACACCATCAAAGAACTCAGCAATTTCTTCGAGCTTCGTCAAGCGTTTCAGATAGTTTTCCAACGTTTCCCGACGGGCGCCCGGGCGAGCGGCCGATACAGCGTCAGCAGCAGCGACCAAGACGGCTTCCACACTCTGTGCTTCTTCATCGCCGTGATGGGCGGCAATGCCGTTGACAACCAGCTTCGATTCGCCGTATTTCTTGGCGATTTCGACACCGATAGAGACGTGTGTCCCTTCCAGTTCGTGGTCCAAGGCTTTCCCGATATCGTGAATCAAGCCGGCTCGCTTAGCCAGCTTTTCATCGACCCCCAATTCAGCAGCCATAATGCCTGCCAGCTGGGAAACTTCGATAGAATGGCGCAGTACATTCTGGCCATAGCTGGTGCGGTAGCGCAAGCGGCCGAGAATCTTAATGAGTTCCGGATGGAGTCCGTGAACCCCGGCTTCATACGTCGCCTGTTCACCGGCTTCGCGGATCTTCTGGTTGATTTCTTTACGAGCCTTTTCGACCATTTCTTCAATCCGTGCCGGATGAATACGGCCGTCGGCAATCAGTTTTTCTAAGGCAATGCGGGCGATTTCCCGACGGATCGGATCGAAGCACGACAAGATGACGGCTTCCGGCGTATCGTCGATGATGAGGTCGACACCGGTGAGCATTTCAATAGCCCGGATGTTTCGCCCTTCACGGCCGATGATACGGCCCTTCATTTCATCGTTCGGCAGGGACACGACAGACACCGTCGTTTCAGCGACATGGTCGGCAGCACAGCGTTGGATAGCCACGGAAATAATTTCCCGAGCCTTGCTTTCGGCCTCTTCATGAGCCTGTTCTTCAAGCATCTTGATCATCTGTGCCGTTTCATGTTTTACTTCACTTTGAACGTTGTTCAAAAGCAGTTCTTTAGCATCTTCATAAGTCAAGCCGGAAATCCGTTCCAATTCGGCCATCTTCTGTTCGTGAATGGCTTCGACTTTTTCCTGCATGCGCGTCACTTCTTCTTCTTTGCGCTGCAAGACGTCTTCCTTCTTTTCCATGGAATCGGACTTTTTGTCTAAATGTTCTTCTTTTTGCATCAAACGCCGTTCAAAGCGCTGTAATTCCGTGCGACGTTCCTTGTTCTCCCGCTCGGCATCGCTTCGCAGTTTATGGATTTCTTCCTTGCCTTCAAGGACCAGTTCTTTTTTGCGAGCTTCCGCATTCTGCTGGGCTGTGGCAATGATCCGCTGCGCTTCGACTTCAGCCTGGCCGATTTTGCCTTCAGCAATTTTCTTGCGATAGACATAACCGGCACCGACGCCGATGAGGATACAAACAATGGCTACGACAGCAGCCATAGTAGTAGTCAGCATAGTAACAAATTCACCTCCCCTTCACAAAAAAAAGCCGAACTTACCGTCCGGCTTTTTTTATGAGTATGTAAAATTTACTTCATGTTCAAAAAACCTACAATTATGCAAAATATGGACCAGTGTATCAAACCGGCTCCTTTAATTGTAATTTTTTTTCATATCAATGTCAAGATGGACTTGGCGTCTCCGACCCTATTTTGACCGATTGTCAACCCTCGTCGCCAACCGTAAAGGAAGCGATGACTTCGGCGATGACGGAGGGAGAAAAACCGCGGTATTGGAGATATCGCGCCGCCTTTCTCTTTTCATCGTACCGGCGGGAAAACTTTCGCTCGGCAAGATTTTCTGCCAAGGTGTATTCATCAGGACGTTCAATATCGTCCGGCACCGTCAGTTGACGGCGTCGAAGGCAATTGGCGATATACAGATGGCCGTACTGCTTTTTCCGTACATAGTAGGCATAGACCTGACGAGCCAGGCGGTCATCATCGATGAAGTGTTCCTCTTTCAGCATAGCCATTACTTCGTCGATGACGTCGTCTCTGACGTCCCGTCGCCGCAGCTTGGTGCGCAGTTCGCCTTCACTTAAGAAGCGGACATTGAGCAGCTGCAGGGCTTTTTCATAGGCCTCACTATAGGTCATTTATTCCGCTTCGTCGCTTTCCGGTACGGCTTCAGCGGCCGATTCCATCAGTTCTTCATCCATGACATCGTCGAATTTTTCCGGTTCTGCCGCCAGGGTATCGCGAATGATCTTTTCGACTTCGTCCGTGATTTCCGGATGTTCCTTCATGAAAATCTTGACATTTTCCTTGCCTTGTCCCAGTCGTTCTCCTTTGTAAGAGTACCAGGTGCCGCTCTTTTCAATAATATCCATGGACGTGCCCAAGTCAAGGACCGTCCCTTCACGGGAAATGCCCTGACCGTACATGATATCGAATTCGCAGTGTTTAAAGGGCGGTGCCACTTTATTTTTGACGACTTTGACCCGAGCTCGGTTGCCGATGACATCGCCGCCGGATTTGATAGCTTCCCCTTTACGAATTTCCATGCGGATAGAGGCATAGAATTTCAAAGCCCGGCCGCCGGTCGTCGTTTCCGGGTTGCCGAACATGACGCCGACTTTTTCACGGAGCTGGTTGATGAAGATGACCATGGCCTTCGACTTGGAAATGATCCCCGTCAATTTACGCAAAGCCTGGCTCATGAGGCGGGCCTGGAGGCCGACGTGGGAGTCGCCCATTTCGCCTTCGATTTCGGCTTTCGGAACCAAGGCGGCTACGGAGTCGACGACGATGACGTCGACGGCACCGCTGCGGACGAGTTCTTCCGTAATTTCAAGGGCCTGTTCGCCGTTATCCGGCTGGGAAATGAGCAGCTCGTTCGTATCGACGCCGAGATGGCGGGCATAGACCGGATCGAGGGCGTGTTCAGCATCGATAAAGGCTGCAATGCCGCCGTTCTTCTGGGCTGACGCAATGGCGTGCAGGGCCAGGGTCGTCTTCCCGGACGATTCGGGGCCATAGATTTCAATGACTCGTCCCCGGGGATATCCGCCGACGCCGACGGCCAAGTCGACGGCCAGGGAACCCGAGGAGATAACTTCTAAGTTCATCTTGTCAGCAATGTCGCCGAGGCGCATGATAGCGCCCTTACCAAAGTCTTTTTCAATCTTGCGCATTGCATTTTCAAGTGCTGTCTGTTTCGCGTCCAAAATCATTCCTCCTAACGGTTATTTGTTTTTATGGTTCACAAGATAGCGCACTACATAATAGATGGCCCGTACGGCAGCTCGGCGCTTGATTTCAGCACGGCCCCCGTGATAGACGTCACGGTGGACCAAAGTCCCCCAAGGGCCGCTGACGCCGGTATAGACAAGGCCTACAGGCTGTTCTTCCGTACCGCCGCCGGGTCCGGCAATGCCCGTCGTGCTGACAGCGATGTCGCTCCCATAAAGGCGGCGGCTTCCGTCCGCCATTTCAGCAGCGGTTTCCGAGCTGACGGCCGTATATCGTTCCAGTGTCTCATGAGAGACACCGAGGAGTTTCTCTTTCATTTCATTGCAGTACGTTCCGGCCGAACCGCGAAAATAGTCGGAAGCACCGGGGACATCTGTAATAAGGGACCCGACCAAGCCTCCCGTACAGGATTCGGCCGCACTGACGATATAGCCCGCCTGACGGACTTCTCGTCCCAGGACGTCAGCCATCGTTTCATCATTAAAACTGACGATTTGGTCATTGAGACGGCGGCGTACTTCTTCTTCGAGCGGTAAGAGAAGCTCCTCGGCCTGTTCTTCACTGTCGGCGCGGGCCGTGAGGCGGACTTCGACGAATCCCGGGCGGGCGTACATGGCCAAGGTCGGATTCGACTGGTCTTTGACGAGATCCATCAGCCGTTCTTCAATAAAAGCTTCACCCATATCATAAATCTTGATATAGAGAGAGCGGATGGACCCTTGGCTGCCAAAAGTCTGAAGAAGCCAGGGTTTCAGCCGATTTTCATACATCCATCGCATTTCACTGGGCGGTCCCGGCAAGTGGACCAAGGTCCTGCCACCGCCCTGCATGGCAACGCCCGGCGCGGTGCCGGCCTCGTTGTCAAAGACATCAGCGCCTTCAGGAATCATGGCCTGACGCTTCTGGTTTTCGGTCATCGTCACCGTACCGTGATGGGCTGTCACCCAGGCCTGGACCGCATCGGCAATGGCCGGGTCATAAACCAGGGGGCAATTCATCAATTCGGCACCGATAATCTTGGTCATGTCGCCTTGTGTCGGCCCGAGGCCGCCCGTCGTAATGACGATATCGGCCCGGGAAAGGGCCGTCTTCAAGACGTCTTTCATACGCTTCGGGTTATCGCCGACCGTCGTATGATAGACGACGAAGTATCCCATTTCATTGAGCTGTTTCGATAAGTAGGCCGAATTATAATTGGTAATTTCACCCAGCAATAATTCAGAGCCCGTCGTAACAAGTTCTACTATCATTCCCAATCACCTCGGTTAATCGAGCCGTTCAGCCACGAGATCATAGGCAAAGCCCTGGGCAATGCGGACCGGGATCATGTCCCCGGGCTGTACACCCTCCGCATCTTCCAAATAGGTCAGGCCATCGACATCGGGCGCCTGGATTTCAATGCGTCCGACGGCTTGGGTCACACCTTTTTCTTGTTCTACTTTTTCGACTAACATCGTATGCACCGAACCTTCCAGTTCTTGGTTGCGGATTTCCGACACCTTGGCCTGGATGGCCATGAGCTGGTGATAGCGTTCTTCTTTTATCTCTTCCGGGATCTGGCCGTCCATGGTGGCCGCCGGCGTCCCTTCTTCCTGAGAATAGGTAAAGACGCCGACGTCATCAAATTCTGTTTCCTTTACAAAGTCGCAGAGAGCCTGGAATTCAGCTTCCGTTTCACCGGGGAACCCGACGATAAAGGTCGAGCGCAGGGTAAGCTTGCGGCCGTGACTGCACAGTTTTTTAATGAGGCGGCGCACATCGTCTTCCGAATCGCGGCGGTTCATGCGGCGCAGGACCGGTTCGGCAATGTGTTGGAGCGGCAAATCGACATAGGGACAGATTTTATCTTCCTTCACGATGAGATCCATCAATTCATCCGTAAAGTAATGGGGATAGAGATAGAACAGACGGATCCAGCGGATGCCTTCGATGGGAACCAATTGACGCAGGAGATCCGGCAGCAGGGAGTGGCCGGCAATATCGACGCCGTAACTCGTCGTATCCTGGGCAATGAGGTTGATTTCCTTTACGCCGTCGGCAGCCAGCTGCTGCACTTCAGCTACAATCGATTCGATGGGACGACTGTACAATTTCCCCCGAACGTGAGGAATAATGCAGAAAGAGCAGCCGTTGTTGCAGCCTTCGCCGATTTTTACATAGGCACTATACGTCGGCGTCGTCCGCATGCGGCTCGTATGCTGATCGTACAAATGACTGACATCGTCGATGAAGCAGGCTTTACGGCCCTTTTTGACGGTATCGATGGCTTCCCAGATGCGGTCCCATGAACCGGTACCCAAGAGGGCGTCGATTTCCGGCATTTCCTTCATCAGTTCTTCTTTATACTGCTGGCTGAGGCAGCCCGTTACGATGAGAATCTTGCAGTTGCCCTCCGTTTTATAGCGGGCTGCCTGCAAGATGGTATCGATGGATTCCTGCTTTGCCTTTTCAATAAAGGTACAGGTATTGACGATAATAATGTCAGACTGGGAGAGATTCTCTGTGATCTCCATGTGGCGGTCGCGGAGGATGCCCAGCATGACTTCTGTATCGATGAGATTTTTAGAACAGCCTAAGCTGACAAATCCGATCTTTTCCATGTATCGTTATTTTTCCTTTCCGAAGCGAATTGATTTGATCCACCATGACTGTAAACTGCGGCGGCCTTCATCAGAATATAATTTTTTTACCGGGAATAAGACGAGTCCCCGTCCGTTGGCGTCGAGCTCAGGCTGAGCCTGCGGCAGGGCATCGCTCATAAAAATGTGCTTTTGCTGTAAGACGGCATTAGCCTCCGGAGAATAGATCCAATCGGCAAAAGCATTGGCTAATTCTCCGTCTTCGCACCAATTAGTGACAGCTATCCCCGTCAGCCAGTACGACGTGCCGTCTTGGGGATAGATGATATAAATAGGCGCTCCGTCATTTCGATACTGCTTGGCAGACGAAGCATCGGCTACGCCGATATCGGCTTCCCCGCTGGCAACGCGGCGGACGTTAACCGACATCGATTTCGAATAGGAAGCGACGTGACTTTGCAAGGCACGCAGATAGCGTTCACTTTCATCGAGGCCCTTCATCTCTACGAAAGAACAGAGGAATTCGCCGGCCATATCCATGGCAGCCAGGTCCGGAAAGGCCAGCAGCATCTGAGGATCGGTCAACAGGTCATCCCAAGTAGAAAGGAGCTGGCCTCGCCGTTCATAATAAGATTGACTGACGACAAAGACCATCGGATTGTACCATAAACCGCTCCACATGCCATCGACATCTTTCATGGACGACGGGATATTGTCGGTATAGGCCGACTCATACGGCTGGAGAATGCCATTTTGCTTTTGCGTGCGCAAATCATCTTCCGAAGCGATGAGGATATCCGGCTTAGGACCGTTGATATTCCCCAGCGACTGGCGCATATCGCTGTCGGTCTTAGAATAAATCTGCACCCGCAAATGCTTCTGCTTATAAAATTCTCGGGCCAAACCGTCATTGACATCCTGGGGCAAATCCGAAAAGATGACGAGATGACGGCCGGCTTCATAAGCCCGTTGTGCTTCTTCCTGCTGGTGCTTCATCAAGATGGGCCACGCCAGACCCAACAGTAAGATGACGAAGACGCTGAGCACGACAAAAGGCACGTATTTCTTCATTGTATTCACCTGAATTTTCTAGTTCGATTCAAATCCTTCCGCCTTTGTCCGGAACGGACAGGCGAACGGCCATGGCGGCCGCTGCCGAGCGGACGGCCTGACTGACTTTGATGACGCCGTGGTGCAATGAGGCACTTCGGCCCGTAACCGATGAGGTCACGACGGCCCGCCAGGCATAAGGCCTTATAGACAATATCATAATTCGCCGGGTTCTTGTACTGCATAAGGGCCCGCTGCATCTGCTTTTCTTCTGCCCTGCGAGCCACGTAGACCTTTTGCCCGGTCAAGGGATTGATACCGGTATAATACATGGCCGTCGACAAACTGCCCGGCGTCGGGATAAAATCCTGGACCTGTTCAGGCTGCATATGCATGTCCCGCAGAAATTCGGCCAGGGCTACGGCATCTTTTAAGGTACAGCCCGGATGACTGGACATGAAATAGGGGACCAAGTACTGTTTCTTGCCCAGTTCCCGATTGGCTTCATCGAACCAGTCCTTAAAGGTCAGAAATGCGTTGACATCGGCCTTTCCCATGAGGTCGGTCACGTGTTTGACGACGTGTTCCGGCGCGACTTTCAGCTGACCGCTGACGTGATACTGGCAGAGTTCTTTAACGAATTCTTTGTTGCCGTCGGCCAATACGTAATCATAGCGAAGGCCGGAGCGAACGAAGACCTTCTTCACGCCTTTTACATGACGAATTTTCCGCAGGAGCTGCAGATAATCGTCATGGGACGTATTGAGGTTCTGACAGGTTTCACTGCCGATACAGTGGCGATTGCGGCAGACGCCGTCAGTCAGTTGCTTTTGACAAGCCACGTGACGAAAGTTGGCCGTCGGACCGCCGACGTCGTGGATATAGCCTTTAAAGCCCGGAAGCTTCGTCATCCGTTCGGTCTCGCGAACGAGGGATTCCTGGCTGCGGTGCTGGATGATGCGTCCCTGGTGGCTGGCAATGGCGCAGAAATGACAGTGGCCGAAACAGCCGCGCTGACTGGTCAGGCTGAACTGTACTTCCTGCAAAGCCGGAACCCCACCGGCAGCATCGTAATCAGGATGCCAGCGACGCTGAAAGGGCAGCTCGTAAATGGCATCCATCTCTTCCGTCGAAAGGGGCAGTGCCGGCGGCGTCTGGACGACGAAGCGGTTTTCTGACGGCTGGATGATGGTCTTTCCGTAAAAAGGATCCTGCTCTTCATACTGCATTTTAAAAGCCTTGGCAAAAGCCGCTTTATCGGCCCGGACCTCTTCATAAGACGGGCAGACGACGGTCTTGTCCGAAATAGGCGGTTTCCCGGTCACGTAGCAGATGCCGCGGATGTCGTACATCTCAGCGACGGACTTACCTTCAGCCAGGGCATCGGCGATTTCTACAATGGAGTGTTCCCCCATGCCATAACTGAGGATATCGGCCTTGCTGTCGAGGAGTATCGAATGGCGCACCTTATCGGACCAGTAGTCATAATGAGCAAAGCGGCGCAGGCTGGCCTCGATACCGCCGATGATGAGGGGCACGTCTTTATAGGCCTCGCGCATGCGATTGGCATAGACAATCGTCGCCCGTTCCGGCCGATGCCCCGTTTCCCCACCCGGTGAATAACTGTCGCGACTGCGGAACTTTCGAGCCGCCGTTTTTTCATTGAGCATGGAATCGAGGTTGCCTGCCGTAATCAAAGCGGCCAGCCGCGGACGGCCTAAGGCTTTAAAGGCGTCTGCACTGTGCCAGTCAGGCTGGGAAATCAGGCCGACACGATAGCCCCGGCTTTCGAGGACGCGGCCGATAAGGGCTGCGGCAAAACCGGGGTGATCGACATAGGCGTCGCCATTGATGTAGACAAAATCAAGTTGATCCCAGCCGCGTCTTTTCATATCATCCCGACTGGTTACTAAGAAATTCTCGCGCATATGGCTCCTTATTTACATTAAAATCCAAATGATGAGCAACAGAAAAATGATGATGCCGGCCACAATCGTAATTTCCGGCCAATTTCCCTGCCGCGTCTTTTTCTTCTTACTGTCTTTCCTATTTTTTTGATGTTTGGCAGGAACGATGGTCCGCACTTCGGGTCTTGGCGTCCGTTCTTCAACGGAGGCCTTATATTCTTGGACCAAGGCAATGCCGTCCAGTTCCAAAAAATTGCCGTAGTTTCGGATAAAGCCTTTGACGAATACGGCGCCGGGAATGGCATCATATTCATTGGCTTCCAAGGCTTCCAAGTATTCCCGCTTTATATTGAGGGCCTCCGATACGTCTTGTAAGGTCAGACCCTGTTGTTCTCTCGCTAATCGTAATACGTCACCGATCGAAGATTCCTTCACTGTCTTTCTCTCCCTATTTACTATAATCGTATCCTTTATTATATAACAGATACGACAAAGGGTACAGGGGTTCAGCCCAAATACTTCTGTTGGACTTCGTCGGCAGTCATCAAAATATCCCGCGGCTTACTGCCGTTATTGGGGCCGACGATGTGCATAGCTTCCATCATATCGATCATGCGGGCAGCCCGCGTATAGCCGATGCGGAAGCGGCGCTGGAGCATAGACGTTGAAGCCTGGCCGGTCTCGAGAACCATATCGATGGCCTGACGCATGAGGTCATCTTCAAAAAAATCGACGCTGTCTTCGGCGTTTTCAGACTGTGCCTTTTGGACCGACTCGTCGTAATGAGGTCCGTCCTGCCCCTTGATAAATTCGACCATCTCGTCGATTTCCGAATCGGAAATAAAGGCTCCTTGGACGCGAAGCGGTTTGGAAGCACCGAGCGGATAAAAGAGCATATCCCCTTTACCGATGAGTTTATCGGCGCCGGCCATGTCCAGGATCGTCCGAGAATCGACCTGACTCGATACGGCAAAGGCAATACGGCTGGGCACATTGGCCTTAATAAGGCCGGTCAGGACGTCTACCGACGGACGCTGCGTGGCCAGGACTAAGTGCATGCCGCAGGCACGGGCTTTCTGGCCCAGGCGGATGATCGACTTTTCGACGTCATCGGAGGCCATCATCATGAGGTCAGCCAATTCGTCGATGATGATGACGATAAAGGGCATCGTTTCCTCAGGATGAAGTTCGTTATAACGAGAAATATCCCTCGTATGGGTGAGGGCAAATCGCTTGTAACGGTCATCCATTTCGCGAACGGCCCAGCGCAGGACACTGGCAGCCTTCTTGGGATCGGTCACGACCGGGGTCAGCAAATGAGGAATTCCGTTGTAGTTTGATAATTCAACGACTTTCGGATCGATGAGGATCAATTTTACATCTTCCGGCCGCTGCTTAAAGAGGATGCTGGCAATGAAGGTATTGATGCAGACACTCTTCCCGGAACCCGTAGACCCTGCCACCAGAAGGTGCGGCATCTTGGTCAAATCGGCTACGATGGGATTGCCGGCAATATCTTTCCCCAAGCAGACAGGAACGCCTCTTGCGGCCTTTTGGAAGGTTTCACTTTCGATGACGTCGCGCAGGTTGACGCCGGTCAGTTTCTTATTCGGCACTTCAATGCCAACGGCAGCCTTGCCGGGAATCGGCGCTTCGATACGGATATCCGTCGCTGCCAATTTAAGGGCAATGTCATCGGCCAAGTGGACAATTTTACTGACCTTGACACCGGCAGCCGGTTCCAGTTCATAGCGTGTAATGGACGGCCCCTGGCTGGCATTTAAAATCTTGGCATCGATGTTGAAGCTCTGCAGGGTTTCTTTTAAAATAGCAGCATTTTCCCGAACTTCATCACTGAGACCGACCGTATGCTGGGGACCTGGCTTCAGAATGGAAACAGACGGCAGGCGGTACAATTTCTTGCCCTCCGCTTTAGGCACGGCACTGCTGCCTTCATCACTGAGTTCGACAGCTACACTGCTCTGTTCGACTTCAATCGGTTTGATATCGTCCATATCGTGGCTGAGGACATCCCGTTCTTCGGCTAAGGATGGAGCCTTGGTCGGCTGAACGTCGTGCGCCGTCGGTTCCGCATCGGAAACGACGGTTTCATGGATCTGACTGTAATCGGGAGCCTCTTCCATATCGTCTACGCCCTGTTCAAGGATGTTATCCCAATAATCATCTGCCTCTTCGGAAGACAGGTTTTCCTCGATAGGACGAGAATCAAAGCTGACTTCTTCAACGCCGTTTCCAAGATCCCGGGCATCGGAAATCTGAATGCCCTCGGGCTGTGCTTCCGGAACGGCAGTCGGTGCCTTGTCCGGCTCTTCCTTGGGAGCCTGATCAAGAGCTTGAAAATCGAAAATCTTCCGCTTTTCATGCCATTGGCGCAGGGACTGGGAGGCATCCTGCAGGCCTTCGACGGCTTTTCCGGAAACGCGGGCCGCTTCCTGGCCGGCCTTATCGGCTACGACGGCTACAGGTTGAGAAATCGACCAATTCTTCCAAATCAGAAAGGTAACGATAGCCGCTCCCACAATGGCCATAAAGGCCCCAAAAAAGCCGAGAAACTGCTGCAGCACCGAGGATACGACGGCCCCGATGATACCTCCTCCGACAGACAAGCTGGACGGCAGGAATTCCGTCCCTTCCGGAATGACCAACAAATGAATAAGCCCCAAAAGGAGCACATAAATCCAAGTGCCGATGAGCCAGGACCGCGATACGGGGCAGGCCTTGCGAACGACAATATACTTCAGCCCCAGAACGACCAAAGACAGGCTGACGACAATCCGTCCCAAGCCAAAGATATACGATAAGACATTGTCCACATTATGTCCGATACGACCGGTATCGATGCCCATAAACCCGACGGTCGCGAAGACGCCGAATAAGATGCAGAAAATACCGATAATCTCATATTTTAAAAGGGGCGACTTCTCTGCCCGTTTGGCAGTCCGAGTCCGCCGGGTCGTCCGCTTGCGGCGGGGGCTTTTAGGGGTCCTTCCGTTTGCCAAAATAGTTCACCTTCCACTAATAGATTACTTGTCACTGCGGCGTTTATGCCAGGCAGCGGCCATATCTTTTTCATGGCCATAAGGTCTTTCCTGATAATACGACGCACCTTTCAGGGCCTCCGGCAAATACTGCTGATCGACCCAGGCGCCGTCAAAATCGTGAGGATACTGATAATTTATACCGTGCCCCAACTTGGCGGCTCCGCTGTAATGACTGTCCCGCAAATGAGCCGGAATGTCGCCGCAGTCTTTACGGCGCACATCGCTGAGGGCCGCATCGACAGCAAGGTAAGCGCTGTTGCTCTTGGGTGCACAGGCAACATAGATGACGGCTTCCGACAAGATGATCCGTCCTTCAGGCCAGCCGACAAATTGAACGGCTTGGGCCGCTGCATTGGCGATGACCAAGGCCTGGGGATCGGCAAGGCCGACGTCTTCAGCAGCACAGATGACCAGGCGGCGGGCAATAAAGGACGGCTGCTCGCCGGCTTCGATCATGCGGGCCAGGTAATGCAGGGCCGCATCGGGATCAGAACCGCGCATGCTTTTTATAAAGGCCGATACCGTATCATAATGGGCATCGCCTTTCTTATCATAGGTATACACCTTATGACCGGCTACTTTTTCGATGGCTTCCTGTGTCAACTTCCCGCCGACAGGAACGACCATGGCAACCTGTTCCAACAGATTAAGGCCGACGCGGGCATCGCGATCAGCCAGGCGGGCAATGGTTCCCAGCATTTCGTCGCTGCCTTCAATGCCGAGGTTTCCCAATCCCTTCACCGTATCGGTCAGGGCCCTGCGCAGCACAGACACGACGGCCTGTTCTGACAAGGGCTGAAGGGAAATGACCCGCAGCCGGGATAATAAAGGTCGGTTGACTTCAAAATAAGGATTTTCCGTCGTGGCCCCGACCAAAATGACCGTCCCGTCTTCGACATAAGGCAGGAGCACGTCTTGCTGACTCTTATTGAAGCGGTGGATTTCATCGATAAAGAGAATCGTCCGCTTTTGATATAAATGAACCGCTTCCTTGGCAGCTGCAATCACTTTTCGCAGCTCTGCCGTCCCGGCGGTTACGGCATTCAAGGTCACAAAGCGGCTGTCCGTTTCCGTTGCGATGACATGGGCCAGCGTCGTCTTACCGACGCCGGACGGGCCATAGAACAAGAGCGACGGAATCGTATCCCGTTCGATCATCATCCGAAGGAAACTCCCCGGACCTATCAATTCATCCTGTCCATAGACGTCATCCAATGATTCAGGCCGCATGCGGACGGCCAGCGGCGCATACTCCCTGCCGCTCCGTTCATCGGCCATGGAAAATAAATCGTCTCCGCTCATTTGTTTGCTCTCCAGACTAAATAGAACGCCGCCAAGAGGTTCTTAGCGGCGGAAACATACATACATTCGTGAACAAGAAAAGAGCCCCACCATGCCGTTTATAAACCGAGTTTTGAGCCTGCCTAAGCAGGTGGGTGTCCTCCTATATGGGTCGACAGTCCAGTGAAGGCATTGCCTCGCAATATAGAGACCGAACTCCCAATGTAAAAAGTGTTGGTTCAAAACATCGAGACCATTTACGTACACAGTAGGGTTTCTTCTTGTACATAGTATAATAAAATACTCAAGAAAAATCAAGCCTTGACAATGTGAAAAGGGGCTGCTGCCCATACAGCATCCCCTTTTCAAGACCTTAGCAGGCCCCGGAAGGACCTGTTAACGACTTTATGACACCGATGAAAATCGGTCTTATTTTACAACCTTTTTAACCGTTTCGACGACATTTTCTGTCGTGAAGCCGAATTTTTTAAACAGTGTGCCTGCCGGGGCCGAAGCACCGAAGGACTTCATGGAAACCGTAGCACCGTCGAGGCCGACGTATTTGCCCCAACCGAAATCGGAAGCGGCTTCTACAGCGACACGGGCCCGTACGGCTTTCGGGAGTACCTGTTCTTTATAGGCTTCATCCTGCTGTTCGAAGAGTTCGAGGCAGGGCATGCTGACGACGCGGACATCGATACCGGCCTTAGCCAGTTCTGCTTTAGCGTTGACAGCCAATTCAACTTCAGAGCCGCTGGCCATGATGATGGCATCGGGAACGGCTTTCGAAGCGTCGGCAATGACGTAAGCACCCTTCAAAGCATCTTTACTGCTGCCGGAAAGCTGCGGCAGGTTCTGACGCGTGAGGACCAAAGCCGTCGGCGTCTTCTGGCTGGTAACAGCCAAATACCAACCGGCAGCCGTTTCCGTAGCATCGGCCGGACGGAAGACGTTGACGTTGGGAATGGAGCGCAGCATAGCCAGCTGTTCAATCGGTTCATGTGTCGGGCCGTCTTCGCCGACGCCGATGCTGTCGTGGGTCAGGACGTACGTCGTCGGAAGTCCCATGAGGGCAGCCAAGCGGATCATCGGTTTCATGTAATCACTGAATACGAAGAAGGTACCGGCATAGGGGCGAACGCCGCCGTGGAGGGCAAGACCGTTGGTCATGGCACCCATAGCCAGTTCGCGGACACCGAAGTGGATGTTGCGGCCGCTGTAATCGGCTTTGCCGAAGGAACCTTCGCCCTTCATTTCCGTCTTGTTCGACGGAGCCAGGTCAGCACTGCCGCCAAAGAGCTGCGGCATACGATCTTTCAAGCGGTTGATCATCGTGCCGGACAGGCTGCGCGTTGCCTGCGGTTTATCTTCATAAGCCCAGAATTCTTCATCGTTTAAGAGGGCGTTGGCATCGATATCGGAATGGTAAGCATCCCATTTAGCCTTCATATCCGGGAAAGCAGCCACGTAAGCGTCGAACAGTTTCTGCCAATCACTTTCAGCAGCTGCTGCTTTTTTGCTCAGTTCTTCATAATGTGCATAGACTTCGTCGGGAACGTAGAAGGTTTCTTCCGGCTTCGGCCAGTTGAGGTTTTTCTTCATAGCGACGACGTTTTCTTCGCCGAGAGGCGAGCCATGAGCATCGGCAGAACCCTGTTTAGCCGGGCAGCCGTAACCGATCTGGGTCTTAATGGTAATGAACGACGGATGTTCTTTATCGGCTTTTGCTTCTTCGATAGCTTTGCCGATAGCAGCCGTGTCCGTTCCGTCTTCGACAGTAATCGTCTGGAAGCCGAAAGCAGCCATGCGGGCCTGGACATTTTCCGTGAAGGCCAAATCCGTGTTGCCTTCAATGGAAATATTGTTGCTGTCATAGAGGATGACCAACTTGGACAGACCGAGGGTTCCGGCCAAAGAAAGGGCTTCGGACGAAATGCCTTCCATCAGGCAGCCGTCGCCGCAAAGAGCAAAGGTGTAGTGGTCGACGACGGGATAGTCCGGTTTATTGAAAACAGCCGCCAAATGAGCTTCGGCCATAGCCATGCCGACAGCCATGCCAAGGCCTGCACCGAGAGGACCCGTCGTAGCTTCAACGCCGGTCGTATGGGCATATTCCGGATGGCCCGGTGTCAAGGAGCCGTCTTGACGGAACTGCTTAATATCATCCAGGGTAAGGCCGTAGCCATACAAGTGAAGCAGCGAATACAGCAGCATCGAGCCGTGGCCTGCTGAGAGGATAAAGCGGTCCCGGTTCGCCCATTTCGGGTCTTTTGCATTGTGGTTCATGTGATTTGCCCAAAGTTCATAGGCAATCGGAGCAGCCCCCAAGGGCAGTCCGGGATGGCCGGAATTTGCCTTTTGGATTGCATCCGCCGACAATACACGAATGGCATTTACACAAGTCGTATCAATGGTGCTCATTAGTCAAATCGCTCCTTTTTAGGTTCGTTAAATATAAATAAACATTTACACTTTATTATGTAAAAAAAGGACTGTCCTGTCAATGGCAAAATGTCTTTTCGAATATGAATTCATTCGCTTGGCTGTCATTTAGGATAGCCAAAAAGAATTATGCTATAATAAAAAGGCCTGTATATTTCGCATAGAAAGGATAGGATCATGACTAAAAAATACTTTTCTTTGACATTGACGGGACCCTGGGTCTTGGAATTTCAAGCATCATTCCGGCTGACAGCCTCTATTGCCTGCGCCGCCTCATGAAGGCCGGCCATTTTGTATCCATCGCCTCGGGAAGATTACAGCACGATGCTCAGACCTTTGCCGACCGCTATGGGATACCGGCCGTCGTAGCCGACGGCGGCAACAGCTTGTCCTTAAACGGAGACGTGTTCGAAATGACCGGCCTTCCCCTTGAAAACTGCAAATCCCTTTTACACGAATTGGATCGGCGCGGCTTTGCCTGGGCCGTCGTCACCGACAACACGATCCATCGTTACACCCCCTATGAGACCTTTCCTCACGCCGACCCGCGCAACTATATGAAAACCGTCGTCAAACCCATCGATATCGACGAGTTGACGACGGTCTATAAAATCATGTACGCCCGGCCGGAGAAAAAAGATGATGAACCCGATTCATACGGTCTGCCTCACTTGGAATATATCGACCATACATACCTCATCGAACCGACGGATAAGCGCCGCGGCATCCTGCGCATGCTGTCCCGCGTCGGCGGAAAGCCGGAGGACGCCGTCGTATTCGGTGACGGATTCAACGACATCACCATGTTCGAAAAGCCATTCTTCGCCATCGCCATGGGCAACGCCCGGGAGGCCCTCAAAGAGCGAGCCGACTATATCACAGACGACCACGACAAGGGCGGCATTTTAAAGGCCTGTAAAAAATTCGGCTGGTTATAAGGGATCGTTCCGGCCGGCCCCTTTAAGGAGTGCATCTTTCAGCCGGTCTTCGATCTGAAGCAGTTCCTGTTCGGCTGCCTGCCGCTTCTGACGGCCTTCACTTTGAATGCGAAGCGTATCTTCAATGGTAGCAATCAAATCGTCATTGACCTGTTTTACCGTTTCGATATCGACGATGGCCCGTTCATTTTCAACGGCCGTGTCATGAGAATTCTGCTTGAGCATGGCGGCATTGCGCTTTAAGAGGTCATTCGTCGTATTGGACACAGCCTGCTGCATCTGGAGGGCTTCCTTCTGCCGACTAAGACCGAGGGCCAGGATCATCTGGTTCTTCCACAGGGGGATCGTATTATAAATAGCACTCTGAATCCGATCGACGAGGATTTTGTCATTGTCCTGGATGATCCGGATCTGCGGCGCCGTCTGAATGGCAATGGTCTTACTGATTTTCAGGTCATGAACCTTCTTTTCAAAGCGGCTGACAGAATTTTTAAAATCCTGGACAACCTGTGTCGCCATCGGGTTGTCTGAGGCCTGAGCCTGGGCTTCCAATTGAGGAATCGTCGTTTCATTCAATTCCTGAATTTTTTCTTCCCCGGCCTGGATGTAGAGCTGGAGCTGCTTAAAATATTCCAAATTCTTATCGTACAGCCCGTCGAACATGGCTACGTCCTTCATGAGGATCATCTTCTGCCTGTCGAGACCGGCCTGAATATTGTCGATCTGAGCCGACAAGGTCAAATAAGACTGCTGCAATGCCGGCACCTTTTTAAATAAGGACCCGACGACAGGGATATTCGCCAAGAATCCCTTAGGGCCATCTTGTTCTTCTTCAAAATCGTGAACTTTCTTTACCAGGTCGTTGAGAAGGTCACCGGCTGCCGTCTGATCAGTACTCTTTACGGTCGATAAGATGCTGTTGGAGAAAGACGCGATATTGTTTTGGGCAGCAATGCCGTATTGGGCAATGGCATTGGCCGTGACCAAGTTTATCGACTCTTTGATGGTATCGACTTGTTTCCGTTCTTCGGCTGTAAGCGTTTCCACCTGACGATTAAAATTGACCAGTTCCTTCTTTTCATAACTTTTGGGAGTGCCCTCATCGGACTGTTTTTTATCCAAAAGGTCGTTCAAATTAATCTCCGCCATAATAACACCCTACTTTCGTTTCGTATTTAAAAATTTATCCGTCAAATCAATGATTGAGTTGACCAAATCATTATTGCGTTCCGGAATTTTTCGGCTTTCGGGAATTTCAGGCTTTAAGCCGTCGGCAGCCATATTGTCCTTCATAACCTTCATTTCTGCATCGAGGTCCATGAGCTGGGCATTGAGGACCTTAGAAAATTGGTCGGCATAGGCTTCATCAAAATTATTCAAGAGTCGTTTAATCTGAAGCTTAGACTGCTGTACTTCCGCAGCGTCAAGGCCGGTCTGTTCCAGTTCTTTATACTTTTGTACCAACAAAATGGCTCGATCTTGGTAATAATCGACGAAGCGGCGTGCCAGACTGATTCGTTCCGGATGACTTTGGAGATACGTCAAAAAATTTTTAGCAATGCCCTGCATCTTGCCAACCTGCTTACGCAGTTCCTTATCGCTTAAGGTCTTCATTTCCCGATCAAGGGTATTGAAGTCTTCGACGGCCCGCTTAAAGAGGTCGGTGTTGAGTTTGTCGAGCTCTTCATTGCCGCTGGAAACGACGACTTTAGGCTTGAACTTCTTCCCCCGAAAGGCAAACCGAAGGGCAACAAGACCGACGATTAAAGCAAGAATGCCCGGGATATTGGTAATTTCCAGGATCCCTGCCGTTACGAAACAAAGAAGGGCTATAAAAAACATAAGAACGCGCATAATATTGCCTCCTCCGTATAAAGATTCTCTTTTGTTAATCATACCATATTTCCCGGACATTTGTCGTCATTCTGTTAATATTTACCAAAAAAAGAAGCTGCCTGGGAACTGACCCCCTAACGTGGGACCAAAAATCCGACGTCAGAGGGTCAGTTCACTATTGGGCAGCTTCTTTTTCAGCTTGCTTTTCTTTATAACGTTTTGTCCATTTCCAGCGATTGTGCAACCAGAACCAGTCTTCCGGATATTGACGGATATGGGCTTCTAAACGGTCATTGAGTTCCTGTGTCGTTTCGTACATAATACGCTCTTTTTCTTCTTTTGAGAGCTTGTGATCTGCCGTGTAAGGGCGCAGCGGCGGCTGTACTTCAACGACGTGATGGTACGGCCTGTCTTCCCGGATAAAGATAGGTACGATGGGATAGTTGGCGATACCGGACATCTTGGCCGGCCCGTCAGCCGTCAGCGTATCAAGACCAAAGAATTTAACCATGATACCCGTATATCCCGGGTCCTGATCCATGAGCAGGCCGATATAGTGACCGTCCCGGAGGAGCCTCACCATATCGCGAATGCCCGTCTTATAGGTAACGTGCTGCTTCATCATGGCCCGATATTCGTTGATGAACTTATCGGCACTATGACTGTCCTGCTCCTGAGCCACGGAAATGAGGGGATAGCCGTTCATGGCAAGGACGGCTCCGAGGAGCTCCCAGTTTCCGGCATGGGAAGCCATGATGATGGCTCCGTCACCGCTTTCCTTGAGCGCGTCTAAATGCTCGCGGCCGACGAAGGAGACTTTCTCATCGAGGGTTTCCTTCGTATAGACCGGATACCGTAAGACTTCTATGATCATAGGACCAAAGCGAAGGGTACTGGCTTTGGCAATAGCCATGGCCTCGTTCGGATCGTCGGTAATGCCGCATTTCAAAATTTGCTCCTGAGCCAATACTTTTCGTTTTTTCGGGACAAAAGTCCAGAAAAAAGAACCTAAAAAAATGCCCAGGCTGCGGCAGCAGCCGTCAGGAAGATGGCAGATAATCCAGCTCAGACATTTCATGAAGGTGTACATAAACTTGTCCTCTTACTGCTGTTCTAATTTCTGTTCTAACTGGGCAATCTTTTTCTGCAGGTCCTTGATGGTCTTGGCCATTTCCGGTAAATGCTTCAAAAATACCTGGGTGCGGCTCCATTCCATGTGAGGCCGTGCCGGGAACCCGGCATAGGTCTGATTGCCTTTGATATTGCCGATAATTCCTGACTTACCGGCAAAGACAGCGTTGTCGCCAATCGTAACGTGGCCCGTACAGCCCGTCTGTCCGGCAAAGATAACGTGATTGCCGGCCTTGGTACTGCCGGCAATGCCGGACTGGGCAATGATAAAGCAATCTTCACCGATTTCAACGTTGTGCCCCAGGTGGACCAGGTTATCGATTTTAGTACCTCTGCCAACCTTCGTCGCCCCCAGGGTCGCATTGTCCAAGCAGGTGCAGGCGCCAATTTCGACGTCGTCACCGAGGATGACGTTTCCGATCTGCGGAATGCGGGTATGCTTCCCTTTTTCCGTGGCAAAGCCGAAGCCTTCGCCGCCGATGACGGCATGGGCCCGGATGACAGCATTTTTGCCGAGGACGCAGTGTTCGTGGATGACGGCGCCGGGATAGAGGACCGAGCCTTCGCCAATTTTGACATGGTCACCTAAAAAGACGTAGGGATAAATGACAGACCCCTTACCGATTTCAACATTTTTGCCGATGACGGCATACGGCATGATGGAGACATCTTCCCCGATGACGGCAGTCTCATCGACGATAGCCGTCGGATGAATACCGGGCGTAATCGACTGACGGGGGTGAAACAAGACCAGGAGCTGCGAAAAAGCCAAACGGGGATTTTCTACGATGACCAGTGTATTATCACCGGCCGGTACTTCTTTGTCGACAATGACGGCGCCGGCATGGACCTGCGGCAAATATTCCGTATACGGATCAACGGCAAAGGTAATATCGTTTTGACCTGCTTCTTCCAAGCTTTTTACGTCACCAATGACGGCATCACCGTTGCCGATGACCGTCCCGCCCAGCAATACTGCTAATTCCTGTACTGTTTTATTCACTATATACAACCCCTTTTTACTGCATTTTGGCAATAAGATCATCGGTAACATCGATGCCACCGGAAGGAACGGCTTCTTTCATGACGATGATGCCGACGTTTTTATCCTTAGCGATATCACCTAACCGGCTTTCAAGATCCGACATGAATTGACGCTGCATGCTGGCGCCGAAAATATTGAGTTCCTGCTGAGCCTGCTGCTGCTTCTTCTGAAAATCTTCAGCAGACATGGTCTGTTTCGCATCCTGCAGTTCTTTATCGATAGCCTTCTGCTTATCTTCCGTCTTCTGCTTATATTGCTGAACAAGGGGCGCTTCTTTCTGTATGCGCGACATATCGACAACACCTACATTATCTTTACCGCCGCAGCCGGCAAGAGCCCCTGTAAGGGCTACCATGACGGCGACGATTCCAAAGCGCTTCCAAACTTTTTTCATTCCTAAAAGCCTCCTGTTATGCCAATTTGGCAATGATATCATCAGTCACATCGGCGGCTGTACCGACACCTTCATAGTCGGAAAAGATCATGTCGATGCCCTGTTCCTGAGCAACGGCAGCCGCCTTATCACGGATATCTGCCATGATGGCTTCTTTCACATCGTTCATTTCTTTTTCTTTTGCATCGAGCTTATCTTTCCACTCTTTATTCCACACAGCCGGTTCGGGCCGATTTTTCAGTTCCCCCATTTGCTGTTGGAAAACCGCTTGACTCTGAAGTTTGCGCCCTTCAAGGTCGGTCTTGACCTGCTGGGCATAGTCTTCGAGTTCCTTCTTAGCCTGAGCCTTGTAGGGCTCCATAGCCGCAGCGATTTCATTGGCCGTACTGCCAGTCACCAACACCTCTGCATTACTGCCTCTCAAGAGGGCTTGCAGCTGTTCTTCCGTCGCTGCCCGCTCTTCTTTTGAAAGGTCTAAGGTCTTCAGCTTCAGCTGGAGATTGACGATTTTTAAGGCATCGGCATCTGATATGACCGGTGTCGTCTTTTTCTTTTCTTCGACGAGGGCGTCATACTGCTGTTTTAAACGGTTGTTGAGCTCGTCCTGCTTGATGGCGACTTTAGCCTGTAATTCCTGATTGAGAGCCGCCGTACCGGCTGCATCGACAGCCGCAAACTGCTGCATCGACACGCCTTCGGCTTGAGCCTTACGGGAATAATTCCATTGTTCAAACTGATATTGGGCAACCATGGCATTGTATTCCAGTTCTAACCGGTGATACTCGCTGTAGCGCGGATGGCTCATGACGACGTGTTCCAAGTCTGCATAGGCATAGACCGGCGTCGCTGCTGCCGCTGGCACGGATTGATCCCGATGGTTGAAAAACCACCAGCCGGCCAAGAGGCAAACGAAGAGAACCACGGCACCGGCTGCCGCATATATCCGTTTCATAAGAACTCCTTACTGATTGTTGCTGGTGCTGCTGGAGGAAGCACTCGAATTCTGGTTCAGTTCTTTCGTAACCTGATCGGTAATATCCGTGCCGCCATAGAGAACGACGCTCTTTTCAACAACCAGGCTGAGGCCTTTCGTCTGGGCTACATTACCGACAGCCGTATCAACCTTATCTTTCAGGCCTTTAAAGAGTTCCTGACGTTTCGTAGTCAGTTCGCCCTGCATCTTCTGGAAGAGTTCCTGTTTCTGCTGATCATCCATGTTGGCCGACTGCTGTTCAAACTGTTTCTGCATATCTGCTTCGGCCTGCTGGAGCTGTTTCTGTACTTCAACGGCATCCTGGTTATCCGGCGTAATGATTTTGCTGGTATCGACGACGCCGATATTGCTCGAAGGCGCTGCATTTACCGGATTGCCCGTCTGCATGATAGCAAGACCGGCGATACTGAATACAAAGATAGCGGCAATGACTGCCGAGAAAATTTTAATATTGCGTTTCTTACCCATTTCAGACATCATAATAGAAAATCTCCTTTATCTTACAAATAACCTATGATTCGAAGCCAATGATCATGGTCGGATACGACATACTCTAAGCCGACGTAATCGTCCACACGATACTGAAGACCTATTTCATTTTCGGTATGCGTCATATCGCGGTCATACCGCAGGGCCCAACAGCTGCCAAGGGGCTGCCGAAACCACAGGTGATGGCTGTCGTCGAGGCTTTCAAACTGATAGCCCATCTCGGTACCGGCCGTAAAACGGTAGAAGTACCCGGGAATGATATTCCACTCAAGCTGCGAAGGCATAAATTTGACCTCGCCGTACACTTCGTGGTGACTGCCGAGTTTCCGGCCCAGATGGGCCATGAGAACGGTATCATCGTCATCACTGTTCCTGCGGCCCACATCGAGATAGGCACCGCCGCGGATGTCATAAAAATCCGTTTTCGGTGTGACATAGATCGTCGTATTTTCATCGACAGAAAGGGTCGGTGTCACCTGGAGCCCGTAGTGCTTGACGACCCATTGGCGCTTCACATCACCGGAAAGATCCGCCATAACGTCCGGTTCATGACGACGGACGAAAGCGACCGGCAACCCTTCCAAACCGGCATAGGTATGCTCCAGATTGTTCCGAGCGCTGAGAAAGATGACCTTAGGCACATCTTCTCCTTTAATGGCTACGCGAACGTTGCGAACGACCGGAAGTTTAGGCATCATATAGACCGTCACGTCCGTTTCCTGACCGCCGCGAATCACGATATGCGGATAAAACTCGGGAACTCTCGTTTCCAATTCCGTTTCCATGACCGATTTGACGGCACCATTGGCCCAATCGAGGGCATCGACGGGCAGACCGATGAGCAGGTTTTCCACCATGTCACCGGCACCGCTGAGGTCTTTATCAACCATCTGGCGTCCCATTTCCGGCAAAGCCCCGTAATCGACGGTCAGGTTCACCTTGCGGATCGTATCGCCCCAAGGCCGGATACGGACATCGAGGTCGGTCCGGCTCCCCGGGTTGATGGCGATAGACTCTACGGTATAGCCGATGAGGACGCGATTGATGATATCGTTGACGATTCGCTCGTATTCCTCAGAGCGGCCGGCAATGTCTTCGCTGTCCTGATTGAGAAATACATGATTGCCGACAGTCTGAATACTGGCAGCAATCCGTCTCTGGACCAAGGGAGGGATTGCCTCTTGGACAGAAGACAGGTGTACCGCCACCTGTTCTACGGAGGCAGCGGCAACACTACTAAGACTAGCACAGACAGTAAAGACAGTCAATAAACAAGTGCGGATTCTCATCATCCACGACCTTTCACGACCCTAGAACTTGCCGCCAAAGCTGAAGTGGAACTTGCCGCCTTCGCTGCCGATACCGTAGTCTAAACGAATCGGGCCGATCGGCGTCGTAATACGGAAGCCGATACCGCCGGAATAGTGAATCTTATTATTTTCTTTATACCAAGGAATGTTTTCTACGCCGCCCCAGGCATTACCCACGTCGGTAAAGACGACGCCCTGGATTTTTTTAGCAATGGGGTAACGATATTCAATGGTCGCTTCATACATTTTGTTGCCGCGGAATTCATCGTCTTCATAGCCGCGCAGCGTATCGGCACCGCCCAAGGTAAAGAGGTCGTTGTAGGGCATGTCGCCGGTGGCAATACCGCCCATGAGACGAACGGCAATGACGTGAGCCCGGCCGACTTTATAATAGAGGCGGTTTTCTGCAATGAACTTGAAGTAGTCGAAGTCACCGCCCATGCCGTGACCGGCCCAAACACCGGTGAAGGCCAAGCGTTTCCCCTTCGTCGGATCGTAGACGTTATCGCGGTTATCGAAAACGTGAGACCAGGTCATGCTATTGGTCCGGCCGAAGTTATTCTTTAAATAATTGCGATAGGCATCGGCACTGCCGCCCCAATAACCATAGTAGTCGCCCGTCCCATCAACCCAGGACTGATAGTCAGCCCCGCTATTATAGTCGGTATATTTCGTTTTCTTCGTTTCTAAGGTGACATAGTCGCTGACGTATTCACTGCGGACACGGCCGTAGGTAACGTTGAAGCCGTTGGTCCGGCGGTCATAGTCGGCAACGGAGTCGCCCTTTTCATTATAGTCTTCGTATTCCGATTCGCGGTCAAAGAGGCTGAAGCCGATGGAGTCTCCGGCATCATTGAGGTACGGATGGGTATAGGAGAAGATATAGTTCTTATTGGAATCCGTATTACCGCCGAATTCCCAGCTGATATTGACCTTATCACCGGTACCGCGAAGGTTCGTTTCACTGAGGCCGAGAATACCGACTAAGCCGTCCGAATCGGAGTAGCCGGCACCGATGGTAACGGACCCCGTCTTCTGTTCGGTAACGTCGATTTCAACGATGACGTTCTGGGCATTTTTCTGGCCCTGGAGGAGGCGGACGTTGACGTCTTCAAAATAGCCCGTATTATAAACACGCTGAATACTGCGGCTAGCCGCATTTTTATTGAAGATATCGCCCTTCTTCATGCGCAGTTCACGCATGATGACGTTATTCCGAGTCTTCGTATTGCCGCGGAGGTTGATATTTTCAATGCGGGCTTCGGTAATCGCAATATGGAGGGTCCCTTCGTCGTCCAAACGGACATCAGATACGTGACTCATCATATAGCCGGCATTGGCAAAGGCCGTATTGATATTGGCAACGTCATGGCTGACGACGGCCGTATTGAGGGTCGTGCCCGGCGTCGTAGCGACAAGTTTCATCAAATCGCCGGTGCTGATCGATTCGTTGCCGACGATGTCGATTTTCTTAACGACAGGATTCATTTGAACGGTATAGTTCAGGACAACGCCTTCAGGGACGTTGGTAAAGGCCGGTTTAACCGTTGAAAATAAACCCGTCGCCCCGATGACATTGAGGTCATGACGAATGTAGTCCATGTTGATGGCATCGCCGACGCGCATGGCCAGACGAGGCAGGATGTTCTGTTCAATCTGCGGTTCCGGTACGGGGCTGACCGAAACAGACGTTGCGACCTTATCGACATAAGGCTTCAGTTCGGCATCGGTTACGGCTTCACCGTAGGGCAGGGATACGTCCTGTCCGGGTTGGATGACCGCCATGGGATATCCGGGAATGGAAGTATCGAACTGCATATCGCTGGTCCCGCTCATATAAGTAACTTTTTCACCGGAAATCTGCGGTGTCGTATCGACAGGTTCGGGATTTCTGGCTTCTTCAGCCTTGCGAGCCGCTTCTTCCGCTTCCTGCTGAACGGCTTCAGGACTTCTCCCGGCTGCAATGGAAGCCAGTTCATCTTCCGTTTCATAACCCGTAAGGCCTGATTTAGCAGCTTGGATCGCTTCTTCTTTAGACTCATCATTCGGCGAAGTTACGACAGCATTGACCGCTGTTTTCTTGTCATCATCCGTCGGTGCTGCCGCCGAGCCTGAAGTCGTAACCGTTCCGGTAGTCGACGCTTCATACCCGGTCGTCGCCGTCGTATCCTCTGCCCAGACGGGGCAAGTCATTATCGCGCTGGTTACCATCAGCGCGAGCAGTTTCTTCTTCCGCATATTCATAAAAATCCTCCATTAGTTATTTCGCCATACCGGTACCGCGTAGGGTATGACGCGCTTCTTGTACAGTAGCTTGTAATTGGCTGTCCGACAGGACTGCCTTTTCTTCCCGCACAGCGGGCGATGCCGTTTGCTGGTCGCCTGCAGCCGGAGCGGACGGCTGTTCAGCCAGTTCTTCGACAACAGCAGGAGTTGCTGCCATCGACGTTTGCGGCAAGGATTGAACAGAGAGCTGCGTTTCCTGATCCGTGCCGGACTTTCCGGCAGCTTCTTTGGAAACTGCAGCCGGCGGGGCTGCGCTGTCCGCAGTATCGCCTGATTCATGCTTTGGCCGTTCTCCATAAACGGATGCTTCTACCGACCGCGGCAAGTCAGTCTGCCGCGGCTGATGGAAAAGATACCAGCCGCCCGTCACCAAACAAAGGGCCGTGACGATGGCTCCAAGGCGCAAAAAGCGCTTATGGGCGGGACGGTGTCGGCGTAAATTCTTCATTTCCGCCTCGGCCAGCATCAAATTGAGTTCGCCCTTGATATCGGACTCTTTGTCAAAAGATGCTTCCGCCTTTTCCAGCCAGGACTGAACAGCCCGAACACGGTGAAGGGTATCGTTTTGGGAGCGTTTCATACAGCCTTCTCCTTTCTGTATAAACGAATACGCTTATAATATCGGATGAGGCCATATGAGTTTATACCGGCAAAAGAAAGCAAAAATATGCCATAATCTATATTTTACAGCATTTTCCAATTCTTTTCACCTAAAAACAGGCCAAATTTACGAAATTACAAAAAATTTAATCCCGGCTGTCGTGAATAAAGCGGCTGAGCATCCCCCTCACCCTGCGGATGCCCCGCTTTTGCAGACGGTATACGTAAGGCAGACTGATATCGAGGGCCTTCGCTAAATGCTTCTGCTCGACATCTTTCAGATAGACGCCTTCGACGACGGCCTGCTCTTTTTCAGGCAGGCGCTGCAATACCCCGCTGACTTTTTCAAAAAGGAACTGGCGACTCGCCGCTTCCACCGGATCCTCTCTGTCATCGCACAAGGTATCCTGCAGGGTCATCCCCTGTTCGTCCGGTGCATCGAGGGACATGGCACTGACGGCCCCTTCCCGCTTTAAATAGTCGAGGATAGCCCCGCGGATGCGATGAACAGCAAATAAGGGAAAGGCCACACCGCGGCTGTGGTCATAGCGCTCAACGGCTTCCATGAGCCCCAGTGTCCCTTCTTGCAGGGCATCGAGCAAAAGATCCGTGTGGATATTCCAGCGCATGGCTTCTTTAAATACCAGTGGCTGGTACTGTTCGATAAGACGGCTGCGGGCCCCGGCATCGCCACCTTCTTTATAAGCCTGCCACAAAGCAGCTTCTTCTTCCGGCTGCAACAAGGTTATCTTCTGCAGTTCCTGCAAATAATCTTCCAGCATGGCCTTTCACCTCCTTTCATCGTTTCCATGAGGCACATAAAAAGATAGATTTAGAAATTGTATTTATAGAGGGCACCGATAAAGTTGTTGTCGCTCGATGTCCAGGCACTGAGACTGAAGCGGCTGCCCAAATCATACATGATACCGAAACGATTGTCATCGTGATTGAGGCCAAAGGCCGCTGTGACCATAAAGTCATTGAACAGGTATTTGCCCATTTCAATATTGTAGTAGTTGTTGCCGACATCCGTATTTCTATCATTGAGGTCGAGGGACCCGTTGGTTACGGTCAGCATATCTAAGGACAAGGCTTTTTCCAGGCTCTGAGTAATACCCAAGCTGTTCAGCGTCATGCGGATGCCCGAACCGAGGAGGGAACTCATATCATCTTCACCGATGGAACTCTGGGGGCGGCCGCTGCCATTGCGCAGGGTAATGAGCGATACGATCTGCGGCTTGGTGAGCGGCGGATCCGAACGAAGCAGGAGATCCATGTTATCGGCCTGACCGCGCAGGGTCAGCATGACCGTATATTGGCCGACGCGGCTGATACCTTCGGCATCGATATACGGCAGAAGTGAGTCGTAGCGTGAAAAGTCGGCAATGGCCTTGGAAACGCGGAAATTCGTATCCAAGTAGTGAACCGAACCGCGCGTAGCTTCAAAACGGCCTGACGGATTCGGATGTTCCAGGCTGCCCTTAAAGGAAACGGCGCCGGTCACCATGAGGTCATAGAGAGCCGAGTTATAAAGACGGACCTTGTCGCCTAAGGATAAGGTAAAGTCGAGGTCCAAATCAGGCGTCGATGAGCTTTCGCTGAGGGTCAGCGGGACGTCAATGGTCGCGTTGTTGATATCGATAAGGCCGCCGATTTTCGGTCGTCCGTCACCGGGCGTGACGTTGATATACCCCGTAAGGGGCCCATTATAGTAAGGATTATCCACATTGAGATTGGCAAAATCTGCCGATAAGGAGTACGTATCGAGGCTGCGGCCGCTCCACGAGGCATTGCCGCTGATACTGACACTGCCGGGATCCTTCTTGCCTTTTTTATCCATAGTGCCGCTGCCGCTGAGGACGGCGCTGCGTCCCTTGAAGGATAAATCGGCGTTGATATCATTTAGCGGATAAACCGTATCCTTGAACTTAATGGTCCCGTCTTTTACGGTAACGTCGCCGGTAACCTGCGGATCCGCCAGAGTTCCGCTAACCTTAACGGCCCCTTGTATCTGACCGTCGGCATCCGTTACATAAGGGGTAAGGAAGGTCAGGATATCGAGGCTCGTATTCGAGAGCTGGAAGTCGACATCCATCGACTCATCGGTCTTACCGCCGGAAAGGGCACTGACAGGAATCGTCCCTTTGGCGCTGATTTTATAAGGGTCGCGGCTGGCACTGGCTTGCTGGACCGTAATCATGCCGCGACGAATATTAAACAGGGCAAAGGCACCGCTGATGGAAATGCCATTGGCCGTACCGCTTCCAAGCTGAGCCGATACGTCGGCCTGAAGGTCATCAGAGGTCCCGCTGAGGTCAGCGGCAAAATCGATGGGCGCATCGACGACGAAATCAGTCTTGCCCAATACAGTCATCAAGGCCTTAGACGGGAACTGTTTCGCTGCCACCGATAAAGCCACCGGGCCATGAAGGGCATAGGAACCCTTGGCCGCTAAGGTGCCGTCTCCGATTTTAAGAGCCAGCTTATTGATATTGACGATGCCTTGTTCCAGTCTGACGTCGACGTCAGACGGATCGATGGTTTCGCCGCCAAAAGTACCTTGGCTGATATTCCCCTTCATAGAGACTGTCGGATTGTCACTGGTACCGCTGATATCAATCTGACCGTTCAGTTTCCCGGTAATATCCTGTACCGGCATATCCGCCACTTTAATCAAACCGGCAATGTCGCCGTTGACGACCGTCGCCTGGCCACGAATAAAGGAGGTTTTCGTATTATACATCAAATTGGCATCATAATTGCCGTCGAGCTGTGAGAAATGCAGATTGGTCAGCCGCAGTATGCTGTCGTAATAGGCAAAATCACCATGGACGTCGTTGAGGACCATATGATTAATAACCAAATTATCTGCCTTCAAAGCCCCGGATGCCGTCGGAGCGGACATAGTTCCTCCAATATGCGCCGTCAGATCAAAAGAACCGCTGCGCGGCGTCTGATTCTGCGGGGCCAGTCGGGAAACGTCGATATTTTTCCCGGTCACATCGAGATCCAGCGTATCACCAATAGAACCTTCCAGAGCTACCGAAGCCGTATAGGACGAAATATCCCCGTTCGACAAATAGACGGTTCCCTGATTGAGGCGGTAGTCAGCACTGATATTCTTATACAAGTAACCGGCATAGGAACCGCTGGTCAGTCGGAAGGAACCGGCAGCCGACGGATTGTCAAGGGTTCCCTTTATCGTCACCGTATTATCGGCCCAGCCCGTGAGCGGCAAATCTTCCTTGCCGACAAGGGGCAGCAGTTGTTCCACGCGAATATGGGACGTCGTAAGCGAAGCGTCGACAGTCCGGCTGTCCAGATCCGCTCGGCCGGTCAAGGTGTGCAGGCCTTCACCGCGCCGCCAGTAGAGGGCCGGAATTTCAATCTGTTTTCCCTGACCGTGAGCCGACCCGTTAATGCTGTCAAAGAGCATCCCTTTGATTTGGCCGTCTTTGGCACTGAAGGCCAAGTCCCAATTTTGTCCGTCAATATGTCCGGCAGCATCCGCGGTCCCGCTCATAGGAACAGACAATAGCGGCGAAGCCATATCGAGGGGGATATCATGAGCTGTAAAGGAAAATTGCGGTCGTTGTTGATCGACATCATAGGAGCCGCTGATATCAAGACTGCCGCCGCCGACATCGGCATGCCCTTGATTGACGTTGACGACATGGCCGTCATAGGTCACATCGGCCTGAGCCCGGTCCGCTGCCAGTCCATTGTAGGAAAGATTCGATGCCTGTACCGTCCCCGTCGCCAGGATAGAGCCATCCTTACTGTTTCCGCCAGCTCGGAACGAGCCCGAAACGAGGCCCATAACCCCGACCGGCATATCGGGGACAGCCGTCAAATCAAGGCCTCTTACGTCGGCTTCGGCGGCATAGGCACCTGTATTTACATCATATTGGGCCTTCCCCTTGATGTAGGCGCCAAAAGCCCGGGCCGTCAGAGAATCGACGGTCACCATCTGACCGCTGTAGTTGACGTCAGCCGAAGCCTCATCGACGGTGTAGCCGTTATAGGCAAAGTTATGAATACCGGCAGTTCCCTTCACTCGGACATCCTCTGTCGAGCCCCAGACAATACCTTTAAAATCCGCCGTCCCGCTGGTTCCTTCCGGGATGTAGCCTGCGAAAGCCGTCACATCCGCACCGGGTACGTCGACGTTGAGATTGAAAACGGGAACATCCCCATTGGTTACGACCTTACCGTCGATGCGGAAGGCCTGACCGTTGGCCAAGCCCTCGACACCTGACAGGGTAACGTCGTTGGTCGTAAGATCGGCATGGCCTTTTAATTCGTCAATGGCAACGCCGCTTACATCCAATTTACCGTCCGCAAAATCGGCCTGACCGGACATGAAAAAGCCCTTGTGACTGTCAGCAACGCGGACCTTGGCATTTTTGACAGTGCCGTTCTGAAGGACGACGTCGTTTGAGGCCGGAATGAGGAAGGACGCATACCGGGCGTCGACGGCATCGGCATTGACGACAAAGTCATACTGCCGACTGGAAGCATACCTTCCATGAGCCGTGATTTTCTGTCCGTCGACATTCATATCGGCATCGATGTCCATGGACGGGTACTTGGCGAAGGAAACACTGGCCATAACGTCGTTCCCGACGACGAGGGTATTATCAGGCAACAGCGCCCGTACCGTACCGTCATGAACACGGATCACGCCGCGAAAGCCGGAATCACTGCTGCTTTCCGTCGGTTTCAAAATCGACGTGATATTCCACGATCCGTCTCGATTCTGCCACAGATGAAGGACCGGTTCATTGACGTCGGCTGTATCCAATGCCTGGAGGATTTCCCCTTGCTTTAACGCCGTTACAATCTTACCGGGATTGACATAGATGCGGACGTCCTCGCCTTCGAAAACGATGCGGCCCTGCGAATCTTTAATAACCGGTTTTGCCAAGACCACTTGGCCGGTCAAAGATATATCAAGAGAAGAGAACCCCAAGGTTCCATTCAGTTTACTGTTTGCAGTTGTCGTAATCATATTGCTCGCCATTTGGGTTAAAGCCGGTTTTTCCATCCACAAGGCAATGCCGGCAGATAGAAAAAAAGCGGAAAAACCGCAGGCAGCAATCCATTTTTTCTTCATAAGCAAGCTCCACATACGAAAAAAGAGAGAATTACACGTTCTAATTCTCTCTTTATTCTACCTATGGTATTGCGGAAAATCAAGAAATAGATGACAAATCGGAACGTTTCTCCGAAAATTGTTAAAAACCTGTCATCGTCCTCTTCCCTTAATATTGACCGCCTGTTCCGTTCAAAGACGGATGGATGACGCCTGATTCGACGTCGACACCCATGACTTGTTCAAGTTTGGCAATGCCGACGTTGTAGTCGTACAGGGCCTGGATGTGGTTGACCTGAGCTTCATTGAGGCTCAGCTGGGCATCAAGAACGTCCAGGTTGATGCCGACACCTGCCTGATAGCGGATGTTCTGGATACGATAGTTTTCGCGGGCCTGGTCGACAATGGTCTGCGTTTCTTCGACCTTTTGCGCTGCACTGCGAATATTGAGGTAGGCCTGCTTGACGGCGAGCTGTACCGATTCGCGCGTGGCCTGTTCCGTTTCCCGTGCAACCAAGAGGTCTTGTTTAGCCTGGTTGACCTTGGCTTTAGTCGCGCCGCCGTCATAGAAGGTGTAGGTTACACCGGCACCGATATTCCAGCTGCGGCGGTCGGAATCGACGCCGGGGAAGTTATTATCCGACCAGCTATTGCCGCCGGTAACCGAAACCGTCGGTTTATTGCCGGCGTCGGCAATAGAGATGTTTCGTTCAGCCTGCTGTACCGCAAGGGCTGCCTGGAGGACTTCCGGGCGGTATCTCATGGCGTAGTCCGTGGCTTCCTGAAGGGAAATGTTGTAAGTATTAAAGGGCAGTTGATGATCGGCCAGATTGAGCTGCGTCTGTAACGGCAGGCCGAGGATATTATTTAAATTCGATTCGGAAATGGCCACATTATTTTCGGCCGTAACGGCTGTCGTCTTGGCATTGGCCAGGGAAACAGCAGACGACAAGACGTCGACGCGGGCTTTCGTGCCGACGTTGTACTGGGCCTGGACGTTATCTAAATGGCCCTGGAGATTGGTAACGGCCTCCTGATAGACGCCTTGTAATTCCTGATAGGCTAAGAGGGCATAGTAGCCTTCAACAGCCGAATATTTCGTCGCCTGTTCGACACGGAGGATTTCTTCCTGGGCATCGACTTTACCCAATTTGGCAACGTCAATACTGCCTTCGACCTTACCGCCCGTATAGAGAGGAATGGTCACAGCCAGGGAGTTTCCAAAGGCATTGGAAATGGCATTTGTGCTCCGGGACGAAGCGAGGCTGGCGTTCGTAGCCCGCGTACGCTGAGCGCTGAAGGTGTAGTCGACGACGGGGGCTCTGCCGGCTCTGGCTTCATCGATGGCATATTCTGCCTTGCGCAGGGAGTACTTGGAGTTCTTGATATCGCGGTTGTAATCGAGGGCCATCTGAACCGTTCTGGGCAAGGTCAAATCGACGACGCCGTTCGTCGGCACGCGGCCGACGACGATGACCGGATCGATTTCATTTTTCTTAGCCCGTTTAGCCGCTTCTTTCTCAGCCAGTTTCGCCGAATCATCGGCAATCTTTTGGGCCAGTGTTTCACGCATTTCCGGCGTAATATCCGCGGTCTGGGCATTGGCTTTGGCACGTGCCTTCGCTTCGGCCTTAGCAGCCTTTTTCTGCTGTGCCTGCTGGGCTTTGATTTCCTTATCTTCCGCTTTAGCCCGGGCCTGGACTTCATCGGCCTGGGACAGATCGACAGGACGGACCGATGCCGTCGTATCGTCAGCGGACGCAACGGCGACTGTGCTTATGGTTGTAATCATCATGGCGATGACCAATTTCTTATACAGTTTGTTGTTCATCATGGGTACCCCCTGTTTTCTTTATATAGAATTTGCTAAAAAGCATAATTAATACCATAATAGTTGCCGCCATCGCGACGACTCATGGGCCGCGTGAACTGGCTGAAAAGGTAGAGATCCGACGTCAGCCGATACTGGGCTTTTAAGCGAAAACGCCAGTCATCGGGATCGTACCCTTCAAGGGACAGGCGAAAAGGCCCGTCGTGGAATAAATCAGTACCGATACCGAGGTCGCCGTTGATCAATCCGGCCCTCAAATCAAAGATGCCGTTACGACGGCCGTACTGTAAGTTGAGGTTCGTACCGTTACCGATATTTTCAGCTCCGATCAAGCCAAAGCTATCGCCGCGGTACACCCTAAAATTTACATTGCCGCTCGTTTCGTTCTTCGTCGTGTTATATAAGAGTCCGCCTTCGCCTTCGACTTTGATATCCGATGAACCGCCAAGGATTTTATTGACCTTGGTCGTTATCTGGGCCGTATTATCGAGCGTCGTCTGGATATTGGCCTGGGTCTTGGGGTCAGTCGTCATCTTTTCCATAGACTGGGCGATATTTTCAAAGCGATCGGTAATCGATTTTATATTGGCCGCCGTTTCCCGGGCATTGGCCGAGGTCGCACCGTCACCATCGAGCTGCTGCATAGACGCATTCATTTGCGCCGTCACCGCCGCCATGTTAGCCGTAATCGCTTCAACATTGGCCGCGTTGGCATCGAGCATCTGACTGGTCCGGCCCGTAATAGCATCGATATTTTGAATGGAACCGCGCATGGCAGCCTGAGTTTTTTCATCACCGATAACGGCATTGAGGCTCTTGACCATCTCATCGGCGCTCCCCATGAGTTTGCTGGCGCTGTCCATCATATCGTCCATGGTCTTGCCCTGCTTGCCGTCGATATAATCGCCGTCAGCTAAGAGGTGGCTGCGGTCGGCACCGGGAGAAATAGAAACGATTTTCTCCCCTAAGAGACCGTCCGTTGTAATGACGATTTTCGAGTCCCTCGGAATTTCTGTTCCCTTATCGATTTTCATGGTCACGTCGACGCCGTTTCGCGACGGCGTTACTTTTTCGACCTTACCGACATGGACGCCTACGTAGCGGACAGAATTTCCTTTTTGCAGCCCGTTGGCATCATTAAATTCGGTATGGATGACAAAGCCCGGCTTGCCAAAGAGTTCGATATGGGCCAGGCCCATGACGACGCCGCTGAATAAGAGGACAGCGACGATGGTGACGAAACCTACTTTGGCTTCTGAGCTCCACTTCATAGACTATCCCCTCTTTCTTCCGGAAGACGACCGCCGTGGATAAAGCGTTGAACGTCTTCGTCATCGGTTTGGGCAAAACTTTTTTTATCGGCAATGAGCCGAAAGCGCCCATCCTGTAAATAAGCCAACCGGTCGGCGACAAAAAAAGCCGAATCCATATCGTGGGTAACGATGACCGAGGTGGCGTGAATCTGTTTTTGCATGCTGACGACCAGACGATTGATATCCATGCAGCGCAGCGGATCGAGGCCGGCCGTCGGTTCATCATAGAGGATGACCTGCGGGTCGAGGGCAATGGCCCTGGCTAAACTGACGCGTTTTTTCATACCGCCGGATAAATCATTGGGCATCATATCTTCAATCCCATCGAGACCGACGAGATGGAGTTTTTCCTTGACGATTCGCTGCCGCGTCGCCGCATCGTCGTGAGTATGCTGACGAAGGCCGAAGGCTACGTTTTCACCAACCGTCATGGAATCGAAGAGGGCGGAATACTGAAAAACCATCCCCATGTGACGGCGAACCTCCATCAGCTGGTCTTCATCATAAGTGGTAATATCCGTATCATGGAAGAAAACATGGCCCCTTGTCGGCTTTTGCAGACCGATGATGAGGCGCAGGATCGTACTCTTGCCGGAACCGCTGGCACCGAGGACGGCCAAGGTCTCTCCCTGATGAATGTCTAAATTAATGTTGTCCAGTATGACCTTATCGCCATAAGCGACGGTCACATCGCGAAGACGAATCATGATCCTCCTCAATATAATAAAACGGATAAGATATAATTGCAGATAAAAATAAAGATGATCGATGTCACGACGGATTTCGTCGTCGCCTGACCGACGCCTTCAGCACCACTTTGAGCATTCATGCCTTCATTGCAGGCAACGAGGGCAATGATACCGCCAAAAAACATAGCTTTGACCATGCCCAGGACGACATCGCTTATGTTCGTAAATAATTCAATCGAATTTACATACGTAAAATGCGTCAGACCGGCCCCGAGGGTCGCCACGCCGTAGCCGCCGGCCGTCCCGATGACATAGCCGTAAAAAGCCAGCATCGGCACCATGATGACGCAGGCAATAAATCGAGGAACGACCAAATAAGCAATAGGATTGACGGCCATGCAGCGCAGGGCGTCGATTTGCTCGGTAACCTTCATGGTCCCTATTTCTGCCGTCATAGCAGCGCCGACGCGGCCGGCCATGACGACGCCCGTTAAGATAGGACCCAACTCACGCCCCATAGCAACGGACATGACGCCGCCTAAGGTCGACTGTGCTCCGTAGCGCAGGAGAATGTCGACGATCTGTAAGGTCATGACCATACCGGCAAAGAGCAGTGTCATACTGACGATAGGCAGGGAATTGACGCCGAGATGAGCCATCTGGTTGAACATCAGCTGCCGTTGATTCTTCGGAAGCTGGCGCAGCGTCCGGGCAAAAAGGATGGCGATGACACCGACTTGTTCAAAGACATGGATGGTAAACTTCCCAATGTCTTCTAAAAGTTTCTGCATGAAAGACCGCCCTTTCCCTAAGTAGTAGACTACTTTTACTATACCATTATTAAAAATGGATGTAAAACACCAATATTTAATTGTGCCTAAATTGTGAGAAAATAAAGGCTGAAAACTAAAATTCTAATTTGAGTTTCCATAGGTAAAATAATAGCATTTTATGCGAAAAATGGCAAGTAAAAAGGGCCGTCCGAAGACAGCCCTTTTCAGGTCTTATTAAAGCAGGACGATTTGTCCGGTAAAAGAGCCGGTTTTACACTCAGTGGAACAGATCGAGGTCGACTGTCCGAATCACGGAAGCCGCATCTTTACCGCCGTCCTTATCTTGATTTTTGTCGTTCTTTTTATCGGTATCCTTGCTGTCATCGGTCTTGTCGGATTTTACCAGTTCGTCATCTTGAGACGCTCCATCCGATTCATCACCGATGATCGCCTTGGCTTCATTGATATTGTGGTTCTTGGCGAGGAAGGCATCGCGTTTTTCCGGGGTTACGACTTTAATCGTTATCTGGCCGTCGCCTTTGACGATGTACGGCGTAGCGATGGATGACTTGGCATCGCTTTGATTGTCGTCGCCCACATTGTGCTTGCTCGGCTTAATGACATCTTTGGCACTGGTTCCCGGTTCTTTACCGCGGATTTTCTCCTTGCTCACCTTGGTCCCGCTTTCATTGATCATGCTGACGCCCTGATCGAGGATTTCAATGACCAAATCATTATTGGAGTCTTCCTTGTCAATTTCTTTTTTCAAAGCATCAAAATCTTTGTAGCGACGCAGGCGTTTGATGATTTCATCGGTCAAGTTGTAGCGCTGCTTTTCGATCAAATACGGCAAAGGAATGACACCGCCGCCGCGGACTTCTAATACCATATCCCCCAAGGGCTGATCCTTAGGCACGGTAAAGCTCATGGTCTTCACTTCATCGACACCGCGGTAGGGATGGAGTTTTACTTTAAAGTATACGTTGTCCCCGGGACTTACGACAACCGGAGCGGCTGTAGCATCGACGATGGAGGCCGACTTGCGGGCCTGGGTAATATCGACGTTCATGGTGATATCGAGAACGGGATAATCAATAAATTCGTTGTGCTTTAAGATATCGAGAACATTGTACAATTCATCAATGCTCTTTTCATTGATATTTTCTTCAGAATAATACATATTGTGGCGGGTAATGTCCTTATCGCGGCCATTAGACGAGCGAATGGTATAGGACAAGGTCGCCGTGCCGCCGCCGGTGCGGTCGATGGTCTTATTGACCGTATTATAGACCGTCGTCGCAGCTAAAACAGGGGTCAGTTCATTGTCTTCAATGATCTTAACGCGTTTAGTCATGGCCGTATCGGTATCGGTATCGCGTACGTTGATCGTAACCGGAATGCCCGGTGCCAAATAGTCGTACTGACCGCTGATGCCGGCGCCCCGATCCTGGGTAATCTTGCCGACTTCAGCACCGATAGATCCTAATTTGAAAGAGCTGGACAGGTTGTTGACAACCGTAAAAATATAGGCATTATGCATGAAATAATTGATACTGCCCTTTTTCAAAAAAGGATGACCAAAGGCGACGATGTGATCGTTGTCAACGTAGGTAACCGTACCGATAGCGCCCATCTTCATATCGCCGTTAACGAAGGCGGCAGCCACACTGCTGCCGGGTTCTAAAGGCATGGCGACATCATCGGTGCTGGCCGATGCCGTATCGACGGGCATGAAATTATAATCGGGCAGCTTGCTCTTCATCCACTCGGCCGACGTCGTATCAAAACCGGACATCATCAACGGCGTAGCAATGGGAATGAGCGACGATTCACGGGCGTTGAAAGGCCGGATTTCCTCCTTGGTCGGCACGTTCCACAGTTTCAACATGTCGTTGATGGGCGTAATCATGCCAATGCGGGAGTTGGTAAAGGACCAGCCGTAGGCAACGGCGCCGAGGAGCTTACCGTCGATGTAAACCGGACTGCCGCTCATCCCTTGGGCAATGCCGCCGGTCTGTTCGATGAGGGGACCGGAAAACTTGGCCAGAATCAAATCCCCCGACGGGCCGCTGTTCTTCATGACCCCTAAGATTTCAACGGGGAAGGTCTGGATTTCCGTCCCTTGAACGACGGTCTTGGCATAGCCGGTCATACCGATTTGGACGTCACTGACGTTCATAAATTCCTGAGCCTGTGCCGAAACCGCCAAAAGACAGGAAAAGGCCGCAGTCAGACAGACTCGGCCCACCATACGCCGTAAAGCAGAGACTTTCTTCGTCATGGAGGATTTCATCATTTCGTTTCCACCACGACGACAACGGCGCCCTGCTGTACCTGCGAGCCCGGCTGGACGAGGACCGATTTAACAACACCGTCTTTATCAGAACGGGCTGCCGGCATCGGACCGGCTAAAGAATTGACCGTAAGAAGAACATCTCCTTCTTTAACAGCGGCACCGACAGGGGCTACACTGACGACGCTGCCGCTCAATACGGTTATATAGGATACATCAGCCGCAGCTGCCGGCATCGCGAGAAGACCGGCGAGTCCGGCTAATACGGCGAGTCTGTAAAGTTTTTTCATGACGGCTCCCTCCATTCCCTATTTCACTGAAAGAGCGAAACAGTTATAAATCATCAAAACTATCTTTTAAGCGGTCCATTTCTCGGACGGCCTTGCCGGCACCATGGGCCACGCAGAGCAGCGGATCTTCGCAAAGATAGGCTGCCATGCCGGTCGTACGGGAAATAAGACGGTCAAAACTATCGAGAAGTAATCCGCCGCCGGTGAGGACGATGCCGTGGTCGGCAATGTCCGCCGCCAGTTCGGGCGGTGTCTTTTCTAAGATGGAAACGATCGTCTTTAGGACGGTCTGAATCGGTTCGTCGATGGCCAGGCGGATTTCCTGTGAATCGATATCAATCGATACGGGAAGTCCCGTTTCCGTGCTGCGGCCGCGGACGTCAGCCGTCATGCGGCGGCCGTCGCTCATAGCCGTGCCGATTAAGATTTTCAGCTCTTCTGCCGTGTGCTGGCCAATGGTGACGTGCTTTATCTTTTCCAAATAACGGATGATGGCTTCATCAAAGGTATTGCTGCCGATGCGCAGGGATTCACTGATGACGATGCCGCTCAGGCTGAGAACGGCGACATCCGTCGTGCCTCCGCCCATATCGACGACCATAGACCCGTTCGACGTGGCAATATCGAGGCCGGCCCCGATGGCTGCTGCCAGCGGTTCTTCCATGACCGTCGTCTTTCTGGCTCCGGCCTGCATGGCCGCTTCGATGACAGCCCGCCGTTCGACGTTGGTAACGCTCGACGGGACACAGATGACGACGCGGGGTTTAAAAAACAAGGACTTCCCAATGGCCCGGCGGATGAAATACCGCAGCATGTACTCCGTCGCATCGTAGTCGGCAATGACGCCGTTGCGCAGGGGGTGGTAGGCATGGATGTTGCGCGGCGTCCGCCCGATCATAGCCTGGGCTTCGCGGCCGATGGCAACGACCTTATTTTCCATCGTATCGACGGCGATGACGGCCGGCTCATTGACGACGATGCCCTTATTTTTAACGAATACAATAATGTTGGCCGTCCCCAAATCAATGGCAATATCACTGGCAAACCAGTTCGATAAAAAGAACGAGCGGGAATGCCGTGCCGGCTGTACCTTTTTTTTAGTTTTCTTCTTCCTCAATATTGACGCGAACAATATCTGCACCTAGCCTTTGTAATTTTAATACAAAATTATCGTAACCACGGTCGATGTGGTATAGATAACCGACTTCCGTTTCGCCTTCAGCGACCAAGCCCGCCAGGACCAGGGCGGCTCCGGCACGCAGGTCGGTGGCATTGACCGAGGCGCCTTTAAGCTGTTCTATGCCTTCTACGATGGCGCTGCGTCCTTCGATTCGGATTTTAGCACCCATCCGTTTAAATTCATCGACGTGCATGAAGCGGTTTTCAAAGACCGTTTCCGTAACGACGCTCGTTCCTTGGCAGAGCGTCGTCAACGCCATGAACTGCGCCTGCATATCCGTCGGAAAGCCGGGATAAGGCAAGGTCTTTATATCGGCCGGCCGCAAAGGCTCATGGCCGATGACGCGGATACCGTCGATTTCTTCCTCCACTTCGGCACCGACTTCTTTTAACTTAGAAATAAGGGGCTTCAAATGCTCTGAAATGGCATTTTCAACGAAGATGTTGCCCTTGGTCATAGCGGCGCCGATCATAAAGGTACCGGCCTCGATGCGGTCGGGGATAACGGCGTGGCTGGCACCGTGGAGTTCCTTGACACCTTCGATGCGGATGACGTTGGTACCGGCACCGCGAATATTGGCACCCATGCTGTTCAGATAGGTTGCCAAATCGACGATTTCCGGTTCTTCAGCAGCATTTTCGAGGACCGTCTTGCCATTAGCCATGGAAGCAGCCATGATGATGTTTTCCGTCGCACCGACACTGGGGAAATCAAGGTAAATCTGAGCGCCCTGCAGCCCATTTGGGGCTACGGCTTCGATATCGCCGTTTTCAAGGTTGATGACGGCACCCATGGCTTCAAAGGCCTTGAGGTGCAAGTCAATCGGACGCGCACCGATGGAGCAGCCGCCGGGCAGGGAAATCTGTGCTCTCCCCTTGCGGGCCAAGAGCGGTCCCATAACTAAAAAGGACGCACGCATGCGGCGGACCAAATCATACGGTGCCGTCGTCGATGTCAACTCCCGGGCATCAATGATAAGGGTATCTCTTTCGGGGTGTTCTATATGGACGCCGAGGGATTCGATGACGTCGCAGACGGTATGGACGTCAGCGAGCTTCGGAATCTCGGTCAATGTACTTTTCGTCGTTCCCAACATAGATGCGACGATAATGGGCAGTACGGCATTTTTAGCCCCACTGACGCGAACAGTGCCCTGTAAGGGCTTTCCACCATGAATAACAAGTTTCTCCAATTCTGGTGCCTCCTAATAGTATTCGAGTAGTTTTATCTAAATGGCCTCCAAAGACGCGATGCCTGAAGATGCCATTCTATTGAGCATATAATTACTATCAAATTATTCTACCATAAACGGAAGAAAAAAAAAGGCTTGGCGCCTAGGCGACAAGCCCTTTTTTAGGAATACCTTGTAAAGGAAATGTTATAGGTGGATACTCCATTTCGCTTCTTTATTGAAGCGGTGGAAGGTATCGATAAAACGAATCGTTCCGCTGCGGTAACGCATGACGACGGACATCGTCCGGGCACCGCCGCCAAAGTACTGAACGCCGCGCATCATGGGCGTATTGGTAATGGCTGTCGCCGAGAAAATGCAGTCATCCCCTTTTACCAGATCATCGAGGGTCATGACCTTGTTAATATCTTTGATGCCCATATCCAAACAGCGCTGCCGTTCTTCGTCGGTATAAGGAATGAGGCGGGCCTGCATATCGCCGCCGAGGCACTTCAAGGCGGCCGCTGCCAGAACCCCTTCCGGTGCACCGCCGATTCCCATGACGACGTGAACGCCGGAACCTTCGATACCGGCGTCGACCGCCGGTGAAACGTCGCCGTCGGTAATGAGCTTGATACGGGCACCGGCGCTGCGGCACTCGTCGATAAGGTCTTTGTGGCGCGGCCGGTCGAGGATGACGACGGTCAAGTCATCGATGCCTCGTTCTAAGCCCTCGGCGATGCGGCGCAGGTTTTCCGGCACCGACTGATTCAAGTCGATACGCCCCTTAGCCCGCGGTCCGACGCAGAGCTTTTCCATATACATGTCCGGCGCGTGAAGTAAATCACCTTTCCCGGCAATAGCCATGACCGAAATGGATCCGTCCTGCCCTTTTGCCGTCAAATTCGTCCCTTCCAAGGGATCGACGGCAATATCGACTTCCGTACCACCGGCACCGACTTTTTCGCCGATATATAACATGGGGGCCTCATCCATTTCCCCTTCGCCAATGACGACCGTACCGTCGATGGGAACCGTCGACAAGATCGAATGCATACCGTCGACAGCCAGTTGATCGGCGCCATTCTTATCGCCCTTCCCCATGAGACGGCCGGCTTTTACCGCTGCCGCTTCCGTAACGCGGACAAACTCCAAGGTCAATACGCGATTCATAAGGAACCTCCTTGTCTAAAAATAACGAAAACACATATATAGTATTATTTCTAGGCAAAGTAAAAAACTCCTGCTTTTAGACAGGAGTTTTTTTAACAGCATCTCAGGGACGAGACTTTTATTTTTCTTTCGTAATGACGTCGCAGTGCATGTACGGACGAAGGACTTCCGGTACTACGACCGAGCCGTCAGCCTGCTGATAGTTTTCGAGAATAGCAGCGACCGTGCGGCCTACAGCCAAGCCCGAACCGTTTAAGGTATGAACGAATTCCGGCTTCGATTTCGGGTTCCGGCGGAAGCGGATGTTAGCCCGCCGTGCCTGGAAATCTTCCGTATTGGAACACGAAGAAATTTCACGGTATTTCCCCTGGGCCGGGAACCAGACTTCGACGTCGAAAGTCTTGGCAGCCGAGAAACCGATATCGCCCGTGCAGAGGCAGACGACGTGATAGGGAAGGCCCAAAGCCTTTAAGATATCTTCGGCATTCTGTGTCAGTTTATCGAGTTCATCGTAGCTCGTTTCCGGAGCCGAATATTTTACCATTTCGACTTTATGGAACTGATGCTGGCGAATGAGGCCTCGCGTATCGCGGCCGGCAGAACCGGCTTCAGCGCGGAAGCACGGTGTCAGGGACGTGAAGTAAATCGGCAGTTTACTGCCGTCGATGATTTCACCGCGGTAATAGTTGGTAAGCGGTACTTCTGCCGTCGGGATCATATACATTTCTTCGCCTTCGACATTGAGCTTATACATGTCTTCCGCAAATTTCGGCAGCTGACCCGTACCGGTCATGGAATCGCGATTGACGATATATGGCGGAATGACTTCGGTGTAGCCGTCTTTTTCCGTATGTTGGTCGAGCATGAAATTGTACACAGCGCGTTCCAAACGGGCGCCGGCGCCGACATAGTAATAGAAACGGGCACCGGTAACCTTTGCGGCCCGTTCAGAATCGAGAAGGCCTAAGCGTTCGCCGACGTCCCAGTGGTTCAGCGGTTCAAAGTCGAACTGTTTCGGTTCGCCCCACTTGCGGACTTCCGGGTTATCGCTGTCGTCGTTGCCGACCGGAACCGACGGATGGCACATATTGGGGATCATGAGCTGGATGGCGTGCATATCGGCTTCGACAGCCTTGACTTCCTTATCGAGGACGTCGATGTCGTCGCCGAGTTTCTTCATAGCGGCAATCTGGGCGTCGGCATTTTCTTTATTGCGTTTGAGCTGGCTGATTTCCTTGGTAACCGTATTGCGTTCATTCTTCATGGCTTCGACTTTTTGAAGGATTTCACGCCGTTTATCGTCTAAGGCGACGAAGGCGTCGACGTCGGCATGGGCGTGGCGATTCTTAATATTTTCCTTTACTTCTTCTACGTGGTCGCGGATGAATTTCGTATCTAACATGATAGCTGCTTCCTTCCTCTGTAAATATACTTTAACTACCTCGCTGCGATAGTATTATAACCCTTTTTGTTCAATACCACTGAACAAATACCCCATATGATTCGTCGAATTGAGCAGGACCAAACGCCAGGTCCCATCCTGCCATTCTAAGACGTTGATGCAGGTATTGTCCTGCTTGATCTGCCAAAAATGGCTTAAATCAAGGCCCAGAACGTCACAAATGATGGCCTTGTTTACGGCATCGTGAGCTGCCACCAAGACCGTCTTGCCTTCATATTTCTGAACGTAATCATCGAAGGCCGCCCGGACACGGCTGCGGACGTCTTCCAAGGACTCGCCGCCCTTGCCCGGCATGGTGACCGTGTGAGGCGCCGTATGCCAGCGCTGAAATTCATCAGGATACTGAGCCTTGATGTCATCAGCCAGCCGCCCTTCCCAATCACCGTGATTGATTTCAAGGAGGCGATCATCTTTTAAGACCGTGAGACCGTGAAGCGCCGCACAGAAAGAGCAGGTCATGTAGGACCGTTCGAGCGGACTTGAAATAGCCACGTCAATGGGCGTATTCTTTAAGCCGTCAGCAACCATGCGGCCTTGGAGCTGGCCCCGTTCGCTGAGGTGCGTGTCTTCCTGTCCCTGGTAGCGGCCTTCAATGTTCCATTGTGTTTCGCCGTGGCGAATAAGTATGATGCGTACCATAATCTTCCCCTTTTAGTGTGTGTCACAGTGAATGAGTTTAATGTCGAGAATCCCGTTGATCGAGCGGAGCTTGACCATGATGTCGTTAGGAATATCATCCTGGACGGCAATGGCCATGATGTTGTTGCCCGTCGTCGTCATGCGGCCGACCTGCATGCCCATGATGTTGATATGAGCCTGGCCGAGGATGGTCGAAATCTGACCGATCATATTCGGCTGGTCGACGTGGGGTACGAGGAGCAAGTAGCCTTCCGGTTTAAAGTCGACGCGGTATTCATCGATCTGAACGATTTTCGCTTCCGTCCCATTGAACAGGACGCCGACAATGGCGTGTTCGCCTTTATTGGTCCGAACGCGGACAGTAACTGAGTTTACAAAGTAGTTGTTGGACTGACTGTTGATTTCCTTAACGGCAATGTGGCGCGTCTTAGCCACTTCAGAAGCGTTGACGTAATTGACTGATTCCTGCAGGATGGGATTTAAAGCCCCTTTAAGAACGGCCGTCGTCAAAAGGCGCGTTTCCGTATCGGCCAGTTCGCCCGTATATTCGACTTCGATTTCCTTCATGGGTGCATCGGCCAAATATACGCCTAAATTCCCCATCCGTTCCATGAGGTCGAAATAAGGATGGATAACGTTGTAGACATGAGGCGGAACGGGAGCCATATTGACAGCCGTAGCAACGGGTTCGCCCTTCAAGGCTTCCATGACGCCTTCGGCAACGTCAACGGAAACACCGATCTGTGCTTCTACGGTCGAAGCGCCGAGATGCGGCGTGATGACGACATTGTCCATACCAACGAAGGGATTGATATCCGTCGTAAGCGGTTCCGTCGGAAATACGTCGATGGCAGCGCCGGCTACGTGGCCGCTCTTCAAGGCATCGGCCAGGGCATTGATGTCGAGGACGGCACCGCGCGAGACGTTGATGACCCGCACGCCATCTTTCATCTTGGCAATTTCATCCTTACCGATAAGGCCTGTCGTTTCCTTGGTCAGCGGCGTGTGCATCGTAATGTAGTCCGACCGTTCGAGAAGGGTATCTAAATCGACGGGTTCAACGCCGAGTTGTTTAAACCGTTCTTCGGGAATATACGGGTCATAGCCGATGGTCTTCATTTCCATGGCCTGCATCCGTTTTGCAATCCGCGAACCGATGCGGCCGACGCCGATGATGCCGAGAGTCTTATTCTGGAGCTGAATGCCCGTAAAGGTCTTGCGGTCCCAGTTGCCGGCCATCAGGGAATTATGAGCCTGCGGAATGTGGCGGGTAATGGCCATAATCATGGCGCAGGTGTGTTCCGTCGCCGCTAACGTATTCGACGTCGGCGTATTGACGACGACAATGCCGCGAGCCGTAGCACTCTTCAAGTCGATGCTGTCGACACCGACACCGGCACGGCCGACGACTTTCAGTTTCGTTGCGGCGGCGATGACCTTTTCCGTAACGTGGGTCATCGAGCGGGTAATGAGGCCGTCGTATTCGCCAATGCAGGCGATGAGCCCTTCTTCATCGAGATTTTTCTTAACGTCGACTTCGTAACCATTTTCACGAAGGAGCTCTACGCCCTTCATCGATACGTCATCGCTGACTAAAATTTTCATTTTCGTATCCCCCTATAGATCCTATTCCTTATATACAATATTAATGCTTTTTATGGAAATCTTTCATGAAATCCGCCAAGGCCCGGCAGCCTTCTTCCGTAACGGCGTTATACAGAGAAGCCCGGCAGCCGCCGATGGAGCGGTGCCCTTTGATGCCGATGAGATCCTGTTCGGCTGCGGCTGCGACGAACTGAGCTTCCAATTCCGGTGTCGGCAGGTTGAAGGTAACGTTCATCAGACTGCGTGAATCTTTCGCGGCATGGCCCCGATAAAAGCCGTTGCTTTCATCGATGGCGTCATAGACGAGGGCTGCTTTTTCCTGATTGCGCTTCGCCATGGCCGAGAGGCCGCCGTTACGATCAAGCCAGTGAGCGACTTTATTGACGAAGTAAATATTGAACACCGGCGGTGTATTATACGTTGAATCATGATCGACGTAGGTCTTATACTGCATCATGACCGGCAAGTCGCGGCAGACTTTTTTCAAGAGATCATCTTTGATGATAGCTACGACGACGCCGGCAGGACCGACATTTTTCTGAACACCGGCATAGATGAAGTCAAACTGCTTGATATCGACGGGACGGCTGAGAAAATCGCTGGACATATCGCAGAACAAAGGCACGTCGAAGGAAGGAAAACTCTTCCACTGCGTCCCGTGAATCGTGTTGTTCGACGTCATATAGACGTAGTCCGTATCCGCTTTTACGACGAAGCTCTCCGCTTTGGGAATATAAGAAAATCCCTCAGCCTTACTCGAAGCGACTTCATAGGTTTCGCCGAAAAAGGACGCCGCTTCCATAGCCTTATTGGACCAGACGCCGGTATTCAAATACCCGCCGCGATTTTTCAGGAAATTGGCTGCATGCATGGTAAACTGCATACTGCCGCCGCCTTGGATAAAGACGATATGATAATCATCCGGAACGACCAAGAGCTTCTTCAGCATGGCCACCGTATCATCCTGCATAGCTTGATAGGCGGCACTGCGATGACTGATTTCAACGATACTCATACCGGTTCCATTGAAATCGAGAAATTCATCTTGCACTTCTTTCAGTACTTCCAAAGGCATTGCCGATGGACCGGCATTGAAATTGTACACTCTTTTCATGTTTCTCCCCCTCTTATGAAGCGAAGACCGCAGGGAAAGTCTTCTGCTATAAAAAAAACTCCCGTCCCATCAAAGGGACGAGAGTTGTATTCCCGCGTTGCCACCCAACTTGCCTTTCGGCCAACTTGTACCGCTGTATCGGGCGTACCCGTCAAATTCATCATTTGCAGCTCCGGAGCGGAACGCCTTACAGCCATACTGCCTCGCACCGACCGGCAGCTCTCTGAAAAGACCCGTAATTTGCTTCTCTTTCATCGCTTTCTGTAAAATTATGTATATTATAAACATAATGTCCCAGTCTGTCAATACTGGCTTTAGTAAAAAAACATTTACGCCCTTTACAGACTGCATTCTCATCCACACAAGGAATTTTTTTAATAAATGGTTCCCCTCATCTCAGCCTATAGGATCGATACGACATCATAACTATAGTGGGATGACGCATCGATTTTTGGGGCGATGAGCCCTCCCACTTACCTTAACTGCATTTACTCCAGCCGCAGTTCTTGCAGGTATTGCAGCCGCCTTCGAAGGTCAAAGGTTCGCCGCACTGGGGGCAAAGGATGCTTTCAGCCGTGACTTTCTTTTCAGCTCTCGGGCGGACCGGAGCTTTTTTCACCGGTGGGGTATGACCGCTGGCGACGGATTCTGTCTGCTGCAGTTCCTGCTGGACTTCATCGAACATGTCGAGGAGGGCATTGCCGACGGCCATGGGGCAGCACGAGCCGCGGCTGGTATCACCGCGCGTCACCCGGCGGACCGAATAGGACGGGCAGTTCCCCGTCGAATTGAGCTGATCGACGATGGTATAAATATCGATGCCGGCACGGGCGCTGATAGAAATCATACGCGACAGGCCGATCATGAAGTTATTGCAGCCGCCCGTAGATCCCTTACTCAAATACGTTTCAAGCAGAGCCCCGGTCTGGGGATCAAAGAAGGCCATGCAGTGCAGGCTGCCGCAGCCCGTAATGAGCTTGCGCTTCTTGCCGATGACGTTGTCGTCGATGCTGACGATTTCACCGCGTTCGAGGCCTTCGCCGGCCGTCGGTACCGGTTTTTCTTCTTCATGCGTCGTCAGGATGCCGGCCCGTTTGCAGCCGTCACGGAATAAGGTCAGGCCCTTGCAGCCGTTTTCATAGGCCAAGAGGTAGAGGTTTTCCGTATCTTCGACGGTGAAGCTGTTGGGTACATTGACTGTCGAACTGATGGACGCATCGATGTGACGCTGCCAAGCAGCCTGCATGGCGACGCGTTCGCGGTAGTCGAGGGTCAAGGCCGTGACGAAGTAATCCGGCAATTCGCCGTCATCTTTCAGCTTACGGGCCTTCATATACCGTTCCACGATAGGCGTATAGACTTTGTAGTACACGTCCGTCCCGTGAAGGGATTCAGTTTTTCTTTCGTAGAAATTGGCATAAATCGGTTCAATCCCGCCGGATATGCCGAGCATCGTCGACAAGGTTCCCGTCGGCGCGATGGTGAGCAACTGGGAATTGCGCAGGCCGTATTCCTTTACCTTTTCAGCCGTTGCATCCGTCGTATTGGCTTTAAAATACGGTGTGCTCATGATTTCATCGATATGGCATTTAGCAAAGGCACCCCGTTCGTGTGCCAGATCCGCCGAAGCGGCAATGGCCGTATCCGCCATGGCAAAGCCGATATCATGGCAGAAATCAACGGCATCCTTACTGCCATAGGTCAGTCCCATCTGAATAAGCATGTCACCAAGTCCCATGATACCGAGGCCGATCTGGCGCCAAGCCGTAACGCTTTCCCGCTGTTCTTCCAAGGGATGGAGGGGAAGGCCTTCTTCAAGAACGTCATTTAAAGCGCGAACGGCGATGACGACGCAGCGCTTGAATTCGTCAAAGTCAAAGGAAGCATTCGGCGTAAAGGGGGATGTTACGAAGTTTGCCAAGTTGAGGCTGCCGAGGAGGCATGAACCACCGGCCGGCAAGGGTTCTTCGGCACAGGGATTGACCCCGGCAAAGGAGAATTCCGGCGTATTGGCCAAGAGGTTCCACGACTTGATGCGGTCCCAAAAGAGGGCTCCCGGTTCGGCATAATCCCAGTTCGTTTCAGCAACGAGACGGAATACATCAGCTGCGTTGACCAAGCTTTCGATGACCTGCCCCGTTTCTTTACGAGTAAAGTGCAGGCGGAACTGCTTATGCTCCTTGACGGCTTCCATGAATTCATCGCTAAGGCGAATCGAAATATTGGCCTTCGTAACTTTATCAAGGTCCGTTTTAAGCTTAATGAAATCCAGCACGTCCGGGTGAGCACAGTCGATGGAAATCATCAGTGCGCCGCGACGCCCGTTCTGGCCGATAAGTTCCGTAACCAGCGAATAGAGAGTCATAAAGGAAATGGAACCGCTCGTTTCTTTAGCCGCGTTGTTGATGCGGGCGCCTTTGGGACTGAGCTGAGAAATATCGATGCCGCATCCTCCGCCGTAGCTATAGGTGCGCGCCAGTTTCCCGGCCCGGTCGAAGATGCTTTCAATACTGTCTTCCGGCGGTGTCATGACGTAGCAATTGGATAAGGTTATCTTTTTGCCTTCGCATTCCAGTCCGCGGTTTGCCAAGATGCGGCCGCCAAAGAGAAACTTTTTTTCTTTGATCAAATCAGCCACTTCACTGTCGCCGCCACTGATTCGTTCAAGCCAGTGGTCGAAAGTTTCGCCATCATCACAGTATTTATTCTTCCAAATATCGAGTCCCAGCTGATTGTCACTGCCGAGCCATTCTTGTTCGTTCATTCCATTTCCTCCTCCAACAATGTATCGTAGACATACAACCGCCATCTACCATATCTAGTAGATGGCGGAAATGTACTATACTAATAATAGTCGGGTATCGAAAAATAGTCAAGTATCGGAAATGCATAGATCCAGACATTTTTTAGACTGAATCGGCATCCTCTTCTAAGAATTGGCTCAAAACACGCATATATTCACTTTGATCGGTCTCAATGCCAACAGCATGAGGAGATCCTTCAAAAATATGAATTTCCTTCTTAGGACTCGTACAGTTGTCATATAAACTTCTGGCGGTCTTCACCGGAACCAATTCATCCTCACTACCGTGAAGAAAAAGTACCGGGACTTTCATCCGTTTTACAGCCTGGGCCGGTTCCAGGGACGACACCATTTTATGGGTATGGTAGAACATGGCCGCCTGGAAGAAGGGATCGAGAAGGTTATATCCCCAAATAGCCCGTTTGTCACCGACGGCTTGCCATAATTTTTCCCGGCCGAGGGAGATGATATTGCCATAGGCACTGTCGGCGACGACAAAGGATACATCCTGACCGTATTCACTGCCGGCGTACAATAAGGCCATCGAGGCGCCAAGGGAAATACCGTGCAGACCGATGGTCATCTGCGGATCGCGGTTTTGCAGCCACTGACACCACATCAGTAAGTCATCGACTTCGCTTATCCCCCATTCGGTGTGGTCGCCTTCACTTTCACCATGGCCCCGCAAATCGATGAGCAGAATGTTATAACCCAGGCGGCGGTATTCATCCATGTAGGGCAGACACATTGTTCTATTTTGGTACAAACCATGGATGAGGATAACCGTCTTGTGTGAGTCGCGGCGATTTTCAATATAGGTCCCGCGCAGGATTTTTCCGTCCGGCGCATTGACCCGGACCGGTTCCCAATCCCGTTCCCGTTCCCATTGACGGATCGTCGAAACGTCGCGGCTGTGATTTTCAATCCCCAGTATCTGATCCCACGGTGCATCGTAAAATTCTTCGTAGGCCATATTGCCGATATACATGCCGACACCGGCGACGAGAACGGCCAGACAAATAAAGATGAGGGAGAGTCGTTTAAAAAAGTGTTTCATCGTGACTGCTTACAACTTCCTATCCCGGCTGGATTCTACTTTTTCCTGCATGGCCGAAAGAGGGGTGCCGCCGGCCGCTTCAATAGCGGCAATGACAGCGCCTTCGATAAAAGGGCAATCCAAGAGACGGATTTTCCGATCGTCCATGCTTTCGGCCACCATTTCAGCCGTCATGACGGCGCTGCCCATATCCATGATCAAGGCTACCCCATCCCCTTGATCTGCCCCTTCAACGGCAGCACTGATTTTTTCAAAACTCGTACCGAGACTACCGTCTTCGAGGCCTCCGGCAGCCTTGACCGGCGCATCCGGTGCCATCATAAGGGCGAGTTCCGCCGCCCCTTCGGCAGCTTTCTGACTATGTGAAACCAATACGACTCCTACCATTTTCTTCAACTCCTATATCTTATGCCATTTCTGCCAAGACCTGCAGCAAATAGAGTGCCGATGTCGCCCCCGGGTCTTGATGGCCTACACTGCGTTCGCCTAAATAGCTGGCCCGCCCCTTCGTAGCAATAATGGTCTTGGTATATTCTACCCCTTTTTCAGCAGCAGCGGCTGCATCTGTCAGGGCTTCTTTTAAAGATTTGCCGGCAGCGACATCATCCTGCAAGGCTTTTAAGGCCGGGCACAAGGCATCGAGCATCGTCTTTTCGCCTTCTGTCGCCTTGCCGCGCATCTTAATACCGTCTACAGCAGCCTCCATCGCTTTGACAAAGGCCGGGCCATCGAGTTCCGTCAAGCCCTTGCAGGCCATACCGGCTTTCATGAAGGCCGTTCCATAGAGCGGCCCCGAAGCGCCGCCGACCGTCGACACGAGTTGCATACCCACGCCTTTAAGAAGAGAACCGATATCACCGTCACGCAAAGACGGCAGTTTCTTTTCTACGGCTGCAAAGCCTCGTGCCATATTGATTCCATGATCCCCATCGCCAATTTCATTGTCGAGCTGGGTCAAAAAGTCTTTTTCTGCTTCAATCTTCTTAGCCATTCCTTCGATGATGGCCGCCATCTGCTTCGTATCCAACGAAATCATCCCCTTTTATTTTTTCCAAGCCAGTGTATCTGCCGGTGCGTCATAGAGGGCTTTCATGTCATCGTCCAAGCGCAGGAGCGTCAAGGAAAATCCTGCCATTTCAATGGAGGTCATGTAGTTGCCAACCATCGTGTCATAGACATGGACGCCCTGCTCTTTGAGATAGTCCTGTACAAAATTATTGACGATATACAGTTCCATAAGCGGAGTGCCGCCCATGCCATTGACCATAACGACGACATCCCTGCCTTTATAGTCGAGGTCGGATAAAATTTCATCGATGAGCATCTTGGCGATTTCATTAGCCGGACGCAGTTTCTCCCGATGAGTCCCCGGTTCACCGTGGATGCCGATTCCGATTTCCATTTCGTCATCGGCTAGTTCAAACCCCTGCTTCCCCGCTGCCGGAACAGTACACGGCTCGATAGCCATGCCCATGGAACGGACGTTGGCAACGACCTTTTCGGCAACGCCTTTTACGTCTGCCAATGATGCCCCCTGTTCCGCCTTGGCTCCGGCAATCTTATGGACGAAAACGGTACCGGCTACACCGCGGCGACCCGTGGTATACAGACTGTCACGAACGGCGACGTCATCATTGACAACGACATAGTCTGCCGTGATGCCTTCATCGGCGGCCATTTCAACGGCCATTTCAAAATTCATGATATCACCGGTATAGTTTTTAACGATACAGAGAACGCCTTGCTCCGTGGCCACGGCTTTAATACCTTCCAGTACCTGGTCCGGTGTGGGCGACGTAAATACCGTACCGGCAACGGCACCATCGAGCATCCCCGCTCCGACATAACCGGCGTGGGCCGGTTCATGACCGCTTCCGCCGCCGCTGACCAAGGCAACCTTGCCTTCTTTTTTATTGGCTCTCACGACAATCGTACCGTAATCGAGTTTGCGCAGCATCTTCGGTGCCGATTTGACCAAACCCTGAATCATTTCGGCTTCGACACTATCGACATCATTTAAAATCTTTTTCATCACAACCCCTTCTTTCTGAATATATAGCAAAACGTATGTTTTTTCTTAAGTATAGCATAAATAAAGGGGAAATCAATAAAAAAAGACTGCCGCAAAGCGGCAGCCTCTGGGCCTTTATTTCGTCAATTCCCGCAGAATAACGCGATCCTGTCGGTCCGTTTCCTTTAATTGAACGGCCACGTCTTCTCTACGTGACGTCGGTACATTTTTGCCGACGTAATCGGCCCGAATCGGGAGTTCTCGATGCCCTCTGTCGACGAGGACGGCAAGCTCGATGAACTGCGGACGCCCCAATTCCATGATGGCGTTTAAGGCCGACCGGACTGTCCGACCGGTAAACAAGACGTCATCAACGAGAACGACGGTCTTGCCGTCAGCATCGAACTTACTGGCATCGGTAATAGCAATGGGACTCTTGCGGCCATCGTCACGGTAGGCCGAAATATCCAGATCGTAGACCGGGACCGTTCGCCCTTCGATGGCCGTCAGTTCCTGCCCCAGTCGCTTGGCTAAAGGAACTCCTCGGGTATGGATTCCGACCAGGATCGTACTGTCGAGGCCTTTATTATGTTCAATGATTTCATGAGCAATACGGCGAATGGCCCGCCCCATCGCTTTTTCATCCATGAGCAGTGTCTTTTCTTTCCACATACTGTCACTCCTTCTGTTCGGCCCGCTTCAGGCATTCGAGAAAATCGTCCGGCGCCGGGGCTTCAAAGTGCATCAACTGTTTCGTGACAGGATGAACTAAGTCGAGCGAATGGGAATGAAGTGCCTGCCCGTCAATGGGAAAATCATCTTTCTTATACCCATATAAGGGGTCATTTACGACGGGATGATGGATATAGGCCATATGAACGCGAATTTGATGAGTCCGCCCCGTCTCCAGTTTACATTCCACCCAGGTATAGTCACCGTAACGTTTGAGGACCCGGAAATGAGTAACGGCCTCGCGGCCGCCCTTAAAGGTCACCGCCATCCGTATGCGATCCTTCGGATGCCTGCCGATAGGAGCATCGATAACACCCTTTTCTTCGGAAATATTGCCATGGACCAAGGCCCAGTAGGTTCGGTGCGCCGAATGGGCCTTTATCTGCTCGGCAAGGCCTTTATGAGCCTCGTCAGTCTTAGCCGCGACCATGACTCCTGACGTATCCTTGTCCAAACGATGAACGATGCCCGGCCGGATGACGCCATTAATGCCGGACAGTTCCCCCTGACAGTGGTAGAGCAGGGCATTGACCAATGTCCCGTCAAAATTCCCGGCTGCCGGATGAACGACCATGCCTCGTGCCTTATTGACGACGATGATGTCCTTATCTTCATAAACGACATCGAGGGGGATATTCTCAGGCTCCACATTATATTCTTCCTGTACGTCTAACTGAGCGCAGACGACGTCGCCTTCACTCAAACGATAATTAGACTTTGCCTGCTTATCATTTACAACAACGTCTTCACCTTGGATGAGCTGCTGCGCATAGCTTCGCGAAACATCGAGGGCTGCCGCCAAATAGACATCGAGGCGTTTTCCCTTCGCTTCTGCTGTAATAACAAATTCTTTATGTTCCATTTTTCAACCTCATTTATCCGACAGATGCGTCCAACTATACCATAACAATAAAGCCACACCGACGACGATGCCGATGTCGGCTACATTAAACACCGGCCAGATTCTAAAATCAAAGAAATCCGTCACGGCACCGGCAAAGGTCCGGTCGACAGCGTTGCCCAAAGCTCCTCCTAGAAGCAGTCCGGTTCCGCCGGAAACTACAGGATGTTTCGGCATTTTCTTTCGAAAAATACCGTATAAAAGGAATAAAATAAGGGCAATAATTAAAAAAAGCCACTGTTGATGTTCTAAAATACCAAAAGCAGCGCCTTTATTCAAAATATAAGTAATATGAAAAAATCCCGGGATAACCGGAATGGATTCATGAAGGGCCATTTCCTGCTGCACAACAAACTTCGTGAGTTGGTCGACAAAGGCGACGGCCAAGGCAATGCCTAATACATACAAGGTAAATTCCTCCTACTATGTAACTTACAGTCACTTTATTTTAGCATAGGACAAGGATACAATTCAATAAAAAAAGAGACATGCCAATACATGTCTCTTTTCTTATTGAATTGCCCTGGCAATTATTCAGCAGAAATTGCGCCGGTAGGACAAGCGGATTCACAAGCGCCGCAATCGATGCAGGAATCAGTTACAACGTATTTCGTTTCGCCTTCTTCGATAGCGCCCGTAGGACAGGTGCTAGCGCAAGCGCCGCATTTTACGCATTCGTCGGAAATAACATGCATATTTTTCACCTCCCAACATCAATTTTCGGGGTAACCCCCGTCGTCTGTTCCATTATTGCACGAATCCAAAAACTTGTCAATGAATACCGAAAGGGTGAAGATATAGGTATTTCCTAGCTTTTTGGCATAACACAAAATATTTTTCTCAAAATTTATTCAAAATCATAGTTCATCGTCATTATTGCACCCATAGAAAAAAGCCGGCGAGGGGGGCCGGCTTTTTCTTATTGCAAGATATCATCGGGGGAAGACAATATCTCAGCAGTTGAAGAAATAAGATAAGGGGTGTTCGAGGGGTGTAATGAACAGACTTAAATCTCCAACATCTCGTAGATGATCTCTTCTACACTTACTATCATAACAGGTTCTCGGAAAAAGTAAATGCCTAAACATTAAAAAGAGATTAAATTGTTGTGACTTTTTTGTGATAATGTCCAGGTGAGCGATACAAAAAAGACATAAGTCGATGGTACAAAAGAGAGAGGATATACGTTATAATAGAAAGTATATAAGTAAACGGGGTGTAAAACTACTTTTGATCGGAGGTTTTTATATGCCTGGAAACACAAGTATTTTGATCGTTGAAGACGAAAAACCAATCGCTCGGTTCATCCAAATGGAACTGGAGCACGAAGGCTATGACTGCGGGATTGAGTATAACGGCGCCGCCGCCTTAGACCGCATTTGCCAGGAACGCTTCGATCTCATACTCCTCGACATCATGCTCCCCGACATCGACGGACTGAGCATCTGTAAACGAACGAGAGAGTTATCGAATGTTCCGATTATGATGCTATCGGCAAGGGATGATATCGAAACTAAGGTCTACAGCCTGGACAGCGGGGCCAACGATTACCTGACGAAACCCTTTAACAGCAAAGAGCTCTTTGCCCGTATCCGGGCCCTTCTGAGAGAACGTCGCCAGCTTGAAAATCAAGAACGATATCTCCATCTCCGTGAAATGACGGTATTTGTCGACCGCCATGAAGCCGTCATCGGCCCTCGGAAAATCCGCTTCTCGAAGACAGAATTCGAGCTTCTCGTCTATCTAATCGTGAATAAAAATATCGTCTTATCGCGGTCGCGTATTCTGGAAGAAGTCTGGGGATACGGCTTTGCCGGTGATACGAACATCGTCGACGTCTATATCCGTTATCTTCGCGGCAAACTCGGTCCTGACTACCGCAACTATATCCGTACAGTTCGGGGAGTCGGCTATGTGGCAGAAGATTAATCGCTGGCTTATCCGACAAGTTCTTATCGCACCACTGCCCATCTTTGCCAAGATGGTCCTGCTCTACTCCGCCATCGTCTTCTTCATCCTGCTGACAGTATCCGTCGCCACTCTTACCAGCATTCATTATATTATGAACAACGCCTTGCGCGATCAACTGATGGATAATGCCGAAGCAGCCGTGCACTATTTAGATACGTATGGAAAAGTCGATACGACCATCTTCGTCCAAGCCAATATACCGCCACAGATGAATTTACAAATCTATGACGGTGCCGGCCATCTTATCATCGACAATGGGCCGACTCACGCCGTTCGAAAACTCAGCGACCGTTATATCGACGACGCTATCAGTACGCCTGAAGAAAACCCCTTGCCTACGAAGGTCCAAGGGAATGAAGCTTCAGAATTCTCCTATTACCGTCTTTGGACAAATAAACAGGGAATGAATTATTACCTCCGTTTTTCACAGCGACCGGATAAAGAAACGAACTTCATCTCCCTCCTGTCCAAACAGCTGTTAGCCTCCATCCTCATCAGCCTCATTCTAACCATCGTCACCGGCATGTACTTCATGAGAAAATCATTGGCACCGTTAAAGGTCATCAATGACACCGTAAAGACCATCGAAGTCAACCGCCTCGACAACCGAATTGCCCTATCGGACAATAAAAATGAACTCCACGACTTAGCCGTAACCATCAATCAGGCCCTAGACCGAATCGAATACGGCTACAAGAAGCAGCAGCAGTTTATCAGCGACGCCTCTCATGAACTTCGGACACCCATTACGGTCATCGCCGGTTATGCCGATCTCCTCGACCGCTGGGGAAAAGAAGATCCGGCCGTCCTCAACGAAGGCCTTACCGCCATAAAATCCGAAACGGATTATATGAAGCAGCTTACGGAACGACTGCTCTTTTTCGCCCGTTCCAATAACGGCACTCTTATCAAACACTTTACGGAAATCGACACGGCCCAGCTGCTGCAAGAAGTTTACAGCGAAATCACCCTTATCGATAAGGAACACGACATTCGCCTTACCGATAACGATAAGGCCGTCATCATCGCCGAACCGGGAAGTGTCAAACAGATGCTCCGCATTTTTATCGACAATGCCATAAAATACACACCTGCCGGTAAACAAATTACCTTATCCTGCCAAGCTGATGAAAAAGAAGTAATCTATCGCATTGCCGATACGGGCATCGGTATCCCGGAAAAGGATTTAAACCGCGTATTTGAACGTTTCTACCGCGTCGATTCATCGCGAACCAAAGCTACGGGCGGATCGGGTTTAGGACTGTCTATCGCCCAATACATTGCGAAGGCCAACAAGGCTGAAATAACCTTGAAAAGCAAGGTACATGAAGGCACGACGGTTTCGGTCATCTTCCCGTTAAAGAATGGCGATAAAAACCTTGGCAGTGATAGTGAAGAAGCGACACGAAAGCTGTCTTAAGGAAGGAAAACAACTTTATACGAAAGATTTACTGCCATCAGATGCTAGGCTGATGGCAGTTTTTATGTTTGGGAATGATGTTCTGGGAGCAGGGTAATTTAAAGGAAAGAAAGAATTTTTAAAGGTAGAGGAGCCTGATGAAGGATGACTGCTCGCCTTCGGCATCCATCGGTAAAGAAGCCTCATAGGTAAGAATAACTGGAACTAGTTGCCTGCGGCTTTCTGATTAAGGGCTGCCACCTAGTTCCGATAGCGGCAGTCTTGTCGCTTACAGCATCCGGTCACAAAGTCGCACACATCGTTCTGATAACGGCAGTCTCGTCGTCTTCGACATCCGTCAAAAAAAGCTGCTTCGAGACTCCCCCACCCACTCCGAAGTTTCACTTCGGAGTAAGCGACTCACGAAGGTTTATGCGTCGCTTTTCCAGAATTATCTGATTCCAGATTCTCTCACCCACTCCGAAGCTCTGCTCCGGAGTAAGCGATTCAGTCAATTTTATGCGTCGCTTTCGCTCCTTTAAAATTGCTTCTCTGCTTAAACCTGCTTCTCTGCTTAGACATAC
>NZ_HF954536.1:0-18093 GCF_000455225.1 Megasphaera massiliensis
CCGTGGAGCTTGTCAAGCACATTTTTGAAAGTTCTTTCAAGCCGTGCTCTCGCGGCTGTTGTCTCAGCCGGGCTGCCTGAGGACTTCCCCCTGACAGTTTATTCAGTATACTCCCGTGTAAAGGAATTGTCAAGACTATATGTAGAAAAGATATACAAAAAAAAGACCCGCTTCAAAGAGGCGGGCCTTACAAGATGCGTTATGGATTAGAATTCGGCTTTCCAGATGCCGTGGAGATTACAGGATTCATATACGACGCCGGAATCGACAGCTGCAAAAACGGCTTTCGGAGCTTCGCCCGGTTTCAGGAATTTAACTTCCAGTTTGTCGTCCGTTGCCAAGGCAATCCATTCGATGTAATGTTCTTCGAGCATCGGATGTTCTACGGAACCAACGGTAACTTCGATGGTATCTCCCACGCGTTTTACGTCAGGGATATGTTTTTCTTTGGCTGCGTCGACAGAGCCGACAGCAATCGGCGTTGCGCCTTCTACGATACCGCTGAGTAATGCTACTACATTTTTACCTTCAAGCTGATAGAATTTTACGTCTTTCATGTTAACTCCTCCTCTGTGAATGGTTCAAATATATGATTAATAATAGGGTAAACATAGTTAGGTATTTAGCAACAAAGCTTTATTTTTGTTTTATTCTACCTTATGAAGTCATCCTTGTCAACCGATTCATGCATAATGAGCATGCTTATCATTGAGCAGCGAAAATAAAGGCCCTGACGGAGGTTTTGTCAGGGCCTTTATGTAAGCGGTTATATACTATTATTCTATATCATTATTTGTTAAGGAGAAAGCAAGGTTTAAAACTTAGCGGAGGATGGCACCGGAGATGACCATCTGCTGTACCTGGTTGGTACCTTCGTAAATCTGAGTGATCTTAGCATCGCGCATGTAGCGTTCAACCGGATATTCACGGGTGAAGCCGTAACCGCCGAAGACCTGTACAGCATCGGTCGTAACCTGCATAGCGACATCGGATGCGTATTTCTTAGCGATAGCGGCATCGACGGAATAGGATTTAACGTCGGGCTGGGACATTTTCCAAGCAGCTTTATAAACGGCCAGGCGGGCTGTTTCGATCTTGAGTTTCATATCAGCCAGCATGAAGCTGACAGCCTGGAATTTTGCAATCTGTTTGCCGAACTGCGTACGTTCTTTCGCATACTGGAGAGCAGCATTGTAGGCGCCTTCTGCAATGCCGAGTGCCTGAGCACCGACACCGACGCGGCCGCCGTCGAGGGTCATCATAGCAATCTTGAAGCCTTCGCCTTCTTTGCCGAGGAGGTTTTCAGCCGGGATTTTAACGTCCTGGAATACGAGTTCACGCTGGACGGAAGCGCGGATCCCCATTTTAACTTCTTTTTTGCCGTAAGTGAAGCCTTCCATGCCTTTTTCAACGATGAAAGCGCTCATGCCTTTTGCACCGAGGGATTTATCCGTCGAAGCGAATACGACCGTAACGTCCGCTTCACCACCATTGGTATTGAAAACTTTAGAACCGGTCAGGGTATAGCTGCCGTCTTCATTTTTAACAGCAACGGTAGAACCATTCAAAGCATCGGTGCCGGCATTCGGTTCGGTAAGGCCGAATGCGCCGAGTTTCGTGCCTTCTGCCAAGGGCTTGAGGTATTTAGCTTTCTGTTCGGCTGTGCCGAATTTCCAAATCGGCCAGGAGCAGAGCATGGTGTGTACTTCGAAGCTGAGAGCAATAGAGGGGTCGACTTTAGCGATTTCTTCGCAGGCAACAGCCAAGCTGAGGAAGTCCGCGCCGACGCCGCCGTTTTCTTCTTCCCAGGGAATGCCGAGAAGGCCGAGGGTACCCATTTCGTCGAGGATAGCGCGGTCAAAAATTTCTTGTTCGTCGCGATCTTTTACAGTGGGAGCTAATTTTTTTTCAGCAAAATCTCTGGCGAGATTTGCGATATCTTGCTGCATTTCGGTAAGTTTAAAATCCATGGTAGGTGTTCCTCCTAAAAATAGTTCTTATGCCATACTTAATATTTATAAAAAAGGACGCCGCCAAACGGCGCCCTATTTTATGCTTATGGGTGATGATTATTTGCCCTGGAAGTTTTTAGCACGTTTGTTTACAAATGCGTCCATGCCTTCTTTCTGATCGGCCGTGGAGAAGCACAGTGCAAAGACTTCATCTTCATAAGCGATACCGGTGATGACGTCGCAATTGATACCGCGGTTGATAGCCGTCTTAGCGAGCTGTACAGCGATAGGTGCATTAGCCATGATTTCTTTAGCCGTCTGTTTGCAGACATCCATCAATTCAGCCTGGGGAACGACTTTGTTGACCAAGCCGATGCGATAAGCTTCGTTAGCATCGATCATGTTGGCACGGAAGATCAATTCTTTGCCATAGCCGCGGCCAACGACACGGGGAAGGCGCTGAGTGCCGCCGAAGCCCGGGGTAATGCCGAGACCAACTTCAGGCTGGCCGAATTTTGCATTGTCCGAAGCGTAACGGAAGTCGCAGGCGCAAGCGAGTTCGCAGCCGCCGCCGAGAGCGAAACCGTTGACAGCAGCGATGACCGGCTGAGGAAGGTTTTCGATGCGAGTAAACGTATCCTGGGAAATCTTGCCAAATTTACGGCCTTCAACAGGGTTCTTCGTCGACATTTCTACGATGTCGGCACCGGCTACGAAGGATTTAGCGCCGTCGCCGGTAATGATGACGACTTTGACCGATTCATCGTTTTCGATTTTGCCGACGCAGTCGTTCAATTCCGTAACCGTTTCTGTATTCAAGGCGTTGAGGGCCTTGGGACGGCTGATTGTTAAAATACCGATACCTTCTTCGTTGACGAATTTAATGTTTTTGTAATCCATAATGAAAGCCTCCTAATATAGTTCTAATCGTAACTAACTATGTTCTATTTGTCGGTTCGTCTTGAACCAACCTTGTGACTACAGTATACAAATGACTGACTTGGAACAAAACAGGAAAGGCTTGCCCTTTTTTGCATAGAATTAAGTCCTTGTGAATTTTTTTGTCAAATTCGTTGTTATCGTCCGTGGTATGTGATAAAATGTACATGCTTGTTGAACTTAATTTATACAGCGAATGAATAATTTTCATAACATATTGAAAGATATGTAGATTCCTACATCAATAAAAAAATCCATTCTAAGGAGGCACACCATGATTTCAGATGGATATTCTGCAACGTTAAAAAAGCTCATTTCCTTTACGCAGGCCAAATTTATCGCCCTGGCTGACGTCGTCGGCTATGACGTTTCTTATGTCAATAAGTGGAGCAATGGTACAAAGCTGCCGTCTTCCCGCTATGTAGAGCGGATAAATGAAGATATGGGCCAGTATTTTGCCGAACTCATCGTCAAGCAAAAGAAGAAAGATAAGTTTTTTAAATCCTTCCCCATTCCAGAACATGCGGAAGACCTGGGCTTTGAAATCAGTCAGTACTTATGCTCAGCATATCGGACGACACTACATCAAAACCGGGCTCCGAAAAGCAAAGAAAATCGTCCGTCCATCAAAGTCGTTACGGGCCACCATGATACTTCGGCTTTCTTAGCAGACCTCCTGCAAAAGAGCATCCAGAATCTTGAAGAAGACGGTGAACTCTTGGTACTCGGCGAATTCACTACCATCTGCAGTTCCCGATTCTGGAAATATTTCGAAGGACTTCAGTTCAAAAATAAGCTTGTCGTTCGTGTCGGACTGGACCTTGACAAATTGGAAGCCGACCCAGAGGCTTTGACTAACCTTTATCGCACGTTAGATGAATACCTCGATATTGACTTTGTCTTTTACGACATGAAGGAATCGGCCAATGCCAACCTCATCATCCTGAAAGGATCCTTCGTCGTTCAATATGCGTTGGACCCGCAAATGCGCTTTAAGATGTGCACCTATATCTTCGATGAATCCATGGTATGGGATATTTATGAAAAATTCAGCTTCACCGGCTCTGAACAGAGACCCATCATGTCAACGGCAAGTTCTTTAGGCCTCGATGAATTGGGATACCGCACGGCCTTCTATGCGACGACGCGCTTCTTTTTCTATTTGACCATCGGTTTTGAATTTCTCCTGCCCCACGAAGTGTTCGACAGTATCAGCCAAAACGTATCGCCGGAACGGGCATTTTCCATTCAACGCCTGTGCGTAACCTGGGAAGAAGTCCTCAATGCCGCAGAAATCACCTTCATGATACCGACGACGTCTCTCCTGCGCTACGTCGAATCGGGATATATCTATCTGACCGATATTGAATACAACCTGACGGCAGCAGAGCGAAAAGCCCACATAAAAAGCGTTCTCGAAGGGATGGAAAAGAATCCCAAGCTGACCATGGGCGTCCTCTTGCCCTCCGTTAATGAAGGCTTCTACATGGGAAAGGACCTGTCCTTCTATTCCAACTACAAGACAGGTTTCCTGAAAAAGAACAAGCGGAACATCCATAACGATGCCGATTCATTCTACATCATCAACAGCAATCGCCTTCATTCACTGCTGCTCAACGCCTTCCAAAATATGAAAAACCAGCCGTCGTACCGCCAGTACGACAAGGACGCACTCAATAAGAAATACGAAACGTACAAGCCCCTCATTGAACGGACCGTATCCTTATCCAAATAATAAAATATGCAGGCAACGAAAAACAGGCTCCATGATTCATGGAGCCTGTTTTATATCGCGATTCAGCTTATTTTTTCAAATCTTCTTTCATTTGTTTCAAGCCCATCGGTTCATCTCTAAAGAGGAATGCCGGCATGATTTTGACATCGTCGATAATCGGAGTGAAGCCCATCTGATCGAGGACGTCTTTCTGAAGATCGATGCCCGGTGCAATTTCTGTAAGGTGGACGCCGTCTTCTTTCATTTCAAATACAGCTCGTTCCGTGATGTACAGGACATGCTGTTTATGTTTACGGGCATAGTTGCCGCTGAAAGTAATATGACCGACTTCGGGAACAAATTTCTTGACTTTCCCTTCCTGAAGGATGTGGAGTTCACCGTCTTTGATTTCTTCGCGGAGTTTCCCCGTCGTAAAGGTACCGCAGAAGACGACGCTTTTCGTATTCTGGGTGATATTGACGAAGCCGCCGCAGCCGGCAATGCGCGTACCGAATTTAGAAACGTTGATATTGCCGTCTTTATCGCATTCAGCAAGGCCGAGGCAGGTCAGATCCAAGCCGCCGCCATCGTAGAAGTCGAACTGTGTAGCCTGGTCCATATAGGCTTCGGCATTAACCGAGGCGCCAAAGCGGACGCCGCCGAGAGGAATGCCGCCAATAGCCCCGGCTTCGACGGTCATGGTCAGGCTGTCGCCGATGCCTTCTTCGTTAGCAACGGAAGAAACGAGTTCCGGAATGCCGATGCCCAAGTTGATGACCGCTTCATTGCTCATGTTGAGGAGCAAGAGAGCCGCCCGGCGGGCAATGACTTTTTTAGCATTGAGCGGAGCCGGATCGAGGGCTTTGACGGGAATCGTCGTTTCGCCGGTCAGGGACGGATCGTATTCACAATCGAAGGACTGCTGGCGTTTAGCCTCATCGTCAACTTGAACGAGGTAATCGACATAGATTCCCGGTACTTTTACCAGTTTCGGGTCGAGGGTACCGCCTTTGACGATTTTTTCGACCTGGACGACGACAGTGCCGCCGCTGTTATGAACGGCCTGTGCTAAAGGCGTTGCGTCAAAGGGAGACACTTCCTTGCTCATGACGACGTTGCCCCATTCATCGGCATAGGTGCCGCGGATAAAACCGACGTTCATATCCATACGCGGATAGAAGAGTTGTTCATGACCGTCGATTTCGACGACTTTGACGAAGTCTTCTTTGGTAACGTCATTGAGGCGGCCGCCGCTGATGCGTGGGTCGGCAAAGGTATCGAGGCCGACGTGCGTAATCGTGCCCAGGCGATGGGCCGCCACGTCGCGGAAATACTGAGCCAAGGTCCCCTGGGGCAGGTTGTATGCCTGAATCTTATTGTCGTTTACCAGGGCCTGGAGGGCGGTAACAGCATTCCAGTGACCTAAGATGGCTTTTTTCAGCATGCCTTCATGGGCGAAGTGATCGCCGCCGCGGCCATCGGTATTCCCCTGGGAGGCAGCGTAGATAAGGGTCAAGTCTTTCGGAGCACCGCTTTCTAAAAACCGTTCTTCAAGGGCACTGGTCAAGGCTTCAGGCTGACCGGATCCAACAAAACCGTTTGTCGTTACGACGTCGCCGTCTTTTACCAGCATTGCCGCTTCTTGAGCTGTAATTATTTTCACTTGTTTCATGTCTTCCATCTCCTATGTCTCACGTTTCATGACGTGTTCTTCGTGATTTCAGTATACAAAAGGTCGGAGTGGAATAATACATGAAAAGGATGGACTATTTTTGTATGAAAAAATTCCAAGAAGTCAAATTATTCAGCTTCCAGGGCATTCCATGCTTCATCGGCCCGTTCGACGAACATATGACGGATGGCATCGTTTTCACCGAGACCGTGGATATAGGGGGTAACGGTAATGCCTTCTTTTTCAAGAATGCTCTTATGGGAATCTTCTTCGGCACCGGCCATATCATTATTGGCATGGTCGCCGGCAACCATCATCATCGGCATGAGGGTAACGTGTTTGATGCCCTTAGCTTTAAGCATGGGGATGACCGTATCCAAGTGAGGCCAGCCTTCGACGGAATAGATGTAAACGTTGCCGAGTTTTGCCGAATCGAGACGGTTCTGAACGACGGAATAGTAGGCATTGGCCGGATGGGGCGTACCGTGGGCCATGACCAGAATGGCCTCTTGGTCACCGATTTTAGGGAACTGGGTCGAAAAAGCTTGGACGAATTCTTCCACGTCGTCGCGCTGATCTTCTTGGCCCATCCAATAGAGAATCGGCGTACCGAGGGTCATTTTCTTGAAGTCATTCTTATAGAGGTCAAAAATGGCCGAATCATAGGCGTATTCCATACCGGGGATGACGTCGAGGGAGGTGATGGCAACGCGGGTATAGCCGTCTTTTTTCAGCTGTTCCAAGGCTTTTTCCGGCGTCGGGATATCAAGGCCTTCGTTGGCTTTAATGCGGTCGACGATGATATGAGACGTAAAGGCTACGACGACTTTTTGATTCGGATGAGCTGCCTGAATGTCAGAAACGGTCTTGTCGATTGTCTTCTGGCGGCTGTCTTTGTAGGTCGTACCAAAGCTGAGCACTAAAATAGCGTCTTTATTGGCGACGTTCTGCATGGCCGGGTTATTGTAGGTACGGACGCCGATTTCAGCGGCCTGTTTTAAAGCCGGCGTAGCATCTTTAACTTCCGGGTTGAGGGTGTAACCGGCAGCAAAAGAGGTGGCGCCGAAGGCACCCATAGACGTAATAGCCAGGGACAGGATCAAGGCGGTTTTCAATTTTTTACAACGCATAACAATCTCTCCTTTAAATAAAAAAGTAAAATTATATACATTAAGCGTTCACCATCGAATGATTCCCATAAAAAAAGAGCCTCGCACAGATGTTCATGACATCATGCGAGACTCTTCCTAGTCTATATCGTCGTAAGTTCTGACTATCAATCGCCATCCCCATCGCTCGCAGGTCAATCGGTGATTTTTAACCAGGCAGTTCTTCTGGCTCGGAATCACAGCCTTGCTGCGCCTTCCCATACGTTCGTACAGTGGCATCATAGCAGCCGGGCTCCTCCTTACAGCGGCGGGACCGCGCCGGTCTTTCACCGGACTTCTCTATTGAGCTTACGCACCTGATATACGCTATGTATTTGTTAAAGAAATAGTAGTTGACCGATTCCTTATCTTATAAAACCAAGGTCGGAGCTACATAGGTACGAGCCAGTAATTCCTGGTTGAGGGAATAGAGGCCCTTAGCATCTTTGCCAAACAGTTCATATTTTTTAAGCAGGTCGTCGGCATTCTTTTCTTCTTCGCCCTGTTCTTTGACGAACCAGTCGAAGCACTGCATGGTGCGGTAATCATGGACGCTGTCAGCGGCATGATAGATTTTATTGATTAAGGAAGTTACATACTGTTCATGAGCCAGGCCCTCTTTGAGGACGGCTTCCGCGCTTGCAAAGTCATTCTGCGGCTGTTTAACGGCTTCAAAGATAACTCTTTCGCCGTTGTTGTGCAGATAAGTCCGCATCAACATGGCGTGGTCATGTTCTTCCTGAGCCTGGATATCGTACCAGTTGGCAAAGCCGTCGAGACCGTTGTCATAGAAGTAGTTGGCAAAGGACAAATACAAATATGCAGAGAAAAATTCTTCATTGATCTGAGCGTTAATTAATTCTTTTACTTTTGCATCAAGCATAGTAATACCTCCTTGTTTCCTTTCTGAAAACTCGTATAAAACGGGCTTTTTATTTAAGCAACTTTATTATAACACATTTTGCAGGTTCTGAAACCTATTTTTATCTATTTTCTAAAGAAAATCAATATTAATTAGTCAGAACCGGGTCCTTTGTGGTGACTGTGGCTGCCATCCTTGTAATTGACATGGATGGTCCCCATGTGGACCTTACCGTCGACAATCGACAAAGCATCTGTCGAAACGTCACCGAAAAACATGGATATGACGACATCTTGGAAATGGAGGTCTTTGCCATCCTGAGCAAAGGAACCGGAAATGCCTCGGAAGGGCAGGCCATGGTAACGTCCCGGCCCGGACCAAAAATCTCCATAAACAGCTTTCGTTCCAGTCGTGCGATTTTCTTCCATATGAAGATTGAGGTCGACATCGCAGCGCAAAAACAGGTCATGGGCAGCAATGCTCCCCTGAAGCTGGGTCCCTACGATATCCGCTGTGTAAGATTTATCATCTAAATTGACCTGCCCCCGTCCCTTCATAGAACCGCCGAAAACACCGGCCGTCACATCACGGATATCAAGAAGGCCTTTTTCATAGTGAACCTGACCTTTGACGTCGGTAAATACTAAGGTCGTAATATCGAGCTTATCCATCGTCAAAATCCCGTCAATGACAGGTTTATCTAAGGGGCCTTTTATGTCAGCCGATACGGTCGCCGGATCGTCGATATCGAGACCTGCTCCGAGGGATTTCGGATTGCAGTCGGTCAGAAGCAGGAATAAGTCGTACTGCGGTGTTTCCGGTGCAAAGTCGATACTGCCCCGAATGCGCAAGGATTTAGCAGCCACGGTCCCGGAAAAAGGGCCGGCCTGCAAATTGATATCGGTCTTGCCTTTAGTATGGATATCCGCGTCCAAATCGACATCTTCTATGGTGAAGTGACGGTCCGGGGACTCCGCCTCGATGGTACTGTGACGTAGTACGACACGACAGTTAAAAGGACGATTTCCCTTAGGTCCTGTCAGTTCAATGACCTTCTGCCCTTTTTTCTCGCTGTCTCCAGGATTGGATTTGATGTGCTGCAATTCCATCTTGTCATTAAAAATCAGGTGGAGGTAGGCATTATTCAGGGTCACTGTTTCAAGTGTCTGGGTTCCAATGCGCCCGGTAAGGATATCGCTGATCTTGACGGTAAACTCTCCGTCCGGGACCTCTACCAACTTCTTACCGTCTTCATCGACCCAGATCAGGTTTTCAAAGGAAACGGTCCCACCCGGTGTCGCCGTCAGTCGTTCCACCGTGACCGTCCCCGGGAACAATTGGCGTTCGGCAACGGTCTTATTAAAAATATCAGCAGCCTTATAGCTCATATAAAAGCACAGTCCATAAAGGGCTGCAGCTAATACTAAGAAGACCACGAAGCCTCGTATAAATTTTTTCTTATGACGACGAACCCAATTACCCACGCGAACCTCCATAGCTGCTGTATTTTGAACAAAACATAAAAATCAAACCGCAAAATGCTAAGAAATGAGTCATTTACAAGTTTACTATTCCATTAAACAAATGGCGATTTCAAAATAAAAATCGGCATAGTTACCGCTATTATCGTCATATCAGTCGATGTAAACCCGTTTCATTTTCATCTTACCAAAGAGTGATGTCGAAGGCCGTATCCGATATCAAAAATGCTGTCCCCGGAGAGACAGCATTCATAAAAGTTTTTAATACCATTCGTTGATCCAGTTTTTTTCTGTCGGGAAGAGCGCCTGAAGAGCCTTTAAGGCCGTATCCAAACCTTGGAGTTTTTCATTGAATACCAGGTCGTTTACGTCCATGGCACCAAAGACCAATAAGGCCAGAGTTCCGATAGGCATGGTAACATCAGCATCCTTTGACATTTCTCGGGTAACAATGCCCCTGCCCCCGGTTACGGTTAAGGTAAAGGTACCGCAGTTCCAATCGGCCAAGGGATCTTCCGTATGGAAGGTAACTTTCCCATCGGCACGATACGGCTGCTGTTCCAAAGCCCCTTTGACGTCGACAATGCGGCCGGTCATGAAGGGCATCGTTTCATGGCCCGATTTTCCATCGGGATAGAAGCGATAGGACTGGTCGTGAATGCCTTCGTTCCACTGAAAGGCTTCGCCTTGAGAACGATGGTTATACATATAACCGAGAAGGCCGGCCTTGCCTTTACGAGAGGTGTAAACAAATTCACCACTGACAATCGTCGGTTGTCCCAATTGATAAAAGGCATATCCAATAGGCGTATCGCCATCGAAACAGACGGCAATATTGCCTTCTCCCAATTGAGCATCGATATGGCTGCGCCAGCTTTTTTCATCACGCAGAGCATAGCCGGAAAGCCCCTTCGTATAGCCGTCATACACGGCTGCCAAGTATGGCCATTGGTCGCTGCTGTTGACGAAGGCATAGCGGACGGTACGATCCGTCAACGGGCGCAGGGCTTCAAGGGGCAGCGTTTCTTTCCACTGATGGCAATAGAGTTCATAGCCATAGGGCTGATAGAAACCGGCCTTACTGGGCATGAGGATGTTAACGTAATGGCCGCGTCGTTTCATTTCAACTAAGGCCGCTGTCAACAATTTACCGCCAATGCCGCCGCGCCGAGCTGCCGGATGGGTGGCCAGGCCAACGATATAAGACGTATCAATGGCCTTGCCCCTTAGGGACAGTGTGTAGGGATTCAGGTGCGTCAGGCAGGCCATCTCATCATCTTGAAAACCCATAAGAACATTTTCCGGCTGATAAAAATGGTTGAAATACCACTGGAAGAACGGGTCTTCCCGATGTTCAAAACAGTAGTCCCATAGGCTTTCGACGAGACCTCGGTCTTCAGGAGAAGCCAAGCGGAAATCCATAAAAAAGCCCCCTTATTTCTTACGCAGCGTGACGTCGTACTTTTCTACGAAATGGTCGGGATTGTACGATTCCTTGGAATGGCGCAGGCCGGGAATCCCCATGTCTTCTTCACGGTTGATGTAGGTCGTATGGCCCCAAGCGTGGACGACGAATTCATGGTTAATAGCCTGGTAAAGACCGCGGATCGTAGGATCACTCTTTTCAAAGTGGATGATAGCCGTATCATCGTTGAGCATTTCGCCGATGGAAAAGGCCACGATTTTATTGTACATACGGATAGCACCGCCCGTAGGCTGCAGTACCGACCAGTTATTAAAGACTGTTTCGATAGCGTGGCGTTCACCTAAGAGTTCATCGTCGCCATCGCCGTCTTCGTGCTGATTATACCAAGTCTTTTCGGCTTCCAGACATTCGTCAAAGATATCTTCTGTAATGGGCACATATTCCCAGTTGCCGATATATTGATTTCGGAAGTGATTGAGATTATTTTTCTTCTGACGGAATTTTTTACCGGATAAGTTAATCAGGCTCTGAGTCAAGTACACGTATTCGTAATTGTCCCGGTCAGGTGTGAAGTCATAACAGTCTTCACAGAGTGCCTTGATTCGTTCGACAGCTGCCGGCGTAACGCCCTTCATGAGAAAGGGATAGCCGTGTTCTTCGAACCACTCATGCATGCGCAGGACGCCTTTGACAAAGCTGCCGTCTTTACGGGCAAAAGGCGGAATCCAGAACTGCTTTTTACCGCGGCCTGAGCGCACATAGAGGACGTTATCTTCTTCGGCCCACTGGATTTCATAGGGCTTTTGCCAAGCAAATAAGGTCATAAAGGTCGCATCAGCCTGTTCATACCGCTTTTCATTAAAATAGGCATCGATGAGCGGTTTATCTTCTAATCTAAATTCTCTGAATTGAATAATAGTAATCTCCCCCTAAAAGTTACAGCACCTTAGATACATAAGGATTGTCATTAATATAAAAACGCCAGGGAAAATGCTTTCCGTGAGTTGCGTAATCGATATTAATGCGCGTCGTCTGCACGATATCAACGGCAGACCCGGTGTCATCATGAGCAATATAAAGGCTGGGCCCCGTTAAATCAAGCTCATTATGCACTCTTGTGATTCCAAAAGCCTGACAGAGCTTCCCCGGCCCGTTTGTCAGGTTCTTGCCGAGCTTCTTAGCCTTGCGGCGCTCGGCCATCAATTCCATTCCAATGACCGGTTCGACAGCGCGAACAAGGACAGCCTGCCCCTGTCCGGACGGACCGGTAACGACATTGAAACAAGAATACATTCCATAGATCAAGTAAACGTAGCTAATACCGCCCCTATGAAACATGGGAGCCGTTCGGCCGGTCAGGCCGCGAAAGCTATGAGAGCCGTCGTCAGCTACGCCGTCACAGGTACAACCGTAAGCTTCTGTTTCGACAATTCGTCCGGCACAAAGGCCTTCCGGAGTCTTATGAACAAGATATTGTCCCAGAAGCCTTTGGGCAACGGTTACGGCATCGGATAAAAATTCCCGGGGCGTCCAAGTAGGGCCTATCATGATTTTTTCCGGTATCCTAAGGAATGTGAAATTTCATTAGCAAATTGACTGGCTTTAAACAGCATCTTCTGACGAATAGAGTCATAAAAACGCATAGACGGACCGGCAATTGTCAAGGAAGCAATGACCTGCCCTTCGAAGTTAAAAATAGGAACGGCCAGGGCAAACAAGCCATGTTCGCTTTCATCCTGCGTAATGGCATAGCCGTTATGGCGAATGGAAGCAAACTCTTCTTCAGACATGTTGCCGTATTTATCGATATAGCCTTGGCGTTCGTCATCATGAGCCCAGGCCAAAAGCACCTTGCCGGCAGCTCCCTTGTAAAGGGGCAGGGACTCACCGATAGGAATGACCCGTCGAAGTGAGTGAGTGCTTTCTACATGATCGAGGCAGATGCGAAATTCACCTTCCGCAATATAAATGCTGACCGTTTCATTAAACAACTGTTGTAAACGTCGTAAATAAGGTTTAGCCAAGGTGACCACATTTTCCGTCCAGTGCGACGAGTATCCGAGAGCCAGCGCCTTAGGTCCCAGGCGGTATTTCTTGGATGCATCGCTGCGAGTCAGGTATTGACGGCGTTCCAGCGTGTTTACAATACGGAATGCCGTCGACGTGTTCAGGCCCGTATGCTCAGCGATTTCCTTTAAGGTCATCCCCGTATTGCACTCGACGAACAAATCGAGGACATCAAGGCTTTTTTCCAGAGATTTCAATAAACTGCTCTGATGTTCATCTTTGCCCACTGGCCTCACCCTCCCTTGAAATTATGACTTTACACTCATTCCGATTTCCAGTGAATCAGGCGGATCGGAAACGACAATATCGCCTTCTTGAAGGCCATCTAAAATGACGACGCGGCCGTCCGATTCATCACCGGTCAATACGGACCGAGCATCGGCTAAACCGCTGCTGTTAACGATGTAAACGAAATCACCGCTGTCCTTGGTACGGACAGCTGTCTTCGGAACGGTAATCTGTGAAACTTCCTGCGGCGTGGCAATGCGGACGTGGTAAAATTCACCGGGAACAAAGAGATTCTTGGCATTATTAAAGGTAACTTTTGCCATATAGGAACCGGTTGACGGATCTTTTTCCGTTGCCAAGTAGGTCAATTCACCCGTTTCCGTTTCGCCGGAAGGCGCAATGATGGAAATTTGCAAACTGCCTGCACCCTTAGCCTCCGACAAGGCCTTAACATACATTTCCGGTACGGCAAAGGTGGCAACCAACGGTGACATCTGTTGAATCGTCGCCAATACATTGCCGGCAACGGCGATAGACGGATTGTCGGATACGGCCGTTACCCGCCCTTCGATAGGCGAATAAATCGTCGCATTCCCCAGCATGTCGCGAGCCGTCTGAATAGCTTGCTGGAGCTGAGCAATTCGTTCTTGATTGACCGGTGCCGCTTCAGGAACCTGGACAGTCTGAGTGCCGCCGCCTGAATCGGCCATCATCTGATTGTATTCAACCTTGGATAAGGCCCCCATATTATACCAGGCTTTCAATTCAGCCCGACGGCCGCCATTATCGCTGCTGCCGCTGTCCGGAACGGTAACCGTCCGATACGTCGGAGCCGCTGCCGCAGACGCCGCTACCAGTTCGGCTTCAGCTTGACTGACACTTTGTTGATATGGGGCAGCATCGACTTGGGCGACGACGTCACCGGCTTTTACCTGCTGACCGACGGCCAGCGGAGTCGATACCAGCTTTCCCGATATTTTTGGAACGATGTTGGTTACATTCAAAGCCGTAATATTTGCATCTAAGGTCAGGGCTACGGGATGGTTCGACTTGGAAACCGTCTCTGTTTCCGTAGATACGCTGTTACCGCATCCCGACAGGACAGAAACCGCGAAGACCGCAGTACAGGCCAATACAGCCCATTTCTTTAATTTCACGATATCCCTTCTTCGCATACGTTAAAAAAACGTGTAATACAACGTAACCAGCACGACGCCGGGCAGGCCAAACAGACCCATAATAAGGCCTGTTGCCAGCGTAATCGGAACGTGCTGAAAACCAAAAAGATAGCCGAAATGATTGACGCCGTATAATACGATAAGGCCAATGATGACATTGACCACGAGATGGCGCATAGGCGTCAAAATCACCTTATGCACCAAATATAAGATAACGACGCCGATGGCTATCGACAGATATTCCATACCTTCCTCACATTTCCTGCCGATTGGCAACGGCACCTGCCAGTGTCGCTTCGTCGGCATATTCGATATCGCCGCCCATAGGAAGTCCGCGGGCGATACGAGTTACGCGAATGCCGGCCGTCTTGATGAGACGCGACAAATACAAGGCCGTTGCTTCTCCTTCCACATCCGGGTCGGTGGCCAAGATAACTTCCTTTACATCGGTATTGCCCAAACGCTGCAGCAATTCTCGGATGCGCAAATCCTCGACATTAACTCCGTCCAAAGGAGAAAGGGCTCCGTGAAGGACGTGATATAAGCCGTGGTAATCACCGCTTCGCTCGATAGCTTGGACGTCCTGCGGCGTTTCTACGACGCAGATTGTCGAATGGTCGCGGCTGGTATCACTACAGATAGGGCAGGGGTCCTGAGAAGACAAGTTGAAGCAAACCGAGCAAAAGTGCATATTTTCCTTAGCATCGCGAATGGCATTGATAAATTCATCGACGCGGCCCGTCGGCTGCTGAACGATGTAATAGGCCAGCTTCCGAGCCGTTTTAACGCCAATCCCCGGCAGGCAGCGGAACTGCTCGGTAAGCTTGTCTAACGGCGTATCCATTAGAACATTCCCGGCAGGTTCATCCCGCCTGTAATCTTGCTCATTTCCTGAGCCATCATGTCGTCAACTTTCTTATTGGCTTCATTGACGGCAGCTACCATGAGGTCTTCCAGCATTTCTGCATCTTCCGGGTCGATGATGCTCGGATCGATGTGAACGCTTTCGACATTTTTTTCACCGTTCATGACGATGGTCAGGACTCCGCCGCCGACCGTCGCTTCTACAGTGCGTTTTTTCAAATCTTCCTGCAGTTTCTTCATTTCCTTCTGCATCTTCTGTACTTTTTTCATCATGCCTTGCATATTTCCACCAAACATTTGATATCCTCCTGTTTCTTTCAAGCTTATTTTTTATTTTCTATATATATATTACAATCTCCCACCGTTTTAATCAATGGCCCGAGAGCGGCCCTTTCATCGGCGTTCATGTCGTCGACAGAGGCCGGCTGCCACACTTCTTCGTCGGATTCGGGCAAGGCTGTAGGAGCTTGAATATCGGTTTCAGGTATTTCCGACAGCGGTTCCGGTTCCGGAGGTCGGACGACTTCCGGGACTTCAGGGACGACCGGCGCTGCCGCTACGGATTTATGCTTTTTTTTTTCGTAAGTCTTCAGCTCATCGTCCCCTTCAAGGAACCCCTGCATATGATAGGCCCCTCCGAGGACGGAAGACAAGGCTTCATCGGTAAGTTTAAAGTAATCTTCGCGATTCGCCCGTTTAACCATGAAGGCCGTCTTAAAGGCGACGATAACCTGCCCATCGCCGATGTAAATGACGCGTCCATTGCGGATACAGGATAGAACAGCTTTCTTCTTCTCTTTGTCGAGAATGGCGCACATCTTATCCCAAACGTTCTGATAATCGGCCGATACGACAGGAGCTGCATCCGAAGCTGCCGGCTGAGCCGGCGCCTTCGTTTCAGGCACATCCTGATGAGCCGGCGCTGCCGTCTGTTCTGCCGACGGAGAAGTCGGCTTTTGATTGGATTGCCTTGAGGGGACAGCCGCAAACAAAGCATCCTTTCCGGAAGTTCGTTCGACAGACGGCGCCATTCGTTGAACCGATGTAAACTCATCATCGGGGAAGGGAACGGCTTCTTCCGGCGCACTAAACGATTGATAATCGTCTTCTTCCGGTACGGGGATTGCCTCGTGATGCTGCTTTTTAGGCGCCGGCTGCGGGATATGCGCCCCCGTATCAACAGCAGTGACAGGCTGTGTTAATTTACGGGCCGCCATGAGCAGCCCCATTTCAACGGCAATGCGCGGAACCGGCGACGTTTTCGCCGTCAGTAAAGCCTGCTGCAACACATCGACGACTTGAAAAATAGTTTCCGGCGAGGCAGACTGCGCTTGTTTACGAAGTTCCCCCATGCTGTCACTATAAGCCGAAAGCGTATCTGATCCGGGTGCTGCCTGACAGAGCATGAGAGCCCTTAAATGGGCTAAAATCTCGGTCAGGATCACCCTCGGTTCTTTGCCCAGTTGGATGATATCGTCGACGCCTTTGATAATGACGTCGCTTCGCCCGTCAAAAATAGCCTGGGACAGAGAAAAGAGCCAATCTTTTCCTATGAGGCCCAGTAAATCGCGAACGAGTTGTTCATCGACGGCACCGGAAGCATTGCTGACGCACTGGTCGAACATACTCAGGGCATCGCGCATGCCGCCGTCGGCTTGGACGGCTAAGATATGGGCGGCCCCTTTCGTCAGTTCAATCTGTTCCTGCTCGGCAACGTAGAGCAGGCGATGGGCAATGTCAGCACTCGTAATACGGCGAAATTCATATCGCTGGCACCGCGATAAAATAGTCAGGGGAATCCGTTCCGGTTCCGTCGTCGCCAAAATAAAGATGACGTGAGCCGGCGGTTCTTCTAGTGTCTTCAACAGAGCATTAAAGGCTTCTGTCGTCAGCATATGAACTTCGTCGATGATATAAATTTTCTTATGCCCTTCAACAGGCATAAATTTTATCGTTTCCCGCAAGGTGCGGATATCTTCAATACTGCGGTTAGAGGCGGCATCGATTTCGACGACATCCAAGGATTCGCCGCTCATAATATGGAGACAGGCTTCACAGGCATTGCAGGGGTGAGCCGTCGGTCCATGAACACAGTTCATAGCCCGGGCAAAGATTTTGGCCGTACTCGTCTTGCCGGTCCCGCGAGGGCCCGAAAAGAGATAGGCATGAGCAACCTTGTCCGTCTCTATCGCTTTTTGCAATGTCTCCGTAATATGGGACTGGCCGACAACATCTTCAAATCCCTTAGGCCTCCATTTACGGTATAGTGCAATGTATGCCATCGATACCTTTCCTTCCGTATATGAAAAAAAGCAGCTAACCGCTGCTTTTACCAACTGAAAAGTACTCGTGTATGGTAACCCGCCAGGTTTCCTCGTGGCACATGGAAAGATCTACTTATTGCTGCTTCCTCTCGGACCTGACAAGGTTCATAGGTTCCCATTGCACAAGCCCCAACGGATTACCACGCACCAGTACTCTTATTAAGTTAGCTACATTATTATATCGTGAAAAATCGATTTTGGCAAGAAAATTTCTGAAAAAATCAAGAATTTTTTTCAA
>NZ_HF954536.1:18643-49685 GCF_000455225.1 Megasphaera massiliensis
GGAAAAAAATATCACGCTGTAAGAAAAAAAGTGTTGACAACAAGGTGACGCATGACTATAATATAAGAGTACTTGCCACTATAGCTCAGCTGGCAGAGCATCTCATTCGTAATGAGAGGGTCGTAGGTTCGAATCCTATTAGTGGCTCCAACACTTAATTATAACCTTGCTATTCTCAATAGCAAGGTTATTTTTTTATGCTAAATAATCATACTCTATCTCCCCTAAAAATAATTGTTGCACGACGGGGTATTATCCTTTTCAGGTCCTCCGCAGGGCAGTAGGTCGTCTTAGTGACTCCCGTTGTCATCACAAAAAAAGCCCGGAACGGGCTTTTTTTTGTTACATCAAAACATTCATCGCTTTAAGTGAAACTCTCTCGTCAAAAAAGTTCCTATAACATCACTCATCGCAGTCTTCCATTCCGGGGTATGTTTCGTCGTAATACAGATCCCAAGCATTGTCGTAAGGACGAATCTTTCGGGCATCCTTTCGAATATCCTCGAGGTCGTATGGCTGCCCTGATTTTCTGGCCTGTTGCCACGAGATCTGATTTTTGACCATCTCCCGCAGTTCTGCGTCGGGGACATCCTTATAGGTTATAACAACGTTTTGAATCCGGTTCATGCTCTCCGGAGACACGTCTGGAAACAGGCCGCCCATATAGACAGCTCGCATGCCGGAGAGGCAGTCTAAAATCAGTTCTTGCGCCTCATCCTGTGTTCTGGTCGGAATTTCCGGAAAGGCCGGACCATCAGCTCCGGCTAGGATTACAGTTTGGTACAGCGGCCGGTTCATAACAGCCAATTCTTCCCGCAGGGCAAGGTACAAAAGTGCATCACGCCGACTGGGGACCTCGGCAAGATTTACCTCCTTCTCCTGCACATACCTGCCAATTAAATACCGTTCAATAGCTTTGATGTCATCCATGGTGTTCTCCTTTCTACGATGTAACATACCTAGCTGGGTTCCTACCATAGCACCCGTTCCTGCATCCCCCCAAAAGGGTGCAGGGATAAAATCCATCGACGACAACATGGGGGCTTATTCGATATTCTCCTTCATTATATCATTTATATTATCATTTATCAGCATTTTCGATTCTTTCATATCAAATACCAAAAATATCATTTCGATAGGTTCGATGAGGCTCCACCTCCAGGGACGCATCAAAACGGCGGAGCCATATTCCCTATACAAAAAATGTACGTATTCATAACGAGCGTATCTTTCACCTTACCCTTGGCATGTCCACGCATAGCAATCAGATGATGGTTTCACGGCCCTACCTCCGACGCCGACGAATCAAAAAAAAATTCCGAGCAATCTTTTCAGGTTACTCGGAAATAAACTACTGCCCTTTGGCCGCTATAACGGCCTATATATGTTACACCTTGTGAATTCAGCGAGTCATGAAACCTCCGCTTCTCTTACAGTAAGTCCACGCTGACTTTTACGACTACTTTTCGAACGGTCATCGATTCTCCCGATGCACAGGCAGGGCGGTGGACATCTTCCGGGAAGAAGATACTGAAACAGCCAGGTCTAGCTTCGACGAAACCTTCATTTTCGACTTCTTTATAGAAAATTAAATCGCGTTCATCATCTCGTTCTGCCACTTCATAGTTTCCGGTATCCGGTGTAAAACCGAGTTTTTCTTTCCCGGAAGCCAAGAATTGAACGTCGATGTATTTTTCATGCACTTCCGGACGCTGTTTTTCAGCGGGCTTCGTTTCTGTATCAAAGACTTGTGCATAGATATCTTTTCCTTTAATTTCATAAACACCCGGTTCCATGGTTGTAAAATCATGGCTTTTTAAATACTCCAGTGCGTCTTCAATGGCACTCGGAAAGACGATACTTCGGTTGTTGGCATAAAGAGATGAAAAAATCATAACATACCCCTCCCATGAATAATTAAGATACATACTTGATTCATTTATAAGCTGCGACGTTCCATCGCATGAACCCCTTTAACAAAAAAACAAAGTACCCCAGGTATTTCATTTCGATACTTCCTTTGAACCCTAGTATACATAGATTTTAGCTTCCTATCAATATAGAATCAGATCCGTCGCATAAAAAATAGAGCAGACGAGGCTGTCTGCTCTATTTTGATATTTGAGAAGCTTACGAGTTTCTTCGTTATGATAATAAAATCCAGCCTTACAAGGTCATGATAGAATTCGAGAACCGTTCTGCCGCACCATCCACCGAGAAATCGGTTATGGATCATATGCCTCCAAGATTTTTTCTATTTTTTCAACATTGTCGATTTTTCCGGCAACCTTGTTTAACAGACAGCAAACTTGCAGATTCTTTTGGATGAATTCGCTTTCCGTCATTTGATCTTTAAAGTAGTGTTGATACATATACGAAACGTTACACACCTTCGGCCTCGTCGCATAAATGGTGCAGCGATTCGTTCTTTTATCGAGATACAGGCAGGCGCCGTCGGCATCTGTTCTCGGAGCTAATTGGGGAACTTCTCCGGCATGGCGGCAGCATTCGCCGCACCGGATGCAGGGAAAATTCATGCTGGCTGCCATGACCTTAATTCCGGTAATTTGGCCTTCGCTCCGTCGATAATCCGCAAAGCCCTCTCATCGACGGCTCCGTCTTTAGTAATTATGGCCGTCCGGACAATCGGTACAATCGCTTGGAAAGTCGCCATACCGGCGGCAACGGTTTGTTTGACATCCGCCGGATAGCTCCGATAATCGGTTCCGTATTCTCGGATTCCCCAGTCCATCTCCTCCGTCAAAGACGATAAGAGAGGCCTTAACTTATGGAGCATGTCCGTATACATCTGAGCCACATCGCGGATCTTATAACAGCCATCTCTTAAAACCGCCAACTCTTCAGCAATTTCACGAGTCTTGGCCAAATTGCTGCGAGCATTATCTAAGTTAGCCGACGCCTTGGAACTTAACGAAAAGCCTAAAACGGCCAAGGCCGGACCTGCCACAAGGCCGCCTAAGACCATGGTTCCGCCGGCAATGCCGAGACCGCCGGCAGCCAGTGTCCCACCGCCTAAGAAAGCTAAGGTCGCATTGGTGGCAGCTGCTCCGCTTAAGCTGGCAATGGCCGTCCCCGTAGACGCCGCACCAAAAGACATGACGCCGCCATAGGCACCAAAGGCCGTTAATGCCCCCGCCGCCGAACCTTTGAGGGCTCCGGATGCCATAGAAAATGCAATGGTTTCCAATTTTTTCATTTCAACATACGCTTCTTCATTCCATTCCAGCTGCCCACCAAAATCGACGGAAAAAGAATCTTCTATATGATGTATCTTATTGAACGTCTCCCTAAATTCGGAACACTCATTCGTTAAGGTATCCGCGCGTTCTTTGCCTAATATGGTAACGGATTCGTTCGCCGTCCGACGAGCTCTATCGGCAGCCCCTTTGGCATCGTCGTAAATCTTCCGGGCTTTCTCGTTTACATCCTGCGCTTGATCATTCTTCTGTTTGGCACCAACGGCCTTTACAACGCCGGTAACGCCGGCAGCCACACCAAGTCCAAGACCAATTAAAACGGGGATAGGCATAGTCAGTTCCTCCTTCATCAAAATTTAAAGGGTTCCGGATTGTTCATCAACCTGTCAAATTCTTCAAATGAATCAAATTTCGTTTCTCCGCCAAATTTACGCGTAATCGTATTGGCTCCGGCCATAAAGCCATCGATATCTCCGATTCCCATGGACATCTTCATATCGGCAAAGGCCGCATCAAAGGTATGTCTATATTCCGCAAGGTGTCTATCGGCAATTTCGTTGATTTCTTGGCGGTATTGTCGTATGGCTGCAATCGCTTCCTCACATTCACGCTCTATCCGGATTCGTTCTTCCCTGGCAAGTTTGGCTTCTTTCAAGGCCGCCATCAACTCCCCATAGCAAGCACTGGCTAAGGAATAGCCGATCATGCCGCCGACGAGTAGGCCAGCATTTGAACCGAGAAATAAAATTTTACCTGCCGTCGCATAGGCAGCCGAGGATGAAATGGCAAAGCCATTTTTCCCCATCTCTTGGAGACATTCCGTTCCCGTAATCTTGCCGTTCATCCATTGCCAGATCGTATCGGCCGAAGTGACCGCCGTTGAAACAACCTGGGTCGGTAAATTCGTTTTCGACAAGGTCCGGATAAAGGATTGACTGGCATTGCGCATGACGGCAATGGCCGCCGTACTTCCATAGGAAGTCACGTAACCGCCAACAGCGGCCTTCCCGGTCGTCAAAGCCGTATCTTTCAAGGCTTCCGATGGTCGCTTTTGCCCGCGCAAGACACAGACAGCATTCTGAAGTCCGCTGATGATACCGCCGATACGGGCACCCGCCTCAGCCCCCTGAAGGCCGGCCTTATGGCTCAGGAGATGAATATCCTTGGCCGTAGACAGGAGCGGATTACATCTCGCCTCCATCGCTTCTGCCTGAGAGACATGTGATTTTCTCAAATTTTTCCGGAGTCTCTTCAATTCAGCAATTTGATCCTGTTTCTTTTGGGCAATATCTGTTTTCCCTTGACGTCTTGCACCTTCTGCTTGTTTCTTCAGATTGTCAATGCGAGTATCGATTTTCTGACAGACTCCATCGTAGAAGTCGGACTGGATATCAATGCGTTTATTAGCATCACGATATTTTTTAAATTTCTTGGACATCAGTTTATCCAAGCATTCTTCCGGATTCTTTCCGACAATCTTCATCTGCGAACCCGACCCGGGTATTATATTTCCCTTTGCATCCACCTCTACATGGTCATACAAAGGATCATTTACACGACCGGCATCGTCGGTCCGCACCTTTCGTGTCCCATCTTTCTTGAGGATTCGATTGGCATTTTCCCGAGCCGTCTCCTTTACCTCTGCGGAAAATCCGGCCTGCTGCTTGAGATTCTGTTCCTTATACTGCGGATTGACCTTACTCTTAGAAATATCCTTTAAACTTCGTTTAAGGGTTATTCCTGTTTCATGATCAATGCCCTCATAAGCTACCATATGTTCCTTGCCGGCAGCGCCATGGAGGAGGATATCCTCAGCCATTCCCGCATTGGTAATCCCTGAAATGGCCGTATCTATCTTCAATTTTTTAGTTGATTTGTCTTCTTTGGACTTCTTTTTCTTCTGCATACGTCTACCTCTGTCCGTTACAGCTAGCGCATAATGACCTCATTTACTTCCTGATAGATATGCGCCAGATCCTGTACCAAAGTCATCATCCGCTCCATATCGACAGGTGAAACCGATAAAAAGGCAGCGGCCTGTTCCATCAAAACTCGTTCATCTTCGGCGTATTCTGAGTCGGCAAAGGCAATGCCCAGCAGTTCAAACAGGAGCATCTTCTTTTTCGTTATATCGAGATTCTGAAATTTTGCAAGTTCCGCCACAAAGTCGACGACTTCGGCCTTGGTGATATCCGCTTCTACTTCCGTTTGATACAACTGAAATTTTTCTCTTTCGTCGTCTTTGACTTCATGGTCGGCATACATCATCGTATATGCCAAATTCAAAAAGATTGCCTGTTCTTCCTTGCTGAATTGTCCCAAAAACATGGTCGCTTCCTCCTTTTGATAATCCTCATAAAGAACATAAGATCATAATGCTTTCATTGAAAGAACCAAAAGAAATACCTGACGTCCCAATAACGGCGGACAGGCGATATAAAAAACAGACTGAAAAGTAAATTCTATTTATCTTATATTATATCAGAAATCAGGTTAACCCCCAACATCGCCGCTGGAAAAGACGAGGCATTGTATCTCGCGAAGGAATCGATGTATGTAAACAGATTTACACGAGCAAAAAAGGCCAAGTCGATGAGCCACTCTCGCCAATAACCGTCTATAGGCGAAAAATTTCGTCGTAAGGAAGCCTTGGCGCAAAAATATCCTGTAGTAACGGTTTCTGTCACGAAACAGGTAAACAAAAATCACCTCCCCATAGCTAGGAAAGGCGATGTCGTATTTTTCTTGTCGATAAATAAATCAAATTCCCGGCGCTAAAAGCAGTACTAATTTTTTCGCGCCAAAACTATAGCAACGCCATCTCAAGTAGAAAGCGTTTACCATTTCTCCGCATCAAAGGGGATAATCGGTGCCGGGTTATCCCCGTGGTCCCCGATCATTTTTTCCATCCAAATGACGTCGTACCACCGGCCGAATTTATAGCCGCTGTGATGAAAGTGGGCAATCTTATCATAGCCTAAGCCCTGGTAAAAAGAAAAGCTGCCATTGGTCAAATATGGGTCTTCCGGATCCTTTGCAATGGCGATGCAGGTATTGATATTCAAAATGCCCATGGCTTTCAGGGTCTGTTCCAAAGCTTCGTAAAGAATACGTCCGATTCCCAACCGACGAGCATCTTTATCGATGTAAATCGTCGATTCGACAGACCAGGCGTAGGCTTCCCGACCATAAAATTCATGGGCATAGGCATAACCGACTACCTTGCCGTCTTTTTCTGCCACCAAGTACGGATACCGGGCAAGGATCGTTTTTCGCCGACGTTCCATTTCCTGGGCGTCCGGAGCCTGATACTCAAAGGTAATGGCCGTCTGGTTTACATAATAGGCGTAAATCCGTTCCAGGTCCGCTGCATCTTCTTTCCGGGCAGTACGAATCCTTACTTCCTGACTCATCTTAACCATCATTCCTTTCACTTCTTTTATTTCCCTTAGCCTCAAAAACAGATTCTTTAAAAGGACATCTGTCCTTTGGAAATCGATAAAACAGAGTATAGCACAATCGGAATCGCCCGTCCATAAACAGTCTGAATCGCCGGCCGCCGCAGTAAGGAATAAAATAGGAGCCATCTGACAGTGCAGATATCCTGCCTGTCAAACGGCTCCTGATCAATTCGACATACATCGATACTACGCAAAAAGCTTCTTCCACCACGGTCGGTTATTGGTTTCCGTCAGCTCCTGACGCAGTCTGTCGCGTTCTGCCTCAACGGAAGACAGTTTTTCCTGAAGCTGTTTTTGCTCTTCTTCAATGGCCTGACCTTCTTTTTTCAGTCGGTCTACTTCTCCCTGAAGCGCTTCTGCCTGATCTTTATTTTGCTGCCCCTCTAAGGCCTTGACTTTCACTTCCGACAATTCATGCTGCTTGGCAATGAGATTTTGCTGCAGGCTGATGACCTGCTGCTGGGCCGTATTGAGATCCTGCTGGGTTTTCAACAGTAGAATACGCAGGTTGTGCGACTCCTGTTGGGCATTGGACACTTTTTCGCTTTCCAATTCCGTAATCGTCGCCTGGTCGTGAAGTCCGCGCAATTGGTCTAAAACGCGAACGGCTTCGGTATCAAAAGACCATTCGCCCTTCTGTATCGTAGCATGTTCTTCCCCATCGTGGTTAATTTCGTCTAAATGTTTCTTGACGAACTGGATGATGCCCTGACGGGTCTTGATATTGTAGCGGTCCATTAAATCCTTTGTTGTAATCACGTATCTTCTCTCCTCGCATTTACTACAGTCATTTTCGATTTACCAAGCTCATGATTTTAAGAAATAAAGGGCTCAACCATGCCAATCAGCACAATGAAAACGCATCTAAATTCCTTTCTTTTAGTTTACACCATCTCATTAAATAATGCAACTCTCACAAGCAAATTTGTCCTAAATGAGGAGATTCTGCAAGGGGTGACCGCATTCCACCGCGCTAAAGGTAAACGTTCTTAAATGGAAAGCTGTACAAAATTTTGGCCAAACCGCAGATATTCACCTTGAGGAAGTTTGTAAGCCCGCGAAATGGAAGCCCCATCGGTCGGAACCGTCGGCGTCGATTCCCAGCCATACGCCTTGGCATAGGCCGCCGCCGTATCTGCAGCCCCCAGTCCCGACTGCTCGAATTTCAAATCACTGCCGTCGTAAATCCGTACGCCAATGACGATGCCGGCTCGAAGGTAAACGTCCATATGGTGACTGCCGAAGATAAGGCGTGACGTATCCTGATCAGGGACAGTGCTGTCAGCCTGTCCGTAAGCACCTTCCAAGTCGGATTGGGTCATCCCCAAGTAAACGCCGCCAATGGATTCATAGTGATCGCCATGGATAGATCGCCGCAGGGGCGTCGTGTTGTCCATGATGAGGTATTGGTGAGACTTATGACCCATCAAGTCCAGGCTCATGACCCGATCCCCGGCCTGTTCACGAATGGTAAACTTCCCTTTACGAGGATAGCCGTCGGTGTAGTCTTCGATATCAGTAACGGCAGATCCGTTGATGGCGGCGCCTTCGACAGTCAGTACTAAATCGCCCTTGGTATTATACCAGTCTCCGGCAGCCGGTGCCAGCCAATCGGCGACAGTCTGATTCGGCTGAGCCTGGGTTGTCGAAGCGACGGTCACCTGCGGTTCGGCCGTTGGAACAGCCGCCTCTTCGGCAGCACAAACGGCTGATAAACTCATCGTCATCAGCGCACACAGAACCATGTTTTTTGCTATTTTTTTCATGCTAAATCGCTCCCTTTGTTGACTTCTTGCAGCCCCTTATTATACGCTTCTTCCTAGAGGAAAACAATAGTTCCCACGCCTGTTTATTCTTGTTTACGAAACACCTCCATTCCCGGCGTTCAAACTTCGTAAACAACGGCAAGGATGTTTACAACATCCCTCCATTAAAATTATACTTAATCGGTCAGCTTTTCATTGACATAAAGAGGCTCATCTTTTATAATAAATAAATTGCAGTCTATCTTGTAGTCAGGAACAAAAGAGGAGCAATTAATGAATATACTGGATTTGATCTTAATAGCCATCGGCTTGTCGATGGATGCTTTTGCTGTATCCATCTGTAAGGGCTTATCCCTTCGCAACGTCAAATGGCATCATATGATTATTGTCGGTTTATGGTTTGGTGGATTTCAGGCCTTGATGCCCTCCATCGGCTATGTGTTGGGCAGCTTTTTTATTGAATTAATCGACGCCTACGACCATTGGGTTACCTTCATTCTCCTGAGCGCAATCGGCCTTAATATGATTAAAGAGTCTCGTGAAGCGAGTGGCAGCTGCAACCCGTCCCTCCAACCATATACTATGCTGATGCTGGCCATTGCAACGAGTATCGATGCCTTAGCCGTCGGCGTCACCTTCGCCTTCATGAATATACAGGTGATTCCCTCGGTTACAATCATCGGGGTCACGACCTTTCTGCTCTCTGCCATTGGCATAAGGGCCGGCGGATTATTTGGGAACCACTATAAGAGCAAAGCCGAACTTGTCGGCGGCATCGTTCTCATCCTTATTGGGTTAAAGATTCTCCTCCAAGGATTAGGCATTCTATAAAGGCGATATTTTTACAGGCCAGATGTAAAAATGCTCCCCTCAGCACAGCCGTGATCGTCACGGCTGTGCTTTTTTATATATCTATTGTCAACTTTATATTTAAAATAACGATTGACAATGAAGTTATGACCTCGTATAATCATAAATATCGTGAACCAAATCACAAGTTATTTAGGTTTACAATTATACAAAAAGGAGTGGTTTCATGTCTTCATCAGCCTTGTCTGCACGCCGCTGTACTACGCGGGACTTGGTTCTATTCGCCTTATTTACAGCCTTGATTGCCATTGGGGCCTTTATCCGAATTCCCGTGCCCTTCTGTCCCTTTACCTTGCAATTATTGTTCACTACCCTGGCCGGGGCCATCTTAGGAGGCCGCCGCGGTGCCGCTTCCGTCGGCGTCTATGTTCTCTTAGGCTTAGTCGGTCTGCCGGTCTTTACGTCAGGCGGCGGTCCGTCTTACATCTTTCAACCGACCTTCGGCTATCTCCTGGGCTTCATCGGCGGAGCCGGATTGACGGGATATTTGGCTCACCAAAGCTCCCACCCGTCCTTGAAGGATCTCCTCATAGCTAACTTTGCCGGCCTGGTCGTCATTTACACCGCCGGCATGGCTTACTTAACCATGATAAACAACCTCTACCTGGGAACCCCCATCAGCTTGTGGACCTTATTCGTTTACTGTTTCTTATTACCCATTCCCGGCGACATCTTTTTATGTATTGTCGCGGCCTTTCTGACCCGTCAAATACAGCGAAGCCTTCCTCGTTAGAAAGGAGTTAATTCACCATGAGTAAAGGATTATTTATTACCGGGACCGGTACGGATATCGGCAAGACCTATGTAACGGCCCTCTTAGTCAAGACGCTGCGTCAACACGGATACGACGTCGGTTACTACAAAGCCGCCATCAGTGGAGCTCCGACCGTCGCCGACAGTGACGCCGGTTTCGTCAATAAAACGGCCGACATCGGAGAAGATTCGGAGCTTCTCTTATCCTACCTCTACAGCCATGCCGTATCGCCTCACTTAGCCGCCCGCTGGGAAGGTCGCCCCATTGAAAAGGAAGTCATCCTGCGCGGCTGGCAAAAGGTAACGGCCCGTTATCCCTACGTCACCGTCGAAGGGAGCGGCGGCATTATCTGTCCCCTTCGCGACGATGAACAGGCCTTTTTCCAGTTGAAAGACGTCATTCGCTGGCTGAACCTGCCGTCCCTCATCGTCTGCCCCGCCGGCCTCGGTACCATTAACGGAGCCGTCTTAACGGCCTTTTATATGAAAGAAAAGCATCTCCCCGTTCAGGGCTTCATCGTCAATCATTATACAGGAAGCCCCATGGAAAAAGACAATATCCGCATGATTGAAAAATTGAGCCAAAAGCCGGTATTAGCCGTTGTCTCCGATGACGACGAAATCATCGACGCCGATACCGACCAGCTGATCCATTTATACCAATGAGGAGGACATTTACATGAATTTACTTGAAGCCGATTTAAAATATATCTGGCACCCGGCCCAGCAGATGAAAGATGCCGAAGTATTCCCGCCCGTCGTCATCGACCACGGTAAGGGCTGCTACCTATACGATACGAACGGCAAAGAATATATCGATATCATCAGTTCCTGGTGGTGCAATCTCTTAGGCCATGCCAATGAAGAAATCAACGACGCCATCAAGGATCAGCTCGACAAATTGGAACACGTCATATTTGCCAACTTTTCTCATCGTCCGGCCATCGAGCTGTGTCAAACCCTCCAGCCGCTGCTGCCAAAGGGGTTGACTCATTTCAATTTTACCGACAACGGGTCTTCGTCCGTCGAATGTGCCTTGAAGATGGCTTTCCAATACCAGTACCAACAGGGCCATCCGAAGCGTCAGCGCTTCATGTGTCTGTCTGAATCCTACCATGGCGAAACGATTGGTGCCTTGTCCGTAGGCAGCATGGACCTCTATGCTCAAATGTATAAGCCAATGATGATGCATAACATTCACTTCGATGGCCTCGACTGCTATCGCTGTCCCTATGGCAAAACTCGCGAGAACTGCGATTGTGAATGCTTTATCGGTGCCGAAAAGGCCTTCGCCGCCTATGGTAAGGAAACAGCCGCCCTCATCGTCGAACCGATTCTCCAAGGCGCTGCCGGCATGCGTATCTATCCGCCGGAATATTTGCGGCGCCTGCGCAAACTCTGTGACCAGTACGGCGTCCTCCTCATCGACGACGAAGTCGCCGCCGGCTTTGGTCGAACGGGAAAGATGTTTGCCATCGAACACGCCGGCATCAGCCCCGATATTCTCTGTACGTCCAAAGGGCTTACCGGCGGTTATCTGCCCATGTCTCTGACGATTACGACCGACGCCGTTTACCAAGCCTTTTACGGGGATTTCAACACCCATAAGGCCTTCGTTCACAGCCACACCTACGCCGGCAACCCCTTGGCCTGCCGTGCCGCTCTAGCCGTCCTAAAAATCATGGAGCGAGACGACATACTAAAAAAAGCTGCCGAGAAAAGCATCTACCTTCATGAAAAGCTAGATGCTGCTCTCGGCAGCCATCACAACGTCGGCGAAATTCGCCACATTGGCCTGATCAACGCTATTGAATTAGTAGAAGACAGAGCAAGTAAACGCCCGTTCAATCCGGAAAAACGCTTAGGCTGGCACATTTTCCGCAAAGCCATGGATTTGGGATTAGTCCTGCGCCCTATTGGCGACATCCTTTACTTTAATCCGCCCTTGACCATCGAAAAAGAAACCATGGACGAAGCCGTCCGTCGCTGTGCACAAGCCGTTCACGCCGTATTGGGTGACGATTAAGCCGTCAGGGCCGCATCTAAGGCCGCTTTGACGTGAGCTTTAATTTCATCGTAAGACTGGCCCGGCTGCGCTTCATACAGTTTTTCGGTACCGATGAACATGGACGGTACGTAATAGTAGGAATGGCCTTTTACCGCTTCGGGATTTTCCGTTTCTTCATACCAGTCAACGGTAACCTTGCGGTATTCCGGATTTTCTTCAATCAATTCAGCAAGGGCTTCTTTAGCACCTTTACAGTACGGGCAGCTATGTAAGTAAAAAGCAGTAATATTTTTCAAGATAATCCGCTCCTTTCAGGGAAACAATCAAAGGTCATGAGAATGATGGTGGCCTTCATGATGACCATGGTGACCGCCTTCGTGGCCATGATGGCCGCAAGACGGGTTGGGGTTAAACTCCAAGGTTCCGGCCAACAAGGCTTTGACGGCTTCATCAGCACTGCCTGAGACGCCGCCATACAATTGGATGGAAGCATCGGCCAGGGCCTTTCTGGCACCGTCACCGATTCCTCCGGCAATGACCGTCGTGACGCCCAGAGACGTTAAAAAGGATACCAGTGCACCGTGGCCTTGACCTTCCGTATCGACGATGCGAGCTTCGACCAGGCGCCCATCTTCAACATCATACAGTTTAAACTGTGAGGAATGGCCGAAATGCTGGTATACATCACCATGTTCATAGGTAACAGCTATCTTCATCATATCAGATTCTCCTTAAATACGCCATAACTTGACGAATTTTTTATATTTCTATTTTCAACATATGTCATCAATCTTTTTCCTAAGTATATGACATATGTCAGTATTTGTCAACAAAAACAAAAGGCTGTGAAGAAAGGATTCACCCTCTCTTCACAGCCTTTTGCATTAGCCGCGGGAAATGACGACCGTCGGTGTTTTATCGCCTTTTACAGAATACATATTATAGACGTAATCCGGAGTTAAACTGCCATTTAAGTGGAATAAAGAATAGGCGTTAGCCGCGTTTACATACACGACATCACTCTTTACATAGCCGGGCGCAATCCCGTAAGGGCTGGTCAGAATGCCTTGCTGCGGATTCCAGCGCAAATCCAGGTCAAGGGCTGTCGCAACGGCTACAGACGGCAAATAGATTTGATCGTTTTTGCCAAGAGCTCGTTTAGACAGTTTCGTTCCATTGACCACCAAGTCATAGGCTTTGGCAACGTAGGTCACATTGCCGTCAGAACGGTTTATTTTATCCGAAATCTCTTTGAATTCAGCAAAGTCTTCTACGCCATAGCCGGCCAGGGCTTTCTTTACCTGCGCTACACTTAAGGCCTGCCAGCCGTAGCCGTCCGGGTAGACGTAGTAGGATACGGCGTGTTCCGGACTGACATCGATGACCAGGCGGTCATAATATACCGTAACCGGCGTCCCGATCGATACGTATTGATACAGGTCTTCCACATCGGGCTCCTTCATACGGATGCAGCCATTCGAGACGTAGCCGCCGATAGAACCGGGATTGTTCGTCCCGTGGATTCCGTAATTGCCATGAAACCCAATCCAGCGATAGCCAATCGGGTTATCCGGACCGGATGCGATTTGGATGCTCGTATCGTCAGGATCGATCCAGGTCGGATTCACCTCTTTATTTTGTACCTTATAAAAACCCGTCGGCGTCGGTGTCGACGTCCGGCCTACCCCGACAGGATACATTTTGATTTTTGTATCGCCTTCATAGAGGGTCAGTATACGGCTGGCTATATTGACGCCGATTTTTTTCTCCGTCGATTTTTTAACAGCCTTTTCGGCCTTCGGTTGAGCCTTGGAAGCAGCCTGGGTCACCGTCTTCTGCGAAGACGTATTTGAAGTCTGTGGTGCAGCCGCCGGTTTTATTTCAACCTTCACCGCAAAAGGAGGCGGTGCCGTTTTGAGTTCTTCCGCATGTACCCAGGCCGCGCCTGTACTCAAAGCAACGGCACAGGTTAAGGCCACCATTTTCTTCAGCAAAAAAATCCCTCGCTTTCAGGTAAAACGAATTTACTTTCATTTACAGTTGTTTAATTGCCATCCATATCCTCTTCCCTGCCGCAGCCATTCAAGATCAAATTGAGCAGGACGGCCGTGATACTCCCCAAAGTAATCCCGCTGTGGAGAACGATATTGGCCCACGACGGGAAGCTGTGGAAGAAATTCGGCGCCGTCAGGGTAATCATGCTGACGCCGATACTGACGGCAACAATCATCAGGTTGTAGGTGCCGTCAAACTCGACCTTGCTCAGTGCTCGGATGCCGCTGGCAATGACCATGCCGAACATGGCAACGCCGGCGCCGCCTAAGACGGAATTCGGAATCGATGCTACGACGGCGGCCATCTTCGGAAAGAGACCTAAGGCAATGAGAATGATGCCGGAAGCGGCGACGACGAAGCGGCTCTTGACGCGGGTAACGGCAATCAAACCGACATTTTGGGCAAAGGCCGTATACGGGAAGCTGTTCAAGATACCGCCGATGACCGTCGACAAGCCGTCAGCCCGAAGGCAGCGGGACAAACGGTCACGTCCGATAGGAGTGCCTACGATCGACCCGATAGCGATGCAGTCGCCCGTCGTTTCTACCATAGTGACGATCATGACGACCATCATCGATAAGATGGAGCCGATGTCAAAGGTCGGAAGGCCAAAGGAAAAGGGCGTAACCAGACCAAACCAGGAAGCGTTTCCGACTTCCGAAAAATCAGTCTGCCCTAACGCCATGGCAATAATCGTACCTCCGATAAGGCCTAACAAGACGGATACGTTGCTCAAAAAGCCTTTGCCGCCGCGATAAATGGCAATGATAATAACCAAAGTAATGAAAGCGAGGAATAAATTCATCGGCGAGGCAAAATCAGGCGCCTTTGGATTCCCACCGCCCATCCAGTTTACAGCGACAGGCAGAAGGGTAATCCCAATAATCGTAATGATAGTCCCCGTAACAACGGGCGGGAAAAATCGAATGAATCGGCTAAAAAACGGAGCAATCAAGAAAGTAAACAAACCGGCAATGATGATGGCCCCATAAATCGCCGTAATGCCGTGTTCAGCCCCGATAAGGATCATCGGTGTGACCGAGGCAAAGGTAACGCCTTGAATCATGGGAATGCGCGCCCCGACTTTCCAAAAACCCAGTGTCTGGATCAAGGTCGCAATCCCGCAGGAAAACAAATCAGCATTGATCAGGTGGACCAATTCCATCGGCGACAGGTGCAAAGCCTGGGCTACAATGATAGGTACGGCAACGGCACCGGCATACATCGCCAGGACGTGCTGCAGCCCATAAGCAAACAGTTGGCCAGTCGGCAGCATTTCGTCGACGGGATGAATCTGTGCGGTTCGTTCTTCATTCATTTGTAAAAGTCACCTCATGTTCAGAATAAATCAGCACCATCGCGAGCCGTATTCCACGACCGTATATGGCAGTACCGTTATAAAATAATAGCAATGACTCCATTATACCATCGCCGCAAAAAAATCAAAGCGCATCATTATATTTTACCTATTCTTTACATATTCTTTGCAAAACACTGATATATCCCTTATATAATGTTTTTCATGTCTGTATAGGAGGAATAACTATGTTCAGTATCAGCAATAAGCACGAAGAATTCTTCGATTATCTCGTAGCCAATGCCCAAAATTTCCATCGCGGCGCTGTCATCGCTCATGAAGTTATGCAAGACGTTTCCACGATTTCACTTCATTTAAAAGAAATCGTGAAATTAGAACATGAATCATCAAAAACCAATCAAGATATCATCTTCAAGTTGTCCCGCGTTTTCATCACACCAATCGACCGCGAAGATTTCTATAAATTGACCTGCCAGCTCGAAAACAGCATCGACTCTCTTCAGGGAGCTTTAATGCGTACCAGTATGTACCACGTTACCACAGCTCCGGACGCCGCCGTTACCATGACCGAGCAGCTGGTCCTCATGGGGGAAGAAATGAATAAGATTTTCTCCCTCTTAAAAGACATCGACCGCAACCAAGCTAACCTCATGCGCCATGCCGAACGCTTAAACCGACTGGAATCGGAAATCGACCATCTTTACAGACAGGAAATTTCCCGCCTGTTCAGCGGTGAAGAAAAAGACCTGCTCAACGTCATCCGCTGGAAAGACATCCTGGGGACGCTGGAAGAAGCTTCGGACAACGTCGAAACCCTGGCAAATACCGTTAAAGAGGTGACCATGAAGTATGCTTGATACGTCGCTCATCATCATGGTCGTCATCCTGGCCCTTGTTTTTGACTTTATCAATGGTTTCCACGATACGGCCAACGCCATTGCCACCTGCGTATCGACGCGAGCCATTCGGCCCGGTGTCGCCATCATCGGCACTGCGATTTTAAACTTCCTAGGCGCCATGATTTCGACGGGCGTCGCCAAGACGATTGGCGGAGATATCGTCGTTTCGCCGACCTTGATCAATGAAATGATCATCATTGCCGGCCTCGTAGGCGCTATTATCTGGAACCTCCTGACTTGGTGGGTCGGCATGCCGTCCAGCTCGTCTCACGCCCTCATCGGAGGCATGATCGGTGCCATCATGGTTTCTGCCGGAGCAGCGGCCCTCAACGGCTTCGGGATCTTAAAAATCGTCTTATCCCTCATCATCTCGCCTATCTCGGCTATCATTACGGGCTTCATCATCATGAAGATCATCTTCATGGTCTGCCATTCCTTTAAACCGGCCAAAGTAAACCTGGTTGCCAACCGGCTGCAAGTCGTATCAGCGGCCCTGATGGCCTTTTCTCACGGTTCCAACGACGCCCAGAAATCGATGGGTATCATCACCCTGGCCCTGGTATCCGGCGGTTTTATCACCAGCTTGGAAGTCCCTGACCTGGTAAAATTCCTCTGCGCCCTGGCCATGGCCTTGGGGACGAGTGTCGGCGGTTGGAAAATCATCCGCACCGTCGGCGGCAAGATTTTTAAGATGCACCCCGTCCACGGCTTTGCAGCTGACTTAAACTCAGCTGTCGTCATCTTTTCAGCAACCTTGCTGCACCTGCCCGTATCGACGACGCACGTCGTTTCCGGCTCCATCATGGGCGTCGGGTCGGCCCAGCGAGTTAAAGCCGTCCACTGGAGCGTCGCCCGTCAGATGGTCACGGCCTGGGTCATGACCATCCCCTGCACAGCTGTCATGGGTGCCTTATCCTACTTCATCCTGCAGCACCTGTTTTTCTAAGAGTTTTCTTGTCCTTATTTTATGACTTGGATCTGATCTTTCACGTCCCGTTCGATTTTTTCCCGATGAGGCGCTGCATACAGGCCGGGCATACCGCCGGTATGGAGCAAGATGACTTGGCGTCCCAACTTGATTTTCTTTTCCTTAATCATCGACAGGACACCGGCAAACATCTTCCCCGTATAGCAGGGATCGAGCAAAATTCCTTCATGGCGGGCCATGGTGTAAATGGCTTCCCGAATCCTCGGTTCCGGTTCATTGTAACCTTTTCCGATATATCCCGTTTCGACGTGGAAGTCACCCTCAAAATTAAATCCGTATTCTTCTTTGGCCTGCGTAAAGTAGGCCTTTAATTTTTCCATATCAAAGGGCATGACGGCAATGCCGATCAGTTTTAAATCAGATTCGATCGATTTAAGCCCGCAGTACAAGCCGAGGTAAGTGCCCATACTGCCGACGGGAACGTAGACCGTAGCCCCGCTGATTTGCTGTTCTTTAGCCTGGGCATCGAGCTCGCGCGCGCAGTCCATATAACCGAGAAGGCCCGTCGTATCGCTGCCGCCCATGGGAATGAAGTAAACTTGTTCACCTTTCTTTACTTCAGCTTCGATGACCTTCTTGACCGTTTCTTCGAGCTGTACGTCGTGGTCTCGCCCGTCATCTCGCTTTAAGACGACACGGGCGCCAAAGATACCGTCTAAGAACAAGTTGCCGCTCAATTCCGCCTCGGGTTCTCCGACGGCAACGATGATGCAGTGCAGACCGAATTTGGCCGCTATAGCCGCTGTCAACCGGCCGTGGTTGGTCTGGGGTGCTCCGACGGTAACGATGGTCGTGGCCTGAGCATTCAAAGCTTCAATCATCAAATACTCTAATTTGCGCAGCTTGTTACCGCCGCCGCCAAAGGGCGTTAAATCATCGCGTTTAATGTATATTTCGCGAAATAACTCCTGTGACAAGCCGGATAAATACTGGAGCGGCGTCGGTGCCGTGTCTAACAAGGAAAGTTTTGGTTTCATCGGTTTCATTGGGGAATAATACCTCCTTTTGTTTTCTCCATCCTATCATATTTTAGACGAGAAGAAAAGGAAGGCCCTTTACCAGGCAGCCACGGCCCCATCCGCCCGAGGCTCCGTTCCCCCGACCAGCACGCCCGCTTCACTGCGCCAAATGATCTGCCCCCGGCCATAGGTCTGAATATCGCCTTTGACGATGATATCATGGCCCCGTGCCCGCAGTCCGTCGATGACATCCTGCGGCATGTCCGGCTCGACTTCAATCGTTTTGCCGCCGACCCACTGCCAACGAGGCGCATCAAGGGCCGCCTGTGGGTTAAGGTGATAGTCAATGGTATTCAGCAAGACTTGCAGCTGTCCCTGGGGCTGCATAAAGGCTCCCATGACACCGAAAGGACCGACGGCCTTCCCATCTTTCGTCAAGAAGCCGGGAATGATCGTGTGGTACGATTTTTTTCTCGGGCCGAGACAGTTGTCACTGGCTGTGTCCATGAAGAAATTATGCCCTCTGTCATTGAGAGAAATACCGCGCCCCGGAATGACGATGCCCGAACCGAAGCCATTGTAATTGCTTTGGATGAAAGACACCATATTGCCGTCACCGTCGGCACTGCATAAGTAAACGGTACCCCCGGAGTTTACATCGATGGCCTCCGGCATCAAGGCTTGATCGCGAATGATGCTCCGACGCTTTTCGGCATACGAATCAGACAACCAGTCGGAAACGGCCGTCTTCATAAACCGCGGATCGGCAATGTACTTTCTTCCGTCGACAAAAGCCAATTTCATGGCTTCGATCTGACGATGAATCGATTCGGCATTGTCTCGTTGTTTATCAAAAGTAAACCCCTTTACAATATTGAGTGCCATGAGGACGACTAATCCGTGTCCGTTGGGCGGGATTTCCCATACATCATAGCCCCGATAGTCGGTGTGAATCGGATCTACCCACCAGGGGCGGTATTCCGACAAATCAGCGTCGCGAAGAAGGCCGCCTGTTTCGATGGACCAGCGAACTATATCTTGAGCCAGTTCGCCTTCATAAAGGGAGCGGCAATGACTGTCGCGCAGGAGTTCCAACGAGTTCGCAAGCTCCGGCAGTGTCAGGATATCTCCTGCTTGGAGCGTCCTTCCTCGGGGAAAGAAGGTATCAAACAAGGGGCGAAAAAGAGGATCCTCCCGATAAGCTCGAAAGGCGTCGGCACTGTAAGCCAGCATGGCCGCCAAATTAGGCATGACCACAAACCCTTCCCGAGCGTAGGTGATGGCCGGTTCAAATAATTCATTAAACGGAAGTTTCCCAAAACGGCGATGCACTTCGGCCCACGTCGCAGGTGCACCGGGCACCATGACCGGATACCAGCCGCGCAGTGGCATTTCCTCATAACCTTCAGCCACTAATCGGTCTCGCGTCAGGGCTGCCGGAGACCAACCACTGCCATTGATACCGTGCAACTTTCCATCCATCCAAAGGAGGGCAAAAGCATCGCTCCCCAAACCATTGCTGGTCGGTTCCAAAACGGTCAGGCAAATGGCCGTCGCCAAAGCCGCATCAACGGCGTTCCCGCCTCGTTTCAACATATCGAGGCCGGACTGGGCAGCCAAATGCTGAGACGTGCAGACCATGCCCCGGCGGCCGTAAACCACCTCTCGATGAGATCCATAAGGGTAGACAGTACCATCAAAATTCATAAGACCTTACTCCTTTTCTGAAAAATACTAAGCGGAAACCTATCTAAAGAAAGACTTCGACAAAATTCAGACAAATCCTTGTCCGCCACCTTCACGAACGGCTTTTTTCTCGTTATAATAGTAATTGCATCATGCATTTCGAGAAGAATTTACAAGGTAAGGAGTAGAAGCAAGTTGAAACGGTGTATGTTAATCATCAACCCTACAGCAGGGCGTGAGAGAGCAAAATACCACAAAGAAAATTTAAGACGCCAGTTGGAGAGCATGTTCGACGACGTGGAATTACGAGAAACAGAGCAGGCAGGAGACGCCACCCTATGGGCAAAGGAAGCTGCCCTGATCGGATTCGATGCCGTCTTTTCCATGGGCGGAGACGGAACCCTCAACGAAACGATAAACGGACTGGCCCAGGCCAATAAACCGATCGACTTCGGATTCATTCCCTTGGGAACCATCAACGACTTGGCCAGGGCCTTAAACATCCCCCTCCACCCGGAAGTCGCTATTGATATCCTGCCGCGCTGCAAGACCGTCAAAGTCGATATTGCAAAAGCCAATGACCGCTACTTCATCAATACCATTGCCACCGGAATCATGCCCGAAGCCGTGGGCCACGTATCTATCGAGCAGAAGACCCGCCTCGGCCCGTTGGCTTATTTTCTGACCGGCATCAAAGCCATGCAGGCCCATGAAACATCTTTATTTAAAATCACGACGCCGGAAGGTTCCTCTGTCTACCGTTCGCCCCTCATCGTCGCCATGCTGACCAACTCTGTCGGCAGTTTCCGCAATCTGGCACCCCAGGCGCGAGTCGATGACGGAAAGATTTGGCTGGGAATCTTTAAAGATTTCAACTACCTGGATTTAATCAAGGTCATTCCGGAATTTTTATCCGGACAGCCCTTGACCTCGGAATTGATGACCTTAAAAGCCTTGGAAGAAGTTCGCATTGAACTTCTGAGCGACCATCCCCTTTCGACCAATATGGACGGAGATTCGGGCCCGTCTTTTCCCCTCGATATCAAGGTTCTTCCATCCTTCTTATCGGTCTACGTTCCGGAGTAAACAAGCAAAAAAGGAGTTTACATGTTTCTAAAAGGAAATTTTCTCTATACCCCATCGCAAGCAGAATTCATCATCCTTGAAAATCAATATATCCAAGTCGAAGGCGGTAAGGTCCTGGGATTTTTCCAAGACCTTCCGGCTCATGCAGCCCCTTCATCGGTCGTCGATTACGGAAAGGACATCATCATCCCGGCCTTTATCGACCTCCACATCCATGCGCCGCAGTACATCAACCGCGGCTTGGGCTTTGACGAAGAGCTCCTGCCTTGGCTGGAAAACTATACCTTCCCCACGGAAGGCCGCTTTTCCGACACGGACTTTGCTGCCCGTGTTTACCGTGCCTTCTTGTCGCGTTTAAAAGCCGAAGGAACTCTATGTTTTTCGGCCTTTGCCACCATTCATAAGGATGCCACTTGGAAACTCATGCGCATTGCCGAAGATATGGGTTTAAAAGGTTACGTCGGGAAAGTAAACATGGACAGAAACAGCCCGGACTATCTAACGGAAGATACAGAACGCTCGTTAGCTGATACGGAAGAGCTCGTCCTCCGCAGCCGCGAAGAATTGGACCGTATTCGCTTCATCGCAACGCCGAGATTCGTCCCGTCGACGACAGAAAAGCTGATGACCGGCCTCGGCCGCCTCTGCGAAACATACGATCTTCCCGTCCAGTCCCACCTGTCAGAGAACCGTCACGAAGTCGCTTGGGTCAAAGAACTGCATCCGGACCTTCCGTCGTATACTAGTGTCTACGATGCCTTCGGGCTGCTTCGCCCACATAAAACACTGATGGCTCATGCCATCTATCTGTCTGACGAAGAAAAGCGTTTACTCAAAGAAAAAGACGTTTACTTGACCCACTGTGCCCAGTCCAATGCCAATCTGACCAGCGGCATCATGCCCCTCCGCGAAAATCTTACGAAGGGATTGACCTGCACCATTGCCAGTGACGTCGCCGCCGGCCATACCCCGGCCATGAACAAGCAAATCGCCTTGACCATCGAAATTTCAAAGCTCTATTCACTGAATCATCCGTCAGAAAAAGCCCTCACCATCGGTGAAGGCTTGTACTTGGCCACGAAGGGCCCCGGCCGTTTTTATGGAAATACAGGCAGTTTCGAAACAGGCTTCAATTTTGACGCCTTAGTCATCCACATGGACGATGATATCGAAGGACTGGAACGGACCCCCTTTGAAAAGCTTCAGCAATTCATTTACGACGGTGACGACCGCAACATCGTCGCCCGTTATGTAAACGGAAAGAAAATTTAATCGCAAAAAAAAGACTGTCGCTCAGCGACAGTCTTTTATATTATTCAGCCGTGTACGGCAAGAGTGCGATAGCACGTGCGCGTTTGATAGCAACAGTCAGTTTACGCTGATGTTTAGCGCAAACGCCGGAAATACGGCGCGGCAAGATTTTACCGCGTTCTGTTGTGAAACGGCGAAGCTTTGCAGTATCTTTGTAATCGATCAGTTCAGCATGATCAACGCAGAAGCTGCATACTTTTCTTCTCGGTTTTCTCGAGCGATCTCTTCTCATGTATAGTTTCCTCCTTCAAGAATTAGAAGGGGCGTGTCTGACCTTTTAGAATGGGATTTCTTCATCCGTGCTGGAGCCCATGCTGTCAAAGCCGGCACCGGCAGCAGCCGGTTTCGGCTGCGCTACACTGGCAGGCTGTGCCGGAGCAGCAGCTTGCTGATGTTCTGATCCCATTGTCTGGGCAACAAAGTCGCAAACGACTTCCGTGCGATACCGTTTCTGACCATCCTGGCCGTCATAAGAACGGACCGAGATACGGCCTTGAACGAAGACACGGCTGCCTTTGGTTAAGTTATTGCCACAGTTTTCCGCCAAATTACCCCAAGCAACACAAGGAATAAAATCAGTTAATTCCCGCGGTTCTGAACTGCCGGTCGGAACATACGACCGCGTGCAGGCAACGGTAAACATAGCGACAGCCCGTCCGGTCTTCGTAAAACGGATTTCCGGGTCCCGAGCCAAATTCCCTAATAATTGTACTGAGTTCATACCTTTGCGCCTCCGGTTATTCGTCGATCTTGACGATCAAGTGTTTCAGAATAGTATCGTGGATCTTGATGACACGGTCGATTTCTTTGATGACTTCAGGTTCGCCTTCAAAGTTAATCAAAACGTAGTAGCCATCAGCCTGTTTCTTAACAGGGTATGCCAGATGGCGTTTCCCCCAACGATCTACCTTTTCGATACTGCAGCCGTTCTTGGTAAGAAGGTTCGATACCAATTCAACGATGGGATCTACTTCTGCTTCTTCGACCGGTCGTGCAATAAACATGACTTCGTACTTGTTCACGAAATCACCTCCTCTTTTGGACATATGACCCTTCCCGAAGAAGGGTTAGGAGCTTGACACAAATCAAGCTTTTTAATTATATCACAGACCTATACGGAATGCAAGAAAAAAGACAGTCTTTCCGCCGTCAAAAGCAGGAAAGACTGTCTTCGGTTACATTTTATTTAAAGTAGTTTACGCCGGATGTGAAGATGGGTTGGAGCTTATTGCCGTCAATGTTTTTAAAGACATCGTCGGCGCTGAACCGTTCCGTATGAGCCATCTTGCCGAGGACACGACCGTCAGGACTGGTAATGCCTTCCACGGCCAGGACCGACTGATTCGGGTTGTATTCGCTTTCATAAGAAGCTTTGCCGGAAAGGTCGACGTACTGCGTTGCAATCTGGCCTTTGGCGGCGAGTTCACGAATCTGTTCCGGCGTCGCAATAAAGCGGCCTTCCCCATGGGAAATAGCGACGGTGTGAATATCACCGGCTTTACAGCTGCTGAACCAAGGACTCATGACCGAAACGACTTTGGTGTCGACCATACGGGACAGGTGACGGCCGATGGAGTTGTACGTCAAGGTCGGGCTGTCGGCCTTCAAAGGCTGAATCTTGCCATAGGGCAGAAGGCCGAGTTTAATCAGAGCCTGGAAGCCGTTGCAGATGCCGAGGGCTAAGCCATCGCGCTGATACAAGAGACTTTCGAGGGCTTCGGACAGGGCCGGATTCCGGAACAAGGTGGCAATGAACTTGCCCGAACCTTCCGGTTCGTCACCGGCACTGAAGCCGCCGGGGAACATGATGATCTGTGCTTTGGCCATGCGTTTTGCCATTTCTTCAATCGATTCGGCCAAGTCCTGCGGCGTGTTATTGCGAAGGACCATGACATCTGTCGTTGCGCCGGCCCGTTCAAAGGCAGCTGCCGAGTCATATTCACAGTTCGTTCCCGGGCAAACGGGAATAAAGACGTGCGGAGCGCCAAAGGCTTCACTGCGGCGAGGACCATAGGTCGTAAACAAGGGCAGTTCGGCGTCGCCTTGGCCATCCTTATCTTTAATCGGGAAAATCTGATTCAGCGGTTTTTCCCAAGCTTCCTGAAGGTCACTCAAGGCAATCGTTACGCCGTCGGCCTTGATATTTGCCGACGTGGTCGTCGTACCGACCAGGCTGACCTGATCGCGTTTACTCCATGCGGCAGCCGTCGCACTGTCGGTTTCAACTAAGAGGGCGCCGTAACGGAGGTTAAACAGTTCCTGTACAGCAAAGTCTGCATCGACGTCGAATCCGATTCGGTTGCCAAAGGCCATCTGAGCGACAGCTGCTGCGATACCGCCTTGACCGACGGCATGCATAGCTTTGACCTTACCGTCAATGACGGCTTGATGGAGGAAGTCACAATGCTGTTTAAAGATATCGAAGTCCGGCATCCCTTCGCCGTCACGCGGCAAATCGAAGAGGAGGACGGCATCGTCAGAAGCCTTAAATTCCGGCGATACGATATGATCGGTATGTTCCGGAGCAATGGCGAAAGAAACGAGGGTCGGCGGAACGGTGAGGTGTTCAAAGGTACCGCTCATGCTGTCCTTACCGCCGATGGCGGCGACTTCCATGACCTGCTGAGCGACGAAGGCACCGAGGAGGGCGCTGACCGGCTGGCCCCAGGCCGTTTCATTTTTGCCCAGGCTTTGGAAGAATTCCTGCATCGTAAGGTATACTTTCTTACGGTCGCCGCCGAGGGCAACGAGTTTAGCAATGGACTGGATGACGGCATAGAGAGCGCCGTGGAAGGGGCTCCAAATAGCGAGGTCCGGATCGTAGCCGTGGGTGAAAATGCTGGCCGTCGTCGTATTCCCGTGTTCTACGGGAATCTTAGCGACCATCCCTTCGACCGGCGTCTTCTGATATTTACCGCCGAAAGGCATGAGGACCGTGCGAGCCCCGATGGTGCTGTCAAAGCGTTCGGCCAGGCCTTGTTCGGAGGCGATGTTCAAGGTGCCCATCGTATCGAGCCAGGTCTTAGCGACGTCTTTTACATCCGGTGCCTTGAAGAAATCCTTATCTTCCGGTGCCGTGACCAAAGCCTTGCGCCGCTGAGTAACGCCGTTGGTATCGAGGAAGGCACGGGTAATATTGACGACGTTCTGATCGCGCCAATGCATGACCAGCCGTTTCGTATCGGTAGCCACGGCGACAATCGTCGCTTCCAGATTTTCTTCAGCAGCATATTTCATGAATTTATCGACATTTTCCGGGGCTACGACGACGGCCATTCGTTCCTGAGATTCAGAAATAGCCAATTCCGTTCCGTCGAGACCTTCGTATTTTTTTGGAACTTTATCGAGGTTGATGTCGAGGCCGTCCGTCAATTCGCCGATAGCAACGGAAACGCCGCCGGCGCCAAAGTCATTGCAGCGCTTGATAAGCGTCGTAACTTCCTGGCGGCGGAACATGCGCTGAATCTTTCGTTCAGTCAGGGCGTTCCCTTTTTGGACTTCAGCACCGCAGGTTTCCAAGGATTCAACGGTATGTTTCTTGGAAGAACCCGTAGCGCCGCCGCAGCCGTCACGGCCGGTCTTGCCGCCGAGGAGGATGATGATATCGCCGGGAAGGGGTTCTTCGCGAACGACGTTCTTCCGCGGAGCCGCACCGAGGACGGCACCGATTTCCATACGTTTGGCGACGAATCCCGGGTTGTAGTATTCCTTGACTTCACCCGTAGCCAGGCCGATCTGATTGCCATACGAGCTGTAACCCTTGGCAGCGCCTGTCGTCAGTTTGCGCTGCGGCAGTTTGCCGACCAGTGTATCCTGGACAGCCTGACGGGGATCGCCGGCGCCGGTTACGCGCATAGCCTGATAGACATAGGAACGGCCGCTCAAGGGGTCGCGAATACAACCGCCAAGGCAGGTTGCAGCACCGCCGAACGGTTCGATTTCAGTCGGGTGGTTATGGGTTTCGTTTTTAAATAAGAGCAGCCATTCTTCTTCGACGCCGTCGACATCGACGGGTATGATGATCGTGCAGGCATTGATTTCTTCCGATTCGTCGAGATTATCGAGTTTACCGGCCGCTTTCAGTTCCTTGACAGCGATGGTCGCCATATCCATGAGGGTTTGAGGTTTCTGGCGGTTCAGGTTTTCCCGCGTCGTCTTATAGGATTCATAAGCCCGCTGTATAGGAGCCGTAAAGGTACCTTTTTCAAATGAAACATCGGTGAGTTCGGTCATGAACGTCGTGTGACGGCAGTGGTCCGACCAGTAGGTATCGATGACCCGGATTTCGGTAATCGTCGGATTCCGTTTTTCTTCATCGCGGAAGTAGGTCTGGACGAATTTCAAGTCATCGAAACTCATAGCCAGCCCCATCTGTGTCGAAAGGTCGGTCAAAGCTTCATCATCCATGGAGATAAAACCGTCGACAGTCGGAACGTCAGCCGGTTTTTCCCAAGCAAGTTCCAACGATTCAGCCGGTTCCAACGAAGCTTCACGGGCTTCGACGGGGTTGATGCAGTAGTGCTTGACAGCATCAATGTCTTCAGCCGATAAGTCGCCGGACAGGACGATGACCTGTGCCGTCCGAACGAGGCTGTCATTTTTCATGGTCAGCATCTGCAGGCACTGAACGGCTGAATCAGCACGCTGGTCATATTGACCGGGCAGGTATTCGACAGCCAGGACCGTATCGCCTTCACGAGTCGGCAGTGTATCGTAAACGGCATCGACAGGCGGTTCCGAGAAGATCATATTTTTAGCCGCTTCAAAAGCCGCATCATCGAGACCGGATACGTCGTAGCGGTGGAAAATGTGAATATCAGTTAACCCCTTTATCAACAGGTTTTCCTGTAAATCAGTGAGTAATCGCTTTGCCTCATCAGCAAAAATACCTTTCTTGGCAACATACAAACGTCGGATAGACTGCATGTCATAACCTCCCTCAAAGATAGATACTTATCATTAGACATCCCTAGTATACCCGTTTTAAATCCATAAGTAAACTTAGAATTTGGTTGACTTGCCTATGAAATCGTATTAGACTAGTACTATTATAGTAGACAAGGTTGACCATTTCTCATCACCAGGGAGGACTCGGAAGTAATGGAAGAATTGAAACAGCGAATTTTACAAGACGGTCTGGTTATTGACAATCGTATCTTAAAGATCGACAGCTTTTTGAATCAGCAAATCGACACGGCTCTTATCAATCATGTCGGCCAGGAATTTGCCCGCCGTTTCAAGGATGTTCACATCGACCGCATCATCACCATTGAATCTTCAGGCATTGCCGTCGCTTATGCGGCATCCCTTGCCATGAACAATTGCCCGGTCGTCTTTGCCCGCAAAAAAAAATCACTGCTCACCAAGGGTGAACAGTATACGGCAAAAATTTACTCTTATACGAAAGAAGAAGAGTACACGGCAACGGTCTGTAAAGACTATCTCCGTGCAGGGGAATCGGTTCTCATCATCGACGACTTTTTGGCCAGCGGCGCCGCAGCCGTCGGTCTTACGCAGATTGCGGCTCAGGCCGGCTGCACCGTTGAAGGCATCGGCATCGTCGTCGAAAAGACCTTCCAGACCGGTCGGGAAACCCTTGAAAAAGCCGGTTTCCGTGTGGAATCCTTAGCCAGAATCGCCCGCTTTGAAAACAACACGCCCATCTTTGTCGAATAAGGAGACTTATCATGCGCGCTCAATTTTTTGACGGCTTCGATTTTGCCACCTTCAAACTCAGCATTGTCGCCATCGAAAAGGTCGACGACTTCTTTAATATCGAAGATTTCGGCCTTCATCCCATCATGTATAACGAAGCGTGCCTGCGCGGATATACAGCCGTCTTCGGATTTAACGACGAAAAAATGCTGACCCTTCACAAGCTCTTGACCAACAACAACGGCATGGAGCCCCCGGCTATCGACGGCGTTCTGCCTGAAGCCTTTCATTCTCCGGCCGGCGACCTGAAATACGACCTCGAACACATCATCGATTACAGCGGCTCCATCTTGATTGCCAACGGCTTCATCGATAAATACTTCGTCCCCTTCGGCTTCCAGCTTCCCCATGCCTTCCGCAAAATCTACGAGTTGACCTTTGATAAGGGCTTATTCGTAAAGGTACAGGACCGCTCCCAAGAAGCGCAGGAACTTCGCATCGAATACGAAGAACCCTTGCCACCTAAGAAAAAGATGCAGATGAAGTGGGGCAAATTGACTCGCAAGTCGGAAGAATACGGGTTCGACGACGAGACCATTGCCCAGTATATGGATTTAAGCTACGACACAAAGTATTTATTCGGCCGCGAATAACGGCGAATCATATCGCTTCCGAAGTCGGGCCATAGCACTTGTAAATTTCACAGGCATCGACGCAGCGATTGCAGCGAAGGCACTTGGTCATATCGACACGAGGCCGTTCAACCCCGTCGGCACAGGTTTCCATGGACAAGGCGTCGTACGGACAGATACTGATGCAGCAGCCGCAGCCTTCACACTCTTTCCGATTAAAATAATCGGGAGACACCAATTCATCAATATGGGTTTTACTCATGTTCATTCCCCCTTATTATATACAGTCCTATTATATCAAATATGACCGAATAAAACCGTTGCAAAAACAACAAGCCCTCAAAGGCAGCCATGCACTGGCCGCTTTTGAGGGCTTTCTTATGGTTAAAATAACATTGATAATCTGAAGCTTTCATAAAAACACGCACGCCATTGAAGAATAAACGTCGTGTAAATATCTTTACATCAGATCATCTGGGTGCATTTTTCCGGCGTAAAGACCATGACTCGATTGGCAAAATCGCACTTGTCGTGCATTTCTTCGAAAAGCGGCCCTGACGACAGGAATTCAGCCGTCCCGATAAGGAGGAACCCCGTCCCCATACTCTTGTAGCCCATGATGTCCGGACTTCCCAGAGTAATTTCAACGTAAGGATTTTCACCGATGTTCCTCTCGGTCTTACGGAAACCATAGCAGGGAATGAGCAGCTTTTCATCGTCTGTAACGATGATGTATTTATTCCACGTATTCACTACATGAGCCTTGCCTTCTTTCGATGCCGTGGCTACGGCTACAATGCCGTCGTGTTTCAAGCAGTCATAAAATTTTTCTATAAACATAGTCGTATTCTCCTTTTCTGTCGCACTGTATCTTGCAAGCTCTCTTGCATGTCTGTATACTAACAGAAAAAGAGATCCTAAAAAAGATTCAATTCACGTCTATTTTATAGATCCAATTCCACTAAAAGGAGGCCCCCGATGCTGCTCATCGATAAAAAGAGTTCTCAGTCCCTATACAAGCAACTTTACGAAGGCCTGAAACAGCAAATCTTATCCGGTGAACTGACTGCCGGCAGCGCACTTACGGCCACTCGCAAGCTGGCCCAAGAGTACGAAATTTCCCGCAATACGGTCATTACGGCCTATCGTCAACTGGAATTAGAAGGCTATATCTACAGCACGCGCGGCTCCGGATTCTACGTCGAAGCCCTGCCGCCCCAGTCGTATGAATCGAAAATAGCGGAACCGTTCACGCCGCCTGTCGAAAAACGCCCGCCTCATTATGATTTCCGCTACGGAGGTATCGACCGCAACGTCTATCGAAACCGAGCCTTTCGCCATTCCTTAAACAATGCCCTGGCCGATCTTGAAAATCGGAATACCCTCCTCTATGAGCCGCCGGAAGGGCTGTTCGTTCTTCGGCAATGGCTTTGCCGGCATCTGAAACGTTTCCGCGGCGTCCGCTGCCGCCCGGAACAGGTCATCATAACCAGCGGCCACCACCATTCTTTAAGTCTGATCACACAACTCATGCCTCCTGAAAAATACGAATTTGCCATGGAAAATCCAGGCTATCGCGGTACGCGCGACGTTTTTTCTCACAAGGACTATACCATGCACTACGTCCCGGTCGGACCCGGGGGAATCGATCTTCCGTCCTTACAAGGCCTCCCGCCGTCTTTAATCAGCATCACGCCGTCCCACCAGTTTCCCTTAGGGCAAATCATGCCCATCAAGCATCGATTGGAACTGCTGCAGCTGGCCGAAAAGGGCGGCCATTACATCATTGAAGATGACTATGACAGTGAACTTCGCTATGAAGAGCAGCCCATTCCGTCGCTCCAATCCATCGATACCTATGGCCGCACTTTTTATTTGGGAACCTTCTCCAAAACGATGGCTCCGGACATCCGCCTGGCCTATGTCGTCCTGCCCCCGGCTCTGTCTATCGATTTTGCTGCGGAGTATCCCTTCTACAGTTCTCCCGTGCCTTCTCTCCTTCAGCTGGCCATGACCGACTTCATGGAGAGCGGCGAGTATGAAAAGCAAGTAAACGCCCTGCGAAATGATTTTCGTAAAAAGCACGCTTTGATCCGCAGCTACTTAGAAGAAAACTTTCCCCAAGGAGTCCGCATCCACGGAGGAGGCGGCGGCATGCACTTCGTCCTCGAACTCCGTACGGATTGTACAGAAACAGAAATTCTCCGCCGCTTCCGACAAAATGAAGTCGGCGTTTACTCGCTGAGACCCTACTGGGCCGATCCTGACGACAGCCCGCAGCACCAGATTCTCATCGGCTACGGAGCCATTCCCCTCAATCGCCTGCCCGTCAACTTAGACGCCTTGGGCGATACCTTGCACGACCTCATACAGATAT
>NZ_HF954536.1:50606-53420 GCF_000455225.1 Megasphaera massiliensis
AAAAATACCCGCCTTACAGGACAATCCCGTAAGGCGGGTACGTTTAAATTCAGTTTACATCAATCGATTACTTGTCGAGTTTTCCCAGAGCCTTAGCAACGATGCGGGTCAAGAGCGCTACTGTATCGAGTTCGACCGATTCGTCGGCACTGTGGATGTCGTGCGTCGTCGGACCGACGGAAATGATATCGAGATTCTGGTTCATGGAAAAGAGGTAGCCCGTTTCAAGGCCGCCGTGCATGGCTTCAATGCGGGGTTCTCTGCCGGCTTCTTCACGGTATACGTCGGCAAACAAGGGAACGAGTTTACTCTTGGGATTTTCGGCCCAAGCCGGTTCCGGCGTAGCCAAGTCAATAGTGCAGCCCGTAAGCTCTGCAAAAACGGGCAGGGTCAGGGCAAATTCACGTAAACGGCCGTCAGACGATGCCCTCGGGAAGTACTGAATGGCGACGACGTCTTCTTCCGTTCGAATCGTCCCAATGTTGGCCGATAAATCCGGCAGTTTGGGCAGCATCTGATTCATGGCAAAGACGCCGCAGTGAAGGACGTTAAGCAGGTTTACAACAGCCTTGGTGTCCTCTTCAGCAAAGGTTTTAGCCGGTACATCGGCTGCCGTTACGACGAAGTGAGCCTTCGATTCCACACTGCCGTATACTTCAGCAATCTGGGCCTGTTCTTCCTGAACCGCCTGTTTAATGGACGATTCGGCCTGTTCGTCAGCCGTTACAATGACAGCCGCTGCCTGGGAAGGAATGGCATTGGCTGCAACGCCGCCTTCAATGGAGGCCAGGGTATAAACGACACCGGCCTGTTCAATTCGGCGCAGGGCCAAACTCAGGGCTTTGATGGCGTTGCTCTTGCCGCGGTTGATCGTTTCGCCGGAATGGCCGCCGACAAAGTCTTTGGCTTCAATAGTAAACGCCTGTTTACCCTTCGGTGCCTGCCAATGGATGGGGCGGTTGAAGTGGGTATGGACGCTGCCGGCCGAACCGACGCCGAGCATGCCGATATCTTCAGAGTCACAGTTGATGATATACTTTACGTCCTGAACGTGTTTCGGGTCCAAATTCATAGCCCCGGTCATGCCCGTTTCTTCATCAATCGTAAAGATGAGACGAAGCGGTCCGTGCTGAATGTCCTGCTGAATGAGGTATAGCGACAGGGCGACAGCAATGCCGTCATCGGCACCGAGGCTGGTACCGTCGGCACGGAGGATATTGCCTTCACGGACTAATTTAATTTCACTCGTCAAGGGGTCGAAGTCGACGCCCGGTTTGGCGACGCAGACCATATCCATATGGCCCTGAAGGACCGTAATCGGCCAGGATTCGCAGCCTTTGCTGGCCGGAACATTGGCAACGATATTGTAAACGTCATCTTGAATGACGTCGGTAACGCCTAATTCACGAAGGCGACTTACGATGTAATCGCTGACGGCTTTTTCATGATGAGACGGACGCGGATGTTTGGCGAGTCCTTTAAATTCGGCAATAATGCCTTCAATAATTTCATTATCATGCATAGTATGACGCTCCCTTCAAAAGTAGCTTTCTACTTGTGTAATCGCCTTTTATTATACCACGACGGCCCTTTTCAAGCTACAATTCCATAATATAGAATATAAATTGCGAAAAAGTAATTATACAAGCTAATTTCCGTGTCCAGTGTACATTTTGATATATGACGAATGCACAAAAAATGAGTATAATATAATTGTTATTGTGTTAGTACATTTTTGTACTCATTAATTCTTATTTGGGAGGTTTTTCTATGAAACCACAATCAAACTTGACTGTGAACTACCCAAGTATGCCGGAATTAACCGCCCGCGGGATGATTCTCGGGGCCTTGATTACCGTTATCTTCACGGCATCCAACGTATACTTGGGCTTAAAAGTCGGTCTGACGTTCTCCTCGTCCATTCCGGCTGCAGTCATCTCCATGGCAATCCTGCGCATGTTCAAAGATTCCAACATTTTGGAAAACAACATGGTACAGACGCAGGCATCAGCTGCCGGCACCTTATCTGCAATCATTTTCATTCTGCCGGGCTTGCTCATGTTGGGATACTGGCAAGGATTCCCCTTCATGGAAACGTTACTGCTCTGCGCCTGCGGCGGTTCTCTCGGGGTCTTATTTACGATTCCCCTCCGCCGTGCCATGGTCGTTAACAGCGACCTGCCCTATCCGGAAGGCCGAGCTGCTGCTGAAATCTTAAAAGTCGGCAGCGAAATCCGCAAAGAAGAAGCGGATGGTACAGCGGGAGCTAAAAAGGAAACGGGCATGAAAGACATCGTCGGCGGTACTGCCCTGGCCGGCCTGTTCAGCCTTTGCTCCAACGGCTTCCACGTCCTCTCCTCGGAATTCAGCTACTGGCTCCACTTCGGCAAAGCCGTCACCCAGATTCCGCTCGGTTTTTCAACGGCCCTTCTCGGCGCCGGCTACCTCATCGGCATCACCAGCGGTATCGCGATCTTAGTCGGTACCCTCTTGTCCTGGTACGTCTTCGTTCCCTATCTGACTTCGATGCTGACGCCGGCTGAAGGCCAATCGGCAGCTGCTTTTGCCCAGACAATTTGGGCTCAAAAAGTCCGCTTCATCGGTGCCGGTTGTATCGGTATCGCCGCCGTCTGGACCTTAATCCGCTTGGCAAAACCGGTCGTCGACGGCATTAAAATGTCGATCGACGCCCTTCGCGCCAACGACACGGAAGAAAAGAAAATGCTCCACCACACGGATATCGATATGACGCCGAAATCGGTCGGCCTCGTATTCCTGGCTATCCTTATCGGGCTGTTCATCACCTTCTATAAC
>NZ_HF954536.1:53889-60504 GCF_000455225.1 Megasphaera massiliensis
AACGCCGGTCTGTCCTTATCGGTCACCCTCATGTTCATCGTCATCGGCATCTTAGTCGCCATCCTCATGGGCTTCTTCGTCGCCGCTGCCTGCGGGTACATGGCCGGTTTGATCGGCACGTCCGCCAGCCCGATCTCCGGTATCGGCATTCTCGGCATCATCATCTCGTCCTTAGTTGTCCTCGGCCTCGGCTCTTCAGCCGGTGTCTTTGAAACCCTTCAGGGAACCCAGTTTGCAACGGCATTGGCCATCTTCATCACCAGTGTTATCGTCAGTATCGCTGCGATCTCCAACGATAACCTGCAGGACCTCAAGACCGGCTACATCGTCGGTGCTACACCGTGGAAACAGCAGGTCGCCCTCATCTTGGGCTCTATCGTCGGCGCTATCGCCATCGCTCCGGTCCTGAACCTCTTGTATCAGGCTTACGGCTTTACCGGTGCACTGCCCCGTGCCGGCATGGATCCGACTCAGGCCCTGGCAGCTCCGCAGGCAACCTTGATGACGACCATTGCCCAAGGTATCTTCAGCGCCAGCCTCGACTGGAATTACATTCTCTTCGGCGTCGGCGTCGGCATCGTTGCCATCATCATCGATTTACTGTTAACGAAAAACACGAAAGCCCTGGCCTTACCGCCCCTGGCAATCGGTATGGGCATTTACTTACCGCCTACCCTTGAAATTCCTTTGGTCATCGGCTCCGTTATGGGCTACTTCGTCAATCGTTCCTTGAAAGCTCGTGCCGCTCGCCGCAGCCCGGGCCATGAAGAAGAAGATGTTGAAGCCTGCAACCACCGCGGCGTCCTCTTTGCTTCCGGTCTCATCGTCGGCGAAAGCCTCATGGGCGTCATCATCGCCCTGCTCATCGTCATCTCTGTCACCTCCGGCGGCAGCGAAAACCCCTTGGCTTTGGTTGGCAAAGACTTCCAGTCGACAGCCGATATTCTCGGGCTCATCGCCTTCATTGCCATGATCGTCATCTTCATCCGTCACATCTTCATCACCAAGTTCACGCCGGAAAACGGTTCGAACAAGTAAGTAAGATATACGGTGTATTAAATTTCTGTTAGAAATTAAAAAAGTTTTTCTAAAAAAATCCTCGCTTCGATCATCGTCTTCGCAGCGAGGACTTTTTTTTGTATATTTTTGAGCAATCGCGTATAATAAAAGCAAGCATTCCAACCCATTATTGATTCACCAGAAGGAGGTCTTTTCTTTGTACTTTCCCAAACTTGATAAACAGTCCTTAACTGAAGGCATCATCATTCCCGAAATGATAAAAGTCCGGCAAAGCTTCCCGTCACAGAACCTGGCCGATCCCATTGGCCGATTAAAGGAGCAGCTCCACTCTCTCGATGAGACAACCATTAGATCCTTGGAGGGAAAACGCATCGGCATTACGGCGGGAAGCCGCGGCCTCCCGCATTATAAAGAGCTTATGAAGGTCCTCTGCGATCAGCTCAAGGACTGGAAGGCAACCCCCTTTGTCTTCCCCGCCATGGGCAGTCATGCCGGAGCCACAGCAGAAGGCCAAAAAGCCCATCTGGCCCAATTCGGAATCAACGAGGAGTACCTCGGCGTTCCGGTATTATCGACCATGGACGTCGTCACCGTTGCCACCTTGGACGATGGCTTTCCAATTTACTGCGACAAGAATGCCTATGAAGCCGACGGCATCATTTTGTTTAACAAGATTAAACCTCACACCCACTTTAAATACAAGCACGAATCGGGTCTCTTGAAGATGATTTGTATCGGCTGCGGGAAACACAAAGGAGCTTCGGCCTTCCACGGACGCGGTTACGATACCTTTGGTCCCAACTTGGAACGGGTAGCCAAGGTATTCTTAAACAAGGTAAACGTCGTCTTTTCCGTCGGCATGGTTCAGAGTCCCAGCGACGACATCGCCGCCTTGGAAGTCATCCCTACGGATAAATTTTTCGAACGAGACGCCGCCCTGCAGGCCCTGGCAAAAGAACAAATGCCGCGCTTGAAGCTGCCTCACATCGATGTCCTCATCGTCGATGAAATCGGCAAGGAAATCAGCGGCACCGGGATGGATCCCAACATCACCGGGCGGACGGAACGATTCAGCCAAGAAGAAGCCTTTCGTTCACTGGCTCCGGACATCGAACGAATCGTCATCCTCGACATTACCGATGCCTCTCACGGAAACGGCTCGGGCTGCGGCATGGCTGACATCGTCAGTTACCGTTTCGTCAACAAGATGGATTTTGCCTCCGTTTACACCAATTGCATTACGGCCAAATCATTCCGCATGGCCTTGCTGCCTCTTTACGGCAACAGCGACAAAGATGCCATCGAAATGGCCATGGCCCATGCCTTCCTGACGGACCCCAATAAAGCCAAGGTCGTGCGCATTAAGAATACCCTGAAGCTGGAAGAAATCGAGTGCTCCCTATCCTGCTTGGAAGATATCGAAGGCCGGTCCGATATGACCGTCATCTCCAAGCCGTTTACTTGGACGTTTAATGAAGAAGACAATTTATGGTAGCCAAAAAGCATTGCCCCAAGTCCATCCTGAGGCAATGCTTTTTGTTTAAACTATCTTATTATAACCCTTTATGGCCGACTTTATCCATCCAGGCGAAGAGTTCTGCCAGGTCATAATCACCGCCGTGGCCTTGTCCCCAAGGAGAAGCAAAGTCTACTTCATATCCGGCCTGCTGCAGCCTGAGTGCAAGGACAGCCGGAACGGCAATAGCCGTGTCCCGATCGGCTTCGCCGTGACGGATACGCCAATATTTAGCCGTCTGAACATGGGACTTGCCGATATAATTCAATGGGTTAAGCAATTTTACGATGGCCTTATCCGCCGTCGTGGCCGTCGATAAGGAATGAATTTCCCCGTAATCCGTAAAGTGTTGTTTATCAATCGATGCCGTCCCAAATTCCTGATTTTCTCCGGAGCTCAAGTCCAAAGCGTCGAAAGCCGGAGCCGCCTTTAACCGCGTGACGTCACGGGCATAACCGGCTAAATCCATATCGACAACCTTCCCGTCTTTAATCGTCAGCCACGATTTAGATGATAAATCGATTCCCTGGTCCAGCGCCGTCTGAGCAGACGCCATGTAAATCGATTTAATGTATTCTGCAAAGGACCCCTGTCCATTTTCATCAAGGGTCAATGCTTTTCCGTCTTTATCGACAAGGTGCAGTCCGTTAATGTAATCGGGGTAGGCTGCTTTCAACTCTTTAGAAACCTGCTGCTGGGCTGCCGTCATCTCAGTCCCTGTCGTCGCCTCCATAGGCGCATTATCAGGGCGATTCATAACAGCCACAGAGACCTTGGCCGCTCCCCCCGATTCTTTAGGAGCATCCCCCGGTGCCATAGGAGGCATCATGCCGCCCTTACTCTGGTGATAGGTGTTTACCCCATTAAACATCCATTCATAAGCCATATCAGCGTGGTCGAGGTCGGTAATGGGGCAGTAAACACTGGACGCATAGATATCATCCCGTTCATTGGCAGCACCAAGGGCCTTTAAATACGGTTCATAATCGGAACTGTTCCCCGTCGCACCCATAAGGGAAGACAAGGCACCGCCGGCACTGGTCCCATTGGAGATGATTTTTTCCGTATCACCGGGTAAACGACCGGCATTATGGCGTACGTAGCGGACGGCAGCCTTCATGTCGACGATGAGGGCCGGCGCCTTACCGGTATAGGTTCCATCAGTACCTTGACTGGTCCGTCCCCGCGCTCCGGGAGCGGCCACGACATAGCCCTTAGACAAGGCGGTGAGAATGGCGTTGGCACCACCGGTCATGCGATCCTTTTCCGATGGGGTCCCCGGTTCGCCCGGCATATAGCCGCCGACGGTGTTAGGCATAAAAATCGGAGCCGTTTTAGCCGTATAGCCGTTGATTGTCTTCCCCTTAAAATAACCTTCAGGGACGTAAATATTCATCGATTGGTAGGTCGTATCGACAGGATGAGCTACGTAAACGCGGTTTTCATAGGCCCGAAAAGCCACTTTCTTGCCGTCGACAGTCATCGTCTTCTTTTCGTATTTTGTCGTATCCAGATCAAGGCTGTAAACAGCATTGACAGAGGACTCGGCCTTAGCCCGGGTCGCCGAAGCCGTCGCATCTACCGACACTGGCGATGTCATGGTTCCATCGGCAGCAAAAACCGTCCCGCCGGTCATCAACAAGCAGAGAACTGCTGCCATTACCTTGGTATGCTTCATATGCAAGACCACCTTTCTCGAATCATTTTGAGTTTTACTCTCGCTATTCCTCAGTATAGCATAGAAATGTCTCTTTATGGTGGCAATTTGTTCTATATTATTCACAAAAATCGTCGGCGCACAAAAAAACTGTGCATCGGGTAAAGCCCAAATGCACAGTCTTCTTTCATCGTCTCAACAACACACGCAGCAAATACGTAAATATATGCCAGCCATAGAGGAGTCTGTCGGCCAGTTGTGAACATCGTTTACTCCGGTAAACGGCATAACCGGAGCCGGCCCCTAAGACGAATCCTCCAAGGACATCGCTGACGTAATGAAGGCGGCAGAGGACACGAGAAACGCCTAAAATGACGGACAAGGCCAAGGCCGGAAGCCCCCAAAGGTTTCGTCGTAAAAGCAGCATAATGGCGACGGCCATACTATTCATAGCATGGTTGCTGGGAAAAGAGGCATTAGCCTTATGTTTAACTAAAGCAGCCCCTTTACCGCGAGCAAAAGGCCTCGGCCGATACCACAGTTTACCAATGAACCACGAAACAGATGAGGCGAGAATGACCGAAAACAAGCAATAAAGCAGCGTTTTCCGTTCTTTCCGTTGTTCCTTCTCGTTTTTAGGGCAAAACCAGGCCCCCAAGCCATAGAGGATAAACAGGCCGTGACCAAAGCGAGTAAACCACGATAAAGGACGAAGCCACAGATTATGGCGAGCCAGAAGAAATAGGATGAGTCGAACCATGTTGCCCTCCCTTTACCAAATCAACATTGCTTGTCAATAGCCTTTGCCATCGTCCCGGCCATATCAGCCAGCGAAATGCGGCGCATTTGCTCTTCCATCGCTTGCTGTACCTGACTCAACTTATCGTCGAGGCTGAGGTGGATGGTTTTACCGACAGGGCATTGGGGACTGGGGTGCTCATGAAAATGAAACAGAGAATCGCTGGGGATGCAGTCAACGGCATGGTAAACGTCGTATAAACTGATGTTCTCCAAGGGCTTTTTCAACGTAGCCCCTCCGGCTCCTCGCTTGACGTCAATAAATTCGGCCGCCTTTAACTGGGTAAGCAGGTTCCGAATAATGACCGGATTGGTACCGACACTGGAAGCAATGAAACTGCTGGTCACTTTTTCGGTCTTTTCAAAATATGCAATGCACAGCAAGGTGTGGACAGCCATCGTAAGGCGACTGGAAATCTGCATCCTTAAAGAGCCCCCACTTCACGGAGAATGGCCAAAGAAGGCGTGCAGGCCGGGCAGTCACAGAACTTAGCCCCACTGGCTTTAAGATCTTTGGCATGATCCAAGAGCTGAGCAGCAGCATCTGCCCCCAAAACCTTCGCAGCCGTATCCGATCCGGCAAAGCCGAGGAGTTCATCAATCGTCGATACGCCTTGCTTCAAGGCTTCAACATAGGCCGGAGTCGCTGCCTCTTTATCAGCAGCATCAAGCCATTCCTGGGCCGCTTTTTTCAAGGCAGGGCTGCAGCTGGGTGCTGCCACTAATTCCTGAGTTTTCGTAACCATAAAGTCGATGAGTTTCTTATCCATAATAGTACCTCCTAAGAAAAATAGCACATCTTTAGTTATAACCAATAAACTTACAACTATATCCTAGTCGATTTAAAAAGTAATGTCAACGGTTACAATATAGGCGATTAAAACCCCTCCCATTTTAAATAAACCAAATTAAATTTATTTACTACTATTTAAATTTAGATAATCAGTTTCACTAAGCCATTTATTGTGTAAACAAAGGTGGGGTTTAAACTAATTTTGGCTGGTGTAAACGTCTATAAAAAATTTGTGTTGCCACGAAATCGTCCCAGTCCGGCGATAAAACACGAAAAACGACGAATTACCAGAAGCAAGAATTCGGATCCGGAAAGAGGGGCCGATCATTTCGGAGCTCACAAAAATCGAAATGCTGCGGAAAAGCCCGAAAAGGACGTGGATGACCGTGCGACTAACACACGGGACATCGAGGAAGGTTTTAACGGGGGCAGCGCCGCACTAAAAAGCGGTTGCAACGTCTTTCAAGGTTGTCGCCCCCGGCATGACGGCAACGTGGCAGCGGTTGCAACGTTTAATCATAACTATATCGAGGCAGGCGATGCAAAGACCTAATCAGAGGCTGCAAGATCGCTCCATCGCTCTTTAGGCGATAAAGAAGAAGCTTCCGCAAAAAGTATCATTGCCTCAAGGAGAAAAAAAAGCCTCGGAGACGAATCTCCGAGGCTTTCGTATGTTTAACAGGAATACAGATTTAAGCGCGTACGGCTTTGACGGCAGCGATGAATTTCTTCGCCGTTTCCGTAATTTCATCGGCCGTTTTGCCGCCGCCCGTCAGGGCTCCGCCGGCTCCGACAGCGACGCAGCCGGCCTTGATCCATTCACCGGCGTTG
>NZ_HF954536.1:61367-70448 GCF_000455225.1 Megasphaera massiliensis
GACGACGTCTGCACCGCATTCAAGGGCTGTTACGACGTCTTTCAAGGTCGTCGTCCCCGGCATGACCGCTACACGGTAGCGGTTGCACAACTTGATCGTTTCGACGTCGAGGGCCGGCGACACGATGAATTCTGCTCCTTCGAGGATGGCAATACGGGCCGTGACCGCGTCGAGGACCGTGCCGGCACCGATGACGACGTCGGGATTATCGGCATATTTCTTAGCCAGTTCCCGAATGGCTTCATGAGCCCGCGGCGTCGTGAATGCCAATTCAATGGCCATGACACCGCCTTTAATGCAGGCTTCGGACATGGCTACAGCTTCTTCCGGGTTGTTGCCGCGAATGACGGCGACGACACCGATTTCTTTAATTTTATTGACGACTTCGATTTTGTCCATGGTGTAAACTCCTCTCACACGCTCAAAAAGATATCTCTATACGACTATTACGAATGGCTTTGCTGAAATGCTTCCAATTTTTCTCTCGTCGGCAGCCCTTCGTTGTCTCCGGCAACCTGAATGGCCATGGCCCCGATAGCAGCCCCTCTGCGGGCAGACTCTTCCAAGGTTAACCCATCGAGGAGACCGCTGGTAAAGCCTACGGCAAAGCCGTCTCCGGCACCGACGGTATCGACGATGTGTTCCACATGATAGCTGGGGACGTACAATTCTTCATTTTCCGTCCGAACATAGGTCCCGTTGCTGCCGCCGAGCTTGATGACGACGGTCTGGACGCCGCGTTCCAGGTAATACCGGGCGATGTCCTGTTCGCTTTCCCGGCCGGTCAGGATCCGGCCTTCACCGAGGCCCGGCATGACGATATCGGCGTACTGGGCAGCATCGTTGATGACCCGAGCCATGGCTTCTTCTGATTTCCAGAGCATAGGGCGCAGGTTAGGGTCGAAGGAAATGCGCACGCCCTTGCTGTGAGCCCGCATCATAAGCGTATAAATCGTTTCCCGACACGATTCCGACAAAGCCAGGGGAATCCCCGTCACATGAAGGTGATCGACGCCGGCCCAGTCGATACCGGCTAAGTCAGCCGGTTGAAAATGAGAGAATGCCGTATGCTTGCGGATATTGGCTACGAAAGGATCTCCTTCGGCAACTTTTTCTTTCATCTGGAAGCCCGTCATATGATCATCATCGGTCCATACGTACTGTTCGTGAATATTATTTTCTTTCAGAAAATTGACGATGCAGCGGCCAAAGGGATCGATGCCGACCTTGGAGATATACGATACATTATTTCCCAAGCGAGCCATGCCGACGGCATAGTTCAATTCAGCCCCGCAGACGTGGCGGGAAAAATGTTCGACCGATTCCAAGGGACCCTTTTCTTCAGCGATGAGCAAGCCCATCGCTTCACCAATAGTAAGCACATTCTTCATTTTGATTCCTCCATGAGATAAGACGGGACTGTCGCAGCAGACAGTCCCCGGTTACTTAGTTTTACAATTGTTTCTTTATTTTATCAATCATATCTTCATAGTCTGCATCTGTCAAGTAAACGCGGTCGGGATTCATGACAAAGGTGCCGTTCCATTCGAATTCATCTTTATACTTGGGAACTAAGTGGATATGCAAGTGATGTCCTGAATCGGCATAAGCACCATAGTTTACTTTGTCCGGATGAAAAGCTGCATGAATGGCCTTCGAAGCCCGTGCAACATCGGCAAAGAAAGCATTTCTTTCTTCATCGCTCAATTCCGTCATTTCGCTGACATGATCTTTATAAGCGACGATGCAGCGGCCGGGATGGCTTTGTTCTTTGAATAAAACTAACATACTGACCGATAAATCACAGACGTAGATGCCAAACTTAGCCAGCGGTTCGCCTTTGACGCAGTAACCGCAGTTCTGATCTTTCATGTGAAAGCCTCCTTATTCAATGGTACCGTGTTCCCATTTACCATTATTCAAATCTTCAGCGATTTGTTTAAATTTATCATCCGTCAAACCGTAGAAGAAGTACAAGATGATTGCAGCAATACCGAGGGCAACGCCGGGGTACAAGGTCATAGCCGCTTTAATGCCCAAGAGGGTCATTTCGCTCTGTACGGCATTGGCAACGTAACCCGTCATGACCAGGATACCGGAACTTACGACAGCAGCCAGGGCCTGTGCGATTTTACGGGAAAAGTTGAAAGCAGCATAGGTGATGCCTTCTTTACGGATACCGTTGTGCCATTCACTGTAGTCGATGACGTCGGAAACAAAGGCCCAGGTAACACCGTTAGGAATAGCCAAGGCAACGTAGCCGATGGTAACCAAAACGATGAACGAGTAAATGTTAGTCGGGATGACGAAGTTGAGAAGGTCTGCCGCACAGCCTATGAGCAAGCCGCCGATAGCCGTCTTCTTCTTGCCGAATTTTTTAACCAGTTTCGGGATGAGCAGGATACCGATAACGGAGCAGCCCATCATGATGCCGTTTACAATCGGCTGGAAGCCCATGTAACCTAAGTTATACTGACAGAAGAAGATCATCATCTGGTTATTGGTATTCATAGCCGAAATCGTAAACAAGGTCATTAAAATGATGCATAAGAGCGGTTTGTTAGTAAACACGAGTTTAACATAGTCGGAAGCTTTGGCTTTCTGTTCATTAGCTGTATTACGCTTAACAGGAACGTGTTCACGGCAGTTAAGATAGCAAATAGCAAAACCGATGACACCGACGATGGACATGACAGCCGCGGCGATAAAGAAACCGTGGTGAGGCGAAGCAAACATCATGACGATCGGGACGAAAGCCATGCCGGTGATGAGCTGAGCCCCGATGGAACCGGCCTGACGCGTCGTAGCCATCTGACTTCGTTCTTCAACGTCTCGAGTCATAACACTGGCCAGGGAGGAATAGGGAATATTAGTAAACGAGTAAACGAGCCCCCAAGCCATGTAAGCACCGTAAGCAAAGATGATTTTACCTGTTGCCGATATTTCCGGCATGGTAAAAGTGATGACCGTTAAGATAGCCAGGATGACGGCAGAAAACATCATGACCGGACGGAACTTGCCGCGAGGACCGATGTTCTTGCGGCCGTCGATAACGGAGCCGGCAATCGGGTCCATAAAGGCGTCGAAGATTTTGGTAAAGGCGAAGATACCGGCAACCGCCGCAGCCGGGATGGTGCAAACGTCGATCCAGTATTTCGTCAAATAGGCCTGTCCGAGGTCAAACATAAAACCGTTGCCAAAGTCACCAAACCCGTAACAAATCTTTTCACGCCATGACAGTTTTACATGACCGTCTTTGGCTGTCTGCCCTTCAACCGGAGCGTTCGGCTTCGGCAAGGTTCCTTCTTGTGTGCTCATTGCACTCCCTCCTTATAAGGTAACACCGTTTTTAAATATAGCCAGTTCGTGTTTATCAAGGTCTTCCGATTTTGCCAAAATACGTCCCGACGCTACATCGAGGATGTATTGGAACAGGCGGTCCGCCGCAGCTTCCCGCGATTCCCCTTCAGCAATCGTACCGGCATTGAAATCGATCCAATTCTTTTTGAATTCGGCCAGTTTGCTGTTGCTGGAAATCTTAATCGTCGGTACCGGACAAGCAAAAGGCGTTCCCCGTCCCGTCGTAAAGAGGACCATGTGAGCGCCGGCTGCGGCTAAGGCATTGGCCGCTACCAAGTCGTTGCCTGGAGCCTGCAAGAGGTTCAGGCCTTTCTTGGAAACACGATCGCCGTAAGAGAGGACATCTTCTACCAAGGCCTGACCGCCTTTTTGTACGCAGCCCAGGGATTTATCTTCCAAGGTCGTAATCCCACCGGCCTTATTGCCCGGTGACGGATTTTCATTGATCTTTTCGCCGTAATTCATGAAGTATTCTTTAAAGTTGTTTACCAGCGCTACGGTCTTATCAAAGACTTCTTCGTTCCGAGCCCGGTTCATGAGCAGCGTTTCAGCACCGAACATTTCCGGCACTTCCGTCAGGATCGACGTGCCGCCGGCTGCGATGAGACGGTTCGAGATTTCACCGACCAGGGGATTGGCCGTGATGCCCGAAAAACCGTCGGATCCACCGCACTTCAGGCCGATCGTAAGCAGGGAGGCATCGCACGGTTCCCGGTGGGACTTAGCCGCATAGTCGCACAGTTCTTTGACAATCGCCGTGCCGGCTTCGATTTCATCTTCTACGTCCTGGCAGATGAGGAACTTGACCCTGTCCGGATCGTAGTCGCCGATGACGTCCTTCATCAGGCTGATCTGGTTGTTTTCACAGCCAAGGCCCAGGACCAGGACGGCGCCGGCATTAGGATTGTGAATAAGACCACTTAATACCTTCTGGGTATGGAGCTGGTCGTCGCCGAGCTGGGAGCAGCCATGAGGATGACTGTACGAATAGATGCCGTCGATGTTGTCCGTCTTATAGACCTGGGCCGCATTTTCAATAGCTCGGGCAATGTTGTTGACGCAGCCGACGGTCGGAATGATCCATACTTCATTGCGGATACCGGCCTGACCATCCGTCCGTTTATATCCGAGGAATTCGTATTTTTTTTCACTTTCCAAAGGCGGACGCTGGGCCTTTTCCGGTTCGTAGGTGTAATCCAGGAGGTCGCCCAGTTTACTTTGGACGTTATGGGTATGGACCCAGGAACCTTGAGGGATATCCATTTTAGCGGTCCCGATAGGGAAGCCGTATTTTACGACATCTTCACCTTGTTTAATATCCTTGATGGCGATCTTATGGCCTGCCGGGATGTCCTGACAGACGGTGAAAGACGCTCCGCCGACGGTAACGCTGCTGCCCTTGGCAACAGCGTCGACAGCGACGGCTACATTATCATCAGCGTGTATCTGAAATACGTTCATCATAATCTCCTTATGCAGTCAATTCAGCAAGATGCGCTTTGACGCCTACCTCAGCCATGCGGTCCATATGGGCCGTTACAGCAGCGGTAAGGCCGTCAACAGCATTCAGATCTTCGCCCCACCAATCGGCCTGCCCGAGGACGGCTTTGATATAATCGGCTGTAGCAAGGGCTGCATGATCTTTAATGAAAGCTAATTTATCTTCATCATCGTGGATTTCATAGGTATTGCCGGCCCGGGACCCGATGAGGCATTGGTCGCCGGCTTCCGTCGTCCGGTAGAAGGCCAGGAGGGCTGCCAAAGAATAAGTCAGGAACTTCGGCAGTTTTCCCGTCGCTGCCAGGCTGTCCTTAAAGGTCGGCAGGATCCGGGCTCTCCACTTCGAAATGGAGTTCAGGGAAATCGCCAAGAGGGCGTGTTTTACGAAGGGATTTTCAAACCGTTCGTAGACGGCTCGGGCAAAGGCAACGGCCTTTTCTTCCGGTAAATCAACGGTCGGTACGATTTCATCGAAGACCGTCTGGTCCAGGGATTTGCGGATAATCGGGTCTTCCATACACTGACCGACGTAGTCGAGGCCGGCAAGGTACGCACCGAGGACCATCGACGTATGGGCCCCGTTGAGGATACGTACTTTTTGTTCCTTGAAGGCCTGGATGTTATCGGTAAATTCAACGTGGAATTTACTCGAGTTTAACGGCAGGCGGTCGGCCAGGGTTGAATCTCCGATGACCCACAGGGAAAAAGGTTCAGCCTGGTCGAGGAGAGCGTCTTCATAGCCCAGTTCAGCCTGGATCTTATCGATCGAGTCTTCCGGGTACCCGACGACGATACGGTCGACGAGGGTATCGACGAAGCGGCAGCTCTGGGACAACCAGGTGAGGAAACCTTGTTCCAAGCCCCAATTTTCTGCATACTTGGTGACGCAGTCCTGAAGGAGTTTACCGTTATTATCGTTCAATTCCGTCGGCAGCATGATAAGGCCTTTGTCCGCAGCACCTTTATAGAAGGTATACCGTTCATAGAGGAACTTGGTCAGTTTAGCCGGGAAGGTCGTCGGCGGGCAGTCTTCGAATTTATCATTGGCATCACAGACGATGCCGGCTTCCGTCGTATTGGATACGACGAATTCGAGAGCCTCTTCCTGAGCCAAAGCCATGAAGGCGTCGTATTCATCGCGGGCGCTGATTACGGTCTTCACCGACGTAATGACGCGGTTTTCCTTGCAGACTTTGCCGTGCTGCTGACCTCTCAAGCATACCGTGTATATGTCATTTTGCTTGGAATAACGGTCGGTCTTGCCCGAGCGGGGCATGACGACAGCTACGCTGCCGTCAAAACCGTTTTCCTCGTTAGCTACGTCGACGGCATAGTCGACGAAGGCGCGCAGGAAATTACCTTCTCCAAACTGTAAGATCCGTACAGGATGCTGTTGTTTCTGATGGAATTCACTTACATTTTTCATCGTTTACCCTCGTTTACATCTGAAATTGAAAATAGTTAGCTGCGTTGTTAAAGCTGATATCTTCGACTAACTGGCGAAGTGCGTCTTCATCGTTCGGATATTCACCGTTTTCGACGAGATTACCGATCCAGTTGCAGAGAATGCGGCGATAATATTCATGGCGTGCGTAGGACAAGAAGGAGCGGGAGTCAGTCAGCATACCCAGGATGTTGCCAAAGACAGATTCATCGGCAATACCGGTCATCTGGTCGATCATGCCCTGTTTAGTATCATTGAACCACCAGGGAGCACCCTGCTGAATCTTGCCGCGAACGCCAGCGCCCTGGAAAGCGCCGATAATCGTAGCAATCATGGCATTGTCATTGGGGTTGCCCGAGTAAAGGATCGTCTTCGGTAAAATATGGAGTTCATTGAGGTGATCTAAGAGGGCAATAAGGCCTTTGCAGCAGTTGCCTTCTGCAATGCTGTCATAACCCGTATCAGGTCCGAGTTTACGATACATTTCCGAGTTGAGGTCGCGCAGGGTTGCAAAATGAATCTGCATAGCCCAGCCGCGTTTGTGATATTCACCGGCAAGGTAGGTCAGAACAGCCGTCTTATAGGCTTCCATTTCTTCTTTGCTGACAGCTTCGCCGTTCAAAGCTTTGGCCATGATGGCATCGATCGTCTTTTCATCAGCTTCACGGCAGAAAACATATTCTAAGGCATGGTCCGTAGCGCGGCAGCCCATTTCTTCAAAGAAGGCGATTCGTTTATCCATGGCTTGGCGAAGGTCGGCAAAATTCTTGATATCGACGCCGGCAGCTTTGCCGAGGCGAGCCATGTAATCTGCGTAGCCGTCTTTATCGACGTTCATCAGTTTGTCCGGACGCATAGCCGGATATACCTTAGCGCTGCAAGTCTTTTCGTCTCTCAATTTCTGATGCCATTTCAAATCGTCGGCCGGATCATCGGTCGTGCAGATAACTTTGACGTTGGACTGTTCAATCAAGCCCTGGACGCCCATACATTTTTCCTGAAGCTTTGCATTGCAGCGGTTGAAAATATCTTCAGCATTCTTTTCCGTCAGCGGTTCGGTAATTCCGAAATAGCGCTGTAATTCTAAGTGACTCCAATGGTAAAGAGGGTTACCGATCGAACGAGAAAGCGCTTTCGCATATTCCACAAATTTTTCCAAGTCTGTCGACGTTTCACCGGTGACTTTTTCTTCGGGAGTACCGTTGGCACGGATGATACGCCATTTGTAATGGTCACCGCCGAGCCATACTTCGGTAATGCTGCGGAAGTGGTGATCTTCAGCGATTTCTTGCGGAGAGATGTGACAGTGATAGTCGATAATCGGCATCTTTGCTGCATAATCATGAAATAAATGCTTTGCCGTATCTGTTTCCAGTAAGAAATCCTTGTCCATAAATTGTTTCATTATTATATGTCTCCTTCCAATACCCGGCGTCGAATGCTGTCGGTCAACTGAAAATTTATTGTAAGCTCTTACACTTATCTTTACCGAAAGGATATCATAGCATGCCTTCAGTGTCAATGACGTATGATTTTTCTGTATGGTTTTTGAAAAAATTAAGTTCTACAATGCTTTTTTATCATGTATTCCGTATTTTCCTTCCCAAATAAATACTTTTCGTTTTAAATTCAAACAGGTTATCCACATTCATTCCAGTTAAGCTCTTACATATTTTATCCATATCCCTATTGATTTACTAAGAAAGAAATGTGTTATAATGTAAGTACCCCAGATTTTTACATAAAGAGGATCGATTGCTATGAATATCACGATTTACGACATCGCGCAAAAATGCCATGTTTCCATCGCCACGGTTTCCCGCGTCCTCAACGGCAGCAGCCGAGTCAGCGAAAAAACACGGGCCAAGGTACTTCTGGTGATGAAAGAAATGGGTTATAAGCCCAACCCCTTTGCCCGCGGATTGGGCCTGGATTCCATGAAAATCATCGGCGTCATCTGTACCGACGTCGCCGATATCTTCTATGCCCATGCCGTGTCCCTTTTGGAAGACGGCCTCAGGCAGCATCACTTTGATGTCATGCTGTCCAACACCGGCAGCGATAACGGCCATAACGGCAAGTATATCTCCGACATGGCAGGAAAACACGTCGATGCCATCATCACCATCGGCACGCCTTTTTCATCGGAGTCGGATGTGAGGCTGCTCTGTGAAACGGCCCGTCAAATCCCGGTCATCACCATCAACAGTGACTATCATCAGCCCCGTATGTACAGCGTCGTCTGTAATGAAAAAGACGGCATGAAAGATGTCGTCGCAGCCCTGGCCAAGAAGGGCTGTAAACATATCCTCTATATCTATAATTCGCTCACCTACAGCGGCCGCCATAAGTTAGACGGCTTTCGCCTGGGAATCAAAGATTTACAGCTGCCTCATCGCACTGAGTTGATTCAACAGATTCCCAAAACCCTTACGGATACAGAAGCCTTGATTGACCGCTTAGTCGCTGAACACATCGACTTCGACGCCATCATTACAGCCGATGACATCTTTGCCGTCGGGGCACAGCGAGCAGCCCTGCGCCACGGGCTAAACATCCCCGTCGTCGGCTGCAACAACTCTATTCTAGCTGAATGCGCCACACCGACCCTCACCAGCCTGGACAACAAACTAACAAACTTATGCACAGCTGCCGTCAATATCGTAACTGAATTAACCACCAAGGGGGCTGACGCCGTCCCCATTCGAACCGAGTTCAATGCCGAACTCATTGAACGTGAAAGTTTCAGAACATAAAAAATTCCGTATACTCAAGTA
>NZ_HF954536.1:72176-77347 GCF_000455225.1 Megasphaera massiliensis
TCCGAAGTATTCGGGATATTCTTTTTTCAATACCGCTACGTCGACCATGACCTTGTTGATGTGCTTGGTCATCATGTCTTGAGCGGCTTTTACATTTTTATCGAATACGGCCTGTACAATAATCTTATGCTGTTCATAGAGGAGCTCCATTTGCTCGGCTGCATAGCCATCGCTGATATTTAAAACACGAGCCCGGGCATAGTCGAGGTTTGAGTCTTGGACTACTTGCCAGATATGGGGCTTACCGCAGCCTTCATAGAGCAGCGAGTGCAAGGTATTGTCACTCTTAAAAAAACTTTCGGCATTGCCGTTGGCTACGAATTTGCCCTGCTCAAAGATACAAAACTCCAACTTCGTCCGCCAAGGATCCAAAAACTCCCGGCAAGCCAATTCTACAATCGCTCGTTCTAAAGTCACCCTAAAAAAGCGAAATTCAGCCAACTGTCCAGTATGGATTTTTGATACAAAAGTTCCTCGCTGGGGCAATACTTCCAGCAGCCCCTTTTGCGCCAGTCGGATAAAGGCTTCGCGAACCGGCGTCCGGCTCACCTGCAAGATTCCGGATAGCTCCTGTTCAGACATGGCCGTTCCCGGCGGCAGTTTCAAAGTCATTATATTTTGGTACAACACGCGGTAAGCATATTCCCTCACCGTTTCCTGAGGCTCTTTTTCAATTAAAATCAACTTATCCATAGCCACTCCATCATTCCTAACATCTATATTTCCCCATTCTCAAATTCATCTTACCATAAATCCACCAGAAATAGTATAGGCTAATTAAAAATGGAAAGGCATTCTATACGGTTTCCCAACAATAAATTTTCTAAGATAAATAGGTTTAACATTATTCACCTGCCATAAATGGCGTTATTATGCCATTAAAATTTATTTCGTAAGCTTGTTTAAACAATCTTCGTAAAGCAGTAAATCATGCGCCTACGGAGAAATTTTGCCCGTTCAGTTTGACGTCTCTGTGAGATAAGCCGAGACTGTCAAAACATACAGTCCCGGCACCTTTTGTGCTTATAGGTATTTCAGTATGCGGCCAATCATCACATCCGGAGCAGCACGTCCCGCAAAGGCTTCGAGATTCATAACAAAAATACGATTCCCTTCAAACTCGTGCTTCTGCTTCGGAACAAAGATGATCTGCCAAGCAAACGTAGCCGGAAAGCCGCCTTGACCTAAGAGCCGAGATGTTCAGATATCCGTGTACATCTTACTATCAGATAAATAAAGTCAAGAGGAATACGACGGCCAAACCACTCGTAGAGTTTACCAGTTCCAATAAGCCCCATGTCTTAAAGGTTTGTCCCATAGTCAAATTAAAGGTTTCCTTCATCATCCAAAAAGCAGCATCATTCGGCATAGTGATCGTATTACTCCCAACAGCCGTGGCCAACATGAGCAGCGTCGGATTGACATTAAACACCGGAATTAACGGCGCAACAATCCCGGCTGCCGTAATAGCAGCTACCGCACCTTGTCCCGTAGCCCAGCGAATGATTACGGTAATGACGTAGGCTAAAATCAACGGGGATATAGAGGTACCGGCAGCCGCAGCGGCAATATGCTGGCCAACCCCGGCATCTACAATAACTTGTTTTAAAACGCCGCCTGCACCAATAATCATGATAACCGAAGAGATCCCTTTCATGGCAGACGTAATGGTAACCGATGTTTCAGAAATCGTGCGTCCCGCACGGATACCAAAAACATACATGGCCACAAGGACAGCCACCAACAAGCTGATATTCGGGCTTCCTAAAAATCCAAAGGCCTTAAAAATAAAGGTATCATTGGCGACAAAATGACGAATAATGGTATTCCCAATCATAAATACAGCCGGCAGCAAGGGAACCAGTAAGCATACCCCAAAGGAAGGAAGTCGGTAATCACGAAGGGCTGTTTCATTAATATTCCCCAAATTCGGCGCGGCTAATTTATCTAACCCGCTCAAAAAACGGGGTAAAATGATGCCGGCACAAATAACCGAAGGGACGACGACAACGATCCCCAAGAGATAAACCATCCCGCTGTCGGCACCAAAGGCATCCACTAAGGCTACCGGACCGGGCTGGGGCGGAAAAACACTATGCCCTTGAGCAACACCAGCTAATACTGGAATAATCAAATACATATAAGGAATCTTAGCTTCCCTGGCAATACTGACAACTAAGGGAACAACAACCATGAAACCGACTTCAAAGAACATCGAAATCCCAAAGATGACCCCGACAAGCATAACCCCCCATTTCAAGGTTCGCAGCCCGCAACTAGCGACCATCTTATCGGCAATTTTTTTAGAGGCCCCGCAATCGGTCATTAACTGACCTAAGGCGGCACCGAGGACGACAATCAGACCAACACCGCCAAAGGTGCTGCCGGCCCCCTTGGTGATGGTTTGAACCAAATCATTCGGATCCATACCTTCCATAAAGGCAACGAAAATGGCAACCAGCAACAAGGCCAGCATGCTGTGGACATTCAGTTTTACGGTCATAAATAAAAGTAACCCAATCGCGACGATTACCCATATAACAGGTAGAATATGTTCCATGATAAACCCTCCAAGTACTATTTCATTATATATCTCTTCAATGTATTCCGTACTGCACCCGGCCCGACAATGAGTTCCTCGAAATAAGCTTCAATTTTTTCACCAAGGCCGACTTCATAAAGGTCACTACCAAAAATATCTGAATTAGAAAGAATCGGTTTTAACTTTCCTTTTGCAGACGAACCGTCTCCCAACACGACACCCTGCAAAAAGGCCTGCAGATCCTGGAGCAGCGGATCGGGACTAAGTTCAAAGACATTTCCCCGATCATCGACGCCCAGCAGATAGCGGCACCAACCGGCGATGGCTAAGGGGATATATTCCAAGGTCTTGGCCTTATCTCCGTAAGCTTTGATCGTTTCGCCAAAGCGAACGCCCACCTTTTGTGACGTGTCCGCCGCGATACGCTGCGGCGTATCCGGAACGTTAGGATTGGGAAGGCGTTTCTCCAACAATTCAGTGATAAACGCTTTCGGGTTGATAACCCCCGGGTCAACGACGACCTTAAGGCCTTCATCATAGCCGATTCGTTCAATCAACCGCGTAAGTTCCGCATCTTTCATTTCGTCGGCAACTAAGGTATAGCCAAGCAAACAACCGTAAACGGCCAATGTCGTATGCAAGGGGTTCAAACAAGTGCCGACCTTCATGCGTTCAACTTTATTAACCGTTTCTCGATCCGTAAAAATAACGCCAACTTTTTCTAATGCCGGCCGGCCATTGGGGAAGTCATCTTCTACTACTAAATATTGAGCGGCTTCCGCATTAACAACCGCCGCGTACTGACTATTCCCTGCCGAAATCACTTGATTGTTCTTAAATTCACATTCTTGCAGATGCTTTTGAACGGTTTCCGAATACGAGGGAACAATTTTATCAATCATGCTGTACGGGTAGGAGATTTTTTCGTCTATATAGGTAATAAAATCTGCTTCCACTAATTCATGTTTCACCCATTCATCGGCAAAGGTGTGAATCACCTTTTTAATAACGTCCCCGTTATGAGAGCAATTGTCCAAGCTCAGGAAGGCCATGGGATATTCTCCATGCTTATATCTGGCATAGGTCAGGGCCGCTAAATTCCCCATCCCGCTTTCCGTGGATTCAGGTCCGTTGGCGAGATCATGGGCTACATCCGGAAAATAATTGCCATTATAATCCGTCAGTTTATATCCCTTTTCGGTAATCGTGAAGCTGACAATTTGAAGGGATGGTGCCGTAAAAATAGCCTGCATCCGTTCCCAATCGGCCTGTCGTGACCGTGTACAAGCCACCGATTCCACAATATTCCCGATAATATTCTTATCAAATCGGCCATCTTGATGCATGGTTACGGCCACACTTACATTATCATAAGGGCGATACACGGAATCAATAACGGCCATATTATGCGTCGTAGTTACAATAATACCGGTACTTTCTTCGCCCATTTCGATTAATTGCTGCTGTAACGGTGCCACAAAGGCTCTGAAAATGTTGCCTCCGCCAACATGAAGCCAGGTAGGATGACCGATTGTTTCTTGCGTTACCCGGCTGTCATCGAATGAATATAATTGAAAGCCCTTTTCTTCCCATTTTTCCTTATCCGTCAGGAAGCTCCGGCGATTTAAATGAAGCATCGATAAAACCTCCTTTATACCGCTTCGCACGCGCAGTTGATTGAATCCCATAACCAGTAAACAGACTTGGCCCCGATGATGCCTTCCATACCCGGAAGTCGATCGCTTGGCTGTAATGTAAGCTTGTCCTTCGTTTCTCTGTGTCCACGGAATATCTTTTTCATACGTCAACCCCTCCAAAAAATAAACTGAGATAATTTTCTTGTTCTTATTGTCTTTTCGGTCATCTTCATTTTTATCGTGATTACATCCTACCATTCTAGTACTTTATTTTCAATAATTTTGACTAAAATGAATAAAAAGGAAGGATGAAATGATTTTTCAGTACATCATTTTGTTTGCTCCGAATAAAATATTTTCCGCTATTTTAGCTTTTTCTCCGCAAATTTATGAATAAAAATACATAATATGCCTAATTTTGCCAATTTTATGCATATAAAAACATTCTTTCAACATTCTTCCGAAAGAGTGTTCCGTAGTGAAAATATTTTTTCATTCTTCTCACACGGCCTTAAAAAGATATGATGAATTTTATCTGTTTCCGTGATTTCAGCATCCCCTTCCCACTACCGGTCACAACTCCTCCGGCAGCGACTTCACCGGCTATATCCTTTCGTCGCCGTTGCCCAATATTTTCCCAATCGCCTCTGAGACGCCGTATATACCTTTTATAGCCGAATAAGCCCCGAACAGAGTTTAACGGCGTCAGATCCTCCACCAGAGAGTATTACTATGTCGTTTAAGATGTGCTTCAGCCCTTGAATGACAAACAACGCCTCCCCAAAAACGTCACGCAAAAAACACCTCGAAGACAACGCTTCGAGGTGTTTCGCATTTTGACAAGAATATAAGGTTAAACGCGTACGGCTTTGACGGCAACGATGAATTTCTTCGCCGTTTCCGTGATTTCTGCAGCCGTCTTACCGCCGCCCGTCAAGGCTCCGCCGGCACCGACAGCTACGCAGCCGGCTTTGATCCATTCACCGGCGTTA
>NZ_HF954536.1:77700-90955 GCF_000455225.1 Megasphaera massiliensis
TCGACGTTAACGCCGCCCGTCGGCATGAGCGGTGCCTGCGGTAAGGGACCGTGGATGGCTTTAATAGCCTTCATGCCTACAACCTCACCCGGGAAGATTTTAATGATGTCAGCGCCGCATTCAAGGGCTGTTACGACGTCTTTAAGGGTCGTCGTCCCCGGCATAACAGCTACGCGGTAGCGGTTGCACAGTTTGATTGTTTCGACGTCGAGGGCCGGCGACACGATGAATTCAGCTCCTTCAAGGATAGCAATACGGGCCGTAACGGCGTCAAGGACCGTGCCGGCACCGATGATGACGTCGGGATTATCGGCATATTTCTTAGCCAGTTCCCGAATGGCTTCATGAGCCCGCGGCGTCGTGAATGCCAATTCAATGGCCGTGACGCCGCCTTTAATGCAGGCTTCCGACATGGCAACGGCTTCTTCCGGGTTGTTGCCGCGAATGACGGCAACGACACCGATTTCTTTAATTTTATTGACGACTTCTATCTTATCCATCTGGATGAACTCCTTTCACACACACGAATCGATTACGAATGGCTGGCCTGGAAGACTTTCAGTTTTTCTCTCGTCGGCAGGCCTTCATTATCTCCGGCAACCTGAATGGCCATGGCCCCGATAGCGGCGCCCCTGCGGGCAGCATCTTCCAAATTCAAGCCGTCCAGAAGGCCACTGGTAAAACCGACAGCAAAGCCGTCTCCGGCACCGACCGTATCGACAATGTGTTTCACATGATAGCTGGAGACGTACAATTCTTCCTTCGCCGTCCGAACATAGGTACCGTTGCTGCCGCCGAGCTTAATGACGACAGTCTGGACGCCCCGTTCCAGGTAATACCGGGCGATGTCCTGTTCGCTTTCCCGACCGGTCAGAATCCGGCCTTCACCGAGGCCCGGCATGACGATATCGGCGTACTGGGCAGCATCGTTGATGACCCGAGCCATGGCTTCCTCTGATTTCCAGAGCATAGGGCGCAGGTTAGGGTCGAAGGAAATGCGCACGCCCTTACTGTGGGCCCGCATCATGAGAGTATAAACCGTTTCTCGACACGATTGCGACAAGGCCAGGGGGATTCCCGTCACATGAAGGTGATCGACGCCGGACCAGTCGATACCGGCTAAGTCAGCCGGTTGAAAATGAGAGAATGCCGTATGCTTGCGGATATTGGCCACGAACGGATCTCCTTCGGCAACTTTTTCTTTCATCTGGAAGCCGGTCATATGGCCATCATCGGTCCATACATACTGTTCGTGAATATTATTTTCTTTCAGAAAATTGACGATGCAGCGGCCAAAGGGATCGATCCCGACCTTGGAGATATACGATACATTATTTCCCAAACGAGCCATACCGACGGCATAGTTCAATTCAGCCCCGCAGACGTGGCGGGAAAAATGTTCCACCGATTCCAACGGACCCGTTTCTTCGGCGATGAGAAGCCCCATCGCTTCACCAATAGTAAGCACATTCTTCATATTGATTCCTCCATGAGATAAAAGGGGACTGTCACAGCAGACAGTCCCTGATTACTTGTTTTTATAGGTATTTCTTTATTTTGTCAATCATCTCTTCATAGGCTGCATCTGTCAAGTAAACGCGGTCAGGGTTCATGACAAAGGTGCTGTTCCATTCAAATTCATCTTTATACTTCGGAACCAGGTGGACATGCAAGTGATGTCCCGTATCGGCATAAGCCCCGTAATTCACTTTGTCCGGATGAAAAGCGGCGTGAATCGCTTTCGAAGCCCGCGCAACGTCAGCAAAGAAAGCATTTCTTTCTTCATCCGTAAGTTCCGTCATTTCGCTTACATGATTTTTATAAGCGACGATGCAGCGACCGGGATGGCTCTGCTCCTTGAATAAAACCAACATACTGACCGATAAATCGCAAACGTAGATTCCAAACTTAGCCAGCGGTTCACCTTTAACGCAATATCCGCAATTTTCATCTATCATTTATATCACTCCAAATCAGATAAACAGAGATAAGACTAATACGACAGCCAAACCACTAACAGAGTTGACCAATTCCAACAGTCCCCATGTCTTAAAGGTTTGTCCCATTGTCAAATTGAAGGTTTCCTTCATCATCCAAAAAGCGGCATCATTCGGCATGGTAATCGTATTGCTGCCAACAGCCGTGGCCAGCATGAGCAGCGTCGGATTAACATTAAAAACAGGAATCAAAGGAGCAACAATACCGGCAGCGGTAATAGCAGAAACGGCTCCCTGGCCCGTAGCCCAGCGAATAATAACAGTGATTATGAAAGCTAACAGCAAGGGGGATACAGAGGTACCGGCAACAGAAGCCGCAATATGCTGCCCAACCCCGGCATCTACAATAACCTGCTTAAAAACGCCACCAGCACCAATAATCATTACAACCGTAGAAATTCCCTTGATAGCAGAAGTAATGGTCTCAGACGTTTCAGTAATAGTACGGCCTGCACGAATACCAAAAACATACATAGCAACCAAAACAGCAACCAATAAGCTGACATTCGGACTGCCTAAAAATTCAAAGACTCTGAAAACAAGACTGTCTTTGATAATAAAATTAGAAATAATAGTATGTCCAATCATAAAAACAGCCGGCAATAATGGGATCAGTAAGCATACACCAAAGGATGGAAGTTTAAAATCACGAAGTGCTGTTTCGTCAATATTACCAAGTTTTGGAGCGGCTAATGTATCTAAGCCTTTCAAAAAGCGAGGTAAAATAAGTCCGGCACAAATGACAGAAGGAATAACGACAACAAGCCCTAAGAGATAAACCATCCCACTGTCGGCACCAAAAGCATCGACCAAGGCTACCGGACCGGGCTGGGGCGGAAATACGCTATGTGCTTGGGCAACGCCTGCCAGGACAGGGATAATTAAATACATATAAGGAATTTTAGCTTCCCTGGCAATACTGACAACCAAGGGAACAACAACCATAAACCCTACTTCAAAGAACATCGAAATCCCAAAGATAATACCAACAAACATAACGCCCCACCGCAATGTCCTTGCCCCGCAGTGAGCAACAATCGTATCTGCAATTTTTTTAGAGGCACCACAATCAGTCATTAACTGTCCTAAGGCTGCACCGAGGACAATAATAAGACCGACGCCGCCCAGAGTACTCCCCGCACCCTTAGTTATTGTTTTAACTAATGATACAGAGTCCATCCCTTCCATAAAGGCAACGAAAATCGCAATAAGCAGCAAAGCAATCATGCTGTGAACCTTCATTTTCACAGTCATAAATAACAGTAAAACAATCGCTACTATTACCCATAAAACGGGCATAATATTTTCCATAACTACTCCCTCCAAACATTATTTTGTTACATATTTTCTTAGTGTATCTCGTACAGCATGGGGCCCGGCAATGAGTTCTTCGAAGTAAGTTTCAATTTTTTCACCAAGGCCGACTTCATAAAGGTCACTGCCAAAAATATCTGTATTCGAAAGAATGGGCTTTAACGTCCCCTTGGCAGAAGAAATATCTCCCAACACCACACTTTGTAAAAAGGCCTGCAGCTCCTTGAGCAATGGATCGGGGCTAAGTTTAAATGTATTTCCCCGGTCATCGACGCCTAACAGATAGCGGCACCACCCGGCGATGGCTAAGGGGATATATTCCAGGGTCTTGGCCTTATCGCCATAAGCTTTGATTGTTTCGCCAAAGCGAATGCCCACTTTTTGTGACGTGTCCGTTGCGATGCGCTGCGGTGTATCCGGAACGTTAGGATTGGGAAGCCGTTTGTCCAATAATTCAGTAATAAACGCTTTCGGATCGATAACCCCCGGGTTAACTACGACCTTAAGGCCTTCATCATAGCCGATTCTTTCAATCAATCCTTTCAATTCCGCGTCTTTCATTTCATCGGCAATCAATGTATATCCGAGAAGGCAACCGTAAACAGCTAATGTCGTATGCAGAGGATTTAAACAAGTTCCGACCTTCATTCGTTCAACTTTATTAACCGTTTCTCGATCCGTGAAAATAACGCCAACTTTTTCTAATGCCGGTCGGCCATTGGGAAAATCATCTTCTATCACTAAATATTGAGCTTCTTCTGCATTGACAAAGGCTGTGTATTTGCTATTTCCGGCCGAAATAATCTGAGTGTCCTCAAATTCACATTCTTGCAGATATTTTTGTACCTTGTCAGAATATGAGGGAACAATTTTATCAATCATGCTGTACGGGTAGGAGATTTTTTCGTCTATATAGGTAAGAAAATCTTCTTCCACTAATGCATGTTTCACCCATTCATCGGCAAAGGTATGAATTACCTTTTTAATAACGTCCCCGTTATGGGAGCAATTGTCCAAGCTCAAGAAGGCCATGGGATACTCTCCATGCTTATATCTGGCATACGTCAGGGCCGCTAAATTCCCCATCCCGCTTTCCGTGGATTCAGGTCCGTTGGCGAGATCATGGGCTACATCCGGAAAATAATTGCCATTATAATCTATCAGTTTATATCCCTTTTCGGTAATCGTGAAGCTGACAATTTGAAGGGATGGTGCCGTAAAAATAGCCTGCATCCGTTCCCAATCGGCCTGTCGTGACCGTGTACAAGCCAACGATTCCACAATATTCCCGATAATCTTCTTATCAAATCGGCCATCTTGATGCATGGTTACGGCCACACTTACATTATCATAAGGGCGATACACCGAATCAATAACGGCCATATTATGAGTTGTAGTTACAATAATGCCGGTGCTTTCTTCTCCCGTTTCGATTAATTGCTGCTGTAACGGTGCGATAAAGGCTCTGAAAATATTTCCTCCGCCTACATGAAGCCACGTCGGATGATTACTGGTTTCCTCCGCTATCTGACGATCATTAAAGGAATATAATTGAAAGCCTTTTTTCTCCCATTTTTCCTTGTCTCTTATAAAACTCTGGCGCTCTAAATGGAGCATGAATAAAACCTCCTTTACAACTGTCCGCATGTACGGTTAATCGCATCCCACAAGCCACAGAGATAGTTAGCCCCAAGTGCACGGTCATATAAACCATAGCCCGGACGACCTTCTTCGCCCCAAATCATACGACCGTGGTCAGGACGGACGGGGCCTTCAAAACCGATGTCGTAAGCAGCTTTCATAATTTCATACATATCTAAGTTCCCAATCTGGGATTTATGGGCTACTTCATTGAAGACCCACGGTTCATGGACCTGGATGTTGCGGACATGAAGGAAGTTTATGCGGCCCATTTTACCGAATTTACGAATGATGTGAGGAATATCGTTTTGACGGTTCGAGCCGAGAGAGCCCGTGCAAATCGTAAAGCCGTTACTTTCGCTGTCGACCATCTTGGCAATCTTCATGAGGTCACTTTCGTTTTTGACGATGCGGGGCAGTCCAAAAACAGAAATAGGGGGATCGTCGGGATGAATCGCCATTTTGATGCCCACTTCTTCCGCAACGGGAACAATGGCTTTCAGGAAATATTCGAGATTTTTGCGCAGGTCGTCTTCATCCATGCCCTGGTACTGTTCAATCAGGTGGGACAGTTCTTTCAACCGTTCCGGTTCCCATCCGGGAAGGACAAAACCATTCGTATTATCAAGGATTTCCCGAGTCATGTCTTCCGGCGTCTTACCGGCAATGAGATGGTAGTCATAAGCGAGAACCGTCGAGCCGTCATACAAGGGTTTAGCAAGTTCCGTCCGAGTCCAGTCAAAGACAGGCATGAAATTGTAGCATACCATTTCGATACCGGCTTTGGCAGCGTTGCGAAGGGACGTAATATAGTTTTCGATATACTGGTCGCGGCTCGGCAGGCCTAATTTAATGTCTTCATGGACATTGATGCTTTCCAAATCTTTAAATACTAAGTTGTTGGCTTCCGCCTGTTGCTTGATATGCATCAACGGTTCAACCGGCCACACTTCACCGACAGGAATATCAAATAAGGCACCGACGATGCCATCCATGCCCGGAATTTGGTCGATCTGCTGCAGTGTAATTTTGTCATCTTTCTCTCCGTACCAACGGAATGTCATTCTCATAGATTAATTCCTCCTAATAGTAACTAAAAAATAAACTTTTTATTTTTATTGTGTTTTCATTTATTTTTGCCACGGTTACATACTACCATACTAGTGTTCGCAGTGCAATAAAAACTTCCCCATCTTGAAGAAATAGAATGATTGATTTCGTAAGATGATTTTTACACATAAAAAACAGGGTTGCCGTGTGAGAGCAGCCCTGCTTGGAACGTACGTTAGAGTATATTTTAATTATAAGACGACATTCTTCTGATTTCCGGCAAGATAGGCGTCGATATTATCAAAGACGATAACGGCGCGTTTGGCCATCGATTCAGCCGTCGCAAAGGCTACGTGAGGCGTGACGATGGTGTTCTTTGAATGGAGGAGGGGATGATCGGTGTCGAGGGGCGGTTCTTTTTCAAAGACGTCGATGCCGGCACCGGCGATTTTACCACTGTTGAGGGCGTCGGCTAAGTCCTTTGAGACGACAACCGGACCGCGAGCTTCATTGATAAGGAAGGCTGTCGGCTTCATATAAGACAGGGTTTCTGCGTTAATCATGCCCTTAGACTGTTCCGTTACCGGGCAATGAAGGCTGACGATGTCAGACTGGGCCATCAGTTCTTTCAACGGCAAATACTTGATTAATTCCGTATCTTCTTTATGGGAGAAACCATTATAAGCGATGACCTTAGCACCGAAGGCATGGACCAATTCGGCTACGCGATGGCCGATATGACCGGTCCCGATAAGGCCGACGGTTTTCCCTTCCAATTCGTTGCCGACAAGCCCTGCTTTGGTGCCTCCGGCCCGGCAGGCTGCGTCGACTTGAGGAACGCGGCGCAGTAAATCAAGCATCATGGCAATGGTCAGTTCTGCAACGGCAACGGTCGAATAGCCCGACGCGTTGCTGACTTTTATGCCTCTTGCTTTAGCCGCATCGAGGGCCACGTGATCGACACCGGTAAAAGCGACATCGATATATTTTAAATTCGGGCAGGCGTTGATGACCTCTGCCTTAAGTGGCATATTGGCAATAATGAGGATATCGGCATCTTTTGCTTCTTCGATTTGGACTGCGACGTCATCATTTCTTTCATAGGCTGCAAATTCATAGCCTTTTTCCGTAAGCGGTTTTACATAAGAGTCAAGTAACTCCTGACTGATACCTAACGATTCTAATAAGACGATTTTCATGTTAAAAAGCTCCTTTCAGGATAGTAATCACTGTCTTAATTATACGCAGATAGTAGGGATTTGTAATCCTCTATGGAAAATAAGCATATAAAATGTAATGCTATACAAAAAACAGATAGCATACATCAAAAATAAGGAAAAAAATACTGCCGGCAATCGTGAAGGACTGCCAACAGTAAATTATAGCTGTTTTAATTTTAAATTCGTTTCCCACAACAATTCTTCCATCGACGAAGCGCCTACGGCTTCAGCCGCTTTTAAGACGATGTGAGCACAGGCTCTGGCATCATCAAGGGCTTGATGGTGCTGGAAAGAATAGCCCAGATAACCGGCAACCGTATCGAGTTTATGGTTGGGCAGATCCGGCCACACGCGGCGCGATATTTCTACCGTGCAGGCATACGAAGCCTGTGGTTTTTCTAAATGGTAATACTTCAGGAGACTGCGCAGGACGCGCGTATCAAAAACGGCGTAATGAGCCACCAAAATCCGCCCTTCTAAATGGGTTCGGATATTCCCCCACAAGGCATCGAATTTCGGTTTATGGGCGACTTGTTCCGGCTGAATCCCGTGAATTTCAATGTTTCCCGGGTCGAATACCATAAAGGGCGGCCGAATCAGCGTATAGCCCTGGCGGACACACTGATCGTCATTCATGGTGACCGCCGCCAATGAGCAGGCACTGTTGGCGTATTTATTGGCCGTTTCAAAATCAAATGCCGTAAAATCAAGCATACGATACCATCCTTTTGACAAAAATCTAAAATCTACTTACAATAAAATCTGCATTCTGATTACGTTATCTGTACGAGGTATTTCTATGACCAGTGAACAATATACCTTTGCGGCTCAGGACCGGACATTTTCCGTAACGGTCGTCCGCAAAAAAGTAAAGAACATCAATCTCCATATCCGAGGCGACGGATCCCTGTTCATTTCCGCATCGCCCCGTGTGCCCTGGGAGTATATCGAAGCCTTCTTACAAAAAAAGAGCGACCTTATCTGCCGAGCCGTCCAAAAGATGCAGGAACAACAGAAAAATTCTCCCTTCCTGACACTGAGTGACGGCGAAACCCTCTTGATTACAGGCAAGCCTTACCGTCTCGACGTCCGTCTAGGCCTTCGCAATTCCATCCGGCGAAACCAGGACACGGTGTTTATGGAACTCAAGGAAGATACGCCGCAGACGAGGCAGAAACTGTATCATCAGCTTTTGCAGCGCATCGGAGCACCCCTTTTTTCAGACAGTCTCCAACGAATGCTGCCCTTATTTAAAGAATATAACCTCAAAGAACCGGTCCTCAAACAACGAATCATGCGCTCTCGCTGGGGCTCGTGCATGCCCCTAAAAGGCATCGTGACCATGAACACCTACTTGGTCATTATGCCGGAAGCCATCATTGACCACGTCATGCTCCATGAGCTCTGCCACTTCATCCACCCCAACCATTCCCGCCATTTTTATGACGTCATGACCGTCCGCATGCCGGACTGGAAGGAGCGCCGCAAGGCCATGAACCGCTATCTGCCCTACTGCATCTGATAATCAGGTGGAATCGTCGCTGCAAGTTCCGGCTCTCCGTCTTTGAAAGTCAGGATGAACACATCTTTAATCGCATCGTGATTGGCGTCAAGGGAAATCGTCCCGGTCGCCCCTTGGTAGTCAATCGTCTTGACCAATTCTTTAGCGACCTCTGTCGGATCCCCGGACTGACAGCGCGAAATGGCGGCAGCCGTCATCATAAAGGCATCGTAGCCAAGAGCTGCATAGCCATCGGGCCAAACGCCGTATTTTTCATAATAGGCTTGAGAGAACTGACGAGCAGCCTCACTCGACTCGTTTCCGGCATAGTGATCGGTATAATAAAGATTCGTCAGATATTGAGGCTCAATATCCCTTTCCATTTTAAGGCTGTTCCAGCCGTCAGGCCCCAATAACGGCACGGAGATTCCTTGACTTCTCAATACTTTAATAGCCGGAATCGTCCAATCGTCGTATCCCGGCAGATAAATGACATCGACGCCGTCGGCTTTTAATTCAGATACAGCCTGAACGAGTTCTCCCGGATCCGATACAGCTCGAAAGATAGGGACCTCGCCTCCGCCGGCAAGAAAAGCACTGCGAAAGTATTCTGCCAGTCCTTGCGCATACATCTTATCAGGATAGTAAAAGACAGCCGCCCTGCCGGCATGAAGGTTATGGCGGGCATAATCTACCATAGCCCGACCTTGAGAGGCGTCGATAAAGGCTGCTCGGAACATGTATTGATAGACTTCATTGGCCCGAATATCGACAGTAATATCGGGCTGTGTCCCGGCCGGACTGATAAGGGGAATCTTAACGGCTTCCACATTGGGAATGACGGCTCTCGTACAGTCGGTTATATCAGGACCGATGATAGCCGACACGTGTCGTACGTTCAGCTGCTGAATCGCAGCCACGGCATCTTCGGGCTTGCCGTGATTATCTACCGATACCAGCTGTACCGGTTTGCCCAGCAGGCCGCCGCGTTCATTGACAATATCCTTCGCCAATTCGATGCCTCGTTCGGTTGACGCCGAATAGGACATCCCTTTTCCGCTCAGAGCCAGATTGGTTCCGATGAGAACGCCTGTATACTGGCGAACAAAGGTACATCCGCCCAGCAAAAAGGCAGACAAAAAGACAAATAGGACAAGGAACTGAACATTTTTTTTCATGAAAGTCCTCCTTCCTCATTTGAAAAAAAGTCTGCCAAAGTTTTTTTATCAAGGCAAAAACAGCAAGGGGTTCGTCGGCGATCCATTGACCCGGACCTCATAGTGGACGTGAGGTCCCGTACTTCGGCCGGTGCTGCCGGCCAGTGAAATAATAGATCCGGCTTGGACTTCCTGTCCGACTGTAACGAGGAGCATGGAATTATGACCATAGCGGGTAACAAAACCGTTGCCATGATCGATTTCAACCAAGTTACCGTAGCCATCGACCCAGCCGGCCATGGTAACCTTGCCGGCTGCCGTTGCCCGAACGGGGACACCGTAGTCAACGCCGATATCGATCCCTTCATGGAAGCCGGAACCACCGCCAATAGGATTCCCTCGATACCCGAATTCAGACGTAACGGTCCCTGTAACCGGCCAAATAGACGGCACGGTAGAGGCGCTGTTGGGACTGCCTGAATTGCCGCCGACCTGGTACATACGGCTGTTTTGCTGCATCTGCAGTACTTGTTGACCGGCCGTATCGCTAAGGACGGTCTTTAAGGTGATAAAGCTGATAATACGGGCATTGCTGCGCGTTTCCAAACGAGAGGTGGCCAATAACAGGTCATTGTAGCTGGCATTCGAAAGGTCCGGAGATTTCTTCTGTCCCCCTGCTACGCCACCGTCACCTTTTGGGCTGTCACCAGCCCCCGATCCCTTGACCATTTGCCGCAGTTCCTGGTCGAGTGCATCCATTTTATCCATTTTTTCTTGGAGCGATGTCGTCTTATCCCGCATCAGCTCCAGCTGCTGTTCATGCAGCATTTCTTGGTCTTTAGCCTGTTGGAGCGAAACGAATTCATAGATACCAATGCCGACAGCAATTACAATGAAAATTGCTGTCGCGACTCCGATGCGAATGAATTTTTTATACTGCTCCGGCGTTACCACCAATGGTTCGGTCCGGTCAACCTGCAAAGAGGCAGGCCACCAAGCCGGCATCTTCGTCGGCTTTACTCGCTGCCACCAATTTTGCAGGGCCTTCATCCATGGATAGTCCTTAAGTTGGAACTTCACCTTTTTCCCCTCTTTATTCTTCCGTATCCTTCTGAACAGCCTGCATGTCACCGCTGTAATTCAAAGCGTTGTCCAAGCTTTCTTTTTCTTCTTCACTCATGCCATAAAGACACTTTCCGTCGACAATTGGTTTTGCAAAAATACGGGATTCATTGCGGCCATACACACTGGAAAGACAGAATCCGTCATTTTTCCCATCGAGAACCGTAAAGGCAAAGCTTAAATTATTACCGATATTGTCAAAGGCATTGTATTTTACGAAACCGATTTTACGGAAACAGTGGTTCTGTACAGCCATGATATCTTTTTGTGTCTGATGAATCAAATCCAGGGTCCCCTGCAGATTGTGCAGCTTTTCAACATCATCCCGCAGTTTCGCTTCGACGCTGGTTCCCGTTTCATCCTGCATAAAAAAGGTATACTTCGTTTCTAATTTTTTGATTTTCCAGTGTAAAAAGGCAATATAGACGAGCAAAATCAATAAAAGCAAACCGCCTATACCGGCAAGCGCCATCGCAGCAACCTGCATGTCAACATTAAACATTTTGTTCCTCCCGTAGATATACCAATAGATTATATATGAAACGAAGAAAAGGTCGACCGCTCACGGCCGTCGTTTTCTTCGGTGAGTATCGACATCAGTCGTTCAAACTCCGCTTCTGATGAAAATGAAATTTCAATTTTTCCTCGTCCCGGTCCGGGCCGCATCTGAATAGAAACATCCGTTCCCAAAGCCATCTTCAGCTTATCCTGTAAGAGCGCCAGATGGGCATCGGGCTCCGGTTTCGGACCGTTCTCAGCCAGTAGTCGCCGTACAAAAGCTTCGGCCTTTCGGGCGGACAACTCGTATTTCAAGATGTAAAGGGCCGCTTCGCACTGCTGTTTCTCCGTCGGAAGCTGCAATAAGGGACGAGTCTGTCCCATAGACAGTTTGCCTTCGACAATCAAACTTTTAATCGCTTCCGGCAGCTGCAGCAGCCGCACCATATTGGCGATATGAGAGCGACTTTTTCCAACTTTCTGCGCCGTCTGCTCTTGGGTCAGACCAAACTCAGTCATCAAGCGATCATAAGCCAGGCCTTCTTCAATCGCATCCAAGTCTTCGCGCTGCAAATTTTCAATAAGCGCGATTTCAGCGGCTTCTGCAAGGGTATACCGACGAATAATCGCCGGAATCAGTTTCAGCCCGCATCGCCTGGCCGCCCGCAGCCTTCGCTCTCCGGCAATGAGTTCGTACTGACCGGGTCCTGACTTTTGGACGACAATGGGCTGAACCAAACCATGCTGGCGGATAGACTCGGCTAAGGCCTCTAAAGCCGCTTCATCAAAGGAGCGACGCGGCTGCCGGGGGTTGGGTACAATACATTCGACAGCAATTTCAGTGATTCCTTCCTTTTTCGCAGAATGACCGTCGCCTGCCACCATGGCCACCTCATTTCTCTCGTAATTATTTTTAGGTCTATATTATAGTATATAGTCTATCACTCATTTAATCAAATATTTATTCTCTCATCTTTTCTCCAATTTTATGAAAGTTATATGATATAATAAGGAAAAAATACCTCATTCAGAAAGGATGTAACATATGCCACTATTTACAGATCCCTTAAAGGAAATAGACGCTGCCAGCGTCAAAGAATATGCCCAGCAGCGCGGCGCTCAAGAGCTGTCCGATGATATTGTAAACGAAGCCTGCCAACGCGTCATGGAACTGGCAAAACCACAGGCCTCGTGCCAGCAGTGCTTCTACGATAATACGTCGCACATGGTACTCTGCGACAGTCCTTTTACCGTCAACAGTCAAGCGGCCCGCCAGCTCATCGAAGACTCGGCCATCGTATTGATGTATGCCGTCACCCTCGGCGAAGCCGTGGAACAGGAAATCGACAAGCTGTTCATGGATAAAGAAATCACCCGAGGCTTAGCCCTCGATTCGGCCGCAGCCGTTGCCACGGCAGGCTACACCAAGCAGCTCGTCGAAACCCTCGATGAAGCCAGTGCCGATAAAGGTTATAAAGCCGTATGGGCCATGAGCCCCGGAACAGGCGACTGGCCGGCCGGACAGACGGCCAACATCGCCCAGGCCGTCCACGCCGAACAGATAGGCGTATCCCTTCTTCCCAGCGGCATGCTCATGCCCCGCAAAACGGTGGCCGGTATGATTGGCCTTAACTTTGCCGAAGCCGGCGGATGCAGTTCCTGCGGCGGTTCCTGCGGCGGCTGCGCCATGGCCGGTCACTGCGGAGAATAAATTATAACACCGTCCGTCTCCATAACTTGAATATCTATGTTAAA
>NZ_HF954536.1:91325-136211 GCF_000455225.1 Megasphaera massiliensis
GTTATGGTATAATTCAGTTACTTAAAAAATGGTTTTAAGAATGATGGTCTGATTGCGGTTCGGACCGACAGAGACGATTCCCAGAGGTACGCCGACGAGTTCGCTAATCCGTTCCACATAATGACGGGCTGCTTCCGGCAGTTCATCATAGGATTTGCAGTTTGAAATCGACGTCTTCCAACCCGGCATATCTTCATAAATCGGTTCGACGTTTTCAAGGACATCGAGGCTGGCCGGATATTCTTTCAGCTGCTGGCCCTTGTATTTGTATCCCGTGCAGATTTTAATCGTATCCAAGTCGTCGAGGATGTCGAGGCGGGTAATAGCCAAATAATCGAGGCTGTTCAACATGGCTGCGTATTTTACAACGGCCGTATCGAGCCATCCGCAGCGGCGGGGACGACCGGTAACGGTACCGAATTCGTGACCCGTATTGCGCAGATAATCACCGATTTCATTGAGCTGTTCCGCCGGGAACGGACCGGCACCGACACGCGTCGTATAGGCTTTTACGACACCGACGATATTTTCCATGCGGCGAGGACCGACACCGGAACCGGTGCAGGCACCGCCGGCCGTCGGATTCGAGCTGGTGACGAAGGGATATGTACCATGGTCTAAATCAAGCATAGCTGCCTGAGCCCCTTCAAAGAGGACCTTCTTACCTTCACTGACGTAGAGGTTAGCCGAGTAGTTCGTATCCTTTACATACTGGCGGATTTGGTCGGCATAACCGAGGTATTCCTGGAGTACTTCATCGTAATCGAAGCCCTGGCAGCCGTAATATTTTTCAAAGAGACGATTTTTCAATTCCATATTGCTACGCAATTTTTCCGCAAAAACATCGCGGTCCATGAGATCGCCAATGCGAATGCCGACACGGTTGATTTTATCGGCATAGCAGGGGCCGATACCATTTTTCGTCGTGCCGATTTTAGCATCGCCCTTGAGCTTTTCATCTTCTTCATCAATACGGACATGGTACGGCATAATGACGTGTGCCCGCGTAGAAATTTCCAGCTTACTGATAGTTACGCCTTTTGAAGTCATGCTTTCAATTTCTTCGAGGAGGACTTTCGGGTTAACAACGACACCGCTGCCGATGATACAAGTTTTGTCGGAAAAGAGGATTCCCGACGGCAAGAGGCGCAGTGCAAAGGACTTATCGTCAACGACGACCGTATGGCCGGCATTATTCCCACCTTGGGAGCGGATGACGACGTCGGCTTTTTGGGCCAAATAATCTACGATTTTACCTTTTCCTTCGTCGCCCCACTGGGTTCCGATTACCATTGCTGTAGCCATGTATTCAACATCCCTTCATGAATTGCAAAATTAACAAACACGTATATTATACCATAGGCCTTATAGTTATGCTACTAAAAAGGCAATAGCTTTTACCCCTTTTTTACGATGTCAGCTTGAATAAAAAAAATTTTCCCTCGGGATCCCTATAAAATAAAAAGAAACATTTCGATACAGACTTGATAAAACAACTCATTGGCTTATTTCAACAAATATTGTATAATATGGAAATACCAAAGAAAAAACTGAAATTCAATTTTTATTACCAAGGAGAGATTTTTACTATGTTATTTGATACCTGTCGCATCGGCCGTATTGAAACGAACTGCCGTATTATCCGTTCTGCTACGTTTGAAGGAATGGGAAGGTACGGTGTGCCGACAGAAAATCTGACCAAAATGTATGAAAAATTGGCAGACGGCGGTGCCGGTATCATCATTACCGGTATGATGGCTACCAATAAAATGGAACCGCGGCAGCACTGCCAGATTCGCATTGACGATGACCAGTGCATCGAACCCCTCGCCAAGGTTACCCAGCACGTCCACGACCACGGCAGTAAAGTCGTCGCTCAGCTCGTCGTCATGGGATCGGCCATCCTCCTGCCGGAAGTACCCGAAGGGGAAGAACGCTTCATCTTCAGTCCCAGCGGCGTTACCGAAAAGGTCGCCAAGTGGACCCAAGAATCGAAGGCCTTGACAATCGATCAGATTCATGAACTGATCGAAGCCGTTGCCCGGGCAGCCAAACGAGCCCAAGAAGCCGGCTTCGACGGCGTCCAGTTCCATGGGGCTCACGGTTATTTGGCCAGCAAATTCTTGTCCCCCCACTTTAATACCCGTACCGATGAATACGGCGGCAGCTTAGAAAACCGGGCCCGCTTCCTCTTAGAAGCCATTGCGGCTATGAGAAAATCCGTCGGTCCGGACTACCCCATTTGGGTCAAGCTGAACTGTGCCGACTTCATGAAAGACGGCAGCCTGACCTTTGAAGAAAGCAAACAGGTCATGACCTGGCTTGCTGAAGAAGGTGTCGACGCCATCGAAGTCAGCGGAGGCAATACATCGTCCCTTCCGCGCAAAGGGCCGATCCGGGCCATTAAGCGCACGAAAGAACCGATGTATTTTAAAAACTATGCTGCCGAAGCCGCTTCCTTATTAAAAGGTAAAATCGATATCGGCGTCGTCGGCGGCTTCCGCAGTGCCGAAGAAATGGAACAGGCCCTTAGTGAAACGGATTTGGCCTTTATTTCCATGAGCCGCCCCTTCCTGCGTCAGCCGGATCTTCCCAAACGGTGGCGCGAAGGCGATACCGAGCCGTCCTTATGCATTTCCTGTTCGCGCTGCTTCGGTGCTGAAAACGTCGACTGCATCTTCAATAAGCGGTAAAAAGAAAATCAAGAAGTCTGAGATTCTATACTGAAATAAAGAGATTCGCTACGTGTTGATTTTGTACGCATGGAAGAGGAGGGCTGGTCATGACGCTTATCGCCATTGCCGTCATACTATTCAGCACGATCCTGCTCATTTTATGTCTGCCTGTCACTTATGAAATCAAAGTCCATATCGGCCCGCCCTTCCACTTGGCCTTCAGTGCCGGTTGGGGACGACAGCTGATTCGAAAATCCTGGTCCTATACCGTAGGTGAAGAATTTAAGGATGAACTCTATATCCTCGGAAAAAAGGACAGCCTGCCCTCGGAAAAAGAGTCAACCCCGATGGAAGAATCCCGGGAAAAACCGCCTCCAGCTGAGGAAATCCGAAAAACAGCAGATGAGACGCTTCCGCCTATGGAAGATATCGAAAAAGAAGTCGAAAAGGCAGTTAAAAAAGAGGTTGAAAAAGAACCTGACAAGGAAGCCGGCAAGGACCCTCCTGAAAAGAAGAAGGACAGCCTCGGAGAGTGGATTCCCCTCATCGTCAACACCGACTTCTTAGCCGCTCTTTTCACTTGGCTGTCCCGCCTCATCGGTCACGGTCAAATTCGTCACCTGTCCTTATGCGGAATCCTAGGCCTTCCGGCTCCGCATAAAACCGGTTTCTTAGCCGGCGCACTATACGCCTATTGTCCCGGAAATCTCGAAAACCTTCACTTCAACTTTTTGGAAGAACAATATGACTGCACCGCCTATGCTTCAGGTCGCCTCTATCCGGCAATGCTCCTCTTGTTCACCTTGATGTTTGCCTTGTCGCGACCTGTACGCCATATAATAACTCATTGGTTTGCTGTGAATAAGGAGACGCGCTATGGATAACTCGAATATCAAAAACAATTTAGAGCAAATTTTTGAAAGTTTCAGAGAAATGATCAAAGTCGAAACCGTCGTCGGCCAGGCAGTCCACATCGGCGATGCCATCTTGGTTCCTTTCGTCGACGTCACCTTCGGTTTTGGTACCGGCGGACTGAACGGTAAGACCGACAACGGCCGCGACAGTATCGGCAGCGGCGGTGGAGCCAGACTCGAACCGGCAGCTATCCTGGTAATCAAAGGCGACCGCGTCGAAATGTTCTCCATCAAAAAAGGCGGCTATCAGGCCTCGGCCTTTGAAAAGCTCATCGCCATGGCACCGGAAATCATCGACAAGATGAAGAAGGATAAATATATTTATATCCACGACGATGCAGAAGATGAATCCCCTGAAAAAGAGGAAAAATAAGCTTAGCTCTTTTGCTCATTATTGTAATTCTTAACTAAATTTGTTATAATATAATAGTAATCATATTTAGTATTTGAACCGCACCGCGGTATAGGAGGAATAAATTATGAAATTAAAAAAACAATTGGCATCTCTCGCCGTTATGGGTATGATGAGTCTTGCAGCTGCATCGTCAGCCTTTGCTGCCGGTGTCGGTTACGTTAATTTCGACGCCCTCGTTCAGGCGCACAAAGACTTCCCGAAAGTCAGCGCTCAGATGCAGTCGGCTATTAAAGACGCTAACGACAAGTTCTCTAAACAGGCCCCGAAACTGAAGACCGATCAGGAAAGACAGAACCTCGGCCGTGAATTGGCACAGAACCTCAGCCAGCTTGAAACGAAACTCGTCGTTCCGATTGAAAAAGACGTCGTCTCTAAAGTTGAACAGGTCCGCAAAGAAAAAGGCCTCGACAGCATCGTCGCTCAGGGAGCTATCATCGCCGGTGCTGAAAATGCTACCGACGAAACGGATGCCGTCAAAGCCTTGTTAAAATAAAATCATCGATTTTCCAAAGACTGTCACCTTCGTGGCAGTCTTTTTTTGTGCCTTCTTCGTGCCTATAGAAGCTATAACAAAGCCCTTTTCCAACCTTTTTGTAAAAATATATCAAAATCCCACACTCACTCTTGACATATACCCCCATTGGGTATATCATAACAATGTACCCCAAGGGGGTATCTAAGGAGGGAACCAATACTATGGAAGAAAAAGATGTCTGTCCCTGCTGCAATTCTGAAAAACATAAGTACCGCAGCAAAGAGGGCAAAGAGTATAAATCTCTCGTATCGCGGCTGAACCGTATCGAAGGCCAGGTCCGAGGCGTGAGAAACATGTTGGAAGACGACCGCTACTGTATCGATATCCTGACTCAAGTCAGTGCCATCCAATCGGCATTGAATGCCTTTAATAAAGAGCTCTTAGGTCAGCATATCAAGGGATGCGTCGTCGATGATATTCGCGATGGCAAAGACGAAGTCGTCGATGAACTCGTCGGAGCCTTGCAAAAACTCATGAAATAAAGGAGTGAGCCTAGTGAAACACGAAAAATTTACCATTACCGGCATGAGCTGCTCTGCCTGCTCAACGCGTGTTGAAAAAGCAGTCAATAAGCTGGACGGCATCGATAAAGCCAGCGTCAACCTCTTGACCAACAGCATGCAGGCCGACTACGACGAAAACGTCGTCAGCCAGCAAGATATCATCAAAGCCGTCGTCGATGCCGGCTACGGTGCCAGCCCGGCCGATACGGGAAGTTCCGCCTCATCCGGAGCGCCGCAGAAGAGCGCCTCCGATTTAGCAAAAGAAGAAATGAAGTCCATGAAGCAGCGTCTCATCGGATCCATCATCTTCTTGATCCCGGTCATGTACATTTCGATGTATCATATGTTCAATGAATGGTTCGGTCTTCCTATTCCGAATTTTATGCACTACATATTTCATGGGCCGCAAAACGCCATTACCTTTGCATTTACCCAGTTCTTATTAATCCTTCCCATCCTGTACCTGAACCGCAAGTACTATATCAACGGTTTCCGCAACCTCTTTGAAGGGGCGCCGAACATGGACAGCCTGGTAGGTTTAGGCTCGATGGCTGCTGCCCTCTACGGCGTCTTCGCCATTTTCCGCATGAGCTGGGGCCTCGGCCACGGCGATTTAGCACTGGTCTCTCAATACAGCATGAACCTGTACTTTGAATCGGCCGGTATGATCGTCACCCTCATCGACATCGGCAAATACCTGGAAGCCCGCGCCAAAGGCAAGACCAGCACGGCCATCGAAAAACTGATGGATCTGGCACCGAAACAGGCGACGGTCCTTCGTAACGGAATCGAAACGGTCATTCCCGTCGAAGAATTAGTCGTCGGCGATGAAATCGTCATCCGCCCGGGCGAAAGCATCCCCGCTGACGGGATCATTTCGGAAGGCTCGACGAGCGTCGACGAATCGGCCATTACCGGTGAAAGCATCCCTGTCGAAAAACAGGCCGGCGACAAGGTTACGTCGGCTACGATCAATAAAACGGGCTTCATCCACATCAAAGCCCAGCGCGTCGGCTCCGACACGACGATCAGCCAAATCATCAAACTCGTCGACGAAGCCAGTGCCAGCAAGGCTCCTATTGCCAAACTGGCCGACACCATTTCCGGTTACTTCGTACCGGCCGTCATCGCCATCGCTCTAGTAACCGGTATCGTATGGTATTTCGTCTTAGGCTTCAGCGCTGAATTCGCCTTCTCGACAGCCATTGCCGTCCTGGTTATTTCCTGCCCCTGCGCCCTGGGCCTGGCAACACCGGTGGCCATCATGGTCGGTACCGGTAAAGGCGCTGAAAACGGGATCCTCATCAAGTCCGGCGAAGCCTTAGAAACGGCCCATGCCATCGATACCGTCGTCATGGATAAAACCGGTACCATTACCGAAGGTCGCCCGAAAGTTACGGATATTATCTCCTTTAAGGGCAGTGACGATCAATTAGTCAGCCTCGCTGCCGCCCTCGAAAAAGGCAGTGAACACCCCTTGGCCGAAGCTATCAATACCTATGCTGCCGATCACAGCCTCACAGGGAAAACCGCCAGTGATTTTAAGGCTCTCTTCGGCCGCGGTGTCCAAGCCGTCATCGACGGAAAAACCTATTACGCCGGCAACATCCGCCTCATGGATGAAGTCCACATCGATACGACAGCCATTACGGCAACCCTCAACACCCTGGCCGACGACGGCAAGACGCCGCTCCTCTTTGCCGATGAAAAAGAAGTTATCGGCATCATCGCCGTCGCCGACGTCGAAAAAGAAACGAGTGCCGAAGCCATTGCCGACTTTGCCAAAATGGGCATCAACGTCGTCATGCTGACCGGGGACAACCAGCGCACGGCTGAAGCCATTCGCCAGCGTCTCAACATTCCTCAGGTCATCGCCGGTGTCCTGCCTCAGGATAAAGAAAAACACATTGCCGCCCTCCAGGCGAAAGGCCATAAAGTCGCCATGATCGGCGACGGCATAAACGACGCTCCGGCCCTTGCTAAAGCCGATTTGGGCATGGCCATCGGTGCCGGCACAGACGTCGCCATCGAAAGCGCTGACGCAGTCCTCATGCGCAGCGACCTTCTCGACGCCGTCAGCGCCATCCGCCTCAGTAAAGCCGTCATCAAGAACATTAAGGAAAACCTGTTCTGGGCGTTCTTCTACAACGTCATCTGCATTCCCTTGGCCGCCGGCCTCCTCTATCCGGCCTTCGGCATCCGCCTCAGCCCCATGATTGGCGCCGCAGCCATGAGTCTCTCAAGCTTTACCGTCTGCATGAACGCCCTGCGCCTGCGTTTCTTCCAAACGACGCACAGCTCCCGTGTTTCACGTGAAACACGTACCGATAAATCCCAGCCTGCTGTTACCGCCGCTGAATCAAAAGCGGTCGAAGCAGCCACAACCTCCGTTTCCGCAGATAAAACTGCTGAAGATACAGGAAAAGTTTCTAACGAACCTAAGAAAGGAAATGATGAAACGATGGAAAAAACACTGAAAATCGAAGGCATGATGTGCCAACACTGCCAGAATCACGTACATGAAGCATTGTCCGCTATGGACGGCGTCACCGCTGTTACGGTTGACTTGGAAGGTAAAAAAGCCGACGTCACCCTCAGCAAAGATATTCCCATGGAAGATTTTGCTAAGGTCATTGCCGACGCAGGCTATGAATTAGTAAAATAATCGAACTATAGGAAAGGGCTCATCCGATTTTTCGGATGAGCCCTTTTTCTGCTTAACAGACTTAATGTTTGCCCTAGATTTTGGCCTTAAGGGGGAGAATAAAGGTAAAGGTCGTTCCCTTGCCGACCGTACTGTCAGCCCAGATGTTGCCGCCGTGACTGCGGATAAACTGCTGTGCCAATGCGAGGCCAATGCCGCTTCCGCCACTTTTTCGATTCCGTGACTGCTCACTGCGATAGAAGTATTGAAAAATATGATTCAAATCTTCCGGAGCAATCCCCTTTCCCGTATCGGCAACCTGTACCTGAGCATAGGTTTTCCCCTCTACGGCAACCTTCATGGTTGAAACGGTAATCGTACAGCCCTTGTCGATATAGCGGATGGCATTGTTCAGTAAATTATAAATGACCTGATTGATGCGATCGACGTCGATGACAAGAGACGGCAGATCACGACTTAGGTTTTGTCGAACTGTCAGCGATTTTTCCTCACATAAAGGCTGAAGCATACTGACCGCCCGTTCTAACATCGTATTGATATCGGCCGGCTCCTTATGGAGGGTCAATTCATCGATTTCTGCCAAGGACAGGTCCCGAAGATCCTGAATAAGGCGCCCCATGCGCACCGTCTCATCGGCCATAGACAAGAGTATTTTTTTATCCGTGGGAATAATATCATCGATCATGCCTTCTAAATTCCCCTGGAGAATGGCCAGAGGAGTCCGCAGTTCATGAGCAATGTTGGCAAACAACTGGCGCCGCATCTTATCGTTCCGTGCCAGTTCTTCCGACATCTTATTAAAAGACTCCGTCAAGACACCGACCTCATCGTGGCGTTCCACAGATACCGTTTGACCATAGTTTCCGGTCCTGATGTTTTGGACGGCACCGGTCAGGGTCGACAAGGGACGCATGATTTCCCGGACGACAAAATAACTGACGATGACACTGACGCCAATCATGCCCAAGCCGACCCACAGCAAGGACTGGTGGACAGCAGAAATATAAGTACTCTCTGCCGGCCCGTGCATCGATCCGTGCATACCGCTCATGCCCATTCCCATGCCGTTCTGGGCATTGCCCATCATATGAGACATATTGGTCAGGTATTGGGAAAAATGGTTATTCATCTGATTATTGACTAAAATGAGCAAGATAGCAATCGTCAAAAGCAGCAGAATAAAGACTAAGGCTGTCAGACGAATCACGATGCTGTCAGACCTCTTCATGGCTGCCTCCTACAAATTTATAGCCGATGCCGTACACGGTCAAGATATACGTAGGTTCGGCCGGATTGGGCTCCAGCTTTTTGCGCAGATTGCGGATGTGCGTATCGATAGTCCGCTCATAGCCCTCAAAGCTGTATCCTCCCTGTATCTTATCCATGAGCTGCATGCGGCTGAAGACGCGGTCCGGAGACGCTGACAACACGTCTAAGAGATTAAATTCCGTCGGCGTCAGTACGATAGGCTGGCCGTTTCGAAGAACAGTGAACTTCTCTTTATCGATGACCAAATCGCGAATCATGTACGACGTCGGCTGCTGCAGGACCTCGCCCCGAGTGCGGCGCAATAGGCTGTAGACCCGGGCAATGATTTCCTTAACGTGAAAAGGCTTGGTCACATAGTCATCACCGCCGATATTAAGCCCTACCAAACGATCCGTTTCATCATCTTTTGCCGACAGAAAAATAATCGGTATATCACTGAACTGCCGCGTCCTACGGCAGACTTCAAACCCGTCCATGCCGGGCATCATCAAATCGAGCAGCATGATCTGCGGCTTTTGGTTCCGCAAAATATTCAAGGCCTCCAAGCCGTCATGAGCGATGTACACGACAAACCGCTCCTCTTCAAAATAGGATCGGAGCAAGGCACAAAGCTTTTCATCGTCATCGACGATGAGAATGGAATTGGTACGCAAAAAGGCTCACCTCCAAAAATTTCTTTGTTTCTATTGTACCATATGGCCTCTATAGGAGCGACCCCATCAAAAAAAGACTGCCTCCGAAGAAGCAGTCCATTCTTATGATTGAAAATACACGAAATCTTATTTATTCGAATCCATCTGATCGTGACTCATCTGGTCATGACCCATCTGATCGTGGTTCATCTGACCATTACTCATCTGGTCGTGATTCATCTGGTCATGGTTCATCTGGCTGTGATCCATAGGCATATTCATGTCCATCTGCATGTTGTCATGCATCTGCATTTCCTGCTGCGTCGGAACGTAGCCGGCCAGTTTCGGATCTGCCATCCCAAAGACCATCGCCAAGTGGGTGAACAGAACGAAGAGGATCATGAGCACGATATGATTCTTGATCTTAGACGTAGAATCCTGGTTCTTGAAGATAATCCCCAATTCCTGCAAGAGAATCAAAACGGCAGGAATGACGCCGAGGACGTAAGCCCAAATCGAAACCATGTCGATAGGACCGCGCCACTGAATGGTCGGAACGTAAGACGTGACGATATATACCGTCGCAATGATGAAGAATACCCCGAGAATAATACCGCAGATGTGGCTCAGGCTGTCCCATTTTTCGCTGCGATGATCCTTATACAGCAAGGAAAAGGCACCCGATGCCAAAATCGTTTCTGCCAATACCATCGGCACCAGCATGAAGAGAATCAAAAACCACGGTGAATGAAGCGACAAGAGCTCCATGTAATGAGTCATTACCATATTAACTTCCCCCTTTTAAAACAAATGATTATCTCTGATAGCCATGGTGGCCCATGTACGGGCCATGGCAATAGCCGTCGTCGTAGCCATCGCCATTGTCACTGTAGTAGCCATTGCCGTGACAGTAATAACCATTGTTGTAATAAGAAGAATCATTCTGGTCTGAATATGAATTGGCTGCAAAAGCAGAGAATCCTGCCATAACGGAAAGAGCAGCTACGATAAGCAGTACCTTCTTTTTCATAGATATAACCTCCTAAAGAAAATCATCATCATTTCTATGGTTAGAGTATACCAAAATGGTGCGAAAAAGATATGGAGGAAATGTCAAGAAAATATAAAGATTTACTATTTTAAGATGATATTGTCGATGAGGCGGGTCTTACCGATGCGGACGGCAATGGCCAAAAGGCTTTCGTCGGAAACCGTTTGGATCGGTTCCAAGTCAGGGAAGGAAAAGAGATCGACATAATCGATGGAAGCCATCGGTTCGGCTTCAATTTCAGACGTAACAATGGCTTTCAGCTTTTCTACATCTTTTTCGCCGCCGTCATAAGCCGTCTCAGCTTTTCTCAGGCTGCGCGAGAGGACCAGGGCTGCTTCTTTTTCAGTGTCGGACATATAAGCATTGCGCGAACTCCGAGCCAGACCGCTGTCTTCACGGACGATGGGGACCATATTGATATGGACGGGCAGGTTAAGGTCACTGACGAAACGGCGGACGACGACGACCTGCTGGGCATCTTTTTGGCCAAAGAAAGCTTCATCGGCGCCGGTAATATTGATCAGCTTGGTGACGACCGTTGCCACACCGCGGAAATGGATGGGCCGCTGGGCACCGCAGAGCTTATGGGTAATATCGCCGTCGACATTGACGTACGTGCAGTAACCCTTGGGGTACATTTCCGACGGTTCCGGATGGAAGACGGCATCGACGCCGACGCTTTCCAGTTTCCGGCAGTCTTCTTCAAAGCGGCGCGGATAGGCGTCGTAGTCTTCGTTGGGGCCGAACTGGGTCGGATTGACGAAAACCGAAGCGACGACGACATCACAGGCGGCTTTCGCCGTCCGCATCAGCGTCAAATGCCCTTCATGGAGGGCACCCATAGTCGGGACCAGTCCGATGACCTTGCCGGCCTTCTTTTGTTCACGAGAAAATGCCTGCATTTCTTTGACAGTACGGAAAATTTTCATGATAATAAACTCCTTTATAAAATAGATTATGCCACGTGGGCCGTCGATTCCTTAACACAAACGGCGCCTCTCTTTTCATCGCGGCGAGAGAAGTAGTTGGCAATGAGGGATCCGGAAATATTGTGCCAGACACTGAAAATAGCACCGGGAATAGCCGCTGCCGGATTAAAGTACAAGACCGCCAAGGACGCTGCCATTCCGGAATTTTGCATGCCCACTTCGATAGCGACGGTCCGGGATTTTTTCGAATCGAGGCGGAACAGTTTGGCCATGAGGTAGCCGAGGGTCAGTCCGAAGACGTTGTGCAGGACGACGATGACAGCCATTAAGAGGCCGACATCGAAAAGGCGAGATGCACTGAGGGATACGACGCAGCCTACGAGAATGACGATGGTGACTACGGAAACGACGGGCATGGCCGGAAGAATCCGTTCGACGCCGCGGGCAAAGAAATGGTTAACCCCTAAGCCGAGCAGCACCGGAACCAGGACCATCTGGACAATGGAAAGCATCATCGACAAGAAAGAAACATGGATCCATGCGCCCGCCAAAAGCCAAGTCAAAGCCGGCGTAACGATGGGAGCCAACAAGGTCGTTGCCATGGTCATCGATACCGACAGGGCTACGTCGCCCTTAGCTAGGTAGGAAATGACATTCGATGCCGTCCCACCCGGGCAGGTGCCTACCAAGATGACGCCGATAGCCAGTTCCGGCGGCAGGGCAAAGATACGGACCAGGCCCCAAGCCACGAAAGGCATGATCAGGAACTGCGCAAAGATGCCGATAAGGACTTCCCAAGGCCGCTTAAAAACGGTCTTAAAGTCCGCGACGGTCAAGGTCATGCCCATGCCGAACATGACGATGCCCAAGAGCCAGCCGACATAAGGAGCAGCCCACTTCAGCGTCCACGGCCACAGCGCTCCGACAACGCCGATGAGGACGACGAAGACGGCCATATGGCTGACCAGAAAATCACAACACTTTTTCAATCAATCTATACCTCCTGTCTTAGTTTCGGGGCAAAAGGACATAAAAAAATACCTTTCAGCTCGGACTGAAAGGTATGGATATCTGCAAACGTCACTTGGCCCGGGGACAGATCGTAAAATAATGCGCCGCCAGCCCTTGCCGTAACATGATGAGCAATCCTTCCTGTCTCGGTCTGAATCAGATCCAAGCAGATAATGACTCGATAGTAGACATAAAAAAAGTATAACTCACATTGCGTGATGCTATCTTTTGCCTCGGCCGTATCATACCATATTTATGCGCCTCATGCAATGGTCCTCACAAAATCAGAAAAAATAGGCGATCCGTCCATAAACTCCTTGTATTTTTCATCATTTTATCCTATAATATTACCAATTCTTGTCACATGTTGTTCCATTGTAAGGAACCAATGTTGCAAAATAAACAAAAAGGGAGATACCAGGAATATGTCGATTCAACTTGCTATTGTCATCTTATACATCATCTTATTATTTGCCATCTCCATGTATGTCAAACATCGGGCCAGCCAAAATCCGACGGAATACCTCTTTGCCGGCCGTAAGTTTTCGACCGGCTTGGTCGCCGTCAGTATTACCGGTATGGCCGTAGGCGCAGCTTCCACCGTCGGCGTCGCTGAAAGTGCCGTAAAAATCGGCTTGGCCGCCGGCTGGTACAATGCCGCCTGGGCTATCGGGGCCATCGTCATGGGCTTCGTCGCTGCCGGCAAATACCGTTCGCTGAACTGTACGACCATTCCCGAACTCTTTGAACGGAGCTATGATAAAAAAGCCCGCATCATCAGCGTCATCGGCTTGTCTCTCATCATGCTCTGCATCACGTCCCTGCAGTACGTCGCCGGCGGCTCCATCCTGCACGCCCTCATGCCGGATATCTTTTCCATGCAGGGCGGCATGATTACCAGCGCCATCGTCTTCGTCGGCATCACGGCCATCGGAGGCCTGTGGTCGTCGGGCCTGTCCAATATCTTAAGCGTTACCGTCATTTACCTTGGCATCATCTATTCCCTAATTCGCATCCTCATCCGTGACGGCGGCATCAGCGGCATCAACGCAGCGCTTCCGGCAGCGGACTTCAACTGGTTCTCTCCCATGGGCGGCCTGTCCTTCGCCGTCCTCATGGGCTGGATCATCGTCATGACCACCCAGGCCATCACCGCCCAAGGGCCGGTACAGATCGCCTGCGGTGCCAAAAGCGCCAAAGAAGCCCGTAAAGGATTTATTCTCGGCGGCCTGCTCATCTTCCCTATCGGCTTCTTATCGGCCATCTTAGGCCTGGCTGCCAAGGCCCAGTTCCCCGATATCAATCCGACCCTGGCCCTGCCGCAAATCATCATGAGCCTCGATCCTTTCTCTTCCGGGATGACCTTAGCCGCCCTTTGGGCCGCTGACGTATCGACGGCCTGCACCATCCTCCTCGGCGCCGGCACGCTCATCTCTCAGGACGTGTTTAAACGTTTTATCAAGCCGAATATGTCGGACATGACCTACGTCAAAGCCAACCGCCTGATCATCGTCATCATTGGCGCCATCACCCTGCTGATGGCCTTCTATGCCGTCGGCATCGTAAAGGTTATGCTCATTGGCCTGAGCCTTACGACAGCCTTTACCTTGGTATTCCTGTGCACCCTCTTCGCCCCGTCCCTGTGCCGTAAAAACACGGCCTTTTGGACGACTTTGGTTGGCATCGCCGGCCTAATTCTCTGGCAGTTATGCCCGGCTGTCCGCCTGCTGCCCCATGTCATCTACTTTGAATGGGTCATCTGTATCATCACCTTGCTGATTGTCCGCCTCGTCGATAAGACACCCATCAAAATGCCTGAACTGAAAAGTTAAATGACATATCCTGCAAAAACGCACGGTATCCATGAAAAAGAGAGATCGTCATCCACTCGGTGACAATCTCTCTTTTTTTATCGGCTGTACCCGTTGAAAAATCCTGCTCGGATTATAAGAACACATAGGTCTCCCTCAGTCAGTCCGCTGATTGTAATCACATTTTTGGCACTGGCTCAGCGCATGTTCATGGTCGTCCCTATGATAAGCTCCGGACCATTTACAGATACTTTGCAGCAGGGGAACGGAAGATATCCCTTTAGCCGTCAGTCCGTATTCAACCCGCGGCGGAATTTCATAAAACTGATGCCGTTCGATCATGTCATCATTCATCAGTTCTTTCAACGTTGCCGCTAAGACGGCATCGGTGATATTGGACATCTCTTTTCGTATCGCACTGTAGCGCAGCCTTCCTTTTTGGGCCAGCACGCAGATGACCCTCGATTTCCATTTACCGCCAAAAACAGACAGTCCATATTCTAAGGGACATCGGATATCCTTTTCTAATTTAGGCTTATACACCGTTCACGCCACCTTTCTTGATGCTGATTTTATTATAGTAGCTCCCTTTTATCCCTTCAAGTTACTATTAAAATGAATAGTGACTCATAAATTTGCTTATATCTTCTCCCGGCCGAGTAAGAAAGCTATAATGAAGAAGAGCTCACAGAAAACCGAAAGGGAGGAACATACTATGAACGTAAAGGCTTATTTAGAAATTACCATGAAAATCGATGCCGCCAATCGACCGGCTGCCGCCAAAGTATATACGGACTACCGCCAGCCCTTCCTGACGACTATTGAAGGAGCCTTGACCAAAGACCTCCTCATCCGCGATGAAGACGTACAGGTACTCCACGGCTTTGACAGTGCCGAACACGCCCAGGCTTATCTTTCCAGCGACCTCTTCAAAAACGACGTCTTCGTCGGCCTTCAGCCCCTTTGGACAGGAGATCCGGAAGTAAAGATTTATACCCTTGCATAGTTTCGCAAGCATCCAAAAATACCGGTATCATAAAAAATAAGCAGCCCTTAAAGGCTGCTTATTTTTATCTCTCATGTTCTATAACGAAGGCTGCCTGTGCTGCCCCTTATTTCAAGACTGCATCGGCACTGGTCGGGAGATCCGGCATGTCCGTATTGAACCATTTTTTATAGATCTGCTGGAATTCGCCGCTCTTCTTCAATTTTTCCATAGCTTCATTTACTTGCTGCAAGAGTTCCTTATTGTCCTTATTGAGGGCAAAGGCCAGATATTCCGGCTTCGTATTGCTGATATCGATGACATCGAATTTATCCTTACCATCTTGGGTCAGGAAGTAATCGGCAACAGGCTTATCGATGATAGCTGCCGGCGAGCCGCCAACCTGGAGTTCCATGATGGCTTCCGAGTTATTATCGAACTGCTTGACATTGTAGCCCTGTTCTTCAGCATATTTAGCCCCTGTCGTCCCGATCTGGACAGCAATCTGTTTGCCCTGGAGATCCGCTGCCGAATGGATACCGCTGTTCTTCGGCGTTAAGATGACCAGTTTCGATTCATAGAAGGGCGCGGCAAAAGCGACTTTCTGAGCCCGTTCCGGCGTAACCGTCATCCCTGTCGCAGCAATATCCATATCGCCCTGCTGGATGATGGGGATGATGCCGGAAAAGGCAATATTATTAAATTCGACATCGCGATTCATTTCTTTGGCGACGGCACGGATCAAATCCATTTCAAAGCCTTTGTATTCGGCCGACTGATCGCTGTCTTTAAATTCAAAAGGAACGAAGGTCGCATTGGTAGCGACTCGAAGCGGCTTATTGGCATCGCCTGCTTCTTTTTGACTGCTGCCGCAGCCGGCTAAGAGTGACGCCGCCAAAACACCTGTAAGCAATGCAGTACCCATTTTTTTCATATCCATGCCAATTCCTCCATTAAAATGAATAAAAATTAAATTTGTTTTTATTATTATACCATTTTATACAAAAAGTAAAGAGGCTTTTAGGCTAAAATATCAAAAAAGCGCTGCTCCCGAAGGAGCAACGCTTTGATAGATTATTTACTGAGATCCAAAGAGCGAACTTTTTCACGCAGCGGCAATACAGACGGAGGGCTGACCGACAGTTCGTCTACCCCCATGCGCAGGAAGGTTTCCGTCAAGGTCAAATCAGCACCGAGTTCACCGCAGATACCTACCCAAATGCCGGCTTTATGGCCATTTTCAATGGTCATCTGAATCAGTTTCAGGACAGCCGGATGATGGGGATCGAAGAAGGTATCGAGTTTCGTCTGCTGACGGTCGATAGCCAAGGTGTACTGGGTCAAATCGTTAGAACCGATGCTGAAGAAGTCAACTTCTTTAGCCAGTTCTTCACTCATGACGGCAGCCGCCGGCGTTTCGACCATAATGCCGACTTCCATATCCTTATCGTAGGCAATGCCTTTGGCATCCAATTCCCGGCGGACTTCGTCCAAGATTTTTTTGCTCTGCTGTACTTCCCAGACGGAAATAATCATGGGGAACATGATGGCAATCTTACCGAATGCCGAAGCACGCAGCAAGGCGCGGAGCTGTGTCTTGAACAAATCGACGCGGCTCAGGCAGATGCGGATAGCACGCATGCCCATAGCCGGATTTTCTTCCGGATCAAGGTCGAAATAGTCAACCTTTTTATCGGCACCGATATCAAGCGTACGGATGACGACGGTCTTGCCTTCAAGGGCTTCTGCAGCCTGCTTATAGGCTTCGAACTGCTGATCTTCCGTCGGATAGTTGCTGCTTTCCAAATAGAGGAATTCGCTGCGGAAAAGACCGATGCCTTCAGCATCATTGGCCAGAACCTGAGGCAGGTTGCCCGGATTTCCGATATTGGCAAAGAGATTGATCTTCTTGCCGTCTTTGGTAACCGTCGGGACACCGCGCACCTGTTCTAAGGCTGTAAGGCGCAGTTCTTCTTCTTTCTGCTTTTTCTTCATCAGGGCCAGCGTTTCTTCATCAGGATTGATGTAAACGTCCCCTGTCGTACCGTCGATGACGGCCATCATACCGTCAACGTCGTTGTGAAGCTGCGTTCCCGTGCTGACGACAGCGGCAATGCCCAAGGTACGGGCTAAGATAGCCGTATGCGAGTTGGTGCTGCCTGCTGACGTAACAAAGCCAAGGATCTTGTCAGTATCGAGCTGTAACGTTTCGCTCGGTGCCAAGTCGTCAGCAGCAATGATAACCTGATCATAGTTACTGAAATCAATCCCCGGGCCGCCGCTGAGCTGCTGCTCTACGCGGCGGGAAATATCGAGAACGTCGGCTGCACGGGCCTGCATATAGGCGTCTTCCATGGAGCGGAACATCTCCGCAAGTTCTTGAGCCGTCTGATCAACGGCTGCTTCAGCATTCATTTTTTCCTCGCGGATTCTTGTTTCAATACCTTCAACATAGTCATCGTCATCGAGCATCATCTGATGAACTTCAAAGACAGCCGCTTGTTCTTCACCGACTTTGTCTACAGCTTTAACATATAAGTCTTTCAGCTGGCTCATCGCTTCTTCACGCGCTTTTTGGAAACGCGCCAATTCTACTTCGACACTTTCAATGGGCCGAACGGCTGTAGAAATAGTGTTGCGATGAAACAGTGCCAGCGGTCCGATACTGATACCGGAAAAGACACTCTTACCTTTTAACGTCAGCATCTGCTTTCCCCCTCAAAAATCTTAGAAGTTTTCCTTCAAGAAGGCTTCTACAGCACTTGCTGCCTGTTCTTCGTCAGCGCCTTCTACCTGTACTTTAATGGATTCACCCTGCTTTACCCCTAAAGCCATGACGGTGAAGATTTTTTTCAAATCACCTTTACGAGCGCCTTTGAAGACACTGATGTTGGATTCAAATTTTTTAGCTTCTTTAACCAAGAGGCCAGCCGGACGAGCATGGATACCCTGGGGATCGGTTACAACAAATTCAAATTCTTTCATGAAAATTCCTCCTTCAGGAAATAAGTGTTTGGAATAGTTGAGATAAAACTCTATTATATAGTGTACTTGATTTATGGAAATTACGCAATTACTCTTGAGGACGTTTTTTGCGGAAAATACCGAGTAAGATGGCTGCTACGATGACACCGGCGATTAAAGAGACGATATACATGGGCCAATTGGTGATGACACCGAATACGAAGATACCGCCGTGAGGTGCCGGAAGGGCGCAGCCAAAGAGCATCGACAGCGAGCCGGCGACAGCAGAACCGATGGCGCAGGCCGGAATGACGCGAAGCGGGTCAGAGGCTGCAAAAGGAATGGCACCTTCCGTAATGAAGGACAGGCCCATGATGAAGTTGGTAATCGTCGACTGCCGTTCTTTCGGCGTAAACTTATTTCTAAAGATCAGCATAGCCAAGGCGATTGCCAGGGGCGGAACCATGCCGCCGGCCATGACCGAAGCCATGATGCCCGAGCTGACAGCCTGACCGGTAGCACTCATGAGCGAGGCCGTCCCAAAGACGTAAGCTGCTTTGTTGATAGGACCGCCAAAGTCAATAGACATCATGCCGCCCAGGACGAAGCCGAGGACGATACGGCTCGACGTCGTCATGCTGTTGAGGCTGTCGAACAACCAGGTATTAAAGATAGCCGTCGGCGGATTGATGACGAAAGTCATGATGAGGCCGATGAGAACCAGGCCTAACACCGGATAAAAGAGGATGGGCTTCGTGCCTTCCAAAGATTCCGGCAGGACCGACAATACTTTTTTCAATAAAAGAACCAAGTAACCGGCAATGAAGCCCGCAAAGAGGGCTCCAAAGAAACCGGATCCGCCCGTTGTCGCCAGGAAACCGCCGACGATGCCGGGCATGAGAGCCGGCCGTTCACCGATACTCATGGCAATGTATCCGGCTAGGATAGGCATCATCATACTGAAGGACAGGCCGCCGATATTTTTCAATAAGGCGGCGACAGGCGTCCCACTGCCGAAGTTTGCTGCACCGGCATTATCCATATCGAAGAGGAAGGCCAAGGCGATGAGAATACCGCCGCCAATAACGAAGGGCAGCATATGAGATACGCCGTTCATCAAATGCTTATAAATCTGACGGCCGACGCTTTCTTTTTCGGAGCTTTCAAGAGCCACCGATTCAGAAGACGATTCCGCCCCCTGATAAACGGGAGCTTTGCCGTCGAGGACTGTCTGAATCAATTCTTCCGGGATCTTAATGCCGTTGGCAACTTTGGTGAAGATGACCTTTTTGCCGGCAAAGCGCTGGACCGGTACGTCTTTATCGACGGCGACGATGACGCCGACAGCCCGCTTGATATCGGCTTCGGTCAGGTGATTTTTAACCCCGCCGGAACCATTGGTTTCGACTTTGATGTCGACGCCCATGGCAGCGGCCTTGTTTTCCAACGCTTCGGCAGCCATATAAGTATGGGCAATCCCCGTCGGGCAAGCCGTAACGCCGACGATGAAGGGTCGTTCGGATGGAGCCGCTTCTACGGCCGGTGCTTCTTCCGCAGCGGCTTCAGCGGCCGCTTCTGCGGCTTCGGCTTCAATCTGTTCGGCTTCGGCCTTATCGATCGTCGCCAGGTATTCTTCCGGCGTCTTAGCCTGCATCAAGGCATTGCGAAAATCATCATCCATCAGCATACGGCTCAAACGGCTCAATACTTCCAAATGGACGTCTGCACCGCCGGCCGGGGCTGCAATCATGAAAAACAGATGAGCCGGTTCGTCGTCGAGGCTTTCGTAATCGACGCCGTCACGAACGATCATCGAGGCCAGCCCCGGTTCGTTTACGGCTTCCGTCTTGGCATGAGGAATGGCAATGCCTTCGCCGATACCCGTGCTGCCTTCGGCTTCACGAGCCAGAACACGTTCTTTGTACAGCTCTTTGTCATTCAAATTACCGCCGGCATCCATGAGGTCGACGAGGTGGCCAATGGCCGCTGTCTTATCGGCAACAGCGGCATTAAGGTCAATGCTCTGCTTCTTGAGTAAATCTACAATACGCATCTACATCACTCCTTCTCGCTTTAATTCTCTATACCATTCAATTCTCTAATACAAAAAGTACAAATTCACTTATAACTGGGAATAAATGTCCCGAATCTGGGATTCCGTTGCCAGCCATTCATTAAAGGCCGAAGCACTGCCGGCGCTGATACCCATCTTCAAAGCTTCATTGAGGTCTCCCTTAGCCGATTCAAAACCGGCCAGGAATCCGGCGACCATACTGTCTCCGGCACCGACAGAGTTGACCAGTGTGCCCTTCGGGGACGGACGGCGGTATACTTTTCCGTCTTCGCCGAGAAGAAGCGCACCGTCTCCCCCGAGAGAAACGAGGACGTTGCGGGCCCCCATAGCCTGCAGCTGTTTAGCGCAGACGATGATTTCATCATCCGTCTTGAGATCGACGCTGAACAGTTCGCCTAATTCAAAATTATTGGGCTTAATGAGGAATGGTTTATATTTAATGACATTTTTCAATAAGTCGCCTGTAGCATCGACGACGACGCGAATATCCCGGCCTTGAAGGCGCTTCAAGATCTGTTCATAGATATCGTCCGGAATATCACTGGGAATACTGCCGGCCAAGACCAATGTATCACCATCCGCAATGGCATCGATTTGCGCCAAAAGGGCATTGAGCTTATCTTCAGGAATATTCGGACCCATGCCGTTAACAGCCGTTTCGTCATCGGCACTGACCTTGAGGTTAATGCGCGAGCATCCTTCATCGAGGAGGATAAAATCCGTATCCCCGCCGTTTTCTTTAGCCAGGCGTTCGATTTCCTTACCCGTAAAGCCGGCCACAAAGCCCAGCATCTTAGACGGGATGTGAAGGTTGCCGAGAACGAGGGATACATTGATGCCCTTGCCACCGGGATAAATCATTTCCTGCTCTGCCCGATTGATATCACCGGCTGTAAACTTCTTCATATGGACAACATAATCTAAGGATGGGTTGAACGTAACTGTATAAATCACAGGATATGCACCTCCGTAATTTGCTGATACGGTTTGTAATCGAGGCTGTCATCGTCCCGCGCCGTAATCAGCGTAACCATTGACAATTCTGCAAATGTAATATGTGAAGATAAGCCGAACTTACTGGAATCGGCCAAGACAAAGCGGTCCAAGCACTGCCCCAAAGCGGCTCTTTTACAAACGGCCTCTTCATCATCGGGCGTCGTGCAGCCGGAATGGACTGCAATGCCGTTGGCACCAAAAAATCCTTTGGTAAAATGGTATCGGCCAATCATGTCTCTCATTTCACTGCCGACGATGGCTTCCGTATCGCCCTTCACTCGTCCGGGAACGATATAGACCCTGCCGCCGATGCGGCCTAATTTCTGTGCCAAGGGGATACTGTTCGTAACAAATGTCGCTTCTGAACCGGCCAGGAACTCGACGAGCTGTTCCGTCGTCGAACCGGCATCGAGATATACAAAGTCCTCTTTATGAATCAGTCGGGCTGCATACTGAGCAATACGCCGCTTTTCACTCATATGAATAGAATATTTATCCTGCAAATTCTCCATATCCGCTTCATATAAAGAATCGTCTCGAAGTGTCGTCGCTCCGCCATGAACACGGCGCAGGCGGCCTTCCCGATCAAGGGTCAGTAAATCCCTTCGGACTGTCGATTCCGAGATGTTCAAAAAACTAACTAAATCCTGAACAGATACGGCTCCGCTCGTATTGACGAGTCGCATTATTTTTTCATGTCTTTCTTCAGTCAGCATCGCATCACTTCCTTTTCCAGCCTCCTCTCGCCATATTATATCGTTATTTTCATTCATTTTCAATCAAATACAACCATTATAATCAAAAAGCAATCAAATTCGTTCATTTATGTGCTCAGCTCATTCAAGTGATTTTATTCACATAGAAATAAAAAAAAGAAGGAAACTGTCATATAAGGGACAATTTCCTTCCATGAACTTCCATAACCCGATGATGAATCGGTCGGGTCAATCATTTCTGTTTAAGAAAGCACTTACATACCGGTACTCCGGGACGGCTGGGCCGTCGTTTCAATTCCGTGACGGGTCTGGTATTTCAAGAATGCCATCAGTACCAAAGCCACTACGAAGGCTCCGACGAAGAAGTACAGCGTCGTAGCGTAGCTGTTCGTCGTTTCTTTGATGATCGATACCAAGACCGGACCGGCAACGCCGGCAGCCCCCCAAGCCGTCAGGATACGGCCGTGAATGGCGCTGAGATACTTGGTCCCAAAAAGGTCGCTGAGGTAAGCCGGCATGCAGGAAAAACCGCCGCCATAGCAAGTAATGATGAGCAGGAGGAGGATTTGGAAGCTGAAAGCGCTGGTTACATTGGCAAGCTGCCAGAAGGCCAGGATTTCAATGGCGAAGAATAAAACATATGTCGACGAACGGCCGATATAGTCGGAAACGGTAGCCCAAGCAATGCGGCCGGCACCGTTCAAGAGACCGATGAGGCCGACCATAGAAGCCGCTGCCATGGGAGACATGCCGACGACATCCTGGGCCATGGGAGAAGCGACGGCCAAGAGGGCGATGCCGCAGGTAATGTTCGTAAAGAAGAGCCACCAAATGGCGTAGAACTGCCACGTTTTCATGGAGTCGCGAACGGTAAACTGAGGCTGTGCATCAGCATATTCAACGTTTGATTTCTTTTCAGCAGCCGCTGCCGAATCTTCTTCGGGAGACGCTAAATATAAGGAAGAGGCCGTCATAATGACCATATATACAATACCGAGGATGATGAAATTAGCCACCAGACCAAAAGACTGAACCAGAATTTGCATGGCAGGACCTGCAATCAAGCTGGCAAAACCGAAGCCCATGATAGCCAAACCCGTTGCAAAGCCTCGGTTTTCAGGGAACCACTTAACCAACGTCGATACCGGCGTAATGTATCCCGTCCCCAGGCCGATGCCGCCGATGACGCCGTAGAACAAGTAGAGCATGGGCAGGCTGTGCAGATAGAGGGCAGCTGCCGTACCGAACATAGCCAAGACGAAGAAGGTCATCGACAAGAGCCCTGATTTGCGAGGTCCGATTTTTTGAACAAAACTGCCCAAGAAACCGGCCGATAATCCGAGGAATAAAATAGCTAAAGAAAAAGTCCACGTCGTTTCCTGCAGGCTAAAGCCCATAGCTTCCATGATCGGCTTGGTCAAAACGCTCCAAGCGTAGACACTGCCGATACAAATATGAAGGCCGATAGCCGACAAAGCGATGAGCCAACGATTTCTTTTCATGATCCATTATCTCCTTCCAGGTAGGGAGCCAAGAGGTCTGAAAAAAAATATACCGACCCCCGGGCCCAAGAATATGTTAGTAGCATACACTTGCCCAGACGGTCGGCATGAAATGGCTTCGTACAGTTCACGTGGTTGCTCCACTTGAATCCGTCAGTCCTGTACGAATCTGCTGATGTTATTATACGAATATTGATTTATTTTGTCAATATCAAATTTTAAGCGGCCGGAGAAAAAGGAACGTAGTCCTTCGATTCCGTGGACTGGCCGGCAGCTTTTTGTGTCGTTGCTGCACTCGACGATTGTTCCTGCCCCTGCTGAGCGGCTAATTCAGCAGCCTGCTGCTGCTTTTCCTGAATATCCGATAAGGTCTGGCCTGCCGGTGCATGGCGCACGATGTAGACATTTTCTGCCGGTTCCGCATCTTTCAGAGCCGAAAAAGCGTAGGTCATCAGTTTCTGGGCATCGCCATAGCGGTCACTCGAATTCATGATCGACGCAATGACCGTCCGGCCGTCTCTCGTTGCCGAAACGACCAGGCAAGGACCGCCGGCATTGGTCGTACCGGTCTTGATGCCGTTGGCGCCGGCAAAGCCGCTGGTCAAAAACTCGTTGGTCGACGTGCAGTGCTTGAATCCGCCGTCCATATAGGGCATGTCGAATTCGCTTCGGCTGACCATATCCTGAAATTCAGGGATCTTCATGCCATAGGCAGCGATAACAGCCATGTCGTGAGCCGTCGAGTAATGGTTCGTATCGGGAAGGCCGTGAGGATTGGCAAAGTGCGTATGAGAAGCGCCTAAAGCAGCTGCTTTTTCATTCATCTTGGCGACAAAATCGGCTTCTGTCGGCGTCACCGTTTCGGCGACGGCAACGGCCGCATCACAGCCCGATACGAGCATCATGCCGGTCATGCCATTACTGAGGGTAATCTGATCGCCCGGTTTGATGCCGAGGACCGAAGCATCACTTTCGATGTCATAGATATCATTCGTAATATTAAGGGGTTTATCCATCAGATTTTGACTCTTCCCGAGCTCAATGCCGAGGATGGCCGTCATAATCTTAGTCGTACTGCCGGGATAGGCCAGGTCATCGGCATTTTTCGCATAGAGTTCATCCCCCGTATCGGCATCCATGACATAGGCTGCATGAGCCTCGATATCCGGTTTCTGCAGTTCATCGGCAAAGACCGGCGCTGCCATCGTCATACAGGCAGCAGCAGCCAAACAAATCATTTTTTTCAAAGACATAATTGCACCTCTCCTTTATAAAGGATTTTTTACAGCCATTTTCGGCTTGCGCGGATATTTTTTAGGACTTTCGCCAGTCTTTTGAATATAGATGACGGCCCGCACCTCATCGAGTCCCGGAAGCTGAACGGCCTTCACATGGTCCACCGTACCGCCTAAAATCTTCAAGGCCTTTTCAGCTTCTTTCAGTTCGTCCTCATACTGGGCGCCCTTTAAAGAAATGAAATAACCGTCCTGTTTGACATAGGGCAGAGCCCATTCGGCCAGAATATTTAAACGAGCCACGGCTCGGCTGGTCACGACGTCAAAGGCACTGCGGTAGATAGGCTGATGGGCCGCCTCTTCGGCCCGACCGTGAAGGAAATCGGCAGTAAGTCCCAATTGATCGACCAAGTTCTGCAAAAAAGTAAGTCTCTTTTGCAGGGAGTCAAAAAAGGTAACCTTCAAATCCGGGCGATAGATGAGCAGGGGCAGGCCGGGAAAACCGGCGCCGGTTCCCAAATCAAGAACGGACGCCCCCGGCGTAAAGCAATCCGCTTCATAACAGGAAAGACTGTCGGCCATGTGTTTTATCGCTACTTCTTTAGGCTCGGTAATGGCCGTCAGGTTCATGACCTTATTGGTTTCAATTAATTGTTCATGAAAGACGTCGAATTGGCGGAGCTGTCCCTCCGTAACCGAAAGTCCCATGGCTGTAAGAGCCGATTGTAATTCACTGCCAAACATATTACTTATCCCCCCGGTTGTGTTGTTCCAAGAGAATCAGAAGGGCCGTAATATCGGCCGGTGAAACGCCGGAAATACGGCTGGCCTGACCTAAGGACAAGGGGCGGATTTCATCGAGCTTCTGCCGCGCTTCGGCAGACAAAGTGTCGATGTCGGCATAGACGATGTCTTTGGGCATTTTCTTCTTTTCCAGACGGTTCATCTTATCGACCTGTTCCATCTGGCGACTGATATAGCCTTCATATTTAATCATGATTTCGATTTCTTCCTCAACGTCTTCCGCTAAGTCCGGCAAGTCAAAGACGGTCTGCAAGGAAGCATAGGTCACGTCATCACGACGAAGAAGGTCATAGGCTGTGAGGGCCGTATGGATAGGCGCTGTGCCGAGTTTTTCAAGTTTCGCCAAGTTGTCTTTAGACGGCGTAACTGAAATTTCCTTCAAGGCCGAAATCCCCGCTTCAATAGCCTGTTTCTTATTTGTGAATGCCTGATATCGTTCTTCTGTAACCAGGCCGATATCATAGCCCTTCTGGGTCAGGCGCAAATCGGCATTATCCTGCCTCAGGATGAGGCGGTACTCACTGCGGCTGGTCATGATGCGGTAAGGCTCGTTCGTTCCCTTGGTGACTAAATCATCGATGAGGACACCGATGTACGCTTCGGAACGGGTCAGGACGAAGGGATCCTTATGCTGCACTTTTAAAGCTGCATTAATACCGGCAATCAGCCCTTGAGCTGCCGCTTCTTCATAGCCGCTGGTACCGTTGGCCTGGCCGGCTGAAAAGAGGCCGGAAATCTTTTTCGTTTCCAACCACGGCGTAAGCTGCGTCGGATCGAGGCAGTCGTATTCGATGGCGTAACCGGGACGCATTATTTTCACGTCCTCAAGACCCGGTATGGTCCTCAAAAAAGCGTACTGAACATCGGCCGGCATACTGGTACTCATGCCCTGGACATACATTTCTTCTGTCGATTCCCCTTCCGGTTCGACAAAGAGCTGGTGCCGCTTTTTATCGGCAAAGCGGACGATTTTCGACTCAATGGACGGGCAGTACCGGGGACCTATGCCTTCGATGACGCCGTTGCACATCGGCGCCCGATCAAGGTTGTCGCGAATGATTTTATGCGTTTCTTCATTGGTAAAGGTCAGCCAGCAGCAAGCCTTGTTGCGGTTCTTTCGTTCCGACAAGAAGGAAAATGCATGGCCGTCTTTATCCCCTTCCTGCTTAGTCATTTCATCAGTCCGAAGGGTGCGGCGGTCAACGCGGGCCGGCGTACCGGTCTTAAAGCGCATGAGCTTGATCCCGGCTTTTAAGAGCGATCCCGACAGGTCTTCTGCCGAACGCTGGCCGATGGGGCCGCCGGAATAGGTGCAGTCGCCAATGATGATTTTCCCCTTTAAATAGGTTCCTGTCGCCAAGATGACGCAGGATGCCTTATAGACTTCGTCCAGTTCCGTCCGCACGCCAGAAACCTTACCGTCTTCGAGCAGCAAGTCAGTAATCATAAGCTGTTTGACATCGAGATTTTCCTGGTTTTCCAGGGTCTTGGTCATGTCCATCTGATACAGCTTTTTATCGGACTGCGCCCGCAGCGAATAGACAGCAGGACCCTTGCCGGTATTGAGCATCCGCATTTGCAGGCACGTTTTATCGGTATTGATTCCCATTTCTCCGCCTAAGGCATCGATTTCCCGGACCAAATGACTCTTTCCGGGACCTCCTACGGCCGGATTGCAGGGCATGAGGGCAATATTATCTAAATTTAAAGTAGCCATCAACGTCTTGGCACCTAAGCGGGCACTGGCAAGAGCCGCTTCACAGCCGGCATGGCCGGCGCCGATGACGATGACATCATATGTATCGACGGTAAACATAGTTCCACCTCTTTATTTTCCCAAACAGAATCGGCTGAAGATTTCTTCAACGATATCGTCATGAACGGTATCCCCCGTGATAGAGCCCAAGAGGCTCCAGGCTTCCCGCAAGTCGACGACGGCAAAATCGACAGGCATGCCGTCTTCCATCGTCTTCAGGGCACGGCTCAAGGCCTCCCGGCTTTGGCGGACCAGCTCAATATGACGCGTATTGGTTAAAAGAGCACTGCCCGATTGATTCGTACGTGGCAGGGCCTGTTCCAAAAGCCGGTCTTTTAAAACCTCCAGGCCTTCGCCGGTACTGGCCGAAATAGACAGGATCGGATGGTCATAAGCCGTAAGATTGCCTTCGCCGACGACAGCCGGCAAATCGAGTTTATTGAGGACGATGAGGGCATTTTTATCAGCCGTTGCCGCTAAGATGCTCTTATCTTCCTCAGAAAGAGGCCGAGAACGGTCGATGACAACGACGGTGATATCGGCCTTGTCCATATAGGATTTAGCCTTCGTTACGCCAATCTGTTCGACCCGGTCATCGGTCTCGCGAATTCCTGCCGTATCGACCAAACAGACGGGAACGCCCTTTAAAGAAATCCATTCTTCGAGAACGTCCCTCGTCGTGCCCGGCACATCGGTGACGATAGCCCGATCGCTTTGAAGCAGGCAGTTGAGCAGGCTCGATTTGCCGGCGTTCGGTGTGCCGGCAATGGCTGCCATGACGCCGTCACGGATCATTCGCCCTTCCCGCGAAGCAGTCAACATCTCATCGAGGGCTTCAATTTGAGTCCGAATAGAACCGGCAACATCTGGGACCGTAATATCTTCTAAGTCTTCTTCAGGATAGTCGATCATGACTTCTAAGCGGGTAATAAAATCGGTCAATTCCCTGCGCATGGCACCGACGGCCTTCGAAAGCCGTCCTTCAAGCTGACTGACAGCATTGGTAAGGCCCTGATCGCTCTTGGCCTGGATGACATCCATGACGGCCTCGGCCTGAGCCAGGTCGATACGGCCGTTCACGAAGGCCCGCTGCGTAAATTCGCCGGGATTGGCCAGGCGGGCCCCATGGGAAAGGACCTGAGCCAATATTTCTTCTAAGGCCTTGTAGCCCCCGTGGCACTGGATTTCTAAGACATCTTCAGCTGTATATGAATGAGGCCCCTTCATGATGAGCAGCAAAACTTCATCGATTGGCCGGCCGTCATCAGACACGATCATACCGTGCTGGATGGAACGGTCCCGACGGTTCGCTAAAGGAACCTCAGAGGAACTCTTAAAAACGGCATCGCCGACCGCATAGGCCTTGCTGCCGCTGATACGAATGACGCCGATGCCGCTTTCACCGAGCGGGGTTGCAATGGCCGCAATCGTATCGGCCGTATCATACATCATATATGACTCCTTCCATAGTCTAAAAGGAGTTGTCAGCGACAACTCCTTTTTCATATCTATCGTTATGCGTTATCCTTGATAATAAATGACGACGTGACGGTACGGATCTTTGCCTTCGCTTTCCGTCCGCACTTCCGAATCATTTTGAAGCGCGACGTGAATAATTTTTCGTTCATAGCCATTCATCGGCTCTAAGGTAACGGACTCGCCATTTTGTTTGACCCGGTTGGCCAAACGATGAGCCAGCTGCTTCAGCGTTTCTTCACGGCGATGGCGGTAGTTTTCAACATCGAGCATAATAAAGTACCGTGCATTCTCGCCTTGATTGGTCGTCAGGTTGGTCAAATATTGGAGGGCATCCAAGGTTTGACCGTGCTTGCCTATAAGAATGCCTAAGTTCTTGCCATGGAGATGAAGAAGGATCTTATCGGATTTAATCATCTTTTCAATGACTACGTCAATGCCCATGTTCTTAAGGACTTCCTGAAGGAAAGCCTTGCCCTTGGCAGCCGCTTCTTCTGCCGAAAAAACAGCTTCCTCCGGTTCATGTACGACCGCTTCAGAAATCCCGTCTTCTTCCACATCAGATGCTGAGACTTCTGGATCCTTTGCATCTTCAGACGTTTCAGCTATTTGCGGTTCTTCAACGAGAACTTCCTTTTCCGGTTCGGCCTGAACGACGTCAGACGGTACCGGCGTGACATCGGCCTTTTCAGTAATACGGACCCGGGCCGGTTTACTGCCAAATCCAAAGAAACCGCTTTTCGGTTCTTCTAAGATCTCGATATCGACTTCTTCTTTCATTCTGCCGAGGCGCACCAGACCGGAGCGCACGGCATCTTCGATCGTTTTTCCTGTTGCTTCGATAGTACTCATGCTTCTGCTCCTTTATTCTTGAGGTGAGCCATAATCATCTGCTGGCCCCACTGGAAAAGGTTAGAAACGACCCAGTAAATGACCAAGCCGCTCGGGAAGTTGAGGCTGATCCAACCGATAAACAGCGGCATGACGACTTTCATGATTTTCTGCTGTTTCGCTTGAGCCTCCGAGGCAGCTACCTGTGCGCCGGACATCTGGTTCTGAATAAAGTACGTCGAAATGGCCGACAGGATTGGCATGACGTAAATAGGATCCGGCTGACCGAGACTGGGAAGCCATAAAAAGCTTTCAAAGGCAGGGTCATAAGGATACTCTCTTAAAGCATAGAATATAGAAATAAGGAAAGGCATCTGAATGAGAATGGGAAGGCAGCCCGACAAGGGGTTAACGCCCATTTCCCGATACAGTTTAGACATTTCTTCCTGCATCTTCTTCTGATTTCCCTTATATTTCTTCTGTATCTCTTTAATCTTAGGCTGCAAAAGCTGCATGCCTTCCATGGAACGGATCTGTTTCGCCGTAAGGGGCGACAGCACCAATTTAATAATCAAGGTGAGCAAGATAATGGCAATGCCATAGCTCGGATAGCCCATGTTCTGGGTAAAAGCATAACAGTAATTCATAAATGTCGTCATAATACCACTGAGGACATCCATTATTCCACTGAAAAAGCCCAATGTGCTCAACTCCTGTTCAGTTGTAAAAATAAGGATTTACGGTACGGGATCATATCCACCCTTATGAAAGGGATGGCATTTTAAAATGCGCCTTATTGCCAAGTAACTCCCTTTTAACGCACCGTATTTCTGCAATGCTTCAAGAGCATAGGCAGAACAAGTGGGATAAAACCGGCAGCATGGCCGGTGAAGCGGCGATATAAATAACTGGTAGCCCCGAATCAGGGCTATGAAACACCATTTCATGCATCATCACTTCTTTTTCAATACCCTGGCATGCCGGAATAACTGCAAAATAGACTGCTCTGCTTCTGCATATCCGGCATATTTCAGACTGCTGCGGCCAATGAGGACTAAATCGAAACCGTCCTTCAGATCAAACTGATGGAGTCGGTATACTTCCTTCATCAGACGGCGGCAGCGGTTGCGCTCAACGGCACAACCGATTTTTTTCCCCGTCACAAAACCAATGCGGGTCGGTTGCTTTGGCGACCGCGGCAGGACGTATAAAACGACGCGGCGATTGACATACGACTTCCCGCGGCGGTATACGAGCTGGTATTCGCGATTTTTACACAGCCGTTGCTCTTTCGTTAGTTCATACATACATAATTGTCCTAGTAATGCTAGAAAAACAGAAAAATTCCACATGCCGGAACTTTTCTGTTTATCTCGTAATAATTAAGCAGAGAGTTTTTTTCTGCCTTTCATGCGTCTTCTTTTTAAAACCATGCGGCCGCCCTTAGTCTTCATTCTTTCACGAAAACCATGAGTTCTTTTTCTCCACAATGTATTCGGCTGATATGTCTGTTTCAAGCTAGACACCTCCTTTTCCATCATTGACTGTAATTAATTTACACCATAACAGGTTAATTATAGTAAGTGAATGAAGGCCTGTCAAGCCTTATTTTTAGTAGATTATTCCATTTGAGAATACCTTATGCATAAGTATTCCAGCAAAAATTCCTTCCCATAACCGGGGTTTTGTTGTAGAATGTGGATAGATAAATACAGTTATCAACAATCCATCCACATTTTGTGGATAAGTGGAAAGAATCGGAAACTCGATGTATATCGGCTTTCCGGCTTTTTACATTTCATTTGTTCACGTTGTCCACAATGAAGTTGTACACATATGAACGCCCATTATACACACTTAAATTTTTCGTACAGACAGGAAGGATTATTATGGATCTGCTCAGTTTATGGGAAAAAATGTTAGCCAATTTGAAACAAGTCTTGCCAAAAGAAATTTTCACTAATTGGTTTGAAGGCAACATCATTCCCTACTCGTATTCCGAAGAAGAAAATCTGCTCATCCTCGACACGATGACCAATTTTCTTCGCGATTATGTCAGCAAAAAGTATACCGATGTCCTAGAGACAATCGCCGAAGAAGTCATTGGCCATAAAACCAGGGTTCAGCTCATTACCAGCCAAGAAAAAACGCCGACCCACGACAAAACCGAAGCCGTCGCCGAAACGATTACCCTTCCGCCAAAACAAAACACGACGCCGGCTGAACCCGTGACAACCTCCCACGTCGGAAAACCGGCCCAGGCAGTCCCTACCGAATGGGTTCAACCTGAACTTCCCATGAACGATACCATGCCGGCCATAAAGGATGCCGCTCCGTTATCACTGACAACAGAATCCAGTCCTTATAATAATAATTTAAATAAAGATTATACCTTTGACAACTTCATCGTCGGCAACAGCAATCGCGTAGCTACGGCCGTTGCCAAGTCGATCGCTGCCGCTCCGGCTCAAAAATGGAATCCTTTTTATATTTACGGGGACAGCGGCCTGGGCAAGACCCATTTAATGCATGCCATCGGCCATGAACTGTTAAAAAACTTCCCGAATATGCGTCTCTTATGCATTACCAGCGAAGACTTCGTCAATGAATTCATCCAATGCATCCAGGACCAGAATACGGAAAGCTTCCGCCGCCGGTACCGCAACGTCGACGTCCTCTTTGTCGATGACATCCAGTTCCTCGGCCGCGGTGAAAAGGAAAGCTCTAAGGAAGAATTCTTCCATACCTTTAATAAGCTCTACCAGGATAAAAAGCAGATGGTATTTACCAGTGATCGTCCGCCCCGCGACATAAAAAAACTGGAAGAACGCCTGCGCTCACGCTTTGAAAACGGCATGGTCACGCAAATCGAACCGCCTGATTTGGAAACGAGAACCGCCATCTTACGAACCTGGTCCGAAAAAGAAAATATCGTCTATGATTTAGATGCCTTAAATTACATTGCCGCCAATGTCAGCGAAAATATCAGAAAGCTGCATGGCGCTTTTATCCGCGTCCTCTTAGAAGCCTTGCAGACCAAGAGTAATGTCACCTTGCCGTTGGTTAAACATGCAATCAGCTATATCACCGATGCGCAAGATGAAAAGAAGTATATTACCATCGATGAAATTACAACCTATATCTGCCAACATTATAATATCAATTATAAAGAATTGATGGGCAAAAAAAAGACCAAGGATATTGCCCTCCCTCGTCAAATTGCCATGTATATGTGCCGTGAACTGACCGGGAACACTTATCCTCATATCGGAACGGCTTTCAATGGTCGTGACCATACGACGGTTATGCATGCCTGTACCAAGATCATGGAACGAGCCAAAGAAGATCGTCATTTCAAAGAACATATCGAAAAGATGATGAATGAAATCCGCGGTGTGGATAACTAGGTTGATAAAAATATCGATAGATTGTGGATAAGGTAAAAAAAGAAATCCACAGTGGAAATGTGGACAAAAAATAACTCATTATCCACATTCTATCCACACCTGTGGATAGCTGAAATTGGCTCTTATTCATCACTTATCCACAAATTCACAGGCCCTACTACTAAGACTACTATTTTTTAATTCACATTTAATTAATTTACTCAGCGCAGAAAAGGGGATACTCCATTGAGACTGAAACTAAAAAAAGAAGATCTGAACAAAGGCTTACAAGCTGTCCAAAAAGTAGCTCAGAACAAAAACAACAATATGTCTTCTGAAAACGGCCTTCTGATTAAAGCCCTTCACGGCATTATCGAATTTCAGGCCAATGATTATGACATGGGAATCAAGATCACCGTTCCCGGAATCATTGAAGAAAAAGGAGAAGCCTTCATTGCCAATCCTTATTTAATGGACTTGACCCGACGAATTCCCAGTGATGAAATTGAAATCATCAAGGCCGATACGGATACGCAGCTGCTCATTAAAGGCGACAAGCTGAAATTTGAATGCCTGACCATCAACCCCGATGACTTTAATGAAGTCGAAATCGTCGAAAACGGTTATGCCAGCTTTAAAACGACGAGTGTCGTCTTAAAGGATTTAATCGATAATACGTCTTATGCCTGTGCTACCGACGTAGCACGTCCGATTTTCATGGGGACCTTCCTCGATGTCCAGGGGGATCAGATGACCATGGTAGCCACGGATACGCACCGCCTGGCTCTGAAAAAGACGACCCTCGATGAACCGGTGAATAATCCGCTGCAGGCTGTTATCCCCAGCCGGCTCTTGTCAGAAATTTCTCGTCAGCTGCCAACGGATATTCCGGAGACCGTCGAAATCACAGCCGTCCGCAACTACCTGGCCGTTCAGTTCGGCAACGTCTACATCCGTACGCGCCTCATCGAAGGGGACTTCCCCAATTACCGCCGCGTCATTCCGACGGACTTTAAATGTATTGCCAAAGTCAATCGCTCCGAATTTACTGGCGCTGTGGAACGAGCTTCCATCGTAGCCAAAGATGCTCAGTATAATGTCATCAACTTCCTCATCAGCGAGGGCCAGATTAAATTGATGAGTCAGCATCCCGATTACGGTACCGTCGAAGACTACGTCTCCTGCGACATGGACGGCGAAGAATTGGATATCTCCTTCAATGGAAAATTTATCCTCGACATCTTGAAACATTGTCAGAGCAGCGACGTCATCTTGAAATCGAAAGAAAACAGCCCGATGCTCGTTCAGGATAAGGATGACGATTCTTGTGTATTTGTTGTAACCCCTATGAGGACAAAATAATGGAAACAATTAAAATTGAAACGCCGATGATCCAATTGGACCAGTTTTTGAAATGGGCCAGTATTTTACAAAGCGGCGGCGAAATCCGCTTTTTATTGGATGAAGATAAAATTTTAGTAAATGGAATTTTATGCAAAGCTAAGAGAAAAAAACTCTATCCGGGAGATACGGTAGAAATTAAGGATGTCGGTACATATTTGATTAAAGGTGAATAATTATGATGATTGAGTCGGTTCGACTGCACCGGTTCCGAAATTATGAGAATCAAAAAATCTCCTTTCCTAAGGCGACGATTCTCTTATATGGGCAAAACGGACAAGGGAAGACCAATCTTCTGGAATCTTTATATTTAGGCGGAATCGGCAAGTCTTATCGGGGCATTGCCGATTCTGATCTCATTTCCTGGGAGCACGAGAAAGCCAGCGTTATCATCGATTTTAACCGTAACGATACGACACAGCAGATAAAAGTGATCTTGTCCAAACTCGAGAAAAAAGAACTGTGGGTCAATGAAACAAAGGTATCGCAGAAAGAATTGATCGGAACCTTGAATGAGGTCCTGTTTTCGCCCGATGACCTTCAGCTCATCAAGGGCAGCCCTTCTTTGCGGCGCCGTTTTATCGACATGGAGATTTCTCAGGTCAGCCGGTCTTATTACCGGGATTTACTGCAGTATAACCGGGCCGTGTCGCAGCGCAATCTCTTATTGAAAAAGATGAAATACAACGGCAATCAATCGCTTGATGAATGGGATCGTCAGATTGCCGGTTTTGCAGCGTCCATCGTAAGCAAACGCTTAGAAGCTCTTCAGAAATTATCGTTTTTGGCAGGGGTTCTCCATAAAAGGCTCAGTCGGGGAAAAGAAATGCTCCATCTGACCTATGTCCAACCTTATGGGACTGGGGAGGGCCGCCATCAGACTGATCCGAAATGGTATTATGATTGCTTACAGCAGCATCTCCCTGAAGATATCCGCCGTCAAGCTACGTCGGTCGGGCCTCATCGTGACGATCTCTTATTTTCTGTCGGCCAAGGGGATTTAAAGAAATACGGTTCTCAGGGACAACAGCGGACGGCTGTCTTGGCGCTGAAATTGTCGGAGCTGGAATTTATCAAATCGGAGACCGGCGAATACCCCGTTCTCTTATTGGATGACGTCATGAGTGAGCTCGATCAAAGCCGGCGCCAGGCCTTGCTGGACTTTGTCCGCAACCGGATTCAAACCTTTATTACGACGACAGAGCCTGACATTTTTGCCGGTATGGATGGCTGTCATCCCATCTGTATTGAACAAGGGAGGGTGGTTTCTCATGGAGAAGCGAAGTCTTAAACTTGAAAAAGCCGGACTTGCCATTCCTGAAGTCTTGGCCAAACACCGTCTGCTCCTTCCCTACCGGATGTACCAGGCTAAGCGGGACTGGAAAAAAATCGTAGGCGAGCAAATTGCTAAATATTCATATATATTAGATTTTAAGAATAATGTTATTGTCATTGCCGTCATGAATCCCGTTTACATGAATTATTTATTTGTGTATAAAAATAAAATAATAGAGGAAGTTAATTCCTATATTGGGCATCAGGCTATTGCCGATGTCCGTTTTGTCAAAAAGGGGAAAAAGCCGGTTCAGACGGTCTATGAAACCTTAGAAGGAGAAGAAAAAGATGTCCTTCCTGAGGGGAATATCCGCCAAGTCATTCTTGACGATTCGACGGTGGCCAACATTCGTCGTGAAACGGAAAACCTCCCGGACGGCTTACGGGAACGGGTCGTACAGCTTCGTTTTGCCCAGGCTAAACGGGTAAAAGCCTATGCCGTAAGCGGCTTCATTCCCTGTCCCTCCTGTGGCCGCTGGATGGCTAAAGGCGAAAAGATTTGCATCTTTTGCCGGAGTGCTGCCCACCATGCCCTGAAAATGAAGGTACGTGCCGTTTTAGAAGATATGCCCTGGCTGACCTGGGAGAAAATGGCCGAGGCCCTGACTGTTCCGACAACGGATAAATCCGGTGAACAGGCCTATAATGACGTTAGGCGCAGCCTTATCTATCGGTATATTGAAAAGGTGTATTATGAATACGATACGGCTGCTGATGACCTCGTTTTGGCCATCCTCATTACCCGCCGTGTCCCCGGCGATATACCGCCTAAATTTATTGAAAATCTCGTTGCAAAATATCGGAGGAAACCAGAACATAATGTATCTCCATCTGAGTCCTGACACGATGATTCCCATCAAGGATATTGTGGCTATCGTACCGTATCCGAAACAAAAGGGCGCGGCTATTTTACAGTCTTTCGATCTCCCCGTGCGAGAGGTCGGAGTTTCGTCAGAACGGAATTGGCGCTCTTTAGTGATTACCGGGGAGGCAGTCTATTCTCTGCCCCTGACCGGGGAGACCATGCTTCGCCGATATCAGAAATGTTTGCAGATTTTGTCGCATTGCGAACAGGCGTAAGGGCGGTACGTATTTAAAAATTATTGATTTTACGGTATAATAAAGTGTTAGTTGCCTAGTTAATCATTAAAAATTGCAAGAAACAGGAGTTGAGAATTTATATGTCGAAAGACAAAGCGCGATATGGTGCCGAACAGATTCAAGTATTAGAAGGCCTGGAAGCCGTTCGTAAACGGCCTGGGATGTACATCGGCAGTACGTCTGAACGCGGTCTGCACCATCTGGTTTATGAAGTCGTCGACAATAGTATCGACGAAGCCTTGGCCGGGTATTGTACACATATCGAAGTTACGATTCAGGAAGACAACAGTATCACCGTTGTTGATAACGGCCGTGGTATTCCGGTTGCCATGCATAAGATCGGCAAGCCTGCTGTTGAAGTCGTATTGACTGTCCTCCATGCCGGCGGCAAATTCGGCGGCGACGGCTATCCCATTTCCGGCGGCCTTCATGGCGTCGGTATTTCTGTCGTCAATGCCCTGAGTGCCTGGACTAAGGTCGAAGTAAAGCGCGACGGTTATCTGTGGGGCATTTCTTTTGCCCGCGGGTTGACGGAGTCGCCGTTGAAAAAAATCCGGCCCTTGGAAGCCGGGGAAGAAACGGGAACCCGAGTTTCATTTAAACCGGATCATGACATTTTCCCCGATACGGTATACGATTTCAATACCCTGAAGACCCGCCTGCGGGAACTCGCATTTTTGAATAAAGGCTTAAACATCACCCTTACCGATAAAAGAGGCGAAGGCAAACAAGAAGTATACTGCTATGAAGGCGGTCTCGTTTCCTTTGTTTCCTTCTTAAATGAAAAACACCAGGCCGTTAATCCGACGGTGGTCAGCATCGATGGTGAAAAAAATAAGGTTATCGTCGATATCGCTATGCAGTATAACGACGGCTACAGTGAAAATATCCTGACCTTTGTCAATGATATCTTTACCGAAGAAGGGGGCACGCACCTCAGCGGGTTCCGTTCCGGTTTGACTCGTACCATCAACGACTATGGCCGCAGTGCCGGCATTTTAAAGGACAATGAAGATAATTTATCCGGTGAAGACGTCCGCGAAGGGTTGACGGCTGTCATAAGTGTCAAAGTCCGGGAACCTCAGTTTGAAGGGCAGACGAAGACCAAGCTCGGAAATGGCGAAGTCAAAGGCATCGTCGATAACATCATTTCTGATGGCTTGAAAGAATTTTTTGAAGAACATCCGTCGGAAGCAAAGGCGGTCATCAATAAGACCATTTCGGCGTCTCGTGCCCGCCAGGCAGCCCGCCGTGCCCGCGAATTGACGCGCCGGAAAAATGCTTTGGAAATCAGTAGTCTTCCCGGTAAATTGGCCGACTGCTCAGAAAAAAATCCTGATCAGACGGAAATTTACTTAGTCGAAGGTGACTCGGCAGGCGGCAGCGCCAAACAGGGCCGAGATCGAAGATTCCAGGCTATCCTTCCGCTCCGCGGGAAAATCATCAATGTCGAAAAAGCTCGTCTCGATAAGATTTTGGCTAACGAAGAAATTCGCTCCATGATTACGGCTTTCGGTACCGGTATCGGTCAGGAATTCGACATCAGCAAACGCCGTTACGATAAAATTATCATCATGACCGATGCCGATGTCGACGGTGCCCATATCCGCACGCTGCTCTTGACCTTCTTCTATCGGTTTATGAAGCCCCTCATTACGGAAGGCCACGTCTTCATCGCTCAGCCGCCGCTGTATCAGGTACGCAAGGGAAAACAGGTATGGTATTTCTATACCGATGAATCGATGCAGAGCAAGCTCGATGAATTAGGACGCGACAACAATTCTGTCGTCGTCCAGCGTTATAAAGGTCTTGGTGAAATGAATCCGGAACAGCTCTGGGAAACGACGATGGATCCGGAAAACCGGACCATGCTCCAAGTCCACTTGGAAGATGCTGTGGAAGCCGACCGTATTTTTTCGGTCCTCATGGGCGATAAGGTCGAACCGCGGCGTAAATTCATTGAAGACAATGCGAAAAAGGTCCGTAACCTCGACTTATAATCAGGAGAACCTATGCCGAAACTTTCTCGAAAGATAAACTTATTTACCGATTCCGTCATTGCCCGCATGTCAAAGGTAGCTGAAGGATGCGGGGCCATTAACCTGTCAGAAGGGTTTCCCGATTTTCCGCCGCCTAAGGCTATGCTCGACCGCTTGGCCGAAGTCGCCAAGGAGGGACCTCATCAGTACAGTCTCGATAACGGGGCTTCGAATCTGCGCCGGGCTCTGGCTGATTATCGAAAAAGCTTTACCGGAAGGCGCCCAGACCCGGAGACGGAAATCGTCGTTACCTGCGGAGGTACGGAAGCGCTGATGACGGCCATGATGGCCATCGTCGATCCCGGCGATAAGGTCATCCTCTTCTCGCCTTTTTATGAAGCCTATGCAACGGATGCCCTGCTCTGCGGGGCCGAGCCGATTTATGTGTCCCTCAAAGGAGACGATTATACCTTTGACGGCGATGAATTAGAAGCGGCCTTTAAACAGCGGCCGAAGGCAATTTTTATTTGTAACCCGTCCAATCCCTGCGGTAAGGTTTTTTCGAAAGAAGAACTGCTTACCATTGCGTCCCTTGTCGAAAATTATGATACCTTTGCCGTCATCGATGAAGTCTATGAACACATCGTCTACGAACCGACGGAGTATACCTATTTTTCGACCCTTCCCGGGATGTATGAACGGACCATTTCCTGCGGCTCCCTATCGAAGACGTATTCGATTACGGGCTGGCGGTTAGGCTATATCTTTGCCTCTCCCGCAGTAACCGATGCCATTAAAAAGCTGCACGTCTATCTGACAATCAGTGCTCCCAGTCCCCTTCAAGAAGCGGCTGTAACCGGTCTGGAGTTCGGTCTTGACTACTATCAGTGCCTTCGAGAACTCTACCGGAAAAAGCGAGATTTCGTCATGAAGGGCCTCGATGCCATCGGCATAGCTCACAACGTCCCTCAAGGAGCTTTTTATATGCTCCTCGACATCGGTACCTACGGGTATGATGACGATGAAGCCTTTTGCCGGGATTTAGCGGAAAAAATCGGCGTCGCCCTCGTTCCGGCATCGACCTTTTTTAAAGAACCTGTCCATCACCTGGCAAGATTGCAGTTTGCCGTCCGCGATGAAACCTTAGCCGAAGCCATGCATCGTCTGGAAGGCATTCATAAACTAAAAAAATAATTTGTCTCGTTACCTTATCATAAGGAGGGATTACCGATGAAAAAATGGCACCTGCTTCTCGCTGCCCTTTGTCTGACAGTCAGTACGATGACAGTCCTGGCCGACGGCGTTCCGGAAGGTACGCAGACGGGACAGTCGTCAGCCGTCATCCTCACTGATCCGACGGTAAATATGAAGAATTTGAGTGATTTTTATATTCTTGAAGGCCGTACCTATGACAAGGTAACCGGATTGCTTATGGCCTTGCCGCCGCAGACGACAGGCCTTACAGGCGATTATTATTTTCGCGTTGACAAGCAGGTCGTCGGCGACTACTTCTATCACGTCAAAGCTTACGATACGGACTCCCACGTCTTAAAGGGAAACTATTTTGTGGCTAAAGATGAGAGCAGTGCCTGGAAGCTTCAGAACGACCAGCAGGCATCCCTTATCTACGGCAGTTCCGAAAAGCTGATGGATAAGGTTGAAGTCGTCGTGTATCCGCAAAAAATCCCTCTTGGCAGTTACGGTATCATCCGCGTTCATGTACCGGGAATGATTCCCTATGATATCAAGGCGACCAGCCTCAATACGAAAATTGCCGATATTACGGAGCATATGAATATCCGCCCGCTGGAAGCGGGGAAAGTCGATCTCGTCGTCGATGTGAAAATCGGCGATTCCCTTCGCACGGTGACTAAAGAAATTACCGTCGTCGATGAAGCGGACCGCAGAGAATCAAAGTCCCGCAATAATCCCAGCGTCGGTGTCGGTATCGGTATTGGCTGGGGCAGCGGATGGCATCATGGCGGTGGAATCGGCATCGGTGTAGGACCTTGGTGGTAATCTAAAAGGAGAGTGTATCTACTGTGGAGTTTTCCCTAGGAAAACAGTTACTGGTCATCATCTTACTTATCTTTGGCAACGGCGTCTTTTCATTATTGGAAATGGCTATCGTCAGCAGTCATCAATCTCGATTGGAAGCGATTGCCGATGAAGGAAGCAAGTCGGCGGCTATCGTCCTGAAACTGCGTGAAAATCCGAATAAGATGTTTTCTACGGTCCAGTTCGGCATCACCTTGATCAGCCTTCTGACCGGTGTCTACGGCGGTACGGAAATGGCCGGTCCTTTATCCGTTTATGTAGCCAAGATTCCAGGCCTTGAACCGTATGCCTATACGATTAGTCTGACCAGTGTCGTCGTATTGATTACCTATTTGACGATTATCCTCGGTGAAATTGTTCCTAAAAGGATTGCCATTGACAATCCTGAAAAAGTAGCCTGCTTGCTGGCCCGTCCCATGCTGTACTTTTCGGCCATCTGTACGCCTGTCGTCTGGATCCTGTCGTGGTCGACGACGGCTGTTACCAAAATGATGGGCGTCAAGAAGCCGGAAGTGCTGCCGGTTACGGAAGACGAAATAAAATTGCTCTTAGAGCAGGGCGTCGAACTCGGGGCTTTTGAAAAAGAAGAACCGGAGCTGGTCACCCGCGTCTTTCGCCTGGCCGATATGGACGTCGGCGACATCATGACTAACCGGACCCAAGTCGATTGGCTCGACGTCGAAGATCCGGAAGCGACGATGATGAATGAATTGGTGGCTTTCAATCACAATAATCTTCCTGTCGGGCGGGGGTCTTTGGATGACTTCATCGGCATGGTATCGGTCAGTGAAATCTTTCAGAAGTATTATGAAAATATTCGCCATCAAAAACCGGCGTCTCTGCCTGTTATTGTAGAAGAATGCGTCCACAAACCGATTTATATTCCGGAATCGATGGACATCATGAAAGTCGTCCACGTCTTTCGCGAACACAGCGTTCATGAAGTCGCCGTCCTTGATGAATACGGAAACTTTAGCGGCATCCTGACCCTTCACGATATCCTCGAAGAATTAGTCGGCATCATGCCGGCCGGGGAAGAAGAAAAGAAGGAAGAAGCCAATCGCATCATCCAACGGGGACCGAACGACTGGCTTATCGAAGGACTGCTTACGATTGAAGAATTTAAAGATTTCTTCGGCATCGAAGATGAACTGCCTGACGAAGAAGAAGACTTGTATAAAACCCTGGCCGGCCTGATTACCTATGGTGTCGGCCGGATCCCACGGGAAACGGATACCTACGTATGGAAGGACTTTACCTTTGAAGTCGTCGATATGGATAACCTCCGCGTCGATAAAATCCTCGTCACTCGCAATCCAGATTATTCTGAAGATGATGAAGAAGAAAAATAAAGGCATGAAAAAAGGGAGCTGTACCTCAATCAATGGGTACAGCTCCTTTTGTCGTACTTATTCACTTTTGGTCGAGCGGAGAAAGAGATTTTTTAAGACTTCATGAGGGTCCTGATGTTCCTGTATGATGGAATGAACGGCCGACGTAATGGGCAGTTCTACGCCGTAGTGGGCCGATAGATCTAACAGGGCTTCGGTCGTGCTGACGCCTTCAGCAAGTTTTGAAAAAGTGTTTCCTTCGATAAAATCCTGACCGAAGCGGCGGTTGTTGCTGTGCGGCGAAAAGAGGGTTGCTTCATAGTCGCCTAAGTGACTGAGGCCGTACACGGTCATGGCCTGGCCGCCCATGGCAGAGACTAAAACCGATAACTCATGGGCACCGCGGGCCATGAGGGCACCTTTTAAGGCCGTCATATGGGCCCCGTCGAGCATGCCGGCTGCAATACCGACGACGTTTTTGGCAGCAGCTCCGATTTCAATGCCGAGAAGATCTTGGCCGTAATAGAAGCGGATCAGCGGGCTGGTAAAAGTATCGACTAAGAAATGGGTCAACTCATCGTCTACCGAGGCGATGACCATACAATTGGGCATGCCGCTAATAAAGTCCTGGACATGGCCGGGTCCGACCCAGACCGCAGTCCGTACGGTATCCCCAAGTTCTTCTGCCATTACCGTTGTCAGCCGCTTGCCGCTGCCGGCTTCGAGGCCCTTCATGGCCAATACGAAGGGCAAGTGCTTGTCGTATCCGGCGCTCCGGATATCCTTGGCAAAGGAACGAAGCTGCTGGGCACTGATGGAAATAATGCAGATATCGGCACCGGACAGGGCCTCTTTCAGGTCGTCGGTCAGGGTGATTGCGTCTGGTAAGGTAAGATAATCATTTTTCCTTGTTTCTTTCAGGCGGCTCAGGTTTTTAGAACCCGGTCGTCCCCATAAGGTCACGTCATGACCGATATGGTCGGCATACCAGGCATGGAAACTGCCCCAGCGGCCACAGCCTAAGACGGTGATATTCATAGTGGTTTCTCCCCTCAGAATAAGTTTTTGTAATTAAATTATAACATGGATTTATCGATTCAGACAGTTTGTGACGATGGATAAGGGCTTTAACCAAAGTATACTTTTTTGGCAAGGATGTTGAATTTTGTTGGAATTGCAATGGATATTTGTCCCCTCATTGGATATACTGAACTCAGAAAGGGCAGTGATGAGCCCTCTTGTTTCGATATGTCGTGAGTCAGCAGCTAGTCTGCCGCGAAAGGAGTATGCCTTATGGGAAGAAAAATTACAGAAAAAGTTACTTGGGTCGGAAAAATCGATTGGGAACTGAATAAGTTTCACGGCCATGAATATTCGACGGAAAAGGGTTCGTCTTATAATTCCTATCTAGTTCGCGACCAGAAAGTCGCCTTGATCGATACGGTATGGAAACCCTTCGATGAAGAATTCGTCGATTACTTAAAACAGGAAATCGACTTGAATAAAATCGATTACATCGTCATGAATCATAATGAAAATGACCACAGTGGGGCACTGCCGGCTTTGATGCGGGAAATCCCCGACGTTCCCATTTACTGTACCCAAAAAGGCGAAGCCATTCTTCGCGGGCTGTATCACCAAGATTGGAATTACGTCAACGTCAAAACGGGCGATACCCTGGATCTTGGTGACAGTAAGCTGGTATTCATTGAAGCGCCCATGCTCCACTGGCCGGATACGATGTTTACCTATATGACCGGTGACAATATCCTCTTCAGTAATGACGGCTTCGGTCAGCATTTTGCCAGCGAATGGATGTATAACGACTGCGTCAACCAGGCAGAACTCTATCATGAAGCCATGAAGTATTATGCCAATATCTTGAATCTCTACAGTCCCATGGTCATCCGTAAGATTGATGAGATCTTAAAGATGAACGTTCCCGTCAATATGATCTGCCCCAGCCACGGCGTCATCTGGCGCGATAATCCCCTGCAAATCGTGGAAACATATCAGAAGTGGGCTAAAGAATATCAGGAAAATCAGATTACCATCATTTACGATACGATGTGGAACGCCACGCGGCGCATGGCTGAATCGATTGCCCAAGGCCTTCGTGAGGCCGACCCGACGCTGACGGTCAAGTTGTATAATTCAGCCGTCGACGATAAGAACGATATCGTCACGGAAGTCTTTAAATCGAAGGCTATTTTAGTCGGCTCACCGACAATCAACTACGGATTTCTCTACTCTATCGGCGGCATCATGGAGATGATTCGCGGTCTGAAGTTTAAAAACAAGAAAGCCGCAGCCTTTGGCAGTTACGGCTGGAGCGGCGAATCGGTCAAACAGATTACGGGCCTTTTAAAAGAAGCCGGATTTGAACTGGTTAACGACGGACTCCGCTGCCAGTGGAACCCCGACATGGAATCACAAAACCTCTGCCGTGACTTTGGGCACGATTTTGCAAAGTCTCTGGCAAAATAAGCCTCTTCTGTCTCATAAAAAAAATCGGATCTCTCCCTCGAGAGGTCCGATTTTTATTT
>NZ_HF954536.1:136556-151614 GCF_000455225.1 Megasphaera massiliensis
CATGATATGATTCTTTATAAATGGGCGATGACAGCGTCGCGATAGGCTTCGGTCGTCGCCTTTCCGCCAAGGTCCGGCGTCAGGGCTTTCTTTTCTGCCAGGACGGCATCGACGGCTTTGCGAATCTTTTCGGCAATGGCCGTTTCACCGATATGTTCAAGGAGCATGCAGGCTGACCAAAGAAGAGCCGTCGGATTGGCAATGTGCTTGCCGGCAATATCGGGAGCGCTGCCGTGGACGGCTTCGAACATGGCGTAATCGTCGCCGATATTCATGGAAGGCAGGAGCCCCAGGCCCCCGATGAGGCCGCTCGTAAGGTCGGAAATGATATCGCCGTAGAGGTTTGGCATGACGATGACATCGAACTGTTCCGGACGCATGACCAGCTGCATGCAGGTATTGTCGACGATTTTATCATCGCTTTCGATCTGCGGATAGTCAGCGGCGACGGTGCGGAAGGTGTCGAGGAATAAACCGTCGCTCATCTTGAGGATGTTGGCCTTATGGACACAAGTGACTTTTTTGCGTCCGTGGGCAATGGCATATTCAAAGGCCGAGCGAATGATGCGTTCACTGGCTTTTCTCGTGATGAGTTTGATGGCGTGAACCGTATCTTCATTCATCTTATATTCGACGCCGATATATAAATCTTCTGTGTTTTCACGGAAGGTGACGACGTCGACGTTGGGGAACGGTGTCGGTACGGCCGTATTCGACTTGGCCGGACGGATATTGGCATAGAGATCGTATTTATTGCGCAAGGTGACGTTTAACGAACGAAATCCCTTGCCAATGGGCGTCGTAATGGGCGACTTTAAGAGGATGCGGGTCTTTTCAAAAGAAGCAAAGGCAGCATCGGGAATGAGGGCGCCGTTCTTTTCATATTCAGCAGCGCCGACATTGAAAATTTCGTAGCTGAGAGGCGCTTTGGCAGCGTCGAGGATGGCAAGGACAGCATCGGTGATTTCGGGACCGATGCCGTCGCCTTTGAATACGGTGATTGTCTTCATGGTTATCTGTCCTTTCGGGGAATATAATCCATGAGGTCGCCGACGTACTTGGCGGCCGGACGGACGATGCGGTTGTCGTAGAGCTTGTGTTCGATGTTGTGGGCCAGCCAGCCGACCATACGGCTGATGACGAACAGCGGCGTGTATAAATCGCGGGGAATGCCCAGCATATTATAGGCAAAGCCGCTGTAAAAATCGACGTTGCTGCACATGGTGACGCCTTTTTCTTTGGTAAGGGTATCCATGGCCAATCTTTCAAAGCGGTTGTAGAAGCGGAAGACGTCGTTCATGCCTTTTTCCTTGGCCAAGATGCCGCAGTAATGACGCATGATTTCAGCTCGGGGGTCGGACAGGGTATAGACGGCATGGCCGAAACCGTATACCAGGCCCTTGTCGCTTCCCTTGAAGGTTTTATTGAGGATTTGATGGATGACTTCCACGATTTGGTCGTCCGTAGCCTTGATGCCGATGGCATCGATGATCTGTTCCATCATCAAGGAGACACGGATGTTGGCGCCGCCGTGACGCGGTCCTTTAAGGGCGCCGACGGAACTTGCCATACTCGAATAAATATCGGTGTCTGTAGAGGAAACGACGATATTGGTGAAGGTCGAGTTGGTACCGCCGCCGTGGTCGGCATGGAGAAATAGCAAGAGGTCGAGGAGCTGCGCTTCTTTGGGAGAGAATTTGCTGTCCGGGCGCAGCATGGATAAAATATTTTCGGCTGTCGAATAGTCCTTGCGAGGGTAGTGAATGACCAGACTCTTACGATTGTAATAGTGAATCTTGGACATATAAGCATAGACGGCAATGGAGGGCAGCTTGCTCATGATGTTCAGCCCTTTGCGCAGGGTCTGATATACATCCGTATTGTCCGGATCGGGATCATAGTTGTACAAGGTCAACAAGGCGTGCTGCAGCTTATTCATCAGATTTTTGCCCGGTAGGCGAAGGAGGTTCATTTCCAAAAAGTCATCGGGCAGATCATATCCGTTTTGCAGCACCTTACAGAAGGCTTTCAATTCGTCTTCGGTCGGCAAGTAGCCGAAGAGGAGAAGAAAACTCGCTTCTTCGTATAAATAACCTTTATAATTCGTTTCTTTGACCAGCTCGCGAATATCGATGCCGCGGTAGTATAAGATGCCGTCACAGTCGATTTTTTGGTCATTTTCGTCGCGACGGTAGCCGACGACATCGGCAATGCGGGTCAAACCGACGAGGACGCCGGTATGATCTTCATTACGCAAGCCACGCTTTACACCGTACTTGGAAAACCATTCGCGGGGAATCTGCGTGTAGTTCTGTGACTTGCCGTAAAATTGGGCTAAATAAATATTTTTATCCAATTTGATTCCTCTCTTTCCTTCGAGTATGAATATAGAGGAATAACTTATAAATTATCGGTTATTCAGGAATATTCATATTTTTTTTATAGGGAATATTTTTCAGAATATTCCTGTAAAGTATAAGTTATTATAGCATATTAATGGACAAAGTAAAATAAAAATCATGCAAACTATGTAACGTTTAAAGGGTAGTCAAGGCCTTTTTTTGTATGATATAATATTTACTGAAATGGAATAAATTTTATATTGTGAAAATTATTTTACTAAATTTCATATTGTGAAAAAGCCGTCGCATCAGCGATGACAAAGGAGGGGTTACGTATGATTCAGTTATACGATGGTGGTGTCTATTTAGTTAACGGTAAGGATATCGTACCGGAACAGAAAGCGGCTAAGGTTCAGCAGCTTACGGGAAAGACTGTTTCCAAAGAAGACGCAAAGAAGGGAACGATTGCCTATTCTATTTTAAAAAATCATAATACGTCAGCATCGATGGATAATTTGAAGATTAAATTCGATTCTATGGCGTCTCATGATATTACCTACGTCGGCATTATTCAGACGGCGAAGGCCTCGGGGATGGATCATTTCCCGCTGCCCTACGTCCTGACCAACTGTCATAACTCACTCTGTGCCGTCGGCGGCACCATTAATGAAGACGATCATGTATTCGGTCTTTCGGCAGCGAAAAAATACGGCGGTATTTTTGTGCCCCCTCACGTCGCTGTCATCCATCAGTATATGCGTGAAAAAATGGCCGGCTGCGGCAAGATGATCATCGGTTCTGACAGTCATACCCGCTACGGTGCCTTGGGAACGATGGCTGTCGGAGAAGGCGGTGGTGAACTGGTAAAACAGCTCCTGGAAGATACGTATGACATTGCCTACCCCGGCGTCGTCGGCGTCTACCTTACGGGAAAACCGAATCCGGCCGTCGGCCCTCATGACATTGCCATTGCCATCGTCGGAGCCGTCTTTAAGAACGGCTACGTCAAAAATAAGGTCATGGAATTCGTCGGCCCCGGCATCGCTTCCATGGATACGGACTACCGCAACAGCGTCGACGTCATGACGACGGAAACGACGTGCTTGTCTTCCGTATGGCGGACCGACGAAGATACGAAAGCCTATCTCACTCAGCACGGCCGCGGCGATGCCTATAAAGAACTGAATCCGGCTGACGTAGCCTATTACGACGGCTTCATCTATATCGACCTCAGCACGATTAAACCGATGATTGCCATGCCCATGCATCCGAGCAACGCCTTTACCATTGACGAACTGAATGCCAATCTGGAAGACATTCTCCATGAAACGGAAGAAGCCATCAACAAGCGCATGAGCAATAAAGATTTGAAATACACCCTTACCGATAAAATTAAAGACGGTAAACTCATGGTACAACAGGGAATCATTGCCGGCTGCTCCGGCGGTAATTACAGCAACGTCGTGGCCGCTGCCCATGTTTTAAAACAGGGTACCAGCAACAGCCATGACTTCTCCCTCGACGTATACCCCTCATCCCAGCCGGTTTACCTGGACCTTGTCCGCAACGGCACCGTTTCGACCCTACTCGAAGCCGGGGCCATCTTTAAGACCGCCTTCTGCGGTCCTTGCTTCGGCGCCGGAGATACGCCGGCCAACAATGCCTTCAGTATCCGCCATACGACGCGAAACTTCCCGAACCGCGAAGGTTCAAAACCGGGCAAAGGCCAATTTGCTTCCGTAGCCTTGATGGATGCTCGCTCTATTGCTGCGACGGCCATTAACGGCGGCGTCCTGACGTCAGCTGACGGCTATATGGATGACTATGTAGAAACGCCTTATGAATACGACGATAAGCCGTATGCAACCTTGGTTTATCAGGGATTTAAACAAGGTGAAGATGAAGATTCGCTGGTCTATGGACCGAATATCAAAGACTGGCCCGATATGGAACCGTTGGCCGACTCGATTCTGCTGAAAGTCTGCTCGAAAATCATGGACCCCGTTACGACGACGGATGAATTGATTCCTTCCGGGGAAACGTCTTCGTATCGTTCCAATCCCTTGGGACTGGCTGAATTTACCTTGTCGCGTCGTGATCCGGAATACGTCGGACGGGCTAAAGCCGTAAACAAAGTCGAACAGGCTCGATTAGCAGGAGACTGCCCGGCCGGTGTCGATCCGGATTTAAAAGCTGTCTTTGAAGCCTTGAAACAGCGTTTTGACGGCGTTTCCATGAAAGAAGTTGAAATCGGGAGTATGATTTACTGCGTAAAACCCGGCGACGGTTCGGCCCGTGAACAGGCAGCCAGCTGCCAGCGCGTCCTCGGCGGCCTGGCCAATATCTGCAGCGAGTATGCGACGAAGCGCTACCGCTCCAACGTCATCAATTGGGGCATGCTGCCCTTCCAAATGGAAGGCGAACCGGATTTTGAAATCGGCGACTATATTTACGTTCCCGACGTCAAAAAGGCCCTCGACGGCGACATGAAGGATATTAAAGCCTATGTCGTCACCAAGGGCATGAAGGAACTGTCCCTCTATATCGCTCCCATGACGGACGATGAAAAGAAAATCGTTAAAGCCGGCAGTCTGATTAACTACAACCGCAATCGCTGATCCTCATTCATCGAAGAGATCGTCCTTTTCGATGAGGCCTTCTTTCGGCGACGTATGGTAGCGTTTTTTCCAAGCTCGATAAAAGGTCGAATAATTGGTAAATCCACATTCGTAACAAAGCTCTGTCAAAGCCCGTTCCTCTTGCATGAGGCGGCGGGCTTTTTGCAGCCTTCTGGCCGTAATGTAACTGCCGGCGGTCATGCCGGTCTCACTTTTGAAGAGGTGCATCAAGTAGTCCGGGCTCATATAGAACCGTTTGGCCAGAGCCGGAATCGACAGGTCAGCGGTAAGATTATTTTCGAGGTAGTCGACGATATGGGCGATTTTTTGGTGCTGTTGTTTTTTCTTTACAAAGCCGATTTTCTGCGTTTTCATAGCCATCCAAAGATGGATGAGGAATTCCGAAAACAGGGCCTCCTGCAGGATGTTCCCTTCCGGGCCCGTATAAGACCAGGCTCGCCTCAGACGGCAGGATACGTTGTACAGGCTGTCCGCTTCCTGGGGCTGGCGGAGGATGGGCGAGGCGGAGTCGGAAAATAGTTGGCCCACAGGGCAGCCGCGCTGCGCATAAGTTTTTAGGTAAGCCAGAGAAATATAGGCGATGATGCGTTCGTAAGGCGTGTCGCCGGTAACGCTCGGACGATGGATTTTTCCGGCCGGAATAACGACGATGTCAAAGGGTTTTAAATCGTAGGCCGTTCCCTCGACATCGTAAGATACATGTCCCTGGAAAAAGAGGGTAATCTTGTCAAAGTCATGATAATGGTAGGGACAGGTCCACTGCCTTTTATCGACTAAGTGGAACAGTTTTAGATTACCCGATAAGTAGCCTGTTTTTTGTGCCATGTCAGTCTTTCCTTCTCTCTTTGATTGACTTTTCTTCAAAAGGAAGTTCAGTTATCTTGAAATAGCATTATTTGCAATATAGATAACATTATTTTCATATACTTTTCACTTTCAGTTATTGTATAATAGATGCTGTAAGGATTCAAGACAGTTAATGATCAATCATTATGAGTATATAATTTTTTATGGAGGGTACAAGATATGAAATTTGTCAAAATGCACGGTTTAGGCAATGATTTCGTCTTTTTTGAAGATAAGCAGGGAGCCGACAAGGATTTCTCCCAGTTAGCGATCAAGCTGTGTGCGCCTCATACCGGCGTCGGTGCTGACGGTATCATCGTCATCGTTCCCAGTGATAAAGCCGACGTCCGCATGCGTATCATCAATGCCGATGGAAGTGAAGCTGAAATGTGCGGCAACGGTATCCGCTGCTTTGCAAAATACGTCTATGACCATAAGATCATTGATAAAAAAGAATTTACCGTTGAAACCTTGGCCGGTATCATGAAGCCCAAGGTCATTCTCGGCGATGACGGAAAAGTAAGTTTAGTTACCATCAATATGGGGAAACCCTTTACCAATCGTTCTCAGATTCCTATGGAAGGCCCTGAAGGCCCGGTCGTCGACGAACCCCTTGAAGTAGATGGCAAGACGTATAAGATTACCAGCCTGCTCATGGGCGTACCCCATACGATGGTCTATGTAAAAGATGTCGATGCCGTCCCCCTTCATGAATTAGGTCCTAAATTTGAAACCCATAAGGCCTTCCCGCGTAAGACCAATATGAACTTTGTCCAGGTCATCGACGACCATACGATCAAGGTCCATACCTGGGAACGCGGTGCCGGCGCTACCTTGGCTTGCGGAACCGGTTCCTGCGCCTGCGCCGTCGGTTCTTTCATGAATGGTTTTACGGGACGCAGCGTCGACGTTCAGCTGTACTTGGGAACCCTTCACATTGAATATGATGAAAAAGACGGTAACGTCTATATGACAGGTCCGGCTGCCGTTACTTTTACCGGCGAATGGCTGGAAGATTAATTTATAACTGTATATAATAAAAAGAGGCTGTCAATGGCAGCCTCTTTTTCTCATATGTGAGGTATTTTATGGAAATGAAACAGATACAGAAGGGTAAATTCATAGATCGACCCAATCGATTTATTGCCCACGTTGACTTGGACGGACAGGTGATTACCTGCCATATGCCAAATCCCGGAAGGATGTGGGAACTTCTTTTTAAGGGGACGATTGTTTATGTGCGGCCGGCAGACAATCCCAAGCGCAAGACGCCGTATGACGTCGTCGGCATCGAACGCGACGGCGTTCCGATTTTACTCGATACACAATATAATAACGATACGGCAGCCTGGCTTGTCGAAAACCATCTCATTCCGGGTTGGGAAGAATGGAACCTCGTTCGCCGTGAAGTGACTGTTGGCGACAGCCGCTTCGATCTCCTTTTAGGAAAGGGCGAAGAACGATTTTTCGTCGAAGTGAAATCCTGTACCTTATTCAGTGACGATGGGGCGATGTTCCCCGATGCCGTCACCGAACGAGGGAGAAAGCATATTTTAGAATTGGCGTCTATGAGCGAGAAGGGAATCCGTACGGGCGTCTTATTCCTCGTTCATTGGGACCGGGCACGGTGGTTCCTTCCCGATTACCATACGGATCCCAATTTTGCCGAAGCCTTTTATGAAGCGGCACCTCGCCTCGATTGGAAGGCCTTGGCCCTTCGCTGGGACTCCTCGTTCTCAAGGCCGGAACCGGTAAGACTCCTAACCTATCCGGAAGCTGTGTTAACGGCCGAAAATCATGACAGCGGCGACTATCTTTTCGTCATCCGAATCGCAGATGATACCGATATTGCTATTGGATCGAAAGGGATAATGCACTTTCCAAGGGGCTACTACGTCTATACCGGATCGGCTAAGAAGAATTTAGCGGCCCGACTGGCTCGTCACAGCCGTAAGCGTAAAAAATTCCATTGGCACATCGACTACCTGCGGCAGGAAGCCGATGTCATTGCTGCCATCCCCATTCGCACGTCCCAGGATTTAGAACATGAATTGGCGGGAGCTGTCGAGGTGATTTCCGATTGGCGTATCGACGGATTTGGCTGCACCGATTGCCATTGTCTGTCCCATCTCTTTGGCTTTACAGAGAACCCCATTCACTACCGTCCCTTCATTCAAATTGTCGAAGATTTTCGCATGAATCGACTGAAAAACAGGATATAAAATGTAAATTATAAGCGTAAAAATGATGAACGACCTTTTTTTTATGCGGGGTTATGGTATAATGTGAGATAAATCAATGATTAAGAGGGGGCGAGGCGCTATGGAACGCTCGCAGGCATTGGCTTTACTGCAAAAATATAATAAAGAACCTTTTCATATCATGCATGCCCTGACCGTTGAAGGGGTCATTCGCTGGTATGCGCAAGAATTAGGGTACGGCGATGACGTTGACTTTTGGGGGCTCGTCGGCCTCCTGCACGACGTCGATTTTGAGCAGTATCCCGATGAACATTGTAAAAAAGCACCGGAACTCTTAGCAGAAATCGGTGCTGATGATAAATTTGTCCATGCTGTCGTCTGCCATGGCTATGGCATCTGCGTTGATGTGGCACCGGAACATATGATGGAAAAAGTCCTCTATGCTGCCGATGAACTGACAGGCCTTATTTGGGCAGCTGCTAAGATGCGCCCTTCAAAGAGCACGAAAGACATGGAAGTAAAGAGTTTAAAGAAAAAATTTAAAGATAAACGGTTTGCTGCCGGCTGTTCCCGCGAAGTCATCCAAAATGGCGCTGAATTATTGGGCTGGGACTTGGCAGAACTGTTTGAAAAAACTATTTTGGCTATGCGCTCCTGTGAAGACGGTGTTCGCAACGAATGCCGGGAATTGACCGGAGTGGATGAATAAAAGGAGGAATCTACTATGAAATTACGCAAAACGATTATGGCAGCTGTGGCTGCGGCTATGTTGACAGTGGGTGCTGCCGGTGCTTCTTTCGCAGCAGGTTTGGGTACGATTGACGCTGCCGCTCTCTTGCAGAATCATCCGAAGTACGCGAAGACCATGGCCACCTGGCAGGCCGACGTAAAATCGGCTCAGGACGATTTCCAGCGGGATCTGAAGAAGACGAACGATCAAAAAGCTCAGCAGGCCTTAGTCGAAAAATATAACAATAAATTGAACCAGCAGCGTATCGCTTTATTCCAGCCGCTGGAAAAAGATATCCTTGATAAAACCCAGGCTGTTCAGAAAGAAAAAGGCTTGGATTACGTCGTATTGAGCGGCTCCGTCGTTGTCGGTCAGAGCCAGGATATTACCCAGGACGTTGCTGCTCGCTTAAAATAAGGTCAGCATTTACCGTCTGAGGGAAGGTAAGATCCATCATAAAATATATAAAGACGCAGCTCGATGGAGCTGCGTCTTTTTTTTGTCAGAACCTGTCTGTGTGTGTCAGCGCGAGTGAAGGACTTTTCATAACCTCGATAGTTTGAAAAAAGGCAGTCATTGCCGAAAGAGGGGTAAATTGTTAGAAAAACGTTTTTCGGATTTTTGACGGCATATTCGATTTGTCTGAAGCTTCTCGTGAATAAAGGTACTTATAATGATAGGTCTGAACTGGAAAAATGCGGATAATCGTATGGCAGGAATTCATGGAATTTCCAATTGGGCAAAAAAACGCAAAGGCTGTCTTAAGCCGTTATATTTTATTCTCAGCTTATTTCACGTATGATGAGGGTACGAAATGAGTCATTCGGAAACAGAAGAAAAGGAGAATAAGTATATGGAAATCATTGCTATTGTATTGAGTTTGTTCTTATTAGTCACATTCGCTTACCGCGGATTTTCGGTCATTTTATTTGCACCTATTTTCGCATTGTTTGCAGCGAGCTTTTCGGGTCTGCCAATCTTACCGGGGTACACGGAACTGTTTATGGCGAAAGCCGTTACCTACATCAAATCCTTCTTCCCGGTCTTTCTGCTCGGTGCCGTTTTCGGCAAGATTATGGAAGAAACGGGGATGGCCCGCAGTATTGCCTTGGAAACGATTCGACTCATCGGGAAAGATAAGGCCATCTTCGCCGTCGTCTTTGCCTGCATGATTCTCTGCTACGGCGGCATTTCCATGTTTGTATGTGCTTTTGCCGTTTATCCCTTTGCAGCAGCTTTATTCCGCGAAGCCGATATTCCTAAACGCTTGATTCCGGCCTGCTTTGTAGCCGGTGTCTTCACGGCTACGATGGACTGCTATCCGGGATCGCCTCAGATCCAGAATATTATCCCGACGATTTACTTGGGAACGACGACCTTTGCAGCTCCGATCTTAGGTCTAATCTGCGGGACCTTGCTGATTATCCTCTGCTTTATTTATCTTGAATTCCGTCGTAAACAACTGGCTCGTTCCGGTGAAGGATACGGTAACCATACCCTTAACGAAACGGTCATCGATCCGGAAGCCAAACTTCCGCCCTGGCAGTTGTCCATTATTCCCCTTATCGTCGTCTTAGTTTTAAACTTCTATTTCTCTATGATTTTCCAGTGGGATGAATCTTTATTGAGCCCCTTCCGCAGCATGAATGTTCCTCTTCTGGCTAAAGGTGTTCACAATGTCGTCGCCATTTGGGCTCTCGTCATAGGCCTCTTGGCAGCCATTATCATTGCCAGTGCAACAGGACGTAAATTCATGTCCAAAAATACGAGCATCAAAGCGGCTCTTAATGCCGGTGCTTTAGGATCTCTCCTGGCTATTATGAATACGGCTTCCGAAGTCGGTTACGGCAACGTCATCGCATCTTTGCCGGGATTCATGGAAATCGCCGATGCCCTCTTAGGGATTGGTCAGGGCATGCCCCTTTTCAACGTTGCCTTAATGGTCAACATCTTGGCCGGTATTACCGGTTCTGCTTCGGGCGGCCTCAGTATTGCCCTCGATATCTTCGGTCAGCACTTCTTGGCTGAAACGGCAGCTGTCGGCATTCCTGCTGAAGTCGTCCACCGTATTGCCGCTATGGCATCGGGCGGTATGGACAGCCTTCCCCACAATGGCGCCGTCATCACGACCTTGGCTATTTGCGGTCTGACTCATCGTGAAGCCTATAAAGATATGTTTGCCATTACGATCTTAAAAGTTATCATTGCCTTCTTCGGTGTATTCTTCTATATGCTGACCGGCATCGTATAAAAAGAAAAAGTTCGTGAAAAAAGGTACTGACTCAGACGAGGCAGTACCTTTTTCGGCTATTCTTTTAGTTCTGTTGAACATACTCTTCCGATTCGGGTCAGGATGTTCAAGGCATCTTCGCGCTCTTTGGGCGTAAAATCTTTGAAAACCAAGTCATTTAATTCTTCGATTTTCTGCTGCACCGGTTCTCGGATGGCCATGCCGGCTTCCGTCGGTCTGACTCGGATGCTGCGGCGATTTTTCGGGTCCAGGATGCGGTCGATAAGGCCCCGTTTTTGCATTCGGTCGAGGACGCCGGAAATGGTTGAGTTTTCGACTCGCAGAATCGTCGCGATTTCCTTTGGCGTCAGGGTTTCATTTTTCCAAAGACAGGCCAGTACGCCGTATTGACCGGGGGTAATGCCGAATTCTGCCAAGTGTTCGGAAAAAATTAAAAATACTTCATGTTGTGAAATAGTTAGTAAAAAGTTAATACATCTCGTGTAATCCACCGGATATCTTCCTTCTTTCTGAAAATATTTCGTATTACTAATTACTATATATTTTATCATATTTCAGTATATATAGCTATCAATTTTTTTTTGAAATAAAAGAAAAGAGGTCAGGATGTAGCAATTCTGTATCTACTGCCGTATAATGAGATTGATAAAATAAGAAAGCAGGATTCTGGGGGAACCATGAAGCAAAAGAAAATATTTGGATTTGACTACACGGATAATGAGTACATGAAAATCTTTATGTACCTTTTGGTCGGCGGTTCGGCTGCCATATTAGAGTGGTCGTTGTTTTATATTTTTTTCAGGCTGCTGTCGGCGGCCCTTGTTTTTTCCGTACAGACGCAGACCGTCTTAACGGCTACGACCATGGCTTTTGCCTTGTCGACGCTGTATCATTATATTCTTTGCAATCGCTTCGTCTTTGACAGCGGCAGCCGTTATCAGCGAGGAACGGAAGTATCCTTGGTGTTCGTCGTCAGTGCTATGGGCCTTGGCTGGAACCTGCTGCTTATGTGGCTGTTTACATCGCCGGCATTTTTGGGCTTAAATCCGATGATTTCAAAAATCATGGCCAGCGCTATCGTTACCGTATGGAATTACGTATCGCGCAAAAAGTGGATTTTTAAATAGAAGGGGGTGTCTTTATGGCACAGGCATCAAGAATTATGGAAATTTTGCAGGAAATGATTCATATCGACAGCGAGACGAATACGCCAAAAGAACGACAGATTGAACAGTATTTACAAAAGTTCTTTGCCGAAATGGATGTTATCAGCGGACTCATTCACGTACCGAACGACCGCTGTGAACGATCCGTCGTCTACGGATTGGTTCGGGGGAAAAGCAGTCGTACCGTTATTTTTATGAATCATCATGACGTCGTCGATATTGAAGTATACGGCAATCTGCGCGACCAGGCTTTTGATCCGGAAGAACTGAAAAAAGCCTTGTCCCATAAAGACATGAGTGAAGACGTACGCCGTGACCTTGAAAGCGGAGAATGGCTGTTCGGCCGCGGTTCGTGTGATATGAAAGGCGGCGCCGCTGCTCAATTGGCCGTCTTTGAAGACTATGCTAAACATCCGGGAGAAGCCAGTTTACTGTATCTTTCCCTTCCAGACGAAGAAACGTATTCGGCCGGGATGCGGACAGCCATCACCTTGCTCAATGAACTGCGCAATTCCTATCGCCTGACGTACGATATCCTCATCGACAGTGAACCGAACCGTAAGGTAAAGGACGAGATCATTTCGTTTACCGGAACGGTCGGCAAGATACAGCCTGTCGTCTTGGTTCAAGGTAAACCCGTTCACATCGGACTCTATGATACGGGAATCAATCCGGTAGGCGTCTTGTCCCAACTCATTGCCAATACGGAAGGCAATAAAGAATTGACCGATTCTTGTGACGGTGAGCAGACACCGCCGCCGGCCTGGGTATACCTCCGCGACCGAAAGGAACGGTATGATGTTACCCTGCCTCAGCGCGTCGCGGCGGCCTTGAATCTCCTTACGTATCAAAAGACACCGGATGACGTGATGTATGTCTTGTTGGAAGAAACGAGGCGGGCCGTTCACGATTTGTCTCAGAATATGGGGAGGGACTTCCCTATGGATGTCCTCAGTGCTGACGAACTCATGCAGCAGGCCATGGCCTACCCCGGCTTCGATGTTTTTTATCAGGCTGCTAAACAGGCATCCTTTGTATCGCTCCAAGAAGGAAAGAGTACGTATGTTGAAGAAACGATTCGCCTGTTAGAACAGATTCTTGATTTTACAGGCATTACGACGCCCATGGCCGTTGTGGCCTTTGCTCCGCCCTATTATCCGGCAGCCGACAGCATGGCCGCGCAAAATTCGGAGTTTACCGGGTTGTTGGAAAAATTGTCCGCTATGGAATCCATCCGGTTTAACCGTTACTTTAACGGCGTTTCCGACTGCAGTTACTGCTGCGTCGATCCGAATTTTAATGAAAAGATGATTGAAAAGAACCTCCTCTTATGGGGGAAAGCCTATCCCTTCGACTTAAACAGCCTTAAGAAACTTCAAATCCCCTTTATGCTCTTAGGTCCTTGGGGGAAAGACCTCCATGAAAGGACGGAACGGGTCAATATCGAAAGTGTATCGAAGAAACTGCCGGCTGTCTTAGATGCGATTCTTTCATACGTTGGGAAAATAGATTCTTAAAAGATATCGGAATTCTTAAGTAATGATGAAAATGCATTGCAAAATGTAACTGTATTGTAAAACAAATATGGTATACTATGAAATAATAATGTCGTAAGCGACAATATTAAATTCAAATAAGAAAGCAGGGATTGATGATGAACAAAAAATCTTTAGTCTTGGCTGCTGTTATGGCAGCATGCTCTGCATCCTTGGCTTTTGCTGCGCCGCAGACGCAGTGGGAACAGGAACAGGGACAGTGGCAGGTTGATTTGGGTGCCTGGAATACCAAGGCTTCCGTTGATGCTGATAAAGTCGTTGGTGTAGGCGGCGATGTCAGCACCGATACAAACTGGAATTTCCAAGGCGGCGTAACCTATGGCCTTACGGATAAATGGGGCCTTCAGTATAACTACTATGGCCTGAAATCCGATGGCAACAATGAAACTCTTGGTATTGGTACCGACGGTTCTCAGCAGGAAGTAAACGCCATTTACTCTATCAATAAAAACTTTGCAGCCTATGCCGGCTGGAGCCGCATTGAAAATGAATTGAGCGGCCGCGGTTATTCGACATCTGATACGAACAACATCGCTCAGATCGGCTTGATTGCCAAAGCTCCCTTGGCTGATAAACTCGACGTTTACGCAAAAGGTGCTTTGGGTACTAAGAGTACGACTATGTGGGAAGCCGGTCTCGGCTACCATGTCACGCCGGATCTCGACGTCAACGCCGGTTATCGTTATTTAAACACCAAACTTGGTGATAAAGGCGATTTAAATGACGATGCCAATATTTCTTACAAGGGCTTCATTGCCGGTGTTTCTTATCGTTTTGGCGGCGGTCCTAAGGAAGAAGCTCCGGAACCGGCAGCTCCTGTTTACAACCCGGCACCGGCTCCGGCCCCGGTTTATACTCCGGCTCCGACCCAGGCTCCGGCTAACGACTACTACCTCGAAAGCGTTCACTTCGGATTTGACGAAGATCAGCCTCTTGCTTCTGAAAAAGCAAAGATGGACCACTTCGTCCAGGTTGCTAAAGCCTATCCGAACGACACCTTTAAACTCGTCGGCAATACCGATGCTAAAGGCAGCAACGCTTACAACGATGACCTCTCGAAACGCCGCGTAGACAACGTCGCTGCTTATGCAGAAAGCCAGGGCGTTCCGGCCTCTCAGATGGTCCTCGATTACAAAGGCAAGACCGATCCGGCCAGCACCAATGACACTGAAGAAGGTCGTGCCGATAATCGCCGCGTCGATATTTGGCATCACTACTAAGATTCAGCTTCATCGCTTTGAAATCGTAGATAAAACTCGCATGGCAGATGCCATGCGAGTTTTTATATACGGAATAAGGGCTGACTGGGACTCATTGAAAAAAATTC
>NZ_HF954537.1:0-36542 GCF_000455225.1 Megasphaera massiliensis
GCCGCATTATTGCTTTTAGGGGTGTATTTCGTTACAGCCCCTTTTTGTATCGCTAAGATGATATCCTTGTGTTACGCCTGAGCTTTATCTTCCGTGTCGGTTGTCCCTTTGAACTGCAGGTAGACGAAGACGACGAAGGCGATGGCGAAGGCGATGACGCTGGTCATTTGTGCCGATTTAAGGCCCAGAGTCAGGTCGACGTAGTCGCCGCGGAGAAATTCCAAGAAGAACCGTTCGATGGCGTAGAGCATGACGTAGAGGCTGAATACCTGGCCCTTCTTGTGGGGGAAGGAGCTGTAAAAGAGGAGGGCGACGAAGACCAGGACGTCGATCTGTCCTTCCCAGACTTCGGCCGGCCATAAGGGCTGGCTGCTGTAGGTCTGATAGGCCAGGGTCGATTCGGGATAGACGATGCCGAAGTTGCCCCCCGTCGGATGGCCGAAGGCGTCACCGTTCATGAGGTTGGCCATGCGGCCGATGGACTGGCCCAGGATGATGGCCGGTGCCAACAGGTCGCCGAAGGCCCAGGTGTCGATATGGTAGTGTTTTGTATAGAGGTAGCCGGCAATGGCGCCGAATAAGAGGCCGCCCTGGATGGCCATGCCGCCTTGCCAGACGTAGGGGATTTCCGTCAGGTGATGCTGGTAGTAGGCCCAGTCGAAGAAGAAGACGTCCCACAGGCGGCCGCCGACGATGCCCGCCAGGCCGCAGTACATGGTGAAGTCGAAGATGTGGACGTGCCAGCCGCGGCCGTCGCGCTTCATGATGTAGTAGGCCGTAAGACCTGACGAGATGATGCCCAGCATAAATAACAGTCCGTAAGCCCGGACGGGGAAGGAGCCGATGAAAAATAGATACTGATGCAATATAAAACCTCCTTTGGGTGTGGTATAATGAAAAAATATGGACGGGATTTGTTCGCGTTCACCATAGAATTATACAGGATTGAACTTTTTTTTCCAATCCTCACGAGGAGGAAAGAATGATGAAATATAACCGTGTCATAAAAACTTCCTGCCTGACGGGACTGATTACCTTGTCTCTGACGGCTTTTTCCTTTGCGGCCGTCCCCGGCGACGACAGCGCTAAAGCGACGGACCCGGCTTTTAACGTGCCGACCGTGGCCAACCCCATTCCCGATGAAGTCGTAAAGGATCTTGAAATCGTCGAAGACCAGGGCCGCTGGCTCGTATCGGACAAGGCCCTCAGCCGCTACGGCATCAAAGAAGCCGACAAGAGCAAGGGAACCTATTGGTTCCGCCTGCCAAAGGCTGAAAACGGCTCGACGGCCTGGCAGGGCGCTCCCGTTCAGCTGACCCTTCCGGGACGGGCCGTCAGCGGCGGCCGGACCATCAATATCAAAAACGTCCGTCGTCCCCTGGGCATCAGCTATGTCCTGGCCGAAAATCCGACCGAGAAAAACAGCCTCCTGCCGCCAAAGCAGCCCGTAAACACGGCTCCCGAACTGCGCCGGGAAGGCGATCGTCAGCCGGCCGTCTCTAAGGAAGGGAAGATGGGCCTGGTCCTTTTTTGGGATCCCCTCATGAAGGAAGACCCTGATCTCCCGGAACTGCGGACTCACCAGCCGATCATGTCGCCGACGGCCTTCCGCCTGACCAAGAGCGGTATCGAGCTGCGCAACCCCGACTTCGACATGCTGGCCGAAACCTACGCCGCTAAGGGCTACGCCATGTGGCCTCTCGTCGACAATAACTTTGATCCCAAGGTGACCCACGAAATCCTGTCCGACAGCCGCCTTCAGGATACGATGGTCCGCCAGCTCATAGGCTATGCCATCCTCTATGATTTTAAGGGCTACAACATCGACTTTGAAAACATCAATTACAGCGATAAGGATAAATTGACGGCCTTCGTCCGCAAGATTTCCGACGCCGCCCATGCTTACGGCCTGAAACTGTCCATGGACGTGACGCCGCCGTCGGACAGCCCCAACTGGTCCATGGTCTACGACCGGGCCGCCCTGGCACCGCACCTGGACTACCTGATGATCATGGCCTACGATCAGGTCGGCCGGACCAGCCCCGTCGCCGGTCCTGTCGCAACCTACCCTTGGGTAGAACGAGCCGTTCAGAATACGCTGAAATTGGCGCCTGCCGATAAGATCGTCCTGGGCATGCCCCTTTACATGCGGCTGTGGTATGAATCGAAAGACGGCCGCGACCTGCCGCAGGACATTTCCGACTGGCCGGCTGTCGTCGGGGAACCGCCGGTAAAAGCTGCCAAGGCCGATGTCCGTAAAGACGAAGATCAGGCCAAGGTGAATGAGCCGATGCAGGTCGAAATTGAAACGGCAGCGGAAGAAGCGGCCCGTCAGGCTGCCGAAAACAAACAGGGCGTCATCGTTCCCATCGACTTTGACGGCAATACGTATAAACGGGCTGCCGTACAGCCTGCGAAAAAAGCTGCCAAACCGGCGGCATCGGCACCTCAGACAGCTGCCGGCGGCAAGGCCAAGCTCTTCGTCAGGACCCTTACCATGGCCGACAGCGAAGCCGTTCTCAAGGCCTATAAGAACTACGTCGTCTGGAAGCCCGACCTGAGCCTCTATTACTTGGAACTGCCCTTAAAAACGGGGACTGTTAAAATTTGGATAGAAGATGAAAAATCCTTAAAAGCTAAGGCTGAACTCATCCAAACTTATGGATTGAAGGGCGCAGCTTTTTGGCGAAAAGGATTTGAACCGACCCATTTTTGGCAGGGATTTGCAAAACATGAATTGACTTGACGCCATGAGGCCACTATAATAATATTCAAGACGCTGTAAGACAGGCTGTCTTTATTTTGACTGGGGCAGGATAGGAGGCTCTTATATTGGAAAAGTATATTCCACAGGAAATCGAAAAGAAATGGCAGCACGTATGGGAAGAACACCACTGTGACTGCTGCAGCGAAGACAACGGCAAACCGCCGTATTACGTATTGGAAATGTTCCCGTATCCGTCGGGGAATCTTCATATGGGCCACGTCCGCAACTACACCATCGGCGACGTCATCGCCCGCTACCGCCGCATGAACGGCTACAACGTTCTCCATCCTATGGGTTACGATGCCTTCGGCATGCCTGCTGAAAACGCAGCCATTAAACACAATATTCCGCCGGCAGAATGGACGTACAGCAACATTGAAAACATGACCCGTCAGCAAAAGGCCCTGGGCCTGTCCTACGACTGGGACCGCGAAGTAGCGACGTGCCATGAAAAGTATTATAAATGGACCCAGTGGATCTTTGAACTGTTCTACAAGCGGGGCCTGGCCTACCGCAAAGAAGCCAAGGTCAACTGGTGCGATACGTGCAACACCGTCCTTGCCAACGAACAGGTCATTGACGGCAAGTGCTGGCGCTGCGACAATCCAGTCGTCAAAAAGGACCTCAAACAGTGGTTCTTCAAGATTACGGACTATGCCGACCGCCTCTTAGATGACCTCAAAGAACTGCCGGGCTGGCCGGAACGGGTCAAGACCATGCAGAAGAACTGGATCGGCCGCAGCGAAGGGGCCGAATTCTCCTTCGATATCCCGGAAATCGGCAAAAAGGTACCCATGTTCTCGACCCGTGTCGATACGATCTTCGGCGTTACCTACATCGTCCTTGCTCCGGAACACGAATACGTTGCCGACCTCATCAAAGGCAAGGAAAATGAAGCCGAACTCCGGGCCTTCATTACGCGCATGAAGAACATGAGCGACATCGACCGCACGGCAACGGACGCCAAAAAAGAAGGCATGTTCACCGGGGCTTATGCCGTAAATCCGGTCAACAACGAAAAGGTCCCCATTTGGATCGCCAACTACGTCTTGGCCGACTACGGCACCGGCGCCGTCATGGGCGTACCGGCTCACGACCAGCGCGACTGGGAATTTGCCAAAGAATTTGGCCTGCCCCTGCGCCTCGTCGTCCAGAATAAAGAACAGAACCTCGATCTTGCGACCATGGAAGGGGCCTACCATGAACCGGGCACCTTGGTCAATTCCGGCGAATTCAACGGCCTGACCGACGAAGAAGGCCGCAAAGCCATTACGAAATGGCTGGCTGACAAAGGCCTTGGCAAAAAGACCGTAAACTATAAGCTCCGGGACTGGCTCATTTCCCGTCAGCGCTATTGGGGCGCTCCCATTCCCATCATCTACTGCCCGACCTGCGGCGAACAGCTCGTCCCTGAAGACCAGCTGCCGGTCAAGCTGCCGGAAGACGTCGAATTCACGGCCGGTGCCGTATCGCCCTTGGCGACGAGCAGCAGCTTTGTCAACTGCACCTGCCCGAAATGCGGCGGCCCGGCGAAACGGGAAACGGATACGATGGACACCTTCATCTGCTCGTCGTGGTACTTCCTGCGTTATACCGACGCCCGCAACGATGAACAGGCCTGGGATCCCAAGAAGGGCAATCACTGGATGAACGTCGACCAGTACATCGGCGGCATCGAACACGCCATCCTTCACCTCATGTACTCCCGCTTCTTCATGAAGGTCTTCCATGACGCCGGCCTCATCGAAGCGAAAGAACCTTTTGAACGCCTCCTGACCCAGGGGATGGTTCTCCTCGACGGCAGCAAGATGAGTAAATCTAAGGGCAACATCGTATCGCCGGAAGATATCATCGCCAAATACGGTGCCGATACGGCCCGCTTATTCATCCTCTTTGCCGCTCCGCCCGAACGCGATCTGGCTTGGTCCGATCAGGGCGTCGAAGGCTCGTACCGTTTCCTCAACCGCGTATGGCGCATCGTTCACCAGTTCCGGGACATGGAAAAAGCCGGTGACTCCCATAAGGCCTATACCGAAGGGGAAAAAGAACTGCGCTTTGAAGAATTCAAGGCCATTTCCAAAGTCACGGAAGACGTCCTCGGTAAAGACGGCGAATACGGCCTCAATACAGCCGTCAGCTCGATCATGGAATTCGTCAACGCCATGCACGCCTATGCCGGCGCCAACACGACGATCCATGACGACGTAGCTCTTGAAGCCAATAAGAACCTGCTCAAGATGCTGGCGCCCTTTACGCCGCATATTACGGAAGAACTGTGGCAGATCTGCGGCTTTGAAGGCAGCGTCCACCAGGAATCCTGGCCGGAAGTCGACAAGACGGCCCTCGTCGTCGATGAAATCGAACTGCCGATCCAGGTCAACGGCAAAGTCCGCGACCGCCTGACCGTCGCCGTCGATGCCGATAAGGAAGTCCTCGAAGCACAGGTCCTGGCCCTGCCGCATATTAAAGAATTCATCGGCGATAAAAAGGTCGTCAAATTTATCGTCGTACCGAAGAAAATCATCAATATCGTCGTTAAATAAAGAAATGTGAATATACTTAACAAAGGAGGGGACTGTCTGTCAGGCAGTCTCCTTTTCTTTAGATTGTACTTATTGTAACGTAATCTGTACCTGAAAGGAGATTGACATGAAGCCTTTTACGCCTTGGCCCGAGCGCATTGTCCGTCAAAACCACTGCCTCAATACCGTTCCCTGCGCCGTCTTGGTGCCGGTCATTTACAAAGACGGGGAAGAACATTTGGTTTTTGAAGTCCGCAGTTCTAAGCTCGACTGGCAGCCCGGAGAAATCTGCTTTCCCGGCGGCCGCATCGATAAGACCGACAAGAGTCCCTTGGCGGCAGCCCTGCGGGAAACGAAGGAAGAACTGGGCGTTTCTGCCGACCACATCCACCTCTGGGGCCCCCTGGACTACCTGGAATCGCCCGTCGGCGTCACCGTCTGGCCCTTTGCCGCCTATATGGATACGACGGATTTTACCTTGAGCACCGGTGAAGTGGACCACACCTTTACGGTTCCCTTGAAATGGTTCGACGACCATCAGCCGGAAATCGGCAACATCGAGCTGGCAACCCGGCCGGCACCGGACTTCCCGAAGGACCTGGAGATGCCCATGCGAGGCCAGTGGCGGCCGCGCCGGACCTACCAGGTAAAGATTTATACGTACGGCGATTATAAAATTTGGGGAATTACGGCACATATCCTTGACAACTTTAGGGGTATCCGTGCTATAATACAACCGTAAGCTTTCCTAAGTATTTGTAACCAGTATAGTTAGGTATAAGAATAAAAACCGACAGTAAAAATGAGACGTACCGTGTCAAGGCTATTTTCTCCTTTTTGCCTTGCTAGTACCAAAAAGTCTTGTTAATACTTTAAGATGAGAAAATGGAATGGTTATATTGTGATTTATAGCACTTTTGCTATTGATTTAACTTGTGAAAAGTTGTACAATGCACTTGTAAGCACTGAGACCGTGTGAATATATATCCAAGCTGTTTTTTTGTATCAACCGGACAATGTATTGTCTCAGATTTCAGGTTTTATCTTAAGGCTTTACTGTAAATTAACTATACACTAAGGAGAGTGGACACATCATGGATTTTAACTTAACAGAAGTACAACAGGATTTCATGAACCTCGCTAGAGATTTCGGTGAAAAGAGATTAGCTCCTACGATCATGGAACGCGACCATCAGGGCATTTATGATGACGCACTGATCGCTGAACTGCTCAGCTTGGGCATCACAGGCGCTTACTTTGAAGAAAAGTACGGCGGTGCCGGCGATGACGGCGGCGACGTTTTGAGCTACATCTTGGCTGTTGAAGAATTAGCTAAATACGATGCTGGCGTTTCCATCACCTTGTCTGCAACGGTTTCCCTCTGTGCTAACCCGATTTGGCAGTTCGGCACGGAAGAACAGAAAGAAAAATTCTTGGTTCCCTTGGTTGAAGGCACGAAACTCGGCGCTTTCGGCTTGACCGAACCGAATGCCGGCACGGACGCTTCCGGCCAGCAGACTGTCGCTGTTAAAAACGACGACGGCACGTACACCCTGAACGGCTCCAAGATCTTCATCACCAATGGCGGCCATGCTGATATCTACATTGTCTTCGCTATGACCGACAAGAGCAAAGGCAACCACGGCATCACGGCCTTCATCCTCGAAGACGGCATGCCCGGCTTCACTTATGGTAAAAAAGAAGACAAGATGGGCATCCATACGTCCGTCACGATGGAACTCGTATTCCAGGACGTCAAAGTTCCGGCTGAAAACATGCTCGGCGAAGAAGGCAAAGGCTTCAAGATCGCTATGATGACCCTCGACGGCGGCCGTATCGGCGTCGGCGCTCAGGCTCTCGGCATCGCAGAAGCTGCTTTGGCAGATGCTGTTGAATACTCCAAACAGCGTGTACAGTTCGGCAAACCGCTCTGCAAATTCCAGTCCGTTTCCTTCAAATTGGCTGACATGAAGATGCAGATCGAAGCTGCTCGCAACCTCGTTTACAAAGCTGCTTGCTTGAAACAGGAAGGCAAACCGTTCACGGTTGAAGCTGCTATCGCAAAACGCGTTGCTTCCGACGTTGCTATGCGTGTTTCCACTGAAGCTGTCCAGATTTTCGGCGGCTATGGCTACAGCGAAGAATATCCGGCTGCTCGTCATATGCGCGATGCTAAGATCACTCAGATCTACGAAGGCACGAACGAAGTTCAGCTCATGGTTACAGCTGGTGCTCTGTTAAGATAATTGAAGTTTATGATGCAGGCTTGGCATCAGCCAAGCCTGTTGCATAAAAAAAGACTTTAGGAGGCAAACGTAAATGGAAATATTGGTATGTGTCAAACAGGTTCCGGACACAGCAGAAGTTAAGATTGACCCCGTAAAAAATACCATCATCCGTGCTGGTGTTCCTAACATTTTCAACCCCTTCGACCAGAACGCACTGGAAGGTGCTCTGCAGTTGAAAGACGCTGATAAGGATAACGTCAAAGTCACGTTACTCTCCATGGGTCCTGAACAGGCTAAAGATGTCCTTCGTGAAGGTCTCGCTATGGGTGCTGACGATGCTTATCTCGTATCTGACCGTAAACTCGGCGGCTCCGATACGTTAGCCACGGGCTATGCTTTGGCACAGGCTGTTAAAAAAGTTGCTGAACTCAAAGGCATCGAAAAATTTGATTTGGTTCTTTGCGGCAAACAGGCTATCGACGGCGATACCGCTCAGGTTGGCCCGCAGATCGCTTGCGAACTCGGTATTCCGCAGATTACGTATGCTCGCGACATCAAAGTCGAAGGCGACAAAGTCACTGTCCAGCAGGAAAATGAAGAAGGCTACATCGTAACTGAAGCTAATTTCCCTGTCCTCATCACCGCCGTAAAAGACTTGAATGAACCGCGTTTCCCGACCATTCGCGGCACGATGAAAGCAAAACGCCGTGAAATCCCGACCTTAGACGCTGCTGCTATCGGCGTTGACGAAACGCTTATCGGTTTGAGTGGTTCTCCGACAAAAGTTCGTAAAACTTTCACTCCGCCTCAGAGATCCGGCGGTCTCGTTCTCAAAGTTGAAGACGACAACGAACAGGCAATCGTCGACCAGCTCATGGAAAAACTGACTGCCCAGAAAATCATTTAATTCAAGGAGGAACAGTGAAAATGGATTTAGCAGAATGCAAAGGCATTTATGTAATTGCTGAACAGTTTGAAGGCAAATTACGTGATGTATCTTTTGAATTGTTGGGTCAGGCCCGCATCTTGGCTGACACCATTGGCGACGAAGTCGGCGCTATTCTTATTGGTAAAGATGTAAAACCGTTGGCACAGGAATTGATCGCTCACGGTGCTCATAAAGTTTTCGTCTATGACGATCCGAAACTCGAACATTACAATACGACAGCATATGCAAAAGTTCTTTGCGACTTCTTCGAAGAAGAAAAAGCTAACGTATTCCTCGTTGGTGCTACCAACATCGGCCGTGACCTCGGCCCTCGCGTTGCCAACACCTTGAAAACGGGCCTTACAGCTGACTGCACGCAGCTCAGCGTTGACGACGACGGCAAGACCATCGTATGGACTCGTCCGGCTCTCGGCGGCAACATCATGGCTGAAATCATTTGTAAAGACAACCGCCCGCAGATGGGTACGGTTCGTCCGCACGTTTTCAAAAAACCGGAAGCTGACCCCAATGCAACGGGTGAAGTTATCGAAAAAGAAGTTAAAGTTTCCGATGCTGACATGATGACTCGTTTCGTCGAACTCATTAAAATGGGCGGCGAAGGCGTTAAGATCGAAGACGCTGACATCATCGTTTCCGGCGGCCGCGGCATGAATGGTGAAGAACCGTTCGCTACGGGCATCCTGAAAGAATGCGCAGACGTTCTCGGCGGCGCTGTCGGTGCTTCCCGTGCCGCAGTTGACGCTGGCTGGATCAGCGCTCTCCATCAGGTCGGCCAGACGGGTAAAACCGTTGCTCCGAAGATCTACATTGCCTGCGCTATCTCCGGTGCTATTCAGCACTTGGCTGGTATGTCCGGCTCTGACTGCATCATCGCCATCAACAAAGACGAAGATGCTCCGATCTTCAAAGTTTGCGACTACGGTATCGTAGGCGATGTCTACAAAGTTCTTCCGATGCTCACCGCAGCTATCAAGAAACAGAAAGGCCTCGCATAAGCTACTTGATTGTGAATGATAAAAGCACTGTCTCTCTGAGACAGTGCTTTTTTTGTGAAATATTCCGGGTGGAAAGATGGTTTCTCTCACTTGACAAGGCCCGAAACGTGCCGTATAATTTACGCATACCTTAGATATAAGAGAAAAGCTTTGAAAAGGACAACACTTTACAGCTCCTTTATGACAGAGAGAGGTACGTTGCTGGGAGTACCTTATAAAGACTGAAAAGTTACCGCCTTGGAGCTGAGTTTCTGAACTGAGTAAGAAACTCCGGACGCCCCGTTACGGCGCTTGAGTACGCTGGGATTTTTCCCGGTGAACTAGGGTGGAACCACGTGAGTAATGCTCTCGTCCCTTGAGGACGAGGGCTTTTTTTATTAAGGAGGATGTTTCGTATGGCAGAATTACTGTTGAAAGATGGAAGCAAAAAACAATTTTCCGATGGCATTTCTCTTGCCCAGGCCGTAAAAGAACTGAGCAACAGTCTTGCTAAAAAGGTTTTAGTCGCAAGGGTAAACGGTGAAATCACGGACCTTCGTGAAACGATCGTCGACGGCTCGACGGTCGAATTCTTCACCTTTGCCGATCAGGAAGGGAAGGATACCCTTCGCCATACAGCCTCTCATATCATGGCCCAGGCGATCCAGCACCTCTATCCGGGCGTCAAGTTCGCCATCGGCCCGTCCATTGAAAACGGTTTCTACTATGACCTCGATACAGAACACCGCTTCACACAGGACGACTTCGGTGCCATTGAAACTGAAATGGCTAAGATCGTAAAAGAAAACCTTCCCATTACCAAAGAAATCCTGTCCCGTGCCGACGCGTTGAAGATGTTCAAAGATGCCGGCCAGGATTATAAAGTAGAACTCATCCAGGACCTTCCGGAAGATGCCGTCATCTCCGTCTATCGCCAAGGCGACTTCTACGACCTCTGTGCCGGTCCGCACTGCGAATCGACAGGCCGGGTCAAAGCCTTTAAGATCCAGACCGTTGCCGGTGCCTACTGGCGGGGCGATGAAAAGAACAAGATGCTCCAGCGTATCTACGGCACGGCTTTTGAAAAGAAATCCGAACTCGACGACTACTTGAAGATGATGGAAGAAGCTGAAAAGCGCGACCATCGTAAATTGGGCAAACAGCTCGGCCTGTTCATGCTCAGCGAATACGGCCCGGGCTTCCCCTTCTTCCTGCCGAAGGGCATGATCGTCCGCAACCTGCTCATCGACTACTGGCGCGAAGTTCATCGCCGCTACGGCTACCAGCAGGTCATGACTCCGATGATCATGAACCGCGAACTCTGGGAAACTTCCGGTCACTGGGATCATTACAAAGAAAACATGTACTTCACCAAGATCGACGATGAAGACTACGCCATCAAACCGATGAACTGCCCGGGCGGCATGTTGGTCTATGCCAACGAACCTCATTCCTATAAGGAACTGCCCCTGCGCATCGGCGAACTGGGACTCGTTCACCGTCATGAATTGTCCGGCGCCCTCCACGGCCTGTTCCGCGTCCGCTGCTTCACTCAGGACGATGCCCACATCTTCATGATGCCTAGCCAGATCGAAGACGTCATCCAGGAAACGATCCGCCTCTTCGACGAAGTCTATGCTACCTTCGGTTTGACCTACCACGCTGAACTGTCGACTCGTCCGGACAACTCCATGGGCGACGACGCTACCTGGGAAATGACGACCGATGCCCTGCGCAAAGCCATGGATGACTTCGGCCTCGACTACAGCATCAACGAAGGCGACGGCGCCTTCTACGGTCCGAAGATCGACTTCCACTTGAAGGACTCCATCGGCCGTACCTGGCAGTGCGGTACCATCCAGCTCGATATGCTCCTGCCGGAAAAATTCAACCTGACCTACACCGGGGAAGACGGCCAGAAACACCGTCCGGTCATGATCCACCGCGTCGTCTACGGTTCGATCGAACGCTTCATCGGCATCTTGACCGAAAACTATGCCGGTGCTTTCCCGACCTGGCTGGCTCCGGTTCAGATCAAGATCCTGCCGATCTCTGAAAAACACTTGGCCTACTGCCAGGACGTTGCCAAGAAGATGGAAGCCAAGGGCATCCGCGTCGAAGTGGACGAAAGCAATGAAAAACTGGGTTACAAGATCCGCAAGGCACAGATGGAAAAAGTTCCTTACATGGCCGTCGTCGGCGATAAGGAAATGGAAAACGGTGCCTTCGGCCTGCGCGACCGCTCGAAAGGTGATTTAGGCGACAAGCCGATCGATGACGTCATCGAACACATCCTTCATGTGAGCGCAACTAGAGAAGGCTAATCTCCTTTGTCGAAAGCATGCCCTATGGTAAGCCCTCGAAGGACGAAATCGCTTATACTGTCATTCGCTGTCTCAGGACAGTGAAAAGGGGCTGTTTTTAGGAACAGCCCCCTTTCTTTTTTTCTATAAAGGAGTTTCTATGATAATCAACTGGTATCCCGGCCATATGGCCAAGGCCAAGCGCCTGATTCAGGAAAATCTCAAAATCATCGACGTCGTCATCGAACTCGTCGACGCCCGCATCCCCTTGAGCAGCACCAACCCCATGATCAAATCCCTCATCGGCGACAAGCCGTCCGTCGTCGTCCTCAATAAGGCCGATTTGGCCGATCCGGCCGTCGTCGACGAATGGGTGGCCTACTATAAACAGCAGGGGAGAAAGGTCATGGCCCTCAATAGCAAAGGCGGCAAGGGAGTCAAACAGCTCGTGTCCCTCATCCGCTCCTTAGCGGCGCCCAAGCTCGAACGCTGGAAGGCACGGGGCCTCAAGAACCGCGCCGTCCGGACCATGATCCTGGGGATCCCCAACGTCGGCAAGTCGACGCTGATCAATAAGTTGTCCCACCGAAGCGCCGCCAAGACGGCCGATAAGCCCGGGGAAACGAAGGGCAAGCAGTGGGTCCACATCGGCGACCAGCTCGACCTCCTCGATACGCCGGGCGTCTTGTGGCCGAAACTTGAAAATCAGACCAGTGCCTACCGGCTGGCCGCAACGGGGGCCATTTCCGACACCGTCTTCGATATGGAAACGGTAATTGCCCAGCTCATCGAACAGCTGACGGCCCAGTACCCGGATGAATTGAAAGGCCGCTATAAACTGGAAGAACTCAGCGACAAACCACTGGAAACGATTGAAGCCATCGGCCGCAAGCGAGGCTGCATCGTCTCCGGCGGCGTCGTCGACTTAGAAAAGACATATAAACTCATTTTGAAGGAATTCCGCGAAGGCGTAATCGGCGCCATTTCCCTCGACCGCCTCGGTGAATTTGAAGGGGATGAATGACATGGACATTGCCAAATTAAAGGTAGCCGACCTGAAAGAGCTGTTGGCCCAAGGCCGGGACATCGAAGCGTTGCTTTCGGCCATGAAGGGCGACGGCCGGGTGTCGGTCCGAAAGCTGGCCGACACCTACATGAAGCGGAAAATCAAGGAAGAAGAGGAACGGGAACGGGTCCTTCACCTCTATGATCCGGAAGGGCAGTATTACCGCCAGGGCCTGTACCATGTGGCCGGTATCGACGAAGCCGGCCGCGGGCCTGCGGCAGGGCCGGTCATGGTAGCCGCCGTCATCCTGCCGCCCTTTTGGGACTGTCCGGGCCTTAATGACAGCAAAAAAGTACAGCCCGCCAAAAGGGCAGAGCTGTACGACAAAATCATGGCCGAAGCCGTGGCCGTGTCGTGTATCGCCAAATCAGAAAAGGACATCGACCGCCTCGACATCTACCATGCGACGATGCAGGCCATGTACGAGACGGTAGAAGGCCTTGCCGTTCCGGCCGAAGCCGTCCTGGTCGATGCCATGCCCCTGCGGGACCTTACGATGCCGCATCGGTCCCTGGTCCACGGCGACGCCTTAAGCGCGTCCATCGCCGCGGCGTCGATCATCGCCAAGGTGACGCGAGACCGGCTGATGGTCGAATACGACAAAAAATATCCCCAGTACGGCTTTGCCGTCCACAAGGGATATTTGACGAAGATGCATATGGAAGCCCTTCGGGAATATGGGCCCTGTCCGATACACCGGCGGTCTTTTGAACCGATCAAGAGCATGGTGCAGGGGCAAGGCAGTTTTTAGCATAACTTTTAGAATAAATCCTTTCGCCACAATAAGATAGCCGCCGTAATCGTACAGATGAGGGCGATGCCGGATACGTAGAAGAAGCCGTTCGCCGTATCTTGGAAGGGGACCTGGACGTTGATGCCCCATAAACTGAAGATAATCGTCGGAACTGCCAGCATGATCGTAATCGAGGCTAAGAATTTCATGACTAAGTTCAGGTTGTTGGAAATGATCGACGCGAAGGTATCGGACATACTCATCAGGATGTTGGAATACATTTCAACCATTTCGATAGCCTGCTTGTTTTCGATGATGACGTCTTCCAGGAGGTCTTCGTCTTCTTCATACATTTTAATGAGATGGTGAAGGGCCGTGTTGCGGCGCAGGCGCATGAGGCGCTCCATGACGATGCCGTTTCCCCTGAGGGCCGATGTGAAGTAGGTCAAGGATTTCTGTAATTCCAAGAGCATGAAAAATTCCTTGTTGCGCATGGAATGGCGCAGTGTTTCTTCGAGATCATCCGTTCGGTGATTGATCTGCATTAAGTAACGAAGGAATAAGGTTGCCGAACGATAGAGTATTTGAAATAAGAAGCGCGTCTTTTTAAAGGTGTGGAACAGGGGATAGGTGTTTTTCGTAAAAGCGCGCATGACTTCCGTCTCCTCGATACAGAGGGTGATGATGAAGTCGGATGTGATGAAGATACCGAGGGGCAGTGTGTCGTAACTGTCCGTTTCCAGGACGACGGGAATGTTGATGACGACGAAGATGTAGTTGTCTTCGATTTCAACGTGGGAACGTTCTTCCGTGTCCAAGGCGGTTTTCAAAACATCGGTGGGGATTTCCGTGACCATGGATACGAGCTGCAAATCGTCGGAATCCGGGTTTACGACGTTGATCCATGAGCCTTTTTCAGCCGATGCCAAGGAAATGTTTCCATCCAAGTGGCCGTTGCTGTGCTTGTAAACTTGAATCATGTTACGGTACTCTCCCTTTCTGCAGAATCAGGGCCTCTAACCCCAAATTCTAATATAATCATTAATCTTTCGTTCGTCAACCCTTTTGGGGATTTTTTACACAATCTTTGTCTGTCCCGGCGGCGAAGAGGTGCGGCTGGCGACGGACGGCTAATTATGGTATGATAACTATACGAAAAAATAAGGGGAGGCCTGCGTATGACCAGAAAATTCGTACTCACGGCTGATGAAGAGAGTAAACTATTATGCAGTTATTAAAAATGGAGCTGAGAGGCTTCAAATCCTTTGCCGATAAGACAATTTTGAACTTTGATAAGGGTATTACGGCCATCGTCGGGCCCAACGGCAGCGGTAAGAGCAACATTTCCGATGCCGTCCGCTGGGTCATGGGGGAACAGAACATCCGCCAACTGCGGGGCCAGCGTGCCGAAGACATCATCTTTGCCGGTACACAAACCCGCCGGCCTCAGGGTGCGGCCGAAGTATCGCTCTATTTTGATAACAGCGACCATGCCCTGGACACGGAATTTACGGAAGTCGTCGTCACCCGGCGCCTCTTTCGGTCCGGTGACAGTGAATACTATATCAACCGTCGGCCGTGCCGCTTAAAGGATATCCATATCCTTTTTGCCGACACCGGTATCGGTCAGGATTCCATGGCCGTCATCGGCCAGAACCGCGTCGATCGCATCTTGAACAGCAAGCCTGAAGAACGGCGGGTCATCTTTGAAGAAGTGGCCGGCATCAGCCGCTTTAAGGGGCGAAAAGCCGAAGGCCTGCGAAAAATTGCGGAAACGGAACGCAATTTGGAACGCATCGGCGACCTTACCAGTGTCCTCGAAGAGCAGCTGGAACCCTTGCAGAAACAGGCTGAAACACTGAAGGAGTTCCGAACCCTCGACAGCGAACGACTGGCCTATGAAGGAACTTTGACCTTGCAGGAGCTGCGCAACAGCGAACGCCTCTTGGCCAAAGCCGAAAACAGCCGCCAGTCGGCATCGGCGGAAGAACAGGAAGCGGCCAAAGCATTGACCGATGCCGAACAGCGGCGCAAGGCCCTCATGGCCTCCATGGCGGCGGAAGAAGAAAAACTGCGTCGCCTCGATGAAGAAGCCATGGCCGTGCACAACGAATTGGACAGCCTGACCCATCGCCAGGAAGCCTGCATTCAGCGAAAAGCCGAACTGGCTGAGCAGCAGGCTGCCGATGAAAAGGATGAAGGCCAGCTCCAAGAGCGGCAGACGTCTTGGGAAGCCAAGGAGAAAGAACTGCGGCAGCAGAAGGAACAAAAGGAAACCGAGCTGGCAGCGGCTCAAAAGGCCCTGGCCCTGACCGAAACCTTAGTCACCCAAGCGGACGACAAGGCTAAACAAGCTGCCGACGCCCTAAAGGAACGCCTCGATGCCAATTCCAGCCGCAGCCGCGACGCCTTCATGCTGCGCCGCGACCGCGATGACCTGCGCCGCCGCTTAGAAGAAAATGCCGACGCCTGTGAAGAAGCCCTTCGCGCTTTCGAAGAAAAAAAGCAGGCCTTGGAAGACTTGAAGGGCCGTAGTCAGGCCGTCGAAGATCGAAGAGACCAGTGGCAGCAACGCCTTCGAGACCGGGAAAAGGAGGTTGCCGCTCAGAAGGAGGCCGCTGCCAAGGCGCAGGCCCTCCTGGAGGACGTCGAACGGGACTATCGCCGTCTTCGCAGTGACGTCGACGGGGCTCAACAGCGCATCGGCGTCTTACGGAGCATGGAACAAGAACACGAAGGCTTGGGCCGGGCCGTCAAGGTCGTCCTTACGGCATCGCAGCCCTGGCGCAGCGAGCTTTGCGGCGCCGTCGGCGAATTATGCCGCATTCCCGGTAAGTTTGCCGTCGCCGTCGACATTGCCCTGGGCGCCGCGGCCCGGTACGTCGTGGCCGAAAACGAAGGGGCGGCCAAACAGGCCATTTCCTATTTAAAAGAAAAGAAAGCCGGCCGGACGACCTTCCTGCCCCTGGATACCCTGAGAAACCGGACGCGGACCGCCGATGAAGAACGGGCCGCGTCGGAAAAAGGCATCCTGGGTTTTGCCTCTGATGTCATTACGTATGAAGAAAAATATAAGACGGTCTTTACGTCTTTATTGGGGAAGACACTCTTGGCCGATACGATGGACACGGGGTCGGCCGTCGCCAAGAAGTACGGCCACCGTCTGCGCATCGTCTGCCTCGACGGCACGCAGTTCAATGCCGGCGGCTCCCTGACCGGCGGCAGTACGCGAAATCAGGAAGGCTCCCTCATCAGCCGCAGAGCCTTGATGGAAGACTTGCAGCAGCACCTTGACGACGGTCAAAAAAAGCTCCAAGGGTTGACGGAAAAGGGCAAGGCTTTGCGCCGAACGGCTGAAGAAGGGAAACAGGTCTTGGCGGCGGCCGAAGAAGGCCTGCAAAAGGCCAAGCAGGAATCGGGCCAGGCCGCATGGCAGGCTGCGCAGCTCGCTTCGGAATTGCGCGACCTTGAAAAGACCGTGACCGATATGGATAAGCGCGTCGAAGCCCTTGACACGGCCCGCGCGGATATCCAAGCCGACCTCGTTTCCAAAGAAAAGGCGCTCTCGGCCCTGGAAGAAGAACCGGAAACGGACATTCACCAGTGGCAGGCCGCAGCCGATGCCGCCCAGGCCGAAGCAGAGCGGTGCCGGAAGAACCTGACGGAATGTCAGATCACGGCGGCGACCTTAAAAGAACAGGTCCGCCATGGGGAAGAACAGCTGACTCAGCACGCTTCCTGGCAGGACGAATTGACGAGTCAGCAGGAAATCCTTGCACAACGGCGTAAGGACCTTCGCGAGCGCCGCCAAACGACGGAAAGGCTCTTACAGGAGCTGGCTCAGAATATCGAAGTGAAGAAGGCCGAAACGGCTCGTTCCGATGAGGCCAAAGAAGCTTTCTATAAGTGCCGCAGCGAACGGCTGCAGCAGAGCCATGACCTGGACGAACTCGTCGACGACCTGCGTAAGCGCAGTCAGACCTGGCAGCAGCGCCTCAATGCTGCCGATATCCAGATGGAAAAATATAAGAGCGATATCAGTCATCATGAAGAACGGCTGGCCATGCAGGGCCTGAGTCGGCAGGAAGCCATGGATCGGCGCCGCGAAGGCTCGCTGAAAGAGCTTCACGACAAGGTCAGTCAGTTAAAATCACAAATAACGGCCTTAGGTACCATCAACCCGGCTGCCGAAGACGACTATCAGGCAGCCCTGGATAAACAAGAATTTTACAAGAAGCAGTGCCTCGATTTAGAAGAATCGAGGGAAAAGCTGCGGGCCGTCGTCGCCGACATCGACAAGGCCATGGCCGACCAATTCGGTCAGGCCTTTCAAGATATCGGCGTCCATTTCCAGCAGATTTTCAGCTGCCTCTTTGAAGGCGGAACGGCCCATTTGGCCCTGACCGATAAAGAACACATCTTAGAGTCCGGCGTCGAAATCTACATCCGGCCGCCGGGAAAGAAACAGCAGTCTCTGACCCTCCTCTCGGGGGGCGAACGAGCCCTTACGGTCATCGCCCTGCTCCTGGCCTTTTTGGCCTTTCATCCGGCGCCGTTCTGTCTGGTCGACGAAGTAGACGCGGCCCTCGACGAAGCCAATGTAGAGCGCATGGCCAAGTATCTCCAGAATTACAGCGGCTCGACGCAGTTCATCGTCATCACCCACCGCCGCAAGACGATGGAAGCGGCCAATACGCTCCTCGGCGTCACCATGGAAGAAAAGGGCGTATCGCGGCTGCTGTCGGTCAAAGTAGATGAATTATTAAAGGAAGGAACATGATCATGGGATTTTTTTCAAAACTTCGAAAAGGCTTAGAAAAGACGAAACACTCGCTCATTCAAAACATAGAGACCGTCGTCCGCGGCTACGCGAAAATCGACGACGACATGTATGACGACTTGGAAGCGGTCATGCTGACCGGCGACATGGGCGTCGAAACGACGGAATACCTCCTCAATCAGATCCGGACCGGCGTCAAGAACCGGGATATCAAAGACGGGAACGACGTCGTACCTTACCTTGAAGGGTGCATCGTCAAGCTTTTGAATGAAAACGATGAACCCCTGCCGGAAACGGAGGGGACACGGGTCATCTTCGTCGTCGGCGTCAACGGCGTCGGCAAGACGACGACCATCGGTAAGTTAGCGAAATACTATGAAGAACAGGGGAAATCGGTCATGCTGGCTGCCGGCGATACCTTCCGGGCCGCCGCGTCGGAACAGCTGACCATCTGGGCCGAACGGGTCGGCGCTCCCATCGTCAAGCATCAGGAAGGAGCCGATGCGGCTGCCGTCGTCTTCGACGCCACGGCTTCGGCGAAAGCCCGTAACATCGATATCCTCCTGGTCGATACGGCAGGCCGATTGCAGACTAAGTCCAACCTCATGGAAGAACTGCGGAAAATGGCCCGCATCGCCGGCCGCAACATCGATGGGGCTCCCCAGGAAACGCTGCTCGTCCTCGATGCCACGACGGGACAGAATGCCGTCAGCCAGGCCAAGCTCTTCGGCGACGTCGTGCCCTTGACCGGCGTCGTCCTGACCAAGCTCGACGGCACGGCCAAAGGCGGCGTCATCCTGTCGATTAAACGGGAACTGGGCGTCCCCGTCCGCTGGGTCGGCGTCGGCGAAGGCGTCGACGATCTTCGTCCCTTCGATGCTGCCCAGTTTGCCGATGCCCTCTTCGACAAGAACGTCGCCGCCCGTGAAGAGGGTGGCGAATAAGGAGGGAGGAGGTCATGACCATCGTCGAAGACATGGGCTCGAAACTTGCGGCCCTGCGCCGGGAACGGCCCCTCATTCATCACATTACGAACTTTGTCACCATGGACGACTGCGCCAATGCGACCCTGGCCATCGGCGCCTCGCCGACGATGACCAATTCCGTCGAAGAAGTCGCCGAAATGGCGGCGGCCGCGAAAGCACTGGTCCTCAATCTGGGCACCCTCCAGCAGTGGACCCTGGAGGCCATGATCCTGGCCGGAAAGGCGGCAGCCCGTAAGGGCGTTCCCATCATCTTCGACCCTGTCGGGGCCGGCGGGACGACCTTTCGCACGGAAGCGGCCCTGCGCCTGGTCCGGGAACTACCCCTTTCGGTCATCCGCGGCAATGCGGCGGAAATCACCTGCCTGGCCGATCATAAGAGCGGCCGCAACCTCGGCGTCGACAGCCTGGTCCGTCCCGTCGACGGTACGTTGGCGGCCGACCTTGCCCAACAATTGGGAACGACCATTGCCATTACCGGCGCCGTCGACATCATTTCCGACGGCAAGCAGACGGCTGCCGTCCACAACGGCTGCCCCATGCTGACCTATGTGTCCGGTACGGGCTGCATGACGTCATCCCTCATCGGCTCCTTTGCCGCCGTCAGCGACGCCTTTACGGCAGCTGTCGCCGGCGTCACGGCCATGGGCATCGGCGGCGAACTGGCCATGGAAAGAGGCGGAAGTGCCGGGCCCGGTTCTTTTCACGCCCGCCTCTTCGATGCTTTTTACAGCCTGAATGGCGATCTGTTGCAACAGTATGGAAAGGTCTTGATTACCCATGAACAATGTTGAACTTAAAAGAATGACGGTGACGGCTATCTTCATCGCCATCGGAGTCTTGCTGGCTCCCTTCGTTTCATTTCCCTTCGGCGGGGCCCGCGTCTTTCCCCTGCAGCATCTCATCAACGTCCTCTTAGCCGTCCTCGTCGGCTGGCGCTATTCGACGGCCGGTGCCTTCTGCATCTCGTCGATCCGCATGGCTATGGGCGTCGGGACGGTCCTTGCCTATCCCGGCAGCATGATCGGCGCCGCCTTGGCCGGTATCTTCTATAAAAGGACGGGATCCATCTGGGGGGCCGTTGCCGGTGAAATCATCGGGACCGGACTTTTAGGCGGCCTCATCGCTTATCCCGTGGCGGCCTTCGTCTTAGATTCTAAAGCCGTGGCCCTGTGGTTTTTTATCGTCGCTTTTTTACCCAATACCTGCCTCGGTGCCGCCTGCGGAGCCTTGTTATACCGCTTTTTGCCCATCCGGAAACTGGCTGGCCAATTGGAAAAATAATAATTACAACTTGTTTAGAGCCGTATATTGACTTATATGGTGCGGTATATTAAACTATAAATTGGTACTGGGTTTTATGTTTGAGTTTCAGAGACAGTATGTTATATTTTTGTGAGTAGGATGTGTTTACATGACAGAAGATATCCGCGCCAAGATTCTGGCGGAAGCCTTGCGTGAAATCGACCGGCATGGTTCTGAGTTTCACATGGATGATTTAGCCCGCAAGCTGCGCATCAGTAAGCGAACCTTGTACGAATATTTTTCGTCAAAACAGGAAATCGTGGAAGAAGCGATCAGTTCGTTTCTTGAAAGGGTCTACCAATACCATCGGGAGCTCGTCGACGATGACAACCTGACCTGTGAAGAGAAATTGATTGCCTATTTCGACGTGCCCAATGAAAACTGGCAGGTCTTGTCGGTCCGGAAGGTCTGCGATCTCTTAGTGAAGATGCCCGACGTCTGGGAACGCCTGCAGTCCCGCTACAAAAAGGATTGGAGTCTCTTGGAACAGCTCCTCGATGAAGCTCAGCAGACAGGAGAATTCAAGCCTTTTGACAAGCTCCTGTTATTGCGCATGCTGCACAGCGCAGCCGATGATATCATCGATTATTTCAATGATGTCAATCAAGATTCCAGTTTTAGTGATTATATGAAACGTTGTATAAAGGTCTTATTATACGGCATTAAAAATCAGGAATCGAAAGAAATAGGAGGAAAAAAAAGATGATACAAAAACGCAAACTTGCGACGATGAGCGTTGCCGTCCTGACGGTTGCGGCGCTCTTGGCCGGCTGTGGTGCTGATAAAGACGCAACTAAAGCGCCCGTTGCTGTCAATACGTATAAAGTCGTCGCGTCAGACACGCCCGTTCGAGCTGAATACAGCGGTACCGTATCGGCGATGGATAAGGTTCCCGTTCAGCCGAAGATTTCCGGCCGCGTCGTAGAAAAGTACGTCCAGGGCGGTCAGGATGTCACGGCCGGTCAGGCCTTGTTCCGCATCGACAGCCGTACGTACGATGCCGCCTTGGCTCAGGCAAAGGCAACCCAAGCCCAGTCCGAAGCCAATTTAGCCAATCAGCAGCTCAATCTCCGCCGTTACCAGGCCCTGGCCAGCCAGGATGCCGTTCCGCAGCAGACCGTAACCGACCAGGAAGCGGCTACGCGCCAACAGGCAGCCGTCGTCGCGGCTAACGCGGCCCAGGTCGATGCCGCTCAGGATAACGTCGATGATACCATCGTCTATGCGCCCTTCAGCGGCAAGCTGAACGTCGATGACGTGCCTATCGGCACCTTTGCGACAGCCGGTTCGACGGCACTGGTCACCATTTCGTCGACCAATCCGGTCTACGTCGAATTTTCCATCAGTGAAGCCGAATACCTGCAGATGACCAAACAGGGGGCAGACGGCAGTAACTGGGGCGACCACCTCCTGCTCCGCCTGAGCGACGGCACGATGTATCCTTATGAAGGCCGCATTGCCCAGGTCAACCACGGCATGGACGGCAACTCCGGTTCGATCATCGTCAAAGCCGTCTTTGACAACCCGGAAAACCTGCTCATCCCCGGCCTGTATGCTACGGTCGTTTCCGATACGCAGATTCAGCGCAATGCCTTGTCCGTCCCGCAGCGGGCTGTTCAGCAGACCCTCGGTAAATACTACGTTTCCGTCATCGACGGCAACGGACAGGCTCAGACTCGGGAAGTCACGCCGGGCCAGAAAGTCGGTAAATTCTGGATCATCACCAGCGGGCTTCAGAGCGGCGATATCGTCATCGTCGACGGCTATCAGAAAGCAAAGGGAGCGACCCTCGACCAGCACTTGCTGACCAAGGCGGATATCGACAACGATAACTCCAATACGGCTTCTGACTCGTCGTCAAACAAGTAGGGAGGCGAGACCGTGATATCAAAGTTTTTTATTGACAGGCCTATTTTCGCCGTCGTCATTTCCCTGATCATTTCCATACTCGGTCTGCTTTCCATCGCAACCCTGCCGGTCGCGAAGTACCCGAACGTTACGCCGCCCCAAGTCCGCGTGTCGGCATCTTACCCCGGGGCAAACGCCGAAGTCATCGGCACGACCGTCGCCAGCGTCATCGAACGCCAAATGGTCGGTGTCGACGACCTGGTCAGCTTGGAAAGTTCCAGTAATGACAACGGGACCTATTCGCTGACGGCCCAGTTCGAAACGGGCAGTGACGGCGACATGGATACGGTCAATACCCAGAACCGAGTCAGCCAGGTTTCTTCGACCCTGCCGTCAGAAGTTACGGCGACGGGCGTTACGGTCCAGAAGTCGACGAGTTCCATGGCCATGGTATTCGCCCTCGTTTCGCCGAATGGGTCGTACGACGCTACGTTCATGAAGAACTATGCGACCCAGTACTTCATGGATGCCTTGAAATCCGTTCCCGGCGTCGGCAGTGTCCAGGAATTCGGTTCGGACTATGCCATGCGTATTTGGCTCAATCCGATGAAGATGAGTATCTTGAACGTCACGCCGACAGACGTCATCTCGGCCATTTCGGCCCAGAACACCCAGGCTGCCGTCGGTACCATCGGCGCTCAGCCGTCGGCTAACAACCAGACCTATCAGTACACCATGCGTACCGACGGTCGTCTGCAAACGGCCGAACAGTTTAAGAACGTCATCATCCGCACCAACTCCGATGGGACTATGGTCCGCGTCGGCGACGTAGCGGAAGTCAACTTAGGTTCGAAAGACTACAGCGTCACGTCCAAACTCAATGACAGTAATGCTGCCGGCTTCATGGTCAGCCTGACGTCTGACGCCAACGCCATGCAGTCTGTCAGCGGTGCGAAAGCCGTCCTTGAAAAGGCCAAGGAATCCTTCCCGTCCGATATGGACTATGAAGTCGTATACGACAGCACGAAGTTCGTCCGGGCCTCCATCGAAGAAGTTATCCAAACCTTCATCGAAGCCCTGCTCTTGGTTGCCCTCATCGTATACCTCTTCCTCCAGAGCGGCCGGTCGACACTCATTCCGTTGATCGCCGTCCCGGTATCCCTTCTCGGGACCTTTGCCCTCTTTTCCGTCCTTGACTTTTCCATCAACACCTTGACCTTGTTCGCCATGGTCTTGGCTATCGGCCTCCTCGTCGACGATGCCATCGTCGTCATCGAAGCCGTTGAATATGAAATTAAATACAACGCCCGAAGTCCGCGAGAGGCGACGATCATCGCCATGGAAAACGTACAGAACCCGGTTATCGGCGTCGCCTGCGTCTTGGCTTCGGTCTTCATCCCTGTCGCTTTCCTAAGCGGCATGAGCGGTATCCTCTACCGCCAGTTCGCCTTGACCATTGCCGTCTCGGTCCTCATTTCGGCCTTCGTCGCCCTGACCCTGACGCCGGCCATGTGCGCGACCATCTTGAATATCCATAAGCCCGAAGAAAATCCCAAGGGGATTTACAAATTCTTCAATAAATTCAATGAATGGTTCGACCGCCTCATCGCAGGCTATGGCAAGATCCTGGCTCACTTGCAGCTCCACCTGCGCTGGTGCGTCGTCTTCCTGATCGTCATCAGTGCGGCTACCCTCGGCGTCTTCCGGGTCATGCCGACGGGCTTCGTACCGGCTGAAGACAGTGCCTTCGTCATGATGGATATCACCCTTCCGGAAGGCATTTCTCAGACGGAAACGAAGAAAATCAGTGAAGACATGGGTAACTGGCTCAAAGAACAGCCCGGCGTATCGACGGCCATGAATATCGTCGGCTACGGCCTTCTGGCAGGCGGCCAGAAGTCGAACGCCGCCGCTGCCTTCATCGGCCTTGACGACTGGGATGAACGGACGACGAAGGATCTCTCCGTCGACGCTTTGATGGGTAAAATCATGGCCCGCGGCGCCCAGATTCCGCAAGCCTCGATCATCGCCTTAAACCCGCCGCCAATCGACGGCATGGGTACGTCGTCAGGCTTCACCATGCAGCTCGAAGACCGGGGCGGCCATACGACGGCCGAACTGTCAGAAACGGCACAGAAAGTCATCGCCGCTGCCCGTCAGCGTCCGGAAATCGGTTCGGTCTACACCGCTTTTGCGGCGGATACACCGGGCTATGAGCTCGAAATCGACCGCGACAAAGTCGCCCGTGAAGGCGTCTCCCTGAGCGACCTCTATTCGACGCTCCAGTCCTTCTACGGTTCCTATCAGGTCAATGACTTCACCATCTTTGGCCGTAACTTCAAGGTTATCGTCCAGGCTTCTCCGGAATTCCGTGAAACCGTCGATGCCAACAACCATATCTATGTCCGCAACTCGAGCAACCAGCTCGTTCCGGTATCGAATTTCGTTCGTCCGAAACCGATGGGATCGGCATCGATCATCACTCGTTTCAATGACTATCCGGCTATTACCATCCAAGGGGCTCCGGCCAATGGCTACAGCTCCGGCGACGCCATTAAAGCTTTGGAAGAAATCGCAGCCGATACCCTCGGCGAAGGCTATGCCTACGAATGGAGCGGCATGAGCCGTGAAGAAATCGAAGCCGGCAACAAGACGGTCTACGTCTTTGCCTTGGCCATCCTCTTCGTCTTCCTCGTCTTGGCAGCCCTCTATGAAAGCTGGAAAGTTCCCTTTGCCGTACTATTCAGTCTGCCGGCCGGTGTCTTTGGGGCAGCCGTCTTTGCCTACCTCCTGAGCCAGCAGAACAACATCTACTTCCAGATCGGTATCCTGGCCGTCATCGGCCTGGCTGCCAAGAACGCCATCCTGATCATCGAATACGCCAAAGTCCGTGTCGATGAGCGCGGCATGGATCCCGTGTCGGCTGCTATTGAAGCCGCCAAGATCCGTCTGCGCCCGATCATCATGACGTCCCTGGCCTTCGTCGTCGGCTCCATCCCGCTGGCCATGGCCTCCGGTGCCGGTGCTGCATCCCGTGTCAACATGGGGATCACCGTCGTCTTCGGTACGTCCGTTGCGACTATCGTCGGCGTCTTCCTCATTCCCATGATGTTCATCATCGTCGAAAACTTTGGACATAAAAAGGTGAGACCAAAGAGTGAAGTCGGACGGCTGAAAGACATGTAGCCTCCGGTTCATACCTTGTTTTATACTATCAGCACGCTCTGTCCTTTTGGGCAGGGCGTGTTTTTTTGTAGCTTCCATCCGTCTTTTTTGATCCGCCGAAAGTATGGAAAAGGGGATACAGAGGCCGTACATCTATCGGTTTTGACACACTTTGTATTGACAGAATCCGACTTTCTATGTTATATAGTAATGAGGTAAATGAGAAATCCGTCTTTTACCATGGCTGACATCGGAGGGACTGCACCGCGAGTCCCGGAGATCCGGTCATGGCAGCTGTTTTCCTTTCACAGGCATGAATCACTGTCGGCACGATCTAAATAGTGTAAGCCTTTTCCCTTGGAGGGAAGAGTCCTTATAGCGTTTTATGGTGGTAAAAAAGGAGGCAACAATATGAATGTATTCTCACGATTTATGAAATTGGCCGTCGTCGTGGCAGTCAGCCTTTTGGCGATGGCCGTCCTCGGTGGCTGCGGCAGCTCCGACAAATTTGCCGGCGAATGGACCGGTACCGGGCGCTACAACCAGACCGATTTTGACTGCTTTTATGATTTAAAGATCGAGAAAGACGGCAATGGCAACGGTTATACCATCGAACAGACCCGCTCCTATTGGAATGCCAAGGAAAGCATAAGCGGCAGCAGCGCGTCCTACAGTTGGCAGAATGAAACGGAAAAACTGACGGGGAATCTCCAAAACGAGGTATTGGAAATTTCGGGCAATACCCAGGCATCCCTGACCTATAACGAAGAAAAAGAAGAACTCCAGTATAAGACCGGCGATTCCATCATTACCCTGCAAAAGAGCAAAGACGCAGCCGGTGACTTGGATTCCTTTAAAAATCGTCAAAAAGAAGAACTGCTGGATAAGTTGAATAAAGAGGGGAAAAACTTCTCTTTTACAGAGTAAACAGGTATTTTAGGGTATAAGGAGGTAATCAAATGCGTTCACTGTCAAAATTCATGAAATTGATTGTCTTTGCTGCTGTCAGCATTTTTGCCGTTGCCTTTCTTACCGGCTGCTTTAATTCGAAAAGCGTCGACTATTCCGGTCAATGGGTCGGCTACGGAAAAACGGGGTTCCCGAAAGAAATGGACTGCGTCTATGATGTCAAAATTGAAAAGAATAACGATGGCTATATCGTCAGCTTAGAACGGAGTAATTGGGAATTAAAAGATATTCCCGATCCGGGCTTAATCGACAGCATCGTCAACCAGGACAATCAGCAGTATGAATGGACGACGATGAAGGAAATGAACCTCAAGGCAGAGGAAAAAGATAACACCCTTACGACGACGACGGAAAATCCCCTGACCTTTACCTATCAGGAAAAAGACGGTGTCTTGGAACTGTCCTTTAAAGACTATTCCCATCAGGATGAACAGGTAACGGTACAGCTTCATAAGGCTGTGAAGGGAGAAATAGAAGACTTTAAGAACCGCTCGAAAGAAGACCTTATAAAGGCCATGACACCGGAAAATCGCCATTCCTTCAAGGAATGATCGTGACCGAGGTCAAAAGGAATAACATGACATGAAAAAAGGACTGCCGATTCAAAAAGATGAATCAGCAGTCCTTTGACGTATAAGCGATTATTACGCCGTTAGCAGGATTCTGACAAGACCCGTTCTTTTAATTCCAAATAGCGGGTCGTAAAATACGGTGTCAGCTGGGCTTCGCGCAGGTCGTTGCCGAAGGGGCGGCGGCTGATGGAAAGGATGGGCGGGCTCTGGATCCGTTTGGCAACGGCAAAGCCCGAGAGGAGACGCCACCACCGTTCGAGGTCGTCGATGAATTCCTTGGCTGTCGGAAATAATTGGTGGACGTCGACAGTGCAGCCGATGTTCTTTTCCAGGGTTCCGTCGAGATACCAGGTCAGGATCGATTCGGGCGTAGCCCTTTGCCAGCGTTCGACGAAGGCGGCGAAGAGGTAGTCGTGATAGGGATAGATGAGGGGGTCGCCCTGTCCCTTGGTGATATCCTGTTTGTTCGACAGTTCGGCGCTGGGGACGATGTCGATGCTGCCCTGAGGGACGACATGGCGGCCGAAGACCTCGTCGTTGAGGTAGTGGGCCAGTTCGTAGACCTGATGCTTCCAGAGATCAGCCGTGGCGGCTAAATAGCCGGCGCTGTCGCCGTAGAGGGTGGCATAGCCGACAGACGTTTCGGCCTTATTGGCGTTGCACGTGAAGACGCCGCCAAAGGAGGCTGCCGCAGCGGCCAAGATGCGGCTCGAGCGGTCCCGGGCCTGGATGTTTTCTTCGATGAAGCTGGTCAAGGCGAGGCTTCCCTTTTCCTTTTCGCCCTGATGGAGGACGGTTTCCCTGAACTGCTTGCGCGTCAGCTCCAGGCTGTCCTGGACGGGGATGACCGTATACAGGCAGCCGATGTTGTCGGCCAGTTCTTTGGCCAGGCTCTTGGTCGTGTCCGAATTGTAGCAGCTGGGCATGTTGACCAAGAGGATGTCCTCCGGCGGCAGGACCGTCGCATAGAGGGCGGCGTTGACGGCCGAATCGATGCCGCCCGATACGCCGATGACGACTTTATGGACACCGATGGCATCCATGAAGTGCTTGAGGCCGTAGTGGAGGCTGTCGTAAATATCTTCAATCTGGGACTTTTCCGGCTGCACCTGAGACGGAGACGTAAAGGTCTGCGTCGTTTCGTCAAAGTCGACGAGGAGGAGCTCTTCCGTAAAGGGCTTGCAGGCGCTGTGGTGGCTGCCGTCTTTTTGGTAGGTGCTGCTGGCGCCGTCAAAGGTATAGATGTTCTTGCCGTTGTTCTGGATGCCTGTACAGTTGACGTAGACTGCCGGGCAGTGAATCTTGTCGATGGCCTGGCCGAAGAGGCGGTGGCGGCGTTGGGTTTTTCCTAAGGTAAAGGGCGAGTTTGAAATATTGACGAACAAGTCGATATCGTACATCTTGCCTAAATAGTGCATCGGTTTGAAAGGATAGTTTTCATCCCAGCTGTCTTCGCAGATGAGGGGGCCGATGCGGAACTTGCGGCCGTCGTCGAAGGAAATCTGGACGGGCGACAAGAAGTCTTCCGGGAAGGCGTGCCGTTCCTGGGCGACTTCGATGAGGGACGTAAAGTAGCGGATGTCGCTGAATTCCCGGTAATTGGGAAGGAGGGTCTTGATGTAGAAGGGGTAGGGCGAACGGGCAGGGGACAGCCATTGGCCGTTGTAGGCGATGAACATGGCGTTATATTTTCGCGTCCGGCCGTCGAGGTTGACCCGGTCCGTTTCTTTGGCTACGTTGCCGAAGATGATGGCCATGCCCTGAGACAGGTCGCGGATTTCTTCGCCGAAGCGGACGCATTCGTCGATGTAATCGGGCTGGTCCCAGATGTCGCCGATGAAGTAGCCGGGAATGGCAAGTTCCGGGAAGACGACGATGTCACAGCGGGCTGCCTTGGCCTTGGCGATGAAGTCCTTCATGACCGCCGCGTTCTGCCGAGGATTGCCGGGATAGACCCGGGTCTGGGCGAGTGCTATTTTAAACAAGGAAAAGCCTCCTTTTCATAGGTGAGAATCTATATACTACCTCATCTTATCATAAAACGGTAGCTGCGAAAAGGTTGGCCGCCTGCGGTCGGCGAAAAAAACATGACAGAATGGCGTCCTTGCGGTATACTTAATGTATTATCAAGATTGAAGGAAGGTCTTTCATGAAAACGCTGCTCACCATTTTGAATGCGAAATTTATTCACTCGTCCCTGGCCATTCGCTGCCTGACGACGGCCTGCGCCCACCGAGGCGTCGCCGTCGATGCGGCTGAATATACGATCAATCAAAATCCCTACGACATCCTGCGTCACATAGCAGCCTTTAAAGCCGACGTCATCGGCTTTTCCTGTTATATCTGGAATATTGAAATGACCTGCCATATCATCACCTTAGTCAAAAGCGTCTTCCCCGAAACGAAGATCTTCGTCGGCGGTCCCGAAGTCTCCTATACGGCCCGCCAGGTCCTTCTTGACTGCCCGGATATCGACTACGTCCTCCAGGGCGAAGGGGAAATCATGGTGCCGGATTTCCTGACGGCTCTCGAAAAGGGGGGAAGACGGGACGGATATTCCCGGCGTTCTCGGCCACGTTGACGGAAAGATTCAAGGCGATGAAACCTTTCAGGAAATCGACGACCTCGACAGCCTGCCCTTCCCCTATGAAAATCAGGACTTTCGCGACCTCGACCACCGCATCATGTACTACGAAAGCTCGAGGGGCTGCCCCTTTCACTGCCAGTACTGTCTGTCGGGGATGAACGACCGCGTCCGTTTCCGCTCAGTGCCGCTGGTCTTAAAGGAATTACAGGCCTTCGTCGACGCCGGCGTGTCTCAGGTAAAATTCGTCGACCGGACCTTTAACTGCAACCCGAGCCACCACCGGCCTTTAGTGGAATATATGATCGGCGTCGAGAAACCGGTCAACTTCCATTTGGAAATCGAACCGGCCGTCTTGACCGACGACGACATCGATTTACTGGCCAAGGCCCCGAAGGGACGCATTCAATTGGAAATGGGCATTCAGACGACGTATGAGCCGACATTGAAAGCTATCCGCCGCCACAACGACTGGCCGCGGATCACGCACATCATGGAGCGCCTCGTCGCCCTCGATACGATGCACCTTCACCTCGACCTCATCGTCGGCCTGCCCTATGAAGACTATGATCACCTGCGCCAATCCTTCAACGACATCTATGCCCTGCGGCCCCATAAGCTGCAAATCGGCTTTTTAAAGCTCCTCAAAGGCTCGGGCATTCGCCGCGATTATCCCGACGATTACCGCTATGACCCGAAAGGCCCTTACGAAGTACTGGCCACGACCTGGCTTCCTTATGAAAAGGTGGCCTATTTGAAGGTCTTTGAAGACGTCTTCGAGCGGACGTATAACTCGGGAAAGTTTACGTATCTCTTGGCCTTTCTGGGCCGCCGGTATGCTCCGGATTACATGAAGCTCTATGAAGTCTTGACAGATGAGTGGCTTGTCCTTCATAATGACCAAAAGGCCCTGTCTGACGATACGCTGTGCCGTTTCCTCGGCCATTGCCTGGAGGATATACTGGATCTTGCGGAGGATCAAAAGGCTCTGGCCAAAGAACTCTTGGCCCTCGACATGCTGACCTTTTTCCGCTTCCGCCTTCATCCCGATTTCCTCGGCTGGCTGCCGGCAGCGCGCCGTGAGACCGACCATATCTTCCGCCATGAAGATTGGCTCTGCCGCTATATTCCCGACTATCGATTTACGAACTGGCGCGACATCAAGATGCGCTACTATATCTGGCCTGTCAGTCAGGCCATGAAGGCTGAACTGAGCCGGTACGGGACGGTTCCCGACGGCCCGGCCTATATCATTGCCGAGAAGAAGAAAGAACGGGCCGACTGGTTCGTCATTCCGGCAAAAGGAGAGACTTTGTGAACGAACGCTACCGTGTCTATTCGACCTATTTAAAAGAAACTTACGGAGAAAAAGTATATAAGCTGCCCATCAGCATCCCCGATACCTGTCCCAACCGCGACGGTACCCTGGGCGTCCGGGGCTGTGCCTTCTGCGGCTCCATCGGTGCCGGCTATGAAAACCTGCCGGCCTCGGTGACCATCGAACAGCAGATCGAGCAGAATATGGCCCATATCAAGCCTAAATACAAGGCCAATAAATTCATCGCCTACTTTCAGAATTTTACCAATACCTACCTGCCGCCCGACCGCTTCCAAGACTTCCTGACGGCGGCCTGCCGGCCCGATATCGTAGGTCTTGCCATTGCCACCCGGCCGGACTGCCTCAATGAAACCTATCTCGACATCATGGCCGACGTAAAGCATCAGTACGGCGTCGACATCCTCGTCGAGCTGGGCCTCCAGACGGCCAACTACAAGACCTTGACCAAGATCAACCGCGGCCATACGACGGCAGAATACGTCGATGCCATGATGATGCTCCGCGATTACCCCTTCCGGGTCTGCACCCACGTCATCCTCGACCTCCCTTGGGATACGATGGAAGACACCATCGAAACGGCTAAACTCGTGTCGGCGGCCGGTACGGATGAAGTCAAGCTCCACGCCCTGTACATCATAAAGAATACGGCCATGGCCGAATGGTACGCCAAGGGAGAAATAAGCCTTTTCACCTGCGAAGAGTACGTCCGCCGCGTCGTAGCCTTCCTCGAATACAGCCGGCCGGATATCGTCTTCCAGCGCCTCATCGGCAGAGCGCCGAAAGAGGCGACGGATTTTGCCAACTGGGGCATGGGCTGGTGGCGCATTCGCGATATGATCGACGAAGCCTTAGAACGCCGTGACACCCGTCAAGGCGCCTTGTGCGACTATCTGCACGGTAAAGCTGTCCGTAAATTCATGACATAAAGGAGATTATTTTGGTAGAAAAGAAACTGCAATTTTCCGATTTGCGTGAAGCCCGGGCCGTCCTGGGCATGAAAGATGAATTTTTAAAGACGATGCAGCGTGAATTTCCGGACTGCCGCATTGCCGTCCGCGGCGACACGGCCATGATCGTCGGCAGTGAGCAGGAAGTCGAACAAGTCCTGGACGTCTTCGGCGCCCTGCGCTACCTGTTCCGGGAAAATACCTATCTCACGACGCAGCACGTCCGCTACTCAGCGGGCCTCATCAAAGCCGGGCGGGGCGAAGAGCTGCACGCTCTCTATGAAGATACGGTCGGCATTTCCGCCCGCCACCGCCTGATCAAGCCCAAGACGCTGGGACAAAAAAAATACGTCGACTCTATCCGGAAGAACCTCGTTACCTTCGGCATCGGCCCTGCCGGTACGGGGAAGACCTATCTGGCCGTGGCCCTGGCTGCTTTTTACTTAAAGAATCGTGAAGTCGAACGCATCATCCTGACCCGTCCGGCCGTCGAAGCCGGCGAAAAGCTGGGCTTTCTGCCCGGGGACTTGCAGGAAAAAATCGACCCGTACCTGCGCCCCTTGTACGACGCCTTGGCCGATATGTTCGGCTATGACCAGTTCCAAAAACTCATCGACCGCAACATCATCGAAGTGGCGCCTTTGGCATATATGCGCGGCCGGACCTTAGAAGAATCGTTCATCATCCTCGACGAAGCCCAGAATACGACGCGGGAACAGATGAAGATGTTCCTCACCCGTATGGGCAATCATTCGCGGGTCGTCGTCAACGGCGATGCCACCCAGATCGACCTCGTCGACCGCCGCATGTCGGGCCTTACAGAGGCTGAAAAGATCCTCGACGGCGTGAAGGGCGTCGGCATGGTCCACTTCAGCGACGAAGACGTCGTCCGCCACGACATGGTCGGCCGCATTATCAGAGCCTATGAAAATTATTATAAAGATAAATGATCTGCCCGAAAGGACAGGGGGACACTGTATCAAAGGGGGTACCACTCGTGCATATCAACATCAACTATGAAGATCCTTCATTCGAACAGGAAGACTATGAAAAAGTTATCGAACGGGTCTGTGAAGAAGCGGCCTTGGTTTACGGTCTCGGACCGAACGCCGAAATCAGCATTCTCTTGTGCCACAACGACTACATCCACGCCTTGAACAAACAGTACCGCAATATCGACCGGCCGACGGACGTCCTGTCCTTTGCTCTCAATGAAGGGGAAGAAGACGGCTATGAAGGCCCGGACACGGCCCTTTTGGGGGATATCATCATTTCCCTTGAAAAAGTACAGGAACAAGCCGATGAATACGGCCATTCCTTCGAACGGGAACTGGCTTACCTCACCATTCACGGCATGCTGCACATCTTAGGCTACGACCACATGGAACCGGAAGACAAGGCCGAAATGCGCAAAGAAGAAGAATTTATCTTACAGCGCCTGGATTACGTCCGCCAAGGCGAAGAATTATAAGGAGGACCTATTATCGTTATGGAATCGTTTAAATCGGGATTCGTCGCCGTCGTCGGCCGCCCCAACGTCGGTAAATCGACCCTTATCAACCGCATTATCAAGCATAAAGTCTCGATCGTCTCCGATAAGGCTCAGACGACGCGCAACCGCATCCTCTGCATCCATACGGACGAGGCTTGTCAGATCGTCTTCCTCGACACGCCGGGGATCCACAAGCCCAAGCATAAGCTCGGGGAATTCATGGATGAAGCGGCTTACCAGTCCCTGCGCGATATCGACGCCGTCCTGTTCCTCATCTCGGGCAATGAAAAGAAGGGGCCCGGCGACTTATTCGTCCTCGACAAAATAAAGGATACAGGCGTTCCCGTCTTCTTGATCATCAATAAAGTCGACCTCATGAGCAAGGAAGAGATCCTGACCAAGATTACCGAATACGCCGAACTCTATCCCTTTGCCCAGGTCATTCCCATTTCGGCCTTGAACGGAGACAACGTCGACGCCGTCGTCGAAGAACTGCGCAAGATCTTGCCGGAAGGACCGAAATACTTCCCTGACGACATGATCACCGACCAGCCCGAACGGCTCTTGGTGGCCGAAATCGTCCGGGAAAAACTGTTCCGCTGCACCCGCGACGAAGTGCCCCACGCCATCGCCGTCTTTACGGAAGAAATGAAAGACCGGGGCAACCATAAGGTCTATATCCGGGTCACGGTATACGTCGAACGGGATTCGCAAAAGCGCATCGTCATCGGCAAGAACGGGGCTGTCCTGAAAGAAATCGGCAACCTGGCCCGTCAGGAAATCGAAAATCTCCTCGGTTCTTCGGTCTACCTCGACATCTGGGTCAAGGTCAAGCGGGACTGGCGCAACAAGGCGGCAGCCCTCAGCGAATTCGGCTATAAAAACGAGTAGGGGGCCGGCAAGATGGAAGCACAACTCATCGTCCAATGTTTTCTTGTTTTTCTGATCTGCCTGATCATCAGCGCCGTCTGCGTTACGGGGAAGTTCGCCTTTGCCCAGCTGCGCAGGGAATATTTGGAAGAACTCATCCGCGACGGCGACGTATCCTTAAGGCCTTTGCTGTCTCTCTATGATAAGCCCATTATCTTCCTGGCGACGGCCCAGCTCGGCATGGCCCTGTCGGGCCTCATTGCCGGGGCTGCCGGATTCTGCATTCTCTACAGCCTTTACGGCCTCCTCGAGCCCTATGTCGGTCATGTCTGGATCTTATGGCTCATCGACGTCGTCGTGGCCGTCATCCTCTGCTTTATTCTCTGGGTCTTTGGCGAACTGATTCCGAAATCCGTCGGCCTCCAGCGGCCGGAAAAGAGCCTGCGCATGGTCCACCGCCTCATCCATCCCTGGAGCCATCCGCTCCTGCCCTTCATCGTCTTCGGCAACGGCCTGGGGCGGCTCATCCTGGCCGACCGCGGCCTTGACGTTACCAACGAAATCGACTTGGCTCATTCGGAAGATGAAATCCGGATGCTCATTACGGCCAGCCATAAAGAAGGGAAGATCGACCAGGTCGAAAGCGAACTCATCGGCAACGTCTTTGATTTTGCCGACCTCTTAGCGAAAGAAATCATGGTGCCCCGTCAGGATATCGTCTGTCTCTATACGGAAGAGACGATGCACCAGCATTTGCAGACCATCCGCCAGTCGCGGCACACGCGTTACCCCTTGTGTGAAGATGACAAGGACCATATATTGGGCCTGGTCCACATCAAGGACATTATGGATCTCTATATCCATAAGCGTAGCAACCTCAACCTCATCAAGCGGCCGATCCTGACCATTCCGGAAATTATGCCGGCGTCGAAACTGCTCCAGCTCATGCGCATGCGCCGGACCTACCTGGCCATGGTCGTCGATGAATACGGCAGCACCGTCGGTCTCATCGGCCTGGAAGACATCTTAGAAGAACTGGTCGGCGCCATTCAGAATGAGCACACCCATGAAAAAGAAGAAATCCAGCCCCTGCCCGACGGAGCCTACGAATTTGCCGGGACGGTCCTCCTCGACGACGTCGAAGAGCTGCTGCACATCCCCGTCGAAGAGGACGTCGATACCGATACGATCGGCGGCTACGTCTTTAATGCCTTAGGCCATACACCGATTGTTCACGACGAAGTCACCATTGGAAACTACCGCTTTGAGGTCCTTGAAATGCAGCGCTTCCGCATCGTTCGCCTCAAGGCCGTTCCCATTCCGCCGCCGCCCGTAGCAGACGCCGGGTCGGGGGAAGGGGACGGTGACAGCCATGGCGACTAATCGATCCTTCGGTCAGCGGCCGTCACGACCTTACGACGGCATCATCCTGGCCGTCAAAAAGACGAGTGCCAAACAGCTGGTCCTGACCATTTTGACGCACCAAGAAGGGATTCTCCACGTCCTGGCCCGGCGCAGTACTCAGGGGAAGATGGGCTACGGTGCCTTGGCGCCTTTGGCGGAGATTTCCTTCGACGTCTTTGAAAAGGACGGCGTCCACACCTTGACCGAGTACGACTGCCGTGCCAATTGGCGCCTTCGCGACCTGACCTGGGACGGCTACGTCTATTCCCAGATTTTCGTCGAAATGGTGCTCCTTCTCACGGCGAGCGGAGAAAAAGATGAAGAACTGTACCGCTTGGTCCGCCTCTACGGACGGGCCATCGAAGTGAAAGACGTCCGCATCGTCACCCTCATCGCCGGCTGGCAGCTCCTGGCGCTGACGGGCTTTCTGCCGGAAACGGACGAGGCCCGCATCTTTTACCGCGGCCGGGGCTACTGTGACCAGCCCGTTTACTACATCGACTACCAGGATCGGGGCGACATGGCCGAACTGCCGCTTACGCCGGCTGTGCGCCAAACGTGGCAGACCCTTATCCGATATCCCTGGGGGACGGACGAAAAAATAAATCTGCGCAGGGGAGACCTGAATTTTTTAGAAGCCCTGCTCTATAACTACGTCAACCAGTGCAGCGAGGGGCAGATGAAAACGCCGGACTTATTGAAAACCGGCCTGCCGCCGCAGCCGTAAAGAGCCCGAAAGAAC
>NZ_HF954537.1:37092-69174 GCF_000455225.1 Megasphaera massiliensis
AAACGCCTTTCGGACTCTTTTTTGCATCTCCGGAAACGGGTCGGCCCTGCCCTTCGGAGGCTTCCTTCAAAAAATGACAGCCCGGGATATATAAAAGTATGATTTCCGTAAGAAAGAGGGAAGGATGCCTGGTTCCGTGGCCGCCGGCGATGGGGATGCGGCGATGAAGCCGTAGTTTTGGCGTACCGGGTCCATCAGGGACAGCCTTTATATTTCCAATGATGGAGCTCATCGTGCAGGCTTTCTACGACGGCCTGCCGGGCCATATCGCCATAGACTAACTGGGTATGGGCTCCTTTTTTCCATATCGGCGACGACGGGAGCTTCCCGCCGGTGATGTGACCGGCCAGAAAATTTTTTAAGCGCCGGATGAACCACGCGGGCAGGCGTTTGTGGTACTTTCGGTAGCGAATAAAGATTTGGATGCGGTCGGGCATGATGCGAAAGCCTTCGACGACGGCGATTTTATTGTATTCTTTCATGAGGTCTAAGGCCTTGATTACGGCCTTGCCCGACGGGGAGGGCTGCCAGACGAGCTGGTCTTCGTCGGTGGCAACGGTCCCGAAAGGGGCTTTTCCGCTGCAGGCATAGAGGGTGATCAACTGGCCTCGGGGGACCGTCGAAAAAGGCGGCAGCCAGGAGGGGATCGGGGAAAATGCTTTTAGGGTCATGACGACACCTCCGTGAATTGAATGGTGTGACGGGCTGTCATTGCCTTTATTGTACACGTCCACTCTGAGAATACAATTAAGGGAAGATGTTCTCCTGTTAAAACCAAATTAGACCTTGTTTTTCCTGAATAAGGTGGTATAATAAAGCTATTTCACTTTAGGTTCTGTATACTGCAAAGAGAGGATGATTCCATGGTTCGCAGTATGACTTCCGGCAACCCGATCGGGCTGATCCTGGCCTTTACCGTGCCCTTATTGATCGGCAACGTCTTCCAGCAATTCTATAATATTGCCGACATCATCATCGTCGGCCGGACGATCGGCGTCAATGCCTTAGCGGCTGTCGGCGCCGTCGCCCCTGTCTATATGTCCGTTTTTGGCGTGACCATCGGTCTGTCGGCCGGTTTTTCGGTCATCGTCGGCCAGCGCTTCGGCGCCAAGGATATGGACGGCCTGCGCCGTTCTGTGGCGACATCGACGATGCTGGCCTTTGCCATTACCCTCATGGTTACGGCCGGTGTAAGCCTGGCCATGCCCCTTATCCTGCGGGTCATGAACATATCCGGTGTCCTCTATGACGATGCCTATCACTACATGATCATCATCGTTCTGGGACTCATGGCGATGATGGCCTACAATCTCTTGTCCAGCATTTGTAGAGCCTTAGGGGACAGTCGGACGCCCCTTTATTTTCTCATCGTATCGTCTCTCTTGAACATCGCCCTGGCCCTGTTGTTCATCGTCGTCTTCGGCTGGGGGGTACCGGGATCGGCCATCGCCTTGGTCATCGCCCAGGGCGTGTCAGCCGTCTTGTGCTTTGCCTTTATGAAAAAGCGGTTTCCCATGCTGCGCCTGACCCGCTCTGACTGGAAGTTTGATTGGGCCTTTGCCTGGCAGCACCTGCGCCTGGGCCTTCCCATGGCGGTCCAGTTCCTCATCATTTCCATGGGGATCTTGATCCTCCAATCGGTCTGCAACACCTTCGGACCGGAGACGATTGCCGGCTTCGTATCGGCGACGAAAATCGAACAGTTGGCCCTGCAGCCCATGATTTCCTTCGGCATTGCCATGGCCGTCTATTCGGCGCAGAACTACGGCGCCGGTAAGTTTGACCGCATCCGTATGGGCGTCCGCCAATGTTCCCTGGTCTCCCTGGCCTTCTGCGCGGCAGCGGCTGTTGCCATGTACTTTTACGGCCGCAACGTCATCGCCTTGTTCACGACCGTTCACGATGATATCCTCATGGAACAGGCTCTCCTTTATTTAAAGATGTCGGTCCCGTTCTATATTTTTTTGGGCCAAATCTTTGTCTACCGCAATGCCCTTCAGGGAATGGGCATTTCCAGCGTGCCTTTGATCAGCAGCCTGTTAGAACTCAGCGGCCGCAGCGTGTCGGCCTTGGTATTGGCTTCGATGTGGGGCTACTTCGGCATTTGCTGTGCCAGTCCGATTTGCTGGGTCATGGCGGCCTTGTTTACGGGCGGTTCCTACTATTGGGTCATGCACTCCATGAAGAATAAAAGGCGCTGCGTAATCGAATAGACCCTGTCGTCCTCGGACATAAAAAATCCCGTCTCCTTTTCTTGGGAGGCGGGATTCTTTTCGGTTAGAGATGTTTTTCACCCCAGTGCTTCAATTCCAGCAGGATGGGAATCATGGAGTGGGCTTTTTCGGTCAGGGAGTATTCGACGCGGACCGGCATTTCGCGGTACTGTTTGCGTTCGATGAGGCCGTCTTCTTCCATTTCTTTCAGCGATTGGGCCAGCATCGTATTGGTGATGCCGTAGACGGCGCGGCGCAGTTCGCCGTAGCGCATGACGCCCTTGTCGTCGATGACGCAGAGCAAGAGGATTTTCCACTTGCCGCCGATGATATTTAAGACCTTTTTTAAGCCGCAGCCCTGGCCGGCGATATTTTCACAGATCGATTCGTGGTTCATGGTATTCTTTCCTTTCGTAGTCCGTTTTTTCGTACTACCTCCAAAAAAACTTCGTACTTGATAAGTTTTACATACCATGTATAATATACGTATCAAAAGAAAAAATCAAGTCATTTACAGAAAGGTGGTCTTCCTCATGGAATACAAATTCACATCGGATAATTTTCAGCAAGAAGTCTTAGAAAGCAAAGAACCGGTCATGATCGACTTTTATGCCGATTGGTGCGGCCCGTGCCAGATGATGGGTCCTGTCGTCGCCAACTTTGCCGAAGAATATGCCGGCAAGGTCAAAATCGGCAAGGTCAACACCGATGCCGAACCGCAGTTGGCGAAGGATTACCAGGTCATGAGCATTCCGAACTTCGTCTTCATCAAAGACGGCAAGGTCGTTGACCAGGCCATCGGTGCCGTATCGGCTGATGCTTTGAAAGAAAAACTCGACGCACTCCTCTAAGTGGTTATGAAAGAAGGGAACGCCATGATTTATGATGTATTGATTCTCGGTGCCGGCCCGGCCGGTCTTTCGGCAGCCATCTATGCCGGCCGCAACAACCAGTCGGTCCTGCTCATCGAAAAGGGCCAGGACGGCGGCCAGATTTCGCTCACGGCAGATCTTGAAAACTATCCCGGCCAGATGCTGGAAGGGGAGAGCGGTATGTCTCTTTCTATGCGTATGGCTCAGCAGGCGAAGAACTTTGGCGTTACACGCGCTCTCGATTCGATCGTCGAAGCCAACCTTTCCGGTGACGTCAAGGAACTGGTGGGGAAATCCGATACGTATCGCGGCCGTACGGTCATCATCGCCTCCGGTGCCAACCATCGTCAGTTAGGGATTCCCAGTGAACCTGAGCTGGTCGGTCATGGCATTTCCTATTGTGCCACTTGTGATGCCGGCTTTTTCCGCGGCCTTGATGTCTACGTTGCCGGCGGCGGCGACAGTGCCGTCCAGGAAGCCATCTTCCTGACCCGCTTTGCCCGCAAGGTCACCGTCGTCCATCGCCGCCATGAACTGCGTGCCGTCCCGGCTTTGCAGGAACAGGCCTTTGCCAATGACAAACTGGATTTTATCTGGGATTCTGTCATCGACGATGCCGGCGGCGACGGCAAACTGCAGTGGCTTTCGGTGCGCAACGTCAAGACCGGCGAAACGACGAAAATCGAGGCACCTGCAGACGACGGCTTCATGGGCCTCTTCGTCTTCCTCGGCATCGTACCGGCGACGGATATGTTTGCCGACGTCCTGACGCTGAAAGACGGCTACATCGTGACCGATGAACAGATGCACACCAACATCGCCGGCGTCTTTGCCGCCGGCGATATCCGCTATAAATCGCTGCGGCAAGTCGTGACAGCCGCTGCCGACGGCGCCATTGCCGCCATGGAAGCTTACCATTACTTGAACCACTAATAGCGAAGGGCACGTTGACTGAAACTGGGTCAGCGTGCTTTTTTTGTTTTGCAGATAAAGATGCCCTGCAGCTGTCATGGCTGCAGGGCATCTTTGGTGAAACGCCTCTTTCTGAGCGTCTCGTTTTATTCGAAGGAGTTGATCAAAGCCAGGAGCTCTTCTTGATGGGCCGGATACCATTCACCATAAGGCTGGTTTGCTTTGAGGAGGGTTTCGTTCAAGGCCAGGAAGAAAGCCGGCAGGTTTTTCGAGGTAATCGTACCGATTTGTTCGGCGACGACGCCTTTTCCGAGGGCGTAACTTCCGCCGGCATAGATGTTGAAGGCCGGTTCCATGGCGTCGCCGACTTTTTTGGCAGCGCCGCGCAGGCCGAGGGCAGCCGTTTGCTGGACGGCACAGTTCGACGGACAGCCCGAGAAGTGGCATTTCGGCAGGAAATGGCTGTCGACGCCGCGGTCTTTCAAGGTTTTTGCGATTTCAGCCAGCATGCCGTGAGAGTCGCGCAGGCCTTGCTGGCAGACGGTGGCACCGATGCAGCTGACCGAGTGTTCGAAGGCCGTCGTCGCCGTATCACCCGCTGTGAGGGCAGCGACTTTCCGGGCTTCATCAGCCGTAAGGTTGATGATATACGCCGTTTCATCGGCATTGAGGCGGATTTCGGCGCCTTCTATCGTCGAGAGCAGCCCTAAGAGGTCTTTGAAAACGGACAACTTCGGCGTACCGCCTAAAGGCTTGTATTCGACGTGGTACAGGCCTTCTTGTTTCTGCTTGCGGATACGGGGGTCGGCGAGGACCGTGTCGTCGGCACCGCTCTTGGCAAGGGCCGGTTCTTCGTCGATGGAGAAGTCGGGGATCCCTTCTTTGCGGGCTTTTTCGACAGCGTCGCGGACGGCCTTTCGGAAGGCGTCTTCGCCGAGCTGATCGAGGATGAAGCGGGACCGGTTCTTGGCCCGGTGTTCATAGTCGCCGTACTTCATGTAGACGTCGCGGCCGTAGCCTAAGATGTAGTAAGGGATGTCCATGGGATCGATGCCTTCGTCGATGAGAATGCCGAAGCGCGAGCCGTTGACGCCGAAGCCGCCGCCGGCGTAGACGTCGAAGGTGTGGTCCGGACGAGCGACGAAGCCCAGGTCCTTGAAGGTGGCATGGCCTTCGTTGTCGCGGCCGCTGGAGAAGCTGATTTTATACTTCCGCGGCAGTTTGAAGACGGGAATGAGGTTGATGACGAAGTTGGCGGCGGCCTTAATATAAGGCGTCATGTTGAAATATTCGCCGGGAGCGATGCCGTGGAGCGGGCTGGCCGTGATATTTCGCGGGTTGTCGCCGCCGGCGCCGATGCAGTAGATGCCGTTCTCGAAACAGTCCTGGTAGAGGTCGAGGACGGATTGTTCGTTGAGATGATGGATCTGCAGGGCTTCACCGGTCGTGAAATGGACGAGGTCCGTATTGTATTTGTCGAGGGCTTCTTTCAAAAAAGCGATGTGAGCGCTGTCGATAGCCCCGCCGGAGAAGCGGAGGCGCAGCATGCTGCTGTTGGCGCCCCGTTCGCCGTAGCTGCCGAATTTGCCGGAAATGCCTTTATATTTTCCGGGCGGCAGTTCTTTGGCGTAAAAAGCCTGGGTCGCTTCGACGAATTGGGGGAAGCGGCTGCGTATTTCTTCCTTTGTTTCTGCTGTAATCTGAGTCATTTTTTAACCACCCCTTATAAAACAATGGATTTTTGTCTTATTATAACAGACTTTACCGGTCGGAGCAAAAAGAGAATTGCCGGAAAAATTGCATTTTCTTTCAAATTTGTTTAACCTATAGTTATAATATAGGCATTGACATAATCTTACATAAAATCAGGTGATGGGTATGCAGTTACGCGACTGGCCGCTGCGCAAACGGCTTTTGTTTTCTAATTTCATTATGATTTTTATTCCCGTCTTATTTACAGGTATCGTCAGCATCTTCATCCTGCTGGGTCTTCAATTCGGCAACATCAACCGGACCAGTATCATTTCCTTCGTTTGGCCGGAAAGCGGCCAGAATATGGCCATCCAGTTCGAGCTGAGCCGCCTTCGCGTCCGCTCCGACCGCTACGACGGTAATTTGGCGCCTTTGCTGCTGGTGGCCGATCACTTGGAGGACCAGGGGCTCAATGTGTCCATTTGGAAGGACGGACAAGATCTCTACGATACAGCCGGTATCGACGGGGATTACCTCCGCCACCAAGTGATGGACGGTGAGCTCCGAGGCCACGCCAGCTTTTCCTGGACCGGCGAAGGCCTGCGCTTTTATTACGTTTCACCCCATACGGACGTCCATCTGGCCGTTTCCGGCGCCGTGCCCCTGTACCCCGAGTCGGAATTCATCGATTTATCTTCCAAAGAAATCTTGAAACTGGCCTTCTATGTCCTGGCGGTCTTGGCCATTTTGCTGACCGTTGCCGTCGGCATCGCCTTGTCGCGGTGGATGGCCCGCCAGATTGTCGAGCCCGTCGAACGGCTACGGGACATGGCCGATGCCATCAGTCAGGGGAATCTCGACCACCCCGTGCCCATCGTGTCGCGCGATGAAATCGGCGATACGTGCCGGTCTTTTGAACAGATGCGGCTCCAGCTTCGTTCGGCTCGGGATACGCGGGAAAAGTACGATCAGAACCGCAAGGAACTCTTGGCCGGTATCTCTCACGACTTATCGACGCCCCTTACGAAAATCGAAGGCTACGCCAGCGGCATCGTCGACGGCATTGCCAATACGCCGGAAAAGAGACACCATTATTTGACCATGATCCAGGACACGTCGCGCCATATGGCAAAGTTGGTACAGACCTTGTTCCTCTTTTCGAAGCTCGATTTAGGGCAGATTCCCTTCCATTGGGAGACGGTTGACATCGGGGCCTACGTGGCCGACTATGTCGGGGAACAGGGGCCGCTCTATGAATCGCAAGGCCTTTCTGTCCGTTTCACCTCCGCCGTCGATAAGGCGGAGGCACGTCTGGACCGGAGTCAGTTCCAGCGGGTCCTTGAAAATATCCTCAGCAACAGTCTGAAATATAAGGATCAGGATAGGGGACAGGTGGAAGTGTCCCTTAAAGACGACGGCGACCAAGGCTGGCTCTTGACCGTTGCCGATGACGGCCGCGGCGTCGACGATGCTGATTTGACGAAAATCTTTGAAAGTTTTTATCGCAGCGATAAGGCTCGCAGCAATGTGGCGAAGGGCAGTGGTCTGGGGCTGGCTGTGGTGCAGCAGATCGTCCTTGCCATGGGCGGCACCATTTGGGCTCGCCATACAGAACCGAAGGGGCTCACCATCTGCATTCGATTCCCGAAAGGAGAGGCATAAGATGAAGCGGATTTTAATCATTGAAGACGACAAGGGCATTGCTGAATTGGAAAGGGACTACTTGGAAGCCAACGGCTTTGCCGTCGATATGGCGTTTGACGGCGATGCGGGGGAGCAGAAGGCCCTTCAGGAAGCCTATGACTTCATCATCCTCGACATCATGCTGCCCGGCCGGGACGGGTTCCAAATCTGCCGCACGATCCGCGAATCGAAGGATATTCCCATCATCCTCGTATCGGCCCGGCAGGAAGACATCGACAAGATACGGGGCCTGGGCCTCGGTGCCGACGACTACATCGTAAAGCCTTTCAGTCCCAACGAACTCGTGGCCCGTGTCAAGGCCCACCTGACCCGCTATGAACAGCTGACGGCCCGCGAAGTCCACCGCCATGCCCTCTGTTTTGACGGCCTTGAAATCGACGAAAGCGGCCATCGCGTCTTCGTCAAGGGGCAGGAAGTGAGCCTGCCCAATAAGGAATTTGAACTGCTCTTGTTCTTCGCTAAGAACCCGGGCATCGTCTTTAGCAAGGAAACCCTCTTTGACCGCGTCTGGGGCAGTGAAGCCCTGGGCGAAACGGCGACGGTATCGGTCCACGTCAACCGCATCCGCGAAAAAATCGAAGAAGATACGGCCAAACCCCGCTATATTGAAACGGTCTGGGGCGCCGGCTACCGCTTCCACGGATAGAAAGCGATTTTTATAGATCCTTCCCGGTTTATTGTCAGTCTGTTCAAACTTTGTTTAACTTTCCTCCCTATACTGTAGCCATCATCACCGATGTATAGAAAGGAAAGGATACCATGGAGACTTATCAGACGAAACATGAAACGCCGGGGATGATTTCCCTCGTCCAACGGCTCTGGCAAAGAGTCCTGTCACAACCGGCTGTCGTCCTCGCCGTCATGACGGCCATCCTTTGTTTTGCTGCTAATCACTTGCTGGTCGTTACCGACCCTGTCGAATCGAATTACGCCTTGACGGCCAAGGAAATGCTGGCTTCGGGCGACTATGTTTCGCCTCGCATTTTTGGCAATTATTGGTACGATAAACCGATTTTCTTTTATTGGGAGCTCATTGCCGCCTTTAAATTATTCGGTATCAGTAATTTTGCGGCCCGCTTCTTTCCGGCTCTCTTCGGCGTTGCCGGCATCCTCTTGGCCTACGCCTTTACGGCCCGGCTCTACGACAAGAAAACGGGATTTTTCACGGGTCTCATCCTGTTGACGACGGTCGAATATTTCTACCTGTCCAAGGCCATCATCACCGATATGACCTTGTTCGTCTTCTATTCGGCCTGCCTCATGGCCTTTTATATCGCCTACAGTGAAAAACGGCCGGCCTTTTATTATGCAGCCTACGCCTTTGCCGGTCTCTCCGTTTTGACCAAAGGCCCTATCGGACTCTTGCAGCCGGGGCTCATTATCCTGCTGTTCCTCTTATGGCGCCGCGATTTAAAAGCCTTGCTGCACCTTAAAATGATTTCCGGGCTAATGCTCTTTTTGGCCATCACAGCCATTTGGTATGTCCCCATGTACCTCGTGCACGGCAGTGATTTTATCAGCCAGTTCATCGGCGTCCACAACGTCCTGCGGGCGACCGTATCGGAACATCCGCGATACGACGTCTGGTATTATTACAGTGCCATCTTCTTAGTCGGTTTCATCCCCTGGGTCTTTACCCTGCCTCTGGCTTGGCGCGACTACGGCCTTACCCGGAAAATGGCAGCCCTTTGGAAGGAAAAGAAAGTGCGCCTTCCGGCCCTTTCCATGAAGACTCAGTTCCTCCTCGTCTGGGCGGTCACGATTTTCGTCACCTACCAGTTCATGGCGACGAAGTACATGACCTACACCTTCCCGTACATGATTCCCATTGCCATCGGCTTTGCGTCCTATTTGAAGAAATACGACCGCTTCGTCGTCAACCTGGCCGGCATCGTCCTGGCCCTTTACGTCGCCGTGACCTACCTGGTCATCATTCCTCAGTGCCAGCAGGCTTCGGCTTACGGCGTCTCCCAGATCGTCCGCACCGTAGCCGATGACCAGACGACAGTCGTCATGTACGGCGGCCGCTATTCCGTGTCCCAGACGTATTACTCCGGGCATCGGGCTTACCGCTTAGCCACAGCGGAACGAATCCGTGAGCTCCTGCCCGGAGACATCAGCTGGAATGCGAAAAATGTCATGCCTTTCATGGCTATCGAAGACCTGGCCGACCACGACAAGGTCCTGGCCCTGGTCAATGACCGCGAGGAAGCCCACTTCCTGCAGGAAGTTCCCGGCCATTGGAAATGGATCGGTCAAAAAGGCGTCTGGGTCGTTTACCAAAAAGAAAGCGATTTGTAGTCCCCTTGGAATGGCCTTGTGACTGAATTGTAAAGGCCGGCGCGTATACTATAGTCAATCTTAAATGAAGGGATTGATATCTATGAAAAAGTTTCAGAATATAGTACGCATGGCGTTAGTATTGGCTGTTACGACGGTAACCTTCAGCGGCGCTGCCCTGACGGCCCAGGCTGCAGAACCGAGACCGTACGATCAGCAGTGGGAACAGCACGATAACGACCGCAATCGTGACAACCACAACGATAAGAACCACAAAAACGACAAAAATCACAAGAAATACAAGAACGACAAGAAGTACAAGAACGATTGGAAAGAAAAAGAAAATCCTAAAAAAGATGTCGACCAGGCCAACCGTAAAGCCAATATCGCCATCGGCGTCGCGGCTATCGCAACGATCGTCGCCTTGTCGAAATAAGGTCGATTCCAAGACTGTCCATATCGGGCAGTCTTTTTTTGTGCCCGGAACCTTTGGGGGCCGTCCTTGTCAAGGGGCGGTCCGATGGGTATAATAAAATAGTATATAACGATAAAGGATGTGTTTGTTATGCAATTGACGCCGCGCCTGGAGGCGGCCGTGTCTCTGATTCCTAAGGGGACGGTCATCGCCGATATCGGGACCGACCATGCTTATATTCCGGTCCATACCTGTGAAACGGGGTGGTGCCCGTCGGCCATTGCCGCCGATATCGTGCCGGGACCGCTGGCGGCGGCCAAGGCTCATGTGGCCGGTGCCGGCCTTTCGGACCGTATCGACTGCCGCCTCGGTGACGGCCTGACCTGCGTTGAAACAGGGGAAGCGGACGGCGCCGTCATCTGCGGCATGGGCGGTTCCTTGATGATCAAAATCCTGCACCAGTCCTATGACCTCTGGCAGTCCTTGAAGTTCGTCGTCCTCCAGCCTCAAAGCGACAGCGGCGACCTGCGGCGCTTTCTCTATGAAGCGGGCTGGCATATCGAAGACGAAAAAATGGTCATCGACGACGGCCGCCTCTACGAGCTGCTGCGGGCCGTGCCGGGAAGGGCCGAGGCTTTGCCGGACTGGCAGTATGAACTGGGGCCCGTCAATTGGCAGCGCCGCGACGGACTCCTCGTCCGCAAGATCGAGATCCTCATGGAGACGAAGGGGCGCATTTTAGCGGGCCTCAAGAAGAGCCGCCGCGACCTGCACGTTCAAATTGAAGCATTAGAAAAGGACTTATCCTTTTGGAGGGACATGAAATGTCAGTTACAGTAGGTGAAATCGTAAAGGTATTGAATATCTGGGCGCCCTTATCGCTGAAAGAGTCGTGGGACAATCCGGGCCTGCTCATCGGAAATCCCGATGAAACCGTCGATAAGGTCTTGGTGACCCTGGACGTCATGATGGACACCGTCGACTATGCCATTGAACAAGGCGTGAAATTGATCGTCAGCCATCATCCGGTCATCTTCGACGGTCTGAAATCGCTGCGGACCGATACGTACAACGGGGCCATGTACCAAAAGCTCCTGGCCCATCACATCGCCGTCTACAGCGCCCATACCAATCTCGACAGCGCCGACGGCGGCGTCAATGACGTCTTGGCTACTTTATTGGGCCTTACGGACATCGAAGGCTTGGTGCCCGTTTCCGAAGACAAACTCTATAAAATCGCCGTCTACGTCCCGGAAAGCCACGGCGACGCCCTGCGCAAGGCCTTGGCTGACAGCGGCGCCGGCTATATCGGAAAGTACAGTGACTGTTCCTTTACGACGAAGGGCGAAGGGCGGTTCAAAGCTCATGAAGGGGCGAATCCCTTTATTGGCACCGTCGGAAAAGTGGAAACGGCAGCGGAAGAACGGATTGAAACCATCGTTCCTGAAAGGGGCCTCAAAAAGGTGCTTCAGGCTATGATAGCGGCTCATCCCTATGAAGAACCGGCCTACGACATCTATCCCTTGAAAAATAGTGGCCATGCCTTCACCATGGGCCGTGTCGGCAATTGGCCGACGCCGGAACCGGCCATGGCCGTCCTCCAAAAGATAAAGGACCTCCTCCACCGCGACGCCTTGTCCTATGCCGGCAATACGGATGTAACCGTTCGCCGCGTCGCCCTCCTCGGCGGCGGTGGGGCCGGCTTCATCAAGATGGCAAAAAATGCCGGTGCCGACCTCTATCTTACGGGTGACGTCAAATACCACGACGCCCAGGAAGCCTTTAAGCAGGGCCTCGTCGTCGTCGACGGCGGCCACTTCGGTACGGAATCGCCTGTCGTCGACGACCTTTGCCGGAGACTTCAGGCCGCGTCAGAAGAACGGCAGTGGGGCATCGACTGTCAGCGCGACCCGACGTCGCAGGATATGATTCAGTATTTAATCTAAACGGTTCTCGGGAGAACCGATAAGGAAGGTAGCTGTACTATGACTAAAGAAGACCATGTAAAACATTTATTAGAAGACCCGGTCTATGCCATCATGGGCAATGAAGAACTTTGCCTGGGCCGGAGCAATATCGACGTCGCCAAGGGGCTGATTGAAGCCGGCGTTACCATCATCCAGTATCGGGAAAAGCATAAAAAATGGCGTGCTAAATACGAAGAAGCCAAGGCCATTGCCAACCTCTGCCATGAAAAAGGCGTGACCTTCATCATGAATGATTCGACGGATCTTGCCATCGCCTGCGGGGCCGACGGCATCCACGTCGGACAAGACGATGCGCCGGTCGAAGTCGTCCGCCAATTGGCAGGCCCCGACGTCTTTATCGGCGTTTCGACGAATACCATTGACGAAATGAAACAGGCCCTGGCCGACGGTGCCGATTACGTCGGCTTCGGCCCCATGTTCCCGACCCAATCGAAGGCCGATGCCGATGACGTCGTAAGCGGCGAAGCCAAGGCCTTTGCCTTGAAGTTCAGCCTGCCCGTCGTCACCATCGGCGGCATCAGCCTGGACAATATCCGCAGTATCTATGATGAAGGCTTCCGTTCCTTTGCCATGATTTCAGCCATCGTCGGCAAGGAAGACATGACCAAGGCTGTCGCCGACATCCGCCGTATCTTGCAGTAACGGCATAACAAGGCCGACGGTGGTCATTGACGGCAATCGGAAAATATGATATTCTATAAGACGTTGAGTATGAAAGGCAATCGCTAGTGCTTCGGCATTAGAGGAAAGTCCGAGCTCCGCAGGGCAGGATGCCGGCTAACGGCCGGCGAAGGTGACTTTAGGGACAGTGCCACAGAAATGTGTACCGCCACGCAAGTGGTAAGGGTGGAACGGTGCGGTAAGAGCGCACCAGCGGTACAGTAATGTGCCGGCTAGGTAAACCCCATCTGGAGCAAGACCGAATAGGGAAGGGATGAAGCGGCCCGCTGATCTTCCGGGTTGTGTCGCTTGAACATGCTGGCAACAGTATGTCTAGATAGATGATTGCTGCTGCGCAAGCAGTACAAAACTCGGCTTACTGATTACTCATCATTATAGGAATACAAGGGACTGTTGCGTGACATGACAGCATGCGGCAGTCCCTTTACATTTATGGCCGTCCATGATATTATTGCAATAAGTGGTTTTTATGGGCCTCAACCATAAGAATGAATTACCACGGCAAGGAATACTTAAACAAACAAAAGCGAGGGATTTAAGTTGGCATTAATCGTTAAGAAGTTTGGCGGCAGCTCTGTCGCTACGCCGGACAAAATGCGTGCTATTGTGCAACGGGTCTTGAAAGGGAAAAAGCCTGAAGACAAAATCGTCATCGTCGTCTCTGCCATGGGGGATACGACGGATGATTTAGTAGCCTTAGCAAAGCAGATTACCTCTAAGGCTTACGGCCGTGAAATGGATATGCTCCTGACGACGGGCGAACAGGTTTCGATCGCCCTCATGGCCATGGCCTTCCAAGAAGCCGGTCAGAAGGCCGTCTCCTTTACGGGGGCTCAGGCAGGCATCAAGACCAGCGATGCTTTCAACAAGGGCCGTATTCTGGCTTTGAAGCCGGCCCGTATCATGAAGGCACTGGAACAAGATAATATCGTCGTCGTTGCCGGTTTCCAGGGCATTACCGGTCATGGTGACATCACAACCCTCGGCCGAGGCGGTTCCGATACGACAGCCGTCGCCATTGCCGGCGCTATCCACGCTGATGTTTGTGAAATCTATACCGACGTTGACGGCGTATACACGTCCGATCCCCGTGTCGTTCCCAATGCTAGAAAAATCGATCAGATCACATACGGCGAAATGCTGGAAATGGCGAAACTCGGCGCCGGTGTCATGCAGCCCCGGGCCGTCGAAATGGGCAGCCGCTTCGGCGTTCCCATTTACGTGCGCTCGACTTTTTCGGAAGATGAAGGAACTATGATACAGGAGGATTGCTCTATGGAAGTCAAACAATATCTCATCCGCGGCGTCGCTTCGGATAAAAATGTTGCTAAAATCACCGTTCTCGGGATTCCCAATAAACCGGGGTTTGCTTATCGCGTCTTTTCTGAATTGGCAGAAAAGAACGTCGACGTCGACATGATCGTTCAGAGCGTCCGCTATGCCAACGAAGGCGTTACGGATATTACCTTTACCATTGCCCGCACGGATTTGGAAGAAGCCGAATCGGTCTTCCATGCCCTGCGCACGGAAATGCCGGTTGAAGACATCATCATCGACGACAAGATGGCTAAGGTTTCCGTCGTCGGCGCCGGTATGGCCGGTCACCCGGGCATTGCTGCCGGCATGTTCGGCGTCCTCAGCGACAATGACATCAACATCGAAATTATTTCTACGTCGGAAATCAGTATTACCTGCCTCATTGCGGAAGAAGTCGTCGATTCGGCGGTCAAAGCCATTCATCAGCACTTCTTCGACGAAGAAGACTAGGGGGATCCATGTCTGTATTGGATAGCTTTACCGAAGAAATGCTGCAGTCTGAACTGCCCAAGCGAGTGACCTTGGAGCGGCTCATTCACGGGCTGGAAGTCGAGAAGCCGCCGAAGTTTTCCATTCCGGCACCGAAATATACCTTTGAAACGAATTTACATGGCTTTCGGTACGATTACCAGCATCAAACTGTTACGATTTCTTATAAAGTAGCCCACGGCCTTCACGATGATATGACCGTGTCCTTTACGACCTTTCGAGTCTTGCTGGAAGGGCTGGGGGTCTGTATCCGAATGCAGAAGTGGTAGTTAACGTTGCCGCAGTTCCTGAGGGGATTGCGGCTCTTTTTTTGGAGGAATTATGCGCTGCGGAACGGATATGGTACAAATCAGCCGCATGGATGATTTAGTGCGGCGTCACGGCACGTCGCTGCATCGATTCTTTACGGAACAGGAACTGGCCTACTGCCAGCGTGGCGGGTCGTGGCGGATGGAGTCCCTGGCCGGCATCTTTGCGGCTAAAGAGGCCTTGTTCAAGGCCTTGGGAACGGGTTTTCGTCGGGGAAAATGGACCGACGTCGAAGTCGTTCACGATGAATGGGGGGCGCCGCAGTTTTGCTGTTACGGTTTCTATGCCGAAGCCGTGCGGGAAAAAAGCTGTCAGCCGCCGTCCCTGTCCATTGCTCATGACGGGGACTATGCCGTCGCTTTCGTCGTCCTGTAAGGGCGATACGATTTAGGATTTAGAAGGGAGCCAGGCCATGAAAAAAATAAATACAGCCGCCCAGATGCGGCAAATGGATTATGAAGCCATGCACGGAATATACGCGATAGCACCGGCGGTACTCATGGAAAACGCCGGTCGGGCCGTTGCCGAACGGGCCGAAAAATGGATCGAAGGCTGGGACGGCAAAGACGTCGTTATCTTTTGCGGTAAGGGCAATAACGGCGGTGACGGCTTCGTCATCGCCCGCTATATCTTAGTGGCCGGAGCCAGAGCCTATGTCTACATCTTAGGCGATGACGGTGATTACAGCGACGAAGCGCGGCAGCATCTGCATACCTTACGGGAGCTGGCAGATGACGAAACGTGTCTCCTCCTTTCGGCGCCGGAAAGTCAAGCCGATTGGCAGCTCTTGCGAAAACGGCTCCACGCCTCGTCCATCGTCATCGATGCCATGGTCGGAACGGGCTTTCACGGCAGCCTGCGCCAACCTGTATCAGCCATCGTCGCGGAAATCAACGTGGCCTCTGCTGTCGGGGCGGTGACGGTCATCGCCGTCGACATGCCGACCGGCGTCAATGCCGATACGGGCGTCGTCAGCCATGGCGACGACGAAGAAGACGGACCCCTCTTTGCCGACATGACGGTCACCTTCGGTGTCTTGAAACGAGGCCTTTCCCTCTATCCCGGACGGGCCTGCGCCGGCCATATCGAAGTCGATTCCATCGGCATGCCCGGGCCGCTCCTATACGGGGCCAACGACGATGCCGTCTATTTACTGCAGCAGTCGGACATCGCCGAAATCGTCGTGCCCCGCAGCCCCGACAGCCATAAGGGCAGTCACGGGACGATCGCCGTCGTCACCGGCAGCAGCCAAATGGCAGGAGCAGCCCTCATGGCCGCTCACGGAGCCGTCCGCAGCGGTGCCGGGAAAGTCTTTCTCCGCGTACCCGGTAAGGTCGGGCCTTACTGTATCGGTGTTCAGCCGGAAGTCATGGTCAAAAGTGTCGGGACCGGCGACTCTTTTACGGCAGAGGACGCCGAGTCCATCATCGAAGAAAGCCGGAACTGGTCGGTATTGGCCATGGGTCCCGGCATGGGGAAGGATGATCGGACGCGGGAATTCTTGAAGCGCGTCTTAGCCGGAACGACGTGCCCCGTCGTCCTCGATGCCGACGCCTTGAACCTCTTGGCCGGTGAAAAGGAATTCATCCGTTCCCTGGGACAGGGACTCATCGTGACGCCCCACTTAGCCGAATTTTCCCGTCTCAGCGGGTTGTCCCTGGATGACATCAAAGAGGACCTTATCGGAACGGCTCGGGCCTTTGCGGCAGACTGGAAGGTCAACCTGGTCCTCAAAGGGGCACCGACCCTCATCGTGTCGGCCAAGACGGGCAACGTCTACGTCAACCCGACGGGCAATGCCGGCATGGCTTGCGGCGGCATGGGCGATATCCTGACCGGTATGATTGCCGCCATGACGGCCCATCAGGGCATGAGCGATCTTTGCAGTGCCGCCTGTGCCGGCGTCTATCTCCACGGTGCCGCCGGCGACGCCTGCCGAAAAGACCGCGGCCCTTACGGCTTTACGCCAATGGAAACGGCCGATGCCGTGCCGGGGGTCTTAGGAGACCTCGAAGAAAATTTGGCCCTGCCTATTTTGCAGCAGCCCTTAATTGGAGGCAAGTAAGTTGAAGAAACGAAGATTTTTATTATTTCCTGTAACCCTGTTATTGACCTGTATGCTCATCCTCGCCGGTTGTGCCAACAGCCTTACGTCCATGGCTTCTTCCGGGGCCAGTGCCGTCCAGTCCCTGACCGATTCTGATAAAGACCTGAAGGTGTCGGTCCTGAACGTCGGCCAGGCCGATGCGACCCTCATCCAGTATAAGGGCCAAAATATGCTCATCGACACAGGCGACGTCGACAGCCGCGATTCTTTGGTACAGCAGCTGAAAGAGCGCAACGTAAAAGAACTCGACGCCATTATCATCACACATCCTCACGGCGACCACATGGGCGGCATGGCAGCCTTATTTAAAGCCTTTCCCATCAAGCAGATCTACGATAACGGACAAGTAGCCAACACGGTCATGTACCGCAACTACTTAAAGAACATCAAGGCCAAGCAGATCCCCTACAAGGTATTGAAGAAAGGGGACAGCCTGACCCTTGGCGATGACGTCGTCTTTACGGTCCTTTCGCCGGGTACGATTTTCACCAAGGAGAATACGACCGGTGTCTCGGAAAGCGGTTTGACCAATGACAATTCCATTGTCTGCAAGATGACCTACGGCAAGTTCTCCATGCTGTTCACCGGCGACGCCCAAAAGGAAGTCGAGCAGCAGCTCCTCAAAGAGGACATCAAGGCCGATATCCTGAAAGTCGGCCACCACGGCAGCAAGACGTCGTCGTCCGATGCCTTCGTGAAGGCCGTAGCCCCTAAGGCGGCGACCATTTCCTGCGGCGTCAATAATTCCTATAAGTTCCCGCATGAACCGACCTTGAAGACCCTTCAGAAATATCATGTCGACGTATACAGAACGGACCGCAACGGCGTCATTACCATCAAGACCGACGGTTCGTCGTACAGCATTGAAAAGGAGCATGAATGATGAAAAAAGAACTCATCGGCAGCATCGACCGCATTACGGAACAGACAGCCTATATCCTCTTGAATGATGATGAGCATGAACTCCAATTTCCCGTCGAACTCCTGCCCGAAGGGGCCGATGAAGGCATGGTCTTTACTCTGACCATCGAGCGCAATGAAGCGGAGGAACAGAAGTTAGCCGACGAAATCGCCGAGCTCCGCAGCAGTCTGCAGCAAAATCCATAGTCGAGAACGCCTGTTGAGAAGCGACATACCTTCTCAACGGGCGTTTTTTTCTGTTATGGGAGAGGCGGATATGTTAGCCGCTGAATGATGCGGTGCATCCGATTAAAACGAAATGAAATTGTAAAAAATGAAATACTTTCTTACTATGCATACAAAATTGACAAATATGGCATAAAATGAATAAATAAACATAAAATGAATGGATATGTAAAATTACTAAGCTGTAAATCGTAAAAAGTTAGTAAATTCACAAAATAAAATGGCTTAATAGAGCCAATGTTTAAAAATAAAGAAATTTTTCACGAAAGACGTTACTTTGACAGGGTAAAAACTAAAATGTATAATAATTACAGTGAGTGTGGTGCGCAGGCAGGCAGCACTCGCCCGATAGAGCCGACAAACAGTGTGATTCAAGGCAGTAAAAGAGAGGAAACTAGGACAACTCGCCAATGAACCCTTGAAGAATACGTTTCGACACTCGCCTGTAACGGTGTAAGGCTTACAGAAACTTCATCTTATCGAAAAGGGGTTATACTCATGAAATCCAAAGTATTAGCAGCTCTCGTAGCAACCATGGCCGTTGGCGCAACTTGTGCTTTCGCAGCGAACCCGTTTGTCGACGTACCGTCCGACAGCTGGGCTTACAAATCCGTCGTAGAATTGGCTGACGCCGGCATCATCCAGGGTGTTGACGGTGAACATTTCCAGGGCCAGCGCAACATCACTCGTTACGAAGCCGCTGAAATGGTCGCCAAAGCTATGGCTCACATGGACAAAGCTTCTGTCGAACAGCGTGCCCTCATCAACAAATTGGCTGATGAATTCGCTGACGAACTCAACAACCTCGGCGTTCGCGTAAGCGCTCTCGAAAACCGCGTCGGCAACGTTAAACTGACCGGTGACGCTCGTGTTCGCTATCGTTACCAGAAAGACAGCAAAGAAAACGACGCTTCTTGGGATTATCGTGTTCGCCTCCGCGCTAATGCTATGGTCAACAAAAACACGAAGGTTACCTATGGCATCAGCACCGGCAACCATGCCTTCTCTGACAATGGCAAAGCTGAAGATGAAAACGACATCTTATCGGATATCGCTAAAGTCGACTACAACTTCGGCGGCGGCGACTGGACTCTCAGCGTAGGCCGTACGGACAAATACGTTATCGGCGGTTCTAAAGGTTATGGCTACAACTACGGCGATATCTTCGACCGCGCTGAATTGAAGTACAGCGGCGACAGCTTCATGGCTACGGCCGGCTACGGTAAATTTAAGGCTGGCGGTGTTGCAGGTCTTGCAGCTGATCCGTTGAGAACAGTCTTGCCGGAAGGTCTTGACGGCACCAAGACGGCTTACGGCGTCATCGAAGGCCGCTTCGGCAACGGCACGGCTATCGGCGGTTACTACAACACCTTCGACAACGATGAATACAATGCGATTGTAAGAGGTACGGAACTCGATTACCTCTGGGGTGCTTATGCAAGCTTCAACTTCGGCAAAGACTGGAACCTCCTCGGTAACTACGAACGCGTCAACTACAACAGCAATATCTCCACCTCTAAAGTTCGCAGCGACGAAGATTCCGCTGCCGTTTGGATCGGCCGCCTGACCTACGGCAAAGCTGTCATGGCTACGCCGAAGACATGGGACGCTTGGGTTGAATACCTCAACGCTGAAGACGGTGCATACATCGGCGGTTCCACCAACTCCTGGAGATGGGGCAAACTGGATAACCTCGAATCCTGGGGTGCCGGCATCGACTACACCTTCGCGAAAAACGCTCAGTTCCAGGTCATGCAGTCCTTCGCTTCGAAAGTTAAAGACGGCGACGGCAGCGATCCGGAAGAACAGACGCGTGCTCAGTTCGTATTCGCATTCTAATCCTTCCTCATCAAGGAACTTACCAAGACCACTCAGAAATGGGTGGTCTTTTTTTGTGCGGACAACGCCTGTGAAAGCCTTGACGAATATCGCATAAAATGAATCAACCAAGATGGATGAGCCTGTACTTGGATGTAACGTGCAAAAAAAAGTTAGTAAATTCACAAATTAAAATGGCGTATTGAAGCCGATATTTAGAAATAAAGGGATTTTTTACAAGATACTTTGACAGGTTAGAATACAAAATGTATACTCATTACAAAGAGTGTTGTGCCAAGGCAGGCAGCACGTGACCCGTAGGGCAGACAACGGTGTGATTCAAGGCCGTAACAGAGAGGCAACCGGGATAACTCGCCAAGGGACCCTTGAAGCATATGTGTTGACACGCGCCCGTGACGGGGGAAGGCTTACAGAAATTTCATTTTACATCGAAAGGGAGGTTACTATTTATGAAAGCCAAAGTATTCGCAGCTCTTGCCGCGGCCATGGCCGTTGGCGCAGCCTGTGCTTTTGCAGCGAACCCGTTTGTCGACGTACCGTCCGACAGCTGGGCTTATCAATCCGTCGTTGAATTGGCTGACGCCGGCATCATCCAGGGCGTTGACGGGGAACACTTCCAGGGCCAGCGTAACATCACCCGTTACGAAGCCGCTGAAATGGTCGCCAAAGCCATGGCTCACATGGACAAAGCTTCTGTCGAACAGCGCGCCCTCATCAACAAATTGGCTGATGAATTTGCTGACGAACTCAACAGCCTCGGCGTCCGTGTCAGCGCTCTCGAAAACCGCGTCGGCAGCGTGAAACTGACTGGTGACGCTCGTTTTCGGTATCGGTATCAGAAAAACAACAAAGAAAACGATAAATCTTGGGATTATCGTATTCGCCTCCGCGCTAACGCCAGGGTTAACGACCGTACGAAGGTTACGTACGGTATCAGCAGCACGTACCACTCCTTCGCGGATAATGGCGCAGCTGAAGATGAAAACGATATCACGACCGATATCGCTAAGGTAGACTATAATTTTGGCGGCAAGGCTTGGAACCTCAGCGTCGGCCGTACGGATCGATATGTCATCGGCGGCAACAACTCCTATGGCTATAACTACGGCGATATCTTCGACCGCGCGGAATTGGCGTACAAGGGCGACCGCTTCAAAGCTGCGGCCGGCTACGGTAAATTGAAGAAGGGACGCCTGGCAGGGTCCGGCACGGTGGAAGGCGCCAAGACGGGGTACGGTCTCATCGAAGGTTCCTTCGGCAACGGCACGGCTGTCGGTACGTACTACAATTCCTTCCAGGACACCAACCTCGATGATCTCTGGGGTGCTTATGCAAGCTTCCTCTTCGGCCGGGACTGGAAGCTCCTCGCGAACTACGAACGGGTCAGCTATGACAAGGCTATCTCTACGGCACGGGGCAACGAAGATTCGGCCGGCGTTTGGATCGGCCGCTTGACTTACGGCAAGGCCGTCATGGCTAGGCCCAAGACTTGGGATGTTTGGGTTGAATACATCAATGCTCAGGACGGGGCCTATGCGGTGGGGGCTTTTGGTGCCACCAGCTCTTGGAGACGGATCGGCAAATTGGATAACCTCGAATCCTGGGGGGCCGGCATCGACTATACCTTCGCGAAAAACGCTCAGTTCCAGGTCGGGCAGTCCTTCGCTTCGAAAGTGAAAGACGGCGACGGCAAAGATCCGGAAGAACTGACGCGAGCCCAGTTCGTCTTCGTATTCTAATCCTTCTCCACCGTGAATCTTATAAAGACCACTCAGAAATGGGCGGTCTTTTTTGCGCTGTCAGGGCCTTGTTTTTCGTGGAAGACGCCGGCAGCGGATATCGCTCTTGGGGGAGGGGGACATAAAAAAACGCAGCTACATGACGTGGCTGCGTTTTTCATCTCACCCGTTTGGAGGCGGCTGATTCTTTCTTATAAGGCTTTCGGCAGGGTAAAGAACCAAATCTGGCTTTCCTGTTCCGTCGGAGCGTTCTTCTTGAGGCTGATCTTGATCTTATGGACTTTATTGTCTTTATTGTAGATCATGGCTTTTTTGTCGCTGTCGTAGGTGTAGTCCGAAACTTCCGGATCGGCGACGGCCGAATCTTTGACATCGATGTCCATGCCGAAGTCATTGTCGTTGACGACGGCGAGGGTCTGGCGGTCCGGCAAGAGGGCCAGGCCTTCGGCTTTTTCGATGTTCCAGCCATTTGCACGCAGGTCGAGGACCAGTTCTTTCTTAGCCGGTACGATCTTGCCGTCCAGGCGGCCGTATTCGAGATCGCCGTTATCGGCAATGGGGGTCGCGCCGTTGAGGTCTACTTTGTAGATCAGGTTCTGCATTTCGCCGTGCTGTTTGCCCTGTTCGATCATGAGGAACTGGCCCTTGCCGATGGACGTGATATCGCCGATTTTGGCAGCGCCGGTGTTCTTATAGCCCGTGTCGACGGGATAGGCATACATGGTCGTTTCTTTTGTAATCGGATCGAATTCGACGATGCGCGTATATTTGGCCGTCTTGGCCGTTTTGCCATCGACGTTTAAGGGGCTTTGGATGAGGGCGAAGACGTGGCCCTTTTCATCGACCGTCAGGCCTTCACTGCCGCGGTTGGGGACGCGGTCGGCTAAAATCTTGGGCAGGCCCATGCCGGGGCCGTATTTTTCAAGGATATTGCCTTTTTTATCGACTTTAGCGATGAAGGGTCCATATTCGTCACTGATCCAGAAATTGCCGTCCTTATCGAGGGCCAGGCCTTCCGTATCGAGACCGTTTCTGTCGGTACCGAGGTCATTCATCTTGAAGTCTAGGGCGACTTCATTGGTCGAACCGGTCAGGCCCGACGGAATCGGTTTGCCGCTAATGGGCTTGCCGTTTACTTTCAAGGGGATGGAAGAAATGATATCGGCCCGGTCTTTAGCCGGATTGACCTTGATGACGCCGATGCTGGGCGTGAAGTTCGGCGTCGGGAAGAATTTCCCGGACATCTTTTTGCCGTCTTTGACGTACATCGGGATGTCGCCGTTAGGGCCGCGGTCGGTGATGGCGTAGAATTCCATCGTGCCGTCGGCTTTGACCGATTTCAGGGCCAGGGCCGAGCCGTAGCCGGGATTGATGTGATGGTTAAAGGCTTTTTCATTTCCCTTATACGGGAGCTGATAGGCATCAGCATGGACGATGTAGGCCGTCGGTTCGACGTCCTTGGCACTCAGGGCCATGCTTCCCATGGCGGTAAGGGTCAGCCCTAAAGCGAGCCAGCGTTTCCATTGTTTTTTCATAGTGATCATGCACCTCCTGCATATTTCAACCCATTGTATCAAGACGTCATCAATGTTTTGTGATGAACGGGTAAGGGCTGTGTAAAAACGAGGATGGTGTATAATGGTAGCAAAGGCATTGAAAAGGAGACAGGGACATGACGGAACAAGAATGGGAACAACTTTTACAAATCAAGACGGCCGGCCGGGACGACAGTCACGCTGACGGCGAGCATCATCCCTATGAGCCGACGGACTACGGTGTCCTTGAAAAATTGGCCAACAGCGGCTCTATCCGCAAGAAGGATACCCTTATCGACTATGGCAGCGGCAAAGGAAGGGTCAGTATCTTCATGACCTATCAGACCGGATGCCGCTCTATCGGCATCGAATACGACGAACGGTTGTGGCAGAAAGCCCTGGTCAACGCCAAGAGTCCGGCAGCTCGAAATAAGGTGTCCTTTATCCTGGCCGATGCAGCGGTGTATGACCTGCCAGATGAAGCCGACTGCTGTTTCTTCTTCAACCCCTTTGCCCTGCACACCCTGAAAAGGGTCCTGGGGAAGATCTTCGATTCTTTGCAGCGTCGGCCGCGGCGGCTGCGAATCTTCTTTTACTATCCTTATGAAGACGTGGAAGATTTTCTCAGCCACCACCTGCGCCTCGTGGCAGAAGACCCAATCGACTGCAGCGACCTCTTTGGCGGCGATGCGAAAGAAAAAATCCTCGTATATCGCGTGCGAGAGGAGCTGTAAGACCTTAGCGATTTTGCTGATTCCGGAGATAACGGGCCGCACTGCACCGCAGGGTATCGAGTTCATCGGCTTGGATATGGTCGTCGCATAGCGGCAGGATCTGATCTTGTAAGACGGAATCCGGCGCCGTTTTCAGCCTTTCCGGGTCCAGCCAGGGCAGGGCGAGATTTACTTTTTCCGGAGTCTCCTTTTCCGGTTTGGCAGCGGGAATGCGGTTGTAAGGGCAGGCATTTTGACAGGCATCACAGCCGACGACCCAAGACCCCATGGCTTTTTCAGGCAGCGCAGGCGGCAGTTGGCTTTTGCCGAAGGTATTCCAAAAAGAGACGCACTTCAAAGGATTCATGGTAAAGGGGGCTGAAAGAGCCCGAGTCGGGCAATGGTCCTGACAGAGGCGGCATTGAGGGGCGCAGGGCTTCAGGTCGTGATGTTGGTGGAGTTCACAGGACGCATCGATGACGAAGCCTTCGAGCATGACGAAGGAGCCCTTCTCGGTATAGAGAAAGTTGTTTTTCCGGATAATGCCCAAGCCGGCCTTCATGGCGGCATGACGAAGGCCGCCGATTTGAAGGTGGGAGCTTTTTTCGCCGCCTTCCCAGCGGATGCCTTCTGCCGTCAGCCAGTCGGTAAAGGCGTCTTTCTTCCGGAGTCCTTCATCGTCGAGGGATACTTGCGGGGCGAGAAAGAAGGCCCGAGCGTATTTCCCTTCAAGGGACTCGGGCAGGCGGTATCGGCCGAGCCACCACGTACAAATGATGACCGATTTAGCCCAGGGGAAGCGCTGTTTCGTTTTCATTCCGGGCCCTATGCGTTCATAAAAGGGGCGGCTCGTCGGTTCCTTTTCCAGTCGCTCTTGGAAGCGTTCCAGGTATTCATCCATCTCGTCGATGGCGATGATGCCGCAGTCGTCGTAGCCGGAAAGCAGGGCCTGTTGATAGATTTTTTCAGCAAGCAGAGACGGGGAGGTAGTCATAGGAGACTCCTTTCTGATAAAAAAAATAAACCACTTGGTCTATTTATAGACCGATTAGTCTATTTTGTCAATACCTGTATTGCATTCCTGCTCTATTTTTTGTATAGTAGCGGAGGAGGGACGCGTTATGACTAAAGGTGAAGAAACGAAAGAAAAGATTATCTGCCGGGCTGCCGGCTTGTTTTGGGAAAAGGGCTATGTGGCAACCGGTGTCCAGGATATTTTGACGGCCGCCGGGGTGACCAAGGGCTCATTCTATTTTTATTTCAAGCGTAAAAAAGACGTCGGTTTTGCAGCTGCGGAATTTTATGAAAAACGGGTCTTGGGGATGATGGAAGAGATCGCCGACCGGGAAGGAGCTTGGGAACCTTTTATACGAGGCGTCGCAGCGACTATGATACAGGAGGCCGAAGAAGGCCGTTTTTATGGGTGTCCCTTTTCGGTGCTGGGCATGGAAATCGCCTTTAGCGAACCGGATTTGGCAGCAGCCTTCTTACAGGGACTGGAAAAGATACGGGTCTTGTTTCAAACCGTCCTTCGTCAGTCGGGGGTGCCGGAAGGGAAGGCGGAAGGGATGTCGCGGTTGCTATTGACCTCTTACGAAGGCTACCTCCTGCAGTACCGACTGAGCAAGGATATTCGCTGGCTGACATGGATGAGGGACGACTTGTCAAGGGCAAAGAGCCAATCAGATCTGGTGGAATCGGAGGAAGATTGAGGGTAAGTCTGTTTTCATCCGCTCGGGTCAGCTCGCTCCGACAGAAATTTTATTTCTGAAAATAAAAATCAAAAAGCGTTAGAAAAGCAACATACCTCCTGTACATAATCTGGTAGGATAAGATCATCAAGCGAGAGCTTATGAAGATAAGAGATTGCGTCAGGAGGTATTCCTATGTATAACGAATGGAAAGATAAAAAAGAACAGTTTAAGGTCATCGATCTGCGTCAGGCGAAGGGCAACTTTTCCCAGGGCCTCTTCAAACAGGCCGACCAGGTTGAAGCCGGCAGCGGACTGCACCTCATCCAGAGTTTTGAACCGTACCCGCTCTATGAAGCCATGACCGACCGGGGATTTGAATACTATGTCGAAGAAGTACAGCCTCATGAATACCACATCTGGTTCTATCGCCGTGAAGCCAAGGCGGCATCGGGGAAGAAGCCCTTCGGTCCGGCAGCCCTCTTGAATTTCCCCATCATCGATAAGAATTTGGGCCGCATTGCCGTCGAATTCTGGGATGAAACGTGGAACGACGAACGCCATTACCTACCCTATGAAATACGGCTCATGTTGTCCCTGGCCAATGCCGTCGGTGCCGGCCGCCATCGCCAGGCTGTGCGGGAACTGGTCAAAGCCTATATCCACGGCATCGATTCTAGGGCTTTAGACGACGTATTCGAACTCATTGCCTGGAATCAGGGCATCGGCTTCTTCAGTTCTGAAATCGGCCCGTCGCCCTTATTCGGAGCCTATAAATTAATCAAGCAGGAAGAAGAAAAGGGGACCGATCGGGAATCCATTAAGCACCTCTTGATGGAACAGTTCGGCGAAAAGAATCAGCAAGTCAAAGTATTATAAGCGATGGCATAGGATGTTGAAAGAAGGATTGCACAGAAGGGCTTGAAGGGGCCTTAATGCAGCGATCCTTCTTTTTTGTTATAATAGAGGCGTAATATTGTAGTACAGAAAAGGAAGTGTTACCATGCTCCATCGCGATGCATTGATCAATCGTTTTTTGAAATACGTCTCTTTTGATACCCAGTCGGACGAAGAAAATGACGCCGTTTGCCCGAGTACGCCGGGCCAGCTCGTCTTTTCCAAAGCCTTAGCCGAAGAATTGAAAGGCCTCGGCCTTTCCGACGTTTCCATCGATGAACACGGCTACGTCATGGCCACCTTGCCTGCTAACGGCGTCGACGGCCCCGTCGTCGGCTTCATTTCTCACGTCGATACCAGCCCCGATGCCTCGGGGAAGGACATCAAGGTCGTCCGCAAAGATAATTACGACGGCAAGGATATCGTCTTGAATGAAGAAAAGAACATCGTCTTTTCGACGGAATCCTTCCCGGAAATCCTCAAATATAAGGGTCAGGACATCTTGTTCACCGACGGCACGACCCTCCTCGGTGCCGATGACAAGGCCGGCGTCACGGCCATCGTCAGCGCCGTCGAATATTTGATCCAACATCCGGACGTGAAGCACGGCAAGATTCGCATCGGCTTTACGCCGGACGAAGAAACGGGCCGCAGTGCTGCCTTGTTCGATGTCGAAAAATTCGGCGCTCACTTTGCCTACACCGTCGACGGCGGCGAATTGGGCGGTCTTGAATATGAAAACTTCAACGCTGCTAATTGGACCATTACCTTCCACGGCCGCAGCGTCCATACCGGCGATGCCAAGGGCAAGATGAAAAACGCCCTGACCATGGCCGCTGAATGGCAGCAGCTCCTGCCGGCCGGGGAAAAACCGGAATACACCGAAGGCCATGAAGGCTTCTTCCACGTCTATAAACTGAACGGCGACGTCGAAACGTGCACGATGCACATCCTCATCCGCGACCACGACCGGAAACTTTTTGAACAGCGAAAGGCCTTCCTGCGGCAGATGGCTGCTCTCTTTACCGATAAATACGGCCAAGGGACGGTGGACCTCGACGAACGGGACGTCTACTATAACATGCTGGAAAAAATCGAAGACGGTCATATGGACGTCGTCGACCTGGCTAAGACGGCCATGGAAGCCGTCGGCGTTACGCCGGAAGTCGCTCCCATCCGCGGCGGTACCGACGGGGCTCAGCTCTCCTTCCGCGGCCTGCCGTGCCCCAATCTCTTTACGGGCGGTGCCAACTTCCACGGCCGTTTCGAATACCTGCCCATTGAGTCTTTGGTCAAAGCCTGCGAAACGGTCATTGAAATCGCCAAACGGGCTTATACGTTACAGAAATAGGAGGTACCATGAAAGAAATTACGCAAGACTTGTTACAGGGCTTTCACAAGGCCTATGCATCCGATAAAGAAGCTCAGGTCCTCCATTCGGCCCTGGCTAAGACCGATATGGCGGAACTTTCCTACGTTCCCGCAGCGGGGGCGAAATTAAAAGGCGCCTTTTCCGTCGAAGTCGTGACCCGAGGGATTACGGCCCAACAGAAATCGGGGCGCTGCTGGCTCTTTGCGGCCCTCAATATCCTCCGGGAAAAGGTGGCTGAAACCTGCCGTCTCGACAGCTTTGAACTGTCACAGAACTACCTCTCTTTTTATGACAAATTAGAAAAAGCAAACAACTTCTTGGAAATGGTCATTGAAAATGCCCATGAACCGATCAAGGGACAGGCTATGCAGTATGTCCTGCGCGGCATGACCGACGGCGGCTACTGGACGGAAGCCGTAGACCTCATCGAAAAATACGGCGTCGTTCCTAAACAGGTCCAGCCTGAATCGTACCAGTCGGACCACACCGACCGCTTCGTGACCGTGATGAACCGCCTACTGCGAAAAGACGCCATGGAGCTGCGGGAATTGGTCCTGGCCGGAAAAGATCCTTATGGACGTAAACAGGAAATGTTGGCTGAAATTTATAAGGCCGAATGCATCGCCTTTGGCGAGCCCGTTCAGACCTTTGACTTCGCCTATCGCGACAAGGACAAGGTCTATCACGAAGAACGGAATCTGACGCCGCAGGAGTTTTACCAAAAGTACGTCGGCATCTCCCTTCGCGATTACGTACCGGTCATCCACGAACCGACGCCGGATAAGCCCCTTCATCGCCTCATCCGCTTCCATGGGATTGAAAATATGGCCGGCTCCGATATGGAAGCCCTCCACCTGTCCCAAGAAGAGCTGGAAGATTTGTGCATCACACAGCTGAAAGCTGGCCAGGCCGTGTGGTTTGCCTGCGATGCCGGTGCCTTCGGGGCTCGAAAAGACGGGGTCTGGGATCCGGACAGCGTTCAGTATGAAGCCTTATTAGGCGGTTTTTCGACAGACATGCCTAAGGGAGAACGCCTGCAGTACGGCAGCAGTTCGGCGACGCACGCCATGCTGCTCACGGGCGTCCACTTCGATGGCGACGGCAAAGCCGACCGCTGGAAAATCGAAAATTCCTGGGGCAAAGACGTCGGCGATCAGGGCTATTTCGTCTGCTCGGCCAAGTATTTTAAAGAATACGTCTATGAAGCCGTCATCGACCGCCGCCACTTCAGCCCGGATCAGACGGCCATGCTGGAAACGGAACCGGTCGTCATCAACGCCTGGGACGAAGATTGTTAGTCCGTACCGTTGGATAGTAAACATAGCTTTGCCAGTTCGACGGCCGGAGCATGAATGAGAGAGGACTGCCGCTCGAGCGGCAGTCCTCTTTGTTTAGTTCAATATTCCCTACGGAGATACTTTTTAAAAGGAGTGATTTCTATGGCTTTTTCAATCGTTCACGGCGATATCGTTACCATGGACACCGACGCTATCGTCAATGCGGCCAATTCTCAATTGCTGGCCGGAAGCGGCGTCTGCGGGGCTATTTTCCGCGCCGTCGGGACGCGGGCTGATGAACTTCAAAAAGAATGTCTGGCCAAGGCTCCTTGTCCGACAGGGCAGTCGGTCCTTACCGAGAGTTATGGCCTGAAGGCCCGATACATCATCCATACGGTCGGTCCCGTTTGGCAGGGAGGAGGGCAAGGCGAAAGGGAACTCTTGTACAGCTGTTATGAGACGGCTTTAGGCTTGGCCGCGGAAGCGAATTGTAAGTCTATCGCTTTTCCCCTTATTTCAGCAGGTATCTTCGGTTATCCCAAGGAAGAAGCCTTAGACGTTGCTCGAAAGGCTGTACGTGACTTTTTAAGACACCATGACATGGACGTTCGCCTCGTCCTCTATCCTTGAAAAAGTTCCGGGGACTCTTGGCACCGAGGGCGATGGGAACCGGCTGCTCTTACGGGAAAATGCTGTTTTTGCCTTGTGCCTTTAGCTTCTTTGCTATAAAATGAAATTAAGCGTGAATCTATGATTATGGGAAGTGGAACCTGTTATGAATCGAACGATGATTGCCAATTTGATGAAGCCTTTGACCTTGGTACTGCTGGTCGGCATCTGTCTGGCCATTCATTGGCTTATGCCGTCTTTTTACAGCACCCTGTGGCAGCTGACGCTGCAGCATGATATTCCGGGACTGACCGATTATATCTCGTCCTTTGGCAGCGTAGCCGTCTTTATCATGATCCTGCTCATCGTGCTGACCAATATGACCGGTTTGCCGTCGGTCCAGTTCGTCACCGTCAACGGCATCCTCTTCGGCCTCGTGCCGGGGATTCTCATCTCCTGGGCCGGGCAGGTCATCGGCAACGTATTGGCTTTCATCATCATGCGCTACGTCTTTCGGCATAAGGCCCAGGCCTTAGTCGATAAGAGCCGATGGTTGTCGCAGCTCAACGGGAAAATCGACTGTAAGCTGGTCTTCTTCTTTCGGGCCATTCCCTATTCTCCCAACTTTGTCGTCACGGCCTTTGCAGCCCTGGGCCGCATCGGTTTTGCCGAACACGGTACAGCGACCATGGCCGGGAAAATCCTCGCCGTCTGTATGGAAGTCTGGCTGGGCTACGACCTCATCCATTTTAACCCCCACAGCCTGATAGCCGTCTGTCTGATGGTCTGTCTTTTGGCGGTCCTGCTCTTCGGCAGCCGCCGCTGGCTGAAGCATAAAAGTAGTTTAAAATAATATCACATATATGTAGGAGGTATTTCTTATGGGCTTAATTAAGGCAGCTATCGGCGCCGCAGGCGGTGTCTTGGGCGACCAGTGGAAAGAGTTCTTTTACTGTGACAGCCTGAACGAAACGATTTTGATGGCTAAGGGCCAAAAGCGAATCAGCCGGTTCGGCCGCAGCAGCAACACGTCAGGCGAAGACAACATCATTTCCAACGGCTCGCGCATTGCCGTCAATGACGGCCAGTGCATGATGATCGTCGAATCGGGGAAGGTCGTCGAAGTCTGTGCCGAATCAGGGGAATATACCTACGATACGTCGACGGAACCGTCTATCTTTTCCGGGGACTACGCCGGGGATTTAGGCGAAATGCTGCACCAGGTCCTGTCGCAGATGAAAGAACGCTTTACCTTTGGCGGCGACGCCGGAAAGGACCAACGGGTATACTATTTCAACTTAAAGGAAATTATCGGCAATAAGTACGGTACGCCCAGTGAAGTGCCTTTTAAGACCTATGACGATACGACGGGCCTCGCGCTCCTCGTGCGCCTGCGCTGTTTTGGCGAGTACAGCTACCGCATGGTGAACCCCATCTTGTTCTATACGAATGTTGCCGGCAATGAAGCGGATTTTTATGACCGCAGCCGTCTCGACAGCCAGCTGAAATCGGAACTGCTTACGGCACTCCAACCGGCCTTTGCTAAATTGTCGGCCCTGCGCATCGACTACTCGCAGATTCCGGGCCATACGGAAGAACTGACGCAGGCCCTGAACGACGTCTTATCGCCGAAGTGGCGCGATTTGCGGGGCATTGAAATCGTCTCCATGGGAATGAACAGTGTCAAGGCCAATGAAGAAGATGAAGAAAAGATCCAGAAGGCTCAGATGGGCATGACCATGGGCCGCCCCGATATCGGACTGGGGACCTTGGTCGACGCTACGGCGGACTCTATGCGGACGGCTGCCGGAAACGAAGGTGCCATGGGCGCGGCTATGGGCTATATGGGCATGAATATGGCCGGTCAGGCCGGTGCCGGATTGGCTCAGGAATTGGCGGCCCGCCAACAGGCTCAAGCACCGGCAGCGACTCCGACAGCGGAGACGGGCTGGACCTGCTCCTGCGGTCAGCAAGGGAATACGGGGAAATTCTGCATGAACTGCGGGAAGCCGAAACCGGAACCTGCTGCTTCCTGGACCTGCCCGTCCTGCGGTCACAGCGGCAACGAAGGGAAATTCTGCACCAACTGCGGCAAGCCTAAACCGGTGGAATCACCGGACTGGACCTGCCCGTCCTGCGGCCAACAAGGGAATACGGGGAAATTCTGCATGAACTGCGGTACGAAGAAACCTGAAGATTGAGGTGATTCCCATGGCCGATACGTCAGTCAGTTATAAATGCCCTCACTGTGGGGCGCCGATTCAATTTAAGCCCGAGGCGCAGAC
>NZ_HF954537.1:70095-164557 GCF_000455225.1 Megasphaera massiliensis
CGGCTGAAGCCGATGCGGCCCGACAGGCTAAGTGGCAGACCGAAAAGGCCGGCAACGAATGGAGCGATGAGGAAGCGGCCCGGCTGAAGGGCTATACTTGCTCTTCTTGCGGGGCTGAAATCGTCTGCGATGACAATACGATGGCTACCGAATGCTGTTATTGCGGCAATCCGACCCTCATTCCCAGCCGTTTTTCGGGGATGCTGCGGCCCGACTTCATCATTCCTTTTAAAAAGACGAAAGATGAAGCCATTGCGGCCTTAAAACGCTTCTATAGGGGCCATTGGCTTCTTCCCAAGGCCTTTACGGTGAACAACCGCATCGAAGACGTCCAGCCCATGTACGTCCCTTTTTGGCTGTTCAATGCCAAGGTTACGGCGTCGGCCTCCTTTCGGGCTGAAGACGATTCTTATCTCGAGACGGAACATGAACGCATCGTCGAGACAAGGGTCTATCAGTGCGACCGCATCGGTCAGCTGACTTTCAACCGGATTCCCGTCGACGGCAGTAAGAAAATCAATGACCTCTATATGGAGAGTATCGAGCCCTTTGACTACAGCGAAATCGTGCCCTTTAACTCGGCCTACTTTGCCGGCTGCTTAGCCGATAAGTACGACGTCGATGCCGAAGCCGCCGTGCCTCGGGCCGATTCCCGCTTAGAGAAAAGTTCCTTTGACCTCCTCAGCAATACCGTCGTCAATCATCAGCGCCGCTCCTTCGAAGGGGGCTTCGTCCATAAAGATGAAGACTCGGTGGAATACGCTATGGCACCGGTATGGATCTTGACGACGCGCTATCAGGACAAGCCCTATACCTTTATGATGAACGGCCAGACGGGCCGCTTTGTCGGTTCTCTGCCCTATGATAAGGTGAAATCCTACTGGGCTTTTCTGATCGCCATGCTGGTTACGCTGCCGGTATTCTATCTGATTGTTCACGCCATTATGGGTGGTAAACCGTGGCCAATATAAGGGGGGAGTCTTGTGTTGAAAACTATCATGCGGACGGCCCTGTTGGTCCTATCCTTTTTGATCCTCATGGGGACGGCCCTGGCGGAAGGCGTTCCAAATGTTGTCGATCAGGCCGGCGTCCTTACGAAGTCGCAGCAAAGCCAACTGGAGAGGTCCTTAAAGAACGTCAACTTTACGTACGATGTGCGCCTGGCCGTTTACATCGTTCGTTCGACGCACGGCATGAAAATCGGTGACTATGCCGACCATGTCCTCGATGAGCAGTACGGCGATGGAAAAAATGGCAATATGGTCTTCGTGGTAGCCATGGACCAGCGCCAGTGGTATATCGTGACGGACCGTACCATGCGCGACAAGGTCAGCGATACGGATGGGTTGAAGCATATCGAAGATGCCGTCCTGCCCCTCTTAAAGAAGGGAAATTACATGGAGGCCTTCGAGGAATATGCCCATTCGTCGGGCCAGCTCTTGGCCTACTATAACGATCAGGGCAAGGCCTATGATAAGGACGATGCCTATCAATGGCTGGATTTGGCGACGGCGGCTGTCTTGGCCGCGCTGGCTGCCATGATCTTCCGCAGCTACCTCATCATGAGGATGAGCAACGTCCGAAGGGCAACGGCTGCCGATACCTATTTTGATTCGCACAGCTTCCAGTTGTCTGAGCAGACCGATACCTTCTTATTCCTCACGGTACAGCGCATTCCCAAACCTCGCCGTCGTGATGACGATGACAGCGGGCCGGGAAGCTTCAATCTGGGAGGAGGCGGAGGCGGCCATGGCGGCCGCGGAGGTTCCTTTTAAAAGACGATGATATACGAAACGACCTGTTGATGAAAGAACGATGCTTTCGTCAACAGGTCGTTTTTTTGATGGATTATTACGATTCTGGTTGGAAGAATTCGATGATCTTATGGATGGCCAGGGCCATATGATTGGGATTTTGGAAGGGGTGGTTGGCGTCTTCGACGGGGTAGAATTCGATGACGTTATTTTCGGCAAATTGCCGGGATAAGGCGATGGGAATCATTTCATCCTTCGTCCCGTGGATGATGAGGATGTCGTCGGCGACGTCGAAGTATTCGTGGTCATTGACGTCAAAACTCTTTAAATCATCCATGAAGGCCTGGTCGATTTTCATTTTTCGTTCGAAGCCGACTTGGATTTCCTTACCCTTTTTGAGTTTGGCAAAGCCTTCTTCGGCGATGTGGTTGCTCATGCTGTCATACATGTTGACGCCTGGGCTGCGCAGGGCGATTTTTCGGAAAGGATTGCCGACTTCGAGGATGTAGCGCAGGGTAAGATAAGCGCCGAAGCTGGTGGAATAGTTGTAAAGGAATTTCGCGCCCAACGTGTCTTTGGCATAGTTTGTGACCAAGGTCAAATAGGTCATGCATTCGGGAACGGCCAGTTTTTTGCGGGCGTCTTCACCGTGGCAGGGCCAGTCAAAGGCGATGATGGCAAAATCTTTATACTTCGAGGTCAGCTGTTCGGCAAAGTGGGCCGTGCCGGCCGTGTCTTTGCTGCTGCCGAAGCCGTGGGTGACGATGGCTACGTGGTCGAAGGTGCGTTCATTTTTATGGCTGTCGTGAACGAAGAGCCGGCAGCGGACGCTGTAGCCCTCTTCGTTGATATCAAAATGTTTTTCCATGGGAATGCCTCTTTTATCTGGATTCGTCTGTACGACGTTCGCCCTTAGTATACCATAAAAAAAGACTGCCGCGTAAGGGCAGTCTGAAGGGGTATGAGTCTGTCAGGTCCGCAGGCCGTATTTGATGATCAGCCGGCTGATTTCTAAGAGGACGATCATGGGCATGGCTAAGAGGCACTGCGATAAAATATCCGTCGTCGGCGTGATGACGGCAGCGGCTACGAAGGATAGGAGAATAATGTATTTCCGCTTTTTCGCCAGCATGTCCGAGCTGATGAGGCCGAGTTTTGCCAAGACGATGAGCACCAAGGGCAGGTTGAAGATGAGGCCGAAGGGCAAGACCAGCATGAAGACAAAATTGAGGTAGCTTTCCATGGAGAGCAGGGGCTGGACGGCATCTGACGAAAAGTTGAGGAAAAACTGGAGCCCCCTGGGGAGGACGATGAACCACGAGAAGGCGATGCCCGACAGGAAGAGGCTCAAGGACGTCGGCACTAAAAAGAAGAGCAGGCGCTTTTCGTGGGTCGTAAAGGCCGGGACCAAAAAGGCCCAAAATTCGTAAAAAAGAACCGGCGCGGTGATGATGGCGCCGGCAGTTAACATGACTTTGAAATAGATGAAAAAGGCTTCGGCCGGTTTCATAAAATAGAGCTTTCCTGCCGGCGCTGACAGAAAGGCCATGATCTCATCGAGCCAAAAGTTGCTGAGAATCATGCCGACGGCCAGCATGGCGATGGAAATGATGAGGCGGCGGCGCAGTTCCGACAGATGCCCCGTGAGGGGCATGACGGCTTCTTTACTTTCCATGATTTTCAGTCGATGCCGGCGATACGGCTTCGGAAACCGTTTCTTTGATGTCTTCTTTGGCAGCGGCCGGTTCGTGGACGGCTTCTTTGAATTCCTTCAGGCTCTTGCCGAGGGCATTGCCGATGCTGGGCAGTTTGCCCGGCCCGAAGATGACCAGACCGATGACTAAAATGAGGACTAATTCAGGAACACCTAAACCAAACATAAGAAAAACCTCCTTGCTTTTTTTATCAGTATAGGTAAAAAATGTGGCCTTTGGGTAAAGAAAGAATCGCTTTTTTGTAAAATTATCCCTCGCTATTTATTTTTTCTTTATCTTTTCTCAGCATATACATTTTTTATACAAAACGGACTTATACTGTCCTTAGTTTGTACTTTTAGGAGGGATTATACCATGGAACAACATAATTTTTCACGACGGACATTTTTGAAGATGGCTGCAGGAACGGCTGTAGGTGCGGCCTTATTCTCCATGCCCGACCTTTCTTTGGCGAAAGGGAGCGGGTCGAGTCTTTCAAAACAAGAATTGACGCCCCTATCGTTTAGCCAGTTGCCGAAAGACGCCGAAGTCTGTGCCAAAGCATCGAAATTGGTTACCCGTAATTATTCTTACATATTGGAACAGGCTCGTCAACTGAAAGACGGCTGGCTGCGCGATACGGTAACGACCATGATCCAGCATCCGACGCCGATGTTCATGCAGCAATATACGTCGGCTTCGTCCATCAGCATGCTCTATTCGAAGCTGGCAGCAGCCGGTCTTATCGATACCGGAAAAATCGACGTCCAGCATCTGCTGCCGCCCTTCTCGGGTAAGGTACAGCCCTTCATGACGGCACCGGGCAGCGGCTACGGCAGTCACCATCCCTATCCGGGCGGCCTGTCCACCCATGTCAGTGCCAACGTCCATATTACGGAAAGCATCATCCGTACCTATGAAGAAGTGTTCTGCTACAGCGTGAAGTCTGACATTGCCTTAGCCGGTCAGCTCCTCCACGATATCATGAAACCCTTCGTATTCCAGTGGCAGGCCGACGGCTCGTCCTTAAAGGAATACACCATTGCCGGTCAAGGCGCTCATCACGTCCTGTCCATTGCCGAATCGATGTACCGCAGCCTGCCGGCGGAAGAAGTCGTCGCTCAGGCCTGTGCCCACGGCGCACCGAACGATGCCAAAGGGGAAGCCGACGTCGTATCGTGGATCAAAGCGGCGGCCATCATCGCTCAGAAAGATCCCATTGCCTACGGCGCCCTCAATAAGATGGGCGACGGTCTTCCGGCACCGCATCGTCAGGAAGGCTATATCGTTCACCTCGGCGACCACGATTGGGTCCTCAGCTCCCCGTCTGCTCAGAAAACATCAGCCCTCTTAAAGAAAATCGCCGTTCAGAAATACGGCATGAGCGACAGCGACAGCAACGGTGCAGCCTTCAATTACTTCAAGAATTATGCCGAAGCTCAGCTGTCCTGTATGTATCTCAACATGCTCCATTCCGAACCGAATGGGGAAGCACTCGTCGCCCAAGCGGTGGGTAATGTAATTCTGAAATAACAAGGGTCTTGTGATGCATACTTTATAATTGACAGCGCCATCTTTAAACTTTAAAATAGACGGAGGTAATGTCTACTCAGAAAGGAGTTATCCCGTTTATGTTCAAAAATGGAGCACAAGTTGGATTGCTATTATTCGGTATGTTCTTTGGCGCCGGGAACCTTATTTTCCCGCCGTCCTTAGGCTTTCAGGCCGGTCAGGCTTTCACGCCGGCCATCCTCGGTTTTCTCTTATCCGGCATCGGCATGCCCGTCGTTGCCGTCATCATGGGGACCTTTAATCCAGGAGGCTTCCGAGCCGAAATGAATCGCAAGATTTCGCCCTTATTTTCTCTTATTATTTTAACGTTGATGTACTTGGCCATTGGACCTTTGATGGCCATTCCCAGAACGGCAGCGACGTCCTTTTCCATCGGCATCCTGCCCATTACCGGTGACGGCATGATACCCCTGGCCATCTTTACGGCCCTGTATTTTGCCTGCGGATGGTGGCTGTCCATTACGCCGTCGAAACTCCTCGACCGCGTCGGCAAGGTATTGACGCCGATCTTCGTCGTCATGATCATTCTGATCATCATCGTCGGCATGATCGCCTATACGACGCCGTCGGAAGCGGTTCCCATGGGAAAATACGCGGCCTCGGCCTTTGGCACCGGCTTTATCGAAGGCTATAACACCGTCGATACCCTGGCTTCCTTTGCCTTCTGCATCATCGCCATCGGCGCCTTGAAGCGGATTCAGTTCACTTCGAAAAAGGAACACATGGCCAGTGTCTGGATGGCCGGCGCCGCCGTTGCCGTCCTCATGGGCTGCTTGTACCTGGGGCTGGCCCTCCTCGGCAATCATTTTCCCATTCCCCAGTCGGTCTATTCCGACCCTGGCGTCAACCTCGGCGCCTACGTCTTGTCCCAGACGTCGTTCCAGATTTTCGGCACCGTCGGCATGGCCTTCCTGGCCGTCATGGTCACCTTGACCTGCTTTACGACGACGGTCGGACTCATCGCTGCCGTTTCGACCTTCTTTGCCGAAGAATTTACCGTCCTGTCCTATAAGCAGTACGTCACCCTCATCTGTGTCGTCAGCTTCCTGTTAGCCAATTTGGGTCTGAACCAGATCATTCAGATTACCCTGCCTTTGCTGCTCTTCGTCTATCCCATTGCCATCGTCGTCGTTATGCTGACCATTCTCAATAAATTCGTCAGCCTGTCGAAGTTAGGCATGCGCTGCACCGCAGCGGCAGCCGGCATGGTATCGGCCATCGACATCGCCTATCAGTTCTTCGGTGTCCAGGCAGCAGGGACGTTGATTCAGGGACTGCCCTTAGGGGACAGCGGCTTAGGCTGGCTGGCACCGGCGTTAGTGTGCATGGCCTTGTCTTTGGTCCTTCCCGGCAAGATTACCGGTGACAGTGCCTTAGCCAGTGAATAGTAACCTAAATCCAAGCTTTCAGATAAAACCAGGGCTTCCCACGAGGGATATTCAGGCCTATGAGACGAAGTGTTCAAGCCCCTTGTCCATAGCGATTTGCATCTTTGGTGAAACTTGGGTTTTTACAACGTAATATAATCGAAGTCAGGAAAGGCTATAATTTATTGTTGCACCCGTCACGATGATTATAGTCTTTTTTGCTGTCCCGTTTGTGATTTCCTTTCCGCCGAGCCGAGCGAAATGAAAACGGCTGGAAATTGCGGATTAATCCCATTTTCAACGCCTTTCGGGTCATTGACAGGAGGGCCGCAGATAGGTAAAATGAAAGGAAAAATATAGGAAATGAAAGGGGTTTTACTATGGACAGTACAATGAACAGTGCCATTATTGGCATTTTAATTCCTTTTGCCGGGACCTCCTTAGGGGCCGCCTGCGTCTATGCCATGAGGGGGGAATTGAACCACCAGGTTCAGCGTGGTTTGACGGGCTTTGCCTCGGGCGTCATGATTGCCGCCTCGATTTGGAGTCTCCTCATTCCGGCCATGGAAGAATCGGCTCATTTAGGCCGCTTTGGTTTCGTGCCGGCTGTCGTCGGCTTCTGGCTGGGGATCTTTCTGCTCTTGGCCTTGGACCGCCTCGTTCCTCATCTTCATATGTACAGTGAAGAGGCCGAAGGGCCGCACAGTCATTTGCAGCGGACGACGATGCTGGTCTTGGCCGTCACTTTGCACAACATCCCTGAAGGGATGGCCGTCGGCGTCGTCTATGCCGGGCTCCTCGCCGATCAGACCGGTATCAGTGCCGCCGGTGCCCTGGCTTTGTCACTCGGCATTGCCCTCCAGAATATGCCCGAAGGGGCCATCATTTCCATGCCTTTGAAGTCGGCCGGAATGGGATCCCATAAGGCCTTTATCGGCGGTGTCCTTTCCGGTATCGTCGAACCGATCGGGGCTGTCATTACCATCGCCCTGACGGCTTTTATCCTGCCTGTCTTGCCGTATCTCCTCAGTTTGGCAGCCGGCGCTATGTGCTATGTCGTCGTCGAAGAATTGATTCCGGAAATGTCGGCCGGCGAGCACTCTGATATCGGCGTCTTGTCCTTTGCCCTGGGCTTTACGGTGATGATGGCCATGGACGTAGCCCTGTCCTGACCGGCCGTATCGGAAGAAGGTGAGGGGACATGAAGGTCCGCATTACCGATGAATTGGCTCAGCAAATCGTCGATTCGGCGAAGGCTGTCATCGGCTGGAATATCAATTTTATCGACCGTCACGGCCGCATCATGGCCAGTACCGATGAGAAACGGATCGGTACGTATCATAAAGTGGGGGCAGCGGCAGCCAGGCTGCGCCAGGTTCAAACCGTTCATGAGAACCGACCGGAAGACGGTGTCAGTAAGGGCGTCAACTACCCGATTATCATGGACCGGCAAGTCCTCGGTGTCATCGGTATTACGGGTGAACCGGAAGTCGTCAGCCAGTACGGTTTTTTGCTGACCAAGATCTGTGAAGTATTCCTTAAAGAATACGGCCTCAATGAAGAGGCCTTCAGCGAGCAGGAATACCGCAGCCGCCAGGTCATGGCCCTTATTTATCATGACCGGGATACGATGCAGCAGATGGCTGACGAACGGCCCGAACTGACGGAACATTCCTATGTGGCAGCCGTTTTTCGCTGGCAGGATGGGGCCGGCCGGACCGACGATTTTCGCAAGGCCATGACGACGGCCTGTGGGGAACTCCGTATTTCCCTCTTTACCTATATCTATCCCGACAGCTTCGTGCTCATCATACCGCAAGATATCTATCCTCTTTGGGATAAGCGGCTGTCCCGGTGGAAGGGGCTGTTTTATCCGTCTGTCCGCGTCGGTATCGGGACCGAAGAGCCTTTTCACCGCGTCTACGAATCGTATCGCTTTGCCAAATTAGCCCTTCAGGCCGCGGCAGACCGAGAGGCCTTCAGCATCCATGCTGACGACATGAAACTGGCCTTCTTACTGCAGAGCCTGAGCGCCCCCCTTCGGCGCCGCTATCGACAGGATATCTGCCAGGGCCTGACGGACAGTGAAATTCATTTGCTGCAGGTCTATTACCGGCAAAACCTTTCCATTCAGCAGACAGCAGACATCCTCTCTATCCATAAGAATACCCTCCAGTACCGGCTGAAAAAAATCGCCGAGACGACGGGTCTCGACCCGCGGTCTTTCGGCGATGCCGTCACCCTGTATATCGCAACGCTGCCATGGTTCTAAAACCGAAAAATGGCAGCGTTTCTTGGTATGGGTAACATAGAAATGAAAAAACTCCTCTGTTACACTAGAGGCACAATAAATATGTAGATAACTCATAGTGTATAAAGGAGTGGGGAATATGAAAGTTGTCATTGCCATCGATTCATTAAAAAATAGTCTGACGTCGGTCGAAGCCGGGAGAGCCATCGAAGCCGGCGTTCGTAAAGCCTATGGAAGCCAGCCCGTACAGATCGTCGTCAAACCCTTGGCGGATGGCGGAGAAGGGACCGTCGAAGCCCTTGTCGAAGGCATGAACGGGGAGCTTCGCAGCGCCGTCGTTCAGGGTCCTTTGGGAAATGATGTTTCTTGTTCCTACGGATATTTGCCCGAGACGAGAACGGCGGTCATTGAAATGGCAGGGGCTGCCGGTCTCGGTTTGGTACCGGAAGAGCTGCGCAATCCTCTCTATACGACGACCTATGGTGTCGGCCAGGTCATGGCCAAAGCCATGGAAGGAGGCATCCGCCACTTCATTATCGGCCTTGGCGGCAGTGCGACCAGTGACTGCGGCGTCGGCATGCTCCAGGCTTTAGGCTATGTCTTTCGCGATAAAGAAGGATAAATCGTCGGGACCGGGGGCCTTGCCGTAGGCGACATCGCCTCCGTCGACGACAGTCATGTTCTGCCGGCCTTAAAAGAATGCACCTTCGACGTCGCCTGTGACGTGACCAATCCCTTATATGGGGAGTTAGGAGCGGCCGCTGTCTTTGGCCCTCAGAAGGGGGCGTCAGCGTCCGATGTCAAAGCTTTAGATGAGGCCAGCCGTTCCTTTGCTGCCGTTACCGAAGCCTATTTGGGAAAAGACTACAGTCAGGCCTCCGGTGCCGGAGCGGCCGGCGGACTGGGCTTTGCCTTCTTGGCGTATCTGAAAGGCAGCCTTCGTTCAGGCATCCAAATCGTACTCGATTCTATTAAATTAGCCGATGTCGTCGCCGATGCCGATTATGTCATCACTGGCGAAGGCCGCCTCGATGCCCAGACGGCCATGGGCAAGGCCCCAATCGGTGTGGCCAAGCTTGCCAAACAGTACGGGGCTAAGGTCATCGCCCTGGCCGGCTGCACGACGGAAGATGCCGGCGAGTGTAACCGGCAGGGCATCGACGCCTTCTTTTCCATCGTCGATAAGGCCATGCCCTTAAAGGAAGCCATGGACCGCGACACAGCTATGGGCAACATGACCCGCACGGCTCAGCAGGTCTTTAACCTCATCCGTGCCGTAAGCTGACGTCTCAGCGATATTTCATCGCTTCGGCCTTGGCCAGTTGGTCGCAGCGTTCATTTAAGGCGACGCCGACGTGGCCTTTGACCCAGTGGAAGGTGACTTTATGAGAGCCGTAGAGCTTATCGAGTTCCATCCATTGTCCTTGGTTTAAGACGGGCTGGCCGTCGGCTTTCTTCCAACCGCGGCGCTTCCAATTGACCATCCACTTAGTGATGCCGTTTTTCAGATATTGACTGTCTGTATAGAGGGCGACTTTTGTGCCTTCCGGTGCAAAGCGCAGGGCCATGATGGCCGCCTGAAGCTCCATGCGGTTATTCGTCGTCGACGGATGGCCGTCCGAGAGTTCGGTCACTTCGCCTGTGGCCACGTTGCGGGCGACGACGGCCCAGCCGCCGGGACCGTCGGGGTTGCGCAGGCAAGACCCATCGGTGTAGATGACAAAATCCTGGTCCTCATCGGAGGGCAGGGACGCTGTCGTCGGTCTTAAGGTCGGAGCCTTTGATCGCACCGGTTTTCGAACCGATAGTACGTCTTCACCGTTCAACCATTTCCAGGCTTCGTCGGCATCGGTAAAACTTTTATAGCGAGCCCCCGGGAAGGCATCGACTTGTTTTTTGCAGTCATCCCAAGACATGAATAATCCCGTCTTGCGGCCGTTCCGGACGGCATATACTTTCTTTTTCATGAGACACCTCGTTCTTTCGTCGTCAATTACGGATTTGATTGTACCACAAAAAATAAAAAGAAAACAGGCGCAGTCAGTGACTTTAGCGCCTGTTTTCTATATAATGGAGGTATACAACTTATCGTTCCTCGTGTTGGGAGGGATTTATTTGAAGATTCAGAAAGTCTATGCTGTTTATTTCAGCCCGACCGGTCACACGAAGGACATCGTCTGCGCCCTTTCCGGCCAGGTGGCCGAGGCCCTTCAGGTGCCCCTTGAGACGATATCCTTGGACCTTCCGGCTGAGCGAGAAGAGACACATCGCTTTTCCGCGGAGGATCTCGTCGTTGTCGGCGGGCCGACCTACGCCGGAAAGCTTCCCAATAAGATTATGCCGACGTACAGAGAAAAATTATTCGGTAAAAAAACGCCGGCTGTCGCCATGGTGACCTACGGCAACCGTTCCTTTGACAATTCCCTGGCCGAACTCTGTGCCATTCTGGAAGAAAACGATTTCAACCTCGTCGGTGCCGGTGCCTTTGTCGCCCAGCATGCCTTTTCTAAGATACTGGCCTCAGGCCGTCCCGATGAGGATGACCTGGCTGACGTCAGGAGCTTGGCCGGCCGCGTCATCGAAAGCCTTCAAGGGGAAGACTGTCCGACTGATTCCCTGGCCGTTGACGGCGACGCGAAAGCACCTTACTATATTCCTAAAGGGGAAGACGGGCAGCCGGCGAAATTCTTAAAAGCCGTCCCTAAGACGGATATGGAAAAATGCACATCCTGCGGCCTCTGTGCCCGCCAGTGTCCTATGGGTTCCATCGATAAGGACCGGCCGGACCGGGTAACGGGCATCTGCATCAAGTGTCAGCGCTGCGTCCAATCCTGTCCCTATGGAGCCAAGTATTTTGACGATCCGGCCTTCTTGTCTCATGTGAGGATGCTGGAGCAGAATTATAGGACACGGGCTTTTAATAAAATCTTTACCCGTTAAGCACCTTACGTCTCCGCGGCAGCTGCGTTACATTCGCTGGCAGCAGCCTCGTATGAAATTTGTTTATCATTGGGATAAACAAGGGAAGACTAGTCCTGAAAACGGTTATTTTTGCTTACTATTTAAATTTTTTATATATTTTATAAACTGAAGGAGGGTTTTTCTATGGATTTACAAGAAGCTCGCGAACTCGCTCGCAAAAAGATGAAGGGCTGCTTCGTCTGTCCCGAATGCGACGGCAAGGCCTGTAAGGGGATGATTCCCGGCTTTGGCGGTCTGCGGACGGCAAAATCGTTCCTGCGCAACGTAGAAGCACTGGCCGAATATGGCCTGGTCATGCGCAGTATGGACAGTGAACTTGACCCCAATCCGGCGGTTACGATTTTCGGTAAAGAAATCAGCATGCCGGTCCTCGTCGCTCCCGTCGGCGGCGTCATCCTCAATTCCAAGGTCCCCGGTGACCCGGCTACGGTTGAAATGGATTATAACGAGTCCGTTTCCAAAGGCGCCTTCGATGCCGGCACTCTGTGCTTTACCGGTGACGGCGGCATGGAATACATGTTTGAATCGGGGATCGTAGCTTCGAAAAAACGGGAAGAAACGGTCATTCCGACGATCAAACCGCGCAGCAACGACCAGATCATTGAAAAAATTAAAGTCGCTGAAAAGGCCCATGCCTTTGCCGTTGCCAGCGATATCGATGCGTCGACGCTGATCAATATGCATATCTTTGGCCAGCCCGTCGGCCCTAAGAGCGCCAGTGACATTGCCGAGCTGGTCAAATCGACGTCCCTGCCCTTTATCGTAAAAGGCATCATGTCTCCTGAAGAAGCCGTTGCCTGTGCCGATGCCGGTGCCAAAGGCATCGTCGTCAGCAACCACGGCGGCCGCATCCTCGACGGTATGGTCGGAACGGCCGACGTCCTGCCGGAAATCGCCAAGGCTGTAAAAGGCCGTCTTACGATCTTCGTCGACGGCGGTGTCCGCCATGGGGAAGACGTCCTTAAGATGTTGGCCCTCGGTGCCGACGCCGTCCTCATCGGCCGTCCTGTCGCCATCGCCGCTATCGGCGGCCAGGCTGAAGCCGTCAAGCTCTACTTAGATGCTTTGAAACGGGAAATCATGGATGCCATGATGATTACCGGCGTTCATGATTTGTCCAACGTATCGCCGGACATCTTAAGACGGTTATAAGCTCTTTTAAAACATGAATAATTGACAGCCCGCCGGCCTGCCCGTATAATAGGTCTATTGGATTGTACTTGATAGGAGGAATTTCATGCATAGTATTTCCTATTTTTGGCACTTGTCGCGACTCATATACGGACCTCGGAATTTTCAAGAGAACAAGCGGGCTGTCGTTTTTTTTGCAAGGGCGGTCTCGAATCGGGCTTTGTTCGAAGAATTGTACGATTTCTTTGACCATTATGAGCCGATGCAGGGCTTTTTTGAGCAGCATGACCCGGACTTCCAGGAAGTCATGACCCGCGTCTTCTTGTTCAAAAATTCGACCATGCGCCAACGCCTCGACGCCTTAAAGCATCATTTCACGATTTTGCGGACCTTCTTTTCCGATGATGTCATCCGCGAAATCTATTGGGGCAAAGGCTATACGCTCTGGACGTCTGACGACCCGTCGATGCCCCTTGAAGTGCGGCTCATCTTTGATACGGGCCAGCGAAAAGAAGGGTTCTTGTCGCTCTACCTCTATCATGAAGGCCAGATGATCTACCATTTTAACTTCCGGTTCGATTACAACGGAGACGGTACGCCGTCCATGTATATCGGTACCATCCAAGGCTCGAAGCACGGCCTGGAAACGACCAAGATCCTGACCAAGAAGCTCTTTGGCTACCGGCCTAAGAATTTCATCCTCTATTTGATGCGTATCTTTGTCCAGACCTTGGGCATCCGCGATATGTACGTCATCACTGACGACGGCTTCTATACCAACAGCCACATGCTGCGCGGCAACCGTTCCAAGAAGACCAACTTCAATGACTTCTGGATTGGGGAAGGGGCCGTGCCCGATAAAAGCGAATCGTGGTATTTCCGCCTTCCCATTGAGGAAAAGCGCCGTAAGTACGACGAAATTAAGTCGCAGAAGCGCAATCTCTTCCGCAAGCGGTATCTCCTCATGGATGATATTGTTCCGCCGTACATCGAAGCTGTTCACAAGCTGTTCCGCGACGGTTTTGATCCGGCTCCGTCTGCCGTCGATGAAGCGTCCATCGTCGATAAACCGGCCGATTACGACCCCATCGAGGCGCCGAAGGGGTGACTGACCATCTTTAATCAGTAGCCGCCATCCCTTTTAAAACAGCACAAAGCACCTTTTGCTTCTATCCCATAAGGGGTAACGGCCGTCTGAGAGGGCCTATTCAAAAATGCATCCTTTTTCCAGGACGCAGAGATCTTCTGCCAGTTCCCGCGTATTCATACGTTCCGGGAGCTGGCTTTTTTCGTGCTTCTTCTAAGGTTTCATAGACTTTGGCCAGGATGGAAAGGCGCGTCTTGTCACTGACGTCGTCCGATTCCGGCGGCTGCAAAGCCAAGAAGCGCTCCCACGGGCCAAAATCCGGAGAAGCGCTTTATCAGGTGAGTCTGTGGAGTTATTTGTGGCAGTGTCTTACGAAGGACGGCCCTTTTGGGCGGTGCCCATGACGACGAGGCGGCCGCCTTGGGCTTCGTAGAGGCGGTGAGAAATGGACAGGACCGTCCGGTTTTGGGAGGCTGCCTGAAGGGCTTCCAGTACCTGGCGTTCGGTCAGGGCATCGAGGTTGGCCGTGATTTCATCGAGTAAGAGGATTTGCGGATTCATGACGACGGCTCGGGCGATGGACAGGAGTTGGAGTTGGCTGCGGGAGAAATATTCTTGTCGGAAGGGCGTGTGAAGTCCCTCGGGGAGGGAAGTGCAGAGATCCCATAGGCCGACGAGTCGCAAGGCCTTTTCGACGGCGCCTTTTGAGATGCGCCGGTCTTTGAGGGTCACTTGGTCTTCGATGGTACCGGCGACGTCGTGGAACTGTTGCTCTACGTAGCCGAAGACTTGGCGTCGAATGGACGGAGCCAGGCGAGAAGGCTCGCAGCCGAAGACACGGATTGAGCCTTCTTGGGGCGCGTACAGGCCGAGGATGAGTTTGAACAGGGTACTCTTACCGGAACCGGTGCGGCCCGTGATGGTGACCGTTTCCCCTTTCTTGACGGCCAGGGACAGGTTGCGGAAGACATTTTCACGGCCGTAGCTAAAGGCAGCGTCGTCGATAACCAGCGGCGGGGCGGTAAAATTCAGGTCAACCCTGTCTCCCGGTTCTTCTACGGGATGGGCGAAAAATTCTTTCAGGCGGCTGATGCCGGCCACGGCCGACTGAATATTCTGGATCTCCATGCCGATGCTTTCAATCGGCGAGAAGATGAGGCGGACGTAGGCAATGAGGGCGACGACGGTACCGACGGTCATGCCGAAGAGGTCCTGCAGGAAGGAGCTGCTGACCGATAAGGCCATCATGATGCAAATGATGAGCGTCGACAGGGTAATAACGATGGGCGAGTAGATGGCGTCGCAGAAATTGCTGCGTTCCATAGCGGAAAAACTGGCCTCGATCGTCTGTCCGTACCGGCGCCGCAGGTGGCGCTCCTGCTGGCAGGTGTGGATGGTGCGGATGTTGTGTACCGTTTCCGGGATGAGTTCGTTCGTCCGGCCGATGGCGATGCGGTTGTCCCGCTGGGCTTTCAGCATGCGCTTTTGGAAGTAGCGGGTCAGGATAAACAAGAGGGGCAGGGCGATGCACAATAAGATTCCCAGGCCGGGACTGAGGTGGAAGACGACGACGAGGATGCTGAAGATGGTCAGGACGTCGGCAATCATGCTGACGACACCGGAGTCAAAGAGGTCTTCCAGGGTATCGACGTCGTTGACGAAGAGGGACGTGACGGCGCCCGATTCGTGGTTGACAAAATACGGTGCCGGCAGGATGTCGAGGCGGCGGCACATGGCCGAGCGCAGGCTGTGGGTGATCTTTTGGCCGAAGATGGTGATCAACGTTTCTTTCAGGGCGTCGACGAGGCAGCTGCCGGCGTTTACGGCAAAATAGACGACGCCTGCCGTCAGTAAGGGCAGGGCTGTAAAATGGCCGCCGGCCAGGCTGTCCACGATGTACTGCAAAATGAGGGGCGGAGCGACGTTGACGCCGATAGAAGCGGCGATGGAAAGGCACAGTCCGATGATGAGCCGGACATTGGACCTTACGGTTTGCCAAAATATCTTAGTCATGGCGGTCACCTCGCTGGGCTTGCTGCATCCGATATAGTCTTCTATAGTCGTCGTTGGTTTCATAGAGGGTTTTATGGTCTGCCGTCACGGCCATACCGTCAGGGTTGAGCCAAATGACCTGGTCGAGCTCAGAAAAGAGGGACAGGCGGTGAGAAATGAGGAGGATGATACAGTCCCTGTAGGATTGTCGCAGGTGCTCGAAAATCTTTCGTTCCGTCGCCATGTCGACGGCGGCAAAGGGATCGTCGAAAATCATGAGCGGCCGACGATGGAAAAGGGTGCGGGCCAGAGCGATGCGGGCCTGTTGACCGCCGGAGAGGCGCTGGCCTCCTTCGCCGATCGGTGTCTGAATCCCTAAGGGGAAGGTCTTACAGTCTTCATCCATACAGACTTCGGCAATGACTTTGGTGACGTCCCCGGGAAGGCCGAAGCGAATGTTTTCTTCAAGGCTTGCCGAAAATAATTCACTGTCGTGGCCGCAGTAGCCGACGATGCCTTCTGCACCGGTCTGACCATTTCCTAAGGGACGGTTACCGAAGAAAATCTCCCCGCCGTGGGGCTTTTCACCGAGGAAGGTAAGGCCCAATGTCGATTTGCCGCAGGCTACGGGGCCGGTAATGCCGATGATATCGCCGGGGTTGGCAGAAAAGGACAGGCCCTGATAGACGGGCTTATCGCCCGGTTCATAGGAAAAGGACAGGTCGCGGACCGTAAGGGCGGCCGGCGGAAAGGTCGGTACCGGAGCCGGCAGGGGCCGGGAGACTGCCAGACGGGGCTGGATGCGGCCCCATGAGACCTGGGCCTTCTGGACGGCGTTGAACAGGCGGGCTGCATGGGAGGTCTTGATGGACATCTTGACGAAACAAGACAGGTACGTCGAAAAGGCAGCGATGTCCCACACTTGCCAACCCTCTCCGAGGACGTTGCGGCCGCCGAGCCAGACGACGAGGATCGTGCCGGTCATAGCGATGATTTTATAGATGGGCTGCATCGTATTTTCCCAGAGATTGGCTAAAATCATCTTCTGTTCATAGTCTTTCAGGTAACGTTCGTACTGGGCATTTTGCACGTCTTCTTCGCCGTAGACGCGGTAGGTCAGGGCATTGCTGATGCGGTCCAGGGTGATGCCTGACAAGGCGCCGCTGCTTTCTTTGCTGCGGGCTGCCGTTTCCGCAACCAGGCGCCGCAGGCGATTGGCCAGAAAATAAGCCAGGGGCGGGAAGACCAGGATGCAGAGGGTCAGTTTCCAGTCGTACACCAAGAGCATGATCAGGTAGGTCACCATGACGACGCCCGTATCGAAGATTTCCGTCGTGAATTTACGCATCCCTTCGACACAGGTGTCGATGTCGGAAATGACTTTGGTCATCAAGGTTCCCGTATGTTCACCCTCCATGGTCGCTGTCGGCGTCTGTACCAGCTGCTGATAGAGGAGGTCCTTCATGGTCAGACTGACGTTGTTGGCAAACTTTCGGACGTACAGCCGCTTTACGTAGCGCAGGCTCTGGACGGCAATGATGACCAGGGCGTACATCAGGCAGAGGGCGTACATGTCGGATGCCTATTTGGTGCCGCCGAACATGTCGTAGAGGGACTGGGCCAACTGGCCGTCGAACCAGGGGCCGGCGATCATGCCGACGTTGTAGCATAGTCCGCTTAGGGTGATGATAAGGAGTAATTTCTTTTCTTTTAAAAAGTAGTAATAAACGGAACCGGGTCCCCGCTGTTTCAAGAGTAACACCTCGCTTCTATAATCCATCTATCATACACCAAATGGGCGGCATTGGCGAGAAAAAAGGCGGTTATTTTTCGTAATTTGAGAACTCTTTACATTCTTACCTCTTGCGTAAAGTCAAAAAGACGAATATAATATACCTATACGAAAGTCAAAAAGAAAAATTAAACCCGTCGATTTTTTTTAAGAGGTGATTTACGATGAGTGTATTAGCGGATAAAATCGAACAGTTTATCTTACATAAATTATTGGAAGAAAACAATTCCGATATCGTGTTGCGCCGCAATGAGCTGGCTGACGAGCTGCAGTGTGCACCGTCGCAGATCAGCTACGTGCTGAGTACGCGATTTTCTAACGACCGGGGCTATCTGGTCGAGTCGCGGCGCGGGTCCGGCGGATTCGTCCGCATCATCAAACTGACGCCCAAGAAGGAGGACCGCACGCCGGTATTGCTCCACGAACGCCTGCCGGCGGTCAGTATTTCCATGGAAGACCTCGATGCCTTGCTGTATGAACTGCTTAAAAGGCGAAGTCTCACCAACAACGAGGCGGTCATCCTCCATTTAACCTTTGAATCACTCTATCGCCGCATCGATGATGAGGCTTCACGCTTACTCGTCATCAGCGACATTTTGAAAAATCTGAACCTTCATTGAAGATAGAAAGGACGTGAGGGCCATGCTCTGTGATGCCTGTAAAAAACGCGAGGCTGTTGTCCATATCGTCAAAATTGAAGACGGGCAGCGTACGGACGTCCACCTGTGTGCTACCTGCGCTAAAAGACAGTCAAACTTTTCGAATATGCGAGATGTCAATATTATCGATAATGATTTTTTCCGTAAGATGGCCTATCCCGATTACCAAGGGGCTAGCGGCGATGAACCGCGCTGTGCCAGCTGCGGCATGACCTACGGGGAGTTTAACCATGTGGGAAAATTCGGCTGCCCCGATTGTTATGAAGCTTTTAAGGAAGAAATTCCGCCTCTCCTGCGGCGCATTCACGGCCACAGCAAGCACGTCGGCAAGGTGCCGAATCGCGGGACCGGCGTCTTTCGGACGGCAACGCAGGTTAAGCGCCTGCGCCAGCACCTGCAAAAGCTCGTGCAGGAAGAGCGCTACGAAGAAGCGGCCAAGGTCCGCGACGAAATCCGGGCGCTCCAACGCCAGCTTCCGGCTGATGGAAAGGGGGAATAAGCCGTGGTACGCGATATGCTCATGGCGCCGCTCTGTCCTTGGCAGGACGGGACCGGTGAATTCCGGGACATCGTCCTCGACAGTCGGGTCCGCTTGAATCGGAATTTAAAGAAATATGTATTTCCCGATAAAGCCTCGGATACAGAACTGTCGGCCGTCCTCGACGAAGCCAAAGGACAGCTCGGTACACTGAACACCCTAGGACAGGGCCATTACCGCTTCATTTCTTTTGAAGACTTGTCGCCTCTCGAACGGGAGGTACTGGCCGTCAAGCATCTGTCGTCAGCCGGCCATATTGAACGGCCGAACCATCGGGGGATTCTCCTCCGCGACGACGGTGCCGTGTCGATCATGGTCAATGAAGACGACCATTTCTGTATCCAAGTTGCCGCCCCGGGCTTTGACCTGCGGCGCGTTTGGGATCAGGCCGCCCAGATCGACGATGCCTTGGAAAGCCACTTGGATTTTGCTTTCCGTGATGACTTCGGCTACCTTACGGCAAGTCCCTCCCTGACCGGTACGGGCCTGACCGTCGGCGTGACCCTTCACGTCCCGGCCCTGGTCATGATGAAGCGCTTTAACCGCATCGTCCAAGGGACGACGAAATTTGGATTTACCTTCTCCGGTATCTACGGGGAACGGAACGACTCCATCGGTAACATATTCCAGATCACCAACCAGATTACCCTGGGGGTGACTGAAGCCGATACGATGGAACAACTGCGAAAAATCGTGACCCAGATCGTGCAGGAAGAACAGAACTGCCGCACCTTGGTTTGGGATCACAATAAGAATAACTTGAAAGATAAATGGCTGCGCACTTGGGGCACCCTCAGTCAGGCCTGGCTCCTCGATGACCGGGAAACGCTGAACTTTGCCAGCGACCTTCGCTTCGGCATCGACATGGGGGTCATCCCCGTGCAGCCCCTGGCTTATGAAGCCATTATGGCCGCTTCGGATCCTGCTTGGCTCCAACTTCAGGCAGGCTCGGAATTAAGCGGCGAAGACTTAGAGCACCAACGCGCCAAAGCGGTGCAGCAAGTGCTCCGTGAGTACAGAAGGAAGTGATTTCCCATGGCGAACAACAGATTTACCAACGATGCCAAAGCTGTGCTTCAGTTTGCACAGGATACGGCACAGAAATTTCATCATGACTACGTCGGAACAGAGCATATCCTGCTCGGTCTCGTTTTAAATAAAGACGGCATTGCCGGACTGATCCTCTCTCAGCTGGGCCTGACGTCAGAGAATGTTACCCGTGCCATTGAACAGCAGGTCGGTTGGGGCACCGATACGACGGGAAAACTGCGCCTGACGCCGCGTACTAAACGGGTCATGGAAATGGCCGTCCGTGAAGCCAATCGATTGGAACAGAACTACGTCGGAACCGAACACCTCTTGTTCGGCATCCTGGCCGAAGGAACGGGCATGGCCGTCCAGATCCTCGAAAATATGGATATCGATCCCGACCTCGTGTCCCAGCGCCTGAGCGAGCTCATGAATGACGGCGACGCAGCCGGCAGTGAGCCCGCCGGAGATAAAAAGGGCAGCGACTTATCCCAGTTCGGCCGCGACCTCAATGAATGGGCCAAAAAGGATAAGGTCGATCCGGTCATCGGCCGAGAACAAGAAATCAGCCGCGTCATTCAGATTTTAAGCCGCCGGACGAAGAACAATCCGGTCCTCATCGGCGCTCCCGGCGTCGGTAAGACTGCCATTGCCGAAGGGCTGGCACAGCGTATCATTACCGGCAACGTCCCGGACAGCCTGCAAGACAAGCGCGTCTTTTCCCTGGACCTCGCCAGCATCGTCGCCGGTACCAAGTACCGCGGTGAATTCGAAGAACGGATCAAACGCATCTTGGATACCATTTCCCGCGACGATACGATCATCCTCTTCATCGATGAAATTCATCAGCTCATCGGCGCCGGTGCCGTAGAAGGCGCTATGGATGCGGCCAATATCCTGAAACCGGCCCTGGCTCGCGGCGATTTGCAGTGCATCGGAGCGACGACGGCTGACGAATATAAGAAGCACTTTGAAAAAGATGCCGCCTTGGCTCGGCGTTTCCAGCCCGTCCAGGTCGGTGAACCGAATGAAGACGACGCCGTATCCATCCTCTTCGGCCTGCGCGATCGCTACGAAGCCTTCCACAAGGCCCGTATCACCGATGAAGCCGTACGGGCTGCCGTCAAATTGTCGGCCCGCTATATTTCCGACCGCTACCTGCCCGATAAGGCTATCGACGTCATGGACGAAGCGACGGCACGGGTCCGCATGAAAGTCTATGCGCCGTCTCATGAACTGCAGGTCCTGGAACAGAAGCTGGCCGATATCAAGAAGGAAAAAGAAGCCGCCCTCGATGGGGAAGACTTTGAAAAATGCGCCGCCCTGCGCGATGCCGGCAAAAAAATCGCTTCGGAAATTTCGGCCCTGCAGAAGGAAAAGAAGCAGCATGACGATGAAAAACTCGTCGTGACCGAAAACGACATTGCCGACGTCGTTTCCATGTGGACCGGCGTTCCCGTCCAGCAGATTACGGAAACGGAATCGCAGCGCCTGCTCCACTTGGAAGAAGAGCTGCATAAGCGGGTCATCAGTCAGGACGATGCCGTTACGGCCGTAGCGAAAGCCGTTCGCCGTGCCCGGGCCGGACTGAAAGATGCCAACCGTCCTATCGGTTCCTTCCTGTTCCTCGGCCCGTCCGGTGTCGGCAAGACGGAATTGGCCCGTACCTTAGCGGCCCAACTCTTCGATAGCCCCGACAACATGATCCGCATCGACATGAGCGAATTCATGGAAAAATACAGCGTCTCCCGCTTGGTCGGCGCCCCTCCGGGCTACGTCGGCTATGAAGAAGGGGGCGAACTGACCGATGCCGTCCGGGAAAAACCGTACAGTGTCATCCTCTTCGACGAAGTCGAAAAGGCCAGCAGCGACTTCTTCAACCTCTTGCTGCAGGTCCTCGACGAAGGCCGGCTGACCGATTCGAAGGGTCGGACCGTCGACTTCCGCAATACGGTCATCATCATGACCAGCAACCTCGGGGCCTCCCATCTCCGTCCGTCCGGTCCGGTCATGGGCTTTGCTACCGGCGGTGACGGTGACGGCAGTGAAGAAAAGGCTTTCAACGAAGCGCGAAAGGCAATCCTCGAGGACGTGAAACGCTTCTTCCGGCCGGAATTCTTGAACCGTATCGATGAAATGATCGTCTTCAAGCCCCCTGGCTCAGTCCGATCTTCGTCAGATCGTCGATATCATGCTCAAAGAGCTGACGGCGCGTCTTGGCGAAAAGGGTGTGGGCCTGAACTGGACGACGGCCGCCGATGACGTCCTCGTCAAGGATGGGACCGATTTTGCCTACGGCGCCCGTCCGCTGAAGAGAGCTATCCAGAAACTGGTCGAAGACCCGATTTCGGAAATGCTCTTAAGCGGTGACGTCAAAGACGGCAATACGATTCACGTCGACAGCTTAGATAAGAAGAAGCTCGTCTTTACGACAGAATGATGAAAGGGCTTCGCATGAAGGCAGTGCTTGTCATGCGAAGCCTTTTTTATGAACCGCACTAAAACACAGTGCAAAGGAGAAAGTATGGCAAAAGCAAAAACTCGTTACGTTTGTACCAGCTGCGGCAGCGTTTCCAGCCGCTGGCTCGGCCGCTGCCCTCAGTGCGGCGAGTGGAATACGATGGCAGAAGAACAGGTGGCTCCTGAGGCCCCTAAGGCGGCCCAAAGCATGGCCCGCAGCGGACCGGCGTCGCGGGCCACCTCCTTGTCGGACATCGCCTTAGAAGATATGACCCGCGTCGAAACGGGAATCGGAGAACTCGACCGCGTCCTCGGCGGCGGCATCGTGCCGGGAGCCCTCATCCTCTTGAGCGGTGATCCGGGCATCGGCAAATCGACACTGGTCCTCCAATTGGCGGCGGCCGTCTGTGATAAGAACGGCGCCGTCCTCTACGGCTCGGGCGAAGAGTCGGCCGGTCAAATAAAGTTACGGGCTCAGCGCTTAGGCATTGCCGCGCCGAATCTCGTCATTCAGGCCGATACGTCCTTGGACAATATCTTAAGTGAAGCCCATAAACGGCGGCCGGCCCTGGTCATCGTCGACTCGATTCAGACCATGTACAGCCAGTCTGTCGAAGGGACGCCGGGCAGTTTATCCCAAATCCGCGAAGGGACGAGCCGCCTCATGACCTTTGCCAAAAGTGAAGCCATTCCGGTCATCGTCATCGGCCACGTCACGAAAGACGGAGCCATTGCCGGACCGCGGATGATGGAGCACATGGTCGACGTCGTCCTCTATTTTGAAGGGGAACGCAACTACCAGTTCCGCATCCTTCGGGGCATTAAGAACCGCTTTGGCTCGACCAACGAGTCGGGCCTGTTCACCATGACCGGCGGCGGCTTGTCAGAACTGGAAAATCCGTCTCAGCTCCTCCTGGCGGAACGGGCGGCCGACCAAGCCGGCTCTGCCGTTGCCGCCGTCCTCGACGGCATGCGCCCTATGCTGGGGGAAATCCAGGCCCTGACGGCCCACTCGGTCTTTGCCGTTCCCCGGAGGACGGCGTCGGGCATGGATTATAACCGCCTCATCATCCTCCTGGCCGTCCTTGAAAAGCGCCTCGGTGCCGCCCTTGGCAGTCAGGACGTCTATATCAACGTCGTCGGCGGCCTGCGCCTGACGGAAACGGCAGCCGATCTGCCGGTCCTCCTGGCCGTCTATTCCAGCCTGCGCGACATCTCCATGGACAGCCGGACCGTCGTCATGGGAGAAGTCGGCCTGACCGGCGATGTCCGCCGCGTGCCCCAGGCCCTGCGCCGCGTCAAGGAAGCGGCGAAAATGGGCTTTCGCACCTTTATCATGCCGAAGGGGAACCTCGAAGACGTCGATCCCGGTGCCTTTCCGAAGGACTGCCGCTTCGTCGGCGTGGCCACCCTTCGGGAGGCTATTGAAAAGGCCTTTGCTTGATTTTGGCGGATCATCCCGATTCTGTTGGGAAAAGCCGGCTTTCAGTAGGCAAAAAGTCTTTACCATGGTAAAATAGGGAAAAACGAGGAAAGAAGGACGTGTGATGAAGCATTTGGAAGTGGTGGCAGCGATTTTAGAATACGACGGAAGGATCCTCTGTATGGAACGAGGACAGGGGAAGTTCGACTACGTCAGCTTTAAGTATGAATTCCCGGGCGGGAAAATCGAGCCCGGTGAGGCGAAGCACGAAGCGATTGAACGGGAACTGCGGGAAGAAATGGACGTCCATGTATCGGTCCGGGAAGAAGACCTCTATATGACCGTCCATCACGACTATCCCGATTTTTCCATCAGCCTCCATGCCTTTTACTGCCGGCTGGATAATCCTGATTTCATCCGAAAAGAACACGTCGCCGCCAAGTGGTTGGCGCCAAAAGATCTGCCGACCTTGGACTGGGCTCCGGCGGACGTGCCGATCATGCTTAAATTAGCCGGAAAGTAGGCGGAGTCATGGCGGAATACGGAGCCCTTGAACAGTGCCTGCGCGAAGGCTTTATCGACTATACCATCGAAGCCGACCAGCGCTATGTGCCGAAAATCCTGACGAATAATAAAGAAAAGAAACGAAAGGTCCTCGACACCATCTTGTCGCAGCTCTACGTCTGCGACCAGTTTCTGTTTTCTGTCGCCTTTCTGACCAAGAGCGGCATTGCCTGCCTGAAGGATGCCCTCATCGAAAATCACAGGGCCGTAGGGAAGATACTGGCCTCGCAGTACCTGAATTTTACAGAGCCCGATGCCTTGCGGGAGCTGTTGAAATTTCCCAATGTAGAACTGCGGATGGTGACCGAAGAACGGGCCTTCCATGCCAAAGGCTACCTCTTTCACCGCGCTCAGGCCGGGCCCGAAAACTATACCATGGTCATCGGCAGCAGCAATATGACGGCCAATGCCTTGACGCACAATCAGGAATGGAACGTCTTTTTTACGTCGGCTGAAAACGGGGCCCTCATCCGTCAGACACAAGAGGAATTCCAAGCCTTGTGGGATACGGCGGAAGTCGTCGATGAAGATTGGATCCAGGCCTATCAAAGCATTTATAAACGCCAGAATCCGAGAAAAAGGGGCTTGTATCTGCCCTTTCATAAGATTCAGCCCAATACCATGCAAAAGGCGGCCCTCGCGGGCATTCAGAAGCTTCGTGACCAGGGGGAAGACCGGGGGCTGTTGATTTCGGCGACGGGGACCGGCAAGACCTATCTGTCGGCCTTCGATGTCATGAAACTGAGGCCGCGGCGGTTCCTCTTCGTCGTCCATCGCGAGCTCATCGTCAAAAGCGCTCGTGCCAGCTACGTCAAAGTCGGCGTCGATCCGGCCGACACGGGTCTATTGACAGGGCACGATAAAGACGTCGACAAGCCTTATCTTTTTGCGACGATACAGACCTTATCCCGTGATGACATCCTCTATTCCTTTGCTCCCGATGCCTTTGACTACATCGTCATGGATGAAGTCCATCATGGGGGAGCGGCGACGTATCAGAAGGTACTTGACTACTTTAAGCCAACGTTCCTCTTGGGCATGACGGCGACGCCGGAACGGTCCGATGATTTCGATATTTACGCCTTGTTTCACCACCAGATTGCCTATGAGATCCGCCTTCACGACGCCTTATCCGAAAATATGCTGGTGCCCTTCCATTATCATGGTGTCAGCGAAATCACGGTCAATGGCGAGGTCCTCGATGACAACAGTGATTTTACGGCCCTGACCTGTGAAGAACGGGTGCGGCACATTCTCCATTATGCCGACCTCTACGGCAGTGATACGGACCGCGTCAAAGGCCTTGTCTTTTGCCGCAGCGTCGAAGAAGCGCGAACTCTGGCGGCTGCTTTTGTCAAACACGGCCGACGGGCCGTGGCCTTGACCGGCGCCTCGACAGAGCGTGAACGGCAGGACGCCATCGGTCATTTAGAAGCCAGGGCCGAAGAAGACGGTGACTATTTGGATTATATCTTTACCTGCGATATCCTTAATGAAGGCGTCGATATTCCTCAGGTCAATCAAGTTATCATGCTGCGTCCGACGGCATCGGCCATCGTCTTCGTCCAGCAGCTGGGGCGCGGCCTTCGAAAGTATCCCTATAAGCGCTATTTAGAAGTCCTCGACTTCATCGGCAACTATGAAAATAACTTTCTCCTGCCCATTGCCCTCTTTGGCGACCGGACCTACGATAAGGATTTTGTCCGCAGTCTGATGCAGACCAATTTCCTGCCCGGACCGACGTCGGTCCACTTCGACGACATTGCCAAGGAGCGAATCTATGCGGCCATCGACAAAAAGAAGGCCTTAGCCGATTTAGACGACTTGAAAAACGCCTATCGCGACATGAAATGCCGTTTGGGCAGAGAGCCCATGATGATGGATTTTGTCCGTTTTGGCGATAAGGATCCGATGCTGTTCATTGCCAAAAAAGAGTCCTTCTATGAATTTTCCCAGTATATGGAGCCGCAGCCGTCGACGCTGAATGACGCCCACCGGGTCGTGCTGAAGCTGATGAGCTTAGAACTTTCAAATGGAAAACGCATCGAAGAGATCTTGATCCTTCGTCATGTCCTGGCCGGATCGTCGTGGTCGACGGCGGACCTTGCGGCAGAGATGGAGCGATTGTACGGATTCCTGCCTTCGACGGAAACGATGGACCATGCTGCCCGGGTATTAAGTCTGCAATTTTTTGGCAAAAAGGCGCAGCAGAAATATGGAGGTTCACCCCTCCTTTCTTTTGAAAACCATGTCTATCGGTCGACTCCGTATTTTGAATCCTTGAAACAGAACGCCGAATTTAAGGCCTATGTCCACGATGTCCTCGATTACGGGACGTATCGCTTTGAATCCCTGTATATTCAAGATGATCCCGATATCGTCGGCGGTTTTGTACGCTATGGACGCTATTCCCGAAAAGACGTATCGCGCATTCTCAATTACGATACGAACCGCGAAGGGACGCTGAACGGCTATCAAATCGTCGGACATACGTGTCCCATCTTCGTTACCTATGAAAAGTGTGACGATATTTCAGCCAATACGAAGTATGAAGACCGATTCATATCCCCGCAGGAGTTCAGTTGGATGACCCGGGCCCGCGTTCGCCTGACCTCTTCCCAGATTCCGGCTATTCAGGACAGCCGTACGCGGAAGCTGCTGTTCGTGAAAAAGAGCGATGCCGAAGGGTCGAACTTCTACTATATCGGCGATTTAAAGGTCCTCGGCGATCCCGTAGAGACGACCATTGCCAACGATGCCGGCGTGCAGCTGCCCATCGTCAATTTTCGATTTGTCATCGATAAGCCTGTCGAAGAGAAACTCTACACCTATCTTTGTGAATAATTGTCTGTTGCTGAAATGTCATGAACGGGTCGTCATGGCATTTTTGGCGTTACCTTTTAACCTTTGAAGGCAGCGAAACGGTCGAGCCAGGTGCCGCCTGCCTTCAGAACCAAAAACTTTACGGGGCAATTGTGGTACATTGTCCGGAAATGTGGTAAACTAGTGTAGTTACAGTTGAGATGTGGAGAGAGAGGTGTCTTTTTACGTATGGAAGATAAAACGGGTTCAGACTATAAAGAACGGAAACCGAAGAAGTTTAATGCCCGCATTGTAGCTGATAATATCATGAAAGGCGTCATCATCCTGATCATGGTCGTCATTTTTGTCATGATTGCCGACCAGCTTATCGGGACGCCGTTTATCAGTGCAGAAATCGAAGGGGAATTTTTCCACGGCAGTATTTTTGGGACGACCATCATGGCCGTCATGACTTATATTGTCGGCATCATTCTCGGGGCCCTCGTGGGCTACGGCATTTCGCCTTTTGCGCTGCGCCTCATTTGGGCAGCCATTCATCGTATCGAATTGGGTCTTAATGATTTTGAAAGCCAGGATATCATCGTCGGGACGTTAGGTTTGCTTTTTGGACTTATCATTGCAAATTTAATTGGATTGGCCTTCGCTCGACTGCCGATTATTGGCGCTTACGGACCGATTGTATTCAATATCGTCTTTGGGTATGCCGGCATGAGCATTGCCGTCCGCAAGAAGAGTGAAATCATTGCCCTCGTCGGCAACCTGCGTCTGGGTCGTCCGAACAAGGAGCACAAGCGCAGGGAACTGGAATTTTCCGGGAAGCTCCTCGATACGAGTGCCATCATCGACGGCCGCATCGCCGAGATCTGCAGTACCGGTTTTCTCGAAGGACCGCTCTTGGTGCCGGTATTCGTTTTGGAAGAGCTCCAGCTCATTGCCGATTCGTCGGACTTATTGAAGCGCAATAAGGGACGCCGCGGCCTCGATATCTTAAAGCAGATGCAGGAAGACAACTACGTCGAAGTACGCATCATCAATGACGATTTTGACGACGTCCAGGGCGTCGACTCCAAGCTCGTCCGCCTGGGCCGTAAAATCAATGCCAAGGTCGTCACCAACGACTACAACCTGAATAAGGTTGCCGGCCTTCAAGGCGTCGCCGTCCTCAACATCAACGATTTAGCCAACGCGTTGAAACCGGCCCGCGTTCCCGGTGAGCAGATGAATGTTCTCATCGTCAAGGCCGGCAAGGAAGAAAACCAAGGTGTTGCTTACCTCGACGACGGTACGATGATCGTCGTCGAAGACGGTCAGAAATATATCGGCTCGACTATGCCGGTTACGGTTACGTCTGTCCTGCAGACGTCTGCCGGTCGCATGATATTTGTAAAAATCGCAAATGAGTAGGTGAAATGTGTGAAAGTATCTGTCATCGTGGTAGCGGCCGGTACAGGGAGCCGCTTCGGTTACGAGCGGAATAAGCTCTTTTATCCGCTGTGCGGCGAGCCTGTCCTGACCCATACCCTGCGGAACATCTTTGCAGCCCGCTCGGTCCATGAAGTGGTCATCGTCCATTCCCGCATCGATACCAAGGAGATCCGCCGTATCGTCGATGATCTCCATCCCATTCAGCCTGTGCGCTATACCTTAGGCGGGGCGGAACGAGAGGATTCGGTGTATAACGGGCTCTTGGCTGTCGGCTCCGATATGGATGTCGTCATGGTCCACGACGGAGCCCGTCCCTTTGCGCCGCCTGATTGGTATGATCAGGGAGCGGTCATGATGGAAACGGCTCGGGCCGCCATCTACGGGATTCCCTTAAAGGATACCATTAAAGTTCGCGGTGACGACGGCCGGCTCCATACGCTGAACCGCAGCCGCTTAGTGGCGGCCCAGACGCCGCAGATCTTCCATCGGGACTTATTGATGGAAGCCCATAAACAGGCGCGGCTGAAAGGACTCAAGGCGACGGACGACTCGTCCCTCGTCGAGGCCATGGGCGTACCCGTCGTCATCCTTGAAGGCAGCGATAAGAACCGTAAGGTGACGACCCGCGACGACATTCCCATCCTGTCCCTGTATTTGAAAGGGAGGGAGGTCCAGCGCATCGGCACCGGTTACGATGTCCACCGCCTGATCGAAGGGCGGCCGCTCATTCTCGGCGGCGTCGAGATTCCCTTTGATCGGGGCCTTGAAGGCCACTCCGATGCCGACGTCCTTATTCACGCCGTCATGGATGCCTTATTAGGCGCGGCAGGGCTTCGTGATATCGGGACCTATTTTCCCGATACAGATGAGACCTTTAAAGACATTTCCAGCCTGGTGCTGCTCTCTAAGGTCCGCCATCTCTTGCAGGAAAAGTGCTGCCGCATCGTCAATCTTGACGTAACGCTGTTGGCACAGCAGCCTAAAATCAAACCCTTTGTGCCGCAGATGATTGAAAATATTGCCGAGGCCCTGCGGATTTCTAAGTCGGCCGTTTCCGTCAAAGCGACGACGACCGAAAAATTAGGATTCGTCGGCCGGGAAGAAGGCATGGCAGCTCAAGCGGCGGCCATGATCCTAAGCTATCAATCGTACCTATAAGTATGTATTTAGGAGGAATTTTTTATGTCACAGGAAGTACGCGTTCGTTTTGCTCCGAGTCCGACGGGACCGTTCCATATCGGCGGCGCCCGTTCGGCACTGTTCAACTACCTTGTCGCTAAACACACGAACGGCAAGTTCGTCGTCCGCATCGAAGATACGGACCGCAAACGTTCGACGTCCGAATCGGAAGAAAATATTAAAGAAGCTTTGAAATGGCTGGGCATTACCTGGGATGAAGGTATCGATGTCGGCGGTGCCGACGGCCCGTATCGCCAGACCGAACGCCTGGACATTTATCAGAAATATACAGATAAGCTCTTGGCTGAAGGCAAAGCCTACTACTGTTTCTGCACGCCGGAAGAATTGGAAGCCGAAAAGAACGCCCAGCTGGCTAAGGGCGAAACGCCGGTATACTCGGGAAAATGCGCCGATCTTCCGAAAGAAACGGTCGAACAGTATTTAAAAGAAGGCCGTCCTCATGTCATTCGCATCAAGACGCCGAAAAATGAAACCATTGAACTCGACGACCTGGTCCGAGGCCACGTGTCCTTCGACTCCAACAACGTCGGCGACTTCGTCATCGTCAAATCCGACGGCATTCCGGTCTACAACTACTGTGTCGTCCTCGACGATGCCCTGATGCACATTACCCATGTCATCCGTGCTGAAGAACACTTGTCGAATACGCCGCGTCAGCTGGTCATCTATAAAGCGCTTGGCTTTGAAGCCCCGCAGTTTGCCCACGTATCGCTGATCCTCGGCGCCGACAAGAAGAAGATGAGTAAGCGCCACGGCGCCACTTCTGTTCAGCAGTACCGCGATATGGGCTATCTGCCTGACGCCCTGGTAAACTTCCTGGCTCTCCTCGGTTGGACGCCGGACAGCGACCAGGAAATCTTCAGCCGCGACGAATTGAACGAACAGTTCTCCCTGAGCCGCGTGGCTAAGAATTCGGCTGTCTTCGATATTGAAAAATTGAACTGGATCAACTTCCATTACATGAAAGAACTCGATGAAGATCAGCTCTATACCTTGTGCCTGCCGCACCTCCAAAAGGCCGGTTATGCCAGTGAAAATCCGGATCAGGCCGAAGCCGATTGGCTGAAAGCTGTCTGTGCCGCCATGCGCGAACACGTCCAGTACGGCGCTCAGATCGTCGATGCCGCCAAGGTTTTCTTCACCGAAGACTATGCCCCGGAAAACGAAGAAACGGCAGCCGTCCTCGCCGAAGAAACAGCCCCGGCCGTCCTGTCCATGTTCCGCGATGAACTGACGGCCCTTGATGAAGTCACGGCCGATACGGTACAGCCCTTGTTCAAAAAGATTCAAAAGGGCCTCAAGGTGAAGGGGAAATTCGTCTACATGCCGATCCGCGTGGCCATTACGGGCGTCATGCACGGTCCCGATTTGAACGTCATCGTCGCCCTCATGGGCCGCGAAAAAGTTTTGAATCGCCTGAGTGCCGTCCTTGATAAATAATAATGATTATATCTTGACAGATAAGTGATTATTGGGTACTATATACGTACATATTAATTAATAACATGTATCAAATAGTATGTTTGAATACGCATCTGCGATGAGCAAAATGAGTTGCAGTGGCATCCGCCAGAGAGAAAAAGCCGTGGCTGAGAGCTTTTTCAGGTCATAAGACTGCAACGCTGCCTTTGTGAGCAGGCCGGGTGAATGGAGTAATCCGGTCCGGGTGCGCCCGTTACTGCGCAGTAAAGATTACGGCTGTGCCGTAAAAACAGAGTGGAACCGCGGGCCACCGTCTCTGTCATAAGGGATGGTGGCTTTTTTGGTTTAATTTTCAGGGGGGTAACAGTATGAGAGAACTGAAAGTATACAATACGCTGACTCGTAAAAAGGAGACCTTCGTTCCCGTCACGCCGGGCCAGGTCAAAATGTATGTCTGTGGCATTACGCCGTATAACCATTCCCACATGGGGAATGCCCGTCCCTTCGTAACCTGGGACGTCATCCAGCGCTACCTGGAACACCTCGGCTACGAAGTCACGCATATCCAGAATTTCACCGACGTCGATGACAAGATCATCAACGCTGCCAATGGCGAAGGCGTCAGCTGGGATACGATTTCCAACCGCTACATTGCGGCCTACTTCGATGTCATGGATAAGCTCCATATCCGTCGGGCTGACCGTTATCCCCGCGTTTCGGAACATATGGATGACATCATTGAAATGGTAAAGGGTCTGGTCGATAAGGGCGATGCCTACGTCATCGACAATGACGTCTATTACAGTGTCGAAAAATTTGACGACTACGGTGAATTGAGCGGCCGCAGCCTCGATGACATGGAAGCCGGCGCCCGCATCGAAGTCGACGACCGCAAACATAATCCCATGGACTTTGCCCTCTGGAAGGGTGCTAAACCGGGCGAACCGGCATGGGACAGCCCTTGGGGCAAAGGCCGTCCGGGCTGGCACATCGAATGCTCGGCCATGAGCCATAAGTACCTCGGCGATACCTTTGACTTCCACGGCGGCGGCAGCGACCTCATTTTCCCGCATCATGAAAATGAAATTGCCCAGTCCGAAGCCTACACCGGCAAGAAACCGATGGTTAAATACTGGCTGCACAACGGGTTCATTACGATCAACTCGGAAAAGATGAGTAAGTCCTTGAATAACTTCTTCCTGGTAAAAGACGTCCTGGCTCATTACAGCCCCGATGCCCTGCGCTTCTTCCTCATTTCCAACCACTATCGCAGCCCCTTGGACTTCAGCGATGAACGCCTGGACGAAATGACGCGCAGCCTGGAACGCTTGGGCACGGCCATCGACAACGTCTTGGAACTCATGGAAATGCCGGCCGGCAGCAAATCGACCGAAGCCGAACAGCTCTTGGCGGCAGCTAAGAAGGACGAAGACGACTTTGAAACGGCCATGTGCGACGATTTCAATACGGCACTTGCCAGTGCTGCCATGTTCGACTTGGCGAAGAACGTCAATATCTATAAAAATGCCGTCGTTACCAACAACGTTCCCGTCGATTCGGCGATTATGTCGGAAGTAAAACGAATCTTCAAGACCTTTACGGATATCCTCGGCATCCTGGAAGAACGCTGGGAAGGTCAGAAAGCCAATGCCAGCAGCAAGGACTACGACGATTTGATGCAGGTCATCCTCGACATCCGTCAGGAATGCCGCGTTCAGAAACAGTTTGCCCTGGCCGACGCTATCCGCAATAAATTGGCCGCCCTAGGCATCACCATCGAAGATTCTCCCCAGGGAGCACGCTGGAAAAAGTGAAATTCAAACAACTCCAAGCCTTAAAAAAACGGGCCTACGAGGCCTTTGCCGAAGGCAAGCGCCTCGATGTCCCTGAAAGCGATGCCGCCCGTCTCGATTCCATCAACCTGGCCTTCGTCGGCGACGCTTATTATGCCTTGACCCTTCGCAAGCGCCTGGTGGAAACGGGGATTCCCCAGGTACAGGTCCTCCACGGCCTGGCCGCGGAATTCGTGTCGGCTAAGGCCCAGGCCTGGGTCTACCGCCGCCTTCGCGACAGCCTCACAGAAGAAGAAAAAAGCGTCTGTCAAAGGGCGCGGAACGCCCATACTATGGCGCCTAAAAGTGCTACCGTTGCCGAATACCATGACAGTACGGCCCTTGAAGCATTAGTCGGCTTTTTAGTCATGGCCGGGCAGGAGGAACGGTTGGCTGAGATCATGGAACAGATTTATGAAGAAACCAAGGCTTACTGCAGCCAAACCAGAGGAGGTAAGGAATGAGCGCGGATACACTGATCATCGGCCGCAACAGCGTCACCGAAGCCTTGAAGGCAGGCCGGTCCATTACCAAGATATACGTCGCGTCGGGCAATGAAACGAAGCCCTTGCAGCGCATTCGCGATTTGTCAGCCGAGGCGGATATCCTCGTCGAAGAGACGCCGTTAAAGGTCTTGAACCGCCTGGCGCCGGATAACCGTCACCAAGGCGTCGTGGCCTTTGCCAAAGCCGTTGAATATGCCGACCTCACGGACGTCCTCATCGCCGCCGATGAAAAGGGCAAGGTTCCCTTTTTGGTTCTCCTCGACGGCCTGGAAGACGTCCACAACGTAGGCGCTATCATCCGGACCGCCGAATGTGCCGGTGCCGATGCCGTCCTCTTGCCGAAACGCCGGTCAGCGCCGATCAATGAAACGGTGGGTAAGACGTCGGCCGGGGCCATCGAATACCTGCCGCTGGTGCAGATAGGGAACATTTCCCAGACGCTGAAACAACTCAAAAAACGGGGGTTTTGGGTTATCGGCGCCGATATGGAGGGGGAAACCGATTACTTCCACAGCTCTTTGACCGATCCCGTCGTCCTGGTCATCGGAAGTGAAGGACGGGGGATTTCTCATTTGGTCAAGGAGACCTGTGACGTCCTGGTCCAAATTCCCATGTTTGGCCACGTCAATTCTTTAAACGCCTCCGTAGCAGCGGCACTGCTCATGTATGAAGTCGTGCGCCAGCGTCAGGCGAATACCATCAAATAAGTGAGGTGACGATAATGCAGGCAGCGTCTCATGAAACTGAAAAAAATGACCGCTTTGCAGGCATGAGTGATGAAGAAATCGTCAGGATTGCCCAGTCCGAAAAGGACGGGCAGGCTACCGATTATATCGTCCACAAGTACCGTAACTTTGTAAAATCGAAGGCTCGCGCCTACTTTCTTGTCGGTGCCGACCGGGATGACATCATCCAGGAAGGAATGATCGGCCTTTATAAGGCGACGCGGGATTTTCGCGGTGATAAATTGTCGTCCTTTCGGGCCTTTGCCGAACTATGCATTACCCGGCAGATCATTACGGCCATTAAGACGGCGACGCGGCAGAAACACATACCTCTCAATTCTTACGTATCCCTCAATAAGCCCATCTATGATGAAGATTCCGACCGGACCCTTCAGGATATCTTGTCGGGCATTCGCGTCAGCGACCCGGAAGAGCTCATCATCGGACGGGAAGAATTCAACGACATTGAGATGAAGATGAACGAAATCCTCAGTGATCTGGAATGGAACGTCTTGACGGCCTATTTAGACGGGAAATCGTATAATGAAATGTCACGGGAACTCCATCGCCACGTAAAATCCATCGATAATGCCCTCCAACGGGTCAAACGCAAGTTGGAACACTATCTGGAAACACGCAATGAAGAAGAAACAGAAAAGATTGAGAAAGAGCCGAAATCAACTATTGATAGAAAGGCTAAATAAGTGTACAATAATACTGTTAGCGTCATTGTGTGAGGAGGATTAACGTGATCACTGCATTAGAAATCATCGTTGTCATTTTGGCACTGCTCATCATCGGTGTTGTCGTAGCGCAGAAGAGCAAGACCCAGGGGATGGGTGCAGGCTTTGGCGGCGGTGCCGACGACTTGTTTGGCAGTCGTGCCCGCGGCATGGATGCCTTGCTTTCCAAAATGACTATCATCTTATCGGTATTGTTTGCCGTCTGTACCTTCGTGTTGGGCAGATTGATGCATACCTTTTAATGAAACTAATGAGGGCTGTCGCATATGCGGCGGCTCTTTTTTATAAGCGGACATGTCGGGAGGAGCACTATGGATTTAAAGCTGGCTCATGATATAATAAATATATGTACTGCCATGGCCCCCGAAGGGGCGACCGTCGAAGACTGTGCCGAACAGCTCGGCATTGCCGGTGCGAGACTGGCTGACGTATTTGAAACATTTGATGAATTGGTGAGGAGTGAGAAGCTCATGAGAATTACAGGCGATCGATATATTGCTGCCAAAACGCCGCAGGAAATTACCGGTATCTATAAGGGATACACGCCGACCTTTGGTTTTGTCATCAGCGAAGATCTGACGGAGGACGTCTATATTTCCGAGCAGAACCGCAACACGGCCATGAATAACGACAAGGTCACGGTCCGTATCATCCATGCCGGGAACGGCCGCCACAAGCAGGAAGGGGAAATCATTTCCATCGTCGAACGAGCTAACCAGACCTTAGTCGGTACCTTCCAATTGGAAAAACACAGCGCTTTTGTAAAGCCTGATGATGAACGGATTCGTGAAGATATCTACATTCCTCTCGATAAAACGGGCAATGCCCGCAGCAGTGCCCGCGTCTTGGTGACGATTACCAAATGGCCGACACGGAATCGCAAGGCCGAAGGGGAAGTGACGGAAGTTCTCGGCTATAACGGCGACCGCGACCTCGACATCAAGGTTATCATGGCCCGCCACGGCCTGCCTTTTGCCTTTCCGGAAGAGGTAACGGCCGAAGCCGATGCCATCGACCAGACCGTCGTCCTCGAAGACGGCCGCCGCGACTACCGCGACCGTCAGCTCATTACGATTGACAGTGAAGATGCTAAAGACCTTGATGATGCCATCGACGTCGTAAAACTGCCCAACGGCCATTTCCGCCTGGGCGTCTACATTGCCGATGTCAGCTACTATGTCCGTCCTCACTCGGCCATCGATGAAGAAGCCTATAATCGGGGCACCAGTGTCTACCTCGTCGACCGGGTCATCCCCATGCTGCCTGAAGTCCTGTCCAACGGTATTTGCAGCCTCAACGCCGGGGAAGACCGCTATTCCATGACCTGTGTCATGGAAATCGATGATAAGGGCAAGGTCGTCAAATCCGACATCGGACCGGCTGTCATCCGCGTCAAGCGCCGCTGTAACTACGTCGAAGTCCGAAAAGCCCTGGTCGACGGCATCATCCCTGAGGATTTGCAGCCCTTCATGCCCATGCTTCGGGATTTGCAGGAACTGTCGGCAATCTTAAAGAATATGCGCCTTCGCCGCGGGGCCATCGACTTTGATTTCCCGGAATACAAGGTCATCCTCGACCCGGAAGGCGTACCCCTTCGCTTAGAAAAACGGGAACGGACCCTGGCCGAACAGATCGTCGAAGAAAGCATGCTCATTGCCAATGAAACCGTCTCTTGCTATCTCCGCGACAGCGATAACCCGTCGGTGTACCGAATCCATGAAATTCCCGAACCGGAACGGCTGGATATGATGCGTACCGTCCTGTCGAGCTTCAACCTGCCCGTACCCGATTCGGAACACGTCAAACCGGCTGATTTCCAAAAACTGCTGGAAAGTACCAAGGGTACCGATGAAGCCGCCGTCGTTCAGACCATCGCCCTGCGCTCCATGCAGCAGGCCCGGTACGCTACGGCCAACGCCGGCCATTTCGGTCTGGCCTCGGATTGCTATACCCACTTTACGTCGCCGATCCGCCGCTACCCGGACCTCATGGTCCACCGCCTCATTCGCCAGTATCAGCGCCGCGGCAAACTGCGGGAAGAAGAAGCGCAGCAGTCCTTGTCCTTCCACACCATGGCCGCCAATCAGGCCAGCTCGCGGGAACGCATTGCCGTCGAAGCCGAACGGGAAACGGACGACCTCAAGAAATGCCAGTACATGCTGCCCTTCATCGGCCAGCCTTTCGAAGCCCATGTCACAGGGATCACGTCCTTTGGTCTCTTTGTAGGCCTCGAAAACGGTATCGAAGGTTTGATCCACATTTCCCTGTTGACCGATGATGCCTACGAATTCGACGAAACGTCTTATACGCTTCGAGGTCAGTTCGGCGGCAAGATTTATCGTCTCGGCGACGCCATGGAAGTCACCTTGGCTCAGGTCAACGTCGAAAAAGGAGAAATCGACTTCGTTCCCGGCCGTTATGAATCGCTGGAAGACGTCCAAAAGTTGATGGCCGCCAGTAGTGAACGGCGCCATAAACGAAAGAGCAGCGACAACAAGGAAGGCAAGACCAAGCGCAATTGGTTCGCCGGCGCAGGCGGCTCGAAGAAAGATAAAAAGAAGGATAAGAAAATCCGCAAGGATAAGAAGAACAGCCGTAAAAACGACCGCAAAGGCAAGAATACCAAAGTGCGCCGCAATAAAAAGAGTAAGAAGTAGGAGGAATCACTAGTGTCAACATCACCGACTAAAGGTGTGAAATATATTTCAGATAACCGCAAGGCCCGTCACGATTATTTTATTCATGAAACGTATGAAGCCGGCATCGCCCTGACCGGTACAGAAGTCAAATCCCTGCGCCAGGGCAAGGTCAACTTGAAAGACAGCTTCTGCCGCATTGAAAACGGCGAAGTCCTGCTCTTAGGGATGCATATCAGCCCGTACGAACAGGGAAATCGCTTTAACCATGACCTGCTGCGGACGCGCAAGCTCTTGCTCCACAAGTATGAAATCATAAAATTATTGGGCAAGATTCAGGAAAAAGGCTATACCCTCATTCCCCTCAATCTCTATTTTAAGAAGGGGAAAGTCAAGGTAACCGTGGCCTTAGCGACAGGGAAGAAACTGTACGATAAACGCCAGGCCTTGGCTGAAAAAGAAGCCAAACGCGATATTGAACGCCGTATGAAAAACAGAAATTACTAAAGATAGGAGTATTACGTTATGAATTCAGAAGATCCCAAAATTCTCTCGGATCACGAACGAGACAACTTCAGCGGACCGACCATTGATGAAGACGGTACGGTCCACGACCAGCAGTCCCTTTATGAAGAACGGCTGCGGGAACAGCAGAACGCGCAGCAGCAGCGAATCCATATCGTGACCAGCGGTCTGTCATGGCGCGTAAAATTAGCCATCGGCGTCATCGTCTTCTGCGTCGTCGCCGTCATCATCGGTGCCTTGGGACTCATCGTCATGGCCATGCCTTATCTGCTCGGCATCTTTGTCATCTACTGCCTGTACAGCATCCTGAGCTCCATCCTGCACCGCTAGACTATATATTAAAGAAAGGGCCAATTAGAGTATGAAAGAGAATATCGTCATCATCGACGGCAGCAGCCTGCTCTATCGGGCTTTTTTTGCCATTCCCCATCTGAGTGATCCTCAGGGACGTCCGACCAATGCCGTCTATGGTTTTTTGAATATGTTATTGAAGCTCTACAGCGAACTCGATCCGCAGTACGTCGCCGTCGCCTTCGACAAGGGAAAGTACACCTTCCGCAACGACTTGTATGACGGCTATAAGGCGACCCGTAAGGAAGCGCCCGACGACCTGCGCCCTCAGTTCGCCTTGATCCGCGAAGTCCTCGACTGCCTGGGTATCTCCGTCCTCGAACAGGAAGGCTATGAAGGGGATGACATCATCGGTACCCTTGCGAAAAACATGGCCGCTGAAGGCTATGCCGTCGACGTCGTTACCGGTGACCGCGATGCCCTCCAGTTAGTCACTGACGACGTTACAGTCTATCTGACCAAGAAGGGCATTACCCAGATGCTGGCTGTCACGCCGGCCGTTATGGAAGCAGAATACGGCTATACGCCGGCTCAGGTCATCGAAATGAAGGCCCTCATGGGCGATACGGCCGACAACATTCCCGGTGTCCCTGGTGTCGGCGAAAAAACGGCCTTGAAGCTCATCTCCCAATTCAGCAGCGTCGCCGGCGTCTATGAACACCTCGACGAGGTGAAAGGGAAGAAGCTTCAGGAAAAATTGGCCGACAATAAGGATAAGGCCCTCTTGTCCAAAGATTTGGCGACCATTCGCTGCGACCTCGACCTGACCTATACCATCGACCAGTTCCAGCCCCAGCCTCGTCAGGCTGACGTAGCTGAACTCTTTAAAAGCCTGGGCTTCCGCAATCTCTTGGAACGTTTTGCCGCCTTTGACCGCTTTTCTCACCTCAGCACAGGAACGGAGTCCGAAGAAGCTGCAGTCACGGCCGTCGATGCGCCGCCGACTGAAAGCTTGAAGGGGAAAATCGTTGCCGTAGCCGCCGAATTTGACGATCATCAGCCCGTTCCGGGGATTACGGGCCTTGCCATGGCGACGGAAGAGGGGGCTTTTACCGTGCCTCAGGGGGACTATGCAGCCTACCTCACCGTGTTGCCGGAAGCTAAAGCCGTCATTACGGCTGATGGAAAAAATCTCATCAAGGCCGTTTCCGCCGTGACTTCGGGTCGACTGCCTTTAAAGGACATCATCCTGGCAGCCTACCTTTTGGATCCGACGCGGACGTCTTACGGCCTGACCTATATTTCAGAAACCTTCGACGTCAGCCTTCAGGAACCGGCTGGTGACGATGTGCAGCGGCTGGTCAGTGATGCCGCCTTTGCCCTTGCCGTTTGGCCGAAAGTTGAAGCACAACTGAAAGAAGGGAATCTGACCGACCTCTACGATTCCATCGAAGAACCTCTGGTCCGTACCCTGGCAGTCATGGAAATGAACGGCTTTACTGTCGATACGGAACGGCTCATGGCTATGAAGAGCGAGTTATCGACCCAGGCCGATGCCTTGGAAGAAGCTATTTACGACGACGCCGGCGAAACGTTTAACATCAGCTCACCGAAACAGCTCGGCGTCATCCTCTTTGAAAAATTGAAGCTGCCGGTCATTAAAAAGACCAAGACCGGTTATTCTACGGACAGTTCCGTCCTCGATGCCCTTTTAGATAAGCATCCCATGATTGATAAGATCCTCCGCTTCCGGGCCTTGAAGAAGCTCATCTCGACCTATCTCGACGGGCTGGAACCGCTCATTTCTTCGGAAACAGGACGTATCCATACCCATTTCAACCAAATGGTGACGGCAACGGGCCGTCTCAGCAGTTCCGATCCCAACTTGCAGAATATCCCCATCCGGACTGAACAGGGCCGCAAGATACGGTCCATCTTCATTCCCGGCAAGGGCTATGACTATATCGTATCGGGCGACTACTCGCAGATTGAGCTGCGCCTTTTGGCTCATCTCTCTCAGGACCCGACCATGATCGACGGCTTCCAAAAAGGGCAGGATATCCACCGCCGGACGGCATCGGAAGTTTTCGGCATTCCCTGGGACGAAGTTACGCCGGAAGAACGGTCTCACGCCAAGGCCGTCAACTTCGGCATCATTTACGGCATCAGTGACTTCGGTCTGGCCCGCAACATTTCCATTTCCCGTCAGAAAGCCAAGGATTATATCGATTCCTACTTTGCTCGCTACAGCACGATTCACGCCTATATGAACGGCCTCATCGAGTCGGCTAAACAGAGCGGCATGGCCGTCACCATGTTCGGCCGCCGCCGGGCCCTGCCGGACATCAACAGTAAGAATTTCACGCGCCGTTCCTTTGCCGAACGGACGGCCATGAATACGCCTATCCAGGGCAGTGCCGCCGATATCATCAAGTTGGCTATGAACGCCGTTCAAGATGAGCTGGAAAAGCGGAAGCTGAAAAGCAAGCTCTTGGTCCAGGTTCATGACGAACTGGTCTTAGAAGTGCCGGCTGCCGAAAAAGAGGAAATCGAAAAACTCTTAAAAGATACGATGGAACACATCGTCGACCTTTCCGTTCCCCTCGTCGTAGACATTCACAGCGGCGCCAACTGGGAAGAAGCGAAGTAGGTGAGTTTATGCCGGAATTGCCGGAAGTAGAAACGATACGTTCCTTTATCGAAAACAAGGTACAGCATAAGGGCATCACGGCCGTCGACGTATCCCTGCCGCGGCTCATCCGCAATACGACGGCAGAAAATTTCGTTTCGGCCCTGACCGGAACGGAAATCGAAGGCGTCAGCCGCCGTGGAAAATACCTTTTTCTCCGCTGCAGCGGCCCTTGGTCGGTCTTGGTGCACCTTCGGATGACGGGCAGCCTCCTCTATGAAGCTATGCCTGGAGAGTATGCCGGACGGGCCGTTCACGTCGTCTTTTCTCTGACGGAAGGCCGACTCCTGTATCGCGATATCCGAACCTTGGGCTGTTTATGGCTCGTACCGACAGAAGGACCGACGGGGATCAAAGGCTATGACAACCTCGGTCCCGATGCCATCAGTCCGGCTTTTACAGCAGAGGGCTTGTATCGTTTCTTAAAGGAAACGCGCCGGCCGGTAAAGACGGTCCTTCTCGACCAGACCAAGGTGGCCGGCATCGGCAATATTTACGTCGACGAAGCCCTGTTCCGCGCCGGAATCCGTCCCCTGCGCCGAGGCTGTAAGGTTACGAAAAAAGAAGCGGTGAAACTCCATGAGGCTATCACGGCTGTTCTCCAAGAAGGCCTCGCACACGGCGGTACGACGATACGGAATTTCATCAGCGGCAATGGCAAAGAAGGGCAGAACCAGGAAAACCTCCGCGTCTACGGCCGCGAAGGGACGCCGTGTACGGTCTGCGGCACGACTATTGAATACGTAAAACTAAACGGCCGCGGCACCCATTACTGCCCGACATGCCAGAAGTGAGGAGCCGGCTTAACGCTAGATGTCATTCACATACAAAAGGGAGTTGTCTTTTTAGACGGCTCTCTTTTTTCGTGACGGAGTGTCTTTCTTGCACGTATCCTTTCTCGATTCGCTTGGCCCGTTGGGGCGTTGCGGGATTGAGGCCTGTCGACGGATTCCATCGGCATACGGCATTGAGGGTGTGTGGCGTACTTCGTTGGAGGGTCGTTTTTCAGTATTGGAATTTCATTATCTTTAATATGTAATTATTGACATGATTGTGGAGAGGCGGTACAATGATAATACAATATCAGATGGTAGTATCCTATCGTTAGGAGGTTTTGTTATGCGTCATTTTAAACGACTGTTGGGCCTTTCTTTACTGACCTTGGGCCTCTTCTCTATGGGGACCGGTGTCGGTGCCGCTCAGTCCCAAGACGTCACCATTGACGGCAATCACGGAAAACTGTCGGCTGTCCTTCAGCGGCCTGACGGAAAGAGCGAATATCCTTTAGTCATCATCATGCACGGCTTCATGGGGAATAAGGAGCGGCCCCTTCTGACGAAACTCGCCGATGACTTAGAAAAAGACGGCATTGCGTCCATCCGCTTCGATTTTAACGGTCATGGGAAGAGCGAAGGACGATTCCAAGATATGACCGTCCTCAACGAAATCGAAGACGCCAAAGCCGTCTATGACTATGCCGGTAAGCTTCCCGGCGTGACGGGAATCGCCCTGGCCGGTCACTCTCAAGGCGGCGTCGTTGCCAGTATGACGGCCGGCGAACTGGGGACACAGAAGGTGAAAGCCCTGGCCCTCATGGCGCCGGCCGCCGTCCTTCGGGAGGATGCCATTCGCGGCCAGCTTTTTGGGATTCACTACGATCCCCTCAATCCGCCGGAAACCATCAAGGTACGGGATTATCAAGTCGGAGCCAACTACGTCAAAACGGCTCAGACCCTTCCCATTTATGAAACGGCGTCCCAGTATCAGGGCCCGGCCTACATGATTCACGGTACAGGTGACGTCATTGCGCCTTATACGTACAGCCAGCGTTATCAGCGCATCTACTTTAACGGCCAACTTCATCTCATCGACGGCGAAGACCATGTCTTCAGTCACGATACAGACGGGGCTGCCCGGGCGGTCGCCGATTTTTTCAAAGAACAACTGACATAGAATCCTTGCCTCGGGATTTTCACCGATAAGAAAACCAGCACCATGGCGATGGTTGTCGTCATGGTGCTGGTTTTTGTGTATCTTGTTGTTTAGCGGATTATTTCAAGTATCGATGCTGCGATACAGCTCTTTATCGAGCCGCGTCCTGAGCGGCAGGGCCGTTTAAGAGAACCGTGTAGTCTTCGTCGGTAATGCGCCGAGCCGGAGGTGTTCCGACGACGCGCAGGGCTTCTTCCAAGTATTTCTTTTCGACGACGATGACGGCCGGCTTATCGCTGTTCCAGAGGGCATACAATTCGTTGCTGCCATAGTACATGCCCGTCCGCTCCGTGTGATGGATGCCGAAGTTCAATTCGCCCATGAAGTTGCCCGTGGCAATGGGACGGTCGAGGTAATAGACCAGGCCCGGGATGAAGTAGCCGTACATGATGATGGGCGTACTGTCCGGTACGTTCAGCTTTTTAATATCCTGACTGACCGTATAGGCCGTCTGGTGGTCGTGGATCTGGCCTTGAATCTGATGGGCACCGAGGCCGAAGCCATAGGCCATGATGGTGAGGATGACGAACACCGAAAGGAAGCTTCGCCGCTTGTGCCACGACCAGGCTGCGGCTGCCGTCCCGATGAGGAGGGAGGCGATGAGCAGGCCGCCGTGACTGAAGAAGTCGGCAATCGTCAGAAAATCGGTGTGCATGAGGTAGACGACGCCGGCTGCCGTAAAGAGGAGGCAGAGCAGGGAGTTGATGAGGAAACTGTGGCCGAGCCAGGAGTTTTCGCGGCGGCACCGTTCCAGGGAAGCTGCCAAGAGGACCGATAAGGGCAGCCAGCAGGGCAGGATATACGTCGGCAGTTTGGAATCGGAAATGCTGTAAAAGACGTAGATCAGGCCGGCCCACAAGGACAGGAGGATGAGATCCTGTTTGTGACGCAGCGTGCCCGGCGCGCGGAAGATGCCTTTTTTACTGAAAAAGGTCGCCAGAAAGCCCGTCCAGGGCATGAGACCGGCAATGAGGACCGGGACGAAGTAGTACCAAGGATGGAAGCGTTCGTGCATCTTGGTGGCAAAGCGAAGGAAGTGTTCGCGGATGAAGAAGAAATAGAAGAAATCCGGGTTGGCTTTCGATACGAGGTAGTACCAAGGGACGGAAATCGCCAGGAAGAGCAGGATTCCGGGCACGTAGAAAAGTTTTAAAAAGAGCCGCGGCCGCCGCGTGCACAGGGCATACCAAAAGAGGATGCCCACGGGAAAGGCGATGGCAATGAGCCCCTTGGTCAGCATGCCAAGCCCCATGGAAGCATAGAAGAGGAGGAGATATTTCTTCTCTTCCGTCCTTTCAAAGAGATAAAAGGTGACCAGGCAGGCGTCGACGAAAAAGGTCAGGGCCATGTCGAGGACTCCGATGGAGGCGACGATGAGCTGGAGTGCCGACGTAGCCAGGATGATGGCGGCCATGAGGCCCGTTCGTCCGTTGTACATGGTTCGGCCCAGGACGTAGGCTAAGATGACGTTTCCAAAACCGGTCAAGGCCGGCAGGACGCGGCCTGTAAATTCCTTAAAGCCGAAGAGTTTCATAGCCAGGGCCGTCACCCAATACTGGAAGATCGGTTTTTCAAAGTAGGGCATGTAATTGAAATGGGGTGTCAGATAGTCGCCGGACAGGACCATTTCCATGGGAATACGATGGTAGCGGCCCTCGTCGAGCTCGATGAGATGGTACGAGTCGATGTGGGCGAAGTAGAGAAAAGCGGCGGCCAGCAGGAAAAAAACGAATACCAGGCGCCGGTGGTGCCGTAAGGCAGAAAGCATAAGATCCCTCCTAATGGTAATGATACTTTATGGTACAGAGACAGCTTAAACAATTCATAAATAGAACGACAACGTTACGTATATTTTGGCGGGGTTACCCTTTTTGGTACTCCTTAATCCGCTGGTGGAGCAGGCGGGCAAATTCCTCGACGTAGTAGGTACTGTTGTCCTTATGCCAAAAGAGACAGTAATGGCGCATCATGGGACTGCCGCCTCGATAGAGGGGCAGACAGCGCGAGGCCGTGCCCGACGGCGGCGTCGGTGAAAAACTTTCCAAAGGCAGATAGCCGCGGTTGCCGGCCACGAGGAGCCGTGCTTCTTCGATGGTACGGGCAAAGAGAAAATTATCGGCAAAGCCCAGGGTCTCGGTATAATAGGCAGCTTCTGACGCTTCCTGATTTTCCGCCGTGACCAGGATGCAGGGGAAGCGCTTCACGTCTTCCAAGGTAAGGAATTCCTGTTGACTCCGGGGATTCTGACGAGATATCTCGGCATAGACCGTACCCTTTATGAGAATGTCATTTTCGTATAAGTCGGAAAAGGCCCGGCGCTGGTCGCTGAGAACCAAGTCGGCTTTTCGCGTACGCAGTTCCCAGTACAGGGATTCGTGAGTTCCATTGAAGATATGGATGGTCACTTCCGGGTAATCAGCAGAAAATGCGGCAATCGTTTCATAGAGCTCGCTGCCGACGTAGTTGTTCAGATAGCCGATAGATAGGTGCAGCTCTTTATCTTCGCCTTGCCTGCGGGTTTCCGCCTTGAACGCTTCGATTTCTTGAAGCAGTTCCTTTCCGTGGCGGTAGAAATAGTCACCGGCCGGCGTCAGGGAAAAATGCCGATGATGGCGAATCAATAAAGGAACGCCTAAGTCCTCTTCGAGGGCCTTGATCTGCTGCGATACGGCAGATTGGGAAATTTCCAAGGCATAGGAGGCTTCGGTAAAGCTCTTGGCGTCGACGACGGCCATGAAGTATTTCATTTGGCGAAACAGCATGGACTCACTCCTTTCTTTTGAAACGTTACTGCTATTATACCGTAGTTTTGACATAAGTAAAACTAATGGAACGCCTTTTGATTTCGAATTGTGTTAAATGGACGAATTCGGTACAATACCAATGTCGACAGGAACCAGCATCCTGCCACTATCCATGATTTATCATGTATTGTATATATAGGAGGAATCTCTCGATGAATGCAAATGAAAAGGAAGTCGTCGTCTTAGTCGGTTCCGGCCAGATCGGCCAGGCCATTGCCCGCCGCGTCGGAAGCGGCCGTCACATCGTCTTGGCCGATGTGAATCAGGGACAGGCTGACCGGGCGGCTGCAGTTTTAGAAAATACAGGCTTTAAAACGAGCACTCTGGCCGTTGACATTTCGTCGCGCTCGTCCATTTTGGCCCTCATCGATCATGCCAAGCAGTTCGGCGCCATTAAGTTTCTCATCAATGCCGCCGGCGTATCGCCGTCTCAGGCATCGATCGAAACGATCTTGAAAGTAGACCTCTACGGCACGGCGGTCCTGTTGGAAGAATTTGGCAAGGTCATCGAAGCCGGCGGTTCGGGTATCATCATTTCGTCCCAGTCCGGCCATCGATTGGGAGCCTTGTCTCAGGAAGAAACGGATCAACTGGCCCTGACGCCGACGGAAGGACTGTTGGACCTGCCCTTTCTCAAAACTATCACAGATACGTTGAAGGCCTATCAGTATTCAAAGCGCTGCAACGTCCTGCGGGTCATGGCCGAAGCCACGAACTGGGGGAAACGAGGCGCGACGGTCAATTCCATCAGCCCGGGTATCGTCATTACGCCCCTGGCTAAGGACGAACTGAACGGTCCGCGTAAAGACGGCTACCGCAAGATGCTGTCCCTCAGCCCGGCCGGCCGCGCCGGTACGCCCGATGAAATCGGTGACTTGGCGGAATTTCTCATGAGCCACAAAGGCCGTTTCATCTCCGGCAGCGACATCCTCATCGACGGCGGTACGACGGCTTCGTACTGGTTCGGTGATTTGCAGTATTTGAAAGAGACACACTGATATTTTTTCGATAAAGCCTGATATCAAAGCACGGCTGCTTGACAGACAGTCGTGCTTTTTTTGCGGCCTGTTTTGCATTGTCGTATAGGAAAGGGATGTATTAAGATTTTGAAAAAGGGATTCTGCCGGGGGCGGCGAATTACATATATATAGAATCATTCTTTAAGAAGGGAGTTTTACGATGAACGATTTCGTATTTCAAAATAAAACAAAAATTTACTTTGGGAAAGATCAATTAACCCACCTCGGTGAAGAAGCGGCGGCTTTTGGCAAAAAAGTCCTCCTCGTCTATGGCAGCGGATCCATTAAACGCATCGGCCTTTACGATAAGGTCATCGATGTTTTGACCAAAGCCGGCATGACCCTTTCCGAACTGGGCGGTGTCGAACCGAATCCGCGCCATACGACGGTCAATAAGGGCGTCAAGATTTGCCGGGAAGAAGGCATCGATGTCATCCTGGCTGTCGGCGGCGGTTCGACCATCGACGCTTCGAAAGTCATGGCAGCCACGGTAGCCGCCGATACAGACGACTGCTGGGATTTGGTCATGAAGAAGGTCGTAAGTCCGAAGGCCCTGCCCCTCATGACGGTCCTGACCATCGCTGCTACGGGGTCTGAAATGAATGCCGGCGCCGTCATCAGTAACGTCGATACGAAGGATAAGCTGCCGTACTTTTCGCCGGCTGTCCAGCCTGCCGTATCCTTCCTCGACCCGACCAACACCTTCAGCGTGCCGGCTTACCAGACGGCTTCCGGAAGCGTCGATATCATGGCCCATATCTTTGATATGGTGTACTTTTCAAGACAGCCTCGGATGGACATGATCTACCGCGTCCAGGACGAAGTGCTGAAAACCGTCGTGAAATTTGCTCCCATTGCCCTTAAGGAACCGGATAACTACGAAGCCCGAGCCAACCTCATGTGGGCGTCGACGTGGGCCCTCAACGGCTTTTTGGCCGGCGGCGTTTCTCAGATGACGTCGTGCCACCGCATGGAACACGAACTGTCCGCCGTCTACGACATTACCCATGGTCACGGCCTGGCCATCCTCATCCCGCGTTGGCTCAAATATGTCATGAACGATGACAATGCTTGGCAGATTAAGCGTCTGGGAACCAACGTCTTTGGCCTCGACGACAGCCTGTCCGATCGAGAAGGGGCTGAAAAGGCTATCGAAGCCTTGTCGGATTTCTTCTTTAAGACCTTAGGCCTCGACAGCCGCCTGTCCGATCTCGGCATTGACGACAAACACTTCCGGGATATGGCCGAAAACGCCTGCAAACAGCTCGGCGGAACCCTCCACGGCTTCATCGACCTCACGCCTGACGACATCGTGAAGATCTACGAAATGTGCCTCTAAGATTCATTTATAAGGTCTAGAGAGAATATTGTTTCGACAAATTAGAACTAATGAAAGCATAGCTGTATTTTGCGGCTATGCTTTTAGCTTTTAATATAAACTAGATTTATGAGGGTATATTTAAGATGGATTTGAACACGTTTATGGCTATTTTATCTGTAATAGCAGCAGGTTGTTCAGCTGGAACAGCCGTTTTTATGTATCGCTTTAATAGAGGGCAGGCTGAGAAGAAATTCAAAAGTGATTTATATAATACGGTGGTACAATTGGCTGGCTTTGTTAATTATGTGCAGAACCTATATGAGTTTCACAGTGTGCTGACTAATGCCCATGCCCATGGAATTGCCCAGCAGGTTATGCATGTCAATAAGGACATTATAGATACGACACAATCTTTTTATTTTAATGACATGTTTTCTATGAAAGTGAAATGTAAAGTGAATGGTTTTTTAGAATGCTACTTGGGATGGAAAGCTTTCAAGCCTATCGAATATGGAGAGATTTTTTTAGAAACGGAACTCATATATGCATTGCAACAGGGGGCTCTAGAGGCGTTAAATTCTATAAAAGAAGAATATAAAAGTGATTCGAAATTTACTGATATAATGAATGAAATGATGGACGATTATGACAAGACATATGCTCAATGTAAAGAGCGTAATAATAGAATAAAATACATAGGAGATAATTTAAACGTTATATTTTATAAAGATATTCTGGTAAATGATTTAACGAGAGTTGTTAATGCCGAGATTTTGACAAGAAAAAAATTCATTCTAAAATTGTGGACACTTGTTTTGGAATTTTTTTGAATGATAGGATGGGAAGTAAAAAATATAAGGATGTTATAGAATTCTTATTTTATTCTGAAATTATCGGATATAGGTTTGGGACAGAGCAAGCTATGAGATTGGCTAATGATGCAGGGAAAGAAATGTCATATAAAATGATATATGATTTTTTCTATGCTATGATTGTTGAGGAGTACCCATAAAGAATGAACAAAAGTGATGAAAAACACAGCAATCAATAAAAGTGTGATTACGATATGGGTCCTTTTATTGGGGAAACAAGGCAGCGTTGGACAGGAAGTCATTCTGCCAGTATAATAGAAATATATTGCACGGAGAGGGAGAGATTTTTATGCTTCATATCGGATTGACCGGCGGCATTGCGTCGGGGAAGAGTACCGTTGTGACCATGCTCAGAGAGTATGGTGCCGGCATCGTCGATTGCGACGTCATCGCTCATGACGTTGTCCTGCCGGGGACGAAGGGCCTTGCCGCCGTTGCCGCTGCTTTTGGGCCTAAGGCTCTTTGTGAGGACGGTTCTATGGACCGGGCCTATATCGGCAGTTTGGTCTTTCAAGATAAGGAGAAAAAGGCAAAACTCGAAGGCCTGCTGTTTCCCCTCATCCATGACGGCATCGAACGGGAAATCCGAAAAATCGAAGAAGATAAAAAAAATCCGGTCATCTTTCTTGACATGCCTTTACTTTATGAGATAAAATACAATTCGTACGTTGACGAAACATGGCTCGTATACGTCAATCCGAAGACTCAGCTTTTGCGGCTGATGAAGCGCAACGGGTATTCGGAAGAAGAGGCGTTGGCGCGGATTCACGCCCAACTTCCCATCGACGAGAAACGGTCTTTGGCACAGGTTGTCATCGATAATAACGGGTCGCCTGAAGCGACGCGGACACAAGTGAAAGCCGCTTGGCAGGACTTGATGGACCGCATTGAAATGTAGGGAAAAGACGTGAGAAAAAAGGGAAGTACCAAAGGGACAATCATCATAGCAGCACTGTTGCTTTTCTTTTCGGCATCGTATTTCTATTCATGGAAAGACGATGTCATGCGCAAGTTCGTCTACCCCCTTCAGTACGATTATCTCGTTCGGCAGTATGCTTATGAAACCAAGATCGATCCGGCCCTGGTGGCCTCCGTCATCTTAGTTGAGAGCAAATTCGACGAACGGGCTTCGTCTCAACCCGGCGCCCATGGCCTGATGCAGGTCATGCCCGATACGGCCCAATGGATTGCCGATGAGATGGGAATGACTGACTACACGCCGGATAAACTCAGTGACGTCCGTACCAACATAAGGCTGGGAACATGGTATCTCGCTTATCTTTTGAAAGAGTATGATGGGAATCAAATACTGGCTCTGGCTGCGTATAATGCCGGTCGGGGACACGTCGATTCTTGGGTCCGGGAATATGGCTGGACAAAAGATTTTCAAGAAATTGAAAAAATACCCTTTTCAGAAACGCGGGAATATGTTAGAATAGTTTTGTTGAACGAAAAGCACTACAAGCAGCTTTATGATTTTTAAGTTATGCGGTTGTGGCGGAATGGCAGACGCGCTGTCTTCAGGCGGCAGTGATCTTCGATCGTGCGGGTTCAACTCCCGCCAACCGCACCATTCATTACTATGGATAACACATTGATTGAAACACTCAAACAATGGAATATCATGACTGTTCTCCCACTTACGGTGGGAGATTTTCAGTTATTGGAAGAATATCGCATGGTTGAAAAAGACGGCAACCCCGTCGAATATCGCCTGTTCACTTATGAAAATAAGGAGAACGGCTGGACTGTGCGGGCTATCTTCAATCCCGAATCGGAAGAATACGCCGTTCGGGTCGATATCGGCATGTTGGAATTTGCCTTTATCGAATTTATCACCGGGTCCTTCGACGCCTTTCGTAAAATGGTGGAAGAGCGGCTGGCCCGGATCATTCATGATTCCTATGTGGAACGCAGGAAAAACTTCGGTGTCATTCTGAAAAACAAGGGACTGCCCGACCTTTCCTGGGATGACTTTCTGCCTGAATCGTACGACGGGTTTCGGCGGCTTATCAAGCCGGACGAGGCCGTTCGCATCATCAACGGCTCTTATATGATCTTATCCTATTACGATAAGGCATCGCGAAGCGGGCTGTCCTTGATGTACAACGTCCTGCGCGACGATTTCTTTGCCGAACGGCGGGTGCAGAACTTCCCCAATCTGGTCCACGACTTCGATACGTCGACGTTGCGGGAATTGGAAGCAGCCTTGCGCAAGCGGTTACTTCCGGTCCTCGATGATATCGGTGCCGACCGGGACAAGTCGTTGTCAGAATGACCAGACAGTGGTATACTAAAAGTAATTTAGATGTTTCGATGCGAAGAGTGGGTGAGAGCCCACTCTTAACTTTTACCTAACAGAAATTTTTTGAGGACAGGCTGGTGAATACGATGAGACGTGAACACATTGAAGATTTGATTGCTAAAGAAGTAGAAACGATTATTGCGGGATCTGATATCGAGTTAGTCGATGTCGAATACGTGCGTGAGCGGGACTGGTACTTGCGCGTGTTTATCGATAAAGAAGGCGGCGTCGACCTGGAAGACTGCCAGGCTGTCAGTGAAAAACTGAGCCGGGTCCTCGATGAAAAGGATCCGATTCGCGAAAATTATCTCCTCGAAGTATCGTCGCCCGGACTGGACCGCATCTTGCGGAAGGATAAAGACTTTATCCGCTATGCCGGCCGATTGGTTGATATTCATTTTTTCAAAGCTTGGAACGGCGTCAAGGATGTGACGGCTGAACTGGTCAAAAAGACGGCAGACGATAAGCTCGTCGTTCTGATCGATGGGGAGGAACACGAGATAGACAGGAAAGAAATATCGCAAGTCCGTTTGCATATTGATTTTTAGTGGAGGTTATTACCGTGAATAAAGAATTGCTCAATGCTATTGCTTACTTATCCAAAGAGAAAGGCGTATCTTCGGATGTCATCTGCGACTCTCTGGAAGCCGTCTTGATTACGGCTTACAAAAAGGAGCCCGATGCCAATCCGACGGCAGAAGTTACCTTGGACCGCACGACAGGGGATTACCAGATCCGGGCTGCCAAGACCGTCGTCGATGACGTCGAAGATGAAAACATCGAAATTTCTCTCGATAAGGCACGGCTCATCGATCCCGGCTATGAAGTCGGCGACATCGTCAACGTCGATGTCACACCGGCCAACTTCGGCCGCATCGCCGCCCAGGCTGCCAAACAAGTCATGATTCAGCGCCTGCGTGAAGCCGAACGCAATATCGTCTATGATGAATTTTCCGACCGCATGGATGACATCATTACGGGAATCATCCAGCGTATCGAAAATAAGAGCGTCTATGTCGATCTCGGGAAAGCCGAAGCCATCCTGCCGGCGTCGGAACAGATTCCGACGGAAACCTACACCGTAGGCCAACGCATCAAATGCTACGTCGTCGAAGTTCGCAAGACGACGAAAGGCGCTCAGATCCTCGTATCCCGGACCCATCCGGGCCTGCTCAAGCGCCTCTTTGAATTGGAAGTACCGGAAATTTACGAAGGCGTCGTCGAACTGAAATCCGTAGCCCGCGAACCGGGCCGCCGTTCTAAAGTCGCCGTCTATTCCCGTGATGAAAACGTCGATTCCGTCGGCGCCTGTGTCGGTCCTAAAGGCGTTCGCGTCCAAAACATCGTTTCGGAACTGCAGAACGAAAAGATCGACATCGTCAAATGGGATGAAGATCCGGCCGTCTATATTGCCAATGCCCTCAGCCCGGCTCAGGTCATTTCGGTTACCGTCGACGAAGCTGAAAAATCTTCGGGCGTCGTCGTTCCCGACTATCAATTGTCCCTGGCTATCGGCAAAGCCGGCCAGAATGCCCGTTTGGCAGCGAAATTGACTAACTGGAAAATCGACATCAAGAGCGAAAGCCAGGCAGCTGAATCTTTCGACGAAGAGGCTCCGGAAGCGGCAGAAGCCGACGACTTGGACGTCCTCAGCGAAATGGCCCTGCCTTCAGATGACGATACGACCGTACCGACGGAAGGAGAATAAACGATGAAGACCCGAAAAACTCCGATGCGCGTCTGTGCCGGCTGTCAGGAACTCAAGAGCAAGAAAGAGATGATCCGCGTCGTCCGCACGCCGGAAGGTACGGTCGAAATCGACAAGACCGGCAAGAAGTCCGGCCGCGGCGTCTATCTTTGCCCGGACAGCGAATGCCTCGAAAAAGCGTATAAAGAGCATCGCCTGGAGCGGTCGTTAAAGACCAAGGTATCGAATGATATTTATGAAGCATTGAGAAAGGACCTGTTGTGAGCGACAAAATCCTCAATCTCTTAGGCCTTGCCTGCCGGGCCGGTAAGACCGTCTGCGGTGATGGAGCCGCACAGAAAACATTGAAAAAAAAGAGCGTACCTTTACTGTTTCTCGCAGCCGACGGCGGCAATGACAACGTCACCAAATACCGCCGCCTGGCCGAAAGAAAAGGGATCGCCGTCATTGATACATATACAAAAGATGAATTAGGAAGCGCTGTCGGCAAAGCCCAGAACGTCATCGTTCTGGTCGACGATAAAGGATTTGCGGCAGCCATAGAGAAAGCGAAGCGTGATATATAGAAGGGGGTAACTAGATGACGAAACGATTATACGAAGTCGCGAAAGAATACGGCGTTTCTACGACAATCGTTAGAAAAACGTTAGAAGATCATCAGATTAAAGCCGGTAATTTTACCAGCATCGATGATAAGATGAAGGGCATCCTCGACGCAGCCTTTAAAAAAGGTCCCAAGGGAGATGCCAAGGCAGACCGCAAACCGGAAAGGAAGCCGGAAAGCAGACCGGAAAGAAAAACGGAAAAGAAACAGGAACATAAAACGACAGGGGAAGGAAATAGCCGAACAGTGAACGAAACGAGCCGACAGAATAAAAACAGAAAACAGAGCAACCCGCGCAGACAGAACAGCCAGAACAATCAGGGAACGCAGAATACCCAGAACCAGAATGCCAAACGCCAACAGGGGCAGCAAGGTCAACAGGGCCATAACGCTAAAAATACCCAGGCCGGTCAAAAGCAGGGTGCTTCCCGCCAGCATCAGAGCGGCAATAAAGGCGGCCAGCAGAACCGTCAGGGCGGCGATACGAAACGTACCCGCTACTTCGGCAACTCCCAGCAGGGCGGAAACGAAGGCGCTAACCGCAGCGGCGGCAACAATAAGAACAACAATCGCCGCGGCGGCCAGCAGAACCGCAACAACCGCAATAACGGCGGCAGCCGTCCGCATACGCTCTTGTCCAACGTATTAAACAAGGGCAAGCATAAAAACAAGCGGAATCAGAAAAATCAGGCTCCTGTCGCGGCTGAAATGCCGAAGAAGAACTATCCGACGTCGGTTGAACTGCCGGAAACGATCATCGTTAAAGATTTCGCAGAACGGTTGGGCCGCGATGTCGGTGAAGTCATGAAGAAACTCCTCATGGGAGGTATCATGGCGACGATCAACCAGGAACTCGACTTTGATACGGCCTCTTTGATTGCCGATGAATTCGGCGTCACCGTTACTATGGAAGCTCCGCCGGAAGATCCGACGGAAATCGAAGAAATCATCGATGCCCCGGAAACCCTGAAAACCCGTCCGCCTGTCGTCACCATCATGGGTCACGTTGACCACGGTAAAACGAGCCTTCTCGACGCCATCCGTCAGACCAATGTCACCAGCCACGAAGCCGGCGGCATTACCCAGCACATCGGGGCTTACCAGGTCCGTTACGAAGGCAAGAAGATCACCTTCATGGATACGCCGGGCCACGAAGCCTTTACGGCCATGCGTGCCCGCGGCGCTCAGGTTACAGATATTGCCGTCCTCGTCGTCGCTGCAGACGACGGCGTCATGCCTCAGACGATTGAATCCATCAACCATGCCAAATCGGCAGGCGTACCGGTCATCGTCGCCATCAATAAAATCGATAAAGAAAGTGCCAACCCGGAACACGTCATGCAGCAGCTGACCGAATACGGCCTCATCAGTGAAGACTGGGGCGGCGATACTATCATGGTTCCCGTTTCGGCCCATAAGAAAATCGGTCTCGACGAACTCCTCGAAAACATCCTCGTCTTGGCAGAAGTACAGGATCTTAAAGCGAACCCGAACCGTCCGGCCCAAGGCGTCGTCATCGAAGCCAAACTCGATAAGGGCCGCGGTCCTGTGGCGTCTGTCCTCATCCAGAAAGGGACCCTTCGCGTCGGCGATACGATCATCGTCGGCACGGCCTTCGGGAAAGTTCGTGCCATGAACAACGAACGGGGCGAACGGGTCAAGAAAGCTGAACCGTCCCTGCCTGTCGAAATCCTCGGCCTCAATGACGTCCCGGAAGCCGGTGACATCTTGAACGTGACCGACGAAAAGACGGCTCGTTCCGTTGCTGAAAAACGAATGGAAAAGAAACGTTCGTCCGAACTCCACGTCAATGCCAAGGTTACCCTTGACGACTTGTTCAACCAGATCCAGCAAGGGGAATTGAAGGAACTGCCGCTTATCATCAAAGGCGACGTCCAAGGTTCCGTCGAAGCGCTCAGCCAGTCCTTAATGGGCATCAAGAGCGACGAAGTCCGCATTGCCATCGTCCACTCCGGCGTCGGCGCCATCAACGAATCGGATATCATGCTGGCTTCGGCTTCGAACGCCCTTATCATCGGCTTTAACGTCCGTCCCGATGCGGCTGCCCGTAAAATGGCCGAACACGAAAAGGTCGACATGCGGATGTACCGCGTCATTTACGACGCCATCAACGACGTCGAAGCGGCTATCAAGGGCATGCTCGAAAAGAAATACGAAGAAAAGATTATCGGCCGTGCCGAAGTCCGTAAAGTCATTACGACGCCGAAGGTCATCGTCGGCGGCTCCTATGTCAAGGAAGGGAAGATCACCAGCACGTCTAAGATCCGCCTGATCCGTAACGGCATCGTCGTTCACGAAGGCGAAATCGACGGCCTGCGCCGCTTTAAAGATGACGTCAAGGAAGTCGCTTCGGGCTACGAATGCGGCGTTACCCTTGAAAAGTACCGCGACATCAAGGAAGGCGACGAAATCGAAGCCTACGAAATGGTCGAAGTCGAACCCGAATAAAGGAGGGGACATTCGATGGGAGAATTACGAGTACGAAAAATCCAGGAATTTATTAAACAGGAAGTATCGAAGATGCTCCTGAATGAATTAAAAGATCCGCGCATCGGTTTCGTCACCGTTACCGATGCCCGCATCACCGGCGACTTGCGCGACGCGACGATTTACGTCAGCCTCTTTGGCGACGACGAAGCGAAAAAAAAGACCTTAGAGGCCTTGAAACGCGCCACCGGCTATATTCGGACGGAAGTCGGAAAACGCCTCGGCATCCGCTATTCGCCGTCCATTGTATTTAAAGAAGATACGTCCCTTGACTATGGGATGAAAATCGATAAGATTCTGCACGACATTGAAAAGAAGGACTGATGACATGAATTGTTCCGCCCAGGAAATCTATACCCTCCTTCACCACTATGACCACATTTTGGTGACGGCCCATGTCAGTCCTGACGGCGATGCCTTAGGGAGCGTCTTGGCTTTGTGGCATTGGTTGAAAGCAGAAGGGAAGGATGCCGTCATGGTCATCGACGATGACATTGACGACCGCTATAACTTCCTCGACGGCTTGTCGGCTATTTGCCGGCCCGACCAGGTCAAAACCGATGCCTCGTGGCTGACGGTCGTCCTCGATGCGACAGGGTTAGGACGGATCGGTAAGACAGCCGACCTCGTCTGCGGCAAGGTTTTGAACCTCGATCATCACGTCTCGAATGAGCATTTTGCCCAGTGGGAATATTTTAAGCCCGACTATGCGGCGACGGGAGAAATCTTGACCTACCTCTTTGACCAGTGGCATATCACGTGGTCTCCGGCCATAGCCGATGCCCTCTATACGGCTATCGCCACAGACTGCGGCTTCTTCAAGTTTAACAACACGACGGGCCATACCCTGCGCATGGCAGCCGTCCTCGTCGACAACGGTGCTCAGCCCGACGTCATTTCAGACCATCTCGACGCTCGGTCGCTCAACAAGCTCCGGGCCTTGTCGAAGGTTCTCGATCAGCTGGAACTCTTTGCCGACGGCCGCATTTCCTGCCTGTCCTACACGCCGGAACTCCTTTCCATCATCGGCGAGCACACGGGCATTTATATCGACTATGCCCGCCGCATCAAGGGCGCTGAAGTGGCCTTTACGGTAAAATACATCGGCCCTGAAGAAACGCGGGTCAGCCTGCGCTCGAAAGGCATCGACGTCAATGCTGTGGCCGCTTCTTTCGGCGGCGGCGGGCACATTCGGGCTGCCGGCTGTACCATCGAAAAGCCTTTAGATGAAGCTAAGGCGATCATCGTAAAGGAAATTGAAAAGCGCTTATGATACATGGAATCATTAATGTACTGAAGCCGACGGGAATGTCGAGCCACGACGTCATCGGCTGCCTGCGGCGCATTTACGGCATGAAGAAGATGGGCCACGCCGGTACCCTCGACCCCTTGGCAGCCGGTGTCCTGCCGGTCTATGCCGGGCAGGCGACGCGCCTCATCGAATACGGCGACAGCGACGTCAAGTCCTACCATGCCGAATTCGTCCTGGGTCTGGAAACCGATACCGAAGACAGTACGGGGACGGTCGTCGAACGGCTGCCGGTTCCGGATCTTTCCGAAGCAGATGTCCGCCGCGTCCTGGCCTCTTTCTGCGGCGATATCGAACAAGCGCCGTCGAAGTATTCGGCCATTAACGTCAACGGCGTCAAGGCCTATAAATTGGCCCGCCAGGACCGGGATTTCACCTTGCCTGTGCGGCAGGTGACAATCCACAGTCTGGAACTCCTGTCCTTTGACGGCCGGCGCGGTACCTTTGCCGTGACTTGCTCTAAGGGAACCTATGTCCGATCCCTCATCCGCGATTTGGGGACGGCCCTTGGGACCTGCGCCTGCATGACCTATCTTGTCCGAACCCGGGCCGGTCTGTTTACCATTGAAGAAGCAGCGACCTTAGAAATGTTGGAACAAGATCCTGCGTCTTATGTCCTTCCGGCCGACATGGCCATTCACGATATAAGGCGGGCTAACTGCTCGACCAAGCAGTGTGATTTTCTCCTTCAGGGGCGGCCTGTGCCCTTTGCCGGGCCGAACCTCACCGATGGAGACGTGCTGCGTGTCTATGGCCCTGACGGGCGATTGATGGGCATCGTCCGCTACGATGAACAGCACCATATCCTGCGTCCCCATAAGATGTTTGCAGACGGATTGTGAGGTAACTAACGATGGAAATATTCCACTCCTTTCAGGAAATAACCGGCTTTACGGGCGCCGTCGTGGCCCTCGGGACCTTTGACGGCATCCATAAAGGCCATCAGATGGTCATGAAGACAGCCATCAAGCGGGCTGCTGCCGGCGGTGTGAAAACCATGGTGGTCACCTTCACGGCTCATCCCATGTCGGTCTTATGCCCGGAAAAAGAACCGCTTCGCTTGGCGACAATCGCCCAAAAGGCAGAATACATTGAAGCCGTCGGCATCGACGGCTTGGTCCTCCTGCCCATGAGCGAAGGGCTCCTGCGTGAATCGCCGGAGGAATTCTGCCAAAATCTCGTGACTTATATTCATCCGTCGGTCATCGTCGTCGGCTCCAACTTTACCTATGGGGCTAAGGCGGCCGGCAATACGGACACGATGAAAGCCTTTATGGCGGACTACGCTATTCCCGTTGAAGCCCTGGATCTTCTCGAACGGCCGGGAGGTACGACGCCCATTAGCAGCACCGTCATCCGCCGGCTCATCCAAATGGGCCACATGGAGACGGCTGAAAACCTTCTGGGCCGCCCCTTTGCCTTGACCGGGACCATCGTACCCGGTGACCACCGCGGCCGGACCATCGGCTTTGCTACGGCCAATATGCTCATTCCCATCAACATGGCCATTCCGCCGGACGGCGTCTATGTGACCGAATTGTGGTGGGATGGAGAAGGGCACCCGGCCATGACCAACATCGGCGACAACCCGACCTTTGAGAACCAGTACCGCCGCATCGAGACCCACGTCCTCGACTGGGATAAGGATCTTTACGGTAAGAACGTCAGTCTGCGTTTTCGAAAGCGCCTGCGCGGTGAAGAAGTCTTTGCCTCGGCAGACGACCTCATCGCCCAGATGAAAGAAGACGAAAAGGCAACGCAGCAGTTTTTTGCAGCTGATAAAAATGAATAAAAACCGTTAACAGGAAAAGGTTTTGCTTACGAATTTCTTAATTCGAGCAACTTTTCCTGTTTTTTTCATAAAAAATGTAGAATAACACACTCTGAAGTGGTATAATAAAAAACATTACGACGGGTTGTTATACGTCGTATCGAAAGCAAGTCAATAGATAGGAGTGAAGTTTTATGGTAATGTTTTCTGAAGAAGCAAAAAGTTTGCACGCATCTGACATCCGTGAAATCCTGAAAGTCACTGAAAATCCGGAAATTATTTCCTTTGCCGGCGGCCTTCCGGCTCCGGAACTGTTCCCGATTGATGAAATGATGAAGGTGGACGTGGAAATTTTGAAGAAAGAAGGGCGTCAGGCCGTGCAGTACAGCACGACGGAAGGCTACATTCCGCTGCGCAAACAGATTGCTGCCCGCATGAAATCGTCCTTTAATACGGACTGCACCTATGAAGACATTATCATTACCGCCGGCTCTCAGCAGGGCCTGTCTCTTCTCGGCCAACTCTTTTTGAACGAAGGCGACGTCGTCCTCGTTGAAAGCCCGACCTACATGGGCGCCACGACCGCCTTTGCCGTCAATTTTCCCCAGTTCGTCGAAGTCGAAACGGACGACAAGGGCATGGTACCGGAAGCCTTGGAAAAGGCTATTGAAAAGTACGGCGACCGCGTACGCCTGATGTACGTCATCCCGGAATTCCAGAACCCGACGGGTATCACCTGGCCTCTGGAACGGCGTAAAGCCGTCATGGATATCATGAATAAACACGATATCCCGGTCATCGAAGACGATCCGTACGGCGAACTTCGCTATGAAGGCCAGACCATGCCGACCTTGAAATCGATGGATACCAAGGGCAACGTCATCTTCCTCGGTTCCTTCTCGAAAATCTTCATGCCGGGCCTTCGTATCGGCTGGATGGTCGCTCATCAGGACATCCTTGAAAAAGCGGTCATGCTGAAACAGACCGTCGACCTCCAGTCTTCGTCCTTTGCTCAGCGCCAGGCTTCGTACTACATCGACATGTACGACCTCGACGCTCACGTCGCCAAGATCCGCGAACTCTACGGCAAACGCCGCACCTTGATGTACGATTCGATGAAAAAATACTTCCCTCAGGGCCTTTCCTTTACCTATCCGGAAGGCGGCCTGTTCACTTGGGTTACCCTTCCCGAAAACATCGATGCCAAGGCCATCATGCCGGAAGTCATCGAAAAGAAAGTCGCTTATGTCCCGGGCGGAGCCTTCTATCCTAACGGCGGCAACGGCAATCACTTCCGCTTGAACTACTCCAATATGCCGGAAGACCGCATCGTCGAAGGCATTAAACGCTTAGCTGAAGTTTTGAAAGAAAAGATGGGAAAATAATTAAACTTTGCAGGAAATGAGACGCTCTCTCCCGAGGGCGTCTTTTCTTTTTTTATTTTTTTAAAAATTTTTTACATGAATTACTTAATATTTTATGGAGTTTACTTTTGGTATTATCAGTAATTGACCATAATACCCACGAATTTATAGGTTTGCATAAATGAGAATGTAGCTATGACATAAACGTTTAATTGCATAAAAGTAATTTAAATGATACTATATAAACATAGATATGCGCTATGCACAATTATGAAGGAGTGAGTGAATATGCAATTTTCCAACTTAGCTATGAATTTGAAAGCCTCTGAAATCCGTGAACTCTTGAAACTGACGACCATGCCGGAAATTATTTCCTTCGCTGGCGGCCTGCCGGCTCCGGAACTGTTCCCGACAGAAGATCTCAAAAAAGTTGACGAAGCTGTATTGACCAAAGAAGGCCAGGCAGCCCTGCAGTACGGCACGACCGAAGGTTACACACCCCTTCGCGAACAGATCGCAGGACGCATGAAAAAATCCTTCATGGTCGACTGCACCCCTGAAAACATCGTCATCACGTCCGGCTCCCAGCAGGGTCTGTCCCTCTTGGCTCAGATTTTCCTCAACCCCGGTGACGTCGTTCTCGTAGAAAGCCCGACCTACCTCGGCGCTATCAACGCTTTTAAACTCTGTGGTCCTGAATTTGTCGAAGTTCCGACGGACGACAAAGGCATCATCCCGGAAGAACTCGAAAAAATCTTGGCAAAATACGGCGACCGCGTCCGCATGATGTATGTTATTCCTGAATTCCAGAACCCGACGGGCATTACCTGGCCGATGGAACGCCGCAAAGCTTTCATGGACATCATCAACCGCTATGACTTCCCGGTTCTCGAAGACGATCCGTACGGCGAACTCCGTTTCGACGGCGACAAAGTTCCGTCCCTCAAATCGATGGATACCAAGGGCAACATCATCTTCCTCGGCTCCTTCTCGAAGATCCTCATGCCGGGCCTGCGTATTGCCTGGATGGTTGCTGATCCGGTCATCATTGATAAAGTCGTTAAGCTGAAACAGGCTGTTGACCTCCAGTCCTCGTCCTTCGGTCAGCGCCAGACTTCCTTCTTCATCGATATGTACGATCTCGATGCTCACGTTGCAAAGATCAAAGAATTGTACAAAAAACGCCGCAATCTCATGTGCGATTCGATGAAAGAATACTTCCCTGAAGGCATCACCTTTACATACCCTGAAGGCGGCCTGTTCACGTGGGTAACGTTGCCCGAAGGCATGGATGCGAAAGAACTCATGCCTAAAGTCCTAGCGAAAAACGTTGCCTACGTGCCGGGCGGTCCGTTCTACCCGCATGGCGGCAATGCTAACCACTTCCGCCTCAACTACTCCAACATGCCGGAAGAACGCATCGTAGAAGGTATCAAACGCTTAGCTGAAGTACTGAAAGAAGAATTGGCAAAATAAGCCTAAAAATGATATGATATAAGGGAGCTGTCGCTTTGCGGCAGCTCCCTTTGTACGTTCACTCAAGGAAGGATGCCTTGTTTCATGCTTCAAATTGAATCATTGTTAAAACAGTATTTTGGCTATTCGTCATTCCGGCCGGGCCAGCACGAAGTCATTCAGACCCTGCTCGACGGCCGCGATTGCCTGGCAATCATGCCGACCGGGGCGGGGAAGTCGATCTGCTTCCAGCTTCCGGCCCTGATGATGCCCGGCGTGACCTTAGTCATTTCACCGCTCATTTCCCTGATGAAAGACCAGGTAGACAGTCTGGTCAATCAGGAAATACCGGCGACATATATCAACAGCCAGTGTACCTTTGAAGAAGTGAAGGCCCGCTTTGCTGCCATCCGTGCCGGCCGCATCAAGCTGGTCTATATCTCGCCGGAAAGACTGGAGAATCAGTTCTTTACGGCTTTCATGCAGACCCTGCCCATTTCCATGTTCATCATCGACGAAGCCCACTGCGTCTCTCAATGGGGCCATGATTTTAGGCCCAGTTACTGCACCGTCCGCGACTGGATCGCAGCCCTTCCCCAGCGGCCTGTCGTCGGGGCTTTTACGGCGACGGCGACGGAAAAGGTCAAGCACGACATGATGTCCCTCTTAGGCCTTCAAAAGGAACGCATTTTTATCGGCGGCTTCGACCGGCCCAACCTCTATTTCCGCGTCGTTCATGCCAAGGCTAAGATGGAGTTCACCTTGTCCTACATTGCCAAGCATAAAGAGGACAGCGGGATCATCTATGCGGCGACGCGCAAGGAAGTCGACCGCATCTGTGATGAACTGAATCGGCGGGGCATCAAGGCCGGCCGTTACCATGCCGGTCTCAGCGACGAGATGCGCCGTTCCATGCAGGAAGCCTTTACCTACGATAAAATCCAGGTCATCGTAGCGACCAACGCCTTCGGCATGGGCATCGACAAGAGCAATGTCCGCTACGTCATCCATTACCAGATGCCGAAAAACATCGAAAGTTACTACCAGGAAGCCGGCAGAGCCGGCCGCGACGGGGCACCGGGGGACTGTATCCTCCTCTTTAACCGCCAGGATATCATGATCCAGAAATTCCTCATCGAGCAATCGACTCGCGACGCCAAACAGCAGGAGGTCGAATTCCGCCTGCTCCATGCCATGGTTCGCTACTGTGAAGGCAACCACTGCCTGCGCCATTATATTCTGTCGTATTTTGGTGAGCATCCGTCGTGGGAGCACTGCGATAAATGCGGCAATTGTGACCAGGAAACGGTCGAAGAGGACATGACCGAACAGGTGCGCAGCATCTGCCTCTGCGTCGACGAACTGAAAGGGCGCTTTGGCCTGACCATGGTGTCCGACATCCTGAAAGGGAGTCAGAATGCTAAGATTCGCCGCTATGGCTTTGACCGCAATGCCGTCTTCGGCATGCTCGGTAATTTTTCCCTGTCCGAAGTTCGCGATATGGTGCGCCAGTGCATCGACGACGGCTATCTCGAGCAGTCTGACGGAAAGTATCCCGTCGTCTCCCTGACGGCAGACGGAAGGCAGGCGATGGGGGGCCATAAACGCATCGTTCAGCAGAAACGAGTCGTTGAAGAGATTCCGGCGGCCATTCCCAAACGCCGGCAAAAACGCAGTGCCGGGACCTTTGACGAAGAGACCCTGCGCCCCTTGTTCGACACCCTGCGGGCCGTTCGCCGCGACTTAGCCAAGGACGAAAACATTCCGCCCTTCGTCATTTTTTCCGATGCCACCTTGTGGGATATGGCAGCCCTTAAGCCGAGCAGCCTCGACGCCATGGGTGACATCAAGGGCGTCGGCAGTTTTAAATTGCATAAATATGGCCGCAGTTTCATCAGCGCCATTCAGTCTTATATGAATAATCAGTAATTTTGAGGTGATACTACATGAGCATGGCCGATACACAATACCTGAATATCGTCGAAAATATCCTCGACCACGGCTATTTCGACAACAACCGCACGGGGGTGCGGACGTACAAGCTGCCCCATCAGATGATGCAGTTCGATTTGGAACATGAATTTCCCATCTTGACGACGAAGTTCGTGGCCTTTAAGACAGCCGTCAAAGAAATCCTTTGGATTTGGCAGCTCCAGAGCAACGATGTGCGGGAGCTGCAGAAGATGAACTGCCACGTTTGGGACGAATGGATGCGTCCTGACGGGACCATCGGCAAGGCTTACGGCTATCAGATCCGGAAGTATAAGCAGGTGGATAAGCTCTTGGATACCCTGAAAAACGATCCCCAGAGCCGGCGCATGATCGTATCCTTGTGGAATATCGAGGATTTGGATGACATGGCCCTCCAGCCCTGTGCCTACCAGACCTTGTGGGATGTCACTGACGGCCGCTTGAACTGTATGCTCATTCAGCGCAGCGGCGATATGGGCCTGGGCGTACCCTTCAACATGACCCAGTATGCCGTTCTCATCCACCTCATTGCCAGGTCTGCCGGCCTCCGTCCGGGCCTCTTTACGCACGTCATCAACAATGCCCATATCTATGAAAATCACGTCGAAGCCATGAAGACCCAGCTGGCCCGCCGAAATCAGGCCTTGGATGCTCCTAAATTGATACTTAACAAGGACATTCACGATTTCTACGCCTTTACACCGGACGACATCCGTCTTGACGATTATCAGCATTTGGGCAAACTGTCCATGGAGGTGGCCGTCTGATGATCCATCTCATTGCCGCCGTCGACAGATCCCGGGGCATCGGCCGGGACAACGACCTCTTATGCCATATTTCAGCCGACTTGAAGCGATTCAAGGCCCTCACCATGAATCACACGATGCTCATGGGCCGCAAGACCTTTGAAAGCCTGCCGGGTGTTCTGCCGGGACGCCCTCATTGGGTCCTGACCCATCAGGCGGACTACCATGTCGATAGTCCGGCAGTGACCCTCTTTCACAGCCCGGAGGCCATGTGTGCCGCTATGAAGGCGGAGGAAGACTACTTCATCATCGGCGGGGCCGCCATGTACCGCGCCTTTTTGCCATTGGCGGACAGCCTCTATCTGACCGAAATCGACGAAGTTTTTCCCGGTGCTGACACGTTCTTTCCGGAGTGGAAGAGCGACGAGTGGACAGAAACAGAACGGGAAGTCCATGATAAAAATAATAATAATAAATATAAGTTTGCCTTTGCTCATTATGTAAAAAAATAAGGAAATACTCGGGAATTTACTTATATAAATTCGATTGACATTAGCAATCTGTTATGTTACACTAACAAAAGAGCTATAAGGTAGCACTTGCTATGGATAGCTGTAATTGTTTTGATTTTTAGGAGGATTTATCATGCACGGTAAAGTAAAATGGTTTAGCGCAGAAAAAGGTTATGGCTTCATCGAAAGAGAAGACGGCGGCGACGTTTTCGTTCATTTCTCTGCCATTCAGGAAGATGGTTTCAAATCCTTGGCCGAAGGTCAGGATGTTGAATTCGATATTGTTGAAGGTGCGCGCGGACCGCAGGCAGCTAACGTAGTTAAAGCTTAATCGGAAAGTAACACATAGACCTTTTGGACCGGTAATCATCGTGATTACCGGTTTTTTGCGTCTCCGAAAGTATATTGCGCTGCATGAAATTGATTTATATGTATAAATTAAAGAAAATTACGTATAAATACTTGATAAAGGAAAGGCCTTGTGCTATGATATAGCCATCGACAAGTTATAGTCTTACAGGATGAGAGGATGGATATACATGAAACACGCCAACAGCTTTATCGATTATACAGCCGAAGAATTGAAAGGCATCTTATTATTGGCCGACAAGATTAAAAAGAATCAAGACGCTTACAGCCATATTCTCGACGGCAAAAAATTATATACCTTGTTTGAAAAGACGTCGAACCGGACTTATTTGTCCTTTTCCATCGGCATGGAAGAATTGGGCGGCAAGGCCTACAACCAGCTCTGGAAGGATAGCAACTTCACCATTGGCGACCTCATGAGCGAAGTCAAGTACGTCTGCCGCAACGTGGACTGCATCATGGGCCGGTTCAAGAAGGCCGAAACGACGGAAGGCTTCATGAAATATGCCACGGTTCCCGTCATCAACGGCTGTGACAATACCTTCCATCCGTCTCAGGCCCTGGCCGACATGCTGACCCTCTATGAAAAGACGGGACGCTTTGAAGCCAAGGTCCTCTATATCGGGGCTAAAAATAATACCTACAACTCGCTCAGTGAAATCGTCGTCAAATTGGGCGGTACCATGTACGGCTTGACGCCCTTCAGTCAGATCACCAACGTGCCGGCTGACTTTTACGACACCTTGGCAGAGACCGGCCATTATAAAGAACTGCCGACGGATATTTCTAAAGAAGACCTCAAGAAAGTCGTCGCTGACGTCGACTGCGTCTACACCGATACCTGGGTCGACATGGAATTTTTCACCAATCCCGACTACGCCGAAAAGAAAGACAAGATCATCAACATGATGATGCCTTATCAGATTGACGCCGACCTCATGGAAGGGACGGACACCATGGTATTCCATGATATGCCCATCCATCCGGGCTATGAAATCAGCCAAGACGTCATGGAAGCTCATTTGGAAACGATCCTCGACGAAGCCGAAAACAGACGGCATGCCGAAAAAGGACTCTTGGTCTACCTCATGACGGGAAAATTGGATTGGTAAGCCTCGTATCCGTGTCATGACCACCACTTTTTGTAAAAATGCATACATGAACTATAGCGGGAAAACCGTCGCCGTCAGGGATTTTGTCCTTGACGGTGATTTTTTATGCGCCGGATGCCTTATTGACAGGCCGTCGTATTTGAGATACAATTACTTAGGAAACTAAGAAATAGGAGGGCGCCATGATAGCGAATAACCGACATATTGGAAGTTATGTCAGCAAATTGTCCAACAAGCTGCGCCGAAAGTTAGAGATGCTTCCGTCCCGCGGTGAATTCAGCGGCTCTCAAGGGCGGACCCTTCACTTTTTGCTGGCCCAAAGAGAAGACGTCTTCCAAAAAGATCTTGAAGAAGAGTTCGGCATCCGGCCGTCGACGGCAACGGAGCTCTTAAAGCAGATGGAAAAGAACGGACTCATTACCCGTGAGGCGGCCGCCCATGACAACCGCTTAAAAAAGATTGTCTTAACGGAAAGGGCCTTGCGGTATCGGCAGCAAGTCATAGACGATTTGACGGCCTTAGATGAAAGACTGATCAAGGACATTTCTAAAAAGGACCTGCAAGTCTTTGTGAAGGTCGTTGAGAAGATGATGGATAACCTGTCTGACTGAAAGGGCAGACGCGTTGTCCTTTCTCTTTAACTAAATACTTAGGAAACTAAGATATGATAGAAAGGCGAGGCACTTTAATATGAATGAAAAAAATGATTTTTCGACGGGAAAGCTCTTTCCCATGATTTTAAAATACTCCATTCCGGCGGCTATTTCTCTTTTGATTACAGCCATTTATAACATCGTCGACCGGATCTTTGTAGGCAACTTCAACGGCACGTCGGCCTTGGCCGGTCTTTCGATTTGCTTTCCTCTTTTTTACATGATGATGGCTTTCGGCCTGACTTGCAGCGCCGGCGGATCGTCTCTGTTCAGCCTGTTTTCCGGAAAAGGGGAACAGGAGAATATGAACCGTTCCTTTGGCAATTCCCTGATTTTAGTCATCGTCTTTGAAGTGCTGCTGTCCGTCTTTTTGCTGCTGTTTGCCGATCCTATCCTAAAGGTGTTCGGCGTTACCGAAACGGCTTATGAATACGCCCTCGCTTATTACCGCATCGTGGCCCTGGGCTGCCTCTTTCAAGGGCTGAGCCAGGTTTTTTGCGACTTTGTCCGCGTTTCCGGAAAGCCCGTCCTGGGGATGGGCGTAACGGCTGTCGGGGCCGTGACCAACATCCTCCTCGACGCCGTCTTTGTGGCCGGCCTCGACTGGGGCGTCACCGGTGCAGCTTGGGCGACGGTTATCGGTCAATTCCTTTCGGCCTTTTTTGGGGCTTACCTCGTTTGGAAAGGCCATACGAAGGTCGAAATCAAACGGGATACCTTTGCCTTCGATGCCTGGCTGTCGCGGACTATCATTTCCTGCGGCTTTGCCTTTTGGATTGCCCAAATGGCCATGGGTCTCATCAGCCTCGTCTATAACAGCCAATTAGGCCAATACGGCGGCGATACGGCCATCAGTGTCTACGCCGTCGTCTCTAGTATGATGACCTTTGTCATCATGCCGGCCAGCGGTATCAGCCAGGGGATTCAGCCCATCGTCGGCAACAACTTCGGAGCGAAACAGTACCATCGGGTTATGGCCACCTTATATCAGGCCTCCGCTTTTTCGGTCGGCATTACCTGCATCATCTGGATTCTGATCATGGTATTTCCCGAGGCCATTCTGGCGGCTTTTGGGGCTACGGAAGATATGCTGGCCATCGGCGTTCCCGGACTGCGGGCCAATTTTTGCATCACCCCGATTCTGGGCTTTGTCATGCTGGTGACGACATTCTTCCAGTCCATTGCCAAACCGATGCCTTCCATCGTCATCACCTTTTTACGGCAGATTCTGTTCCTCATCCCGCTCATCTATATGCTGCCTGTACTGTGGGACATCAATGGTATCTTCATGGCCCAGCCCATCAGTGACGCCTTGGCCCTTATCATTTCCATTTTCTTCGTCATAAGGGAACAGCGGACCCTATATAGTCTGTCCGACAATCCGGTACAGGCCGGCCCGATGGCTTCGTAAGATGTTTTATCGCAGCCAAGAGACTGTGACGGCGGCGATACGCTGCGTTTGAGCCCGGCCGGAGCCTTCGCATGTTGCCTGCGCGTAAGTTTGACAAGTTCATGAATTAGGTTGTCTACACGAAAAAAGCTGTCCTCATGGGACAGCTTTTGTTCTGCGTGAAATTGAGTTAGCCGAAATAGAGGCAGACCAGGGGCAGGGTGAAGATGGAGCAGATCGTCGTCACTAAGGTCATGCCGGCGGCGTATTCTCCGGCGGACTGCTGGTTTTGAGCCAACATGACGACGGCGGCCATGGTAGGAAGGGCAGAGAGGAGGCTCAAGGTGATGACGATGTCGTTCATGACGCCTAACATCGTGCCCAGTTCGTAGAAGAAAATGGGAAAGAGGCACATCTTGACCAGGACCGTGCCATAAAACTCTTTTTTGCCAATGTATTTTTTCAGGTCGATGAAGCAGAATAAGCCGCCCATGTAAATCATGGCCAAGGGTGTCGTCACGGCACCGGCCTTCGTCAGCGGAATATTGATGGACTGTGGCAGATGGGCATCCATAAAGATGCCGATGACGGCTAAGGTGACGGCAATCGTAGCCGGGTTGACCATCTTTAAGAGGCGGCTGGCAATGGACATGGCGTTTTCCTTATCTGTCGGTGCCGTTAAATTGACGCCTACCGTCCACAGCAGGAGCTGGTCGACGACGGTAAATAAGGCGATATAGAGCATGCCTTGTTCGGGAAAGACGGCAGCTACGATGGGGATGCCCATAAAGCCGATGTTGCCGAACATGGAACAGGCGCTGTAGACGTGATTTTCATTGCCCTTTAGGCTGAACAGGCGTGCCAAAAGTCGGCTGAGGGGGTATAATAAAAAATAAAGCAGGGCCGTTACGGCCAAGACCGGAAGGTCGTCGACGAACTCTTGGCGCGTCGCCCCGTTGAGGGTATTGGTGAATAAGAGCAGGGGCAGGGATATCTTGGTAATGAACTGCGATAAGACGCCGAGAGAACGAGGGGTCAAGACTTTCATCCGTACGCCGGCAATACCGATAAGGATGTAGATGACGAAGCCGATGATTTGCACAAGGACGATGGAAAAGTAATTCATTGGCAAGACTCCTTTCTTGAAACTTCCTTATTTTATCATGCCTGATGGGCCTTGACTAATGAAACCTGCGGTATTTGCCATGAAAAAAAGTGATGGATGAGGAGGATGGCCATGGATCTTTCCAAGATACGGTATTTTTTAGAAGCGGCCAGGCTGAATAATTTTACCCAGGCTGCCCATAACTGCCACATTGCCCAGACGACGATGACAAAATATATTACGAATTTGGAACGGGACCTGGGGTGTCCGCTTTTCTACCGGGAACACCGCGGTGTGTCACTCACGGCAGAAGGCCGCCGTTTTTACGAGGGCATGAAGGGAATTTGCCGGTCTTATAAAGAGCTGCGCGATTCTCTGCGGCGGAAGGGGCATACCGAAATCCGTCTGGGAATGGCCATGCAGGAATACGTCGAAGCCTTATGGCTGCGCCGGTTTGAAGAAGCCTATCCGGAATATAAATTGTATTTCAGTTTTGATGACGTGGCCGACTTAGAGCGTCATTTAGCAGCCGGTCTCCTCGACGGATTCGTCTTTTCTGACGCCCAGGCGGTGAAGGACTCCTTTATGTATCGGCCATTGTTTGCTATTCGCCAGTCCTTTGTCTGCGCCAATTCCCTGTGGGAACGATATGGGGACATCGAAGCCGTCGTCGGCCATGCGCCCTTTGTGACCAAGTCGGACAGCCCGGCTTATGTCGAGAAGATACGGAATAATTTTCGACAGGCTTTTCATCAGGACTTTGAAGAAATCCATCGCTGTAAGAACTTGTCCGAGCAGCTCTTGACGGTCAGCATGTCCCAGGGCTTTGCCGTCCTGCCCCTCCATCAGGGCGATGCCTATCCGGGGCTTCGAGTCATTCCCTTAGCCGACGCTTTTACCGAATATGCCGTCCTGGCATATCGACAGGACGGCATGACCGAGGCGTTACAATGCTTCTTGTCTTTTTTTGCGGGGATGCCATAATTCACTCAAGGCGACGCCGCCGAGGATGAGGACGGCGCCGAGCCACTGCATGGGCGTTAGGATTTCACCGAGAATCAAGGCCGACAAGAGGAGGGCCGTGAAGGGTTCGAAGTAGCCGCAGATGGAAACGCTCTGGGCCGACAGGCGTTGAACGCCGGTAAAATAAAGGGCATAGCCGAGGCCCGTATTGATGATGCCTAATATGGCCATGTAGGACAGGTCTTGGAGGGTTAAATCGACGGCCGGAGTCGGGATAGTATAGGTGACGGCGCCGACGAGGAGGGAGGCGACGACGAGCTGACAGGCCGGGGAAAAGAAACCCGTCATGGGTTTTGCTTTTTTCATGACGATGATCAAGAGGGCAAAGCAGACGGCGCCGAGAAAGCCGCAGGCGACGCCCCAGGACAGGCCGTGAGCCTTAAAGTCGGCTCCGTTGATGGCCATGATGCCTAAGGTGACCAAAATCATGGCTGTGACTTTGGGAAGGGTGAAGGGCTCTTTAAAGACGAACCGCGACAGTATCATGATCAAAATAGGCCCGATATAACACAAGAGAGTGGCCAAACTGACACCGATATGCTGGTAGGCTTCATAGAGAAAAATCCAGTTCCCGCCCAGAAAGACGCCGGCCAGGACTAAGAGCAGCCATTCCCTGGGCGTCATCTGATGGAGGGTACTCCATTCATGGCGGAAGGTCGTCAGGACCATTAAAAACAGGCTGCCCAGGACCGTTCGGGTCAGGACGATTTCGTAGCTCGACAGCGGAATGTGGCTGGCAATGATGCCGTTGGTACCGTAAATGACCGTTGCCAGCATGAATTTTACATAGGCGTCTTTCATGGAGATGCCCCCCTTCACAGTTGCTGTTTTTACTATAGCATATCCGCTCTTGTCTGTCTGTAGGTTGTAAAAGGTCAAACGTTTATCTGAAAGAGATTTTCTATGGATGCCACGAGACTTTCCATACAGGACGGGACTGTTGACAAGGGAAATTTTCTGTGATAAAATGCCACCCGTAGAAACATGTTAACTGCATATATAGATTACCGCCGGGTACGCGATACGATTCCAGTAGGCCTTTGTTGGAATCGTGCAGCGTACCTTTTTTTTAGAGAAGGAGAGGATTTATATGTCTTGGATTTACTTATTGATTGCCGGTATTTTAGAAATGGGCTGGGCCGTGGGCCTGAAATATACTCACGGATTTTCACGGCTCGTGCCCAGCGTCCTTACGTTGGTCGCCATGGCCGGCAGCTTCATCTTTCTGAGTTTGGCCCTGCGTCATCTTCCCATCAGCATGGCCTATGCCATTTGGACGGGTATCGGCATCGTCGGAACCGTCATCGCCGGCCTGATTTTCTTTCACGAATCCCTGTCGCCCTGGCAGGTCTTGTCGGTCGCTCTCATCGTCGCCGGTATCGTCGGACTGCGTGTGACCAGCGGTGCTTAGAAGGCTTCCTTTGAGACCGACTCCGGCCGTATGCCCGGTCTTATGATTGTGGTATAATAAAAAAAACGCCATCTACGGTGGCAGAGAAGAGAGGTATTCATCATGAGTATGCAGCACCAAGAAGAAATCACGTGTCCTGCCTGTCAAAAGGCCGGGAATTTTACCGTTTGGGATAGTGTCGACATCGCCGAAAACCCGGAAATGAAGGACAGCATCGCGTCCTTAGACGCCTTTCACTATCACTGCCCGCACTGCGGCACGACGGTGAATATCGACTACGGTTTCTTATATCACGACGCAGCGCGTCGCTTCATGGTGTTTTACGGGCCGACTGAGAATGATGAACAGCGGGCTGACCGTGATATGGCGGACAATCACCAGGTCTTTGAACGCATGAGTGCCAATCAGTATATTTTCCGCCTGGTCCGGACGAAAGAAGATTTGCTGGAAAAAATAACAATCTTTGAAGCCGGCCTCGATGACCGCTTGATGGAATTGACCAAAGCCGCAGCCCTGGCTCAATTTAAGGAACAGGATAAGGACTTTAAGGTTACGAGCTGCCACTTTGTCAGCCAGGATGACGGCTCCCTTCGCCTGGTATTCTTCGACAAGGCCTCGGAACAGGGCGCCTATATTGATTTTAAGGACGGCCTCAGCCCCTTGTACAACCAGTTTGAACAGTCTTTATCGGAAAATCTGCCGAAAGAAGAACCGGTGCTGGCCCGCATCGATCCGGCTTGGACTCAGGATTTCTTGAATACCTACGTATATAACTAAAAGGAGGGAACCTTATGTCCCAATTAGTCGTCGTCATCCAATGCGATATCGTCACCAAGCGCTGCAGCGGCTATGCCTGTATGAATACCTTCGCCAACCGCGTGGACACCATGGCTGATTATCCCGCCGATACGCGGTTTCTCATGATGACCTGCGGCGGCTGCTGCGGTGCCGGCATTTCAGCCAAGCTCGAAAACTTGGCCCGGAAGATGAAGCGCTACGGCGATGATAAAGAAAATGTCACCATCCATTTCGCCTCGTGCGTCGTATCCGACTCGTACCACCGGCCGCCCTGTCCCTTCCGGAATTACATGGCCCGAATCATCGAGCGCAAGGGCTATCCCTTAGTCTTGGGGACGTATATTTCTAAATCTACGGAAGCTAAGCGGAAGAAGGGCATCTATCGTGAATTCTAAGCTGAAAAGAGGCCTTTTGGCAGGCCTTATGGGGGCAGTGCTGTTGGGCCTGCCCTTTTTCGTGTCTCTTCCGGTTCAAGCTAAAATAGGTGTTGACAAACAGGCTGTCGAGAAGGCTCACTGGCAGATGCTGCCGCCTTATGATCGGCCCTTCCTCGACGTGCCGGAAGGCTCCGATACGATCATGGGGCCGGCGACAGTATCTCAGGCGCAGATGGTCCGCTTCATCCGTCAGCGCAATGCCAATCCTAAATTAAACGCTCCCTTAGAAGACGTCGTACAAGCTTATTACGACGAAGCCGGCCGCGAAGGCATCCGTCCCGACGTCGCCCTCTGTCAGGCCTTGAAGGAGACGGGATACTTTGCCTATGGCGGTGACGTGTCGCCTGAGCAGAATAATTTCTGCGGCCTCGGTGCAACGGGAAACGGGGCCCCCGGAGCCAGTTTTGCCACGCCGCAGCTCGGCGTTCGCGCCCATATCCAGCATCTTTTGGCTTATGCCAGCACGGAACGGCCGAAAACGGCTATCGTAGATCCCCGTTATGAACTCCTCGTTCAAAATCATCCCGACCTCTACGGAAAGGTGACGAATTGGACCGGCCTCAATGGTCGCTGGGCCGTCCCCGGCAAGCACTACGGTCAGGAAATCCTCTGGATGTGGACCGAAGCCCAGACGCCGGACGGGAGCGACGATGATTTACTGACGGGCTTTGAAAAAGTCATCCTCCACAGGGACGACCCGACGTCCTATCTTTATCGGGGCATCGTCTTCTTCCATAAAGGGTATTACTGGCTGGCCGAAGAGGATTTTCGCCAAGCCATAAAGCAAAATGAAGAGTCTTCGGCAGCCTGGTATGATCTGGCCTTGACCCAGCAAAAAAGAGGGAACCTCGACGATTCCCTCACAAGTTATGATAAGGCCATTGCCCTTCGGCCCGAATTTTTAGAGGCCTGGTATAATCGCGGAATGCTGACCATGGACCTCGGAAACGATGAAGAGGCTCTGCGTTCCTTCCGAGAAATCCTCCGCTTTTCACCCCAGTCGGCAGATGCTGCCAATGCCATGGCCGTCCTGTATTTTCGGCAGGGGAAATACGATGCCGGACGGCAGGCTTTGCACAAAGCAGGACAAATCAACACCATGAATGAACGTGTGAAAGCCAATCAAAAACAGATGCAAGCCTACGAATAGGTCTGCATCTGTTTTTTTATGACTTCATTGATATTTCTTTATCGATAATCTTTTCGATGATACCGGCGTGGTGGGTCGCTACGATGAGGGTCTTTCCGGCTGCTTTCAGGCTGGGCAGGAAATCTTCCAACCAGGCAAGGCCGTCGGCATCGAGGTAGCTTTCCGGCTCGTCCATGGTCCAAATCTGGGGATTCATGGTCAGGATGGAGGCCATAGCCGTCCGCTTCTTTTCGCCGCCGGACAGGGAATAAGGCGCCCTGTCGGCCAGTTTCGTCAGGCCCAACAGATCCATAGCATCATCGACGCGTTTTTTGACTTCTTCGGAAGGGAGGCCCATTTGGACGGGACCGAAGGCCAATTCTTCGCGGACGCTGCTGCAAAAGAGCTGCGAATCAGGATGCTGCCAGATATAGCCGATGCGCTGGTGAAACCATTTTGAATAGCGGTGGTCGCGCATCTTGGCCGCCGTAATGACCGTGCCGTCAAAGGTATAGGTCCCCAGCTGCGGGAATATAAGGCCGTTCAACAGCCGCAGGAGAGTCGATTTGCCGGAGCCGTTGGGCCCGGTGAGGAGGACGGCCTGACCGGGTTCGATCGTCTCCGTCAGGTGACTGAGAATGGGTCTGTCGTCATAGGCAAAACAGACGTCGTCGAGAATAATCATGAAAGAACTCCTTCCAAGCGGATGAAGAGATAGACGTAAGATAAGAGCATCAGGAGCAGCACGCCCGTAGCCGGTGACAAGGAACGCCTTTTTCCCTCATCATAGACTTGGTATTCGCCGGTGAAACCGCGGCAGCGCATGGCTTCGTAGAGGTCCTGAGAGAGGCGCTGCGACTTTTGCAGCATCATGCCGGCGACGCCGCTGAGGGCCGCTTTTTTATCGGGATTATGGCCGACGGAGCGCAGTTTCAGGGCCGTCAAGAGTTCTGCCGATTCTTGGCCGAGGATGGCGATGTAGCGTAAGGTCGTATCCAAGATGAAAATGACCAGCGACGGAACGTGAAAGGCCTTGAGGGCGGCCGTCAGTTTGTGCCACGACACGTTTTGCTGAAGGAGCATCAGACAGAGGACGGTGAGACAGGTTTTACAGGGCAGGAGAAAGACGTGGCGTCCGTTGCCGAGAAAAAAGGCCGGGGTGACGATGACGGCACAGACGGCGGAAGCGGCAAGGGCTGCCGCCAAGGTCGTGCGCAGCTCACGTCCCGGATGGAAGGCCAGGAGGACCAATTCACCGGCCAGGACAGCCCAGAGAAAGGCCATGGTCCGACAGAGGACGATGAGGAGAATCATGAGTAAGGTCGTCAGCAAGGCCGGACCGGCACCGACGGACCATCGCGACGGGCCGTGCTGTTGGCGCAGGGCCTTCAATATAGAAACTAAGCGCAGGAGAGAGCGGGAAATGAAATAATCCCGGTCACGGCCGGGATTATAAATTTCTTCACGCTGCGCCCATTCGGGGAGTTTCATCGTTTAGGCCTCCTAATGCTGAGATGGTGTGTCAAAGGACGGCTTGGCCGGCAGGAAGGACGCGATGACTTTAAAGATGATGATCAACAGGGCCGTGCCGACGAGGGCGGAAATGATGTAGCCTAAAACGTCGGGGAGCCCTGCAATGGCATAGTCCGGCATGAGGACATCGAAGGAGAAGCCGTTTTCCATACCGGCCGGCGTATAGCCTAAGGCCGAGCCGAAGAAATCCGTTTCTGCCAGTTCTTCCGCATCCCATTCGCCCCAAGCCGTACCGGCAGCTAAGAGCCCTAAAGGCGTGGCCAAAATGAGGGCAGCCAAGAGTCCGAACAAGGATTTACTCGACGAGGCCGGAGCCGACATATGAAATAAAGCGGGCGATGTCTTTTTGAGGTAGGCCAGGACACCTGTCGTGAAGATGACTTCAGCCAAACCGAAAATCGTGATATGGCCGATCATCATGGCCGGAATGGAAATGGACAGAGGGTACGGGCAGTATAATGCCTGACCGGCGGCATCGGTGAAGAGCAATGGCTGGATGCCGAATTCAACGGCAGCGCAGAAGGCGGCGACGTTGATGCCGACATAAGAGCCGATACCGGCAGCGATGATATCCGAAGAGATGAGTTTTTTTACGCCGTGATAGACGAAATATCCCGTAAAGGGCAAGGCAAAGGCTATGTTGAAACTGTTGGCGCCAAAGGCTAAGATGCCGCCGTCGCCAAAGAAGAGGGCTTGGATGAGAAGGGCCACACTGACAGAGAGACAGGCCGCGTAGGGGCCGAGGAGGATGGCGATGAGCGTGCCGCCGACGGCATGACCCGTCGTACCGCCCGGAAGGGGAACGTTGAACATCATGGCCAAGAAGGAAAAAGCCGCAGCGACGCCGAGGAGGGGCAGCTTTTCACGAGGGACCGTTTCCTTGACCTTGCGGATCGACAGCAGCCAGATCGGAACCATGACCGCCCCCAGGACGCCGCACGTCGAAGGGCTCAGATAATTCTCAGGGATATGCATTGATAATGACCTCTTTTCCACGAATAGTTTAATATAGTATTATTTTACTGAAAAAAAGGAAGAAATATAAGCCCATAGGGGGGATACAAATTTCCTCTTCTTCTTTCCCTGTAGCCGCGAAGTCTTGAAGTATGGTATAATTTACTTAAAAGTATTTTAGTCGGAAAGGAATGAGTCATAAATTTCCGACTAAAAATAATATGACTAAAATAAATCTGAGTAAAGGAGAAAATATGTTTATTGGCAGACAGGATGAATTAGAGAAATTGGCGGAAATGTACCATTCAGATCAACAAGAAGTCGTCCTTATTTATGGCAGACGCCGCGTAGGGAAAAGTGAGTTGATAAAACAATTTTTGCAAGGCTGTCAGACAAAAGGACTGTACTATCAGTGTAAGCGAACGACGGAGATGAATAATACCGAGAGCTTATCGGCTTTGTTTTCCGAAATATATGGCTATCCGCCGCTGTCTTTTGACAGTTTTGAAGCTTTGTTGGATTTTTTCTTTCAACAGGCTTGTCGGGAAAAGAGTGTACTTGTTTTGGATGAATATCCCTATTTACGTCAGACCGTAAAAGGCCTTGACAGCATCATTCAGGCGATGATTGACAAATATCACGGCCAATCGCAGTTAAAATTAATCCTTTGCGGTTCCTTCGTGGACACGATGAAATCCTTATTATTGGAAGAAAATCCACTGTACGGCCGATTGACCATGACGATTCATTTGCATCCCATGGACTATTTTGAAACAGCGCAGTTCTATCCTTCATTTTCTCCCGTCGATAAGATTCGCTTGTACAGTGTTTTTGGCGGCATTCCTTACTATAACCGGCTTGTCGATGAGACTACGAGCGTTCGTGACAATATTCTTCGCCTTCTCGTTGTACCGGGTGCGCGGTTAGAAAATGAGGTTCAAATGTATTTATTGGGAGAATTGGGGAAATTTGTCAATGCTAATGAAGCCTTTGAAGCCTTAGCGCGAGGTTTTCGGCGGTATAAGGATATTTTGTCCCAATCTCATATTTCCAGCAGCCCGGTACTGGCTGAGGTATTGAAACGACTGATTTTGATGGAACTGGTGGAAAAGACGGCTCCTATTAATGATGCTCAAAATGCGAAAAAAACCAGCTATCATATTTCAGATAATATGGCTGGCTTCTATTACCGATATCTTTTCCGATATAGTTCACAGCGGCGTATTATGTCGCCTGATGCCTTTTATGATCGATATATTGACACTGATTTTGAAGAACAGCTTGTTCCGCATTGTTTTGAAGATATTTGTCGTCAATTCCTTATCCGAAAAAATAGAAGGGGAGAGCTGCCCGAAATATTCGATGCCATTGGCCGCTACTATTATGATTTACCGAAAGAACATCGTAATGGCGAATTCGATGTCGTAACCCATGACCGGAAAGGATACATCTTTTATGAAGCGAAATTTCGTCAGTCTCCATTGACGGACGCCATGATAGAAGAGGAGATACGACAGGTACAGCAGACGGGGTTAGCCTGCTATCAATACGGATTTTTTTCCCGTTCCGGCTATCAAGTTACGCCCCGACCGGACGTTGTTCTCTATCGCTTAGATGATTTGTTTGAATAAGGTGGTTCTAGTTTGGGGCGGGGATCAACTTTTTCTTGTACCTCAGGAACTTTTGCGTTACAATAAGGACGTATTGGGGCATTAGCTCAGCTGGGAGAGCGCAAGGTTCGCAATCTTGAGGTCAGGGGTTCGATCCCCCTATGCTCCACCAATTTGAAAGACCATACCCACGCAGCCGGGAAGCCGCGCGGGTGTTTTTTTACGGTGTCCGTGCCGTCCTTTTCGCCGTCTTTTAGGCGACAGAAAGTGAGTACAGACGATGATCGATTATCATGAAATTTTATCCCGTATGAATCCGAACCAGCGGATCAACTACGATACGGTGTACCAGAAGATGGCCAAGCGCTGGCAGCAGGACGGCGTCAAGCCGCGGATTCTGCTCCACTCCTGCTGCGGTCCCTGCAGTACGGCCGTCTTGGATCGCCTGGTTGAGGTTTCCGACGTGACGGTCTATTTTTTTAATCCCAACATTCATCCCGAAGCGGAATATAAGCGGCGGGAATGGGTGCAGAAAGAGTTCATTGCCGAATATAATGAAAAAACGGGCCACGACGTTCACTTCTTGGCCGCCCCATATGAGCCTAAATCTTATTTTGAAGCCGTAAAAGGCCTGGAAGACGAGCCGGAAGGCGGCGCCCGCTGCCGCGTTTGTTTTGAGCAGCGCATGAAGGCCGCTGCCGAAAAGATGAAGGAACTCGACTTCGATTACTTCACGACGACCTTGACCGTCAGCCCTCATAAAAATTCGCAGGTCATCAATGACGTCGGCCGCGAGATTGAAGCAGCATACGGGATTTCCTACTTGCCTACGGACTTTAAGAAGGGCAACGGCTTTCTGACCTCGACTAAGATGGCCGAAGCCTACGGACTCTATCGCCAGCCTTACTGCGGCTGTATCTTCGGTGCCCGCAGTCAAGGCCTCGATTTAGAAGAGGTCCGCAAAGATGCCGAAGCCTTTTTGGCGGATAAAGAAGGGCGGTGAGACAGTGGAGAAACATTTCTTTTCCGTTGCCGGCAGAGACGGCGTTCTCTATGAAGGGGCATCGCCGTCGTATCTGCTGATCCAGCCCGTCGACGAACCGGATAAAGCGGCGTTGGACAAAGAAGTGCAGGCCCTTGTCGATGCCGTGGACGTGCCTTTTTCCTTACTGGCCTTTTCCGTGGCTGAGCCTTATGAAGAATTGTCCCCCTGGGACGCGCCGCCGGTCTTTGGCAATACTGCCTTTGGGCACGGTGCAGGAGAAACATTGTCCTTTATCGAAAAAGAGCTCGTCCCGAAGGCAATCGAAGAATACGGACTGCCTCAAGAGCTGCCTATCATCTTAGGCGGCTATTCCTTGGCCGGACTCTTCGCACTGTGGACGGCGTGGCAGACTGATGCCTTTTCAGCCATTGCTGCCGCGTCGCCGTCGGTTTGGTTCCCTCATTGGTCGGACTATGCCCGGCAGGACCGACCTAAGACGAAGGCTGTCTACCTCAGCCTCGGCGATCGAGAATGGCGGACCCGTAATACCGTCATGGCCACCGTCAAAGACTCCATCTGCAGCCACTATGAGTATCTGAAATCGCTCGGAGGACTGGAAGCCGCGCTCGAATGGAATAAAGGCAATCACTTCCAACATACGGATAAGCGCTGTGCCAAAGCCTTTGCCTGGTGTTTGACAACCTTGTCCAAAATAGGCGCAGGAAAATGAGGTGCGTGGCCTTTTATTTTGGTATGGAGTGCCCTGAACGGCGACCGTTTTAAATTTTCTGTCTGTGAAAGACAATCAAAAAGTGAATACCTGATTCCCGATAGTAACGATAGCTGTCGGGGATTTTTTTTGAAAATTACAATAAAGGTCATGATCGTCGATGCCGGTCCTACGACGGAACGTAGCCACGACGGGAGCTTGTGGTTTCAGTTGGCGCTTCCATTAAGGGAAATAAGGGAAACAATTGAATACATAAACTATTATCCCCGATATCAGGCGGAATATCTTGATATCGGGGATTTTTTCGTTCAAAAAAATACATATATCACAGCAACTTATCGATAAATTGATCGTATAAACATAAAACTTACACATATTATACAGATAAATGACTGTTCTATTACATAAGTATATAGATAAATGACCAAAAGTAATTTATACTTGAATAAAATGAATGATTTTCGGATTTTTTATGTTTGGAGAGGATACGATGAAAACGGAGAAACGGAATGTATTACGCGCTTGTATTTTGACCATGCTGCTGGCCATGCCCGTGGCCGGTTCCTATGCCAGTACCTCCCTTTGGACGGGGGGAGAGGAGATATCGGGTGAATATACCCTTCCTCCTTGGCGCTATGGGGTTACGGTGGATAAGGCTGAAGAAATAGTCCGGGCTGCAAGTGATGTGGAAATCCATAACAACGATAATAGCGACAGTTGGCCGATTATTGGTGCGAGTCGTCAAGACCATAAGTCCTTTACCCTTGATATGGATGGACATACGCTTACTGCAGGAGAATATGGCAATTTTATTAATTTTTCTGGCGGAAATGATAATAAAGTTACGATTACCAATGCCGACAATATAGTTAGTAACTTCCATAAGGTTTCTTCTATCTATTCTACGGGGGTGGGACAGAAAATTTCTCTTGATGCGAAAAACAATATTGAATTTAATAAGGTTGAAAATAATAATGAGTATTCCCCGCTTTTTATTCGAGATAAAGGGAGTGTTCTTTCTCTATCGGCAGGGAAGGATTTCGTTGTAAACAATGGCAGCATGAGTTTTATAATAGAGCTTAAAAAGGCGGGAACGGCGAATATACATGCTAATCACGATGTGATATTGAATCAGGAGTATGGTCAGAATCCAAAGTATGGTACGAATCAGATGATTCACGCGGAGAATCAGAGTCAAGTGAGCCTATCTGCCGATAATGATATCCACTTCAATAATAAAGGTGTGAATCGTGTTGTATTTGGTAAGAATAAAGCAGAAGTCAATTTGGTGGCCGGGAACGATATTATCTATAATAATCAGAAGGAAAATGCGAACCCTGTTCATGTTTTAGAATCTGGAAGCAAGGCCTCTATCAAGTCCGGACATGATATTATTCTGAAAGATGTTCCGTCGGTAAACATGTTTGACCTTAAGGAGGGGGCGTCTGTCACGGTAGGAGCCGGAAATGATATTTCCGTCAGTACCAAGGCCGGACAATCTGTCAGTCTGATTGATACCGATGAGCGCAGTACGGCGAATATCACGGCCGGTAACGATATGATCTTAGATATCGGTGTAGCCGCACCTGTCGTTCATGCCAAGGGCACGGTGAATTTGAAAGCCGGCAACGATATGACTCTTTCGACGACCGGAGCAGATGATAGAAATCCGAAAATTGCCAATCTGTATGCCGATGGCGAAAAGGCTGTGATTACGGCTAAGGCTACCGAAGGGACGCTGACTATCTCTAATAACGGGGCTGTTGGGGTATATGCTAATAATGGCGGTAAAATTACCCTCGGAGGAAAGGTTGACATGGATACGGGAGATGGCGCCGTAGTTATCGATGGAGGAACGATTTCCTTTACCGGCCCATCTCTGAAGCTTACGAGTAGTGACGTAGGACTTAATGCCGATGAGGGTACGATTACGCTTGACGGGGCTGCTGATGTGGAGGCCGTCGACGGAGCTATTGCTCAAAACGGCGGAAGCCTTCTCTTTAAAAGGCCTTTGACCGTACGCAGTACGGATACCGGCCTTGTAGCTTACAGAGATAATAGTAGTATTACTGTCGAAGGTGAAGCTGTCCTGAATGGCTTAGACGGAGTCATTGCTAAAAATGGCGGAGCGGTTCTCTTTAAGGGTCCTTTGACGATCACCAGCACGGCAACGGGGCTTACGGCCGATGAAGGAAGAATCACTATCGACGGGGCAGCTGTCCTTACTGCAGCCGACGGAGCTATCGCTGAATATGGCGGAACTCTCCTCTTTAACGGGCCCTTGACCGTTAATAGCACTGTGACAGGACTTATGGCTGACGGCAGTAATATCATCGTCGGTAGAGAAGCCGCCTTGAATGGCGCTGATGGCGCCGTTGCTCAAAATGGCGGTACCATCACTTTCAATGGACCTTTGACGATTCGCAGTAGCGGCACGGCTTTACATGCTGTCGACGGCGGCGTCATCGAGGCGACCGCAGAGGATGCGGCTAAATACATTAAAGGCAATATCGTGGCCGATGATGGTACTATTTCTCTCGACTTGAATAAGGTCGGCTCGTACCTGACCGGGACGACGACCGTGTCTGACAGCGCGGCCCTTTCTCGTTCCTCTTATCGCAATCGAGCCGCAGACGGCACCGATGAAAGCACGGGAACGCTGGACTTGAATCTTGGGACGGGAACCGTTTGGAATGTGACCGGCGACAGCTCCCTGACTAACCTTACCAATAACGGCACCGTCAATATGAGAGACAGCAGCCGGACCGGTCAGCAGTTAACCGTCAATACCCTCTCCGGCACGGGCACACTGGCCATGGATTTGGACTGGCTGTCCAATCAGGGGGCTAAGAATGCTACGGCCAACAGCGATTATGTAACCGTGACCGACAGTGCCACGGGAACGCAGAATGTCGTTGCTGATTCGTCGGCCATGAACCTCGATAAGATGGGGGTTAATGATCGTTTGTATGTAGCGACGTTGAATAACAGCGACGCCGTCCTCACCAGTTCCATTCAGGGGCGCATCACCCATAAAGGTCATCTTTATGAGCCCGTTATCGGCCTCACCCACGAAACAACGAATGATACGACGGACTGGTACTTCACGGCTGTCGATAGGGTCGAAAGCAACGTCGTTCCGGCCGCCGACGTACAGAATCGAGCCCTCTTCGACTTGGCGACGAATATGGATACCCTCAATAAACGACTCGGCGAAGCTCGTTATACTGATGGGGAAGATTCGGGCATGTGGGCCCGTTTGACCTATCGCCACCTCGGCCGTGACAGCTATGATGGTCACAGCAACCGCTTTGAACTGGGCTTCGACGGCGTAGATCAGAGAGAGGATGGAAGTACCCTTCGTCAGGGTCTTTCCTTCAGCTACCTTCGCAGCCAAACCTCCTTTACCGAAGGGCAGGGCAAGTACAAGGGCTACACGGGCAGCTTCTATCAGACCTGGCTCGGTCAGAAGGGCCATTATCTCGACGTCGTCGGCCGCATTGGAAAGATTAACGGCGAAGGGACGACGAGACTTTTCGACGGCGAAGCCTCGAAGAGCTCCTTCGGGTCCTGGTACCAACAGGCCAGCGTCGAATGGGGCCGCAAGAAAGAATTGCGCGATTCGTGGTACATCGAGCCCCAGAGCCAGCTTCAATATACTCACATCAACGGGACCAACTTCCGGACCAGCGACGGTATTCATCAGGACTTCGACAGCGTCCACAGCTTCATCGGCCGCCTGGGATTCCGCCTCGGCCGTGACATCGACGCCAACAAGGCTTGGTACTTCAAGGCCGACATCCTCCATGAATTTGCCGGGAACCGCACCTTCAACCTGACCTCTATGGACGGCTTGGAACGCCTGCGCTTCGATAAGACCCATCACGATACGTGGTACGACATCGGCGCCGGCATTACGGCCGAACTCAGCAACGACCGCAGCCTGTGGCTCGAATTCGAACGGAACTTCAACGGCTCCTACGACAATGAATGGGAACTCAACGCCGGCATGACCTGGCGCTTCCATTAAGGGGCACCGCAAAAACGGAATACATGACAACACCCGATATCAGAGGGATTCCTTTGATATCGGGTGTTTTTGGTTGGCCGGCCCAGCGACAGCGGAGGGGCATTCCTTTTAGAGTTTTTGAAATAGCGTCGTCGTTTCCTGGAAGTAGGTGACGTATTTTTGAAATGTCGTGAGTACGGGAATGTGATTGGAAAGGGGCTCCTTATGGGTGATTTGATAAATGGTCCTATCTGGCGGCGGTGAGGTCAGTGGATAGACGGCCAAATCCATTTCTTTCAGCAGTAAACGGGCCATGGAGATCGGGAATATAGACCAGTAGTTATTTTTTAGAAAATAGTGGCTCAATGACGGATTATTGAACTTGATGCGCGGACTGGTGACGGTATTGAACCAGAAATCATGCCAGGCTCGAAATTCAGGGCTCCAGTCGATGAAGATTTCTTTTTTTACGTCTAAATCCTGGGGATGAATCGAAGCAGAAGGAAACGGCATGTCTTTTTGGCACAATAAGACCATCGGTTCGGTGAATAAGATTCGGGTCACGACATTTTTGTAAGCGAAGGAGGTAATGACGAAGCCCGTGTCGATTTCATGATTTAAGAGGAGATTGTAGATCTCCTGTGAATGCTGGGTTCGGATGTCTAAGTCAAGGGTCTCTTCATGGGAGAGGAGATTTTGGTACAGCTCCGGAAAGACGTAGGTATTGAGACTGTCTGTACAGCCCAGGGATAAGGTGCTGTGCGGCCGCATGTCTTGAAGCGCCTGTGTATCCTTAAATAAGGAGAGCCAACGCTCTGCCAGGGGAAGAAAATTTTCGCCTTTGGGAGTCAGGTGGATCGTCCGTTGGCCCTGATGGCGGATAATGAGCTGACTGTTCAGTTCGGCTTCCATGGTTTTTAAATGATGACTGACCGTCGACTGTGATAAGTAGAGGTTTTCCGCTGCTTTCGAAAGACTGTGTGTCTTGACGATTTCCAAGAAGACGCGGATGGCAGTGATGTTCATAATGATCCCTTCTTACGGCGGATATATATCATAAAATATCTAAGTTATCTATATTATAATGCTAAATCATTCATTATTCAAATGAATGACTAGCGTATATAATGAGATTAACCAATAGGAATAGTTGAAAGGAGTTGATTGAATGTATCCGGGAATGAACATGATCCGCTGTAGTATTATGCGCGGCGGCACGAGTAAAGGAATTTTTCTTATGGCTCACGATTTGCCGTCGGATCGGGATCAGCAGGATAAGGTCATCTTACAGATTTTCGGGACACCGGATATCCGTCAAATAGACGGGCTGGGAGGGGGTGACCTACTGACCAGCAAATGTGCCATCATCGGTCCGCCGTCACGGCCTGATGCGGATGTAGATTATACCTTTGCTCAGGTGGCACTCGACGAAGCCAGTGTCAACCGCAAGGGGAACTGCGGCAATATCGCAGCTGCTGTCGGCCCGTTTGCCATCCATCACGGATTGGTTCCGGTAACGGAACCGGTGACAACCGTTCGGATCCACTTGACGAATTCTGACAATATCGTCACCGCGGAAATACCCGTTTCTGAAGGCGAAGCCGTCGTCGACGGAGAGCTTCATATTGACGGCGTGCCGGGGTCCGGGGCCCGCATCACCTTAGACTGGAAAGACGGGCAGGGAGCCTTTACGGGAAAGATGCTGCCTACCGGAAATTTATCCGATGTCATTGAAGCCCGCGGTCGGAATTATCGCGTTTCCATCTTTGATGTCGGCAATCCCTTGGTCTTTATCCAAGCCGCTGAACTCAATCTGACCGGTCTGGAAACGCCTAAAATGCTCGAAGCCAATAAGGAAGTCATGGACTTGTTGGAAGAAATTCGAGGAAAAGCAGCTGAAAAAATCGGAATGGTGAAGCATTGGCAGTCTTCCGTACAAGAATCGGGATACGTTCCCTTTATTGCACTGGTCAGTCCGCCGGCGTCGTATCAGACCTTTGACGGCAAGCACGTAGACGGACAGGATGTCGATATTGTCAGCCGCCTGCTGTTCATGCAGCAAGTCCACAAGAGTTATCCTGTTACGTCAACGGTTACCTTGGCCATTGCGGCAAAACTTCCCGGCACTGTCGTCAGTCCGGTCGTCCGACCGGAGACGAAGCAGAACCTGGACATCCGTATCGGTCATCCGGCAGGAATCATTCCGGCAGAATCGATTGTCGATATTGAAAAAGATTCTATTATCGTTCGCAAAGCGGCTATGTACCGGACTGCCCGGCTCATCATGGACGGCTATGTGTACGTACGTCAGTCTCAGCTCGGTCGGGTATAAGGAGGTTATATTATGGCTGAAAAAACGAAAGAAGGTCTGCAGCGTGGTTTAAAAGAACGGCATATTCAGTTGATGGCCATTGGCACAGCTATTGGTGTCGGCCTGTTCCTGGGGTCTTCCCCGGCCATCCAGCTGACAGGGCCGTCGATTATCCTGGGATATATGGTTTGCGGCTTGATTGTCTTTATTGTCATGAGGGCTTTAGGCGAGTTGTCCGTACATAATCCGGTTTCCGGGTCCTTTGCCCGCCATGCCAGGGACTATATCGGTCCTTGGGCCGGCTTTATGGCTTCGTGGAATTATTTGTACATGATTTGGGCTGTCTGCACGGCAGAAATCATTGCAGCACCGATATTCATGCAGTTTTGGCTTCCGGATACGCCGCGATTGTTATGGTCGTTTCTGGCCTTTGCCCTGATCGTCGGGATGAATTTCATGGCCGTCCGCCATTTTGGGGAATTGGAATTTTGGTTTGCCATGATTAAGATTATTGCCATTGTCGGCATGATTTTCTTTGGCGGACTCATTATTTTTGTCGGTATCGGGCAATTTTCGGAACCTGTCGGGATCTCTCATTTATGGGATACGGGAGGTTTCTTCCCGAAAGGCGCCTCTGGCTTTTTGATGGCCCTGCCGTTTTGTATCTATGCGTACGGCGGTTCGGAAATGATCGGCAATACGGCCGGTGAAGTACAGAATCCTGAAAAAACGCTGGCGAAAGCCATTAACAATATCTTTTTGAGAATCCTCATTTTCTATGTCGGCTCGTTATTTGTCGTCATGTGTATCTTCCCCTGGGATCAGGTAGGCGGGAATTTCGGCAGTCCCTTTGTCCAAGTTTTCCACTACGCAGGCATTCAAGAAGCAGCCGGAATCATGAACTTCGTCGTACTGACGTCGGCCTTGTCTTCGTTTAACAGTAATCTCTTTGCCGGGACGCGAATGGTGTTTAACTTGTCGGAACAGCATCAGGCGCCGCAGTATCTCCGGAAGATAAATGGCAACGGCATTCCGTACCGCTGTGTCATCGTCATTGCCATTTCCCTCTTTGCCGGCGTTATCTTAAGCCTTTTCGTGCCGAAGGATGTCTTCAATGCAATGGTTGGAGCCGGTTCGACGTCCATCATGGTGACCTATATGATCATCTTGGTTTCACACCACCGTTATCGTCGGCTGTTGGCCGCCGGGAAAATAAAGGAAAGCCGTTTCCGCCTGCCTTTTTACCCCTTGACGACGTGGATTGCCGCCGCTTTTATCGCCGTTTCCCTGGTGGTTATCGCCTATGGGGAGTCGACTCGTATCGGTTTTTGCGTGGCCCTGGTATTGTATGCTGCTCTCACGGTCATTTATTTTTTTACAGGTATGAATAAACCGGTAACTTTTATGGAATCACAGAAAGGATGCAGTCAAAATGAACTATAAAGAATTAGATACATCAATCGTAGAAGCTTTTAAAGAATTGGATACGTCTTCTCTGACCGATGCTCTTGATAAGCAGGGTATTGACGGTGGCCTTTTGGGCATCAAAGCCGTCGTCCCGGGAACGCGTCTTTGCGGCCAGGCTTTTACCGTACAGTATATTCCCTGCGGTCAAACTAAGGGGACTGTAGGCGATTTCCTCGACGATGTGCCGACGGGCCATGTCGTCGTCATTGCCAATGAAGGCAGACAGTACTGCACGGTCTGGGGGGATATCATGTCCCAGGTCGCTGAATGGAAAGGCGTGGCCGGTACGGTCATCGACGGCGTATGCCGGGACGTTAAGACGATTCAAGCGTTAAAATATCCGATCTTTACAAAAGGCAATTACATGATGACCGGCAAGGACCGCGTTGAAGTTTCTTCGATTAACGAACCTGTTTCTATTTCGTCGGTCAAGGTTTGCCCCGGAGATTTGATCGTAGCCGATGAAAACGGTGCCGTCTGCATTCCCTTGCAGGCCGTAGAAACGACGCTGAAAATCGCCCGATCCATTGAAGAGACGGAACAAAAGATTGTAGCCCTGGTCAAGAGCGGTAAGACCTTGAAAGAAGCTCGGGCACAGATGGGCTATCATCATTTGCAGACACACGAAGAACAGTAAGAGAGGGGAATCGATATGGATATTGCCAGTGCTTTTAAAGGTATCCCGACAGGGAACATTTGTGATATGAACGGCCGGGAAGGGAGTATGGATGAGGCTATAAAACCGTTGGACTATCATTTTGAAATGACCGGTTATGCCATGACCGTGACCTGCGTGCCCGGCGACAACCTGACGATTCACCGGGCTATTGCCGAAGCCAAGCCGGGCGTCGTCTTGGTCATTCAGTGCGGGGGATATCTCCAGGCCGGTGTCTTTGGGGAACTCTTTGCGACATCCTGCCGGGCCAAGGGAATCGCCGGCGTCGTCATCGACGGGGCCTGCCGGGATAAGCGGGATATCATCGACATGAACTATCCCGTCTTTGCCCGAGGCGTCTGCCCGAACGGGACGCTGAAAGAAACATGCGGTACCATCAATGCTGTCATTGAATGCGGAGGACGAATCGTTCATCCCGGTGACATCGTCATCGGCGATGCCGACGGTGTCGTCGTCATTCCCAAGGAAAAAGCAGCAGAAGTTCTTGAAAAATCACAAGCTAAGAAAGCCAAAGAAGACGAATTGAAAGTTCTGTTGCAGCAAGGCCAAACGACGGCCGATTTGATGGGCTTTGCCAAGAAGTGGCAGTAATTGAAACAGGAGGGATCAGTCATGCGTGATTTTATCAGCCAACGGGTAAAGGAGCTGCAGCCGTCTGCAACGGTGCGGCTCATGAGTTTGGCAAAACAGATGAAAGAAGAAGGCCAGGATATCATTAACCTGGCCGGTGGTGAACCGGATTTTAAGACGCCGTCACCGATTATCGAACGGGCCTATACAGATATGAAGGCCGGATTCACCTCTTATATCCAGAGTCAGGGCCTGCCGGAACTGCGCCGGAAACTGGCACAGAAACTGCAGGTCGAAAATCACATCGATGCCGTTCCGGAAGGGATTTTAGTGACGGCCAGTACGAAATTAGCGCTTTTCATCGGCCTTTTTACCTGCCTCCAGGCCGGTGATGAAGCCCTGTATTTTGAACCGGCCTATGTATCCTATAAGCCCATTATTGAATTGACGGGGGCCAAAGCTATCGGCATCCCTTTGTCTTATGAGGATAACTATCAGATTCGCAAGAGTGAGATTGAGCGATTCATTACGCCGCAGACGAAGGCCATTATTTTATGCTCGCCCAATAATCCGACGGGCCGCGTCTGCCAGGCTGATGAACTGAAGGCCATTGCCGAAGTGGCTTGTGAGCGGGATTTGCTCATCTTTTCCGACGAAATCTATGAACGAATCATTTTTTCCGGGTTCAAGCATATCAGTCCGGCCAGCCTGCCCGAATTGAAGGGCCGGGTCATTACGCTCAACGGTTTTTCAAAAGCCTATGCCATGGCCGGCTGGCGTCTGGGCTACGTCGCTGCCGATCCGGATCTGCTTCGGCAAATGGCGAAAGTCCAGCAGCATATTCTCAACTGTGCGACATCCTTCGTGCAGAGTGCAGCTCTTACGGCCCTCGATTGTGAAGCCGACGTCAGCCGCATGTGCCGGGAATATGATGAACGGTGTCGATATTTTGTACAGGCCCTGAATGAAATCCCCTGCGTCACCTGCCGGGCTCCTCAAGGTGCCTTCTATGTCTTACCACGGATTGATTACCGCGGCATGGATTCCCTGGCCTTAAGTGAATACCTCCTTACCGAGGGCCGGGTTGCTGCAGCGCCGGGGGATGCCTTTGGCCGAGGTGCTGAAAATTGTATCCGCATGCCTTTTGCGGCTTCTATGGAAGTCCTGCAGGAAACGGTTCGCCGCCTGCAGCGTATCTTGCAATAAAGAAGGAGAGGAAGGTAACTCATGGTACGCATTGCTTGTGCCCAGCTCCGGTTGGGAAAAAATTTAGAAGAAAATTATCAGAAGGCCCTGACCTATCTTCATAAGGCGAAAGAATCCGGCGCACAGCTGGTCTGCTTTCCGGAAGGGCAGCTGATGGAATATATACCGCAGTATGCCGGTCTTTCTAAGGACAATATCGCCCTTCCGTTGGATGATCCGCATATCGAAGGACTGTGCCGTGCCTGCCGGGAAGAAGGCATCATCGGCGTCTTTTCACTGGTATTGACTTGGGACGGAAAGATTTATCCGACGATGATGGTCATCGATGAAAATGGGGAAATCAAAGCCATTGTCCGCAAGAACCATATTGTCCGGGCCCACCATTTCTATGAGCAGGATTACTTCTCGCCCGGCGATGACGGTTTCGTCGTCGTGCCGACATCAGCCGGCAATATCGGCCTTATCGTCTGCTTTGACCGTCATTATCCGGAAAGCTTCCGGACGCTGGCGCTGAAAGGGGCGGATCTGGTCATTACGGCTGTGGCCAATGAAACGACAGAACCGCTGGATGTATTCCAATGGGAAATTCGGATCCCTGCTTTCCAGAACAGTTTCTATGCCGTCATGGTCAACCGTACCGGTCAAGAAGGCGTCATGGATTTCTGTGGTCAGACCATCGTTGCCGGACCGGACGGATCTGTCGCGGCCTTGGCAGGAGCCGGTGAAGAACTCCTGTTGGCTGATTTGGATTACGAAAAGGCCCGCCAACTGCGGGATGAAAAACAATACTTGCCCCTGCGCCGCAGAGACGTATTTGAATTATAAGAAACTGGAGCTGTGCCTGAGGAAAAGATCCTCAAGGGGCAGCTCCTTCTTCTTTTGATGACGTCTCTTGACGGGTTGGAAGGCCTGGGGTATGATAAAACAAACCACGCTAGATGGTACGATGCAGGCACTGTTATTACGGCTACATTCAATTCCGACGGGAATCGTCGAATTTAAGCGCGTCCGACCGGGACTGAGCACGAAATGCCGGCATGATGGCGTGCCTCTATTAAACGTATACTGACATAATCTTTCAAGAGAGGTGAAGACAGTGACTAACTTAACGGATACCCTTACCTTCAAACGAGGCCTTACGGTAAAGAACCGCTTGGCCATTCCGCCCATGACGACGCGCATGAGTTATTATGACGGCACGGTCACAGGTGACGAAATCGCCTATTACGGCATGCGCACCGGTGCTGTCGGCATGTTTGTTACGGGCGTAGCCTATATCCAGCCGAACGGCAAGGGGTGGACCGGGGAATTGAGCGTCCATGACGATGCATTCATTCCCAATCTCAGCAAATTGGCTTCGACGATAAAACGGGACGGGACCCGGGCTATCCTTCAGATCTTCCATGCCGGCCGCATGACCGACAGCAAGACCATCGAAGGCGAACAGCCTGTAGCCCCCAGCGCCGTCGCTGCTGCCAAGAAAGGTGCCGAAACGCCGCGGGAACTGCGGGATGACGAAATCGAAGAAATCATCGAAAACTTTAAAAAGGCTGCCGTTCGAGCTGTCAAAGCCGGGTTTGACGGCGTAGAAATCCACGGTGCCAACCACTACTTGCTGCACCAGTTCTTTTCACCCCATTCCAACCGCCGCACCGACAAATGGGGTGGAAGCCTGGAAAAGCGCTATACCTTCATTGAACGCGTTGTCGATGGCATCATTGAAACCGTCGATGCCATGAACGTTCCCAACTTCATCATCGGCTACCGTTTTTCGCCGCGGGAAGAAACGGATCCGGGCTTCAATTTGAAGGAAACTTTGTGGCTCGTCGATAAACTGGCCGATAAGAAATTGGATTATCTCCATATTTCCCTGACCCGTTATGACCGTAAGACCAAACTTCCGGAATACCAGGAAAAATCGATGCTGGCCTATGTCCACGACGCCATTGGCGGCCGCATGCCCCTCATTTCCGTCGGTGACGTCCGCACTCGTGCCGACGTAGAAGCGGCACTGGCCCATTCGGAAATCGTCGCTGCCGGCTGCTCGTCCCTCATCGATCCCAATTGGAGTGCCAAAATCTTGGCGAATCGGGATGCTGAAATCCGTCAGAAACTCAACGTACAGGACCGGGACTTGCTGATGATTGCCAATGGCACATACGGTTTCATGAAACTGAAAGTGCCTGACCGCTTAGTCGAATAAAAAATATCATAAGCGATAAAAATGCCTTGCACCCTCGTAGATGCAAGGCATTTTGTCTGTCTGTGAGCGGACGTGTCTTTTGGCGATACCTTGAGTTATCTCAATTAATGGCCGGCAGCTTCGGCCGTCGGTTTGAAAGCCTGGGCAGCCTGGGGATTTTCGTTCATGCTGTCGATGCGAGCCCGGTATGCGGCATCATTGGCGTAGCGCTTATTTTTATAGCGGCCAATGGTCAGGAAGGGGACGATGATGATGGCGATGGCAGCGTATCCGCAGTAGCCGTAACCGTATTTAATGATATTGGTCAGGCCGGCAATGGAAACGGTCATCGAGGCGATGATGATGAAGGCCGTGACCATGGCAGCGCGGATGACCGAGCGGGAGCTGATTTTTTTCAAGATATCAATTTCCGAAAAACGAGCCGTGAAGCCGAAGACCGTCGTGACGCCGGTAGAAATGAGGCACAGCATCAGGAAGGCACTGTAGACGATGGTCAGCCACGGTAATCCCATGGCCTGGCTGCTGGTCAGCGTCGGCAGCGTCGATTTACCGTAGAAGCCGGACCAGCCTAAGAGCATGACGACGGCTAAGGTCAGGGCAGCGGCGTTCATGGCGAAGGAAATCCACATCGACGTGGCGCAGTTCTTACGGGTGACTAAGGGCGTACCGACGACGATCATGGTCGGGATGACGACGCACTGGAAACCGGCATAGGTGAAGGCGTGGAGAATGGCTGTCGGGACGTTGATGAAACCGTTGGCGGAAAAGTCCTGGGCCATGACGGCTGTAAAGGCCTGGGTTCCTTCAACGGAACCTGCCGTATAGATGCCGACCGAGAAAATGATGGCGACCATGGCCAGGATGGCCATGCCCATGTACGTCGTTGCTCGGCGGACCAGGCCGGCACCGAAGATCGTCAAGAAGAAGATGATGATGCCGACGACGCCGATACCGGCGTAGTAGTTGAGGCCGGTTTGGGCATTGATGGCGGAAGCGGCACCGGAAATCGTAGCCGATACGGCCATTAAGACCATGATATAGAAGAAGGCTTCAAAGAAGTATTCGATGCCCGTAAAGGGGCGGTATAAGTTCTGGAATAACTGGCGGTAACTGGTGAGGTGCCGCGAATTGTACATGTTCATGGCTTCTTTGATGGTCAGGGTAAAGAGCAGCATGGTGATGATCGCCGTAATGGGGCCGAGCCAGCCCAGGCTGACGAAGTAGACGTTTTCCTGATTGCCTGTGGCAAAACCGCCGCCGGCGTGAGAGCTGAACAGGACGGCGCCGACGGAAAAGCACATACTGAGGGATGCCGTTTTAATCGATGAAATATTGGCCATAATAGTTTCCTCCTTTGATGGACAGGGAGAGAAACGAAAACGCCTTTCGTCTCTCTGCAAAGGTATTT
>NZ_HF954537.1:165026-210215 GCF_000455225.1 Megasphaera massiliensis
CTCTCGGATGCACTCTCGGATACGGCTGTCTGCGATATCCATGCTCTGTAACGGGAGTTCCCGTGTCGGCCTACTTTGTTCAGCGTCTCCGCTCGGCAATGAGTTCGGTTCGGCTCCTGTACTGCCTTGCACCGGCCGGCAGCTCTCTGAAAACGAGGGGTTCGAACGTACTATTTTGCGTCGTCGCGTTTATGGCGTTTTTTGTTGATGTGGCTATGATATCACCGAGAACTTAAAAAGTCAAGGAAGAAAAATAAAATTTTTTTGAAAATATATAGATAAACGTTTAAGTTTAAAGAAAAAGAAAAGACCGCCCATGACGGACGGTCTCGGTATTACTTATCACGCGACAGGTCGACCTCTTTCAGGGGAATGAGGTGTGTCTTGTGTTTAAATTTATGATAGAGGAAGACTGCCAGGAAGACAGGAATGCCGATGTAGGCGACGCTGGCACCGTACCAGTCGATTTCGGCACCGGTAAAGGCCGAGTAGTTCTGACCGGCCGTGACGATGATACACATGATCAATGCCAAGAGGGGGCCGAAGGGGAACCAGGTTGCTTTATACGGCAGGTCTTTCAGATCCTTGCCTTGGGCGATATAGGCCCGGCGGAAGCGATAGTGGCAGATGGCGATGCCAATCCAGGTGATGAAGCCGGCCATGCCGCTGATGTTAACCAGCCAGTCATAGGCCTTGCCTTCGCCGATGAGGGACGTGAGGAAGGCGGCCAAGCCGAAGACGACCGTTGCAAATAAGGCATACGACGGGACGCCGCGCTTATTCAGCTTGAGGAAGCATTTCGGAGCCTGACCCGTTTCAGCCATGGCGTAGAGCATACGTGTGGAAACGTAGAGGCCCGAGTTGCCGGCCGAAAGGACGGCCGTCAAGATGACAGCGTTCATGATCGAAGCGGCGGCGACTAAGCCGAACCGTTCAAAGACCAGCGTAAAGGGGCTGATGGAAATGTTGACGATATCCGTATTGAGCAGGTTCGGATCGGTATAAGGAATGAGGAAGCCGATGACCGTAAAAGCGCCTAAGTAGAAAATGAGGATACGCCAGAAAATCGAATGGACCGCACGGGGGACATTCTTTTCCGGATCTTCACTTTCACCGGCGGCAATGCCGATCATTTCCGTCCCTTGGAAGGAGAAGCCGGCGACCATGAAGATACCCAACATAGCCGTGAAGCCGCCGACGAAGGGCGCTTCATCGACGGTCCAGTTGACGAAGCCCGGTGACGGTTCAGAGCCGAGGCCCAAGATCAAGAGGGTCCCTGTAAACAGGAAGATCAAGACCGTCAGGACCTTGATACCGGCGAAGATGAATTCACTTTCGCCGTACGACCGGGTTGACAGGTAGTTGAGGGCGAATAAGATGACTAGGAACAAGCCGCTCCAGAGGGCTGCCGGTACGTCGGGGAACCAGTACTTCATGATGAGGGCGCCGGCGACGAGTTCGGCCGCAACGGTAATGGCCCAGTTGAACCAATAGTTCCAGCCCAAGGCAAAGCCCAAGGACTTGTCGACGTAGCGGTTGGCATACGTTTCAAAGGAGCCGCTGACCGGAAGGTATGAAGCCATTTCACCCAGTCCTGTCATAAGAAAATAGACCATGATGCCGATGAGGGCATAGGCGACGAGTGCCCCACCCGGCCCAGCAGTGCTGACTGTTTCACCGCCGGCGACGAACAAGCCGGTACCGATTGCACCGCCGATGGCGATCATGTTCATATGGCGGGCTTTCAGACTGCGGCGCAGCTTTTGCTGCTGCTGTTGAGTTTCTTCCATGCAAAATCACAACCTTTTGTATTAAATTGATAACTAGAATCTAAAAAAACTCATACGAATATATTATATAGGATGACAGCGATAATGACAAATAAATATTCTGCAATTATGCAAGAATTATATAGGGAAGCGAATCATTTGTAGCCTTTTAGCGGCTTTTCGGCTATAATGGTAGTGTTATCATGCGTAATGGGAAAGGATAGATTATGGAATTAGAAGAATGCCGCCGGGAGATTGACTTATTGGACCGGGACTTGGCCAAGATACTGGAACGGCGCATGCAGGTCGTGGCTGCTGTCGCCGCTTATAAAAAAGAGCATCACATGGAAGTCTATGATCCGCGAAGGGAGCGTCAAGTGCTGGATAAAATTTCTAATTTGACGGAGCAGAAAAATTTGGCCCCTTATTTGCGCCGCATCTACCAGTGCATCATGGATGAAAGCAAAAAATACGAACGGGAACACATGGGGATGGGATGATGGAAGAACTTATTGTACGAGGCATTGCCGAACGCATCTTATTTGAGGCCTCTGATTCGGATTACCGCGTCTTTCGCCTCCACGATGAAAGCGACGATACGACGTATACCGTAACCGGTCACGGAACGAAGCCCCTCGTCGGCGATCGGCTGGAAGTAAAAGGCCATTGGGTACAGCATAAGCGCTATGGACGCCAGTTTGCGGCCGATGGTTGGAGCCGCGTCATTCCCGAATCGGTCGACGGCATTGAACGCTTCCTCGGAAGCGGCGCCGTCAAAGGCATGGGACCGGCTTTGGCCCACCGCGTCGTCGCCCGTTTTGGCAAGGATACGATGAAAATTTTGGAAAAGGATGCTCAGCGCTTACTTGAAATCGAAGGCATCGGCCCTAAAAAATTGGCCGTCATAACGGAATCTTTCTATGAAGAAAAACAAATCAACGACATCGCCTACGATTTGGAACAGCACGGCGTCGCCGGACGCTATGCCGGTCGGCTCCTGCAAAAATACGGTGACGATGTGAAATACGTCTTGACCGAAGAACCGTATCGGATGATTCAGGAAATCGACGGCTTCGGCTTTAAGACGGCCGACCAGATCGCCTTGGCGTACGGCATGGACCGTCAGTCGCCGCAGCGTCTCGGTGCCGGTTTGGCCTACGTCCTCCAGACCATGACCCAAAACGGCCACGTCTGCATTCCCGATTCCGAACTGGTGCGGCGGGCGGCCTTTCTCCTGCAGGCCGATGCCCTGGGCCTCCACGATATCTTACAGGATACCGTCGATATGGGGCAATTACGGACGGCGGATTTTGAGGGGACGGTCTACGTCTATACGCCGGAAGCCTATGAAGAGGAAGAAGCCATTGCCGGCCGGATCCGTGAGATGGCTGCCATGAAGCCTCTTTCTATGAAAACGCATGTCCAACTGTTTCTCGACCGCTGGCAGGATTCCTGTCATTTTGAACTGGCGGACAAACAGCGGGAAGCCGTCGAAAAGTCCCTTCAATCGGGGATGACCGTCATCACCGGCGGTCCCGGGACGGGGAAGACGACCGTCGTTCAGACCATCATCCGCCTGGCCGAACAAGAAGGCCTGCGCATCCTGCTCTGTGCGCCGACGGGGCGAGCTGCTAAGCGTCTGGCTGAAACGACGCAGCGCAAGGCGAAGACCATCCATCGACTCCTTATTCCCGACGGCCATGTCGGCAAAGTCCAGTCCTTTGAATACAATGAAACGAAGTTATTGCCGGCCGACTTAGTCATCGTCGACGAAGTGTCCATGCTCGACATGGAAATGATGTACCACTTACTGAATGCCTTGAAGCCCCAGTGCCGTTGCATCCTCGTCGGTGATGCCGACCAGCTGCCGTCGGTCGGAGCCGGTGCCGTCCTCCACGATGTCATCGCCTCGGAAACGGTCCCCGTCGTCCGCTTGGATACGATTTTCCGCCAAAAAGAAGGGGGCCGCATCGTAACCAATGCCCACCTCATCAACAACGGCCGCCTGCCGGTGGTCAACGAAGACCTGGAATTCCGCTTCGTCGAAATCGAGACCGAAGCCGACGGGGCGACGAAGATCAGCGCCTTGTACCGCAGTGAAGTTGAGGAAACAGGTGACGAATTTGCCGTCCAGGTCTTGTCTCCCATGTACAAGGATCCCTGCGGCGTCGACAACCTCAATCAGCTTATTCAGGAACGGCTCAATCCGCCCGTTCAAGGGAAGGGTGAATTGAAGGGCCGCCACATGATTTTCCGCGTCGGCGACAAGGTCATGCAGAAGCATAATGATTACGAAAAAGGCGTCTTCAACGGCGACATCGGTCAAATCTTTGCCGTTCAGCATGACATGGTCTACGTTCGTTATCCCGAACAGGACGTCAAGTATGAAGGCGCGGAAATCGACGAAATCACCCTGGCCTATGCCATTACTGTCCATAAGAGCCAGGGGAGTGAATACCATACGGTCATCATGGCCCTGGTCAACAGCCATTCCATCATGCTCCAGCGAAACCTCTTCTATACGGCCGTTACTCGGGCTAAACGAAAAGTCATCTTAGTCGGTACTAAACGAGCTGTCCAAACGGCCGTCCAAAATCAGCGGACGAGCCGGCGATTTACGCTGCTCATCCCGCGGCTCCAAGGAGAGCTGCTTACGTAATATTTTGCGACAGGAGGCATTTTTATGTCACTGCTCACCCTTATGACCAACCTTTTCTATCCGCCGACCTGCCCGGCCTGCGGCGTCCTGATGAAACGGGACGGCGACTGGTGCCCGTCGTGCCTCGCTCGAGTGTGGCATCCGCGGCGCATCAACCGCTCCCGACAATTGAAGGCCCTCGACGCCTGTTACTGTTTGGCCGACTACGACGGGGCCATGCGCCGTCTGATTCATGATATCAAGTACAAGGGCAGAGAGGGAAAATGCCGATCCTGTCGGGTATTGCTGGACCGATTTCCCTGGCCCGAACGACTGAAAGCCATCGACATGGTCGTTCCCGTGCCCTTAGCACCGGAGAAAATGAAAAGCCGCGGCTTCAACCAAGTCGAAAGCCTTTTCAAAACATGGGCTGACGATCATTATCGCTGGGCCGACATCCTCCAGCGTTTGCGTCCCACCGATGCTCAGTGGCATCTTCCCAGAAGTCAGCGTTCCGAAAACGTCCACCGCGCCTTCGGCCTTCGGGAAACAGCCGATGTCAAGAATAAGCATATCCTCCTTGTAGACGACATCTTCACCACCGGTGCGACCCTTGAAGCCTGCGCCAAAGTCTTGAAGCGAAACGGGGCAGAAGAGGTAATCGGTCTGGTCATGGCCAGTGGGGCGCCGTGATATGGAATTATAATATAATACCTGAGATACCTACAATTACTAAGGTAATGAAATGGCCTCTTAGAGTCAGCTTTTAGTCTGATTTTAGGGGGTCTATTTTTATGTTAATGGATCTAAGATAATTGACTTGGACATAATCTGACTACCTGAAAGTGTATAATAATAAATAGCCTGAATGATTGCAAATTAGTAAATTTAAGTATACAATAAAAGTATTAAAAGACGGTGAATAAAAACAATGCAAAAATATTAGAGATAAATCCCCTTATACCGTTTAAAGTACTTGAAACCATCTAGAAGCAATTTTTGCGTTCGAATGAGAGTATATATCTTTTACGAATAATGGAATGAAATTACTCTGAGAGATGCAATATGTGGACTGGTGACCTCAAAGGTGAAGAAATGATGCCAACATTATAAATACTTTTTGGTCGAGAGTTTCTGGTCTTTATGTGTAAATCGATTGGCTTTCCGTTAAATTGGATAAACTAATATTGGCACTTAATCGTGATTCATTGGGTGGATTTAATATTTTAGTTTTTATATACTCCCATAATATTGGATTCCAAAAATGGAAACAAGATGGGTTGTCTTGTGAAGAAAAAGGAAACTGTATTAACAGACTATCCTGATGAATTAGCCCCTGAGAGAAGGGGTATAGCGGTCTTAAGGAGTGAGAATCAATCAATTAAGGGAGGAAGCTGTTATGGCATATGATATCAGTCAGGATAGTAAAGAAAATTACGCCCGAAATAAATTGGACAGCTATGCTAAGGATTGGAAGATTTTCATAGATACCTGCAGTATCCTACATTTTGCAGCGGGAAAATTTTGGGTGAACATCATTCCTCTTCTTCAGAGATATCAAAATAGAGTGATTATCCCACAACGAAGCATCGAAGAACTGCAAAAAATTGGGAATAACAAAAGCAAGCCTGAACTTGCAAATAAGGCAAAAGACTGTTTAAAAGTATTAACATGGCTAATCGGGAAAAATTTTGTAGAAAGGCGGGGTGAAAAAAACGATAGTTTTGTAGATAATCTTTTCCAAGTGGTATTTACTAAATTTCGAATGACACATAAATTACTACTTATCACACAAGACGGTGATTTAGCTAAAGATATTTTAGCTCTGAATAGTACTCGATCGGTTAACGCGAACTCTGTTGCGGTTAAAAGAATCAATCAGTACGGTTTTTTAAGTAATTTTAATTTTAATATTGGTAATACTAATAATGATAGAACTAAGCAGCAAGGAAACAACGTGAAGGAAAATGAAGTTTTTAGAATCTGTAAAACTGTAACGTCATTGACGGATTCACGCCTTAAGGTAACTCATATTCCGACAGAAAATGAAATCGTATATACGGCATTACGAAAGGGCATAAAATTAAAATCCAAAGTTGCAGCGGGGGGAGAAGGCATTATATATACGACTAATACCCCATATGTTGCCAAAATATATAAAAAGGAAAATAACACTAGAAGAAGATATGAAAAAATAAAACTTATGCTTAGTAAAAATCTAAAATGCGAAGGCGTGTGTTATCCGGTTTCAGCATTGTATAATTCTCAGCAAGAGTTTGTTGGGTATATGATGCCCCAAGCGAAAGGGAAGGAACTTCAAAAAAGCATCTTTATTAAGCAATTATTTTTGAAAAATTTTCCACGCTGGAAAAAGCGCGATACTGTAGAATTGTGCATTACGATCTTGGAAAAAATTAAGTATCTTCATGACCGAAATATCGTGATGGGAGATATAAATCCTGCTAATATTTTAGTCGTGTCTCCTAAGGAAGTTTATTTTGTTGATACGGATAGCTATCAGGTGGAAGATTTTCCTTGCCCGGTGGGCACAATTAATTATACGGCACCAGAGATTCAAAGACAGCGTTTTTCAACTTTTCTACGAACAATGGGCAATGAAAATTTTGCAGTAGCTACACTTCTTTTTATGATTATGCTTCCCGGGAAACCTCCTTATTCACAACAAGGTGGAGAGGATCCAATCAATAATATTATCAGGATGGATTTTTCTTATCCCCTTGGAGATAGCTCAAACAAAAAAACACCAGATGGGCCGTGGCGATATATCTGGAGCCATTTGACATATGATTTAAAAAATGCATTTTACAATACGTTCAGACAAGGTGGGGAATATTCGACGGAAAGTAAGCGACTTACAGTTAATGATTGGCTTTCTCTTTTTTCATACTACCTTGATTTGCTGGATAGTGGAAAATTCGGAGAACAAGATAAAATGTCAGAAGAGTTATTTCCTACTCGCTATAAAAAAATACAAAGGTAGGATATACTGCTGTAAGTTGTGCCATAATGAAGTTCCTAGAAATCAATTGCGATGTCTGTCTTGAGTGTTTTGAACACGGAAATCCGGTATGGCGTATGCGTACATGAATTGATTGTGGTCGGCAATTTGATATAACAAATTATGAATATGAGTCTTATGAAGAAATGGACTTTGATCTTTCAAAACATTGCAAATCATGCCGTGAGGCTAAAAAGACTCATTCGTATAGTTCTTCTAGCGGGTATTCATCTCGAATGAGAGATATACTTTAAATGTGTAAAGAGATTAGCTCTTATTACATGCGATATTAAATTGGCAAACAAATATGGGCACTTAATAGTGATTCATTGGGTGGATTTAATATTTTGTGTTGAGATACTTTAAAGATAGTGGATTCCGAAACTGGGAACAAGATATTTTATCTTATGAAGAAATAAGGGAAACTGCATTAACAGACTGTACTGATGAATTAGAAGCTGAGGGTAGGAAGGGGGCTGGTGCTCTTAAAGGGGGAATCGATCGATTAAGGGAGGAAGCTGTTATGTCCTATGAAAGTAATCAGAATAGTAAAGAAACCTACGCCAAAAACAGATTGGACGATTACACTAAGGATTGGAAAATCTTCATAGATACCTACAGTATGTTGCACTTTGCTGCAGATAAATTTTGGATGAATATTATTCCTTTTCTTCGTAAATATCAAAATAAGGTGATTATTCCACAGCGAAGTGTCGAAGAATTGAAAAAATTGGGGAATAATAAAAGAAATCCTGAACTTGCAGAGAAGGCAAAGAATTGTTTAAAAGTATTAACGTGGCTAATTGGGGAAAATTTTGTGGAAAGGCGGGGTGAAAAAAACGATAGTTTTGTGGACAATCTTTTCCAAGTAGTATTCACTAAATTTCGAATGACACATAAATTACTACTTATTACACAAAACGGTGATTTGGCTAAAGATATTCTAGCTCTGAATAACAATAATTCGGGTAGAGTGAATTCTGTTCATGTTAAAAGAATTAATCGGTACGGTTTTTTAAGTAATTTTGATTTGGATGTTGGCAATACCAAGTGTGATAGAATTAAGCCGCAGAAAGAAAATAACGTGGATAAAAATGAAGTTTTTAGAATCTGCAAAACTGTAACGTTACTGACGGATTCACTCCTTAAGGTAACTCATATTCCGACAGAAAATGAAATCGTATATACAGCATCACGAGAGACCATAAAATTAAAATCTAAAGTTGCAGCGGGTGGAGAAGGCATTATATATACGACTAATACTCCATATGTTGCTAAAATATATAAAAAGGAAAATAACACTAAAAGAAGATATGAAAAAATAAAACTTATGCTTAGCAAAAATATAAAATGTGAAGGTATATGTTATCCGGTCTTCGCATTATATAATTCCCGGCAAGAGTTTGTTGGGTATATGATGCCCCAAGCGAAAGGGAAGGAACTTCAAAAAAGTATCTTTATTAAGCAATTATTTTTGAAAAATTTTCCACGCTGGAAAAAGCGCGATACTGTAGAATTGTGCATTACGATCTTGGAAAAAATTAAGTATCTTCATGACCGAAATATCGTGATGGGAGATATAAATCCTGCCAATATTTTAGTGGTATCTCCTAAGGAGGTTTATTTTGTTGATACGGATAGCTACCAGGTGGAAGATTTTCCTTGTCCTGTAGGAACAAATAATTATACGGCACCAGAGATTCAAAGAAAGCATTTTTCTGATTTTCTACGAACAATGGGCAATGAGAATTTTGCAGTAGCTACACTCCTTTTTATGATTATGCTTCCCGGGAAACCACCTTATTCACAACAAGGTGGAGAGGATCCAATCAATAATATTATCAGGATGGATTTTTCTTATCCGTTTGGAGATAACTCAAACAAAAAAACTCCAGATGGTCCGTGGCGTTATATTTGGAGCCATTTGACATATGCTTTAAAAGGAGCATTTTACAATACGTTCAGAAAAGGTGGGAAATATTCAACGGAAAGTAAGCGACTTACAGTTAATGATTGGCTTTCTCTTTTTTTACACTACCTTGATTTACTGGATAGTGGAAAATTCGGAGAACAAGATAAAATGTCAGAGGAGTTATTCCCTACTCGGCATAAAAAAAATCCGAAGATAGAGTACGTCGTCTGTCGGTTGTGCCATAATGAAGTGCCTAGAAATCAATGTCAGCAGGGGATGTGTCAAGCTTGTTTGAAGAGAGGTGAAGTATACCGATGTAAAAGATGTAACAAAGAAATGTTATATACGAATTATCAAAAATATATCAAAAAGTCTAAACGCTATGATGTTTGTCATGAGTGCTTTGAATACGGGCAGCAGGTATGGCGTAGGTGTGCATGTATTGATTGTGGTCGTCGATTTAATATAACAAATTATGAATATGAGTATTATGAAGAAATGGGATTTGATCTGCCCAAACGTTGTAAATCATGTCGTGAGGCTAAAAAGACTCGCTCGTATAGTTCTTCGGGAGGATATTCTTCTCGAACAAGAAGACATACTTCATCTTCTCATAGCAGCAGTTCTTCTGGAAGTAAAGGCTCATCCTGTTTTATTTCAACGGTAGTATGTGAGTATTTTGGTAAATCGGATGATTGTATAGAACTTAATATATTACGTGGGTACAGGGATAATTGGTTAAATAATCAGCCGGATGGACCAAGGTTGATTGCAGAATACTATAATAATGCACCGCTTATTGTAAGCAAATTAAAAGTATCGGCGGACTATGAAGTTTGCTGTAATTATCTTTGGGATTATTATCTACATCCCTGTCTTATGCTTATTGAAAACCAACAATATGAGTTATGTAAAAAACTATATATGGAGATGTATCAATATCTAAAAGACAAATTAACTTAAAGGTAGTTAAAAAACGATTTATTTTAATTACTATAAATCTAAATAAATAATATAAGGAGGAATCTCAAATGGATGACAATTTATTGGTAAGACTAGAAGACTTAGTAAACAATCCTACGGCAAGAGTACCGGTGTGCCTTTGTCTGGATACAAGTGGTTCAATGGATGGAGATCCTATTGATGAATTAAATGGGGGCGTACGTTTGTTTTATGAAGCTATTCGTGAGGATGAGACTGCAATGTATTCTGCTGAAATCAGTATTGTTACTTTTGGCGGAGATGCACAATGTATTGCCGATTTTGCAAGTCTGGAAATTCAGCCGGATGCACCACTTTTGACTGCTAATGGAATGACCCCTATGGGAGAAGCTGTAAATATAGGGTTGGATTTACTTGAACGGCGTAAGAATGAGTATAAAGAGCGAGGTGTTGATTATTATCAACCTTGGCTAGTCCTTATGACTGATGGTGCTCCCAATGGAGATTCCGCAGAACTATCTCGTGCAATAGACCGAACTGTGGATTTGATTAATCAGAAAAAACTCCATATATTTCCTATTGGTATAGGATCGGAAGCTGATATGAAGGTTCTTGCTCGATTCTCGCCTAAAAAGCATCCATTGAAACTACAAGGATTGAAATTCCGTGAGTTCTTTTCTTGGCTTAGTAAGAGTGTATCGAAAACGTCTCAATCGAGCCCGGGGGAAAGTGTAAAACTTGATCTAGAAGGAATCCAAGACTGGGGCGAATTATAAGGAGGAGAATAATATGGAGAGTAATATGCTAGTAAGAATTGAAGACTTAGTAAACAATCCAACACCGAGAGTGCCGATATGTTTATGTTTAGATACCAGTGGTTCGATGGGGGCTGTAGAGGGTGAATGCGAAGCAACCGGAGAGACGGTTTATGAGGACGGCCGTACTTGGAATATCGTAACGGGTGGAACGAGCAGAATTGATGAACTTCAAAAGGGCGTTGAACAGTTCTATGAAGCGATTCGTGAAGATGAAATCGCCGTATATTCCGCTGAAATATGTATCGTTACTTTTGATAGTAAAGCTACGTGCGTATTGGATTTTGCAAATATCGAAAGACAAGAAACAATTCCTGAATTGCAGCCAGTAGGAGATACTTCAATGGGAGAAGGCGTTAATCTTGCCCTTGATTTATTAGATAGAAGAAAGCAGGAATATAAGGATAAAGGGGTTGATTATTATCAGCCGTGGCTTGTCTTAATGACAGATGGGGTGCCTAATGGAGATGAAGGTGAATTGAATCGAGCCATGCGCCGTACTACAGAAATGGTTAATCAGAAAAAGCTAACCGTATTTCCTATTGGCATAGGTAATGAAAGTGATATGTCGACACTTAATCGTTTTTCACCGAAGCGTCCGGCTTTAAAATTACAGGGACTGAAATTCCGTGAGTTCTTCGCTTGGCTTAGCAAGAGTGTATCGAAAACATCTCAATCGATCCCCGGTGAAAGTGTACCGCTTGATGTGGATGGAATTAAAGGGTGGGCAGAATTATAAACTAGAGATGTCTGACAAACTTTATGTTTGTCAGACATTGCTATATGGAGGTGCTTTTATGTGGAATGCAATTCAATGTGCGGTTCAAGGTCGAAGTCATATAAAGTCAGGCATACCTTGCCAAGATAAAACCTATTCAGTTGTTGATGATAACATACAGGTAATTGCTCTAGCTGATGGAGCAGGGTCAGCCAAATTCTCCCATTACGGAGCGGAGGCTGTTACAAAGTTCATATGCTTGGAATTGGTCGAGAAATTTGATACTTACTTTGCTACTGAGAATGGTGTTGCTGTAAAACAAGAAATTTTGGAGCGTGTGCTAAAAAATCTCAGTACAACAGCAAAAAAATTAGAGTGTGAAATAAAAGAATTGGCTTCTACTCTCTTGTTAGTAGCAATTAAGGACGATAAATTTATAATTGCACATATCGGAGATGGTGTAATTGGGTATCTTAAAAATAATGAGATGAAAATAGCTTCTCAACCAGAAAATGGTGAGTTTGTAAATACAACCGTATTCACGACGTCAAAGGATGCTATTATGACCATGAAGTTAATCAAAGGCTTTTTAGGGACAATTCAAGGTTTTGTTTTAATGTCCGATGGACCTGAAGCACGTTTATATAGTAAGCAAGAGAATAAATTAGCGGATGTTTTAAAAAAAATAATGCATATGTCTACGATCATCTCTATTGATAAAATACAGGAACAAGTTAGGCAGAGTTTTGAAAGTACCATCATTAAAGAGACAACGGATGATTGTAGCATGGCTATGTTGGTAAAGACAAATGATAGCTTTAAAGGTTATTTGAAATTATCTAATAAAGGTAAACGTGAATTATTGAAAATTAAATTCGCTTCACCGAAAAAGATAATAAGGAGATATGATGATCTTTTGGTATATTTACAGAATAAACGATCTATCCATCAAATTGCACGGAAAATTCATCTGAAACCGAAATATGCACAAAGATATATTGATAAATTACGTATGCTCAATTTTATTGAGAAAAATAGTGGCTATTATCACACAATATTAATTATGGACATAGAGAACGGAATGACTGATGAATAAATATATTCTTTTAGAAAAGGAGCGGAACTTTACTATGAGAAGAAAATTATCATTGTCTGCTAAATCTATGGCTGTAAGCCTATTGCTTGCCGGTGGAATTGCCATTGGTGGTGTCTCGACATCGGAAGCTGCAACTTTTTATGGAGGGTACAATAATAGTACGGTAGTGGTTACTGATGACAGTAGTGTTGTTTATCCAGGTGATGGTACTGCACGGATGTATCTTACTCAAAGTTATGGCGGAAATTCATTCTATTATCTGGTTGAAGTAAATCCCAATGATAAGCGAGTATATATTCTTGATAATAATGGGCATAAGAAACTGGATGGACATGGACGGTATATTATGATCGGTGATTACGATATTGTTAAACAGATGATGAACTATTATTTTTAAGGTGAGATGATGAAGTTGAACAAGGCTGCTGATAGGCTTCTGGACGCTACTACTGAGACACTGACCTACATGAATTTCCCGGAAGAACACTGGAAGAAAATCCGTACGAACAACATGATTGAGCGACTCAATCGAGAGATTCGTCGTCGTACTCGTGTCGTTGGCACATTCCCTGACGGCGAGAGTGCCTTGATGATGGTATGCGCCCAGCTCCGCCATGGCGTCAGCACTAAGTGGGGCCCGAAGAAGTACATGGATATGAAACAACTCTACGGATTTGATATGGATAATCTTCTTGACTGATTTTACTTACGTCGAGACTCAGACATTTGCGAAAAATATTTGACAGTACCAATATAATAAGATGAGCACGATATCTGCGTATATTTACGTAATAAACAGACCTCCTAATCGTTTGCCTTTGAGCGGACGGTAGGAGGTCTGTTTCATATTGCAGTGGTGACTGCGTCGCATGTTGTAATATTTATCGTAGGGGAGACGTGACTCCTTTGGGGAAAGACTATGTTTTGGACAATTCCATCACTTTTTCTTTTAATAATCGGGCGGCCTCTGAAAAGAGTTGATTCTTTTTCCAGATAAAGAAGATGCGGCAGATGTTTTGGGGTTCTAACGCCCGGAATATGAGCTTTCCGTCTTTCGGGAGGTGGACGAGTCGATCAAGGCACAATACGTAGCCGACACCTTCCTCGGCCAAGAGAGAGGCGTTGTAAATCAAGGTGTACGTGGCAATGATATTGAGTTCGCTTTCATCCTTGTCAAACCATACGCCAAGTTCTTTGGCGGTAAGGGCCTGTCGGGAAGCGATTAAGGGGAGCCCCTCAAGGTCAGCGGCCCGAATGGTCGTGTGTGCGGCCAGCGGGCTGTCTTTTCGCATCAGGACGCCCCAGATGTCTTCGTGGGCCAGCTCGATATGGGGATAATCCTGTGGGGGTTCAGGCTGTATCAATACGCCAAAATCCAAGGTGCCTCTCTTTAGCTGCTCTTTTACGACCATACCGTCCATGCTTTGAAACTGATAGTGGATGTTGGGATACTCTTTTCGCAAATCTTGAATTGCGCGGGCTACGACCCTCATGCCGGCCGTTTCGCCGCAGCCGATGCGAACGCTGCCGCTTACGCCTTCCTGGGCGTGGGACAGTTCATCTACGGTTTTATCGACGAGTTGGGCAATTTCTTCAGCTCGTTTTTTGAGCAGGAAACCGGCCTCTGTCAGCGTAGTATTCCGATTGCCTCGGATTAGGAGCTTCACGCCGAGCTCTTCTTCTAAATCCATGAGCTGCCGGGACAATGCCGGTTGGGACACATGCATGGCTTCTGCGGCGTGGGAGATATTTTCCGTTCTGGCGACTGCCAAAAAGTATTTCAGGACACGAAATTCCATTTCCATCACCTCTGCCACTATTATAGCAGAACCAGGTATGTAATCCAATTATAACCAGATAAATATTATAGGTATTAGTTATTTGAGATGGTCTGTGATATCCTTAATCCATCAACAAGAAAGGAGTGATGCTTTGCAGGTGAACAAGCGTCTTTTGATCTTTATTCTAATGACAGGGGTGTTCGGCATCCTCAATACGGAGATGGGCTTTATCGGGATTTTGCCCTATATTGCCCAGCGTTACGATGTGACCATCGTTCACGCCGGGTTGCTTATCAGTCTCTTTGCCTTGGGTGTTGCCCTTTCCGGTCCCGTTATGCCCCTTGTTTTCTCCCGGTTCAACCGTAAGTATGTCATGCTGTTGGTGCTGGGACTCTTTACGATATGCAATACCATTTCTGTTTTTGCTTCGAATTTCAATCTGCTTTTGGCCGTGCGGATCATTCCGGCCTTTTTCCATCCGGTCTACTGCTCCATGGCGTTTACGATGGCAGCGGAGGTAGCCGGTGTGAAAGCGGCGCCGAAGGCGGTGGCAAAAATAAACATCGGAGTGTCAGCGGGCATGGTCGTCGGGGTTCCGATCAGTAATTTTCTGGCGGAACATATTTCTCTATCCGTTTCCATGTCTTTCTTTGCCCTTACGACGTTTTTCGTCATGATGGCGACAGCCTTCTTTGTGCCTTCTATGCCGGCAGTCGGGCGTTTGTCTTATGGAGAACAATTGGCTGTGTTGAAAAAGCCTATGGTTTGGGCCTCTATCTTTGCCATCCTTTTCCTAAACGGCTCTGTCTTTGGTGTTTTCAATTATTGGGCCGCCTATCTGGCAAGTGTAGTCGGGCTGGCTCCAAACCTTGTCAGTCTGCTCTTGTTTGGTTACGGTCTTTGCAATATCTTTGGCAGCATGGCGGCCGGACACCTTCTTTCCAGCCGGGCCGAACAGACGGTGAAAGCATTTCCCTTCTTGCTGGGAGCTGTGTATCTCCTGCTTCTTACGGGAGGGGACAGCGGCGTGATGGTGGCCGCCCTTACGATTTTTTGGGGAGTCCTGGCCGGCATCAATGCCAACATCAACCAATTCTGGCTCTCCCACGCGGCGCCGGAGGCTCCTGATTTTGCTAACGGCCTTTTCCTTACGGCCGTCAATCTTGGAACGATGGCCGCTACGACCGTAAGCGGCATGTTTATTGATTCTTTTGGCGAAAAATTCGTCGTTTACGGCGGATTACTATTTCTGGCGGCAGCGGCCGTTCTTTTCTGGGGGCAATGTCGGAAACGCAACATGAATCCGGTCCTAGGAATCGATGTATCATAAGTAATAGATATAATTACAAAACATATCAAAATATAAGATAAAGGTATTTGTTATACTTTGAGGCTTCCGTTTATAATGGAGCCAAGATATCTTATTTGAATAATACATGAAGCTAATTTTTGATGATAAAGGAGACAATACTATGTTGAAAAAAGTAATTCAAACGACTTCGATGGCAGCTCTGTTGGCTGCTGCTATTACGGCTACTTCTTTGGCAGCCTTACCTGAAAATGCAACGACCGTATCTGTACCGGGGCAAACGATCCAGTTGGAACAGAAATGGGATAAGATATTCCCCCAGTCTGATAAGGTGGATCACCGTAAAGTAACCTTTCAAAACCGTTATGGATTTACCCTGGTAGGGGATCTGTATGTGCCGAAAAACGCCCAGGGAAAATTAGCCGCCATTGCCGTAAGCGGTCCTTTCGATGCCGTAAAAGAACAGGTCAGCGGTCTCTATGCACAGACCTTGGCCGAACGTGGTTTTGTGACCTTGGCTTTTGACCCTTCCTTCACCGGTGAAAGCTCCGGTAATCCGCGCAATACGGCGTCTTCCGATATTAACACGGAAGATTTCAGCGCCGCTGTCGACTACCTGGGGTCCTTGGATATGGTAGACCGTGATAAGATCGGTATCTTGGGCGTTTGCGGCTGGGGTGGTTTTGCTTTGAATGATGCCATCCAGGATACCCGCGTCAAAGCCGTAGCTACCAGCACGATGTATAATATGACCCAGGTCATGGCCAATGGCTATGAAATTACCATGGATCCCCAGGGGCAATACGATCGTGTAGCCCCGCAGAGTGCAGATGCACGGTACCAGATGAAGGAACAGTTGAATAATGCCCGCTGGGAAAGCTCGAAACACGGTTATACCGACTTAGCTCCGGCCAATAATCTGGATCCGGAAAAAGATATTACGTCGGAAACGCCGAAGTTTATCGCCGAATATGCTAATTTCTATCGGACCAGCCGCGGCTATCATCCGCGTTCGGTAAACTCCAATCCCAATGGTTCCTGGGCGACGATCATGCCCCTTGGCCTTATCAATATGCCCATCATGGAATACGCCAAGGAAATGCGTACACCGACGCTGATTGTGGCCGGTGAAAAAGCCCATTCCCGTTATTTCAGCGAAGATGCTTATAACGCCATCGGTTCCAAGGATAAGGAACTCTATATCGTTCCCGGTGCCAACCATACGGACCTCTACGATAATACCCAGAAGATCCCCTTTGATAAATTCGAACAGTTCTTCAAAGATCATTTAAAATAATAGTACCGTAAGTGAAAGGCCTGATTCCCTAAAATCAGACCTTTTTTGCGCAAGGGAAATCTTACTGAGATGGCGTATCCGTAATGGAATGCATTTTCTTGCCGGAGATAGGCTATTAAAGAAAATTTTCCATACGATCGAAGTGTCTGGGGATTATGAGTCGTCGGCAGGAATGGGCGTCAGGGATAGGTTTTTTTTCGCTGCCATACGTCTGGTTCAGGCGTGATATAGTCGACATTTGTCTGTGACGGTCTATTCCTTCTGAAAAGAGAAGGTTATGGTCATACCGGAACGGTATCTGTTGTCGAAAGGCGGGAAACTTTGTATAATGGATATAAAAGAAAGGTGATGCTTAGATGCCTACGAATGAAACGATTACCGCGGCGCAAAACGCCAAACGCCATCAGCGGGCATTGAACATTATCAAGCGATGGCGGCTTATGGATGACGATTTCATGAAGCGCTGCTTCAAGGATAATATTCCGGCTGTCGAATGTATTTTGCGTATCATCATGGAAAAGCCGGATTTACAGGTACAAACGGTGCAGATTGAGGATACGATCCCCAACCTTTCCGGCCATGGGATACGGATGGATGTGCATGCCACCGATTCGACGGGAACGGAATACGATATCGAAGTGCAGCGTGCCGACAAAGGCGCGGGAACGAAGCGGGCCCGTTTCAACAGCAGCCTGCTCGATCTCAACAGCTTGAGAAAAGGCAGCGATTATGAAAAACTGCCGGAAAGCTACGTCATCTTTATTACCGAAAACGATGTTTGGCAGTATGGCTTGGCCCGCTACCATGTCAACCGGATCATCGAAGAATTGAACCGTCCCTTTGAAGACGGCAGTCACATCATCTACGTCAATGGCAATTATAAGGGAAATGATGACATGGGCAAACTGATGAATGATTTTCGCAGTGAAAACGTAGAAGATATGCTGTTAGATCCCTTGAAAGAAACGGTACATCGTTACAAAAATAACCCAGAGGAGGTGGCTGTTATGTGCGCAGAACTTGAAAAATGGAGCCTTGAAGAACGTCAGGAAGGGCGCCTGGAAGGTCGCCAGGAGGGACTACAGGCAGGACGCCAAGAAGGCGAAAGCCGGCTGACGACGTTGTTAAGACTGCTGAAAGCCGATGGCCGTCTGCAGGATCTGGAATTGGCCATCGACGATGAAAAGGCCAGAGAAAAACTGTATCGGGAATATCACATTAACTGAAGCAAGATGAGTTAATGCACAGTCACTGAAAGAAACGGTCCATCGTTACAAAAACAACCCGGAGGAGGTGGCTGTTATGTGCGCAGAACTTGAAAAATGGAGCCTTGAAGAACGTCAGGAAGGACGTCTGGAAGGCTTACAGGCAGGACGTCAGGAAGGCTTACAAGCAGGACGCCAAGAAGGCGAAAGTAGGCTTACGACGTTATTGAAGATGCTGAAAGCCGATGGCCGTCTGCAGGATCTGGAATTGGCCATCGTCGATGAAAAGGCCAGAGAAAAACTGTATGAGGAATATCATATTAATTAAAGAAAATCATAGTACAGCCGGATACGTTTGGTGACGCAGCCGGCTGTTTTTCTAGAACTGTCTATAGAGTTTCAACCGTCCGAAAAAGGGAAGCGATTATGAACAACTGCCGGAAAGCTACGTCATCTTTATTACAGAAAACGATGTCTGGCAGCATGGCTTGGACCGCTACCATGTCAACCGGATCATCGAAGAATTGAACCGGCCTTTTGAAGACGGCAGTCACATTATCTACGTCAATGGCAATTACAAGGGCCATGATAAAACGGCACAGCGCCAGAAGCCGGCAGATGGACAGCCTCATCAAGAATTTATAAGCGCAGGAACTCATCAGAAATCTTGATGAAAGGTTATGGTACAGCCTAATATCTTTTATTATAGTATACAGCAAAGAGAATATCAGGGTAATCTTTAAAGACGGGACGGAACTCAAGGGGGAATTAAGGGATTTTTTTACTTGACTAGTCTCTGTATATAAGTGATAAAATAATAAAGAATAAATCAACGATAAATACTTTAATAAAAGGAGGAATAATAGATGAAAAAGTCGTGTTTTTTAATGATGACCGCGATGATTATCGCCAGTGGTATGGGGATTCAGCCAGCAATTGGAGCAACCGTGGAGGCTGTAAAGCCGGCTATTGCTGTGCCAGATACCGATCGGAAGAGCATTGCGGATAAAATAGCTATCCGTGAACTTATAGATACGTTTTCAATTGAGGCGGATAATAAAGATGGCATATCGCAGATTGACCTTTTTACGAAAGATGCTGTTGTGGAGAATTACAACAATGGCAAGCTGACGCAAACTTTAAAAGGCAATGAAAATATTGGCAAGGCCTTTGACGACTTTTTAAAGACACAGGATGTTGTTTATCATATAAATGGACAGCAGGTCATACATCTAAATGGGAATAAAGCAGACGGTATCAGTTATTGCTTTGTTACTCTTATTTATACGGATAAAGAGGGCAAAACTATGAAACGTCAGACAGGCGTCCGCTATGTAGATGATTATGTATTCCAAAATGGTCGTTGGCTGATTGCGCATCGAAAAGCCTATTTTAATTGGAGTGAACAGGTCCCGTATCAAGGCGGCTGAAAAAGCCAATAGTCACATCATCTACGTCAATGGCAATTATAAGGGAAATGATGACATGGGCAAGCTGATGAATGATTTTCGCAGTGAGAACGTAGAAGACATGGTGTTGGAACCCTTGAAAGAAACGGTCCATCGTTACAAAAACAACCCGGAGGAGGTGGCGGTTATGTGCGCAGAACTTGAAAAATGGAGCCTTGAAGAACGTCAGGAAGGACGTCAGGAAGGACGTCAAGAAGGCGAAAGCCGGTTGACGACATTGTTAAGACTGCTGAAAGCCGATGACCGTCTGCAGGATCTGGAATTGGCTATCGACGATGAAAAGGCCAGAGAAAAGCTGTATCAGGAATATCATTTTAATTGAAGAAAATCATAGCACAGCCGTTTACGTTTTGTGACGCAGACGGCTGGTTACATGCTGAAAAGCCTGACTTCTCGTAACAAGAAATCAGGCTTTTTCGCATTATCGAGTTACTATTTTTTGTCCCTTTGATGTCAATCTTCTTCGTCTCTGGTCCGTTTCGGTCCGGGATCGGCGACGAGGGTGCTGTCGGCAATGGGATCCGTCGGCGCCGCAGGAGCATTTCCGGCAGGCGATGTACCATGGCCCCCGTAAGCGTGTCCGGAATGGGGGACAGATTGTCCGTGATAGGAGTAGTTATTAGTGACGATGCCGTCGGGATTGGTCGCTTCATAGCCTCTGACGTGGTGCATGGTGCCGTCCGCTCCGGTGCGGTAATAGTCGTGGGTATAGTGAGTGCCCGGGGCCGGCGTGACGGCATCGGAACCGCCGTGGATGTCGCCGCCGTGATGGGCTGTATCGACGGCCGTGTCGGCAGCATCGGCGATGGCGTCAAAGCCTCCAAAAGCCTTGATGAAGGGCAGACAGATGAGGATGATGAGCAGCGGCGCGACGCCCATAATGGGCAGGGCCCGCTCCAGCGTATACTGATGGGTATAGAGCCAGGTCAGGATGAGGTGGAAGCCGGCAGCGGCGACGAAGCCCGTGAGCAGGGCTGGAATCATTTCGACGGTCGTACTGCGAAGAACTGCAAAGTAGAAACCTACGCCGTACATATAGAATCCGGCCAGAACGGCCCGCCAATTGGCCGCAATATATTTCAGGCGCAGGAAGAAGATGACCACCATGATAATAAAGGCGATGGGGGCTAAAAAGGGAAAGATACTGATAAGGAGCATCGTAACGGCCGCCGTGATGACGATGTACATGATGCGCCGCCAGGTAAAGGTGATGAATAAGATGACGACACCTACGATGGAAGCGATTTGATAATCGAGGGTCACCATATTGATGAAAACATAAAGCCAGGTAATGAGTAAGATTGTCAGGTGAGCTGCACGGTCCGCACGCTGGGGGGCCAGGTTCAATATCATCACATCCTTTAGCAAAATTAGCCGTGAATAAGCCGTATAATTACATTTAATTATATCATATATTTTCTATGGACGAGGGGGATAATAGAGGCTTTTCTTCTTTTTTACGAAAGGATATGTTACCGGTTTTCCGGCTATCCGCAGGTAACGACAAAAAGCGCCGCTGTCCGGCAGGAGATGCTGTCAGACAACGGCGCTTTGCATATGCTTTTTATCAGCCTAAGATTTCGATGAAGGCCTTGACCACTTCCGGGTCAAAGAGGAGGCCGGATGAACTGAAGAGTTCGCGGACGGCCTGTTTTTTTGTTTTCGCCCAAAATTCAGTCGACGGATTGATAATCATATCGTAGTAGTCAGCTACGGCAATGATTCGCGCCCCTAAGGGGATGTTGGCTCCGCGCAGGTGTTTGGGAAAGCCCGAACCGTCCCAGTGTTCATGGTGATAGCGGATGTAAGGCACGATGTCCTGGCAGCAGGGGATGTTTTCCAACATATTGCCGCCGGCTGCTGCATGGCGCTTGTACTGGGCCATTTCCGAGCGGTTGAGATAGGGTATCTTGACTAAAAGTGTATTAGATACGACCAAAAGACCAACGTCATGGAGGAGAGCAGCGTATTTTATCTGTTCGATTTCGCTCTTTGGCAGCATGAGTTTGGCGGCGATACTGACGCTGTAGTTGGCAACTTGCAGGGAGTGCATATATAAGCGCTGACTTTTTAGCTGTATGAAGTTAAGCAACTCTGCCGTAATGCCGTCAAGAGACGTCATTTCTTCACGGGCAATGCCCGCTGCTTGATTTAACGATACCATATACATGACAAACAAACCCTTTCATCTGCAACCATACTATTCGTTCGTCGTCCGATTCGACTGGCGTACTTTTTTTGGATGACGAAGGATATTGAACATTTTGGCACTCGTTTTTTTGATGCGCGCGCCTGTATTTTTCATACGCCGTGCTGTCGTAATCTTGGACTTGCGCTTCGGGCGCATGTCGCGGATTGAGCCGAAATCACCGCGGCGGATACTCGTCGCCTTGATGCGGTCGGAACGGAGGTTTACTTTTAATGCGTTCATGATTTGGCTCGTCTTAAGGTCGATGTTAAAACTGTAGATATCTACTGCCACGTAGGAGAGGAGAGGATAGGCATGGATGCTGATATGGGCGTTGCCCGATACGGCCATGCACGTCAGTTCGTCATCAATATGGAAGAAGGTAATGCCCTCAGCAGGTGCGCCGACCAAATGGAATGCGCGTTCTACCAAGGGCTGCAAGTCTTCGGCTTCGGTGAAAGAAGCTTTGCAGTTATAAAAATCGATCAGTACATGATTTCCTAATGTATTATTCATAAATCTCCACCCGTTACTTAGTTACAATTAATTATATACTGTTTTTGGGAACTTGTAAACTAAAAAGGGCCCCATGGGATATGTTAAAACCCCATGAGGCTCGTTTTAGTTATGCTTTGTGCTCACGAATGGGCGTGAAGGTAAAATCCGTTCCGTCAAAGCCGATGCTGACCGTATCGCCTTCGCGGATGGTGCCGGCGATGATGCTGCGGCTCAAGGACGTTTCGACGGTATGGGTGATCAAGCGGCGCAGGGGACGGGCACCGAACTGAGGATCGAATCCTTTGTCGGCCAATTCCTGCAGGGCTTCATCAGTCCAAGTGAGTTTAATCTTGATCTGTTTTTCCAGACGCTGACCGAGGCGTTCCAAGAGGATGGCTGCAATACTCTGTACCTGGTCTTTCTGCAGGGCCTTGAAGACGACGATGTCGTCGACACGGTTGAGGAATTCCGGACGGAAGTACTGTTTGAGGAGGTCACGGACCTTCTGGTTGGCCTGTTCGTAATCCGGCGTTTCCAAAATTTCATGAGAGCCCAGGTTACTGGTCATGATGATGATGGTGTTCTTGAAGTTGACGACCCGGCCCTTGCCGTCAGTCAGGCGGCCGTCATCGAGGATTTGCAGGAGGACGTTGAAGATGTCGGGATGGGCCTTTTCGATTTCATCGAGGAGGATGACGCTGTAGGGACGGCGGCGAACGGCTTCGGTGAGCTGACCGCCTTCGTCATAGCCGACGTATCCCGGAGGCGCCCCAATCAGGCGCGATACGGTATGTTTTTCCATGTATTCTGACATGTCGATGCGGATGATGTTCCGTTCGTCATCGAAGAGGGATTCCGCTAAGGTCTTGGCAAGTTCGGTCTTGCCGACGCCGGTCGGCCCCAGGAAGATGAAGGAACCGATGGGACGGTTCGGGTCTTTGATACCGGCACGGGCGCGGATGATGGCGTCGCTGACGACTTGGACGGCTTCGTCCTGGCCGACGACGCGTTTATGGAGGGTTTCGTCGAGGTGGAGCAGTTTTTCCCGTTCGCCGGTCATCATCTTAGTGACGGGGATGCCCGTCCAGCGGCTGACGACCTGGGCGATGTCTTCTTCGCCGACTTCTTCTTTCAGGAGCTGCGAATCCTGTTTCTGTGCCAGGTGAGCTTCCTGTTCCGCCAGTTGTTTTTCCAGTTCCGGCAGCTTGCCGTACTTCAGTTCTGATGCTTTCGCCAAGTCGTAGTTGCGTTCGGCCTGAGCCATTTCGCCCTTGACGGCGTCGATTTCTTTTTTCAGTTCCTGGGTGTGCAGGATGGACTGTTTTTCCGTATCCCACTGGGATTTGAGCTGGTTTTCTTTTTCTTTCAATTCCTGCTTCATAGCCGTGATCTTAGCCAGTCGTTCTTTGGAAGCGTCGTCCGTTTCCTTGGTCAGGGACTGTTCTTCGATTTCGAGCTGCATGATCTTATGGCTCAATTCGTCAATGGGCGTCGGCATGGATTCGATTTCCGTGCGCAGCTTGGCAGCGGCTTCGTCGACGAGGTCGATGGCCTTGTCGGGCAGGAAGCGGTCCGAGATGTAGCGGTCCGAAAGGACGGCAGCCGCAACCAGGGCCTTATCGCGGATGCGGACGCCGTGATGGACTTCATAGCGTTCTTTCAGGCCGCGGAGGATGGTGATCGTATCTTCGACGGACGGCTGGTCGACCATGACCGGCTGGAAACGCCGTTCGAGGGCAGCGTCCTTTTCGATGTATTTCTGGTATTCGTTGAGGGTCGTAGCCCCGATGCAGCGCAGGTCGCCGCGGGCCAGCATCGGTTTCAGGATATTGCCGGCGTCCATGGAGCCTTCGGACGCGCCGGCGCCGACGACGGTGTGGATTTCATCGATGAAGAGGAGAATCTGACCGTCTGATTTGGCGATTTCATTGAGGACCGATTTCAGCCGTTCTTCGAATTCACCGCGGTATTTGGCCCCGGCAATGAGAGAACCCATGTCGAGGGAGTAGAGGGTCTTGTTCTTTAAGGATTCGGGAATGTCTCCGCTGACGATGCGGCGGGCCAATCCTTCGACGATGGCCGTTTTACCGACGCCCGGTTCCCCGATGAGGACCGGGTTGTTCTTGCGGCGACGCGACAAGATTTCGATGGTCCGGCGGATTTCGTCGTCACGGCCGATGACGGGGTCGAGCTTATTCTGGCGGGCAGCTGCCGTCAGGTCGCGGCCGTATTTTTCCAAGGCCTTGTAGTTGCCTTCGGGGTTGTCGGTATTGACGTTGGCCTTGCGGTTGGCCTTGATGGTACTCATGATCTTGTCCTGGTGCAGGCCGAATTCACGGCACAGTTCCTGGACGTCGCTGCTGCTTTCGCTGACGATGCCGAGGAGCAGGTGTTCTGTACTGATGTAGTCATCGTGCATGGAGTCGGTTAATTGCTGGGCTTTGCCGATGACCCGGACCATTTCCGTCGACATCGACATCTGGCTCGAACCTTGGACGGAAGGGATTTTCTTCAGCAGCTGTTCCAGACGTGCCTGGAGCATGGGGACGTCGGTCTGACATTCCGTAAGGATGGTGCTCAGCAGGCCTTCAGGCTCTTTGAGCAGGCCCATGAGCATGTGGACCGAGGAGATTTCTTGGTTGTAATGGAGGGCGGCAATCTGCTGGGCAGACTGGAAGGCTTCCATGACTTTCTGTGTATATTTTTCGTTTCCCATAAGTAAGACCTCCTTATTATGGCGATTGTATTCAGGATTAGGAGCTTTTCGCTAGCTTCTAGTATCATTATAGCTATAAAAGTCAAAAAGTCAATATGTCAAAAAGGAAAATTTGTAAATCTTTTGGAAAAGACTTTGTTGACAGTCCTCATCCTTTCCCCTACAATCGAGGCAGTATAAAGATTGTCTTCCGTCATGGGAGACCGATGAAAGGAGTCCGACGATGGACGAAACAGAACGACTGGCCTTTAGCGGCGATGCAGCGGCTCAATGTGCCATGGGAGACGATTATTTCTTTGACGCTTTTGACGCCGATATAGAAGATAAAGATGATTTATATAGGAAGGCTTTTTACTGGTACAGCCGTTCGGCCAAGGGCGGTTATGCTGCCGGTCAGTATAACTTGGGCTACCAGTATGAGCATGGGTTAGGTACGGAGCGCGATATCGAACAGGCTGTCCTTTGGTACGGTGCGGCCGCCAGCCACGGCTATGGAGCTGCTGAGAATAATTTAGGCCATCTCTATGAAATAGGGGATGATCTCCCTCAGGATTACGAAAAGGCCCTGTACTGGTACCGGCGGGCTGCCGAACACGACGACGGCGACGGCCAGTGCAATGCGGCCATCATGTATCAGTTCGGCTACACCGGGGAGCCGGATTATGAAAAAGCCGCCTATTGGTATGCTAAGGCGGCAGATCAGGGAAATGTCATTGCCGGAAACAATCTCGGCTATCTCTATGAAAAAGGATATGGCGTTCCTCAAGACTGGGAACTGGCTGCGCACTGGTACTATGAAGCGGCCATGGCCGGCGACGGGCCGGCGCAGAACAACTTGGGCGTCCTCTACCGTGACGGCCACGGCGTCGCTCGTGACAGCATTCAGGCGGCTTACTGGTTTGCCCAGTCTGCAGCGTCAGGCTATAAAGAGGGCATGAAAAATTACGCCACCGCCCTGGAAACAGGCGATGGCGTAGAGATGGATCGTGATGAAGCTCGATATTGGCGAAATAAAAGCCGGGACGATTAATGGAGAATATTAATAAATACCGTAATGATCGTGGCATTGACCGGGTCGATGATTAGGAGCCGATGAGGGGAATGACGAAGAAGGCCGTCGGTGCCGGGCCGAAGATTTCCGTCATGGCCGTCATGTTGGCGATGGCGTTGGGCGTAGCCCCTAAGCCGAAGCCGCAGACGCCGCTGGTCATGACGGCAGCTTCGTAGTCGCGGCCCATGATGCGGAAGACGATGAAGTAGGCGAAGATGGCCATGAACAGGGCCTGGCTGAGGAGCATGACGACCAGAGGTACGGCAAGGTCTGCCAGCTGCCAGAGCTTGAGGCTCATGAGGACGCAGGTCAAAAAGACGGTCAGGCTGAGGTTGCCCAAAACTTCACTTTCATGCTGGTAGACTTTAAAGCTGTGCGTAAAGTCGGCGATGTTGCGGATGACGGCAGCGACGATCATCGAGCCGATATAGCCCGGGAAGACAAGGCCGATGCTGCTGAAGAAACCGCTGACGATCGTTCCGAGACCCATGGCCAGGAAGAGGTGGGCCATGGCGTTCATGAAGCGGTAGTTGTCGATGGTCTGGCCGATTTTGTTTTCAATCTTGATGGCGTTTTCGGCCCGTTCCTTATCGCCGGCTACGGCTTTTAACCGCGATACGGCGTCGGCGTTGGCCGAAGGATCGAACCGTTCCGATTCAGCCGAGCTGACCAGATGGTGTTTGTGAATCAGTCCTTCCCCAATCGGACCGCCGATGACACCGCCGGCGACGAGACCGAAGGTAGCGGCGGCGACGGAAATGGTGACGCCGCTGTCAAGGCCGATGTCTTCCAACAAGGGACCGAAGGCCGCTGCCGTGCCGTGACCGCCGACCATGGGAACCGATCCCGTTGCCAGTCCCATGAGAGGACTGAGGTCGAAGACTGTCGCGAGGCTCACCCCGATGATATTCTGTAAGGTGATGAGAATCGTCGTGACGATGGCCATTTTAAAGACCATGATGCCGCCTCGTTTGATAAGGCTGATGCTGGCCGTGTAGCCGACACTGGTGAAAAAGAGCATCATACAGATGTTTTGCATAATCGTATCCTGCTCGTACTGCCAAAGACCCTGTGTATAGAGAATGCAGTTGATGATAGCGAATAAGATGCCTCCGACGACCGGAGCGGGGATACAGTACTTGCGCAGGACGTCGAATTTTGCACGCAAGAATACGCCGGTATAGTAAACGACAATCGCTGCGGCTAATGTTTGATAAATATTAAGATTTACAGCCACAAATAAGCCCCCTTCATATTTTATCGATTATGGATGAAATCGACGAAATAGGTTATGAAAAAATAAAAAATACAGTACTTATGATAACAGATTTTGGGCTGTAAAACAAATATGCGGATAAAAATAACCAGGTGTCATCCTTCGCCGTCCGCTTGGGAAAGATAGCTGGGGGAGGTATAATAGTCCCTTCGTCCTTGGCGGCAAGAAGCGCTGCGGAAACAGAGGGCTTGAATGTCGTTGGCCCGGATATCAAGGGTAAGCTGTGCCTGTCCGAGAGGGGACAGGATTTTTTTTGCCTGCGCCGGTTTGGTTATGATGGGGAAGGTTCCCTTTGCTTCTTTCAAGAAGGCGGCGCCGCGCTCGTTGAAGGCCAGGATGCGGCCGTATTGAGGCCCTTCACGGTAGGATTCATTGAAGAAATCTTGTGACGGCTGCAGGACCGTATAGGCGCCCATGCGGGACAGGCGGCTGAATGCATAGCGCTTGGTCTTGACGGCGGCCAGGGCTTCTTCATACGTCGAAAGGGGAGAGAAGGCTCGGTGCCAACGGTTTTCGAGGCCTTCGGTAAAGGCCGGCAGGCAGCGGAGCTGTTCCGGCGTCAAGAGGCGGCCTTCAAGGCTGACGAAGTCGCCGTAGCGGTCGTAGTCAGTGAAGGCGCCTGCTTTCAGCAGGGCTTCGATGTCGCTGCGGCTGGCCAGAGGCAAATAGGCGGCGACGCGGGACGTGAATCCCTTTTTCAGTTCCCGGCGGAGGGCCGAGGCACTGGTGAAAGGCTGGTCGAAGCTGTTTTCAGCATGGCTTCCGCGGCGAGGAACGGTTTGCATCGCAAGGGGAGACGGCAGGGCGAGGATGGCTTTTGCATATTCAAGGGCCAAGAGGGCATTGGGCTGATCCAAAAGGCCGGCCAGTTCCGGCAGGGCCTTTGCCAGGTCGTCTGTCTGATTCCGACCGGCCGTGGCCGTCTTTGTCGATCCATCGTACGAGAGGCTCAAGGCGGTTTTTCCCAGGCGGAGAAAGTCGGCAGCCGTCCCCTCTTCGACGCCGCAGGCAAGGGAGGTGCAGCCAAGGCGATAGGCTAAACGGATGCCGCCTGAGGCAAATCCTTCAGCACTCGAGAGGGCATAGACGGCAGGCAGTTCAAAGACGGCATCGGCTCCGCTGCGGACGGCCCAACGGGCGCGGTGCCACTTGTCGAAGAGTGCCGGTTCGCCGCGCTGGACGAAGGCGCCGCTCAGGATGACGATGACGGCCGTATCGGGCGGACTTTGGCGGCGGATTTCCGACAGCAAGTAGGCGTGGCCGGTGTGAAAGGGATTAAATTCGGCGATGACGGCAATGGCTTCCATAGCAGCCTCCTTACGTTCTAAATTTCACAATATCTGAACGGGACGAAGCCGCAGTGTCTGGCGGCACCGTCCGGAAAAGGCCGTATTTCACGAAGAAACACAGTATAAGTTGTTTATAAGTATACGGAAGGTAAAGAAAATCGTCAATGGAGGCCGTTCATTCTTTTTGGCTGTTTGGGCGGATAGCTAAAGTATTTCCAATTCCTGCTTTTTTTAGATGACGCTATAAGGCTTTTATGCTATAATGAACCTAGTCTGTAGAAAGCATAAATAGGTGATTGTATGAAGGGATTGAAAGGACTTGCAGCTGCGGCCATGGTCTCAGCTGCCGTATTGTTAGCCGGCTGTGGCAGCAATACGATGCTTGAAGAATACAGTTTCGGCTATGTCCAGTTGAAGGCCGGAAATTCGGAAGTGTACGTCATGACCCCGTTTGACCTGGCACATGTGAATCGCCAGGACGGCGAAGGCATGATGTATATTAACAATGACAAACACATCAATGTCGTCGCTGTTTCTGAAACAGCCGGCGAAACGACGCCTGTTGCCATGGCAGATAAATACGTTGCCATGCTGAAACAGACACCGGATGTATCTGATCTGCAAACGAAGATTACCGAAGCCGAAGAGAGCGGGCGCAAGGCCACCGTCGTCGACGCCTCCTATACGGAGCCGTTGAACGGCCAGCCGGCGAAGCTCACCGTGCGGAGTTTCTTCTTTGAAGATAATGGCCAGATTTGGCACGTCATATACATGTACAAAGACGGTGACGAACTGGCGAAGGAAGTAGTTGACCACGTATTTGGCCAGCTAAAGTAATTTTAAAACACACGAAAGAGGGTAAAATTTCATGATCGTATTGGTTGTAAACTGCGGAAGCTCATCTTTGAAGTATCAGCTCGTCAACATGGATAATGAAGAAGTAATGGCAAAAGGTTTGGTCGAAAAAATCGGCCTCACCGATTCGCAGCTGACCCACAAATGGAATGGCCAGAAAAAAGAAATCAAACAGTCCATTCCGGATCACCAAGTAGCCGTCAAGTTAGTCCTCGACATTTTGACCGACGCTGAATGCGGCGTCATCAAATCGATGGATGCCATCGATGCTGTCGGCCACCGCGTCGTCCATGGCGGTGAAGAATTCGCTGCTTCCACGCTCATTACGGACGAAGTCATGAAAGCCTTGGAAAAATGCTCGGCCATGGCTCCGCTTCACAATCCGCCGAACATCATCGGCATCAATGCCTGCAAGGCTATTATGCCCGGCGTACCTCAGGTCGGCGTCTTCGATACGGCCTTCCATCAGACCATGCCGGCAAAAGCCTTCATGTACGGCCTCCCGTACGAACTCTATAAGGAAGATCATATCCGCCGTTACGGCTTCCACGGCACGAGCCATCGCTATGTCGCCGGTGAAGTCGCTAAAGTCATGGGCAAACCCGTTGAAGAACTGCGCATCATCAACTGCCATCTCGGCAACGGCTCTTCCTTAGCTGCCATCAAATACGGCAAATGCGTCGACACGACGATGGGCTTTACGCCGCTGGCCGGCGTCCTCATGGGTACGCGCTGCGGTGATATCGACCCGGCTATCGTCCTCAACGTCATGGACAACCATAACCTTTCGACGAAAGATATGGACAAATTGATGAACAAACAGTCCGGTGTCCTCGGCATCTCCGGCGTTTCCAGCGACTTCCGCGATCTCGGTAAAGCTGCCGGCGAAGGCAATGAACGCGCTCAGCTCGCCCTCGACATGTTCCACTATCAGGTCCGCAAGGAAATCGGTGCCTTTGCTGCTGCCATGGGCGGTGTCGATGTCATCACCTTTACGGCCGGTGTCGGCGAAAACGGCATTGAAGACCGCGCCGCCATTGCCGAAGGCCTCGAATACCTCGGTGCCAAACTCGATCCGCAGCGCAACGACGTCCGCGGCAAAGACGCTTTGATCAGCACCGACGATTCGACGGTTAAGATGTATGTCATTCCGACGAATGAAGAAATCATGATTGCCCGCGATACGAAGGACATCGTATCCAAACAGTAATAGTGCCTCGGATGGAGTGAAGACCGTGAAATTATTATACTGGGATATTGACGGAACCTTATTGAATACCGGCCATGCTGGATTGAATGCCATTAAAGAGGTCCTCCGCGATTTAAAAGGGGAGGATACACCGGTGCCGAAAATCGATGCCGGCGGCAGGACCGATAACTATATTTGTCAGCAGCTGCTCTATAAATCGACGGGCGTCATGCCGACGGATGAAGAAGTCTTTGCCTTTTGCCGCAACTATGAACAAAAGCTCTTGAAATGGCTGAAACGCAAGGCTCATGAAGGTGTCATCCTGCCGAATGCAGCAGAAAACCTGGCATTCTTCCATGGAAGGGAAGGTTACTGCCAGCTCCTCCTGACGGGGAACAGCCGCGTCGGTGCCAGCCTGAAGATGGATTTCTTCGGCTTGTCTCAGTATTTTGATTTCGACCATTCCGGCTTTACTTTCGACTACTACTACCGCGACGACTTGGCCCGCAATGCCCTGGCCATTGCCAAACGGACTTGGGGCGATGACATTGAAGCCATGTATGTTATCGGTGACACGCCTCATGACATTCAGTGTGGAAAAGCCATTGGCGCCCGGACTATCAGCGTCGCTACCGGAAGGCATTCCTACGATGATTTGGCCAAGTGCGAACCCTGGAAAATCATTTCATCCCTTCCGGAACCGGAAGCCTTCGAAGCGCTTCTTGAATTGTGATAAATCCCTAATAAAAAAAGGAAACCCAGACTCATCACATGGAGTCTGGGTTTTTTTTCGGTTCTTCGATGCGCCACGTGTTTTCAAGGACACGGAAGTTCAACGAATGCCATTTTTTTTCTATATCGTTTAAGGTGACCGATGCTGAGTAGAGCAGGTTATTCTGTCTTTGAGCCTGTTTCTCCAGCTGGGAGATGCGGACTTGTTGGAGCGCGACGGTCTTAGACAGCGTAAGAATCTGGACCTGCAGCACCAGGTTCCATGCCAAGAGAAGAACCGCAGCGGCAGTTAGGTATCTTTGCGTCTTAGACAGACCCTGCCAAGTCTTGAGCAGGCGGCGATACTGATTGAGCAAACCGTTTCTGCCGCGCTGTATCCGGCTTTTCAGGGAACCGGCAGGAGCGGCGGGGCCTTGTCTTTCCCCGGCCATTATAAGTTGGAAATGACGCGGGCCTTATTGCGGACGAAGTCGAGCCATAATTGAGCCGCATGGGACAGGTAGTGGCCGCGTTTCCAGATGACATAGAGGACGTGCATGATTTCCGGTTCGACCAAGGGACGGACGACGACCGATTCCGAGACGCGGGGGTTGGCTTCCTTCGTCGGGCACAGGCGGCTCGGCAGGAGGGCGACGCCGAGGTTGGCGACGACGGTCTGGATCATGAGGTCGCGCTGGCTCGTTTCAAAGATGATTTTCGGCTGGAAGCCGATTTTCTTACAGTGTTGGATGATTTCGTCGTGCAGGTTGAAGTCATCGCGGTAGAGGACCAGCGATTCGTTGGCCAGTTTCTTCAAGGGAATCGTCTTTTCCTTGGACAGGATGTTGTCGCGGTGAATGATGACGTTCATCGGATCCTGGGTGAGGAAGAACGATTCAAAATCCTTTTCCTTCGGCTGGGTGCAGACGATGCCGAGGTCGATGAGGCCTTCTTGGACGCTGATTTCGACCTTCTTCGAGCCGTGTTCGTACAAGTCCAGTTCAATTTGAGGATATTCCTGCTTGAAAGCCCCTAAGAGGTTGGCGAAGATCGGCGCCCCGGTAATGGGGGGCAGGCCGATGAGAATCGTGCCCTGTTCCAATTTGAATTCATTTTCGAAGTCGGTCTTCAAATGTTCGAACATGAAGACGACCCGTTTTGCATGGGACAGGAAGATCGTGCCGGCATCGGTCAGTTCGACGGCCTTCGCATTTCGCATGAAAAGGACGACGCCCAGTTCTTCTTCCAGGGCTTTGATGGTACGGCTGATGGCGGACTGAGAAATATGCAGTGTTCGCGCTGCTTTGCTGAATGACTTCTTGTCTGCTACTTCGACAAAGTATTTAAGATGATGAAAATCCATGCTAACACCTCCACTAACTAATCGTGTATATCAAAAATAACGCTACAATATACACTACTTCGGTATACGTTTACAAAATAGCACTGAACGATGCATAAACTAGCATCACATTCCTATTGAATTTAACATTGCTTAGGCATATAATTAACTTGTAAGAAAAAGTTACAAAGTCGTTCGGTTTGTGATGGTCAGCAATTTCTGAAAAGAGATATGGTAATGTGCAAATCTGTAATACCACTATAATAGTAGTACAGATTGAGAATATTAGCAATACTTTTTTTTGAATATTGTCAGACCTTCCCGCGTTTTATTGCATTTTTTTCAATTATGGGACGTGTATAGTCGATACGTGAACAGAATGCATCATTGGAACCTTTGCGTGCTGTTCGCGCCTTCTGTATGAGATACAGCGGGACGTCTTTATAGCTATCTTAAGCCTATCAGTATGGAATCTTCCATATTGTGTATAACATTCAATTAAGGAGCGTGTTTTATCTATGAGCAAATTTAAAACCATGGATGGTAACGAAGCAGCTGCATGGGTGTCCTATGCATTTACTGAAGTTGCCGCAATTTATCCGATCACGCCGTCTTCTCCTATGGCAGAACATGTCGATGATTGGTCCGCCACTGGCATGAAAAACCTCTTCGGTCACAAAGTTCACGTTGTTGAAATGCAGTCCGAAGCTGGCGCTGCCGGCGCATTCCACGGTTCCTTACAGGCTGGTGCTTTGACCACGACGTACACTGCATCTCAGGGCTTCCTCCTCATGATGCCGAACATGTACAAAGTTGCCGGCGAACTCCTTCCGGGCGTATTCCACGTAGCTGCGCGTGCTTTGGCTAACCATGCACTGAGCATCTTCGGTGACCATCAGGACGTCATGGCTGCTCGTGCAACGGGCTGCTGTCTCTTGGCCGAATCCAATGTTCAGGAAGTCATGGACCTCGCTGGTGTCGCTCACTTATCGGCAATTAAAGGTTCCTTGCCGTTCATCAACTTCTTCGACGGTTTCCGTACGTCTCACGAAATTCAGAAAGTTGAAGTCATGGATTTCGAAAACTACAGAAAACTCGTTGACTGGGAAGCTATCGACAAATTCCGTAAACGTGCTCTTAACCCGGATAACCCGCAGGTTCGCGGCACGGCTGAAAACCCGGACGTATACTTCCAGCACACAGAAGCTGCCAACAAGTTCTATGATGCTATGCCGGATATCGTAGCTGACTACATGGACAAGATTTCTGAAATCACTGGCCGCTCCTACAAACCGTTCAACTACTACGGTGCTCCTGACGCTGAATACGTCGTCGTTTCCATGGGTTCTCTCTCCGACGTCGCTAAACAGACCGTCGAATACTTGCAGAGCCAGGGCGAAAAAGTCGGCGCTATCAACGTTCACCTCTATCGTCCGTTCTCCAACAAATACCTCCTCAACGTTCTTCCGAAAACGGTCAAGAAGATTGCTGTCATCGACCGCACGAAAGAACCGGGTTCCCTCGGTGAACCGCTTTACCTCGATATCACGGGCTTCGTAAAAGAAGAAGGTCTTAACATTGACGTCATCGGCGGCCGCACCGGTATGGGCTCCAAAGACGTTCTTCCGGAAGACTTCCTCGCTGTCTTCAAAGAATTGAAGAAAGATCATCCGCTCAACGGCTTCACCCTTGGCATCGTCGACGACGTTACCAACCTCAGCCTTGCTCGCGAACCGAAAATGCCGGTTGATACGACGGGCCTTACGTCCTGCAAATTCTGGGGCTTCGGTTCTGACGGTACTGTCGGTGCTAACAAATCGGCTATCAAGATCATCGGTGACCACACGGATATGTATGCACAGGCATACTTCGCTTATGACTCCAAGAAATCCGGCGGCGTAACGATTTCTCACCTGCGTTTCGGTACTCGCCCGATCGATATGCCGTACCTCATCGACGCAGCTGACTACATCGCCTGCCATCGTCAGTCCTATGTAGGTCGTTTCGATGTTCTCCGCGGCATCAAAGACGGCGGCACGTTCATGCTGAACTGTACCTGGACCGATGAAGAACTGGAACACGAACTTCCGGCTCGCATCAAACGCGCTATCGCTAAACATCACGTTAAATTCTACACCTTGAACGGTGACGCTATCGGCCAGAAACTCGGCCTCGGCACCCGTATCAACATGGTCATGCAGGCTGCATTCTTTGCCCTCGCTAAGATCATCCCTGTAGAAGACGCTGTTAAATACTTGAAAGACTCCATCATCAAGAACTACGGCAAAAAAGGCCAGAAGATCATTGACATGAACAATGGCGCCGTTGATGCTGGTATCAAAGAATTCCATGAAGTTAACTATCCGGCTTCCTGGGCTGATGCCGTTGACGAAGTCGTCGAAGGCCGTCCGGCTACGAAATACTTCACGGAAGTTGCAAAACCGATGCTCGAACAGGTTGGCGACGATCTCCCGGTTTCCGCATTTGTCGGCCGCGAAGATGGCACCATGCCTTCCGGCACTTCGAAATTCGAAAAAGCCGGCCCGGCTCTGCACGTTCCTTCCTGGGATAACGAAAAATGTATCGGCTGCCTCCAGTGTTCCTTCGTTTGCCCGCATGCTACGGTTCGTCCGTGCTTGACGACCAAAGAAGAAACGGCTGCTGCTCCGGCTGGTTACAAAGTCGCTGTTAAAGCTAAATCCGGTAAAGAATACGATTTGGCTATCGTCGTCGACCAGCTCGACTGCCTCGAATGCGGCTCCTGCGTAAACGTCTGCCCGGTCCAGGCTCTGACCATGGTTCCGAACACCGACGAAGAACGCAAGAAGATGGAATTCTGGTACTATGCTACGGAAAAGGTTGCTCCGAAAGCTAACCCGCAGAACAAGAAGACCGTTATCGGTTCTCAGTTCGAACAGCCGCTCCTCGAATTCTCCGGCGCTTGCGCAGGCTGCGGTGAAACTCCGTATGTCAAACTCGTTACACAGCTCTTCGGCGACCGCATGATGATCGCTAACGCAACAGGCTGCTCCTCCATTTGGGGTGCATCGGCTCCTGTTTCCCCGTACACCATGAACGCTGCCGGCCACGGTCCGTCCTGGGCAAACAGCCTCTTCGAAGATGCTGCTGAATTCGGCCTCGGCATGTTCCTCGGCGTAGACAAAGTCCGTAAAGACTTGGTCGAAAACCTCGACGCTGCAAAAGCTGTCGCTTCTCCGGAACTCCAGGAAGCACTCAGCGATTGGGCTGCTCATGCATACGAAGGCGAAGGCACTCGTGAACGCGCTGACAAATTGACGGCTCTCCTCGAAAAAGAAGCTGCCGGCAAACCGGTTCTCGAAGACTTCCTCGCTAAGAAACAGTTCTTCGTAAAACGCAGCCAGTGGATCATCGGTGGTGACGGTTGGTCCTACGATATCGGTTACGGCGGTGTTGACCATGTCCTCGCTTCGGACAACGACATCAACGTCCTCGTCCTCGATACGGAAGTTTACTCCAACACCGGCGGTCAGTCCTCTAAAGCTACCCCGACTGCAGCTATCGCACAGTTCGCTGCTGCCGGCAAACGCACCAAGAAGAAGGACCTCGGCATGATGGCTATTTCCTACGGCTATGTTTACGTAGCTCAGGTAGCTATGGGCGCTGACAAGAACCAGCTCCTCAAAGCTATCACCGAAGCTGAAGCTTACCATGGCCCGTCCTTGGTTATCTGCTACGCTCCTTGCATCAACCATGGTATCCGTAAGGGCATGGGCAAGAGCCAGACAGAAGAAAAACTCGCTGTCGAATGCGGTTACTGGGATCTCTTCCGCTACAATCCGGAACTCAAAGAACAGGGCAAGAACCCGTTCAGCCTCGATTCCAAAGAACCGGATTATGGCAAATTCCAGGAATTCTTGCAGGGTGAAGTTCGTTACGCATCCCTCAAGAAGAGCTTCCCGGAAGAAGCCGAAGCTCTCTATGCTAAGACTGAAGCTGACGCTAAGAATCGTCGTCATTCCTACGTCCGTCTGCAGAAGGGTTTTGAAGACTAATTTAAATGCACTTGCTGCATAGATAAATAGCGGAAAGGCTCTGCACGGTGGTTTCCACCATGCAGGGCCTTTTTGTTGTTTGTTATTTATGGGGAAGTAGTGTATAATGAATCGTGATTGAATTATTAGTTTTTTATTCTCTATCATAATAATTAGATGAACTAGGGGGCCTCTTTCATGTCATCTAAAATGGGTACGCTTTGTATTGTCCTGGCAGCCCTTGCTTTTGGGACCATGGAAATTTCGCTGAAGATTGCCGGTACGGCTTTTACACCTTTTCAGCTGACCTTTCTCCGCTTTCTCGTAGGCGGCATCCTGCTCATGCCGCTGGCCGTTCGCGATATGAAGAAGCATCAGATTCGTCTCAGACGGACTGATTGGGGGTATTTGGCCGTCTTGGGACTGGTCAATATCTGCTTCAGCATGATCCTCTTCCAGATCGGCGTCAACATGGCCAATGCCAGCCTGGCGGCCATCGTCTTTTCCAGCAATCCTATCTTCGTCATGATTTTTTCCTATTTTCTCATCCACGAAGCCTTTACGCGCAAGAAGGCTATCACCTTGGTATTGAGTCTCATCGGCCTGATCATCGTCGCCAATCCCGTGGATATCATCCAGAACGGAAATGTAGGACTTCTGGTGTCCTTGGCAGCGGCTATTTCCTTTGCCTTTTACACGACCTTGGGGAAACTGCGAATCGGGAAATTGGGGGGCAACGTCGAAAACGCCTTCAGTTTTCTCATCGGCTGCCTCTTCCTCTTGGTCATCTTGATTTTCCACGGCGATCCGATCATTGCCGGTATCAATTCCCGCACCATTTGGCCGCTCCTGTATTGCTCCTTGGTTGTCACCGGCTTTGGCTACCTGTTCTTCATGAAGGCCATTGAACTGACGGGTCCGTCCAATGCGTCCTTTGCTTTCTTTATTAAGCCTATCATCGCCCTCATCTTGGCCTCGATTATCTTATCGGAACCAATTACGGCCAACGCCGTCATCGGCCTGGTACTGATCCTTTTAGGCTGTACCATGGCAGGGCCCATTGAACGTCTGATTTTCTCTCATCGGGCTATCGGCGAAATCGCCGGCCGTACCAACCATCCGGCTTGGATGAAGGAAGATACGGACAGCCCCTTAGTCATTACCATTTCGCGTGAATTCGGCAGCGGCGGCCGGAATATCGGGAAACTCGTGGCCCGTAAATTAGGCGTTCCGTACTACGATACGGAAATTTTCAACCGGACCCAGAAAGAACATCCGCAAACTGTCATCGCCTGGTGCAAGGACCAGAAGCGCCGCTTGGGGCCGCTCCTGTCTAAGGTATACGAAGATTACGTCCACTATGCGTCGGGATATGAATCGAATCAGATGGAAATGTTCCGCGATGAAGCTGAAGTCATTGAAGCCCTGACGACAGGGCATTCCTGCGTCATCGTCGGCCGTTTGGCAAACTACGTCCTGCGCAAACGACCGAACACCTTCAATGTCTTCATTTCGTCCGATCCTGATTGGGCCGTCCAGCGCATCATGCTCCGGGAACACATCGACGCCGACCGGGCGCGTAAACTCCGCAACCACGTCAATCGTGAACGGCGGGATCACTGTATGTACTGCACCGATTCCTATTGGGGTTATGGGGCCAACTACGATTTGAGCCTCAAATCCAGCGACTACGGCATCGTCAAGACGGCCGACCTCATCTTAGAAGCGGCCCGCCATCGCCTGACCATTTCTCAAGACGATATCAATCCCACAGAGAAGGAAAGGGAAACGGCGAAGGCCGGGACGACTTCGGAAGCATTGTCGTCGTAAACTCGATGTTTTCGATATCGACATGATACAGAGGGCTATTCGTGATTTTTCATGAATAGTCCTTTTTCGCTATCCTCGAAAAGGGAGGCGAAGTGGAGACTGTAAAGAAATGGTAAAATCCATTTCTAAGATGAGAATCTTGCTAAGTGCATATTAATTTAGTCTTTATTTTGAGAATAGAAAGTGATAAAATAATAATTGATTTATTGATAGTGATTATTCCTGAGAATGAGTTGTGATGCAAATGGAGAAACGATGGCAGTTTGCCCCCTTCGAAGAGGGCCTTACGTCCGCCTTAACCGAACAACTGCATATATCGCCGATTTTGGCCCAAATACTGGCTAATCGCGGCATTGCCGATGTCGAAGAAGGGCGTCACTTTCTCCAGGACACATTGAACGACATGGCCGATCCGTTCTTGATGGACGGGATGGAAACAGCCGTCCGTCGGCTGAAGCAGGCCGTAGAAGATAAAGAGCGCATCGTCATCTATGGTGACTATGACGTCGACGGGATTACGTCGACGTCACTTGTTTATTCAGTTCTTCGGGATCTGGGGGCGTCGCCGCAGTTCTATATCCCTGAGCGGCAGAGTGAAGGCTATGGCCTGAACGAAGAGGCCCTGCAGCACTTAGAGCATGAAGCCGATGTTCTCATTACCGTCGACTGCGGTATTTCATCGTATGAGCTGGTTCGTGAGTTTTCACCTCATCTTGATATCATCATTACCGATCATCACGAGCCGCCGGAACAGATACCGCCGGCCTTGGCCGTCCTCAATCCCAAGAAACCCGGCTGTCCCTATCCCTTTAAGGAGCTGGCCGGTGCCGGTGTGGCCTACGTCCTTTGCCGGGCCCTTTGGCAGCGCTGCTGTAACGAAGATCTGGCAGGCTATTCGGATCTTTCGGCCTTGGGAACCATTGCCGACCTGGTGCCTTTAATCGGAGAAAACCGCATCATTGTCCGCCAAGGGCTGGAATTGATGAAAAAGGGGCAGCGCACGGGATTGTACGCCTTGCTCCGGGCTTCGGGGCTTGTCGATAAAGAAATCACAGCCGGCCGCATCGCCTTTACGGCAGCGCCGAGATTGAACGCTGCCGGCCGCATCAGCCATGCGACAAAGGGCGTCGAACTGCTCTTAGAGACGGACGACGAAAAAGCGGCAGCTGCGGCCGCGGAGCTCAGTGAACTCAACGCCGAGCGTCAGGACATTGAGCACACCATTGCCAAAGAGGCCATCGCCCAGATCGAAAGCCGGCAGCAGGGAAGGGACGGCGTCCTCATTGCCAGTCATGAAGGCTGGCACGTCGGCGTCATCGGCATTGCCGCATCGCGCCTCGTCGAAAAATACTACCGCCCGGCCTTGGTCATTACCATCAGCGACGGCATCGGCAAGGGCTCGTGCCGGAGTATCAGCGGCTTCAATATGTACGAAGCCCTGCAGTCGGCGAAAGACCTGCTCATCCAATTTGGCGGCCATACGATGGCAGCCGGCTTTTCCATCAAGGCCGAAAACATCGAAGGCCTGCGCGAAAGGCTTTTGGACTATGCCAAGGAGCACATGACGGCCGACGACTACATTCCCTTGGTCCATTTAGATAAAGAGCTGGAAACACCGGACGTCTCGCTGGACATGATTGCCGAGTTGTCTTCACTAGAGCCTTACGGCATGGGAAACAGCCGGCCCGTCTTTTCCCTGCGGAATCTGACCGTCGAAGAAATCCGGCCCATCGGACGGGATAAGCAGCACGTTCGCATCGTTGTCTGCGGTCCTCATAAGATTCGTCTGAGCGGCGTTGCCTGGTCCCGGCCGGACCTGTGCGATGCCATCGTCGAAGGCGATATCATCGACGTCGCCTTCCAGCTCGAACGCAATGATTTTAACGGAACGTCGTCGCCTCAGCTGGTCGTTCAGGACGTCCACGTCTTGAATAAGGAGGTCACCCTCAACCGGACGGTCATGGTCGATATCTACATGGCCCTGAAGAAACTCCTGCCCGAATGGGGTATGCCCGTTTGGCAGGTCCGGCGCCGCATGGCAGCCTCTCAGGCCGACCGCTACGACGTCCATACCATTTACGCGGCCATCGTCGTCCTTCGGGAAATCGGCGTCCTCAAAGTGCGCCAAGATGACGACGGCCCGGTCTATTATTTTCCTATCCTTGCAGGGAAAATGAATCTTCATATGTCCCCGACGTATGAATTGTATTGCAGGGAGTAAGGAGGTTTTTTATGGGAGAAAGAATTCAAGATGCCGAATTCAGGCACCTCATCGATACGATACACTCGTACCTGCCACAGGCAGACTGCGAAGATGTAACGAAAGCATATCATGCGGCAGAAGAAGCCCATAAGGAACAGCATCGCGTCAGTGGGGAACCTTATATCCTGCACCCCCTGGCGGTGGCCCAAATTTTGGCCGACATGAAAATAGATACGACGACGATTACGGCAGCCTTGCTCCATGACGTCGTAGAAGACACAGCCTGTACCCTTGAAGACCTGCGCCAGGAGTTCGGCCGGGAAGTCGCCTTCCTCGTCGACGGCGTCACCAAGTTAAGCCGTCTCAATTACCGAACGAAGGAAGATCAGCAGCTCAACAGCATGCGCAAAATGTTTTTGGCTATGGCCAAAGACGTCCGCGTCGTCGTCATAAAGCTTGCCGACCGCCTGCACAATATGCGGACCCTGCGCTATATGCGCAGCGACAAGCAGAAGCGGATCGCCCAGGAAACCCTGGAAATCTTCGCGCCCTTAGCGCATCGCCTGGGTATTTTTAACATCAAATGGGAGCTCGAAGACCTGTCCTTCCGCTACCTTGAACCGGATAAATACTACGACCTCGTCGATCAGATGAAACAGAAGCGGCACGTCCGCGAAGAAATCGTCAACGAAGCCATCGACGTCCTGCGAAAAGCCCTCGACGACGCCCACATCCACTGCGAAATCAACGGCCGGCCCAAGCATTTTTACAGCATTTATAAGAAAATGAAAAAAGATAACCGCGACTTGAGCCAGGTCTATGATCTCTTCGCCATCCGGGTCATCGTCGACGACGTCAAGGACTGCTACGGCGTCTTAGGTATCGTCCACAGTTTGTGGAAACCCTTGCCGTACCGCTTCAAAGACTACATCGCCATGCCTAAGCCCAATAACTACCAGTCCCTGCACACGACGGTTATCGGGACCCGGGGACAGCCCGTTGAAATCCAGATCCGCACCTGGGAAATGCACCACATCGCCGAATACGGCGTCGCCGCCCATTGGCGCTATAAAGAAGGCAACCAGACGGCGAATAAGGACGCCTTCGATGAAAAGATGGGTTGGCTGCGCAACCTCCTGGAATGGCAGGATACGAGCAACCCCCAGGAATTCGTCAACGCCTTAAAGCTCGATGCCTTTTCGGACGAAGTCTTCGTCTTTTCTCCGCGAGGTGACGTCATCGACCTGCCCCAGGGGGCCATTCCCATCGACTTTGCTTACCGCATCCATACCGACGTCGGCCACCGCTGCGTCGGCGCTAAGATCAACGGCAAGATCGTGCCCCTCGATTACCGTCTGAAAAACGGCGATATCGTTGAAATCATTACGTCCAAGACGGGGAAACCGAGCCTCGACTGGCTCAATATCGTCGGCAGTTCTGAAAGCCGTTCGAAGATCCGCAACTGGTTCAAGAAAGAAAACCGTGAGGAAAATATCGAAAAAGGTCTCGAAGCCTTAGAGCGAGAATGCAAACGCCTCAATCACGACTGGAAGACCTTAAACGTCGGCGGACGGCTGGGCCGGGTAGCCAAGCAGATGAACGCCGGCTCGGAAGACGATTTGGCAGCGGCCGTCGGTTACGGCGGTTTTGCCGTCAATACGGTCCTCATCAAGCTCCTGGAGCTGCAGAAGAAAGATTTGCAGAAGCAGGAAGAACAGAACACCAGCCTGGTCATGCTGGAAAAACTGAAACCCCGCAAGCCGGTCAAACACAGCGGCACGGGCATCTTGGTAAAAGGGGAGCCGGGTCTTCTCGTGCGCCTTGCCAAATGCTGCAGCCCCGTGCCGGGCGATCCCATCATCGGATTCATCACCCGCGGCCGCGGCGTGTCGGTCCACCGGGCCGATTGTCCCAATGTTACCCACGGCCAGAGTGACGTCGATCGCTTGATCGATGTCGAGTGGGATTACGAAGGCGATGAACGCTTTGAAGTCAACATGGAAATCGTCGCCTACGACCGCACGGGCATCATGGCCGAAATCATGGCCGCCTTGGCAGAAATGAAAATTTCCATCTTAAGCATCAATGCCAAGACCAGCGATACGAAAAACGTCGTCATCCACATGGGCATCAGCATCAAGGACTTGGCTCAGTTTGAATTCATTACGACCAAGATCCGCCGCTTGAAGGATGTCTATGCCGTAGAACGTTATACAGGAGGAAGCATGCAATGAGAGCCGTCGTACAAAAGACGCTGACATCATCGGTCACCTCAGACGGCGTCCTCGTCGGAAAAGCGGCCGAAGGCCTTACGGTCCTCCTCGGCGTTTCCGTCGAAGATACTGAAAAGGACGCCCTGTACCTGGCCGATAAGATCGTTCACCTGCGGATCTTTGAAGATGAAGCGGGGAAACTGAACGACTCCCTTCTCGATAAAGGCGGTGACATGCTGGTCATCTCTCAGTTTACCCTCTATGGAGATGCCCGCCACGGCCGCCGCCCGAGTTATACAGAAGCTGCTAAACCAGAACAAGCCGAAGCCTTATACACCCGATTCGTCGAAGCTGTCCGCGCCTTTGGCGTAGAGGCAGCGACGGGGCGCTTTCGGACCCATATGGTCGTATCCCTCGATAACGACGGGCCGGTTACCATTTTATTGGACAGCCAGAAAAATTTTTAAGGAGGAATCGACATGAGTATGCAATATATCAGCATGGAACTCGGACCGATCATGACCAACTGCTACGTCGTCTATGACAGCGACACGAAAGAAGCGATGGTCGTCGATCCGGCCTGGGATTACAACGCCATCGACCGGGCCCTGTCCCGCTATGAGCTGAATCTGAAATTCATCTTCCTGACCCATGGTCATGCCGACCACATCGGAGCCTTACAGGAGCTTCGCCAACGCAAGAACGTACCGGTCTACGTCGGTGCCGGCGATGCCGGGCTCATCTCTAATTCGCATCACAACCTGTCCATGTTCATGGGACAGCCCATTGAATGCACGTCGGCCGATCACTTAGCCAAAGACGGCGACGTCATCAGCCTGGGAACGCTGCGCTTCAAGGTCCTGGAAACACCGGGCCATACGCCGGGCGGACTCAGCCTCTATGGAGAAGGCGTCGTCTTTTCCGGCGATACTTTGTTCCGCTATTCCGTCGGCCGGACCGATTTATACGGCGGCTCGTCCGATATCTTATTGGACAGCATCGAAAAGAAACTCTTGACCCTTCCTGACGATACGGTCGTCCTGCCCGGCCACGGCCCGGCGACGACGATCGGCGACGAACGGATGGGCAATCCCTTCTTGGATGGAGGCTGGTAAGCCATGATTACCTATAAGGAAGCAGAATTTTGGATGCGGGTTACCCTGGCTGTCCTGGCATTGGCCCTGTTTTTAACGGTCCATGCCATCTACTGGCCGGCCATCGTGTCTCTCATTCTGACCTTTATCCTTATGCCCATACGCGATGGCATCATCAAAGTGTTCCTGCGCCTTACAGGGCGCAAGATGCCGGTGAGCATTGCCATCCTTATCTCCTTTGTGGTCTTTATTTTCCTGGTGACGGTCATTACCAACATCATCGTCAAGCCTTTAGTGGTCCAGACGAATTTGTTGGCTGCCAACTTCAGCAACTTAGTCAATCGGACGGCAGATTTGGTCATGCAGCTTGAAAATGAACAGACCCAGCTTTACATTCCGGACCAGGTCAAGCGGATCATCAACGATGCCTTCGCTAAGGTCAGCAATTACGGTATCGACGGCATTACCAATCTCCTGCAGTCGGTCTTCGTCATTGCCGGCACGGTCGTCGAATTCTTCGTCGTACCCATCATTACCTTCTACTTCATGAAAGACGGCAGCCGCATGGTCCGGACCTTTGTCGGCATCTTTCCGGCAGGCTACCGCGACCACTTGGCGTCCCTCTTTCTGGAAATCCAGCACGTCCTGAGCCGTTACATCCGCGGCCAGATCCTCATGAGCTGCATCATTGCCGTCCTGACCTTTATCGGCATGTGGGTCCTGGGCGTGCCCTATCCGATGGTCATCGCCC
>NZ_HF954537.1:211078-361062 GCF_000455225.1 Megasphaera massiliensis
TCTTGGCGGCCATCACCGAATGGATACCCATCGTCGGGCCGATCGTCGGCGCGGCACCGGCCATCCTCTTGGGGGCGTTAATAGACCTGTCCCTGGCCTTGAAGGTTCTCATCTTCTACGTCGTCATTCAACAGATCGACAGCCACCTCATCATGCCCCAGGTCATGGGTGCCGTTATCAAACTCCATCCCGTGGTCATTGTCATAGCCCTGCTCATCGGCGGGACCCTCTTTGGCATAGCCGGCATGATCCTTACCGTCCCGGTGACGGCAGTTTTACAGATTCTCTGCAAACATCTGTGGTTTTACAATACCTATAGAGAAAAGGCGATGAATAAAAATGGAAACCAATAAAAAAGAAATCATGGATACCATGATGAAACGCATGAAAGACAAGATTAAATTCAAAAAATATAAGATGACGTCTCAGCGTCAGATCATCCTTCGGACCTTCGTCGAAAGCCCGATCCGCCATATGAGCGCCGAAGAAGTCTTTGAACTGGTCAAAAAGAAGGCCCCCGATATCGGTTTGGCGACGGTCTATCGGACCCTTGATTTATTCACTCAGATGGACCTCCTCAAAAAGCTCGACTTCGACGACGGCTGCAGCCGTTACGAATTGAACGACCGCGACAATGAAGGCCATTACCATCACCACCTCATCTGCCTCGGCTGCGGAAAAGTGTGGGAATGCGAAGACGACCTTCTGGAAACGCTGGAAACGATTTTGGAAAAACAGCTTCACTTCCATACCGTCGACCATCAGCTCAAGGTCTACGGCTATTGCGAAGAATGCCAGAAGAAGCGCGACGCCGAAGCAGAAGCCGAAGCGGCTGCGAAAGAAGCAGAATAGGATGTCTGTAAAGACCTATACGTACTGCGGTCCCGAAAGCCTGCATTCCCTCATCGGCCAGGTCATGGCCTCCCTGGGCTATGTCGGCGGTCGGGAAAGCCGCGACGTCGGAGCTGCCATCACCTTAAGGGACGATGGCAGCCATCTTTATGTCGGCTGTACCTTTACGGAGGACGGGCAGTCGTGGTCGTCTGAAATCGGGCTCTTGTCGAAAGACGATCCGCGAAAGCTCGTCAAAGACTGCCTTATTCACTGGCACCAGCGTTTTACCGGTCACGGCCCGGGTCCGTGGGGAACCCTCATCGGCGTGCGGCCGACGAAACTCGTTCACCATCTCTTTGACCAAGGCCTTGATGAAAGGGGTGCCGAAAAGGTGCTGACCGACGACTATGACGTGGCCGATAAGACGGCTAAGGACCTCGTCGCCATGGCAAGTCTCCAGCGTCCCTATGTAACCGACCGCGGCCGGAAGATTGCCCTCTACGTCGGCATCCCGTACTGCCCCAGTCACTGCCTGTACTGCTCCTTTCCGTCACGCCTCATCGGCGGAGAAGGGGAGGATGGCCTTACGGCTTTTCGCGACGCCATGCTGCGCGATTTCGATGACTTGGCAGACCTTTGCCGGGACTACGGCCTCGATGTGACGTCCCTCTACGTCGGCGGCGGAACGCCGACCTGCCTGCCCCCATGGGTTTTGAAGCCCCTCATGGAGCGGTTGGCCCGAAATTTCCCGAGCGTCCGTGAATGGACCGTCGAAGCCGGGCGGCCCGACACGGCTGAAGAAGGGGTCCTTACGATGCTCAAGGACTGCGGTGTCAATCGCATCAGCGTCAATCCCCAGACGATGCAGCAGCACCTCCTCGACGCCTTGGGGCGCCGCCACAGTGTAGACGATATTTATACCATGTATGAGACGTGCCGCAAAGTCGGATTTTCCGTCATCAACATGGATTTTATTGCCGGACTTCCGGGGCAAACCGTAGGGGATATGCAGGAAAATATGGAAATAGTTTGCAAACTGCACCCGGAAAATGTTACAATTCATACGTTAGCATTAAAAAACGGGCACCTCTATTCCATCACGACCTGCGGGAAAAAATTCCGCTGGCTGACGTGACGGGCCGCATGGTCAGCCTTTGTCAGTCTGTTTTGGCAGGCGGAGGCTACGTCCCTTATTATATGTACCGCCAGAAATACATGGCCGCCAGCTTTGCCAATGTCGGCTACGCGCTGCCGGGCACGGTCAGTGCTTATAATATCGAGATGATGGAAGAACGGCAGTCTGTCTTGGCAGCCGGACCGGGCGGGGCGACGAAGTTCCTCGGCCGTGACGGTCATACGCTGGAAAAAGTATATATGCCGAAAGATGTCAATACATACATTCAGGCGCTGGACGACAAAATGGCTCGGCGCCGCCGTTTGTGTGCTATCGTATACGGAGGAGAGGATATTTAAAATGGCTATTACTGCACCGAGAGGTACGCAGGATTTCCTGCCGGAACAGACGGCGGAATGGCAGTGGCTGGAAGCAAGAATCCGGCAGATCTGCTCGCTCTATGGTTTTGGCGAAATCCGTACGCCTATGTTTGAAAGTACCGAATTATTTTTACGGGGTATCGGGGAAACGACAGACGTCGTTACCAAAGAAATGTATACCTTTGAAGACCGCGGCGGCCGCAGCATGACCTTGCGTCCGGAAAATACGGCATCTGTCGTCCGGGCCTTTCTCGAGCACAAGCTCTACGGCGAACCGCAGGTCCATAAATTGTACTATATGGGGCCCATGTTCCGTCATGACCGTCCCCAGGCCGGTCGCTACCGCCAGTTCACCCAGTTCGGTGTCGAAGAAATCGGCTCCAAGGATCCGGCCGTCGATGCAGAAATCATCGCCATGGCCTTCCAGCTCTTCCGGGAACTGGGACTGACGGATCTCGTCCTGCACCTCAATTCCGTAGGCTGCCCGAAGTGCCGTCCCGTTTACCGCCAGAAACTGCTCGATTTCTTCGCCGATAAGAAGGATCAGCTCTGCGACGACTGCAATTCGCGGTTGGAAAAGAATCCGCTCCGCGTCCTCGACTGCAAAGAAGACGGCGAAAAGATGATGAAAATGGGCGTGCCTTTGATTACGGATAATCTCTGCGACGAATGTAAGGAACACTTCCACAAAGTCCAGGAATATCTGACGGCCATCGGCATTCCCTTTACCCTCGACCCGCGCCTGGTCCGCGGCCTCGACTACTATACCAATACGGCCTTTGAAATCATGTACGCTCCCTTGGGCGCACAGAGCACGGTCTGCGGCGGCGGCCGCTACGACGGCCTCATCGAAGAAGTGGGCGGTCCGTCAACGCCGGGCATCGGCTTTGCCATCGGCATGGAACGCTTGCTCCTGACCTTAAAGGAACAAGGCCTCATGCCGCCGATGGATGCCAAAAAGCCGGTATTCATCGTCGCCCTCGGCGATGCGGCCAAGACCAAGGCCTTTGAACTCCAGCAGGCCCTGCGCCAAAAAGGTTTCTATGCTGAAATCGACCTCTTGGGCCGCAGCATGAAAGGCCAGATGAAGTCGGCCAATAAACTGAATGCCGATTACACGGTCATCATCGGTGACGATGAATTGGCCAACGGCGCCGCCATGGTCCGCGATATGGCCAGCAAAGAACAAGTCAGCGTTCCCCTTGATGGGATTGTTGCATATATGGAAACACACAAGAAGGGATGATTTACTCATGGATACAATGGAAGGTTTACACCGCTCCCACTACTGCGCTGAAGTAAGCGAAGCGGATAAGGGCAAAGAAGTCGTCTTGACCGGCTGGGTTGAACGCCGCCGCGACCACGGCGGATTGATTTTCATCGACCTCCGCGACCGCACGGGCATCGTACAGGTCGTCGCTTCTCCGGACTACGAACAGGCTTCTTTCGATAAGGCAGAACAGGTCCGCACGGAATACGTTCTCGTCGTCCGCGGCGTCGTCCGCATGCGTGACGCCGATACGGTCAACCCCAAGATGAAGACCGGCACGATCGAAATCCGCTGCGAAGAACTGCGCATCCTCAACTCGTCGAAGACGCCGCCGTTCTATATTGAAGACAACATCGACGTCGACGAAAAGATTCGCCTGAAATACCGCTACCTCGACCTTCGCCGTCCGGAAATGCAGAACAACCTCATCATGCGCCATAAAGTAAAGCATGCCATGCGCACCTTCTTGAACGGCCACGGCTTCATCGATATCGAAACGCCGGAACTGTGCAAGAGCACGCCTGAAGGCGCTCGTGACTACCTCGTACCGAGCCGCGTCAACGAAGGCAAGTTCTACGCACTGCCCCAGTCGCCGCAGATCTTCAAACAGCTGCTCATGATCTCCGGCATGGACCGTTACTACCAGATCGCCCGCTGCTTCCGCGACGAAGACCTGCGTGCCGACCGTCAGCCGGAATTCACCCAGCTCGACATGGAAATGTCCTTCATGGATCAGGAAGAAATCCTGACCTTGGTTGAAGAAATGGTACACTACATCTTCAAAGAAACCCTGGGTCACGACGTCAAGCTCCCGATTCACCGCATGACTTGGGATTACGCCATGGAAAACTACGGCTCCGACAAACCGGACCTGCGCTTCGACATGAAATTTACCGACGTAACGGAACTCGTCAAAGACACGGACTTCAAAGTCTTCCGCAGCGTCATCGATAACGGCGGCCAGGTTAAAGCCATCAACGTCAAAGGCGACGCCGATATTCCACGCCGCGAACTGGACGGCCTCGTCGAATACGTCAGCCATTACGGTGCAAAAGGTCTCGCTTGGATCGGCTTCCTCGAAGACGGCACCCTGAAATCGCAGATCAAGAAATTCTTCGGCGAAGACAAACTCCTTGAAATCGGTAAAGCCTGCGGCGCTGAAAAGGGCGACTTAGTCCTCATGATCGCCGACAAACCGAAGGTCGTTGCAGCCGCTCTCGGCGAACTGCGTAAAGAAATGGCTCGCCGCATGAATCTCATCGACGAAAACCAATTCGCCTTCACTTGGGTCGTCGACTTCCCGATGTTTGAATACAGCGAAGAAGAAAAGCGCTACGTCGCTATGCACCATCCGTTCACGGCCATGCGCGACGAAGATATGGATAAACTCGAAACCGACCCGGGTCACGTCTATGCCAAGGCCTATGACCTCGTACTCAACGGCATCGAACTCGGCGGCGGCTCCCTGCGTATCTACCAACCCGACGTCCAGCAGCGCGTCTTTAAAGCCATCGGCCTGACGCCGGAAGAAGCAGAACAGAAATTCGGCTTCCTCCTCCGTGCTTTCGAATACGGTGCACCGCCCCATGGCGGCCTGGCATTCGGTTTGGACCGCATGATCATGCTCATGCTCAAACGCAAGTCCATCCGTGACGTCATCGCCTTCCCGAAGACGCAGAACGCTATCGACCCCATGAGCGAAGCTCCGTCGACGGTTGCATTGAAACAGCTGCATGAACTTCATATTCAGGTTGAAGAAGACTTAGTCAGCAAATAAGTTTGTACCATAAAACAAAAGAGAGGCTGTCCTTACGGATGGCTTCTTTTTTTGTATATAGATTGACAAATATCAATGTGAGAATTATACTGTTCATAGATTGATACATATCAATATGAAAGGGAGAGGGTCATGGAAGAAAAGGAAGTGATTCGCGTATTGAAAGCCTTAGGGGATGAAAAGCGCCTTCGCATTTTGTCGCTCTTGCGCCAGGGTGAACGCTGTGCCTGCGTCCTCTTAGAAGACCTGAATCTGTCGCAGCCGACCTTATCGCACCATATGAAGATTCTCTGCGATGCCAATCTCGTCACCGGCCGCAGAGAGGGGAAGTGGGTCTATTATTCCCTGAATGCCCGCCAAGGGGAAGCCCTGCAGCAGATGATCGGCGATTTGATGAACCCTTCCGGTGACGCGGCTCCCGATGACAGGGACTGCTGCTGCTGAAGTCGGCCGTTTTTCGGCCTTATATATTGATAGATGTAAATGTATAAATTTATTGAGGAGGCTTTTATCATGAAACAGATGGAAATTTTTGAACAAGCGATGTGCTGCCCGACCGGTCTCTGCGGCCCGTCTATTGATCCGGAACTATTACGCCTGTCGGCCGTGCTTGAAACCTTGAAGGGGAAGGGCATCGTCGTCGGCCGCTATAACTTGTCGAACGATCCTATGAAATTCGTTCAGACCAAGGCCGTCACCGATTTTCTTCAGAATCACGGTCCGGAAGAACTGCCCTTGGTCCTCGTCGACGGCGCCGTTCAATTTTCCGGCCGCTATCCGACGAATGAGGAATTCGCCGATATTCTCGGCTTTGATGTCGCCTTGTTAAATGATGCTGCCGATGCCTGCCAGGATACGTCCTGTGCTGACGGCGGCGATTCGTCAGCCTGCGGCTGCGGAGACGATACCGGTTCTTGCTGCGGCGATGATACGAGCAGCGATACTTCCTCCTGCTGCTGTGGTGACGGCAGTTCCTGCTGCTAAGGGGGAATGATGATGACCTTATATAATCCTTTAGAGGTTGTCCGTACGAAATACCTCTTTTTGACCGGGAAGGGAGGCGTCGGCAAGACATCCGTTGCCTGTGCGACGGCAGTTGCCTTAGCTGATGCCGGGCGTAAGGTGCTGCTCATCAGTACCGATCCGGCGTCGAATCTGCAGGACGTCTTTTCCATGGAGCTGAGTGATGAGGATACGCCCATTCCGGAAGCCGCCAATCTGTTCGTTGCCAACTTAGACCCCATTCAGGCGGCAGCCGCCTATCGGGAGAGCGTCGTCGGTCCGTATCGCGGTCTCTTACCGGAAGCGGCCCTGCGCAATATGGAAGAGCAGTTGTCCGGCTCTTGTACCGTCGAAATTGCCGCCTTCAATGAATTTACTCGCTTCCTGACCGATGGCGAGATCAGTAAAGATTATGATCACATCATCTTCGATACGGCGCCGACCGGTCATACCCTGCGGATGCTGCAGCTGCCGTCGGCGTGGAGCCAATTCATTCAAAAGAGCAAGCACGGCGCGTCCTGCCTGGGGCAGCTGGCCGGCTTGGAGTCGAAAAAAGAAGTATATAAAAAAGCCGTGGAAACCTTGGCTGATGAGACAGCGACGACGATGCTCCTCGTAGCCAGACCGGACCTGCTGCCTCTAAAAGAAGCCGGTCGAGCCTCGGCAGAATTGGCGGCCCTGGGCATTTCAAATCAAGTTATCGTCATCAACGGCAAGCTCACGGCTTGGGACGATGACCTTACCCGCAGCCTCTATGAAAAGCAGGAGTCGGCATTGAAATCCATTCCGGAACTGCTCCCGGCCCTGCCGATTTTTGAAATCCCCCTGCGTTCGTACAACGTGACCGGTCTCGACCATGTACGGGCCCTGCTCAAGGGAGAACTGGCCGAAGGGGAAAGAGGAACTGACGAGATGAAACCGGTCAGCCCTCTTTCGTCGGTCATCGATGACTTAGAGCAAAAGGGCCGTAAGATCATCTTTACCATGGGCAAGGGCGGCGTCGGCAAGACGACCGTTGCGGCGGCCATTGCCATGGAACTGGCTCGGCGCGGCCACCGCGTCCATCTGACGACGACCGATCCGGCAGCCCATGTAGATGACATCGTCGAACAGACGGCAGGCCTGACCATAAGCCGCATCGATGAAGGCGCCGCTTTGCAGCAGTATAGGAGGGCCGTGTTGGACGAAGCCAAGGGCAATGGCCTGGGAACTGCGGACCTGGCCTATATCGAAGAAGACTTGCGCTCGCCTTGTACCCAGGAAATCGCCGTCTTCCATGCCTTTGCCGACATCGTCGATCAGGCTGATGACCAAATCGTCGTCATCGATACGGCGCCGACCGGTCATACCCTGTTGCTCTTGGAATCGACGGAAAACTATGATAAGGAAATCCGCCGGACTCGCGGCGTGACGCCGCCGTCGGTACAGCATTTACTGCCGCGCCTTAAGAGCGACGATACGGAAGTGGTCATCGTCACCCTGCCGGAAGCGACGCCGGTCTACGAAGCTCAGCGCCTCGAAGCGGACTTGAAACGGACGGAACTTCACTGCCATTGGTGGGTCATTAACAAGGCTTTTTGCCGGGCCGGGACGACGAGTCCTTTGCTCCAGGCTAAAGCCAATCAGGAAATTCCCTGGATCAATACCGTTCATGACCATACGAAGGGCCATGCGGCCTTGATTCCTTGGAAATCGGCTGAAGTGCGCGGCTCTATGTTAGAAACCTTATAAGCAAGCAGACATATCCCGAATCATGAAGCAGCGGGATACATCCTTTTTTCAGCAATAGTCTGTGATATAGGCATTTTGGGACATCTTTATGACTTGTTGCTGACGTCGGTATCTTAAGCGAAGGAAGGGCTGCTGACCTTGTTTCTGTGGTGACGAAGTAAGCTTGAGTTTAGACATAAAAAAGGGACGCTATGAAAAATTTCATAGCGTCCCTTTTTCGTATGCTGTTATATGGGGAGGAGTTACTTGCCTTCGTAATAGTAGCGGGTCCACATGACGACTTCCGAGAGAGACGGGTGAGGCGTCATGGTTTCGCTGAAGGTGTAGACCGATTTCGGCGTCAGGGTCCGCGTCAAGGGCAGGGCCCGCAGTTTCTTAGCCGTTTCTGAAGCGATGTCTTCGTGGACGGGCTGAAGGGTGTGTTCGCCGCTCATGAGGTTGTTGATGAAAGGCTGAATGAGGATCGAGGCTTCGGGGCCGATGATGTGGGCGCCGAGGATGAATTTCGTCTTTTTGTCGACGACCAATTTTATGAAGCCGTCGTCATCTTGTCCCGGTTCAAAGCCCATGGCGTAGCCCTTGGCCGAAGCCGAGTAGTGGTTGATGGCCGTTTCGACGTCGTAGCCTTTTTTCTTGGCGTTTTCTTCGCTCAGGCCGACTTGGGCCACTTCAGGATAGGTGTAGGTGACGGCCGGGATGATGTCGTAGCTGGCCCAGCGCCAGTTTTCCGGTTCATTGCCCGAGAAGAGGTTGTGGGCAATGATTTCGGCTTCGTAATTGGCTTTGTGGCGGAAGGGGGCCATGCCGTTGATGTCGCCGAGGGCCCAGATGCCGTCAGCCGTCGTTTCCAGGAACTCATTGGTTTCGATGTAGCCGCGTTTATCGAGGCGGACGTCGGTGTTTTCGAGGTGGAGGAGATCCGTCGTCGGCTTGATGCCGGGTGCGACGAGTATTTCTTCGGCAGCCACTTCGGCTTCTTCACCGCTGTCGATATCGCGGATCTTGAGAACTTTGAGGCCGTCGCGGACGGTGACGCTTACCGTATCTTGCTTTAAGCGGACGTCCATGCCGTAGCGGCGGAACTGTTTGAGGATGAAGGCCGAAATGGCTTCGTCTTCTTTCGGCAGCAGGCGGGCGTTGTGCTGGACGATGGTGATCTTCGTGCCGGCTGCGTCAAAGACATGGGCAAATTCACAGCCAATGGGGCCGCCGCCGATGATGATCAGGCTCTTATAAGGCTTCTTGGGGAAGGATTCACCGAAGAAGGATTCCGACGTCAGATAGCCGACGTCTTCGAGACCCTCGATGCGGGGGATGTTGGTCCGGCCGCCGGTGGCGATGAAAATCTTGTCGCCCTGGATTTTTGCGTCCGTGCCGTCGTTTAAGGTGACGTCCAAGGTGTGGTTGTCGACGAAGGCTGCCGTACCGTTGTAGGTGTCGACGTTGGGGAACTTATCGTAGTAGCCCTGGATGGATTTACTTTCATCGATTTTTTCCCAGAGTCTTTTGGCTAAAATATCCCAGTCGAGGCGGGCATTGTCGGCAAAGACGCCGATGCGGCCGCCTTCGCGGATTTCACGGATGCGGCTGGCTGCCGTGACCATGACCTTAGTCGGGATGCAGCCGCGATTCAGGCAGGTGCCGCCGAAACTGCCCCGTTCGATAATGGCAACGGACAGCCCTTGGGTAATGGCGGCGTCGGCAATGATGTTGGCCGACCCGGTCCCAATGAGGATGACATCATATTTTTTCATGAGCAAGACTCCTTTACTTTTCAGCTTTATATTAAATACAACCTTTTTCGTATAGTATAAGCGAAAGGCCTTGTTTTGACAAGTGCTGAAGCCCCTTGTTTCGTCATGATGGAGAAGGAGAAAAGAAGGTTTGAAAATGAGTGATTTTATGGGATAAAACCAATGGCTATGACATAATCTGTCCATACTATATGGTAGACTATAATCAGCGACAAGACTATCGTGTTGCAAAGAATTCGTGAATTTGTAATATTTGTCGAAAATAACAAAGGCCTTTCTTGTACTCTTTTTTTATTCATGGTAACATAATACTATGTATGACGATATGGCATAGTTGTTGTGACTTATGAGTTCATGACATCATTATATAGTGGAGGTATAGATATGGGACTAGGATTTGATAGAGATGACCTTGTGAAATTACTGAAGGAAGATGAAGAAATCCGCAGTCTGATTTGTCAGATTGCCGTAGGACCGTCAGCGGAAGCGGAAGCTCACGAAGCTCCGGAAACACCGGAAGCGATGGAAGCGCCGGCAGCACCGAAGGAAGCGGTCTATATTTCGAAAAAAGAGGAACCTTCTTCTAAGAAACAGGAACTTCGACAAAAATTGGAAGAGGCTCGAAAAGATAGAGACCTTTGGAAACAAGCGGCACAGCAGGCCGCGGCGGAAAAGGACGACGCTGTTCTTGAGCGAGACCGGGCAATCAATGAACGGGATGCCGCCGTGTATGAACGAAATCAGGCTGTTCAGGAACGGGATGAAATGTTAGACAACATGAACCGGGCTGTCCGCGAAAAAGAACAAGCCTTTCGTGCTATAGAAGAATCTGACCGGCTGCGGAATCAAGCCGTCCGCGCAATGGAGGAATCGAATCATAAGGTAGAAGAAGCGCGGCGTATCGTTTCTAAACTTCAGGCTGAAATCACCTTTTTGCAGGAACGACTGGACGAGGCCAAGGGCAGTATCAGCTCCCTTACGGCAGATTTGGATCGGACTCGGGAAGAACGGGAAGATTTAAAAGATGATTTGCAGCAGGCCGAGCAGGAATTGGCTCAACGCTTTGTCCAAGGTTGGCAGCTCTATGAAGCCTACCAAGAGGTGGACGACTATTTTAAAGACCTCTTGGACGGTGTCTTAGCCCGTCCCGGCTTTGAGGCCTTCATCGTCGGCCTGTCTCAGGAAAGGACCCTGCAGACCCTGTGGGACGTGACCCGGGAAGCGGTAATGATGAGTCGTGACGAGGCTGCCGGGGAAACCCTTTGGAATCTGTTCCGCTACAGTTTGGACTTGGTCAACCGGAGCCGGTCGGAAGATCTCTACGCCGTCGAAGACGTGGAAGTCGGCGATTCCTACGACATTGACAAACATATCCTGACCGGCGGCAGTCGGAATCAAGGCTGCCTGTCCAAGGTATTCTTGCCCGGCTATCGGAATGTACGTACAGGCAAGATCATTTGCAAAAGCCAGGTAAAGATATAAAGGAGGCCCTCCATGGACGTATCGAATCAAGAAACGACTACGGCAGAAAAACTGTCTGACCAAAGGCCGACTCAACTCAGCGAAGTCTACGTGAGTCAACGCAATGAAAGCCACGTGGATCAACAGAAGCTCGAAAACTCTTTTATGGAAGAGGAGCGCTCTCAAGGGGAGGTTATCGAAAAGAAAATCGACGTCGTATTCCAAGCCTGCCGGAAATTGATCGACAAGCGCTTTGTCAAGATGAAGAATAAAAGGGTTTGGTATGACCGCGATACGGCGGCCCTCTATCCCCAACATGATAAGGTGGATATTCCTGTTTGTGAAATGATGTTACGAGATGGTAAATTACAGATTTATGAAGGGGTTAAGGATTTTGATTACCGGTCTAAGACATTGACTGTTGACGGCATCTACTTTGTTCTGGCTTCTTATATAGAAGGAAAGAAAACATTTCGACAAGGGAATGGCAATCCCTATCTTGATCGTAATGGACGTATCTCGAACTATCCTTCGAATCATGGATATACAGATAGAATTTATTTTATAACCAATGATTATTATTGTGGTCGCGCCTATGATATGCGCTATTATGCTACGGATGGTAGTGCGTGGAAGGGCAACTATGCAGGCAGACCTGTATTCATGGTCATGATTTCCTGTTTGGACGGCAGGGACAGCAATGGCTTGAATCCGGCCAAGACGGTGCTGGCATGGCTAGAAAAAGGCCTCGTACCGGAAGGACTTAGTGGGGAAGAAGAAGAACTCTATAAGCAGTTTTTGGAAACCTATCAAAAAATCAATATCTACCTTGAGGGGAATTCCAAGGGGGACCGAATTTCTTTCTACCGGGAGACATTTATGGAGGACGTTCGCCACGGCCGCTTTCAACAAGATGCCTTTCCATGGCAGTTTGAAGTACCTGCAGAAGAACTTAAATCCGAACAAGACCAGCATAAGATTGATTTGCTTTCGCTGCGGAAGAATCTTCTGGAATGCGACTACCGGCGGGCCAATTTAGAACCCTATGCCGACAGTACTCTGTCTGACATCAATAAGGGCCACTGGGAACTCTTTGAAGCTCCGGAAGCAGATGCGATGGCTATCCCTATTCCGCCGGATCAAGTCTGGACGGCTCGGCCGCCCCAGCTCGACGTCGTGGCCAACGGAATCTGTGCCATCGACTTTGGGACCAAGAGTTCTGTCGTCGTCTGCCGCAGCGAAGGCGGGACACGCCTTCTGCGCATCGGCACCGGTGACTTTACCAAGGCCGTCGAACAGAAAGACTACGAAAATCCGACAGTCGTCGAACTGCGCGACTTAGAAAGTTTCGAAAATGCTTATCGCAGTCGGAACGGCCGGCCCTTTACGGCTTGGGAAGACGTGACCGTCGCCCATCAGGCCGAACAGGCCCTGCTTCAGCAGGATGTGGACAGTTCCGTCTATTACGCCGTCTTCAGCGAATTAAAACAGTGGGCCCATGAAAAAGACCGTCGACTGCTGCTCAAAGACCGCAAGGGCAAGGTATGGAAGCTCAACCCCTACTTGGAAATGGACGACGAAGCCCTTGATCCCATCGAAATCTACGCCTATTATCTGGGTCTCTACATCAACAACATGCGTCACGGCATCTACTTGGACTACATCCTGTCCTTCCCGGTCAACTACGACCTGGCTGTCCGCACCAAATTGCTCCAAAGCTTCGAGAAAGGCCTGAAAAAATCCCTGCCGCCGGCCATCTTGGACGACGAAAATTGCATGCGGCGCTTCCGCGTCTATGCCGGGGCCAGCGAACCGGCAGCCTATGCGGCGGCAGCCCTCCAGGCCTATGGACTGGAACCGGCTGAACAGGGAGAGATGACGGCCTACGGCGTCTTTGACTTTGGTGGCGGTACGACGGATTTTGACTTCGGCATCGAAAAGAAATCGGCCAATCCGCGGCGTCATAAGTTCGAACTCCATCAATTCGGCCGCGGCGGCGACCCCTATTTAGGCGGCGAAAACCTGCTCAATGTCCTAGCTTTCGAAGTCTTCTGCGCCAACTTGGACTTTATGCGCGACAATGCTATTCCCATCGCCCTGCCTCATGGCTGCACGGCTCCGGCAGGGACGGAAACCCTCATCTTAGCTGAGCGGGAAGCGACGCAGATTTCCTTTATGAACCGCAAATGTTTAGCCGAAGCTATGCGGCCCATTTGGGAAGAACGAACGGAAGAAATCAAGGCTTGGCAAGATAAGGAGTGGACGCTGCTGCTGTTTACGGACGGTAACAAAACGGCAGGACGGAGAGACAAGCAAAACAGTGACGATGAGGGCCAACAGAGGGAACGAGAAGAAAATCAAAATAGGGTCAAAGTCAAACTCACCGTCGACATCGATCGCTTAAAAGACGTCATCCGCCGTCTCATTTCTCGCGGTGTCACCAACTTCTTTGAAGCCTGGAAGACGGCCTTTAAACATCAGACCGAAGAGCCGGATACCCTCCATATCTTATTGGCCGGCAATTCCTGCCGTTCGCCTATCGTCAAAGAACTCTTTGAGACCCAGATTGCTGAGGAATCCCGGAAAATTTCGAGTCATGCCGGCGGCAAAGACGCCAAGGGGATACTGGTTCTCCATATGCCTTTGGGGATGGAAGCAGAAATGCCGGAGGAAGCGAATCCGGAAATACCAGATAAAGGTGCAGCAGATGAACATGATGTAGATGCTGTTGAAGCGATGATGGGAGAAAAAGCAATAGAAGAAGCCGTAGTCGAAGCGGTAGCGGACGCTGTCCAAGCTCTGAGAAAAGAAAAAGCAACAGAAATTGCAATTGAAGACCGAGGGAAACTCGATCAGAAGTTGACCGGTAAGACCGGCGTCGCCTTTGGCCTCCTGCGCAGTCGTAAGGGCGGCAAGGACATCAAAATCATCAATGACAACGTCGATGACAGCGGCGAAGCTCTGTTCCCGTACTTCTTAGGTGATATCGATACGGACGGGTATTTCTGCGTGCGCATTGGAAAAGCCGTGCCTTATCAGAACTGGGCGGAGTTCTGCTATGCCGATGAAGAAGATTTTGAAATCTATTACACGGCAGAGCCTCAGGCCTTGGAAGGACAGCTGCCGCAGGATGCCGTAAAATACGTCAACTGCCGCATCGATGCCGCCGACGTATCCGACGACGATAACCACATGATCTTCCTGCGAAAAGTGGCTCCCGACGCCATCGAATACGCTGTCGGCACCAAGGATGCATCGGGGAAGAAGGTCACCATTGAAGAAAGCCGTGCAATCCGTCAAACCCTGCGCTGAAGCTTGTCGTCCGGAGGCAGAACAGAAATTCTGCCTACACCCGGATGGCCTTGCATCGAAGCTTAAAACTATTAAGGAAAAGAGGGATTATGCCTATGGATTTATCAGATAAAAGAGAAATGGCAGTGAGTAACTTATCCACTAAGCGGCCGACCCAACTCAGCAAAATTTACATGCGCAAAGGTGACTTTGAAGACTCCTTTATAAAAGACCTCCGCATCCAGTGTGACGATATCGAAAAAAACTTAGACATCGTGCTTCCGGCTTGCCGGAGATTAATTGACAAACGTTTTGTCAGGATGAGGAATAAACGGGTCTGGTATGACCGCGACACGGCTGCACTCTATCCTAAAAACTATCTGTTGCCCTATTGTGAAATGAAGTTGTATAATGGTAAATTACACCTCTATGAAGGTGTTGAGGACTTTGATTACCAATCACAGGTATTGACCGTCGATGGCATTGAGTTTGTCCTAGCTTCACCTGAAGAAGGGGTGAAAACATTCCATATTGGAAATGGAAACCCCTATCTTGATGAATTTGGGAATATTGCTCATTATCCGACGAATCCCGCCCCTTTTAATAAGGCGTTTTTTATAACTGATGACTATGCGTATGACAGCACTTATATGCGTTTTTATTGCACAGGAAGTAGAAATCATCGTATCAACTATAATTCAAATCAATCTATGTTCATGATTATGATTTCCCGTTTAGACGGCAAAAATAGCTTGGGGTTAAATCCTGTTAAAACTTTATTGGCTTGGTTGCAGAAAGGGCTCATGCCAGAAGGCCTTCAAAAGGAAGAGCGATTAGTATATAATAAGCTTTTATCATCCTATCAAAACTTTAAAACCTATCTCGATTATAGAGGTGATCATATTTCTTTTCGAAGGGAAGCATTTATAGACGATGTTTGTTACGGATATTTTCAAAAAGAAACTTCTCAATGTAACGTTGATTTGTCAAGAACTATAGTGGGAGTTAGCTCTGGTTCGGAGCAAACAATAAGAACTCTCTTATTGTTGAGCAAAAGTCTGCTAGAATGCGATTACCGGCGGGCAAATTTAGAACCCTATGCTTACAGCGTCCTTTCAGACATTAATAAGGGGCACTGGGAACTCTTTGAAGCACCGGAAGCAGATATGACACCTATTATTCTGGCAGCGAATCAAGTCTGGACGGCCCGGCCGCCCCAGCTGGACGTCGTGGCCAACGGGACCTGTGCCATCGACTTCGGCACCAAGAGTTCCGTCGTCGTCTGCCGCGGTGAAGACGGAGCCCGTCTCCTGCGCATCGGGACCGGTGACTTTTCTAAGGCCGTCAAGGAGAAAGATTATGAAAACCCGACCGTCATCGAACTGCGCGATTTAGACAGCTTTATTACGGCCTATGGCCAGCGGATCGGCCGTCCCTTTACGAAGTGGGAAGATGTGACTGTCGCCCATCAGGCCGAACAGGCTCTGCTCCAGCAGGATGTGGACAGTTCCGTCTATTACGCCGTCTTCAGTGAACTCAAGCAGTGGGCCCATGAAAAAGATCGCCGTCTGCTTTTGAAAGACCGCAAGGGCAAGGTCTGGAAGCTCAAACCCTATTTGGAGCTCGATGACGACGACCTCGATCCCATTGAAATCTACGCCTATTACTTGGGCCTCTACATCAACAATATGCGCCACGGCATCTATTTAGACTACATCCTGTCCTTCCCGGTCAACTACGATTTGGCCGTTCGCACAAAATTGCTCAAAAGTTTTGAGCGGGGCTTGAAAAAGTCTCTGCCGCCGGCAATCTTAGCGGACGAGGAATGCATGGATTGGTTCTTAGTCTATGCCGGGGCCAGTGAACCTGCGGCTTACGCGGCGGCTGCGCTACAGGCGTACGGTCTGGAACCTGCTAAAAAGGAGGACATCACGGCTTACGGCGTCTTTGACTTTGGCGGCGGTACGACGGACTTTGACTTCGGAATCGAAAAGAAGGCCGCCAATCCGCGCCGTCATAAGTTCGAGATCCATCAATTCGGCCGCGGCGGCGATCCCTATTTGGGCGGCGAAAATATCCTCAACGTCCTGGCCTTTGAAGTATTCCGCACCAATTTAGGCACTATGCGGGAGAACGCCATTCCCATCGCCCTGCCTCACGGCTGCACGGCTCCGGCCGGAACGGAGACACTCATCCTGGCCGAAAGGGATGCGACGCAGATTTCCTTCATGAACCGCAAATGCCTGGCTGAAGCCATGCGTCCCATCTGGGAAGAACGGCCCGATGAAATCAAAGAGTGGCAAGACAAAGAATGGACAATTCTGTTGTTTACCGACGGCAGTAAAACGGGACGGAAAGACAAGAAAAACGATGCCGAAAAAGAGCAGAAGAAGCGAGAAGACAATCAAAACCGCGTTCCGGTTAAGCTCACCGTCGACATCGATGTCCTAAAAGGCGTTATTCGCAGCCTCGTTTCAAGGGGCGTGACCAACTTCTTTGAAGCCTGGAAGACGGCCTTTAAAAAGCAGACTGAAGAGCCGGATAAACTCCATATTTTATTGGCCGGCAATTCGTGCCGCTCGTCCATCGTCAAAGAACTCTTTGAAGAGCAGATCCAAAAAGAAGAAGAAGAAATTTCGGCCCATGCCGGCGGCAAAGACGCCAAAGGCATGCTGGTTCTCCACATGCCCTTAGGTTTTGATGACCAAGAAGGGGAAGGACAGACGGAGGAACTCGACCAGAAGCTGACCGGCAAGACCGGCGTTGCCTTCGGCCTCCTGCGTAGCCGTAAGGGTGGGAAGGACGTCAAAATCGTCAATGACAACGTCGATGACAGCGGCGAAGCCCTGTTCCCGTATTTCTTAGGCGATATCGACGTCGACGGCAACTTCTGCGTCCGCATCGGTCAGGGCGTGCCTTACCAATCGTGGGCTGAATTTTGCTATGCCGATGAAGAGTATTTTGAGATTTATTACACGGCAGAGCCTCAGGCCTTGGAAGGAAAACTGCCGCAAAAGGCCGTGAAATACGTTCGCTGCCGCATTGATCCAGCCGATGTGTCCGATGACGACGACTGCATGATTTTCCTGCGGAAAGTCTCGCCCGACGCCGTCGAATACGCTGTGGGCACGGGGGCTGAATTTAAAGATGCCGACTGCGTGGCACGGAAACATAAAATTCGTCAAACATTGAGGTGAACCCAATGAAATTAGGGGAAATAAGGGATGAGGCATCCCAGAATCAAGTTGAATCGGCGTTGACAGCGTCCCGACAGGCCATGGCTTTTTTGGAGCAAGGCGTTCCGGATACGGCCAGAGGCGGCGAGGTTCCGAAGGACTTGGGCCCGGCTTTGAGCCTTCCCAAGCTGTCCTTGTTCCGTCTGGATGAGATTACTTATGAAGAAAAGGCGCCCCGCCGGGAGGCCATGGAAAATGTCATCGGAACCTTCCGTCATATGAAGGGCATCCACTTCGTCTATTTAATTTTAGGTACGCCCGAAGGCGTTCGATTTTATCTCGGCGTCGCCGGTGACTTGTCCTGCCCGGACCCGACTTTTCAGAGCGTTACCGACGTGGGCAATGAGATCCTTCAGCCGGCCCTGCGCGGGAATTTCCGCGGCTGCCAATTGAAGCTGATCAGCGATAACGACGAGAAGCAGGACATCCTCGACGTCTTAGCCCAAAGCCCGTATGGCGGCATTCTCGAAGGGGTTCCGACCATCGATGAGAAGAGTGAAAACTTCCAAGGCGTCGAACGACTGGTCGACGTCATGTCGGGGCAGGAACGATTTGCCTTAGTCGTCTTGGCCCGACCCTATGAGGGAGGAGAAATAGAATCCGTGGCCCGTCAGCTTTCCGTCGTGGCCGATAAATTGAGCCCGCTGGCTCGCTGCCAGTGGCGCTATGACCGCAGCCATACGGATAATGAAAGCGAACAGGTCAACAAGACTTGGAACAAGGGCGTCAGCCGCGGTACGAGTGACCAGTCTTCGGTCAATCACAGCCGGGGACAGAGTGAGAGCGTCGACAGCCGCCGCGATGAGCTGAGCAATATCCAAGTCGGTACGATGGAATCGGGCAGTGAAACGACGCAGAAGACGGAGCATACCAGCCAGTCTTCCAATACCCATAAGGGCGGCAGCTCCGACACGACGACCGACGACGGCCGCGGTTCGGGGACGCAAAACATGAGTTCGAACGGCATGAGCCGGCAGAATAATGAAATGTATGCCAGCAGCATGACTGAAAGCAAGGGCCATCATACGACGACGAACGAGTCGGAAAGCCGGGGCGACATGACCCAGCGCAATGTGTCCCTGGCTTATGGTCGCAATACGGTACAGGGAACGATGCGGGGCCGGGTCCGCAATACCAGTCAATCGTACCAGATGGAATTGGAACAGAAGACGGCCGTCGATTGGCTGAAGTATATTGACGATGTCTTGATGCCCCGCGTCGATGACGGCCGCGGGAAGGGGCTCTTCCTGTCCTGCGCCTATTTGTGCAGCGATAAGCGGACGACCTTGTACCGCCTGGCCAATACGATCGGCTCCTTATACAGCGGTCCCAAGGGCAACCGCATGCCCTTGACCTTCCGCGAGTTTGGCGAAGAGGACGCTTTTTATCGGAACCGCTTGGAAAATTTACAGATTCCCTATCGACTTACGAATAATACGGGCAAGGCCTATTTGTACAGTGCTTTTTCTAAGGCCTGTGCCGGCGGACGATTGTACTGCGGCAATTGGCTGTCTGCCGATCAGCTCAGTATTTTGGCCGGCGTGCCGCAAAAAGAAGTCATCGGCCTGAAACTCCGCAAGGAAGTGGAATTCGGCCTCAATGCCGTCCAACATAAGCGCCCCGACGACAACCTGCCTTTAGGGAAACTGGTCCAATGCGGCAGCGTGCAGGAACGGATTCCGGTCATGCTGTCCCGGAAAAGCCTGAGCATGCACACCTTCATCACCGGCGTTACGGGCAGCGGCAAGACGACGACTTGTCAGAACATCCTCCTTCAAAGCGGCCTGCCTTTCTTAGTCGTCGAACCGGCTAAGACGGAATACCGGTTACTGCAGGTCGTCCATCCTGAACTGGACATTACTTTCTTTACGCCCGGCGCCCAGGATGTGGCTCCCTTTTTCTTGAATCCTTTTGAACTCTTTCCCGGCGAGTCGATTACGTCGCGAGCCGATATGATCAAGGCTACTTTTGAAGCGACCTTTGACATGCAGGCCGCCATCCCGCAACTCCTGGAAGCGGCGATTTACCGCATCTATGAAGATAAGGGGTGGAGTATCGGTACCAATCTATGGAAGGGGAAAGGTCCTGACGATGCGGACGGTCCCTTTGCCGACGGAGTCTATGCCTTTCCGACCTTGCAAGACTTTTACGATATCATGCCGACCATCATCCGCGAACAGGGCTTTGACGAACGGCTGTTTACGGAATACCTCGGTACGGTCCATGCTTATATTCAAGGCTTGTTGGTCGGCTCCAAGGGCATGATGTTCAACACGCCGCGGTCTATTGATTTCCGCGACCTCATCAAACGAAACGTCGTCATCGAGTTGGAAGAAATCAAGAACGCTTCGGAAAAATCCCTGATCATGGGCCTCATCATGACTAATCTGCTGCAGGCCGTCAAGGCCGCTCATTTTGAAGCCAGCCAAAAGAAGAAATCGTTCCAGCATATCACCTTGATTGAAGAAGCTCACCGCCTCCTGAGTCGCTATCAGCCCGGGGACAGTCAGAACAAGAAGCAGGGCGTCATGGTCTTTACAGATATGCTGGCCGAAGTTCGAAAGTACGGCGAATCGCTGATCATCGCCGATCAGATTCCCGACCAGATGACACCGGAAGTGCTCAAGAATACGAATACCAAGATCGTCCATAAAATCTTTGCCCAAGACGATAAGGATACGATCGGCAATACGATGGCCCTGGATCAGACTCAGAAAGCCTTTTTATCCAACTTGGTTACCGGCCGGGCCGTCGTCTTTTCTCAGGATTGGACCAAGGCCGTGCAAGTGCAGGTCGATAAACTGGCCGATACGACGGGCTATCAGGAAATACAGCCGAAGGCCATTCACGACATCGCTGTCGGCTACTATCAACGGCATTACCGCAAGGGAATCCTGCCGGGGCTGGAACAATTGCCGGAGGTTACAAAAACGGATGTAGAACATTATTTGGAATTGATGAAGAATGATGCCATTTTCAGCCTCCTTCAGGAAAATTCCCAATCGTCCTGGGACAAGATCGATGCCTTGAACGACGAAATACGGCGCGAAGGCCAAAAATGCGGGAAAGACATACTTTTGACGTATCTCTGCCATGTACTGCCGACGGATAAGCCATCGACAGCGTGGAAAATCGTGCTGGATGAGTGGGTTCAAGATGTCCTCGACGGAAAAGAGCTTGGTAAATATGAGGCCCTTGACCGCTTGGACTTGATCGACTGGATTTGATAGCTTGTAAGAAAGGGTGAGGTGTATGGGATTTTTTAGCTCTCTTGTCGGAGGAATCGGAAGGGCCTTTACCGGTGCCGTCCGAGCCATCGGAAGCTGTGTCAGCGGTGCTCTCAAGACAGCCGGCAGGGCCTTGGCTCATGTAGCCGGGGCTATTGGCGGGAATTTAGGAAAAATATTCGGCGCAGCTGTTCGCGTCATTGGAGCGGTGGCATCTATCGCTATCGGTCCCTTAGGTCCTGTGTTAGGGCCCATTGTAGCGCAAATCATCATTGAAGCTGCGGCTAAGGTCATCGCCAAGATTGCCAAATCACTGGGCATCATTAGCGAAGACGATAAGGTAGAAGAAATCGGCTATCGGCTGGAAGAGGCTTGTGCCATCGACGAACAGGGGCAGTTGAAGCATCCCGATTGGAAACGGCTGGAAGATTTTGACAATCTCCATGACTATTATGCCTATCTCAAAGTGATGATTCCCGATGAAGCCATCGACTATGGCAAACTGAAAGAGAATCGTCTTCGCTATCTGACGGTCGGGACGGCAGGGCTCACCGAAGGCTGGGGCAAAGTCGCCGGCATCGAGATTCCGTCAGACTTCATCGTCACCATCGGCAGGGCCAATATGACGCAAGGCGAAGTGCAGGCCGTGGTCAATGCCTTTAAGGCACTGGGATTTACGTCGGTTCGTTTCGATGACTTCTTGAAGGCTCAGGGAATGAGCCTCGATAAAATCAATCAACTGCGCGATGCCGTCATTGCGGCCTATCAGGAAATCTATCCCGATAAGACCGGAGACGACGTCCGTATGCGCATCCACGAATGGCGTCAGGCTCTCCGTGACGATCAGGCCGTCTACGAAACGTATAAGGACCGGGTTGATTCGGTTATGGACCAGGCTGACCGGGGCGTCGCTGTCGAAGATATTGATTTTCAGTCGGACTCGGCTTATACTGGGAATACGAGGTAATATTATGGCCCATAATCTGCAAGAAGCAATCGAAATGGCACGGATGAAGGTCGATAAAAAAGGTATCGAAATCGGTAGGGAATATGAGGCCTTTCGGCAAAGGATGGTTCAAAAACAAAACCGCCCGCTGCCCAAGACCTTGAATCGCCGGCCCCTTTCGGAGCCGATGAGGCGGCAGACGGAGCCTTGGAAGATGGCCATGGACGGTCAAAAGGCTCACTTTGAGTCCGAAGAAAAAAGAACCGAGGCGGATTTTGCCGCGGCAGAGAAGAAAATTCATAAAACGAAGGCACGGCTTGACCGACAGTTTGAGGCTTGGCAGTCGGCTGTGAAACAAGAAGGGAAACAGATATTATGAAACGATTCATATTCATCATGACAGGGAACAACATTGAAATGGGCGCACTGGTCTATGACGAGGCTGCTAATCGGATTTCCATCGATTGGCACCGGCATCAAGATGAATATGGCTACGATGTCCGGTCTGCGAAGGACCTCGACGGGTTTTGGCAGTGGTTCCAGCAGGAAAGCGGAGTCACCCGGGACGATACGCTGGCCGTGATGGTCCTTTGCGAAGACCCGATTGCCGTTAGGGAAATCCGCAAGGCCCTTCACTCTCGCTTGGATACTGCTTATGATCTGGCCGTCGGGGCCGATAACTGCTGGGATGCCCGCGATTGGAAAGATGTTTTGGCCGACCATTTACGACAAGACGACCTTACTTATGATGAACAACAGCAGGTCTTCCAATCCGGGAATCGGCAGTGGTTTGCTACGGGTCTGTCAGGACTGGCCGCCGATGTGGCCTTGCGGGAATCGCCGTCCTTCGTCGAAAGTGACGATGATGATGCCGTCAATCCGGAAGAAGGTGCGTCCGAACCCCGGGTATTTTTACGGCCGGACGAACCGGAACGGGCAGACGTCGAACGCGACGCTTCGGAATCTGCCGGACTTGGTGACGATTCCGACGCAGGGGACGACCTCGGCAAATGCACCGGGGCCGACATCAAGAGCTACCTCACGGATGCAACCAAGGACCACTGCGACACCGTCCGCTGAGGTCGTCGTCTTTGTAAGGGGACGGTCTTGACTTGAGGGACATTTTCACGATTTATGTAGGAAATTCTTTACACAACTGGCAGGGTATAGTATAATATCTATGTCGTACGGGTGCTCGGTGTCTCGATGACTCCGACGATCACTTAGCACTTTGCGAATAAGTTTTAATTTTTTACACATGGAGGAAAGATACAATGTTAAGCGTAGAAGAAAAAAAGCAATCGTAGCTGAATTTGGTGCCAATGAAAACGATACGGGTTCTCCGGAAGTACAGATCGCGCTGCTCACCAACCGCATCACCTATTTGACGGAACATCTCCGCAGCCACAAGAAGGACCATGCGTCCCGCCGCGGCTTGTTGAAACTCGTCGGCCAGCGCCGTAATTTGCTCGGTTACTTGCAGAAACACGACCTCGATCGGTATCGTGCAATTCTCGAAAAATTGAACTTGCGTAAATAATTTCGCATACTGTAGGGCTGATGTGACTGCATCGGCCCTTTTTTCAGAACACAGGTTGGTAGGTTGTAGTTTGGGCGAATCGCCGATTTTTCCAAACTAGTGCCTATCACCTGTAAGATTCAAGGAGGTAACAATGGAAGAACAGAAATTCCAAATGGATTTCGCCGGCCGTCCGCTGGTGATTGAAGTCGGCAAATTGGCGAAGCAAGCCAGCGGTGCCGCACTGGTACGGTATGGTGACACCGCCGTTTTCGTAACGGCAACGGGGTCGAAGGAAGCCCGTGAAGATGCAGACTTTTTCCCGCTCACTGTCGATTACGAAGAAAAGATGTACTCTGTCGGCAAAATCCCCGGCGGCTTTATTAAACGAGAAGGCAAACCGCCCGAATCGGCAACCCTTTTTGCCCGTCTCATCGACCGCCCGATCCGTCCGCTCTTCCCGAAAACGTATCGTCATGACGTTCACGTCGTGGCTTATGATTTCTGCGTAGATCACGACAATGCCCCGGAAATCGCCGCCATGATCGGCGCCTCTGTTTCCCTGTGCATGTCTCATATTCCCTTTGCCGGCCCGATCGCCGGTGTCCGCGTCGGCCGCGTAGACGGTGAATTCGTCATCAACCCGACAGTCGCTCAGAGCGAAGCGAGCGATATGGATATCGTCGTTGCCGGTACGAAAGACGCCATCCTCATGGTTGAAGGCGGCGCTAAAGAAGTTCCGGAAGAACAGATCCTCGATGCCATCATGGTCGCCCATGAAGAAATCAAGAAAGTCGTCGAATTCCAGCTTTCCTTCCTGGACAGCATTTCCGTTCCCAAACAGGAATTCGTCGAAAAAGAACCGCCGGCTGACATCGTCGAAGCCGTTCATGCTTACGGCGAAGAAGCCATGAAGACGGCTATCTTCACGGCCGATAAGATCGAACGCGAAGAAAAGATGAACGCTGTCGAAGCCGACATCTATGAACACTTTGCCGACATCTACCCTGATAATGGCGACGACGTAGCCGACATTACTCAGAAGATGATTAAGGAAATCGTCCGCCACATGATCGCCGTCGACAAGATTCGTCCTGACGGCCGCCGCGTCGACGAAGTCCGTCCGGTCAGCTGTGAAGTCGGTCTCTTTGCCCGCACCCACGGCACAGGCCTCTTTACCCGCGGCCAGACGCAGATCATGAGCTTCTGCACCCTGGCTCCCTTGTCGGAAAGTCAGCACATCGACGGCGTCGGCCTGGAAACGGACCGCCGCTACATGCACCACTATAATTTCCCGTCCTTCTGCGTCGGCGAAACGAAGTCGTCCCGCGGTCCCGGCCGTCGTGAAATCGGTCACGGCAAATTGGCTGAACGGGCCCTGACGCAGGTCATGCCGAGCGAAGAAGAATTCCCGTACGCTATCCGCGTCGTATCGGAAGTCCTGGAATCGAACGGTTCGAGCTCCATGGGCAGCGTTTGCGGCAGCACCCTGTCCCTGATGGATGCCGGTGTTCCTATTAAGGCTCCTGTAGCCGGCGTCGCCATGGGCCTCGTCACCAAGGGCGAAGACTTCACCATCCTCACCGACATCCAGGGCATGGAAGATGCTCTGGGCGATATGGACTTTAAAGTCGCCGGTACGATGAAAGGCGTTACGGCCATTCAGATGGATATCAAGATCAAAGGCCTCAGCCGTGAAATCCTCGACCAGGCTTTGAAACAGGCTCACGAAGGCCGTCTCCACATCATGAGCAAGATGCTCCAGGCCATCGACGAACCGCGGAAAGAGCTGTCTCCCTACGCTCCGCGCATCATTTCCATGCACATCAACCCCGATAAGATCCGCGACGTCATCGGGCCGGGCGGCAAGATGATCAAGCAGATCACCGAAGAAACGGGCGCTAAAATCGACATCGACGATTCGGGCCTGGTCTACATCGCAGCCGTCGACGGCGAAAGCGGTGACAAAGCCAAGGCTTGGATCGAAAAATTGACGGAAGACGTAGAAGTCGGCAAGACCTACGTCGGTAAAGTCACTCGCCTCATGAACTTCGGCGCCTTCGTCGAAGTCCTGCCCGGGAAAGAAGGCTTGGTCCACATTTCTCAGCTGGCCATGGAACGCGTTGAAAAAGTCGAAGACGTAGTCAACGTCGGCGATGAAATCATGGTCAAATGCGTCGAAATCGACAGCCAGGGCCGGGTCAACCTGTCCCGCAAAGCCCTCCTCGGCGGCGGTGATGAAGCTCCGTCCCACAGAAGTCGCGGTCCCCGCGGCGGTCATAGCGGCAATCGCGACCGCCAGAAACGGTAGGCCACTATGACGGGCAGAGGTTTTGAAATCGTCACGGCCTACAAAGACCGTGACATCCATATTCCCATTCGTAAGACGGCTAAGAGTGCCGGCTACGATTTGGAAGCCGCTGAAACGACGGTGTTGGCGCCTCATGCCGTGACCGTCGTCCCGACGGGCCTCAAGGCTTTCATGGAAGGCGATGAATACTTGTCTATTTTCATCCGCTCCAGCCTGGCCTTTAAAAAGGGCCTCATGCTGGCCAACAGCACGGGCATCGTCGACAGCGACTACTATAATAACGAAGACAATGAAGGCCATATTATGATTGCCTACTACAATACGAACGATGTGGCCTATACGATTGAAAAAGGCGACCGCATCGGCCAGGGCATTTTCATGAAGTACCTGACCGTAAACGATGATGCTGCCGGCGGCCTGCGCACGGGCGGCATCGGCAGCACCGGCGTCTAAAAGCTTTTTCAAGGAAACAACGGCCGGCAGGGGAAACCTTGCCGGACTGCTGTCATAAATGGATACCAACGATTATATATTTTTAATTAAGGAGGCTTAATTATGAAAATGTATGATGTCATCGTAATTGGTTTCGGGAAAGCCGGTAAAACCTTAGCCGGCCAATTAGGCAAACAGGGCAAGAAAGTTGCCTTGATCGAAAAAGACAACGGCATGTATGGCGGTACCTGCATCAACGTCGGCTGCATTCCGTCCAAACGCCTCATTACCGAAGCGGCAACGGCTCCGACGTCTGATTTCGCCGCGAAAGCTGCGTATTATAAAAAAGCCGTCGAAGGCAAACGCGAATTGACGGGCGCCTTGAACAAGGCTAACTACAATAAACTGATCCAGGCCGGCGTCGAAGTCATCGACGGCATGGCATCCTTCGTCGATGCAACGCACGTCGAAGTCAAGACGAAAGACGGCGTCCTCCAGCTCGAAGGCAAGCAGTTCGTCATCAACACCGGCGCTACGTCGGTCATCCCGGGCATTCCCGGTGTCAAAGACAGCGACAAGGTTTACACTTCGGAATCGATGATGGATTTGGATGAACTTCCGGAAAAACTGACCATCGTCGGCGGCGGCTACATCGGCTTGGAATTTGCAGCCATGTATGCCAACTTCGGCAGCAAGGTCACCGTCGTTCAGGATATCGACGTCTTCCTGCCTCGTGAAGACAAGGATATTGCCGACAACATCCGCTCCGTCCTGGAAGCGAAAGGCATTGAAATCGTAACCGGTGCCAAGACGACGAAAATCGAAGGGGCAACCCTTTACTACACCGTCGGCGATACGGATACGGTCTTAGAAGGCGACGCCATCTTGATGGCTACCGGCCGCCGTCCCAACACGGATGGCCTCGAAGCTCAGAAAGCCGGCATTGCCCTCTCGGACAGAGGCGCTGTCGTAACGGACGAACACCTGCGCACCAATGTTCCCAACATCTGGGCTGCCGGCGACGTCTGCGGCAATCTCCAGTTCACCTACATTTCCCTCGACGACAGCCGTATCATCATGTCTGACATGAGCGGCAAAGGCGACCGGACGACACAGAACCGCGGTGCCTTCTCGTACTCGGTCTTCATCGATCCGCCCTTCTCGCGGGTCGGCCTCAGCGAAAGCGAAGCCAAGGCCAAGAACATCGAATACCGTGTCATGAATCTGCCGGCTGCGGCCATTCCGAAGGCCAAAGTCCTGCGCAAACCGGAAGGCGTCCTCAAGGCCTTGGTCGGTGCCGACGATCAGATTCTCGGCGTTCAGCTCTTCTGCGCCGAATCCCATGAGATGATTAACCTCGTCAAGATGGCTATGGATAACAACTTGAAATACCAGGTCCTGCGCGACTTCATCTACACCCATCCGACGATGTCGGAAAGCTTGAACGATCTGTTCGCTTTCTAAATTTGTAACATAACCACACTGTGACAGCGGCAGCCCCCGGACCCTCCGGAGACGCCGAGCCGCTTTGCATATAAGGATACAGCCTGCGGCTTGCTGTCGGCGTTGGAATAAAAAGCTTCTCGGGTTCGCAGCAGCGGAGTTCGGGAAGCTTTTTTTGAAAGGATGATACTATGAGTATTAGTAAGGAAACCCTCGTTTCCCGTAAAGAAATTATGAAAGGACGGGTGCTCCACGTAACGGTCGACACCGTATCCATTGATGACGGTCAGGGTGGGGAAAAGAAGACGGCCACCCGTGAAGCCGTCTGGCATTTCGGCGCCTGCGCCATCCTGCCGTTGACCGATGACGGCAAGATTATCCTCGTCCGTCAGTACCGCTATGCAGCAGCTGTCGCTATGTTGGAAGTACCGGCCGGGAAAATCGAACACGACGGCGAATCGCCGGACTACTGCGCTGCCCGGGAACTCGAAGAAGAAGCGGGCGTAACGGCCAAAGAAATCCTGCCTATGGGCTATGTCTATACGTCGCCCGGTTTCTGCAACGAACGGATTTACCTCTATTTGGCCAGAGGTCTTGAAAAGGGCAAGCAGCACCTCGACGACGACGAATTCATGAACGTCGAATACTATACGCCCCAGGAAGTGGAAGCCCTCATCGATAAGAACGAAATCACCGATGCCAAGACCATTGCCGCTTTTGCCAAGGCTCGTAAATATCTGCCGGGATTATAGGAAGGGGGAGCACATGAAATTCAATCGCATCATCGTCATCGTTACCGACAGCGTCGGCGCCGGCGGAGCCCCCGATGCCGAACGCTTCGGCGATAAAGGGGCCGATACCTACGGCCACATCGACGCCAAGGTCCCCTTGAACCTGCCTAATCTGCGCCGCATGGGCCTCGGGAAGGTTGCCAACATTCATCATCATGAAGATACGGACGTCGTCGGCTCCTACGGCCTCATGGAAGAAATCTCCATGGGCAAGGATACGACCAGCGGCCACTGGGAATTTATGGGAAACCCCGTCGAAAATCCCTTCCCGACCTTTGAACACGCCTTTCCTCAGGATCTCCTCGACGCCTTTACGGAAAAGACGGGCTGCGGCTATATCGGCAATGAAATCGCTTCGGGAACGGAAATCATCAATCGCCTCGGCGCCGAACACTTCAAGACCGGTAAGCCCATCGTCTATACGTCGGCCGACAGCGTTTTCCAAATCGCTGCTCACAACGACGTCATTCCCTTAGAAGAATTGTACCGCATCTGCGACATTACGCGCCGTGAAGTCTGCGTCGGCCCTTATGAAGTGGGCCGCATCATCGCTCGTCCTTTCGTAGGGGAACAGGGGAACTTTGTCCGTACCGGCGACCGCCGCGACTACAGCCGTCTGCCCAAGCGGAAGATGGTATTTTCCTACTTATCGGAAGCAGGCTACGCCGTCGTCGGTGTCGGTAAAATCGGCGACATCTACGCCCATATCGGTCTCACCGAGTCGTATCACACGGCCAATAACCACGAAGACATGGTGGTCCTGCGGGAACAATTAGCCGCCCATCGCAAGGATCAGGGCCTGCTCATGGCTAACTTCGTCGACTTCGACAGCATGTACGGCCACCGCCGCGACGTCAAAGGCTACGCCGAATGCTTGGAAAACTTCGATAAAGACTTAGGTCCCCTCATGGAAGAAATTCAGGATGACGAACTCTTAGTAATCACGGCCGATCACGGCAACGACCCGACCTGGCACGGCACGGATCATACCCGCGAACGGGTGCCGGTCCTGGTCTACAGCCCGGGCCTTAAGGATTCCGCCAATCTCGGCATTCGCAAGACCTATGCCGATTTGGGGATGACCATTATGGATAATTTCGGCCTCACAGGCCTTCAATTCGGAACCAGCTTTTTAACAGAACTGAGGTGATCCTATGTGGCCTATGGACTGCATCGCCCATAAACGAGACGGCCAGGTATTAACGGCTGACGAAATCCGCCGCTTCATTGCCGACTACACGGCCGGCCGCATTGCCGACTACCAAGCGGCAGCTTGGCTGATGGCCATTTATCTTCAAGGCATGACTGACGAAGAAACGACGGAATTGACCCTGGCTATGGCAAAATCCGGCGACATCGTCGACTTATCGTCCATTCCGGGAATCAAAGTCGATAAACACAGCACCGGCGGCATTGCCGATACGACGACCCTTATCGTCGCGCCTTTGGTGGCTGCCGCCGGCGTACCCGTCGCCAAGATGAGCGGCCGGGGATTGGGCTTTACGGGCGGTACGGCAGATAAACTGGAATCGATTCCCGGTTTTCACGTCGTTCTGCCGGAAGAAAAGTTTTTAGACCAAGTGCGCCGCGTCGGCATTTCCCTCATTACCCAGTCCGGTGAAATCGCAGCGGCTGATAAATTGCTATATGCCCTGCGCGATGCGACGGCAACCGTCGAAAGCATCCCCCTCATTGCCAGCTCCATCATGAGCAAGAAAATCGCCTCCGGCGCCGATGCCATTGTCCTCGACGTCAAATACGGCGACGGGGCTTTCATGAAGACCAAAGAACGGGCCCAGGAACTGGCCAAGATCATGGTCAGCATCGGCCGCCTGGCCGGTCGTCCGACGCGGGCTGTCATTACGTCCATGTCAGCTCCCTTGGGGACGGCTATCGGAAATTCGCTTGAAGTTGACGAAGCCGTCGAAGCCTTGTCCGGGAAAGGGGGCCGGCGTCTCATGGAAGTCGTCGAAGCCCTGGGCGCTCAGATGCTCATCGTCGGCCAAAAGGCAGCCGATGAAGCACAGGGACGGGCCATGATCCGCGAATTGATTGCTTCCGGAAAGGGCCTGTCTAAGTTTAAAGAATGCATCAAGGCCCAAGGGGGCAGCACGTCGTGGATCGGCAAGCACCCGCTTACTAAGGCCGAACAGGTCTTTACGGCGGTCAGTACCGACGGCGGCTATATCACCCGCATCGACGGGAGGGCTCTCGGCGAAATCGCCATGGAAATGGGCGCCGGTCGGGCCCGAAAAGAAGACGCCATCGAGCCCATGGTCGGCATTCGCCTCTTTAAAGAACTCTACGATCCGATACGGCCCGGCGAAGCCTTATTCACCCTCTACGGAAAGAAAGGCGACGATATGATGGCCCTCGCTCAGCGTGCTGCCGACCATATCATCGTAACCGATGAACAGGCTGCCGTTCAGGAACCTGTCGTCAGTGACATCATCTTATAAAAGGCAGAGAAATGCCTTGTACCGTTTTTGAAAGAAGCGGGCAAGGCCCTTTGCCAAGAAAGGAAACTCATGAAAGAAACACGGCAAATCCCTGTGCAAAAGGGGAAAACCTATGAATTGTCCATTGCCGGCCTGGGAACGAGCGGTGAAGGCATTGGCCGCTATGAAGGTTTTACGGTCTTCGTGCCCTATGCCCTGCCCGGTGAAACGGTACGGGCTCGGGTGACGATGGTCAAGAAAACCTACGCTTCGGCGGCCTTAGAACAGATCCTGACGCCGTCGCCGGATCGGGAAAAGCCGCCCTGTCCGGTCTATGAACGCTGCGGCGGCTGTCAGCTTCAACACCTGAGCTATGAAGGCGAACTGAAAGAAAAACGCCAGCAGGTAAAAGATGCCATGGAACGCATCGGTCACCTGCAAGGCGTCGACGTCCTGCCTGTTCTCGGCGCTAAGACGCCGTGGAATTACCGCAATAAGATGCAGTTTCCCGTAGCCGCTGCCGGCAAGCGAAACGTCGCTATCGGCTGTTTTGCAGCCTCGACACATGAAGTCATCGACGTTGAAAACTGTGCCATTCAAAAAGAAGGCAATAACGTCATCGCCGCCGTCGTCCGCCAATGGATGAAAGATTTCAAGATTCCGGCCTACGACGAAGACGCACGGACGGGCATCGTCCGCCACATCATGGGCCGCGTCGGCGTCCACACGGGAGAAGTCATGGTATGCCTGGTAACGGCTTCCGACATGGTCCCGCACATGAAAGACCTCGTCCAATACCTGCGCCGTGACGTGCCGGGCCTTAAGAGCGTCGTCCAAAACGTCAACAAACGCCATACCAACGTCATCTTAGGAAATAAGACCAAGACCATTTACGGCAGCGGCACCATTCACGATTCCATCGGCTCTTTGACCTTCCATATCTCGGCCCAGTCCTTCTTCCAGGTCAATAGCGAACAGGCCCAGCGCCTCTACGAAACGGCCCTCGACTTTGCCGATTTGAAAGGCGGGGAAATCGTCGCCGACGTCTACTGCGGCACGGGGACGATCACCCTGTTCTTAGCCCAGAAGGCCAAACAAGTCTACGGTATCGAAATCGTCGACTCTGCCATCCGTGATGCCGTCCGCAACGCCAAGGACAACAAAATCGGCAACGCCCAATTCATCCTGGGCGACGCCATCTATAAATTGCCCGAACTCATCCGTAACGGCGTCCGGCCCGACGTCATCGTCTTGGACCCGCCCCGCGCCGGCTGCGGCGAACCGGTCTTAAAAGCCATCGCCAACAGCAAACCAAAGCGCGTCGTCTACGTCTCGTGTAACCCGGCGACATTGGCTCGCGACCTGGCTTACCTAAACAATCACGGCTACCATACACAAAAAGTACAGCCCGTCGACATGTTCCCACGGACTCACCATGTTGAAGCCGTGGCGCTCATTACAAGGGAAAAGTAAGGATCGAGTGATTGAGCCTCATTCGGAATTTGAAAAGGGGAGAGCATCAGAAAAAATGGGCTTTCATACGGTTGAATCCGTTGAAAACACCGAATGGAGTACAAAGGGAACTCCCGTCATGGAAGCCAAAATGGAAATGGATTTGTGAGTACATAAGCGGATACATCCCAGTTTTATGTCATGAAGCGAGGCTCTCAGTCACTATTGTGAAATAGATGATTGAGAGCCTTTTTATATGCAAAATTTTATAAATTCTGCAAGGGGTTAATGTAACATGGTTGTGGGGAAATTTTAACGTAATCCTCTGGAAATTATCCCTCTCTGAGGTAGTGGATGAAGGCGAGCTGGCGACTTTGCATAAGTATTTAAGCCAAATAATTGCCTCGCAGATAGTTTTTTAGTATAATCAGTAATATGATAACGGATTGATTATAATACTGAATTGCAAAATAATAACCATCCAGCAGTATATAATGTACCCGAAGATGTGAATTGGGGGCTGTTTGGAATGTAGATACCTCTGGTCGTATATAGCCGATTAGAGATACTAAGTATACAAATTTCATTTGAAAGGAGATTCGTTATGAAAAAATTAGCAGCAGCAGTACTTTGCAGCCTTGCCATTACCGCGGCAGCAGGTTTTAATGTGGCTGAGGCAGCTCATGGAGACAAGGTAAATATTGCCGAGCCCTTCAAGGCTACTGTCCTTGTCGATGGCCTTGGTTCTCCCTGGGAAGTCCTTTGGGGACCGGACGATTCGTTGTGGGTAACAGAACGTCAGTCGAAATCGATTTCTAAGGTTGACCCGAAAACGGGTAAGCATACGGTGCTGTATACCTTCAAAAATGCCGTTGCAGCGCCGCCTCATCAGGGGGTTCTGGGGCTGGCATTAGATCCGCAGTTCCTGAAGGGTAATAACTACGTCTACACGGCCTATACCTATGAAGTCAATGGTGAAAAGCATGCCCGCATTGTCCGCATGACCTATGATCCTAAGACCGAGACCCTCCGTGATGAAACGGCGATCCTCGACAATCTGCCGGCCAGCGTGGACCATAACTCCGGTCGTCTCCGTTTTGGACCGGACGGCAAACTGTACTATACCATCGGTGACCAAGGTTATAATCAGGGATCTCACGTAGACAAGGAAATCCAGGCGCAGATGCTTCCGACGGCAGCGCAGGTAGCCGCTAAAGATTACAGCCTCTATCCGGGCAAAGTGTTGCGCCTCAATAAAGACGGTTCCATTCCCGATGACAACCCCGTATTAAACGGTGTCCGCAGTCATGTATATGCCTATGGATTCCGCAATTCCCAAGGCCTCGCCTTTGTTGGCGATAAACTCTTTGCGACCGAGCATGGCCCGTCTACGGATGATGAGCTGAACCTCATCGAAAAAGGCGGCAACTATGGCTGGCCTTATGTGGCAGGCTATCGGGATAATGAATCCTATGTCTATGCCAACTATTCCAAGGCTCCCAAAGAATTACAGGCAAAATTCGATCCCAACAACATCCCCGCAGGCGTTCCCACTCAGAAGGAAACAGACTTTGATGCTCCGAATCTCAAAGATCCGCTCAAATCCTTTAACGTCGTCCGCAATGGATATAATTTTGCCGATGACACCTATGCACCGCTTTACTATATAGGCTGGCCGACCATCGCGCCTTCCAGCGTGGCCTACTATCCGGACAACGGGAAAATTAAAGAATGGCGCAATTCCCTGCTCATTACGACCCTTAAGAGCGGCGCCATCTATCGGGTGAAACTCGACGGCAAGAAAGAACAGGTTCAGGGCGATGTAGAAAAAATGTTCAAGACCAATAACCGTTACCGCAATGTCCTCGTAAGTCCGGATACGACAAAGATCTACGTGGCCACGGATAACGGAGGCAATGCGATGGGTAAAGACGGCAAGCCCATTACCGAAATGGAAAATAAGGGAGCCATCATCGTCATCGAATACACGGGAGATAAGAAGGACAAATAAAGAGACGAACTCCCGGCAGGAATTTTATGTTTGGTCTCTCGTCAAAAATAAGGCATACATGAATCTATGAGAAAATGGCTCATCGTCATAACGACGGTGGGCCTTTTTCTGTATTGTTTTCTGATGGGAACTGTCACATATTTTTTGTAATGCCTGAATCTCGACGTACGTAACACCAGTCAAGAGATTTATCCACATCAAATCCGTAGTGGTGATTCATACCCCTGTACGATTCTTAACGATTCGGGTACAAGAAATATCAAAGCTTTGAAAAAGAGAGTGTATGAGAAAAGCCGGTACAGGCATCTGTCTAGGATGTTTTGTATCGGCTTTTTGTTGTATTCAGATCGATAAAGATGAACTTACTCAAGTCTTTCTGTTTTTTATATGGAAAGAATAAGGGCGTAATAAGGTGATTTGCCAATCGGATGCAATGCTCTTAAATGGCCTTATACTGCGATGTAAGGACGTTTTGTTGTTCTCTTTTTCGACGAGGTGTAACGCGTTACAGAAAGAGAAGATAAGAAGAGATAAGAAAAGAAGGGAGATAAGATATAGAAAAGACAAGATACAAGAAAAGATATGAGACAAGATATGAGACAAGATGAAAGGGCGATGAGAACGCATAAGGGAAACATGATATTTTTTTAATTTTATAAATTTTTGCACCCCTGATTTTGAGTCAGGCAGGGGAGAAAATCGGGTAAGATCTTTCCCTTATTTGATTTGATGAGGTTAGCTTATTTTTTGCCAAAAACGTATATTCAGGATGGACGAATGTATTAATTTGCGAAGTTTTAAAAGTTCAGAAAAGTTTAAGTATTTGTACATTAAAAGTGTCTTTCGGAATGTATGGATAAAAAAATAGATATAATCGATGGAAATAAGAAAAAATACGAAAATAAAAATGAGAAAATGGTGACTTTTTGGAAAAAGTTTGAAAAAAACTTTAGACGATTGGCATTTTTTTTGTATTAGTATAGTAGAGGGGTAATTTCAAATGGCCTGTCTAAGGTGATACAGGATGTGCCGGAAATGAAAGGGTACGATGACAGAAAACGAAAGTTTGGAACGGGGGACGGTCTTGCCGGATTTTTTGGCTGAAACTGTGTGTGTAGAATGGACGAATGTATTAATTTGTAAATTTCTAAAAGTTCAGAAAACTTTAGGTGTTTCGTAGAAAACTCCTTATAGTCAAGAATAAATTCATGGGAAAACAATCTCTATTTTTGAAAATTCATGTATTTTCGAGAAAAGATAAAATGAAAATTGGCATTTTGGCGAAAAATTGTGCCGCATTTCGATTTATTTTTCTCTTATAAGAGTAGAGGGGTAATTTCGAAGGACAATCCCTAAAACGAAAATGAGGTGTTGGCAATGAACAAGTTACAATGGCTGAAAACGAAAGTAGGACTTTTTTTAGATCCCCGTATTCTTTATTTGATGAATCTTCCCAACGGCGATTCGTACATCGTCCTTTGGTTCTTCTTAAAGGATATGGCAGGTATGGTCAATGACGAAGGTAAGATTTACGTCTCCGAGACCGAGCCCCTTACGACGCAGCTCATTGCTAAGAGCCTGCACCGCCGCCAGCCCTTTATTGAAAACGGACTGCGGGCACTCGAACAAGTCGACCTCATCGAACGCGACGAAAAGGGTATGATCCGCATCGTCATCTGGGATGAGCTGCAAAGCTTTCATCGCGATGAGAGGCGACGGGAGCAGACCTCTGAACGCGTTCGCCGCTACCGGGAGAGGCAGCGCCTGGCTCAAGAGGAAGAAACTCAACCGGAAGGTCTTCCGGAAGAAAGCCCTCTCATCGAACCTTTCGGTGAAGACCATCCGGATACTCCGGAAGAAGAACCGGTTGTCCTGCCCATCGATGAGCTCGTCGAAGAAGCTGTCGTAGCCGAAAAGGCGGGTGACATGCCGCTGGAAGCGCTTTCTGCTACGGATGAAGGGGAAGAGACTCAAAGGGAACCGGAAAGCCTTACATGTGAAGCTGTGACGACACCCAAGGCCGTGACGGGCTACGCCTCGGTCCGGACGTATCATAACCTCTTTGGGCCCATGCAGGGCGATTTTGCTCATCGATTGATCACCTTGGAAAACATGTGGGGTAGCGAAGCCACTTGTACGGCCATTGAGATGGCTCACGAAAACGAGGTCAATAATATAAACTACATTGCCGCTATTCTAAAAAACAGCAACGGACGACCCATGCGCGGCAAACGAAAGGAAGATAAGTACCATGGCTATCCGACCTTTGAGGCCTACGTTGAAGGTGTGCTGCGGGGCGAACCGGAATACAAACCCCATCTTCAGCGAGACGGTGAAAGAAAATCGGGACTGCGGCATATCAGCGACATCGGGAAAGGCCTTCTCTAGGCGAATCATGAAAGGCGGTGCTTTTTCGGATTATGACGGACTTTTCGCATCTGTATGTCATTTTTGAAGGATGAATATGGCAGGGATTCCCTATTATCCGGGGCATATTCCATGACGGATGATGACCTAAACCAGAGAGACCAGCGGCGTCGGAATGGAAAATTTTTGGTTAATTGCAATACCAATCAGACCACTGGCAATAACTCAATCTGAAATTTAGATGTAACCTCCTCGTAAGCAAAGATTTTTCGAGGTGTTCGTTGATTTTGCGTTCCATCATCGCCATGGTTCAGGACGGTCCCTTCGGGAGAGAGGGATACCGATTGAACGAAGAAGAGCCGGCCCTTGTCTAACCGATTTAGAGGACTGTCCGTAAATAATTGGCAAGAAATTTCTGATCTTTGAGCCGGTAATACAGCGAATAAACGACATTGGCTTCTGTATCCTCAATCGGGATTTTAATCCGGTTTGGAAATTCCCCTTCTCGTTGAATGACCCGGTCGCTGGTAAAGGAGGGCAGGGCCGAGGCTTTCACCAGTTCGTCAAAATCAGCGTCGTTCTGTACTAAGAAGCGCGTATCCGGCATCTTTTCTTCTGTTACATGTTTCCAAAAGCCCAATCGGCTCCGCAAGAGCATGGTGTCCCCGTTGAGGTCTTTAAACTGCAGACTTTGGCTGCCGGAAAGGGGATGAGCGGGAGGCAGGGAAAAGAAAAGATGCTCTTCTCCATAGGGGTGACACCTTGTCCCGGCTATTTCCATCTGAAAGGGCAAGAGGACGAGATGGTAGGTCCCATCCTTCAGTCCTTGTATCAAGGCGTCGTTTTCCCGAAGTTCAGAGGCCACCGTCATGTCGGGATACTGGTCGGAGAGTGCGGGGAGAAGCTCCCACAAGGGGGCAGGCGCACAAGAGCCGACAAAAATCGTATGGCGTTTCCGGTCATAATCCCGAATCCCATGGATCATATCACTCATCTGATCGACAATTTTTTCGGCGTATTCTACGGCGAGCCGACCATTTTCGTTCAGCTCGATTTTATTTTTATATCGGATAAACAGGGGGACACCGATGTCATTTTCCAGACGCTGCATAGAACGGCTGAGCGCAGGCTGAGAAAGGTGAAGCTCTTCTGCCGCACCGGACAAGGTACCGCAGTCAGCCACCCTGAGAAGTTGTTCCAACTGATAGAATTCAACCATATCTGCCACCTCGTTTAAGCTGAGATTCCTAAGGGAATCTCGTTTTTTTATTATATCATATTTTCGTTGTCGTTTCTGATTTCAGTATGCGTTAAAGTTAGAGCGGTCTGCGCGAACGGTACTGTTCTTTTGCGGGTGACCATTCTATAATATAGCCAGCAAGAGAGATGAAGGAGGTGAAATATATGGAATGCTTTGAGCTTGCTAACGGAGTTTTCCTGCCGAAGATTGGTTTTGGCACCTTTCAGCTCACGGATGCTAAAACGTGTGAGCAGTGTGTTGGCTATGCTCTTGAAACAGGGTATCGGCTCATCGATACGGCGGCTTCTTATCACAATGAAAAAGCTGTAGGAAATGCCATTCGACACGCCGGCATTCCCCGAAGTGAATTGTTCCTGACGACAAAGCTCTGGATACAAGACACCGGTTATGACCGCACCCTTCACGCCTTTGAGCAATCGTTGAAGAAGCTGGGAGTTGATTATCTGGACCTGTATCTTATCCATCAACCCTTCGGGGATGTTTACGATTCCTGGCGCGCCATGGAACGGCTGTATCGGGAAGGGGCCGTAAAGGCCATCGGCGTAAGTAATTTTTCTTCGGAACGGCTGATTGATCTGTGTATGAATCAGGACATAAAGCCCATGGTCAACCAGATTGAAATCCATCCTTTTTTCCAGCAGGGCGATGCGATTAAGGTCATGAAGGAACACCATGTCCTTCCCCAGGCCTGGGGGCCGCTGTCGGAAGCGCAGCGGGACATTTTTCATCATAAGATCCTGATGAAAATTGCCGCGAAACATGGAGTCTCTACGGCGCAGGTCATGCTGCGCTGGCATTATCAACGAGGGGTGGCAACCATTCCTAAAACGGCCCATGGGGAACGAATGAAAGAAAATCTGGACATCTTCGATTTTGCCTTATCGGAAAAGGACATGAACGCCATTTCTACGATGGATATCGGGCACAGTGAAATCATGGATCATCGAAGTCCCTGCACGGCCCGGCAGCTTAATAGTATAAAAATTCATGCGTAAGCAAAATACTTATTACTATCATAGAGAGGAGTAACGAATATGAAAAAAGTACTTGCCATCGTCAGCAGTCCCCGTAAGGGCGGCAATTCCGAGTTGTTGGTGGATGAATTTGTGAAGGGGGCTAAAGAATCCGGGCACATGGTGGAAAAGGTGTGCCTGCGGGGAAAAAAGATTGCCCCCTGTCTGGCTTGCGAGGCCTGTTTGAAAAACGGCGGTACCTGCGTTCAAAAGGATGATATGACAGAGGTTCTGGCTAAGTTGATTGCTGCCGAGGTCATCGTCCTGTCCACGCCGGTATACTATTACTCCGTCTGTGCCCAATTGAAAGCCATGATCGATCGCACCCTGCCCATCGGGGCTGACGGCGGCAAGATGAAGAATAAAGAATTTTATTTTATTGCTACCGCCGCCGACGGGGTCCATGCGATGAAGAACACTATGAATGACCTTCAGGGGTATGTGGACTGTATTCCCGGAAGTGTGGTAAAAGGAAAGGTTTATGGAGAAGCTTTTGCTGTAGGTGACATTAAGGGGAAGGCGGCTATGGCAGAAGCGTATACACTTGGCAAAAATTGTTGATAGGGGGAATTCACATGGTATTTTATTTTACGGCTACGGGAAACAGCTTGTATGTGGCCAAACAACTGGATCAGAACCTGGTCAGTATTCCCCAGGCTATCCATGCAGAAGACTTACATTTTCAAGATGAAGCCATTGGCATCGTCTGCCCTGTCTTTGGACATGAAGTACCGCCGATGGTAAAGGAATTCATGCGAAAGGCCGACTTTCAGACAGATTTCTTTTATATGATCCTTACCTATGGCAATCGTCATGGTGGAGCGGCAGAGCTGGCCGAAGCCCTCTGTAACGAGTGTGGTATCCGTCCTTCTTATATCAATACGGTGCTGATGGTAGATAATTTTTTGCCTGCCTTTGATATGAATCAGCAGACGAAGCTGGATAAAAAAGTAGAGGAACAGCTGGCGGCTGTTACCGCCGATATCCGACGTCGCAGACAGTATATTCAGCCTGCTTCGGAAACGGACCGTGCCGCCCATGAGGAATTTCTTTCTCGCAGCACGACGCCGCCGGAAGAACGATGGAAAAATATTTATGCCGTGTCCAATGGCTGCATTGGCTGCGGGATTTGCACCAAGGTCTGTCCCGCCGGTTGCTGGACGGTGCAGCATGGGCGGGCTGTCTATCGCGGGGCCGGATGCCAGGGTTGTATGGCCTGTATCCATGCCTGCCCGCAAAAGGCGATCGGGATGACGATACCGGAAATAAATCCGGATGCTCGTTATCGGAATGAACATATCCGTCTGAATGAAATCATTCAGGCCAATAGCCAAAATTCATAGGGAGGAGTTTCGTATATGGCAAATCGAGTATGTGATATTTTAGGGATCGAAAAGCCGATCATCCAGGGGCCGGCTCTTTGGCTGACCGATGCAGAGTATGTAGCAGCTTGTTGTGAAGCCGGCGTTTTGGGGGTACTGGGTCTCAATGCGGGGCAGACAGAATACGTCTATACCGTAGAAGAAACGATGGAGCGCACGAGAGAACAGATTCGAAAAATCAAGGCCCTGACGGATAAGCCTTTTGCCCTCAATGTAGGGCCCATTGATCCGAAAGTCGATCAGTTTACCGCCCCGACCCTTGAGCTAATGGCCGAAGAAGGTGTTTCGGCTGCCTTGTATTGGGGCGAGGTGATTCCTTACTGGTTCGATAGATTCCATGAAAAAGGGATTAAGGTTATTTTCCGTGCTGCCACTCCTACCATCGAGAATACAAAAGCGGCTGTAGCTGCCGGGGCTGACATCATTGTCGCTACCGGTTTTGACGAAGGGGGTACCCTTCCCGTACAGGCCGTGGGTACTTTTTCGATTGTTCCGATGCTGGCTGATGCCGCGGAAGGAAAAGTCCCCATTGTAGCCTGTGGCGGTATTGCCGATGAAAGGACGGCAAAAGCAGCCTTTGTGCTGGGCGCAGAAGGATTGCTGGTAGGAACGGCTTTTCTGTTGTCGGAAGAATCTTTGGTCGCCGATAATATTAAACAGGCCGTCGTCCGTCTTAATGCAGAAGATATGATGATGTACCGCGTCCTTCCCGCTTTCTACCGCACGATGCCGGGAGAGCTTCCTGACAAGCTGGTGGCCATGAGCAAAAGCGGTGCCAGTGAAGCGGACATCTTCGAGGCTCAGCACAAACATTTGGGCATCCGTAACGGCATGCTGTTCGGTGACCTTTCAAAGGGATTTGCTTCTTTTGGACTGGGGATTTCCATGATTCACAGCATCGAACCTGTTGCGGTGATTGTGAATCGATTGATGGATGGAATTCGGGAATATTTATAGAAAATCAGGAGGGAATCAGCATGGATGGAAAACTGAAAGACAAAGTAGCCATCGTTACCGGCGGCGGTTCCGGTATCGGCAGAGCCATTGCCGAACGCTATGCCGATGAGGGGGCGAAGGTCCTCATTGTCGGAAGACGAGAGGCAAAGCTTCAGGAAGTCGCAGCCGAAAACAGCCGTATTTCTTATGTGGCCGGTGATCTGACCCAAAGCGAGACGGTGGCCCGGGTCATCGAAGCGGTACAGGAACGCTATGACGGGCAGTTGGATATTCTCGTAAATAATGCCGGCTGGTGCCCGGTGCAATCCATTAAAGACATAACCTTGGCGGATTACGATAGGGCCTTTAGTCTGGACGTCCGCTCTCTGGTAGATATGACCATTCAGGCCCTGCCCTTGCTGCTGAAGGCGAAGGGCAACATCATTAATTTATCTACGATTGGCGTAACGCATCGCAATTACAATCTTTCCATGTATATCGGTGCCAAGTCGGCTGTAGAAAACTTTACTCGCTGCTGGGCCTTGGACTTGGCCGCCGACGGTATCCGAGTCAACGCCATTGCACCGGGTCCTATCCGTACGGAAATTTGGAATGTGACCAATCTGTCCGATGAGGCTGCGAAGGAACATGAGAAACGGATTACCGGCAACAACCCCATGCAGCGCTTCGGGGAACCGGAGGAAGTCGCCAGTGTGGCCTTGTTCCTGGCTTCTAAGGAGGCTAGCTTTATTAGCGGCGCCATTATGGCCGTAGATGGAGCCGACGGCGCATTTTAAACAAAATATAAGAACCTAGGAGGATTTAGACTATGAAACAGATTGAGACTGTAAAACTGAACAACGGTGTAGAAATGCCGTTAGAAGGCTTCGGCGTATTCCAAGTGCCCGATCCGGCTCAGTGCGAGCAGGCGGTCCTGGATGCCATTGCCAGTGGTTATCGCCTCATTGATACGGCTGCCGTTTATATGAATGAAGAAGCCGTAGGCAAGGCAATCGCCAAAAGTGGGGTTGCTCGCGAAGAACTGTTTATCACCACGAAACTGTGGGTACACGATGCCAGCTATGAAGGCGCAAAAGCGGCCATGGAGACCTCTTTGAAAAAGCTGGGTCTCGATTATCTTGACCTGTATCTGCTTCATCAGCCCATGGGCGATTATGTCGGCGCTTATCGGGCGATGGAAGAAGCCTATCGGGAAGGCAAGCTGAAAGCCATCGGCGTGTGCAACTTCTACCCGGCACGGCTGGTAGATCTGTGCGAAACCGTAGAGGTCATTCCGGCCGTAAATCAGGTGGAACTGCATCCTTTCTTCCAGCAGGAAAATGCTTTGGAACTGATGAAAGAATATGGCATTCATCCGGAAGCGTGGGGGCCCTTTGCAGAAGGGAAACATGGTATCTTTACGCATCCTGTGTTGACAGCCATCGGGCAGAAATATGGAAAGAGCGCGGCTCAGACGGCGCTGCGCTGGAATGTACAGCGCGGTGTGACGGTCATTCCCAAATCCGTCCACAAAGAACGTATGGAGCAGAATCTGGATATTTGGGACTTCCAACTGAGTGCAGAAGATATGGCCGAAATTGCAAAACTGGACCTGGGACACAGTGACATCGTTGATCACAGCGATCCTGAATTCGTGAAATTTATCTATGGCGTGAAACTTCAGGACTAAGCGGCGTCCATCCGGACAGCTGCATCACAGTTGTTTTGAAGGACCGCTGAGGACCGAAATATAAGCGAATCTTTATCGAAAAGAGGGACGACGTTTCGGTGACCGATAAAAATTATTAAAAAGGCTTGACAGGTAGTAACTACCGGTTGATATCCTTGATACATGAGGTGCGAGAAAGCCCTTTTTTAATCGTTGAATGAGAGGAGATTATATGAAAATAGGTATAAAGAAAATGTTAATGCTCACCATGATGGGAGGTTTGATGATGATGGGGATGAATGGAAATACGGCAGCCGCCGCTTCGCCGAATGGGAATCCCTTTGGCCTCGTCTACGGCAATGCCATTGAAAAGAATGAACCGGGCAAGGTGAATATCCGCCCTGTCGAATATGAAGTGGATGGTATCAAAGTGTCTGCCAACCTCTATTTGCCGGCCGATTATGACGAAAAGAGCGATAAGAAGTATGCCGCCATTACCGTGGCGCATCCCAACGGCGGGACGAAGGAACAGGTAGCCGGCCTGTACGCCCAGCGCTTGGCTGAACTCGGCTATATCACGGTCGCTGCCGATGCTCGCTATCAGGGAGCCAGCGGCGGGACACCGCGCCTTCGCGATTACCCGTCGAACCGCATTGAAGATGTGAGCGGCATGGTCGACTACCTGTCTACGTTGAAGAAAGTCGATCGGGCTCGCATTGCTGCCCTCGGCATCTGCGGCGGAGGCGGTTATACGCTGGCAGCCGCTCAGACGGATAAGCGCATCAAGGCTGTAGCCACCTTGTCCATGTTTAACTCCGGCCGGGTACGCCGCAATGGCTTCCATGATGCCGATATGGCAGGGATTCCGGCTCGCCTTCAAAAAGCGGCCGATGCCCGGGAAAAAGAACTTTCCGGCGAGATTGTCTATGAAGGGTTCCTGCCGCCCAATGCTACCGATGACGATCTTCGGGCCAAGATGGCAGAGCTTCCGGAAAATACCCTCTACCATGACGGTATCGAATACTATGGCCTGACCCATCGCCATCCCAATGCGACGGGAAGCTACACGACGGAATCGCTCATGAAACTCATGGCCTTTGACGTCGAAGATCGGATGGATCTCATCGATCAGCCCCTGTTGATGATGGCCGGCGACAAGGCCGACACCCTCTACATGACGGAAGATGCCTTTGCCAAAGCCAGCGGTACGAACGATAAGGAATTGTTCCTCATCAAAGGCGCCAGCCATATTCGAACCTATTGGGTTCCGGAATACGTCGATGAAGCTGTCAATAAACTGGCTGATTTCTATCAGAAACATCTGTAAGATAAGCGACTGGACTTTAAGTGGGTCCAAAGGAGTACGAAAAGCCCGGCAGACATCGGTTCCGGGCTTTTTGCCGCGGCCCGAGGTCACGGGAAGTGCGCTGCTTTGGCAGCTCGGCGCTTCGTCACTGTTTTCGAGCGCCGATGCGGCTGCCTTGGCTGTCTGCCGGATGAGGGCCGTTTTTTCTATAGATGATGGATGAAGGAGGTGATGGAATGATGAAGGGAGAACTTTTTTCTTTAGATTCAAAAATCCGAGATGTCATACAGGATGAGGCATTTTCCGGCTTCGGACGCCTCCTGTTTCCCGTAGATCTGGCGCTGCCGCCGCAGATGACGTTGAAGGATTTGGGAAAAGCCTTTCTTTGGTACAGCTATATAAAGCCGGAGCGGACGGTGAGCCTCGTCAATGAGCTGAAAGAAAGGGTCCTTGCCGGGGAGACGGTTTTTTACGATATTTACAGTCCGGCGGAAAAGGCTGCCGATCCGAAAAAGAAGGATACGGGGTTATTTTTCTTCCGCGGCAAGCCTCAGGGCAAGACGGCCATTCTCAGTGCCGGCGGCGGGTTTGTCTATGTCGGTGCCATGCATGACAGTTTTCCTCATGCCCAGGAGCTTGCCAAGGACGGTTACAACGCCTTTGCCCTCATCTATCGCGTCGGTGCCCAAACGGCCTGTGAAGATTTGTCCCGGGCCATTGCCTTTATCCATGACCATGCAAGAGAACTAAATATCGATGTCAGCGATTATTCCCTCTGGGGCGGTTCGGCAGGCGCGCGGATGGCAGCCTGGGTCGGTACGTATGGGACGGGAGCCTTTGGCGAAAGACCATACCCTCAGCCGGCGGCGGTCATCATGGAGTATACCGGATTGTCCGATGTCACCGGAAGGGAGCCGCCTACGTATAACTGCGTCGGGACGGCCGACGGCATTGCCTGGTATGGCACCATGAAACGACGGATCGAAGGCATTCGGGCCCATGGAACCGATGCCGACATTGAAATTTTCCCGGGGCTGCCCCATGGCTTTGGCCTCGGAGAAGGGTCCGTTGCCGAAGGATGGATCCATCGAGCCGTTTCTTTTTGGCAGCGGCAGATGAAAGATTGAAAGATTATTTTATGATTTGGATGACAGCCCTTGGTTGTCAGAAAGGAAGCATCATGAGTATTTTATTTATTAACGGAAGCCCCAATAAAAATGGAAATACGGCCAAGATGGCTGCGGAACTCCTTAAAAATCAGACCTATGAAACGCTGAATCTCGTCGATTACCGGATCAATGCCTATGGACAGGACCTGCCCGGAGACCAGTTGGACGCCGTTCTCGAAAAGATTAAACAGGCCGATGTCCTCGTCGTCGGATCGCCGGTGTACTGGCATAATATCTGCGGCTCCGTACGAAATGTACTGGACCGTTTTTACGGGAAGGTTTCCCAAGGTAGCTTATCCGGGAAAAAACTCTTCTTCATCTTCCAGGGAGCTGCGCCGGAAACGTGGATGATTGAAGCGGGCGAGTTCACGATGAAACGCTTTGCCGCCTTATACGGCCTGACTTATGTGGGCATGGCCAAGAACGCGAAAGAAGCGGGAAACCTGGCCGCTTCTTTATAATTTAGAAAGGATTCTGTCGGACAGGTGTGCCTAAGAAGGAGGGAGAAACGTGACTGTTATTTAAAAAGAGGTGAAGAGAGATGGTAAGATGGATTTTGTTTTTTATGGTGATGCTGTCGTCCCTGTTGCCGGTTATGACCATCGATGCGGCCGAACCGCACAAGATGCCTTTTCCCGTGGGGAAGGATATTTCTGACCGCTTTGTCGGGACCGTTCATCGGAATGATTTAATCGAGGCTGATGCTGTCTATCAGGTTCCTCAGACCAATGTCATTACCTTCGAGCCGGGAAGCTACAGCGGCTGGCATGCCCATGGGGCTATGACCGTCATCGGTGTCGCCGGTCAAGGAATTTATCAGGAATGGGGAAAAGATGCCGTTCGTATCAACCCCGGTGACGTCGTCGAGATTCCCGCCGGTGTCAGCCATTTTCACGGAGCTGTTAAAGACTCGGCCTTTCAGCAGATCGTCATCTACGATAAAAACTGGCAGGCTCCGAAGGATGCCGCGGCTGTCCATACGGGACCGCTAAGCCCTGAGGAATATGAAAATATCCATTTTTCCGATACAGGCAAGACGAAGGCTGCCGAAAAAAGAGATGACGCCTTTCTGTTCTCTTATTCACCGGAACCGTATCCATCGCCTAATTTCAATCACCCCGTCTATTTGGGGAAGGTACTGACAAAGCCGAACGCTGCGGGTTCTCCGGAATGGACGTATGTCGTCTTTCCTAAGGGAACCTATAACCGTTGGCATAGCCATAAGACCGGGCAAATCTTGATCGCCACCGACGGCGTCGGCTACCATCAAATACAAGGCGGTAAGGTAGAAGTCCTTCATCCCGGAGACGTCGTTTACTGCCCGCCCGGTGTCGTCCATTGGCACGGCGCTGCCCCGGACAGTACCTTTGCCCATATCGCCATCAGCCCACACGATAACCATGACGTGATCTGGTACGGTTTCCCGACGGCAGAATATGAATCACTTTCCGGCGTATCCGATAAGACAACCGTCGAAAACGGTGCGGCTTAAATCAAGATAGATAACAGCCGAATACGGCTATGAATGAAACCTAGCCTATTGCCATTTCTAAATGGCGGCTGGAGCGTAAAAGGGACTTGCCTTTTGTGAACCGCCCCCCCTTAAAGTTGGACCTAAAAATCTAACTTTAGGATGTCGGTTTTTCAATGGGCGAGTCTTTTTTTGTATAGGATGGGTTTGACTGGGCAACAGGAAAAATTTGTATAAGGCCAACATCATTATTGCGGACGATGACATATTCTGTCATGACTGCGCGATATAATAGGAATTACAGCACCGATGAAAATTAGACATCACACTATTGGGAGGTAAGGGAGATGACGGTATCGAGATTTTGTTTTTTGGAGCAGGATTTTCCTCAATTGTATGATCTCTGCGTCTGGGCCGAGGAGGCTTCCGAGGCTAAGGAGGCCATGGAGGAGATGAGCCTGGCTATGAGATGGATGATTCGTGATTTAGGGGCTGCTTATCTGAATTTGTTTGAAGGCATCAATGAATTAGAAGAAAAAAAGCTCGTGGATCAAGGCTTAAGCCGCCATTTCCATGAGGTTCGCCGTATGGTTGAGTCTTATGGCCGGGAGGATGGGGATGTGCAACTGTGTTTGGAACGGTTATTGATCCTGACCACAGCCTATGGGCTGCATAAGGGAAAATCCTATAGGCCGGAAGACTTTTTGTCCGCTGATGTCCCCGCCGTGAGCCGCTATTTGACTCAAGGCGGAAGACTGTCCGGGGACACCGAAAAAGAGGTACAGCAGATGCAGCCCCTTTCCCGCCGGGGCTTTGAAACGCCGAGTGCCTTCCGGCAGCGGATAACGGCTATGGAGCCCGTTTATATTGGCTGTGCTGTTCTTGATCCCCGTAAAGGCGACGGGTATACGGACAGCTGTTTTTTGAGGTACCATATCGATCGTAATCCGGATATCCGATTTTCGCCTGTCCAAGCTTTTTACGTGACCGGCGTGACCGATGACACGGTCATCGACGGGGAGTTGGTGGCAAAGTTAAGGATTCATGAGGATGAGGTCTGTTGTGATTACAGTAAGGTGTATCTGAAGCATGGCGACGAGTTGATCGCTGTACAGCCCATCTGTTGGGAGCCATTCCCGTATGAAACGGAGGTCGCTTATGAAGAAAGAATCCGTCAGATGCCCTTCCTGCCCTTTGGTAGGGTGACGGCGGTACTTGCAGACTATGATGCCGAGGCGGAGAGGCTGCCGTTTTTTATTCGGCCCTTTTGCTTTTGTGCAAAAGATGATTATGCAGAAACGATTTTGAAAGATGTAGGATTGACTAAGACCGGGGTTGTCAATTCTCGGGTTCATCTTCCCTGTAACCGTGATATGGTAAAAAAGATTTCTCGTTCGCCAAAGCAGCTCACCCTTTTTCTGAAGCTCCATACGGTCGAGGTGGTTGCTGAATTTGTATTGTGGCGAGACGATGTCGGGGAGGTTTTCCGCAGCGTGTATGAGAACCAGCGGGACTGGGGCGGTGCAATATGGCATCAGAAATGGTATCGGGAAGCCGTTGAACTGGGAGATTCCATGGCACAATACAATTTGGGAGGAGAAGCATCATGGGATGGAGATGAGTATCAGGCCTTTTCATGGTTCCAAAAATCAGCCGACCAAGGCCATGCCAGTGCGCAGTATCAGTTAGGGGACTGCTATTATGAAGGAAAAGGCGTCGCACAAGATTACAGCAAAGCCGCAGCGTGGTACCAAAAAGCAGCTGATCAAGGAGATGACGATGCACAGTGTGATTTAGGAAGGTGCTATTACTTTGGCAATGGTGTTGAACAAGATTATCGAAAAGCTGTCGAATGGTTTCGAAAAGCAGCGAATCGGGAAATTGGCAGTGCCGAAGCCATGTGCTATTTGGGAAACTGTTACCGTTACGGTACCGGCGTCGAACAAGATCGGGAACAAGCCATAAAATGGTATAAAAAAGCGGCCATGGACGGCAAGGGCGATGAAGACTTGCAGGAAATTGTACGGCAGGCCTTAGCAGAAATGTAACTTTTGGGTGTGAAAAGGCCATAAGGCATCGGATTGTGATGAAGGTGCCTTTTTTGAGGGACTTTGCTGCCTCATTCGTGATATAATTAAATTTAAGTTGAAAATGCATTATTCAAAACACGATATAAGGCGGTATAAGGATATGTCTCACGAAGAAAAAAGGGTATGGGGTATCCATACAACGGATGATAATTTATTTTTGCAGCGCCATGTCATTGCCATTGGTTGGGAGGATATGGGTGATTTGAGTCAGCTCGAAGCCAATCGCGATGCTTTCAAGGAAAAGTACGCAGCCGTTTATCCCGATGCCCGGAAGGGCCGGATTTCAACCCATGCCGGTATGCTCTATCGATTTGTCCACGAGGTCGGAATCGGCGATTACGTGGTATTCCCGTCCAAAATCGATCGCCGGATTAATATCGGCATCATTGAAGGGGAATATGAGTTTCATCCGGGCGATGCATCGTATGGCCAGCAGCGTAAGGTGACATGGTTGAAGCATCTTCCCCGGACTTTCTTCTCTCAAGGTGCGCTGTATGAAATCGGTTCTGCCCTGACCTTCTTTTTGGTGAAAAATTATGCCGACGAGTATCTTTCTGCCCTTGATCAGGGATTCGAGAAACACACGGAAGCCATCGGGGATGAGGAAGATGACAGTGTGGGGGCTACGGCAGCGGATATTGTAGAGGCGACGAGAGATTTCATTTTGAAGGAATTGAGCAAGCATCTCAAAGGATATGGTTTAGAGGACTTTGTGGCTGACCTCTTACGGGCCATGGGGTATCGTACCATCGTGTCGGCCCATGGCGGAGACAGCGGAATCGACATTACGGCTTATAAAGATGAGTTGCCGCCTCGGATTCTGGTGCAGGTTAAAAGCCAGGACGGCGACATAAGGGAAGCGGCCATCCAATCCTTGAAAGGCGCCATGCGGGAAGGGGACTACGGCCTTTTTGTAACCTTATCTAACTATACCCGGAATGCCCAAAAGTATCTGGACAGCACGCCCATCATTCGCGGCATCAATGGAAACGAGCTGGTCGATTTGATTTTGAAATACTATCCGGATTTGAGTGAAAAGTATCAACAGATGATTCCTTTAAAGCGGGTGTATATCCCCGTTGTAAAAGAAGATTCCCAGCCATAGGCGAACTCCTTTCAATCATAAAAGAAAAAGACATATCGACCCCCTTTTGGCCCTTGGCAGAAGCTGAGCTAAAAGAAAGGCGCGATATGTCTTTTTGTGCTGCAAATCCGGTGAGGCAGAAGGGGGTTTATGGCAATGATTCCGCTGCCGATGGTACATCCTGAATACCGGTTCAGGCCTCGGCCGTCGGGAGCATAGATCGAGCATCTTTTTTGTATAAAACAGTATAACAAAGTTGCCTTTATTTTGTTATAATGAAAATAGCTATAAATCGCAGGCATAGTCAGATGACTAAAAAATAGAGAATTCATTGTGACCGGAACGGACGCTGAAAGGGGGAAAACGTCGGCAGTACAGAGCCTTTTGAACATGACTTCTATGAATAGAGACGGTTTTTGTCACGATGGCTTTGTATAATCGGAAGTATATAGAAGCGAATGGAGGGGGTTTTGCGTATTTGCTACCAGTCAGATGGCTATTCCATTAGCTGTTCTATCGTTCGATACTCTCTATCATGACGTGTACTGCGATGGCCTATTGCTATGAGGATAGAGCGTTATTTTTAGTAAAGGGGATGAAGCGGGTGAGAAAGTTGGCTAAGGCATTGGCAGTCTTTTTGTTGATATATCTGGTCCTCTTCGGCTGCGCCGGTCCTTCGAAGGCTGCCGACGTTTGGGTCGATCATTGGGCTTCGGAAAATGTGGATTTGTATGTCATGGATGATATCTTAGCCTCCGGAACCGATTCACAGGGACCGTGGTTTGCTGTGGCTGTCAAACGGGTTCAAAATGGCAAATTGGATAAAGTGGTGACTTGGCGGTTCTTTAAGGCCGATACGGTGTGGCAATATTATACGAGCACCATGGCCGGCAGCCGTCGTACGGGCGTCCTGGTGCCTAACAAAATCTTTGAATATGGGATGAAGCAGTTGGGATGGTCCTATTCGAGTGATGGCACGCATTACTACTAAGGCGCTGCTATGTGTATGATTGACAGGCTGTTCTATTCACAAAGGAGATGAGGTCGTGAAACGGTTGTGGAAGACGTTATTGATTTGTTGTGTGGGATGTATGTGCTTCTTTGCCGGCACCGGTTCTGCCGGGGCTACCGACGTTTGGGTCAACCATATGGCATTGGAGAATGTAGACGTCTATGTCATGGATGATACCTTAACCTATGGGACGAGTGCGACCGGGAAGTGGTTTTCTGTCTCTGTAAAAAGGGTTCAAAACGGCAGGTTGGGTGAGGTCGTGACTTGGCGTTTTTCTCAGTATAAGACGGACATGTGGCGGTATCGGACCAATACCATGTCGGGAAATCATACGACAGTGCTCATGGCTCCCAACAAGATTTTTGAATACGGCATGAATCGGTTAGGCTGGTCCTATCGCCTCAACGGGACGTATTATTATTAAGCAACTATGGTCTGATTCGTTGCCGGAAAAAGGGATTGAAACAATTATTCTAAAACGAGGATGAAAGCCGCGGGTCGGAGGACTTGCGGCTTTTCTTTTGGGAGGGGGCTGACCTTGCAGGGCGGTTCGCTAAGGGCGTCTGAGCTTCACCGAAATTAGAAGTTCAAAGGTTCTTGCAGAAAACGCGTAATCTCTTCGAGCCTTTCCGGAGCGATGGCCAAGACTTTATCGAAGGGAGGCTCCAGGGTTACGACGTGAAGTTCGTCAGGCGTTATGGATTGGACGGCCTTGTGGAAAATTTCGAGAGAGTCCGCATCGTCACTGTAGCCTTTGACGATGGTGATCTCCAGATGGAAGCGGCCGCTGTAGTTTTTTCGGAATCGGACCATGTTGTTTATATGCTGATGAAGGGTGTAGCCCGGAAGGGGGCGCTGTGCCTTTTGAAAGGCTGCTTCGTGAGCCATTTTCAGTTCGCCAATGACTTCTTCACAGTGACCGGCCAGTCTGGCGTATTCCGGATTTCCATAGAGGTAGCCGTTGGAGAGGAGGCGTACGGGAATTCCGGCTTCGTGGATGGTATGGATGATCTGTTCGAGTTCCGGTAAGAGCAGGGCTTCTCCCAGGGAGTTAATAAAGACTAAGTCGGGACGTATGTCACGGAGCCGTTGCTGTAAGTCGCCCATGGCCGGGGCCATGTCGTCCAAATGGACGGTTTCTTCCGTTTGTATGTGGGTCAACTTTCGGCTGACCGGGCAGAAGATGCAGTTAAAGTTGCAGTATTTGTCCGGGAAGAGATTGACCTCTAAGACCGTTTTTCCATTTTCCTCATAAGGTTCCTTGTAAAAGAATGTTTTCATTGTTTCCTCCTAAAAACTAAAAAGGCGCCGCGTCCTCATCTGCTAAGACCTGACGATGAGGAACACGGCGCACTCTGACTACTCGGCAGCAGTCAGTACCATTACATATGAAGTTGAACTGATTATAGCAAAAGTTTGGGAAAGAATCAATGGGAAATTCTCTTTCGAGGGCTCATCCCTTATCGGTAGCGAGGAACTTCCTTCGATGCTATAATCAGGATATGGAAACATGTGTTTGCTAACGGGTTCGTCAGGACTGCCGCCTCTGTTTCAAGGACTATCATGGCGCTAAGCCTTTGATTTGATGGGGACCGAGAAGAGAGGGTTGCCTTTCGGGCTAAGAAAGGGGAGAAAAAGATGGGATATTGTGAATGGGCCAATACGGATCCGCTCAATACGACGTATCATGACAACGAATGGGGCGTTCCCGTTCACGATGATTGGCAGATGTTTGAGCATTTGACCTTGGAAAACCTGCAGTGCGGACTCAGCTGGCTGATCGTTTTGCGCAAGCGGGATATTTTCCGGCAGTGTTTCGACAACTTTGATTACGATAAGGTGGCAGCTTACGACGACGCCGATGTGGAACGCATCCTAAATACCGAAGGTATGATCCGCTCGCTCCGGAAGATACAGGCTGTCATCAACAATGCCCGCTGCTGTCAAAAACTGCGCGACGAATTCGGAAGCTTGTGCGACTACTTCTGGAGCTTCACCGGCGGAAAAACGATTCTCTATCAAGGTCATGCCAAGGGAGCGATTCCGGTCCGCAACGGCTTGTCGGAACGAATCAGCAAAGATATGAAGAAGCGCGGTTTTAAGTATGTCGGCGGTGTCACTATTTACTCCCACCTCCAAGCCTGCGGCATCATCAACGACCACGATGCCACTTGCCTGCGCCGCCAGATCATTATCGACAGCCATCCGACGGTGACGAAACGAAAAGATAACGAAGTCTATTAAAGGATAGGAACGCCGTGAGTTTAGAGGACTCGCGGCGTTTTTTTGTATGCGTTGTTTCCCGAGGCGGCCCTCGATATTACGTTATGATTTGAGAAATAACGAAGCACTATAATGGGCTCAAAGGATACATGACATGTCAATTTATTCTCATCGTAAATCGGATGTGGGATTTTACATCATTCATTGAAATTACTTTAGAGAAGGGAGGTATGCTTTCATTAATTTTTATTTAATTCTAATCTACATGCTTTGTAGTAAATATCGTTTAGGAGTATAATGAGTTTTAGAGATATATGAATGTCGATTGTTTCTTGTCAGGAAGCCGCATCGTGAACCGGTATATGGCTTAGATTGAGGCATAGACCGGCCTGACGTCGTATTGCTAGGAGCTTTTATGACGATTATAGCGCATTTTCGAAGAGATAAGGACGGCAAGGTTGTGGTACAGGCTTTGAGGAATCACTTAGTGAACGTGGCTGAGAAGATGGAAGTTGCCGCAACACCTTGGGGCTTGGGCGCCTTGGCGAAGTTGACCGGCCTCTTGCATGATTTTTCTAAGAGCCGCAGTCAGTGGATTGAGGGGCAAAAGCCTTTTCAGGTATATATTCGAGACATAATTGCCGATGCTGAAACAGCAGTTCGTGATCGTGGCAAAATCGATCATTCGACAGGAGGAGCCAAGTTTTTATGGAAGCGTTATGGCAGTCTAAATGAGGAGATGAAAAGGAAGACGATCAATCTAATCGATCTTTCCGTTATGTCTCATCACGGCGGATTGGCGAACTTTTTGAGTGAGCGCGGCGAATCGGATTATGTACGGCGTCTTCAAAAAGAAGGCGTTGCAACGAAAGAGGAAGAGGATTACTTTTTTGAATCGGTCCTGTCATCGACGGAGTTGGATGATCTCTTCCATAAAGCCGTTGCCGAAGTCGAAGAATTCCAGGACCGCATTAATAAATGCTGTCCGTCTAAAAATCGTGAAAACCGCCAAAAATATTGGTTTTATTGGGGCATGGTCGAAAGGCTGCTTTTTAGCTGGTTAGTCGATGCTGATCGATTGGATTCGGCAGAGTTCGAAGGGAACTCCTCTTTGACGCAGAATTGGGATTACGATAAGCTGTGGAATCTCTTTTCCGGGAAATTGGAAGATAAGCTTCACTCCTTTGTCCTGCCGGTAGATGGTAAGGCCCGGGCCATTGCCTTGGAACGGCAAAAAATCAGTGATGCCTGCCAACACTTTGGAACGGAGAAACCGGGCATCTACACCTTGTCGGTACCGACGGGGAGCGGCAAGAATTTTGCTAGTATGCGCTTTGCGTTAGCTCAGGCCCAAAAGTACCATAAAAAGCGAATCATCGTCGTCATTCCTTATACGTCGATTATCGATCAAAATGCCAAGGAAATCCGTGACGTATTCCAGCTTGATGCGGCCGTGTTAGAACACCATTCTAACGTATTGCCGAAAGAAGATATGAGTGATGAAGAACGGGATTGGCGGAAGTTATTGACCGAACGATGGGACACGCCGGTTATTTTTACGACCCAAGTTCATTTCCTTGAGACTTTATTTGAAGGAAGCTGCCAATCGACCCGCCGGCTTCAGGCATTGACCGACAGTATCATCATATTCGATGAAATTCAGACCTTACCCGTTAAATGCACCTATATGTTTAATCTGGCTATGAATTTCTTAAAGCACTTTGCCGGCGTCACGGCCGTTCTTTGCACGGCGACGCAGCCCCGATTAGATAACATGAAGATGCATTGCATTGAGTCTGATGGGGAAATAATGGATGATCTAAAGGCTGTTTATGAGGCTTTTCAGCGAGTAAAATTCGAGTATTTGAAAGATACCTTGCATACGGCTGAAACGCTGGCACCCTTGCTGCTGAAAGATGCGGTGGAATCGGGCAGTGTCCTCTGCATCGTCAATTTGACTCGCCAGGCTCGCGACATCTATACGGCTGTAAAGAATCTGGCTGCCAACAGCGAAGACAAAGTCGAGGTGATTCACTTGAGCACCAAAATGTGTCCGGCCCATCGAATGGATAAAATTAAACGCATGAAGGAGGCCTTGGCGGCCTTTCATAGCGGAACATCGAAGCGCAGGCTCATCTGTATCTCGACGCAGCTGATTGAAGCCGGTGTCGACGTGTCCTTCACGACGATATACCGTGCTCTGGCCGGCCTTGATTCTCTGGCCCAGGCGGCAGGCCGCTGTAACCGTCATGGTGAAATGGAATCAGGCCTAGTCAAGATCTTTCAGATGGAAAGGGAAAATCTCGATAAACTGCCCGACATCCAAATCGGCATCAAAATGGCCAAGGATTTGCTTCATAATATCGATATCCAGGACATTCTAAAACCAGATAATTTGGATGCCTACTTTATGAAGTATTACAACGATCGAGGAGATCTCAAGAAATCTTATGAGTTGCCGCCGAGGAAGTATACCATGTTAGAACTTATTTCAGCGAATGATATCGGATATCAGGCCTGTGGGGAACGAGACAAGATAGAAATAAGCAAGTACCTTTCCTATCGTCATGCTTTTTGGGATGCAGGCAATGCCTTTTCGGTCATCGACTCGGAAACCATCGGCGTCATCGTTCCTTATGAGGAGGGGAAAGATTTCATTAAGGCCTTAAATGGTTCCGTTGAAAATCCGAAGGAACTCTTGAAACTGTTCAAGAAGGTTCAGCCATATACGGTCAATGTCTTTTCCTATGAACTGGAACAGCTTCAGCGAATGGGTGCTATTTTCCAGACTCTGCAAGGACCATTGGCCTTGCGGGAAAAGTATTATGATTCGGCCATCGGTCTCAAATTAGAAGAACAAGCAAATCCATTTTGTAATTATTAAGGAGGGGATATTTTGCGAAATGAAATAACCTTTAAAGTATACGGAAGAATGGCGTTATTTTCCGATCCCATTACCCGTATAGGCGGCGAAAAATCATCCTATTCTGTGCCAACCTACCAGGCTTTGAAAGGAATCGTTGAAGGTATTTATTGGAAACCGACGATCATCTGGTACATCGATGAAATGCGGGTCATGAAGGAGATTCGTACCCAGTCTCGCGGGGTAAAACCAAAGGGCTATAATAAGAAAATGAATACGTTGTCTATTTATAAGTATTTGAGCGACGTTTGCTATGAAGTGAAGGCTCATTTTGAGTTCAACCTTCATCGACCGGAACTTGCCTGTGACCGCAATGAAAATAAGCACTATAAGATTGCCAAACGAATGGTCGAACGAGGCGGCCGCCGTGATATTTTCTTAGGTACGCGAGAATGTCAGGGCTATGTAGAGCCCGTTGACTATGGTGAAGCTCCCGGTGTTTATGATGATACTCCGGCTATTCCCTTGGGAACGATGTTCCATGGCTTTAACTATCCTGATGAAACGGGGCGAGACATGATGCAGGCCGTTTTTGGCAGCCTGTCATGAATCACGGCGTCATTCGCTTTATTCGCCCGGAAGCCTGCACCCTCGTGCGGAATATTCACAAGGTGAAAGCCAAAGTCTTTACACCGGACGATATCTGCTCCGTGGAACGAGAAGCGGCGGTGCTGGAAGGAGACTTGCCATGAGCTGGATTATGGAGTTAGTTAAAACCTACGATGCCCATGAAGAATTGGTGGGAAAAGAGAATATAGAGGGGAGTAAGGCTGTTTTAATGCCAATCTGTCATGTCGTACAGAAAGCCCAAATCGAAGTGACCATCGACGGTGAGGGTAACTTTAGTCATGCCAGCGTCCTTCCCAAAGCAGAACAGTCAACCCTCCTTCCCTGTACCCCGGCTTCGGAAGTGAGGACGTCGAACTTGGCCCCACATCCGCTGCATGACAAATTAATTTATATTGCCCGTGACGGTGACTTATATCGAGAAGAACGGGATAAAAAAGGACGAAGCCCTTACTCACTCTATGTAGAGCTCTTAGGCAAGTGGGTCCATTCTCCTTATAGTATCCCTAAGGTAGAAGCGGTGTATAAATACGTTACGCAGCATGATATCATCGATGACCTGTGCAGGGCCAATCCGCCCGTCCTCTACCGTGATGATAAGGGCAACATCATGCAAAAATGGCCTTATAAAGACCGACCTAAACCGGATATCTTTTCTGCGGTAAGTGACGACATTTTAAAAGCCTTAGTTCGGTTTCGAGTCATCCATATCCCCGGTGATAATGAACCTGATTTATGGAAGGATCAGGACTTGCAGCGGCAATATATAGCCTTTTTTAAGCATGAATTTTCTAAAGATTTGGAGCTTTGTTACGCAACGGGAAAAATGATGCGTCCTGCGGGCAAACAAGGCAAGAGAATCCGTTCGCCAAAGGACAAGTCTAAGCTCATTTCATCCAATGATACTAAGGGACTTACCTTTCGCGGTCGTTTTAAAAACGCGCATGAATGTTTGTCTCTCGGCCATGAAACCTTGCAAAAAGCTACCAATGCCTTGGCCTGGCTTATTCGGAACCAAGGTCATGATTGTGAGGGCCGCGTCTTTTTGGCTTGGAGTAGTTCAACGCCGCTTCCCGATATTTTGTCGGCTACGAACGATGTTATTGGTGATGAATGGAGTACTCCTTTAGAAATTACACAGCCGCAGACATTAACGCAATGGGTAGAAAGCTTTGACCGTGCTATTAAGGGATATTACCATAATTTTGAAAAAGATCCGAATGCGAAAGCGAACGTTATCGTTCTCGATGCGATTACATCAGGGCGACTATCCATTTGTTATTACGATGAGTTTTCGGGAAGGGATTTTATTCGGCGTATTGAAAAATGGCATAAATCGGGCCGCTGGATTCAGCATAAAGAGGTTACGGATAATAAAGAAAAAAAGGATAAAATTAGCCGTAAATCTAAAAAAAGAATCCTCGGCTATGTGGGGGTACCTTCGCCACGAACCCTCATTAAGGCCTGCTATGGCGAAAATGTCAGTGATACGAAAATGAAGATGGAGCTCGAACGCATTTTCAATTGTATCGTACAAGGACGGCCCTTACCCATCGACATGGAACGATGCATTGTGCGGCGCGTCGTCACGATGGCCAATACTGCATCCGGCAATAAGTACTATCCGTGGAGACATGGTATTGTAGAACCGGCTTGTACCGTTATTTGTAATCGATGGAATGGAACTCATTCAAAGGAGGAAGAATATAAAGTGGCACTTGATGAAAAAAACTGCAATCGTGATTATCTCTTTGGAAGACTTTTGGCCGTAGCCGACCATATGGAACGATCTACTTTTGACGGCGATGAATACGGCTCACGGCTTACGAACGCGATGAAGTACATGGAAGCTTTTTCCATGCGACCGTCGAAGACGTGGTGGACTATTCACAACCGCCTGCTTCCATATATGCAGAAACGTGAAAAATATGGCGGCAAGGAACGGCTGCTTTTGGGCCAAATCACGTCCCTCTTTACAAAAGAAGACTTTGAGTCCAATACACCCTTGGGCAGTCTATTTTTGTTAGGGTTCTACAATCAGCAATTTGCCTTTCAGCAGCTCATTGAAAAGCAAAAGAAAGATAAAGCGGAGAGAAAAAGCAAGGGTACAACCAAGAATACAACGAGTCAGTCCGCTGAAAACGAATAGGGAGGAAGTATCATGACTATATTAGCAAATAAAATTGACTTTATCGGCTTCATTACCGTAGATCATGCCAATCCCAATGGGGATCCTTTAAACGGCAATCAGCCTCGCAGCGACTACGACGGCTATGGCGAAATTTCAGATGTTTGCATTAAGAGAAAAATTCGCAACCGCCTGCAGGACATGGGAGAACCGATTTTGGTCCAATCGAATGACCGTTGTGACGATGGCTGTGATAGTATCCTGACAAGGGTTGAGAGTGTACCTGGAATGAAACAGGCCTTATCGGCTGCAAAGGGAAATAACTTTCAAAAAAGAAAAGAGTTTGAAGAAAAGGCCTGCGGTACCTGGATTGATGTCCGTTCCTTTGGACAACTTTTTGCTTTTAAGGATAAGGAGAAGGAGAAGGATGATGATACCGGCAGTAACTCTGATTCCGTTTCGGTAGGTGTACGCGGACCCGTAAGCATCCATACGGCGGTTAGCTTGAATCCAATCCTTATTACCAGTATGCAGATCACGAAGAGCGTTAACAGTAAACCCGGAAAGAAAAAGGGATCCGATACGATGGGGATGAAGCATCGCGTTGACTTTGGTGTTTATAAAGTCGTCGGCAGCATCAACGTCCAGTTGGCCGAAAAGACGGGCTTCTCTGAAGAAGATGCGGAAAAAGTCAAAGAAGCGCTCGTTACCTTGTTTGAAAACGATGCCTCGTCGGCTCGCCCGGAAGGCAGTATTGAAATGACGAAATTCTATTGGGTCCGTCATAACAATAAGACAGGTAACGCCTCGTCGGCTCGTGTCCATCACAGCGTCACGGCTAACTTAAAAGAAAGCGGTACAGCAGCCCATTCCTTTGACGACTACGTCATCGACGACAGCGCTTTGAAGAATATCGAAGGGCTCACCATTGAAATCTACCAAGAAGGCGAAAAAATCCAGTAAGGGATGCTGGAAAGGGGAATGAGGCTTTTGCCTCTGGTCGGCTAATATGATGTCGAATACATAATGTTTTGAAAGTTATAAAGCGGAACCAGCGTAAAAGTAGGGATTACTCGGTGCGAAGCTATAGTGAACATCGTATTAGCCGCTAAAACCTTAGAGTAAGCTAGAAAAATTTTAATCAAATCCCTAAATTTAGTAATAACAAACTGTATCCGTGGGAAAATATCCCCATCGATACACGCAAAAGAGACTGTAAAAATGTCCTTTTGCTGTCGCACCTCGCAAGAGGTGCGTGGATTGAAACTCCGATGTATTTTGACGAAAGTAATGGTGGTAAGAGTCGCACCTCGCAAGAGGTGCGTGGATTGAAACCCGCCAGATTCTGTAGGTTATAAAGTGTGGCGTGTCGCACCCTTCACGGGTGCGTGGATTGAAACATTGATAACTGTGCCATTTTGAAGCATGTCGTTGTCGCACCCTCAGGGTGAGAAACAATAAAAAATAATACGGTACGATATTACTCGTTACCGTATTTAAATTTAGACCATATACGTTGGGCCTACAACCAATAGGTCTCTATCTTCAAATACTTTTAAATCTATTAGTAGCTTATTAGAAATGATTTGTTTATCTAATATGCTATTTAGTTCAATATTGTTTGTAATATAACGACCTTCCTCTTTTATGGCAATTAATTGCTGTTTATTAGTTGGAATAAATAGACCAATATTGGAGAACTTCTTAAACTGTTCTCCTTTGAATACAAGACAAAGGTTTTGTTCCCAGTTTTCTTGTATATTATAATTACGGTCATGGAATTCATTGGAAGAATATATATCTTCCAATTTTGTTTCCAACCAATCCACATCCATAATAAAGTTTAACTCATATTCTAGTTCCTTACGATGGTCTAGAATAAACGTTAGACTATTCTTCATATTGGCTAATTCAATAAATTTAATGTAATCCGAATAATCTGGATTATTTTTAGAGGACTTGGCAATAATATAGTAATTAACTTTCTGCGTTGCATGACTTACCTCATGGGCAATTACATTCAGTAACGCAGTCTTTCGACGAACTTCATCGTCTCCAAATTTAGCCAAATACATATTAATATTTGACTCATACAACTCAATAGTCCCAAACGGTCTAGTTTCAGCTATTGCATGAGAATGCTCTGGAGATATCTTTATTTCATACTTATATTCTTTGCTTATTAGTTTATCACTCAAATAAGTAAAAGCTACCGAAATGAAGTCAGTATAGTCCGAAATAGTTTTCATTGCCACATCGCTCCTTAAAATATTATTCTATATTCGCTATCATTATAATATATAATTCTTCGTGTATTTGCAAAAAATAAAAGCCCCCCGAAGGGGTCTAATACTTTTATCCTTTTAAAAGAGCCAGCTCTTTGTCGAGCTGCTTAAGTATATCTGAGTCTTTGTGACTCAGACAATACGCCAACCACTTTAAAGCACGCGCCCATCTGCTGGGATGGGACGCGTGCAATATGTAGGTGCAGGGACCCACTACCGACAAACTTATCGCCGATTAAGTGGGAATTAGTCGCACCCTCAGGGGTGCGTGGATTGAAACATTTTGAAGGGAGATAAAAGGTATGAGCAAGAATGCCGCACCCTCCATGGGTACGTGGATTGAAACGTAAGAACACTATATCAGAAAAGCTGAGATATGGTCGCACCCTTCACGGGTGCGTGGATTGAAACACGCAGCTGTCGTTCTTTTTCTTCTCTTTTTTCGGTTGTACCCTCCATGGGTGCGTGGATTGAAACTGAAATACCGAACCGGTGCTTGTCCAAAGAAATAGTCGCACCCTTCATGGGTGCGTGGATTGAAACATACAGTTCCTGCACCGTATCGAGCGTCGTTTTCGGTCGCACCCTTCATGGGTGCGTGGATTGAAACATTACGCCGATGAACACCTTGATGGCGTCAATGGTCGCACCCTTCATGGGCGCGTGAATCGAAACTGGCAAAAAGAATACCCTCTCTACACCGGTAGGGAGGGTATTTCTATGCTCGAATCAGTCTTTGAAGTAAGGCTTAAACACGGAACGATTCGGTTCTTTATGTTGTTTTTTTTCGGAGCGCTGGTTGTTACGGAAGGTGCCGTGGTTATTGGAGTCGCGATTTTTCGGAGCGAAGTGACGACGGCGTTCGCCTCGTTCTTGGCCGTCTTCTTTTCCGTTGCGGCGGTCTTTCCGATTGCGGTCGTTGCGGCGATAGTTGCGGTCGCGATTATTTTTCCCTTGGCGGCTGCGATGGACGCGGAGAGGGGCTTCTTCGGTAATCTTGACGGGCGTCGTGTCCGGTTCTTTCGTGAGCAGCTTGATAGCGGCTGCAACGAGGGACGCCGAGTCGTAGTTTGCCAGGAGTTCTTCGGCATTTTCTTTATAGCTTCCGAAGTTGCCTTCTTCTGCGGTAGCGGCCAGGTTGCGGATGGCTGCCTGCTGGGCGCCTTCTAAGGCTTCGGAGAAGGTCGGTGCTTTGCGGCGGGCGATGCTGCGCTTAATGAGGCGTTCGATAGTGCGCAGGTGTTCCATTTCACGGGGAATGACGAAGGTCGTAGCTTCGCCGCTCTGGCCGGCACGACCGGTACGGCCGACGCGATGAACGTAGCTTTCCGGGTCCTGGGGCAGGTCGTAGTTGAAGACGTGGGTGACACCGCTGATATCGAGGCCGCGGGCGGCGACGTCGGTAGCGACCAAGATATCGATGGTCTTTTCACGGAACTGGCGGATGACGGTGTCGCGCTTAGCCTGGGTCAGGTCGCCGTGGATGCCTTCTGACGAGTAGCCGCGTTTCTTTAAGGCTTCTGAGACTTCGTCGACGCGGCGTTTGGTGCGGACGAAGATGATGGCCAAATCCGGTTCCTGCAGGTCGAGGAGACGGCAGAGGATGTCGAACTTCTGGCGATCCGGTACTTCGATGTAAGACTGTTCGATGAGGTCCATGGTGACTTCTTTGGTCTTCATGCGAATCATGAGGGGATCGTGAAGGAAGGTTTCGGCCAATTGTCGGATCGGTTTCGGCATGGTAGCCGAGAAGAGCAGGGTCTGGCGCGTGTTGGGCGTAGCTGCCATGATGAGGTTGATGTCATCGATAAAGCCCATGTCCAGCATTTCATCGGCTTCGTCGAGGACGATGGTCGCAATGTGGCTCAAGTCGATGGTGCCGCGTTTCATGTGGTCGATGAGGCGGCCCGGGGTGGCGACGATGATCTGCGGGCTTTTCCGCAGGCGGCGCAGCTGGCGTTCCATATCTTGACCGCCGTAAATAGGCAGGGCCTGAATGTTGGTGAATTGAGCCAAGTGGTTCAGTTCTTCGGCGACCTGCATGGCAAGTTCACGGGTCGGGGATAAGACGACGGTCTGAATTTCTTTGGAAGGTTCGGCCTTCAATATTTTTTCCAGGACAGGAATGCCGTAGGCAGCGGTCTTACCGGTACCGGTCTGGGCCTGGCCAATCATGTCGGAGCCGCTCATGGCGACGGGAATCGATTCGGACTGGATCGGCGTCGGTTCTTCAAAACCCATTTCGTTCAGGGCACGGATAATGACTTCGCTGATATTTAAATTTTGGAATTTCTCTAACATGTACTTCCTCCTTGTTGTGTAACTTATTTATTATAGCATTAATGATTGAAAAAAGATAGGGCCGGTCTTGTTTCCGGGCGGGAAGGTACCTTTTAAGCAACTTGTTTCAAGATAAACGTTAAACTAGAATCATTTAGAAATTATTAACATAAGTTTGACGTTTAACTTTAAAATATTTTGAAAAAAGCCTTGCCAAACAGACATGATGGTGGTAAGATACGAACCATCAACAAAACAATCCAAAATAAAAATGCGTTGAAGAGAACTAGTAGGTTCCAGAAAGCTTACAGAGAGCTGTCGGCAGGTGCGAGGCAGCAGCGGCATGGAACGGAACTCCTCTCTAAGCAGCTCGCTGAAACAAAAGGAGTAGGTGGAGCCGGGGCCTGGCCGTTAACAGACAGGAGGGTATCGACCTAAAGTCCGTACCTGTAGAGTGCCTATGGAAGCATAGGAATTAGAGTGGTAACGCGCAAGTGAAATCTTTCGTCTCTTTGGAGGTGGAAGATTTTTTTTATTTTGATTGTGTAATGAGTTGTTTTTAATTTATTTCATAATCATAGGAGTGATGACCATGGAACACGTAGAACATTATCAAAAAGGTTATTTTATGCCGCCCGTCGTCGATATGTCTTGGACGCAGCGGGAGTATCCGGAACAGGCACCGGTCTGGTGCAGCGTCGACTTGCGCGACGGTAATCAGGCCCTTATCATCCCTATGAGTTTAGAAGAAAAAGTTGAATTTTACAAGGTCTTGGTCGCCATGGGCTTTAAGGAAATCGAAGTCGGCTTCCCGGCAGCATCGGAAACGGAATTCGAATTCCTGCGCTACTTAGTCGATCATAATTTGATTCCCGACGACGTCACCGTCCAGGTCCTGACCCAGGCGCGGGAGCACATCATCCGCCGGACCTTTGAAGCCTTGAAGGGCGTTAAGCATGCCATCGTCCACGTCTATAACTCGACGTCCTTTGCCCAGCGCCAGCAGGTCTTCCATAAATCGAAGGAAGAAATCAAGCAGATTGCCGTCGAAGGGGCGGCCTTGCTGAAAAAACTGACGGAAGAAGCCGGGGCCGACTACCGCTTTGAATATTCGCCGGAAAGCTTTACCGGGACGGAACCGGAATACGCCCTCGACGTTTGCAACGCCGTCCTCGACGTTTGGCAGCCGACGGCCGACTGCAAGGCCATCATCAATTTGCCCTCGACGGTGCAGATGTCCATGCCTCACGTCTTTGCCTCGCAAATCGCCTATATCTCGCAGAACCTGAAATACCGCGACAACGTCGTCTTGTCGGTCCATCCCCATAACGATCGGGGGACCGGCGTGGCCGATGCCGAAATGGCCATCCTGGCCGGGGCTGACCGCGTGGAAGGAACTTTATTTGGCAACGGCGAACGGACGGGCAACGCCGATATCGTGACCATCGGCATGAACATGTATGCTCTCGGCGTCGATCCGGGCCTCGATTTTTCTCACATGACCGACCTCGTCGATACGTATGAACGGGTGACACGCATGGAAGTCCATCCTCGTCAGCCTTACGCCGGAAAGCTGGTCTTTGCCGCCTTCTCGGGATCTCATCAGGATGCCATTGCTAAAGGCATGCATTATCGGGCCGAACAGCATCAGCCATACTGGAACTGCCCCTACCTCTACATCGATCCCCACGATATTGGCCGGACCTATGATGCCGACGTCATCCGCATCAACAGCCAGTCCGGCAAGGGCGGCATCGGCTTTATCATGGAGCAGCATTATGGCATTGCCATGCCGAAGAAAATGCGCGAAGACTTCAGTTACTTCGTAAAAGAAGTGTCCGACCATGCTCATCAGGAATTGAAGCCTCATGAAATTTATGACGTATTCCAGAAACATTACCTCAATACGGAAAGCCCGCTGAAAGTCGAAGATTTTTCTCTGCAGAAGAAGGGCAATCGCTGGATCGGCACGGTCCTGGTCCGGGCCAATGGCGAAGAAATCGTCCTCCAAGGCGACGGCAACGGTCAATTAAATGCCGTCAGCAACGCCATCTGTAAGGCCTACGGCATCGAGTTTGAAAACCTCGTCTACAGCGAACATGACCTCGATGGTGATTCCGATTCTCGGGGCATTGCCTACTTCGGCTTGACTGATAAAAAAGGGCAGACGACGTGGGGCGCCGGTATCGATACCGATACGATGACGGCCTCCATTCGGGCCTTCGTGACGGCTGTCAATCGCATGGAAGGCATGGATCAGCGCGTTCGCTTTCGTCACTTCGCCTCGGCCCCAACAGAAGTAGCTGCCTTTAAGGCGGCTGCCAGCCAGCATTGATCCTATTTTAGAATTCCGCGTTTTTTTGAATATTCATCTGTTTCGAGAAATGACAGCGTTTCCCGAAAAACAGGATTTTTAAGGAGTGTATAGATGATGGGAATGACTATGACCCAAAAGATTTTAGCCAAGCATGCCGGAGTGCCCTCTGTAGAGCCTGGCGACTTAATTGTTTGTAACGTCGATATGGTGCTGGCCAATGATATTACGGCGCCGCCGGCCATTGCCGAATTTAAGAAAATCGGCCGTCCTGTCTTTGATAAGACGAAAATCGCCTTGGTGCCCGACCATTTTACGCCCAATAAGGACATCAAATCGGCGGAATTGGCTAAGATTGTCCGCGACTTTGCCAAAGAAAACGGCATCGTCCATTACTTTGAAGTCGGTCGCGTCGGTATCGAACACGTCCTCCTGCCGGAACAAGGCATCGTAGGCCCCGGTATGGTGACTGTCGGCGCCGATTCGCACACCTGTACCTATGGGGCTCTGGGCGGCTTTTCGACGGGCGTCGGCTCGACGGACCTCGGCGTCGCCATGGCCACCGGCAAGGCTTGGTTTAAGGTCCCCGATGCCATTCAGGTCCGCCTGACCGGCGAAAAACCGGAAGACATCACCGGGAAAGACGTCATGCTGACCCTCATCGGCATGATCGGCGTCGACGGGGCACTGTATAAGTCCTTGGAATTTACGGGACCCGGTGTAGCTTCTCTCGACATGACCGACCGCTTTACCATCGCTAATATGGCCATTGAAGGGGGCGCCAAAAACGGCATTTTCCCCGTCGATGAACAGACCATGGCCTATGAAAAAGGGCGCTTTGCCGACGTTTACGAAGTCGTTACGGCCGACGATGACGCCAAGTACTGCCGGACTGTAGACATCGACTTGTCGAAACTACAGCCTGTCGTCGCCTTTCCGCATCTGCCGGAAAATACCAAGGTCGTCGGTACCTTTGGTGACATCAAAATCGATCAAGTCGTCATCGGCTCCTGCACCAACGGCCGCTTAGAAGACCTGCGCATTGCCGCCGAGATCTTTAAAGGCCGCAGCGTTCATCCCGACGTCCGCTGCATCGTCATTCCCGGCAGCCAGTCGGTCTACATGGAGGCCATGAAAAAAGGCTATATTGAAACGTTCATTACGGCAGGCTGCGCCGTATCGACGCCGACATGCGGCCCATGTCTTGGCGGTTACATGGGCATCCTCGCCGCCGGTGAACGCTGCGTTTCGACGACGAACCGGAATTTCCGCGGCCGCATGGGCCACGTCGACAGTGAAGTCTATCTGGCAGGTCCGCAGGTTGCGGCAGCCAGTGCTATTCTCGGCAGGATTGCCGCTCCCAAGGAGGTACGATAAGATGGTGTTAGAAGGAAAAGTATGGCGCTACGGCGATAATATTGATACGGATGTCATTATTCCGGCCCGTTATTTAAATAGTTTTGATCCGAAAGAATTGGCGTCCCACTGCATGGTCGACATCGACGAAACCTTTGCCGGAAAGGTGCAGCAAGGCGACATCATGGTCGGCGGCCACAACTTTGGCTGCGGCTCGTCGCGAGAACACGCTCCCATTGCCATTAAAGCTTCGGGCATTCCGGTCATCATCGCCGCCAGCTTTGCCCGCATCTTTTACCGCAACGCCATCAACGTCGGCCTGCCGGTCCTTGAAATCGGCGATGCCGTAAAGGCCATCAAGGCCGGCGACGTCGTCGAAGTCGATATTGCCAAGGGATCAATCGTCGATGTGACGACGGGAGATACCTTTCAGGCACGGCCCCTGCCGGGCTTCATTCAGGACATTGCCGCTGCCGGAGGCTTAATCAATTATATCAAGGGGGCAGAGGCTCATGAGTAAACACATCGTCGTCATCCCCGGCGACGGCATCGGGGAAGAAATCACGGCCAGCGCCGTGCGGGTACTGAAAAAAGTAGACGAGGTCTGCCGGTTGGGCCTGACCTTTGAACGACAGAGGGCCGGCGGTACGGCTTACGACGCCTGCGGCACTCCCCTTCCTAAGGAAACGGTAGAAGCGGCTAAAAAGGCTGATGCCATCCTCTTTGGCGCCGTCGGCGGCGATCAATGGGACGACGTCGAACCGACCCTGCGGCCGGAACAGGCTGTCCTGGGCCTTCGGAAAGCCCTCGGTCTCTACGTCAATCTGCGTCCCGTCAAGGTTCCCCCGGTCTTAGCGGAATATTCGCCCTTAAAGGCCGATATCGTCACCGGCACGGACGTCCTCATCGTTCGTGAACTCGTGGGCGGCATCTACTTTGGTGACCGCTGCGAATCGGAAATCCATAACGGTGTCGAACGGGCCTGGGACCTTGAAAATTACAGCGTCCCTGAAGTTAGGCGCATCGGCACCTTTGCTATGAAGGCCGCCCAAAAACGGCGGGGTAAGGTGACCTCCGTCGATAAGGCCAACGTCCTGGCTACGTCCCGCCTGTGGCGGCGCACCATGATCGACGTGGCTAAAGATTATCCGTCGGTCGCCTTGAATCATTTTTACGTCGACAACTGCGCCATGCAGCTGGCTCTCAATCCGAAACAGTTCGACGTCATCGTTACGGGCAACCTCTTCGGTGACATCTTGAGTGACGAAGCGGCCGTCCTCGGCGGTTCCATTGGCATGATGCCGTCAGCCTCTATCGGTGAACTTACCAGTCTCTACGAACCGATCCACGGTTCGGCGCCGGACATTGCAGGTAAGGGTATTGCCAATCCCTGCGCCACCATCTTGTCGGCGGCCATGCTGCTGCGCTACTCCTTTGGTGAAGAAGAAGGGGCAGCCCTTATCGAAGATGCTGTCGACGCTACTCTCGAAGAGGGCTGGCGCACGGCCGACCTCTATAAAGAGGGCTTCAAAAAAGCCGATACGAAGACCATGACCGATGCCGTCCTCGGACACATCGGAACCACAAGAAAATAATTTTTCCTTCCATCCTCTCCGTATCATACCATAGGAAGGAACAGAAAGGCAGTCTTGGTGAGTTTCTCTCCGGACTGTCTTTTTTGCGTGTTGGCGAAAGGGGTGGAAAAGAGGGGGATTCGGCCTGAAGCGGCGGATTTCTTTACAAAGACATTACGCCATTATAATGTATATAAGGGGCCGGTGCTTGAAAGGTCGCGGCGAATAGTGTATTATGAGAAATAGTTTAAATAGATTTTTCACAATTTCGTGTACAGCGAGAGGCAGGATTAAAGATAGATGTTAGAATTTCCCATTAAACGCACGATTATCATAGACGATTCAAAAAAGAAGAAAGGCCGTAAAAAGAAGGGCGACGGTGAAAAGACCGTCATCCGGGGCACGGTCAACCTTCCCAAGAAAGAGCCTCTGAAGAAGCTCGACAAGCTTCCTAAGAATGCTAAGAACCTGGTCATCGTGGAATCGCCGGCCAAGGCCAAGACGATCGAACGGTTCCTCGGCAGCGGCTATAAGGTCATGGCCAGCCGCGGGCACCTGCGCGACTTGCCGCGCAACCAGTTCGGCGTCAATATCGAAGAAGGTTTCGTGCCGACCTATACCAATATGTGGGATAAGCGCAAACTCATCGACGACTTGCAGGAAGAATACGTCCGGTCGAAAAAAGTCTTTCTGGCAACTGACCCGGACCGCGAAGGCGAAGCCATTTCCTGGCATTTGGCCCATTTGTTGGACATCGATCCCAAGGACAAATGCCGCATCATGTTCCACGAAATCACGAAAAAAGCGATTCTTGAAGCCATCAAGAAGCCGGAAGCCATCGACATTAAGAAGGTCGACGCCCAGCAGGCCCGCCGCATCTTGGACCGCATCGTGGGCTATAAATTAAGCCCGTTGCTCTGGAAAAAGGTCTGTAAAGGCCTCAGTGCCGGCCGCGTTCAGTCCGTTGCCGTCCGTTTAATTTGCGAACGAGAAGAAGCCATCAAAGCCTTCGTACCGGAAGAATATTGGACCGTCAGCGGGACGTATCAGACGGAAGACGGCTTGACCCTTCCGACGGAACTGACGAAAATCGACGGCAAGAAGGCTGAAATACAACATGAAGACGAGGCCAAGACCATTGCTCACGACCTTAGTTGGGAAAGCCGCGGCGAAACGCAGGACCCCGATAAGATTGTAAAAGTCGAAAAACGCAAGCGTAAACGTCAGCCGCAAGCGCCGTTTACGACGTCGACGATGCAGCAGGAATGCGTCGGCAAGCTCAATTTCGGCGCCAAGAAGACGATGATGCTGGCCCAGCAGCTCTATGAAGGCCTCGATATGGGCGACCAGGGCCACGTCGGCCTCATCACCTACATGCGTACCGACTCGGTCCGCATCAACGACGACATGGTCCAGGCGGCGCGGGACTTTATTACGGCTAACTACGGTGCTGAATACGTCCCTGAAAAGCCGCGGGTCTATAAGACCAAGCAGTCGAGTCAGGATGCTCACGAAGCCATTCGCCCGACGTCCTTGGAATTGACGCCCTATAAGGTTTCCGACTTCCTGTCGCGGGACCAATTGCGTCTTTATACCTTGATTTGGAATCGCTTTTTGGCCAGCCAAATGGAATCGGTCGAAACGGAACACATGGCCATCGTCATTGAAAGCGGCAAGTACGAACTGCGGGCCGCCGGCTATAAGGTCCTCTTCAAGGGCTTTACGGAGCTCTATGAAGATGCCAAGAAGGATAAGACCTTGGCCGAACTGCCCCATATTTCGGCCAATACCGTGGTCCATAACAAGGCCGTTACGCCCCAGCAGCACTTTACGCAGCCGCCGGCACGCTACACCGAAGCCAGCCTGATCAAGACCCTCGAAGAAAAAGGCATCGGCCGGCCGAGTACGTACGCGCCCATTATGGATACGATCCAGAACCGCAATTACGTCGAAAAGAAGGATAAGCAGTTCATCCCGACGGAGCTCGGCGTCATCATCGTCGACCTCCTCAAGAAATACTTTGCCCGCATCATCAACGTCAGCTTTACGGCTCACATGGAAGAATCCCTCGACGCCATAGAACAAGGCGACGATACGTATCCCCACGTCCTTCAGGAATTTTATGACATCTTTAAGCCTGAAATGGACGAGGCCGAAACGAAGATGGAAAAGGTCACCATTTCCGGTCAGGAATCGGGCCAGATCTGCGAAGTCTGCGGATCACCTATGGTCTATAAATTCGGCCGCTTCGGCAAATTCCTGGCCTGCTCCAACTTCCCGGAATGCCGCAACACCAAGGCCATCGTCGAAGATTTGGGCATTACCTGCCCGAAATGCGGCAAGGGGACGCTCATCAAGCGCAAGTCGAAGCGTGGCCGCGTCTTTTATGGATGCAGCCAGTATCCGGACTGCGACTTCGTCCTCTGGAACCAGCCTGTCGACAAGAAATGTGACTTGTGCGGCAGCATCATGATTGTCAAACATTATAAAAAAGGCCCCGACAAGCTATTTTGCAGCAACGGGGACTGTGAAAACCATAAAAAAGGTGAGGTAGTGAATGAAGAATAGTGTCTTAATCATCGGCGCCGGCCTGGCCGGATCGGAAGCGGCTTGGCAGCTCGTCAGCCGCGGTATTCCCGTCGAACTGGTCGAAATGCGGCCGGTCAAATCGTCGCCGGCCCATCATACGGAATATTTTGCCGAACTGGTCTGCAGCAACTCTCTGCGGGCAGCCAATATCGAAAACGCCGTCGGTCTCTTGAAGGAAGAAATGCGCCGCCTGGGCTCGCTGATCATGGAATCGGCCGATATCAACCGCGTCCCTGCCGGCGGGGCCCTGGCCGTCGATCGCCTGCCCTTTAGTCAGTATGTGACGGAAAAACTGGCCGCCCATCCCTTGGTTAGCCTTCGCCACGAAGAAGTGACCGAGTTCCCGACGGATCAGATCTGCATCGTCGCCAGCGGTCCCTTGACCAGCGACGCCTTGTCCGACACCATCGCCAAATTGACCGGGGAAGGGTACTTCCATTTCCATGACGCCGCAGCGCCCATTGTCACCGTCGAATCCCTCGATATGAACAAGGTCTATCGGGCGGCTCGTTACGGCAAGGGCGGCGCCGATTACTTGAACTGCCCCTTTACGCAGGAAGAATATGAAGCCTTCTGGCAGGCTTTGACGACGGCCGAATGTGCTAAGCTCCACGACTTTGAAAAAGACGACAGCGTCTTTGAAGGCTGCATGCCCATCGAAGTCATGGCTGGCCGCGGCATCGATACCATGCGTTTCGGTCCCATGAAACCCGTCGGTCTCGAACTGCCCGATACAGGGGAACTCCCGTACGCCGTCGTTCAGCTGCGCCAGGATAACGGCAGTGCGACCTTGTACAACATCGTCGGCTTCCAGACCCATCTTAAATTCCCGGAACAGAAACGGGTCTTCTCCATGATTCCCGGCCTGGAAAACGCCGAATTCGTGCGCTACGGCGTCATGCACCGTAATTCCTACATCAATTCGCCGGAACTCCTCCTGCCGACGCTGCAGCTGCGCAAACAACCCAATCTTCTCTTTGCCGGACAGCTCACCGGTGTCGAAGGCTATTTGGAATCGGCGGCCATGGGCCTCTTAGCCGGCATCAACGCCGCACGCCTCCTCGCTGAGAAAGATCCCTTGACCTTCTCCAAGCGGACGGCCATGGGCGGTCTCAGCCAGTATATCTCCAGCGGCCCCAATAAGCATTTCCAGCCCATGAACATCAACTTCGGCATTATGGAGCCCCTGGGCATCAAGAAACGCATGAAGAAAAAAGAAAAAAACGCCCTCTTAGCACAGCGGGCGCTCGATGAAATTGAACAAATGAAGGGGGACATGACTCATGTCTAACGGAATGTCTACAGAATTTCACGCCACGACGATCTGCGCCGTTCAGCGCGATGGCAAGACGGCTATCGCCGGCGACGGCCAGGTCACCATGGGCAATGCCGTCATCATGAAAGGGACGGCTCAAAAAGTTCGCCGCCTCTATCACGGCAAGATCATCAGCGGTTTTGCCGGCTCCGTGGCCGACGCTTTTACGCTCTTTGATCACTTTGAAGAAAAATTGAACGAACACAACGGTAACCTGGTCCGCAGCGCCGTCGAACTGGCTAAAGAATGGCGGTCTGATAAGGTTCTCCATAAACTGGAAGCCCTGCTCCTCGTCGCCGACAGCCAGCGCATCCTGCTCATTTCCGGTAACGGCGAAGTCATCGAACCGGACGACGGCGTCTTGGCCATCGGTTCCGGCGGCAACTACGCCCTGTCTTCGGCGCGGGCCCTCATGCAGAATACGGATCTTTCGGCTCGTGAAATCGCTGAAAAATCCCTGCATATCGCAGCTGACATCTGCGTCTATACCAACCACAACGTCATTGTCGAAGAAATTTAAGAAAGAGGTACTTTATGGAACAAGCATCATGGACGCCAAAACAAATCGTGGCGGAACTGAACAAATATATCGTAGGCCAAGGGGAAGCCAAGAAATCCGTGGCCATTGCCCTGCGCAACCGCTGGCGCCGCAAACGCCTGAGTGAAGCCATGCAGGATGAAATCATCCCTAAGAATATCCTCCTCATCGGCCCGACGGGCGTCGGCAAAACGGAAATCGCCCGCCGCCTGGCTAAACTCGTTGGCGCGCCTTTCATCAAGGTCGAAGCGACGAAGTACACCGAAGTCGGTTACGTCGGCCGCGACGTCGAACAGATGATCCGCGACCTCGTGGCCAACGCCATTCGCATGGTCCAGGAACAGGAAAGCCAGCGCTATGAAGAAAAGGCCGAAGCCGAAGCCAACAAACGGATCCTGCAGGTTTTCTGGCCGAAAAAATCGGTGGCCGAAAAGGTCAAAAATCCGATGGACGTCTTCTTCGGCAGCGATGACGACGAAGCTAAGGAAGAACCGAAACAGCTTGAAGAAGGCAACTCCGACCGCCGTCAAAAGATGCTCGAAGACATTTGCGCTCATAAGATGGACGAACGGGAAATCGAAGTCGAAGTGGCCGAACAGAGCCCGGGCTTTCAAGGCATCCTGACGGGGAATTCGACGGAAGAACTGACCAATAACTTCCAGGAAATGCTGGGCAGCATCATGCCGAAAAAGAAAAAGAAGAAGAAAATGACCGTTGCCAAGGCTCGGGAAATCTTCAAAGAAGAAGAACTCGAAAAATGCCTCGACATGGACACCATCGTCGATAAGGCCGTGGCTGCGACAGAAGAATCGGGCATCGTCTTCATCGACGAATTCGATAAGATTGCCGAAAAAGGCCGCACCAACGGCCCCGACGTATCCCGCGAAGGGGTCCAGCGCGACATCCTGCCCATCGTCGAAGGGGCTACGGTCAATACCAAATACGGTCCGGTCAAGACCGACCATATCCTCTTTATCGCTGCCGGTGCCTTCCACGTATCGAAGCCGAGCGACCTCATTCCCGAACTCCAGGGCCGTTTCCCGATCCGCGTCGAACTCCAGTCGCTGACCGTCGAAGACTTCCGCCGCATCCTGACCGAACCGAGCCAGTCCTTGGTCAAACAGTATACGGCCCTCCTCGAAACGGAAGGCCTGACCCTGGAATTTACCGACGACGGCATCAATGCCATTGCCGAATACGCCTACCGCGTCAACCGCGAAACGGAAAACATCGGCGCCCGCCGGCTGCACACGATTTTGGAAAAGATCCTCGAAGATGTAGCCTATGAAGCGCCCGATATCGATGAAAAACACATCGTCATCAACCAAGACTTCGTTGCCGGCAAACTCCACGACGTCGTCCAGAACGTCGACCTCAGCCATTACATTTTATAAAGGACGCGACTGATGAGACCTTACGCAAAATTATATCTGACCAAAAAAGGGGAACGGGCTGCCAAAACGGGCCATCCCTGGGTCTATGGTGAAGAAGTGACCCGCGTCGACGGGACCTATAAGACGGGCGACATCGTCGACGTCTACAGCGACAAAGACCGCTACCTCGGCACGGGCTTTGCCAACGATATCTCTAAAATCCGCGTGCGCATCGTATCGCGCAATGCCAACGATCGCTTCGACGACGCTTTTTGGCAGCGCCGGGTAAAATACGCCCTTGACTATCGCCGGACGGTCATGGGCGAAACGGACTTTGCCTGCTGCCGCCTCATTTTCGGCGATGCCGATGAAATGCCGGGCCTTACCGTTGACCGCTACTCCGACGTCCTCGTGGCCCAGACCTTATGCTACGGCATGGACCAGGTGAAGCCCATCATCTTCAAGGCCCTGGTCGATGAATTGAAGGCCATGGGCGTCACCATCCGCGGCATTTACGAACGAAACGACGTCAAAGTCCGCGAACTGGACGGCATGGAGCAGTACAAAGGCTGGTACGAAGCCGATTACCTGCCTCAGCCGGGAAGCGTCATAACGACCATCGAAGAAAATGGCATTCGCTACGACATCGACGTCGAAAACGGTCAGAAGACGGGGTTCTTCCTGGACCAGAAATACAACCGTCTGGCCGTGGCTAAAATCGCTGCCGGCAAGCACGTCCTCGACTGCTTTACCCATACCGGGGCCTTTGCCCTCAATGCCGCCAAGGGAGGCGCTGCCAGCGTCACCGCCGTCGACGTGTCTCAAGAAGCCGTCGACATGACGACGACCAATATTCATCGCAACGGCTTAGAATCGATCGTAACGGCCAAACAGGCCAACGTCTTCGACCTCTTGACCGAGATGGCTGAACAAAAGAATCGCGACTACGATTTCATCATCCTCGACCCGCCGGCCTTTACCAAGTCCGGTCATACCGTGCACAACGCCATTCGAGGCTATAAGGAAATCAACTTGAAAGCCATGAAGCTCTTGCCCCGAGGCGGCTATTTAGCTACCTGCTCGTGCTCCCACTTCATGCGCGACGACCTCTTCCGCCAGATGCTCCACGATGCCGCGAAAGATGCCGGCGTTCACCTTCGTCAAATCGAAGGCCGCCAGCAGTCGCCGGACCATCCCATTCTTTGGAACGTCCCGGAAACGAATTACTTAAAATTCTACCTATTCCAAGTCGTATAAAGGGGAACGCCGCTGTTTCAGTGCTGATGCTGAGACGGCGGCGTTTTTGCATAACCGGCCTTGTAGCCAAGCGTCGGGGAGGCAGGGGTGCTTTTTCGGCATGGAGAAAACATAACGTAATGATTAATTGATATGGCCGTCTGTTGAAATTATGGAGGCGGCGATATATAATCGGCCTAAGAAGAGAATCTATACGATTTTTATCATCCTTGTCAGCAGGCGAATAGAGGTACTTATCCTGCTTGATGGAAATGGATGAGTAACAAGATGAAAGGAGTACGCTATGAAACCTATTGTGATTACCAATTACAGCGACCCGGTTTGTGTCTGGTGCTGGGGCACAGAGCCAGTCTTTCGGGCCATGGAAACCCATTATCCCAATCTCTTTTCCATTCGCTATGTCATGGGCGGCATGGTCCGCGATTTGAGTGACTTTAATGATGAAGAAAACGGTATCGGCGGCGGAGATGCCGACGTCATCAACGCCCAGCTTCGCGAGCATCTGGCCGAATCGACGGCGGTCCATCATATGCCCGTTGCCGTCGACAAGTATCATTTGTTTTCAGAACGCTTCAACTCGTCCTTCCCCCAGAACATCGCCTACAAAGCGGCCCAGATAGCAGCACCGGACCAGGCCGATTATTTCCTGCGCCGCATCCGCGAGGCGACCATGACCGAAGGTGCCGTTACCGGCGACTATGCCGTCTTAGAGACACTGGCAGAAGACTTCGGCTTACCCATGGATGCCTATCGTGAAGCTCTCAAGAGCGGCGAAGCGGAAAAGGCCTTTTGGAGCGATGTCGACGAAGCCATTGCAGCCAAGGTCCAGGTTTTCCCGACGGTGACCCTGTCCGTTTCCGGTAAGGAAGAGACCTTTGGCGGATACTATACCTTTGCCGACTATGTATCCCGCATTCGCAAGTTGAGCGGGGGAACGATAGAACCTGTAAAGCCCGATGCTTCTATTGAACACCTGTACCGGATGCTGACCGATTACCGAAGGCTGGCGGCGGAAGAGATTCGCTGTGCTTTTTCTTTTGAATCGAAGGCGGTTTTAGAGTCGTGGTTAACGCCTTATCTTTCGGAAGGAAAATTGAAGAAAGAACCGTGCGGAACGGATGATTATATGATTTCCCTGGCTTCCGTATAATCCCTTCATATTTTTTTGAATCGTGAATAAGCCGAGTTGACCGGCTTTGCAGCCGAAAACCTCTGTCAGCTCGCATTTGAAACGGAGCTGATGGAGGTTTTCTTTTGGGAATCTGTCTGTCTGAAGAGAAGGGGAAGACCATATTTAGAACTGAACTAAAGTCAATGAATATATTTCACTGAATTAAATTCATTGACTTTAGTTCAGTGTATATGATACAATGAGTTCATCCCAAAAAGCTTGAGGTGATATGTATGACTAATCGACAGATGGCGGCTCTTGAGACACGGCGAAAACTCCTCGATGCGGCCAAGAAAATCATCTGTGAAAAAGGGATGGTCAACACGTCAGTGGCTGAAATTACCAAGGCCTGCGGCGTGGCCAGCGGTACCTTTTACACCCATTTTAAACGAAAAGAAGATATCATCTATGCCTTGAGCCGTGAGATGTATCAAGAAATTTTAGACAAGGCCAAGGCCTTTGACGGACCTTTCATGGCCCGGTTGGTATTTTTTATGACTAATTTTTCAGGCTATATTGAAAAGAGCAGCCTGAAGCTCTGCCAGGAATGGGTGCGCAATACGGTCGATCCCGATTTGGTCGACGACGGAGAGGATAAACCCAAGGTCTACGTCGATATCGATGCCGTAACCGGTCTCATTCTGGATGGAATCGAACGAGGCGAGGTCAAAGCCGACGCACCGGTCGCTGTCCTGGCACACACCCTGGTCGACGTCCTCTACGGTCAAATGCTCTGCTGGGATATGTCCGGCGGTGCGTACAGCCTCGAATGGCGGACCAAAGAGTTTTGCCGCATCTTCCTGCCTGGGTTGATGGCGCCGTACTTGGCGTAATGTTATAAGAAAAACGGAAAGTTTCCTTGTCTGTTAACGGCAGGCTGAGTGGGAGCTTTTCCTTTACTGTAGATATTTTTTTAGAAAGGATGGATCATGATGACCACAAAGATTGAAAGCGTAACCTTAAATGATGGCGTAAAAATTCCGGCCTTTGGTTTCGGTACTTTCCAGATTCCGGCTGACGGCAGCACCTATCAGGCCGTAAAGGAAGCCCTTAACTTGGGACTGTACCACATCGATACGGCAGCGGCCTATTTCAATGAAGCCGAAGTCGGCAAGGCCGTTCGCGACAGTGGGATTCCCCGGGAAGACATCTTCGTGACCAGTAAACTCTGGCTCCAGGACTATGGCTATGAAGCCGCTAAGAAGGGAATCGACACGTCCCTTCGCAAACTCGGTTTGGACTATATCGACTTATACCTCATCCACCAGCCCTACGGCGACGTCCCCGGTGCCTGGAAGGCCATGGAAGAAGCGAAAAAGGCCGGTAAGATCCGCTCCATTGGGGTCAGCAACATGACGCCGAAGATCTGGAACTCCTTCGTACCCCAGTTCGATACGGTACCTTCGGTCAACCAGGTCGAATTTCATCCCTACTTCCAGCAGAAAGAAATCAGAGCCATCATGGCCAAAGATAAGGTCTATCTCGAAGCCTGGGCGCCCCTCGGACAGGGCAACCCGCAGCTCTTTAGCGAACCAATCATTACTAAGATTGCTGAAGCTCACGGCAAAGATGCCGGCCAAGTCATTCTGCGCTTTGAATACCAGGACGGAGCCATCATCTTCCCGAAGACGACCAAACCGGCCCGCATGAAGAGCAACATGGACATCTTTGATTTTGCCCTTACGGATGAAGAAATGAAGGCCATGCGCGCCCTCGACACGGGTAAAGGCCGTCACGATCCCGATGCCCCCGGCGTTGCCGAAAGGCTTCTCGGTGCCTTTGACGTTCATGCGAACGATTAAAATAACTGTAGAATCGAGGAAAAAATGCCTTACATCGCTATCAAAGCCTATCCCAAAGACGAAGAAACGAGTCGTCGAACAGATCCGAGACGTCCTGTTAAAAACCTGGGGCTGCCCGGAAGAAGCCATCACCATCTCCGTGGAAGAATTCCCGCCGGAAGACTTCGATAAAAAAGTCCGGGAACTGGAAATCCTCCCGAAACTGGACAACATGATGATCCTCGACGGAAAGAAACAGTATAAGTAGCAACGAGAAAGGACCGATACCTGACATGGTGTCGGCCCTTTTGCCTTTCCTTGTGCGTAAGCGAATTATAGAAATTTCCATTCATATCTGATATTAGAAGGCTTATGAAAGCGCAGGGCTATTTATTGACAAATTAAGTCCACTATTTTAAAATAGTACGAAAATTACTAATCTTTTCGCACTTTACGGAATCGAAAGCTGTATTCCAAAGATGTTCTGCGAGCCGTGCTTTCTTCTCATTCAAACCGTCAATGCGGCTGTAACGGCCTGTTATAAAAGGGCTGGATTCGGGTGTGGGAGATGCCGGGAAATCGGCGGAATAAGACATCCACTTTACCGACGAGGGGCGGCGTGAGGCGCAGCGCATACTCCTAAGGTGCGGGACAGCGAGCGCTAAGCGATGAAGGACTTAAGTAAAGTAACTTTTATCCCTGACCGAGCGCTATGTGACGGTCTGCGCGACGGCCATGAAGGACCTGGAAAGGGCCCTTCTATTACATTCAGTGATATCTGAGAGTGACCTGTGAAGGAGTGATGATTGACTGTGCTTTGGGGACTTCTGTTCGGCGGGCTGTTTTTGCTGTGTCTCGCCGGGATATACTTTCTGATCTACAGTGTACATAAACTTCGATTCGTATCAGCCCTGTCCCGTGGGAACAAGGCCGTAGGCTGGCTGATCAGCACGGCTGTGATTTTGGTGCCCTCGGCCCTCCTTTGGGAAGTCTGGGGTTATATGAATACCGTCATTGTGCTGCTGCACCTGGCCGTGTTCTGGGGCGTTGCGGCCCTGATTCAATGGGGTCTTCAAAAACGTCGAAAGAAATCCTTTCAGGGACATTATGCGGGCCCGGCTGCCGTCCTTGTTACCGTCCTTTATCTGGCAGTCGGCTTTGTCCAGGCCAATCATGTCTGGCAGACGGACTACACCGTGACCACGACAAAACCTGTCGGATCCCTCCGCGTGGCACTGCTGGCCGATTCTCATGTGGGAACGACCTTTGACGGCGAAGGGCTGGTAGCGCATATCGCTCGGATTCAAGAACAGAAACCGGATGTCGTTGTCATTGCCGGTGACTTCGTAGATGAGGGGACCCGTAAGGAAGACATGATTGCTGCCAGCCGTGCGTTGGGCCAAATTGATGTACCCTACGGTGTTTATTACGTCTTTGGTAACCATGACAAGGGACGCTACGCCAAAGGGCAGCGCGGATACGACGGCGATGACCTCATTGCCGAACTGCAAAAGAACGGCGTGACCGTATTGCAGGACCAAAGCGTCTTGATCGACGACCGCTTTTATCTGGTCGGGCGGCAGGATGCGTCCGAGGAAAAAGATTTCGGCGGCGGTCGTGCTGCTATTTCCGATTTGACAAAGAACCTGGACAAAGATAAATATACCATCGTCCTCGACCATCAGCCCAGTGACTATGAGGCCGAGGCCGCAGCCGGCGTAGACCTAGTGCTGTCCGGCCATACCCACGGCGGACAACTGATCCCCATGGGGCAGCTCATGCGCTGGTTCCATATCGGAGGAGAGGATAATGTCTATGGCTTTGAGCAGCGAGGAAACACGAATTTTATCGTGACCTCCGGCATTTCCGATTGGGCCATCCAATTCAAGACCGGAACCCGGTCAGAATATGTGATCATCGACATTCAAGGAAAATGATGTAAAAGAGAACAATACATCGACCCGATTACGGGCAGTAAGACATATAGACAAAACAAGAGCCCCGTGTTGATGTGATCCCAAAAAGTTAGACCTACCACCGTAACAGCAATGTTGCGGTGGTAGGTCTATCTAGCAGAATGGCGAAGTCGGTATTCTACCGGCTGCACAGGTGGTTATGATGTATCAATAATGTTCTATATTTATTATTAATATTTTTTCATTAATGAACATAGCATGGATTTTTATAGTATACTTAAGGTAATTCAAAAGGAGATGTTGCCTATGCCGGGAGAAATGTAACCGGTCCCTTTATGTGTGGCTGTACGCCACCGGATTATAAGTACTGCCCGACTTGTGTATTTGCAGAAGGGAAGCCTTTGTTGAGTACTTGCATGATGTATCCGGGAGGGATGATGCTCAAGCCGAATCATGTGTATAACGGTAAGCCTTGCGAATGGTATCAGAAGATAGAATGAAAGCATTTGCCATGAATAGAGCGTATTCTGACGTTAGACGTAGTGCTTTCGCTTTTGGAGACCGTTCAGAGTGGCTATACTGCCTTTGTTTTGTGAACGGGACGGGCTTATGGACAGAAAGGAGTGGTGCCTATGCCGGGAAATGTGACGGGACCTTTTATGTGCGGCTGTACGCCACCGGATTATAAGTACTGCCCGACTTGTGTATTTGCAGAAGGTAAGCCTTTGTTGAGCACTTGCATGATGTATCCGGGTACGTCTATAAAGTCGAAAGTAGTGGACGAAGGCGGGCCCTGCGAATGGTACATGAAGATAGACTAGAAGAATTTATCATGAATGGAGATGCTGCTTATGCCGGGAAATGTGACCGGACCCTTTATGTGCGGCTGTACGCAGCCGGATTATAAGTACTGTCCTACCTGTTTGCTTTCAGAAGGGAAGCCATTGATTAGTACTTGCATCATCTACCCAGATCCTTATGGGAAGCCAAAAGAGGTTGATGAAGGCGGACCCTGCCAATGGTATATGAAAATAGAATAAAGCACGCATAACATAAAACGCTTTCTTCATGCTGGAAATGCTGTCGTGAAAGGCGTTTTCTCAGAATGAAAAGGGCATTCGTTGTTTGTTGAATCGATAATAAGCTTATCCCGAATCGTGAGCGTGTTTTTCACGACGATTAAAATGAGGTGATGATATGTCGTTAGATCGTGTAAATGCATATGTAAAAGAAATAGGATTTGATGTAGCTGAAAAAACAGGGACGTGGAAGGACTATACGGTATACACGCCTCTCTTTGAAAACAAGCATGGAAAGCGAATACCAACCGGATTACCTGTCTTGGTATTGGAGAAGAAGGGAATTTTAAAAGAAGTAACGGGACGAAAAGTTTTTCTGATTTGTGATGAAATTTTTCGTCAGGCTAAGCAGCCTAAAAAGCGTTATGCATAATTCTGATTAAAATGGGTCGATATATAATATGGTAATATAAAGGGTGGGTACCCGTCTTAGGATGCAGCAGATGGGTTCTGCTTTTTTGCGTAACCATGGGGCGACAAAAAGTACAACCACGCTTAACCGGCGGGTTGTACTAGTAAAAAAATAAACCTTATAACAGCAATAATCCAGCTAGCAACCGCGATTATATTACTGATACAAGGTTTAGAGAAATAAGCTAACGGCTTCGCCCTTCTCGTGAAGGGTGGGCCTTCTGCTTAATATCAGTATAGCACATCTGATAAAATGAAAGCAACGAAATATATCAGTATAATAGCCTTAGTGATTTCAATAATAGCGTTTTTTAAAGTTGTGGGGGTATTTTGATGAATCCATTAGATGAGGTTATGACGGCGGCAGAAGCGGCAGAAAGATGGGGAAAAGCTCCCATTACCATACAACAAGCCTGCTCTGGATACAAGAAAGCTCTTCCGCGATTTAATTCAAATGAAGCAAGGAAAGCAGGATGAATATGGCTTGTGACCCGTGACGGTATGGAACGACTGTACGGACCTGAACCGTAAAGGGTAGCTCTTGTGGGCAGATCGTTCACAAGAGCTATTCATTTCAAAGTATACTTTTTGTTCGTCATGAATAGACTCTATTATCTTATATATGATTGTATATATAAGATATAAAAACTAAATGAGTTAAACTGATTTAGCCATATTTAGCTGTGAGGATTGTGTGAGGATTTTGCCTATTTTTGCGTTCGAACAAAAAAAGACAACCACGCTAAAGCCGCATGGTTGTCCTATTGGTGCGAGTGAAGGGACTTGAACCCTTACGTCGTAAGACGCCAGATCCTAAGTCTGGTGCGTCTGCCATTCCGCCACACTCGCAAGTACCCGTCCATTTTATCACGTTTTTTGGCTGTCGGTCAACTGGAAATTGTCTCTTCCGGAGATATTCGTGCAAAAATTCACAATATTTGAAAAACCTATTGTCAAGGCCTTCCCAGTGTGCTATACTACGCATGACACAAAGGCAGGTCCTTCTTTAACGTCGGATGGGTACCGGAATCGGACTGATACTGGCGGAGGCCGGCCGTGTTTTTATATGCGCGACTTGTATCTTGGAGAAAGAACGAGAACGGGGGAGTATCATGGTACATCAAAAGGCACCGGGCCAGCAGACATTTCTGTCGATTCGTCAGCTGACCATTGCCGCTTTTTTATCGGCTATTACGATTTTTTTGGGAATTACCGGGTACGGATTCATTCCGCTGGTCATCATGAATGCGACGATTCTTCATATTCCTACGATTATCGGCAGTCTGTCGGCAGGCCGCAAGGTCGGGATGATCGTCGGTTTTATGTTTGGGATTTTTTCCTTTATCCGTTCCTTGCAGGCACCGAGTGCGCTGCTCTTGTTTGCCGTGCAGTACAACGTCATTGCCGACGCCTTTATTTGTATTGTACCGCGAATTCTTATCGGCCTCATTGCTTATGAATTGTACCGTCATTTGAAGACGCGCGAAGTGGTGCGCGTAGCTGTGACGGCTGTCGTGACGACGGTGATTCATACGGTTCTCTTCCTGGGTTCCTTTACGGCCCTCGTCGGTGTTCCTTATGCCGAAGCCCAAGGGATTCCCTTCATGAACGTCATTAACATCATGCTCGGCATTACGGCTGTCAACGGAATTCCCGAAGCCGTCGTTTCCGGCCTGATTGTTACGCCCATTGTCATGGCCCTCCAGCGTGCCGGGTTAAAGGCGTAGTAACAGCAAAATATAAGGGTTATGAATCAAACGGGGCTGTCCCCCAAAGGGCGGTCCCGTTTCTCTATTCTATGGAAATTTGCTAATGCGAAAGTTTGCGCTATGTGGTAAAATAAGCAATGAATGGCTGTTTACGTATGACAGCATATATGAAAGGAATAGAAGGGATTATTTGTTATGGCTTCGATTTTTTCTCCATTAACTAAAAATATAGGCATCGATTTAGGGACGTCTACGGTTCAGGTCTATGTGGAAGGCCGGGGCGTCGTCTTGTCTGAGCCGTCGGTCATGGCAACGGACGAGCGAAACAGCAAGATGATTGCCGTCGGAAGGTCGGCAGAGGACCTCTTGTCTCGGTCGCCGGAGACGGTTAAGCTCCATCGGCCGCTCGTACACGGCGTCATTGCCGATTACAGTGTAACGCGGACGATGCTGGGCTATATCCTCAGTAAGTGTGTCCGCAGCGTTCAGCGTCTGCGCATTATGATCGGCGTGCCGTCGGCGGCTTCAAACGTCGAAAAAAGAGCCGTCATGGAAGCGGTGTATCAGGCCGGTGCCAAAGAAGCCTTCGTCATTGAAACGGCGGCAGCAGCGGCGCTTGGCGTCAATTTGCCGGTCTATGATCCGGTTGGCAATATGGTCATCGATATCGGCGGCGGTACGACCAATGTGGCCATGCTGTCTCTCGGCGGCATCGTCGTCTCCAAGTCACTTCACTTGGGAAGCCTTGATTTCAATGCGGCTATCCGTGACTATCTTCGCTATCAGTATGACGTCGTCACTGATGATACGACCATTGAAGAGATGAAGGTCACCAACGGTTCGGCCGTCCTGCCCCTTGAAGATAGGGGCTATTATTTCCTGGCCCGCGGTCTCGACGACGGGCTTCAGCGTGAAGTGGCCGTCAAGTCGAGTGAACTCTATCATGTCATCGGCAAGCCTTTAGTGAAGATTCTCGACGTCGTCAAAGACGTCCTTCGCGAGACCCCGCCCGAGCTTGCTGCCGACATTATGGAACACGGCATCGTCCTCACCGGCGGCGGCGCCAAGCTCAAAGGGATGGATCAGTTCTTTACGCAGGAATTGGGCGTTCCCGTCCTGATGGCAGCCGATCCGGAACTGGCCGTTGCCAGGGGCACGGGGATTGCCATCAACGATCGTGATAAGTTATCGGCCCTCATTGAAGGGGCGCAGCGCATATATAGGAGGAGATTTTAAAATTGTTTTCGTTCGGTAAAAGAAGCGTCGTCTTCGTACTCGTCTTATTCATCATCATTGCTGTCGTAGGCTGGGCTTGGCGCCAGCGCGATTCCCTGCCTTTTATTACGAAGCCTCTGATGACGATCATGTCGCCTTTTGAATATGGGGCCAGCAGCATCATGAATGTCCTCGCTTCCAATATTCACATCGTCGACGTCAGTTTGAAGAACCGCATTGAATGGGAATCGCTGGAAAAAGAAAATGCCGACCTGAAAAGCCGGACCGTCGACTACGATGAAGTCGTCGCTGAAAATGACCGCCTGCGGGCGCTCCTCGACTTTAAATCGAGCCATAACCAGTATCAACTGTTGGCAGGCTCGGTCATTTCCCGTGATTACGGTACTTGGACCAATACCATGATCATCGACGTCGGCAGCGGCGAAGGCGTTGAAAAGAATATGCCCGTCATTACGCCGGCCGGTGTCGTCGGCTTCATCAGTGACGTCTACCCCCATTCGTCTCGGGTACAGCTCATGACCGACCCCCGGACCAGTATCGGGGCCATCGTTCAGCGGCCGGAATCGCGGGTATCGTCAGTCGTCCGCGGTAACGGCAATGTGCCGACGGAACCGCAGTTCGTCAATATCGCCAAAGATGCCGATATCCTTGAAGGGGATACCTTGGTCACGTCGGGCTTCGGCTCCATTTATCCGAAGGGACTCTATATCGGCACCATCGTATCGATCCATCAGAATGAAAATGATTTCGTAAAATATGCCGTCATTCGTCCCGGCGTCGATTTCTCGAAATTAGAAGAAGTCTTCGTCATCTTGAAATCGGCCGATACCGGCTCTTATGAAAAACCGGACGTCACGCCGAAACTCGTTCCGCAGACGAATCGCGACAAGGTGGAAGGCATTAAAGGAGCCGCTGCGTTATGAAGAAATTGAACTGCATCATCACAGCCTTCATCGTCTTTATCCTGCAGGCTGCGGTCTTGCCTTTTATCTTTAACGGTGTAAGCCAGCCCAATCTGATTTTCGTCTTCGTCGTCCTCATGGGCCTCCATCACGGCCAGCGCGTCGGCATTGCAACGGCTCTCTTGGGCGGTTTTTGCCAGGACGTCATCATCGGCAATTTCTTTGGCCTGCACCTCTTGGTGTATCTCATTGTCACCCTTGTTTGCAGCTATCTCGGCCGCAACATCGATAAGGATCAGTGGATCTTGACCCTGCTCATCGTCCTCGGGGCGACGGAAGCCGGTCTCATCCTGACCTGCGGCTTCCTGTTTCTGGCCGGCCAGTACATCAATGTGGCGGCGTACTTATTGGAATTCAGTATACCCGTACTCGTTTATCACGGAATCTTGGCCTTGCCCGTTGACCATGTCGTTTGGCGCCTGCGCCGGTCCGACACCTTTTATGGCTTTCCGGGTTATCGCTGGTAACTAAAGGAGACACAGATACATGCTTGAAGCGTTATTAAAAAAGAAAAATCAAGACGGCCGCTTCCGGTATCTTTACTGGGTGGTCATTGCGATTTTTGTGATTCTCGTCAGCCGGCTTATCTATTTACAGCTTTTTGCCGGTGAATATTATCATTCCCTGGCCGAAGGGAACCGCCTGCGGGCCATCCCCATTGCCGCCATGCGCGGCATCATGTATGACCGCAACGGCCAGATTCTGGTCGGGTCCCGGCCCAGTTTCATGGCGACCTATGTACCGCCGAAGGGCGGCATGAGCGACGAAGAACTGGCCAAGTTAGCCGGTATCCTCAACGTACCGGAAGACAAGCTGCGCGATAAGATTCAAAAGGTAAAGAGTTCTTACGTGCCGACAGTCCTGGCCAATGATTTGACGCAGGATATTGTCACGAAAATCGAAGAACAGCGCAACGACTTGCCCGGCGTTTCTGTCGAAGTCCAGCCGATTCGCTATTATCCCTATAAAACGATGGCGGCGCAGGTTTTCGGCTACGTCGGTCAAATCGACGAAGAAGATGCCAAACGGCTCGAAGGGGTGGAAGGCGTCTCCAATATTACCCAAATCGGGCGGGCCGGCCTTGAAGCCTATTACGACGATCTCCTGCGAGGTCAGGACGGCGGCCGTCAGGTCGAAGTCGATGCGGCCGGCAGTCCGGTCACGGAAATGGAACGAAAAGAACCGGTGGCCGGTCACAATATGCACCTGACCTTGGACCTTAATTTACAAGAAGCGACGGAACAGGCTATGGACCGCCAGATTGCCAACGGCGTCGGTACTCACGGCATAGCCGCCGTTGCCATTGACCCCAATACGGGTGCCGTTCTGGCCATGGCCAGCCGCCCGGCCTATGACCCCAACTGGTTTACGCGGGGCATTACGGAAAAAGAATGGGCCATGATCAACGATAATCCTAACCATCCTATGGAAAACAGGGTCATTGCCGGTGAATATCCGCCGGGCTCTACCTTTAAGCTCATTATCGGTTCGGCCGCCTTGGAACTCAAAAAAGTCACGCCTGATGAAATGATCTTCGACAGCGGGCGCCACTGGCTCGTCGACATGCGTAACGCCGGCGGCGAAGCCTTGGGCTGGATCAATTTCGTCGAAGCCTTGGCCAAGTCCGATAACGTCTATTTCTATGAAATGGGCCGCCGCGTCGGCATCGATGAATTGGCAAAATACGCCAGCATGTTCGGCATGGGCAAGAAGACCGGCATCGCCCTTCGCGGCGAAGCGACGGGTCTTGTCGCCAGTGAAGAATATAAAATGAAGACCTTCCACGAAGACTGGTACTTAGGGGATACATTTAACTCCGCTATCGGCCAGGGCTTCCAGTTGGTTACGCCCCTTCAGGCGGCGATGATCGTCAGTGAAGTGGCTAACGGCGGGATTCAGTACCGGCCGTTTATCGTCAGCCGTATCGATAATCTCGACGGGACACCGTATAAGATCTTTGCGCCGGAACAGATAGGGACCTTGTCGGTTTCCAAATCGACGCTGGACCTTGTCCGCGAAGGGATGCGCAACGTTACGGAAGAATCAGGGACCGCCGATTCGTTGTTTGCCGGTTTCCCCATCCAGGTCGCCGGTAAAACGGGGACGGCAGAAAACTTCGGCGGTACGGACCACGGTTGGTTCGTCGCCTATGCGCCGTATGAACATCCGCGTATCGTCATTGCCGTATTGGTAGAACAAGGCGGGTTCGGGTCCGTTTCGGCAGGCCCGATTGTCCGTTCCATGCTGGAAGAATTCTTCCACATCGGTACTTATGCCGACGGAGCGAAGAATACAAGCGGTATGCCGGCAGCGTCGAATCAGGCCAACAGCAGCGGCCAGACGGCTGACCCAAACAATAACTAAGGATACTTTTAGAAGGGTGGTAATTCCATGTCTCGACTCATCGCGATTGCTTCTGGTAAGGGAGGCGTCGGCAAAACTTTGATTACAGCTTCTCTTTCCGTACTGCTCCAGCGCCGCGGCTATCGGGTGCTGGCTGCCGATGCGGACATGGGACTGCGCAACCTCGATTTGCTTTTTGGCGTAGGCGATGCCGTCCGTTACGACGCCAGTCAGGCTGCCCGGGGAAAATGCCTGCCCAGGCAAGCCCTGGTATCGGTCTGTCCCGGCCTCGACGTCCTGCCGGCCAGTCAGAAGCGGACTTGGGAAAAGGTCGATGTGCCGTCTTTTCACTACGTCTTGGAATCCTTGGCCGGTGAATACGACTACGCCTTCGTCGACTGCCCGCCGGGCCGCGATGAGGCCTATCGGGCGGCGACGGCCCTGGCCGACCAGATTCTGTTCGTCGTCGAACCGTCGCCGTCGTCACTCCACGATGCCGGACGGGTCATGCAGTATTGCACGAAACAGAAACGTTTTCACTACGACGTCATTCTCAATAATTTTTACGCCGACGGTGTCATTTCGGCAGCCTCGGCGAAATCGACGCTTGGCGTAAAGACCGTCGCCGGGATCCTGCCTCACGACGAGGGCATCGATCAGGCGGCCAGTCAGGGCCTGATTCACGAAGCCTCAGACAGCCTGCCTTTCATGAAGGCCTTGTCGGCTACGGCAGACTGGCTTGAACAGGGGACGGCTATTGATGAAGCCGGGCTGACAAGCCTATTGCCGCGGCGCTCTGTCGGAGACGCTGACGAATCAGGCTTATCGGTGCGGCGCCGCCGGCAGGAATGCCGGAATTGGCGCCATCATCGTCGATAGGAGAGGGAAATGTTTATTAAACGTGAATGGAAGAATTTAGATAAAGTTATGCTCCTGGTGAGCTTTTTCATCGTCTGCATCAGCCTGGCTATTATCGGCAGTGCGACGCATATCAATAAAGGGGCGATCAACTATGATTTCGTCATTAAACAAGGCGTAGCCTTCGTCGTCGATTTCATGATCGTCATCTTTTTCAGCCGCTTTGACTATACCAAGTTAAAGAAGTACGGCAAACCCTTATATGTCATTAATTTACTGATGCTGGTGGCGGTCATGTTCGTCGGCACGTCGGCTCTCGGGGCCCAGCGCTGGATCCAGTTAGGGCCGATTACCCTGCAGCCGTCAGAATTTTCGAAACTCATCATGATCATCTGCACGGCGGCTATTCTCAGCGACCGCGTCGGCCAGCTTAATAAGTGGCGGCAGGTGCTTCCCATCGGCCTTTACGTCGGGATTCCCTTCCTCTTGGTCTTGAAACAGCCTGACCTGGGGACCAGTCTCGTCTTTTTGGCCATTACTTTAGGCATGCTCTTTGTTGGCCGCATCAAGATGTCCCTGTTGCGCAACGTCTTTTTGGCCGGCATCGTCCTGGCACCGGTGGGCTGGCACTTTCTGAAGGACTACCAAAAGTCTCGTATTACGGTATTTCTCAACCCTAACGCCGATCCTTTCGGGGCCGGCTACCACATCATCCAGTCCAAGATTGCCATCGGTTCGGGCATGCTCTTTGGTAAGGGCTTGTTCCAGGGGACGCAGAGCCAATTGAACTTTTTGCCGGAAAATCACACAGACTTCATCTTTTCCGTTATCGGGGAAGAACTGGGATTTTTAGGCTGTATTTTTCTCTTGTTCCTCTATTTTATCCTCATCTACCGAGGTATCATGATTGCCAAGGAATGTAAGGACACCTTCGGCATGATGCTGGCCACCGGCGTCGTATCCATGTGGGCCTTCCAGATCCTGGTCAATGTCGGCATGACCTGCGGCATTATGCCGGTCACGGGGATTCCGCTGCCCTTCATGAGTTACGGCGTCAGCGCCTTGACGACGAATATGATGGGCATGGGTATTTTATTGAGTATTTACATGCGTCAGCAGACGATGATCTTTTAGCGATTCCTGAAGGAGGAAATGAATTGTCACATCCTGTGGAGATAGATCCGATTTTATTGAGCAAAGTCAGTAAACCGGCCCGCTACGTCGGCGGGGAATGGAACAGCGTCGTAAAAGACCACGACCGGGTCAAACTGACCGTTGCTTACTGTTTTCCCGACGTCTATGAAGTGGCCATGAGCCACTTAGGCCTGCGCATCCTCTATGCCCTGCTCAACGAACGGCCTGATGTGGCTGCCGAGAGGGTCTATGCGCCTTGGCCGGATATGGAAGACCTCATGCGGACCAAAGGCTACCCGCTTTTTTCGTTGGAAACGAAGACGCCCGTCCGCGATTTCGACATGGTCGGCTTTACCCTGCAATATGAAATGAGTTTTACCAACATCTTAAATATGCTCGATCTGGCCGGAATGCCGATTTTTTCCAAAGACCGCGGCGACGATATGCCCTTAGTGGCCGCCGGCGGTCCTTGTGCGTATAATGCAGAACCCTTGGCCGATTACATCGATATCTTCTTCCTCGGCGAATCGGAAGAATCGACACAGCTCTTGGCCGATACGATCATCGCCTGGAAAGAAGGCGGAAAGCCCGGCGGCAAGAAGGGCCTCTTGAAAGAACTGGCTCAGCAGCCGGGAAACTACGTTCCGTCCTTCTATGACGCCGAGTACGACGAAGAGGGGAACTTCAAAGCCCTGGTGCCGACGGAACCGGAAGCCAAGGCCGAAATCGAAAAATGCGTCGTCGCCGACGTGGAACACGTCTTTTTCCCGACCAAACCGATCGTGCCCAACATCGACATCGTCCATAACCGGGCCGTTCTCGAATTGTTCCGCGGCTGCAGCCGGGGCTGCCGTTTCTGTCAGGCCGGCATGCTCTACCGTCCCATTCGGGAAAAGACGCCGGAACAGTTGGTAAAACTGGCCAAAGACATCGTGGCCAACTCGGGCTACGATGAAATTTCTCTCATGAGCCTGAGTTCGGCCGACTATTCCTGTTTGCCGGAACTGGTCGATCAGCTCCTCGACGCCTTTAAGGGCCAGAAGGTCAGCGTCAGCCTGCCGTCGCTCCGCGTCGACAGCTTTTCCGTCGACATCGCCAAGAAAGTCCAGCAGGTCCGTAAGAGCGGCCTGACCTTTGCCCCTGAAGCGGGGACGCAGCGCCTGCGCGACGTCATCAATAAGGGCGTCACTGAAGAAGATCTCCTCTCGGCCTGTGAGAATGCCTTCCAAAACGGCTGGTCGACGGTAAAGCTCTACTTCATGATGGGCCTTCCGACGGAAACGGATGAAGACTTGGCCGGCATTTCCGATCTCGCCTATAAAGTCCTGAACTTATACCGGTCTGTGACCCATAAGAATAACGGCAAGGTGACGGTCTCCGTCTCGAGTTTCGTACCCAAATCGCACACGTCCTTCCAGTGGTTCGGACAGCTGCCCATTGAGGAAATCGAACGCAAGCAGCAGTACATCAAGGGACTCATTCGCGATAAGCACATTTCTTACCACTACCACGACGCCAAGACGGGCCGCCTGGAAGCGACCTTTGCCCGCGGCGACCGCCGCATGGGGAAGGTCCTCTACGAAGCTTGGAAACTGGGCTGTAAATTCGATGGCTGGACGGAAATGTTCGACTATGACCGCTGGATGAAGGCCTTTGAATTGGCCGGCATCGATCCAGATTACTATGCGGCCAGAAACCGCAGCCTCGATGAGGCCTTGCCCTGGGATCACCTGACCAGCGGAGCTGCGAAAAATTATTTGAAGCAGGAATGGAGAAGGGCCGAACGAGCCGAACTGACCCATGACTGCCGCCGTCTGTCCTGTACGGGCTGCGGTGTCTGCCCCAATTTGGGCGTTTCGATTATCGATAGAAAGGCAGGGGACGCTCATGGCAAGAATACGTTTAGCTGTTAAGAAAGACGGGGCCCTGCAGTTTTTGTCGCACCTCGATTTTGCCCGGGCCGTGCGCTACGTCATCATCAGGGCTAAGCTTCCCATTTGTTATTCCGAAGGCTTCAACCCCCATATGAAACTCAGTTTTGCCTCGGCCCTCGGCGTCGGTGTGTCGGCCGATATTGAATATCTCGACATGGAACTTGCCGAAAAGATTCCCGTTCCCGACGTCATGGAACGGATGAACGCCATGTCGCCCCAAGGTTTTGCCGTCCTCGACGGCCGCTATGTCGACCCTAAGGCGCCGAAGTTGATGGCCATTGCCAATTACGCTGTCTATACCCTGCGGGGGCCTTTGAAGGAAGACCTCAGCCAAGACGGGCTGAATGCGATTTTGCAGCGCTTCAACGAGGCCCCATCGGTCCTCTATGAAAAGGTGTCCCATAAGGGAAAGCATCGCGTGCGGACCATCGAAGTCAAAAATCACGTCATCGATGCCATTCATGGGAATGTCAAAGACGGCGACGTCTATCTGACCGTCGGCATCTATCAGACCAGTGAAGGGGCTATCAAACCCGTTCAGGTTTGGGAAGTCCTTGAAAAGGACTTTAATCTTCCCGTTCATGCCGATATGATGCTGGCCCGGCGGACGGGAATCTTCGTTCGTAAAGACGACGGCAAGACGGCGTCTCTTTTTGAGGGCTATGATGAAAGGTAAACTGTACTGCGTCGGCATCGGCCCGGGGGACCCGGAGTTGTTGACCTTAAAGGCGCTGAAAACGATCGGGTCCTGTCCCGTCTTGGCCGTTCCCAAGAGTGGCAGCGGCCCTTTGACGGCCAAAGATATCTTGCTTAAAGCCTTGGACGGCAGCGATCTCAGCCTGTCCGAGAAAAAAGTCATCACCTTAGATTTTCCCATGACCCGTAAGGATGAAGTCCTGGCCGGGGCCCATGAAAAAGCGGCTCAATCGATTCAATCTGAACTCGATGAAGGCCGGGACGTGGCCCTCATTACCCTCGGCTGCCCGACGGTCTATGCGACCAGCATTTACGTTCACCGCCTCGTTCGGGACGCCGGCTATGAAACGGCCATCGTCCCCGGTGTGCCCAGCTTCTGTGCCGTGGCCGCTAAATTGCAGCAGCCGTTGTGCGAAAAAGACGAGGCCTTGCTGATCATTCCCGGCAACCATAAAAACCGCCGGCAGCTGCTGGCTCTCCCGGGCAGTAAGGTCATCATGAAACCGTCGGGAAAATTGGGACCCATCCAGGATGAACTGAAAGAATTGGGCCTCCTCGAGCGGACGGCGATGATCGAGCGCTGCGGACTTTCCGGCGAGAAAATATATGAACAGGCTGCCGATGCAGAAGCGACCGGGTATTTCGCCGTCTTATTGGTGAAATAATCGGCCTTAGAAGGACGTTTCGGCAGTCATTTACAAGGAGGAGTGACACGATGAAAACGATCGTTGGCAATGTCATGCCCGAAGAAACGCGCATGGCTATCCTCGAAGATGGTCGTCTTCGCGATTTCGCGGTGGAACGCGACGATGACATGCATATCGTCAATCATATCTATAAAGGCACAATCCAAAATATTCTGCCGTCCCTTCAGGCTGCCTTCGTCAATATCGGCCGCCGTAAAAATGCATTTATTTATATGGGGGATATGTTTCCTCGAGCGGCGACGAAAGAAGAAATCCAGCAGATGCATCTGTCTGTCGGCCAGTCGGTCTTAGTCCAGGTCATCAAGGACGAACAGGGATCTAAGGGACCGAAGGCGACGGCCAATGTCAGTTTGGCCGGCCGCTATGCTGTACTGATGCCGACCGTCGACTACATCGGCGTATCGAAAAAAATCCGCGATGAACAGGAGCGGGACCGCCTGCGCGACATCGTGTCTGAAATAAAGCCGGACGGCATGGGCCTTATCATTCGCACCGTCGCCAAGGGCGTATCACGGGAAGAACTCTTAGGCGACCTTCAGTATTTGCTGCGGACGTGGGACAGTATCCGCCAGCGTTACGCCCTGGCTAAGAAGCCGACTCTCTTGTACCGCGAAGCCGATTTGGTCATGCGCATGGTCCGCGACCATTTTACGGCCGACGTCAAACAAGTCGTCGTCGACAGCCGTGAAGCCTATGAACGCATCTGTCAGGTCTTTCCCGGTTCGCAGTGGCAAAGCCGTATCCGCCTCTACGAAGGGGACGAGCCGGTTTTTGAACACTATGGCATCGAAGAAGGTCTCAAAGGCCTGATGTCACGCATCGTACCCCTGCCGTCGGGTGGCAACTTGGTCATCGATCATACGGAAGCCTTGACCGTCATCGACGTCAACAGCAGCAAGTATACGGGCAACGGGACGACTCTTCAGGATACGATTTTTCACGTCAATAAAGAAGCGGCCATCGAAATCGCCCGCCAATTGCGCCTGCGCGATATCGGCGGCATCATCATCATCGACTTCATCGACATGGCCCAGCCTTTGAAACGCGATGAGATTTTGCAGATTTTGATCCGTGAAACGGCTATGGACTGCACCAAGACTCGGGTTCTCGGCATGACGGCTTTGAACCTCGTCGAAATCACCCGCAAAAAAGCTCGCCAAAGCTTGTACCAAGTACAGTTCGATCCCTGCGACGTCTGCGGCGGATCGGGATACCTCTATTCGGCTGAAACGGTGGTCCTCCAGATCATCCGCCGCCTGCGTCATATGGCGGCGAATCACCAGCTTCGCGGCGACGTCCTCATCGAAGCCCATCCGGACGTCTTGGCCCTCTTAAAGGATAAGAAGCGCAAGGCCGAATGGGAGCGGGAATTGAAGCGGACCCTCTATTTTGAAGCCTCAGATCATCCCAATCGGGAAGTATTCTCTATTTTATCGTATGCACCGTGATAAAAAGCGGGCTTAGGCGACCTAAAAGGAGGGAAGGCCATGTTTGGGAAAAAAGTATTCATCCTATCGCTTTGCTTCGTGCTGACGGCCTTGTCGGTTCTGGCGTCGTCGCCGCAGGAAGGATATGAACAGGCACGCCGAGAAGTCCTGTCAGCCTGGCTGTCTATGGCCTCTTATGACGATAAGCCCGGTGAAGCTGCCCGTCAGGAATTGATCCGCCGCGGTTGGGATATTGACTCTCGGATACAAAAAGACGATAAGTCCGAGTCGAAATTTAGCCTGGCTCGTAAGGGCCGGGACACGTTCGTCGCCGTCACCGGGACGGAAAGTTTGGCTGACGTCAAATCCGACTTGAATCTCCACTCGATTCCTTATAAAGAGGGGGATACGGGCGATTTGCGGAAAGTCCATGCCGGATTTTCCTATTATACGACGAGCCTCCTCGATACCCCGTATAAGGGGACGACGCTGAAACAGGCTTTAAAAGCCGACGCGGCATCGCAAAACGTGACTTTGACCGGCCACAGCCTCGGCGGGGCAGCGGCCCTCTTGGCGGCAGCCCGCCTCTATGATGAAGGCCTGCCGCAGATTCAGGTTGTCACTTTCGGTGCGCCGGCAGTGGGCAATTCAGCCTTTAATGAGACGTATGAACCCCTCCTTCACGTGGACCGCATCGTCATGGCCGGTGATCCCGTGAAGGGCATTTTACAGACCGTCGATGGGACATACAGCCAATTTTCCAAGGAAACGGTATGGGACAGTGCGCCGTCGGTGCAGCGCTTTGCCCATGACATTGTCGGCTATGCCGATGCGGCTTTGCGCCATTATTACGATGCTAAAGGGGCCTATGAAGCCTCTTTGGGGCATCCCTTGGCGGCCGATGAGGCCCGGGCGGCGACTCCTTCTGCGTGGGTCCTGCCACTGGCCGTGACCGTCGATACCGCTCTTTCCGGCGATGTGCCGTATATGAGGCAGGCTGCCGACGATCAGTTGACCTATCGCATCCATCCCTTATACGGGTCTTCTGGAAAATCCTTGGCAGAGAATTTGAAATCGGCTCGGGATAAGGGCTGTGAAGCTGTTTTAGTCCGCCGCCTTACGGGAAAACGAGCGAAGGACAAGGATTATGATTTTGTCATGACCTATGAAGAAGTGTGGTACGACGTACAGAGCGGCGCCGTCCGTTCGGCCTTTTCCATGACCATGAATACCGAAAAGATGACGCCCATCTTGGCGCTTCTGGCCATGGCCGGTACAGCCTAGGCTGAAGGGAAAGAGGGCAGATATAGCAACTGTCCCTTTCCGACGTTTCGTCTTTCGCCGGGCTGTTAATGTGATTCTTAGGAGGAGGTTTTTCCTTTGCGCATAGTTGTCGTAGGGGCCGGCAAGCTGGGCTACAGCATTGCCGAGCTGTTATCGCATGAACAATTTGATATCGTCGTCGTCGACCATGATGAAGAACGACTGGAGGTCGTCCGCAACACCCTCGACGTATTGACCATTCTGGCCAACGGTGCCAGTCCGGTTACGATGGATGATCCCGATATTCACGGATCGGACCTCCTCGTCGCTTGCACGGCGACGGATGAAGTCAATCTGGTAACCTGTATTTTAGCCAAGAAACACGGCATTAAATACACGGCCGTCCGCATCCGCGACATGCAGTTCCTGACCGGGGCCAAGGATTATCTGAAAAAGAATTTTGATATCGACCTGGTCATCAATCCGGAAATGATTACGGCCCGTGAAATCAACCGGATTCTCCTGACGCCGGCAGCCCTCAATGTCGAAGATTTTGCCAACGGCAAGGTCCGTCTGTTTGAAACCAAGATCACCCGCCATTCGCCGCTGGTCAACGTGCCTTTTAAGAATATGAATATGCCGCCGTCAGTCCTGGTCGGCATGATTTTCCGCGACCAGCGCATGATCATTCCTCACGGGGACGACCGCCTCTATCCGCACGATAATGCCTATTTTATCGGCGATGCCAAGGCCATTGAAAAATTCAGTGAAAATTTTGTGCCCAGCAATATCGAGACCATCGAGCGAGTTATCATCATCGGGGCCGGCCGGTCGGGCCGTTTTTTGGCGCCCATGCTGGATAAAGAAGGCTTCCAGGTCAAGATTTTCGATAAGGATCATGAACGGTGTCTGCAAGTGGCTGAACTGATGGATGACGGCCTGGCTATCCACGGCGACGGGACCGATATCGACCTCTTAGAGCAGGAAGGGATTGCCGATGCCGATGTCGTCATCTGCCTGACCGACGACGATCGCCTCAATTTGATGCTGGCCCTCATTGCCAAGCACTTGGGAGCTAAGAAGACCATCGTCCGCGTATCCCGTATCGAATACGGCGGACTTATGGAAAAAGTCGGCGTCGATATCGTCTTATCGACGCGGCTCTTGTCGGCTGGTGAAGTCCTGGCCTTTGCCCGGGGCGGCGTCGTATCAGTCTCTCTCCTCGAAGGAGCCAAGGCTGAAGCTGTCGAAGTCATCGTCCAGGAAGGGGCACCGGTCATCGGCAAACGACTGATGGATCTCAACCTGCCCAAGGAATGCCTGATCTGCGCCTATGTCCGCGACGGGGAAGCGTACATTCCGAACGGCCAGTCGGTCCTCTTGGAAGGCGACCGCATCATCCTCTTCAGTCAGACAGAACATTCGCAAAAGGTCATGCAGTACTTTAAAGGCAGGGAGTAGCATGGACAGACATATCTTGTTCTATCTCGTCGGCAGGATCATCCTGGTCAACGGACTGAGCCTGATCATTCCTTTGACAGCCGGCCTTCTTTGGGGCGAAAGGGGACTCTTATACTTCGGGCCTTCCCTCATCGCCGCCGTGGCCTTAGCGTTTTTTTGCCTCTATCGCGGCCGCCATCATAAGCGCCAGGTCGGGGCCGGCGAGGGTGCCTGGTATATGGTCCTCGTCTGGCTGGCATTGAGCCTGTTGGGGATGGTGCCGTACCTTATTGCCGGGGTCTTTACCTCGCCGGCCGATGCTTTCTTTGAAAGTGCAGCAGCCTTTACGACGACGGGGACGTCCGTTCTTGCCGACGGCGGTGCCGCCCTTCCGTCGTCGCTCCTCTTATGGCACAGTCTCATGGGTTGGCTGGGGGGCTTAAACTTTATCCTCATGCTGGTTTCGGTCATGCCCTTGGTGAGCGGCTGTTTCGGCCTGACCTTATCGGTCCATCAAAGCGTGTCTTTCAGTCCTATGGTGGCCAGTATGCAGGACGCAGCCCGAAAGGTAGGATGCATCTATTTGGCCATTACGATGTTTTCTATCTTTCTCTATTGGCTGGCCGGCCTTTCGCCGACGGCAGCTGTCAATCAAGCCCTTCTGACCTTGTCGACGAGCGGCGGCGACTCGCTCTTCGATTTTTTCCGCTATGACAGTCGGGCCCTCGAAGGGGCAGCGGCCCTTTCCATGCTCCTGGCCAGCGGCAACTTCCTCTTGTACTGGAAGGGCTGGGAACGGCGCAGTTTGAAAATCTTTCTGCACGACGCCGAACTGCGGTATTTTTTGATGATGTTCCTCGGCGTCAGTGCCGTCGTATCCTTTCACCTCTGGCACTACGGCGTCTATGATGGCTGGGATAACCTGCGCTACGGCTTTTTTCAGGTCTTATCCTTTATCAGTACCAGTGGTTTTGCGTCGACGTCGATGGAGTCCTGGCCGGAATTTGATAAGTATGTCCTGTTTTTACTGGCCTTTATCGGCGGCTGTATCGGATCGTCCACAGGGGGGCTCAAGGTCATGCGCTTTATGGTGCTGTTTAAAATGACCTCCCGGGAATTGCAGCGGACCCTTCACCCGCATATGGTCGTTTCTTTGAAAATAGACGGCGTTCCCGTCGATATGAAAATTGTCAGCCGCGTCCTCAGTTACTTTTTTTTAGTCATCATGACCTTTTTTGCATCGATGCTGATCATTTCCTTAGCCGGCGTCACCCCGATTCAGGCCATGGCCATGGCCGTCGGCTGTCTCTCCAGTGTCGGTTCGACGATGGCCCTCTTTGGTGTCACCGATGTGGCATCGCTACCGGCGTGGACGAAGGTATACTGCGGGTTTTTAATGATTTTAGGCCGCATTGAAATATTTCCCGCCCTGCTGGTCATTCAGCACAGTGTCAGTTATGTCTGGCGCCGCTGGTAAGCCTTGGTAAGAATGTGCTGTGGACGGAAACCTTTCCGTTAAAAAACAATTAAATCACCTTAGACCATCTCCTTTTCATGCTATGCTGGCAGGGAAAGGAGATTTTTTTATGGATGTGAACGCCTTATTTCAACAAGCCGTCGCGGCCGGTGCCAGTGACATTCATATCGAACCTTTGGATGAATTCGTCCGCATCCGCTGGCGAAAAGACGGGGTCCTCCATGCGGCAGGGCAATTGCCTCGCCAGCGCCTTGACAGCCTCGTCAGCCGCATCAAGGTCTTAGCCGGTCTCGACATTGCCAATCGGCGCCTGCCTCAGGACGGGCGCATCGTTTGGCATGAGGGAAGTCGGCGTCTCGACCTTCGCATCAGCACCTTGCCGACGGTTCGCGGGGAGAAAATCGTCGTCCGCATCCTCGACGGCAAGCGGATGCCCTTGGAGTTGTCAGCTCTTGGCATGGACGGCGAAGCCCGGGCCTGTTTAGAGAAACTGGTCTGCCGCCGGCAGGGACTGATCCTGATTTGCGGACCGACGGGGAGCGGCAAGACGACGACCCTCTACGCCGCCCTTCGCCATATTCACGATGAGCATCTCAGCATTGCTACCTTAGAAGACCCGGTAGAAATATTGATCGACGGCCTGTCTCAGAGCCAGGTGCAGCCAAAAGGCGGTATGGTCTTTCAAAACGGGCTGCGGGCCCTCTTGCGTCAGGACCCGGACGTCCTCGTCGTCGGCGAGATCCGCGACGGGGAAACGGCGCAGATTGCCGTCCGGGCGGCCCTTACGGGACATGTCGTGTTCACTACCCTTCATGCGCCGAGTGCCGTCGAAGCGGCCGTCCGCTTGAGCGATATGGGCGTTCCGGCCTACTTAGCTGCCGATGCCTTGACGGGCATCGTATCTCAGCGCCTCGTTCGCCGTAAGACAGCTTCCGGGGATTATGAAGGGCGCTTTTGCCTCTGTGAAGTCGTGCCGGCCGGGCCCTGTTTTAAAGACGCTCTTCGGCGGCGTGTCGATCTTCCCTCCTTGACGGCAGCGGCAGAAGGTGACGGCGCCGTCTTGTTACCGGCAGTCATACAGCGGGCCCTTGACAGCGGGTTGACTGACGAAGCAGAACTTCGCCGTGTCTGCGAGGGAGGACGAGGCCTATGGACATGACCGCCCTTATGGAACGGGCCATTGCCGGTCGGGCTTCGGACCTCCATCTCCAAGAGGGACGGCCGCCTATGATGCGGGTAGCTGCAGGGCTTTCCTCGGTTTCTATGGAATCCGTAGACCGCTTCGGGATGGACCGAGCCCTTCACACCATCGGCTGGTCGTCTGAACGCGACGGTGACGGGGCTTTTTCCTGGAATTCGTCCCTTCGCTGCCGCCTCCACGTCTGTCGGGAAGAGGCCGGGCTGCACCTCGCGATTCGCTTCCTCTATCCTTTGGCAGACCTCCCGGAAGATCGGGATCAGCTTTTGTTGACCCGTCTCGGAACGTTGTCGAGCGGGCTGGTCTTGGTCTCAGGGCCGACGGGCAGCGGTAAGACGACAGCCTTGTGGCGGATTTTACACGGCATTAATGAGCGGCGACGCTGTCACATCGTCACCTTGGAGGACCCTATTGAATACGTGGAAAGAGGGGACAAAGCACTCATTACCCAGCGCGAATTGGGCCGCCATTTTCCGTCCTTTCAGGAAGGCATCCGTCAGGCCCTGCGGCAAGATCCGGACGTCATCCTCATCGGGGAAATGCGCGATCGGGAAACGATGGATGCGGCCTTGACGGCAGCTGAAACGGGGCACCTCGTCTTTTCGACACTCCATACGCCGTCGGCTGTCCATACGGTAAGCCGCATTGCCAGTGCCTACGGGTCCGACGGGCAGGAAGAAGTCCGCCATCGCCTGTCCATGGTCCTTCAGGCCGTCCTTTCCCAGCGCTTGGTTGCCTGCGGGGAAACCTTGGGTGTGGCTCGGGAAATCCTGGTTCGTACACCGGCGGTTTCCCAGCTCATTCGCAGCGGGAAAGAGCATCAGCTGCCGACGGTCATGCAGACCGGAGCGGCCCTTGGCATGAGGACCATGGATCAGGCCTTGGTCCGTTTGACGAAAGGAGGGTGACGATGTTTTCACCATCGCCGCGCCTCGACGGGAAAAGCCTGGCTTTTTTCTTTCGCCAATTGGGGATGCTCTTGACCAGCGGCGTCCCTTTAGTCCAAGCTTGGAAACTATTGACGTCGGATATGAAGAAAAAGCGCCGACAAGCCCTGCATACGGCGGCTCTTCACATGGAGCAGGGCATCCGTCCATCGCTGGCCATGCGCCGTTGCCAGGCTTTTCCCACCTTGGCCTGCCGACTCATCGAAGCAGGGGAACAGACGGGGAATCTCGATACCATCTGTCAGGTCCTGGCTGATTTTTATACCCGGGCCGAGAAAGACCGTCGCGTCCTCTTTGGAGCCCTAGCCTATCCGGCCTTCTTATTGGCCTGTCTCTTGCTTTTGATGACAGGTGCCGTATTCTTCATCATCCCCGTCTTCGTCGACATGATGGCGCAGATGAACGTAGCTGTCCCCAAGGGGACGCAGTACCTCCTTTCGGTTTGCGGCTGGCTCCGCCGGCATGGCATCTATATCCCTTTGGGAATAAGCCTGATGAGTTTCTTCCTGGTGCGGGCCTGGCGGGACGATACGTATCGGTTGGCGATGGAAAAAGCCGTCCTTCGTGTTCCCGGTGTTCAGTCTTTATTTTTGGCGTGGGCCTGGCAGCGCTTCAGCCGCATCTTAGCCGTCCAGTTGTCCGGTGGAATTCCCTTATTGGAATGTCTGTCCGGCGCCGGCTCCGTCGTACCGTCGCTCTCGTTTCAGAACTACGTCCGCTGCCTCCGTTTTCGGTTGGAACGGGGACAGACCTTCAGCCAGGCTGTTCACGACAGTCCTTATGGCACGGCCTATATCGAGACCATGCTCACCGTCGGTGAAATGACCGGGAAATATGACGATGCCTTAACGGCCATCGCCGTTTATTATGACAGCCGCCTTCGTCGGTGGGCGGCCGGCCTGCAGCGCTGGCTGGGGCCCTTTGTCCTGATCATTGTCGGCGTCTTTATGGGATTTTTGATGTTTTCGCTGCTCTTGCCGCTGCTCGATATGGCATCTTCCGTCGTTACTTCTTGAAAGGAGTCTTATCATGACTATGCGAAATGGTTTTTCTATGTTAGAAATGTTAATCTGTGTCTCTATCATCCTGGTCTTTGCATCCTTTGCCGTACCGAAGTTCACGTCGGCAACGAAGACGGCACAGGAAGCCAAGGTACAGGCCGATATCCGCACTATCAGCAATGCTGCCGCCCTTTATGAAATCGACCACGGTGAATTCCCGACGACTGTCGACGAGCTGGTCAAGGTGGACGGCCAAGGACGGCAGTACCTGCAATTTAAGCCGCTGACGCCGGATAAAGAAGAGTACCGCATCGAAAATGGCGTCGTTTCTGCTGATTATAACGATAAGCATTATTCCTCTGATTCCGATGCAGGCGTGCCGGCCGGAACCTAAGCCATGGAGCTCTTTGGACTTTGGTACGGCTTGGCTTTTGGGGCTACGGCCGCCATTACCTATACCGACGTCAAAGCCTATTGGATTCCCGATGCTCCCGTTGTCGTCCTGGCAGTCGGCAATATCCTGTCCTTGGCCCTTGGCCTCGTCCGACCATCGGTCATGGCCGTCAGTGCGACGATTTTCTTTTTTCTCCTCCTCTACGTCCTCTGGCCGAACAGTATCGGCAGCGGTGACATTAAACTGGCCTTAGCCCTCTCTATCGGCTGTCCGGCGGGAGGGGCCTGGCTGATGACCGTGACGGCTTTCTTGTCCGCGACGGTCATCTCCCTTCTCTGTTGGAGCCTAAAGGGGAAGACCATCCTTCCCTTTGGGCCCTTCCTCCTCTTTGGCTGGTGGCTTTCACAGGAGATTCACTTTCAGTGGCTCCGTATCGGTCTCGGCTTATGAAACGACGCAATGGATTTATTCAACTGACAGGCCTGTTGACGGCTGTGTTCCTCCTCGGCCTTTATTTGGCCTTGGCTCTGAGCAGCAGCCAGTCCCTCAGCCGTCATCAAGCCCTTGACGGCCTCGTGCGGGAGTTGGTCTTTGATATGGAAATCGCCCGCCAGCACAGCCTTGGCAACAACGTCGGTAAAGATTACTGTAAGTTGATGCTGCAAGAGGATCGGTATGTCTTGCAGCATCGCTATCGAGTGAAGAAAAAAAGGCCTTACCCGCCGGGGATACGGGTGACGAAAGGAGTGGTGCAGTTTGATGTTTACGGCCGTCCGAAGTATAAAATGGTGGTCGTCGTTTCGGCAGACGATGAGCGCTATGAGCGGCGCATCGTCGTGGCGGCTCAGACCGGGCGCATCCGCATCGAGTAGGAAGAACGGCTTTTTCTTCCTGGCTGACGGCATGGCAGCCTTTTTTATCGGAGCCGTCCTGCTGCTTGCCGCCGGAGCCCTTGCCGTCCAAGCCCTGGAGCTGCACCGGCGGGCTGCCTCTCGCTATCAGGCGGTCATGGTCGGCCGTCAGGCCATGGAACGGTGGAAGGCCGGACTGCCTTTGCCGGATGAGATAGAAGTGGCCGGACATCGTTATGGAATCCGGCATCGGCAGTATGGCGAGCAACGAGGGTATACGGTATGGGAAGTCGAGGTGGACGATGAAGGTGGCAAACCGTTTTTCTGTCGGCGCCTGGGGCCGATTCCGCCGAAGGAACGGCTGGATGATGATGGATATGCTGCTGGCCATGACCTTCGTCGTATTGGCTGTGACAGCCTTCCTGCCCCTGATGAGTCAGACCGTGAGCTTTGATAGAAGGGCCCATATTCAAGAGGCCTTACTGCGTCAGGCCGTGAGCATTGAAGCGACCTTGTTCCAAGAATTGGTCTACGGTCAGGAATGGGACGTGTCTTTCGACAGTATTCGCTTTACAACACCGCAGGGGAGGCGCAAAGGCTTTCTGGTGCACGGGGACGTCCTCTTTGTCCGCCTCAATGACGGGACGTATCAGCCACTGACCGGCGGTGTCGGTACGGTCAAGGGCTGTCGGATTCTGATTTACCCTTACGACAAAAGGCCCTTCTTTTCTCAAGAAGGGCAGGCCGTTGCCGTATCCCTTCTTCTCGTAGAGGAAGAAAGCGGGCTGTCCCTGCCGATTACGCTTATGGTAACGTCGTTGAATGAAGGAAGGCGATGAAGATGCGAAACGGATTCTTTTCTTTTTCGATGACGGCCATGGCCGTCCTGACCTTGTCCCTGGCCATGACGACGGCTTTGTTGGCCGTGAGCAGCCTGCAGATGGTTGCCATATATGAAAAGAAAGTCCGCCTGCACTACTTGGCGGACAGTGCCGTCCGAGAAGGATGGCAGGAGGTACAACAAAATCCACTTCCTTATTTTCAACGTCACGCCGTGGCCGTGCCTCAATCGGCGCAGCTGGCCGAAAAGGGAGAAGCCGTCACTGTCGAAGTTCAGGGCGACCGCGGGTATTTGCGGGCCCTTGCCGTCGATGAAGCGGCATCGTTAGAACAAACGAGCAGCCTTTTCTTTGAAGTAGTACGGCATGAAGACGGTCAGTATGAATTGCAGCCGATTCATTATCGGGATTGAGAGGTGAGGGTATGCGGCAGTACAGAAATGCCTGTCTGTGGCTGATGGGGCAGACGATTCGCGTTTTAAAACAAACACGCAAATGGTATGGTCCCGTCGCCTTTTGTCAAGGGCATACGGAGTGTGAGCGGCAATGGAAGAAGGATTGGCTTGATTCTCCCGATGAAATTCGGGCCAAAATGCCGCTGTTACTGGATCGCTACGGCCTGTCCGGCTGGCGTATCCATATCGTCGTCGGCGGACCGAATATGATATGGAAGCCTATTCCTTTAGCGACAGCAGATGCGGCCGAAGCCCGGGAACTCATTCGGGGTGCCGGCTTGCTCGACGAAGATGGGAAGCCCTATGGCTTTGACCTTGCTTGTCCTGAAAAAAATCGAGACGGGCTCTATGACTGGATCGTCGGCGCCTATCCGGCCGACTGTATCGAGGCTTTGTGTCAATCCGTCGTCGATGCCGATGCCGTCCTTGCTTCCTTGGACCTGCTGCCTGCTTTTTTGGGACGGATCCAACCGGAGGGGCAAGGCCTCCTATCGTTTCGGGATGAAAGGGTCCTCCATACGGTACATCTGCAAAACGGCCGGCCCCTGGCCTATGAGCTGCAAGAAGGTGCGCCTCTTTCAGAAGGGGCTTCACCTTTTATGTGGCAGGAAGACGGGGAGACGGAAGGCCGCCCCTTGTCGCCGTCGAAGGCCGTTGCTCAGGTCATGGAACAGTATGGACTGTCTCAGGCGACGGCGTCCTTGATTCTGCTGTAAGGGAGCGTGGTGAGCGTGAAATGCAACTTGATACCGCCGGCATACCGGCAGCCTCGATGCCTTTGGGGAAAGCCCCTTACGCTGGGACTCTTGGGATTGGCCGGACTCTTTTTGGCAGGCGGAACTTTTTTTCAATACCAAATCGCCCAAGAGAAAATGTATTATGAAAGGGTACTTTATCCGATCCAAGAGAGAATCAAAGGCCATAACGACCGGATCCGAGAGGGGCAGGCCTTGGCCGAACGACAGGCCAAAGAACGGCAGGAGACGTCTTTTTCCTGGCCTGTCTTGTTCGTGGATCTGGCCCTTTCCAAACCGGATACGGTCGTTGTCACCAAGGTCAGCGGCCGAGACAGGGGAGCCGTCATCGAAGGCTTGACAGCGACTCCCGACGGGGCCCGAAAATGGCAGAGCTATTTACAGGCCGGCGGGCGGTATCAAGCGGCTGTGACCCGTATGCAGCCTAAAGGCGGCGAAGCCGTCCCTTTTTCCTTAGAAGTGAGTTGTCATGAAAAAAATTCTTAAAGGGCGGGTGTGGTCACCGTCGTGGATCCTGGCGGCCTTACTATTGGCGGGGCTCTCTCTGGGGTATGCTTGGATGTCGTATCAATCTTTTACAGCATGGAAAAGTCTTCGCAGCCAGCTTCAAGTCTATGCCCATAAAGATTTTTCGGCTTCCGCAGCGGTGCTGGACGGGAGTGCTGTCGATATGGAAGGGGCTGTTTCAAATCTGATCGACAGTCATGGACTGACCCTCTTGTCGTGGCACCAGGCCCGACAGGGCGACGGCCAGACCCTGATGATGGAAGGTCCTTTTGCCTCGATCCTGTCATGGCTCAATGACTGGCAGAAAGAAGTTCCCAACGGGTCCGTAAAGGTCATCGAGTGGGTGCCGACAGGCGAATCGACGGTTATTACCGTCGAAGTGTCGGGCCCTCCGGGACATACTGTCAAACAGAGAAAAATGGCTGAGCCCGGCCCCTAGATAAGCGGGAACGCTTTCTGTCACCGTCATGGAGACTGAGTCAGGGGGAATCGGTGAAACATCCTTTTCCACAGATAGAGTTCTTGGTCCGTTGGTTACGGGCATCTGAAAAAGCCACTGATGACTAAATCAGTGGCTTTTTGTCGTAAAAAATCAGAAGGCGGATTTCGGATACATAAATCAGTATCTATCCGGTACGAATCGATACGCCGATTTGTCAGTCGCCCCAGTCCATCATATGGTCGATAAAGGTGTCGATCCGGTCGCGTTGGCGCTCTTCCGGAGTTTTTTCCCGCGGGGCAGCATAGCACGGGCCGTGGTGATGGTAGGTTCCGCGACGGCCGGCTTGGCGGTAATGGGGATAGTAAGGCAGGGTATCCTGATGGAAGAAGGTTTCCGTATTGTACGTGTGGACGGCCTTATTGTACTGGTCGACGGCGTCTCTTCGCCGGGCCAGGAGTTCGTCAATCTGTTTATCGACGTCGCGGACATAGGTGTCCAAATCTTTCCGATAGGCGTCCATTTCGGATCGGCTGGCCATCTCTGCTGAGAAGGGTTCATGGCTGCTGGAAAAACGTTCTTTGGCATCTGCGCCGATGGGCAGGGCCATTGCCAGGGAGGCTAGGATGGCAATAGACATCATTTTTTTTGACATAGCGTGTAGTCTCCTTTTTTTACATAAAATACATAATTATTATACCTTATTTTTACACCGAACCTCAAGTTCTATTCGGAAGTCATGACCATAAGGAAAATCTTTCCGTTTCTCCCAAATCATCTGCCGTCCCTGTTTCGGGAGAGGGCGTTCAAAGCCGCTCCGACTGACAAGAGAATAGGAACGGCTGCCAGAGGTTTCAACTGGCTTTTCGGCCGAAGGCATGTTTTTAGAAAAAGTTTTCAAAAAAGACTTGACCGGTAGTTAATACCGAATGATAAGATAAATTTGTACCTGAGGTGAAGGCCGGGACAGCCCCGTTTGTAAGCCCTTTTGGAAGGTTCGATACTTTTTGTTGCTTTTACACAGCCTCTTGGCTGTTTATAGATAGATATTGGATAGGAGACGATGAAATGGAAAACTTTGTTTTTGAAAATAGTACAAAAGCCTATTTTGGAAAAGGCTGCGTCGGTCAATACTTGCCGGAACTCTTGTCCCATTACGGGAAGACGGTCATGGTGGCCTATGGCGGCGGCTCCATTAAGCGGACCGGCATTTACGATGAAATCATGGCGATTTTGACCAAGGCCGAAAAGGCCGTCGTCGAATTTTCGGGCATCATGGCCAATCCGACCTATGCCAAGGTCCTCGAAGGGGCGAAAATCGCCAAAGAACAGGACGTGGACCTCATCTTGGCTGTCGGCGGCGGTTCGGTCATGGACTGCTGCAAAGCCGTGTCCCTGGCTGCCGTCTATGACGGTGACGTGTGGACTGATTTTTGGGCTAAGGCCGGCACCATCGACGTCAAACCTATTCCGTTAGGCATCGTCATGACCGTATCGGGGACGGGCAGTGAGATGAACGGCGGCGCCGTCATTACCAACGAAGACGTAAAGATTAAGACCGGCCGCGATTACCCGGCCCTCAACGCTCAATTTGCCCTCCTCGACCCGCTTTATACCTACACCGTTCCCAAGCTGCAGATGATTTCCGGCGCCTTTGATTCCTTTACGCACATGATGGAAACCTATTTCAGCGCCCCCGATGTTGATAATGTGTCGGACAGCATTAATGAAGCCCTCATGAAGAGCGTCGTCCGCAACCTTCGTAAGGCCATTGAAAATCCTGAAGACTACGAAGCCCGCAGCAACCTGGTCTGGCTCTCGACGATGGCTGAAAACCGTATCCTCAAATTGGGGAAGAAAGGCGATTTCCAAGGCCATATCTTAGAGCACTCCCTGGGAGCCTTTACGGACTGCAACCACGGCTGCGGCCTGGCCGTCCTCTTGCCGGTCTATTACCGCCACATTAAAGTTGAAGGGGCGGAAAAATTCGCCCGCTTTGCCAGCGAAGTTTGGGGCATTTCCCCGGAAGGGAAGACAACAGCTGAACTTGCTAACGACGGCGTCGAAGCCTTAGCCTATTTTGTAAAGGAAATCGGCCTGCCGACGACCTTGCGGGAACTGGGCATGACGGACGACCAAAAAGATTGGCTGCCCCGTATAGCTTCCGGTTGTGTCGCTTCGCCGGGAAGCTACAAGCACCTCGATGGCGATGAAATCTTGGCCATCTTTGAAGAAGCCTGGTAGGAAGGATAATGAGGAACCGATGCTTATTTTACAACAAATGATTATTTTCGTCCTGCTCATGGCCGTTGGCGCCTTGGCCCGTCGTTATGAAATCCTGACGCCGGCCAATCAGCCGCAGATTACGAAATTGGTGGTCAACATCGCTTATCCGGCCATTATCTTATCGGGCGTTACCGGCAAGGGCCCCCGCATTGAAGGGGCGGAACTGGCCTATGCCTTCGGCGTCATCCTGACCATGCTGGTTTTGCTCATGGCCTGTGCCTGGATCCTGCCGCGGATCCTTCGCTATCCCAAGAAACACTACGGCATCGTCAATGTCATGGTCATCTTCACCAATATCGGTTTCATGGGCGTTCCCATGATCGACGGCATTTACGGGAAGGATGCCCTCATTTATATGACCGTCCTCTTGATTCCTTTTAATATTCTCTTTTTCTCTTATGTTATTCAGACCATCAAAGGCAGTTCTGACAAGAAAGAACCCTTTCGTTGGCAGAGTTTGGCCAATACCGGCATGGGCGCCTGCATCCTGGCCATCATCCTTTACCTGAGCGGCATCGAGCTGCCGTATATACTGGCCCAGTCGATTATCATGCTCGGCAGTATGACGGCGCCTTTGGCCATGATGCTCCTCGGTTCTTTCCTGACCGATACGGCGTGGAAGTGCATGATAAACGGCCGCATCATCGCCTTTACGATCCTCAAGATGGTCGTCATTCCCATCGTCCTGACCCTAATTCTCGGCCGCTTCGTGGATAATACGTATTTACTGGCCATCTGCATGGCGGCACTGGCGACGCCGTCAGGGAACATCATTCCCCTCTTGGCAGCCGTTTATAATAAAGACGCCTATCCTGTCTCCGTAGAGGGCATTGCCTTGACGACGGCTGCTGCCGTGGTTACCATGCCAATCGTCGCTGTCGTCACCGGCCTTGGTTGAGATCAGGGGAAACCTTAGCTTATATCGATTTCATGACACTTCGTTTTTATTTGGAAAGGAAGGATTTTTATGAAAACTCGCACCTTAGGAAAAGATTTTACCGTATCGGCCGTCGGCTTAGGCTGCATGGGCATGAGTCACGGTTATGGCAAGCCCAAGGATCGCCATGAAATGACAGAATTATTGGCCAAGGCCGTCGATGCCGGCTATACCTTCTTCGATACGGCCGAAGTCTATGGGACACCGGACGATCCCCACGCCAACGAAACCTTGTTGGGAGAAGCCTTGAAGCCTTTCCGCGACCGCATCCAGATCGGCACCAAATTCGGCATCCACTTCGATATGACGTCGCCCGAGCCCAATAAGCCCATCGTCCCCGATGCCCGTCCGGAACTTATCCGCAAGTCCGTCGAAGACTCTTTGAAACGCCTTCAGACCGACCATATCGACATCTACTACCAGCATCGCCAGGACACCAAGGTTCCCGTCGAAGACGTAGCTGCCGTCATGGCTGACCTCATGAAGGAAGGGAAGATCCTTCATTGGGGCCTGTCCGAAGTCGACGCAGACACCCTGCGCCGGGCCCATGCCGTCTGCCCGGTCACGGCCGTACAGAACCGCTATTCCATGATGGCCCGCTGGTATGAAAAGATGTTCCCGGTCCTCGAAGAACTGCAGGTCGGCTTAGTTGCCTTTTCGCCTATGGCTAACGGTTTCCTGACGGCTCGGTACGATGCGAATTCTCAATTTGATCCCGATACGGACTACCGCCGGAATATGCCCCAGTTCCAGGCCGATGCTATCGAAGAAAACAAGGCCCTTTTGCAGTGGATCCAGGACCTGGCTGCCTCCAAGAATGCTACGCCGGCACAATTGTCCCTTGCCTGGATGATTTCTAAAAAGCCGTGGATCGTACCTATTCCGGGAACGACCAACCCGAATCGTCTCTTAGAAAACGGGGCAGCCGCGGACATCGAACTGACGGCTGATGAAGTACGCCAAATTGATGAAGCCCTGGATAAGATACAGATGTCGTCCGTCTTTGGCGGTACGGTCGTTCGGGGCTGATCGCTTTCCGACGGTTCGTCGGAAAGACCGAATTTTTCAATTTATAATAAAAAAGACATATGTTCCCTTGACTTGGACTCGACACCAAGGTTTATAGTATAATAATGGAGTCAGGTTGAGGTGATGGAAAGAGGATATGACCATGAAAGTATTATTGGTAAACGGCTCGCCTCATAAAGAAGGCTGTACCTATACGGCCCTTCAGGAAGTGGCCCGGACTTTGGAAACCCTCGGCATTGAAACGGAATTCTTTTGGATCGGTGTCAAACCGATTGGCGGCTGCATGGCCTGTCATAAGTGCCGGGAAATCGGGCGCTGCGTCATTCCCGACATCGTCAATGAATTTCGGGAAAAGGCCTTGTCGGCCGACGGCTTCGTCTTCGGCTCACCCGTCCATTATGCGGCTCTGGCCGGCAATATGACGTCCTTCATGGACCGCGTCTTTTATGCCGAAGCCAACGGAAACGGCAATAAGGCCTTTTATTTGAAACCGGCAGCAGCCGTCATTTCGGCACGCCGGGCCGGGACGACCGTCTCTTTTGACCAGATGAATAAATACTTCACCCTGCAGGAAATGCCTATCGTCTCGTCGCGCTACTGGAATGAAGTCCACGGCGCGGCGCCGGAAGAAGTCTTGGAGGATAAGGAAGGCCTGTATACCATGCGGGTCTTAGGCCGTAATATGGCCTATATGCTGCGCTGTCAGGAAGCGGCCCGCCAGGCCGGTGTAGCCCTTCCGGAACGGGAAGAACCGATTTTCACGAATTTTATTCACTAAAAGGAGGTACCTCATGAAGATGAGAATGACTGCGGCAGCTATCTTGGCTGCGACACTGATTACCGGTTCGGCTTTTGCCATGAAGCCTGTGACTATCGTCGACCAGGGAAGTTTTTTGGCCGGAGGGACCGTGGTTACGGCACCGGGCGAGTATAAGGGGACGACGGAACCGACCAACAACGCCGGCGAAACCCTGCACGGTGACCATGCCTACGTCTTTTATCAGGAACCGAAGAATGCCCGCCGTACGGCCCTCGTCTTCCTTCACGGTTACGGTCAGTCGGCCAAGACCTGGGAAACGACACCCGACGGCCGCGACGGCTTCCAGAATATCTTTTTGGAAAAACGGTACAAGACCTATCTCGTCGACGAACCGCGGCGGGGACGGGCCGGCCGTTCTACCGTCCCGACTTCAATCAGCGCCCGTCCGGACGACCAACTTTGGTTCAACAACTTCCGCATCGGCCAGTGGCCTGATTATAACGATAACGTAGCCTTCCCCAAAGACGCCGCTTCACAGGACCAGTTCTTCCGGGCTATGACACCGGACACGGGGGCTTTTGACAGCCATGTCATCGCCACCGCCATGACGGCTGTCTTTGATAAGGTCGGCGACGGCGTCTTGATGACTCATTCGGCCGGCGGCGGTCCCGGCTGGGAAACGGCCATGGCCTCGTCTCATGTCAAGGGCGTCATCGCCTTGGAACCGGGAACCTTCCCCTTCCCGGAAGGGATGGTTCCGCCTGTGGAAGAAACGACCAGTCCTTTCCCTGCTAGAGGCACGGCTGTTTCTATGGATGAGTTCATGAAGCTGACCAAGATTCCCATCGTCGTCTACTTTGGCGACAACATCCCGAAAGGCGATACCACGGTTGCCAATTGGGGCGAAGACAATTGGCGCGTCCGCTGGAATCTGGCCAAAAAATGGGAAGCCCTGGTCAATCAGTACGGTGGCCATGTGGAAGTCGTCAGCCTGCCCGACATCGGCATTAAGGGTAACACCCATTTCATGATGGCCGACCTCAATAACGAGGAAGTGGCCGACGCCATTGCAGCCTGGCTCCATAAACAAGGTTTAGATAAATAATTTTATTATCGGACAAGGGGGATTTTGGTATGTGGAAAAAAATCATGAGCGGTTTATTGATGGCTGTCGCCTTAGTGACCCTTACGGCCTGCGGCAGTACGGGGACGACGGCGGCACAGCCGGCATCGGACGGGGCTAAGGCTGCCGCTTCTCAAGGAAAGGTCTTAGTCGTCTACTTCTCGGCAACGGGCAATACGAAACGCGTAGCCGAAACGATTGCCAACCATGAAAATGCGACGGTCTTTGAAATCAAGCCGACCGAGCCGTATTCCGACAGCGACCTCAACTACCGCGACGACAACAGCCGCGTCGTTCGCGAACACGCCCAGCCTCAGCTGCGGCCGACCTATGAAGGCGACGTCGCCGACTGGGATTCCTACGATACGGTCTACATCGGTTACCCCCTGTGGTGGCAGCAGGCGCCGCATGTCGTCTACACCTTCGTGGAAGGTCATAACTTCAGCGGCAAAAAGGTCATTCCTTTCTGCACGTCAGCGGCAAGCTCCCTCGGTGACAGCGGTCAGAACCTGGCCAAGGCAGCAGGCACCGGCGATTGGCAGACCGGTGTCCGCTTCAATGGCGGGGCCAGCGACAACGACGTCTTGAACTGGCTGCAGCAGCAGTAAGAAAAAATCCGGCAGGAATAAATCGATTCCTTAGGGAAAAGATAATAAAAAAAGAGATTTTTTGTTCCGAGCAACCTCGACGGGCTGCTCGGAATTTTTTGTTGCCAAAACATAGAATCTCAGGCTTTTCGTTGGTGGAAAGGATGTGCCGGGAAAGAGGGGGTGCGATACCGATATCGGTACACACCATACACCGATATCGGTATAAATATGGTATAATATCTTTGGTTTATATTAACGGATTGCAGAGGCACCGATTTTTTTAGAAGGGGGACAGGTCGTGAACGCAGTTGTTTTTTCCTTTACCAAAGCCGGAACGGCCCTTGGCGGCAGAGCAGCAGCCTTCCTTCAGCAAAATGGCTGGCAGGTCCGTCAGGCGACGCTCGCGAAGTTTGCCATACCGCCGGCCGTCTCCTTCGACCCGTCTCTGCGGGAAGAAACGGGCCGGGCTTTTCAATCGGCACGGCTCCTCCTTTTCGTCGGGGCAGCGGCCATCGCCGTGCGGTCTATTGCGCCTTTTATCCGTAAAAAGGATCAGGACCCGGCGGTTATCGTCATCGACGAAAAAGGGCAGTTCGTCATTCCCATCTTGTCCGGTCATATTGGCAGAGCCAATGAATGGGCCCGGCAAGTGGCTGAGGCCATAGGGGGACAGGCCGTCATTACGACGGCAACCGACGTCAATGCCTTATTTGCCGTCGATGAATGGGCCGCAAAGGCCGGTCTGCGCCTGTCTTCTCTGACGGAGGCCAAGGCCTTTGCTGCGGGTCTTCTGGAAAGGGGAAGGGCTGGCTTGTACAGTGAGTTTCCCATTGAAGGTCCTTTGCCGCCGGGCTTGGTCATGACGACGGATTGTGAAACGGGGTTGATTGTGACGACGAAAGAGAACCTGTCCCTTTTTCAAACTTCCGTCATGGTAAGACCGGCTATTCTCCATGTCGGCATCGGCTGCCGCCGCGGAACCTCATCCTCGGCTATTGAAAATGCCGTCTCATCGGCCCTTAAAGAGGCCAACCTCTCGAAAGAGGCCGTGGCGGACGTCAGCAGCCTCGACGTCAAGCGGGATGAAACGGGGCTCTTGGCCTTTGCTAAAGAGCGGTCATGGCCTATCCGCTTCTTTACGGCCGACGAGCTCAACGCTGTGCCGGGCACGTTTACGGCTTCGGATTTTGTCCGACAGGCCGTCGGGACGGACAATGTCTGTGAACGATCGGCCGTCAAGGCAAGTGGCGGCGGCAAGCTCGTCGTTTCCAAAAAGGCCGGTCAGGGTATCACCGTGGCCGTTGCCTGTGAATCGTATATACTCCGATTTTTAAATGTTTAGAAGGATGTGATTTCATGAAACCACATATTTACGTCGTCGGCATCGGTCCCGGCTCTGAACAGGGCATGACCTTGGAGGCCAAGGCTGTCCTCGAAGGCTGCGACTGCATCGTCGGCTACCATACATACATCGATTTGATTCGCAGCTATTTTCCTGACAAGGAATTTGTCGTCACCGGCATGACTCAGGAAGTGGCTCGCTGCCGCTTGGTCTTGGAACGAGCCCTTGAGGGGCAGAAGGTGGCCATCGTTTCCAGCGGTGACGCCGGCATCTACGGCATGGCCGGCATCATGCACGAAGTGGCTGCCGATACGCCGGACGTTGACATCGAAGTCATTCCCGGCGTCACCGCTGCCAGTGCCGGTGCCGCTCTTTTGGGGGCGCCCCTCATTGCCGACGCCTGCCTCATTTCCTTGAGCGATCTTCTGACGCCGTGGGATAAGATTGAAAACCGCCTCGACTGCGCTGCAGCCGGGGACTTTGTCATCTGCCTCTATAACCCGGCCAGCAAGAAGCGGTCTGACTACCTCGAAAAGGCTTGTGACATCATCCTGCGCCATCAGTCGGCCCATACGCCGGCAGGCATCGTCCGCAACATCGGCCGTGACGGTCAAGACGTCAAAATTCTTACCTTAGGCGAATTGCGGACGCAGCACCTCGACATGTTCTGCACGGTCTTTATCGGCAACAGCCAGACGAAAATCCTGAACGGCAAGTTGGTTACGCCGCGAGGCTATCGGTTATGATCGGTCCGGTGTGGATTGCCGGCGGGACGACGGAAGGGCGGAAACTGGCCGGTTACGCCGCACGCTTTCAGGTCAAAGCCTTCGTCTCCGTAGCGACGGCCTACGGCGCGTCCTTATTGCCGAAAAGTCCTTATGTGACCGTCCTGGAAGGCCGAATGGATGAGGGACAGATGGAAGGATTTTTGAAGGACAAAGGGATACGCCTTGCCATCGACGCCACCCATCCCTATGCCACGGTCGTCACCGACAACATCAAGGCAGCCTGCCAAAAGGCCGGTGTCCCTTATCGCCGCATCAACCGCCGGGCCGGAACGTACCGGACGGATGGCCGCACCATTGCCGTTCGCACCGTCGACGAAGCCGTCGAAGTCCTGAGTCATACGGAAGGGAACGTATTTTTGACGACGGGCAGTAAGAACCTCGATGCCTTTGCCAAGATCCCGGGCTATGAAAATCGAGTCTATGCCCGTATTTTACCGGTCAAGGCCTCCCTCGAACGGGCCTTGGATTTGGGCTACCCGCCGGCGCGCCTGATCTGCATGCAGGGGCCTTTCTCGGCGGACCTCAATGCGGCCATGTTTAAAGAGACCGGGGCCCGCTACGTCGTCACTAAAAATTCAGGGCACACCGGCGGCTTCCAAGAAAAACTGAAAGGGGCCGAACGAACGGGGGCGACGGTCATCATCATCGAACGCTGACAGGGAGATTATTTCGTCAGGGAAAGGACGCTATATGCATATCTATGTTATCGGCACCGGTCCGGGGAATCCGGATCTTTTGACCGTACAAGCCAAACGTGCCATCGAAGCCTCGACCCTTCTCGTCGGCGACAAGCGGATGCTGGAACCCTTTGAGGGGACGGGAAAAGAATTGGTCCGGACTTATCGGCGCGATGAAATCTGCCGCCTGGCGGCGTCGCGGACGGAGGAGGACGGTCCTATGGCCGTCTTGGTATCGGGGGATGTCGGCTTTTTCAGCCTGGCAGCCTTATTGAAGAACATCCCGGACTGCACCGTGACCCGTATCGCCGGCATCAGCAGTCTGGTCTACTTTGCCGCGGCCTTGGAGACATCTTGGAATGACGTCTTCATCGTCAGCCGCCATGGCAGGCAGGAACCGCTTATTCCGGCTGTACGCCAGCATGCCAAGGTCTTCGTCCTCACCGGCGGCAGCGAATCACCGGCTGCCCTCTGCCGCAGTCTCTGTGACAGAGGGCTTGGAGCCGTGCGGGTTGCCATCGGCTGTAATCTCTCTTATGACGACGAAGTCATCCTTCGCGGTACGGCTGCTGACTTTACGGAAAGAGGGGACGACGCCTTAGCCGTCATGATGATTGAAAATGACGACGCCCGTCCTTGGCAGCGCCCTGTACACGGTCTTGCCGACGAGGCTTTTTTGCGGGGTAAGGCGCCCATGACCAAACAGGAAATCCGCAGCGTGGCCTTGTCGAAACTGGCACCGGCTGCCGATGCCGTCGTCTACGATATCGGTGCCGGTACCGGGTCCTGTACGGTGGAACTGGCCCTGCAGGCGCCCTTTGGAAGGGTTTATGCCTTTGAAATAAACGACGATGCCCTGCGGGTCTTGAAGCAAAATATTGCCCACTTCGACCTGTCCAATGTCACCGTCGTCGCCGGCGATGCCCGTGAGCGCCTGAAAGATATCGAGACGCCGCCTAATTACGCCTTTATCGGCGGTACCAAGGGGCGGTTGGCGGCTATCCTTGACGAATTGTACGGCAAAAATGAAGCCTGTGCCGTCGTCGTCACGGCCATTACCATCGAGACCTTGGCGGCCCTTACGACCTACTACGGATCTCATCCCGGGTATGATTTCGATATTACTCAGGTCAGTGCGGCCCGCAGTCAAAAAGTCGGCGCCAGCCATCTCATGATGGCCCAGAATCCGATTTTTATTGTAACCATTGTCCGCCGTTCCGATGTTTCCTGACGGTCTTATAAAGGAGGTTCCTATGGCGCATCGATCCACGATTCCGCGGCTGTTAATCGCGGCTCCCAAAAGCGGCAGCGGCAAGACGACCGTCGTCTGTGCCCTGCTGCAGGCTTTAAAAAAGCGCGGATTGTCCATGACAGCCTTTAAGTCCGGCCCGGACTATATCGATCCCATGTTCCACCGCCGCGTCCTTCACACTCCGTCGTATAACCTCGATCTCTTTCTCTTCGGCCGCGGCGAAAAAGGAGCCCAAGCGGCCCGGCAGCTTCTTTGCCGTCATGGAGAAAAGTCTGACCTGGTTCTCATCGAAGGGGCCATGGGCTATTACGACGGTGTCGGAAGGGGTCACGAAGCCAGTGCTTATGACGTTGCCGCCGTTACCGATACACCGGTCGTAATTGTCGTCGACGGCCGTGGGGCAGGGCTCTCCTTAGGTGCCGTCTTAAAGGGAATGGCCGATTTTTATCCGGACAGCCATATCGTCGGCTTTATCGTAAACCGCATAAAACCCATGGTATACGCCCATTTTAAGGACGCTTGGGAAAAGGCCTCGGGCCTTACGGCTTTAGGCGCCCTTCCGGATCTTCCGGACTGCGCCTTTTCCAGTCGCCACCTGGGATTAGTGACGGCCGGAGAAATACAGAACCTTCAGGCTATTATGGAGCGCCTGACGGACGCGGCTGAAATGCATATCGACCTCGACGGCCTGTTAACCCTGGCCCGGGCAGCCTCGCCCCTTGCCGAAGGAGACGCGCTGGAAGCGGGGAAAGAAGGGGAGATGGAACGACAGGCTGTCATTGCCGTGGCCCGTGACGAGGCTTTTTGCTTTTACTACGAAGACAGCCTGGACATCCTTCGCCGCTGCGGGGCCGAATTGATCTTTTTCAGCCCCCTTCACGACAGCAATCTGCCGCCTTGCGACGGTCTTTATGTGGGCGGCGGCTATCCCGAACTTTACGCTCGAGAACTTGAAGTTAACGAAAGCCTGCGCGGCCAGATCAGACAGGCCTTGATAGGCGGACTGCCTTGCTTTGCCGAATGCGGCGGCTTCATGTATCTCCATCAGTATTTTCGCGGCGACGACGGGAAGCTTTGGGCCTGGGTCGGTGCCGTTCCCGGTGAGACCTTTATGACGACGTCCCTTCAGCACTTCGGTTACGTGACCTTACAGGCAGAAGAAGACAACCTCCTCTGTAAGGCCGGTGACACCATACCGGCTCATGAATTCCATTATTCCAAGAGTTCTCTGGAAGGGGAGGCCTTTACGGCCTATAAGGCCGGGAGTCGGCGTTCCTGGCCCGGCGGCGTGGCCGGTGAAACCTTAGCCGCCAGTTATCTCCACCTCCATTTCCTCGGAAATCCGGATTGGGCGGCTAACTTCGTCAAAGCCTGCCGGGATCGAGGTCGTTTCAGAAAGGATGAATCTGTATGAAGATAGAACATATTTTACCGGCCGACATCGAACGCCGCAGCATGGAAATTATTGAAAGCGAACTGGGGCCGATTGAGCTTCCGCCCGATGAAAAGGACATCATCAAGCGCGTCGTTCACACCAGCGCCGACTTCGATTACGTCCGCAACCTGCGCTTCAGCGAGGGTGCCGTAACGAAGGCCCTAGAAGCCTTGAAAGGCGGCTGCACCATCGTGACCGATACCAATATGGCCTGTATGGGCATCAGTAAGCCCGGTCTTACGAAACTGGGCTGCCAAAAGGTCTGCTTCATGGCTGATGACGACGTAGCCGCTGCGGCCCGGGAACAGGGGACGACGCGGGCTCAGGCCTCGATGGATAAGGCCGCCGGTCTTACGGGACCGCTCATCATCGCCGTCGGCAATGCGCCGACAGCCCTTCTGCGCCTGAAAGAACTCATCGATGAAGGACGCATCGCGCCGGCCCTCATCATCGGCGTTCCCGTCGGCTTCGTCAATGTCGAATACGCCAAAGACGTCATCATGGAAGCCGGCGTCCCTTATATCGTCGCTAAAGGACGAAAAGGGGGCAGCACCATTGCCGCTGCTATCTGCAACGCCCTCATTTATAAACTGACTCGCGGATAAGCCCATATCTTACTTACTTCTTACTGGCACGGCGCCGTCATGCGTAGTATAATAAGGGCGACATTTAAATGAGAGGGAGTGTAGAGTATGGAAACATGGCTTGATTTGCACATGCATACAAAATACAGCATGGACGGTCAGTTTGAACCGGCCGACTTGATACGTCAGTGCGCTGACGCGAAGGTACAGGCCGTGGCCGTCACCGACCACGATTCCACCCGGGCCATTCCCGAAGCACGGGAAGAAGCGTCCCGGCTGGGACTGCGCCTCATACCGGGCATTGAAATCAGTTGTCAGCATGAGGGGAAGAACTTTCACCTCTTAGGCTATGGGATTCATCCCGATGCCGCCGTATTTGAAGCGATTGAAAAGGATGTGTACGGCCAACGAAAAGTCGTGTCCGACAAAGTGCTCGACGCCGTCGAAGCCTTAGGCATCGTCCTCGACCGCGACGCCATTTGGAAACTTTGTACCAGTGGTGTCGTCGCGTCGGTTCACATCGCTCGCGTTGCCCTTTCGGACCCGCGCAATGCCGACTGCCCCGTCCTGGCACCCTATCGGCCGGGCGGCAGCCGCAGTGCTGCGCCCTATGTCAACTTCGGCTGGGATATCTGCGGTCAGGGGGGACCGGCCTTCATCCCCATGACCTTCATGGATTTTTCAAAGGCTGTCGATATCATTCACAATCAGGGCGGCGCCGCCGTATTGGCCCATCCCGGAGCCAATATGAAGCAGAACCGTCCTTTGACGGAAACCCTCATCGCTCTCGGTCTGGACGGCATCGAAGCTTACTGCAGCTATCACGATGATGATACGGCTGCCTTTTACCGCCGGATTGCCGATGAACACGGCCTGATGGCGACCATTGGCAGCGACTACCACGGCCGGGCTAAGCCGCATATTGCCCTCGGCACGTACGGTCATCCTGAGCCGCAGGCTTTGTGGGACCGCCTGGTCGCACACATTCAAAATCATCATGGGGAAGTGTACTAAATCATGAAACAAAGCAAGACCCTGTCAGCCCTGGCCGTTGCGCTGTGGCTGGCTTTTGGTTTTTCAAGCCTGTCGTTGGCGGCATCGCCGTCGGACATCGAAGCGGCCTATACGGTCGGTGCCGTTTCCGATTCGAATCAGTCCGTAACGAAGGCGGCTACTGAAAAAGGAAAGGCGACGGTAAAGAAAAAGGGCGTCGATAAAAAAATCGTCGTCCGAAAAGAAGGGGACGAAAGGGGATACCCCTGCCCAATCTTTGACAGACGGCGAATCCTCAGAACTTCAGCCCGTCGCCGTGAGCAGTGTACCCCGGGATGCGAAGCCTGCCGGAGCCCGCGGCGTCCTGCGGACCTATCATCCGGCAACGGATGCAGCCCCGGCCGAACCGATGGCTATTAAGGAAACGAATTTCCGCTTCAATGAACCCTTATTGCTGCGGCCCAAGACGGACATGATCGTCATCCACCACGTCGGCATTCCCGACGGCGATACGTCGGCGGCTGCCATTCACCGAGCCCATTTAGCGAACGGCTGGGCCGGCATCGGCTACCATTACGTTATCCGCAAAGACGGGACCATCGAACGGGGACGCCCCTTAGCGACGGTCGGAGCCCATGCCCAAGGGCAAAACTATCACACTGTCGGCATCAACGTCACGGGGAACTTCGATAAAGAAATTCCCACGCCGGCTCAGCTCCATGCCCTAGAAGGCCTCGTTGCCTGGTTGTGCAAGATTTATGAAATCACGCCGAGTGCAGCGACCATCGTCGGTCACCGTGACGTCAATAGTACGGACTGCCCGGGTCAGCACCTCTACGACATGCTGCCTCAGATCCGCCGCGATGTGGAAAAGCGGATGGAAGGCGATGCTGCTCCGTCTTATGAAGATACCCTGAAAGAAAAGAGCCTCCTCAAGATGAGTCGTAAGGAACGGGAAGCCTTTATCATGCAGGGCGCGGCGGGACGATAATGTGCCTAGTCGGGACGAATGAACTATGATATAATAAAAAACACGCAAGTATGATGATAATTATCGAGGGCTTTGGGAAACTAAAGCCCCCTTTGTCATGAGGTAAAAAAGCATGAAGCAATTCTTTCAATGGATGAATCAAGATGAAAATATCCGGTCCGCCGGGGAGGCCTTTTTAAAGCCCGGCTGTCACAGCATCTACGGCCTCAGCGGCTCTGTCAAGAGCGCTCTGGTCGCTAAGGTGCTGCACGAAGGCCCCCGTCAGGTCGTCCTCGTCGTCCCGTCGCGGGAGCAGGCTGCGGCCTGGCAGGCGGACCTGGCCTTTTTGGCGCCTGACGTAAAGGTTCTCGACTTTCCCGTCGTCGATAAGGCTGTCTTTACGACGACGGCTAAAAGTCTCGACCGGATGGCTCGGCAGATGGAAGCCCTGGGCCGTCTGCGCCAAGGGGATCCGGTTCTCGTCTTGGCTGCGCCGGAAGAAGCGGCACAGTACGTCATGGCTCCCCAGCGCATCGACGATGCGGCCATCGACGTCGAAATCCAAGGAGAATACGACCGCGATGACTTGTTGCAGAACCTCGTAGACGCCGGCTATGAACGGGTTGACATGGTTGAACGGCGAGGCCATTTTTCCGTCCGCGGCGACATTGTCGACGTCTTTGCCGTCAATGAACCGCAGCCCCTGCGCCTGGCCTTCTTTGGCGATGAACTGGAAAGCATCCGCGCCTTCGACGTCGACAGCCAAAAGTCGCTGTATGATGCCGAACGGGCGCGGATTTTGCCCGTGTCCCTGACGACGGCGGACGATGAGGAATATACCCTCCTCGATTACGTCGAAGAAGGGACCATCATCTGGGACGAACCGAACCGGGTCCGTGACGGTCTCAAAAAGGTTCTCAAAGAATCGGACGATTACAAGGGCGTCCTGGCGTCATGGAAAAACATGGTCTCGCCGGAACGAAAAGTTCCTCAAATCGTCTTGTCCCTCATGGCCCAATCCGTGCCGGACATGTTCATCGACGAGTCTTTCAGCTTTGCTGCCAAGATGATGGCCAGCTTCCAAAAGCAGTTCAACCTCCTCGAAGAAGAAGTCGGCCATTGGCAAAGCTTAGGCAATACTATCGTCTTCGTCATCAACAGCAGAGAGCGCATTGCCTCCCTCAAAGCCTGGATGAAGCAGCATGACCTTTCGATTGCTGATTATGACGACGAAAAAAGCGCCGCCGGCGGCATGTATATCGTTGAAGGGGAAATCCACGACGGCTTTGAACTGCCTTATGCCAAGGTCGTCGCCGTCGCCGAACGAGACGTCTTCGGCACTCAGAAACGACGGTTGCGCCACCGCGTTGCCAAAGGCCAGGAAATCAGCGTCTTTACCAGCCTGAAAGCCGGCGACTACGTCGTCCATGAAGTCCACGGCATCGGCCGCTACATGGGCATCAAGACCATTGAAATGGATGGGGTCCACAAGGATTACCTCGAAATCCACTATGCCGGGAAAGACATCCTCTACGTGCCGACGGACCAGTTATCCCTCCTCCAGCGCTACATCGGCAACGAAGGCGATACGCCGAAATTACAGAAGATGGGCGGCTCGGATTGGCAGAAGATACGCTCTAAGGCTCAGAAGTCGATTACCGATTTGGCTGAAAAACTCGTCGCCCTCTACGCAAAAAGGGAGGTCGTCTCCGGCTATGCCTTCCCGCCGGATACGCCCTTTCAGAAAGAATTTGAAGAAGCCTTTCCCTATGAAGAAACGGAAGATCAGTTTAAAGCCGTCCGTGAAATCAAGGACAGCATGGAAAAACCGACGCCTATGGACCGCTTGGTCTGCGGCGATGTCGGCTTTGGCAAGACGGAAGTGGCCATGAGGGCTATTTTTAAGGCCGTCACAGCCGGTAAGCAGGTTGCCGTCTTGGTACCGACGACGGTCTTGTCTCAGCAGCACTTCCAGACCTTTATGGAACGGTTCGGCCCCTTCGGTGTCCACGTCGAAGTCCTCAACCGTTTCCGTTCCTACAAAGAAAAGAAATCGATCCTGGCCCGGACCTTGACCGGCGATATCGACATCCTCATCGGGACTCACAGCCTGCTCAACAAGAACGTTAAATTCAAGTCCCTGGGCCTTCTCGTCGTCGACGAAGAACAGCGTTTCGGCGTCGCCCAAAAAGAAAAATGGAAGGCCTGGGCCGCCCATATCGACGTCTTGTCCCTCAGTGCTACGCCGATTCCGCGGACCCTCCACATGTCTTTGGTCAACCTGCGGGAAATGTCGGTCATCGAATCGCCGCCGACGGACCGCTTCCCGGTCCAGACTTACGTTGCTGAATACGACGCCCGCATCGTCAGTGACGCTATCATGCGCGAAAAGAGGCGGGGCGGCCAGGTCTTTTTCGTCTATAATCGTGTCGCTTCCATCGAACGCATGAAGGACGAACTGCAGGCCCTCCTGCCTGACGTAACCATCGGCATCGCCCACGGTCAGATGGCCGGCAGCATGCTCGAGTCGATGATGTTCGATTTCTATGAAGGAAAGTACGACGTACTCCTCTGCTCGAGCCTCGTCGAAAACGGCCTTGACGTAGCCAATGCCAATACGATCATCATTTACGACGCCGACCACTTCGGCCTGTCTCAGCTCTATCAGATGCGGGGCCGCGTCGGTCGGAGCCACCGCATGGCCTATGCATACTTCTTGTACCGCAGGGACAAGGTTTTGTCTGAAGTCGCTGAAAAACGGCTCCAAGCCATCAAAGAATTTACCGAACTCGGTTCCGGTTTTAAAATCGCCATGCGCGACCTTGAAATCCGCGGTGCCGGCAACCTCCTCGGTCGGGAACAGCACGGCAACATCGCCAGCGTCGGCTTTGCCATGTACTGCCATATGCTGGAAGAAGCCATTGCTAAGGCCCAGACCGGGAAAGAAGTGGAACCGCCGCCGCCGGAAACGGTCATGGAAATCCACGTCGACGCCTTTATCGACAACGAATACATTCAAAACGGCGGTCAGAAAATCGACATGTACCAGCGCTTGGCTGTCGTCTCTTCGAAAGAAGAGCTGGACGAACTGCGCCGCGAACTGGAAGACCGCTATGGCCGACCCAGTTCGTACGTCGAAAAGCTCCTTCAGGTGACGGAAACCCGTCTCGAAGCCAAGGCTCAGGGAATGGTCCTCATCGCCCAGAAGAAGGACGTCCTCGAAATCAAGTGGCGCCGCGTCTCGGACATGCCCGATTTGACGAAACTCGAAAAGCCCCTGCGCAGCCGCTTCCGCCTCGTTCCCAGTATACCGGTCATGGTCCGCGTGTCCCTTTCCGGTATCGCCGATATCCTCGACTTTATCCAGACCTTGCTGACGGCTTTTTCCTCCCTTCGAAAGGAGGATTCCCGTGACTAGCTTTTTACGCGGCGCTATGGTCCTCACCGTAGCCGGCATCGTCGTCAAGATCTTAGGCGGGTTGAACCGCATTTTCTTATCGCGTCTCTTAGGCGGCGAGGGAATCGGCCTCTATCAGATGGCCTATCCGGTCTACATCCTGCTCCTCAGCATCATCGGCGCCGGTATTCCCATTGCCGTGTCGATCATGATTGCCGAACAAGCGGCCCGAGGCCATTACAGCGGCGTCCGCCGCATCTTTCACGTGACCTTGGCCTTTATGACCGTCGTCGCCGTCCTCTGCGGCCTGGCCCTGCCTTTTGGAGCCCAGGCTATGATCGAGTTCGGCATCGTCCGCGACAGTCGTGCTCTGCCGGCACTGGCCGTGTTAGGGCCGGCCTTAAGCTTATCGGTCATCGTCTGCTGCTTCCGCGGCTATTTCCAAGGTCTGCAGCTCATGACGCCGACGGCTCTGTCCCAGATGGCCGATCAATTCGTTCGCGTCTGCACGATGCTCGTTCTCGCCTGGATTTTCCTGCCCAGAGGTCTTGAGTGGGCGGCGGCCGGTGCTTCTTTCGGTGCCGTTCCCGGGGCAGCTGCAGGGGTCATCCTCATCGCCTTCTTATACTATCGGCACCAACGGACGCCGCTGCCCGATGACGACGGCGTCTTCGTCATCCAGTCGGCGCGGCACATCATCCGCCGCCTCGTCGTCTTAGCCGTTCCCGTAGCGGCAGCCAACATGCTCCTTCCGGCCGTAGCCAGCATCGATCTCTTTATCGTGCCTCTGCGGCTGGAAGCGGCCGGTTACAGTACCCATGAGGCGACGGCCCTCTATGGCTACCTGACGGGCATGGCCAACGGCCTCGTCCAATTGCCGGCAATCTTGACGATTTCCTTGGCGACCAGCTTAGTACCGGCCGTTTCAGCGGCCTTTTCCCAGGGGAGAAGGGACGTCGTCCTGTCCCGGACCCATACGGCGATGCGCATTGCCAACGTCATTACCATCCCGGCCTGCTTGGGGCTGGCCGTGTTAGCCGTGCCCATTTCACGTCTCTTGTATGCTACGCCGGCTGCCGGGCCTGCTATCGGCGTCCTGTCTATTTCGGTCTTTCTCGTTGGCCTCCAGCAGATTACCAGCGGCCTTCTGCAGGGCATGGGGCGGACGGCAGTGCCGCTCTACAATATGGCCGCTGCAGCTGTCGTTAAGATTTTCTTGAGCTGGCACCTGACGGCCATTCCCTGGCTCGGTGAAGTCGGGGCCGCTTGGGCGACCAATGCCGATTTAGCTGTGGCGACGGCGCTGAACCTCTATTTTGCCCGCCGCTTCGTCGGCTACGGCGTCCAGTGGGGCTATGTCGGGCGCTTGTTCCTGTCGGGGGCTGCCATGGCTGGTACGGCTTGGATCATCCACCACAGCCTGCTCAACCTGGTAGGGAATACGTTGGCCACCATCATGGCCATGATGGCTGCTACCGTCGTCTATCTCATCGGCATCTTTGCCTTCCGGGCCGTTGCCGTAACGGACCTTGCCAAACTGCCCGTCATCGGGTCGAAACTTGCCGCCATGGCTGAAAAATTAGGGAAATAATACAGATATAAGAGGATTGCCTTCGTAAGGGAATCCTCTTTTTTTTCTTGCTTTTGGCAAATCCCTTTGCTATACTATAAGAAAATGGTTGATTCAATCAACTAATAAAGGGGACAATAAGATGAATTACTTATGTGTCGGTCACGATTTCGGGGTTATCAATATGCGGTCCCAGGCCTATATTACCGAAGCCTGTCAGCCTTGGAACCTGTCTTATTCAGAATACGTGACCCTCATGACCCTCTATGATTTCGACGGCTCCAGCCAAAGCGAGCTCTGTAACGAAATGAAAGCCGATAAGGCCCTCGTCGCTCGCAGCCTGAAAACCTTGGAAGAGAAAGGCTACGTATGCCGCCGCCAAAAGGACGGCGACCGGCGCTTTAAGTTTATCTATCTGACGCCTAAAGCCAGGGATATTCAAGGGGAGTTGGCGGGATTTTTAGAAACCTGGATTACCTATCTCGTAGAAGGTTTTGATGAAACGAAGCGCGATGAGCTGCTTACCATGCTGCACGCCATTGCCGAGCGGGCTGATGAAGCCGATATACGCGCTGTGAAGAAAAAGGGGGAGATGATACGATGAAAGGGTGGCATATGAAGTACATCCTCGCCGCAGCTGCCATCGTGGCGGCCGTGACTTTAGCCGGCTGCGGCAGTGAGCAGACCGCGGCCGAACCGGATCAATTGGTAAAGACCATGGAAGTCGGAAAAACGAATGACAGTACGGCCGGTACCTATTCGGGGACGGTAAAAGGGCGCTATGAAAGTAAGCTCTCTTTCCAAGCCGGCGGCCGGATTACGACGCGCAACGTCCAGCTCGGCACGCGGGTCAAGGCCGGTGACGTCTTGATGACCGTCGATCCCAAGGACATCATGCAGGCCGTCAACCAGTCTCAGGCTCAGGTCGACGCGGCAGCGGCCCAGCTCCAGCTGGCGGCGGCTAATCTAAAGCGTTATAAGGAACTTTACAGCTCCGATGCCGTCAGTGCCGCCGACCTCGATCAGTTCCAAACGGCCTATGACCGGGCAGCAGCCCAGTATAATCAGGCTCAGGCCGGTCAGCAGGCCCAGGACAATCAGTTGTCTTATACCCGGCTTACGGCCGATGCCGACGGCGTCATCGCTGCCGTCACTGCCGAAGTGGGGCAGGTCGTCCCGGCCGGCCAGCCCGTCGTCACCTTGGTCCATGACGGCGATTTAGAAGTCACCATTAACGTACCGGAAAATAAACTTTCCGACTTTCCTGTCGGAAAAGCCGTGACCGTGTCCTTCTGGGCCCTTCAGAACCAGACCGTGTCCGGCGTCGTCCGCGAAGTGGCGCCTATGGCCGATGCCGTATCGCGGACCTATGAAGTCAATATTACCCTGCAAAATCCGCCCCAGGGCCTGCAATTGGGCATGACGGCATCGGTTGCCAATGCCGGTGAAGAACGGGCTGCCGCCGATACGGTCGTCCTGCCGTTATCGGCTATTTATCAGACCGGCAGTACGCCTCAGGTCTGGGTCGTCGGTAAAGACAAGACCTTGTCCCTGAAAAATGTGTCCGTTGAAACCTTTGGCGACAACAGCGTCAAGGTCACAGGCCTTCAAAAGGGGGATATCGTCGTTACGGCCGGCGTCCATAAATTACGGGCCGGCGAAAAAGTCCGCATTGAGGGGGACGATGTATGAGAAACTTATCAGAAGTATCCCTCCGTAACCGGGCCTTAGTCTGGTATTTCATCATCCTCGTGGCCATTGCCGGCGTCTTTTCCTATATCAAACTGGGCCGGATGGAAGACCCGACGTATACCGTGCGGACCATGATCGTCACCGTCGCCTGGCCGGGAGCTACGGCAGAACAGATGGAAGAACAGGTGACCGACAAGATTGAAAAGAAGCTCCAGGACACGCCGCACCTCGATTACCTTAAGAGTTATTCCCGGCCGGGGCAATCGGTCATTTACGTCAATTTGGACGATAAGGCGCCGCAAAGCAGCATCCGCGATACGTGGCACGAAGTCAGAAACTTGACGGAAGACGTCAAACGCGACTTGCCGGACGGCGTCTACGGTCCGTACTATGACGACCGCTTCGACGACGTCTTCGGCTCCATCTATGCCCTCACGGGCGACGGCTATTCTTATGAAGAACTGCGGCAAAAAGCCGAAAAGATACGCCGCATGATGATGAACGTCGACGACGTCAGCAAAGTCGAACTCGTCGGTGAACAGTCAGAAAAAATCTATATCGAAGTGGCCAATGCCAAACTGGCCGAACTGGGCATTCCGCCGACGGTCATCGCCAATGCCGTCAAGGGCCAAAATGAGATGACGCCGGCCGGCATGGTGAACACCGAGTCGGACAACGTTTATCTTCGCCTGTCCGGCGTCTTTAAGGACGTCGAAGGCATCCGCAACCTGCCCATCAATGCCAACGGCCGCGTCTTCCGCTTAGGCGACATCGCAACCGTCGAACGGCGTTATACCGAACCGGCCGACCCTAAGATGTTCTATAACGGCAAGCCTGCCGTCGGCATCGCCCTGTCCATGAAGGACGGCGGCAACAATTTAAAGCTCGGCGAAAACCTGAAAAAGCTTGAAGCCAGCGTCAAAGCCGACCTTCCGGCCGGCATGGAAATGAACCAGGTCTCGGACCAGCCGCAGATCGTCAAAGAGTCCATCAGTGACTTTACGGAAACACTGTGGGAAGCCATCGCCATCGTCCTCGTCGTCAGCTTCATCACCCTGGGCCTGCGGACGGGCCTGGTCGTCGCCTTCTGCATTCCCTTGGTCCTTACGGGCGTCTTCTGCATCATGGAAATAGTCGGTATCGACCTTCATAAGGTATCCTTAGGGGCCCTCATTATCGCCTTGGGCCTTCTCGTCGACGACGCCATCATTGCCGTCGAAATGATGACCGTCCAGCTCGAAAAAGGGAGGAGCCGCATCGACGCCGCCTGCTACGCCTTTCGGGCTACGGCCAAGCCCATGCTGACCGGGACCCTCATTACCTGCGCCGGCTTTATTCCCGTCGCCTTTTCCGATGGCGCAGCCGCTGAATTTTGTAAAGCCCTATTCCCGGTCATCACGGCAGCTTTGGTCCTGTCGTGGATCGTATCGGTCATGGTAGCACCTCTTTTTGGCTATTACCTCATCAAGCCCAAACAGAAAGAGGGCGAGGACCCGGAAAAGCTGTATACCAGTCGGTTCTACGTCTTTTTCCGCAAGGTCCTGAACTGGTGCCTGACCCATCGCGTCATCGTCATCGGCGGGACGGCTGCAGTCTTCGTCATTTCGGCCGGGCTGACCTATTTTATTCCGAAAGAATTCTTTCCTCCGTCCCTGCGGCCGGAACTCATCGTTGAAATGACCCTGCCCGAGGGCTCCTCTATGGAAGCGACCCAGAAAGAAGCGTCCCGGTTGGCTCAGTACCTTGACGGCCAGCAGGATAAATTGAAGAATTACTCGTATCACGTCGGCCAAGGAGCACCGCGGTTCGTCCTGACTGTCGAGCCCGTCCTTCCGGCCGATAATTACGCCCAGTTCGTCGTCGTCGCCAAGGATACAGAATCGCGGGAAGCCCTGGCAGCCTCCTTGAAGACGGAGCTGGCCGATAAGTTCCCCAACGTCCGCAGCAATATTAAGCACATCTCTTTGGGGCCGCCGTCGGATTATCCCATCATGATGCGCGTATCGGGTTACGATAAGGACAAGGTCAAAGCCTATGCCGAAGAGATTGCCGCCCGCATTGCCAAAGACCCGAATACGGAAAACGTCTTCCTCAACTGGGATCAAAAAGATAAGGTTATGCACGTCGAGCTCGACCAGGATAAACTGCGGGCCATGGGGATTTCCGGTCAGGATATTGCCCAGACCTTGTATACGGAACTGTCCGGGGCGACAGTGGCCCAGTACTATGCACCGGATAAGACCATCGATATTCAGCTTCGCCTCGACGATAAGGACCGCCAGGATCTTTCAGCCATCCGGAGCCTGCCGGTCTACGTCGGCCAAGCCGGCTACGTTCCCTTGGAACAGATCGCCCGCATTTCCTATCAAGGCGAAGACGGCCTCATTTGGCGCCGCAACTTAAAGCCGACGGTTACCATTAACGGCGGCATCAAGTCGGGAACGGCTGACGATGCGACGCAAAAGGCTTACGATTCCATCGCCGACATCCGTGATAATATGCCTTTCGGCTACACGGTGGAAGTGGACGGCTCTCTGGAAAACAGCCAAAAATCCTTGAAATATCTCTTGGGTCCCGTGCCTGTCATGGTCATCATCATCATGACCTTGCTCATGTTCCAGCTCCGGAGCCTGCCCCTTATGGGACTGACTCTGATTACGGCTCCTATGGGACTCATCGGGGTCTCCCTGGGGATGCTTCTCTTTAGAGAGTCCCTGGGTTTTGTAGCCTACCTCGGCATCCTGGCTTTAGGGGGCATCATCATCCGCAATTCGATTATCCTCCTCGACCAGATCGAAAAGCATATGGCTGCTGGCGAAGACCCGTGGCACGCCATTATCGATTCGGCGGTCCTGCGCTTCCGGCCCATCATGCTGACGGCCGCGGCGGCCATTTTAGGCATGGTTCCCTTGATGACCAGCGTCTTCTGGGGCCCCATGGCCGTGGCCATTGCCAGCGGTCTCTTAGTGGCCACCGTCCTGACCCTCTTGGTCCTGCCGACGATGTACGCCGCCTGGTTCAAAGTAAAAAAAACATAGTTTCTATTTAGGTCTGCATCGTCTCGATGCAGGCCTTTTTGGCATCGGAGAATCCGGTATGGCACAGACTGTTGTTTTACAAGGGAATCTTACTATCGTATAATATAAAGTATAGATAAGAAATTAACTGATGGGGGATTTCTCTATGATAAAACGTGCTTCTGTCCTCGTGGGGACTCTTGTGTTAACACTCCTTCTGTCCGCCTGTGCCAGAGGTCCGGCACGGACTGACAACGATACCCATCGGGAAACCCTTGCCCAAAATGAAAAGAAGCCGGTTTCGACGGCTGTCGTCCATAACGGCCAGGGGAATCCCCGCCGCGTCCTCATTGCTTATTTTACGTATCCCGATAATACAGATGCCCAAGCCATTCATTCCAAGGAATACGACGTCATGACGTCGGCCAGCCTCAATGTAAAAGACGGTGAAATCATCGGAAACGATGCCATGATTGCCAACGAAATCGCCCGGGAAACCGGCGGCGACGTCTTTTCCATCCTGGCCGAAAAGCCTTATTCCGCCGACTACGATGCCATGATTCGTGATGAAAAGGCGGCGGCTGCCCGTGATGAACAACGGGAGCTGAAAAGCCACGTCGGTGATATGAGCCGGTACGATACGGTCGTTTTGGTCTATCCCATTTGGTGGGATGCCCTGCCGGCACCGGTTACGTCCTTTTTGACGGAAAACGATTTTTCCGGGAAGGCCTTGTATGCCGTGGCTTCGTCCGGGGACAGTGATTTTGTCGATACCGTCGAAGACATTGCCGAACTCGAGCCCGACGCGGACGTCTATGAAGACTTCGTCCTCCGTCATGACGAGATGGGCGAAACGTCCGATGCCGTTCGTCAGTGGCTTAAGACGGCGAATTTCATGAAATAAAAAAACTCTCCGGTTACACCGCTTGGCGATGCAGCTGGAGAGTTTTTCGTAAATAGAACGGGGATACCGGTCTTAGGAATGACGATGATAGAGGATGAGGCCGCCTTTTTTGCGGTGGCCCGTATTCCACAGCCCGTTGAAGTCGAGCCAGCGCCAGGAGCCGTAGGTAACGGCTTTGACCATGAAGTCGCCGTCGAATTCGGTGTAGCCCGTCAGTAAGAACCAGTGCCAGTCATAGAATTTAAAGTTGGGATTGTTGTGATGCAGGACCAGGTGGGGGATGGGCCATCCGGCGTCGATTTGAGCCTTGATGACGTCTTTCGTTTCCTCTGCCGTCTTATCGCCGGACCAGGGGTCCATGGTGATGTCGTCGTCGCCGTGGTCGGTCAGGAATTGGCCCATGCCGTCGATGTACATGTCGAGGCGGTCGATGCCGCCCCAGCGCGGACGGAGATAGGGCTTCATGACATTGGTAAAGGCGATGTAGTCCTTCTTGGCGACGTCTTCGGTCTCGTAGGGATAGAGGCCTTGGGCGTCTTTATAGCGCGTAAAATAAATGGAAGAATCGCAGGCCGTCACAGCAGCGCAGCCGCCGAGGTTCATCATGCGGTCCGTCAGCCAATCCTGATTACCGCCGTAGGCCGAACCGATATAAAAATAAGGGAGTTCATGTTTCATTAAAGGCATATCCTTTCGTAATAATACTTAATCTTGAGCATCGTGTATGATGTCGGGTTCTGCTTTTTGGGTAAAGCCGATGACCCGGCGCGGTTTTTGGATGTCATCTTGTCGGGGGACAGCCACCAAGAGCAGGTTGAGCTGGGACAGGTGCTGGACCAGTTCGACGGCCGAGCCGTCTGAGAGTTCGCCGTAAAAGACGATCATATTCGGGTCCCAGTAGCCGATATCCTGAATGCTGAAGGTAATGTCGCCGGCCGAGACCAGGCGGCCGCCGGCCTGCATCGTATCGGGGAGTTCCGATTCAAAGTTGTTGATCAAAGCGACGATGCGCTGATACATATCGGAGGCCATATACGGCGCTTCCGGGTCCTCCGTTTCCGTTTCCGGAGCCGGCGGACAGAGGGCCATTTCCTTGACTTCGTCGGGGAATACTTCTTCCTGTACGGGGATCGTTTTCTTTTCTGTCTTCATGGATATCACTCCTTCTTGGCTGCTTCCTAATACTATTCGAGATGAATACGGCAAATTCCTGCTTAAAAAGCGGACAAACTTTATCTATTTTGAATAGAATGATTGAGTAAAAGGCAAGAAAAGGGCGGCCGCTATGGATGGGGCTTTTGGGGGCGGGACTGGCTAGGGGTGGACAGATGTTGTATAATAAGGATTGGATTTGTAGAGAAAGGATAGAATCGATTATGATCAGAGACAATCAAATTATTCACTATACATCAGATGAGGCCATCCGCGTGTCCATTGCCTTTACGGCAGGCATCGTGGAAAAAGCCCGTCAGAGCCATAACTTATCGCCTGTGGCCTGTGCCGCCTTGGGCCGGACCATGACCGGGGCAGCCCTTCTCGCCGGAGACTATAAGAACCACGAAGGCGTATCCATCAAGATCGCCGGCGACGGCCCTTTGGGCGCCGTCCATGCCGACTGCTTCGATACCAATAAGCTTCGCGGCTACGTCGACAATCCGACGATTGATTTGCCTTTAAAACCGAACGGCAAACTCGACGTCTCGGCTGCCGTCGGCCGCAACGGCCAGATGACCGTGACCCGCTTTACGCCGAAGACGACGACCTATACCAGCCAGGCCGACCTCGTGTCCGGTGAAATTGCCGAAGATATCGCCTACTACCTCTATACATCGGAACAGGTGCCGTCGACGATCAACTTAGGCGTCCTCGTCGACCGGGATTACACCATTGCCGCTGCCGGCGGCTTCCTCGTTCAGGCCCTGCCCGGTGCCAAAGATGAAGACCTGGCTCGTGTCGAAGCCAACATCACCCAAGTCGGCGCCTTGACGACGTACCTCAAGGACCATCCCAAGGGAGAAGGCCTGATCGACATCATCCTCGGCGGCATGCATTATAAAGAATTGTACCGTCAGCATCTCTACTGGCGCTGCACCTGCTCGCGCCAGCGCTTTGAAAGTGCCTTGCTATCCCTGCGCCCGGAAGACAAAGAATCCCTCTTGAAGGATCCCCAGGTCGAAATGACCTGCCATTACTGCGGCGCCAAGTATACCCTGTCCCACGACGAAGTAGCGGCCTTATACGAAAAGGCCGGGGCAGACAAGCATTGATCTTCATTTCATAAAGGGAGGTTTTATCATGGGACTTATTGCCATCATCGGCGGTACCGGAGTCTGTGATCCGAAGATTTTGTCCAATGTCCGCGAAGGGTACATGGATACGTATTACGGTTCTATTCGTTACTGGAAGGGGACGTATCAGAACCGAGACCTCATCTTTTTAGCCCGTCACGGCCGGATGCATTCCATTCCGCCGCACCTCATCAACTATCGGGCCAACATTCTCGGATTGAAGCGCCTCGGCGTCACGGCCATTTTGGCGACGACGGCTGTTGGATCCATGAATCCCGAGTACAAGCCCGGGGACTTCGTTTTGCCCGATCAGTTCATCGACTTCACCAAGAGCCGGCACACGTCCTTTTTCGACGGCGGTGCCAACGGCGTCGTCCACGTCGACATGACGGAACCTTACTGCCCGACCCTGCGCCGCCACGTTATTCAGGCAGCGACTGACGCGGGAGACTGCCGTCTCCATGCTACGGGAACCTATGTCTGCACCGAAGGGCCGCGGTTTGAAACGCCGGCGGAAATCCGGATGTTCCAAAAACTCGGCGGCGATATCGTCGGCATGACCAACGTTCCCGAAGTCTGCCTGGCCCGGGAAGCGGAAATCTGCTACGCCACGGTGTCCATGGTCACCAACTTTGCTGCCGGCATTTCCGATAAGCCCCTGACCCATGAAGAAGTCGTCGATGCCATGGCCAAGAGCTCCCTGCGCCTGCGCCAGCTCATTTTAAAGAGCATCGAAAACTATCCCGTCGATGAAGACTGTGCCTGCCACCATACGCTCCAGGCTTACGGAGGGTTTACGGTATAATGGAAACGTTGCGCTGGGAAAAGGGAACTCTCTATCTCCTCGATCAGACGGTTCTGCCCTTTACCGAAACCTATCTGACCTGTACGACCTGGCAGGACGTCCATAAGGCCATTTCCGTCCTGGCCGTCCGCGGAGCCCCGGCTATCGGCGTTGCCGCCGCTTACGGCGTCGTCTTAGGTGCCCGCTCTATCCTTGAAAAGCCCGGTGAAAAGCCTTTTATAACGGCCCTTCAGGATATCTGCACAAATCTTGACGGGGCTCGCCCGACGGCGGTCAACCTCCACTGGGCCTTGGAGCAAATGATGGCCTGCGCGAAGGCCCATGGCGGCGAAAGTCCGACGGCGATCGTCCATGTCTTAGAAGACAAGGCCCAAGCCATCCATGCCGACGATGTGGCCATCAATACGGCCATGGCCGGCTGGGGGGCCGATGAAATCGGGAAAGGGGACCGCCCCTTGACCCTTCTGACACACTGCAATGCCGGAGCCCTGGCGACGGCCGGCGTCGGCACGGCTCTCGGCGTCATTTCTGAACTCCATCGCCGGGGACAGGTCAAGATGGTCTATGCCGATGAAACGCGGCCCCTCCTGCAGGGAGCGCGGTTGACGGCTTTTGAGCTCATGGCAGGCGGTGTTCCGGTTACGCTCATTACCGATAACATGGCCGCCTGGACGATGAAAGAAAAAGGCGTCGACGCCATCATCGTCGGTGCCGACCGCATTGCCGCCAACGGCGATACGGCCAATAAAATCGGGACCTACGGCCTGTCCCTGATGGCCAAGGTCCTGGGTATTCCCCTGTATATTGCAGCGCCCCTGTCGACCTTTGACCGGTCCATTGCCGGCGGCAGTCAAATCCCCATTGAAGAGCGCAGTCACGACGAAGTCCGCTCTTTTAGAGGCGCTGCCACAGCCCTTTCGGATACGCCGGTCTACAACCCGGCCTTTGATGTGACGCCCCATGAAAACATCCGGGCCATCATCACCGAAAAGGGCATCATCAGCCATCCCGATACGGAGGCTGTACAGACATTTTTTGACAAGCATTCATTATAGAAAGAGGTATGAACTGTATGGAATCAATTATTCGCGACATCAAATTAGCTAAGAGCGGCCATGAAAAAATCAATTGGGTCGACCGTCACATGCCGGCCCTCAATGCCATTGGCGACAAATTGAAAGCCGAACAGACTTTTAAGGGCAAGACCATCTGCGTCAGCGTCCACCTCGAAGCCAAGACGGCATATTTGGCCGAAGTCCTTCACCGGGCCGGCGCTAAGGTCATCGTTACCGGCAGCAACCCCTTGTCGACTCAGGACGACGTCGCAGCAGCCCTCGTCGAAGACGGCCTGACGGTCTATGCCTGGTACGGCGCAACCGATGAAGAATACTTCGATTTTCTGAATAAATCCCTCGACCATAAGCCGGACATCATCATCGATGACGGCGGCGATCAGGTCCATCTGCTGCACACGACTCGGAGCGACGCCATGGAAAACCTCCTCGGCGGCACGGAAGAAACGACGACCGGCGTCAACCGCCTCCACGGCCTTGATAAAGCCGGCCAGTTGAAGTTCCCCATGATTGCAGCCAACGATTCGTACTGCAAATATCTCTTCGACAACCGCTACGGTACAGGCCAGTCGACATGGGACGGCATCATGCGCACGACGAACCTCACTGTCGTCGGCAAGAAAGTCGTCGTCGCCGGCTACGGCTGGTGCGGTAAAGGCTGCGCTATGCGCGCCAAAGGCCTCGGCGCTCACGTCATCGTTACCGAAGTCGACCCGATCAAAGCTATTGAAGCCGTATTTGACGGATTTGAAGTCATGCCTATGGCCGAAGCGGCTAAAGTCGGTGATATCTTCGTCACCTTGACCGGTGATAAAGACGTCATCCGCGGCGAACACATGAAGAACATGAAAGACGGCGTCGTCCTGGCCAATGCCGGTCACTTCGACGTCGAAATCAACCGCCCCGAACTGGAAGCCCTCTCGGTCCGCCATTTTGAAGCCCGCCACAACATCGAAGGCTATGAACTCCCCAACGGTCACGTCATCAACCTCTTGGCGGAAGGCCGTCTGGTAAACCTGGCTGCCGGCGACGGTCATCCGGCTGAAATCATGGACCTGTCCTTTGCCGTTCAGGCCCTGGCTGCCAAATACATCCTCGACCATCATACGGAACTTGAAAACCACGTCTATGTCCTCCCTCATGAAATCGACGACGATATCGCCAAAATCAAATTGGCTTCCATGGGGTACGCCATCGATACCCTCAGTGAAGAACAGCGCAAATACTTGAATCTCGACTAAGAGGAGCGGACTAGGATGAAAAAACTGATTCAGCACGTCGGCCTCTATCGGGACCACAAGGTAACAGAAGATCAAAATATTGCCATCGACGGCACGAAAATCACGGGCTTTCCCGAAAATCCCGTCCTTTCCGATTACGATGAAGTCATGGACGGCAAGCAGATGCTGGCCCTGCCGGGCTTCGTCAACACCCACAACCACATCGCCATGACCGTCTTCCGCAGCTATGCCGATGACATGCAGCTCATGGATTGGCTCCAGAAGAAAATCTGGCCGGCCGAAGATAAGCTTGACGGCGACGTCGTCTACGCCCAGACCATGCTCGGTATTGCCGAAATGATCCGCTGCGGCACGACGTCCTTTGCCGACATGTATTTCTTCATGGATGACGTCGCCCGCGCCGTCGACGCTTCCGGTATCCGAGCCTGCCTGAGCCGGGGCATGACGGGTATTACGCCCAGTGCCGAAACGGCTCTCAAAGAAAATAAACAGCTCTTTTTAGACTGGCATAAAAAAGGGGACGGCCGCATTACGGTTATGCTCGGCCCCCATGCGCCGTACACCAATACGCCGGAATACCTCTCCCGCGTCGTCGATTTGGCCCATGAATTAGGGGCTGAAATCCACACCCATTTGTCGGAAACGAAGGGCGAAGTCGAAAACATTAAGCAGCAGTACGGCAAATCGCCCATTGCCTGGTTCAACGACCTGGGCCTCTTCGACACGGGCTGCCTGGCGGCCCACTGCGTCTGGGTCGACGACGACGACATGGATATTATGCTTAAAAAACACGTCCGCGTCGCCCACAATCCCGGCAGCAACTTGAAACTGGCCAGTGGCTTTGCTCCCATCGCCAAGATGCTGAAAAAAGGCATCACCGTCGGCCTCGGTACCGACGGCGCCTCGAGCAATAACAACCTCGACATCGTCGAAGAAATGCACTTGGCGGCGCTTGTCCACAAGGCCAACACCCTCGATCCGACGGTCATCCCGGCTGAAACGGCTATCAACATGCTGACTGAAGGCGGGGCTAAATGCCTGGGCTATACGGATATCGGCAAACTCGAAGCCGGCTACAAAGCCGACATCACCTTAGTCGACCGCGAAGGGCTCCATTGGTACCCGAAACACGACGCCCTCAGCCTCATGGCTTACAGCGCCAACAGCATGGACGTCGACACGGTTTTGGTAAACGGGGAAGTCCTCCTGCGGAACAAAGAGTTTACCAAACTCGACATCGAAAAGATCAAAGCTGAAGCCGAACGGACCAAAGAAAAACTCTTTGCCCAAATTTAGCCTTTACGCAAGGGGAGTGGCCCCTGCGATTACGGCTTGTTTTATTCCCGAAAAGCGTGTATAATTAAATTCAATTTGAGGCTATTTATGTACGTTTACAGGGAGATGCATCGATTCATGAATAAAACGCTCGTCACGGCTGCCTTCGTCGTCTTGGCACTGCTCTTGTCGACACACTGGGATTTACCGGCCATTAAGATCCTCTTGACCGGTTGTCTCCTGGGCTGGTTGGCCCGGTCCGTCGTCGCGAATATAAAGGAAAGCAACCGGAAAGCCGAAGTACGGCGAAATAAACGGCTCCGCCGCATGGCTGCCGATCACGCAGCCAGGGAAGAAAGCCGTGCCGGTGTAAGCGAACACTGAAGCATAAAGGGCGACATAAAGCCTTTTGAAAAGGACTTGTGTGAGGTAAAAACTTCATACAGGTCCTTTTCTGTATTTGCCGCTGTGACAGGCCTTTTCCGGTGAAAATCACAGCCGTTCGAATGGTTCGGAGGGATGCTTCGATTCCCGGAAGGGGCCGGAGTTACAGGGGTATTTATTCGATGCCGACCGGCTGCTGCTGTTGAAAAAGAGCGATATGACGGTCTGGAACTTTCGGGACGTTCATTTACGGACTTTCTCCAGACGTTTTCCTGTAGCTTTTTCTCGGCATTTACGATATAATATTTGAAATATACGTTCACTGTGTCCGACTGTAAGAGGCAGGAGGGCCATGATGGAAGGAGCGATGGCATGAATATCAGAACGGCAACTCTCGACGACCTTAAGGCTGTCACCGCCGTAGAAGCGGCTTGTTTTCCGGCGGCCGAGGCAGCATCGGAAGAACGCCTGCGCGACCGTATTTCCTACTTTGGCCGTCATTTTTGGCTGCTCTTTGGCGACGATGGGACTCTCATTTCTTTCGTCGACGGCATGGTTACGGATCAACGCGATTTGACGGACGACCTCTATGGGGATGCCTCTCTCCACGACGAAAAGGGAGCCTGGCAGATGATTTTCGGCGTCAATACATTACCAAGTTATCGGAAGCACGGTTATGCCGCATTACTTCTCACGAAAGCTATCGACGACGCCCGCAAAGAAGGCCGCCAGGGACTGGTCTTGACCTGCAAGGATAAGCTCCTGCATTATTATGCTAAATTCGGCTTTAAAAACGAGGGACTCAGCACCTCGGAACACGGTGGAGCCGTTTGGTATCAAATGCGCCTTGCTTTTTAATGAAGGCTGATGACGGCCTCTTTATACGTAATTTTAACTTTTTTCTTCATTTTTTTCATAAAATGCCTTGACAAGACGCCTTACAAAGTGTACAATTCCAGTAACGTTTCAAGCGAATCGTTGTTGTATACAGTGTATAAGAATGAGGTATGTCATTATGGGGTACTTAAAAAAATTGACCATCATGTGTTGTACGATATAATCGTATTGTACAGCCATCTATCATAGGACAATACAATACGAACCTATTCATCCAGAGCAGCCGAGGGACTGGCCCTTTGACGCTGCGGCAACCTACGCATGTAAGGTGCCAATTCCAGCAGGATTTTACCTGGCAGATGAAGTCATGGGCATACGTTTATTTCTTGCGCCATCTGCTTATCACAGGTGGCGCTTTTCTTTTGGCAACATGGAGGGATCTTATGGAGCATGTAGCAAAATACGTGACCGACCTCGTCGGTCATACGCCGCTCTTGGAGCTGACCCGCTGGCAGGCGGTACACGGCATCAAAGGCCGGGTCCTGGCCAAGCTTGAATACTTCAATCCCTTGGGCAGCGTCAAGGATCGAGTGGCCGTGGCCATGATCGACGCCGGGATACAAGCCGGGAAGATCGCTCAGGATACGGTCATCATCGAACCGACGAGCGGCAACACCGGCATCGGTCTTGCCATGGCCGCTGCCGTGAAGGGCCTGCACCTCATCTTGACCATGCCTGATACGATGAGCCTGGAAAGGCAGAAAATCGTCAAGGCTTTGGGTGCAGAAGTCGTGCTGACACCGGGCATCGAGGGGATGCGCGGCAGTATCGGCAAGGCTGAAGAACTGCGAAAGTCTTACGGCAACGCCTTCATTCCGCAGCAGTTCGACAATCCGGCCAATCCGGCCATCCACCGGACGACGACGGCCGAAGAAATCTGGCGCGATACGGACGGTAATGTCGATATCTTCATTTCGTCCGTCGGCACCGGCGGTACCATTACCGGCACGGCTGAGGGGTTAAAAAGCCATGACCGGGAGGTACAAATCGTCGCTGTCGAGCCGAAAGACTCGGCCGTCCTTCGCGGCGGAAAGCCCGGGCCCCACGCCATTCAGGGGATTGGCGCCGGCTTCATTCCCAGCGTCCTCGATATGTCACTCGTAGATGATGTGATCGACGTATCGAATGAGGATGCTTATGAACGGGCTCGGGAAGTGGCCAAGACCGACGGCCTCTTGGTCGGCATCTCGTCAGGTGCCTCCTTACAGGCGGCCCTAACCGTCGCCAAGCGGCCGGAAAACGAGGGCAAGACTATCGTCGTCCTCTTGCCGGACGGCGGCGAGCGCTATTTATCTACATCTTTATTTGAAGAAGGCCTGTAAGGGCCTGCAGTCGGTATCGAGGGGGAAAAGATATGAAACATAAAAAAATCATAGCGGTACTGACTGTCACGGCAGTCCTCACGGCGGCCGGTCTCTTGGCCGGCTGCAGTCGTGGGACTGATGAGGACACGCTTACCTTGACCAACGTCTCGTATGATCCAACACGTGAATTATATAAAGAATATAATGAAGCTTTTCAAAAGCATTATAAAGAGCAGAACGGGAAGGATATCCGCATCGTCCAGTCTCACGGCGAGTCGGGCAGCCAGGCCCGATCGGTTATCGAAGGCAGTCGGGCTGATGTCGTGACCCTGGCCCTGTCGTATGACATCGAACGCCTGGAACGGGCCGGCCTCATCGACGCCGGTTGGGAACAGGAACTGCCCGATGACTCGGCACCGTACACGTCGACCATCGTCTTTCTGGTTCGCAAGGGGAATCCCAAGGGGATACGCGACTGGAACGATTTGACGAAATCCGGCGTCAGTGTCATTACGCCGGATCCCAAGAGCAGCGGCGGTGCCTGTTGGAACTTTTTGGCCGCCTGGAGCTGGGGCCTTGATCATTTCGGGGGGAATGAAATCAAGACCCGGGCCTTCATGACCGACCTCTACCGCCATGTCACCGTCATGGACGCCGGCGCCCGGGGCTCGACGACGACCTTTGTCGAAAACGGGCAGGGGGACGTCCTCATCGCCTGGGAGAACGAAGCGCTCTATACGATGCGCGAATATCCCGGCAGCTATGAAGTCGTCGTACCCAGTGTCAGCATATTAGCACAGCCCAGTGTGGCCGTCGTCGACCGCCTGGCTCGGCGTAAGGGTCATGAACAGGCGGCTCAGGAGTACCTGCGCTATTTGTACTCTGACGAAGGCCAGGAATTGGCCGCCAAAAATGATTTCCGGCCGTCCAATCCGGAGATTCTCCGGCGCTACGCCGACCGATTTGACCTTGACGTCAAGCTGACGCGCATCAGCGACTTCGGCGGCTGGGATGCAGCCTATGTCAAATTCTTCGACGACGACGCCATGTTTGATAAAATCATGGCCGATGTCGATGGCAGTCAATAAGGAGGGATGCAGATGAATCCATTTTCAAACCCGGCGGGCGGGCGAAACCGAATTATTCCCGGCTTCGGCCTGACCCTGGGCGTGACCCTGGCCATGCTGTCCTTATTGATCCTAATCCCGTTGATATCGATTTTAGGCCACGCCTTTCAGCTGACGGCCAATGACTACGCCAAGCTCATCACCAACAGTGCCATTCGCAATGCTTTTATCACGACCCTTGGAAGTTCTTTCTTGGCGGCCCTGATTAATTCCGTCTTCGGTTTCATCCTGGCCTGGGTCCTCGTCCGCTATGAATTTCGCGGCAAGACCCTCTTAAACGGTGTCATCGAACTGCCTTTTGCCTTGCCGACGGCCGTTGCCGGCATTACTCTTTCCAAGCTCTATTCCGATACGGGCTTCTTCGGCAGCTTCTTTGCCGGCTACGGCATTTCCATTGCCTATACCCATATCGGCCTTATCATCGCCTTGGTCTTCGTCGGCATTCCCTTCGTCGTCCGCTCCATTCAACCGGTCCTGGAAAATTTGGATCCGACCTATGAAGAGGCGGGGAGCATGCTCGGCGCGTCGAAGTTTACCATCTTCCGGCGCATCATCTTTCCGGAACTGCGGCCGGCTCTCTTGACCGGTTTCGGCCTGGCTTTTGCCCGGGGCCTTGGCGAATACGGCAGTGTCATTTACATTTCCGGCAACAGTGCCAAGAACCACACTCAGGTCGTCTCGTACGTCATCATGCAGAAGCTTAATTACGTCGACTATGCCAGCGCTACGGCCATCGCCTTGGTCATGCTCATCATCGCCTTTGCCATGCTGTTTTCCATCAATATGATTCAGCTCTGGCAGGCTCGGCGCGTTCAATAGAGGAGGGGAATCATGAAGCACAGCAAGACAAAAATACTCTTACTGAGCATTAGCGTCGTCTTCGTCGTCGTCATGCTCATCGTCCCCCTCATTTCGGTCCTAATGAATTCACTGGCCGAGGGCTGGGACTTTTACGTCAAAGCGTTGACGACGCCCTACGTTTTGTCAGCCCTGCGCCTGACCTTGATAGCCACGGTCATTGCCGTCATCGTCAATACCGTCTTCGGCCTCTGTGCGGCCTGGGCCATTTCAAAATTCGACTTTCGGGGAAAGCACCTGCTCACGACCCTCATCGATATTCCCTTTTCCGTCTCGCCGGTCATCGCCGGCCTGGCCTTCATCATGACCTTCGGCCGCATGGGCTGGATCGGTCAGTGGATCGAAGTCCTGAACGATTATTTAGGGACGGATATTCAGATTGTCTTCGCCGTTCCCGGCGTCATCTTGGCGACGATTTTTGTCACCTTTCCCTTCGTCTTCCGGGAAATCATTCCGGTCCTCCATACCCAGGGCCGCGATGAAGAAGAAGCCGCCGCCCTCATGGGGGCCAAGGGGAAGACGATATTCTTCCGCATTACCCTGCCGCAGATCAAATGGGCCTTATTGTACGGCATCGTCCTCTGTACGGCCCGGGCCCTCGGCGAATTCGGTGCTGTCAGCGCCATGTCGAAACTGCGGGGCGAAACCTTTACCTTGCCCCTTGAAATCGACGCCCTCTACCAATCGGGGTCGACCGATGCCATTACGGCGGCCTTTGCCGTGTCGTCCCTCTTGGTACTCTTAGCCGTCGGCGTTCTCTTGCTGAGGGTATTCTTTGAAGCCAAGCTCCACAAGCCATCTTAAGGAGGTGATGTCATGTACGTCGAGATGAAGCATATCGAAAAAAACTACGGCTCTTTCCACGCCTCGCGGGACGTGTCCTTTTGCGTCGACAAGGGCAAACTGGTCGCCCTCCTGGGACCCAGCGGCAGCGGCAAGACGACGATCCTACGCATGCTGGCGGGCCTTGAAAATCCCAACAGCGGCGACATCGTCATCGACGGTAAACGGGTCAATGACATTCCCGCTGCCAAGCGGGGCATCGGCTTCGTGTTCCAAAACTACGCCTTGTTCCGCTATATGACCGTCTTTGACAACGTCGCCTTCGGACTCACCATACAGGGGATGAAAAAGGCGGATATTCGAGAACGGGTCCTGGAGATGATCGACCTCGTCGGCCTGTCCGGTATGGAAGGCCGCTATCCCAATCAGCTTTCCGGCGGCCAGCGACAACGCGTGGCCTTTGCCCGGGCCCTGGCGCCTCATCCCCAGGTCCTGCTCCTCGATGAACCCTTTGCGGCCATCGACGCCAAGGTGCGGCAAGAGCTGCGCAACTGGCTGAAAGAGACGATTCACCGCGTCGGTATTACCAGCATCTTCGTCACCCACGACCAAGATGAAGCTGTCGAAGTGGCCGATGAAATCATCATCACCAATCACGGCCGCATCGAACAAGTCGGGACGCCCTTTGATATATACAGCAAGCCCAAGACGCCCTTTGTGGCCGAATTCATTGGGACGCCCGTCGTCATCGACAACTGCAGCGTCCTCACGGGCTTCGTCGACGTCGGCGGTCCGAAAAGAGCCATTATCCGACCGGAATTCCTCAAGATCTATAAACAGGGGACGATGAAGCGCTACGCCAGTGCTGCTGAAGACGGTGTCGTCGAAGCCGTCGTCTTCCGCGGCAGCCGCCTCGACGTGACCCTGCGCGTCAAGGACTACCTCATTCACGGGGAATACGCCTTTGATGCACCGAATCTTACGGTCGGAGAAACGGTGAAGGTCCTCATTTACCGCCTCCACGTCCTCGACGGGGATAAGACCTATTTACGAGAAAACAGTGCCATGATGGGCTCTGATGTATTCTATATTTAAACGAAGGAGTATTGCCATGCAGATTCAGAAGGAGAAAATCATCCACACCGATGTCCTCATCATCGGCGGGGGAACGGCAGGCTGTTATGCCGCCTTGACCCTCCGGAGCCTGTCGAAGGCCTCGGTGGTCATCGCCGAAAAGGCAGACATTCGCCGCAGCGGTTGTCTGGCAGCCGGTGTCAACGCCTTGAATGCCTATATCACCAAGGGCCATACGCCGCAGTTTTATGTGGATTACGCCAAGAAAGACGCCGCCGGCATCGTCCGCGAAGACCTGCTCTTGACCATGTCGGAAGGCCTCAACGAAGTCACCAAGAAGCTTGAAGAATTGGGCCTGGTCATCTTGAAAGACGAACAGGGGGAATACGTTACCCGCGGCCCGCGCAACATCAAGATCAACGGCGAAAATATCAAGACCATCTTGGCCGATGCCGTAAAGAAACTGGACGATGTCGAAGTTATCAATCACCTCAATATCACCGACTACATCGTCCGCGACAATCGCATTGCCGGTGCCCTGGGCTTCGACATCCTGACCGGTACGGCTTATGAAATCCGGGCCAAAGCCGTCCTTTGTGCAACCGGCGGTGCGTCCGGCCTCTACCGGCCCAACAATCCCGGTTTTTCCCGCCATAAGATGTGGTACAGTCCCTTTAATACGGGAGCCGGTTACGCCATGGGCATTCGGGCCGGGGCGGAAATGACGACCTTTGAAATGCGTTTCATCGCCTTGCGCTGCAAGGATACCATTGCTCCGACAGGGACCATCGCCCAAGGCGTCGGTGCCAAGCAGATTAACGCCAAGGGCGAAGTCTACGAAGATAAATACGGCCTGACCACGTCCCAGCGGCTCTACGGCACGGTGAAGGAAAACCTCGAAGGCAAGGGGCCTTGCTACCTCAAGACAGAAGGCTTGACGGCTAAAGAGGATGAAGCCCTCTTAAAAGCCTACCTCAATATGGCGCCGAGCCAGACCCTGAAATGGATGGAATCGGGAAAATTCCCGAGTCAGCAAAATGTCGAAATCGAAGGGACCGAACCCTACGTCGTCGGCGGCCATACGGCCAGCGGATACTGGGTCGATACCCATCGGCAGACGACTATTGAAGGGCTCTATGCTGCCGGTGACGTCGCCGGCGGCTGCCCGCAGAAGTACGTAACCGGCGCCCTCGTCGAAGGGGAAATCGCTGCCAAGCACATCGTGGAAACTGCCTTGTCCGGAGACCTCGAGCTGACGGCCGATGAAGAACAGCAGCTCTTAGCTGACAAGGTCTCCGAATACAACGCCTTCCTCGGCGAAGAACGACCTTTCTTTACCGTCGAAGAACTGGAAGAAGCCATGCAGAAAGTCATGGACACCTACGCCGGCGGCATCGGCAGTCATTACCAGTACAATGAACGCCAACTGGCACTGGCCGATGAAAAAATCGACCAACTTACCGATTTGGCCGACAGCGTCGGTGCCGGCGACTACCATGAACTGCTCTTCGTCTACGAACTGCGCGAACGATTGACGGTCTGCAAGGTCCTCATTGCTCACCTCCGGGCCCGCAAGGAAACGCGGTGGCATTCCTTTGCCGAAAACCTCGACTATCCGGAGCAGAGGGAAGAATGGTTGAAATATGTCAATTCCCGCATGGATGAAGACGGCCAGATTCACATGGTATACCGCGATTTAGTACCGGGAGGGAGCCTTTATGAGCATTCGCATTAATCAAGACCGCTGCATCGGCTGCAAACGCTGTGTGTCCGTCTGCCCGGGCAGCCTTATCGATATCAACGAGACGGGAAAGGCCCGGATGCATTACCCCAAAGACTGTTGGGGCTGTGTATCCTGCGTCAAAGAGTGTCCCGTCCAGGCCATCGACTTTTACCTCGGCGCCGACATGGGCGGCCGGGGGAGTACGATGAACGTCACCACCGAAGGTCAGTACATCAAATGGCACATCCGTCGGCCTGACGGCAGTGAAGAGACGATTACCATCGACCGCAAACAGGCCAATTCGTATTAACCGGCCTTACTATCTATCTGTTTAGAGGGGGATTATTATGTCTGCATTATCGCATCTTGACAACTTGGAAGCCGAAGCGATTTACATCATCCGCGAAGTGGCGGCAGAGTGTGAAAAGCCCGTCATGCTCTATTCCATCGGCAAAGACAGCTCGGTCATGCTCCATCTGGCCTTGAAGGCTTTTTATCCGGAAAAACCACCGTTCCCGTTCCTCCACGTCAATACGACTTGGAAGTTTAAGGAAATGATTCGCTTCCGCGATGAAACGATGAAAAAATACGGCCTTCAGCTCATTGAACATATCAATCAGGAAGGTGTAAAACAGGGAGTCAATCCCTTCGATTACGGCGCATCCTATACGGATATCATGAAGACCCAGGCCTTAAAGCAGGCCTTGAACCAATACGGCTTCACGGCAGCCTTCGGCGGCGGCCGCCGCGACGAAGAAAAGTCTCGCGCCAAGGAACGCATCTTTTCCTTCCGCAACGAAGCCCAGGCTTGGGATCCGAAGAACCAGCGTCCGGAAATGTGGAAACTGTACAACACCCATATCCATAAGGGGGAAAGCATGCGCGTATTCCCCATTTCCAACTGGACGGAAAAGGATATCTGGCAGTACATCAAGCGGGAAAACATTGACATTGTATCCCTGTACTTTGCCGCTGAACGGCCCTGCGTCTACCGCGACGGCAACATCATCATGGTCGACGACGACCGCATGCGCTTAAAGCCCGGCGAAGAAGTCATGCATAAGAAGATTCGCTTCCGGACCCTTGGCTGCTATCCGCTGACGGGGGGCATCGAATCGGACGCCGACACGCTGGACGCCATCATCGACGAAACCTTGAGTGCCGTATCGTCGGAACGGACGAGCCGGGTCATCGATAACGAAGCGGCCGGCAGTATGGAACGCAGAAAGAGAGAGGGGTACTTCTAATGGATAGAAATGAAAACGGTTTATTAAAATTCATCACCTGCGGCAGTGTCGACGACGGCAAATCGACGCTCATCGGCCACTTGCTGTACGATGCCAAACTGCTCTATGCCGATCAGAAACGGGCGTTGGAACTTGAAAGCAAGGTCGGCAGCCGCGGCGGGGCCATTGACTATTCGCTCCTCCTCGACGGCCTCATGGCTGAACGGGAACAGGGCATCACCATCGACGTCGCCTACCGCTATTTCAATACGGATAATCGCAGCTTCATCGTTGCCGATACGCCGGGCCATGAAGAATATACGCGCAACATGGCCGTCGGTGCCTCCTTTGCCGATTTGGCCATCATCCTCATCGACGCTACCCAGGGCGTCTTGGTCCAGACTCGGCGCCACGCCCGTATCTGCGCCCTCATGGGCATTCGCTACTTCATCTTTGCCATCAACAAGATGGACCTCGTCGACTACGATCAGAAGCGCTTTGAAGCCATCAAGCGGGATATCGAAGCCCTTCGGGACGACTTGGAACTGGAAAACGCCGTCTTCATCCCTGTGTCGGCGACGGAAGGGGACAACGTTACCAAAAAGTCCGTTCCTATGGCTTGGTACGACGGCCCGACCATCCTCGAATACTTGGAAACCGTCGACGTCGAAGAAAATGACGAAGAAGGATTTTACCTTCCCATTCAGCGTGTCTGCCGGCCGAACCATACTTTCCGCGGCTTCCAGGGCCAAATCGAAAGCGGCTCGCTGCAGGTCGGCGATACGATTCAGATACTGCCCAGCAAGCAGGAAGCCAAGGTTAAAGACATCCTGGTCGGCTTTAACTCCGTCCCGTCGGCCTCAAAAGGTCAGCCGGTCAATGTCCAGCTCGACCGGGAAGTCGACGTCTCCCGGGGCTGTGTCTTTACGAAAGATACGGCTATCGGCCTCGGCCAGCGCATTACAGCGACCATGCTCTGGATGGATGACCAACCCTTAGTCGTCGGCAAAGAATACGTCGTCAAACTGGGGACTAAGGAAATCGTCGGCGTCCTGACCGATGTCGACTACACCATCGACGTCAATACGGGCGAGAAAAAACGGGCCACGGCCGTTTCAAAGAACGAAATCGCCGTCTGCACCTTGTTCCTCCAGGAACCGATTGTCGTCGACACCTTCAGCCATCATAAAGGACTCGGCGAGCTGATCCTCATCGACCGGGTCACCAACATGACGTCGGCCTGCGGCGTCGTCATCGACGGCAACGATACCGACAGCGACCACACCTTCGTCAACGGCAGCCTTAAGGGGAGGGGCGACGTCTTTGAAGACTTCTTCTACGGCATGCAGAGCCTGAACATCACCAAGGCCAAACCGGCTTACCGCCAGTATCACATCGGCGATGCCATTCCGACCAAAGGCGAAACCTATGCCTATCCCGACGACTTCGACATCCTCATCCTACGCGATAATTTGGCTGTTGAAATCCGTAAGGCCAAGGTCGCCAATATCCTGACCCTCGACGGCTACGCCTATACGGAAAAACCGTTGGTTAACGGCCGGGGCTTTGCCATTAACGTCCATACGGCACAGGAATTTGCCGACTTTAAGGCCGATTATGCCGCTGCCGGAGACAATCCCGACGCCAAAGTCTTCGATAAGTGGCTGACCTTTGAAACGTACCGCACGATTAAGTTCCATAATGATTTTGAATGATTTGATAAGCTGAAAAAGTGCTGTTCCCACGGT
>NZ_HF954537.1:362790-397645 GCF_000455225.1 Megasphaera massiliensis
CGGCGGGAGCGGCACTTTTTTTTGTCTTTTGGAAATGGAGTTATGGATGACTTATAAGCATGATTAGTTGTGGAATTTTTCAATAACCGTTGCGACGGCAACAGTTTGAACGGTCCCTTCCTGCTATGATAAGGACAAGCTAGAAATAAGATTGCTGTCACGATATATGTGAAAAAAAGTATTTACTGAAAGAAGGGACTGCTATGGGATACGCGGTATCACTTGAAAAATTTCAAACTGTCTTCGATAGCTGGAGAAAAAAATATGACATTTACGCTCCGAAGGTCTTTGAAGGAACGGGTCGTTTTTCTGAAACAGACGTCGTTCGTTACGGGAAGGTAGCGGATTTGGCCGATATCGATTGGAACGAACGGTCGGAATACTCCTTTAAGGATATTCTCCTGCCGCTGAGTCAGACCTTATTGTACTTTACGGAACATGGTATGACCGAATCGGAAGGTCCGACGAGAGGGACTATCGTCTTCCTCCGCAGCTGCGACCTCCACGCTGTGAAGCGCCTCGATTATATGTTCCTTGAAAACGGTCCGGAAGATTCCTATTATAAGCGCGTCCGCGACGGACTGAAATTCGTCCTCATGGGCTGCGACCACGATTTTGACGGCTGCTTCTGCGTCTCTATGGGCACCAACGTCAGTACGGACTACGACGCTGCCGTCAATGTCCACGGCGATGAGATTGAAATCGACTGTAAGGATGAAGACCTGGCTGAAGCCCTCCGTGCCATGGGTGCTGCCGAAGTAGACGTCACGCCCGACGCCGTTATGGAAAACAGCCTGACTGTCAAGGTTCCGGAAAACCTGACGTCGGCCGTTGCTAAGAGCTCCATTTGGGACGAATACGACAAGCGCTGCATCAAGTGCGGCCGCTGCACCGTCGCCTGTCCGACCTGCACCTGCTGGTCCATGCAGGATCTGTTTTACACCGAAAACGGCCAGGCCGGCGAACGGCGCCGCGTCCAGGCATCGTGCATGATCGACGGCTATACGGAAGTGGCCGGCGGCCTCTGTTTCCGCAAGAAAGCCGGCGAACGGATGCGCTTCAAGGTCCTCCACAAGGTCCTCGATTTCAAGAAGCGTTCGGGATTCCAGATGTGCGTCGGCTGCGGCCGGTGCGATGCCATCTGTCCCGAATACATTTCCTTTACTCATTGTGTCGAAAAATTAGAAGCCGGTATGAAGGAGGTCAGCGGCCATGAATAATTCATATATGCCTTTTCGCTCAGAAATCTTAGAGGTCATCAAACACGCCGATGTGGAATATACCTTCCGCATGTCTTACGACCGCGGCGATACGCATCCCGTAAAGCCCGGCCAGTTCTTTGAGATCTCCATCCCGAAATACGGTGAAGCGCCCATTTCCGTCAGCGGCATTACCGACCATTCCTTGGATTTTACCATCCGCCGCGTCGGTTCCCTTACGGAAGAAATCTTTGAAAATTACGTCGGCGGCCACTTCTTCATGCGCGGCCCTTACGGCAACGGCTTCGACGTCAATATCTTTAAAGGCAAGGAAATCGTCCTCATCACCGGCGGTTCCGGCCTGTCTCCGGTCCACGGCGTCATCGACTACTTCGCCGATCACATGGATGAATGTAAGAGCCTGAACATCATTTCCGGCTTCAAATCGCCGGACGACATTTTGTTCCGCGACGATTTGAAACGCTGGATCGCCGACGGCATGAACTTCATCTACACCGTCGACGCCGCCCCTGAAGGCTACGAAGGCAATGTCGGCCTGGTTACGCAGTACATCCCACAGCTGCCGCTCAAGGACTTCGACAACGCCATCGCCGTCGTCGTCGGCCCGCCGATGATGATCAAATTCTCCATTCAGGAACTCTTAAAAATCGGCTTCGATGAAGAAAAAATTTGGTTGTCCGAATCGCGCAAGATGTGCTGCGGCCTCGGTAAATGCGGTCACTGCCGCATCGGCGAGCTCTACGTCTGTCAGGACGGCCCGGTATTCAAATATACGACCGTTCGCTCGTTTATCGACTAGGAGGGAAGAACGATGATTGATATGAATTGTGGCAAGTTAAAGAAAAACGCCTTTCGCGTCACCAAGAACCGCGGCGTAACATCCGCCCGCGTCCGCGTTCCCGGCGGCCATCTCCGGGCCGACGTCTTAGGGAAAGTTCAGGAAATCGCCGAAACTTACGGCAGCGGCGAAGTCCACCTGACCATCCGGCAGGGTTTTGAAATCTTAGGCATTCCCTTTGAAAAGGTCGACGAAGTCAACAAGGCCCTGCAGCCCATCATCGAAGAATTGGGCATCAACCAGTCGGAAAAGGGCCGCGGCTACGATTCGTCCGGTACGCGTAACATCATGGCCTGCGTCGGCAACCGCATCTGTCCCTTTGCCAACTACGACACGACGGCTCTGGCCGAACGGATTGAAAAGGCCATTTTCCCAAATGACCTTCACGTCAAAGTCGCTCTCACGGGCTGCCCCAACGACTGCGGCAAGGTCCGCATGCATGACTTCGGCATCATCGGCATGACCGAGCCCCAGTTCGACCCGACGCGCTGCATCAGCTGCGGTGCCTGCGTCAAGAAGTGCAAACAACTCTCCGTCGAAGCCTTGAAGATGGATAAGAACCGGCCTGTCCGCAACGTCGAAAAATGCATCGGCTGCGGCGTCTGCGCCCACGCCTGCCCGACCCGTGCCTGGACGCGGAGCAAGACCCAGTATTTCCGCATGACTCTCCTGGGCCGCAGCGGCAAGAAGAACCCCCGCATGGGCATCGACTTCATCAAATGGCTCGACGCTGACAGTGTCGTCAAGATCATCAGCAACGTCTACGCCTACGCTCAGAAATACATCGACCCCGAAGTGCCGGGCGGCAAGGAACACATCGGCTACATCGTCGATCGGACGGGAACGGAAGAATTCCTGCGCTGGATCATGAAAGACGTCAATCTGCCGCCGAAGGCCGAAATCTACAAACCGCTGTACTGGGACGGCATCCGCTACTCGGGATTGAAGTAGGGGGCAGACTACGATGTATCATGACGAATATGCGGCGACGGCGGCCGGTGCAGCCGCCAAAGTCCGCTTATTGAAAAAGAATCCCTTAGGATACTTTCTTATGTCGGCCCTGGCCGGTGCCTATATCGGCTTCGGCATCCTCCTGTCCTTTACGGTAGGGGGCACTTTGGGACCGATTCCGATGAATAAAATCGCCATGGGTCTGTCCTTTGGCATCGCCCTCAGCTTGGTCATCATCGCCGGTGCCGAACTCTTTACGGGCAACGCCATGGTCCTCTACAATGGCTGGCGGCAAAAGACAGTTACCTTGACCGACGTCATCGGCTTGTGGGTCGTCTGCTACCTGGGCAACCTCGTCGGCGCCGTCATCTTATCTTTTATCTTCTACGGCGCTGCCGGTACGGCCGGCGGTGTCGGCCAGGCTTTGGCAGGGGCGGCTGCGACTAAGATGAGCCTCTCTCCGCAGGTCCTCTTCCTGCGGGGCATCTTGTGCAACGTCCTGGTCTGTCTTGCCGTCTGGTGCGGCTTCCGTTGTAAATCAGACAGCGGCAAGCTGATCATGACTTTCTGGTGTCTCTACGCCTTCTTTACCTGCGGCTTTGAGCACAGCGTGGCCAATATGACCGTCCTGACCTTGGGACTCCTCAATCCGGCCGGCATGGCTGTCAGCCTGGCAGGCTACGGACATAACCTTCTGTGGGTTACCTTAGGGAACCTCGTCGGCGCCATCCTCTTCCTGGCTATTCCCTATGGTGTGGCGGCTAAAAAAATCGCTGAATAGTCGACAAAGAATCAAAAAAACGGCTTCCGCTATGGGAGCCGCTTTTGTCTTTTCGGAACAAAGACAAAAGAACCATGATTTATTGATATATGTATAATGATATTTTTTCAATATTTATTACAGTGACAACTATTTGAATGGCTCGTTTGTGGTATAATAAGAACAAAATAAAAAAGCGATTTGTTATCAAAAGATGTGAAAAAATCATGGATTGAAAGAGGCACGGATAGGGGATAGATGTATCCTTTGAAACCTTTCAAACTGTCTTTGCCAATTAGACAAAGAACCTCAGTTCAATCCGATGCGCTGCGGAAAAAGAATCCCCGCAGGGGCATCGATTTTTTGAAATGGGCCGACGCCGACAGCGTCATCAACATCATCAGCCATGTCTACGCCTACGCCCAAACATATATGGATCCGGAAGTGCCGGGCGGCAAAGAACATTTCGGCTATATCGTCAATTGGACGGGACCGGAGGCGTTTCTGCGCCGGATCATGAAGGACCTGAGCTTACCGCCTAAAGCTGAGGTCTGTACGCCGTTGTATTGGAACGGCATCCGTTATTTTTGTTTGAAGTAGGAGGCGAGGTACTATGTATGATGAAGAATATGCAGCAACCGCTGCCGGTGCGGCTGCCAAGGTACGTTTGTTAAAAAATAACCCTTTGGGGTATTTTCTCCTGTCAGCACTGGCCGGGGCCTATATCGGCTTCGGCGTCCTCCTGGCCTTTACGGTCAGCGGCACACTGGGACCGATTCCGATGAATAAGATTGCCATGGGCCTGTCCTTTGGCGTCGCCCTCAGCCTGGTCATCATGGCCGGGGCAGAATTGTTTACAGGTAACGCCTTCGTCCTCTTCAGCGGCTGGCGCGGAAAGACCGTTTCTTTGGTCGACGTCGTTCACCTGTGGGTCGTCTGCTACGCTGGAAACTTCGTTGGCGCCGTCATCTTATCGTTCCTCTTCTACGGGGCAGCCGGGACGGCAGGCAGTGTCGGACAGGCCCTGGCAGGAGCCGCCGCGACCAAAATGAGTCTGCCGTCGTTGGTTCTCTTCCTGCGGGGCATCTTGTGCAACGTCTTGGTATGTCTCGCCGTCTGGTGCGGCTTCCGCTGCAAGTCTGACAGCGGGAAATTGATCATGACTTTCTGGTGTCTCTACGCCTTCTTTACCTGCGGCTTTGAACACAGTGTGGCCAATATGACCGTCCTGACCTTGGGACTCCTCAATCCGGCCGGCATGGCCGTAAGCTTCTCCGGCTTCGGCTACAACCTCCTGTGGGTCACCTTAGGCAATCTCGTCGGCGCCGTCGTCTTCCTGGCCATTCCTTACGGTATTGCTGCGGCAAAAAAACAGGCACACTCGACGACCAGCATCAGTTCATCACCTAAGACGGCCGTACCGAAACGTACCGTCACATACGCCTCGTCACCGGTAAGTCCTTCGACGACACACTGACGGTAACAAAATAAAGGTCATATCGGGCATAAACCCGGCTGCCGAAGCCTGTCTGCGGCAGCCGGGTTTGCCTTTTTAACCGCATCCTGTATCCATCGTCCACGAGTTTCTGCTATAATAAAGAAAATAACCGTAAGGGGGAATGACATCATGAGTAAAGAATTTTCCGGAAAAGAAGCTTGTATCGCTCCGGAAGGGGTATTCATTATCGGAACCTACGATGAAAATGGCGTTCCCAATGCCATGAACGCAGCCTGGGGTTCCCAGTCCGATTTCGATGAAATCACACTCTTTTTGGATAAACACAAGACGACGGACAACGTCAAAAAGACCGGCGCCTTTACCGTTGCCTTTGCGACCAAGGATACGATGGTCCTGGCCGATTATTTTGGCGTCGAAACGGGGAACCGCGTCAATAAGATCGAAGTGGCCGGCTGCCACGTCCATGAAAGCCGCCACGTCAAGGCCCCGATCATCGAAGAATTTCCCGTCACCCTCGAATGCGAATGCAAGAGCTATGACGACGAAACGGGGATCCTCGTCGGAAAAATCGTAGCTCAGCAAGCCGATGAATCGGTCCTCACCGACGGGCTCGTCGACTACGACAAACTCCAGCCCATCATGTATGACAGCAGCACCAAGACGTATCGCCTCATCGGCCCCGTCGTCGGCAAAGCCTTCCACGACGGCCTGGCTTTAAAGAAGTAAATCTGTAATATACGGCATGCAAAAAGGGAGTACCGCCAAATGCCTTGGCAGTGCTCCCTTTTTTGTATTTAGTTTAAGGTAACGGTCTGTTGATTTACATCGATGAGTCCTTCTTCTTTCATGCGCGACATTTCCCGGGCGACGGCTGTTCGGTCGGCACAGAGGTAGTCGGCCAGCTGGCTTCGCGTCACGGGAATGGTGAAGGTCGGGCTGCCGGCCTTTTCTGATTGGAAGGAAAAATACGTCAGCAGCTTTTTGCGCAAGGTTTTTTTCGAGACGATCTCCAACTTTTCCATGAGCTGGGCGTTCTTTGCGGCAATGAGGTGCAGCATATTTTCGATGAGCCGATGATGAAAAGGACAGGCCTGTGTACAGACGTGGAGGACTTTTTGAAAGGGCAAGGTCAGGAAGGTCGTCGTCTTGACGGCTTGGAAGGTGACTAAAGACTGCAAAATTGTAGCGCAGACGAAGGTTTCCCCAAAGAGGCCGCCTTCTTTGATGACGGCCAACACGGCCTTGTCGCCCCAGCGGTCTTCGTGGATCATGTGGATTTCACCGCTTAAGACGACGCCGATATAGCGGACTTCGTCTTGGGCCAGAACCAAGAATTCCCCTTTCCGGACGGTCTTCGTCTGGGCACCGAGGCAGGTGAGCATGGCTGACCGGTCTTCGGGGCGGATGCCGTCAAAGAGGGCACTGTTGGCAGCTGCCGCAGCAACATCAACCATAAAGATACCTCCTAATATTGACGGTAGAGGCCGACGACTTTGCCGAGAATCTTGCAGTTTCGCGTGTAAATCGGTTCGTATTCATCATTTTCCGGTTGGAGTCGAATGGCATCTTTTTCGCGGAAATAACGCTTTACGGTCGCTTCATCGTCGATGAGGGCCACGACGATTTCACCGTTTTCTGCCGTATCCTGATGGCGGACGATGAGCTGATCGCCTTCGAGGATGCCGGCATTTTTCATGCTGTCCCCTTGGACGATGAGCATGAAGCAGTCGTCATTGCCGATGAAATCAGCCGGGAAGGGGTAGACGTCTTCGACGCACTCTTCGGCAAAGATAGGAGCTCCGGCACGGACCTGGCCGACGAGGGGCAGGGGAACGATCTTCTTCGAACGCCACGAACCTTCGTCGAGGAGTTCGATCGTTCGGTTCTTAGCCGGGTCGCGGCGGATATAGCCCAGATCTTCCAGGCGATGGAGATAGCCATGGACCGTCGACGTCGAACTGAGGCCGACTTCTTTACAGATTTCCCGGACCGACGGGGGATAGCCGAATTGGTGGACACAGGTGCGGATGTATTCTAATATCTGTTTTTGACGGGTCGTCAGCATTTTTTCATTGGTAATCATATATAGTCACTCCAGTCTCTGGCAAGTTACAATCATTCCAGTATAGCTAGTCACATTATACCGAAAATACCGAAAAAAATCAAACATTTGTTCAAATCGCCTTGACAAGAACAACTGTTCGAAGCTATAATAAGGGTGTCGACGAACACTTGTTCTTAGAACGTTCGTTTTTACTTAGGAGTGATAACCATGAGAAGAAGACGAAAAGGGAGAGGCCCGTTACTAAAATATGTCGCCTTGATTGGCCTGGCTATCTTTATGTGCACCCAAATCGGCTGGAGCTATCAGCCTTCACAGGAATACGTTTCCGTTCGCGTTGAACCGGGGCAGACCGTTTGGCAGCTGGCGTCGGTCGTCGTCGATGAAGATACGGATGTACGTCAGGTCATCCAGTCCATCCTCGATGAAAATAAACTGACCGGCGATCGTGCCATCCAACCCGGTCAAGTCCTGCGCCTGCCTGTCGCTTCCGGCAAGGCCGGCCATGTGCGGCAAGTCTTGGCTGCACAGCTGGTCCCTTAAGACTTATCTTCGGTAATCTTTAAAATCGGACTGTCGACGAGGCGGTCGGCTTCGTCGATATAGCGGCGGACGATGGCCTGTGACTTATGACGGGTCTGGCGCATGATCTGCCGTTCCTCGACGTGGTGCTGGGCGGCCGATGTGGCAAAGCCGTGGCGCAGGCTGTGGGCCCCGTAATCATCGGGGTTCATGCCCATGAGTTCGGCATAGTGCTTGACGATGAGGGCAATGGCCTTATCGGAGATCCGCGTCTTGCGGATATGGTGTCCTTTGGTCAGACCGCGAAAGACGGGACCCGTCGTGATGCCGCTCATGTCGAGCCAATTCTTTAACGCCGTGACGGCGCAGAGATTCGTATCCTTTACCATGGGGATGGCGATCATCTGGCCCTGGTCGAATTGGTCGGTCTTCGATTTGCGCAGGGTGATTAAAAGACCCAGGCGGGTGAATTTTAAATCTTCGACGTCGATGCCGGCCAATTCCGACCGGCGCAGGGCCCCATAGAATCCGACCAGCAAGATGGCCCGGTCCCGAATCTGTTGGATGTCCTTGCCTTCGAGGAAGGTCAGCATTTCTTTGATGTCGTCGAAGAGGACCGGTGCCTTACCGTGCTGAATGGTGCCCTTCATGCGCTTGATACCGCGCAGGGCGTTGCGGACGATGGGAAAGCGGCAGGGATTGTCTTTGACACCGGCGGCATCGAAATTTTCCGTGAGGGCACTGATGCGTCGGGCAATGGTGTTGGCCTTGGCATTGTCAGCCAGGTCGTTGATATAGTTTACAATCGTTTCCGGTTCCGCCGGAAAGGACGATAAGTCGTGGTAGGAACACCAGTCGCAGAAGTCGTTCCAGTCCGAGCGATAGGCGTCGACCGTATTGGCCGCCCGGGCCGTATACAGGCTTTGGCGGGATTTATGAGATAATTTGTCGTTGTTGGCAATGGTGTCGCTGCGGCCGATAAAAAAGTTAGGCGCATCTGTTTCTTTAGGCAAGGGATCGGCTCCTTTCGTTTTCGCATAGATAAGAAAAAGGCGTTTCGCAAGAATATTCTTGTGAATACGCCTTTTACGTATACCTCGATAGAAAAAGCTCTTTGAAATACTGACTTTTTCTGCCCTTCATACAGCGGAATACTCCTCACATATGCTATAATAGATAGTATTATTGTAGCATACAATGGCGGGAAGAGCCATGACATACAGCGGAAAGAAGGGAAGTGCGATGAATATTACAGTCTACCTCGGCGCCAGCCGGGGAAACGATCCCAGTTATGAAGCCTGCGCCTCGGCCTTGGGAGCTTGGATTGCCGACCACGGCCATACTTTGATTTACGGCGGCAGCCGAACGGGGCTCATGGGAGCCTTGTCTGCCGGAGCCCTAAAAAAGGGCGGCACCGTTATCGGCGTAGAGCCTCAGGAATTTATCGATACGGCGCTCCAACAGGAGGGCCTGACAAAGCTCATCGTTACGCCGGACATGGCTTCACGCAAAGCGAAGATGATGGAATTGGGCGACCTCTTCCTGGCTTTTCCCGGAGGCTTCGGTACGTTAGAAGAAATCAGCCAGGTCATGAGTGAAGTAAAACTCGGTCACCTCAAAGGACGCTTCGCCTTCCTCGATTTCAACGGCTACTATCAGCCCATGAAGGCTTTCTTAGAAGCGATGGTTGACCAAGGATTTGTCGATGCCAAATGGGTGAAGGCAGCCGCTTTTTTGCCGTCTTTGGGAGCTCTCAGTGCCTTTGTAGCCGGCCGGGAACTGCCCAAACCGGGGGAAACGTGGCGCCATTTTAAGCAGAAGCGATACCGTATCATCGGTCTTGCCGACGATGCCGCAACGAAAGAAACGTATGTCGTCTACAAGACCTTGTACGGCGAATACCGCGATTTCATCCGTCCCTTAGACATGTTCCTCAGCGAAGTCGATCACGAAAAGTATCCCGACGTCCGCCAGCACTGGCGCTTTGAAAAAGAAACGGGCGGCTGCTGCTCGTGGAATCCGGCGATATCCCAACAGTATCTGAAACCGTAATCGTTACAAAAATCTATAAGCGTTGAACGGCGTCCAGGGCTAAAGGCGACCGTTCGCATTCGTCAACTCGCATGGTCAATTGATAGCATAAGGGGCTGCCCTTCATCTTACCGGCGGCATAGGTCAGGCCGTTCGTCCGTTCATCGAGGAAGGGGCGGTCAATCTGGTTGGGGTCGCCGACGAGGATGATCTTCGTGCCCTTGCCGGCACGGGTGATGATGCCTTTTACCTGATTTGGCGTCATGTTCTGCGCTTCGTCGATGATGAGATACGTCTTTTCCAAGGAACGGCCGCGGATGAAGTTCAAGGCTTCGGTTTGAATGACGTGGCGGTCGAAGATTTCTTCAATCTTTTCGGCCAGTTCTCGTTCATTTTCATAGCGTTCGGCTTCATTACTGTCGATGAGCTGTTCCAAATTATCGATAATAGGCCGCATGAGGGGCGAAATCTTTTCCTGTTCGTCACCGGGTAAAAAGCCGATATCTGAGTCGAACTGGGCATTCGGCCGGCAGATGAGGATGCGCCGGTATTCACCCGTCGGATGGTTGATGATTTTTTCGAGGCCTACGGCTAACGAGTAGAATGTCTTGGCCGTGCCGGCTTGGCCTTTGATGATGACCAACGGCGCTTCTTCCGCCGACTGCATCAAGGCTTCCTGCATAAAATACTGGCCGGCATTTCGCGGCTTGATGCCGTAGGGAGAAACGCGGCTGTAGGTCAGGGGGATGACGCGCCCTTTATGGACTCGGCCTAAATGGGTCTTACGAAGGGAAGCGTCGGCTTGTAAGATGATGAATTCATTTTCCTGTACCGTCACGTCGTAGCGTTGGGCGTTGTCGTCGATTTGGTAGAGGCGGCCGGCATCGATGCCCTCTTCTAAAAAGGCATCGAAGTCGCTTTCCGGGACGTAACAAGTTTGACGGCCCGTATAGCCGTTCTTTTCGGGCAGTACCTGTTCCGTACTGAAATCCTGAGCTTCAATATTCAGCACCTGGGCTTTGAGCCGCAGCACCAAGTCTTTGGTGACCAAAATGGGCTGACAGCTTTGCAGGTGGCAGCAGACTTTGAGAATTCGGTTATCGGCCTGATCGTCAGGCAGCGATTCCGGCAGCGCCTCGTGGACGCAATTAATCTCGATACGTACCATGCCGCCGTTATCAAGGGCAACGCCGTCCAGTAAATTGCCGCGGAGCCTTAAACGTTCCAAAAAGCGGATGGCTTGCCGGGCATTGAACCCGCGTTCACCATCCGCTTTTTTCAGTCCATCCAATTCTTCCACGACAACCAGGGGAATAACGACATGATTATCTTCAAAACACTGCATAGCATACGGAGCCTGAATCAAGACATTCGTATCGAGCACATAAGTCTTTGCCATAAAAATCCCACCTTTTAGTCTATTTTTTACAGCATACCAAAGGAACATATAGAACATGTAAAGCACTGGAAAAATTCAATGTAAAACAATTGAAATCTTCTTGACTTTTTTTTACGTTAGTAGTATGCTACATACAAGATGCGAGTTACCGACGAAGGAGTTCATCATGTTAAAAAAAGTATCGTATAAAGATCAAATCTATCAATACTTAAAAGAAGCAATTGTAAAGGGTGAGTTATTGCCCGGTGAAGTTTATTCTGAAAAACAATTTGCCGACAAGTTGAACGTATCCCGCACGCCGGTACGCGAAGCTGTTTTACAGCTGAAGAATGATGACCTCATTGAAATCTTCAATAATCGTGGATTTGGTGTAAAAGCAACATCTCCCGATGACTTGCGGCAAATTTTACAGGCCCGTTTGGCTATTGAAGGTTACGCGGTGCTGTGTCTTGCCAATCACCCCCATGACAAGCGATGGCAGGAGACTGTCACTGCATTGATGGAATGTCAAAAGACAGAAGCCGGATATTCTGATGACGATGAATCCCATTATGAATTCATGAAGGCTGATATCCAGTTCCATCATTTAATTGTAGATTTTCCGCAGAATGCCTATTTAACTCGTATGGCGAACCTCATGCGTACGAAAATCGAATTGGCGACGGTTCATTCCCTTCGAAGTACACATCGCCATGGGAAGGCTTATGAGGAACATCAGCAAATCTTAGATGCTATCTTGACCGGTGACAGCGATAGGGCGGTATCTGCCTTTCGAAAGCATATGGAAGAGACGGCCATTGTACTAGGGGCGAAAGGCTCCTTATAGAAGTACGGCGCAGGATTCCTGCGTTTTACTTTTACTTTAAGTAGTATGCTACGCACTACTAAGTGCGTAATTATTTTTAATGCGAGTAGTATGTTACATGGTAATTAATTTTCAGGAGGTAATTATAATGAAAAAAATCGGATTTATTGGCTTAGGTATTATGGGAAAACCGATGGTAAAGAATTTGCTGAAAGCTGGTTTTGAAGTCACAGCCTACGATATCCTTCCGGCTGCCGTTCAAGAAATGGCAGAAGCCGGAGCCATTGCCGGGACGTCTCCCAAACAGGCAGCACAGGGAAAAGACGTTGTCATTACTATGGTTCCCAGTGGTCCTATCGTTCGCTCCCTTTTAGAAGGGGAAGACGGGGTGTTGGCCGGTATTCCCGAAGGCGCCGTCATTGTCGATATGAGCTCGGTTACGGCTATTGAATCTCAGGAATTTGCCAAGCTTGCTGAAAGCAAGGGATGCCACTTTTTAGATGCACCGGTCAGCGGCGGTGAACCGGGGGCCGTCGCCGGCACCTTGGCTATTATGATTGGCGGCAAACAGGAAGTCGTCGACAAAGTCCATGATGTATTTGAAGCCATGGGTTCTTCGATTACCTTAATCGGCCCTAATGGCAGCGGTTCCATTGCGAAACTGGCAAACCAGGTTATCGTCAATCTGAATATCGCGGCTGTATCGGAAGCCCTTATTCTGGCAACAAAAGCCGGAGCCGATCCGAAAAAAGTGTATGAAGCCATTCGCGGCGGTTTGGCCGGCAGTGCCGTTCTTGATGCCAAAGCTCCGATGATGTACAGCCGTAACTTTAAACCGGGCGGACCGATTCGCATCAACTTAAAAGATATCAATAATGTTATGGCTACGGCCAACGGGTTAGACTTACCGCTCATACTGACCAGCAGCCTGCAGCAAATCATGAACAGTCTGAAATCTACCGGTCATTTGATGGACGACCACAGCGGTATTGTTCAATTCTACGAAAATATTTCCGGCGTTATTGTTAAAACGAACGAGGAATAAGGAGAAATCATCATGAGCATATTAAAAACGGAACTTTTTGCCCGGATTCCCAATGGCAATCCTGAACAAGTAAAAAAATTATTAGCCGATGAAATGAAAGATTTCAATAAGAAAATCATCGTCCTTGACGATGATCCGACGGGGGTACAAACGGTTAACGGCATTCATGTATATACTGATTGGTCCCCGGAAAGCATTGCCGACGGCTTTGCAGAAGATAATTCGATATTCTTTATCTTGACCAATTCACGTGCTTTCTCAGCAGCTCATACACAAGAAGTCCATCAGATCATTGCCGAACGAATTTTGGCCGAAGCGAAAAAAACAGGAAAAGACTTCATGATTATCAGCCGCAGTGATTCAACCCTGCGCGGCCACTATCCCTTAGAAACAGATACCCTTCGTAAGACCTTGGAAGGCGAACATAATGGCCTTATCGACGGCGAAGTCTTAATGCCTTTCTTCAAAGAAGGGGGCCGCTTCACCATCGGAAACATCCATTATGTCCAAGAAGGGGACAATCTGGTTCCTGCCGGCGACACGGAATTTGCTAAAGATAAGACCTTTGGCTATACGGCTTCTGAAATGGGTGCCTATATTGAAGAAAAAACGAAAGGCTTATATAAGGCTTCCGATACGACGTATATTTCCTTAGATGATTTACGAAATCTCCGCGTCGATGCAATCGAAAAACAGTTGATGGAAGTAAAAGACTTCAACAAAGTCATCGTCAACGCTGTCGATTACGAAGATGTACAAGTCTTTGCCATCGCCATGATTCGGGCGCTGAAAGCCGGAAAGAAGTTCCTCTTCCGTACGGCAGCTGCCTGGCCTAAAGTTATCGGCAATGTTCCCGATAAAGCCCTTCTCCAAAAAGAAGAACTCATTGTAAAAGGAAATACCAATGGCGGGTTAATCATTATCGGCTCCCATGTCAAGAAGACGACGGATCAATTGAATGAATTAAAGACCTGCGAACAGGTAAAATTCATCGAATTCAATCACCTCTTGGTATTGGAACCGGAAAAACTGGAAGCTGAATTACAGCGCATTGTAAAGACGACAGAAGAAGCCATCAAGCAAGGTACGACCGTTGCCGTCTATACGGGGCGGAAACGCTTCGATGCCGGGTCGGAAGAAGAATCCTTACGGATTTCTGTTAAAATTTCCGAAGCCATTACCAGTATTGTTCATCGCCTCTCTGTTCAGCCGGCCTTCTTGATCGCCAAAGGCGGGATTACGTCCAGTGACGTCGGTACCAAAGGCCTTAGTGTAAAAAAAGCCCTGGTTTTGGGACAGGTATCTCCGGGGATTCCCGTTTGGAAAACAGGGGCAGAAGCCAAATTCCCCAATATGGCGTACATTATCTTCCCGGGGAACGTCGGTGCCGTAACGACGCTGCGGGACGTCGTATCCATGTTAAGTAAGAGATAGGTGACGCACGATGCTGATTAACTTACGAACGATGTTGAAAGCGGCCTCGGCAAAGAAAATGGCTGTCGGAGCCTTCAATGTTTACAATGTAGAATCGTTACAAGCCGTATTGGCAGCGACCAAAGCCTCAAATCATGCCGTTATCCTTTCTTTTGGCGAAAAATACGACCAACATATGCCGATAGAAGCCATGGCTGAATTAGTAAAGTTTTATGGTCATACCTCAAGTCAACCCATCGTGCTTCATTTAGATCACTGCAAACAGGAAAGCAATGTCATTCGTGCCATCCGGGCAGGATTTACGTCTATCATGTATGACGGATCGCATCTTCCTGTCGCCGAAAATGCATCCCGAAGCGCCGAAATTGTTCGGATTTCCCACGCCGTCCATGTCAGCGTTGAAGGAGAGCTGGGGTACTTAAATGAGGAAACGGGACAGGGGCCGGTCGGAAATGAAGATACCCATACTCAAGTCCGGGATGTGGCAGCTTATACTGCCGCATCCGGAGTTGATGCCGTCGCCATCGCCATCGGCAACGCTCATGGCATCTATAAGGGCACGCCGAAGCTCGACTTCCAGCGGCTGGCAGACATTGCACAGGCCGTCACGACGCCTTTGGTACTGCATGGCAGTTCCGGTATTCCTAAAGAAGACTTGCAAAAAGCTATTCGACTTGGCATTCGCAAAGTTAATATCAACACGGAAGTATCGACAGCCGGTGTGAAGGCCGCCAGAGCCTTCTTGGCTGAACATATGAATGAAAACACACGTTTTGAAGAGGTAACAAAAGCGGCCGAACAAACAATGACCAAAGTAGTAGCCTCTTATTTACCTTGGCTTGATTTATCTGAATAGGGGGGACGTATTGTGGACCTTATTTTCTTAGTCGGAACCTTGTTGGCTGCCATTATATTGGTCGTCGTTTTAATCATGAGGCTTCATTTACATGCCTTTGTCAGCCTCGTCATCGCTTGCTTCTTCGTCGGCTTTGTAACCGGTATGCCGCTGCTGCAAATTTGTAAATCTATTGAGGCCGGCATGGGAAGTACCCTTGGTTTTTTAGCTACTGTATTGGGCTTTGGCAGTATTTTAGGGAAAATGCTGGAAACGTCCGGCGGGGCTGAACGGCTGGCTCGGACCCTTATCAACCGCTTTGGTAAGAAAAAAGCCAATTGGGCCATGATGTTTGTCGGCTTAATTACCGGGATTCCCGTATTCTTCCAAGTTGGCTTTGTCCTGTTGATTCCATTAGTCATTAGTGTCGCCCGGGCCACGGGCTTATCGATCATTGCCATTGGGGTCCCCATCGGCGTATCCCTGCAGGTTGTCCACTGCATGCTGCCGCCTCATCCGGCTGCCATGGCCATCGTCGACACTTTAGGAGCCGATGTCGGCAAGGTTATTTTACTGGGCCTTTTGATTTGTACCATCTGCGCAGCTGTCGGCGGTCCCATTTGGACCAGTCTCATTCATAAGAGAATTTCGTCGGATATGGACTCGGTCCGCGAAACGTATGATGAAGTTCCTGACAGTGAACTGCCTAACTTTGGCATTACCCTGTTGACCATACTCTTACCGATGATTATCATGGTTTCTAAAACGTTATTCGATCTTTCTCCGTGGAAGGGAACCGAAGCCAGTATGATTATTGACTTCATCGGCAATCCGATTACGGCACTCTTGATTTCTGCATTCTTTGCTTACTGGTCTTTGGGGCTTCACCGCGGGCGCATGATGAAAGAATTGTTGAAATTCACGGAACAGTCCTTCGGACCGGTTGCCGGTATCCTGCTGGTCATCGGGGCCGGCGGGGCTTTCAATCGAATCTTATTGGATAGCGGATTGGGAACTCAATTAGGTTCTATTCTCATGTCAATCCATATGAATCCTTTGATTTTAGCCTGGGTTGTTGCAGCTATCATGCGATTCTCTGTGGGTTCGGCTACGGTATCGATGATGACGTCTGCCGGTATTGTCTTGCCGCTGCTGCCGCAGTATCCCGGATTGGACCCGGCCATTGTTTGCCTGGCTGTCGGCTCCGGCGCCATTTGCTTCTCTCACGTTACGGACTCCGGTTTCTGGATTGTTAAGGAATACTTCGGCCTGACCGTAGAAGGGGCCTTAAAATCATATACCGTTGCGACTTGTTTAGCTTCTGTCACTGCTATCTTGCTAACGCTGGGAATATCTGTTATATTTTAAGGCATACAGCAAGGTGTTATTTGCTGAACCTCTGTTACCGATATGGTGGAAGGCTTAGGATATCTATTCGTTTCTAAGCGATACAGAAAGGAGCTGCTATTATGAAATACGAAGCAAAAGTTACTGCGATTGGGGAATCGGTCCTGTCGTTTATGAAAATACGAAACAGCATTATTATCTTCGATAACGACGTTCCCTATGCCTATGAAAATATGGTCGTGTCCCATACGAAGAGTACCCTGACCCAGCCGATTGAAGTCGGCGATAAACTGCTCATTGCCGATGAAGAATATCAGGTCAGTGACGTCGGCTCAGAAGCTAATCAGACCTTGAAGGAACATGGCCACTGCACCCTTGTTTTCGGAGTCGGGATAAAAGCTGAAATGCCCGGCCAAATTGCCTTGGAGGGCAAAAGGGTTCCGCGTATTATGATCGGTGATATGATCATCTTTTTATAATCGCTAGTGCTTAAAAGAAACGTGTTATAAATGGAATCGCCCCCATGACGTAGTCGTTCTATGTCATGGGGGCGATTTTTGTATGGTGCTATAAATTTTGTCTTTCTGTCAAAGGATTATGGTTTCAGTTGTAAAATGGGGTCGAAGTAAGCCAGTTTCGTATAGTCGACATTGCCGCCGTCGGTGATGGCAAGGTCGGGAATGGCCGTAATGGGCAGGAAGGAGAGGTAGAATATGGGGTCCGGCAGGCGGCTGCCCAAGGTCTTGGCAGCTTCATCGAGTTCGTTTTCTTTCTGAGCCAAGTCTTCCGGCGTCATATCGGAGGCGATGCCGGCAATAGGCAGGGACAGGAAGGATACGATTTTCCCGTCGAGGACGACGACCTGTCCGCCGCCGTGTTCGATGAGGGTATTGGCTGCCAATGCCATATCTTCGTAGTTGGCACCAGCGACGACGAGGTTGTTGTCATCGGGAGCAGCCGTCGTGGCAATGGCACCCTTAGTTAGGGACCAGCCGGAGATGAAGCCTTTCGAGACGTTGCCGTTCTTACCATAGCGTTCGATGACCGAGACTAAGGCCACGTCTTTTTCGGCACTCGGACGAACGATGCCGTCTTTTACATCGAGTTCGACGTCACGGCGTTTGCGCATGAAGGGGCCGACGCTGTCGATGGTTTCGACGACAGCTGTGCCTTCGTTGAGGTCGACGTGATAGGCAAAATCGAGAGGCTGCATTTTTTCGTGCTGTACCGTATGTAACAAGGCTGCATCGCGAGCCGGTACGGTATAGGTGAAGACGTTTTTCTTGTTTTCAGTGATGACCATGCCTTTACTGATGACCGTTTCGACGGTGAAGGTCCCTGGCTGGTCGACGAGGAGGATGTCGGCATCTTTACCGGGCGCAATGGAGCCGACGCGGTCGTCGATTTCATAAGCTTCGGCAGCATTGATGGTGGCCATCTGGATAGCCGTCATCGGAGCGAGACCGGCAGCAATGGCCAGGCGCACCATGTTGTCGATATGGCCGGTCTTTAAGATGCCGCGGGCGTGGACGTCATCCGAGCAAAAGCTGGTGTGGCGGGCAATACCCGGGGCCCCTTCGGTGATGGCCCGGACATTTTCCTTGAGGAACTTGGTGACCGCCGATTCGCGGATGATGGTGTGCATCCCTTTGCGGGCCTTTTCTAAAAATTCCTGATGGTCGTAGCTTTCATGGTCGACGCGGACGCCGCTCATGAGGTATTCGTTAAGGTCCTTTCCGCGGGCCAGAGGGCTGCAGCCGAAGATGGGGCGATGGTATTTCTGAGCCAAGACTAAGGCTTCGAGGGTATCGGAGTCCTTCGTTTGGACGGCTTCGCGGACGAGTTCCCAAATGCCGTAGCAGTTCGGGTCCTGATGGTATTTAGCGTGGTCTTTGGCGGTGACATTGTAGGCGATGGTCGAGACCGGGATGGTGTAGGGCGTCTTATACGGCAAGGCCCAGAAAACCTTCAAGGGCGAGGCTTCGATTTCTTCAAAAATCGGGCCTAAGCCGTCGACGCCGATGACGGAAATATATTCGTCAAGGCCGCTTACGATGCTCGTCGTACCGCAGGGGACGACGGCCTGAGCAAAGCGGGTCATGCTCATCTTACTGCATTCGACGTGGATATGGCAGTCGATGAGGCCCGGGGCCAAATATTTTCCTGTCCCGTCGACGGTTTTGGTGTCAGGGCCCATGTAATCGGAAATATCACTTTCGACGGCGACGATTTTTCCCTTATACATGGCGACGTCGGCTTTGTAGTATTCGCCGGTGTTGACGTTGATCAAGGTACCGCCGACGATGGCCAGGTCGGCCTTGATTTTGGCCGCGCCGGCATCGATATAGTCGGATAATAATTCTTTCGTAAGCATGGACAGACCTCCTTAGAATTTAAGTATCGTCAAAGTATACAATAAGATGAGGAACAGGACGAACATGACCCAAATGAGGGGATTCAGTTCTTTCCGGCGGCCGGCAATGGTCATCAGAATCGGGTAGAAGAGGAAGCCGAAGGCGATGCCGTAGGAAATGTTAAAGGTCAGGGGCATGCCGATGATGACCAAGAAGGCCGGGAAGGCCGTTTCGAATTGATCCCAATGAATTTCGCGGAGAGACGACGTCATGAGGACGCCGATGATGATCAGGGCCGGTGCCGTGACCTGAGCCGTAACGACCGACAAGAGGGGCGAGAAAATCATGCTGAAGCCAAAGAGAATGGCGACGACAATGGCCGTAAGGCCCGTCCGGGCACCGACGGCGATACCGGCCGACGATTCGACGTAAGCGGCAGTCGGTGTCGTTCCCATGACGGCCCCGCCGAGCATGGAAAGCGAATCGGCCATGAGGGCTTTCCCGATGCGGGGCATCTTGCCATTTTGCATGATGCCGGCCTGCTGAGCAAGACCAATCAGGGTTCCGGCCGTATCGAAGAAGGCGACCAGGAAGAAGATGACGACGACGGCCCACATCTGCGGGTCGGTGACGATGGCGCCCATGTTGGCGACGCCGACGCCGAAGGTCGGTTCCAAGCTCGGAGCCATGGAAATGATGCTGTCCGGCAAGGGGATGAGATTAGTGACAAGGCCCAAAATAGCCGTCAGGACGATCCCGTAAAAAATCGCGCCGGGAACCTTTTTAGCCATGAGCATGGCCGTGACGAAGATACCGAAAATAGTCAGCCACGTCGTTGCGACCTTAAAGGAACCGATGGCGACCATCGACGACGGGTCGGCCATGACGATGCCGCCGCCTTGAAGGCCGACGAAGGAGATGAAGATGCCGATACCGGCAGCCATGGCGTACTTTAAGTCCTGAGGAATGGCGTCGATGATGATTTCACGCAGTTTGAATAAGGATACCAAGGTAAATAAGATGGATGCAATGAAGACGCCGCCCATGGCCTGCTGCCAGGGCATTCCCATAGCCAGGACGATGGAATAAGTGAAAAAGGCGTTGTCGCCCAGACCCGGGGCAATGGCGATGGGGTAGTTGGCCAAAAAGCCCATGAGCAGGCAGCCCATGATAGCCGATAAAGCCGTAGCCGTAAAGACGGCACCGGGATCCATGCCGGCATCGCCTAAGATGATGGGATTGACGAAGAGAATGTAGGCCATGGAGACGAAGGTCGTAAGACCTGCCAGGCATTCGCGCCGCACCGTCGTATTATGTTCAGATAAATGGAATAATCGTTCTAAAAGTCCGTTTGCTTGGGACATGTGATTAAACCCTCCTTTGATAAAGAAATAGAATCGTTCCAACACAGGGATTCTCTCCGATGACGCAAATAAACTCCGGGCTTCTTTGCGGGAGTTCGGATTCATCAATCCTGTGATTATCGACAGGGATTTCAATGTTATCGCAGGTCACGGCCGCATCTTCGCCGCCAAGGAGGAGGGTATCAAGGAAGTACCCTGTGTGCTTGTGGATTATCTTACCGAGGCGCAGAAGAAAGCCTACATCATTGCCGACAACCGTATGGCGATGGACGCCGGCTGGGACGAAGAACTTCTGCGAGTTGAGATCGAAGCTCTGCAGGCAGAGGCTTTTGACCTTTCCCTCACGGGCTTTGACGAGGTGGAGATTGCCGGCCTGTTTGGAGACGATTCCGATGTGCAGGAGGACGATTTCGATGTAGATGAGGAACTGGAAAAGCCAACTTTCTCCAAGAGCGGCGATGTGTGGACGCTCGGACGGCACAGACTGGTCTGCGGCGACTCCACGAAAGCGAAAACCTTTGATACGCTCATGCAGGGACGAAAAGCAAACCTCGTGGTTACCGATCCTCCCTACAATGTGGACTACGAAGGGGCTGCCGGAAAAATCAAGAATGACAACCTGGCTGACGAGAAGTTCTATCAGTTCCTCTTCGATGCCTTTTCCAAAATTGAAAAGGTCATGGCGGACGATGCGTCCATCTATGTGTTCCATGCGGATACAGAAGGTCTGAATTTCAGAAAGGCATTCTCGGACGCGGGATTTTATCTCTCCGGCTGTTGTATCTGGAAGAAACCAAGTCTTGTACTTGGACGCTCCCCTTACCAATGGCAACACGAGCCTTGCCTTTTCGGCTGGAAGAAAAAAGGCAGGCACCAATGGTACTCCGACCGCAAGCAGACCACGATATGGGAGTTTGAGAAAACAAAAAAGAATACGGATCATCCGACCATGAAGCCCATACCGCTTTTGGCATATCCGATTCAGAATTCATCCATGAGCAACACACTCGTACTCGATCCGTTCGGCGGCAGCGGTTCCACGCTGATTGCCTGCGAACAGACGGACAGGAACTGCGCCACCATAGAACTGGATGAGAAATACTGCGATGTCATCGTGAAGAGGTATATCGAGCAGGTCGGCTCCGCGGACAAGGTTTCCGTAGAGAGGGACGGCAAGATATACAACTATGCGGAACTGGAGGCGCCGGATGGAGAGTAAAATGAAACTCGGCTCCCTCTTTGATGGAAGCGGGGGATTTCCGCTTGCGGGGCTTATCTCCGGAGTGGTGCCCGTGTGGGCTTCAGAGGTAGAGCCTTTCCCAATCAGGGTAACCACAAAGCGTTTTCCGCAGGTAAAGCGCTACGGCGACGTATCAAAGATGGACGGCGGCAAAATAGAGCCGGTTGACATTATCACATTCGGCTCGCCTTGCTAGGACATGAGCATAGCGGGCAAACGGGAAGGTCTGAGAGGTTGTCGGTCTTCTCTTTTTTATGAGGCAATCAGGATCGTCAAAGAAATGAGGGAGGCTACCAATGGCGAATATCCGAAATACATCATCTGGGAGAACGTCACAGGCGCATTCTCCTCAAACAAGGGCGAGGATTTCAGAGCAGTCCTCGAAGCGGTCTGCTCGGTCAAAGAAAACAAAGCTGATATTCCTCGATATGACAAATGGCCGAACGCAGGACTTGTCCTGGCAGACGGTTTCTCAGTCGCATGGAGGGTATTTGATGCTCAATACTGGGGAGTTCCCCAGAGAAGAAAACGCATCTACCTTGTCGCAGATTTTGATGGACTGTGTGCCGGAAAGATATTATTTGAGTCCGAAGGCCTGTCAGGGCATCCTTTCGAGGGCTTCAAAGCGTGGCAAAGAACTGCCGGAGGTGCTGAAAGCGGCATTGGAGAGGCAGGCGGTATTTGCCTGAATGACCAAGGCGGGCAGCGTATGGATATCACTGAGGATGTGACGGGAACGTTACGAGCAAAGGCGCATCATCCGCCTGTGGTCATGGGTTCGGCGGGGTTCTGTACGGAACACTCTGAAAAGAGCCGTTCTATCGGCTATGAGGAAGAAAAATCCCCTACACTCCGTGCCGGCGTCGTTCCTGCGGCGCTGATGTTTGAGAATCACTCGCAGGACACGAGATACACGGGACCGCTTGATAAATCGCAGACCGTCCTTGCTACCTTCGGAACAGGCGGCAACAACCAGCCGCTTGTAGTGCAGAAGCCGAAAACCTACGATGTGCGTTTCACATCCGAAGCCACACGGAATGCAAGGCAAAATTGCTATGAGACCGATACGGCAAGAACCATCGACACAGGCGGCAACGCTCCCAATTCCAACCAAGGGGGCGTGGCCGTGGTGGAGGTCAAAGCCTACGGCATCAGTTCGGATAAAAGCCATGCGATGCTTTCAGATAATCCTCACGCAGGGATTTACGAGGCTGAAACCTCTCGGACGCTCGATACAAGGTGCGCAGATTCCGGATGCAACCAGGGCGGCATTGCCGTGGTTGCCATCGAGGGAAACGGCACAAGACCTTCTCACAAGGGCAGCGGCTATTCTGAAGAGAACGTCAGCTATACCTTAAACGCTACGGAACAGCATGGTGTGGCTTACGGCATAGACCGTGCGACATACAACATGGGACAGAACGCGCGGTTCGGTCTTGCCATCGAGGAAGAGGTCGAGCCGACTATGGTGGCAAAAGGTCCCGGCGCTGTCGCTCATCCCGTCTATACCACGAGCAAGAATTCCTACCACACAGAGACTGAGGAAGATGTGGCGAATACGCTGGTCGCTACGGATTACAAAGATCCGCCGACCGTAATCGAGGAGCCGTATTACATCGTACGAAGGCTCACTCCCACCGAGTGTGCAAGGCTGCAGGGATTCCCGGACTGGTGGTGCGCTGACCTCGGAACGGATGATCCGACCGATGAGGAGCTTGCTTCCTGGAGGGATGTTTTTGAAACGCACAGGAATGTCGTGTCCGGCGCATCCAAACCGAAAACGGACAAGCAGATAATCAAGTGGCTCTCCGATCCGCATACGGACTCCGCCGAATATAAGATGTGGGGCAACGGTATCGCACTCCCGTGCGCTGTTTTCGTGCTGTCAGGCATTGTGTACTACTCACAGTTCCGAGTCTGATATTCTGGCGATAATTCTACAAAGAAAATCCCGTTATTCGCTTGCTATTTTAGGGCTTTAGAGTGATGTATATAACAGCTGCAAGGCACAGAAAATCAAGCGAAAGCGGAGGTAAACGCAATGCAAGTAAAGTACAACGTCACAGGCGCACGGCGCAAGAAACTGGTCAAGGTCATCTCCGACACCACGGGAGCGAAGGCGGAATACAAATTCATGCCGACCTGCAATTACGAAATCGATTACCTTACGGTCACCAAGGACGGCACACTCGAATTTGACGATCGTGCCGACAGCGAGGAGGTCGAGCAGGTGATTGAAGCCATCGCCGCCGCAGGCTTCGACTGTGAGCCGCAGGACGGCGCGGATGCGGAGGTTGAGAAAGTATCCGAAGCCGAAGAAAATGCGCCACAGGGCGAAACAGGAGGCCTTACGGTGGAGATTTTGCTCGATAAGGTTTCGGTGGGCAACCTCACCAAGCTGTTGGATGCCAAGGGAACGCTCATCCGAAAGGCTCTCGGCATCGAGGACCTCCGAATCGAGATCAAGGAGGACAGGGTTTCCTTCCCCTGGTTTGCGGAACTGCCGGACGCGGATTCGGTGAAGGCCTGCACGCATTTCATTGCCGCGCTCTGCGAGATGAGCAGAAATGCCAAGCGAGTGATCGCCACGGAAAAGGATGTGGACAACGAGAAGTACGCATTCCGCTGCTTCCTCCTGCGGCTGGGATTCATCGGTGCGGAGTACAAGGCCGAGCGGAAAATCCTGCTGAAGAACCTCACAGGGTCTTCGGCATTCAAGAACGGAGGCGCTGACCATGAGATTTCCGAATAAGGAAACGGTCGACCGCATCCGCAGGGAGTATCCTGCAGGAACACGGGTGGAACTGGTACGGATGGAGGATGTGCAGGCTCCGCCGATTGGAACCAAAGGCACGGTTATCGGCGTGGATGATATCGGCTCCATTATGGTTCGCTGGGATAACGGCTGCGGGCTATCCATCGCTTACGGCGAGGATTTATGCAGGAGGTGCGACTGATGGATATGAAAATAAGGAAGCAGATTCTTGCCGTGCGAGATACCGCGCTTACCAATATGTTTGATGTGAATGCTGTTCAGCGGATTGCTTATGAAATGGGTTTCTATGAACTGGTAAATTACCTTAAGGAAAACCGAAAGGAATACATCCGATTCATCCTCACCGGCGAGGAATAATTCTGCATATTTCTTTGAAAAACTACAGAAAAGACTTGCTGGTATATCCGTAGTGATATATGTACATGCCGAAAGAAACGGAGGATACGATGATGACAATCAACGAAGGAATGAGAAAATACAGGCTGTCGAATCCCACCACGCCGGAGGACATGGAATGCCGCCGAAGCAAGATGCTGAACTTCGGAGATAAGGTGCTGCTTGCCGGGTACTACTACAATGGGCAGAACAAGCCTTCCTATTTCGGAGCGGTTTACGAGTACCTCGAAGACGGCAGGAAGACTTGCGAAAGCACCATCGGACTGGCGGCGGTCAGCGAGGTCGAGTTTGAGGATGAAGGCCACGCAATCGCCTGGGCGATGCAGCAGTAAGACACAGAGAAAAAACAGCAAAAGGGACGGGCCGCAAGGCTCTGTCTCTCGTACAGACAGATTTTAGAAAGTCGCAGAGATGCGGCTGTTTTTATGCCATTTTCGGAAGGAGGAGACGCCGTTGGCAGTACGGAAACTGAAGAAATATAAGCCTACCAAGTTCATGGCGGATACCTCCCGCTATGACAAGAACCTCGCTGATTATGCCGTGATGTTCATCGAGCAGCTGTGCCATACCAAAGGCACATGGGCGGGAAAGCCCTTCGAGCTTATCGACTGGCAGGAGCAGATAATCCGCGACCTGTTCGGTGTGATAAAGAAAAACGGCTACAGGCAGTTCAGTACCGCATATATTGAGATTCCGAAAAAGCAAGGCAAGTCGGAACTTGCGGCGGCTGTGGCGCTCCTGCTCACCTGCGGCGATGGCGAGGAACGAGCCGAGGTCTACGGTTGCGCCGCGGACAGGAACCAGGCAAAGATTGTTTTCGATGTCGCTGTGGATATGGTGCGGTTCTGTCCTGCGCTTTCCAAGCGCGTGAAGATACTCGCATCGCAGAAACGGCTCGAATATCTGCCCACGCACAGCTTTTACCAGGTGCTTTCGGCGGATGTGGCGAACAAGCACGGCTTTAATACCCACGGCGTTATCTTCGATGAACTGCATACCCAGCCGAACAGAAAGCTGTTTGACGTCATGACCAAGGGCTCCGGCGATGCGAGGATGCAGCCGCTGTTCTTCCTCATTACCACGGCAGGCAATGATACGCATTCCATCTGCTATGAACAGCATGAGAAGGCTCTCGACATCATGAGCGGAAGGAAAATCGATTCGACCTTCTATCCTGTTATCTATGGTGCGGACGAGTCGGAGGACTGGACTGATCCCGCCGTGTGGAAAAAGGCAAATCCCTCGCTCGGTATCACGGTTGGCATTGACAAGGTAAAAGCCGCCTGCGACTCCGCAAAGCAGAATCCCGGCGAGGAGAACGCTTTCAGGCAGCTGCGTCTTAACCAGTGGGTGAAACAATCCGTCAGATGGATGCCGATGGACAGGTGGGATGCCTGTTCCTTCGCTGTGAGCGAGGACGATCTGGAAGGGCGAATCTGTTACGGCGGGCTTGACCTTTCAAGTACCACGGACATCACGGCGTTTGTGCTGGTATTCCCTCCGCAGGATGAGGAGGACAAATACAGTATCCTGCCGTACTTCTGGGTGCCGGAGGATACTCTTGACCTTCGGGTAAAGCGCGATCATGTTCCCTACGACCTGTGGGAGCGTCAGGGCTTGCTTATGACCACGGAGGGAAATGTTGTTCATTACGGCTTTATTGAGAAATTTATCGAAGAGCTTGGCACAAGGTTTAATATACGGGAGATTGCCTTTGACCGCTGGGGCGCGGTGCAGATGGTGCAGAACCTCGAGGGAATGGGCTTTACCGTTGTTCCATTTGGACAAGGGTTCAAGGATATGAGTCCTCCAACCAAAGAATTCATGAAGCTTACATTGGGAGGACGCATCGCCCACGGCGGACACCCTGTCCTTCGGTGGAATATGGACAACATCTTCATCCGCACCGACCCGGCTGGGAATATTAAAGCCGATAAGGAAAAATCCACGGAAAAGATTGACGGGGCAATTGCGACCATCATGGCTCTTGACCGCGCAATACGCTGCGGAAATGACAATACTGTCTCGGTCTACGACAGCCGCGGTATTTTATTCATATGACCTCTACATATTTGACCTTAAATGGAAAGGAATATTAAGGGTTTATTCCCTTAATATCTTGATTTTTACCTTATAATATACTAAAATTTAAGGGTAAAAGATGGGAGGTAAGGAAATGAGAGTGTTCAACTACTCATTGATTCGGGATAAAAAGTGGGATTCCGATCTGCTGGGGCTTATCGCCGCCATATACAAAGAGGCCGGAAAACAGGAGATGTATCTGAAGCAGAGACCGGAGGAACTTGAGAAATTGGTGGAGATAGCCAAGGTGCAGAGTACCGAGGCATCAAATGCCATCGAAGGGATTGTTACCACGAACACACGCATCAGGCAGCTTGTTGAAGAGAAAACAATACCAAGGAACCGGGATGAGCAGGAAATCGCAGGTTACAGGGATGTGCTTGGTATCATTCACGAGAGCTTTGATGCAATCCCTATTACACAGAACTATATTCTTCAACTGCACAAAATCCTCTATAGCCACATGAATAATCCCGTGGCAGGAAGGACGAAAACAGTACAGAACTATATCAGTGCGACTTATCCGGACGGGCATAGGGAAACGCTCTTTACTCCGGTTGCGCCTTTCGAGACGCCGGCTGCGCTGGACAAGCTGTGCGAGGAATACAACCGTGTTATCGGGAATATGGAACTTGAACCGCTGATTGCGATTCCTGTTTTTATACACGATTTTCTTTGTATCCATCCGTTTAATGACGGAAACGGGCGTATGAGCAGATTGCTTACAACGCTCCTTTTATACAGAAGCGGATTCTATGTCGGAAAATATATTTCTTTGGAAGCGAAGATCGCTAAGAATAAGGATTTATATTATGATGCGCTGTCTGCGTCACAGGATGGTTGGCATGAGGGAGCAGATGATCCTGTCCCGTTTATCAAATACCTTCTTGGAACGATCCTTGCGGCCTACAGGGATTTTGAGGACCGTTTCTCCCTTGTGGAAATCAAACGATCCGCACTGGATATAGTGCGGCTTGCAGCGCAAAACAAGATAGGTCGTTTTACCAAACAGGATATTCGGGAACTTTGTCCGTCTCTCAGCGTCAGTTCCGTAGAGGGAGCGCTGCGCAAGCTGGTGGCTTCCGGCGAACTGAGACGCAAGGGAAGCGGCAAAAGCACCTGCTACTACAGAATAAAGTAGCATTCCCTTAAGAAGAATAACTTTCCCTTAATATTATGGACATTTTAAGGGAGAGGAAATCGATATAAGAGAAAGCATCTGCCTGATTACACAGGCAGGTGCTTTTTTCATGCGTCAAACAGGAAGGAGCGTGATGAGATATGGGAATATTCAGTGGGTTATTTCGGTCAAGGGATAAGCCTGCCGACAGCACGGCCGGATCGAGATACGCCTTTTACATGGGCGGAAGCAGCGCAGGGAAACTTGTGACGGAGCGGAGCGACGCTGTAAAAGTGAGTGAGACGCTTTGCCTTGGCTAAAGTGTCAACCGACAGGTTGACGAAAGGGGTAGGTTGGAGCAAAAACGAAAGAACGTTTTTTACAGAACGGCACTAAATACCTGCCTGTCATTCTTGAACGGTGGTAAAAATCGGTATGATTGTAATGTAACAAAAGGAAATGACTCAGAGTGAAGAATCCAGGCAGGAACTGCAGGTGTTAACTATGCGATTTCGATTATCCTATGCCGGATTCTTCGCTACTCATAATAATCTTTTTTTATGTTTCTTTTCTTCATGTATGCTTGATACCGCTCAAGAATGACGGCAGGGGCAAGTGTGAGTAAAACCGAAAAATATGGAAATGACTCACACAAAAAACTACACTGCTTTTCGGATACAACAAACAACCGAGAAAGAATTCATTATATTATATAAGTAAAAATAAAAATAAGAAAAAAGAAATTTGAAATTTTTATTTCCTTTCTCCATGGCACTCTTCCGAAAACCCCGTGTTAACTGAGAAAACGATGTTACATTTCCTGTGCTTTTTCATACTTCTTACCGGATATCTGTCATGCATGATTAAGAATAGTACATAGTTATATAGAAAATATTTGATATACGTTGACATGTGGCTTATAATAATAATACAATAATAGCGTCGATATTTTTTGGGGGGGCAGCTTTTAGCTGCGATTCTCTTTTTAGGAGGAAATATGAATAAAATTTATAAGTTGATTTGGAGTAAGACGAAAAACTGCTGGGTCGTTGCGTCCGAGCTGGCGAAAGGACATGGGAAGAATAAATCACGCATCAAAAACAGCCTGCTTGCCGTCTTTGTCATATCTGCGCTTTTGGCGGGAGGCACGGCAGATGTACAGGCTTTGACACAACAGGAAAAAGACGAAGTCAAGAACGAAGTTGCCAAATATTTGCTTGACAAGATTGCCCACGGCGGAGAAATCCCCGGTGCGAAAGCGGAATATGGGCCTACGAGTTTTCCTGAGGCGATTGCGAATCGTATTTTCTACTATGATGACGTTTCGAATAAAATCGGCGAGAAACTGAAGCATGACGGACTGACACTCCGGTATTTTGGCGTACGTCCCGATTATCATGAGCCGTCCCGCGACTATCTGAACCGCTATGCCGACCCCGCATGGACCAACGTCAATAACGACGGGGCATTCGGTAAACACGCCATGGCACTCGGCTACCGTGCCTTCTCGGAAGCCGACCACGGTGTCGCCATCGGTCGCTCCTCGTTGGCGGGAGGATACAAGCGGGACGGCGGTTACGGCGGTGACGGCGATGTTGCCATCGGTAATATGGCTTGGGCGCTGGGGGACAAAGCGGTCTCCATCGGAGATAAAGCGCTCTCCGCCGATAAGAGTATTGCCATCGGGATTCAAGCCGAAGCCGGCGCGAATAAAAATGATCCGAAATCGATCCAACGTGACCCGAAAACGAACCTTCCCTACGTTATCAGCGATATCGAAAAAATGAACTCGGCGATCGCCATCGGGCGTGATGCCAAGGCGTGGGGGCATCAATCCGTCTCCATCGGCGGGAGCGCCAAAGCCACGGGAAAATATGCCTTGAGCTTTGGGAACTCGGCGGAAGCGTCGGCGATGGATGCCATCGCTTTCGGCAATGAGACAAGTGCCAAAGGGATTGGTGCGATTGCCATCGGCAGTGACTACGACTCTTCGAGCGGTGGAGCGCAGGCGTACAGCGGTGACACGATTGCCATCGGTCGCAGCGCAATGGCCGGCAATGAAAATGATACGGCAACGGCATATAATACCGTCGCTATCGGACGGGAAGCCAGAGCGTACGGCAAAAACTCGATCGCATTGGGCGGAACTGCCAATGTGGGTGATGTCTGGCAAAAACAATTAGCTGAAGGCGGTACGGCGATCGGCAGCAGCGCCAATGCGGCCTTGGAAAACGCCACGGCTCTCGGATATAAGTCGATAGCCTATGCGAAGGACGCGGTGACCCTCGGCGCGAACACCAGAGCGGATATCGATGGCGGCGTGGCGTTGGGCAGTGAATCCAACGTAGGCTCTTATGCATCTCCGAGTTACGGCAAAGCCGGTAAAGTCGGTTATGATCCGTTGGGAGCCGGCGCGGACGAAACTTCCACGTGGAAAGCCACAAAAGCGGCCGTTTCTGTCGGTAATCAGCAAAAGGACATTACCCGACAGATTATCAATGTCGCTGCCGGCTCGGACAACACCGACGCGGTCAACGTGGCGCAGCTGAAAGCTCTCCAGAGCAAAGCATGGAAAGACCTTGTTGCGTCGGAAAATAAGCTGGGGGGCGAGAATCGCTACCAATACCACAAGTATTAACAATCTTTCCGGGAGGGTACGCACAAACGAGGGAGACATCGGGCGTCTTAAGACGGATGTAAGTACAAATGATTCAAGAATCAGATACTTATATAATAATATGCCTTTCATGCACTACGTTTCTGTAAAAAGTGAAGGCATGGCGCCGAATGAAGGCAACTACAAAAATGATGGCGCCAGCAAACGGGGTGCGATTGCTATCGGTGCTCATACATCATCAGATGGCGATGGTGCCGTTGCTTTAGGTGCTCATTCATTTGTCAGAGGACAGGGTAGCGTCATCGTCGGTGAAAATTCGGACAATTATACCGGTGGATTAAAGGCCAAAGAAGGACAGTTTGATCAAAGCATTATTCTCGGATCAGATAACACTATCTTTGCTCAAAGTGCGGAAAATGGTGGTCGGGAAGATAAAGTTATCGGGAACATGAACAGAGTCGAGGAGTCTCACGGTACGTTTGTCCGTGGTACGGGCAACTTTGTGTATGACGCGTATAATGACGAAGCGCTGACCGATGAAGATAAGCAAAAAGAGCAGGATTTCCTTGATCCTATAGACGGTGGCGACCCGACCGGCCTTTTCCAAAAAGGAAGAAGCCATGTCAGCGTCGAAGGTGACGGGAACTTGGTGTCAGGTTCTCTCTATACGCAAGCTTCCGGCGTAGGCAACGAAATTTCCAATACGGATCATGATGATGGAACGAGCACCCCGAAAGTAACCTACAACATCGTGACGGGCAACAGAAATACCGTCGCCGACTCGAGTCATAACCTCATCATGGGCGACAACCACGAGTTGGAAAAATTCGGTGGAAATATCATTATCGGATCGCTGACAACGAAAGCGGCAACCAAAGCATCGAACGTCACCATCCTCGGCAATGACGCCAACGTCGACGTCGAAGGCGGCGTGGCTTTGGGTACCGGTTCGCAAGCGGCTACCGCTGCGGGCGTGTTCGGGTACGATCCCGCCACGGATAAAGCATCGGCAACAGACAATGCGACATGGAAATCCGGAAACGGCGCTGTCTCTGTTGGTACGGGTGAGAAAACAAGACAAATCACCAACCTCGCCGCAGGTCTGGCAGACACTGACGCGGTCAACGTTGCGCAGCTCAAAAACGCTAAGACCACTGTCGAAGCGGGCGACTATGTGACCGTCACGAAAAAAACGGAAGACGGGAAGGGAACGACCTACACCGTCAAAGGGCCGGACATTACCGTAGATGACAACCTTGGCATCAAGGATAAAAAGGACGGCGAAGGCAAGACGGTAGGTTATGAGCTCAGCTTGAACAAAGAGCTCAAAGGCCTGACCAGCGTTTCAAGTGAAGCATTCAAAGTTGGCGATAAAACATATATCAATAAAGACGGTATCAATGCGAACAACACGACCATCACCAACGTGGCACCCGGTACAAAAGACGGCGATGCGGTCAACTTCAAACAGTTGAATGACGTTAACACACAGGTGACAACGAATAAAAACGCCATTGACGCTTTGACACCAAGAGTTGCGGCCAATGAAGGCAACATTACAAAACTGCAAAAAGGCTTCATCGTGAAAGACGCGGGAGAAGGCAAGGCGAATGTCACACTCGGCGGAGATAAAGAACCGGAAGTCACCTTCAAAGCGGCCGTAGACAAAACAACGGAAGCAACGGCGGACGGGTCCTCGCTGACCTCAACTGTCGATACGAACAGAAACGTCACCTACTCGCTGAACATGAAACAGCTGAAACAAGACCTCGGCATTACCGACGGCCCTGACGGCGTCATGAGCTCGTGGAAGCTGAAAGTAAAGGACGAAACAACACCGCAGGAAATCAAAAACGGCGAAGCTGTTACCTTTGACGTAGCTGCAGCGGATAAAGGACTCACCGTCACAAGAGACGGAAAGACCATTAAGTACGGTATCGAAGGAAGCAAGATTGACCTCGATGGCAATACGAGCATTACCAATCTGAGTAATGAAATCGAAAAGAGCAAGATCCATTATTTCTCTGTCAAGGACTTAGAAGGTCATCTAAAATCAAACTACAATAATGACGGAGCGAAAAAAGGCGGTGGCATTGCCATCGGTCAGAATGCACAGAGCAACGGTTGGTATTCAATTGCAGCCGGCTTGGATAGTAAGGTGACTGGTAACTGGAATATTGCTATCGGTGTAGAGGCAAATGTAACAGCAAAAGAGGTTAGCACAGCTATTGGCTATAAGGCGAGCGTAACGAAAGATGGAGCCATGGCTTTTGGTAAGGAGGCACAAACCGAGGCTGAGAACGGCATCAGTATCGGCACGAAGGCAAAATCGTTGGCGAACCGCGGAATTGCAGTAGGAACGAACAGCACGGTAGATCAAACGGGCGGCCGCGGCATTGCTATCGGTGATGGCGCCTATGTCGGCGCCAAAACGCAGGGTCATCTGGGTACGGGCATGTCGAATCCGGGGGATGCATGGAACCCGAGCGAACCGTATTTGCCAGTCGCTGATGATACAGTAGCGGGTCCGGGAAAACTGGCACGCGAAAACTCGATGGCGATCGGTATGAAAGCGAGTGCTTTCGGATTCCAAACGACGGCATTGGGTGCCGCCGCGGAAGCACATGACACCAATACGACAGCGGTCGGTGCCGCGGCGGTTGCCAAAGGGAATTACAGCACGGCACTGGGCAAACAGGCGCGTACATTTGAAAAAGAATCGACCTCGGTCGGTCATTGGGCGGACTCCCGCGCGGAATTCGCAACGGCTCTCGGCTCCAATACCATTGTGTACAAAAAAGGCGGCGTAGCACTCGGATTCGGTGCGCGTGCCTATGACGAAAACAGCATCGCGATCGGCAGCAACTCCTTTGCCAAAGAAGCGGTTGACGGTAAGGCCTACCTCAGCGACGAAGAAGTGAAAGCCGCAGCGGGTATCGTCTCGGTCGGCAATCCGGCGTACAAAGTAGGGGATAAGGATTTCGCCGCCAACTATCGCCGCATCGTCAATGTGGCAGGCGGTATCCATGACAATGACGCCGTAAACGTACTCCAGCTGAAAGCAGCGAGAACCACTGTCAAAGCAGGCGACTATGCAACCGTTACGGAAGGCAAAGAACAGGGCGTAGACGGAACGGTATACACCGTCAAAGGGCCGACACTCTCCATAGACGGCGGTAACCTGACCGTGGCAGATGCCGAAGAAACAATAGCAGGCACAACGGATAAGAGAAAAATAGGCTACAAGCTCAGCTTGAATAAAGAACTGACAGGTCTTACCAGCGTAAGCAGTACTACTTTTAAGGCCGGTAATGACGTTACACTCGGCGGAACGGGACTGACCATTGCAAACGGTCCGTCTGTAACCGCTACAGGCATTGATGCAGGCAGTAAGAAAATTACCAACGTGACGGCCGGAGCGGCAGACGGTGATGCGGTCAACTTCAAACAGTTGAAAGATGTTGACAGTAAAGTAACGACCAATACGGGAGATATCACGACCCTCAAAAAAGGCTGGACCTTAGAAGACGGCAATGCGACAAAAGGAACAAAAATCGTGAAAGCCGAAGATACCGTTAAAGTCACGAGTGATGACTACATCACGGCGACCGTGAATAATGACGGCCTGAAGCTCGGCATGAACGTAACCAAGCTGAATACGCAAATCAATGATCAGATCGACAACAGCGATACCGTCAAAGAGAAGATGAAATCCTGGGTACTCAAAGCGGCGACAACGGATAAAGACCCGGCTGCAAAGGGTCAGACCATTGACAATACCAATAATGTGGCGACATTTGACGTAGAAGAAAATCAGGGACTTACCGTAGCGAGAGACGGCGCGACCATCAAGTACGGTGTGAATAACAAGCAACTGGTAGGGAATATCAATAGCGGCAATACGGCAGTTACCAATATTTCCGCAAAATTCAGCGTCACTGACGGAACCAACACGAAAGCCGTCAACCTCGGAAAAGACAAAAACAACAACGTCAAATTCCTTGGCACGGACGGTGAAACCACCGTGACCGTAGGCGGAAACGATGATGCACCGACCGTTACCGTAGGCTTGGATGCAAAGTTCAAGAAACAGGTAACGGATAACACAAGCAATATTGCTGAAAACAAGACGAATATTACGAACTTGACAACCCGTGTAGACGGACACGATACGGCTATCGAGAACAACACGAAAGCC
>NZ_HF954537.1:397998-405917 GCF_000455225.1 Megasphaera massiliensis
CATCGGCGAAAACGCGAAAGCTATCGGTGAAAACACGAAAGCTATCGGTGAAAACGCGAAAGATATCGGTGAAAATGCGAAAGCCATCGGCGAAAACACGAAAGCTATCGGTGAAAACACGAAAACTATCGGAAAGAACACCGAAAAAATCGAGCAGAACGCGAAAGATATTGCCGCTAAGATGACCTCGTGGACCGTAAAAGCGGGAGAAGAGGTAGCCGGACAAAAGATTGACAATACCAATAATGCAGTTACCTTTGATGTAGCAGCAAAAGATCAGGGGCTTACCGTAACAAGAGACGGTTCGACTATCAAATACGGTATTGAAGGAAGCAAGATTGATATTTCCGAAAATAAAACCGTTAATGAACTGAAAGATGAGATTGCAAAGAAAAAGACCGTGGTTAAAGCAGGAGATGAAAATATTTCCGTTACAAAAGCTGATGATAAAGAAGAATATACTGTTACTCTTGCTAAAAACCTCAAGGATTTGAACTCGGTTTCCGCTACGACAGTTAATGCCGGAACGGTTAAGGCTGATACGGTTGATACAAAGACGGTCAAGGCAAGTGACAAAATCACTGTGGGAGAAGGAGATACCGTCACCATTAACAACGAAGGTCTTACCATCAAAGACGGCCCGTCCGTCAAAAAAGACGGCATTAACGCCGGTGGCAAGACAATCGCCAATGTGGCAGACGGCAAAGAGGATAGTGATGCGGTGAACGTGAAACAGCTCAAAGCGATCGAGAACCAGAGCAATCAGAATATTTCCATTCTCGGAGGTAGAGTGAGCGAACTGAATACCCGTGTGAACAGAGTCGGCGCAGGCGCTGCCGCACTTGCCGCACTCCACCCGCTCGATTTCGACCCTGATGACAAATGGGACTTTTCCGCAGGCTACGGCAATTACAGCGGCGCGAATGCTGTCGCTATCGGCGCGTACTACCGTCCGAATGAAGACACCATGTTCAGTGTCGGCGGATCCTTCGGCGGCGGAGAAAACATGGTGAACGCAGGCGTTTCTGTAAAACTTGGACAAGGCAACCATGTAACGACCTCCAGAGTCGCTATGGCGAAAGAAATCAAAGATCTCCGTGCAGAAGTGGAAGTCCTGAGACAAGCCGTCACAGGTATCGGACAGGGACAGACTCCCGATCCGGTCAAGATGAAACTTTTCCCGGATATCGCAAAGAACCACTGGGCCTACGAAGCAGTAGAAGAACTCACGAAACAGGGACTGCTCGAAGGTTACCCGGACGGAACTTTCGGCGGAGACCGTATGATGACACGCTATGAATTCGCAGAAATCGTTTACAGAGCCATGCAAAAAGGCCTCAATGTGAACGAAAAGCTGATTCAGGAATTCGAACCGGAATTGGAACGTTTCCGTATCGATGTCATTTCCAAAGACAAAAACGGAAACCCGGTCATCGAAAGAGTCCGTGTCAACGAGAAGAGAAAAGCAAAATAAAACTTCATAAAAACGGCACAACCGAAGTAAAAAAGAAAACCCCGAGGGAAATTGATGTGACCCCAAAAAGTTAGACTTTTATTTCCGAGCAACCCGAAATAGTTGCTCGGAATTTTTTTGGCTCTTTGTCAAATGTTGGGGTGCCAACTAAATCATCCACCGCGAATGGACGTGAGTGAGTTTTTCTCGCTCTCGTCCATTTCTTTTTTTATTCTTTTAAAGATGCCCAGAGGATTCTGGCGCGAAATCTTTCGAAATTCCGGAATCCAAAAGCGACTCGTTTCAATACTTTTATCTTGTTGTTCATCCCTTCCGTAAAGCCATTCGAATACACTTGCGTCAGTCCATTTAAGATCGCTTGTCTCCAATCTTTAAAGGTTTTCAACACACTTCTAAATTCGTCTACCCCACTTTCTTCAACTAAGGTCAGCCATTGCGCTAAAAAATGTGTCACAGCGGCTCGTTCTTTCATAGAAAATACATTGAAAAAACCTTCTTTTAGAGCATAGGCACGTTGTAGTTCCGGGAATTGTTTCAGAATCTCACGAAGTCTGTCATATTCTTCCAACGTCAGTTTTTTCCCTTTTTTATTCAGGATATGCTTGTTTCGTTTGAAGTAAATTCGCTTCTCACGAAAATGGTTCTGAACCTTTTTCCGAACTCGTTCCAAGGCCCAGATGACCAGTCTTTGGATATGGAATCGGTATCCAATGATGGTTGCACAAGGAAACATGGTTTGAACTACACGACGGAAAAGAGAAGACAGGTCCATCACGACGAATTTCACCTTCATGCGTTCTTTACGTGGAAAACGGCTAAAATAATGAATCATTTCCATGCCATTCCGATTAGGCAGGATATCCAATATTTCGTGAGTCTGAGGGTTATTGACTGCTACCTGATACCGCTGTCCACGGGCATTTCCTCGAAACTCATCGAGGGATAGGATTTCCGGAAGATATTTTGGGGACTGGAATGTGAGCTTGTCAAAATACCGAATGACCGTGGATATCGAAATACCCTGCATCCTGGAAATGGCCTTAAAGCTTATCAATTCAGTACAGGCTTGCTGGATTTCCCGTATGACTTCGTGAGAGCGACGTTGGTAACCTCCGAGTCCGGGAATCGGCTCGTAAAAAGTCTTATGGCAGCTGCTGCAGAGATATCTTCGTTTATGAATGAGGCCAAAAATTGGCAGGGAATTCCAATGCCCTAAGAGTACTTTCTGATCCCGATAATCCTTAATATAGAGTTTGTTATGATGACAATGAACACAACACGGTGTGAATGGCTTAAAATCGATGAAGAGGACCCATTTCCCATCCTGATTTACGAATTCTTTGACAGAACCCGCTTCCCAATTGAAATGTTTTTCGATAAAATAAGTGAGAGACATATCTATATACTCCTTTCAGTTCTTCGTGGTGGTTGAGCTAACTGGCAGTGTTGGATATGTCTTATTTTATATAAACAAGGGGTCTTGTGAACAAGAGTGTCCACAAGACCCCAACATTTATTATAGAACCATTTTTTTTATGCAGTTTGATTGGCTAGCCGATAGGCAATCGGGCTCTGCCATCCAAGCTTTTCCTTAATCCGATTTACGTTGTAATACTCAATAAATTGAATAATCGCATCGGCTAACTCCTGATAACTATGATACGTTTTCCCGTAGTAAATTTCCTGTTTTAAAATTCCAAAGAAGGTTTCCATCGGTGCATTGTCGTAGCAATTTCCCTTCCGTGACATGCTTTGGAAGATATTGTTGGCTTTTAGCGCATGCTGGTAAGCTCTCATTTGATAGCCCCATCCGCGATCGGAGTGGAATGTTCTTCTAAATGGAGCATCTGCCGTTACTTCAATGGCTTTCTTTTGCGCTGCCAGTATCGATTCAGCTGAAGGAGTCGGGCTGATCGAATAGCTTATAATTTCACAATTATACAAGTCTAAAAAAGGATTTAAATACAATTTTCTGATTCTAATTACTCCGCCTTCATCTAATTCGTAGTACTTGAATTCTGTCGTATCAGTTGTGATTTTTTGATGAGGCTTGGTGCTGCCAAAACGCCTACGAATACGATTTTTCTCGATGTGTCCTTTTACTCCTCGGTACGAACTATATTTTCGACTTTTCCGGGTATACGACCTGACTTGGAGTTTGAATTTCTGGATAATACGTTGTAATTTCTTCTTATTTACTACGATGCCACGATTCCTTAACACAGCTAATATCCGGCGATATCCATAATTCGGATGGACGTTTCGAATTTCATCGATGACAGCTTTGAGGGCCAGATCCGGGTCTTCCTGTTGAAACTGTTTTTGCCAATACATATATGAGTAAAAACAAAAGAATAGAAATAAGTGTGAGCAAAAACAAAAAATACTGAAATGACTCACACAAAAAAGCTGTCTCCGCGTGACGGGAAGCAAGCAAAAGCGGAAACATAAACGAGTTTTTTATCAAGCGGATGTGATCCGTATTATTTACTTCCTTATTTGCAATCAAAACCACCCGTATAACGGGGGGTTTGCACAAGGGCTATAAGCCCATATGAACAACCAGCGTCTAAAGGCGCTGGTTTTCGCTTTTCTCAAACCCTAGTGTTTTTGCCTCTTTGGCTTAGCCCTTAAAGGGCTTTTTATTTCCTTTTAAATGGATCTTCATATTCCTTTACACTTAACTTGTCTTTTACTATATCTTGTTTTTCTTGTTCTCTTATATATTTGGCTATTGTTGCCTCATTTAATCCTACTGTGCTCACATAATATCCTTCTGCCCAAAAATGTCTGTTGCCAAATTTATATTTCAAATTCGCATGCTTTTCAAACATCATCAATGCACTCTTTCCTTTTAAGTACCCCATAAAACTTGATATTGATAATTTCGGTGGTATACTTACTAGCATATGTACGTGATCAGGCATCAAATGTCCTTCGATAATTTCTACACCTTTGTATTTACATAATAGCTTTATTATTTCTCCTAAGCTTTTTCTATATTGATTATATATTATTTTTCGTCTATACTTTGGTGTAAAGACTATGTGATATTTACATAGCCATTTGGTATGTGATAATGAATTTGTCTTTTGTACCATAAATCACCTCTTTTGTTATTTTGGATTTGAGCACCTTTATTATATAAAGATGTGATTTTTGGTATAACCTTTTGTTTTCTACCCGCATAGCGGGTAGTTTTTTGTTTCGACAGTTTCACTGTCGAAACAGGCTAAAACCATAATAAAAAAGCGTACCTTTCGGGTACGCCTTTTCTTTTTATCTTTTAGAGGAACAGGGCAAAGAGGCTGGCGCCTATGACGGTCATGATACCGGATATGCAGATGGAAAGGGAGCTCATCGCGCCTTCTACGGGTCCTATTTTCATGGCTCTTGCCGTGCCCATGCCGTGGGCAGCCGTGCCGAGGGCAATCCCTTTGGCTACCGGGTGGGTGATATGTAAGTATTTCAGTATGTAGATACCGAAGATATTTCCCATAATCCCCGTGAAAATAATGGAGGCGACGGTGATGGAGGGGTATCCGCCCAGTTCTTGCGAGACGCCCATACCAATCGGTGTAGTAATGGCTTTGGGGAGCAGGGTGACATACGAGGCATGGTCAAACCCGAAAAGAAGGCAGAAAATGAATATGGAAATCAGACTGGAGAGTACGCCGGCAAGAATTCCGAAAAATATGGCTGCCATATTGTCTTTTAAGGTTTTCATCTGTTCGTAGAGGGGAACGGCAAGGCAGATGGTGGCAGGGGTGAGGAGATAATTGATGTAGTCCAGACTGTCTGTCATTTTTTCATAGTTATAGCCTGTAAGCTGTATGAATCCGATGATGATAATACCTGAGACGAGCAAGGGATTAAAGAGGGGGCTTTTGAATTTTTTTTGGAGGAACATACCGAGCCAGTAGGAGGCAATTCCGAGGAATACACCGAAATAGACGGATCCTTCGAGCAAATCAATCATGACGGGCCTCCTTTTTGCGGGTGAGAATATTAACCATATTCTTACTCATGATGTTTCTGCTTTATTTTTGGAGATGGGCTTAGATTGAGGAAAGACCGTCATAACGTTATCGGCAATATCTGAACCTCTTTATAACCGATTTGAAGTAGGGAAGGTTCTAGTCATTTCACCACTTCGAGTAACAAGTGATACATGGCCTGATGAAATAGAAAAATGGGAGCGCTTAAAGGGACTAACATATTCTGTGGTTATCGGTATAGAGTCAGAGAGAAAAGAGGCGTTAAGAAAAGCGCTGGTATCTATCTGATTAACAGAGAAAATGTCGATTGGTTTAGTGGGAAGAGTGGATTTCCATTCGACTTTGATACGGCGGTCATTGATGAATTATCGTCTTTCAAGTCCTATTCAACAAAACGATCTAAGAGTCTTCTGAAAATAAGACCGAAGATAAAACGAATCGCAGGTCTTACAGGAACGCCAAGCAGTAATGCCTTATGGATTTGTAGGCAGCGTTTAGGATCCTTGATATGGGACAGGGGCTTGGTCAGTACATCACAAACTGTCGAAGATAGCGAGGAGAATTATTTTTTAGGATAACAACAGCTCCTTTTTCATCAACTATACGGGCCATGAGAAAAGTTTTGATTTGCTTCCGTGATGGACACGAAAATTTCAGAGTTTATATTCATAGATGAGACTTCCTTAGTATTGATGATTCTATTATTATAATAAATAGGTTAAATTCAAACCTGTTTTAATAGGAGGAGGTGTTGAAATCTCTGAAAGTCCATACAGACAAAAACGGCGTGGGGTCTTACGCAGAAAAAGGAAATAAAGTGGCGATATAAAGATGCCTACAAAATCAAAGTAGAAAGGCGAGGTCGTTGAAACAAAAATCACTCATAAAGAATGGTTATTTTCTGTGAAGAGAACCGATTGAATCAGCCAGACACTGGCGAAGCACCGTGGCTGAAAGATATTGAACATTGATGTTGGAAATTGTAGTAATCATTGATTTTTCCTCCTACAATTTTCTTCGGATTGTGGCAAGAAAAGCTCTGCTTTATTTGTCAAAAGGAAACTTTACTTTTTCACAGAATAAGCACAAAACAGGTAATCCCGACTGGTTGATTGCTTTCTATAAAGAAACGGTAAAGCATATCTGTTTTGTAGTCGAGACAAAAGGCTCCATGAATTCGATGCAGCTTCGCCTGAGTGAGGAGTCAAAGATCCACCGTCGAAGGGACATTTATTTCAAAGCGATCTCCAGCGGGAATATCATCTACGATGTGGTAGACAGCTGCAAATCTCTGCTGGAGAAGGTGATGAAGTGATTTCGGCACGGTATGGAATGGTGGTAATGTATATGGGCATTTTCTTGGTGATAATGAGGTCGGAAAAAGCAGCGTTCTGGTGAAAATGTAGACGGTATCTTTATTGAAGAACCAGAAAATCATTTAAGTCCTGTAAATTTTCGGAGACTTGTTCAGCAGGTAGCGTTTGCAAAGAATTTCCAGCTTTTTGTCACAACACATAGCAGCGTGATAAGCACCCGGCTTAAGAGTAACAATCTGCTTATTATGTATCAGGAATCTGATAATTTAACGATATCGCGTTGTAGGAACAGCTTCTAAGCTAGGTAAGGGTTATCCCGTAAGAGCTTGGAAAACTGGACCTAGATGGGAAATAAATGACTTAGAGTCATATTATCCTGAAGGTGATGATCGTTTTAATAAATTTAGATTTGATATAGGTAAATCCAATACTCCCTTAGATAAAGCTAAGGAGTTATGGCCAATTTGGTATGAAAATAGAATTGTAAAGAGGGCATCTCCTGGGCATTGGATTGTAAAAAGGGATTTATATGATTGGTGGTTACGTGAAATAAAAAATAAGTCACGGCAAGGGCATCGTTATTATGGTATTTTTACATTGGCGACTTATGCGATGAAATGTAACATACCCTTTGATGAATTAAAAGCTGATGCTGAAGCTCTCCTACCTTTATTTGATAAAAGAACTACTGACGAATCTAATCATTTTTCTATGGATGATATAGATGCTGGTTTAAAAGGCTATAGAACTAGAGCATTTACATGTACTATTGATTTTATAGAACGAGTAGCTGGAATTCAAATAAAACGTAATAAACGAAATTATAAGAAACAAAAGGATCATTTATTTATTGCCAGAGGGATTAGAGACCTAAAAATTCAGCTTTCTGGTAAATCTGATTGGCGTGAAGGTAACGGACGACCTATTGGTAGTGGAACTAAAGAAAAAATCGTTACTTGTTGGAAATTAAAAAATCCAGAGGGACGAAAAGCACAATGCATACGAGAGACGGGATTATCTAAAATGACAGTTTACAAATATTGGCATATAGATGATAAGTAATCGGTAGATTTCAGTTAAAAAAAATATAAATAGTCCTTATTGTTGTTTAAACATTGCTAATTAAACATA
>NZ_HF954537.1:406287-408066 GCF_000455225.1 Megasphaera massiliensis
ATTTTATGTGTTTTTTTTATATGTTTTTATTGAAAATTGATTATAAACCAACTTTTGCGACTAATTTAGCAACAGTTTCTTTTAATTCAGCATTTTCTTTTTCTAAAGAATTAACCTTATCTTCTAATACATAAACAGTACTGATTGGAGCTGTTTTATATTGTTCTTTGAATTTCCGTTCAGTAGTAGTCTGACCAACTTTGAAAGAGGCCCCAATATTAACCATATTATCGTTATTACCAACAGTAGTGCCTACACTAAACATAGTTTCTTCGTTAGGATGATAGAATGCACCTAATGCTAGCGCTTGTTTATCTTTGTAGAAACCGCCAGCAACTGCTACATTAAATTTATTATCTGGATCAAAGTCCATTGGATGTAACCCTGCTAATGCAGCACTCATAGCGCCAACACGAGTAATATCGTGTCCTAATTTATTGATAGAATTTGTATTAGTAGATACTTGTTTATTTAATTCAGCAATATTTTGGGTATTTGTATCTACTTGATTACCAATATTAGTTACGGTAGTATTTAAGCTACTAATATTATTAGTATTAGTAGTTACTTGGCTGCCTATATTAGTTATTGTTGAATTAATAGTATTAATATCTGATTCGGTAACGTCTGCAGCTAATTTATTGTCAGAAGTAAGATGTAATCCATCACCATAATTGACAGATAGAATATGAGATCCATCAGAATTATCAGTAACAGAAACTGCATCTCCAGCAGTATAAGTTGCATATGTCCGTACAGCTTTTAGTTGAGCTACATTTACTGCATCTGTATCTTCAGTTCCTGCTGCTAAATTTATAATTTGGCGTTTATAATTATCGGTTCCAAGAGATACAGCTCCTAACGTTGAATGCCAGGTATTTGAATAACTGGTTGAATTTGTATTTGTAGTTGGATCATATCCAAAATAACCAGATTCTCTTGAAGCTACAGAGAGAGCGCCTAATGCTGTTCCACCAAATACTGTAGATCTAGAGTTATACCCTAAGGCGGTAGCAGCTAGGCCAGTAGATTTAGAGTAATTACCAACAGCAGTACTACCATTGCTGCTTGTTGTAGTATTTGATCCGATTGCTGCAGAATCAGATCCAGTTGCAAAAACATAATTACCTACGGCTAAACTATTATAACCACTTGATGTAGCTTTTGTTCCTAAAGCAGTACTATTTTTTGCAGAAGCATTGGAAGCATATCCAATTGCAACAGCTTCATAGTTTGTTCCTTGCGCTTTGTAGCCTATTACAGTAGCAAAGGCTTTATTATTTTTATCTGAAGTATTAACTGCGGTTGTTTCAGTACCAATAACTACGGAAGTTCCTGCAGCAGTTACTTTATTCCCAATAGCAACTGTACCATTGTCTGTAAGAGTGTTAGTGGATCCATTGATAACGGTCCCCCCCTCCAATGTTGATAGAACTACTTGCAGCTAAAACAATATTTCCTATACTAACATTTGCTAATACACTTGCTAATACACTTGCTAATATAAATTTACTTTTTTTCATTGACAATCCTTCCTTTAACTCTAATAAATTATCATTTTTAACACTAACCATGAACAAAATAAGCATATATATTATATATTAAAACACTAATGCTGTCAATTATAAAAAAACGAAATAAAATAATAAGAAAAATATAAATATATCCATTATAAAAAATAATATATACACAGCTTGAAAAAATATGTAATAAAAAATTAATTTATTTAATAATAATAATTTTGGTTTATAAAATAGATATAAAAATATAAGTTATTAG
>NZ_HF954537.1:408411-411661 GCF_000455225.1 Megasphaera massiliensis
ATACATATCATATTGTATACATAAAAAGATGTGTATGATATAATTATGGTAAAATACATATAAAAAGATATGTATAAATTAATATAGATTATAAATGAGGGATAAATAAATGAATGTAATTACAGTTATTAATCAAAAAGGTGGAGTAGGTAAAAGTACGACTGCTGATGCTATAGGTTCAGCACTACAATTAAAAAAGAAAAAAGTATTGTTTGTTGATTTAGATCCTCAAGGGAACTTATCTTATTTACTTCATAAAAATAATGATGAAGTTACTATTTGTGATTACTTCAAAGACAAAAAAGCAGGAAACAATCCAAATATAAATGATTATATCCAGTATACTCAACGTGGAGATTTGATTGCTAGTGATCCACTTTTAGCTGAGGCTGATATATTTTTAGATATGAAGGGAAGAGAGTATTATTTAAAAGAAGCCTTAGATGGTATTAAGGAAGAGTATGATTTTGTAATTATTGATACTCCACCAGCATTAGGAATATTAACGGTTAATGCGATGACGGCATCGACAGGCATCTTAATACCAGGTCAAGCAGATATATTAAGTATACAGGGAATTAGCCTAATTTATAATACAGTTCAAAATGTAAGAAAAATTTCTAATCCTCAACTATGTATTTATGGAATTGTTTTAGTAAGATATAATCCAAGAACCATTATCTCTCAAGATTTAACAGAAGCATTAGAACAAATTGCAGATCAAATGGATACTAGATTATTTAATTTTAAAATTAGAGAGTGTACGGCGATAAAAGAAGCACAAGCACAGAGAGAAAGTAGATTTAGCTATGATAAAAAATGTAATGCGGTCACAGATTATGAAGGAGTATTAAAAGAATTATTGAAGGTGATAAAAAATGGCAAAAAAGAAAAATAAGAGCTTTGAGGCTGCTGGTAAGAGTGCTTTTTTTTCAAGTAGTCAATCAAAAGAAGTAGATAAAACTGAAGAAGAAAATAATTTAAAAGCTCAATCCTCGGAAAAAATAGATTCTAATAAAAGTAGAATTAATACAGAAGAAAAGAAAATAGAACAAACGGGGATAAAAATAAAGAAAAAATATGATGTAAGTGAAAATAATATAAAAAAGGAAAAAAAGACAGAAAGAATACAGTTATTAATATCAAAGACGCTAGATAATAAATTAAAAGAAGCAGCAGCAAATTCTAAAATATCAGTAAATTATTTTGTTACAAATGCTTTATATGAATATTTAGAAAAGATAGAAAGTAACGAGAAAAAATAAAAAAATACATATAAAAAAGTGAGCATTAAAAAATGTGTAAAAAAAGAGTGTGATAAAAACATACTCTTTTTTTATATGTGTCTTTACTGATCAAATAAAACTTTTCAAAAAGCATGCTTTTTGAAAGATAAAAAATACACATAAATATTATTTCAAAAAGTATATTTATTACATTATGAAATATTTTAAAAGTATGATATATTTTTAGACATAGTTGTTATACTAATTAAGCAATTAAAAAGGAGAATATATATGGCAGAATCATTTGCGTATATTCGTGTTAGTACAAAAGATCAGAATGTAGATTGAGCAGATATCTTTGTTTTTCGCATAAAAAATACTCCCCTTCAAGCAGCATGAGATTTTATTATTTCTCATGTCTACCTAAAGGGGAGCATATCAAGATGGCGGTCTCTTGGTTTTTCTACATTATTACGCTAATGCTAGAGCGTGGGCTAGTTGCTTAATAATAAGGCGATAATGACGTCGAATCATTTGTAAATGTAGTAGGTGAACATTTTTAATAGAATAAATGTGCTGTAACAAATAAACTATAAATAAATCCTAAATTGCAATATCAAACTGAACACTTTCTAAATCCACTACTTTACCAACTTCTTCTAAAAAAACTTCTTGTGGTGTCCTGTAATTTAGTAATTTACGAGGTAAATTATTGCACCATCATACAGTTCGTTTTAGGGTATCTTCAGAGACAGTCTTAAAGGAACTCCTTTAGGGATAAAACGGCGAAGCAAACCATTATACTTTTCGTTAGAGCCTCGTTCCCAGGCCGAATAGGGATGTGCAAAGAAAATACTTAGTTTATCGGTTTCCAGGTTCGCAATTTCAGCAAATTCTCTTCCATTGTCAGAAGTGATTGTTTTGCATAAACTACTCAACTCAGTATGTTTAGAAAATGTATTAAGCCAATTAGTTAAGGTATTTTTCACATCTTCAGACTTGGCCGATGGACAACGCAAAGCAACATACAATCTGCTTTTACGCTTTAATAAAGATACAATAACTTCATCGGTCTTATTCTTAATACCACGAACAGTATCGAGTTCCCAGTGACCAAATTCCTCTCTAGTATTTAATTCTTCATCACGTAAATCAATAGATTTACCCAATTCCCTCTTATGTTTTCTAGAAGAGTACTTTCTTGTTGATCTGCGTAAAACTAACGGTAAATCCATAATTTTAAAGGCTAAGATATTTTGGTGAAGGTAGTTATATAAAGTTTTAGTACAAACCATTTCATTACGTACAAACAAGCACTGACGCTTAGCATAACCAACAGCTGCATCAATAGACCAGTGCTCTTTTCTAACTTTAGTTTCTACCCAAGATAAGAACGGTTCAATAGTACCTGCTTTTAAGCTGTTAAAAGAGCCTTTACGTGACTGTTCATAACTAGTCTGACCACGGTCAGCTAAATACATGAAACAAGCTTTATTTTGCTTTATTTGCACAACAATACCTCTATTTAGCTCTGCATATATTGTTGTTCTAGATCGTCCTAACTCGTTAGCAATAGAACGAATAGAGTCACCTAAAGTTATCCGTTTTTCTAGATAAAAACGTTCTTCTAAATTTAAGTGTTTGTACGTAACGACGTGTTATGATTGTTGTAGTCCATAGTGATTACCTCGTTATGATTTTGATTAAACACCTAAATCATAACATAAGGTTTTCACTATGGATTTTTATGTGTTCAGTTTCATTTTACAATTAAGCACTATAAATAAATTATATTATCTAAGAATCTATGTGCATAACTATTCTTAGTTTAACTAAAAAGGTCTAAAAAAATATATTGATAATATAGCCGCCGCTTTATATAGGGGGTATCATGATAGCAATTGAGTTATATAAGAAAAAGATTGATTATTTCTTTGAAAAAGGTTATGAAGAAATTCAATCTTTAGAATTTTATAGAGATATTTTTCCTGTTGGATCATTTGAAAGAACACGATATCAATCAG
>NZ_HF954537.1:412049-439606 GCF_000455225.1 Megasphaera massiliensis
GATGATTTAATGACAATTGAACAATTTCAAGGACAAGAAGATGTAATTATGTCTATTATTGGATATTCTGGTAAGCATAGAACTAAGAAAAATGCATATCACTTATATGGTTTCACAGTAGATTTAGATGGTCAGGAAGAGTTTGCTAAATTTAGGGATACCTTATATCAAATGCAAGAGGATGTGATTCCACCTGCTACTTATACGGTATTAAGTGGGCATGGTTTGCATTTATATTATATTTTTAATAAACCTATTGGACTAACTCCTAAAATGACTGAAGCGGTTCAACGAGTTAAAGATGGATTAACGGAGCTTGTATGGAATGATTTTACTTCAACGATAAAACCAACGATAGAAAATTCACATCAGAAGCAATTTCAATCAATAGCACAAGGACATCTGAAAATCGCATGGATACTAGGGGCATCAAACCTTTGCCGATATTTTGCCGCAAAAGAATTTAAATATCGGCAAAATCAAGCGCATCTTTATTAGAGAATTCTATCCATTAATGCAATCGCCTCTGCTTCGCGTTTTTGCGTTACATCATCATAAAATTTAGCCGTCGTATACATACTTGCATGTCCCAAACGTTTGCTCACATAATCAATCCCCATACCGGACTCAATTAACATCGTTGCATGAGTGTGACGAAGACCATGAAATGAACCCTTTCCAAAATTTTCCTTACACCAAATACCGAAATATCTAAGACTATTAGAAGTTAATCCTGTTCCGGAACTATCGGTACACACCAACGATGAATCATTAGTGTAAAAAATTCCTGCTTTGAATCTATCTTTTTTTTGTTGCAATTCTTTCTGCTTTAATGCAGCCATTAATTTTTTTCCAAAAGTAACAGAACGAATAGAGGTCAAACTTTTTGGTGTATCTTTTTTAGGAGCACTCTTTTTATCATACTGACTAAATTCAATCTTGATTATATGATTTTCAAAATCTACATTATCCCAAGTTAATGCCAGACATTCACCTAACCTCATACCACAACAATAAGCAAGCATGATTGGCATATAAAAAGAATGGGGAGGAGCAAATCGTCTAAAAATAGCTTGTATTTCATCCGGAGTAAAGACATGAGTCTTTTTAGGTAATGTAAAATATCGTGGAATAGAAACATTATCCATCGGATTATGTTGAAGGTACTGGCGATTCAACAGCACCCAACGAAAAAAGTTTTTCAGAATAGCATAGAAGGTTTTGACTGTTGATTTGCTGTACACATCACGTTTTCCATCAAGCCAAGATTGTAATTTGGCAGTGGTTAATTTTTTCAATTTATAATTTCCCAAATCTGGATTAAGATGATTTCTTACAACTGCTTCAAAACTATCCAAGGTGTTTTGTTTATAGTCTTTATGAATCGATCTTAACCATTCATCCAAACAATCAGAAAACGGTTTATCTGAAGGACTAAAATATACCCCCGTTGTATCAATCTGTTTCATTGCTTCACGCCAAGCCTTTTGACAATCCGCTTTAGTTAACCCACCAATACGCTCTGATTTGTGGTATTTTCCTTTATCATCAGTCCATGTCAGCGTATAATACCATTTTTCTCCTCTTTTCCGAAAATAAGCCATTTATATGTCCTCCTTTCAAATGTCCCTTGAAACTGCTATAAAACAAGAGAAGAATCTATTTACCAGGACACTTATTTAGAATATTTTCAGAGTTAGAGTAAAATTTCATGTAATTACCTGCCTATAAAATCAATGATAATTAAATTGCCTCGTCTTTTTTGACCTTAATTTTATATTTGTCAGCTTTTAACATTCCTCTAATTTCACCTTTGATTTCAGCTTTATCCTCTGAATCCAATTTCTTATATAAAACAAGCAACTCCTCTTCATTTTTAGAAAGTGTTATTTCCGGTGTCAGGGGTGCAGAGTCGGGAACATCATCCGATTTTCCTAATAAATCGATTGGAGAGATTTGAAGAGCTGCGGCTAATTTAATCATATTTTTTCTGGTCATATTAGCCACCTCGCCAGACTCCCATCGAGTAATCGTACTAGCATTTACTCCCACTTTTTCAGCTAATTCAGCCTTCGTATACTGTAACCTTAGCCTGTTATCACGGATAATTGAGTTTACCGTTTTCATATAGTCACCTCGATTTCTATAATTCATTATATAAGAAAAAATGCAATAATGCAATATTTATAGCGACAATGCCATATAATTTGCATTTATGCATTGACAATAACAAAGCAATATTTTATAATAATTGCATAGATGCAAACGAAAAGAGGTGAATCAAATGTTCGATATTTACAAATTTAAGTATACCGTTCTCAAAAATGGATTCACATTAGGCGATGTTGCAAATTGGCTAGGAATTAACCAAACTACGCTTTATCGCAAGATGCATGGGATCAGCGACTTCACTCGTAATGAAATCTTTATTATTCGTAATAAATTGCATCTCAGTAACGAGGAAACTTTTGATATTTTTTTTGTAGTATAAATTGCATATATGCAATTTAAATTCCTGAATAAAGAGGTGATATTATGTCGAATATCCCGGATATTAAAGTCATCTACGACAGCATGGACGAATTATTGTCCGTACCTGATGTAGCAGAAAAATTAGGAACGTCTCAAGGATTTGTCCGGAGACTGATTAGGCTAGATTTATTGCCAACAATATACTTCGGGCGCTATCCCAGAGTGCGTAAATTCGCCCTGAACGCATTTTTAGCGCAGTTTGAGGGTAATGATCTAGTAAATGTGGTTGAAGCCGCTGAAAGGAAAATAGCCCATGAAAACAAAGAATGATGAATTTATGATTACTCTCGAAATAAATGGACGGAAGATTGTTTTTTCAAACATTATCCGAAATCAAAAAACAGGTCAGTATATAGGATATGATCTTGCAGCTGACAATATCATTGTCTGTAAGCTACAGCCGCAACGGTATGAGATATCTATCACGACCAACAAGGCAATCCCTGCCTGTATGGATTAGTGAAGAAAGAAGGTCTGCATGAGCAAAAACAAAAGATGGTACTTTTTAAAACTGCCGGAAGACTTTCTCGAAAGCGATCCGATTGAATGGCTGCTTACACAAACTGAAGGTGGAAACTATTTCTCTCTATATATCTTACTGTGTAAAATCGCCCTCAATACGGAAGGGCGCCTAGTACGAATACTAAACAATGAAGAAATACCATATACCGCAGAAGATCTGTCTCATAAAGTCCGTATGAGTACATCTGTTGTAAAAGTTGGTGTAGATACTTTGTTAAAGGCAGGGCTGCTTTCATCCATAAACGACCAAGTATTATATATCACTCATTTCGAACTCTTGGTCGGAAGCGAAACCGATAGTGCCAGGCGGATGAGAAAACAGAGGCGGAATGCTGCGAGCCGTGAGAGTATGCGAAAACTTAGATCTGAAAGAAGAAAGCTGCTGCAGCCAGGAATAAATTAGCAACTTAAATATTTATTAAAAGTATATCCATAATTTATATAACATTCACGTTAACTAGGTGCTAACCGAATGCTAACAGCGTGTTAACAGAGATGTTAACATCGGCCTCGAAATGCCTTCAAAAAACCTTGCAAGTGCTTATTTTAAGCCATTTATAGCGGCGTCACATTGTGCGCCTTATGTGACACTGAAGTGCGAAAAAAGTGCAAAACTTGTTAACCGGGTATTAACCGAAAAAAATAGGAATGTTAACAGGGGTGTTAACATCCTCATGATAATACCCTTAGGAAATCCTTGTAAACGCCTATTTTAAGCCATTTATAATGGCGTCACATTGTGCGCCTTGTGTGACGTTACTGTTCGCACATAGTGACGCTAGAGAACAGAGATTAGAGTATATGTACACAGTATGAAGGAGGAAAACATGAAGCAAGAAAAACTACTGACGGATGAAAAACAAAGCAACTCAGAAAATCTGTACTCTATCGAGATTAATTTAGACGGGGCAGAAGATGACTTGTCAATTATGTCAGCTCATTTGACCAATGCCCATAAGCAGTACATTTTCAAATCTGCCGAAGAACTTCGTGACCTGGATCAAAGAATCAAACTTAGTATCAAGGAGGGGAACCCGAATACCATTGAATTTCTCCAAACACTATACAATAACAGGCTAACGGCGCTTTGTTCCTACATGGATAGAGCTGGCATAACTTATTCGATGGGCAATAAGATGAGAGATACTGCAGAAAAAAAGATTGCCCAAAAGAATCATGAAAAGCAATGCCCACAATGCCGGAAACGCCATGTAGCAGTACGCAGAGAAGGATTATCCAAAGGATATGAACGACAATTAGAAAGAAAAAAATAATTCTATAAGGAGATGTTTTAAATGGTGGAACAAAACTTACTACAGAATATGTTGGCAAATAAGCTGATATCAATGTCAGAATACGACGTTGTGAAGCTCTGGAATCAGTATTGCAATGATTCAGATCATAAGGAGTGGAAAATTTACATTAATGATGAAGAAGATATAAATGTGGTATTTGAAACACCAATAGAGGCAATATGCTCCATCACTTATGGCAGTTATAATCGTTTTGATGCTTTCTTCAGACTAGATAAAAATGGGACTACCATAAGTTTCAACACCCTTGTGGATGACAAAAGCCCTTATCAAGCCGGCTATCTCATAAAATGGCTTATTAAACAGGAACAAGAAAATTTGTTTTTTGACCTTCCTGATATTTTTAATGAATTTCAATAGAAAGGAGCATAACAATGACAAAACCGATTGACATTATGGAAATTGAAGGCGGCATGGACCCCCGCGATGCTGATCTTCTCACTAACGAAGAAAAGCAGGAACTAGAAAATGAATCGGAAGCCGATAATGCAGCTCGTATCCAATAGAGAGGAGAGAATAATATGCCATTACCGCCGAAAGTACAAGAAGAACGAGAAAGCTTGTCTAAACAAGTCGTAAAGGATATTCTATCCGGAAAGCCTTTTTTCTGGGACAGCGGTCATTATGGCCGTCCACACCGTAACCTCATCGCAGATTTAGAGGGAAAAGACACAAAATACCACGGCATCAATAACATGATGCTAACAATAGCGGCTAACTACTTTGATTTCAAAGATACGCGATGGGCCACTTTCAATCAGGTGAAATCACTGCAAAAAGAAGGACTGCCTCACGAAGAGCAGCCACACATCAAAAAGGGTTCTAAAGGAATACCGATTGAATATTGGCAGTATACCAAAAAAGTTATGGAGAAAGACCCGGCAACGGGGGAACTCGTACCCAAAATGCAGCGCGATCCCGAAAGTGGTGAAATGAAACCGGTCATAAAAAAATTGAATCCACCTCTCGTCCGACGCTACATCGTATTTAACGGCGATCAAATAGCCAACATTCCACCGGCGCAGCATGAAATCACCATTGATGAAAAAGACCGCGACGAAGCTATGGAAGCTATGATTGCCAACAGCGAGGCAGAAATCGTCTTTGATCAGAAAAATAGGAACTACTACCAACTATCAACAGACTGTGTACACGTTATGCCTAGGGAAGACTTTAAGACACTGGGAAATTTCTATGCTACCGTCGCCCATGAAATTGCACATTCGACGGGGGCAGAACATCGTATGAATCGAGACGGTATCGTCCGTTCTGATGGTTTTGGCGGAGAAATATACGCCAAAGAGGAATTGAGGGCTGAAATGGCATCTATGTTCCTTGCCCAGGAATATGGAGTTGCTCCTGGTAAAGAACATTACGAAAATCATGTGGCCTACCTGCAGAACTGGGCTGAAGTCATTGAAAAAGACCCGGATGAACTTTTTCGCGCAGCCGCCGAAGCCCAGAAAATAACGGACTACATAAAGGAACACATGATTGAAAAAAAACTGCAAATAGAGAAAGTTTCAGAAAAGATTCAGTCCAAAGAAGAAATTAAAGAAGCGATAAGATCTAAAGCAGACGATTTTTTAGAAAAGCTTTCTGCAAAACTAACCTTTGTGGAAAAAGGTATCGGGACTGATGAAGAAATAGTAATCGGCGGCGGTAAACTCTCATTCTCTGATTATACTATTGCCGATGCAATATCAAGAGAAATGACACCGGGCGAAGAAATCGAAAAACTTGGCGGAAGATTGTATCAGTGTGAAAAAGAATATCGAGGTAGCGAACTAAATGAACTCATGAACGACCTCATTAAAGATGATGCAACTGCCAGTCTTGGCAATGGTGGTTATGTCAAGACATATGTAACCATCACACATCCCGATGTACCCGTTAAGTTAAGCGACCGCTGGGATATTGGTGATGGAAATACCTTTAATCTATCGAATGCTAAAAACGGGTATATGGCCCTAGTAAATTATTTGAAAGAAACCGCTACACCGTTCCGGGACGTAATCGAAGCTGCTGATGGTTTGGAACAAAAAACTGCTGATTGGGAAAAACCTTCGTTTAAAAAAAATACTGAACTCTATAAAAACATGCTCACTAACCTAACTGTTGGAGATAACATAAGTGTCAATCCTCAACACAGTCATGAATATTTCAGAGACAAAATTAAACAGGCGGAACAAAACCAATATGGAGAAATCATAAAGGATCTCCAAATAATGCCCATCCATGAAGAGCTGAAATTTTACGAAGATCTAAGATTCAGACCCTCATACAGCGATATAAAGACAGTTGCTCATCTCAAAGCACTGGAATCACTGGGACATCCTTACACAGACGACCAAACCCAAAAAATCGAAAAGGCGTGGAACACCTTTAAAAAATGGCCATCCGAAAAATTAGCTGTTAGAAAGTTTGAAGTTACTCAAAAAAATCTCTCTGAAATAATTCAAAACACCTCTGGGAACACTATAAAAAAGACAAAAGAAAAGGATTTTCAACCGATTAAAAGATCCATCACTATCCCAGACAAAAAGCCACAAAAAAAGAAAAAAGTAACGGTCAGAAGAAATGCACCGAGCAAAGACAGTCAAATGGAACGATAAGGACTACATAAAAAAGGAGGAATCATTATGGATCATGGAAAAATATGGGGACTAAGCCGTACTTATAATACTGATTACGAATATATGCTCACACCCGCCGGAGGAAAAGTTGTTTATGGATATCCCTGCCCATCTAATCCACACATCATCCAAGGCTATGCAGTGCCATATTCGCAGTTTTCACCTGAACCTTATGATGAAGACCTCGAAGCTGCTAAAGCGCAAAAAGGGATTCTTATGACTCTGGATTGTGAGGGCTACGGAAAATCAATAGGAGAAGCACTGACTATGGCTGAATCCTGGAGAAATCGTGAACAATCGAAACTTATGATTGAGGAAATCGTTGTAGAACTTCACCCGGATTATGTTCAACAAATCGCCCCGGCTGAGTATTTTAAGGTAAAAAAATAAATGAAGAAGAAAATTACGATGCAAGAAATTCGCTTATATCAGCAGATGCTTCGAAAAAGCTGAGTCAGAAAATGGATCAATTCCTATATAAATTACTCGATGAAATTAATCCGGCACCGATAGGATCTATGATTGTAAACCAAGCTTACGAGCGGCTGCTGAAAGAACAAAAGAGAACGACAACAAGAGAGCTGCTTTTCGACCATCTGTATACGCCTAAAATCCAACAGGCTATTTTTGGAAAGCTTGTACAGACTACAAAACTGGCATGGGAAAAATATTCACAATTTGAAAGAGGGCCGATAGAGAATCGAAAGGAAGAAATACGTGCTTACCATGCGTATAAGAATACTCAAGATACACTTCTTCGGGCTGAAAGTGAATTTAAAGACGCCGTTATTTCAAGAGCTGTTAAAAGTAATGAATCCCTCCGAGATTGTATCGTCATGTTGGGAGCTGAAAAAATGTTTTTCAATCAAAAAAATGACAAATCCTATACCTCGAAAACGATTCAAAAATTACAGAAAAACAGAGAAATCCTGCAAGATGAACTTAATTCAAATAAAACTTCGGAGCAGATCAAAGAACGTCCAAGACGTCGAGTGACTGTCATGAGAAAACCTGAAAATACACAATCAAGAGGCATGGAAAGATGAACTAAAAAGGAGGCTGCGATGCAATGATACCTAAAGTACTGAGAGAATACTGCCAATGGGTAGTCTGGAAATATACCGAGAAAAATGGACGTATGGTAAAAATGCCTTATGATCCGAAATCGGGAAAAGCTGCTAAAGTAAATGACCCGCTAACCTGGGCGACTTATTCAGAAGCCTGCCGGGTAGCTTGCCATTATGACGGACTGGGATTCGTATTTACAAAAGATGCCCCCTTTGTTGGTATAGACATCGATCATTGTATCGACGAGCAGGAAAACATAAATGAAAATGCAACAAATTTGTTGCATAAATGCAATTCGTACAGCGAAAAAAGTCCCTCGAAGAAAGGTATACATATCATTGTTACAGGCCAACTTAAAGATGGACGAAAAGGCATACGAAAAGAAGATATCGAGATATATGGACAGGATCGGTATTTTACGGTAACAGGAGATGCTATCAATGATGTACCTGTTCGAGATGGGCAGAAAATCCTTGATAGCCTTACCTCCAAACTTGTATCGCCGCCACCTCAAAAGAAAAGTCAATCTGCACCAAAGACAATAAAAGCTGAATTAAGAGAAAGCGACGAAAGATTATTAGAGAAATTGTTCAAACAGAAAAACGGAGATATCCTGCAGGCGCTCTACAACGGGGAAGATGCATGGACGGGTGACCGCAGCCGAGACGATTTGTATTTTTGCTGGAATATTAATTTCCGAAACGACAATGACCTGGCACAAACCGATCGTATTTTTCGCTCATCGGGACGGATGCGTTCGAAATGGGACGAGAAACATTGGAGTGACGGCACTACCTATGGACAGCGGACGTTAGAGCGCAGTTATAACAAGGGTTAATTCAACAAATGAAAGGGGATTGAACAAATGAGTTATGCAGATGTACAAGCGTTATACAAGAAAAAATTATGTGCCACAGGGATCAGTGAAAAAGAAGCTGACAGAATCATGGCAGCTGAAGAAGAATACGGTGTAAGTTATTTGGATACTTTAGAAATGGCTATGGAAAATCCGGCGGCACATCAGCAGATGATGGATGATGACCAAACAAGTGGATTTGATTACGAAGGGCAGTGATCAATATGGCGAAGCGAAAAAATAAACAACGCAACTACGCATATTTCAAGACTCAAAACTTCCTTCAAGAATATTGCATGGGGAATCTATCCAGGGATGATAAAGTACCAAAGGGCGCACGATATCATGATCGGAGATTTTATACACCCGACCAAAGTCGTTGCGGCAATTTAAAAAGCGGCGGTAAACTCTCTCTTTTCGACTCTACCAATCCCCGCGACGGACAAAATCTAAATATGCGGAAAGACTGGCTCACAGGAGAATCTGGAGATATCTACATGCTGGTCATGAAAAATGAAGGAATCCCCACGAGATACGAAGCCTACGACCGTTTAGAATCTCTTTTCGGACAAGCCCCGGAAATCAGCCAAAGTCGACCGCCAAAAACGAGATACCGGAATAAAACGGTAAGAGAAGCAAAAAAAGAAGGACAGTTCAAAAATACGGAAGAACACTTCAAAGAAGAAGAAGCAAAATGTTTGCATCGTCGAATGGCAATAAAAGAACAGCTTGTAAAAAATCTCCGGGAAACAGGTGCTTTTTTTACGACCATGGAAAAAATGCCATGCCAGGTTAAGATGAACAAAGACGGATCGTTCACAAGAAAAGACATGACCTGTGCAAATTATCTGAAAGGGATGTTGCTTAATGCAGATGATCCGAGATATATGTGTATGACAAACATACGCGGTGCCGGATGGAAAGTACGTGACGGTGCAAAACCAGAAGAATTTGAGTATCTCGTCACTAAAGATGCTAAATATCACCTGGTAACGCTCAAACTATATAATGGAAAAGATATTGAAGGTATACCTCCGTATGAAGCAGCTCCTCAACGTTCAACAGAAGAAATAACCAATAATTTAAAAACCATGCTTAAAGACAATGGCATCGAACTGCCAAGCGAAGCCCTGTTTGAAGATCCGCGTGAAAACATGAAAGCCTTGCGGCAACTGGCATCTGAAAATACCTGGCATGATGCGATTGTTCCGGCACAAAGAGCTTTAGAGCGAGAATATGCCATGACCAAGCTTTTGCAATATGCTGGCGTGACGAACCCTTACAAAATTAAAGACGGCCCGGCTATTACGGAGTATCTCGAACACGATTTAACATCAAGGATACTCTATAAAAGTGCTTATCGTGCCGATAAAGCAGCCCAAAAAATCAATGGAGCGTATAGTGCAGCTGAAATCAAACGAATTGCCGAAAAGGCTCGTGAAATCAAAGAAATGATGGCAGATCCTATGCAGCAGCTCGAAGTTACGATGAATATGGATTATCAAATGAAGGATACGCTTATTCCTAAAGGTGCTAAATTACAAGGCGATAAAGCTTACGACCTGCTCTATGGAATCGTTCAGGAAGACCGCCGCCTTTTTGAAAATGTCGATGATCCGAACTATCGAAAACCTGTATCCTTTCAAGTGAAATTTAACGACTGGAAACAGAATATCCAGTTAGAACAAGGACTGCTCCAAACCGGGAACAAAGGTACTGTAACTGAAAGTCTGCAATATGCCGCTCTGCAAACATTTCGGGAAAAAGCGTTTGATCGAAACATCCAAGAAGATGCAATAGAAGAAAGATTAAAATTGAAACTTTTCAATGCAAATGATGAATTTAAGGCAAATTACGAAAAAAATAAGGACGTTATAAGAGAATCAGAAGCTAGAACGATTGTACAGGAATATCAAAAGGCGGACTTAGACCTTGCACAAAAAACAGAGGCTCTCCTTCAAAGCGAAAGCCGTTTCCTAGCCAGTCATCCGGCATACCGAAAAATAGAAAATCGAGTAGATACCTACTTGTATCATGTACCTAAAAAAGCAGATATTGCCAATGAAATCGATGTACGGAAAAAATATGGAGAAATGGCCCTGGATGTAAAATCACCTAATTTCTATGGATCTAAAGAAGAGGGCGTTATCGTCGAACTGAAAAACCCACTCGTATCCGATTATAAAGGCAATTTCATTGCTCCGGGCTTAGAGGATGAATCACTGCCAGTAAAACCCTTCCTAAAGGAAATAGAGCAGAGAAGTGTAAAGGATTTTGAACAGAAATTTGTTGTAGAGCTTGAAACGGATAAAGAAAAAGAAATTTATAAAGGCGACGAAGGAAGACAATTTTTATACGCGCTCATGCAGGATGATCGGGATATGTGGACTTACGAGCAAGGCGGAACGAAACCTGTCGAGCTTTCCGGATGGAAAAAACTAAACGTATCTTATGGCGATATACCCATCATCAAAGACAAGGAATATTATGATGGACAGCTGAAAATAGGCGGATACCGGTTCGTAAAAGAGCTTGTAAGCAGCGAATCAGAAATCCTTGAACAAAAGGGAATGGATGCCCTTAAAGAACTCCATAAAGGATTGAGAGTCGTAGAGAAATACACAGAAAATCAAATCCAGCTAGAAGCCTCCATGGAATTTGAAAAGCCTCGAGAGGAAGAAATTATGAAAGTCATTAATCGGGGATTTGAGCCGGAAAACATGGAGGCTCATCGCCCCAAAGCATTCTGAAAAACCTCTCAAATTATGCCCTGGTACGAAGCAAAAGCTGCCGTGAATTATTGTAGAACGGATAAGGAAAAAGCAGATTATATGGTGGCTGAAATGGCCAAAAAATACAAAGCTGATAAAATCGAACGATTGGTTGAAACATATCTGCCAAAATATAAGCCGTATGTCAAAGAAAGTTTGGAACGACCTGATATTAAGAAAATTCTCGAAAACCAACCTAAAAAACAATCTATCACAAAGAGCAACTCAAAAACAATCTATCACAAAGAGCAACTCAAAAACAATGGCCCGGCAAGCTTGATTAAGAAAGCCTTAATAAAAAGAAAAAATCAAAGCGTTTCCGCCTTGTTAGGATAGCATAGCGCCGCTCGTAGGCAAGGGTATACGGTGCTGCGCCTGCGGCTTGCCCTTGCCCACGAACGGACACTATGCTTTTTTGTACACAGCGGAAAACGCAAATTTGACCAGTTATTTCTGAAAGGAGAATACTATGATTATTACAAAACAAATTGCCAAAGAATTAGGATGTTATGAATCTGTTGAAATTGAAGGTGTAACGTACATGTTTGACCCGTATAAAGAGGATTATTCTATTGATGGAAGTGTGTCATATTTTCATGCTTTGAAAATCGGTGCTGATGTTGATGTCGATGATATCGATGATGTGCTGCTTTACACAGATTGGTATGTTGGTTTTCCAACCTTTGAATGGATACCGAATAGAAATGATGAAAATTATTGGGAATGGGCAAATGATAGCTATGCTGAATGGAGCGATATATACGATGTGAACAAGCCTTTTCTGTATGAAGTGTAACAAAGAAATGAAAAAAATATTGATGGCAGCTGTCATGGTCATGGCGACGACCATGACAGCCTATGCTTATAATCCGGAGGACATGGTGTATAACCAGGTTGCTCGATTCATCCCCAGTGAAAGAGCGGCAGTTATTGCAGAAGATATCTGTAATGCTGCTTATGATTATGGTGTCGATCCGATACTGGTTGCAGCTGTATTCACGATAGAAAGTAATTTTAATCAAAATTCAGCGTCTCGTTCCGGTGCCATCGGCATTGCTCAATTAATGCCGGATACAGCTGCGATGCTGGGTGTAGATCCACGTGATGAACAATCTAACATCTATGGTGGCGTCGCATATCTGGCTCAACAGCTCAGTACTTTTGGAGAAGATTATATTTTAGCAGAAGCTGCATATAATGCAGGCCCCGGTGCTGTAGAAGCAGCTGGAGGTGTCCCTTACTACACGGAAACCATTGATTATGTCAATGCGGTAGAAAGCGTCCGGCAAGACATTTGGAATGCATTTGGCGATACCGATGATTACCAAACGCCTACCGATACGGATGAGGATAATGAAAACGTTATATCGTCCCCAGAAAATGATGTAAAGGAAACTATTCGTGTCTGGCCGCCGATTAAAAAGAATTAATTGGAATTATTAGAGCTGATTAAGGATTAATAATGCTTGATAAATATTAATAGTACTTATTAAACATTGTTAATCCTTGAAAGGAGGTAACTATGAAAGCACCCTGGAAAATTTCACTGCCGTTTTATTCAAATACCTATACTTTTTACATCGGTAGCCGATATATACATCTATACAATGCCGATAGGAGACGTCGTAAAAAATATCTTTTAACAGATGAGTGGAAACTTGCCTTAACGTCATTCAGTCAGCAAGAAAACATGTCTAATTATGGAAGTCATATTTTAACCGTTATATTGGATATGTTTCAATGCATTGACCGATTCGGTAAATTTTCTCCGGCTGATTATTTTAATGAAGATGAATTAGAAATGGCCAGGCAAACAATCGACGACTATAAACGAATTCATGATAAAGAACTAGCAGCAAGTCTAAAATATCGTCAGAAACATGGAGTAGAGAAAGGAAGGGTAGAATATGAAGCATGTACTCGTAACAAACGGGAAATGGTTCCATAACGTCTATAATATTGAAAATGGAAAGGAATGGATAGCTAAACACCCGGAAAGAAAAAATGTATATATCAAGGCGAATTACCAATGGTTCTATAAAGCAGGGACATACAGCTGCATTTTGGAACATGATTCTCCGGATCTCGTCGGAGCTATTACAGCCAATCTATCCACTGTATTAAAGAAGGCTGGCTTCCGGGGAGACTTTCAACTTTCTTCGCTGCAACTTACCTCTGGCAAACGACAGATTACCATGATGCAAGCTATTTTGAAAGTCACAGTCTGTCCCATCATGCCGAGAATAATGCGTATCGGAAATAAAACGATTGTGCAAAATCTCGTAACAAAGCAAAAAGAAACACGCACCATAGTATTCAGTAATGTACAATCAAATGAATACGATGGAAAACCTGTATGTATAAGGGGGATCACTTATGACTACAAACATCCGACCTAGAAAATGCAGAGCATGTGGGAGAGTATTTCCCGGCGGCCCCAGGGCTTGGTATTGCCCGGCATGTAGAATTATTAAACAACAAGAATACAGAAGGCGGACTCTCGCACGCCAAAAGGCAGGAACAGCCGTCAAAGTTGGCATTTCTCGTCGGAAATGTGAAATTTGCGGTGAGGAATACATTGTGCAGTCTCCGGTACAGCGATATTGTAAGCACTGCGCAAAAGACGCTGTAAAAGCGGTTGACGCGCCCCAAGGTCTTGCGTATTATCGGAAAAACAAGGCCCAAATCAATGAAAAAAGAAATATAAAAAGGAGAAAACCTCCCCAAATTCATCGCTGTGTAATCTGTGGCAATATCATGGACACGAGGACAAATAAGTCGGTATGCAGTCCCCAATGCAAGAAAAGGCTGTTTGCCATATATTATCAGCGAGCCGATTATAAAAGAGGACGTAGAAAACAGCTGCCGGAAGAAATTCCTTACAAAAGACAAACCTAGCCTTTGATGGGAGATTTTTATATGTCAAATCAAGATTTATTTTCTAAAAGATTAAAGTTATTACGGATAACCTATGGATTATCTATGAAAACATTAGCAGATGTTTGGGGCTATAAGAATACGGGAACTATTAGTCAATTTGAAAACAATAAAAGTAGCCCTTCTTTTAATAGGTTAATTCAAGTTGCTAATTTTTATGCAGTGGCCTTAGATTGGCTGGTTGGAAGATCAAATATTATATATACAAAGGAGTCTGTTTTTGAAGGAGAAATAGCACTGAACGAGCAATTCGTGAATTTGGGGGAGAAAATTGGGTTTAATTATATTGCAGCATTGCACAAGGGCGGGGAGTTTATAGTACCAACTTATCTTGATAAGGAGAAAAGAGAAAAATACTATTCTTTCGACGTTCGAGCGAATATAGTTGTATTGCATAATCAAATATTTAGAAAAGATTATAAAATCGTTGAATATCTACCGGCAAAAGAGAAGGAAAAAACGGAAATCTTATCATCTTTAATTTGTTTAGATACACAGATTATTGATGGCAAGGAGGTAAAAATAAAAAGGACGGTCCCTGTATATGATGTAGCAGCCGCCTACCGCAAATTGCAGCAGGAAACAGACGATACCGATGAATAATTTATCCATTTTCAAAATCCATTTATCTTAAGAGGTTATCAAATCATGATGACCTCTTTTTTTTATTATTTAATAGATGATGAATAATTATAAATAATATATTCTGATTTATAATCTTAAAAGAGTCTCGGTTTGATAAATACATGGTGAAACACAAGCTATAATTAGAATATTTAATGATTAAAGAACATTACTTTATGCGTACTATGCTGTTATATTACAATTTGTTGAATTTATGTATTGTTTGTTGTAAAATACAAACATAGTATTCATCGTATATTTAACCGAGGTGAATGGTTCAATGAAATTTTCCTTTTCGTCATACAGTCTGGCTTTGGTGCTGGCTGTACTCCCTTTTTCAGCGTTGGCGGCCAATTCAGTCCTGCAGCAGGAACAATTAGAACAGGCACGGCAGAACGCGGCATTGCGAGAGTCACGGTTACCATTCCGGAGCAGAATATTGCCGGCGGTACACTACGGCTTCATGTCCAAGTAGGACGGATCCATCACGTGCGTTACAGTGAAGGCAGTGCTCATTTGCCATGGCGAACCTCTTTTCCCATCTGGGAAAGTGATATTTTGAACGTACATCTGCTGGAACAGGGCATCGAGCAGATGAAACGTCTGAGTTCACAAGATGTCCATATGGAATTGGTACCGGCAGCAGTACCGGGAGAAAGCGATATTGTTCTAACAATTCAGCGCACCTCCCCGGTCCACGGCATCCTTTCTATCGATGATTCCGGCCTTAGTGAGACTGGGCGTTGGCAGCTTAGTGCCGGCCTTGGTATCGACAATCCTTTTTATGCGAATGATTATCTTCAAGTAGATCTCAACGGGGATGGCATGGCCGACGGGTATAAACGCGATACACGGGGAGAGCAGTTCTATTACCGGATCCCTTACGGCAAGGAAACATTCTCTATTTCTTACAGCCATTATAAATATCATCAGACTATTTCCAATACACCGTATGATTTCATCAGCAGTGGGAAGAGTGACATCAGTATGCTTTCTTGGGAACACCTCATTAGTCGGAACCAGCACCGGAAAACGAACTTCGATGTCAGCCTCCGTAAGAGAAATTCCCATTACTACATCAACGATTTGGAAATCCCAATCCAAGCTCTGCATACGACCGCTTTGGAAATCGGGTTATCACAACAGTTATATCATGGTGAGGATATGTGGTACGGACGCCTCTCCCATCGCATGGGATTGGGCTGGTTTGGTGCGATGCCGGAAAATACCTATGAAGATGGGCCTAAGACACGCTATCATATGTGGCTTTTGGATATGGACTATCGTCATGCGTTTACGATGGGGCACCGGCCGGCAGTCTATACTTCGTCTCTTCACGGTCAATGGACAACGAAAGGAGACCGGCTTTACGGTGTCGATATGCTCAGTATCGGCAACCGCTATACCGTACGTGGCTTTGATGGAGAAATGACCTTGATGGCTGAAAGCGGATGGTATTGGCGTAATGAGCTTTCCTCTCGAATTGAGCCTCTGCACAGTGATCTATATTTAGGCGTCGATACAGGGGCCGTTTATGGCCCGGCTACCGAAGACTTGTTAGGGCATACGATTGTGGGTGCTGTCCTTGGGATGAGAGGGGATTTCTCGTCTAGCATTTCTTATGATGCCTTTATCGGCTGCCCATTGTATAAACCCGATGGATATCGTACAGATCGTGTCACAACCGGTATTACGCTGAGCTGGCGCTTTTAAAAAATATTTGCAAGTAATGGAAGAAACGAGATGACAGAAATGAAATATACAATCTTGACGCGACAAATTACAGCCTGGCTGCTCATGGGACTTTTCATTGCTGAACCGGCGGCCATCTTTGCAGCAGATGCACCGATTTTGCCGGATCCCAAAGCGCCTGCGGCCCATCAACCGCTGGTACAGCAGACGTCAAATGGTATTCCTTTAGTCCAGATTACGGCTCCGACGGCCTCTGGCGTATCACGCAATTTGTATACGGATTTCAACGTCCCGGAAAAGGGGGCGGTCCTGAACAATGCCCATAAGGTGACGAATACGAAGCTTGCCGGATATGTCCAAGCGAACCCCAATTTAGGACGTGGCACTGCTAAACTTATTGTCAATGAAGTGACTGGAACGAATAAAACGGCCATGAAGGGCTTTCTGGAAGTAGCGGGTGACCGGGCCGGCGTCATTGTTGCCAATCCGAACGGTATCGCTGTCAATGGCGGTGGATTCCTCAATACATCGCGGGCTATGCTCACGACGGGACGACCGCGGTATGCAGAAAGTGGGGACGTCGCTTCGATTCAGGTAGCGGATGGTACCGTCCAAGTAGAGGGTAAAGGCCTCGACGCCTCAGAAACGGATCAGGTCGATATGCTGGCACGGGCCGTGCAGCTTAATGCAGGTGTCTGGGCGAAAGAGGCGCATATCGTAACGGGGCGTAATGAAGTTACTTATGGCTCCTTGGAGACAACACCAGCGTCCGCGGATGAAGAAGGCATGCGTACGGCTCCGAAAGTGGCACTGGATGTGGCAGCACTCGGAGGCATGTATGCCAACCGTATTTATCTTGTGGGTACTGAAAAAGGCCTGGGTGTCAATATAGCAGGTACGATATCAGCATCTCAGTCCTTATCTCTTGAAAATAACGGGGACCTTCATATTGCTAAGACGGGGACTGCTTATAGTGATGCTGCTTTAAACATGCATACGACCGGTACCGTAACGAGTGAACAGACTTTGGCCAGTGGCAGAGAGGCTGTCATCCAGTCGGACAGCGGGATTGTCAATACCGGTGTTATCGGAGCCGGTGTCAGCCGGGACGGCAAGGTCCAGCAAAAGGGAAATCTCACGGTTAAGACAACAATCTTGCAGAATGATAAAGCCCAAGTAGTCAGTGGCGGCAGTTTGGATGTACAGGCACAGACGATTTCCAACCGTGAAGGGGAACTATCTGCTCAGGGGGATGCTGCTATTCAGGCTGCGCAGATACTTGATATGGAAAAAGGGAAGATTTCTTCAAAAGGGGATTTGAAGATTCACTCAGATGTACTGCCGCTGAATGGTGTCATTGCCAGCGGTGGGGATGCGACGATTACCACGCATCAATCTCTGAGCAATGACCATAGTGCAGCGAACATGGGGACGGTTATGGCTGATGGAAACCTTACCCTGAATACCGATGGAACCTTGATGAACAGCCGCAGGATAGAAAGCGGTAAGACACTGACCGTTGAAGCCGGACAGGGAATCAAGAATACTGCGACCGGAGACATGAACGGACAAGATATTGTCCAACAAACGACGACCCTTGATAATACGGGGCTGATTAATGGGACGCATCACGTTGCCGTGACGTCAGAAAGTATCATCAATCACGAAAACGGGCGCATGTATGGGGATGACGTGGTCATTCAGACAAATCGGTTGGAAAACTACCGTCAGGCTGAGCTGGAAGAACAGCTGGCCGCAGCGATGAAGACCCTGGCTGAAAAAGAAAAGGCCCTTGAAGCTGCCTATGCGGCAGATGTCACGAAATATACCAGCAGTGCCCAAGAAGCACAGTATAAGGCGGCTATTGCCAGTGCAGATAAAGATTATGAGGCTCAACTCGCGGTTGTGAAGTCTGTTCAAAAAGAACTGGAGGCACATAAAGCCGGGACGATTGCAGCCCGTAATTCGCTGACCGTACAGGCAAAATCTATCGAAAACCGACATAATGCGATGCTGTACAGTGGTGGGGATATGCAGTTAACGGCTTCTGACACGCTGACCAATCAGGGTGCCTCTATTGAAAGCATGGGGAACCTGACGATTCAGGCCGGGCAGATTCGCAATGAAAACGACGTTTTCTCTGCGAAACGCGTCAGCAGCGAATGGGTAGATAATCCAGAGAAAATCCGTATCGATCAGGCAGGCCATCCCGAACAGGGAGAAGCCTTTGACCGCAGTGAGTTCTCGAACCTTTCCAGCGGTTATGGGGCTTATCATCATCCTAAGGCTATGCCTACGTATGAGCCGGCCTATGATACAGTAGAAGCGCCTGACCCCGGAGAAATGGCAGACCCGGATCATCCAGTCGGCAGTCTGATTCCGAATTATGAATGGAATGACCCTGTTTTCCAGACCTTTGGCTTGGTACCCATGGCGACAGGTCGCCCGGAAACGGCTGGTGATGCACAGAATGCTTGGGACAGCCAGTTCCAAACGCTCTTGAATCAGCTGGATGAAAAGATTACAGCTTACAATGCACAAGCTGAAAAGCATAATGCGGCCTTAGGCCTGACAGATACCCAAAAGATTAACAATTATACGATTATCCGCAGCCATTCCCAGACCTCTCATGAAGAAGTACAGTCTACCAATGCCGGCGTTATCCGCAGCGGGCAGGCTATGAAGCTGGACGGGGCCGTTTATAATACGAACAGCCAGATTACGGCAGGGACGACCCTTGCAGCGTCCGGTGCTGTCGTCAATATATCCAAGGAAAATCAGGAACGGACCGTAACGTTTGGGACGACCCAGGGCAGCTATACCTATAAACGACACTGGCCCCATAAATCGAGACGCCGCGGGTATAACTCGGAAGTTTTCATGACACCCCAGGAAGATTTAAGCAATACCTCATCTTTGGCTGTAGGTGCTTATGCGGATCACGGAACCGTACCGGATCGACAGGATATTACCGAGACGGCACGCAATGAAGCCTCTTCATATTTAGATCCGTTCTCCCTCGATACCAAACACCCTGCATCGACACCGGCTTCCTGGCAGATAACGGCGGCTAATTTAACCAGTTCCCTTTATACGCTCCATCCGGAAACGACGGCGAAATATCTTGTAGAAACAGATCCGGCCTTTACGAATAAACGGAATTTCCTGTCTTCGGACTATATGTATCAGCAGCTGCAGTGGGACCCGGATAAAGCCCCGAAACGGCTGGGTGACGGATTCTATGAACAGTATCTTATCCGCAGTCAGATCCTTGACCAGACAGGGCGCCGTTATCTTGGTGATTATACGGACGATATGACGCAGTATAAAGCACTGATGGACGCTGGCATTACGTATGCCAAAGCCATGGGCTTGGTGCCCGGTGTGTCCTTATCGGCGGCTCAGGCAGCTGCGCTTACGAGCGATATGGTCTGGCTGGAAACGAAGACGGTTACCGTAGACGGTCAAAAAGAAACCGTCATTTATCCGCATGTCTATCTGCGGGCCGGAAGCAGACAACAGCTTTTGGCTGACGGAAGTCTCATCAGCGCCAATACGCTGATTGTTGATACAAAGGATGCCGTCACAAACAGTGGGATACTTATCGGTAAGAATGTCCAAGTCCAGGCCGGTTCTGTGGACAATGCCGGCCATGTTCAGGGGCAGGACGTCGCTATAGTTAGTGAAAATAATATCCATCAAACAGGATTGATTACGGCTGCCGACCGACTCCGGATGCAGGCAAAAGGGGAGATTACGCTTGAAAATACGGTGGACCATTTGGCCAATCAGGATGTCCTTAACCGTACGGCAGGCATTGCTGTTACGGGAAGCCAGGGTGTGGCCGTCATCAGTGCCGGCCGTGATTTGAATCTGGCCGGGGCTTCCCTGCAGGCTTTAGGTGAAAAAGGGGCTGTGATCTTGCAGGCCGGGAAGAATGTCAACTTGACGTCACAGACACTGAATGCTCGTAAGGATATGACCCTCAACAAGGATAACTATCTGCGGACACAGCGGCAGACGGAAGTCGGGACATCGATGGAGGCTAAAGGCGGCGTTGCGGTCCAGGCTGGTCAGGATATCCATGCGCGGGCGGCGTATATCAACAGCGATAACGGTACGGTTGCTATGGCAGCCGGTCGGGATATCAACTTCACGACGGGTCGTGAAACTGCCGTAGACGACTATGGCCTGAAGCATAAAGAGTCGGGGTTACTGTCGAGTTCTACGACGACCGTCCGCACCCATGACGATCATCAACGGGTCCTTGGCACGACGGTTACGGGACATGCGGTACAACTGGGTGCTGCACAGGATGTGAATCTGACAGCAGCTACTGTTGCCGGACAGCATGATGTAACCGTTGCGGCAGGACGGAATGTGACGACGACGTCGGATACGCAGTATGACAAGGCTACGGCCTACACGAAGGTCAAATCCTCGGGCGTATTGGGGGCCGGCCTTGGAATCATGGTTGGCACACAGAAGATGCAGGATAATTACGAAGACGAGTCCAAGACGCAGATCGGGACGACCCTCGGCTCCTCTGAAGGTAGCATAACGATTGCGGCCGGTGATACGGCGCATTTGACGACCACGGATATTATTGGCAAGACCGGTGTAGCTATTGCTGCTCAGAATATTATTCTCGACGGCAAGCAGAACGAAGCCCATGAACATCAGACCCATGAAGAATCCATGTCGGGCCTTACGATCGGACTAAGCAGCCCGGTCATGGAAGCTGCGGAAGGATTGCGAAGCACTATCCGCACGGCCCAGACGCGGGATAATAAGACCTTACAGGCTTTAGAAGTCTATGAAGGCGGCAAGACGCTGAACAATCAGATTCACGCTATGAAGCAGGATGAAATCGGTTCTGTCGGTATTCATGTAGGTATTGGTTCCAGCTCATTTAAGCAGGAATACCAGAAGGATACGGTCACCTATGCCGGCGGGGCGCTGGCAAGTGAAGGGACGATCACGCTGGCTGTCGGCAGTAACGATGCAGCGAAAGGAAATATCAAAGCCATTGGCGAAACCATACAGGGGCAAAACATTACCCTGGCAGCGTCTCATGATATTGATCTTAGAGCCGCGACGAACACGCAGACCATAGCAGAAAATTACAATAGCAAAGGATCTTCCCTTGGGATGACGATTACCGGCGGGGCTATCAGTGGTGTCGACGCCAGCTTCTCGAAGGAAAAAGACGAAGGGACGACGACAATGACGCCCCATGCCGGGACGACGGTGACGGCGTCGGATACGCTGACCATGCAGTCCGGGAACGATATGAATATTACGGGCTCCCAGGTTGGTGGGAATACGATAAAAGCAGACATAGGTGGAAATCTGCACATCACCAGCTTGCAGGATACGGAAATGTATCGAGGAAACAACTCTTCCCTGGGTGGCGGTATATCCAGATCCCTGTCGTCCGGCAGTAAGAAGGAATGGTTGCCAGACTCCTTACGTAAGTATGATTCCACCCCATATGTCCCGGGAACGACAAGCAGCTCGGCTTTCTGGGGAAAAGGCCGTATGGACAGCGACTATGCCAGCGTAACGAAGCAGGCCGGTATCTATGCCGGTGAAGGTGGTTTTACAGTCCATGTTGGAGATAATACGCATCTTACGGGAGCGCTCCTAGACAGTACTGCGGTGACAGATAAAAACAGCCTGACGACGGGGACGCTGACGATGGAAGATATCGGCAATAAGGCAGAATACGATGTGAAGAATATTGGTGTCTCCTATCATCACTATGACTCAGAAAGTGAGCGTAACAGGCATTTCAATCAGAGCGGCCTTACGCCGTCTATTTCGCCGGGCGCGCAGGATGAATCGGCGTCTGTTACTGAGTCAGCTATTGTACCGGGGACAATCAGTACGACGAAAGCGCAAATGGATTTGTCTCAGATTAACCGGAATACGGCCGATGCCCTTCATAAACTGGATCAGATTTTTGATAAGAAAGAGATTAAGGAACGGCAGGAACTGGCACAACTATTCTCTAAAAATGCCAATGAACTGCTTCATCAATATGATCGTGACGGGACCTTCGATAAGGCCTTGGCTCATGGTATCGTAGCAGAAATCTCGTCACAGATTGCCGGGAATGGAGCAGGCAGTGGCTTTGCCGCTGGTTTTACGAATGAATTATTGATTAATAAGCTTGAAGAATGGTCCGGAGGCGACCCGGCGAAAGCGCAATGGATTAGTGCCGCACTGGGGGCTACGGTCAATGCGTCTATTGGAAAAGCTATACAGATAGGCAGCGCCACGGCACAGTATGGGATGAAATGGAATAATATGTTTGATAATAATATCACGGAAGGAGAATTTGCAACACTTAATGATGCAATCTATGCAGTAGATGTGAATGATCAAATCGAATTATCTAAAACCAGTTATAATGTATATGATGAAACTACCAAAATTTGGGTTGAAAATAATTTATTTGATATTGCTGATAGTAGTTCACTAAATTTGGTTAATAATGAAAATTTAGGATTAGCTGCTCAGATGTTTCAGCATGCTTTACATGGTAGTGGGGAAAAGCAATGGTTTGATATTGGTACTAGTGCATATAATCATCTAAATAGTGATCCTGAATTAATTTCGGAAATTCGAAATTATGGTAGTCAAATACCTATAGGAGAATCTCAAACATTTTATTTTAGTATCCGAACTTCTGGATATAATAATTTAGCTTTTGGAAAAATAAAAATTGCGGCGACTATTACACATAATTATGATGGTACTTTTAGTGCGAAAGGACAGGCCAAAGATGTATATAATTTTGAGATGTTGAATTATCCGGAGTTAAGAATGCCGTCAGGCATGTCTTTAACTGAATTTGCTAATTTTGGACAAGGAATAGCTCGAGAAGGCGTTGTTTATATTAACAATATAGCGGCGATTTTTCAAGCGGCAGGATTATTGACACCGTATATTTATGGTGTTCGTATTGACGTGACTGTATAGAAGTAGGTGATTGCTGTGTCCAAAATTAAGACAATGATAAAGTATATTTTTATAGGTATATCGCTACTTTTAACTTTTGTGGGCTCGTTTTTTATGTTAACGTTATTAAATAATGACTTTTTTCTTTGCGTTGCTAAATATTTGGCAACACCAAGCCATTATAGTATATCGGGGAGTGAGTTTGATGGAAACTGGATTGTAGATACTAAGAATTCTTTTACTTTAGAAAATAAGGGTCAGGCGATTTTTATTGATAATGATTGTGTGTATTCATATGGTAAAAGTGGATATATATGTATATATGAAAAGGAATCACAAATCAAAGTATATTATGATGAAAATACAACTAAAGAGGCCGTCATGAGATGGATTCAATATAAAAAGACATATAAGAATAAATTAATACTAATTAATGATATAAATGACTTACTTCCGAGAGAAAGAAAATATTACGACCAATTAAAAAAACAACATATGAAATATCCATTTAGATATTAAAGTCATTCTTTTGTCATTGGATCCACTTGCGGAAAGCGGCGCTTCTTCAGCCCAAAATGATCCGCAGTATGACAAGGCGACGGCTTACACGAAGGTCAAATCCTCAGGCGTATTGGGTGCCGGCCTTGGAATCATGGTTGGTACACAGAAGATGCAGGATAACTATGAAGGCGAGTTCAAGACGCAGATCGGGACGACCATCGGGTCCTCCGAAGGTAGCGTAACGATTGCGGCCGGCGATACCGCGCACCTGACGACGACGGATATGGTTGGCAAGACCGGCGTAGAGGTGGCGGCTCAGGACATGATTCTAGATGGTAAGCAGAACGAAGCCCATGAACGGCAGACCCATGAAGAATCTATGTCGGGCCTTACTATCGGACTGAGCAGCCCGGTCATGGAAGCTGCGGAAGGATTGCGAAGCACTATCCGCACGGCCCAGACGCGGGATAATAAGACCTTGCAGGCTTTGGAAGCCTATGAAGGCGGCAAGACGCTGAACGATCAGATCCAAAACATGAAACAAGGCGGAATCGGTTCTGTCGGGATTCATGTAGGTATCGGCTCCAGCTCATTTAAGCAGGAATACCAGAAGGATACTGTCACCTATGCCGGTGGGACCCTGGCAAGTGAAGGGACGATCACGCTGGCTGCCGGCAGTGAAGACACCGCGAAAGGAAATATTAAAGCTATTGGTGAAACGATACAGGGGCAGAACGTTACCCTGGCAGCGTCTCATGATATTGACCTGGGAGCCGCGACCAATACGCAGACCATAGCAGAAAATTACAATAGCAAAGGATCTTCCCTTAGGATGACGATTACCGGCGGGGCTATCAGCGGTGGCGACGCCAGTTTCTCGAAGGAAAAAGGACGAAGGGACGACGGTGACGGCGTCGGATACGCTGACCATGCAGTCCGGGAAGGATATGAATATTACAGGTTCTCAGGTCGGTGGGAATACGGTAAAAGCAGACATAGGCGGAAATCTGCACATCACCAGCTTGCAGGATACGGAAATGTATCGAGGAAACAACTCTTCCCTAGGTGGCGGTATATCCGTATCCATGTCGTCCGGCAGTAAGAAGGAATGGCTGTCAGACTCCTTACGTAAGTATGATTCCACACCGTATGTCCCGGGAACGACAAGCAGCTCGGCTTTCTGGGGAAAAGGCCGTATGGACAGCGACTATGCCAGCGTAACGAATCAGGCTGGTATCTATGCCGGCGAAGGCGGTTTTTCGATACATGTTGGCGATAATACGCATCTTACGGGAGCGCTCCTGGACAGTACTGCGGCAGCAAATAAAAACAGCCTGACGACGGGGACGCTGACGATGGAAGTAATGGATCTGGAACATATACATTTGATTATCACTATTATCCAGGCAAGGATGGGCAAACCTTATATTGGGTGAATTTAAATGCCAATGATATAGCATATTATTATAATCAAACGATCCTGAACAATGGCTACTATAGTTATAATCCGCCAAATGGAATAATTATTGGAGAAGATGTAAACGGGAATAAAATTTATTCAGGTGATTCTTATCGAAATGGAGAAGACTCTGATTATCAGTTACTTGCGAATAATTGTACGACAACTACGATGTTAGCTCTTTATGGACCTAGTGGGAAAGATAATTGGCTATTGAATGATTTGAGTGATGAAATATCTCCTTATATAGTTAATTGGAAATTGCAGCAATGGGGGGTTGCAAGTGGTTTGGTTTCAGCAATTTACGATCCAAAGGAAAATTAAATTTAAAGTAATGGTTTTTATCTTTATACTGGCAGGCCTTTTTACTGGGTGGCTTTTATTCAGCCGTGGCAAGGAAGGAGTAGAGTGGGGACCACTTACTGTTCTTGAGATTAATTCAGGTGATTCTTGTACTTTTGTTTATCCTCAGGAAAGGTATTATCATGTCACGTTGGATAGAAACAAGCTTGTATTTCCGGAAATAATCAATCATCAGGCTTGTGATTGTAAAATTGATGATGATAAAATTCTTGTTGCTTATATCAATACGAAATCTCCCAGTGAATTAATTTTTAAAGTGATTACCGAAGGTAATAGCCAGCGGCGGATTATATTGGAAACATTAAGCAATCAACGAATAGAAGAAGGTGCTTATCCTAAAATTTATATTACTGAGAGATCCTATTATGTTTTGTCTGGGCGTTTTCTGTATAAACTAAGTAAAGCGGATTTGAAAATAGAAAAAATACAATTGGAAAGTTATGAAACTCCATTGATTACGAGGGATGGAAGGTTATTTTTTAGACAGGGTGATTTCCTTGTTTTGGATGAAGATTATGGTGATAAAAAGATGTTACCGTTATCCTCTAAGGAAAGAGTTCGTGGATGGGGAATTGAAGGAGAATCGGTTATTATCGAGAGGAAAGATATGGCGAAAATGGTATCGTTAAAAGATGAAACGCAAACCAAGCTTAGAACTCCTAGCTATGGGAGCTTGAACGTTGTTGGAAATATGGGCCATATTGCTATTATTCTATTTTCTCACACAAGTGGTGAAGTTCCCCTATTCGATCCGGCGTTGGCAGCTTATTCGATAATTGACCATGTCGACTATTGGTATTATTCTCCGTATTTATATGATGCTGTGCAACATAAATTTTATGATATACCTGACGAAGTCAAACAATTATTTCCTAGCCATGATGCCTCACTAACGGGGTATTGCGCTCCTCTGAATCTAAAGTTGATTGAAGCAGAATTTCATCAATACATGGATAATTAAGGGAACAATAGTGTATATACCGTACATACCGTAAGAGGGTATCTGTTCTAGATAAGGAATCTGCGAAGAAGAAAAAGAAATTAGGCAGATTTTAACGGAAGACTCTTCTTTCTCAAAAAAATGATTTTGAGTTTAGCGTACGCGTTCTTGTTTCCTCAGATGGAACCTATCAACAGACGAATACATTTGAAGCAGGAGGAGACATTTATACTATTGCCGGTATCGATCAATATAATCGGATTTATGGTGTTGATGCAAACGGAAATACGGCGTATTTAGACAAACAATATAATATAGGAGGCGATCGAACCGCTACTTCTACCGGAAAGCATGATGAATTTGGACACCTTATTGGT
>NZ_HF954537.1:440249-442907 GCF_000455225.1 Megasphaera massiliensis
TGAAACTGAATCCGTTGGGGGGATCTTTAACCCGAAAGATTTGGAAGGACGGTAAAAATCTACTAGCGACATTTTTGAAAAAACTTAAAGTGGTGGGTCATCTGCAAATCTGTATTTTGCTATCGCCGATGAAAAAATCAAGAAAAGCTTTATCAGAAAAATGCCGTTGATTGAATGGCAAAAGCATGTTAACGGACCGTAAAGAATACCGGGGCGTGATACTCAAATGATACTATTTTTTTTAAAAACTGCCCAAATGAGGTTAATTTTGAAAAATGATGCCATAAAAATGGCTTAATGAAGCCATTCTCGTTTTTACGAAATGCCGATGGAGTAGAAGGATTATAGTGATTTTATCGGTCTGCAGCATGCAGTAGGAATCGATGCGGCAAAAAATGAATATAGTAAGAAATTTGCATATTATCTGGCCTTAACTGATTATGAAATGAGATATAGTCAGCTCTATGGAACGAGTGATCAGGTCTCGGAAGCGTTTTATGATGCCGTAAGGGATCATGATTCTGCTGCTATGGGTTATAACTTTGGAATTCAGTTCAGAGAATTGATCAATAATCTGGTAGCGCAATATTATAATACGCCAGAAGAATCGGCTGAAATTTCGAATCTTAGAAGTGCTTACTATCAATCGTTCGTGGAAGGAGAACGGGTATGGAAAGATTTAGCTACTAGCGGTAGTTCTTATGCTCCACCAAGAGAATTTACGAATGTTCCTGATGATGAATTATTGGCAAAACTTCCTTGGGGATACCAACCGAATGGCAAAAATATGTAACGCTCCCAGATAATACAACGATATTGACCGATAGATACATGAATGAAGGAGATGCTTTATAGTAGCTGCTGGAAAGATTTCATATGTTAATAAAGACGGCGTAGCTGTTGTTGATGATGGTTACGGAAACACTTACTATACAATGACCGATCCTGTCCTTAAAAATTATGGCGATAAATTAGCCAATGATGGCGGACAAGTCGTAGAAGGTGCTGATGGAAACCATTATGCTGTTGGAACGGATGGTAAGTATTACTATACGATATATCCGGTGAATAGTCATAATAATCAAGCAGGCAATAGCTCATTTAATTTGGGCGAATCTGTATTGGAAAATACCATATCTGAAAAGGTCAATATGATTCCAGAAACTGGTACTGTCAAATATTTTTCGCAAATGTCTGAATCTCGACGTAAGTAAAATCAGTCAAGCAGATTATCCATATCAAATCCATAGAGGTGCTTCATATCCATGTACTTCTTTGAACCCCACCGAGTGCTGACGACATGGTGAAGCCGGGCGCACACCATCATCAATGCACTCTCGCCGTCAGGGAATGTGCCAACGACACGCGTACGGCGACGAATTTCTCGATTGAGTCGCTCTATCATGTTGTTCGTTCGGATTTTCTTCCAGTGTTCTTCCGGGAAGTCCATGTAGGTCAAAGTCTCAGCAATACCGTCTAAAAGTTTGTCAGCAGCCTTGTTCAGCTTCATCGCGCGAAGCTTTTCAGCGACACGTTTCGCCTTCTCCAAAGCTGCGTCCTTGTCCTCCTGGGCATGGATTGCTTTGAGCATACGGCCAACTTCTTTCCCATGCTTTCTCGGCACGACCGAGAAAATGTTGCGAAAGAAATGCACGCTGCAGCGCTGGTACTTTGCTTCTGGAAACACCTCCGTCACGGAATCGCACATGGCTTGGCATTTATCACCAATCATGAGCTGTACCCCTTTCAGGCCGCGGCTGCGCAGGGAAATTAAGAAGGATTTCCAGCGTTCTTTGTCCTCCTTCATGCCTTCGGATGCACCAATGACTTCACGATAGCCGTCCTGGTTGACTGCAATAGCGACAAGAATGGCTACGTTCTCGAACTCACCACCCCAGCTGCGCTTGAGGTAGATGCCGTCGATAAAGACGTACGGATATTGCTCGCTCGGAAGAGGCCGGTTTCGCCAAGCCTCGATGTTGCCATACGCCTTCTTGTTAAGGTTGCTGATGGTACCCGGCGACACTTTGGATCCCCAGAGGGCTTCCGTGATATCTTCGACACGACGTACGGAAACGCCAGCCAAGTACATCTCAATGAGCGCTTCCTCGACGCTGCTCTCGCGGCGTCTGTAGCGTTCAATAATAGCTGTTTCGAAGGGGATGCCCTTCAACTTCGGCACTTTTAGGGAGATATTGCCGGAAGTGGTCTGGAGGTTGCGCGTGTAATGCCCGGAACGGTATCCCTTGCGGGTATTCGTACGCTCATACTTCGCAGCATGGGTAAGCTCCTCAGCTTCCTGATCCAGGAGGCTGTTGGGCGTCTCTTCGACGCTCTGCTTCACCAGATCCTTTAACTCGGTTTTGATTACTTGCTCATTTAATTGTATAATGTTGTCAAACATGAATCTCGTCTCCTTTGTAAGTTTTGTTTGGCGACTTAATTTTAACAAATGGGGAGATTCATGTCTTTTTTATTTTGCGAAAAATATTATACCTTATCTGATGCTGGCTTTTGGAGCTGGACTGATAGTCGTACATTCTATATGGAATTTAAAATGCAAAAGCGGAAGGATGACTAAAGGTATTTAAAGGGGCTGTAACGAAATACACCCCTAAAAGCAATAATGCGGCTTGAAGCTATAAAAGTATCTTCAAG
>NZ_HF954537.1:443115-460910 GCF_000455225.1 Megasphaera massiliensis
TTATAATCACGCTCATTTTTCATTCTTATTTTTTTCAGATTCTTTCGCTAACAGGTAATGAAGATATCTCTCCATTTCCTGCTGAATTTCGGGACTAATCTTTTGGCCATAAGCTTTACAGGATTCATACACGTCCGATGCTTTTACATCCTGACCTTTCAGCTGAGTATCGATAACCGCGTCGACGGTTTCCCGACCAAGTGGGGAGAGCTGACGGTATTTATCAAGAAATCTTTCCTCTTGAACCGAGAAATCCCTTCTTTGGATTAATTCTTCGAAGCGTATTCCGTCTTGAGGATGAAGCAGTGCTTCTAATGGGATATTGAAATGCTTTGCAATCTTGCTCAGAATCCGCGGACGAGGGTCATTGCGTCCTTGTTCCCATGATGATACTGCCCCCATGCTGACGCCGCAGATATCGCCCATTTCCTTTTGTGATATCCCGTATCGTTGCCTGATGTATTTAATCTTGTCTCCGATTGTCATGACCGCACCCCTATCGTTATGAACCGTATTATATATAATATTACTATTTATATCTATTTTTTTCAACATGAAGTACAAAATAATATATATTAAGTATAGAAAAATATACTTTAACTATTGTAAAGTATATAAAAGTATGGTAAAGTATAGCTGACAGGAGGTGAGCCTAATGAGGTTATCCTTAGCAGAAGCACGACGGCTGAGAGGAAGACGCCAGAAAGATTTGGCGGATGTCCTAGGGGTAACCATACAAACGTACCGAAAAATGGAACTGAACCCCGAACTAATTAAGATTAAAGATGCACGGATAATTTCCGAGTATCTAGAGATTCCCTTAGAGAATCTTCGATTTACCCTGTGAATACTTTATTATACTTTTAAAAAGGAGTGTATAACATGAAGAACATGAAAAAGATGGTTGGTTTAATCGTATTGGCTATGAGCATGAGTGTTTCCGCATTTGCCGCCGCCCCGGCCTTTGATACGCCGCAGGAATGGTTAGCGGCTATGCAGAAAGAACGGGCTGAACGTATGGCTGAAGACGCCGCGATTCATGGATTCAGTGAAAACCATGATTACTATGCCGCCTCTGCTTTCGATACGCCGCAGGAATGGCTTGCGGCCATGCAGAAAGAACAGGCGGCAGGGTTGGCGGAAGACGCCGCTCTCCGTGGTTACAGCGAAAATCACGATTACACTGCTGTACCGGCCTTTGATACGCCGCAGGAATGGCTCGCGGCACTCAAATAGCTTTTCCATACAATCCTCTCCCAAAGAAAGTCGGAATGTGAAATCACGTTCCGGCTTTCTTTATTTTTATTAAGCCTTATGAAGTCTCAATAAGCCTTAATAAAAAGACAAAATTTCAGCGCCTTCGTGCGACGAGGTTAATCGCCATAACCGCCAGCCGTCAAGGTGATCCTTGCAGGCTCCAGCCTTTGACGGCTGCGTCCATGGCGATTTTTTAATAAGTGCCGAAGGCATTGCCCGAAAAGAAAAAAACATGCTAAAATTAAGGAGAGTGATTCTTATGGAACAACCTGATATCATTAATCTCAATAGACTAAACGATGTATTTTTTAAGGCTTTATTGGGTTCAAAAGAAAGACAGATATTAACACTGAATTTCATTAATTCTATACTTAATAGAAAGGGGAACGACCTTTTTACATCGGTTACTTTTCCAAATAAAGAAATCGTGCCGGCAAGAATTAATGGAAAAAGTTCACTTCTCGATATATTGGTTGAAACCAATGACGGGACGAAAGTGAATATTGAAGTACAAGCTATAATAGACCCTTGTATGACGACCCGATCCCTTTATTATTGGAGTCAGATATATAGTCGAGCGCTTAGTCGGGGAGAATTTTACCAAGAATTGCATCCCGTCATAAGTATCAATTTATTGAATTTTAATAATTTCAATAATGCAGAATACTCACACTCATATCATATTACAAATGATGAAACGCATGAAATACTAACAAATCATTTAGAACTGCATTTCATTGAACTCAAAAAAATTCATATAAAAGATGTTAAACAATTAAAAAAGTCAGACCACTGGATTGTATATTTTTCGCCAAACTGTACTGATAAAGAAAGGAGTGTTTTAGCTATGCATAATTCTATCATCAAAGAAGCAATGGACTATGAAAAAAAATTTTCCTCAAGTAACAAATTAAAATCAGATTATTGGGAATATGAAAAAACAGTGCGAGACATAGCATCAGCCCTCGACTACAAAGAAAAAGAAGGAATGAAAAAAGGCATGGAAGAAGGACTACAAAAGGGATTTGAATTAATTAAAAAATTAAAAGAAGATGGAAGAGAGTCTGAAATTGATAGAGCTTTAGATGATTTTGCCTATCAAGAAAAATTAATGAAAGAATATCATTTGAAATAAAGAAGCTTGAAAGCCTTCGGGATATAGAATCCTGAAGGCTTTTTTGACATTAAAAAGCCTTAATAAAAAGACAAAATTTCGACGCCTTCGTGCGACGAGGTTAATCGCCATAACCGCCAGCCGTCAAGGTGATCCTTACAGGCTCCAGCCTTTGACAACTGGCGGCCATGGCGATTTTTTAGTAGATGCCGAAGGCAGGACTTTCGGAGAAACATACAAGATAAAATTCGCTAACAAAGGAGAGAGAATTATGAATCACATTGATGTAATGGGAAAGATTGCTGAAAACCGTTATAATTTCCATACGAAGAAAAAGGAAGCCCAGTTCTTCCTCGTAACGGCTTTCGGTAAAAAAGCGGAAGTTATTTCGGAACATTTTCATAAGGGGGATAAAATCAAAGTTGGGGGGCATATGGATTTTGTCTCCTTTACCGATGAGAAAGGCGACAAGCATGAGTATTGGAGGATTCTTTTGGAGGACTTTGAATTTTGTGAAAGAAAGAAAAAATCTGACAAAGGTATTTAATTGGCCTATCCGCACACATGTACCTATTGCAGTACATGTGTGCGGATGATATAATAAGTACAGAGGTGATAAAAATGAAAATCATGAGCCAAACTAAAGCAAGAAAAGAGTTTTTCAAGATTGTCAAAGACGTTAATGAAAATAACATTCCTGTTATTGCTACCAATAAGGATTCTATGGATGATGTCGTTATTTTAGGCAAAGCCGATTATGATTCTTTAATGGAAACATTGTATGTATATGGTGTTCCTGGAATGGCAGAAAAATTAAACCGTGCTGAAAAAGAAAAGGGAATCCCATTCACTTCTTTAGAGGATATTCCTGATGTATAAGATTGAATATACAAGGGAATTTCAGAAAGATTTCATGAAAGTAAGGCAGTACCCTGCAATGGTAAAAAAATTAAGAAAATTGATTGATGATTTATATGTTGATCCGTTTCATCATGCTGAAAAATTAAATCCGAAATCGCAGAATCGATATTCAAAGAGAATTAACATCCAACATCGTTTGGTATATAAAGTATACATAGAAACGCAAACAATTAAGCTTTTATCTTGTTGGACACATTATGAGTGAAAATTAAAATTCCTGCTGAATAACATCGTTATTCAGCAGGAATTTTTTAGATGATACTTATAAATCATCTGAAGCTTTAATAAGCCTTAATAAAACCTTATAAACCTTTAAAAGAATGAAAAGGTACTGACTATTTCGCTATAGTGAATCTTAATAGGACCTTTTCGGATTTAAAAAGCCTTAATAAAAAGTCCTCAACTCTCTAGGCCACCTGGGGGCCAAGAGGATAACCGACATGATCGTGACCCGTCAAGGAGCTTCCTTTCAGGACTCCTCCTTTGACAGTTCCCGCTCATGTCGGTTCTGGGATAGACATCCCAGGCAGCAGCCTGGACAACAACGACATATTCAAGGAGGGTTTGGTCATGTTGATACAGGAAAAAATGAAAGAATATGGAGCAAAAGTTTTAACGGATGTTGAACTGATTTCCCTCATTATTGGAAATGTGGGACGAAAAGAAAGTGCCGTAAACGTAGCCGATAAAATTATGAAAAACATGCCACAAGAGAAACTTTATTATTTAGGTGAAACTTGTCCCGAAGATTTAGCTAATGTCAAAGGCATCGGGGAAAAGAGCGCATTAGCCCTTTGTGCCGCCGTCGAACTGGGCAAACGGATGAGCCGGCAATCGGCCAAAAGGACGGCTCTCGATTTCAGCACCCCCGACGCCGTAGCAGGTTATTTGATGGAAGATATGCGCTATCTTCCACAAGAACATTTTGGAGCGGCATATCTATCAACAAAAAACCAGCTCATCGCGTATCGTACCTTAACTGTCGGTACGATAGACGCCAGTCTGGCTAAATCGAGAGAGGTATTCAATTATGCTCTTCGTTACAACGCAGCGGCAGTGATTTTAGTCCATAATCATCCGTCAGGTAATCCGGAACCTAGCAAAAACGATATCCGTGTTACCCAGCGTATCGTCGAAGTCGGACACATCATGGAAATTCCCGTTTTAGACCATATCATCATTGGTGACGGCATTTTTGTAAGTCTTTGTGAGCGGGGAGATATTTAAGGAGGAATAGAAAATGAAACAAAATGAGGCACTCTATATCGACGAATTAAGCACGTTTGACCTCGAACAAATTGTCACGAGATTAGAGGCAACTATGGTCAATGCCGGATATGACGATATCCGGGCAGAGTATGATGAAAATACGAAAAACGTCTGTCTCACAAAATACGGGGGATACTGGACACCGGTAGATAAGCAATGGATATCGACTAATGATGTGATAACGGCAGAAGATTTATTTTCGCTGTTGTTTTACAGGAATTATCAGAACAAGTAAATTGATTCAAAGCACCGCCTTTTAAGGTGGTGCTATTTTTTTGCAGCGAAAAACTCTAGCAGCTGCGCCAGGATCACAAAAGCCTTAATAAAAAGCAATTAATCAGATTGCCTTCGCAATACGAGGTTAACCAACCGCTACGGTAAAATCAAGGAGCTTCCTTTTAGGACTCCTCCAATGATTTTACCGTAGCGGTTGATTTTTTATTCGATGCCGAAGGCAGGACTTTCGGAGAGGCTTACAATCTAAGGTTCGCTGACAAAGGAGAGAAAATTATGGAACAGAAAATGAAAGAAATGATGAAAGAAGAAGCTGACAAAAGAATCAAGATTCTTATTACTCACCCAAACCCCATTAAAGAATTTATTGAAAAGGGAATCCTTAATAAAAGCGAACGGACAACCGGTCGTGTCTACATGGGGGATGGCTCAATTAAAGCCTGCACGGCGGGCGCCTTATATTGGCTCAATGATGAGGAAGTACAGCTTATCAAAAAATTTGAAGAAAAATGGAATATTTTAGTATATCACGTATTACACGAACATTTCGAATTCGGAGAATGTTATGATTTGTTCTATGTCTCTCGTTATGAGGACGAATGGCCTGATGACCGGGAAGATTTAGAAAATAAAAGTCCTTTGGTTTACGTATATAACAAATCCGAACCCGATTTTTCTGAATTTGGATATATCGGGATTCAGCAGGCAGGCGGCGGAATCATCCGTACTGAATGAAGGGAGTGGAGCTTATGAAACTGATTCTGTTAATATTAAGCATCCTTTCTATTATTAATCCCTTTTCGATTTTTGACAGTCCGAAAACTGACGCTGTAGATACCGTAGTATATGAAGTTCAGAAAGGAGATACCTTATGGAATATCGCTAACCAATTCGCAGGAGATGATGTAGATATCAGAAAAGTCATCTACACCATCGAAAAAGACAACGAAATCAATGGCGTTTTAACGCCAGGTCAAAAATTAATGATTAGGAAATAACGAAAGCAGCCTCTGTCATATTGACAGGGGCTGTGAGCTTGAAAAAAAGCCTTAATAAACCTAAAAAAACATTATTTAGATGGAGCTGTTGGCACTACATAAAGCTTTTTGCAGGATTTACATTCCCATTCCTGCTGACCGTTTTCGATTTTTGCGACGGACAGCTCTTTTTTGCATTTCGGGCAATAGTACTTACCGTCTGTAATTAACACGGGATTGTCTAACTGTATAGCTGCTTTCCAACCGTCTTCACAGCTTCTTTCGGGATCTCCGGGCAGAAGTTCGCAAAACTTTTGTAATCCTAAATGTATAGGACAGCACCTTGTGGACACAATCATCTTCCATACATCTGGCATATTAATCTGAATGTATGTCATATGCTGCTTGTTTTGCATTTGTCTCTGCTTATCTTCTTGCTCCTTCTTTTGCTGCTGTTTTTCTGTATCTTCCTGTACCTGTTGCTTATTTTCTGTATCCAAATCCATCCCTCCTTAACGAAGAAGATATACGATGACCAATGCCTGGATGATAAGAATCACCGCAACCACAAAATAATTTATGCCGGGCTGCTTTACGGATGACATTTCAGCTTTAATCATGTCATCCAGCATTTTAAATGTCTTCTTGAATTTAATTTCATATTTTTGAGCTTCTCCAATATAGACATTATGGATCAGTTTGGGCATCGCCGTCATGATTTCCGAAAAATTCTTATTCGTATTTTCAAGCCAATGCGTACACTGACAGATCTGGGAACGAAGTTCTTTCTCTTCTTCCATAAGTCCTTCAATCTTTGCTATATGAGCCTGGATCTTAGCGGAAGCATCCATGATCTGAGGAAGGTCAGCCGTCACCTTTTCAGAAATGGCTTCAAAACGTTTCAACGATTCATCAAACGTCTCAAGGGATTTTTGAAGGGCGTCAATCGGTGCATCAAAGGATGAACGATCCGGGGAGGGCTTTTCTTGTGTCTGTCCCGTATCTGTATCCTTTGACGACTCCTGTATATTTTCTTTGCCGGAAGACTCTTTTTCACTCTTTTCTTCCTTCGCAGATTCATCGGCATGACCTGTTCCGGATTCATTCTCTGACGGAGTATCTGTTTCTGCTGAATCAGACTGTTCCGTTCCTTTATCATCAGACTCCGTATTTACTTCATTATCCGACTCGTCATCCGGGCCGAAAAACGGTTCACTGCTATTTTGTTCTTCTTGATTGATCTTTTTATCTTCTTCATCATCATATAGACCCATAACGCTGCTCCTTTCAAAATATCTAAGAAAGACTATTAAGCCTTATTAAGTACTAAAAAAGCTTAATAGGAATGAACAATTATTGATTGATACTAATAAACACCTGCTTCTTTTTTCGGAGATTTGTTTTCCTTTTTTTTCGGAGAAAGATTCGGTTTACCGTCTTTGTCGCTGAATGTGGAATTACATTTCGGACATTTCCAGAAATAGCCGAATTTTCCTTTCCAACGTTCCAATGGTACGCCGGCATCATGGGGACAAATGGCGACGACAGGTTTCCCGTCAAGGTCGCTGTAATAGACCTTCTTGCCAGTTACCTGTGACTTGCAATCCTCGTTAGAGCAGATCCAAAAATCGAAATTTTTGACTTTGCTGTGACGCCGGACAAGGTGGCCGTCTTTACAGATGGGGCAGGGGACTGCATCTTTTGCAGCCGGAGGTGCCGGATATTTCAAGTTCTCTGCTCTATGTATATTTTCCTCAACCATTTTTATGATGGAAGAAAGGTAGTCCGTCTGATTCCCGTTTCCTTTTGTAATCTCTGAAAGAGACAGCTCCATGACTGCCGTCGTATCAGGCTGCGTCAACGACGGATCGATGATCTTGATGATATTCCGTCCCGTTTCAGTCGGTATCAGCTCTTTTCCTTTCTTTTTGATATACGGTTCGATACGATGACCTTTGCTGTTGGCTGTCATGAGATTGGATATGATCGTATCCCGCGTAGCAGGCGTTCCGATACCGCTGATTTCCTTGAGCTTTTCACGGTGCGGATTATCCGGGGCAACATGACGCCAGATATTCGTCATGGCCGCCAATAATGTACCTTCGGTGAACCGTTTAGGAGGCGTCGTCTTCTTTTGAGCGATTTCATACTGACGGATACTCACTTCATCACCATTGGCCATAGCCGGCAGCACGATATTGTCTTTTTCTTCCTTTTCGTTCGTATCATCATTTACGGCCGTAAATCCCTTATCGAGGGTAATGGTACTCGTGCCTTTGAAGGGAAGCCCGGCAGCTTCGATGACAAAGGATACTTTTTCAAAAACCCAAGGCGTATAGAACTGGAGACAATACCGAGTCGCAATCAATTCATAGATATTACTTTCTTCGACGGTCAGATCCTGCGGCTCGACTCCTGTCGGGATGATAGCGTGATGAGCCATGATCTTGCTGTCGTCCCATGCTTTCGAGGTAACGGAAAGATTGGCCATGACAGCAGCCGGAAGACCGAAATTTTGAAGCATGGGGATGATGGTGCCGGCATCGTCTTTTTGCGACTCCGGAATATAATTGCAGTCGCTCCGGGGATAAGAAACTAATTTTGCTTCATAGAGCTTTTGTACTGTGTCGAGTACGGTTTTTGGCGAATAGTCGTATCGCTTGTTGGCCAAGACTTGAAGCGTATCAAGGGAGTGGGGGAGCGACGGTTTTCGGCTCCCTTTTTTCTTTTCTATCGAACGGACAGCTGCTTTGGCATTCCGTAGTTTTTCCTTTAGAGCTTCAAGCAGATTCTTATCAAGGACTCGTCCTTCTTCGTCGGTCGGAAATTGATCGTCCGGCTGAAACGTCGCCTTAAAGGGGATATTATCTTTCAGGAAACTTCCGACGAGTTCATAGAACTCTTTACTGTGAAAATTGCTTATTTCGTCCTCTCTGCGGACGACAAGGGCAAGGGTAGGGATAAGTACCCTGCCGACACGGAAAATAGCGTTATAGCCCTGCCTGCGAGCATTATTGGTGTAGGCACGGGTGAGATTGATACCCACAAGCCAGTCAGCACGCTCACGGGCAAGTCCGGCTTCATACAGCGGTGCATATTTTTCATTTTCCTCGATAGCATCGAAAGCACGTTTCATACTTACATCGTCTTTGGCATTTATGAGGAGTCTCTTGACCGTTCCTGTATATTTGTAATATTTTAATATTTCATCAATGAGCAGCTGACCTTCCCGATCGGGATCTCCGGCATGAATGACCGTACCTGCTTTTTTGAGCAAACCACCCAGGCCCTGCAGCAGATCCTTCTTATCGGCGGAAGGCAGGAGTATCCAATCTTTCGGAAAAATCCCGTAGTGATTCCAGCTCTTGTAGGACGGATCATATTCCTCCGGCATGGCCTGGCGAAGGATATGGCCGGCAGCCCAGGCGACGACGGTATCACCCTTATGAATATAGGTCTTTTCTCGTTTCGCACTGCCGTCAGGCCATAAATAAGCGGCAATAGCCTTGCCTATATCGGGTTTTTCGGCAATATACAAAGTAATCATAGCACAACACTTCCTTTTTTATTTTATTTGTGATAATATAACAGTGAAGATATTTTATTTGAAATAAGAATTAATAGTACCTATAAGGAGTTACATAATGAATGAAGCAAAAAAAACAGAAACGATAGGGACAAGGTTCCGTGTCATCCGAAAAGCGAAAAAGATGAATCAATGTGAATTTGCACAGGAACTTGGCATAAGCCAGGCGTACCTGTCAAGTATTGAAACCGATAGGCGTATGCCGAAGCTTGAAATCGTAAAGAGACTGGCTGCTTTCGGCTATCCTTTGGAATGGATCATGGAAGGGACTCAGACGCCCGAAAAGGAACAGGAAATGTCTCGTGCCCAACGCCGGCAGGATATCGAATACATAACGGCGGCGACAGATGAAATGGATGACAGAGAGGTTCACTTTGTCCGAGAATGGATATCCCTGTACTTGCAGTCGAAGAAAGGATATAATGAGGAGGAGAGATAATGATAATTACAGTTGCTCATCAAAAAGGCGGCACCGGAAAAAGTACGATAGCGACCAATCTGGCAGTTGATTTGAAGGCAAGCCTGCTTGATCTTGACAAGCAGCACAGCTCCATCATCTTCAACTACAAACGTACCCGGAATAGTGGAATGGAACCCCTTGATTGTTACAGCATCGAAGAAAGTCAATGCCGGTTTGACGGGCAGCGGCCCGTGCCGGAAGAGAAACTAGATGAATTTTTAGGATTATTTAAAGATGATCCGGAAAATAATCTGGTCATCGATGTGGGCGGCTTCGACTCCATGCTAAACCGAAAAGCACTCTTTTCGGAGATTACCTCTTAACGCCCTGCGCTCCGTCAGGAACGGAAATCTACGGCCTGCAAATGTTCGAAGAAATCTTGCAGGACGCCGAAGATATCGGCGGCATACATCTTATGACACATGTACTAATCAACAATGCGGATAAAAGAAGCCCGAAACGTATTGCAGAAATGCAGGAATATGTAGCCGGAAAACCTTATCATTTACAACTGTGCCATACCGTGATCGGACAGCGGAACGCCTTTCGGACTGCCTATGAAAGCGGGAAATCCGTTACGGAACTCTGCCGGGAAGCAAAGTCCAAAAAGGCCAAACGAACTTATTTGCACAGTGCCGAAGAAATGACGGAACTATGCAGGGAAATACGTCAAGCACTTGGTAAGGGGGAATAGAAGATGAGCTACATCGAAGATTTACCGAAAAAGAAAATTCAGGATTTTTTTGCAGACGGCGATCCCGAAAAAACGAAAAAGAATACGGCTGCGACGCGAAAAGAACGGATTCCGGCCGCTAAGCAAAACAAACAGAAAGTAGTTACTTATCTCGATGAAGAAACGTACCGCTATTTTAAACGGTATTGTGAGGAAAGGGATATGAAACCCAGTCTAGTTGTGCGGCATCTGATAAAAGATTGTCTGAATAAGCCGCTCTAAGAAAGGAGAATGACGATGAAACCGATGAGGTACTGTCTGATTGCCCTGCTATCTTTGTGTATGCTGCTCTTAGCCGGGTGCGGAGAAAAGGAAAGTTTTGATAAGGCTCATGCCGAAGTCATAAAGCTTTCCGATCAAGCACAAGCCATTGAAAGAAATAAGGATCTTAAAATTCGTGATAACGATGATTTCACGGCTAATAAAGAAGATGTCAAAGCCGTCGAGGACGATATCGCTGAAACCGAAAAGAAGCATCAAGCGGTAATGGATCAAATCAATGCCAAACTCGATGAAATGCAGGGCTATGCTGATAAGGAAGCCTCGTTAGCCCCGCAGTTAGCTCGTATCCGCCAGGAAGTCAAAATGAAAAATGATCAATGGCAGGCTGGCATTAATGAAATAAAAGCCATTACGAAAATGCAGAAAGAATCTGTCGGTAAAGCTCCAATTTATGACCCATTTAAGGGGCATCTGAATTTCGACGTTTAACAGAAAAGAATAAGCAACTGCCATACATGGCGTATGGCAGTTATTTTTTTACTTATTCCCCAAGTCCCTTGTAGACAGAAAACCGAAACTTTTGGCAGACGCTTTTTCATAGGCGGAATCCTCATATGGATCATACTCGTAGAACATCCCCAGTTGAGTGATTTCTCGTTCGAGACGTTCCTGAGCATATTCCTGTTCATCTGCCTCTATCTGACGGATAACATCTGCTGCAATCATACGTGTTTCGTCATTTTCGTTAATGGCCGCCAGGGAAGAAAGGGCTGCTGATTGTTGAATCGTTCCTACGATACCGCTGGTATCCGTACTAAGGATATCGGCTGCTGTCTCAAGACGCTTGCCGGAAAGCCCTGCCGTATATTGATATCGTTGCAGGGCATCCTGATTTGCGTACATAGTTTCTGTCAGCCGTTCCTTCTGAAAGTAATTGGACTCAGACGGTTTTATAATCTGATCGTCCGTTGCCGGCGTCCTGAATATACTGTCCGAGAGCAATGCCAAAGGATTGAAAATAAGGCTTCTGCCGTCCAAGGTTTTGCTGTAATCATCAATAGCAGCTGAAATCCGATCCTCAAGCCCTTTAATGCCGGAGTTCAGAAGGATTTTATTTTTCAGTTGTTCAATCCGCGACTGATATTCTGCGATTTTTTGTGCTGTCACACGAATGCTGTCTTGCAGTCGCTGTGAATCAATGACGTGATCTCCGGGCACCAAAGGACGCCAGGCGGCGAATGACGATGAAATACCCGAAAAGAGGGTAAAAACGATAATCGCACTTACGATGCGAGCTGATTTTTTGTTCATGGAATCACCTCTTTCAGAGCAGACGATAAAGGAATTGGTCAATGGCATCGTAGTTGATGAGAAGCACCACTTTCTTCCTTACGGACGCCAGCGGCAGCGGGCCGAAATATCTGGAATCCAAGGAATAGAGAGGATCATTCAAACAAAGGATCTGTCCCTCCGGAACTGAATACTGCCCTTGAGATAATTGTGGAAGCCAGGGCTTATGATAGATGGGGTAGGTATTCCCGTTCCGATCCGTCTCTAAAAAATCATGTTTTACGGTGTAGGTGTCGCCTTGAAAAGCAGCGATCCGTTTAAGGAGCGGGAAATCTTTTTGAATATGAATCGCCGGGACAGCCATGGGAGCCGGCACAATCACATAATCCCCGTAAGAAAGATGCTGATTCGGGGAAACGACATAAATCCCACGAGGAGCCGATGCTGTATCATTGGTGTAGATGAGAGGTCCGAACAAGGCGTTAACGAGAAACAATATGGCTATGAAAAGGATTGTCGTGATAACAGCCCATTGATAATGGCCAATCGTGAAATTATTTAATTTCAATGGAGCCTCCGATCTGCTGCATAATGGTCTTCGGGACTCTGAGTGTTAACCATACCAATCCCAGAAGAGCAAGACACATGCGGATATATTTCGACAGCTGTTCTGACGTAATCGAGCTGTGAGCTACATAAGAACCGACGACCTGGCCTTTGACACCGTTAATGTATTCTATAGCAAAACTGGGGAGTGGCTGGCCGGCAGTGATATTACCCGGCCCGCCATTATAGGCACCCAGGGCATAATCCCAATCACCATAAATGTCGTACATCTGTTTTAGGTATTTTGCCGAAGCTTCAAGATTTTCTTGTGGATCAAAGGGATTCGCACAGCCAAGTTCAGCAGCCGTTTCCGGCATCAGCTGGCCTAGACCCTGAGCACCAACGTAACTTACTGCATAGGGATTCCAAGAACTTTCGTATTGGATGAGGCCCTTGAAAAGATTAGCCGGTATTTCGTATTTCTGAGCGGCTTCTTCTGCCCAGATGACGTATTGAGCAGGCCCCGTAACGGCTTGTCCCGTACCTTGCTGACTCACACCGGGAGTTTCCTGTGTAAAGATATCGCCCGGTTTAGAATCCTTTATACAAGTGACGCAAAGCCCTATCATTATCGATACAATAAGCAGTTTCAGTGTCGCGGATAAAAGGTGTCCGACTGTATCCTCTGCAATGAATTTGGAAAAATGCCAAACTCCGAAAGGAACCGTTACGATGCTGAGTGCTGCTGAAATATAGAACTCGATGTAGACCATCGTTACATAGAGAGCCAAGAAAATGAACGCAGCGATGATTAAAAAAGTAAAGAAATAAAGAGTGAAGATTGTTCCAAGATTATGCATGAACTCAAGACTCGTAAAGCTTGCCGTCTTGTTCATCGCAGGTGTAATCAGTCGGATACCGTGCTGCAAAAGAAGTTCCGGCTGAGACATATTAGTTGCAATAGTATCCAAATTGTTGCTGTATGTCCCGGAAGCCGATTTGACGATATCGAGTAAAAAGTTATCCGTAAATTTATCCCAGCAGGCGATAATACCGAATATACCGGCATATTTCATGATTTTGCGGATCAGCGTTTCTTTTGATACGGTCATGAACATGAGAATCGGCAAGACGAGATCGATGATGCACAGAGCTGTTAGCAGGGATACGGCTAATTTATGCACGAATGTAAATGCCTGATTAGCCCATGTTGCAAACTGCTCTATATTTTTGCTGAAATCTCCGCCTATTTCAGACATCGCGGCAGCTCCCCAAGGGATTCCGACGTTATCGGAACCATAGGGGCTAAGTCCCGGAAAACCACCCGGTAAACCGCTGACATCTGCACCTAAATTCACACCCAGCATAACCAGATACGGAACGGGATCGACCTGGCCTGCAAAGGGATCGTAGCCAAAGGGATGATATTCGGCGTGAAGATGCTCTCCGGAAGAGAAATTGCGTCTCCCTGTTTCATCTTCATAATCAAAGGCTCCGCCAATGTAGCCAATGATATCTCCTTCTTTGACATTTCCGCGAGCACACATTTCAGAAGCACTGGAAAGGTCACCGAAAAGCCATGTTTCACCTGTTGCTGTATTGGTAATCGTGACCCAGTACCCATATCCACCGTTTGGAGCGCCTTCACAAACTCCGTCCCAAGGTGCGACAACAGGTGTCCCCATAGGTACGCCTATGTCGACGCCCTTATGTAATGTACCGTCACGCGGACCATAAGGACTTGTAATAGGGCCGCCTGCAATGGGAGGGGCCGCAAGGATCGTAAGACTAAAGGTCAAGGCCAATACCATGACGAGACAGATAATTCGCAGTATCTGTTTCATATTGTATCGCCTCACTTTTTATCATTTGATTTCGGCGCAGAGCCTGAACTTGACGGACGAGGGCCGGCTGACTTATCCGGCATATTTGGTGTATAACCTTCCTTGAAATAGGCATCCGATTGGATATTACGCCAGGACTTAGAGTGTTCCAAGGCGTTTTGAGCACCTTTTTCCATGTTGCCGCTGAGATATTTTCCCATTCGCTGACGGAACAATTCACGGGCAAATTCGCTTTTTATGGATCGGCCTGAACCTTCCGTTTGGAAAGGTGGGTGATTTCCGTTATAGAGTGTACCACCCTGAGCGCGGGTACGGGCTGTATTAAGCGTCCCCATGAAATTACCGAAAGCCTGCAGGCCCTTACTGGCAACGGCACCCGGTGCAGATATGGCAGCAGATACAGCTGTACCTGTAGCTTGCCTTCCCATGTTTCCCATAGACTGCATGGGGGCATCAAGAGACGGTTGTCCCTGCATCATCATAGCCGCCATGTTCGGTACTTTCCAAACAAGATAGCCCAGAACCAGATAGCTGAGAGCATATTTTAGCATGACAGCGAACGTAAGGGCATCGTCTGGAATTGCATCTACTTTGCCTACAATAGTTTGTACCAAACCGATGAGAAAATACATGACCATCAATTTGACGCCGAAGGAGAATACCGCCGAAATACACCGCTGACAAAGAAAATTGGTGTATCGGATAGCACCGAAGGGCATTAAAATGACGGCGATACTGGCGAATATATTGAACTCGATTTTTGTGATGAGAATTTGAAGGGCCATGACGAAAAACGAGAAGAGTACAAGGCCGATGGTGATAATATACATCAGTGCCTTGCCAATATTGCCAAAACCAACCGTAGAAAGTCCATTAAATAATGTCGCACAAACATCAAATCCGTTATCTACCAGTTTAGTCGGCTGAATAACTTCACCATTGACCGGGACGTTCGCAGCGGTAAGACCGGCATATTGGAATGACACCATAATGGCGTTATTGATATCATTCCAATGTAAAATGATAAAGAGAAAGGCACCTAATTTCATGACTTTGGAAACCATCTGGCTCATCTTTACTTCTCCGTCATATAAAGCCCAGGTGGAACAAAGGTCGATGATTGCAAGAACACATACTAAAGCTTTGGCGTGGGGAATAAGGTTAAGCATACCGATAATACTGGCATCCTGGAAAAATCTAAGTATATCGTTAAAGATACTCACACTGCCAAAATCCATAATGAACACCTCCGATTACCATTCAAAGTTAAGGTGGCCTTTGAACGGATTGTAAATCGGCGCAAACCCAGGCGTAGGATTGTTCCGCATTTCTTCAATGGCTGCAAGTTCCGCTCTGCCTTGAGCTTCTTGCAAATCTAACGTATTCTTTTTGTCCTGTGCATCAGCCTGGGCTTTTAACGCCTGCTGCTGACCCTGAAGCCCCTGAATGATGATTTTGATATTCTGCGCTCGCAGCTGAAGGGCAGCAATATGATTGGCCGCCTGTTGAGCCTGCATTGCACCTTCTGCATTCGCACTGTCTTCTTCGGCCTGGCGAATTTCATTGTTGATTCCATTGAGTTCGCCCATAAGCTGCTGAATGGCCGATAAGGTATCAGAATTGTTTCGCATGAGGGTAGACAAAGCCATTAAACGGGCCGTCCGGGCTGAACCAAGTGTCTCCGGCAAATCATTTCCGATGATTCCGGGGATATTTTTAGAAAAATAATCGTCGACCGAATTGACGGGAACGCCGTCATCTGAAACAATGCCCGTCGTCCCGGTAATGACTGTTCCGTTTTTAGATAAAATGCCTTGAATCTTATCCCAGCTGTTAACAAGACTTGTCTTATAACCGTCTAAGATAGATGAGGGCAGCTTTTTCAATTCTTTCAGCTGCAGGTCGATCTGTTCCCTTACATTTCTGACGATATTGACCGTTTCTTGATAAGTCTTGAGCTGCTGAGAGATATTTTCCAAGTCGATGACTGGAATCGCCGCCTGGGCAGGGGGAGCTGCGCAGCCGCTGCTGAGGATGATGACACATAACATGATGAGTGCTTTCTTTCTCATAATATCGGCTCCTTTCTTGTCAATTAGAATAAGCTGTACACAACGGTACATTCCAATGCCTTGCAACGAATTGCAAGGCATCAGAATATATCGGCGTATATTCTAGGAGAAGCAGAGATGAAGTCTACTTTGCGGCTTCTATGCATCACCTCCTAAAGCCGCAAAATAGCCCTCTCTTATTTATTTCTGATTCGCTTTGATCTGAGCAAGTTCGGAACTGTATTCGTTCAAGGTGTTCTGATCGACATGAGCACCTTTTTTAATAGCTTCAAACAGCATCTGTGCATATTCATAGCGAGTCATGGCCTGGTCGCCGTGGAATTTGCCGTCAGGATAGCCTTTGAGGGAGCCGTTGCCATGGAGCGTATCAACGGCATCTTTTGCCCAGTGATCTTCGGGAACGTCGGGGAAGGCAGCCTTTTTACTCATATCAATCAGATTAAGGACTTGATTCATCTTAGCTTTCATAGCTGCTAATTCATCAGCCATAGCTTTCATGATTTTCCGATCTTCCTTGATCTGCCGTGTGAGAGCCGTGCGGCTCATCGTATTCGTGCCGGACGGGCCGAGTTTGAAGGAAACGCCGGCACTCAGCATGGGATCACCGTTGCCCATCGTTCCGGATAAGCTGACGGTCGTATCTTCGTTCGGATGATAGAATACACCGATAGCTCCGGCATTAGCACCTTTATAATGGCCGTAGCCTGCGGCAAAATCGAGCTTGTTGTCGGGATCATATTCGCCCGGATGAAGGCCGGCAAGGGCAGCTGCACCGGCACCGACACGTTCGATTTTGTTCGTCAAATCGACTCTGGTGTTGTAGAGCTGACCGCCGTTAATGGCATCCGTACTGCCAGGCAGAATAGCACCGTCAGCCACATTCCTGATCCGGAAGTCGTTAGCATTAATGCCCTGACTGTCGATATAGTTATAGCCATGAACGTAGAGGTCGCCGTCGATATAAGCATTTCCGCCGACTCCGAGATTCTTTTTGATGAGTGCATTACTGCCCATGGAAACGTCGCCTTTTAAGTCGGATGTACCTTCAACGGTAAGATTTTTGCCGATATGGCTATTGCCTTTTACGTCTGTATTTGCGTTAAAAACAGCATTTCCTGTTGTTTCAAGCGTTCCGTCAATGACCGTATCTTTCAGATTTGTGGTGCCGGAAACGGAAAGGTCTTTATCGATGCTGGCATTGCCCTTCATGGCAACGTCGCCGTTGAGGGTAGACGTACCGTCAACCGTAAGATCCTTGCCGATATGACCA
>NZ_HF954537.1:461246-480723 GCF_000455225.1 Megasphaera massiliensis
GTTGAGGGTAGACGTACCATCGACGGTGAGATCTTTGCCAACATGACTGTTACCTTTTACGTCACTGTCTCCGTTAAACGGTTTGATTGCCACCGACGAGGTTATTTCCTTTTGTTTCGGTATTCCCGTTCACGGTCAAATCTTTATTAATCGTAGTGTTTCCGCCGATATTGGTATCTCCATCAATGGAGGCATTGTCCGTAACATGAAGTTCTTTCGTCGTTGTTGTACCCGTTACATTGGCATCGCCTGTAATGGTCGTGTTGTGGAGGTTTGTATCTCCGGAAACGTTCAGATTTTTCGTATTCGTGTCGTTGTTGACGTTGAGATTATTCGTCGTTGTCGTTCCAGTTACGTTAGCGTCACCTGTAATGGTCGTGTTATGGAGATTGGTGTTGCCGGAAACATTCAGATTCTTTGTGTTGGCATCGTTATTAACGGTAAGATTGTTCGTCGTCGTCGTACCGCCGACGTTCTGATTTCCGTTGATTGTGGATGAGCCATTGATATTCTGATTTCCGGAAACGGATTGATCCCCGTCGACCGTCCCACTGCCGCCCGAACTACCGCCTCCAAAGGGAGCTTCTCCTAAATCCAGATAACTGGTTACATGTATATAATTCTCATTATCTCCACCACCAAAGGTCGTTGTACTACTAAAATAAAAATGTCCGTCTTTATATTCCAAGACACCCGTTGGAGCCCAGTTTGAAGTCTTACCAGTTAACAAAGGGAATGTACCATTTTTTAGGTCATCTAAAGTACCATTTAAATATTTGTATGTATCAGTTGCATAAACTACATTCATTGTATAGCCCATAAACGAAGACAATCCCATGAAAACAGCCATGATTCTAGCCAAGGCTGCTTTCTTTGAATGAATTTTAGAGTGGCAGTGAGCTAATTCGCTGACGACTTCATAAACGCCTTTTGTTTTGTTAAAAATGACTTTATAGATTTTATTCATGCTCTTACATCCTTTCTTTTAAAACCGTAGTTGTCGAAAAACGATTCATGCAAGCTGTGATGATTTCACCCCCTTGGATATTAAGGATGGTACGCAGGACATCCATGATATAATCAATGCCGGCAATATATGCAATCGCTTCAATCGGAATGCCGATAGCAGCCCAGATGATTGCACAATCCATGAGCGTGCCGCCGATGATACCGGGAGCACACATCAAGGCAATGATGGTTAAAAAGGCACAAATGACAATCTGTTCCCAGGACAGCGAAATGTTGAAGATAGAAGCTGCAAACACCGTATAGATTCCGACGCAAATCGTAGATCCCATACGTGTCAGTACAGCTGTTAGGGGAACGAAAAAGTCAATGACATCATGGTCAAGAACGGTATTTTCCTTGAGATTGGCAATACGAGGAGCCAAATAGGTCATCGATCCGCCAGCAATGGCGCCAATAACATCCTGCAAAATAATCGTCCTGAAATACCTAACCGGTGCTTGTTTGCAAACATAAAGCAGGGGAAGGCATACAAGGAGCATATATAAAAGCACTCCGGCGATAAGTACGAGGGTCATTTGGAGATAAGCCATCACAATGCCTGCCAGGTTATTGGCTACAACAGGGTAGAGCAGGCAAAATACGCCGAAGGGAGCTGTATACATCACAAGGTTAGCTACGCGGATGCAGATAGACTGCGCTGCGGAAAATCCACTAGCTACGCTGCTGTTCTTAGCAGCGAGTCCAATGAAAAGAGATAGGGTAATGATTTGAAGCATGTTGCCGCTGGCAAGCGCCTGAAAGGGATTTACCGGGATACAACCCCGGATAAATTCGAGCACTGTCGGAGCAGAAATACTTTTAACGTCAACGGTAATATGACTGACCGAAAACGGTGCTATCGGAACCGCGGACATGAAAACAAATCCCATTGAAAATCCGACAAGACTCATGCCGACCATGAGCAGCAAAAAGCGAGCAGACAGATGACGAAGGCGTTCCGTCCCAAGGTGCATAATGGACGATGTAATCGAGAAGAACGCAATCGGCACGACAATCATCTTCAACAGATCGAGGAAAATATTCCCGACTTGTTGAAAAGTATAGTCCAAAGAAGGCTGAGGGCCGAACAAGACGGCTCCGATAATGGCCAATATCACAGCCAGGAGCAGCTGTCGGGGAATAGAGGGAACAGTTAAATTTTTCACTCTTTCCACCACACTTTCTGATAAATATCCCATAAGGGAATCTCCATGGCTTGTTCGATATCCCGGATAAGGATATCTGTATGTTCAAGGCCGATAGAAAGTCTTGTGCAAATGCCCGTCTTATAGAAGGCATCGCTTCGGAAAAAATCTGCATTGCTGTAAGCGCAGCCAAAGGTACCCGCTGTAATAAAGTGTTTGAAACGACTGCAAAAATCGGGATGCATCCCAAGGAGGGTAATCAGACCACCGACACCGGGATAACAGATCTTGATATCTGCACGAGATAGGGTATCGGCAATGATACGTGCCGATTGAGTGTGCCGATCCATGCGCACAGACAACGTTTCCAGTCCTTTTGATACGTTGTAGGCCGCAAGTGGATGAGCAATATTGCCACGACGGGAGACGACCCACATGATCGATTTCAGGCCGGGAACGGCAGAGGGAACGGCTTTTTCATCGAGCCATTCCATGGAGTGAGAAAGGGCAATCCCCCCGGCAAAGGTATCGCCCTGGCCGGTTACGAATTTGGTGTACGATTCTACCAAAATATCGGCACCATTTTTTAGGGGATTAGAGTAATACATGGATACGATGGAATTATCCATCATGACATAAGCACCGTAACGATGAGCAATGTCTGAAATCTTGCGAACGTCTTTCCAATTCCCGAAAGTCGTCGGGTTATCTCCACAGACGAGAATCGGCCTTTCGGCACCCTGCAGGGCCGATTCAAGCGCATTCGCATCGTCAAGATCTTCTAATTGGATATACTGATAGTGACACCACCCCTGGTTATATTGCAGATTTTGCCGGAACTCAAAATACGTTTCGTCTTCGACGATGACCGTTCGCGGCTGAATCAGAGCCAGTGCTGTATTCAGCGCCTCTAAACCACTGTTGCAAAGCACGACCTTCCAAGCGCCGTATAATTCCCGAAGCTGTTCTTCCGTTTGAGCAACTGCCGTATTATGTGTCCGTTTGTAGCGAGTCGTCGCAGGATTTATTACATTGAAATCAAGTTCAGGAAGCACTCAAATCACCTCCTGTTTCTGGTTCCAATTCTTAATGAGTCCGTCAAAATATGCCTGTAATCGTATTTTCTGCTCCTGCTGACGCTGGTAGGCGATGCTCTGAATATTTTGAGGCAGCGTCAAGATATTAATATGGCTGATAACTTTGTATCCATGACCAACATAATCACTGAATAACTCGCTGATTGATGTAGGGCCGATAAGCAGGAACTTACGCAGGTCTTCATCAATATCGTGTTCTTCTAAATATTTTTGTATCTGATGATTACGAATGGCTGAAGGCGGAAAAAGGTTTTGCACACCTAAAGACATAAGCCCCGAAGCCCATTTGGTATTACAGTTATGACAGACTCCGCAAGCTTTATCACCATCAAAATCACAAGTCCAGGTTTCCTTGAAAACGTCTTCATAGCCCCACTTTTTGATGTAAGGCACCATGTCCGTTTCCGTGATTCCTAAAATCGGGAGGGAAAAACCACCCCATAACCGCTTTAAGTCGGGATCTGCTTTCGAAGTATCTATATCAGCATAGCCATCTTCACGGATTTTAAAACGAAAGCCGTTTTCTTCAAGGAAAACCTGTGTTTTCCCTTTTTTATAGCCTTGCTGGCGCCGTTTTAAAGTAGGCCCTTCGCAGCAATACTCAAGATCCGGATATAATAGGGGTAATCTTCCAAGATACCTTAATTGTCCTGGAATCTTTTCTGTTTTCGCCCACTTATCAAAGGCTGCTTCGAATAAAGAATCTTTCGGTAAATCTTCCTCTGAAAGTCGAACCGGATCAAGTAATTTAGCTTTCGTTTCTTTCTTTTGCCGGAGCATCGCTAAAATCGTGTCCTGGGCCTGTATTTCTTTCTTATAGTTAGTTCGATCTTCATGATCCTTGATACAGACATACACGGGCTGTACTTCGACATCCAAAAAGGATAACTGGCAAAGCCTAAATGTTGAGTCCCAGCCTCCCGTAAAAAGTAAGTTGATTCGTTTCATCTCTGTCACTTCCCATTCATGTAATATCTCTTGATTTTTAATTTTAAGAGGTCTTAGCACGAGCTTTATACTGCTTATATTTTTCGCATTCTGCTTCGGCACCTTTGTGCAGATACCATTTTTCAACAAAATCTTCTTTGCCGCCCATGGCCAGAATGCGATCCATGGCAAGCTGATCCGCCTTTGCCGTTGCAGTAACGAAAGGAATTTCCGCCGGCTGTAGGGCCAGTTGGAAACGCCGATTTCCTTTGTCACTGCTGTAGTAATAGTCCTGTTTCGGCGTCATCGAAGCGATGATTTCAATCTGTCTTTCGTTGCAACCGAAAATCTGATACAATTTAGCATTCGCTTCGCTTTCTGCGTTCACGTTTGGCAGGAAAATCTTGCTCTTGCACTGGTCATTGACCGTATCCAATAGATTCGGTTTGCTGGCAATATCCGACAGCTGCTGCGTCGCAATCCAGATAGATGTATTTTTCTTTCTCATATCCTTAAAATATTCTTTAAGCTTGCTTTGGAATACTTCATTGTCGAGGAATAACCAACATTCATCGAGAACGATGAGACTAGGCCCATTTGCTTTGCGGATGACGTTTTCGATTTGATGGAACAGATAATCAAGGGTAGGGGGGATAATAGACGGAATCCCCATCAATGTTTCCATTTCGTAGACTCGCCAACGGCCATCACCGGTAAAGTCCTTGTCATTGTCAAAGAGCTTTCCGAAACTGCCTTTTTTCGTCAAAGCGTGCATTGCCTGACGAATTTCCTGGGACTGAACCATGTCGCAGAACAGGCTGATAGTACGCTGATGTACGGGCAGGACTTTCAGACTTTGAAGGGCGTTCCAAACGAGAATGTCTTCTTTTGGCGTCACCGTAAGATTCTTTTGGATGAGGTAGGATAAAATCCATTCCTTAGCCCATTTGATTTCCCGCTCATCGTCGATATGTGCAAGTGGCTGAAAGGAAAGATCCGATTCGCCTTCGGCAGCCAGATTATAGAAATGGCCGCCGACGCCATAAGTAAGCGCTCTTGAACTGGCCGCCTTGTCGAAGATGAAAACATTACTGTTTGGGTATTTGAGGAAATTAGCTTCAAGTGTATTTAAAAGTACCGATTTCCCGGAACCGGATGGCCCGACAATAAGCGTATGGCCTACACCGCCGTTATGAAGGGACAACCGGAAAGGCGTATATCCCATCGAGTCGGTGTAGAGCAATACAGGCCCCAAGGTATCATTATTTTTGTCTCCTGACCACATTGCCGTGATCGGGGCCGCATGACAAAAATTTGCCGAACTAATCGCCGGACGGCGGATATTGCACTTATAGCATCCGGGCAGCGTACCGCGCCATGCCTCCATACTGTTGTCAGTTTCGATAAATCCCGTATAGCCCAAGCTATTAAGGATTTCAAGGAAACAGTTAGCCTTTTCAATGACACGATTCTTATCTTCATCGAGAACGATGATATTCATATTGTAATAGCCGTAAGACACGTAATCGGCTCCTAACTCACCTAGGGCTGCTTGTGCATCGTCTCTATTAGACAGTGCCGTTTCATCGAGCGCGTCCATTGACTGCTCTCTTGTAATGGCTTCACGAATATGCGTCCAAAAGCCTTTGACCTGCTGACCGAAAAACTTACACCTTTGGGAAATATCTTTGCGAGCATCGAGCTTATTGAGGCAAATAAATCGGCTATTCCACCGGTATTCGATATCAAGTCCGTTAAAGGCATCGAATATCCCTGGCTTAGAGATAGACGGAAAATTTAACACTGTAATGACCTTCATATATTTATTGCCAATCTTTGGCTCTCGTCCACCGAGAATGCCGGCATCGGCAACGTAATCGGACACAAACCGGGTAGGATTGTAACGAAGTGACGCAATCTCTCTATCTGACAAAATAGAGTGCAGATAGGTAAGTGTTTCTTCCTGATTTAGCTTCTCAAATTTTCCTTGAAAAACGCGAGATAATGCATTTTGCAGCCGCGCGACGCGATCTTTGAATCTATCTTCATACTCAATATAAATCTTGTAGTTTTTATTGAATTTATCATCATCTGTCTTTGTGGCTAAAAAGACATCCAAAATCCGATCTCTGATAAATTCCGGCGGATCTTCATACAAAATAAAATAATAATCCGAGTCGAAGTGTGACGTACTCTGATAATAGTCGCGCCGCTCATCGTCGAATACCTGCGCTAAATCGATAGGCATTTCGGCCGGTACATACTCCTGTGCATAATGACGATGGGCGTCGAAATAAATAACAAAGCCTGTCGGCAGCGTTTTAATGATATTATTCAATTCATTGTTATACTGCATTAGTTCTAAATTTGTAGCGCTGGCCATATCCGGCCCGCGAAAACGGAATACGGCAAAAAGAGAAAAATCGTTGTTTCTGACAAAATTGAAATCTCCGAAGTTATCCGGATCAATGGCAACCCATGGCAGCATATCCGATACGTGCGGACGATCCTTATATACACCGTTTTTCGAGGTGTACACAGCCTCATCTATTTTCTTTTTCTTTCTTTTGGGCCATTTGAGTAATTTAAACATCGATATCACCTCCAAAAAAAACAGCAGAAGATTAAGGATAATAGTAGGGCTTATAGTCTTTGCTCCGCCAAAAGACGCCGAAAAAATCAGGGTCATGCTGGCCGAGGAAACGGAACAGATAATGAGCTGCAACACAGATAAGGGGAATCAAAAAGGTTTTGAAGAAAATCCCGCCAATGATCCCGATAAGAACCTCCAACAAGAGCAGGTTTCGGGGAACGCCGCCCCAGAATATCGGCTGCGTCAAAGATCGGTGCAGCGGAAGTACGTAGCCTTCCGGATACTGGTCGTTTTTCATATACAGCCCTCCTTACAGCAATCCGAAAATAGTCGCTCCACCGGCACTGCCCTTTATGATAGAAATAAAATTAGGGGCAAAGAGACACGTAGAAACTGCGAAAATAAGCAAAATGAATTTTTGAGTGCCCGATCCATGGTTCCCGGTGAACATAGCAATGGCAGCGGCCGCTAAACCAAGGACGCCGAGTGTCGTCGGCAATGGTCCCGTTAATTGTTCAGCCAATGAATTAAGAAATTTCGTCCATGGCCATTGATCGATATTGGCCGTATCGTCAATGCCGATATTACTGGCCATAGAAAGAATCGGAGTCGTTGCCAGAAAGACAGCTAAACCTGCTACCCGGCTTAAATAGCTTTGATACAATGCATCTCTTTTTTTATAAAAACTTTTTTTGAAATCCATCATGAGAGCCTCCTTTAAAAAAATGGGGGATATATTTATATACCTATTAGAGCCTATTAGGTCTTGTTAGGAATTATTAAGCACTATTAACCTTTTATAGCCGTTTATAAGCACTAAGAAAAATCAACCTGGAATCTGATGAATGACGTATTTCTTTTGGAGATCGTCATAGCCGTTAACGGCTATGATATCGCCAACTTTGCGGCCGCGGCGGCCATTTCCGAGGTCGGTATGCACAAGACTTACGACTACATCAATGGCTTCGCCAATCAGTTCCTTTACATCGCCGGCAGCATCCGGATCTTCCTGCGCCAGAGACTGTATACGAGACAAGCCTTGAATCGCGGAGTCTGCATGAGTCGTGCTTGCACCGCCTTCGTGTCCCGTGTTCCATGCCTTTAGCATCGTGTAGGCTGCACCGTCGCGTACTTCTCCGACGATGATTCGATCGGGACTGCGGCGCATACAGTCTTTCAGCAGCATCGTCATGTTGTAGACGAGGCCCTGATGCAGATCCTGCATGGTGTACATGGGGGAGTAGTCGTCAGCGGAACATTGGAGTTCCGGCAGGTCTTCCAGCGATATGACGCGATGATATGGGGATATTTTAGCGATGCTGTCTAAAATCGCATTGAGGAAGGTCGTCTTACCGGTTCCCGTACCGCCGACGACGAGGATATTTTTTCGGTCTGCAATGGCCTTTTCCAAATATTCTTTGTGTTTGGCCGAAAGAACTCCTTGGGTCACATATTCATCAAGAGTAAATATTTTCGTCGCCCGTTTCCGGATATTGAATTGAGGGTTATGGACGATGGGAGGCATCTCCCCCTGGAAACGAGCACCGTACCCCTGTATTTCCGTGGAAACCGATGGAACGGCTTCGTTGACGACCTTTCGCACCTGCCCCGACGCCAGATCGATGATAGCTTGAATCTTAGTCGGTTCAAGCCATAGGTCTGTTTTGACTTTACCTTCTTTGTAGGACATATACCGTAGATAGCCGTCGTCATTGACGTACAGTTCAGTGATATCATCCCTGTGCATAAGTTCGGTCATTTCAGGCCCTATCAGACTCTCGAACGCAGGATTCGATGCTTCTAAAATCTTTCTCTTGATATCATTCATCCATACCACCAGCTTCACTGGAAGCAGAAAGAGTGGAGGAGTCAGACTCTTGTTTTTCAATGAATGATTGATAGAGTCTGCTATATTCATCAATCAGACGGCCTTTTTCGTATTCATCAGCACCATCAAACAACTGTTTGGCTTTAATTGCCATACCGACGAGAATCGCCATATTTTCAACAGGAAATCCCGTTGCTTTAAGCTGCTGTACAAGCATTGCATACTGTTCAGCTTCGATTTCCTTAGCCAGATTTTTTTCTTCGGCCCTGGAATTACGATATATCTGTCTTAATTTTTCAGCTTGAACGCGCTGCCGTTCTTTGAGCATTTCTTGCTTTTTCTTTAATCGATTGAGTCTTACATGGGATACCATCGTTATCGTTCACCTTCTTTCAACGTTCAACTTTTAGATCTTTGAATTTGTTTTCAATCACCTCTTTACGCTGCCTTAACCGCTGTTCCCGCAGGGGATTAGCATTTATTTCATCCGCCCGGCCGCCTGTGCGAATAACATCACTGACGTAAGGGGCATCCACTAGTTTACGGAGAAAGAAATCTTGTTCGTAGTATTTTATTTTTTCTGTCCTGACTGGCGGATTATTTTGGACGAACAAGATTTCATTATTCCCCAGACGGCGTGATTCTTCTGCCGTAAGGAGCGGCCTTGAGATTTCAGAGTAGGTAATGCTCTTTTTAAACCATTCCCCGGAATCAGAGACAGATTCAACTTCAATCGTTTCGTTCCCCAGACTTTCTTCGATGTGCTTTGCCGTAGCACTGTCATTCGGAGAATAGTAGATTTGAAGACTCGTATTCATGAGCAGTTCATTTTCTTTGCCGTAGGTCTTATACAGCTGATCGAGGCCCTGCATGATGAGCATAGCCTTCATACCGTAGCCCGCCGTAAATGCCAAGGCAGAGGCAAAACGCTTTAAATTACCCAAGGAATTAAATTCGTCCATGAGTAAAAGACACTTATGACGGTAAGATGGTTTGCTGCATCGTCCCTTTGTGTATTCCCCGATTTCCCGTGTATGACGGGATATCATCATTTCAAAAAATAACCGAAAGATGGGGGACATACGCAAAAGGTCTGACGGGGGAGTAATGAGGTAGAGTGATACCGGACGGTCATAACGCATGAGATCGTCGACGCAGAAATCGCTGACTCTGGTATTGGCCGTAAGAACAGGATCAAGATACTCTTTTAAGGCCGTATTGGCCGTAGAAATGATAGATCCCAATTCGTTGTCGGGCTTTTTTGCAATTTCAAGGAAACCCCGATTGATAATCGGATGAGTATAATATGTTTCCGGATTAAAGACGGCGAAATCGTCGGGATACAGGTTATGCAGATCTTCCGGCGTGAATGTCCGTTTGACGTAAGCATTGGCCTTTGTATCCCAATCTTCGATTTCAATGCCCTCTTCCGGAACATGGATAAAGTTTTGAAGGGCTTGGATAGCTTTTACAAAGTCTTGAATGACATAGTTGCTGTCATCGATTGTCCCGTCATCTTCGACCTCCGGGGCCAACGTAGCCTTCAAGAAACTGGCCACCGTATACAAGTTAGGCCGCTGCGGATAATGTTCGGGATCAGCATAATGAGCGTATTTAAGATGAAGAATGACAATGGCAATGACATTGCCGGCATTGGCTATCCAGTGATCCGGATTTTCTTTACCTTCGTAGTTGGCAATGACATTGGCAATGTTTTGAGCAGCTGATACTTCACCGGCTGTTCCAATCGGTATCTCATCCAGCGGATTCCACCGGGCTGACGAGCCATCCGATGAGGTCGGTTCAAATTTGATGACCGTTTGGCCCATCCTTTTTCGGTAGCCGGCCGTAATGCCCCAGTTTTCTGACTTAATGTCATTGACTAGGACAGATTGTTTCCATCCTCCGAGGAGTGTGGGAATGATGAGTCCGACGCCTTTCCCGCTGCGAGTAGGTGCGACGACTATAATATGGCGACTGTCGTTATCCCGTAGATAGCGATGCCCAAGCCTTTTGTAGAATTTTGAAAAGGTCGAATGCAGCTTCTTTAAGAGATTGGCACGCGAGTAATTTTTCGGTTCATAATTATGGATTTCAGACAGCCATTTTTCTTTCTCTGCAATGCTTTTCTTTGTCTTTTCATAAGAAGGAGTACCTTCTTTTAAATAGACAAGTTCTTTCTTTAATTTTTGGAGGCTGACTTCTGTGTCATAGCGAGTATTATCTATTTTTTTGTCATAACTCACTTCTCCGTAGCTTGCCATTTCGTCTTTTTTCGTCTCAAGCCAGTGCAGGAAGGTCGTACATTTTTTCATGAACGGACTGTCATAAAGTCCGACGACAACGCCGGAGCCGGATATCAGGTGCATCTTGACCAGATCCTTATAATCTGCCCAATGAGCACTACCGTGAGCTGTTCGTTTCTTTTCTGGCCTAAAGATGAATAAGAGGATAAGGCTGATGATAAAGCCGCCAAAGACATATGGAGTAACCGATGACATCAAATCCGGTACATACCGCTGATAACGAAAATACCAAACGACGAACGACCAGGGTGGATAGATATGTGTCCCGAAAAGAAAAAGCGAAGGGCCGAGGAACGCACGATCGTAATTGACCATGGCCGCAAACTTTTCCGTCGCTATCCATAGTCCGCCAAAGAAGGGGACTATGGATAACATACCCACCCAAAATCTATTCATTGTACTCACCTAGAGACAAGTCTTGATTGAGGAAGATATTAAAAGCATACCCAGGTGAAATCGTAATCGTCGGATTGACATTGCCTTCCCGATCGAGAATCCGGCTGGCGGTTTCCATAACCTGTGCAACCGCGCCAGAAACGGCTTCCTGGCCAGGGCTGCGATTGTCGTCACCAGACGTATTACCTGTCGCAGACTGTGCAGCACTACCAAGCAGCGCCGTCATAAATGCTGTACGGAACAATGAGCCTGTATGATTGGTATATTTATCTGCCAAGCCCGGCATACCCGTACCATCAATAGCAGCCTGCTGAGGCAGGTCGATATTCGTTCCATCCGGCAAAATGATACGGCTGAACACAACGCCGATTCGATGATTTCCACGGGAGCCGCCTTGACCATATTTACCGATGATTTTTGCCCCCTGTGGAATGAGCAGATGTGTCCCGGTAAGACTGTCATATACATCTTGTCGGACGATAGCTACGCAGTCGCCGTTCGGAGAATCACTGGTGATACCCGTCTGTAATGTCGCCGGAATAACCGTCCCGGCATGGAGTGCATACATACCGCCGTCGATTGGTTCTGCATAAGCATTCGTTTCGCTGACAGCTGCTCGATTTGCAGGAACGGCAGCTGCACTGCCGGCTGCTGCATTCGACTTGTTGGCAACCGACTGCGTAACGTTTTTAGCAATTTCAAAAGCGATGCTGCTGTTCATGGCATCATCCTCTGCTTTTTTTGCTTCTTGTTCAGCCTTTAATGCTGCTTTTTCCTCTGCTGAAACTTGTGGTTTGGGAGGAGTGGCAGACGATACTGACACACGAGGTGCCGAGGAACGATTGACTGAAGCCGATTGAGCATTGCTTCGAGAGGGAGCAGATGCTGTATTAGTTGTTGCGGGAATTGTCGCATTACTGCCTGCATTCACGCCGGAAGGCGGAACATTTTTTTGACCATTCGCTGCATTCGCACCTGCTTGATTCGCATTTTTTTTGTCATATTTTGCGATATCACTATACTGTGCAGGCAGGTCTGCATTTTGAGCCTGAGCTACGTTTTGAGATAATGATTTTTTTGTTTCATGATCTCCGGTAGTTGCAGGCGTCAAAGCTGTATAGGCCATCGTCCCGGCACCGATGAAAATAACAGATCCTGCGGCTAACAAAATATGTTTACGACGGAGCATTTTTGCCTGCGCACCTTCGTCTTCTTCGTCTGGAATGGTGACATCTCCGCTTTCCGTTACATTTTCATCGTTCATTTCTTCACTATCAAAGGTGTTCGGGTATACCGTTTGATAAGCTTCTTGAGCATCCTCATCGTATTTATTCCTTTTTCCGCTCAATTTATTTTTGATTTTATAGAACAACAATGATAAACCATAGCTGAAGTCGATCATTTTAATCCACCTCCTTTATATTCCTGTTCAGACGGAGTGATATCTACATACGTTTTCGAGGTATAATACAGCCTGGCATTATTGAATACTCGATCCGCGATAATATAATTTCCGCGGACACGATAATTAACTAATGTCAATTTACCGTCCTGTACATTGTATAAGACAGGCTGATCGTATTTGTTGGAGTCCGGCATGTGGATATACGTTCTCGTGTCGTCGTCAAAAATTTCAAGGGGAAGAACCGATGTATCGAGTTTTCCGTGCTTCTTCACTTTATACCTGCTGTTGATTTTTTTAGGTACGTAAGAATTCCCCTTTTTTTCCGTGTAAATATCAAAATAGAGTTTTTCCTCTTTGTTTTTCCAAGGAAGGGGAGCCGCTAAGGCTTTTTGAAAGGATTCATCCGGAAAATCGAATTGGACGATAGGAACATAATTTTCTGCCACGGATACCAGATAGAATCGATAACTTCGAACATCCGTGTTTATAATCATGTTCGTCTCGATCCCCGGTGCCAGCGGCTTGATGTATATATGTTCCGTGCCGCCAACCGTTGCCCGGTCGATGAGCCATCGTTTCGTGTCGCCGGCTCCGATATAATTGATTTTCTCTCCGGCCTTTAGCTCAATCTGCCAGACTGGGCAAACACTGCCGGTCAATTTTGGGATGCAGCCGAAAAAGGTCGTCAATCCAACGGTCGAGCGTATCGAGAGATCCGTATGGGACTTCAAGAAGAACTCAGCTTGGAAGAAAATATTGCCCTCGTCGAAGAATTTTTAAAAGAATCCGGTATCGGGAAAAACCATGCTTTTAGCTATGCAATCCATGATAAAGAAGCAGCTTACGACTCCGATCATCGCAACATCCATTGTCACTTAATGTTTTCGGAAAAAACCATAGAAAAAGACCGTCCGCTTGGCCCGGATATGTATTTCAAGCACTATTATTTAAATGAACAGGGGGATCCCTGTGCAGGTTATCGTGCAGATCGTTACTATCAAAGCAGACAAGGAAACGTCCAGATGCGAAAACAATGGGCTGATATTGTGAACCGTAAATTCCAGGAATTAGGCATCGATCAAGAGGTCAGCGAAAAGACACTGGAAGCGCAGCGACAAGACTTATTAGCTCAAGGTCGTTTTGAGGAAGCCGAACAATTTGACCGGATTCCGGCCCCACATTTGGGGGATGCTTACAAAAACCCGAAAACAGTGGAAAGAATCAAAGAAAAAGTAAGAGAAATAGACGAGCAAACAGAGTATCCCGGATGCAGTGCAGATCAAGCCGCTGAAACGGATAATAACGACGACGTTGTTGAGCAGAAAATCGTATGCTTTGCGACGGATAAAGTGCTGCGTCGAGTTACAAAAGAAATCCAACAGGCAAGACAACGCCTTCGCCAGGAGGATATTCAGAGACTGGAAGCTAGAATAGCCGCTGAACAAGATGACGCTGAAGCCGAAGCATTAGCCAATAAACCTATTGTCGTTACTATCAGGGACGTCTATGAAGAGCTTGAATATAGAGCCGAAGAAGAAGCAAAAAAACGAACTCAGATGTTAGTATTTTATAAGGATATCAAGAAGCAAATCATTCCCGATCGATTTCTTCGTAACGCAGCTATCGAGCGCCTTATCGGATCTGACTATCGCAACACGAAGAAACGTCTGAATCGTATACAGGAAGAATTGGTTCCCATGGAACAAAAGTATATTGAACTCAAAGACATACCGTATGCAGAAAAGAAAGAATTCTATCTGTCATATTCGGATAAACTGCGTCAAAAACAAGCCCTTGAACAGAAAATAAAGGCTTATCACGAAGAGCTAAATAAGCGTGAAGATGAAATCCAAACCATTATGGATGAATTAAAAGCCGAAAATGAATCCCATAAAGAACGGCTGAAAAATCTATATGGGAAAATCAATAAATCAGAACGGATGGAAAAGATATACTCAGAAAAAGCAATGGAAATAAAAAACAACGTATCTGATTTTGATAAAATATTGTATTCCCGGAAAATGCCAAGACTGGTTATGCGTCATTGCAGTTTAGACGGAGAAACTCCGCTCACAAATTACCAAATAATCCCTTACCAAGGAAAAGCATTTGTCATCCTATCCGATGTACCTACGGAACCATGGGAAAGACAGAAAAAGACGGCACTCCTTTTAGGAGATACCGTCGAAAAGGGAAAAGCAAACGTATATGTAGTTACAATGTATTCAGAAGGCAAAGATATTTCAGGTGTTTCTAAAACGACTGAACAAGTTCGCCTCTATGCCAACGCAAAAACAGCCATGGAACTGCAAACCGGCAAAGGAAATCACTATTCGCCGCAGATTCAAAACGTACAACAAAGACGCAAATCAGAAATTGTTGGAAAAATCGAAGAATTCTTACGTGCTGCGACCGAAAATACAAACGGGCGTTATCATGCTTGGTGGGATGACGAAGAACCCCGCAAGAAAAAAGATAAGTTGAAACAAGTCGAAGAAGATCTGTATCGCGGCTGGAATATGTAACACTAGTATTTATTCAAGCGTCATTTCAGCCTAACAACGAATAAATTTTCAATATTCAAGCTTGCCGATTTTTGCCGATATTTTGCCGAAAAAAAATAAAAACGAGGGAATTTGGCAGTTATTGAGAAAACGCGAGAGATACATTAATTCGCGGATAAATGGCTTAAATAAGCGGCTTATAAAGCGTTCTAAGATGTCCCTAGATTCTCAAATTACATTACTTACGATAATTTAACGTTATCGGAAGTAATGGCGTGTTTTTTCCTACCCCCGTCCCGGGCTCGGTTCTAAGGTCCGATTTTATGTTAATCAGTACATTATGTACCATGCACAACTCTTTTTCTCTCAGTGGCTTCTCGGATTCTCCCTTGTAGTTTTATTTCCTTATGCGTGTGTACCGATATGGCGTCATCCTTATGGTCTGTACGGGCTTATATAAGTCTATACATGCAGATGTCCGGCTGATTCAGATATCCGTATATGGCTCATATGGATCTATGGATTGAATCTGGGCCGGTTAAATCTGTATTGAGCTGTATACGGTAATTTATGGCTTGTCATGGATGGCTGTATGGTATAAACCGGCTGATATCGCATCATACCGGGAAAAACATCGATTGAGCTGCCGATTTCAAGAGATATCATTTTACTCCCTATTCAATTGATAATAATATTGAGAATACAAAAATCATTCCTTATGAAGATAGAGCGCCTGGCGTGTATTTGCGGTGGAGCCCTATTTTCTTTTTGCGAGTATTGGAAATTTGTATCAAATTATATTTAATAAATAATATATGTACATATTATTGAAATAAATTCATTATATTAGTACAATAAAATATAGGATTATATAAATTGTAAAAGGAGTGGTTCCCTTGTTTCCTGCTATTTTAGAAATTTTTGCTTATGCGCCACCTGGAACAACCGAAATTTCTTTGACAAGATTTCTACTTTCAATTTTTGCTTTTGCTATTATATGTTGCGCCATTTTTTATTCAGCGGATAAATTAGTGAAAAAAGAATATGGAGCGCGATTTTTACTCATTACAGCGTATCTCGTTTTTCTCTTTACATTGTTAGGTACCTATGGGGACCCAGTGCAACGAAACGGTAGTTATTATCTTGGTGTCGGTATAAATATTATAAAATTTATTATCGGTATTGTACCCATCGGTTTTTCAATCTATCTATGTAGAGGTTATTGGAAATCGATGGAAAAAGATGTGAAGGATAACAGTAATTATACTAGTATTTACCCTACACTTATGGTTGCTCAAGGGACTTTTTATACCTTTGTCGGTGTCGCTGCCATTCTCTTTTCTTACGATGCTGGACAAGAAAATGCTATTACTATGTTATTAAGCGGCTTGAAATTAGCCTTTATCACTTCGATTATCGGCTTGGCCTATTCAATCGCTGCTAAAAATTATTTAAAAAAAGAAGAAGATAAGTTTTTTAAACAAAAAAAAGAAGATACAAAGGTTCCCTCTTCCCTTGATGAAATCGACTTTTATAAGAAACTATCCGATATTAAAAGTGATATCGCTGATTCCTACACCCAATTAAAAAGTATTGATTCATCGATAGGTCGGAATAATCTTTTTACTAAAGACCAAAGTAAATTACTAGAAAATCAAAATACACTCCTTGAGAAAACTTTAACCGAAGCGATGAACAATGCCGGAGAAGTGTTGGTAAAGAAAAACAATGAAGTACTGAGCAGTACGATTAAGTCCTTTAAACAAATGATAGTAGAGACTCAAAAATCAAATCAGACTATTATGAATCAGATTTTCCAAGATCATAAGAAGATGCATGATACGATGATGGATACCTTTTCCGTTACATTAAGCGCTATGGAAGATTCGATGAGTCAAATTGACAGCACTTTAAAAAACACGCAAACTACTGTCTCGACATTAAATACAAAATTAGAATCTACTAATATTGCGGTAGAGGTTATTAATCAATCCATCTTAGAGTTGAAGGAACCGATAGAAAAAACGAATGCATCCCTAACTACCCTATACCAAAACACAGAGGATATTGCAAACAAATTTGCACCTCTTACTGAAAAATATAACGACATTGAAGAAAGTCTCTTGGAAAATATTGAAGCATTTAAATCAGTGCAATCCGTCTTACAGCAAATGAACGAGGATATTTCGGCCGGTGTAGGAGATACTGTCACGAAGACATTGGATACGGTGGCTAGTACGAATCGTATTATTACATCGACTCTGAATGCATTAGATATTCATATGAAGAACCTTCGTGAAAGCATTCAGGAACAATCGGATGCCATAAAAGAGTATTCCGCACAACTTAAGTTGGTTTCACAAGATGCTTCAACGCAGGATAAAATCATAAAAAATGGACACGATGCCATCGTAAAAGAATATGGATTAATCGTTGAACACCTGACAGCTTTAAATTCCGGATATAACAATCAAATGTTAGATGCTCAAAAGAAATATAACGACATGATGAGTCGGAATCTTTCGGATTGTATCTCCATTGTATCCGATGTGCTGCGCAGCGCTCGTGATCGGTATGTAAAAGATATTTCATCGATGGATGTTTTGATTAAAAATCTGCAAAAAGATTTGAATAATAAAAAGAACTAATAGCCGCTGAAAATGAGATGAAGGTCGTGATAACGAATGCGAAAGCGTGAAAATGATGAAACCTCTATTTGGATTTCAAATACCGATTTAATGTCGGGCTTACTCGTTCTTTTTCTATTTATTGCCATACTCATGAATCAAGGATTGTCGGAGGCCCAGGATGAGATAAAAAAGATTACCGGAGCCTCTAATGAAGTACGAAGAGAACTGCAAGAAAGTATAAAACAGAATTTTTCGGCGGAAGAAATAAAAAGATATAACTTAGATCAAGAAAATAATGTTGGAGCTGCTTCTTTTGATAAAGGCGACGGTCGCTTCCTAGTGGGATCGTCAGAATTGACGCCTGAATTTCGGGCAACGTTACAAGTCTTTCTTCCTAAATATATAAAATCTATCAGTGATATTTATGAAAAAGACCCGGATAAAATAAAAGAAATTCGAATTGAAGGCCATACCTCGACAGAATGGTTTGCAAACAATAACGGACAATTAGTCACTGCGAATGATGCCTACATTAAAAATATGGAGCTATCACAAAATCGCACGCGTGCCATCATACAATTCGCACTTTCACTGCCTGAACTTGTTCCCTACCATTCATTGATTAAAGAAAAATTAACAGCAAACGGCCTTTCATCAAGTCAGATTATAAAAAAAGAAGATGGCTCTGAAGACTTCGATGCATCGAGAAGAATTGAATTCAAGGTGGTTGTCAACGACGAGGCAACGGTAAAAGCTATCGAGGAAAATATATTATGAGAAGAAAACCAAGGGAACCTAAATTAATAACAAAGTTAAATCAATTATATACTATTATTGGGGAATCCAAGCCCTCCTCTATAAAAAAAATACCGGTAGTACTTTCTCCTCTTCCCGAATACATTCATAAACTGGAATCGGTAAAGGTTTTAGAAGATGTTTCTTTCAGTGGCTTAACGGATGAAGAATTAACGAATTCATTTCATACCGCTACCGGTCTCCCTTATTTTGCCTATCCTAAATTGCTAAGAAAAGAGTACGCTGGGATTGATCCAGAACCGGGAAGATATGAAAACAGATTTCATATCTATCCATGTTCATTCGTTAGAAACTACGAAAGTCGATATATCATGACAACGAGACATGACGGCTTATTTCATGTAAGAATTAAGAATCCTGATGGGGAGTATTCAGACAAAATCATGCCTCTTCGATTGTGCAAATTTTGCTATGATGAATTATATTTAGATTATCAAGGATATCACCGTGTAAATTTTGATATTCAGCGATACTACATGTCCGAAGTAAAGAAAAGGATAAAAACTGGATTCCGTTTTCAATCATTGGATACTTTTATGAGTCGATCCTTATCCGATGAGTCATATGCCGTAAATTGGCCCGTCCTATCTCGATCTATAAAAGAAAACCGTGGATGGGAATGCGAACGGTGCCACTTCCGAGCTGAATCATATGAACAAAAGAAATTTATTGAAGTTCATCATAAAAACCGAAATAAATATGACAATCGTCCAGAAAATTTAGAGGTTATTTGCAGAAATTGTCATGATAAAGAACACCCCCATCGCCCCAAAAGATACTAAACAAAATCGAGAGCCTAAATGTTACGACAATAAAGCCCCA
>NZ_HF954537.1:481873-501023 GCF_000455225.1 Megasphaera massiliensis
GGGCTTTATTGTGTTTTGGGGATTGTATGCCTGTAATCAAACCGGCAAGCTTCTTATTCCCAGGTTTTCCAAACGTCCGGTACGTAGCCTATGGTGGCTTTGGCACCGTTTCGGACGATGGGCGTTTTCAAGACTTGCTGGTTTTCTAGGATTTTAGCGTCTTTTTCGCTGTCGACGGCGTATTGGATTAAGGCCAAGGTATCTTTGTCCTTACAGTTTGTGTCGAGCATGGCATCAAGGCCGCCTACGGCCTGTTTGACTTTGTTGTATTCGCCTTTACTCAGTCCTTTTTCTTTCAGGTTGACGAATTGGACGGGGATCTTTCGTTCTTTGAAGTAGCGCAGGGCTTTTTTGGTATCGAAGCATTTGGTCGTGCCGAAGATTTGTATGTTCATAGGGTTTTATTCTCCTTTCGAGATTTTTGGTGCATAGCGGTGAAACAAGGCCAGGTAGTCTTCCTCGACGTCGGCAAAGGGCCGGAAGGCGTAGTCCGGCATGACGCGGACGGCCGGGGCTTGCCCCTCCGGTTTATCATCCAGCAAGTAGGTCAAGTCATACCACAGAAAGTCGTTGTCGATGCCTTTGAGGATCCTTGTTTCTTCTTCGTCTAAAGGCGTGTGAATATATTTTTTATAAATGAGCTGCAGCAGATGTTCTTCCGTGTCCCGGTAACCGTTCATGACATCCTTTAACGGCCGCGGGACGTCGGACATGTAGCACTCAGTGCCATCATGCAGGAGGGCTGCTAGGATCAGACGTCGTGACAGGCCACGGGCCTCGGCTTCGTAAGCGCACTGCAGGCAGTGTTGGCCGACGGAATAAAAGGTTTTGACGTGACCGTTGCCGCGGCAAATGAGAGACAAGGCGTGAGCCATGTCTTCGATGGAAATGGTTTCGGGATCCATATTCGTGATGTCAAAATGCTTTCCCGTATAAGTTGTAATCAAAGGTGGCATAGGTCGGCCTTTCTGCTCCCCTGGGAGCGATGGTTTCATTATGTATTGTACTACATCCGTCGATTTTTGTATTTAGAACATATGTTTAGCGAGGCCTGTGAGCGATTCAGAGAACAGTTGTTCTATATTCGCCCTGTCTTTAATTAAATGGTCCTATTTCCCCTTTTAAGCCTTTTTCATGATTTTTCGACAGATTATATGTGTCGCAAGGCTATCTTTCCTTATACGGGAAAATAAGATGGGAACATTTGTTGCATATCCCTGTCTGTTATTGTACAATACAAATAAAGGAGGCGGTGCGACGTGTATCTTCGTAAGCGCGGCAAGAAATGGTATTATACAATCGAATATCCGGCAGCAGACGGGACGGGCCGCAAACGAGTCGAACGAGTCGGCGGTACGACCTACGCCCAGGCCGCTAAAGCCTATCGTCAGGCCATGGCTGCCCTCGATGATCCGGAACACGATGCGGAACCGGCGATGGAAGTCATGCCCTTCTTTTTAGAATGGCTGGAAAAAGATGTCGAAATCAATTTAGGTCCCAACACCTACGACGCCTATAAGGGCGTCATCAAATGGCATATCGGCGCCCGTTTTGGCGGATATGAGCTGAGCAAATTGACGACGGCAGAGATTCAGGACTGGCTCAATCTGCTGAAGCAGAAAGGCTATTCCCGGTCGACGGTCAAGACGATTTTCACGGTCTTTAACGACGGCATGCGCTGGGCCGTGTCCAATCGCCAGTATATCGAGGCCAATCCCATGGCCAACGTGAAGATGCCGAAATTCGACATTCCCCGGAAAAAGCCCTTTATCTTTTCGCGCCAACAGCTCAATCACATCTTTCAGACCTTTCCCTTGGGGCATAAATATTACGCGCCCTGCATGATTGCTTACTGCACGGGCCTTCGCGTCGGCGAATGTCTGGCCCTGCAGTGGTCCCATATCGACATGGAAAACCGCACTATTTCCGTCGACAGTACCTTATATGACAAGACGGGAACGCCGGTCTGCAAGGCGACGCCGAAGACGAAATCCTCTCTGCGGACCATTCCTTTTAATGAGACATTATACAAGGCCCTCGTCCGCCATAAAGCTCAGCAGGCCAAAAATCGCCGCCTCTACGGCAGCGATTACCGGGACAATGACTTCGTCTGCACCCGTCAGGACGGCTGCTCCATGACCAGTAACGACATGCGCTACTTCAACATGTGGTGCAAAAAAGAATTCCACAACGGCAGCTTCCATTCCTTCCGGCACACCCACGCCACGATGATGCTGGAAAATAACATCGAACTCGACTACGTCTCCAAACGCCTGGGCCATTCCTCCATTGCCACGACGGCCAACATCTACGATACGATTACGGATAAACGCAATAAAGAAGCCATGAAAAAGCTCGATGCCATTTTATAAAATATGGGCGGAAATGATGGCGGCAAGAAGCTCATTTATATTGATGATTACTAGATTTTCCGATAATCAATACTTATCGGAAAATTAAGCCTTCAAAATAAGGGAGAATAAAACAATGATTATATAAGAAAAAATAGAATGGGATAAAAAGCAGTCCTAATCTGAGTCTAACAGCAATACTATATGTATATTATCAATATTAATATAAGAAAAAGAAAAACATCAATATAAGCGTCTCTTTTTTTGATTATGAATTCTAAAAAACTTACATCTAGCATAGACTATAACTGAAAACCATAATAAGAAAGCCCCTGATAAAAGATTTAAAGAAGTTTTCATGATTTCTAATGAAAATGCATATATATTTACATAAATAGAATATAGTAATGCAAATATGAAAAGGATGTTAGCAAATAAAAAAAACTTAAGCGGGGCATACCTAGTTATGACAATTTCTTTTTTAGTTAAGAATTTTTTTAATATAAATGATTTGACAAGCCATAAAATTATTAGCGGAAACATGATATAGTAGGTCATAAAAAATTTTAAGTCCATATTGCTTGCCCCCATAGCTCTATTATTTCTGATTTTTGAAGTTACACAGAGAATTACTTCCTTAACCCCGCAATCGTTTCGAATGGTTTGCGTGTTGATTATTACTCCCTGGTCAATATAGAATAATATACATGCCTAATGCTATAAAAAATAAAAACTATATGTAATTTACTTGCTATATATATTATACCCCTTTTCTGACATGAAATGGCATATTCAGCCGTCTTTTTGACGCTTGATAATACGAAACCTGTTCATGGTTTTCCTTGTTCTCAAGAGTCAGCCCCCTGCCCACTTGACATTCATAGGCTTATCGCTTATATTGAAATACGAGAGTGCCGGGATCTCTACGGGGACCGGTACGAGACAGGTCTTTTTCGTAATCCGGAAGGGGTCTGTCTATTCCTTCCTTTTTTTGATAAACTATGCTAAAATAAAAACAGAGATAGTCCGATGGCTGCACATCGGCTCTCCTCTTTGATTTTGAGTCTGAAGAAGGCCGTGTACCGCTTGGTATGCGGTTTTTTTCAGTTAAAAATTAATATTAATGAGCTGAAATAACCAGCACGATTAATGTTGCAAACGCAATCATTAACGACAATGCCTCATAGACACTCATGCTGATCACCTCACTTTCGTGAGGAAAACCGAATACATCGAACTATCTCATGTATTCTAGTGTAACAAAGAAAGCTTATAACTTCAAGTTTTATGGCCTGCGATCACCCGTTAGTCATAAAATCATCCCTTACAAATAGACAAAAAAGGAAAGCGATGATATTGTCGCTTTCCTTTTTGTACGTTAGGGATATTCGTATTATTTTTTCTAGTCGATATGGTAGACCCGATCTTCTTTCCGTGCAGCAGCTTTCGGGGCTTCTCCTTTGGGATAGCCGATGATGCAGTTGCCGATGCCTTCCCATTCGTCTGCCGAGAGGCCGAGGGTGTCGAGGATTTTCTTTCCTACGGGCGTTTCCATTTGTTCTTTAGCCCGATGGATCCAGCAGCTGCCAAGTCCCAGTGAATGAGCGGCCAACATGAGGTTTTCCATGATGACGCTGCCATCGTATTTTTGTTTCCCCATGCCGTTGTAGCCCAAGACCAGGAGGACGACGGGAGCGCCGTAGAAGGGATCGTTTCCTTCAGGCCAACCGCCGATTTCGTTGTTGACGACGGATAATTCGTGGATCAGTTCCTTATTGGTGATGACTACGATTTTTGAATTCTGCTTGCCCATGCTGGACGGAGCATGGAGACCGGCTTCCACGATCTGTTCAATGAGTTCGGCAGGAACGGCTTTGTCTTCGTACTGACGGATGCTGCGCCGATCTAAGAGTGCTTTCATAACTTCGTTCATATATAATCCCCCTTTCAAATATACCTTTATTATACGCTTACTAACGGAGCTTCACAAAGGAAATCGATAAAAATAAACTTTTTTTCAAAATAAAGCGTACTTTTTATCGAATTTTTACGTAATATATACAGTCCTTTGGTATGCTAAAAGATAAGACAAGAATGAGCAAAGGAATGATTCAATGAAAAAGCTGACCTATGAAAATATCACCCATGCCAAAGAATTGAGCATCTATTTAGAACAGGGCAATAAAGTTCTCGACGCCCTGGGCTATTCTGACCATTCACAGAAACACACGGCCAAGGTCGCCGTCACGGCCGGACGCATCTTAAAGAAGCTGGGCTACGACGAGCATACCGTCGAGCTGGCCCGAATTGCCGGCTATATGCACGACATCGGCAACAGCATCAACCGCGTCGACCATGCCCATACGGGAGCCCTCATGGCCTTTCAGTTCCTTCGCGACTGGGGCGCTCCGCCGGAAGACATTGCCGCCATCATCTCGGCCATCGGTCAGCACGATGAACGAAGCGGCGTCGCCTTTGACCCCATTTCAGCAGCTGTCATCCTGGCAGACAAGAGCGATGTCCGCCGCAACCGCGTACGCAATAAGGTTCCCGAAACCTTCGATAAACACGACCGGGTCAATTATGCCGCTCTTTCTTCCAAACTCCACATCGACCGTCACAAGAACGTCATCCGCTTGGAAATCGAGCTCGATGAATCGATATGCTCCCTCATGGATTATTTTGAAATCTTCATGCAGCGCATGCTCATGTGCAAGCGGGCTGCCGAAGTCTTAGGTCTTCAATTTAAAATGGTTGCCAACGGCAATAAAATTGCCTGAATCCCCCAGCCCTCACCGGCATGCCCCGCCTCCCTTACTGCCGGTTACGGGCGCTTATAGAAAATGCCGTTAAACGAGGATAAACTTCGTTTAACGGCGTTTTATGATGTCTAAAAACGCTTATGTTCCCCGATTTTTCTTATTCGTGGACGATGAGTTCGAGAATATCGGGACGGCTGTAATGGCCGGCAGCATCAAATTCCATGTGGCGCAGAGCGACTTGATTCATGTCGAGATCGGCATAGATGAGGGCTTCCTTGTCCCAAACAGGCTCGGTGAGATAATGACCGCAGGGATCGATGATGCAGCTGCCGCCGCGGCAGGTCGCGTCATTCAGTTTATCGACGGCGCCCTTTTCCACCAGGTCGGAGGGATACATGGCCTTGGTAAAGTACTGATCGACGTTAAAGACGTAGCAGTGACCTTCGATAGCAATGTGCTTGATCGTATCCTGCCATTCGGGATTGTCGTTGGTATTCGGTGCCAAATAGAGGCTGACGCCCTTTTGATAGAGGGCCGTCCGGGCCAAAGGCATGTAATTTTCCCAGCAAATGAGGGATCCCATGGGTCCCCACGGCGTCTGGACGATAGGAAAATACGTCGACGGAATGTGAGAATCGGCCCAGATATAGCGTTCGGCACCGGTCGGTTTTATCTTTCGGTGGAGGGCTTTCAAGGTGCCGTCGGGCCCGAAAATGACGTTGCTGCAGTAGAGCGAATACGTCGTTTCATCGCGCTCGGTGATGCCTAAGCTGACGTAGATTCCAAAGGCCTTGGCGGCTGCGGCGACGGACTCCAGATCATGGCTGACGACGACGGATTCTTCATAGTAGCGCTTCCAATCAGCCCGCTCGGCTTCAGAACGACTGCCGACGGTAAAGCCGAAGGTCAGGCCGTAGGGGTAGCACGGCACCAGGGATTCGGGAAAAACGATGAGCTGTGCCCCGTTCCTTCCGGCTTCTTCGATTTGTGATACGACTTTTTCCAGCGTCGCCTTTTTGTCGAATAGGACCGGCGAGGCTTGGGCAATGGCTGCCCGTAAGGTTTCCTGCAAGATTCGCATATATATCCCTCATTTCCGTTTTTTTCTTCTAGTATACTGGAAACGGCGGCTTTCGTATAGGTAGTTTTACATACGAAAAAACTTCGAAAAAGATGTAAAATTATGGTATACTAATTACAAAGGGTTTTCCCTTCACAGCTTACGGACCTTTACGGATAACGACTGTGCAGTGTTAGGCTGCTGTCGTTATCCTTTTTTATAAGGAGGTATTATGTATCTCATCATCGACAATTACGATTCATTCACTTATAATTTGGCCGACCTGGTCGCCGAGACGGGACGCGACGTCGAAGTACGGCCCTGTGATGCCATCGGGCTCGGAGAAATTGCGGCGATGAAACCGGAAGGCATCATCCTGTCTCCCGGTCCAAAAGGGCCGGCCGATGCCTGGCAGTCCCTGGCCATCGTCCAGGATTTCGAAAAGACGACGCCCATCCTCGGCATTTGCCTCGGAATGGAGGTCCTGGCTTATGCTGCCGGCGCTTCTGTCATCCGCGGGAAAAAGCCGATGCACGGCAAGGTGACGGCCATTCATCACGACGGACGAGGCTTATTCAAAGGCCTTCCCAAGACCTTTTCCGTAACTCGCTACCATTCCCTGGTCGTCCAAAAAAGCAGCCTGCCTCCCGCTTATCGGATCGACGCCATAAGCGACGACGGTGCCGTCATGGCCTTATCCCATAAAAAACGCCCCCTCTTCGGCCTGCAGTTTCACCCCGAAGCCCTCTTATCGGAATACGGCAGCGACTTAATCCAAGCCTTTTGCCGCTGTGCCGAAAAAGGAGGTCGACACGATGCCTGAACCTTATATCCGCCGTTCGGACCTTCCCTATACAGCCAGTCAGATTTTCTCCCTCTTTGCGGACGAAAAAGATGCGGCTTTTCTCGATTCTTCCCTGGAAAATAAACTGGGCCAATATGCCATTATCGGTCTCGTTCCCTATCATACGGTGTCCGTCGAAAAGGGCCGCCTTCGCGTCGACGGCAAGTATCATCCGGGAACGGCCGAAGCTTATCTCAAAGCCTACTTAGCCCGGCATCACCAGAAAAATTACAGCGACTTGCCCCTGACATCGGGAGCTGTCGGCTACGTCACCTATGACTACGGCATGAAGCCTCAAAGCGTCATTTCGCGGCATGCACCGAAGGCGACCCTGGCCGAGATGAAATGGGTCTTCTACGATTTTTTCATCATCGAAGACCTGAAAGACCACAGCCTTTGGTTCATTGCCAATGGCCAAACCGAGGCGGCTCCGGAACTTTGGAAGCGGATGGAAACCCTCATCCGGCAACGAATGGAAACCTTTACGGCGCCGTCTCTGACCGAGACCTATCCCCTTTCGATTGAACCGGACTGCACGCCTGACGAATACGCCCTGGCCCTTCGAAAGTTGATGACCTACCTCGTCTCCGGCGACGTCTACGTCACCAACTTCACCAGTACCCTGACCGTCGACAGCCCCTGCCCGCCGTACACCCTCTTTTCCCGATTGCGCCGGGACAATCCCTCGCCCTTTGGGGCGTACCTGCAATACGGCTCGTATCAGATCATCAGTTCCTCCATGGAGCGCCTCCTTCACATCGACGGGAGGCGGATTGAAACGCGGCCCATCAAAGGGACTCGCCGCAGAGGGAAGACGGCGGCCGAAGATGCCGCCCTTCGTAAAGAATTAGAGGACTCTCAAAAAGACCGGAGCGAACTCTTAATGATCGTCGACCTGGAACGAAACGACCTCCATAAAATCTGCCAGCCCGGCAGCGTCACGGTCCCGACCTTATTTTCCGTCGAAGACTACGCCTCGGTCTTCCACTTAGTCGCCAGCGTCACCGGCATTCTTCGGCCGGACCAGACTGCCGTCGATGCCCTGACGGCCCTCTTTCCCGGCGGTTCTATTACGGGGGCACCGAAGAAGCGGGCCATGGAAATCATCGACGAACTGGAAGCGAGCCGCCGCCAACTCTACACGGGAACCATCGGCTATCTCTCCCTCGACGGAAACTGTGACCTCAACATCGTCATCAGAACGGCCGTCCATCAAGGGGACACCTACTATATCGGCGTCGGCGGCGGCATTACGGCCGAATCGGACCGGGACTTTGAGTACGAAGAAATCTGGCAGAAAGCCAAAGCCTTGCTTACGGCCTTGAAAGGAGAGCCTTTTTACTATGAACCTTACCTTTGATGACGGCTATCAATTCGGTCTCGGTGCCTTTGAAACCCTGTCGCTTGTAAATGGACAGCCTATTTGGCTGGAAGCCCATGAAGCCCGCCTGCGGCGTACCCTCAACTGGTTAGGCCTTTCCCTGGCGGCTGATTGGAAAGAAAAACTGACATCGTATCTGGCGAAGGACGGGTACGATAAAGGTGTTTTAAAAATTCTCGCTTCCGATCATAATTTATGCTTCACGTCTCGTGCCAATCCTTATGAACATTTTCCGTCCCGTCCGGGATTCGTACTGGCCCTGTCGGACATACGGCGCAATGAAAGTTCGCCCTTCGTTCGCCATAAGACCTTTAATTACGGCGACTCGATTTTGGCCAAACGGCAGGCGACCCAAAAGGGCATCGACGAACCGATTTTCTGCAATACGAAAGGAGAACTTACCGAAGGTGCCGTGAGCAACCTGTTCTTCATAAAAAATGGGCAGCTCTATACGCCGCCCATCGAGGCCGGACTCTTGCCGGGAATCGTCCGCGCCTACGTCTGTTCTCGCTATGACGTCGTCGAAAGATCCATCGTGCCCGATGAAATCGGGACCTTCGACGAATGTTTTATTACTAATTCCCTCATGGGCATCATGGCCGTCCGCCAATTCGGTGACTACGCCTTTCCCGTATCGGAAGAAACACAGACAGCTGCCCTCTTTCAACGCTATTTGCAGGATCGGCTCCGCCCCTTTCCGGGCCCCTTATAAGGTCAGTTCGTGAAAGGCCTTGCCGTCCATATCCTTCCAAGTAAAGGTCTGATTTTCCCAGACGAGATAACTGTGAGGATTGCCGTCTTTCGGGAGCGATGCCGATCCGGGATTGAGGTAGTAATTATCCTGTCCAAAAGGTTCCCATACCGGCAGGTGGGTGTGGCCATGGAGGAGGATATCCCCCTTCTGAATAGGCGGCAGGCGGTGCGTATTATAGTGGTCGCCGTGGGTCGCATAGACGACGAGGTTTCCCTGGGTCAAGATGGCATACGGGGCCATGATGGGAAATTCCAAGACCATCTGATCGACTTCGCTGTCGCAGTTGCCGCGGACGCAGAGGATGGAGTCTTTTATGTCATTGAGCATGGCAAAGACTTCTTTCGGATTATAGTCTTTCGGCAAATCATTTCGCGGTCCGTGGTAGAGGATGTCGCCAAGGAGAACGAAACGGTCGGCACCTTCCCGCTCATAAGCTTCGAGGAGACGGCGGCAGTAATAGGCCGAGCCGTGAATATCTGACGCGATGAAATATTTCATAATTATACCTCCCGGTGCCCATCTGGCACCTGATATACGCTAAAAAAATCCTAATGCAGCAAGGGGCTGCCGAAAGAGGGCCATTCCCTTGGCTGCTTTTTTATTTTCGTGTGTGTCTTTAGTATACGGATTTTTTAGGGAGACTGCAAGGCGGGATGGATATCAGAAGATGGGTGGTTTTTGTGTTTTATATAACAGGGCTTCCGATAACTTATAATTTTATCGAAAGCCCTGTTTTGCAGGAGAGTTTCCTCCCACTCGTTCTTATAAGGTTGTAATTTGTACTTCTTTTTCGATGGCTGCGACCTTTTCCGGATCGACGACGCCGCTTTCAGCTTCTAAGACGTTGGCCGTGCCGCAGGCCGCTGCCAGGCGAAGAGCTTCTTCCGGCGAAGCGCCCCGATCTAAGGCCGTGGCCAAGCCGGCAACGAAGGAATCTCCGGAACCGACGGCGTTGATGACCGTATCGACCGTCGGCGGTACGGCGCGGTAGACCTTGCCTTCGTGGGCTAAAAGGGCCCCCTTCTTGCCTAAGGAGATGGTCGGCATGGCGATGCCCCGCCCTTCCAGTTCGTGCAGGACCTGAACGGCTTCATTAAGATTGGTCAGTTTATGGCCGGTCAGGACTTCCACTTCCGATTCGTTCGGTTTGATAAAATAAGGCAATGCTTCAAGACCTTTGGTGAGGGCCGAGCCGCTGGTATCGAGGAGGAAGGGTTTCCCCTGCGCCTTAGCCCGGCAGATGAGCTCTTTATAAAAGTCATCGCCAATGCCCTTGGGGAGACTTCCTGAGGCTACTACTAAATCACTACGTTTTAATTCAAAATCATACTGTGCGAGAAATTCTGTCTTCTCCCCTTCTGTTATGGTCGGCCCCGGTTCTAAGACTTCCGTCTGTTTCCCGTCACTCGTCGCTATATTGATGCACGACCGCGTTTCCCCCTCGATGGTCGTACAATGGTGGACGATGCGGCGCTTGTCTAAGACGTGGCGGATATACTGACCCACATAGCCACCGAGGAAGCCGACGACCGTGCAGGGACTTCCCAGGGCGGTGATGACGTTGGCTACGTGGGTTCCCTTGCCGCCGGCCGTATTCTGAACGGTTTGGGCCCGGCTCGCTTCTCCGTAAGGCAGTTCATCGAGGGTATAAATTTTATCCAGTGACGGATTTAGATTGACTACGAGTATCATCGGCCGTCACCCCTTCTAGCAGCGATTGGCGCTGCCGCAGACGTCGATCTTGTGGGCTACGATGGCGGCCATGGCTTCTTTGCCGGGCGTCATGTACTGCCGCGGATCGTTGGCCTTGGGATTGTCTTTGAAATAATCTTTGACGGCGTCGGAGAAAGGAATCTTGAGGTCCGTTGCGATGTTGACTTTGCAGATACCCATGGAAATGGCTTTCTGTACCAATTCGTCCGGCACGTCGGAGGCGCCGTGGAGGACCAAGGGAATGGATACTCGTTCGCGGATGGCTTTGAGGCGGTCGAAGTCGAGGTGCGGTTCGCCTTTATAGAGGCCGTGAGCCGTGCCGATGGCAATGGCTAAGGAGTCGATGCCCGTCTTTTCGACAAAGTCTGCTGCCGTATCGGGATCGGTATAAGCGCCGTCGGCTTCACTGACCGTGAGGTCGTCTTCCTGGCCGATGAGCTTGCCCAGTTCGGCTTCTACGGTAGCGTCGCGGTGGTGAGCGTAGTCGACGACTTCTTTGACGCGGGCCACGTTTTCATCGTAAGGATCGCGGGATGCATCGATCATGGCCGACCGGAAACCGAGGTCGATGGATTCTTTAATGGCTTCAAAATCTTCGTGGTGATCGAGGTGGATGGCGATGGGAATCGTCGTATTGGCGGCCGCTGTCTTAGCCATGGCTACGATGTATGCCGGGCCGGCGTAGCGAATCGTCGACGGCGTACCGGCCAGGATGACCGGCGAATGCATCTTTTCGGCGACTTCGATGACGACCTGCATGGTTTCCATGTTGTGAATATTAAAAGCCGGTACGGCGTAGTGCTGCGCCTGTGCGTCGAGCAGCATCTGCCTCGTAGAAAGAATGGTGTTCATGAGTTAACACTCCTTTTATCGTAATTGAATGATGTCAGATTATTCAGCCAGTTTGGCCATTTCCTTCTTGTGCCAGAAGTACGTGAATACCAGGCAGAAGACGTAGAAGATGCCGATAACTAAGAAGCCCGTCAAATCGGTAAGGTGCATGGCCTGTGACAAGAGATAGGTAATGGGAGCCCCGCCCTGGTCGAGGCCGGCAATTTGCGAGACCCCATTCTTCAGCATACCGCCGTGAGCGGCTAAGGCTGTCTGCAGGCCGATGGTCTGGTTGGCAATCCAAATGGTCATGAACATGATGATCGAGCCGGAGATGACCGTCCGGAAGAGGTTGCCCTTGTGGACGCCGACAGCCATGGCGATGAAGAAGCCGATGGTCGGCAGGTCGCCGAAGGGCAGGATCTGGTTGCCCGGGACGATGGCGGCGATGAGGATCGTCAGCGGGATGAACAGTAAGGACGCCGTGACGACGGCCGGATCGCCGAGGAGCAGTGCGCAGTCGAGGCCGATGTAGAAATTCGAGTTAGAAAAGCGCTTCTGCAGCGTCTTCTTAGCCGCTTCTGAAATCGGCAGCAGGCCGTTCATGATATGCTTTACGACTTGCGGCATGAGGACGATGACGGCGGCCATCTGAATGCCCAGAGTCAGGATACCGCGGATGTCGTAACCGGCCAGGATGCCGATGATGACGCCCATGATACCGCCCATAACTGACGGATCACCGAAGTGGCCCATGACCTTTTCAATATGGGTCAGATTGATATCGATGTCCTTGATGACCGGAATGCGGTCCAGAAGGCAGTTGATGGGAACGGCGACGGGACCGAACCAGGACGTCGAACCGTGTGGCATAGCGATGCCTTCGAGACCGAAGTAGTCTTCTGTAACGGGGATGAACCAGTCGCCCATCTTAAAAGCGTAGGCGGCGTGGATGGCGACGGCGACGATGCCCAGGGCGTAGCTGCCGGTGGCGATGTTGACGATGGCGCCAGTAAAAGCAAAGTGCCAGATGTTCCAAATGTCGATGTTGACGACACGGGTCAGTTTCAAAGCCAGCATGAGGATGTTGACGGCAATGGCGACGGGAATGGCGACCAAGGCAATCTGACTGGCCCAGGTAATGGGCGACATGCCGGGCCAGCCGACATCGATGAGGTTCATGGAGATCCCGAAGTTGGCCGACATGGCCTGGGCTGCCGGTGCCAAGTTGTCCAGCATCAGGCTGATGACCAGGCCGATACCGATGAAGCCGATGCCGATGGAAATACCCGAGCGCAGGGCTTTACCGGCTGACTGACCTAAAACGAGGCCGACGATGAAGATGACGATGGGCAGCATGACCGCCGGGCCCAAGTTGACGAAGTATTGTACAAAATTCAAAATGACATCCATCTGAATTCACTCCTCTGTTTCTTAGTTTTGTAAGACATCCAAGATCTTCTGTTCCGTTTCTTCGACGCGGACGCCGCTCAGGAAGGGCATGCCGTTGACGTAAGGCTTTCCGAAGTCTTTCTTGACCCGCATGGTGGTGACGATGAGGTCGACGCCGTCGAGCTGGTTTTCGATTTCATTCATACGGATCTGAAGGATTTCAACAGGGATGTTGTGAGCTGCACAGAGTTCACGAATGGCATTAGCAGCAACAGTAGAAGTGGCTACGGCACCGCCGCAGGCTACGATAACTTTTTTCATAATAGATGACCAACCTTTCATAAGAAAATTAATAGATTCATGAATAAATGCATTACTGTAAAGCCGATAAGAAGGCTTGCTGGAAATCGTCGGCCGTCGACGCCGTGAGCAGTTTTTCAACCTGTTCTTCTTGTTGGAACATGGTGAACAGCTTTTGCAGCATGTCGATGTGCTCATTGGCATCTTTGAGGGCCAGCATAAAGATCATAGAGACGGGAACCGTATCGTCAGCATCTTCCATACTGTGGAAGTAAACCGGCTCCGTCAGGCGACAGACGACAATGCCGTTTTCGGCGACATTCCCTTCCGGCGTGGCGTGGGGAATGGCAATCCCCTGCTGCGATAACTGCAGGCCTGTGGGAAACTCAACTTCTCGGGCCAGTACGGCATCGATGTACTTGTCATTGATGTACCCGCTCTCTTCTAACACCTTTCCTAAGCGGTGAATGGCATCTTTATCGGACTGTACCCGAGTATCCAGAAAAATGTGCTCCCTATCGAGCAGCTTCGTCAATTCCATGGATAACTCTTCCTTTTACTCAACTCATTTTTGCTTAACTCATTTCTTGACTATAGTGTATCAAAAGAATCCCCCCTGAGCATAGACGGCCAATTTCCACTTATGGCGGAAATAAAAATTCCCCTTCCGCCGCCTTTCCGAGACAGCGGAAATGAACTTCGTTTCCTCCCAAGAAGGTGTCAGGAAGATGAACCGGGGCGACTCATTGTCAGCCTTGACGCCATACAACCATTATGATATACTGACTTTACAAGAGGACGTCCCTCATTTTTCATACCCTTATGTGGTATGGGGCAGGGGCGTCCTTTTTTTGCTGCCGCAAATCATGAATTTCCATCGCTTCCCTCTCCTGTCGGCCGTAAATAGCTCCCATGCTTTCGTTGCCATGCCAGGAGAATCGACAGACGGCCATCGAAAAAAGCCTGTCGTCCCTACCATTAAGGGCAGGAAAAACAGGCTTCTCGTATATAGAATATATCACTTATTAAACTGGCTGGTGAAGTTGCGGATGAAGGCGGCGTAGTTGGGCTCGCGTAGCATTTCTTTGACGCCGTCGTTTTTTACGAGGTACGTAAAGAGCTTTAAGAAAATAGACTGCCACGAAGCCATTTGATCCTTGGCGATGCTGATAAGGAAGACCAGCTGGACCCGTTCTTTTTCCCAGACGATGGGTTTATCGAGGATGAGGATGGCAATCCGCGATTCCGGCGGGTCGCCGTAGATGGGATGCGGTATGGCGACGAGGTTGCCGATTTCCGTCGGCGACGCCTCTTCCCTTTCAAAGACGGAAGCCTTTTCGGCATCGGTCATGAGGCCCTTTTCTTTGAGCTGATCGGTGAGGAAGTTCAAAATCGCCTCTCGGTCATCGAAGTGACGGTCGGTGTAGAAACAGTCAGCCTTGAAAAAGCTGGTGATTTCGCCTTGGATGCCGTGAGGCATGAGATAGAACCGCTGTTCCAATTGCTGCAGCTCGTCGTTGTCGAGGAGATGCCGGATGGGAATGATGCGGTCCGACTGGAATTGCGGCAAGGGGATGGTCGTCAAGATCATGTCGACGGAGTCGATCTGTTCTTCCGTCAGGGTATAGCCCGGCACGGTGCCGACGATGATGATCCGGTCCTTGAAATAGGCTTCAAGCCGCGTCTTGATGAGCAGGGCCGTCCCCATACCACTGGCGCAGACGATGAGGGCCCGGCGGATGACCATGTCGTTTCTGATGTCGATGCGATTTAAGGCGGCACCGAAATGGATGGCGATGTAGCCGATTTCATTCTCATTGACATTGACCTGCTCTTCCTTTTCAATAACGCTGCTGGCGATGACAGCAATCTGGAAGGCCAAGGGGTATTCCGATTTCACCACTTCTAAGACGTCGTTGCGGATGTTCATCTGGAATTTCATGCGGGGAATAGCCGTCTGCAAGTGGACCGACAGCCATTCGATGAGAACCTGATCCTGGGAAAAGTCGATGTTGACGTGTTCATCAATGTCGCCGATGATCTTCATGACCAGTTCCTGCATCTTCTGATCGGCCCTTCGCCGCCGTCGATGTACTTCTTACTGGCCATGAGGTGCTGGGCCAGGTAATAGATTTCACCGGCGGCTACGTCGATGCCGGTCTTGCGGAAAATTTCTTCAAACATGGACGTCGCTACTTCAAATTCTTTTGTCTTCTCCAAGTGCTTCGTCTGGCGCAAGGTGTACGTCATGGTATGGCCCTGTTGAGCCCTTCCAATGGCGATGGCCGTATGGACGACCAGATTGTGAATGGCCATGTCAGTCAGGTGAAGCTGATACGAATCGCTGATGCAAATGAGGATATCGAGGAGCTGAGGGATATCGATATCGGGAAAGAGGCGCTGGAAATAGGCCACCTGACCGGAATCGCTGGTCTGGAGAAAATTATACTGGGAAATGAAATTGCGGATCTGCCCTTCATCCCCTTCCAGGCGCATGCCTTCCGTCTTATAGGTCCCGATGGTAAGGCCGTAAGCTGCCAGTCGTTCCTTGGCTTCCTTCATGTCGCTCTTCAGCGTCGACAGGCTGACGTAGAGGCTGTCGGCAAGCTGCTGCTGGGTGAGCGACGTGTTCTGCAGGGTCGAGAGAAAGAAGGCCCGGATGATGGCGTCGACACGATTTTCCGCCGAATCCATCCTCCCTTGTGAGGACTCGCCGATAAAGGCCGCAAATAAGGCTTCGTCCGTGATTTCCAAAGAATAGCCGTTTCGTGTATTGGCATGGATGGCCGCGCCGTAGGCCAGAAGTTCCCCTTCGAGGGCCTTGATATCGCTGCGGACGGTCCGCGAAGAAACGCCGATAAAATTCGACAAATCGTTGCCGCTCAGGCCGGTTTTATGGGATTGTAACAACTCGATAATCTGCCGCTGACGCTGGCTTACCATGACAACACACCTCTTTCATTACATACTTCTTTTTATTATAGCCAATTTAGTCCATGACGTACATGACTTTTAAGGCATTATTGGCCGGGTCGAACAAGGTTTCAAAGGCTTCGTAGCCTGCCGACAAGGGGAAGCGATGGGTTACGATGTCATCGACGACTATCTTACCCGATTTCAAGTATTCCGCAGCACCGCGCCATTCACCGCCCGGGAAGGGAGAGGAATAACTCATCCACGAGCCGGTCACAGTCAGTTCACCGCGCAGGATCTGTTCAAAGGTCGAGGCCTTGAAGGTGACGTCCCTCGGTACCGTGCCGATGTAGACGAGGGTCCCCGTCTTTTTGACGAGGTCTGGAAGCTGAGCCTGAAGGAAGTTGACGCCGGCCGTTTCAAAGGCGTAGTCAACGAGGCCATGTTCTTTGAAATAAGCCGGGACATCTGTCGTTTGGGAATTGATGACTTCATAAGCGCCGAGCTTCTTGGCCAAATCGAGCTTAGCCTGGTTGATGTCGATGACGTAGACCCGTTCGATGCCCTTGGCCTGTAAGACCTGCATGGTCAAGATTCCGATGGTGCCGCAGCCGTAGACGATGGCCGACGAGCCGCTAATTAGTTCCCCTGCCCGTTCGACGCCGTGGATGGCGACGGTAATCGGTTCGATGCAGGCGGCCTGTTCGTACGTGACATGTTCGTCAATGGGAACGAGGTTCTTCGCCGGGACCGCGACGTATTCGGCCATGGCCCCGGGCTGACGAGAGCCGATAAAGGAATATTCCGTACACATAGCCGGGCGGCCTTTGGCGCAGTTGTCGCAGTGGCCGCAGGGAACTAAGGGAGCTACGGCAGCCCGCAATCCTACAAGATCGGCGCTGACACCGTCACCGACAGCGACGACGTCACCGGAAAATTCATGCCCTACAATCTGGGGAAATGAATGGACGCCGCCGTCACGGACACGGGGCACGTCGGATCCGCAGATGCCGCAGGCTCTTACTTTTACGAGTACTTCGCCGGCTTTTAAGGCCGGAACGGGAATATCCTGATAGACAAATTCTTTCGGTCCTTCGACGACCAGTGCTTTCATCATTGTCATACTTGCCACTCCTTTACAGAGACAAAAAATTCATATTTATTGCAGTTTCAGTATAACAATATGACGACTTTCATCATAGATGAGAAATTTCCCTCACCACGGAAATTTTTAGCCGTGCCGGCAAAGGAAGGTCCCTTCTGCAAAATGGTGACCATTTACACATGGGGCGAAATTTGTTATATTAATACTTGTATTTTTTGTATCAGAAGGGAGCTTGTTATGAATCTTACCATCTTAGGCACGGGCAATGCTACCGTCACCCATTGCTATAACACCTGTTTCGTTTTAGAAGAAAAGGGGCAGCACCTCCTCGTCGACGGAGGCGGCGGCAACGGGCTCTTACAGCAACTGGAAAAGGCAAATCTTCGTTGGCAGGACATGCGGACGGTCTTCGTCACGCACAAGCACATCGATCACCTCTTGGGCATCATCTGGCTCATGCGCATGATGTGCCAGTCCTGGCGGCGCGGCACTTACGACGGCGAAGCCACGATCTACGGTCACGACGAAGTCATCGGCCTTTTGCGCTCCATGGCGACGTCCCTTCTGTCTTCCAAGGACAGCCGCTACCTTGACGACAAGCTCCATCTGATCACCGTCGAAGACGGCGACAAAAACACCCTCATCGGCCATGACGTCACCTTCTTCGACATCCGTTCGACGAAGGCCAAGCAGTTCGGCTTCTCTATGGAACTGTCCGACGGCCGCCTGACTTGCTGCGGCGACGAACCGTGTCAGCCCTGGGAAGAAGACTACGTCCAAGGCAGTAAGTGGCTCCTCCACGAAGCCTTCTGCCTCGACGCCGATGAAGCCATTTTCCACCCTTACGAAAAAAATCATTCTACCGTCAAAGATGCCTGCCAGCTCGCTCAGCGCCTGGACGTCAAAAACGTCATCCTCTACCATACGGAAGACAGCGACTTATCCCACCGCAAGGAACGCTATGGAGAAGAAGGCCGAAAGTATTACGACGGCAACCTCTACATTCCCGATGACCTTACGGTCTTCACCGATTTATAAGTTTATACACGGCTAAAAAGCCCGTCGATTTTGATGTGACCCCAAAAAGTTAGACTTTTATTTCCGAGCAACCCGAAATAGTTGCTCGGAATTTTTTATGCAATTTGATGGGCTAGACGATAGGCAATAGGGCTTTGCCATCCAAGCTTCGCTTTAATCCGATCTACGTTGTAATACTCAATAAATTGAATAATCGCATCGGCTAATTCTTGATAACTATGATATGTTTTCCCATAATAGATTTCCTGCTTTAAGATTCCAAAGAAAGTTTCCATCGGTGCGTTATCGTAACAATTTCCCTTTCGTGACATGCTTTGGAATATGTTGTTGGCTTTTAATGCATATTGATAAGCTTTCATTTGATAGCCCCAACCACGATCAGAATGGAACGTTCTTCTAAACGGAGCATCCGATGTTACTTCAATAGCTTTTTTTTGCGCTTCCAGTATCGATTCAGCCGAAGGCGTCGGGCTGATAGAATAGCTTATGATTTCACCATTATACAAGTCTAAAAAGGGGTTTAAATACAGTTTTCTGATTTTTAATGCTCCGTTCGCGTCTAATTCGTAGTACTTGAACTCTGTCGTATCGGTGGTAATTTTTTGATGGGGGTTAGTGCTGGCAAATCGCCTACGAAGACGATTTTTCTCAATGCGTCCTTTAACACCTTTATAAGAATTGTACTTACGACTTTTCCGGGCATATG
>NZ_HF954537.1:501614-505343 GCF_000455225.1 Megasphaera massiliensis
ATTTTCGTCGATGGGCTTTTTTGACGCTGCGGATACAGAAATCCTGTTCGAGATGAAATGCCTCCGCTCCTCAAACAAAAGGTATGCACTGCCGGTCGCAACCGTCTCCAAGGAAAGCCGTTACACCAAAAAACACCAACCCCGTAAAGAGCTGGTGTCATGATAGAGAGTCTTACTTATCGAGTTTTCCGACGGTAATTTCTTCGACGCGGTTATTTTCGACTTCGATGTCGATACCGAGGTCCGACCGGCCGGTGACGTAATAGATGTAATGATCGTCCCGAACGGCATCTGGTTCGCCGTAGATCGTTTCGACTTCGGCAATATCCATGCCGACATGGACGCCGTCCGCCGTAGCCCAGCCATTATTGGCCGAGACTTCAATTTGATGGACGCGGTTGTATTTTAAGTCGATGGAGACAGAGTTTCCGTATTCATATTCCGTATCTTCCGTAGCCCGTTCTTTTTCCATGTGAACGTCTACTTTGGTCGGCATGCCGTACATCGAGCGGATGACCGAGCTTTCGGCATCGAAAGGAATGCCGCCGATGCGCAGGGCCGACTGCGGGACCGACGCAAAAGCCGCCGTAGCAGCTACGGTCGTCAACGCCAAGGTCAGGCCAAAGATTTTCCACATTTTCATCGCGATTACCTCACTTTATCAACGGATTGCAATTATTGAATAGTTTTATGTCATTTTAACACAGTTCGTATCATAAATCAAACGGATGGTCTTTCGCAAGCGGACCGAAGTCCTTAGCAGCCCACCCTTAGCCTTGGGCTTTCGCCGTCACACTGCGGCTCAGGACCAAACCGACAGCGATGACGCCGACAGCCAGGAAGATCTGAATGGCCAAGGGAGCCCAGGCGCCGACGGAGGACTCGATCATGGGGCCCAGGATTTTGTCGTGGCCGATCATAGAGCCTGCCGTCCAACCGAGAAGGCCGGCACCGGCGTAGAGGATGACCGGGAAGCGGTCCATGAGGCGGCCGATGATGGTACTGCCGCCGACGATGATGGGGATGCTGACTAAGAAGCCGATAGCGACTAAGAGGAAGCTGCCGTGGGAGGCGCCGGCAATAGCCAGGACGTTGTCGACCCCCATGGCGGCGTCAGCGATGATGATCGTCTTGATAGCGCCCATGAGGTTATCCGAGGCTTTGACGTCGTCGTGATGTTCTTCCGGAACGAGGAGCTTCACCGCAATGGGCAGCAGGATCAGGCCGCCGATGACCTGCAGATACGGAATGGTCAACAGCCATACGGCAATGAAAGTCATGATCAGCCGAATGATGACGGCCCCGGCCGTACCGATGAGGATGGCCTTTTTGCGCAGGGCCGGCGACAGCTTATTGGCTGCCATGGCGATGACGACGGCATTGTCACCGCCGAGAAGGATGTCCAGCAGAATGATCGTTCCTAAAGCCGTAAAGAATTGCATTGAAAACAGTTCCATTATAATTTCTCTCCTACTTTCTGTGAATAAAACAAAAGAGACTTCCGCATGGTATCAGTCGAGCTGGTATCATGCGAAAGTCTCACCTATTGCAAGAGCAATGCTGCCACCAGCCGGTCAATAACGGCACGATGTTGATGGACAACTGAGGGTTACTCCCCTTCGCTATTTTATTACGAAATTAGTATAGCAGAAGGATACTCTTTTTGTCAAGATTCCCATCGGCCATCGATTGCCATCTCCCATATTTATATTAAAACTATTTATGCTATAATAAGAACATGCATACATATTGGAGGTGTTATCTATGAATACAACGACTATCGGCTTTATCGGAACGGGCGTCATGGGAACGGGCATGATCCGCAACCTGAAAAAAGCCGGCTTCCCGGTCAACATTTATACGCGCACGAAAAGCAAGGCCGACGCCCTCATCGCCGAAGGCTGCCAGTGGTTCGACTCGCCGGCTGCCGTCGCTTCTGCGTCGGACGTCGTCATTTCCATCGTCGGCTATCCGAAAGACGTGGAAGAAGTCTATTTTGGCGATAACGGCATCTTAAAGGGGAAAAAAGGCGGCACCGTCATCGACATGACGACGTCGAGCCCGTCTTTGGCCAAAGAAATTTACCACAAAGCCAAATCCCTGGGCATCGATGCCCTCGATGCTCCCGTCTCCGGCGGTGACGTCGGCGCGAAAAACGGGACCCTGGCCATCATGGTCGGCGGCGAAGAAGCAGCCTTTGACGCCATGAATGCCGTCTTCTCGGCCATGGGCAAGACCTTGACTTACTTTGGCCCTGCCGGCAGCGGCCAGTACGCCAAGATGAGCAACCAGATCGCCATTGCGTCCAACATGATGGGCGTCTGTGAAGCCATTGCCTACGCCCAAAAGAGCGGCCTGGACCCTGAAAAAGTCATCGCCACCCTCTCGTCCGGCGCTGCCGGTTCCTGGTCCCTGGCCAATTTGGCACCGCGGATGGTAAAAGGCGATACGGCCCCCGGTTTTTACATCAAGCACTTCATTAAAGACATGCGCATCGCCCTCGAATCGGCTGCCGAAATGAACCTCGACCTGCCGGGCCTGACTCTGGCCAAGAAGCTCTACGACAAACTGGCTGCCGACGGCATGGAAGACTGCGGCACCCAAGCCCTCTTCCAGTGGTACGCAAATCAGAAATAGGCCTTTCTCATCTGAAAAGGCATGCAAAGGAGGTGACCGCTGTCATGGCGGCATCATCGAAGAAACTCTATGGTATGAAAGAAGCCTGTGAGCAGACGGGCCTTCCTTATGAAACCTTAAAATACTACTGCAATACGGGCCTCGTGCCCAACGTCAAGCGGTCGGACAATAACCGCCGCGTCTTCAACGACCACGACATCGCCTGGATCAAGAGCCTGACCTGCTTAAAAAAATGCGGCATGACCATCGAAGAAATGAAACAGTACCTGGCCTACTGCCTGCAGGGTCCCGATTCCATTCCCGTCCGCAAGATCATGCTCGATAAGAAGTTGACCCTCCTTGAGGAAAAGCTCCAAGAAGTCCGGGAATCCATCGACTACATCCATTGGAAACAGAATTTTTACGACGAAGTCACGTCGGGAAAACGAGTCTATACCAGCGATTTACTGCCCGAATACAACGACGATGACGAATAAATCATCTTCCATTAGAACCGTCCGTATTCGCCAATGAGGAGAAAAACCTTGCATATCATCGAAATCAAAGACCGAACCCCGGAATTGACGGAAAAACTGCTCTCCGTCTGGGAAAGCTCCGTCCGGGCGACCCATCTCTTTTTACCGCCCGGCGCCATCGAAGCCATTAAAGCCTTCGTCCCCCAGGCCCTGGCCGTCGTGCCCAAGCTGATCATCGCCGAAGACGACAACGGCTCTCCCTTAGGATTTTTGGGAATTGACGATAAAAAGGTCGAAATGCTCTTCGTCGCTGACGAACACCGCAGCCGCGGCATCGGCTCGGCACTTCTCGGCTACGGCATCGAACAGTACGGCGTCAACGACTTGGCCGTCAATGAGCAGAATCCCTTAGCCAAGGGATTTTACGAACACTTGGGATTCATCGTCTATAAGCGGACGGAATTCGACGAACAGGGACATGCCTACCCCCTGCTCTACATGAAGCGGTCCTAAAGACCGTCAACATCCACCACAGAAGAGACCTTCTAAGATTCACTGTGAAGCGAACCTTAGGAGGTCTTTTTTCATGGAAACGCACCGTCGATTTGCCGGCGTGCCGTGATTTCATCACTTAGGC
>NZ_HF954537.1:505709-540777 GCF_000455225.1 Megasphaera massiliensis
AAAAAATTCCGAGCAATCGGTTAGATCACTCGGAATAGAGACATCTGATGTTGGAGGACGCTCCCCTTATGTTGAGGCGTCCTTTTTAAAATGGTCGCTGTACTGCTGCGATTCGGGCTCGGCCTTACGGCAGGCGTGAGTAAAAGCCGGATGGTACAAGAGACTCCGGTCGTACGTATCGCCGAGGACCCTTCCGACGACGATGAGGGCCGTCTTCGAAACGCCGTACTGCTGCGCCGTTTCAGCAAGGGTCGCCACCGTGCAGGCATAGACTTTTTCATCGGGCCAGGACGCCTTGTAGACGATGGCTGCCGGCGTGTCGCCGTCGTAACCGCCATGAATGAGCTCTTTTTGCAGGCCCTCTAACAGCGAGGCGCTGAGGAAGATGACCATCGTCGCCTGATGAGCGGCGTAGTCGGCGATTTTCTGCTTGTCCGGAACGGGGGTCCGCCCTTCCATGCGGGTAATGATGACCGACTGGCTGATGCCGGGCAAGGTGTATTCGGCCTTCAGGGCCGCTGCGGCACCGCAGAAGGAACTGACGCCGGGGACGACGTCGAAGGCGATGTTTTTTTCAGCGAGGATATCCATCTGTTCGCGAATGGCCCCGTAGACCGACGGATCTCCCGTGTGCAGACGGACCGTCATCCAGCCCAGTTTTTCCGCCGTTTCCATAGCGGCCATGACGTCTTCTAAGGTCATGGCGGCACTGTCTAAGATGACGCAGTCTTTTTTGGCATAGGTCAGTAATTCCGGATTGACCAGGGATCCGGCGTAAATGATTTGATCGGCCTGTTCCAGTAAGGTCTTACCGCGGACCGTAATGAGGTCGACCGCACCGGGACCGGCACCGACAAAATGTATCATCGAACTTCCCCTTTCTGATGGACGGCCAATAAGTCTTTGGCCTGTGATGTATACCCGAGGACGCCGTAGACGTTGGAAAAAATAACGGCCCCGGTACGGATGGCACCGTGGGTGCGGGCCTCCAGATAGTGATCGATTTTTTGGCAGACAGCTTCCATGACCGGCGTCAAAAGGCCGGCTTCAGAGAGAATCCGGACGGCTTCATCCGTAGTCAGGCTGTCGTAAATGGTTTTGGCAAGGTCGCGGGAGGCGCCGGCAAAGACGGCTTCTAAGGAAAGGAGCGTCGTCCGGCCGTCGGCATAGCGGGAATGGGTATTCATAATGCCTTGAGCGACTTTAATCAATTTCCCGATATGGCCGATGAGGAGGACGTCGGAAAAATCTTTATAAACGGCATAATCAAGCATTTCACCGACGTAGTTGCTGATGGTGACTCGCTGGCTGACGTCGAGGCCGAGTTCATCGCGGCTGAAATCGACGCCGTAGTTGCCAAAAAAGGCCAAGAGATGAGACTCTCCGGCGGCTCTTCGCGAATCCATTTCGGTGTGAATAGTGTCGACCAGAGCCTGTTCGCTCATGGGATCGACGATGCCTGACGTCCCTAAAATGGACAGGCCGCCGACGATGCCGAGACGGGGATTAAAGGTCTTTTGCGCCAAAATTTCCCCACCGGGAATGGAGAGCGTCAGCTTGAGACCGCCCGTGTAACCGCATTCTTTAGCAGCATCCGAAAGGGCCTCTTCAATCATGCGCCGCGGCACGGGATTGATGGCCCAATCGCCGACGGAACAGGCAAGGCCCGGTTTGGTCACGCGACCAATGCCGGGACCGCCTGCAACGACCATAGGGCCGGCCGTCTTTTCGACCGTGGCATAGACTAAGATGCCGTCGGTAATATCGGGATCGTCACCGCTTTCCTTGCGAATGGCGCAGGTTGCCGACGACGGGCCGAAGGAGATGTCTTCGGGCTGCAAGTGGAGCACTTCCCCTTTCGGCGTCGTAAGGGATACGGCATCGACGCGCTTTCCCGTAAGGACCATGACGGCTGCCGCCTTAGCTGCTGCCGCCGCACAGGATCCCGTCGTATAACCGCAGCGAAGCTTCTTTCCATCTTTTATCGTAAATAAATCCATGCCTGTCTCCTTTCAAGCCTCGCCGTCGGGCAGGACGTCTCTGGGCACGATGAAGGGCCGGCCGTCTTTCGTCCGGACAACTTCGGCGTCGATGGCAAAGACCCGGCGCAGCCTGTCCGGTGTCAAGACGTCTTGCGGGGCCCCGGTCGAAACGATGGCCCCCTCTTTCATCATAAGCACTTCATCGGCATATTGGTAAGCCTGGTTCATATCGTGAAGGACGATGATCACCGTTCGCCCCCATGTTTCGTTAATCTCACGAAGGAGAGATAGAATCCGCAATTGATGGCGGACGTCGAGATAGGTCGTCGGCTCGTCGAGGAGGAGAATGGACGCATCCTGAGCCAATAAGACGGCCAGCCAGGCCCGCTGCTGCTCGCCGCCGGAAAGGTGCTGCATGGCCCTTTTTTCATAGCCCCGAAGACCGACGGCGTCGATGGCACGATGAATGGCTGCCTGATCGTCCTTCGTCAGCGGCGACAAGAGCTTTCGATAAGGAAAACGCCCCATAGCCACTAAGTCGGCGACGGGCACGTCTTGAGGAAGGTCGTGAGACTGGGTCAAGAAGGCGATTTCCCGCGACAAGGCTTTACGCGAAAAGGACCGGACGTCGCGGCCGAAAAGGTCGATAGCACCGCCGGAAATAGGGATCATGCAGTTTATGGCTTTGAGGAAGGTACTCTTGCCGCAGCCATTGGGGCCGACGATGGCCGTAATCTTGCCCTTCGGAAGGGACGCCATCATATCGTGAAGGATGGTCTTGCCGCCCCGCTCGACGACGAGATGTTTGATGGTAATGGCATCCACGGCTCACACTTCCTTTCGCAGGAGAAATAAGAAAAAGGGCGCTCCCAAGGAGGCGATGATGATGCCCACGGGAAGTTCCGCCGGTGCCAAGAGGAGTCGGGCTGCCGTATCGCTCAGAGTCACCGTCGCCGCTCCGAAAAGGGCCGCGCCGGGAATGATATAGCGGTAATCCGTGCCGATTAAGAGGCGCACCATGTGGGGCACGATGAGTCCGACGAAGCCTAAGAGGCCGGCGACACTGACGGCACTGGCTGCGAGAAGGGCGGCAATGGCCGTAAGGCCCAGGCGGGCCCTTTCGACGTTGAGGCCCAGGCTGCGGGCCATGTCGTCACCGAGTTGGAGAAGGTTCAGGTAGTACGCGCCGATAAAGGCCAAGACGAAGCCGGCAGCAGCATAGGGCGTAATGACGGACACGTCTTTCCAGCTGCTGGCCGCCAAGCCCCCGACCATCCACAATAAGGCACCGTGGACGCGGTCGCTGTAAAAGACGAGGATTCCTGAAATGATGGCTCCCAGGAAGGCCGACACGGCGACGCCGGCCAAGATGATGCGGACGACCTTGATGCCGTCCTTCCAAGCCAAGAAGTAGATGGCTCCGGCAGCGGCCATGGCGCCGACAAAGGAGACGGGCGTCATCAAAAAGGCGTACGACGGGACGACGATGAGGACGATGAGGCCGAAGAGACCGGCACCGGACGAGATGCCGATGATATGGGGATCGGCCAGGGGATTTCGCATGACGGCCTGCAAAATGGCTCCCGACAGGGCCAAATTAGCCCCGACCAAAGCCCCCGTAAGGGTCCTCGGCAGACGGATGTTCCAAATGATTTGGTCCGTCGTTCCCCCGCCGGGCTGCCATAAACTTCGGACGACGTCCGACGCCGTAATGGCCGCCGCCCCCTGCATGACCGACAGCAAGATGCCGGCCGCCGCCAAGACGGCGAAGACGATGAGCATGAGCCAGCGCCAACCCGTTCGTTCCCGGCGCTGAAAAAATCTATTCATGAGGAACCACTCCCGGATAGACTAAGTTTGCCATATACCCTACGGCCTTGGGATAGTCGAGGCCGGGATTGAGGAGGAAATACCGTTCGGGCAGGATATAGAAACGCCCCGATTGGACGGCTTTCAAGGAAGCCCAAGCCCGATTGCTTTCGATGTCGCCTTTGATGCGCTTTTCGATCTTGTCCGACGATCCCATAGAAGTCAGGAAAATGACGTCGGGATTGGCTTCGACAAGGCTTTCCATACTGTAAGGAATGCGGTTATTTTCGCTTCCTGCCGGTGCCGCAGCGATGTTCTGCAAGTGAAGCAGGTCGGCAATGCCGCCGGCAATGCTGGTCGGAAGTTCCAGCGACACGGCACTGGGCGTGGCATGAATGATGGCAATGCGCAGGCCCTGTTTGGGCACAGCATCGGTGATGGCTTTAATTTCTGTATCGAGCTTTTCATCGACGGCTTTGGCCTGCTCTTCTTTGCCGTAGACCCGGCCCATGACGTCCAGATTGTGTTTGACGTCGTCATAAGTCTTGGTGCGCAGCAAGATAACAGGAATGCCGCTGTCTTCGAGCTGGGCCGCCAATTTTTCATGGTGGTCCGTACTGCCGATGACGACGTCGGGCTCAAGGGCCGTCACTTTTTCCAGGCTGACGCTGTAGACCGGGCCCACGTCGGGCACGTCTTTATACTTTTCCGGAAGGGCTGCGTCTTCCGACTTGATGGCGGCCCTTCCAACGAGACTGCCGTCGAGGGCATCGGCAAAGTTTAGGAGCGACGTCGACAAGACGACGACGCGCTGCGGTTTCTGCGGCAAGGTAACGGATTTGCCCCGGTCATCGGTGATGACGGCATAATTTTCCCCGGATGCCTTTTCTTGAGACGTCCCTTGGGGACCGCAGCCGGCCAGCAGGAACAGACAAAGGACGAGCAGACATAAGCCAAATTTTTTCACAGTAAAAGCCCCCTCCTAGAATTTCTGACGGATCCCGACCTGCCAATTTCTCCCGGCAGCCGGATAGTTATGGTATAAATCGTAGCCGGCATTGTTGATGTTGGCCACTTTGACATACACGGTCGTGTTTTCATCGGGCGAATAGGACGCGCTGCCGTTCCAGACGACGTAGGAATTGTTGCTGTAATACGTGTCGTTGCGCCCCGTTCCGGCCGTCACGTCGACGTTGGCCTGCCACTTGCCCTGATGGTAATGGAGACCGGCGCGGTAGCCGTTAGGCTGATTGTACGTTTCATCAAAGCCTAAGCCGTCTCCCGTATCGACTTTGGTGTGGATGTAGGAATAGCCCAATTCATAATCCCACTTGTCGTTGATGGTCTGCTTGAGGGACAGTTCAAAGCCCCGTTTATCTTCTTCATTGAGGTTTTCCGGTTCCCGCGGCGTGACGGCCCGGTTCCAACGAATGACGTTCGCTAAATCACTGTGGAAGACGCTGCCTTCGAGAAGGGTCTTAGGCCCCATGCGATACTGGAATCCCAGGGTCTGAGTGTACCCCGTTTCGGGCTGCAAATCCTCATTGCCCATGGCCGTAATCTTGCCGCGGGACGTCGTCACATAGAACTGATCGTTCAGGCGCGGCGGCGAAAAGACGCGGCTCCACGACGCATAGACGTTGAAGTCGTCATTGGCCTTATAATTGACGGCCAACCGCGGCGTCTGGTGGACTCCGTACGTGCTGTTGTCATCGAGGCGCAGGCCCGGCGTGACCGTCAACTTCCCGAAAGTCATGGCGTCTTCGGCGTAAAAAGCCAGATTATGGCGTTTCTTGTCGATGTAATTGGCCTCGTAATTGGTGCCCATATCTTCCGTCCATTCGGCGCCGGCCGTGACGTGATGGGCGCCGAGGTGCCAGTTGTTCTGCCATTCAAAGCCCTGGGTGCGGGTAAAATAGTGGTTGGTCCAATAGGTCCGCTGGTAGTCGTTGAAGTAACGCAGGAACCCGGGCTGAGCCTCATTTTTCTTAAAATTATAGGTAAGGCTGTAATTATTGATGAGCCGCTCGATGGGCTTATTGGCACTGAGGTACCAGCCCGAGAGGCGTTCTTTTTGAAGGGCTTTCGGCAGCGACGACGAATAAGAAGCAAGGAAGGTCGAACCGTGGCCGTGATAATCCTGATGGTAAGCCTTAAAGGTCAACGACGTGCCGTCGGTCAAGTCCTGATCGAGGCGCAGGGACAAGGACTCTTTGGCAATGTCGCCGCGGGACTTGTCGGCATTGAGGCCATTGGGAAAGGCGTAATACTTTCGCCGTTCCATGTCGCCGCTGATGAGCCAGCTGGTCTTGCCCGAACGGCCGCTGTTGGTCAGGGTGTAGCCGTGCATGCCCCACGATCCGGTGTAGGCATCGAGAGACGACTCGTTGCGGTCGCCCTTTTTGGTGACGATATTGATGACGCCGCCCACGGCCCCGCTGCCGTAGCGGACGGAACCGCTGCCCTTGGTGACTTCAATGCGCTCAATAGCACCGACACCGGGGAGGTTTGCCAAATCGACGCTCCCCCGCCCGTAGCCCGATCCCTGGGCATTGGCCAGACTCTGACCGTCGACGAGGATCAAGACCCGGTCGTCACCGTTCAATTTGACGTAGGACGAAATGCCCGGCACCATCTCATTGACGGTAACGCCCGTGACCCGCTGGAGGGCCTGCCGGACCGACGTATCGCGGTGTTCGTCCATCTCCTTGGCGGCAATGATGGTCGTATTTGATTGACTGGCCTGTACGGGAGGAATGGCGGGCTCTTTCGGTTCATTTACTTGGGCTTCCGATAACTTGTTAGGGAGTAAGGCCTTGACGCTGTCAAAAAAATTGGCAACTCCGTCGGGAACGTGAATGGATCCTGCCGGCGCCATAGGATCCTTCGTCCCGTGACCGGCCGCCCGTCTTCCCGAAGGCCCGGTCTTACCATGATGGTGACGCGGTCCTGATGTTTTTCCCTCAGGAGACGAAACGGGCTGACCGGAATTTCTCGCCGCTTCTGCCCTTCCTTTTTCGTCGGAAGATCCCTGTCGCGATTCATCGTTGGCGGCGGCATACGTAAGGGCGTCCGGCGTCAGGGGCGTCGCGTCGACAGTTGGCGTTCCTTCTTCGTTCGGAGCCTTATCCGACGTCGAGGATACGACTTCTTGTTCATCGTAATCGCCGCTTCCGTCGCGGCTGACAGCGTCCATCCCATCGGCATCGTTCCCACCGGCACCGGCCATATCGCCGGCATTATAAATCATGACGTCGGTTACATTGGGCTGACGCGAATAGTGCTGAAGGACCGTAAAGAAACCGCCGGCAGCCAGGCCGACATAGACGGCGGCGTGGAGGGAGACGGAAAATCCGGCAGCAATACGCCCTTTCTTCTTCCCCCACCTCACGGCTGAGCCCCACTGTCGGCGACGAGGCCGATGCGGTTCACACCGACTTTCTTAAAGGCATCCAACACGGCCATGACGCGACCGTAATCGACGTCTTGGTCGGCATAGAGGATGACGCTGAAAGCCTTGTCTTCCCCTTGCCGAGCCCGGGCCGAAGCCATGAGGGCCTCGCGATCGATTGCCTTGCCATTGAGCCACAGGGTACCGTCTTTTTTCAAGGTGACGGCATACTGGGATGACGGCGCGTCTTTTGCCTCGGCTGCCACGGGCAACTGGACGCCTAAACTGTGCATGTCCACCATGGATAAGGACGACATCATGAAGAAGACCAAGAGGAAAAACATGATATCGATCATGGGGATGATCATGATGGAAGGCTTTTCAAAATCCCGTAATTGACGTAGCCGCATCTCACTGCCCTGCTTTCTGGTCCATCGTTTCCATCGCCGAAAAACACAGCTCCATGTCGGTAATGATCCGGTCGAGGCGCTGAGTAAAATAAGAATGAATAATCAAGGCCAAAACAGCGACGCAAAGGCCGAAAGCCGTGGCAATGAGGGCTTCGCCGATACCGCCCGTAATGGCGATAGCCTGTCCGGACTGGACGTTAAAAACACTGAAGGCGCGGATCATGCCGCTGATCGTCCCGAGAAGTCCTAAGAGGGGCGCCAAGGTGACGATGACGCTCAAATAATAGAGGTGACTCCGAAGGCGGGACACGAAAATCCCCGACTGCATTTCGACAAAGGCCTTCCATTCAGTCCCTCCCTGACCGTCAAAAACTTCGGTCAACATGAGGGGCAGCCCGCCGGAACTGTCGGCTGCAAGGGAGCGCGCCGCTTCCGTCTTATGGACTTTCATATAGGTATAAAAACGATTGGCAAAAGCCTTGCCGGCATCCATCTGGGTAAAAAACATGGCCCTCTCAATGCCAATATACACCGCAAAGAGGGAGCAGGCCAATAACAGATACATGACCGGACCGCCTTGCTGAAACAACTGAAAACCATTGATCATCGCTTCCATGGTACGAATAAACCCCTTTCCTGTAAGGACCTGCAAGAGAAGGGCTGCAAAGATAAAAGGACCGTCGTATAGACGACAGTCCCCGAATATGCTCCGTACAATCTCCTTCCCATCGCTCGCAGGTCTATCGGTGATTATCCGTCAGGCAGTTCTTCTGGCTTGGTTTCATAGCCAAAGCTGCGCCTTCCCATACAAAAACGTACAGTGACATCATGCAGCCTGGCTCCACCTCACAGCGGCGGGACCGCGCCGGAATTGAACCGGCTTCTCTATTAAGTCTGAGACACCTGACCTATTCATTATATTATATCGTTTTTACTATAGCATGACAAATAGAAGACTGTCAACGAAGGGCCTCATGAGAAGAAAAGTTGAAAAAGGGCAGAAAAACATTGTCATAAGCAAGCCTTAACACATGTACTCATCAGGAGTGCGATGCAAACAGGTAGACATTTTCATCTATATAGTCGAGTTTTTTCAATCCACGCACTCCGAAGAGTGCGACAACGGATCATTATGGCAATCAATTGCTACTCATTGTTTCAATCCACGCACCCCTAAGGGTGCGACTTACAAGCCAGACTCCGTTCTGTACTTTTTTATGTTTCAACCCACGCACCCATGAAGGGTGCGACGATATCTTTCGTACTCTTATATCTATCTCTATATGTTTCAATCCACGCACCCATGAAGGGTGCGACGCTTCTTCAAGCAGCCGTTGCCGATATTCGCCGGGTTTCAATCCACGCACCCATGAAGGGTGCGACGATTAATCCATACCTCTGAACGTCGTCATCAATGGTTTCAATCCACGCACCCATGAAGGGTGCGACGAGTACGTGCCCTGAGGGTAGTAGCGGCGCACGGGGTTTCAATCCACGCACCCATGAAGGGTGCGACGCGGCGATTGCCCGTATCTATCGGCCAGGCTGTGTTTCAATCCACGCACCCATGAAGGGTGCGACGATAAGAGTATAAAGTATAGAGCTATAAGAGATGTTTCAATCCACGCACCCATGAAGGGTGCGACAGCAAAAGTGTTTTCTTACAGTCACTTTTGTTTGCATCTATGGGGATAGGCCCCCACAGACACGTTTTTTCTTACTCGTATAGGGGATTTACTCAAATTTCCCCGGCTTTCATCATGATTTTTAATCGACAAAAAGAATGTTCACTATACTTTGGCACTGCGTACGTTTTCACGGCATGCTTTCCGCCATAGATTTATATGATTTCCTATGCTCCGAGCATCCCCCGGCTCAATGGTTATTTCCCGTTACTTTTAATTTCATTATAGCACCATTTTACTTAAAACCATAATATCGTCCCGCCGCGTCCATAACGCCCTTAAGGCTGCAATCCTAATTTTTCCAACCATAAAAAATGGACGCGAGCGACTATTTCTCACTCTCGTCCATTTTTTTGTACGTTAACCCGCCTCTTATCCGAGGGCCGCTTCCAAGGCCTCACATTTCGAGGCAATCATTTTTTCAACGTTCTTTCGATAATCGTCGATGATCCAGCCCAGGACTTCTTCGTAATATTCATCCATATCCATCAGGTAAATGGTGTCCAGGATATCCTTTTTAAAATCGCCTCCCATACCGATATCGTAGTCATAGCAATACCGGGTTACGTTGTGCAGCACGCCTTTGAAAATCCGGCCGGCTTCCACTCGTTCCATCTCGTCGGTATCGATACACCGTTTATACCAGGCTTCATTGGCATAGGGGTCCTGTCTCATTTTCCGGTCGACCTTGGCGCCCCATTTGATGGGATTATAGTCTTTGAAGCAATCGATATACTGCGTCGGCAAGACGTTCCAGGTGCAAAAATCTTCCGGCAGGTCACGATCTCCCAAGGCGTCGGCTACGCGGTCCGCCGTATCCTGCAAAATGGCCTCGAACTGTTTATTCCACTTGGCATACATCCCTTGTTCCGACCCATCGAAGAAGGGGGCAATTTTATCGGCCCCATATTGGCTGAGGACCTCCATGGCATATTGCTCGATGCGGCCGTAATTTCTCCGATAAAACTCGTTCCACGCGGCATCGCGTGCGGCCGAACTGCTCTTATATTCATAATAATGAGTTCCGTCTAAGTAATCGTAGTCGATGTCGAAGGCATATTTTTCCTTGTCAAAGTCATAGTCGGAAGACGTCGGACCGGGAATCTCGATACTCGATAAGGCCTTCTTCAACTGTTCGACAATCGCCTGTGTTCCCACGTCGCGTAAGGATGTTGCCTGAATATCGCGGAGCTCAATGGCCTGTTCCGGACAGAGTTCGACCATTTCCTGAGCCGCTGCGAGAACCTTGGGGTCCTCGATCTTCCCGCTATGTTTTACGCGGGCCTTGCCGTCCGAGCCTTCGGCAATATAGTCCGAAAAAGCAAGGCACGTCCCACATCCCGTGCATTTTTCCGCATCGATTCGTAATCGTTTCATCATCGTCATCTCCTAACCTGTCTTTTTCACAGCCTCGGCGTATGCCTTCCCCAAGCGGATGGTCGTCATGATTTCTTGGGCAAGCTGCCCGTCTCTCGTTACCACCGGCGCATCAATTATCTTTTTCAAAGCATCGACTACATTCATACAGGTCATCAAAACGTCCCGATCCTCCCGGGTGTAACGATCCGGGTCACTGCCTCGTTCTTCGATCAAGGCCTCAGAAGTCCGAATTGTTTTGGCCAGCAGCAGGTTCAGCCCGGCGATGACCGAAGAAATCGTTTCACACTGACCGATCATGATATCGATGGCTTTGGCGATATTTTCCGCCTGACCGTAGACCACGCCGGCCGCCCGCAGCTGCTTCACCGACTCAGCGCGAAACTGCTCGGCGTCGTCTAACAGCGACCGGCCCAGCCCGCCTTTCAAGAGGGACATCATCACCTCGGAATCGGTACATTGGCCCTTGGGAATGATGGCCATCCGCTGCAGACCATCGACGTAGTCTTTTTTCAAAGGGATAAGGGCTAATTCCCCCTTCCGTTTCTCGGCCTGGAAATCAATTTCGATGATCTGCTGATAGAGATCCACAAAGCGGCGGAAATTAGAAAGGGTCCCCCATTTTCGTTGAACGATGCGCTCTAAGGCCGCCTCTAATTCCTGCGATTTCTGCCTCACCAACAGCCGGGCCTCCGTTTCTCGTTGAAAGGCCTTCATCATGCGTCGCCGCGAATCTTCGTCCATGTTGCAGGCCTTATTCAAGTCATAAATAAATTTCCCTACTATCAGCGCCGCGATTGGCCACATGGCCCCAACCTCCTTTTTATCATGCCCTTCACGCTAAAGGGTAAAGCCTTTTCGGTCCTTAGAATCAAAATATCGATCAAAGGCATCTCGATTTCTAAAGCAACATTCCTCGTCAAAATAATCCAAAATTCGATCCAAACCGGCAAAGATCTCATCGCCATCGTCGGCTAAGGCCGATTCCAACATCTGCTCAAATCCCAAATGGAAAGCCTCATATTGGCGCCCCTTTTCCGCTTCATCCACGGCGTCCAGCCATTTCTCCAGCTCTTCCAGCACGACTTCCATGGCCTCCGTCAAGCGCTGAAAGGAAGCCAAATCCTCTTCAGACGCGGTTTCCACGAAATCATGAATCGCAGCCACAAGATCTTCCATCAAGTCGTCCTCTGCGCCGCGCTCCATGCCGGCGTCATGAAAGTTCCCGTCGAGAACCTTCAAATTGCCTTCACGCGGCTGCCCACTCCCATCCGAAGTACGCTCTTTCGTATCTCCCACGATATGCATGGTAACCATCTCCCCCTGTGTCTTGTCAGTACCCTTCAAAGGAATATGTCTCTTCCGTTCCATATCCATAGAATCACCTCATCTCAAAATACACCTCTACCAATGAGTCCCCATGCGCCAGCCTCTCGATACCCATCGCACCTCTCAACAATCGGTAGCCGCATCATGCCGACGCCCAAAGGACTCGCTCCTTTCTTTCAATTATACAGAACTTCCCTGACAGAATATGTCATGGCTCACAAAAATTATCTTGCCTCCTATACATCCCATTTCTCCCGGTCTCATAAAGCATTTACCCCTCATCGGGCGCAAAAAAAGACTCGCCCCTTCAAAAGGCAAGTCTTCTCTTCGTTCTGTTATCTCCTATTTTTACTTCAATCGTTTTAATCCACGTGCCCCATGCGAGGCGCGACCATGGCCTGTAGCTCACCGATAACGACCGAACCGTTTCAATCCGCGTGCCCCGTGAGAGGCACGACATCTCTCTCCATTGAATATGTATGCCGGGTTGATGCTTCAATCCACGTACCCCTAAAAGGCGCGACATATCATTTCAAATCATCGGTGCAGAAAGTCCGAATCTCATGTTTCATCCGATGACGAGAGTTCTATGAGGGCCTTTTTCAAAAAACCCAGGGCCGGACTGGAAAAATCAAAGCACTTTGCGCGAGCCGCTTCTCCAATCTTCATACCTACGAAGCGATCGGTCCCTGAAAAATAGGCGTGCAATTTATTTTTATGAGCTGTCCGCAAAGAGGTTCCCCGTTCATGTTCAACTGTATATAAATAAGAATTAGATAGCGTCAATAAATCTTCCCCTGAAAATTCATTAGGGTTTTCTTTTAAAATCTGGCAGCACAAGTCTTCTAAAGTACCGTCACAAAAGTCTCCCTCAGTAGTTTTACCCGGCAGGAGTACAAAGCCGAAGCATATGCCGTCAGGATTTTGAACAAATTGCCCGTCCAGCGGAATATCAATCCCGAAAGCCGCATTCATACTCTTCTGAAGGGATTGGGCCGCATTGACAGCACTGGCTTCGGCATCTCGTATAATCAGAAATCCTTGCATATGATCATAATGCTCTACGGAGTGGAGGACACGCAGCTTCCTTTGCAATTCTTCATTTCCACCCAAATTGATAATATTGAAGGTATCCGGAACCACTTTGCCTTCAACAAGATGGGACACATAGCAGCGCAAAAAAAGTTCTTCATCCCGGCCTTCACACAAGATGACATGGGGAATCTTCGGTATAAGTTTTATGGAGTCGCCCTTTTTAGGCATATCACCGCACCTCCAATTCCGCATCTAGTGCCACTTCCAGTTCATCACCGGAGAAGGCATAGGCTTTTCGCCCTTTGTCAGAAACGCTGAGACGTTGATAACTAAGAGCCTCCAACTGATTCAACGCTTTCATCACAGCAACAGACTGTCGCAAAATATCGGCATTGTGGGTCGTAATCACTAGTTGGCAATGAATGCCTAAGGCCGCTTCGTACAAGGCGCGTAAAACCTTCGGATAGACGCTGTAATGGAATCCGTTTTCGATTTCGTCGAGCAGCACAATCCCATTGGGGCTGGTCAAGATAATTAACAACAAATTCAGCGCCTTATTGATTCCATCGCCCATATAGGTAATCGGCATTTTCATGCCATCGGCTAAGGTAACATACACATAAGGAAGGTTGTTTTCTACCAAAGTCATAATATCTGAAATCCGCCCGTCAAAGAGGCGTAAGACAGCCAATAAATCCTCTTTCCGTCCGTCTAAGATAAACTTACCGACCCATTCGGCAATCGCCCCGTTATCTGGAATATACAGATTTCTATAAAAGCTTACCTTCACAAAAGATGCATAATCTTTTTTTGGATTATCAGAACTAGGCATATTACGAATCTGTGTATTTTCGAAAGAGTATCTTCCCTGAATAGTCTGATTCTCTTCGGTATGCGTATACTCTAAGGCAAAAAAGTAGTGATCCAAATCCTGCAAAGCATATCCTTGCTTAAAAATACCAGACACAAGCTCAGTATTAATATCAAGGCTGACATTTTCATCAGGGACTTTCTTCATCGTCAATACCGATGTTTTGCCGTTATCTTGCTCTACCGACAACGAAAATTCATCTGTTTTCTCAAAATTGAAAAACAAGGGATTCCAAATCCGTTCCGGTGAGGGTAATTGCCCATTACTGCTGCGGCTAGCAGCCAATGCTGAAAAAACGTTCCCATTCCAATAGCTAAACGACAAAAAAATAGCTTCCAAAATCGCGGACTTCCCGGAATTATTCCGTCCGCCCAGCAGCGTAATCGGGGCCAACTTGGTCACCGACAAATCCTGAAAACACCGGAAGTTATGTATATTCAGTGTTGTAATCATATTTTCACCCGCTTCCATATTAACATTCCCGTAGTGATGACACTATTATATTTATTTTAACATATTATGATACGCTTTTAGCATAATTTTCTAGTTTTATGTGGGTACATTTTTTTTGAGTTTATACGTATGTGTTTATAATCGCTATCACGCTCTTCCCTCAAGATTATTATCCATACCCTATGCGATGACTAATGGCAACTGATTGATTCACTCATCCTGCCAATCTATTGCATAGCAAATTATTTACTAACCCGTATTTATCTCCACCCTAGATTTAATAACTACAACATATATTAAAATATAGTTGAACTACATAACTTCATGGCATATGTCAATGGCGTCGCTAGCTTCTCATTTCGTGCCTAAAGCCTATCTTGCCTCCTATACATCCCATTTCTCCCGGTCCCATAAGGCATTCGCCCCTCATCGGGCGCAAAAAAAGACTCGTCTTCAAAATGAACCACCCCTTAAAGTTAGATTTTTAGGTCCAACTTTAAGAGGCAGTTCAAAAAGACAAGTCCTTTTATACTCTGTCATCCCTTATTCGTTTTCATATAAGCACCTCTCATGAGGGACGTCCCGGCTTACTTTGCACAAGAGGCGATAATCAGGCAGATAACTGCAAAAGCAACCACTCGCGAAAGCCAAGGCTTTCTTTTTGGTTCATCAGGTAAGCCTTTGAAATTGGGATCTTTCACTTGAGCCAATAATCGCCTGACTTTCTCACCATCCGCATCGTCAGGATCAACAAAGGTTAATGCTCTTTCTAAAAAAGGAATGGCTTGCTTCTTGTCGTGGGTATACGTATAGGCAATGCCAAACTGATAGTAGACCCAAAAAGCAGGCTTCAAATATTCCATTCTTTTATGCGACGATTTTTCTATATATTCAATAAACTTGTCCTCCTCGCGAAGGAACATGCCAAAAAAGTTCTTTAGCGAGCTCTGATTGCTCTCTTCATTCCCCGCTTCAAATTGAAAATTGTCGGCAAACACTTTTAACAGCCATGCGGCATGATTATGCAAGTCCTCAGCGTAGGCGTTAACGCAGTACTCTTCTTCGTTGTCAAGAAACACCTCATTTTCAAAGGGGTCACCAACTTCCAACAGGAAGTCATAGGTCTCACGTTGATATGGATTGGCCAGTTCACTATAGGCCTCCTGCAGCAAGGCCATCTTTTTTTCTGCCTCAGCCCGGGGAAGAGAGGTCGTATCGGGATGATACTTTTTGGCTAAGGCAAGGTAGGCCCGGTGAATCTCTTCCGTGGATGCCTTGGGGTCAACACCTAAAAGCTCGTAATAATTCTCCATATAATCAGACATGCCGAGTAACACCTTCTTTCGAACAAAAAGACGATTGACTTCCCCCCTATAAGTCTGAATACGATTCCCCGCTTCCAAAAATGCCTCTATCTCAAGCGCTGTTTTTTACCTTCTTATAGCCTCGGGTACTCAAATACCCGATTCCCAAAATCACGCCAATTTTTACCACCGTTTTTACGATCTTCGGGAGCATAAATCCAAACCCAAAACCGATCATCCGACGCATCGTTATCTTCTTCATCAGCTTCACCCTCCTATGGTTGAAAAAGAATGGTATCCTAATTATCGCGATTACGCGAATAGTCATTGCGTAACGAAAAGAAAATTGAGGCCCCAAACGTCCCCGTCAGAAAGTATTTCCGCTTCCCCTTAATATGATTCAGAACATCCTTTTATGGGTTTTAAAATACCCGCCTTCCTCAGTCCTAGAAATTCGCTCACAGTCTGCCATTCACATCTTGCCGAATACGCATCCTCAAAGGCACCTTCACTTTTTCTTTCGCATTCCCGGACAGTTTGGCCGCCGGCCCACCGCAGCCATCGGAAATCTTATGTTCCTTTCACCTCAGAAGTCTTTATCTCGGCTAAGGCCTGCCGTACGAGTTCCTGCAGTTCTTCATCGAACTCGTAATCCATGGCTGCTTTTTTATACCATTTTATGGCTTGTTCACGATCTTGTTCGACGCCGGTACCGTGACGATAACAGTTGCCCAACTGACAGGCTGCCCAAGGGTTGAGGAATTCACGTTCCACCGCTTTTCGATACCAGGCAACGGCTTTTCCATAGTCTTGTTCGACGCCTTCTCCGTGATAATAACAGTTCCCTAAATGATATTGTGCCACATCATAACCTTGGTCGGCTGCTTTTTGGTACCAGGCGGCAGCTTTCCGGTAATCCTGCTCGACGCCCTTCCCTTCATAATAGCAGAGCCCTAACTGATTCTGCGCACTGTCATGGCCTTGGTCGGCTGACTTTTGGAACCAAGAAAAGGCCTGCTCGTAATCGCTGCCGCACATTTGTCCCAAAGTGAATTGTGCGCCGGGACTTCCCAGGTCAACGGCCTCCCGATAGAAATAAGCGTACCATTTAGCATACATCCAGTCCTGCGTAGTCTCATACCGGCCGCAGAAGACCTCACCGACATCGTCTCGCCACAACGCAATTTCAGCAGCATCGTCGATCGTATGGAGCCTCAAAAAAAGGGTGAACGGCTCCTGGGAAGAAGAAATCTCTTTTGCCATCTCGCGATTACAGGGAATATGAACCCGGGTATCGGCCAACAATAAATTTTCAAAGATCGGTCTTGCATAATCGCAAAAAGCCCAAATATAAAAGGGCAGCCTCTCCGTCTCGGCATCATAGTCATCGGGGACAGCCTTAGCGCAGCCAAAGGGCAGCAAAGGCATGCGGCTGATCCTTTCATCATAGGCTTCCTCCGTTTCATAAGGAAAGGGATCCCAACAGAGAGGCTGAACGGCAAGCAACTCGTCGCCATGCTTCAGATACACCCGGCTGTAATCACAGCAGACCTCATCGTCATACATCATCAACTTTGCCACCAAATCCCCGTCGATGACCGTATCATCGCTCACGCCGGTCACATAAAAAGCTTCGACAGGCGAAAATTGGATATCGGGATTATGATCGATATGGTATCGCAAGAAACAGTTGTCCGTATACCCGTCGCCGTCCAGAGGGGGATTAAGAATGGCGCAGCCGATATACACGGGCTCCATAGCCTTTATCCGCTGCCGGAAGGCACTTGGCGTTTCAAAAACCCGGCGGGACAGGGACGGCACCTGCCGCGACGCATCCAGTGACCTCGGACGGCCTTTCTCCCTGTTCCAAATAGCGGCTCACAGCGGGGACATCAGCGGGTAAAAAGTCTTCCGGCCTGTAGGATTTCCCCTTATACAGCCCATAGGCTACCGTCAGGATCAACAACCGGGCCAAGCACGACGGCACATCCCCATCCTCCCGGCCATAGGGCTCGATCATACGGCGAACCTCATGGAAATGGCGGCTCAAGCCTTGATCCACGAACTGATTTTCTTCTAATTCATTGATGCCCTGAAACAAATTCAGATAGGCAGCCCCTAAATCATGAATCATCCATCTCATGGCCCGGCGCATCTCATCCATGGCCTCCTTAGCCTCGGAAGCCTGCTCAGCCCAGACGCAGCAATCATATAAACGGGGGAAATCATGCTCCAAAAAACGAAATCTCGATACCGTCATAACCCTATCCTCCCCATTGGCGAATTTTTCACGAATTCCATGGCTGTTATAAGATCAATTATACAGAACCACCACGACAGAATATGTCCCTGTCAAATATTCAGCTTACCTGATAGCCCTTTCTTTACACCCGGTTCAATCGATCATACCTTTCCTATCTGTCATAAAAAGCCTTGCCCCATGAAAAAGCAAATCTCAATGTATGCTCCGGAGCGCCTCCATTTAGGACTGACAACCATCATTTCACCCTTCCCCGTGAATCAATAGAATAACCCAAAATATACAAATGCCGGTACCGGGCATCACAAAACAGATGCCCGTACCGGCATTTCTCATGCACTCTTCATTTTTGCGCCTAGCAGCATACCGGCCCCTATTGATAGAATCCTTTTCCAAAAAAATGTAACGGTCTTGTTAGTATGGCTGACCAAACTTGTTTGGCGGTTTCAGTCCCCTTACGGGGATTTTGGTAATGTAACGTCGCTGGCTCCGTACATTAATCTGGCTCGCGTATTGCGCGTTTCAGTCCCCTTACGGGGATTTTGGTAATGTAACCCTATCTCCCAGTACCCGCTCCCAAAGTGGGTTCACAGGCGATTTTTTCAAACCTCCGCATTACCTCAACTTATCTCAAGTATACGTTTTCCACCAAGTATTGTCAAACAACCGCAAGATCATCCCGCAAAGCTCCCTAGGAGCAGCCATAACAGCAGTCCCGAAGATGATAGTACCGTAACCAACATTGCTGTACATCATTAATAAATAGTTTCTACGATTTCAGTCCCCTTGCGGGGATTATGGTTCTTAACTCCGGGCTAAGATTCCAGTAACACGAAAGCTGAAAGATGGGTTTCCGTCCCCTTACGGGGATTAAGGTTCTAAACTTCGTTAATGCTCGTATGGTTCAGGCGCTGCACATTGAGTTTCCGTCCCCTTTCGGGGATTATGGTTCTTAACTCTCCCAGCTTGCAAGGTACTTATTCAAACATATTCGTTTCCGTCCCCTTACGGGGATTGAGGTTCTTAACAGCACCCCTTACAAATGGCTTAACTACGCCGTCGAAAATGGCATTTGCGGGGCGGATTTTATTTTCCGCCTTCTTCTGTTTTTTCGCTTCAAAAATCATCACACGCTGCATTTTCATCCCATTCCTGAGGAAGAACTAGGTATCCGTCTTTATCTCTATACCCTACAAAGTCTGTTTCTTTATAAGGAATGGTGAATTTTGGGATGGGCGGCTTACTTGTAAAGAAGGTTTTAATCTCTTCTTTCGATATTTTAGCGTGCTTATCACCATTTTTGTGTGCTGCAGTCCATGGTGACTGTACCTGACGCGACAAAGCAACGAGTGCCGATGTAGAAAACTGGCCATAGTAGCTCAAGACATCAAACAAAACATCTTTTTCCTGTTCAGAAAACGTGTCCTGATATCCAACACCGTCTTTTATCGGTTCTCGTCCAAATTCTTTATAGGTCCGATAGACAGAAGGAACCACCGGGCCATAATCCCAAGCTTCCATATCCTCATCAAAAAGAGGCTTTCCTAACTGCCGTAAACATTCTCCCTGTGCAAAATACAGGAGCTTATTCACTCGCATGTTGGTCATCAAATCGTCTGTGGGGATCGTATTGGCAATATTGATAAAAAACCTTGCCACCTCAATAGCCTGTACCATGTTCTCCCCTCCTGTTCGTTCCATCAAGATTCTTTAAACCTTACTAGACCATCATAGATTATAACAAAACACAAGCCATTAACACCTTTTCTAAAGTCATTATACCATTTTTTTAAGGAGTCACATTACATCCGGGGATTGTGTTTCTTAACGACTGGATGAGTTGCCCGTATGATCCACACCTCGATGAGTTTCCGTCCCCTATTTATTAGCTCCTTTCTTACCAAGAAAGGAGTCCAAGTAGGTCCGGGAATTATGGTTCTTAACATCAAAAAGAGCGAACGGACAACCGTGCGCGTCCATATGGGGTTTCCGTCCCCTTACGAGGTTTAAGGTTTTAATGATGAAAGCTTCCCAGTGGTCGTAGACTTGGCAGCGCGGGTTCCGTCCCCTTGCGGGGATTCGCTGCATTAGATTCTTTCTCACAAAGAAAGGAGTATTTAACTCGGCGGCGTGTTGTCACCCTTTCCCAATGTGTGACGAGTTTCCGTCCCCTTTCGGGGATTCAGGTTCTAAACACAGGAACGAGACAGTTTATGACGCCGCTCAAAATCGGTTTCCGTCCCCTTTCGGGGTTTTAGGTAATTAACGTTCGGTCACGAAGTAGAAGTATGGGTTTCTCCGTATAAGTTTCCGTCCCCTTGCGAGGATTGTGTTTCTTAACGTCGGAACTTTGTTCCGTCAAAGGTATCAAGACTGAATAGTTTCCGTCCCCTTTCGGGGTTTAAGGTAATTAACCTTGATATAATATAATCAAGGTAAGGGACAGAAAGTTTCCGTCCCCTTTCGGGGATTATGGGTCTAAACTGTATTCCAAAAGGAGGAATAATAATGTTAATAAAGTTTCCGTCCCCTTGCGGGGTTCCTTACATAAACTCCTTTCTCACCAAGAAAGGAGCTTGTTCAATCGTCCTTAACAGCCTCTTACAAATGACTTCGTTACACCATCGAAAAGGCCATTTGCGGGGCGGATTTTATTTTTCGGCTGTTTTCTGCTTTTTCGCTGAAATTAGCTTTCAAAAATCCTCAAAGGCTGCCATTTCATCACATCGGGGCTAAATGGTATAAAATCCATGAATCTATTCATATTATACCATATTTTTGAAGTCCCTTGTCGTATATTGAAATACTTTCCGACGATGCCGTCGCTATGAAGCACTTTTCTTTAAAAGTTCTCCCTGAAAAAGAGGTCCTCCCGACATTTGTCCAAGCGAAAAAAGAGACTCGCCCATCAAAAGGCAAGTCTCCTGTATTCCCCACCATCCCTACTTAGGAATGGCAATATGATATTGTTCATTCATGGCCGGATCGGGCTGGATCTCAATTTTGATGTTCCGTGAGATAAGGCCGTGTTTATAGAGGGTCCGGCTGATATTCCCACCCATATACATAGGATGAGGCCAGTTATCGCGGTTATCTCCTTTGGGCACGCGAAGGACCATTTCGGTTTTGCCTTCACGGTCAGCCGCTTGAATCTGTTCAATCAAGTTATAATCGATTTCATAGCAAATAGACGGCAGCACATATTTCAATATAATCTGCCCATTCCTCTTTATTCACAGGCTACTCATCAATTACTTATTTTCTACACGAACACTTTGAATAGTCCGCAATCCAAAATACTTGGCAACACCTGTATTTAGCCAATGCTTGTTTTGATTCTTTGGCTTAATATCATCTAATCCATAAGTAGCACAGAATTTATTTTTAGGAAAAATTGGATTTACATAGACATCTAGATTTCCTTTATCTTTTTCTATTTTTATTATCTTTTGATTGTCATTCCATTGAGCTGCATAATCATTAATCCCGTTTTTTGCGTCACTATAAAAAGTAATACAGCCCAAGAAGAGGATACACATTATCAAAAATTTTATTTTCCGGATTTCCAGAGTCTGATTCCATTGTTCATAGAGAATGCCTGAAGCAATGATCATCAGCATAACCGGGCCGAAAAAGACCCTATGATCAATTCTCCCTATTACACTAAAGGCAATCGAAGAAATAACAGCTCCTAAAAAGATAATAATGGCAGTTTCTTTTTTTATTTTTATACTACCAACTAATAATATGACAAAAAGAATAACTAGAAATAGCGTAGCTGCAGGATCGAATAATGCCCAGATATTTTTCAATACCATATTAGCTATATGGAAAGGTGAATGTGAATGCTTTTCAAAAGCAAATCGAACGAAGTTTCCCGGAGCTAACCATAGTACTAAAGATCCTAAAACAAGCCCAATCCCCCCGGCATAAGCAAAGCTAGGAATCTTTTTAAGTTTCGATCTGTAGATATACATATATCCAGCAACTATCGCAACTAAGCCAACCGAAACATTTTCATTAGACCATCCAGCAAAAATTCCTAGAACAAAAACAAAACATATACTAATAGGATGATTAATTTTTTCATCTAGGTTAACCTGGTAACTTCTCCATATTCCTAGAAACAGTAAAGGCAAAAGAGACGCCCACATATAATTTGCCGATCCAGAAATCCAGAGAATGTCCTGCCCAAATGCAGGAAGGCAGAGAAGCAAGGAAAAATGAATAAAAACAAGTATAACCGGATCAAATTTCCATTTTCCCAGAATATTCCATTGCATTAATACTAATAAAATCATGTAGCCAATAGTATTGATAATATCAAAAATATTTTTAGGAATCATTAAAAATGCCTGAGCAAATATTTCTCCCCATACGCGACCACCCCAATGAAGGTAAAAGTTTTTCCCATGCTGAAACATATCATTCAACCCCTGCATATTCATCGCAGCTTGAGATTTAAGTAAATCATCTACTACCCACGGAGTAGGTCTATTTAACTTAAACATCATTACTGAAATTAAAATGAACAGAATGATATAAGTTACCCTCCTTATAAAATCATTCCCGTCAATTTTATTTTCAAATGTTTCATTAATTCGCACTATTCTCGTTCCTCCTGTTCAATGCCTTATCTAAAACTATAAACTAAAAATTCGATAATTTTTCTTTATAGGAATTCATTTAGCTACCTTATTACAGCTATAAAATTGGAATTACTTGCTGTATTTACAAACGTCCCTAACCTTATCCTGATTCATGACCCGGTCACCATTGACGTCCTGCACCAAATAAAGAGGCCGGAATTTGCTTTCATTGAAGACTCGTCCCAGGTATTCCCCAATGATGCCCAGGAAGGAGAGCTGGACGCCGCCGATGAAGAGGATGATTGAAATGAGGGACGGATAGCCCGGCACGTCTTCGCCAAAAAGAATCGTCCGACCGATAATAAACAACATGTAGATCATGGCAATAAAGGCCAGGAAAATACCGACATAGGTTGCAGCCCGCAAGGGCGCCGTGGTAAAGCTGGTAATGCCTTCGATGGCCAAGTTGAGGAGTTTCCAATAGTTCCATTTCGTCTTGCCGGCAGCCCGGGCGTCACGGTCAAAGAGGATTTCCTTCTTTTCAAAGCCAATCCAGCTGAAAAGGCCTTTATTGTATCGCTGAGATTCACGCATCATCCGCAGGGCGTTCAAACACTGGCGGTCGAGGAGGCGAAAATCACCGACGTCACGCTGCATGGGCGCATTAGACAGTTTCTGAAGGATCGTATAAAAGGCATGGGACGACCATTTCTTGAAAAAGGTTTCCCCGGCACGGCTGCGCCGTTTAGCACTGACGTCCTGATAGCCCTGTTCCCACCAATGAATCAGTTCGGGGATGAGTTCCGGAGGATCCTGCAAATCGGCATCCATGATGATGGCCGCATCACCGGTCAAATAATCGATACCCGCCGTCATAGCGATTTCCTTGCCGAAATTACGGGACAAATTGACGTACGACACGCGGTCATCCTTCTCCCGCAGCTCGTGCATGATCGAGAGGGTCCCGTCCTTGCTGCCATCATTGACAAACATAAACTGGAAATCATAAGACGGAATCCCGTCAATGACAGCTGCCGTACGACGATAAAACTCCCGCAAAACCGCCTCTTCATTGTAACAAGGCACTAAAATTGAAATCAATAATTTTCCATTGCGTTCATCCAACTCATTCATTTCTTCAGCCACTTATTGCACCCTTTCCTAATCGATACTTCCTCATCAGTCAAAATCCGGTAAAAAGCGAGTTCTACGGCATAGAACTCGCTTTCGCCTTCATAAAAAATTTACACCGTCAATTATCGTCCCAAGACCTTATCGGCCATCTTCAAAGCACTTTCGACGGTGTCGTCCATATCGTAATACTTATACTCTGCCAGGCGGCCGCCGAAGATGACGTTCTGCTCTTTTTCGGCAAGGGCGGCATACTTTGCATAGAGTGCCTGATTGGGCGCATCATTGATCGGATAGTAGGCTTCCTGGCCCGGTTCCCAGTCGGCCGGATATTCTTTGGTTACATAGGTTACGGGCTGGGTCCCGAATTCAAAGTGCTTGTGCTCAAGGATACGCGTATACGGCGTTTCCGCATCGGTATAGTTCATGACAGCCACACCCTGATGGTTTTCTTCTTCCAAGCGCTCCGTTTCAAAGCGAAGGCCGCGATATTCTAAACGGCCGAGCTGATAGCCGAAGTATTCATCGATGGGACCTGTATAGACGATGTTTTTGGCAATGCCTTCATAGTCGCTGCGCGAGGCATTATAATCGACGCCGGTCCGGACTTCAATGCCTTCTAAGAGTCCCTTGATGAGGACATTATAGCCGCCGATGGGAATGCCCTGATAGCGGTCATTGAAATAGTTGTTGTCAAAGGTATAGCGTACGGGCAGGCGTTTGATGATGAAAGACGGAATTTCGGTGCAGGGCCGTCCCCACTGCTTTTCCGTGTAGCCTTTGATGAGTTTCGTATAGATATCCGTTCCGATGAGGGAAATAGCCTGTTCTTCGAGGTTCTGAGGATCCGTGATTCCTGCTTCTTCCCGCTGCTGAGCAATCTTGGCCGCCGCTTCTTTCGGCGTGCGGACGCCCCACATCTTGGTGAAGGTATTCATATTAAAGGGAAGGTTGTACAATTCCCCCTTATAATTGGCCACCGGCGAATTGACGTAATGATTGAATTCCACGAACTGATTGACATAGTCCCACACGACCTTATTCGACGTATGGAAAATATGAGCGCCGTACTTGTGAATGTGAATGCCGTCCTTTTCCTCACAGTACACATTGCCGCCGACATAGTCGCGCCGTTCCAAAACAAGGCAAGACTTCCCGGCATTCGTCATCTCCCGGGCAAAAACAGCCCCAAACAAACCGCTGCCAACAATCAGATAATCATACATAAAGCAAACCTCCTGTAAAAATACCGCATAATGATTTTATTATACCATATGGCCCATTATCTAACCACCGACCATTTATCGGATAAACGCAAAAACACCTTGGATTTATGCTGATATTATTCATAAATCCAAGGCTTCTCTATATGTGATTCAACCTAACCAACCGGTCCTTTCTCTGTCATATGACGTCTCAACTTTGACAACCCCTGTTTTACTTGGTATCCGACACCGGCTTTGCTAAGGCAGTGTTCTTTTGCCAGCTGACTGTAGGAATCGCCGTCAATGACATGCTTCACAATCATCTCTCGATGAAGTTCCGGCAATATCTCTAAGGTCTGATCCAGCTCCAGGCTTATTTCGGTCTGCAAGTATTTATGTTCCGGGCAATAGCGTTCAGAAGCCAGTGCGTTTTCGGGTAAATCCGTCACGGTATCCTTATCAAAGATATTTTTTTAATTTTTTTATGATAGCATGTATGCTGATACGTTTCGCGACGAAATTGATTATAAACCGAAGCTACCATCACTTTAGTCACGGACTCCGGCTGATCCAAATCATACTTAAAAATGCACTGAAGGGCCCCCTGATACGCCGTAGAAAGGGCTTCACCAAAAGTCTGATAATAATCTTGATATTCCTCCTGATATGCCTTAGCCAGCTTACAGAGGAAGGGATCAAATTCCCGAATCACTTCTTCCATTGCCAAGGTATCGCCGCGTTGTGCCGCACGGACACAGTGTCTCAACTGGACCGTCATACAATCAACTCCTTACTTAAATTTTTTAGATTAGAAACACCCCTCACTACTTCCTCACATTTCTCATCAAAAATTCAGATACGGAAAATACCCTGAGCGGCACATGCCGCCCAAGGTATCCCCCTGTATGCTGTCACGCTTATTCGAGCGTTTCGACTTTACGTGTTACGATCTGGCTGTCTTTCAAAGCCATCAGGTTGCCGCCGTCGTCGGTCGCAAAGATTTTTGCATCGACGATGGCATTGGCTGCAGCATCGACGGTTGCTTTGTCCAGGTCTGCCTTCGGCGAAGCGATGGAATAGCTGACGTTCTTATTGATGCCGTCGACGAAGGTCAGGCGCAGCGTTTTCGTTTCCGATTTAATAGCCATTTTCTTCTCTCCTTTCTGTTTAGATTTCCGGAAGACCCGAAGGCCCTTCCTTAGCCCGTGATCTCGTTTTCGACGACTTCACGGACGGTCACGATGGGATTTTCGTACAAGGTGCCGATTGCATCGACAGCCGTGATGACACTGGCTGCGTCGGCTCCGACGACGAGGTTGCGCATCAGTACCGATTTGCTCCGCGTTTCGCCGTATTCGTCCGGATAGGACAAGACCAGCTTCAATTTGCTGGACACTGCACTGCGTTCTGCCATGGTTCATGCCTCCTTTCTTTAAAAATTATGTGTGAATCGGGTATGCACCCGTTACGTCAAACAAGGTCAAGCAGCTTCGCCCCAGAGGGCTGCCCCTTTCATCTGGACGGGGTACTGCATAATGCCCGTGGCAATGGCCCTGGCCGCGGCATCTTTATAGGCCTCGTAGCGGCGCCAGTCACAGTCGTTGTCGATGAAGCAGACTTCGACGAGGACAGCGGGCATCATGGTGCTGCGCAGGACGAAGAGCCCCGGCCGTTCTTTGAGGCCCCGGTTCGGGAGGTTCAAGACGGCTTTTAAGTTGGACTGGATACAGTGCCCGAGCATCAAACTTCCCGTAGAGCCCGAGATCAACGTTTCCGTCCCGCTGGCCCTGCCGTTGAAGGCGTTGAAATGAAGGGAAATAAAGAGGTCGCAGTCTTCACTATTGGCCTCGTCACAGACGGCATAGAGATTGTCGTTCTGTCCGAAGCGTACGGCAATACCGTTATCTTCGAGATAGGACATGACGAGGCAGGCCAATTCATAGGCTGCGTCACATTCCCTGAGGTCAAGGCGCGGATTGACGGCGCCCGAATCAAGCTGCCGGTCGTGGCCGGCGTTCACATAGACTTTCATAATGCTCCTTTCTTAAAACTCACTTCTCGTTCCGATTTCTACACTGGCTGTTTGGCCGCCGATGGCAATGCCCTGAATGGCCCGTTTCTTCACCGGGCAGGGACAGACGTCGGTCCGTCCGCATTCGGCATACGGCCTGATGGGAAGCAGGATGGCGCTGGCCCTTTGCAGGATGAAGATGAGTTTCCTCTTGTCGAGGTTTCGTAAGAAACGAAAGAGTTGGTTCATAATATCTCCTTTCTTTATGCAATTTTACGGATGACTAAGGTAATCATGCCGTTATCATTCAATTCCATATAGGTCCGGTAAGGACTTCCGGCCGCAATTTCAGACTCCCGGGTACTCATGCAGTTCATGATATCGAGGCAGTTACGCCTAGCTGTCGCTTCGCTGATATCGGGGAAGAACTGACGGGCAAATTCCATCACATGGGGACTCATGACGCCATATTCTTTGGGCCTGTTTTCCCGGATCCGATCCATGGTCTCCGTCACGCGCCGTTTCGTTTCCGGACTCATCGTCGTGGAGACAGGGGTCGCCTCGTAGACGCGGCGGTTCATCTCCTTTCGCATCTGCTGCCATTCGGCAACAATGTCGGCAAGGGACGGTGCAAATTTAAGGGATGAAACAATTCTTTTAGCCAAGGTCTCCGCCTGGGTCACCGATATGTCGGAGCCCAGACTTTCCTTCACCATTTCGATGAAGATGGGGTTTGTATTCTGGTTCGCCCCGTAACACGCCTTCAACGTATTCATTAAAGTTGGGATAGCCATGGAATTCATCTTCCTTTCGTTTGCCGCGCATGGGTCGTCCGTTGCTGTTCTTCAAAATGGCGGCAATGTAGTTAATATTATTGACCTTGTTTTCGTGAGCCATCTCAATGGCCGTACAAGTGGATTCGCTGCCCCACATGTTTTCCAAGGTGATCAATCGATGTGCAAAATCGCCCTGCATGGGCCCAAAGAGATTCTGATAGGTCTGTACCGAGGCATAGCCCTTCACAGCCTTCGGCGTCGTCACAGCTTCGCCTGTAAGCCGTTCCGGTTCCGATTGGGACTCTTCCCCTTCATCAGTAGCAGGAAGCGCTTCCAGCGGCATTTCACCCGTCTTTTCAGCTACGACAGTATCTTCGACGAGCTTTGTGATGGGCAGGGCAACCGGTTCTTCTTCCGGAGTATCCGAATGTTCTTCACCGGAAGTCTCGACGATGGGACTTTCTTCCGGAAGGCCTTCTTGTTGAGCTTCTTCTTGAGCCAAGCGCTGCCTCTCACGATAGCGGCGAACCCGTTCATTGGTCTGCTCCCTTCGCCTCTCATCTCGATGAAAGCTTTGCAGTTCATCCCAGATGATAATTCGGATCATCCCTTTTTCGTCGCGTTCGATGAGGTCGACCTGCTCTAATGCCTTCAAGCCATTTTCAATAAAAGGCTGACGGCGGTGCAGGCTCTTGGCAATGAGCTGCGTCGTAAGGGGCTCGGTCTCCGACACGTAAATCTTACCGTCGTCATTGACCATCCCGGCCATATCCTTTAAGAAGAACCATAAGACAATGTACGAATCGCCGTTGGGAAGATTCATCAAATAAAGAATACGGGGATCTAAAAAGAGTCCTACTTTCGTTTTCAGCCATTGTAACTTTTTCATTGCCAGCACCTCTTTTTTCTTCTTGGGGAATGTCTTTCGAAATTACCCCTCTACTATACTAGTACAAAAAAAATGCAAATCGTCTAAAGTTTTTTTCAAACTTTTTACGAAAAGCCTCGATTTTTCACTTCTTTTATTTCGTTTTTTTCCATATTTCATCCGGTTTTACATCTTTTCCTATTTATACATTCTGAGTGGTAATTTTTACATCCAAAAACCTAAAGTTTTCTGAACTTTCAAAAATCCGCAAACTAATACATTTGTCTTTCACAGAAATACAAAAAAAGTCCCTTTCCGGAAAAAATCACTTCCAGAAAGGAACTTTACGAAAGACAAAAAAGAGTACAAAAGCCTCAAAAAATGATGACCATAAAATGAACCCCGACACATCAAATCCAATCGATCAAAAAAAATCAACCCGGCATAATTTTACCTGTCCTCATTTATCTCATCATCTTTTGTCTCTGATTATTTTATCTTAATCTTGTCTTATGTATATTGTCTTATCTTTTCTCCTCTTATCTCTCTTCTTTTCTATTCCTATACGTAACGCGTTACATCACGAGTTCAATTACTGCTAATCCCCTTGATAAGCCGCATCATTAAGCCAATTTTCGAATAATCAAAGTCTGCGTTAATTAACTATTATGATTCAATTATCGGGATATATCAAGAAATAACCATAATTAATCCAATGAGCTTCAATCGTTTCGTAAATAGGTACAAAAAAGATGCCCATAGCCTAAGCCACAGACATCTCAAATGCTATTTCAACAATATAAATTAAAAAAATTCACTTAATTTATCGTGCAAACTCTCCTTAATACGCTGTAAGTTTTTCCTGAAATACTGACTATTCTTTTTACAACAAGATGCAAAATAAATGCACCTATGATAATTCTAAAAAGGGTCAATAGCAGCAGACCTAACGCCACCCAAGGATTTGATGGATTCCAAATTTCCAGCATATAGAGAATAACCACATGCTGCAACAAAAATATCTCGTACGAAATACTGCTAATCCAAGTAATCACCTGATTCAACCCCTGAATATTCATAATCTTTGAACCAAGAGTAAAAAGAACAAGAATAAAAGTACTCCAGTAATGCACCGCCTCCAAAAGTTATATTTTTAGGTTCAACTTTAGAAGACGGTTCAAATTACAAGGAGATTCTTCCTTAAAATCGACTATGGACCAACTTTATCAAATACGAAAAAACTATGGAATTTACGAAGCTAAAGAGATGGATGGATAAAATTACTTAAGATAATTATTTTGAAAAAACTTTATTTTATCACTTAATTTATCATTATTAGATATACCATATAAGGATTTTACCCTACCTCTAATTTCTTCCAATAAATCTAAAACCCCTTCTGATGTAATATTAGATTCAAGATAGCCTAACATTTCTGCAAACTTCTTTTGGCATAAAGAAAATTGTAACTTACTCTTTATTAATTCATCCGTAAAAGAAATCAATGCAATAAATGATTGCTTTGCATCAAAATTTTTAATTAGTTCAATATAAATAGGGTTCGCAGCCCATGCTTCTCCACTCCCATTAGTCAAGAATACAGACACTATTACCTTTACATATTGGAAATTCATTTGTGGAGGAATCGTACCATGATCACCTACTACAGCACGCAATTGTCGTGCAAAAGAAGGTTCATTATAAAAATTATTAAAACTATTATGAGCCATCATCAAATTGTCTAAAGACATTTTGATGATGGGAGCTTTTACCGTATCTGGCAAATAAGACATTCCTCCCACAACTTCTAAAAATCTCTTTGCCTCATTTTTAGTTTGGTTATCTCCATTTGCCAAAAATGTTGCATATCTAATACCAAAATCCGATTTTACTTCTTCAGATATTATTTTCCATAATTCAGGTGCTAAATTATTTATATTACTCCTTGTCTGTTGATTTGTTTTTTCGTCAATGTATATACCAAAAAAACCTTTTGCCAATGCATCAGCTTTTTCAATACTTAATTCGGTAAAAAATGGAATTATCATTGAAGCTTGCCTATCATCGATCACTTCAGATTTAATATTTGCTAATAGTTGACCAATTTTAATCTGTATATTTGATGGTGGGGTTGCAATTACTTCTTTGATACAGGTCTCTAACCACGAAATTAAATTTAACCCCGTTAATTCTGCCTGGTTAGGATGTGCTGCACTTGCCCAATTCCTCATATAGCGTATAAAATCTAAATGCTTATACCCGAATTGTGTAATCAAACCAATTTCCAAGGCCCCCTTAATTAAATCAAAATCATCTAACTTCAATAAATCTTCTGGTGAAGTAAATTGTTTTCTTCTCTCATCACTTATTACAACATCATAGAAGTACCTAATATCTCCGTTTACCACTCTGATTCTTAATTGTTTAATCGTCTCATCCCACAAATAATTCAATGCTGCATCAAATAAACCTGTCGATACTGCAACAAAAAACTTAGACAAATAATATGATTCCTTAATCAACTCAGTATTCATCCTATCTATAACAAATGGAAGATTTGCTATTGCAATTTTTCGTTCGTCCAACGAAGACAAAACATTATCTGTCGGTAACCCTACTTCATGTAAAACTGATAAATACATACCATTTGAATCTTGTATAATTTGTGACATCTTACTCTGATTGTTTTTAATTGATAATTCAGTTTCCATAAAATTCTCTCTCCTTTAAAGATTTTTTTAGCAATATAGATATTAAAGATAAGCATCTTTTATAAAAATATTCATAATATAAATCGTTTGAAATATCTATTTTATTCTTTTCATGATGTCTTATTCGATATGAGTTTCCTATATCAGTCAATGCTTTAAATTCAATAGCAAACATTTCTTTGATATGTTCATTTCCATAACTTATATCATCAATGATTTTTTCTGCTGATTTTTTCTTATCCAAAGTAGGATAATAATAAGTTTTAATTCGTTCAAAAGCATCCCATATTTTTTCAACAGCGTAAGAGTACTCCCCTTTTCTATACAAGTCATCCGCCGTTGCAATTAACTCTTCAATACCTGCTTCACCAATTCTTATAGAAGAATCAAGTTCTATTTCTTTATTATTGGTTGAATGTATTTCTCCACTCTTAAGTTTTATACCAATATCATTCAATTTAAAGATAGTATTTATTTCTTTTTCAAATTTTTCATATTCAGTAATATTCCTACTAAAACTTTCAATAACATCGAATATAGTTACTGGTGAACTTCCCTCCTGAAAATCCTTAAATGCTTTTATTTCAACAAGTTCTTTACCGACATAATGTTTTGGTATATAAAATTTATTAATATCTTCTAAAACATACTCACTACTACGTTTTGTATAATGCCAGTTAGTTTCATCTGTTAAGTAAAATACTTCATTATACTCATCCATCACTTTAAAAAGTTGATATCTCACCACATTAGGAAGCTTAATCCTAATTTTTTTATTTATTATAAGATGTTTATTTCTTTCCGAAAAAGGGATATACATAACTGGCTTCACTCTATATATTTTCCAGCTAAAGACATCTCTTCCAGACAATTTGCTGGTGGCAACTATCTCATACCCATCTTCCCTTAGTAAAGCATTTATTCTTTCTAAATATCTTTCCCAAACTCCATTTTCAACCCTCACTTCTGGATGAAATACTTCACAAATAAAGTTAAGCAAAATATTATCTTCACCATCAAGCAGTTGAAATCTTTCATCCTCGAATATCCAATCGTCTGGGTAATCGCCATTATGTGTGTGCATTATGATTTCTTTTTCTGCATTATCAACTCTTGAATCTTTACTTTCCCAATCTGCTAAGTTATACAATCTTTTCAAAAATTCAACAATATCAAGTCGACCATAATAAGGGTAAACTATAGCTTCTGGTATTAACCAATTATCTTCTGTTATTCCATTTTTAAATAAATCAAAAATATCTCGTCTCGTAACACCTGTAATTTTATTCAAAACATGATCTCCTCATATTAAATTTTCACACATTCTACTATTTCCTCAATATCACAATCTAACGCATTACAAATTCTAAGCAAAACGTCCGTAGTCACATTTTGCCCATTCTTCATTTTGTAAAAGGTGCTTTTACTTACTTTTGCTTTTTCCATCAAGTCATTGTTTGTCATATCTAAATCAATCAGTTTTTTGAATAATCTTTTATAACTGAAAGTCCTCATTCTTATCCTCCGCTTAAGAAAACCTTATTGATTATATTATATCACAAAATGTCCTTTTTTCATGAATATATTCTCTTTAAACGAACTTTCTCAAATAAAAAGAATGTCCATAGTCTAGACCACGGACATCTAAAAAGTTACCTATAAAGTTATTCATTTATCAAAACTATCGCTTATAAAGAATTCAATTTCCCCGAATCATAGCTATCGTACGTTTTACCTGTTTACGTTGGAGGAATATAAAAGATAAATACGCTCCACCGTAGATAATCATGCAGAAAACATTATCAAAGAACCAGCCACTAGCCGTAAAAATGCCACACATAACAAGATCACTCAAAATATCTGTACGCAGATTCATCTGGAGAAGATAACTGATAAAATACTCAGCAAAACAACACTGAAAGGCATAAATGCCAACTATAGAAAGGACTGTCAAATTCAAATCATGGGCAATCTGCACAGTAAAAAAAGTCACTACCAGGGATACGAGGACGCTGACCACATTAATCTTTAGCATCAACGCTTCCTGGCGCATGCTTTTCAAATAGGTATTGATGAGAAGGCTTAATTTACTGTCAAAAACGCATACCGGGAACAATACACTCATATAAATCAAACTGTCAGCATATTGCGGCAGCCACCAGGCCAAAAGAGATTTTAACGGATAATATCCAATCAAGGTCGCAAATAAAACGATATCCAAGCTGGTTCTGATAGACTTATACGCCGAAGCACGCCGGTCTTCATCCATGCGCTTGATGATGGGGAAAAAGACAACACTAACCGAAGTGATAAATACCATGAGAAAATTAGAAATGCCTAAGGTCAGTGATACACGGCCAAACGTAGCCACATCCCATCCTACGGAAATGCCATAGCGAACAATACCTATAATCAACAGGCTGGCAATATTGGCTAACATTAATTTACTGCCTACAGTCAGATTTTCTTTTGCCTCCTCGATAATCTGTCCGAGTGAGTAAAATCGGGGGACCAAAAGACTACGGCACAGATAAATACCAATGACAGTAAGGCTAATAGTGGAAAACAACTTCGCATAATACATATATCGAAATTCATTTCGATGAAGCACTAACAAAAAGAAACTAACACCCAAGAAAAACACAACTCGTTCCGTTAATAAAAACTTCGCATAGTCCTTGATATGATTAGTAATCTGTAAAATAAAGTTACAGAGATTCGTAAAGTTAATAAAAGGTGCCAACCATACAGCACAAATCAGTGCCAACTTTTTCATAGGGTCATCTACAAATAGTTCCCCCAAAACAGTAAAAAAAGCTGCTAAGAAAAGTTGTAAAAAAGTGATTCCATAAAATTGTCCAGCAAAAGTTTTTTGGTCTAATTCTTCAAATTGTTTTCCGGCATAGCGCAAGTAAATACCATCTTCCCAGCCAAAATGTAAAAAACCTAGATAAGAAAAATAAAATAAAAAGAGCTGCCAAAGGCCATAATCATTGACACTAAGAAACTTTGGAACGAACATAACCATAAAAACGGAGACACAAAGGGATATGAGATTCGCTCCAAAAGAATATGAGATATTTTTTAAAATTTTAGTACGTTCCATTTATGTTCCTATACCTCAAATATATTAAACATTAAAAATAACAACGAATTTTTCCTCTAAAAATAGAATAGTGAAAAAATAATTTCATTATTACTTTTTTTATTTTCCAATATGATGATATGTTGAATAAAAATAATATTTTGATTTATAAGCCTGTTTTCTTTTTAAGACCTCTTTCATTGATTTATTGATAGATATGGCAGAGTTATGAAAATAAGATATGTCGGTATTAATAATCATTTTATAATTAGAATCTAGAAGCTTTTTACCTAAAATTTGCTCTTCAAAATATAAAAAGATATTTTCGTCTAATCCTCCCAGTTCTTTATAGACATTTGCATCAATAGCAAACAAGGATCCTGGTAACCATTCTACATCTATAATACCTTCATTTGGATTAACACAAGGTCCCCTAAATGGGATAATGTGCTTTAAAAGAAAAGTACATTCCATAATTTCTTGCCAATATGTATATGTGCATCGAGTCATAATTTCATGATATGGTAATTTCATATATCCTGTTGCAGCTTGAGCATGCTGCTTTTGCATATCAAAAACTATCTGTTTCAAAAAAGCTTCCGTATATTCCACATCAGGATTAGAAATAAATAAAATATCAATATGATAATTATTCATTAAATACCATGCACCATAGTTATTTCCGTATGAATATCCTTTATTTTGATTGGTTTGGATTACATCAATATTACCCCCTGCAAGTCCCTTTAGTTTATCAAAAGACCCATCTGAAGAAGCATTGTCTAC
>NZ_HF954537.1:542343-553149 GCF_000455225.1 Megasphaera massiliensis
AATTTTTCATCATGAAAAGATAGGACTAAAGTCCACGTATACGTTGCGTACATGATAAATATATACTTATTTACTTTTCTCAATGCTATATAATTGTATATCGCAGAGAAAATAGCTCCGATAGTAAATAGTAAACTCATCATTCCAACAATCCCATAATCTTCTATATATCGTCTAAATGCGCTATAAACATTAGTATCAATTCCCTCAAATTCAACAAATTCTAAAAAGATATTTGGCTTAGATACGGGAAATCCAAGAGAAAGAAGATTATTATAGATACCGGTTAGAGTATTACTCCCAATATAAAATGATTCTACTGGAATATTACTTAAAAATCTATCGAATGCGGGAAATGATAATCCCATATAATGAGATATTATTATAAAAGGTGTTCTTTCTTCCGTTATTACTTTCCCAGTAAAAACCCCATACAATAAAAATAATCCAATAAAGATACTACCAGATAAGACGAGTATCAAGCAAATGATTTTTTTGGAATGAGGAGAATAATGATTTTCTTTAAGGTAAAAAATTGCAAAAACAGTAACTATATATGTTAATAAAAATAAGATATCCATTCTCCCCGTTGTCAAAATAGTGAATGGGATGTAAATGAGCGTAGGGAGTAAGTACTGAATATGAAGCTTTCTTTTTTTAAAGAAGTATTCAAAAAAAATATAAATACAAACATAACATACGCTTTGTACAAATAAAGATCTATAAGACATCCATCGAGAAAAACTGATTTCTTGGCGTTCCATAGGATATCTGACAGTACCAATCATTGTACTTATGCCACCAGTATTCCCTAATTGTAATGCCAAACTATACACTTCTTTAAAGCTAAAGCCTAATAAAACAACGGAAATAATGCATAAAATAAATATTTTTTTGTTTGCATTGTCAATGCTTATAGTCGTATCATGTAAAATTTGTCCAGGTATTTTTCTGAATTCATAGTAGGAAAAAAAACAACCAGCAAAAAAACTAAAGCACCCTCCTAAAACAATAATTAGGGTTATATAATTAATGGATAGAGACCATCTTTGAGCATTTAAAGCGCCAAAGAAAGAACTGGTAGTCATCGTTAATAAAAAAATATTAGCTGGCTCCATAATATCAAATTTAAATAAAAAGATACTACATATGGACAACAGCAATAACAAACAAGACAAATAATAAATAAAGTTAATGTCTGCCATAAAAAGTCACCACACTTGTTATTATTATTATAGTTGAAGCAACAAGCCCTCCTAAAATAAATCCAACGATACCATACTTAATAGCTATATCTCTTCTAGAAATAACTTGTTCCTCAGGGTAAATATGCACGGAATCATTTTTAATAAATTTCATCTCACTATTATACTTTTTTAAATTATCTTCAGAGAAATTTATATATTCATTAATAAATTCATCGGCCACGCTTTTAACGTAAGATGCATCCATTTTATCTCCCGGCATAAAGTGAATGCAGATTTCATAAATACCTGATCCAAAATTATTAACAAAAATATGCTTATCAAACCATTTTATTTTTTCTATTTCGCTATAACGATCCCAATTACTATCAAATTTCTTATAGTCAAATTTATTCCCAGTTTTACTTAAAAAAGCACTTATAACAGGATATGCTTTCATATATTTATCATACATAAAGGGATTGGTAGTGCTTGAATTGCTTTCACTGGTATTGCTATTAAATACACTATAATTCGAAATAGTAATTATCTGTGTATCCCAAATTTCTCCACTTTTTACCGCATATTGTATATTATAGCTCTTTTCCCATACCAAACCCGCTGCAACAATAATACCCGCTAAAACAACGTATAACCATTTTTTCTTAAATTGCTTCATAATTATTTCCATCATAATTATCACCTAATCATCCCAAAAAAATAATTTATAGCTAAAAAGATCAAGGCTTCCACCCTGGCTTATAAATGTTATCGACTCCCATTTTTCCAATTAAGGCGTCATACATGGCATGAAATCTAAGAAAAAACTCTTTTCTTGTCCGACCAATAAGCGGACTACATAATGTTTTCAGAGCTAACTTACCAAGAACAACCGGAAAATGAAATTTAAAATGTTTTTTAAAAAAGATTAAATCATTACGATATCCATAATAATATTTCCAAGAAAGGGAATCGTTTGCAGCTTCAACATCATGAATAATGGAATAAGAAGGTAAGCAAACAATCCTTCCCTCTTGACTCATCCTGTAGGTATGCTCCGTATCATCACACCAAATAAAATTGCCTTTGCAGACGAGTCCAGCATATTTAAGTTTTTCTTTATTTAACAAAATCCCCACATATGATACAAAATCAGGATTAAATTTTTCTTTCTTATAGAACTCTTCGCCAATCGGTTTATGAAAATTTCGATCCCATTTACTGCGCCAAATAGATCTATGTATAGAAACAAAAGAATCATTTTCCACTACCTTACCACAGATAATCGAAATATTTTCTTGTGAATTCTTTTGAAGGTACTGAGCCATTCCTAAAATATAGTCTGGTTCCGGATATGCATCATCATCGGCAATCATAATCCACGAAGAGTTTAGCTCCATCGCCTTTTTTTCACCAACATAAAACCCCCCACTTCCTCCAAGATTTTCTGAAGTCGTGATGACAATTTTTTCAAAGGGTTCTTTTTGATTGCTCCAAGTTTTTAAAAAATCGCTAGTCTGGTCTGTAGATGCATTATTCACAACAATAACATATTTAGGCAATAATTTTTGATTACTATAGGATTCTAACGTTCGTTTCAACTTCTCTAATCGATTATATGTAACAATGACACAGCCAATATTAACTTGATACTCTCGTACATTTTCTTCGCTCATCAGTATATTACCTCCCAAAAAGAGTAATTAATCATATCAAGCGCGTTCTTACCCCCACGCTTGATACTGAACACTTCAGCATCCCTATAATTCATTTTCTACTGCAGTTAAAATAGAGAATCGTGTGGTCAAATTTAAATAACCTGTTGACAGATATTAGTAAGTCCTATATTGCCAGAATATTTTTCCAATTTATAAATTAACACTTTCTCGATGCCAACAAATAATAACAGTCATTTATATTTTATCTTTATTCACCTATTTCGATTAGATCTCTTGCTTTTTGAAATACCTGTTCAGCCGATATAGAATTTAAACACTTACGATCAGGGCATTCATAGTAAATATCCGTACCAAAGCAGTGTTGGCATGACAGTTTATCCTCACATTGAACAAAAACAGCTTTATCTGAATAGGCTCCGTGAGTCGCAGGATTAGTTGGTCCAAAGATAGAAACCGTCCTTTTCCCTAAAGCATCTGCGATATGCTGCATCCCTGTGTCAACTCCGATAGAACAGATACATTTACTCAAAATATAAATTGATTCACTGATAGATGTGCGATTTACAAAATTATGCACATTATCAGCCATCAAGACTTCTTTATAATTAGGCAAAAGACTTTCCTCTAATTTTCCACCTAATAGGATAATATGATATTCCCTTAATTGTGCCAGCATGGATACTAATTTCACCATATTCTGCTGACACCAATTTCTTGTATATACGTACTTACCCTTGTAATAGTTTTTATCAGCTCCGCCGATATTCACAACAATACTGCTGCCATTAAAACCGGAAAGGATTTTTTCTACATTGCTGCATTCTCCGTTTTTCGCATAAAGATGTGGTTGTCTATCTGTAACTTCCCCAGTTAAAGAACTCACCACATCAATATTACGATCAACAAAATGCTTTTTATTATCTAGTTCTAAAAAATGAAGCCCTTTATATTGTTCACCAAAACAATCATGAATCCGCAATAATTTAAAAAGGTATCGTCCCTTTGTAGATGGGGTCATCATTGCCATGATACCAATATCAAACTGTTCTTTCATCAACGAAAACAGCGTTTTGATTGTATACAACTTAGAACGATTCTTTAGGCTAAAATAGTAATATCTATCAATACGAATCCCGCTATGACGAAAGATTTCTTCATTGGCTTTTCCATTTACCAACAAAGCAAGGTAGGCATCAGGGAATTTATGCCTTACTGCACGTATAGCCGGCAGCATACACACACAGTCACCCAAGCCATGTTTCATCTCAATTAATATCTTTAATCGTTTCATATTTCCCCTTGATTATTCATAAATACCAGATCAACGATGTAACAGTATTTTCATAAAATCAATCGCAAAAAACACCCTAATTGGCTTTATAAAAAGCTTCAATTTTTTTTATTTCACTAGCTATATCATATCCAGATTTACCAATTTGATTTTCTATATCGTCTCTTTCACACCGTTTCTTTATATCTAAAAGACTTAACATCCAACTATTCGGATTACTTATAGGTAAAAACCGAGAACTGTTGGTAACCTTTACTTCCGGTGTAATCAAATCAGAAAATATACAAGGTAATCCTGCCGCCTGGGCCTCTATGCCTACAATGGGCAATCCTTCAAAGCGCGAGGGAAGTACAAAACAATCCATAGCTTGAAAAAGGTTAGGAACGTCGTTTCGTCTTCCTAAAAATAGGACATGAGAAATTAACCCCAGTGATGCCACTTTTTCCTTGATTTGATCTTCATCAGGGCCTTCTCCAATCAATAATAACAGTGAATCTTCCATTTTTTCATGAACTTTTTTAAAAACATCGATTAAAAATTCATGGTTTTTCTGATAAGTAAATCGCCCAACATGCCCCATGACAAAAGTATCCGGCTTGAGGCCTAGATGCTGCCTCATTTCAGCCCTTATCGTAGGATTATAACTATATTTGCGTACATCGATTGCGTTTTTGGCCATATGATAGTGCTGAGACTTTCTGAGTTTATAAGGATACATCCATTCTGCGGCTAAAGAGGAACAGGCCAAGTATTCATCGGCGATGTAACTCATCGACAATCGCCCTATTTTATGAATCAAAATCTTAATGGCTCGAATTACTCCCCGCCGATCATCAATATCTGTACTATGAGAGTGCATGATGATTCTTTTCGCACCCAGCCATCGTGCAACAATGAGAGGGATAAAATTGGCATAAGACATATTAAAATGAATCGCAGTATAATCCTCGTTATTTAAGATATTCCTTAGTGCCTTAGCATATGAAAGCGGATGTGACGGTCTGGGGATATGATAAAATTTAGCTCCCATCCGGATAAATTCATCTTCAAAATCTAATTTATCCGTTTCAAAAGTTAGGAAATCAAATTGAACTTTGCTTCTGTCTATAAACCGATAGTTCTGGCAAATATATCCGGTAAGGCCCCCCTTATCATTAGCAACAAATGCTTGTAGTATTCTTATTGGTTGATGGGATTTCATATTTTCCCTCTATTCTTATCATATATTACGGTGAACAATTATTTAAAGATTCATATACGATCTAAAAATCTTTCTATCTCCGAGTTACCATTTCAATCATTTCATTTTTAAAATCAAATTTCACCATTATATCGTTATTTTTCTCTATGATGGTGTACGAGTCTTGGCCAAATTCAATTAATTTAAAAAAAAATAAATCACGTTTCATGTTTTGTCCAGCACTCCTATGATATAGACTTTTTATTAAAGATAGGTTATTAATAATCCATTCTTCAAGACTCTTTAACTGATTCCACACAAAATCTGACTGATGAACAGCAATAAATGCCGATCCATCTGACATATATCCACCACCCGGTGAAAAATACGGTTTTCCAAAAATTCCAGTCAAACTCAGTCCATGTTTATTTCGAATGTTCATTCTTTCTTGATCTGACATATCATCAATAGAAATGCCTGAAAGTTCAAAGCTCTTTAGCAAATAGGGCCAGTTCTTATAAATTATTTCTAAAATTTCTTGTTGTGCAAATACAGCCACCTTTTTATGTGAATATATTTGGATAAAATACATCCGCTCATCAGTGCAGACAGCGAAAATTAAATAGTCGCTCCTCGTAGGCTTCCCTTTTTTATTATACCGTCTTGTCAAATGAAAGTGATGTACGCCCCAATCATATAACAATAAATCTGGTTCGGCTACACTATCGCGTTTGTTGGACAGGAATGGATTAATATCCTCTCCGTTTTTTACTTTTTGAATAAATTCTCCAAAAGCTCGCTGATATGCTGAAGGACACTTGAATTCGGCCGATATAGCTATTTCACGTTTTATTAGAGGTATACGCTTTATATTATATTCAAGCAAACGTAGTAATGGATTTTTCAAATTTTCAACTTCAGTTGAATCAAAACCCAACTTATTAAGCTGTGATTTCGCTATCCGTTCCATATCATGACATAAATCAATTTGTACAGTTCTAGGAATCATACTCTACCTCTCAACCACAGCAAACGCATTCTAATAGTCAATACTATCTCCCAAAGAGTTTCCGTTTCAAAAAGGCTCCGCCTTTTTTGATCCAATCTTGCTTTTCCATGAAAGAAACGTTCTGTTCGGCATAGTCTATTTGATTGTGTTCAAGCCAAACATCTAAGAGGAGTTCGCTCACAAAGCCATATATGCGGGATTCGTAGGTATCCCAGCCGGTGATGTCGACGCGTTTTTCCAGTTCAAAGAGAATGTCGAACATCCACTGCATATAATCGTTGTACAAGTCGCGGCGCATGACGAACATGTTGAACATATGGGCCCAGGTGCGATTCATGACCTTGTCAAAAGCCGGAAGATATTCGGGACACCGTTCTTTGATGATTTGTTCCGCTATGTCCAGTCCTTCCGAATGATGAGCGTGGTTATAATGAGAGCGGTTGGTTTCGATATAGTATTTCCGTTTATCGGGAACGATGACCGGATGCTTATCTAACAAAGCCTGCCATTCTTTTTCGGTAAGGATTTGTTCTTTTTTCGCTTCGATATTGCGGACTTCTTTGCGGGTAAAATAACGGCGATAATGAACGAGACCGATGAAATCGGCATCCAAATTTTTCCAAGCCCAATATAGGCCCGTCAGCTCACAAAAATAAGGATTCTTAGTACTGATATTTTCCCCCGTATTGTCCGGCCTATAACCGATAGAGTCTTTCCCTTCAGCTCCAACATGAACAGGCAAATAGGCCGGATCCGTCGGCATCCAATATTTTTTATGTGCTGCAATGATAATGTTAATAGACAATTGTTCCAACCCTTTCATTCTATAACGCGACATAGGCCTGTAATTCAGCATAGTCGCGATTATTTCTAATATACGACCGTTTGAACGCCGCAAAGGCCGTACTCTTTCTCAATCTGGCAACAACCCGGCGTGTATTAGCCGGTGATTTATTTTCTTTGTAGCGATGCAGTTCGTTGAAAAATATATTCATTTCTTCCTGCAGCGCTTTGAGTCGACTGGCGGAGTTATTTATCCGCATTCCTGTATTTTTCAGATTAAAGACTGCATAAATCAAGGAAGCCGTCGTGGAGGTCACTTCGTTTTGATCCAAGGCCTCAATCTGTACGTCATTATCGGCGTACCGGCAGGCAATATGCTGTTCCGGGTCTTCTTGACAGCAATTGATGATTTTGCCCTCATATATTTTATTGTTCTTGATACTGTTGCAATGGGCGCAGCTCCAAAAAAGATTATTCCAATCAAATTTTAAATCGATATTCCCTTTATGAGGAACCAAATGCTCGATTTGCGGATCTTGAAGGCCTTTCAGTTCACAAATATAGCATTTATCATGAAAGTCGGACTTAAGCTGTTCGATGACATCGATTCCCCGATAGTTTCCGCTCTTCCCCTTAGCTTTTTCTGTCGCTAACGATGCCGGAGCTACGGAAGATTTGTCACATGATACCATCCAATCTTACTCCTTCTGCGCTAATTCTAATTTCAACTGCTTATAGTCGGCCATGAAGCCCAGTGCCAAATAATCGGGAATCTCATCGAGATAATACTCCAATTCTGCCACTTCTTCATAGTCGTCATCGGTCAAGGTCTCTTTTTTTACCAACTGCCGATAGCGGTCATACTTCGCCTTCAACGCTTTCGACAAGGCAGGCGCATCAAAGTAACCTTCGACAATACCGTCGTAAGGGATGTTAGAAAGGCCTTCCGGATTATTGACCAGTGTATGATTTTCCAAGTCGTAAATTACCGCATCTTTGATGGAGTTTAGGATAAACGGCGAATGTGTCGTGACGATAAATTGAATATTGGGAAACATATTCGTAAGAATCGGCATAATCTTCTTTTGTAAATCCAAATGCAGGTGCGTTTCGATTTCATCAATGAGGACAACGCCTTCTAAATCATAATGCTTACCGGCTTTCTTTTCCATGCGCATCATCAAATCGACGACGATGTCTAAGACGGCTGCATAGCCGCTTGAAAGTGCATCAAAGGCAAAAGGTTCTCGTCCCGGTACGACGATATGGAAGGCAAACGTTTCGATATCAAAATCAAGATAAGCATCTTTTTCATCAAAGATGATTTGCAAGACATGGTCAAACTTTTTGAACCACGCTTTAATCTCCGCCGCCCGTTCCGGTTTACCGTTCGTTTCAGCCATAGCGCCAATAGTCTTTAAATTCAGGATATATTTGACGAAATCCTGCCCGGGATGAGCGTCAATGCCATACGTATCAGTCAATTCCACTTGAGCAATATTCTTTTCATTCTCTGCTATATAGACTCGTTCAGCCTGATAATAAGCAAAAATATAAGTACCTTGTAAAGTATGCGCGTGGATAAGGGAATCTTCCTGAAAAATAGGCGTTACGCCCTGTTCATAAGTTTTGACAAACTGTGTAGCATGTTCGAGTCGATTTAACAAAGCAGTATATTCCGGACTATCCTTGGATGTATGTAAAATCTCTTCGGGCAGTTGCTGCATTCTTTCTTTATATATACGAAAAGACTCCTTACTGCTTGAATCCAAAAAGAACTTCGACAAATAGGCCGCCAGCCCTTTAAGGACACTCGTCTTTCCGCTACCGTTCTTCCCCGTCAAAATGAGATGCTTACACTCAGTTTCCGATATGGGAATGTCTATATCTTTCAAGTGGCGGACTTGACTAATATGAAGTTTCGTAATGAAATGTTGATTCACGGTATCAACTCCTTATGCGGGACTGATGCTAAAGCACTCTCGCTGTTCCTTAATAAGCTCCCTTATGTTTCACTACAACAGCAACGGTTCTCCAAATAAGGACGATGTCGAACCAGACGTTCCAGTTTCTCACGTACCAGGTATCCATCTGAACTCGTTCGTCATAGGTCGTATCGCTGCGGCCGCTGGTCTGCCACATGCCGGTGACGCCGGGGCGGACCATATAAAAGTCTTTAATAAAGGCGCCGTATTTCTTGATTTCATCGCGTATGATGGGGCGCGGTCCGACGAGGCTCATGTCCCCTGTCAAGACGTTGAACAGCTGCGGCAGTTCGTCAAGGCTGGTCTTGCGCAAAAAGGCTCCGCTTCTCGTAACACGCGGGTCGTTTTTCAGTTTGAATTCTGTCTCCCATTCTTTCCGGGCTTCGGGATCTCGTTCGAGGAGTTCTTTCAGCTTGACGTCAGCATCGACACACATGCTGCGGAATTTATAGCAGTTAAATTCTTTGCCGTTCCGGCCGATACGGCGATGTTTGAAGATGATTGGCCCCGGCGAATCGAGACGGATCCACAAGGCGACAGCTAAGAAAAACGGCGACAGGCAGATGATGCCGATGATGGTGCAAACTAAATCAAAAATCCGCTTGATAGCCCGGTTGTACCACTGGGATAAGTTATTCCGGAAACTGATGGAGATGATGCGGCCGTCGATGAGGGGGTTCGTTTCGAGGGTTGCCAAAGGCAGGCTGCCCATATCAGGGATGAAGGCCACTTTTTTGACCAAGGGTTGGACGCGGTAGACGATGTCCTGTACAGCTTCATTCTTAAGACCCGGGGCAATAACCATGACATGCTGGACACCGGTAACCTGAATGACCTGCTCGGCATCGCGGAAGGTTCCCAAGTGTGGAATCATGGCCGCCACTCTCGGATCTGGCGTATGGTCTTCGAGGTAGCCGATGAATTCGTATCCGACGCCGGTATCACGCTTGAAGTATTCCAACATGAGAGCTGCCGTCTTGCCGGCACCCATGATAAGGACCGGGAGCTGAAGCAGCTTCATACGGATCAAGATGCGTTTGACGACATACCGTTCAATGACCAAGAAAACAAAAGAAGTGATTGCCAATAGGCCCACGAACAGTCGCGACGTCGACGCTGCCGTCTGGGCGATATAGATAAAGAAAATCAGTAAGGCAATGGAATAAAACGTCGCCTTAAAGAGATTAGAAATGATCTGCCAAAACTGCATGCGCCGTGTATAGAGGTGATGCAATTTCAAAAACAGCAGGTATACAGCCGGTACAATGACGTGAATGCTGAGCCACGACAGGTGAAAATGCGTATTGGGAATCAGGCAGTCCCGCAGGCCATACGACACGTATTCTGCCAGCCAAATAGCAATGTAATCGGCAACGGCCAGGACAACGGGCAACACCTCATTACTGTACTTATTTTTAATCGAAATCGAACACGACTGCGGCGAACACTTCAAAACGGTTCCTCCTCACGGCAAAGCATGAGCTCTGTCATTATTATTGTATTATATACGCACGAAAAAACGGAGGTTCTTCTCCGTCACGGACTTTACAATAATTCATTATACCATTCTTTAACACAAAAAAAAACCGACCGTTTCCGCCAATGCCTTTTCGGAATGTAAAAAAATGATAAAGAAAAGCTTTTGTTGATGGGAAACGTGTCTTTTGTCTCATATTCATCTCGCAGCGTGACTTG
>NZ_HF954537.1:553450-574335 GCF_000455225.1 Megasphaera massiliensis
GACTTGTGTCAGTAGACATTTTAGGATCCTTCTAATCATTACGGCAAAAAAGAGATGCCGCTGCTTATGCAGTAAGACATCCCTTTTTCATCGAATCGCGATTGACATAGGCACCGTCTTTATAAGTTATCCTATAAAGAAATCCCTTGTCGTTTCAAAATGACAAAGAACAAAAATACAATCCAATTTAAAGTCCCAATTTCATTGTATTAGAATCTAATCATCATTTTTCGTACCTGGCTTCGCATCTGTTTTTTTATTTGGAAAAAAAGCTAAATAAACATAGGTAACACATCTAATTAACAAAAAAACAATATGTAACAAAAGACCTACTTCAATAACCAATAGACAAAACATTAAAATAGGGTCATTAAATACTCGTATAATAAATGCCACGAAAAATGTAAACAAAAGCAAAGCTATCTGGATAAATAATTCATAACAAAATAAGGTTAATATCCATTGGAAAAGCGAAACAATGTTCCCATTATTGATAGTCCTGTCGTTAGTTAACTTTCTCTTTAAAAACTTTATATTACGAGCTTCGCTAGATGCTAATACTGCAATGCAAGCTATCGTAAAACCGATTAAAATAGCTAAAGTTGCCGGCAATAAATCTCTCAACTTTAATAAGCCCGATAACGTAGCACCAACAGAGCCATATATACTACTTACAACAATTGAAAGAACAAGGGGGATAACGATTTCATAATTACGTTCTCCAGGTGCAAGAGTTGAGTAGTAGTATTTAATCAAAACCATCCAATCATGATAAATTTTCATTTATTCCAAATCCTTTACTAGTGGAATCATTTTCTTAATCAAATCTTCAGTATTAACAGTACCATTTTTATTCAAATGCGATTCGACTTGCTCCTTTCGTTTTAAAATTTCAGTATCAAATGAAATCGGATGATTTTCATTACTTTTTCCTTTAATTCGAATCCTAGTGCATTTCCCACTGCCTTCTCTTTTCCCCACAATTGCATCTGCCAGTTTTTCTACACTTTGCAAAAATACCTTTGAAAAGGCTTCCCGCTTCTCAGCTTTTATCGTTATTATTGCCTCGTCTCGAATTAACGGAGTATCAATTTCGGCAAACTCCATCATTTCATCCTGTATGACATCTTTTTTAACAAATAGTTCCAAAGTAGTTGCTCTTGAAAAATTCTCAATAATCTCTTTTACATTTCGAACTGGATATATCTCTGTGAGAAATTTATAAGGATACTTTGTATTTTCTGCTTTAGCTAATTTATCTATATATGAATTCAAATAACTGATTATCTTTGTTATGGTCATTCCCGATTGTCGTTCTTCAAGTACTATAATTGATTTTTCCGCTTTTAATTTCAAACATAAATGAGTAAGTTCCGCCTCGCCTTCATATAAATGCTTATCTGTTGGTCGTGTAGAACCATCAATACTAGACATATAGTCCGGGCTATGTTGATATTTTGCAGATGTAAAAATCAAGGTAATTATATCGTCATCGTCTGAATTTAATTCATAGCCTTTTAAACTGTACATCTTTTTTTCTTTCTCATTATTCTCTAATCTCTCAGACGAATTTAGCATGGCAATATATTTAATTAATTTGATAAAAAAATCCTTATTAAAAAACTCTTTATTATTATCATTACCATTCATATAACAATTATAAAAACCCAAAGTTCTAAGCGATACGCTCACGATAAACCACCTCATATTTAATTTATACTTTTATTATACGAGTTATCCAGTAACATGTATAGCCATTATTCATTCTAACCGTATAAAAGAACTAGTTTACAGATTTACAGCCTCAACCAGATAAATACACAAAAAACCAGATACCTACTGTTTATACAGTTCGGCATCCGGTTTTCATACACGCTTGATTATTCATGTGTCCGACATCTTTTTATCGATACATCGATTTCTATCTTCTTACTCCCCTATCGTTCCAGCCATTCTTTAAACTCGGCTTCGCTGATGATGGGCGTTCCCAGTTGCCTAGCTTTTTCATACTTGCTCCCCGGTTCGGCTCCGACGACGACGAGGGTCGTTTTTTTGGTTACCGACGAGGTGCATTTACCGCCTCTCTCTTCTACGGCTTGTTCGGCTTCTTTCCGGGTGAAGAGTTCTAGTTTTCCGGTGAGGACGACGATTTCGCCGTCGAAGCTGGTGCTGATGAGTTCTTTCTTTTCGGCGGTCATGTCGACGCCGTAGCCTTGGAGTTTTTCGATGAGGGCCTTACTTTTTTCTTCGCTAAAGTACGAGACGATGCTATCGGCAATTCTGGGGCCGATGTCGTCGATGGCGGTCAGGTCATCGGCAGTGGCTGCCATCAGGGCTTCGACGCTGCCGAAGGATTCGGCAAGGACTCGGCCTGCTTTGGCGCCGACGAAGCGGATGCCTAAGGCAAAGAGGACGCGGGCGAGGCCGACGCTCTTACTGGCCTCGATGGCTTTTAAGAGGTTATCTGCTGATTTTTCACCAAAGCCTTCGAGGGCTACGAGTTCTTCTTTATTGAGGGCATAGATGTCGCCGACGTCGTGGATGAGCTCTTTTGAAAGGAGCTGCTGGACGATGGCATCACCGAGGCCGTCGATATTCATAGCGTCACGAGAGACGAAGTGGGCGATCTTTTCGCCGATGACGGCCGGGCAGTCGGGATTGACGCAGCGCCAGGCCGCTTCCCCTTCGCGGCGGACGACGTCTGAGCCGCAGGCCGGGCAAACATGGGGCATGGAAAAGACGACTTCTGAACCCGTCCGTTTATCCGGCAGGGAGCGGACGACTTCGGGGATGATTTCGCCGGCCTTCTGGATGATGACCGTATCGCCGACGCGGATGTCTTTGTCGCGGATGTAGTCTTCGTTGTGAAGGGTAGCCCGCTTGACCGTCGTCCCGGCAAGTCTTACCGGCTTGAGGTCGGCTGCCGGCGTCAGGACGCCCGTCCGGCCGAGGCTGACGGAAATAGAGAGGACCTTCGTTTCGGCCTGTTCCGGCGGGAATTTATAGGCAATGGCCCAGCGGGGAATCTTGACCGTGTTGCCAAGCCGCGCCTGCTGGGCAAAGGAGTTGACTTTGACGACCATGCCGTCGGTTGCGTAAGGCAGGCTGTCGCGGCGGTCGTCCCAGCTGTGGATGAAGGCGATGACGTCTTCGATATCCGTAAATTTCCGGTATTCCCCATTGACCTGGAAACGGAACTGACGCAGATCCTGCAAAAGTTCTTCCTGGCTTTCGATGGTAATGCCCGTGTTGCCCCCTAAGGCGTAGGCAAAGAAGGCCAGTTTGCGCTGGGCCGTAATCTGGGGATCGAGCTGGCGCAGGGAGCCGGCTGCGGCGTTACGGGGATTGGCAAAGGGTTCGAGTTCGTCGTTTCGCCGCTGTTCATTGAGGGCCGAAAAAGACGCGACGGGCATATAGACTTCGCCGCGGATCTCGATATGAGGCGACGTGCTGTCGATGCGAAGGGGTATGGTACGGATGGTGCGGACGTTGTTGGTGATGTCTTCACCGACGACGCCGTCGCCGCGAGTGACGCCGCGGACGAACTGACCGTTTTCATAGATGAGGTTGACGGCAAGGCCGTCGATTTTGAGTTCGACGACGTATTCTAAGGCTTCCCCGCCGAGGTCGCTGCGGACGCGGCGGTCGAATTCCCGAAGTTCATTGTCGTTAAAGACGTCACCCAGGCTCAGCATGGGCCGGTCGTGGGTGTATTTTTCAAAGCCGCCGGAAATCTTAGAGCCGACGCGCTGGGTCGGCGAATCGGGCGTCACCCATTCGGGATGGGCTTTTTCGATGTTTTCCAGCTCCCGGTAGAGCATGTCGTATTCGTAGTCACTCATGGTCGGCTTGTCGAGGGTGTAATACTGGTAGCTCAGTTCATCGATTTTTTGTCGCAGGGCCAGGAGCCGCGCTTTTTCTTGTTCCATAAGATTCCCTTCCTTTACGCGTATCGAAATGGCTATACTTTTTCTAACGGTGCGAATTTAACGACGACTTGGCGGACGCCTTTCGTCGGAAATTGAATTTTCATCTGCATGTTCGGCCCGTCGCCGATGACGTCGAGGACGGTGCCGATGCCCCAGATCTTATGGCGTACTTTGTCGCCCTTTGAAAAGGAGTCGGTCACGGCGTGCTTCTTGGGAAGGCTCGTGGCTACGGGCTTCGACAGGATCGACACCCGCTGCTGGCCGGGAACGGAGGTCATCCGGCTCTGGGGCATGGCGCTCTTTCGCTTGTATTCTTCGACGAGTTCCGGCGGGATTTCCCCGAGGAAGCGGCTCGGCATGTAGGCTGAGATGCGGCCGTACATGGTCCTCGTCACGGCGTTGGTGACGTAGAGCTGCCGTTCGGCACGGGTGATGCCGACGTAGGCCAGGCGCCGTTCTTCTTCGATCTGTTCGGGATCCATCAAGGTCCTACTGTGCGGGAACAAGCCTTCGTCGAGGCCGGCCAAAAAGACGACGGGAAATTCAAGACCCTTGGCGGCGTGAAGGGTCATGAGGGTGACCTTCGATTCGCTGCTTTCAAAGTCGTCGACGTCACTGACCAGGGCTACATTTTCGAGGAAGTCCTGCAGGTTGCCGTCGGGGTTGCTGTCCATGTAGTCTTTAGCGACGGACAGGAATTCGCCGACGTTTTCTTTGCGGCTTACGCCTTGGGGATCGTGTTCGGCTTCTTTATCGAGCATGTCGCCGTAGCCCGTGTCTTTGATGACCTTTTCGATGAGGCTCAAGACGTCGAGGCCGTCGATCTCATTGAGGAGATCAAAGATCATGGCGGCAAAGTTTTCAAGGGACGTCTGGGCCCGTTTGGTGACGGGGATGGCGTCGGGCGACGACAGGGCTTCAAAGAGGGAGATTCCCTCCCCTTCTGCGTAGGCTGCCACGTGTTCCATCGTCGTAGCTCCGATGTTGCGCTTAGGTACGTTGATGATACGGGTCAGGCTCAGGCTGTCTTCGGGATTATACAAGAGCCGCAGGTAAGCGAGGACGTCCTTGATTTCCTTGCGGTCGTAGAACTTGGTGCCGCCGACCATGGTATAAGGAATGGCGTAGCGCATCAATTTTTCTTCGAGGACACGGGACTGGGCGTTGGTCCGGATGAGGATGGCCATGTCGCCGTAGGGTTCGTGGCTGATTTCGTGGCGGTTGTAGATGGCGCCGGCGATGTAGTCGGCTTCGTCGTGTTCGGTCTGGGCCTGGTAATGGATGACCTTATTTCCCGACGGGTTTTCCGTCCACAAGGTTTTCCGCGGCCGGCTTTCGTTGTTGTCGATGACGGCGTTGGCGGCGTTCAAGATGGTCTTCGTCGAGCGGTAGTTCTGTTCGAGCTTGATCGACGCTGCGTCGGGATAGTCCCGGGTAAAGTCGATGATGTTGCGGATGTCGGCCCCGCGCCAGGCGTAGATACTCTGGTCGGCATCACCGACGACGCAGATATTGCGCCACTGAGCGGCCAGGATCTTGGTGAGGGCATACTGGGCGTGGTTCGTATCCTGATATTCGTCGACCAGGACGTATTGGAACCGTTCCTGATACTTTTCCCGGACGTCGTCTTTTTCTTCCAGGAGGCGGACGGCCAAGAACAGGAGGTCGTCGAAGTCAAGGGCGTTGTTTTCCTTGAGCTTTGCCTGATAGAGCGCATAGGCTTCGGAGACTTTTTGCTGGTAAAAGTCTTCGGCCTGGCCGGCAAAGGTTTTAGCATCCATGAGGACGTTCTTAGCCGCCGAAATCGTCCCCAAGACCGACCGCGGCGTGAATTGTTTATCGTCGAGGTTCAATTTTTTCAGGCAGTCCTTGATGAGCACCAGTTGGTCCGACGAGTCGTAAATGGTGAAATTCCGGGTGTAGCCGTGAAAGCCGTCGATTTCAAAGCGCAGCAGTTTCGCACAGAAGGAATGGAAGGTGCTGAGCCAGATGGAATCGGCCTGGGCCCCGACGAGGTTCTGGACGCGCTCTTTCATTTCCTTGGCGGCCTTATTGGTAAAGGTAATGGCCAAGATGCGGTACGGCGAAACGCCGAGTTCCAAGAGGTGGGCAATGCGGCAGGTCAAAACCTTGGTCTTCCCCGATCCGGCGCCGGCGGTAATGAGAAGCGGGCCCTTTGTATGGTTTACGGCCTCACACTGGCGGTCGTTCAAGGTGTCGAAAATAGGATTCATACAAACTGCTACTTAAAACATAGATAAACGTATCTATATTAAGATGAATTGCTGCAACCTCGCGGTTCGCAGTTCCTTCTTCATCGTACACTCTTTTGCTCTGAGCAAGCTCAGCAGCTACTTGAGGGGTTCTGCACTCCAAAGGCGTTGACAACCTGCTTCTTGCGCAGCAAGGAGAAAGATGTCTGTTCCCGACTAGCCATCGGTACATATATCAGTACTTTTGGATTTAAGCGGTCTGATATTCTTTTGCATCCCGCAGATTAAGCGAGGCGTTGAGATCACGGTCAATCATATATCCACACTTTGGGCAGACATACATGCGGTCTTGGAGTTTCAGCCCTTTATGGATATACCCACAGGCATGGCAAGTTTTGGAGCTGGGATAGAACCGGTCCACGACCCGCAATTCGATGCCTATGATTTCTGCCTTGCATTTCAGTTTCGACAGGAAAGAATAGAACCGTTCTGCTGCAACTGATTTTGCGAGATGCTTGTTCTTCATCATGCCTTTGATATTCAAGTCCTCCACGGTAACGAAGCTTGGTTTTTGCTTCACAATCTCATGAATGGTCTTATTTTCATGATCCTCACGGATTTGTTTAATTCGCTGATGAAGTTTCTGCACCTTAAGTTTTTGCTTGTCTATGTTTGCAGAGGCTATAGCAGGTGCACCACCTTTCTTTTTTTTAAGCTCATATTTCCGGCTGAGCTGCCTCTGCATTCTTCTCAGCCGCTTCTCCAGTCGTCTGACCTTTGAAGATTTGTTGATATTTTTAAAGGTCTGGCCATTGCTGACAATCGCCAAATTCTTGATACCTAAATCGATTCCTATACCTTCGCTCTGCGGATGACAGGATGCCGCCCAATCGTTGTTGTATCTGGATGTCTCCTCAACATCTGCCACAACGGAAACATAGAATCGGCCTGCCTGATAAGAAACTGTGCCGCTTATGACGGCGACACCAACGGGGAGATATCCGTATTCTTTCAGCTTCACCTGTTTCAGTGTCGGTATCATCAGCTTGTGCCGCCATATCTTCCAGTCACCCTTGTTATTCCTCGGAAAATACAGCTTCACATCCTGTCGGGATTTCTTTTTAAAACGCGGAAATCCTGCCTGCCCTTTAAAAAACTCTTTGAAAGCCGCTTCAGCATTAACCAGCGCTTTCTTGCGGGCTTTTGCCCCGCACTCGCTTATCCAAGACAATTCCTGTTTCAGTTTGTGATTGACGTACTTGTCGAAGTCATTAGCCGATACAAAATGCTTCTGATGACTATCAAGCAACCCACGCTGATACATCCGGTAAAGCTTCTTATTATAGGCAATGTACTGATTATATAAAAAACGACAGATACCGATTGAGCGAATAATCCTATTGGCTTGTTCGAGTGTCGGAGCAATCTCCGTCTTGAACGCTTTTAGCAATCGTCTCATCTCCCTCGATTTACTTCTTATATTTTCTCATGCAGTTCATATAGACTGCATGAGAATACATGAAGAATGCTTACGATATCTTGTACGAGTTCTTTATGCGGAGATAGTTTTTCATTCGAACGGTTTATTTTCAAGATTCCTTGGATATCTCAACGTTGCAGGATTTTGATTGACACGTTGAAAGGCTCCGCAAATTCTTTTGGTTTATAATTTGTAATATTGGATGAGTTCATGCTTTATCTTTCCTCCATGCTCACACCATGTTACAAATGTAGATTTGTCCGTGCACTTAGTGGCTTATAAATTTCTCCTTTAGCTTACAGATAAAAGGCCCTCACCAGATGGTTCGGGCCTCTCATAAAATCATCTCTTATTTCATTGCAGACAGGATCGGCGGAATGACCTGTTTCTTACGGCTCATGACCTTGGGCAGGTAGACTTCTTTATCGAGGACGTCTTTGCCGAAGGCAGCGCTTACGGCTTCATCCATGTTGCCGGCGAAGATGAGGTTCGTCGATTCGTCGATGATGCTGGTGATCATCAGGAATGATGCGACGTAATTGTGTTCGGCACGAAGTTTTTCGAGGGCATTCAAGAGGACCTGTTTCTGGTTGAGGAGATCCGTCGTGTCCATGACCTGTACCTGAGCGACCGTAAAGGTTGCGTCGCCGCCGACGAATTCTTTCATGTCGTTATGAACGATCTGGTCCGGCGTGAGGTCCGATACGTTGGCACCGGCTTTGAGCATTTCCATGCCGTATTTTTCGATGTCCACACCGGCGATGTTGGCCAGTTTTTCAGCAGCTGCCCGGTCTTCGGGAGTGCAGGTCGGCGAACGGAAGAGAACCGTGTCGGAAATGACGGCCGACAGGAGGAGTCCGGCTACGTCTTTGGGGATGGCGATGCCGGCCTGTTCATAGAGGCCGGTTACGATCGTTGCCGTGCAGCCGACGGTCTTGAAGAGGATGGAAATCGGGCCGTCTGTGGCAAGGGTCCCGCCAATGCGGTGATGGTCGATGACGCCGACGATAGATGCTTCGTCAATGCCGTCGATGATCTGTTTCTTTTCGTTATGGTCGACGAGGATGACCTGCTGTTTTTCAACGTTGGCTAAGGAATCGGCACAGACCATGCCGACGTATTTGCCGCCATCGACGACAGCGTAGCGGCCTTCTGCCGGAACGTCATGGCCGTGGTCGGTCGGGCTGAAGAACAGTTCCGGATCGTGAACGAGGCCCTTGACCGTGCTCAGTTCTTCGCCCATGACGGTCTTGATGAACTGATCGGCGAGCTGTGCCTTTTCGATGACACCGATGAACTGGCCGTTGTCGACGACAGGAGCGACGTCGCTTTCATGGACAGAGAACCATTTGGCAGCGTCTTTCAGGCTGGCATTGATGGGAAGGCCTTCGACGTCGGTGTAGACGGCTTCACCGACTTTGACGTAGAAATCCTTTACCAACGGCTGGGGCGTTACGTTGAAATAGTTGAGTGCGAAAGCCGTTTCTTTATTCGGTTCGCCGGCGCGAATGGGCGCAGCGTTGATGCCTTGTAACTGTTTTAATTTTGCATATGCAATGGACGAACAAATCGAGTCCGTATCCGGGTTTTTATGGCCCGTAACAAAAATCTGTTTTGCCACAATAATCACCTCATTGAAAATTGAACGTTTATATAATTGTATCTGTAATAGTATATCATGAATCGAAGAAATGGTCTATCGTAAGGATTTCCGATTTTACGCAAATTTTAAGGGAGCCGCTTTTTTGGGCGACTCCCCTCTTTTCAGGACGACGTTTCGATTCGACGCAATTCTGGAATTCTGAATATTCAGTTCATGATTTCCCCGGGAGGTTCGAGCTCAGACATAAGGTCCCAAAAATTTGGCTCCATCTAAATGTATCATATGATCCGGATAGGCTGAAATCCAAACTTCTGTTTCCCAAGCTAAGTCGACACTAAATTGCTTATATGTATCCTGATCCGGGAAGGCCGTTTTGAACCTCTCCCGCTTATAGAAGCGAGGGATTCTTGAGAAGTTTGATACATGAACTAACGCCTAACAACATATCCTAAAGGAGTTAGTTGTCAGGATATCCTTATTCTCAAGGGGCTGTCCAAAAGCCCTCTACACAGTTCTTCGTAATCGAAGTTCTGCTTACTTTTTCTGAGTATGTTGGCCGCACCGTTTACGTCGGCGTTAGCCATCCTTCCATCGGCAAATTGGTACAGGCCGCGATGGACCCGTTTCCCGCTGAAGGCTCCCATATACGGCTGTTCAGGCTTATAGACAGGAATCTCGTCTAAATCCAAGCAGCTTGCCTTGGAAGTGTACGATTCTTCCTGTTCGATGTACTTCATGCCGTATCGCTCGCAAAGCCCTTTCAATGTCTCACGCAGACTGCCGAAGCTGATTTGCGTAAACTGCTGATTGGTAATCTTGCCAAGATTCATACTACGTTTGAAGTTGCCATTGTAGCCGCAAACGATGGTGCCGATACGGTGTTCTATGCAGTAGTTGATGATGTAACGGGCGACCTTGCGGATATAGTCTTGTGTCCGATGATTCCGTTTTCGAGTCAAAACATAGAGTCGGTGCGTTTTTTTCTGCCCTTGCTTGTCAGCGATACTTTGATAATAAGCTTTCTGCTTGTTCCAATACTGGTTAATTGATTTCAGTTTACGTCCGTCCATGATGAACGCCGTCCCGGTATTGGTTACACAGGTCGCCAGGTTTTCAAGGCCAATGTCGATAGCCAGCACATTGTCAGTGGAAACGTCTTGAGGTTCTTCCACTTGAAGATAGCAATACTGTATTTTGAAGTATATGCCATTGTATATAGGGCAGATACGGATTTCCTTGATGGTCTTGCCTTCAAGCCTTTTAGGAAATGGAATTTTTACCTGTTTACCGCCATGCAGCTTGGAGAACTCCCTACTCATAGGCACCGTCAGGAATCCATTATTGATATTTATGGCATTAGTGGACAGAATAAGGTTGAACATACCGCCTTTTTCTCGATAGCGGGGCATTTTGATATCCTTGAAGCGATATTCACCTGATTTCGCTTTCTTTATGAGATTGAAGAATGACTTAAAGCTACGGTCAGCAACTTTTAATGTCTGCTGAGACACGCCAGCCTGCAATAATCCATAGTTTTCATTTTCTTTGCAGACATGGTAGTTCTCCTCGTATTTCAGAAACTTTTTCTCTTGGAAATAGTATTGCCTGATATTATAGAGAGCCGCATTGTAGAGATTATTGCTGTATTGGCACATTTCCCGTAAGATGGAGTATTCTTCTTTCGAAAGACCTCTTATGACATTTGCTTGTGTTAGATACATTTTGTTCACCTCCTTTTTATTATATACTAATCATATACAAAAAAGATGCGTCGACAAGACTTTCTACATGGATTTGTGGTTGTCGTGGCATCGAGCCTACTCAACCACCTGCCATTCATCTCTCACCTAAGAGGCAAGGGTCTTCTGGCGGGTTAAAATAAAATAAATCCAATGTTTGTCCTGCCTATATAAGACAACATCCGGCATTTTATCATGCAGTGTAATATCAAATCCCAGCTGTTCAAGGGCTGCCGAGTCTTTGATGAGATCCTTTTTCGTCGTATCCCCCATATACAGACAGGTACAGCCGGGAGCAAACCGCGGTGCAAATTGTTCAATAATGTCCCGCTGCAAGGCGTTATGCTTTCCCGGGCTTAAGAAAATCTCTGTATCATCGATATGGACCGGCATCATTTCCATTCGCTTTTTACTTGCATATTTTTCAATCAAAGTCTGATGACAACTTCGATAATCATCAAGAGCCTGCTGCCATGTCGGCTGTCTGAAGTTTCTCAAAAGGGAGAGAGCTTCTGTGGTCAATCGATATCGATAATTAGGGCTGTTCGTTGCCAAGCCGTTATCCTCAATCAAGGCCCCTTCCCGAAAGGGATGCATACAATTTTTTCTGATTGTTTCACGAGTATTCTCCGCATAAGTCTTTTGATAGTTTTCACGGGTAAACTGAAGGACATCATGAATGCGAATCCATTCATTGGCCGCTTCACTCCATGCCGATCCTTCCTTAATATTGGCAAGTGTCAGCAAGGCATACCCGGCTACATCCGTTTGCTGGCGCTCAGGCATCCCGAAGGCCTTCAAAAAAGCTTTCGCTTCCTCTAATTTACTCACCATAAGCCACCCCTTTTATGATTTTATCACAGGTTTCGGTCGACAAGTTTTCACCCGCCATCAACGCCCTACCCATCGCCTCAATCATCGCAATCGGCGGAACGGGGATACTGTTTATCTCCGTACTGTTAACCTGCGTACTCCCGTTTAAAATTCTATAATACTTATCGAATAACGTCGAATTAAGGAGCGCATACAACCCAAAAGTCAGACAGGTGCTCATCTCGCTTTTATCGATTCGGCTGACATAGTTTATCTTATTTTGCGTACTGATGAACTGGTAATCGGGAAAATCATTGGCAAGATATACTCCACATTGAAGTCGTCTATATTCCTCTTTCGCGGTAAAACGCTTACAAAATACATAATTCTGATTCTTTTGGATAAGGCCCGGCTTGGCGTCACTGATCCAATCACAGGCATTCCCCGACGGATGGTGATCGACCCGGCCCTCCTTTATATTTTGACTGTAAAATAAGGGAACCGTGTGCTCTCCGGGGCTTTCCTTTAAGTCCTCTCTCTGGCGAAAATCTACGACGATTCCCGTATGCATTTGAAGCCCTTCATCCGGCATGGTTCGCTCATAACGATGGATGGTTTGAATGACAGCTACATCTTCTTCGGATGTCGGAAGATAAACATACAGCCGCTCCCCGGCAACGACCGTACCATAAGGAACGGTAATGCCGGTAATCGACTTAAAGTCACTGTTTGATTCTGTCGATGTAATTTTCACCGTATCCGGCGTTTTTGCCGTCTTTTGGACTTTTATGATGAGTGTTTCTTGGAGGACCTGCTCTTGTTTAAATACCTTGTCGCGACTTACGAATAGATGTATGTGCACAATTTTCCCATATTTCAAGAGATACGTCCGAAAACGCCGAAAGTATTCCCCTGAAGTCCAGCTGCGCGGGATAATATAGACCATCTCGCCCTTTTCCTGCAAATTAAACAAGGACATAGCCGCAAAAAGAAAATAGAGGTTCGGAGCCCCATGAACGACGGAAGGCATGGCAAGGGCAGCCGGGTGATTTCTCGGCACTCTTAGATAGGGCGGATTTCCTATAATAACATCATATTTTTTAGGCTGTCGTTCAGCCAGCAACGTGTCCTCAAAATCACATCCTTGAGGGACAATATAGTCGTCCTCCACGATCGTAACGTTACATAAAATGTCGCTGTGCTCCTTTATATACATTAAGTTCTTTTTTAGGATAGGTAAAACAGCCGAATCATTTTCATAGCACGTCAGGTTCACCGCCTTTACAGGTCGCTCATTTATAATACGGTCCAATAACGCAGCTGAAAGAATCCCTGTTCCTGCCCCCGGATCCAGTATTTCAATGGTATTGGGAATATTCGAGAAATCAAAGAGAGACGCCATGAAGACGGCCGTTTCTTTTGAAGTAAAAAACTGGCCTTTTTTCTTTCTCGTAAGCTTAGGCATCGTTTCAAGAAATTCCATCGTCTGATCGATGATAAAATCAAGCATAAAACACGCACTCCTCAACAGTAGGATCAGAATAACTTATTTTAATATTATGCCATAAAACCCCTGACTTCTCAATTCAATCAAACGATGCACCCCGGATAAGGGCCTTCTCCGGACGTCTCTTGCGTCACGAAAATCTCCCGGCAGAATAAATCCGCCAAGACGAGGACCTCTTGCCATGAATTCCTTCTATCTAGTATAACGTGCCATAGAATCAGGGATTTAGAAACTGTGTATTTTTTAATCGAGTGAGGCCGTCTTTCAGTCTATTTTAATAAACTGCAGCGTCACATAAAAATCACCCACCGCCCGATTTCATCAGTACAGTGGGTGCGTATGATTCAGTTTATGGCCGGTCAGCCTTTTTTTCGAGATCTTCTTCAATCTTATGGAGGACTTTTTTGGCGTCTTGACGCCGTTTCCAGTACCATAAGCCGCCATAGACGATGGCCATGGCAAAGAGGACGACGGCCAGGCGCTGGGAGTGGCCTTCCATCATGACCAGGTCGTGGCCGACGAGGACTTCGATGGCAACGGACGGTAATTTCCCAATAAGACAGCCGATGATGTAGTCGCGGTAGCTGATGTGGCTCACGGCACCGAGGGCGGTGATGAGGCCGTTTGGCGAGTACGGGACGGCCCGGGCGACGGCCATGGCCTGCCACGTCGTGTAGTGGTCGATTTTGCTCAGCATCTTGCTGGTCTCGATGATTTTCTGGGCCTTATTGCGAAAGAGGGCCCGCATGAAGAAGAAGCTGATGACGACGCCGATCGTTTCGGCAATCCAAGAGACAACGGTTCCGCCGACGACGCCAAAGACGACGCCGTTTGCCGTCGAGATGAAGATGGACGGCAGGAAGCCGACGACGTTGATGACGATGTTGATGATCATGCTGATGACGACGGCCCAGCCCCTGAAGGAGCGCAGGTAGTCGATAGTCCCGTGGAGGTTGCCGCTCATGGACAGGTCCCAGACGGTCGTGTAAAAGTCAGGGATGAAGACCTGAATGGCACCAAAGAGGATCAGTAGGATCAGGAACAGGGCGATTTTAAGATGGGTCTCATGGATTCTGTCGGGAAGCATTATGTTTCCCCTTTCTTTTCTCGGATTCGTGTCTTGGCCATTTCGGCGATCTTATCGTGCTTCAATTTCGTCAGGTACATGGATCCGCCGATAATGAGGGCGCCGCCGGCAACGGTCATGGCAGCCAGGGCTTCGTCGAAGAGGACAAAGCCCCACAAGGCGTTAAAGAAGACGCCGATATAAGTGACGAAGCTGACGACGACAGGGTTGGCCGTGGCATAGGCGTTGGTCATCCAGATCTGGGCCAGGACGCTCATGACGCCGAGGGCCAGATAAAACAGCCAGTCCGTCCCGGTAGGAATGACAAAGTCGCCGGTCAGGGCCATGATGATGACCCCCGATAAGGCGGCGCTGATGAGAAAGTACATGACCACTTCATAAGGATGGTGACCGCCGGCCCCGGTCAACTTGCTGACCGTCGTATAGGCGCCGGCGGCAAAGATGGCCTGACCTAAGGCGAACAAGGAATAGACGTTGAAGGAATCGAAATTCCAGGGCCGAACGACGAGGCAGGCGCCGACGAAAATGACGACCAGCGGCCATTTCGAGCCCGGCGGCAGTACTTCCTTGAGGAACATGGCCGCAAAGAGCATGACGAAAAAGGCCGACAGCTGGGAAATGATGGACACATCGGCCAGCGGCATGCCCCGGAGGGCATAGAAGCTGCAGATCATGCCGATGCCGCCGAGAAGGCCCCGGAGGGTCAATGTCGGGATGTCACGATTTGACATGTGCACGTCTTGAAGGCGCATAAGCCCCAATATCATAAGGGCACTGAGCCAACCGCGAAAGAACGCGATTTGCCCAGTGCTGACCGTATAGGATAAGACTTTTACGATGATATTTTGGATACTGAAGGCCAGAGCCGACAGGATGGCGAAGAGTACACCTTTATTCAACAGTCTGCCCTTCTTTCTAGGCCTTGGACGAAATATCGTCGACGAAGGATAAGACGGCCTGTTTCATGGCTTCCTTATCGATGGAATCTTTGAAGCGTACCGGTTTATGCTTGAGGTCGGCCAAGGGTTTGGGCAGGGCAATCCCGGTGACGCTGCTGATATCGACGAGGGTATCGAAGGGATCGGCGCTTTCCCGAAGTGCCAGGGCGGCACTGATGACCGGCGGGAATTTATAGGGATGAGCTGTGGCCATGACGACGGTGTGACGGCCTTCGTCGAGGCCCAGGCGGTGACGGTTCATGCCGACGCCGTAGGCAACGGCCGTATGGGGATCGAGGAGGTAGCCGAAATCGTTGTAGACGTGGTTGATGACGGCTTCCGTTTCTTCATCTCCGATCCAGCCGCCTTCAAAGTCCTGACGGAGGGCCTGGAGTTCTTCCGGCGTGACCCGCATGGTTCCTGTTTCTAAGAGTTCTTTTTCCCACTTGGCGACCTTTTGGGCATCTTCGCCGGCGGCATAGAAGAGGAAGCGTTCGAAGTTGCTCGACAAGAGGATGTCCATGGACGGGCTGTCCGTCGTATAGAAGTCGCGGTTCATATCGTAGACGCCCGTTTCAAAGAAGTCGGCCAGGACCTTATTCTTATTGGAGGCGCAGATCAATTTGCCGATGGGAATGCCCATTTTCTTGGCGAAATACCCGGCCAGGATGTTGCCGAAGTTCCCCGTCGGCACGATGACGTCGAAGGTTTCCCCTTCACCGATGGCGCCGTCGTCGACGAGGGTGATATACGTCGATACGTAGTAGACGATCTGCGGGAAGAGACGGCCGATATTGATCGAGTTGGCACTCGAGAAAAGGACGCCCTTTTCGTTGGCATAAGCATTAACGTCGGGGTTGGTGAAGACGCGCTTTAAGAAGCTCTGGGCATCGTCGAAGTTACCGTGGATGGCCGATACGCGGACGTTGTCCCCTTCCTGCTTCTGCATCTGCTGCTGCTGCATGGGGCTGACGCCTTCACTGGGGTAAAAGACCATGATGTTGGTGCCGGGAACGTCTTTGAAGCCTTCAAGGGCAGCTTTCCCCGTATCGCCGCTGGTTGCCGTCAAAATGAGGATCTCCCGTTTTTCCTGTTCCTGCTTTTTGGCAGCCGTCAGAAGGTACGGAAAGAGGGACAGGGCCAGGTCCTTAAAGGCCAGGGTCCGGCCGTGGAACAATTCAGCCACGGACAGGTCGGTATCGATGGAATGAAGGGGCACGATGCGGTCGTCGCGGAAAGTTTCTTCATTGTAAGCCGAGGCGATCATAGCCTTTCGTTCATCGGCCGTAAAGTTGGTGAAGAAATGAGACAAGACGACGTCGGCAATCTCCTGATAGGACTTGCCGCTCAGTTCTTTATAAGAAAGGACATCTTCGGAAAAGGCTTCGGGCACGTAGAGACCGCCGTCGGCAGCCAGGCCGTGGAGCAAGGCGTAGGATGGAGAAACACATTCATCAGAGCGCGTACTTCTAAAATTCATATATAAATCCCCCTTTGGCAAATCTGAAACAGCTTAGGTATCTTTTTATTATAGCTGAAAAAGCGGCAAAAGGCTACCTCTCGACAGGCTCGGCCGTCAAAATAAAAGACCGCTCCCTGTCTCCCACGGTAACGATGGAAAACAGCGAAGCGGTACGTGTCTTTTATAGGGAAATCCTTATTACCAAGCAGCGGGCAGCCAGCCGAAGATGCTCAGGATGGCGTAGACACCGGCGCCGGCAAAGAGGACGACGACCAAGGCCTGCACGACGGGATGGGCAATCCAGCCGCATTTCCAGCAAGGCAGCTTGTCACCGTGTTTGCGGGCCCGGCGCAGCATGAAGACCGGCAGGATCGACATGATGATGCCGCCGAAGGTCCCGGCACTGAAGATGGCATTGACGAAGCCGACGAGGCCGCTGTAGGCCAAGAGAACCGGCGGAATGACGATGACGGCAAGGCAGAGTGCCCGCGTGCGGACGTCCGTTTCCGATTTAAAGCCCAAGCGGTCGATCATGTTGGTCAAAAAGCTTTCGGCAATGGCCCAAAAGGAGGTCAGCATGGCGCAGAAAGCAAAGAGATTGACGATGACGAAAAAGACGGGCGACCCCAGGGCCTGGCCCCACGACAAGGACGCGACTTCCGTAATGTCGCCGACGGGCAGCATGAGAAAGACGGCCAGGGGCACCAAGGCCAGGATGAAGAAAGAAATGCCGGCGCCGGCCATGATCGACGGCACGAGTTTTCCCGGATCATGAGTAAAACCGCGGGAGATTTCCGGCACGATGTACTGAACGGCGTAGCAGAAGACGGCGATGTTAAAGACCGGCACGGCGTAGAGCCAGTGGGTGTAGAAAATATCTGCAACAGGTACGCGGGCCGATAAAAATGACGCGCCGACGAGAATGATGAGCATGGCCGTCATACCTGAACTCAAATATTTTTCTGCAACGCCCGTCGCTTTAAGGCCCATCCAGACGACCGTCGTCGCCCCGACGGCAAAGAGGACGCTGGCAAGCTCCACGGAAATGCCGAAAAACTCGCTCAAAATCTTACCGCAGCCGCTGGTGTAAGCGATGAGGCTGCAAAAAGACGTAGCCCCGACGGAAAAGAACATCAGCCAGGAACCGACCTTACCGACGTATTTCTCGGCAAGCCCCGATAACTGTAAGGGCCGGGCCGTCCGCAGCGTCGCTTCGGCTACGTAGAGCATGGAAATGACAGAAAAAAAGCCTGCTACGACAAGCCACGTAAGCAGGACCGGCCAGCCGGCATTGCGACTGGCAAAAGCTAAACCTAAAACACCGGAACCAATGGTAGACCCGACGACCATCATCGTAGCCTCCATGAAAGTGAGACGATGTACCTTGAGAGCCGCGTCTTTTGCAGCTCCCGCCGATATAGTGTCCAACTCGTTCACATATTCCATCACGAAAAAACCTCTTTTCTATGGGAAAATATGTTACCTGATGTCAGCATGTCCTGCTCATTATATCATAAGGACCCGGTAAAAATCCACACTTAAAGAATAGAAAAATGACGGAATTACCCGTCTTCGGAGCAAGCATTTTAGGACAACACACGCAGCTCCCCCATCCGCCAAGAAATGACCACCCTTGGAAAAAGCGGAACCTTACTCGTCGTCAGTATTGACGAAAGCCTTGAATCGACGATATAATGAAATTACAAATTGGGCCGTGAATCCCAAAAAATTGTTTCTCCTGCCTTGTCTTCGTATGAAGGCAAAAAAGAAAGGCACTCTCTATTGAGGGTGCCTTTTGCATGTCCAAATAAGCCAACCCCAGGGGCAAAGGAATTCTAAGTGATAGCACCTACTCCCATTCGGGAACCCAGCCTTCTCCTTCACAAGTTGACTTCTGTAACCATTATACCAAATAACGCAGTCAATGAAAATCAGCAGTTCTTCGTTAAGAGCAAAAATAACCTTTTTTCTGCTCTTAACCAGCCTTAAGAGCAGAAACGTCTTACTTCTTGTCCTTAGCTATTTTCAAATTCGCCTCCGTGGGATGAAGATTACTACCACCTTTAGCGGTATCTTTCTCAATGCTCTCCATATTTCTGGCTCGTTGTTTCCGATATTCATTCAACCCCCGGATATTCTCCGGATCACGGTAGAATTCAAGAATATCTTTGATAAATAAATCCAACATCAGTCTTACCTCCTTTTGCACGTGTACCATTTTGCTATAACTTAAATCAAAATTTTCTTCTAACTAACTCTCTCATAGATAATAAGTTTTTACAGCACTAAACCCCTCGAATTCGAGGGGTTTAGAAATAAGAGATATAAATGTATTTACCTTCTCCCCAAAAGATGAATTGATGGCTCGTAAGATTCCATTAGCCCAAAATATTAAAAAATGATACCCTTCCATATTTCAGGCGGTATTTGCTCAATCGGTTTATTCCGGCGAATGGCACGACGCAATTCCTTTGCCCCTTCTATAAAATTCAGACAAGAGGGCCGCAAGGGCTCGTAATGCATCGTGCGCTCCAAGGAATGCTCGCCGAATTTCGCCAGATATTCTTTTTGGACCTCAAAGTATTCCGCCATCCCCGGATGGACGTCTTCAAAACGTTTCGGTTCCATCATGTTTCGCCTCCTCATTCAAAAAGTCTCCGTTCATGTTACGACTTTATCCGCTCATACCTCGTCGTGCGTCCGCCGCCACGTTGTGTGATTTGGCCGTTATCTACCAATGTTTTCAAAATGCGGCCCGCCGTAGATTGGCTGACGTCCAACAATTCCTGTACCTCTTTCCGGGTAATACGCTTCTTTTCTTCCAGAAGCTGCATGATTTTATCCTCATCAGAAGTCCGGAACGGGGCTGCCATTTCTTCGACAATCATCGGTATCTCAATGGCTTTATTCCTGAAATTCACATTGGGAAGAATAATTTTGAAGGCATTGGGGCTAGTCTTAATTTTGGGCTTCACCGGTTTATCGGCATAGGCATCCATCATTTTTTTCACACCTATTCCGTCAGCTTCAATGAGCTTCAAGTGGTAAAAGACGTTGTGCAGATGCGGGTTGCGGCACAGGGACACGCCCATGTTCAAATCTTCCGGGACGAAGCCGGGAAGGAGACCGCCAACAGACACCATCTCAACGCGGTCATCGTATATGTGGATCAAAGTATCAGCACCAAAAGAATAGTTTCGGTGTAGCAGCACGTTCATCAAGGCTTCCCGAAGCGCTATTTCCGGATAACCTCGGCGACCATCCGTATAACGGAAGTGATGTCCGCTCGTGTAGTTCTGATTGTGAAAATTGACATAAGAACAGGCGGCCTTCATTTGCTTCAGGAGAGAGCCGGAAAAATCCTGACGTGCCTTAAACACAGTTGGACTCGTCCCATCAAAGACTGCCGCCCTTATCGTACAGGGATTCTGGTCAGAAAGGAGAAAACCCAGATTCGTATAGAGACCATCACCGGATATGAGGTTCAAGGTCTTCATCTGCTGTTGATCAAAGGTCATATTCGCGTCAGCAAATTCACCTTTCAAGGCATCAAAAGTTAAGAACTGATCGATGGATCGTCTCTCTTCAAAACTGTCGCCATCGATTGCTTCAATCATCCGGCGAATGGCCGTCTTCGTTGCCGGAACGGTCTCATATTCCTGACGCACATAAACGCCCTCCGGCTGCAGGCCATTATTTGCCAAAAAATATGGACAATTCGTGCCTCGCTGAACGCGAACAGCAACGACGGCGTTTCCGTCACAGTTTAACGTTTCATAATGAATGAACATCGTGACGTCAGGTTTTATGGCGTCCCGCACCATATTCGAAATCTGCAAAACACAGGCGTCGGCATCTTCTACGCCTAAAACGGCCCCGTCATCAGCCACCCCGACATAGATCGTACCGCCGTTACTGTTGGCAAAGGCGATGATTTCCATCTTCATATCATCGCCGACGATAGCCTGCAATTCAACGTTTTCGCTTTCCCGGAACTTCATGCTACTCTACCTCCTCCATTCTACCTTTATTCTAACCAATATAATCATTCTCGTCAAGGTATATTGGTTAGATTGGTTAGATCAGAGAATGCGCCAGCTAAAAAGAGGCCGCG
>NZ_HF954537.1:574356-681011 GCF_000455225.1 Megasphaera massiliensis
TTCTCTTTCTTTATGGATATCGTAGGCAAATAAAAGAATGTCGCTGGGATTCTTAATTTTTTCTGCCACAACTGCATCAATGAGGGACTGCCGTTCTTCATCGGTTTGCAGGAATAATCGGGTGCCTAAGATAAACTCATGATTATCCCAAATCCGCGCCAGCACCTCTGACAACTTCTTTTCTACTCCTATAGGCGTTTCCGTTAAGGCCATCATCACCACTCCCTTTATGTTTTCCGCAGCAACATACGGCTATCGATCTGCTCAGCCAACCATTATACCGTACCGAAAAGCAAAATGGATCAAAGGATTCCTTCTTCTCGATCTAATTGGATATTCAAGAAAACACCTCGTCCATTGCGCCGGGGCCTCACATAATATGATTTTCACAGGCCAGGCAGCGAATCCTAAAGTTCTCCGTACACTTAATTTCTTCGACACCGACAGACGAACGGATGGCAGCCAGTCCTTCGGCTACGGTACCGGTTTCAAAGCAATCGAATTCGTCTATGTCTTTATCGATCAAGGGACATCTTACCATCATCGTTCCCGCACCTCCTGTGCTTTTTGGACAATCCCTTCGAATGATATCATCGAACACGTGGACTCACAGACTGCATATACGGCAGCCCCTATAGGGCCGCTTCTCAAATTCAACGAACCCGCAGCGTCATCATCGGATCTGCCTTCCCTCTTTATAAGCCTCCCTTGCTTCGTTCAAAGACATGCGATTGGCGCCGCCGCGGTAGTCCGGCTTTGATTCCTGTACGCCGTCATTACACCAGTCGCAGACATCGCAGATATCCATGTCGTTCCAAGCCTCAAATTGATATTTTCCACACACGGGACAAGTATGTTTCGCCATGGCCAAATCCACCTCCCACCGTTTAAAGCCTAGGTCTTCACTAAAACTAACCGTCATCATTATGTTTCATTGTATCAGTTTCAATCTCATTTGTCGACCCGGCCATTATCCACAGCTTCTGCCCTTCATCGGGGTCATCGACGGCAATAGAAAAAAGCCGCTCCTCATGGAACGGCTTCTCTTTCGAAATAAATATCAAAAATAAAAGAAAGCATCTCCCCGAAATCGGTAAGGCTTCTTCTGAAACGACATCGCCTTATTTCTTTTCATCCAGCAACATGACGCCTTGGGGCGGATTGTGATCGACGGCACCGACAACAGGGTGCGGCACATAAGGCTCTTCCAGGTATGCCGCCTCTTCCTCGGTGAGTTTGACGGTCAGGGCCGCTGCGGCATCATCCAGATATTGGGGCTTCGTCGCACCGACGATAGGTGAGGCCACGCCCTTCGCCCACTGCCAAGCCAGGGCAATTTCCGACATCTTTACGCCGTGCTTTTCGGCCAATTCGTGGACACGGCGGACAATGGCCATATCCTGTTCTTCCGTACGGTCATACTTTCCCATGGCGACCCGGTCCGTCCGGGAGCGAAGGGTGTCCGACTTCCACGTAGGCCGGGCCAAGTGTCCCGCTGCCAAGGGACTGTAGGGCATCAAGGTCACGCCCATTTGCTTACAAATAGGAATCAACTCGCGTTCATCCTCGCGGTACAGGAGACTGTAGTGGTTCTCCATGGCCTCGAAACGAGCCCAGCCATGATCGCGGGCGCAGAGCTGCATATTGTAGAACTGATAGCCGTACATGGCCGATGCCCCCAGGGCCCGCACCTTACCGGACTGCACCAACTCATTCAGGGCTTCCATCGTTTCTTCAATAGGCGTTTCATAGTCGAAGCGGTGGATGATATAGAGGTCGAGATAGTCCGTTCCCAGGCGCTTCAAAGTTCCGTCAATCTCGCAAAAGATCGCCTTACGGGACAGGCGGCCGTCGTTGAAATAGACCTTGGAGGCGATGACCACCTTGTCCCTGGAGATATTCTTTTTCAGCGCCCGACCTACGTATTCTTCACTCGTTCCGGCAGAATAACAATTGGCCGTATCGAAAAAATTGATGCCCAGCGTAAGGGCGTGCTTCACCATGGCCTCGGTCGCCGCTTCGTCCAGCGTCCAGTCGTGCATCGTACCGGCCTTGCCGAAACTCATACAGCCTACGCAAATTTTGGAAACTTCAATATCCGTCGAGCCTAATGTCGTATATTCCATATCAGTTCACCCTTTCTAAGGACGCCGTAAAATCGCCTTTCATGCCGGACAGCACTTCCATCCCGGAGGTTACCCGCCCCAGTTTAATGAGGGATTTAGAATAGCGAAAATCCTGGTAGAAGATGCACAAATTGCCCCAAGGCTCATAGTAGCACAGGTCGCCTGCCTCGGGATCCGTGCCGTCCGGTTCCCCCTTCGTCGGCAAGGCATTGGGAGGATAGGCGATTTTCTCAGTGCCGTTGAAATCAGAGAAATTCAGCGTCAGCGGCAGGGCCTCATAAAGGGCCTTGGCCGCCGGCGTATCATACAAGACGATGGCGACGTCCTTCCCGTCTACGGTCATCTTTATGGTCCGTTCGGCTGCCGCCGTTTCACCTGCCCGTGTGTTTCCGGAATCCCTATCTGCCACGGCACTTGATGTTTCCGCAGCCATCGATGCCGCATCCCCTTCCGGCCGATTCGCCTGGCCGGCACAGGCCGTCAGACTGCACAGCAACAGGATGCTTGATAGGAATAACAGGACCTTGTGTGTCACCATGTGACCTCCTTTTTCGATCGTACCTTTCGATATCGCAAGGCTTCAAAAACATTACCTACGTGGATATTATGGTTCAAAACGGATGCCGTGGAGGCGATACACTTCGTTCAGGCTGGGGACATCCAAGATCAGGCTGTGCCCCAGATCCAAGGCATCGATTTGCACCATATCTGCCGGGGAGAGGGCGAAGTCATCAACCTCGAAATTCTGCTGAATCCGCTCGGCATGGACGGATTTAGGAATGGCCACAATCTGCTTCTGCTGCAGCCACCGCAGTACGACCTGGGCCGGTGATTTTCCATACGTCCTGCCAATGGCCGTCAACACGGGGTCCGTAAAGAGGCCGTGCTGCCCTTCGGCAAAGGGAGCCCAGGCCATCGGCGCAATTCGATACGCTTCCATGACCTGACGCAGGCTGCGCTGCTGACAAAAGGGATGGAGTTCAACCTGATTGACGGCCGGCACGACGTCGTGACTGAGGATCAAATCGATTAGCCGATCCGGTAAGAAGTTGCACACCCCAATGGCCCGGATTTTTCGGCCCGGTAGAGTTCTTCCATGGCCCGCCAACTCCCATGGTAATCGCCATAGGGCATGTGAATCAGATAGAGGTCCAGATAATCGGTCTGTAGATTTTCTAAGGTCTTTTCAAAGGAAGCCCTCGTTTTTTCATAGCCGGCATCCTGAATCCAGACCTTGGAGGTCACGAACACGTCCTTCCGGTCGAGACCGCTCTCACGAATCGCGTCTCCGACGGCCCTTTCGTTGCCGTAGCAGGCCGCCGTATCGAGGAGACGATACCCCGTCTGAAGCGCCGTCAAGACGCTCTGTTTACAAAGGTCGTAGTCGGTAATTTGAAACACGCCAAAGCCAAGGAGCGGCATGTTTACACCATTATTTAGCTGAATCATAGATACGCTCTCCTTCCTAAAGGGGCAGACCCTGAAAGTCGGTTCAAAAAGTCTCATTCGACGGCAGCCGGAGCCCTTTGAAGCCCCCTATTTTCTCATGTATACGAAAGATAAACCGCTGTCTTCCCGGTGTTCTTTATACGCCTTGTAGCCCATTTTTTCGTACAACTTTATATTGCTCCAGCTCTTGGTACAAGTGTACAACTCTTTCACCGCGTCCGGATACAAGACATCCACCTCGGCAAGGAGCTTTTGGGCCAGGCCGCAGCGGCGGTAATCGGGATGAATCATCAAGCGGCCGACATCGATGAAGCCCGTATCCTGTCGGCAGCGAATGGCGCCAATGATCGTGCCGTCGTCGTCTTCGAGCTTAAAGGTATCCCAATTTGCAAAATCCCGGCGTGCCTCTTCCTCTGTTTCCTGGAGTGCCGGAACGTCGCGACTGCCGATCATAGCGGCTTCACTCTCAAAAGCCAGCAACTGCAGCTGATATAGTTCCGGTACATCTTTTATGTCTGCCGGGATAATTCTCATACGTCATCGCTCCTTCAACGGTCCATGAATGCTGATCCTCATACAAAAACCCTTTCCTGATACATAGCGTCCTTCAAGGGAAAAGATGGGCGGTCCCTGGTTTTACGCAACCGCAGCTGCCCCTTCCGGAATCGAAAAGGAAAGGACTCTATAACCAAAAAAGGTACTCCCTTCCCAGAATACCTTTATTGTATCAATATGTAGCTGCAATTCCTAATGCTTATCGGTCATCGTGAGACATGCCTGTAACGTATTTCTTGGCAAATTCAAGAAAGGCAGCGACTGCCGGTGAAAAGACTTGTTCTTTTTTCCAGGCCAGGGCCGTCGACCCTTCCAGCTTAGGGGACAGGGGAATAAAGTGCAGCCCGTCGTATCGGCAGTTCAACCGCATAGCCAGGACGACGCCGACCTTACTGTTAGCCAGCATAGCCTCATTGTACAGGAGGTCCCCTTTGGCGACGACATTCGCCTTGCTCAGCTCCGGTCCGAACCATTTCCCAAGATTACTTTCGGCGATGTTGCCGACGGCAGAAATAAGGGGAATCCCCACCAAATCCTGAGGCGTGATGACGGTTTTAGACAGGAAAGGAGAATCTTCCCGAACCAAGGCGCCCCACTCCTCCTTCACCGGCATGGACACGAATTCGTACTTTTGAATATCAAGGGGTTCGGCCATAAGGCCCATATCCAAAAGCCCCCGATCAATCCCGTCTTTAAGGGTCTCCCCATGACCACTGAAAACCTCATAGCGAATCTGGGGGTATCGGCTGTGGAAGGCGGCCATGCAGTCGGTCAAGATACGCGTCGATAGAAATTCACCGCTGCCGATGGTAATCGTCCCTTCCAAAAGCGTTTCCTTTCGGAGAAAGTCTCTTTTCGTCTTCTCGGCAAGGGTCAAGATGTCCCGGGCCCGCCGTTTTAGCAGCATACCGTCTTCCGTGAGCACCACGTTATGATTGCTGCGGGTAAACAACTTCACGCCAAGCTCGGCTTCCAAATCAGCAATCTGCCGGGATAAGGTCGGCTGGGTAACATGGAGCTGAGCCGCCGCCCGTGTAAAATTCTCCTCTCTGACAATGGCCAGAAAATAACTCAATACCCGAAGTTCCATATCCATCCCTCCTAAAAAAAGTATAACCATGCAGCCGGAGGAAATCAACATATCTGACTGCAAGAAATGCTTTTTCCCTATATCACATGTTAAAAGACGCCGCCCGGAACCCTTGTCCAAGTTTTCCGAAAAAAGATAAAAGCGGCGTATCTTCTCGCTGACGGCCACTAAAAAGGAGAACCGCCCTTGAAAGCTCACGGCGTCATAAATCTTCGTCAGTACCTCAATCAAGGTTTTCTCTACGCATGCAGGATTCTTCGTCAATACCATCAGGCAAGCCCCCTACCATTTCCTTTTATCCTCATCTGTCGAGTCGTACTAACACTGTCAACGATAGTGAAGTCGGATTTTTGATAACTTATACAGTGTCCCCATTTCTGACTGCAGCTCCCAAAATTCATCTAAATGCGGGCAGGATACTCCGACCTCTTAGGTCGGGGAGGAATGCCCGCTTCACCTCACTTTCTTAAAACACTAGAGTTTTAGTAACATATATGATATGGTGGTCTTAAGGGAAGCCATATATTTTCAGAAAGGCAGGTGAGAAAAAAGTGCCCGACTTAACCAAGACTATAAAACTTCGCATCCATATTTCTCCGGAACAAGAGATTCTGTTTCGCCAAATGACAGAGCATTATCGTCAGGCGTGTAATTTTGTGTCGCAGTACATCTTCGACAATCAATTCAACTTGGCTTACCAAAACCTTAACCAAGCGCTGTACCGCAATCTCCGCGAACGGTTTGGGCTAAAGTCGCAACTTGCACAATCGTCCATCAAGACGACTATGGCTCGTTATAAGACTGTCAAGCAGCAGCTCTTCCAAAAGCCATATAAATACAAGGACAAAGATGGCAGCTGGAAATACATCACAAAAACACTCGAATGGCTTTGGAAGCCCATCTTCTTCAAGCGCCCGCAAGCCGATTTGGTTCGCAATCGTGATTACAGCTTCGTGGATAATGGACAAAGCCTGTCTATCAACACCCTTGGGAAACGAACCCGGTGTACCTTTGAAAGCAAGCCATTTTCGGAATATCTGGACGGCTCATGGAATCTTGGCACAGCAAAGTTAGTTGAACTTAAAGGTCGGTGGTATCTGCATATTCCCGTCACTAAAGCCGTCGAAGGTTTCCAGAAAGAGAACGTCCGTCACGTTGTCGGTATCGACCGTGGCTTGCGTTTTCTGACGGTCAGTTACGATGAGCAAGGCAAAACAGAGTTCGTTTCCGGGCGAAAGATTGCAGGCAAACGACATAAGTTCCTCAAAATTAGACAGCAGCTCCAATCCAAAGGCACAAAATCGGCAAAGCGCAGACTCAAGGCCCTTTCAGGACGAGAGAACCGTTGGATGTCCGATGTAAATCATCGGATTTCTAAGACACTCGTTACGAAATACGGCAAGGATACGCTGTTCGTGCTGGAAGATTTGACGGGTGTCAGCTTTGAAGAATCGAATCTCTCCCAAACTGCAAAGAAGAACTATGACCTGCGAAGCTGGCCTTTCTATCAGCTTGAGCAATTTCTGACCTACAAGGCCCACGAAAATCGCTCGGAAGTATTGAAAGTCTCGGCAAAATACACCTCTCAGCGTTGCCCGAAGTGTGCTGCTATCCATAAGGAAAACCGTAAGCCTCACCAACACCTGTATCGCTGCCAGTGCGGATACAAATCCAATGATGACCGTATCGGAGCTATGAATATCCAGCTTCTTGGTACGATGTGGATTGCCGGAGACAATCCCCCTCGTTACGAGAGAAAAATAACTGCCTCGGAGTAAATCTCCTTGGTAAAACGGGCATCGTCAACTGCCCGATGATGTAGGCAGAATTAGGGAGATGTTGTTCTCAGCAGCGCTGCCACCTATGTTTCTCTGACTTACAAGCTCCCGCTTCTATAAGTGGGAGTCGTTGACGTAACTTCACAGGTCTTCCTCTTTCAAATCCTAGGTTGTTAAAAAGAAAACAAGGTTAAACGGCCTTTTATATCATAATTATGCTTTTATATTGACTTTATAACACATTATGATAGACTATAGACAAGGAAAAGCTTCAGCACATTTTATGTGTCGGGCACTAGTCCCACTGCCTATGCAGTGGGGCTTTTTAGTACATCGGGAAAATTAAGATATTTTAATGTGGAAGGATGTTCATGATGATATTAACGCAACGAGAAGCAGATACATTGCGCGAAATAGAAAAGGCTTTCATAAACCCGACCAGCATCCGGCTGCCGGAACGACGGGAAACTAAATTATACCCGTTATGGTATGAAAGAGAGGGCCGTCGAAAAGATGATATGACCATCTCCGCTTTTCGGGGCAAAAAAAATCCCAAGAAAGTATCTTTTCGTCTGCTCTATGCGCAGGGTATAATATTGGTAAGGATTGATACACAAGACCCTACCTCACATACGAATCCTGATGGGACGAGAATCGAAGCATTAGAGCCCCATATCCATATATACAAAGAAGGGCACGGAGACAAATTCGCGTATCCTCTGCCGAATGAGTTTAATCATACCGACGATATCATCGGCTTGTTTATGGACTTCTTGGCCTATTCAAACGTAATCAATAAAGATCAAGTACATCTTGCAGAACCGGAGGTGCTTTTTGATGGATACTAATTTCGACTGGATTTCCGAATATTACCAATGGATAAAGAAGAACTTATCTGCCCGGAATTTGAAAAATGGCTGGACAGAAATAGGGACGCCGTTCATGGACCGCCATAATGACGGCCTGGTAATCTATGCAAAACGGGACGGTAACGCTATCACCTTATCCGATGACGGGTACATCATTAACGACTTGCTTGCTGACGGAGTCTCTCTGCGCGGTTCTAAACGAGCCGTCATTTTAGATCAACTTCTTTTTTCTTATGGCGTCGAAAATCAAAACAATGAGATGATTATGCACACAGACACGAAAAACTATGCTGCCAGTATGCACATGTTCATCCAAGCCATGCTTACCGTCAACGATATGTTTATGCTGAACAACACCACCGTAAAAACAATCTTCTTGGATGACGTGGCCGATTACTTTGACCAACAGCAGCTTATTTACACGCCCAACTTTCTAGCCAAAGGAAGCACGGGACTGGAATTCAATTTCAACTTTCAGATTGCCGGGAGAACCTCCGAAATACTTATCAATTCCTTCAATTCAATCAATCGAGGCAACTTAGCCGCCTTCCTGTTCGATTGGCTGGACATACGGGATGAGCGGCAAAAGAGCGCCCGTAAAAAGGTAACGGGATTGGCCATCATCAACGATGAAAAAGGCGTCGATAAAAAATACCTGGATGCCTTACTCGCCAAGGGGACCGATTATATTCTTTTTTCAGAACGCCTAAAGCCTGAAAACATAAAAAAATTATCGGCAGCCTGACAACTCCTGATGTATTCAGCATATCCTGAAGGCAAAAATAGTTGGCTAAAAAGTTAAGTCGTCGCTTCCATGGATTTCACCCTGTATATATTTTTCCCTGAAATTCACACCAAAAACTCACACCAAACAAAAAAAGAGCGGTTCCACATTTCTGTGAAACCGCTTGTTTCTTTGGTGCGCCTAGAAGGATTCGAACCTTCGCACCCGGTTCCGGAGACCGGTGCTCTATCCCCTGAGCTATAGGCGCATGAATAAATGTGCTCTAAAGAGCACTTATTTATAATACCATATTCATAAGGTCGATGCAAGGTTTTCTTATGGCACGAACCTTTCTTGGCAGGGATGTCGCCTGCCGGCAGCCGAATACGAAAAACTGCCCGATATAATGATAAAAACGAACTCTCCGGCAATCACAGTCTGCTGCAACCGCGAAAAGTTCGTGTCGATTCAAGTTGGTGACCCAGTAGGGATTCGAACCCTAGACCCACAGCTTAGAAGGCTGTTGCTCTATCCAGCTGAGCTACTGAGTCAACAAAAAATGGAGCGGGTGATGGGAATCGAACCCACATAACCAGCTTGGAAGGCTGGCGCTCTACCACTGAGCTACACCCGCATCTTCGTATGGTCGGAGCAGCAGGATTTGAACCTGCGACCCCCTGGTCCCAAGCCAGGTGCGCTACCAAACTGCGCTATGCCCCGCCAACAAAAAATATTATACAAGATATAGCATAACTTGTCAACGTTTTTCTTCTCCTGCCACAAAGGACAGGCATTGCCAACCGTCCTCATAACGAGTACAATAAAGGTAGTCTTTTACGTAGGAGGTAATGTTTCATGCCAAGCGCAATGAGTATTCACTTTGAATCGGACCATCCCTTTATCGCCGTTCCCCTCGAAGGGGAAACGATTCAGGACCTTCAGATCCGAATGGCCAAGATTGTAGAAAACCCTTATGATATGATGGCCTTTGATGCCGGTTATTTTAACGGTGCCGTCAATTTATCCCAGCTTTGGAACGCCTTGCTGTACATCGCCCGCGAAGCCGCCAATCCGTCGGTCCTCTTTTCCTGTGACAAGAGCAAGCTTCCTGAAATGTACCAGACCGACCGCGATTACGGATCGATCCTGCGCTTTGCCATCCGCTCGTCCCTCATCGACGCCGTCAAGATTGAAGGCAGCCTCGACGACGACAACCTGGAAGACATTGCCGGTCAGGCCGTGGCTCTCGGCTGTGTACCAATCATCGTCATCCGCGGCGAAAAAGGGGCTAAAGCAGCCGATCTCGTCGCCATGATGGAAAAGCGCTGGGATCTCGAAGCCGTGACCTTTGAACTCGTCGTCCCTGTCGCATCAGAAGCCGATATCGACGAATTGAAAGCCGCCGCCAAGACCTTTAAAGAAAAGCACCACGACGCCGTCGTCATCCCCCATCCCACGGGCCCCATCGCCAAAGAAGCCCTGCTGAAGGGCGACACCTTCGGCGCTTCCATCCTCTACGCCGGCGATGAACAGGGCGAATTGCCGCCTGCTGCGGACGTTCAGGCCCTCATTCACCCCGAAGGGTAATGGGGATAACAACGCTCCCCGCTACGCCTTTTCAAGGCCAAGGAGAACATCCCCTTCTCATGAAAACACAGATCAACCAGCCTTCCTGACCGAGGGCTGGTTTTTTCGTTGGCCATTCATAGCGCCTTCACTGGAAAAGTTCCCGCCCTTTCCCCTGTCCTATCAAAAATCATTCCGCCAGTATTTTTATGGCGCAGAGGACTCATTCTCCCTCGTGATTTTCTAATTTTTTGACCGTTTCCTCTTCCCAATTGAAGTATTTTTCGATAAAACAGGTAAGATACACATCTATATACTCCTTTCAGTTCTTCGCGGTGGTTGAGCTAACTGGTAGTGTTGGATATGCCTTATTTTATATAAACCAAGGGGTCTTGTGAACCGGAGTGTCCACCAGACTCCAACATTTATTATAGAACCTTATTATAGAACCAAAAAAGGCCACCGCCGGAAACTTTCCGGTGATGACCTTTTGATAGACCGTGACTTACTGCAAGTTTTTCGTCAATAACTGATTGACGACGCCCGGGTTAGCCCGGCCTTTCGTTTCTTTCATGATCTGACCGACGAGGAAGCCGATGGCTTTCTTCTTGCCGGCTTTGTAGTCTGCTACCGACTGGGGATTGGCAGCGATGACTTTCTTCACCAATTCTTCAAGGGCACCGGTGTCGGTAATCTGGACCAGTCCCTGTTCTTTGACGACGTCGTCAGCCGATTTGCCCGACGTCCACATTTCCGGAAGGACTTTCTTAGCGATCTTACCGGAAATCGTGCCTTTGGCAATGAGCTTCAAGAGGCCTGCCAAGGATTCCGGTGCGACGGGAGATTCCGTAATGCCAATGCCTTCTTCGTTCAGCTTCTTGGCAAATTCACCGAGCATCCAGTTGGCCGCTTCTTTGGCGTCGACGCCTTCTTTTACGACGGTTTCAAAGTAGTCAGCCGTCTGTTTTTCAAGGGTCAACAGGTTGGCATCATATTCGGAGAGTCCCAATTCGTCCTGGAAGCGCTGGCAGCGAGCATCCGGCATTTCCGGCAGTTCTTTGCGGACTTCTTCGATATATTCCGGCGAGACTTCGATAGGAATGAGGTCCGGTTCCGGGAAGTAGCGGTAATCGCTGTCCCCTTCTTTGACACGCTGGAGGATGGTTACGCCCTTGGCTTCATCCCAGCCGCGGGTTGCCTGCTGGATCGTGCCGCCTTCTTCGAGGATCTGTGCCTGACGGACGGCTTCGTATTCAATCCCCTTCTGAACGGCGCTGAAGGAGTTGATGTTCTTGATTTCCGTCTTCGTGCCGAGGGTCGTCGAACCGACGGGACGGATGGAGATATTGGCGTCACAGCGCATACTGCCTTCTTCTAAGCGGCAGTCCGATACGCCGAGGTACTGCATGATGGAGCGCAGTTTTTCAAGGTAGGCCCGAGCTTCGGCACCGCTTCTAAGTTCCGGTTCACCGACGATTTCAAGGAGGGGCACGCCCGTACGGTTATAGTCGACGCGGCTCGAGTCGGAGGTCGCAATGGTGCTGCCGCTGTGGACGAGTTTGCCTGCGTCTTCTTCCATGTGGATACGGGTCAAATGGATGCGGCGCTGTTTACCGTCGACGTCGATATCGATGTAGCCGCCTTTGCAGATGGGAAGATCGAACTGGGACGTCTGAAAGTTTTTCGGTAAATCGGGATAGTAGTAGTTCTTGCGGTCAAATTTGCTGAAGGGCAAAATGTCGCAGTGAAGGGCAAGGCCCGCCTTTACGGCATAGTGCAGGACTTCTTTATTTAATACGGGCAGGACGCCGGGCAGGCCTAAGCAGACCGGGCAGACGTGGGTATTCGGTTCAGCGCCGAATTCCGTGCTGCAGCCGCAGAAGATTTTCGTTTTCGTTTTTAATTCGACATGGACTTCCAAGCCGATAACGGATTCATATTTCATTAAAGTTCAACCTCCCCCATGGGCGACGGCATGCGAAGATCCGTCCGATTCTGTTCAAACGTATAGGCCGCACGGAGCAGTGTCGCTTCGCCTAAGGCCTTGCCGATGAGCTGCATGCCGATGGGCAGGCCGTCTTTGTAGCCGCAGGGAATGCTGATGCCCGGAAGGCCGGCTAAGTTCAAGGGAACGGTGCAGACGTCGCCGAGGTACATCGCCAGGGGATCGCCGCTGTTCTGGCCGATCTTGAAGGCCGTATCCGGTGCCGTCGGCGTCAAGAGGATATCGCATTTCTTGAGGGCTTCGTCGAAGTCCTGTTTCATCAAAGTCCGGACTTTCATGGCCTGCAGGTAGTAGGCGTCGTAGTAACCGGAGCTCAGGACGTAGGTCCCGAGGAGGATACGGCGCTTGACTTCATCGCCAAAGCCTTCCGTACGGGTCTTGATGTACATGTCGACGATGTCTTTGCCGTCGACGCGCATGCCAAAGCCGACGCCGTCGTAGCGGGCCAGGTTGGAGCTGGCTTCAGCCGGGGCGATGATGTAGTAGGCAGCGATGCCGTACTTCATGTTGGGCATGCTGATGGGAACGATTTCGGCGCCCAGTTTCTTATACGTATCCATGGCGTCGTCGAGGGCCTTGCGGGACGCAGGGTCCAGGCCTTCGCCGAAGAATTCTTCGGGGATGCCGATCTTAAGGCCTTTGACGTCGTTTACCAGAGCCTGTTTATAGTCTTGTTTTTCCTGCGGAATCGAGGTCGAGTCCTTGGGATCGTGGCCGGCAATGGCGTTCAAGACGATGGCGCAGTCTTCGACGTCGTTCGTGAGCGTACCGATCTGATCGAGGGAGGACGCGTAGGCGATGAGGCCGTAACGGGATACGAGGCCGTACGTCGGTTTGAGGCCGACGACGCCGCAATAAGCGGCGGGCTGACGGACCGATCCGCCCGTATCAGAACCGAGGGCCCAAACGGCAGAACCGGAAGCGACAGCGGCTGCCGAACCGCCGGACGAACCACCGGGGACGCAGTCGAGGTTCCACGGGTTGTGCGTTTCATGGAAGGCCGAGTTTTCCGTCGAGCTGCCCATGGCAAATTCGTCCATGTTGGCCTTGCCTAAGCTGATATAGTCGGAAGCGGCCAATTTTTCGATGACCGTTGCATTATACGGGGCTTTGAAGTGTTCAAGGATCTTCGAAGCACACGTTGCCTGCTGGCCTTCGATGCAGATGTTGTCCTTAATGGCACCGGGAATCCCGGCGAGGTCGGCAATCGTTTCGCCGGCGGCGATTTTTTCATCGACGGCGGCGGCTCCTTTGAGGGCGCCTTCGCGGCTGTCCGATAAGAAGGCCCGTACCTTCGGTTCTACAGTATCTTTATGAGCAAGAAAAGCCTTTGTCACTTCGACGGCAGAAACGTCGCGGCGGACGAGCTTTTCATGCAGTTCGTGAATGGTTAACATACATCGGCCTCCTATTAATCCTGAATGACTTTCGGAACTTTGAAGCAGCCTTCGTCTTGTTCCGGCGCATTTTGAAGCGCTTTTTCATTAGAGATCGACGGCCGGGGCACGTCGTCGCGCATGACGTTGGACATGGCCACAGCATGGGCCGTCGGCTTGACACCGGTCACGTCGACCTGACCTAAGAGATCCATGTACGATAAGATGTCGTTCAGCTGTTTCCCGACCGTTTCGATCTGGTCGTCTTTGACTTCCAGTCGGGACAACAGTGCGATTTTCTTTATTTCTTCGGCACTGATTTTCATACTGACACTCCTTGAGAAAAATTTAACATTGACAAATCGAAAGACTTTGTCAACATTCACACATATACAATTTAATCACCTTTTGCTGTATTTTGCAAGCGCAGGCACGGCAGCCGCCGGCGTCCTTCTTCCGGACAAGGAAAAAGGCGCCTGACTGGACAAGCGCCAAAGGCTTGGAAAAAGAGCACTCCCTGTATCCTTACCGCACCATCATGTCGCGGATGGTCACATCGGGATGGTGGTACTGATCCTGGGGCAAAACGGTCTTCCCGTGGATGGTCACGGCCTGATGAGGGCACCAGTGCAGGCAGGCCAGGCAGCGGCTGCAGCGCGGCCCGATGACGGCACCCGACGAGGTGCTTTGGATGTTGTCGACGGGACAGATTTTGGTGCAGATCCCGCAGGACACGCATTGTTTCGGATCGACAGCCGGCGTCAGCCAATAGTTGCCAAAGCTCCGGAGGGGGCCGAAATTCATGACGTCGGCTGCCAAAGAACCGGTGACCTCTGAGGCATCGCGGACCTGGCGGCGAATGTCGTCGGCACAGTCATGGAGGACATCGTCAGCCCGCTCGAGGCGGTTCATATCGTAGTGGATATGACGGCGCGAGGCGACGGTGCTGTTGGCAATCATGGGCAGGACCAAGCCATAAGCCAGGTCGCAGCCCCTCTTTTTAAGCAGTCGGGACAGGGTCCTGAGGGTCCGCCCTCCCGTTCCGCCGCAGGTGGCGATGCCAAAGAAATAGGTCCCCTTATCGAGGGGTGCCTTGGCGATAAAATCCCGCACCGGTTCCGGCACGTCGCCGAAATAGACGGGAAAGACAATCCCGAACCTTCGATGGGGCAAGTGTTCGGGCTGGCCCATGATGTCGGCCAGCGGCAGGGCCCTGTCGCCGGTCAGTTCAGCCAGTTTTTTCGCTGCATATAAGGAATTGCCCGTTCCTGAAAAATATCCAATCATAAAGTCCACCTCAAAGACAACTGCCTCTTTTCGAAGAAGACAGTCGATAATTTATATCTATTATAGCATGAAGGGCCTTTTCTGTCTTGATGGGCTTTATATTATATGTATCCCCGTTCGCAGAGACTGACGAAGATGCCGTCACCGATGATGATGTGGTCCAAGACGGGGATTTCCATGATCTGACCGGCTTCGACGATGCGCCGGGTAATGCGGATGTCGTCCTTACTCGGCTCGGGATTTCCCGACGGATGATTATGGACTAAGATGACGGCTGCCGCATTGTATCGCAAGGCATAGCGAAAGACGTCGCGCCCCTTAGCGAGGCTGGCATCGATGGTGCCGATGGTCAGGGTGCGGTAGGTAATGAGCTGATTTTTCGTCGATAAGTAGACGGCGCCGAACTGTTCCTGCGGCAGAAAACGCAGGTCTTCCATGACGTAACCGGCAACGGCATCAGGCGTGCTGAAATCAGGAGCTGAGCGCAGGGCCTGCTGGCGGGAAATGCGCCGGCCGAGTTCGATGGCGGCGCAGACCGTGACCGCTTTTTCTTCGCCGATGCCGCGGATATGGCAGAGATCGTCGACGCTGGCATTACTCAGGTAACAGAGATTTTCACCGGGCAGAGAGCGGATGACCTGCCGCGATACGTGAAGTACCGAGTGGCCCTTAGTCCCTGTCCGCAGCAAGATGGCCAAAAGATCTTGGTCGGTCACTGCCGCCGGACCGTGGCGGATAAATTTCTCTCGCGGTTTCTCACAAACGGCGAGTTCCCTCACCGGCGTATTCATACATGGACCTTGGCCTTATGAAAGAGCTTGCAGACCTGAGACAGAGGCAGGCCGACGACGTTGGTATAGGAGCCGTTGATCTTATCAACAAAGGCGGCTGCCCGTCCCTGGATGCCGTAAGCGCCGGCCTTATCGAGGGGTTCCCCGGAGGCGATATAAGCCTTGATTTCCTTATCCGTCAAATGGCGGAACCAGACTTTCGTTTCGACGACCTTGGTAAATTCCTTCTTGTCGTTGATCAAGGCGATGCCCGTATAGACGTAATGCTTCTTGCCCGACAGTTCGCGCAGCATTTCCATGGCCGCCGTCCCGTTTTTCGGCTTGCCCATCATGACGCCGTCGAGGGCGACGATGGTATCGGCGCCGAGGACCCACTGGCCCGGGAACTTTTGGGCGACGTCGCGGGCCTTGCCGAGGGCCTGGTCCTGGACGTACTTCTGAGGATCTTTCTTCTTCGGTGATTCTTCATGATAAGAACTCGGATTGACCATGTAGGCCACGCCGATTTGGGTCAACAGTTCGCGGCGGCGCGGCGAACCAGAGGCTAAAATAAGCATGTAATCCCTCCTGTAAGTTACTGAATATGGCGAAAGAGCACACCGGCTAAGAGAATGCCGATGACACTCAGTAAATTCGGTGCCAGATGGATGCCAAACTGCAATTCCATGAGATAAAGATTGAGGTGAATCTGCTGGATGTTCAAGATTTCATAATGCTGCGTCAATGCCGGCAGGACGCCCTGCAGGGCCGGGACGGCGTATAAGGCTTCGCCTACGATACCGCCGAGGATGCCGCCGGCAATGAGAAAGATAAATAAGGACAGCCAGCTGTGCGAACCAAGATTTTTCATGCTTCCCCTCCTCCATTATATACACCATGCGAAGAAAGGGCTGCCTCCTCTCAGGAAATTCTAATCCTTCCGGAGAAAGACAACCCTTTATCATCGGCTTTATTGATTTTTCTGTTTCTGCATCTTCGCCCACGTGTCGCGGAGGCCGACGATGCGGTTGACGACCATGTGATCTGCCGTCGTATCGGGATCGATGACGAAATAACCCTGGCGCAGGAACTGGAACTTGTCGCCGGCCTTATAGTCAGCCAGGGCCTTTTCGGCCTTACTGTGGTAGACGACGAGGCTGTCGGGATTGATCTGGTCGAGGAAATCCTTGGAATCGCCGTCATCCTGGCGAAGGAGGGAATCGTAGACCCTGGTTTCGACGTCGACGGCATCTTCGGCATTGACCCAATGGAGGGTCCCTTTTACCTTACGGTCGGCATTGGCACCGCTGCCGCTCTTACTTTCAGGGTCGTAGGTGCAGCGCAGTTCGACGATGTTGCCATTTTCGTCTTTGACGACTTCTTCGCATTTGATGATGTAGGCATATTTCAAGCGGACTTCCTTGCCCGGAGCCAGGCGGAAGAATTTCTTGACCGGTTCTTCCATGAAGTCGCCCCGTTCGATGTATAAATGCTTGCTGAAGGTCATGTCGCGCGTGCCCATGGCTTCATTTTCCTGATTGTTGTCGGCCTTCATCGTTTCCGTCTGGCCGTCAGGATAGTTGGTCAGGACGACTTTGATCGGGTCGATGACGGTCATCAGGCGCGGCGCCTTCATCTTGAGGTCTTCGCGGATGCAGTATTCGAGGAGGGCCATTTCGACCATGTTGTCGGCTTTGGCGACGCCGATGCGTTCACAGAAGTCGCGGATGGCTTCCGGCGTGTAGCCCCGGCGGCGAATGCCGGAAATGGTCGGCATACGGGGATCGTCCCAGCCGCTGACGATGCCCTTTTCGACGAGGGTCCGCAGTTTGCGCTTACTGGTGATCATATTGGTGACGTTGAGGCGGGCAAATTCGATCTGCCGAGGCTTCTGTCCTTCCGGATCTTCCCAGTCTTCGAGGACCCAGTTATAGAGCGGACGATGGGCTTCAAATTCGAGGGTACAGATGGAATGGGTGATCCGTTCAATGGCGTCCGATACGGGATGAGCCAGGTCGTACATGGGATAGATGCACCACTTGCTGCCCGTCCGGTGATGGTCGGCGTGGACGATGCGGTAGAGAATGGGGTCGCGCATATTGAGGTTGGGGCTGGCCATATCGATCTTAGCACGGAGGACCTTTTCACCGTCGGCATACTTGCCGTCCTTCATTTCTTCAAAGAGCTTCAAGTTTTCTTCGACGCTACGGTTACGATACGGGCTTTCCTTCCCCGGTTCGTTGAAGGTACCGCGGTAGGCGCGGATTTCGTCGCCCGATAAGTCATCGACGTAGGCCTTGCCGAGGGTGATCAGCTTTTTGGCGTATTCATAGAGCTTATCGAAGTAGTCCGAGGCATAGAACATGCGGTCGTCCCAGTCAAAGCCCAGCCACTTTACGTCGCGCTTGATGGAATCGACGTACTCCGTATTTTCCTTGGACGGATTGGTATCGTCAAAACGAAGGTTGGTCAGACCGCCGTATTTCTTGGCGATGCCGAAGTTCAGGCAAATCGATTTCGCATGGCCCAGGTGGAGATAGCCGTTCGGTTCCGGCGGGAAACGGGTGTGTACTCGTTTGCCGTATGTATTTTTCTCGTTGTCTTCATCGATAATGGTTTCAATAAAATTTTTGGTCGTTTCGTTATCCATCGATGTGTCTCCCCTTTTATCTATGTATGAATGCTTGTTCAGTATTTAATTATACCTTGTATACCCTTGTCTTTGCAACTCATATACCCTATAAGAATACGAGTCTCCCGACAAGGAATGGCCTTCTCCCCGCCACCGCAACCGTTCCCGCCATCCGCCTCAAAGGAAGTTTGGACAGTCCCAAAGGGGCATGATATAATCTAATTTATAAAAATATAAAGGAGTCGATGCTGCAATGATAAAAAAATTAGTCACCTTTGAGGACCTCGGTTTCGTCCAATGGGGCGTCCTCGATGAATCGGAAAAAGCCGTCTACGGGGCCATTCCATTAGAAGAAGCCTTCTTTACGCCCCTTCCGGAAACGCTCTTAGAATTCATCCGCCAGGGAAACGACGGCATCTTAGCCTTAGCCGATGCCCTCGAACAGAACGAAAAGACCGGCGCCGTCAAGGCTAAACCTCTCGACACGGTCCGCATCATGGCCCCCATTCCCCATATGGAACGGAACGTCTTCTGCATCGGCAAAAACTACGCCGACCACATCGCCGAATTCGATAAGACGGCCCTGCCCGACAAACCGAAGTATCCGGTCATCTTCACCAAGGCCACGTCGGCCGTCATCGGCCCGGACGACCCTATCGAACCCCATAAAAACGTAACCGAACAGGTCGACTACGAAGGGGAACTGGCCGTCGTCATCGGCAAAGAAGGTTCTGACATCCCCATCAGCGAAGCCATGAATCACGTCTACGGCTTTACGATTTTGAACGACGTAACGGCCCGGGACCTCCAGGCCAACCACGGCCAGTGGTTCCACGGCAAGAGCCTCGATACCTTCTGCCCCATGGGCCCCTACGTTCTCCTGCGCGATGCTGCCCCTGAAACCTTTGACATCATCACCAAGGTCAACGGCGAAGTCCGCCAGGACGGTTCGACAGGCGAATTCATCTTCACCATCCCCGAACTGATCCACACCATTTCCCAGGGGACGACCCTCTTCCCGGGCGACGTCATCGCAACGGGCACGCCGAGCGGCGTCGGCGTCGGCTTCAATCCGCCCCGCTTCCTCCATTCCGGCGACACCGTCGAAATCACGATTCCCGCCATCGGCACCTTGAAGAACAAAGTAAAATAAGGCTCAAAGCAATAACCTTGCACACAACAAAGGAGCTGCGAAGAAATGATCACTCATTTCTCCGCAGCTCCTTTTGGTAGTGGTATCTCAAACGGGAAGGCCCTTACGACGGATTTTCTTCCTGTTTCTGAAGCACACTGTGTTTACGGCCATAGACGAAGTAGATCAACCAGCCAAGGATCGTCCAGCCCGAAAACAGCATCAGCGTATGCGGCGACAGTTCAAAGAAGATGAATGCGCAGCAGATGAATCCTAAAGGTGCAATGATGTGGACAGCGGGGCAGCGGAATCCGCGCGGATGATTCGGATAGATGCGGCGCAGAACCAGGATACCGACGCTGGAGCACAAGAAGGCGAAGATCGTACCGGCGCTGCACGTTTCAGCGACGATATGGATCGGCGTGAAGCCCGTAATGCAGGCAACGATGACACCGATGACGATCTGAATGATGTACGGCGTCTGGAACTTGGGATGAACCTTGTAGAGGCTCATGGGCATGAGGCCGTCACGACTCATGGAGTAAAGGGCACGGCTCTGGGCGAAGAGCATGCCCAGGACAACCGTCGACAGGCCGCAGATAGCGCCGGTGCCGACGATGGCCGAACCGAGGTGAAGGCCGATATACTCCAGAACAAACGATGCCGGTGCTGCCGTATCCAGCATGGGATACGGGACGACGCCGGTCATGGTCGCACAAACGGCGATGTAGAGGACCGTACAGATAGCCAGAGCCGAGATGATGCCGATCGGCATATCCCGTTTCGGATTCTTCGTTTCTTCGGCAGCCGTCGACAAGGCGTCGAAGCCGAGGTAAGCGAAGAACAGGACGGCGGTCCCGGCGAAGACACCGTGGACGCCATAGGGCAGGAAGGGTTCCCAATTCATCGGTTCGATATGGGGACCTGCCAAGAAGAGGAACAAGAAAATCGTTCCGATTTTAACGTAGACCAAAATGCGGTTGACGTGCGCACTTTCGCGGACGCCGACGACGAGCAGCGCCGTCGCCAATGCAACGATGAGCACAGCCGGTAAGTTAATGATGCCTCCATCTGCCGGAACGGCCGTCAAGGCCTTGGGAAGGTCGATGCCCATGGAATGCAGGATCCCGACGAAGTAGGCCGACCAGCCGCCAGCAACGGCGCTGGCACCGACAGAATATTCCAAAATCAAACTCCAACCGACCCACCATCCGAAGATTTCACCGAGCGATGCATAGGCGTAGGTATAGGAGCTGCCTGATACAGGCAAAAACGAAGCTAATTCAGAATAGGCCAAACACACAAACGCACATGTGACGGCTGCAAATACGAAGGATAACATCAGGCCAGGGCCAGCGTATTTTGCAGCGCCGATACCGGTCAGAACAAAGATCCCCGTACCAATAATGATGCCCAGACCCATCATGGTGATGTCGAAGGCTCCTAAAGCCTTGTTCAACTTCTTTTCTTTCGTATGGGCCAGCAAATCATCGAAGGATTTACGGCGTAAAATGTCCATAAGCTCATCCCCTGTCTGTTATTTCGCTGTCACACCGTTAGACGAAGAGGAGAAAATGCTTTTCCAGATAAAGCCGATGACGAACCCGGCGATGGTAAAGCATACCCAGCCCATCCCCAACGAGTGGAGCGGTACCATAGTAGCAAAAATAGTATCAATCTGTCCAAGCGAGAATTCAGCAGTCTGAAGTCCCGTAACGATAGCCGGAATCAAGGTCAGGCCGATAGTCCATGCATAGACGCACTGCCGTCCGCCAAAGGTGTTGTGCAGGAAAGCCAAGATGATGATGGCAACGACGAGCGGATAGATGAACATCAGGACCGGAATGGCGGCGGTGATGATCGTCTTCAAACCGAACATGGCAACGAAGAAGGAAATGAGGGTAAAGATGACAACCCATTTCTTGTAACCGATTTTGATCAGTTCGTTGAAGTACGATGCGCACGACGTAATCAGGCCGATAGACGTCGAGAGACAAGCCAAGAGAACGATGACGGCCAAGATGACAGCACCGGCGTTGCCGAAGAGGATCATAGCACTCTTAGAAAGAACGGGAGCGCCCGTTTCCTGGATACCGAAAGCGGCGACGCTGTCGGCGCCGATTTTAGCGACGAAGATGTAAACGAAGCCCAAGCAGCCGACGGCGATGGCACCGGCTTTAAATACTTCTCTCGTAATGGCCGACGGCGTCGTGGCCCCGTCTTCCATGACGAATTCAATAACCAGGATGGCAAATACTAAGGAAGCGATGGCGTCCATCGTATTGTAACCGTCGAGGATCCCCTGAACGGCGGCGACGGTAGCCGTGCCGTAAGCGGCAATCGGTTCCTGCGGCGAGCCAAGCGGCGTAATGAAGGATTTTGCGATGAGCAGTAAAATAGCGATCAGCAGTGCCGGCGTCAAGATCTTGCCGATGCGGTCGACCAGTTTCTGCGGCGAAATGGATAACCATAACGAAATGAGGAAGAATAAAACCAAAAAGCCGGTCATGATGGCTTCGCTGCCGCCACTCTGCAAGAACGGACGAACGGCGATTTCATAAGAAACGCTGCCCGTACGGGGAATGGCGAAGAACGGCCCAATGGTCAGATAACTGATGACCGTAAAGAAGAGGCCGTAAGCCGGATGGACGCGGCCAGCCAGTTCCTGCAGGTTCTTACAGCCTGAGTAACCCATGGCCAGGACACCGGCCAAAGGCAAGCCGACGCCGGTGACGACGAAGCCCAGGACAGCCCACCAGACGTTGACGCCGGCAGCCTGACCCATGGCAGCCGGAAAGATCAGGTTCCCGGCCCCGAAAAACAGCGCGAACAGCATAAGCCCTATGGCTACCGTTCTGTTTCCCTTATTTTCTCCCATAATAACACTCCTCCTAACAATTAATCGTGTCAATAAATAATAAGGACGCTGAATCGATTAAATTAAATAATTTAATCTTGAATTTATTCTATCATAAAAAAGGAAAAAATCACGAATTCATGTCAACTTTAATCTAATTCTAATAGACAAAGGTCCATCTTTTAATATTTTTTCGTTAATCATGTAAATTCGTTAGTTTTTCTTGTAAAATCTGTATAAACGATTTGTTATCCAAAGGAGAACGGACGGCTGTCCTTATATAGGACGGCGATAAACCGACGTAGTTGGCACAGGAGCGGACTAAGATTCCCTCTTCGCGAAGGGCGGATATGAGCGGTTCCGCCAAGGATCCGTCGACCAGGCGCCATAGGAGGAAGTTGACGCAGGGCCGCCAGACTTCGATGCCGGGCATATGGGTTAAGGCCTCATAGAGCCGATCGCGTTCTGCGGCGACGAGGCGGCGCGACTCGTTTTGGTAGTCCCGGTCCCCTAAGGCGGCGACGCCGGCATACTGGGCCAGGACGTTGACGTTCCAATCGTCTTTATGGCCTTCCATGAGACTTCGCCGCAAGGGCGTCGTCACGCCAAAACCAAGGCGCAACCCCGGCAGGGCATAAAATTTAGTCAGGGATCGGATGACGAACAGCGAATCCGTCTCCTGTGCCAGTTCTCGGACGGAATAAGCCTCTTCCGATGGGAGAAAATCGAGAAAAGACTCATCGACGAGAATGTCCGTCCCCTTGCGGGCCGCAAGATCCGTAAGGGCTTTCAGCTCATGAGCCGAGGCCAAAGTCCCTGTGGGATTATTGGGATTGCCGATAATGATGCAGTCGACGTGACCACAGGCAGAGCGCAGGGGTTCCCAGGGATAAGAAAAATCCCCTTCCGCCGACAAATGACAGTAGTCAATGACGGCTCCGCAGGCCCGTGCCGCCCGTTCGTACTCGCTGAAGGACGGCACGGGAATCAAGACCCGCCGGGGCCGAAACGTATGCATATAGAGATAAAAGAGTTCGGCTGCCCCATTTCCCAGGAGGAGAGAATCTTTGGAGACGCCGTACGTTCTTTCAAGGGCTTCCCGAAGGGCCGTCCCCTTGGGATCGGGATAGTGGACGACGGCGTCGATGTGAGCCGTCATGGCATCTCTCACATCCGGCGAGAGTCCCAGTGGATTGATGTTGGCACTGAAATCGAGCCAGGCCTTTCCCGGCGGCGGAGCCGCATAAATATTGCCGCCATGTTCAAATCGTTTAAGCACTGCCTATCACCTCCTTTCCATAAAAATGCCGCCCTCTTGGAGACGGACCGTATCGACGTAGGTCCAGTCGGGAAAGGCAGCCGTCAAGGGGCGGACGATGTCCGCTCGGACGTCAAGGCCCTCCCCTTCGGTAAAAAAGACACCGGCAACGGTCCCACTATGGGCCGTATTGACACCGACGACACAGGGCTTTTGGAGGGCCCTTTCGACGAAGGCCGGAAAGTCCGGCTTTTCCAGGAGAGCCTGATTGGCCAGGGCGCTGTACGTCGCCGCCCGCCCCAGGTTCTCGGCCGTAAGTGGGTCCTGTAAGAGGGCCATGCCGGCCGCCATGGCCTTTGAATCGGGATGTCTTCGGCGCCGCCCCTTTTCGTGGAAGGCGACGGTATCGACGATGCCGCCGGAGTCAAAGACGGCGATGGAAAGCTTGGGAACCTGTGAAAATACGGCCTTGATGCGTCCCGTATCGGGCTCGATGACGGCCATGCCCCGACAAAAAATGCCGTCGGTCGGCTCGATAGAAGCGGCCAGGCGGCCAATCTCTTGTTCACGTAAGGGGCGTCCTAAAACGAAGCCGACGGCGGCCAGGACGGCGCAGATATCGGCTGAACTCGAGGCCATGCCCTTGCCTTCCGGGAGATCAGACGTAAGGTAAAAATCATAGGGCAGCTCGGATACCCGGCAGTAAGTCAGGGCCAGAGAAAAAGCGCGTTTCGCCTTGGCCCCGCCGCCGACAAGGCGTCCCGTCCCCGAACGGACCGTAACCGTACTGTAGCGGTCGATGGGACAGGTCACCAAAAAGGGCTCGCCCTGCCAATAGCCCTGCATGATTTCCCCGCAGGAACCGGGTACGCGGACGATCAGCTCCATAGGCCGTACCGTGCCCAGGACAAGAGGGCCGTCATGGCCCCTGCCAACAGGGACGCGCCGTACATCAGGCGGATGGTCTGTTTAATATGGATCGGTTCCAATTCGCGGCCGGCATCGCCCATGTATTCCCGGAAGGTATCTTTTCCGAAATAGCGATTGTGGCCGCCCAGGCGGATACCGAGGGCACCGGCCACGGTCGCTTCAGCGTAACCGCCATTGGGGCTGGGGTGCTTTTTCGCATCGCGGCCCATGATGTTCCAGGCCTGTTTGTAGTCATGGCCCAGGATGGCAGCGACGGCGATGAATAAGAGGCCGGTCAGTCTTGCCGGGATGTAGTTTAAGACGTCGTCGATGCGGGCAGCGACGCGGCCGAAGTAGAGGTAGCGGTCGTTCTTATAGCCGATCATGGAATCGAGGGTATTGGCCGCCCGATAGACGACGGCCAAAGGCAGCCCGCCGAGGGCGAAGAAAAATAAGGGCGATACGATGCCGTCGACGGTATTTTCGGCAATCGTTTCCACCGTCGCTCTCGTCACTTCCGGACTGTCGAGGTGCTTCGTGTCCCGGCCGACGATCTGGCCGACCTTGATGCGGGCCATGCGCAGGTGGTGGCGCAGGAGATAATTATATATATCCCGGCCGGCTTTGGCCAGGCTGTGAGGGCAGATCATAAAGGACAAGATAAGGCCCTGGATGGCGTAATTCACCCCTTGGTGAGGAAGAAATTCCAAGATCAGGACGATGGCCAGGGTCAGATTATAGAAAAATAACAAGGTGATGAAAACCAAGAGACCGCCTAAGATGAAATGCTCCCACTTCGATGATTTTTCATTGTAAAAGAGTCTTTCGAGCATGCTGATAAAGGACCCCATCAAGGCGACGGGATGAAGCGTCGTCCGCGGGTCGCCGATGATAAAATCGATAATGAATGCCGTGATGACCGTAATCATCGTATCCCCTCCTCTATGATGCGCTGCAGGCGTGGCATGTCGAGGGATTCTCTCACGACGGCAGCCAAGCGATCGTACTTTGCTTCTTTTTCCTGTCGGTAGTGCAGGGAAACGGGAAGATCCTGCCAGCCTTTGCGGCGGCGCAGGACGTTCAGGAACCGGCACCGGAAGTCATCGTTGTCAAAGATGCCGTGAATGTAAGTTCCCCAGGCCAGGCCATCCGTCCGGGCCGCACCGACCGTTACTTGGCAGGGCGCTTTCGAGCGGCTGGTTACGATAAAGGGATGGGCATCGCTGCCATCAACGTCGGTCCGTCCCATATGGATTTCGTAGCCCGTAAGCGTCCCGGCGTCGATAGACTCGCCCAAAAAGGGCAGGCTCCGGCATTCGGCCGTCACCTGAAAGGTCAGCTTCTCCGGGCTGAAAGTCGTCGTCCCCTGAAGGATGTGAAGGCCTTCGACGGATCCTAAGTCGGATTCGCTCCCGTCGGGATCGACGACGGCATCGCCCATCATCTGGTAGCCGCCGCAGATGCCGACGACCGGTTTTCCCTGCTCCATGAAGGCCACAAGCGCCTGATCCCAGCCGTGTTCTTTCAGGAACAATAAGTCTTCCGTCGTATTCTTGCTGCCCGGCAGGATGACGGCGTCGGCACCGTGAAGTTCGTCAGGTCGACTGATATAATAGAGATTGGTATCTTCTTCCCGCGACAGGCTGTCGAAGTCGGTGAAATTGGAAATCTTGGGAACTTTCACAACGGCGATGTTTACCGTATCGGCCAGCGGCCCGCTTCCCTTGTCCTCCAAGGACACGGAATCTTCGTCGTCGATGCCGAGGTCGCCGATATAGGGAATGACGCCTAAGACGGGCTTTCCCGTCTTTTTTTCTAAGAACTCGACAGCCGGCGTAAAGAGGGAGACGTCGCCGCGGAATTTATTGATGATGAGGCCTTTGACGTGAGCCCGTTCTTCTTCATCGAGGAGTTCCAAGGTGCCCACCAGTGCCGCCAGGGACCCGCCGCGGTCGATATCGGCTACTAAGAGGACCGGTGCGCCCAGGTATTTGGCGACGCGCATATTGACGATGTCATGATCTTTTAAGTTAATCTCGGCGGGACTTCCGGCGCCTTCGATGACCAAGGTGTCGTAGGCCTTGTCGAGACGTTTTAGAGCCGCCTTTACGGCGTCAAAGGCTTTTATGGCATAGCCCTTGTGGTATTCCCGGGCCGACATATTGCCTACGGGCCGGCCGTCAATAATGACCTGGGAGCAGGCATTTCCCGTCGGCTTCAAGAGGACGGGGTTCATGTCGACCATGGGAAGGAGGCCTGCCGCCTCGGCTTGGGCGACCTGGGCCCGGCCCATTTCCAGCCCGTCGGCGGTTACATAAGAATTGAGGGCCATATTCTGGGCCTTAAAGGGAACGACGCGCTGTCCCTCTTGTAAAAAAATACGGCACAAGGCCGTCGTAAGGATGCTCTTGCCGACATGGGAACTCGTCCCCTGCAGCATGATATATTGTGCCAACCCTTATCCCCTCCTGTCATAAAAAAAACGGTGTGGCTGCAATGGTTTAATTATATCGTTTCTGCAAAAAAATGCAAACGCCGGGAAACGGAAAAAGCCGCCCTCCGGAAATAATTTCCAGAGAGCGGCTGCATAGGTTTTATCCGTGTAATTGTCTGTCTAAGTCTTCGAGGCGTGCAATGCGTTCTTCTGTCGGCGGATGAGTGCTGAACAAGTTCATCAGCGTGCTGCGGGCGCCGGAAAAGGGATTGATGATGCACATGTGGGCCGTTGCCTTGCTGGCACCGGGCAATACCTGATAGTGGGCGTAATTGTCGATTTTCGCCAAGGCACGGGCCAAGGCGATGGGATCGTCGATCATGCGTCCCCCTTCTTCATCGGCCATGTATTCCCGCGTCCGCGAGATACCCATTTGGATGACCGACGCCGCTAAGGGCGCTAAGAGAGCCGTTGCGATGAGGGCGATGGGATTGCCGCCTTCGCCGTCATTATCGCGGCCGCTGCCGAAGATGGCAGCCCACTGGGCCATATTGGCAATCATGGCGATGGCACTGGCAAAGGAAGCGACGATGGTACTGATGAGGATGTCGCAGTGAAGGACGTGGCTCATTTCATGGGCCAAAACGCCGCGGATTTCATCTTCATCGAGGAGATTCATGATCCCTGCCGTTGCCGCTACGGCTGCGTGGGACGGATTTCGTCCGGTTGCAAAGGCGTTGGGCACGTCGGTCGGAATGATGTAGACTTTGGGCATAGGCAAATCGGCACGCTGCGCCAAATCGGCTACGATGCGGTACAGATAGTGATCTTCTCCGACTTGTTCGGCCTTATAAGCCCGCAGTACCATGGTATCGCTGAACCAATAGGAGAAGAAATTCATACCCATGGCGATAATAAACATAATCATGACGCCGCTGCGGCCGCCGAAAATGCCGCCCAGAGCCATGAGGATACAGGCCAGGGCCGTCATGAGGAATACCGTTTTCACACTGTTCATAAAACTCACCCTCTTCAAAAAAAGCTAAAGGTCAAAAGGTTAAATCAACTATGACCCTATTATATACGTTCTCAGGTTCATTGTCAACAAAGGCTATTTCAGGATCTCGTTGTTGTAGCGGCGGATGTAGACGATGTAGTCGCCGTCACTGTCCTTTTGGCCGTCAAAGGCGACGGTGATGGAGACGTCGTCTTGTTTCCATTCCACTTCCTTATCGCTCTGTTTGACCGGGAAGTTTTCCATATTGGAATAGATAGTGGCTACGAGGCGGGTGTAAATGGACTTGGCCGTGGCCTTGTCCTTGGTCTTGAAATAGTTGTCAAAGGCAAGGACCCGGCCTTTGGCCGACGTATCGGCCGAAAAGATTTCGATGCCTTCCGTGACGGAAACGTTCTTTACGACCGACGTCCGTTCGGCTTTTTCCGTGAAGGACACGGTGCTGCCGTAGAAGGTCCAATCCGATAAAACCGAGAAGTTGCCGTCAAAATCGGCTCTCGGCATGCCGAGGTACACCGTCTGATAGGCCGTCAAAGGATTGGCCGCGATTTCATCGACGGACTGGTTATAGTCAAAAGCGCCGGCCGAGGCCGTAAGGGCCGTCCACAATAAACCGGCTGCGATTATTTTCTTATACATCATCATAAACCCTCCTTACCAAAAGGGAGCCAAAAGCAGCGAGAACAACGTGAAGATCAAGCGCTGCAGGGGAATCAAAATATACGTAAAAACAGGGGTCATCATCAAGGCGATGAGGATCAGGAAGCTGTAGCGTTCGATGCCGGCCAGCTTATACGACCATTCCGTCGGCAAAAAGCACATCAGGACCCGTGAACCGTCCAGCGGCGGCAAGGGCAGCATGTTGAAGATGGCGAAGTTGACGTTATACAAGACGATGAGCTGCAGCACCATGGGCAGGGCCGTCGAGGTGAAGAGGTTCAGCTTGGCAAAAATCAGCTGGACGACGAGGGCGATAAAACCCGTGATCAAATTGGATACGGGGCCGGCTAAGGCGACGCAGATCTCCCCTTTCCGCCAGTTGCGGAAGTTGCCGGGGTTGATCATGACCGGTTTCGCCCAGCCAAAGCGGGCTACGAGGAGCATCATCAGTCCTACCGGATCGATGTGAGCTACGGGATTCAGTGTCAGGCGCCCCATCATTCGCGGCGTATCGTCCCCCATCCAGTCTGCGACTTGGGCGTGGGCATATTCGTGAATGACCAGGGCAATGAGCAGGCCGGGGATACCGGCGATAATCGCGAGTATATTAAAATCAAACATTGTATTCTCCTTTCGTATACTTTATATTATACGGTATCTTGCCCTATATAACAAGAGAGGCTGCCGCACACGGGTACGACAGTCTCTCTCAGGTTATGCTGTTTTTATTATCGCTGACGATATTCGTATTCTACATTCTGTTCGACCATGACGGCCTTTTCTTCAATTTCGCGAATCTGGGCAATCATCCGGGCTACGAAGGCTTCGTCTTTGATGGACCGCAGATTGATGCGGACGCTGTAGAAGGCAGACCTCATGGCGGCTCTGGCGTTCATGGCGGCAATGGCACCGTCAGTGATGACCCAGGCGTTGCCGTAGCGGACGACCTGTTCCGCTAATTGCAGGAGGGCGAAGATGTCCTTCCCCAACTCAAAGGGCGACGTGGCTGCATCTTTAAAGGCCTGCTGGACGATGGCCGCCCGATTGGGCGTATCCTTGGGCAGGCGGACAGAACGGATGACGTTGTCGAAGGCCGCCGCGTCTTCGGCGATGCCTTCGAGATACCGCTGCCGCAGCACCCGGGCCTTATCGCGAATGGAAATCATAAGTTTTTCGATCTCTTCATAGCCTTTTTTCCCAATGGTCAGGTTGGCCACCATTTCGACCAAGGCTGCTGCCGACGCAGCCGTCATGGCGGCGATGCCGCCGCCGCCGGGAATGGGCTCTTTCGATGCCGTAACGGTCAGGAGCTCGTCGAGGGGCATCGATTGGAACTTCGTATAATCCATCTTAGAAGAGACCTGTAATGACGCCGTTTTCGTCGATGTCCATGCGGTTGGCCGCCGGGACCTTCGGCAGGCCCGGCATGGTCATGATATTGCTCGTCTGGCAGACGATGAAGCCGGCACCGGTGCAGACGCGGACGTCTTTGACGGTGACCGTAAAGTTTTTGGGAGCACCGAGGAGGGCCGGATTGTCCGACAGGGAATATTGGGTCTTAGCGACGCAGATCGGCATGTGGTCGAGACCGAAGGATTCCAGTTCCTGAATCTGTTTTTTCGCGTTGCCTTCAAAGACGACGCCGTCGCCGCCGTATACTTTTTGGACGATGGCCGTCAGTTTTTCCGGAATGGAGGCGTTGACGTCGTAGATCGGTTTGTACGGCGTCTTGGGCTGTTCCAGCATCTTGAGGACCTTTTCGCCCATTTCGACGCCGCCCTTGCCGCCTTCAGCCCAGCAGTTGTTGAGGGCTGCTTCGACGCCGTAGTCGGCGCAGAGGTCGCGCAGGGCCTTAATTTCAGCATCCGTATCGCTGATGAATTTATTGATGCCGACAACGACGGGAACGTCGAAGAGGCGCATGTTTTCAATGTGTTTGGCAAGATTGGCAAAGCCTTTCTTCAAGGCTTCGACGTTTTCTTCCTGGAGGTTCTTCTTATCGACGCCGCCGTGCATCTTGAGGGCCCGGACGGTAGCGACGATGACGACGGCATCGGGTTTGATCCCGGCGAAACGGCACTTGATGTCCATGAACTTTTCAGCGCCGAGGTCGGCACCGAAACCGGCTTCCGTAACGGCGATGTCGCCCATCTTCATGGCCAGTTTCGTGGCGACGACGGAGTTGCAGCCGTGGGCGATGTTGGCAAAGGGACCGCCGTGAACGAGGGCCGGCGTATGTTCGATGGTCTGGACCAGGTTCGGTTTGATGGCATCTTTCATGAGGATGGCCATAGCCCCTTCGACACCGAGCTGACGGGCCGTAACCAAATTTCCGTCCAGGTCATAAGCGACGGTGATGTCCCCCATCCGCTTCTTGAGGTCCATGAGGTCACGGGCTAAGCATAAAGCAGCCATGATTTCCGAAGCGACGGTGATCATGAAGTGGTCTTCCCGAGGGAAGCCGCAGACCTTACCGCCCATGCCGACGACAAGGTTTCTAAGGGCCCGGTCGTTCATATCCATGACCCGCTTCCAGATGATGCGGCGCACGTCGATGCGAAGGGCGTTGCCCTGATGGACGTGGTTGTCGATGGCCGCTGCCAGAAGGTTGTTGGCCGCCGTAATGGCGTGCATGTCACCGGTAAAATGGAGGTTGATGTCTTCCATGGGCAGGACCTGGGAATAACCGCCGCCGGCAGCGCCGCCTTTGATGCCAAAGACAGGGCCCAGAGAGGGTTCGCGCAGGGCGACGACGGCCTTATGGCCCATGTAATTCAAAGCCTGTGCCAAACCGATGGTCGTTAAGGTCTTGCCTTCGCCGGCCGGCGTCGGCGTAATGGCCGTAACCAAGACAAGTTTGCCGTCTTTTTCTTTAGAAAGGCGCTTGATGGCGTCAAAGGAAATCTTAGCCTTGTATTTCCCGTAGAGTTCCAAGTCGTCGTCGGTCAGTCCGACCTTTTTTGCAATGGTCGTAATCGGTTCTAATGTCGTCTGTTGTGCAATTTCGATATCGCTTAATACCTTTGCCATGGTAGTCACTCCTTGTCCGCTGCATAAAAAAAGGCCGCTCCGCTGGTAAGTTGCCCAGACGGTCGGCTTCAAGAAATCATGCTCCCCGTGGTAACTCCACTTCCGTCAGTCACATGATTGTGCATTTATTATACAAAAAAACAGCCCTCGTCGTCAAGGGCTGTTTTTACGTACGGTATGAATGGACGTTGGAACAAGACGCCGCCGGTCTTAGTCCGGAAGGACGGTAATGTCTAAGCGGTCAAAACCGGCCAGGAAACCTTTTACGGTCTTGGCGATGGTTTCACATCCGCCGACGGTCTTGCTTTCGATGTTAAGGGGCATATTGGGGTCGTGGAGGGACATGCGCAGGAGGGCCCAGCCGCCGTCGAATACGAGGCGGACGCCTTCATAAGACGGTTTGGCAATGGCAATGCCCTTTTCTTCGGCCCGCTGTTCAAAGGCCTTGAGGACGTCAGCCCCGTAGGCCTGTACGTCGCCGTCACCGGTGATCTTAAGGCGATATTCCACGCCTTCCGCAGGCTGGCCGAGGGCTTTGATGAGGTCGCCTAAGGGTTTTCCGGCCTTCTTGGCTTTGGCGGCAGCCATGAGGAGTTTGACGGCCAAATAAGCGCCGTCGTCGAGGTAGTAATTTTCGCTTAAGGCGCCGTGCCCCGACGTTTCGATGGCCAAGGGCGATACGGTGCCGGCTTTGTTGAGGCGGATGCATTCGTCGATGACATTCTTATAGCCCCGCATGTAACGATGATGGACGAGGTGCAGTTCGTCCTGAAGGAAGGTCGTCAATTCGTCGGACGTGACCGAGTCGGTAATGATGGTACTGCCCGGATAGTCCGGCGCCAAAATGGCAGCCATCATGGCGATGAGGGCGTTGCGGTTGATTTCTTCCCCACTGGGCAGGACGGCGCTCATGCGGTCGACGTCGGTATCGAAGATGAGGCCCAGGTCGGCCTTGTTGTCGAGGACGGCTTTCCGGATGGAGGCCATGGCTTCTTTGTTTTCCGGATTGGGGATATGGTTCGGGAAGTGGCCGTCCGGTTCGAGGAACTGGCTCCCCGTCGTATCGGCGCCGAGAGGTGCCAAGACCTTCGTCGCAAAGAAACCGCCGCTGCCGTTGCCGGCGTCGACGACGATGTGCATCCCTTCTAAGGGGCGGTCGAACATGCCGGCACAGAGGCCGGCGCAGATCTTCTGACGCAGGTGGAGGGCGTAGCGTTCAATGAGGTCCAAAGAGGCGATGGCTGCCGTCGATACGGCCGTTGCCGTAAGGTTCGACGCCAGCGTCAGGACTTCTTTGACCTCCTTCTTTTCAAGGCCGCCGTCCTTGGTAAAGAATTTGAGGCCGTTGCGGTTGTACGGCAGATGGCTGGCCGTGATCATGATGGACCCGTCCATGGCCGTGTCTTCAAAAATGATGGACATGAACATGGCCGGCGTCGATGCCAGACCGCAGTCCGTAACGTAAACGCCCCGGCCGAGGAGACCGGCAAAGACGGCTTCTTTCATCATATCGGCTGAAATGCGCGAGTCGTGACCGACGGCGATGCGTAAGTCCCCTTCCTTTTTGCCCAGCTTCTGCGCTAAAAATTTGGCAAAGCCGGCGGCAATGCGGTTGACCGCTTCCGGCGTCAGGTTGACCTTTTCGTCAGGGACGCCTTCGACGGCGATGCCGCGGACGTCACTGCCATTCTGTAATTTTAAGATAGCTTCGGTAGAGTTCATATGCCTGTTCCTGCTGCCTATCCCGATAAGGCAGCTTTTCCTTTCTGTAATCTACATCTATCATACTGAAAATCGGCCCCTGACGCAAGGCGTGCAGGGACCAGTCACTTATAATACGTATTTTTCGATGGCTTCAGCGACGGCGCCCTCGTTGTTGGTCGCTTCCGTCACGACGTCGCAGTACTCGCGAATGACGGGATTCAGGTTGCGGACGCCGACGGACAGGCCGGCGGCTTTAAGCATATCGATGTCGTTGATGTTGTCACCAATGGCCATCGTTTCTTCCGGACGCACGCCGAGGATGTCGGCCAATTTCAAGAGGCCGGCGCCCTTATTGACGCCTTTATGCATGAATTCGATGTAGCGGTTGCTGGAGAAGCTGACCGTAATGTCGTCGAGGAGGGGTTTCAGTTCGGCATGAACTCGTTCCAAATAGTCGTAGTCCGTATTGGTCAGGATCAATTTCCCGACTTCTTCTTTACCGCGGATAAAATCGAGGGTCGTTTCTTCGCAGGGCGTGTAGGCCATGCGGCCCTTCAGGAAGGCTTCTTCGTCCGGCGTAATATTGGTGATGTAGACGACGTCCCGCGTATAGATGTGCAGGCACTGGCCGTAGGAAGCACACTTGCGAAAAATCTGATCGGCCAGGTCAAAGGGAATGGGGTCCCAGAAAAGGGAGCGGCTGCCCTTATTTTCCGTGATGTTGCCGCCATTGAGGCCGATGACGTACTGGTCGGGCTGTTCAAAAAGACGGAGTGTCTTCAAGACGCCGTCAATGGTGCGAAAACTCCGACCCGTGCAGGGCACGAATTTGACGCCCTTTGCGACAGCCTTGGCAATGGCTTCGATATTGCGCTGACAAATCGTCGCATCGCTGCTGAGCAGCGTTTCATCCATATCACAAGCAATGATTTTATAGTTATTCATGACCTACTCCTTTACAAATCGCATGACGGGATAGTTACTAACTGATACTACGAACATATCATGTCTGAGGCATTCCCGCCACCCCAGGGACAGAATCAGTCCCATTATAGTCAAAAAAGAAGGGCTTCTGCCCTTCCTTTTTTATGATCGATGCCGCCGGTCGCGGATGGCCCGCCACACAGCCGACACGGCCTTAAACAGCACATAAATGAGTACTACATTAAACAACAGGCCGAGAAAATCGGCGGCCCAGCCAAAGTTCCCCATGCCAAAGAGGCTGCTCAACATGCTGCCCAGGAACATGCCCCCGGCAAAGAGGCCGATGCCGCGCATAGCGCCACCCCAAGCCGACGAGCGATTGGCTGTCGTATTGGCGTTGGCCCGAGGCGCAGCCGTCTGATTGCGAGTCTGGGATTGTGCCGATGAAGCGTTATTATTCGTATTGGCCTTAGGCGCCGCTTTGGGAGCCGTCACCGCCGGTGCCGACCGCGGGGCCGACATGCGAATACCGCCTTTTGCAGCTTGGACCGGCTGGTACACAGGCGCCGCAAAGAAGGCCGTCTGGAGAAGTAAGAGACAAGTCACGCAAAAAAGCTTTTTCTTCATGGTAATTCCTTTCCTATCTATCGATGAACCGGAACGGCAGCCGGCGTTATTCTGCTTTCTCTGCCGGAAGCGGGTCCGTTTTTGCTGCCGAAGCAGAAATCAAAGTGTGTAAGGGGATGGCCGCCAAGTTTTCCGCCAGCTTATCCTGAATGGCTGCATAGGCATCGTGGGTCGGGCAAGAGCCGTGACGGCGGCGATACAGGCATTCAAAGTTGCCGTCGAGGCAGCTGATGATCATGTTATCCCGATCCATAACGGTGATAACGTCCATCAGGTTCAATTCATGCAAATCTTTCACCAGTCGGCAGCCGCCTTGGGCTCCGCGGATGATTTCAATATATCCGGCCTGCTCGAGCTTCTTGGAAATCTTGTAAGCAAACTGACGGGGAATCATCTGTTCATCGCTGATTTCCCGAATATTCTTCTGTTCCCAATCGGCCAGGGACCGTAAAATACGTATTGCGTAGTCAGTTTCTCTTGTTATTATCACTTTAACATGCTCCTTCTCTATTCTCTATGGATTAAGTCTATTATAACCTGAAATCAAGAGGAAGGCTATACTTTACTCATAGGAAATGATAAAAAATTCATATCTATCTAAAATTTATAAGTAAGGGCCTGAAGGACCCGTTTTATGCATAATAGAATCTTGCCAGTGACTGCAAAAACTTATATAATAAAGAGTACTTGCATATTTTAGCTTTAACAATAGATGAGGTGTACTATGTCATTAATCGATGAAGTAAATAATCGCCGTACTTTTGCCATCATCTCTCACCCCGATGCCGGTAAGACGACGCTGACTGAAAAATTGCTGCTCTACGGAGGCGCCATCCACCTGGCCGGTTCCGTCAAAGCCCGGAAAACGGCCAAGCACGCCGTTTCCGACTGGATGGAAATCGAAAAGCAGCGTGGGATCTCGGTTACCAGCTCGGTCCTGCAGTTCGACTACGAAGGCCATCACATCAACATCCTCGATACGCCGGGCCATCAGGACTTCAGTGAAGACACGTACCGGACGCTCATGGCCGCCGACAGCGCCGTCATGCTCATCGACGTCGCCAAAGGCGTCGAAGCGCAGACAAAAAAGTTATTCCGCGTCTGTAAAGAACGGGGCATCCCCATCTTTACCTTTGTCAATAAAATCGACCACTTCGGCCGCAACCCCTTCGACCTCATGGATGAAATCGAAGACATCCTGGGCATCCACGCCTACCCCATGAACTGGCCTATCGGCCTCAACGGCAGCTACCAGGGCATTTACGACCGGGCCTCGTCGTCTATCGAACTCTTTGAAAAGGACACGACCCACGGCCAGAGAAAATTAGCCTCGACCAAGGGGTCTGCCGACGATCCGATTTTCAAGGAACTCCTCGAAGAAGACGTCCACCAGGGCCTCATCGACGACATCGAACTCCTCGACGAAGCCGGCGACGAATTCGACATGGAAAAGGTCAAGCGCGGCGAATTGACGCCCATGTTCTTCGGATCGGCCATGACCAACTTCGGCGTCAAACCCTTCCTCGAAGAATTCCTGCGCATGGCACCGAAACCGCAGCCGCGAAAATGCCTCGAAGGCTCCGTCGACCCGACGTCGGATCAGTTCACGTCCTTCGTCTTTAAGATTCAGGCCAACATGAATCCCCAGCACCACGACCGCATCGTCTTCATGCGCATCTGCTCGGGCAAATTCGAAAAGGGCATGTCCGTCACCCACCGTCAGTCCGGCAAGACACTGCGGCTCATGCAGCCCCAGCAGTTCCTGGCTACGGAACGGACGATCATCGAAGATGCCTACCCGGGCGACATCATCGGCGTCTTTGACAACGGCACCATGGGCGTCGGCGACACCTTATACGACGGCAAAAAGAAGGTCACCTTTAAAGACTTCCCGACCTTCCCGCCGGAACTCTTCGCCCGCATCCGCGCCAAGGACTCCATGAAGCGCAAACAGTTCCTCAAGGGCATGACCCAGTTAGCCCAGGAAGGGGCCGTTCAGATCTATGAAAACATGGGCTCCATGGAAAGCTACATCGTCGGCGCCGTCGGCCAATTGCAGTTCGAAGTCCTCGAATACCGGCTGAAGCACGAATACGGCGTCGATTTAGAAATGAACCGCCTGCCCTACACCGTCGCCCGCTGGATCCAGGACAACGGAAACGACTATAAGGACCTCAAGAACATCGACAGCGCCATGATCGTCAAAGACCATAAACAGCGCGTCGTCCTGCTCATCACCAACGAATGGCAGGCCAACTGGATCGTCGAACGGAATCCCGATTTCACCTTCTGCACGACGCCGGACCAATTGGCCATCGAAGACGAAGAAGAATAATCACAAGCATCGTAAGCACGCTGAAAAGACCGGAAAGAAATGGAATGCACTTCTTTCCGGTCTTCTTTATATGCTGAACAAGATAAGGGTTGATTCCAATATACAGACTAAGCGACGGCGCGGCACCATTCCGGCAGGGTGATGGTGCGGTCGAAGGCGGGCAGCCAAATGCCCTCGGTATGATTATAAGTCCGAATGAGGATGCGGTCGTTGTAAAGATAGATAGAGTTGGAATAGATGGTATCTTCGTCCCAGTCGCTGTTATAGACGTTGAGGACCCGACCTTCATAATAGTTCTGGTCATCCATAAAGGTCGCATCGTCCGGCATGGTATGGGTGTGTCCCGATACCCACAGGCGGACCTGGTGGTGGCGGGCCAGGATGCGGCGGATGTCGGCGGCGGGCTGGGCGGAGTTGCGCGGCGACGGCAGGCTGACGCCGTTCTTTTCGGGAACGGCTGTATTTTCTAAAGGAGCGTGACAGAAGATGATCGTCGGCATCTGACGGTGAGCGGCCAAAGTTTGGTCGAGCCAGGTCAGCTGCTGGTGAGATAATTCGACGGCAGCGCCGCCGGTAACCGTGTCCGGCGACAGGAAGACGAGGAGATAGCCCCGCTGTTCCTTGGCATAATAGAGGGGCCCGAAGGTTTTGGTATAGCGGGCAAAGTGCAGGATTCGTTCCGTACTGCTGCAGGGCCGGAGATCCTCGCCGTGGCCCGTATAGAGCAGTTCATGATTGCCGGCAATGAAGGCTTTCCGCTTTTTCAGGCCGTTGACGACGAGCCGCACCAGGCGGTATTCTTCGGCACTGCCGTTACGCTGGACCATATCGCCCGTAAAGACGGCTAAATCAAGGTCGCGCCAGTCGTTCATATCCTGCAGGGCCCCCTCTTTGGCAGCCATATAGCGCAGGCGCTCTTTCGGCGTGACCAGCTTTTTACACGGATAATGGAAATCACTAATGATGGACAGGCGCGAATAATTTTTTCTTTCCAGGTCGTCTCGATTCCTGGAAAACAGTGACGAAAACATGGCATCTCCTCCTCATCCCCAATAAAAACAGGCTCTCGCTGTACATACTAAGTATAGCGAGAGCCTGTATAACTTTTGCAAAGACTGGTGGAAATGTCTGTAAAAGGACGCGTTCTATAAGGTCCTTTCAGTCTCAATTATGCCTATTCTTCTTCCGGATAAGTCAGGCCCCACTGCTGACGGATGGCAGTCATGAGGTCCATGACGTCTTTCGTGTATTCCTGGCACATGCCCTTGCCGCCGTTAGCAACGGCCTGTTCCATGTCGAGGACTTCGTACTGCAGGGCCTTGGCCGTGCTGCCTTCCCGGATGACTTCCTTGCGGCCGTCTTCGGTGTAAGTAATAGTCGCTTCTTGAGCCCGGGGATAGTCGTAGATTTCGATATAGCCCTTATCGAAGGCGGCCATGCCTCGTTTCGGCTGCTTGGCGTGAAGGGACAGGGCTAAGGTTGCCATTTCCCCTTCTTTATTCTGAAGGAGGATGCCCGCCTGTTCATCGACGCCGGTCGGGGCCCGCAGGACCTGAGAGGCGATTTGGTCGGGCTGAGCCGTCATGAAGTAGCGCACGAAGGACAGGGCGTAGACTCCGATATCGAGGAGGGCGCCGCCGGCTAAGCTGCGGTTGAAGAAACGGTTCTTCATATCGTAGTCTTTATAGCTGCCGAAATTCATCTGGACGAAGCGCAGTTTCCCTAAAGCACCGGAATTTACGAGTTCAGAAAGTTTCTTATAAATCGGCATGTGGTACAAGGTCATGGCTTCGGCCAGGACGACGCCTTTTTCGTCGGCGACCTTACGGGCCCGGGCCAGTTCGTCACTGTTGAGGGTAATCGACTTTTCACAGAGGACGTGCTTGCCCGCTTCAAGGGCCGGAATCAGGTACTGGATATGGGTATTATGCGGCGTCGATAAGTAGACGATATCGACGTCGGGGTCGGAAAAGATGTCTTCCGGCTTGTCATAAACTTTGGAAATGCCGTATTTTTCGGCAAAGGAGACGGCTTTAGCATGGGTCCGATTGCCGACGCCATACAAGTTTCCCCCTAACTGCTGCATGGCCTGAGCCAATTCATTGCCGATAACACCGCAGCCTAAGGTTGCCCAACGATAAGATGTCATGATACAAATCCCCCTTTTACGATAACAGGCGGCTGACGAGTTTCACACAGTCTGCCGCGTCTTTAGAATAGCCGTCGGCACCGATTTCCTCAGAAAAGCTCGGCGTGACAGCAGCGCCGCCGATAATGATCTTGCCGTCATAATGCCGGTCGGCAGCTTCGGCAATGACGTCTTTCATATGCATCATGGTCGTCGTCATCAAGGCCGACAGGCCGACGACAGACGCCTTGTGGCAAAGGGCCGTTTCGATGATCTTGCCGGCCGGCACGTCTTTGCCGAGGTCGATGACCTTATAGCCGTAGTTGCGCAGCATGAGGCCGACGAGGTTCTTGCCGATGTCATGGACATCGCCTTCGACGGTGGCGATGATGATGGTCGCCATGTCGCTCTCGCCCGGTGCCTTTTGGATGAGGGGCTCAAGGTAAGCAATGGCCGTCTCCATCGTATTAGCGCTGGCAATGAGCTGGGGCAGGAAATAAATCTGCTTGTCGTATAAGTCACCGACTTTCGTAATGGCCGGAATGAGCTGTTCATCGATGACGGCCCCAGGGGTCATCCCCTTGGCCAGCTCCGCTTGAGCCAGGGCAACGATGGCCTCTTTCTCGCCGTCTAAGACGGCCTGATAGACGGGACTGACCGGCTTTTCGTCCGTGCCCTCAGACTCCCCCGAGGCCGGTCCGGACAAGGATTCACCATGACGGGCCAAGAGTTCCGCTTCCTGCTGACGTTTCGCTTCGGCTTCTTTCTTGTCGAAATACTGCATGCGGCGAATATACCCGAGGTCGCTTCCTTCGCGGTTCATGAGCATATTGGCAGCGGCTGCCGTATTCATCAAGAGGTCCTGAGACGGATTGGCAATGGCCATGGTCAGGCCGCTGGCAATAGCCATGGAAAGGAAGGCGGCATTGACGTACATCCGGTCGGGCAGGCCGAAGGAAATGTTGGACAGGCCGCAGACCGTGGCCAGGCCCAAATCTTTTTTACAGTGGGAAAAGGTCGCCATACAGTCGAGCGCTGCCGACGGCGCCGCACCGACGGTGGCCACTAAGGCGTCGACGACGATGTCTTCCGGCTTAAATCCGGCCTTATCGGCGTGATCCAAGAGCTCATCGAGGACGGCGTGTTTTTCTGCGAGCGTCTTGGGAATGCCCTCATCCGATACGGGAAGGGCAATGAACATGGCGCCGTACTTCTTGACGACGGGCAGGAGCTTTTCGTATTTTTCCGTTTCACAGGAAATGGAGTTGACCAAGGCCCGTCCGGGATAGATCCGAAGGGCCGCTTCCATGATGTCCGGCGAACTGGTGTCAATGCTCAGGGGCAGTCCCGATACACCGGTTACTTCATAGATGGCTTTGAGCATCATGTCTTTTTCGTCGATGCCGTTGGTCCCCATGTTGACGTCGAGAATGGACGCCCCGTACCGTTCCTGTTCGCGGGCCATGGAGCGGACTAAGTCGAGTTTTCCCGCTCTCAATTCAGCCTGGAGTTTTTTCTTGCCCGTCGGATTGATGCGTTCGCCAATGACTTGAAAATCGCCGTCGAGGTGAATTTCTAATACCTGCCGTTCCGAGGCCAGTACGCGGGAATGGACGGCCTGAGGAACTTTCGGCGTCAAATCTTTTACGGCGTCGGCCAAGGCCTTGATATGAGCCGGCGTCGTTCCGCAGCAGCCGCCGACGATATGGGTCCCGGCTTCGATGAGGAGGAGTCCGTCTTTGGCAAATTCTTCGGGCGTCGTCTTATAGACCGTCTTGTCACCGTCAAGTTCCGGAAGGCCCGCATTGGGCTTGGCGATGATAGGGATATTGGCGTACTCGTACATCGTTCGCACCGTATCGACCATGTCGGCCGGCCCTGTCGAGCAGTTAAGACCGACGGCGTCGACGCCTAAGTGTTCGAGGACGACGACAGCCGCTTCCGGCGGCGTACCGTATAAGGTGCGGCCGTCTTTCTCAAAGGTCAGGGTGGCCAGGATGGGCAAATCGCAGACTTCTTTGATGGCCAGGACGCAGGCCCGCGTTTCTTGAAGGCTCATCATCGTTTCGACGACAAAGAGGTCGACGCCGGCTTCATAAAGGACCTTCGCCTGTTCCTTATAGACCGTCACCAATTCTTCAAAGGTCAAATCCCCCATGGGATAGAGCTGGCGGCCGGTCATGGTCATGTCGCCGGCGACCAGGGCCTTGTCTCCAGCCGCTTCTTTCGAAATGGCCACCAACCCCTCATTGATGGCTTTTAAATCATCGTCTAATCCGTATTCCGCCAGTTTCAGGCGGTTTCCCGTAAAGGTCGGCGCATAGACGATCTGCGTGCCGGCATCGATGAATTTCCGCTGCAAGTCGATCATGACTTGACGATTTTCCAAAATCCATTGTTCCGGGCAGACGCCGATAGGCATGCCGGCCTGCTGTAAATTGGTTCCCGTGGCGCCGTCGAGGAGGACGACGCCGCTGTCTAAGAGCCGCTGAAATGCTTCGTTGGTCAATCTACCTTCCCCCTAAAAATTCATATATGAAATGTACAAGCGTTGAAAAGCTTCTTCGTTGCCAAGGACAATTTCTTCAGCCCCGGCGGCAGCCGTCCGCAGGTTCTCCTCCGAAAGGGATCCTGACAGGAAGGCCGCTGCCCCTTGGAGGGCCGTATTGCCGACAGCTGTCGCCTTAGCCGCTAAATCAGGCGGCAAGAGGCCGATGACGGCGGCTTTCTCCGGGTCGAGGCGATAACCGAACCCCCCGGCCAGGCAAACCCGATCGATGCGTCGGCGATCGATGCCGCTCCGTTCGATGAGGGTTTCAATACCGGCCCGAATGGCACTCTTAGCCATTTGGATTTCCCGAATATCCTTCTGGCTGAGGACGATGCGTTCATAATCGAGGGTCGACCCCAGGGTAAAGCCCATGGTGAAATAAGGTTCCTCTAATTTTCCCGTCTCATCGACGAGTCCTTCTGAAACGAGGCCGGCCATGGCTTCGATGATGCCGGTCCCGCAGATACCGACGGGAACGGCGCCGTCAATGGTGCGGACAACGGCTTTACCGCCTTCGATGCGGACGCCGCAGATGGCGCCGGAGACGCTGGCCGTCCCCCACTTTAGTTTGCCCCCTTCGAGGGCCGGGCCTGCCGGCGCCGAGGCGATGAAGCGCTGATTCCGATTGCCCAGGACCAATTCCCCATTGGTACCTAAATCGATGAATAAGGTAACTTCGTCGGAATCCATGAGGCCGCAGGCGGCAATGCCGGCCGTAATGTCGCCGCCGACGTAGGTACTCATACCGGGAATCAAGGTAACCTGACAGTCCGTCAGGAAGCCGCCCTTTCCAAAGACCTCGCTGAACGAATAGGTCTCGCCGCCTAAGGAGACCGGCGTAAAAGGCCAATTTCCAAGGCCTTCACAGGACCAGCCCATGAGCAGGTGAATCATGGTCGTATTGGCCGCGATGGCAACCTTATGGCACGAGGCCTTGGCTTCGGGATGATCGTCAAAGAGTTTTTCCATCAGTCCCAGAATATCCCGGCGAACGGCTTTCTGCAAGGCCTTGCCCTTGCCCTTATTGGCCGCATCGATACGGCTGATGACGTCGGCCCCAAAGGAGCGCTGATGGCTTCCGGTCGTCGCCGCAGCCACGATGCGGCCGTCCCTTTGATCGACGAGGGCCGCAGCAATGGTCGTCGTCCCGATATCGACGGCAATGCCGCAGCCATGGTTCGCCAAAAGGTCATCGCCGGAGGTCTCATCTTCATGAAGGGCCAGTGCCGAAAATCCCTGCTGTTCGCGAAGAGGTACGGCGATCTCCGTGTCTTCCGTCGTTTCGGCCTGACAGGCCAGCCGCCAACCTTCACGCAATTGGCTGTCGGAGAAGACGTTGCGGTCGGCCGGCGTCACGGCAAGCGTTCCCGACACGACGCGGACGCGGCACTTTCCGCAGCGGCCCTTGCCGCCGCAGGGCATGGGAAGGCTCGTTCCCTGTCCTTGGATGGCCTCATCGACCTTAACCCCGGCCGGAACGGTCACGACGGCTTCGCCGCTCTTCTCCTGCCGGCGGTCACAGTCGGTCTTAGGGCAGGCCGCACAGTCATGGGCAGCGCGAAATACGTTGGCATCGGGCCCGACGTCAAAGACCAGGCTCATCGATTTGGCCGGCGACAGGACGGAGTCTCGATTCACGGTGACGCCGACGGACTGACGGGCCTTCGTTTCTCGCACAGCGTCGGCCTGGGCCGTTATGGGAATGTCACTGCCCGGTTCGTGACGGCCCGTAATGCCGCACCCCTTTTGCCGGCAGATGAGTTGAAGCTTCTGAAGGACGTCTGCTTCAAGGGCCATGAGGCAAGTATCGGCCAAGGCATTGAACAAGAGAGAATCCATGACGTCGCCGTCTTTTTCATATCGATCAAGCTGGCGGCTGACGGCCTCGCCTAACGTCAGGATCGCATAGACCTTGTCGTCGGTAAACGCCAAAACGGCCTTAGCCTGCATCAACGGGCGCAGGACCGGTACCAATTCCTGACAGCGAGCAAGGCTCTTGTCCCGGCCGAGACCGGCCTTCTGATAGCCGGCAAAGTGCAGCGCCTGATCGACGTCGGGAACAATCCGTTGTCCCCTTAAAATACGAATATCAGCCATGACCTTTTCCCCCTTACATAATTATTTAAGCTATATTATAACGAAAATCGAAGGAGACTGCCACCGATAATTGCAAATTTATGGGATTTTGCCGCTGACAGGCTAAAAATCGTCCCACTTCCACGAGTTTAGGCACGGCTTCCTCGTCAGTTCCCCTCATAGACCGGCGTACCGTCGGCGACCATGCCATCTCCCTTCTTGACGGCCCTTTCCGATTGGCGTATAATAACTTGGTAAGACTTTACGCGCTGATTACATGGGCCTATAGCTCAGCGGTAGAGCCACCGGCTCATAACCGGTTGGTCCTTGGTTCGATCCCAAGTGGGCCCACCAATTACAACGCTTTCTTCAGCGAAGGAGAACCCGTTACAGCACGACACAAAAATACGACGACCTTATCCCGGAGATAACAGGTCGTCGTATTTTTTTGCTTTTTATGCCGTTAAAAAGGGCCTGGCCGCGGCACCTGAGGCGGGATTCCAAGAGGCTGCCGTCAGGTATCCTTGAGACTTCCCGCTTCTTATAAATCAATAAATATGTGTAGTTCCTGTTGTCCGACGACGCGGTCCATAACCGATTCTGACGCATCCCTATGCCGCAGGCGTCCATAATTTCAAAGATGCCTTAAAGGACGCGCGGAAACGACTTTACCGGGTGACTGTCACCGCCAGGTTTTAGCAGCATCCCTCACCCTTTTCGTCTCCCTTCCTTGCAGCGCATCGAGCATCCGGAACAGTTGCCGCCGCATGAATTTCCGCCGCCTTTTAGAACGCTGCGGACGGCAAGGACGAATAACACGCCGATGACGGCCAATAACAGAAAACTCGCCGCATTCATGCGTATCTCACCTCACTTTCGCTAGACGAACCCCATGAGGAGTCCGATTTCACGGACAATAAAAGCGACAACCCAGGCAATGGCACACTGTACTACGACGGTAACGGCGGCTGCCCGGGCCGACCCCATCTCCCGACGCACCGTTGCCACGGCTGCCACGCAGGGCGTATAAAGCAGGGTAAACACCAGGAATATAAGGGCCGTAAAGGGCGTAAACAACGTCGACAGGGCCGACACATCATCACCTAATAGTACGGACAGCGTCGAAACGACACTCTCCTTGGCCGTAAACCCGGTAATCAGGGCCGTCGCCACCCGCCAATCGTCAAAGCCCAGGGGCTTGAAAATCGGTGCCGTCAGGCTGCCGATCATGGCCAGCAGACTCGTATCCGGCGAGGCCGCCACGTTGAGCTGCGTATCGAAGGTCTGCAGGGCCCAGATGATGATCGTCGCCGCAAAAATAATGGTAAAGGCCTTCTGAATGAAGCCCTTGGCTTTCTCCCAAATGAGGCGGACGACACTCTTGGCCGACGGCAGCCGATAGTTCGGCAGTTCCATGACGAAGGGCACCGGCTCGCCTCTATACACCCGCCCTTTCAGCAGCAGCGCATAGAGGATGCCGCAGAAAATTCCGAAGAAATATAAGCCGATCATGACCACAGCCTGCCACTGTTTCGGGAAAAAGGCACTGACCATGAGCCCGTAAATCGGCAGTTTGGCACTGCAGCTCATAAAGGGCGTGAGGAGGATGGTCATTTTTCGATCCCGTTCACTGGACAGGGTCCTCGTGGCCATAATGGCCGGGACGGAACAGCCAAAGCCGATCAGCATGGGCACAAAACTCCGACCGGACAAGCCGACGCGCCGCAGCAGTCTATCCATGACAAAGGCCACTCGGGCCATATAGCCGCTGTCCTCGAGGATAGAGAGGAAGAAAAACAAGGTGACGATGGTGGGAAGAAAACTCAAGACGCTGCCGACGCCATTACAGATCCCATCGATGACCAGGGCATGGACCAGGGGATTGATGGCGGCGGCCGTCAGTCCCGCGTCGATCAAGCCCGTCACGGCATCTACGCCCATGGCCATGAGCTCCGACAGGCCGGCTCCGATAAAGTTGAAAGTCATGACAAAAATGAAGGCCATAATTCCCAGAAAAGCCGGAATGGCCGTATATTTGCCGGTCAATATCCGATCCAGGGCGACGCTGCGTCGGTGCTCCCGGCTTTCACGAGGCTTTACGACGGTCTTCGCGCAGACATTTTCAATGAAAGTAAAGCGCATGTTGGCAAGGGCCGCTTCCCGATCAAGGGCGCTGTCCTTTTCCATGACCCGTACGATTTGTTCCAACGCCGTTTGGGCTTCCGGCGGCAAGGCCAGCGCTTTCCCGATCAAAGGGTCATTCTCAATCACCTTGGTCGCCGAAAAACGGACCGGAAGATCGGCTGCTTTCGCATAGGGCTCGATGAGATGAACCGTGCTGTGAATGGCTCGATGCACGGCGCCGACCTGATCTCCCGGCATGTCGCTTTCGGCACAGAAATCAATCCGGGCCGGGATTTCCCGATGCCTTGCCACATGAATGGCATGGTCAACGAGCTCGTCAATCCCTTCATTTTTTACAGCCGAAATAGGCACTACCGGAATGCCCAGGGTTTGCTCTAATTCGTTGATGCGGACAGAACCGCCATTGGCCCGTACCTCATCCATCATATTCAGCGCCAGGACCATGGGGATTCCCAACTCCATGAGCTGCATGGTCAGGTACAAATTGCGCTCAATATTGGAGGCGTCGACAATATTGATGATCCCCGACGGCCTGGTTTTCATCAGGAAATCCCGGGTTACAATTTCTTCACTGGAATAGGGCGACAGGGAATAAATCCCCGGCAAATCGGTAACCGTAGCTTCCGGATAATGGCGAATGGTCCCGTCTTTTCGATCGACGGTGACACCGGGAAAATTCCCGACATGCTGCTTGGCTCCGGTCAGTTGATTAAACAAGGTCGTCTTGCCGCAATTCTGGTTCCCGGCTAAGGCAAAGGTCAAGGGCTGCCCTTTGGCAATGGCGTCCGCCTTGTCATGGACATGGTAGTCCCCGTCCGTTCCCAATTCCCCCACGCCGGGATGGGCAATGGGTCGGTAGGATTCCGATTGGCTCTTGGGCTGCGCCTTTTGATGAATATCCTCTACCTCTATCTTTTTCGCTTCATCGAGGCGCAGGGTCAATTCATAGCCGCGCAGTTCAATTTGGATCGGATCTCCCAGGGGCGCGATTTTACGGAGCGTAACCTCGGTCTTCGGCGTCAGCCCCATATCCAATAAATGATGCCGAAGGGCACCGCTGCCGCCAATGGCACGGATATAGGCACTCTGTTTCGGCCTTAATTGATCCATGGTTATCATGTCGTTCATCGTATGTCTACTCTTTTGCAATGTGTTCCCGGCCTTTCTCAATCACAGGGCATATCTGCCTGTCAGCCAACGGATTGCAGATTTGTCGGCCGACACTGTGTGTTTTATCAAAGGGCTTGCTTTCCGTATGGTTACGGCAACCCCCTTTCTTTCAAGGATTGCAGGCAAGATACCTGCCTCCTATATGGATAGGATTCAATGGCTTTATACATCTTATTCAGGCAGCCATCAAATAATCGTTTAATCGTTATATCTGTAGTATGATGCTATATGAGAATAAAGTCAATCCATTCCCTTACAGTCTGCCAAAAGGGCGGAAACCATGTCCAAACGAGCAGCAGAGGGCACCTTGAGAGATTCCGCATGACACCATCACCGAAAAACAGCCAGCCGCATCGGGGCGGCACCTGCGTTTGATATGAGGAAAACCATGAACCCCCTGACAAGAAAAGCAGTCCCGAACAAGGGGGACTGCTTTTCTGCTATCGCCTGATCAACATCCTATAATGTACACTCAGACTGCTTCGCCAAGGCGTCGGCGCATATTTTTTTACTTTGCAGCCGTTATCACAAGGCCAAGACATTTTTTCTCAACGAGGCTCTTAATCGGTAGCCGTCAGGCGATGGTGCTTCTCCCTGGCTTCGTATAAATCAATAATACGCTGAGCCCGCAGGCGGACGAAGTTCGTCAGCCGTGCCAAGGTCTTTTCCGGCAAGGGACAGGTCGGATGATTTTCAAAGGAAAAGACCGTCAGCCTCTTAAGAGCCTCTATATGGCGGGGCTCCACAAAGAATTGGGCCAGGATATCGAAGGGCATCGACGCCCCTTGCCTGCCGGACGTCCGCAGGTATTCATCGATATGTTCCAATTCATAGGAATTGGCATCATAGAGCAAAGAACAACCATTATCAAACAACGGTGCCGGCTGTAATAATCGGCCCGTCCGGGTATCGTAAAGATAGCCGAAATTTCCATAGTGGCGGTCCTTATTGCAGATTAGGCTGTCAAATATCATCATATCAGCATATTCGCACCGTCCGTAGAGCTCAGCCATGACGTGCTGCATCTCTAAACTATAGGTCTGAAAAGCATTCCTATCAAGACCTTTATAGGAAAAATACGTATAGGCATCGACATAGCCCACATCGGTACTGGTAAACAGTTTTCCCAGGCATACCGTTTCCCTCGTCCCGTCGGAATGAGTATAGGTTTCCAGCTCATAAAGAGCGTGAGAAAATGCCATGACGGCAGCGACTTGTGCAGCGTACCATTCCAGCACGGCCTGATTCAAGCCTTCAGGAGACGGCATAAAATCGACTCCCTTTCTTAAATAGATATCGCCGCCTTTTCGAATCCAGCATTTTCTCAGCATCCCGCAAGTCGTGATTTCCGGCGTCGCAATCATGCCGGACACAGAGCCTCCCGCCCCGGTAAAAGCAATCTGTGTCAGCCTGTCATCGAAGGGATTATCGTATAAATTACAGTCCGCCCAGGAAGTCGAATCATCCGCAGCGGTAATCCAATAGACATCATTGAGGGACAAGGCTCGCGTCACATCAACATAACCGAGGAACCGGCCGCCGTCAAGGGAAGCGCGGATAGACTCGGAAAAACGACGATTCCGGGGAACTTTACGGCACTGTATCCAGTGGAAAAGCCTTTCTCCCGTAAGAGGGCCGCCTATTTTAAGAGCCATGGGCAAGAGGGCCTCCTGTTCTGAATAGAACTTATTGATTTCAATCCGATACTTTGTATACGAGGCGTGAGCGATCATGGCTTTCTCTAGATACAGGGAAAAATCAAGCAATGCCGTATCGTGAGATCGCAGGGTATAGCTCTTACTTCTCTCTTCTTTCATCACACTCCCCTCCTTAAGTGCTCATCGACAGCCGTTGACTAGTAAGAGCGGCCGTACATCGAAAAAAATTCAGCCAAGCGTTCTTCCAAGCACTCCGTTAAAAGCTCCCGCAAGGGCTGGATCTCGTCGTCCAGCTCATAGGCTTCGAGGGCCTGAAAATACTCCGTCTGCTGTGCTTTTTGTATCGAAAGAGGCGGATAGCCGGCCCCTACTAAGGGGTAATTCATCATCAGGCGGGCCGTCGGTCCGTTTCCCGACAAAAAAGGTTGGATCTTACTGAATTCACCGTGGATCCGGGCGGCTTTTTCAAGGGGATTTAAAACGGCGTCATCGCCTATCCGAGAAAGCCACCATTTCATCGCCTCAGAGATCGTTTCTGCTGCCGGCGGGACATACTGCGAGCCGCGGATAGAAACGGATCGGTCCCGATAGGAGCCGCCCCTCGTATCTAAGGGCGCTGCCAATCTATGGATGTCTCCTATCAGCGCTTCTGTCAAGGGAAGGCCCGCCGCTGCCGCCTCTCTCAGCGCTGTCCAAGCCCGGTCGTGACCGCGTACGGCCTCGTAGTCAGCGACTTTGGTCCCGGCCGGAATGATGCCGTCGAAGAGGATCATCTTGACGTCGAGGACGGTCAGAAGGCTCCCTTCGATTCCCGTCGAATCATGGGTAAAGCGAAGGCGAAATTCTTCCTGCCAGTCCCATTTTTCAAAATCACTGAGGCTCCTTAAGCGACGCCGAAAACGCTCTATCTTGTCTTGCAATCGATCCATGGCTGACCTCCCATAAAGCTCCGCAATTCGACCGCCTGCCGAAACGATGCTTATCGCCTTCCAATTCGGCTGTACCGGCCCCGGACCGTCGGCAAAGGCCATCACAACCGTCCGCGGACAGACGCCAAAGGCGTCTCCCGTCCCTATGCCGGATTGGGCAGTGTCTCTCTCCAAAGGGCCTTACTCCTTTTGCGTCCTCATAATATATATACCATTATATCATAAAAAGAACGGCCCTTCCCCATGAAGGCCAAAGGCAAAAAAAACTCCTCCGACAGGCCGCACGACGGCGACACTTGTCAGAGGAGTTCGTTTTTTTGTTAAATCGTCTGTTTGCACGTTTCCGATGTAAAGACCAGACGCGGTTGGTAAAGGCGCATTTGTCCTTCATGGCGTCAAAGAGGTCGCCTTCTTTAAAGAATTCAGCCTTGCCGGTCAAAAGGCATCCCATGCCCATCTTGCCCTGCACTTCGTGGCTCCCGAGGGAGACTTCGATGTACGGATTGTCATGGACGTTCTTTTGGGAATCCTCCTTTACGGATTACCGACCTTGGCCAGCATATCCTGAACGGCCTGATATTCACTGTCAGCGGCAAAATCGTGTTGACTCTTCCCCTTTACGTCATAGCGCAGCCAAACCTTGCCGTCGGCCATGACCTTACAGTCTTTCACGGAAAAGACGACGGGCTGGTCGTCAGAAAAACCGGGACGGGCCATGAACAAGGTCTGCGTGTCGGCACTGCCGTCGGCTGCCGGGGCGATGACGACGCTCACTTCGTCGCATAAGCCCTGTTGGAGGAAGCTCCAGTTGATGGCTCCGCCTCCGCCGAGCATGACCGAATCGAGGTGAAGGACGTCTTTCAATTTGCGGCAGGTCAGCTCCAGGTCGATGCTGTCTTTCCCGCAGATCAAATAGCTGACGCCCTTGTCGCGCAGGTAGGCTTTATAGGCATTCGTCGCCTGTTCCGACAGGACTTCGACGACCTGGGCTTTTTCATGGCCGTAGAAATCGGTGAGCTGTCCCTCTTCCCAGGCCACGCGGCCCTTGGAGTCGGTGACGATGAGGTAGAAGCCCGTCTTGCCGTCGTCGGCTAAAAAGTCTCCGTCGGGAACGAGAGCGGCGCTCTCATCGACGTCAGGTGTCTTATAAAAGGTGAAATTGTCTTCCACCGTCGTCCGGCCGTTTAAGAGTGCCTGGGGCTTAAAGTACGCCTTGGGGCCGGAAAACAAGGTGTAAAACGAATCTTCTTCAGCGTTTGTTTCTTCGATCCAAAGGTACTTCCCCATGATCTTGCCGTCAAGAGACGTCTCCATATGGCAGAAGATGTGGGGGCGATTGGCTTTATCCATGAAACTGCCTCCTTCGAAAGAAACGAGATCCTATATAATAGAAATATAAATGGCTTAGAGGAAATCCTTGATTTTTTCCCGCTTGCCCCAGTTGCGGAGCTTGCTCAACGCCTTGCCTTCAATCTGGCGGATACGTTCACGGGTGACGTTAAAGTGCTGCCCTACTTCTTCTAGGGTCCGCGGCCGGCCGTCTTTGAGGCCAAAGCGAAGGTAGAGGACCTTTCGTTCGCGGTCCGTGAGACACGAGAAGACGTCTTCGATCTGTTCTTTCAAGAGGATGAAGGACGCGGCGTCATCGGGCGCTACGGCTTCCGAGTCTTCGATGAAGTCGCCTAAGTGGGAGTCTTCTTCTTCGCCGATCGGCGTTTCCAGGGATACCGGTTCCTGGGCGATCTTCATGATTCCGAACGCGTTCGACGGGGATATCCATCTTTTCGGCGATTTCTTCCGGAAGAGGTTCGCGGCCCTTGTCCTGGAGGAGCTGACGGGAAATGCGGATCAGTTTATTGATCGTTTCGACCATGTGGACCGGGATTCGAATGGTCCGGGCCTGGTCGGCAATGGCGCGGGTAATGGCCTGGCGGATCCACCAAGTAGCATAGGTACTGAATTTATAGCCCTTGCTGTAGTCGAATTTGTCGACGGCTTTCAAGAGGCCCAGATTGCCTTCCTGAATGAGGTCGAGGAACAGCATGCCTCGGCCGACGTAGCGCTTGGCAATGCTGACGACGAGACGCAGGTTGGCGTCGGTCAGTTTTTTCTTGGCAATGGTGCCGGCTTTGATATCTTCTTCCGTCGCATCGGGAGCGTTCCCTTGCTCAATGGCCTTGGCCAGGGTGATTTCTTCCGTTGCCGACAAGAGGGGCACGCGGCCGATTTCTTTTAAATACATGCGGACCGGGTCGTCGATGTTGATGCCTTCGGGCACGCTGAGGTCGACGGTGTGCATATCCGGTACTTTTTCCGTATCTTCATCATCTATGTCATCACGATCGCGCATGGAGTCATCTTCTCCGATGATGTCGATGCCCTTATCGGCAAAGAGTTCATACATCTTGTCGATTTGGTCCGGCGTCAAGTCGTCTTCTTCCATGAGGTTCATGATTTCCGTATAGGTCAGGCTGCCCTTCTTCTGCCCCGTTTGCAGGAGTTGCTGTATGTGCTGCAGGGCCAATTCCCGACGTTCTTTTTCCGTCAGGGCCGGTTTCGCCGACGCGTCTTTCTTCTTCGTCGTCTTGCGGCGTACGGTCTTCTTTGTCGTTTTATTCGTTTCGTTCATATCGTCTGTCTTTTTATTCACCATGGTGTACAGGCTCCTTTCTGCTCCTTAAGACCATTGCTTCATTTCATCGTTAATTTGTTTGCAGATGGCAAGCTCAGCTGCCAATCTTGCATCGCCCGTGCGGCTGTAGCCGGCAGCCAGGCGGCTGTGTTCAAGGTACTGTTTTTGCAGGTCCGCCAGGCGAAACCGTTTGACATAATCCATCAACACGTTTTCGTCCAACGGGACATCTTGCAGAACCATAATTCTTGCAACTTCTTCGGCCTCCTCAGGAGTTAATTTTTGCTGGATGTCATGTAGTGTGTACATCCCTTGGTGTGCATATGTATCTAATATAATTTGATAAATACGGCGGCGCCGTTCATCGGCAAAGAACACCGGGTCTACTTTCGCGCGGATGCGCTCACAAGCCGCCGGCTTTTCCAAGAGAAAGCGCAGGATGTTTTCTTCGGCGACTGCCATGGTTCCCGTGCCGCGGGCGGCAGCATTGTGCTGCGATACAGACGGCGAGATGACGACCTGCTGTTGTCCGGCCTCCGGATGGGCTGCGACGTATTTATTAAATTCACTGCGAACGGCGTCTTCGCCGATTTGCAGCTGACCGGCCATTTTTTTCAAAAAAGCCTCTAAGAGGACCCGATTGTCGACGGCGGCCACGACGGGGAGGACCATGGCCGTAATGGCCGACTTTCCTTCCAAGGTCGCCGCATCGTAAAGGGTCAGGGCCCGTCTCAGCATGTAGTCGAGAACGTTGGGCGCATCGCCTACGGCTTCCCGGAATTTATCCGGCCCGGCAGCATTGATGTATTCATCAGGGTCCTTCCCTTGAGGCAGGGACAGGATGCGAATGTGCATGCCGAGGCCTCTGACGATGGTCATGGCCCGCTGGGTGGCCTGGCGGCCGGCGCCGTCCATATCGTAGGCCAGGACGAGTTCTTTAGCCTGACGCTGGAGGAGCCGCGCCTGTTCATCTGTAAAGGACGTCCCCAAGGACGCTACGACGTTGTGAATGCCTCGGTTATGGGCCGAGATGACATCCATATAGCCTTCTACCAAAATGGCCCGCCCTTCTTCGAAAATCGCCTTATGGGCCATATCCATGGCAAACAAGAGGCGCCGTTTATTGAAGATCGGCGTTTCCGGGGAATTGAGGTATTTCGGCTTGCTGTCGTCGAGGACTCGCCCGCCGAAACCGACGATGCGGCTGCGGCCGTCGCGGATGGGAAACATGACCCGGCCGCGAAAAGCGTCGTAAAAGTGGCCGTTTTTTTCTTTTGCCAGACCCAGTGCAACCAGTTCTTTGCCGGTGACGCCCTTTTTCATAAAGGCGCCGGTCAGCTTATCCCAGCTGTCCGGTGCAAAGCCCAGCTTAAAGGCGTCAATCGTATCGCCCGATACGTGACGCTTGTGAAAATAGGCCAGCCCCGGTTCCCCGTAATGGGTCTTTACCAGGCAGTTATGGAAGAAATTCCCTGCCATTTCATTGATTTCATAGAGTCGGTCCCGCAGTTTATCGCGGGCTACTTCTTCAGCCGACCGTTCGATGACGGGCAGGGCAATATGGGCCCGTTCGGCCAATCGCTCGACGGCGTCTGCAAAGGAAAGGTTTTCTTTTTTCATAATGAACTGAAAAACGTCGCCATGGGCATGGCAGCCGAAGCAGTAGAAAAATCCCTTATCGGCCGTGACGCTGAAGGACGCCGTCTTTTCATTATGGAAAGGACAGCAGGCCCAAAAATTGCGGCCCCGTCTGTTCAGCGAGACGTAATCCGAGATGACGCTGACGATGTCATTGGCCTGGCGAACCTGTTCAATAAATTCGCTGGAAAACCGTTTCACTCCTTATCACCTGCTTTGTTTCAATTAAGCTGATGTATTTATATATTCTCTGTCGACCTGTCCAATTCCTTCTTTTTGAAAGGCCCTTTTCGCAGAAATGCCGAAAACGGATACATAGCCTTTCTATGTTATACTATTTCGACGCATAGCGTCAAGTTTCCTGTTTATGAAGATGAAATTTTCTCCATTTTCTCAAAATCAGCGTATTTCCTTGCTTGCGGGCTAAAATATAGCCCACCTCTTTTCCTGAAATGTGTGGATTTATTTATTTCTATTGGGTATAATAAGGATAGACAACGCCAAGATAGAGGAATATGCCAATGATTCATTTTACAGTCGGTCCGCTCCACCGGCCTACGACCGTAGCCGGCGCGATGAAACACTTCGGCGTCTCATCCACACTAAGACGCCGCATCAAGCACAGCGGCAGCTGTACCATCAACGGCCAGCCTGCCTCGACGCGCGATTTCGTCCGGGAAGGGGATGTCGTGTCCATCGTCATTCCCGTCAAAAACGAATTTGCACCCGAGGATATCCCCATCGGCATCGTCTACGAAGACGACTACCTCATGGTCATCGATAAGCCGGCAGGCATCTTAATGCATCCGACGTCGGCCGTTCGAGACGGGACGTTGGCCAACGCCGTGGCCTATCACTACGCCGCGACGGGTCAACACTGCTCATATCACCCCATGCATCGCCTCGATAAAAATACGTCGGGCCTGTGCATGGTCGCCAAAGAACCGCAGATTCAGTACGCCTTCGACAAAAAAGATCTCAGCTATAAACGGCTGTATCTGGCCATTTGTCAGGGACGATACCCTGCGCGGGTCACAACTGTACACGCCCCCATCGGAAGATGTCCCGACAGCATCATTACCCGCTGTGTCAGGCTCGACGGCAAGCCGGCTCATTCCGATTTCACCTGCCTGGCGAGGTCCTCTGAATACAGCCTGCTCCAAGTGGTGCTTCATACCGGACGGACTCATCAGATCCGGGTCCACAGCAGTTACCTCGGCTATCCCCTCTTAGGGGACGACCTCTACGGCGGTTCCCGCCGACTCATGCAGCGTCAGGCCCTCCACGCCTACTGCCTGCAGTTTACCCACCCCATGACACATCGCTTCATTACCGTTAATTCCCGGCTGCCTGAAGATATGGACGCCCTCGTCCGTCAGGCCGGCTGGAATTATATACATTAACACTATTCTATACGTAACTTGTAGGAGGAATGTAAACATGCCATTAATTGGAACTACAGAAATGTTTAAAAAAGCCTATGAAGGCCACTATGCCATCGGTGCATTCAACATCAACAACATGGAAATCGTCCAGGCTGTCACAGAAGCTGCTGCTGAATTGAAATCCCCGATCATCCTTCAGGCTTCGGCCGGTGCCCGCAAATATGCGAAACCGTCGTACTTGAAACATCTCGTAGCCGCAGCCCTGGAAGATTACGATCTCCCCATCGCCCTTCACCTCGACCACGGTGCTGACTTTGAAACCTGCAAAGACTGCATCGACAGCGGATTCACGTCTGTCATGATCGACGGCTCCAAACATTCTTTCGAAGACAATATTGCTTTGACGAAAAAAGTCGTTGAATATGCTCATTCCAAGGGCGTCGTCGTCGAAGGCGAACTCGGTCAGCTGGCCGGCATCGAAGACGATGTCAACGTCTCGGCTGAAGAAGCTCACTACACTCGTCCGGAAGAAGTCGAAGAATTCGTATCCCGCACGGGCGTCGATTCCTTGGCTATCGCTATCGGCACCAGCCACGGCGCTTTCAAATTCACTCCGGAACAGTGCACGCGCAACGCCGACGGCGTTCTCGTACCGCCGACGCTCCGCTTCGACATCCTCGAAGACATTTCCAAACGCCTGCCGGGCTTCCCGATCGTACTCCACGGTGCTTCCTCTGTCGTACCGGAATACGTCAAGATCATCAATTCCAACGGCGGCGACCTCGCTGATGCTGTCGGTATCCCCGAAGATCAGCTCCGCAAAGCAGCCTCTCTCTCGGTCTGCAAGATCAACATCGACTCTGACCTCCGTCTCGGCCTGACTGCCGGCATCCGCCAGCACATGGCTCAGCATCCGGATCACTTCGACCCGCGCCAGTACCTGACCGACGGCCGTCAGTTCGTTCACGACATCGTAGCTCACAAAATTAAATCCGTCCTCGGTTCGGAAGGTAAAGCCTAATCGCATGTCCTGCAAAAAAACTATTGATTTTTTCTGTGGCATATGGTAAAATTTTTTCTAGTGTTCTTGTAAATTAGGGAGGTGAATCCATTGCCGCAGATTAAATCCAACATGAAAACGATGGAAAAAGACGCAGCTCGTCATGCAGCTAACTCTCGAGTAAAATCTTCCGTTCATACCGCTATCCGCCGTACGAACGAAGCCATCCTCGGCGGTGACGCTGATGCCGTTAAACAGGCATTTGATAAAGCTAGCAGCGTAATCGACAGCGCCGCACGTAAAGGCGTTCTCCATAAAAATACGGCAGCTCGTAAAAAATCCCGTTTGGCTTCCAAAGTCAATGCGATGGGCAAATAAGTTGAACTGTAGAAAAAGCGTTGTCCTCTGAGACAACGCTTTTTTCGTATAAGGAGGTTTCTATGTTCCCCCATCGCAGCCAATGGCGTCATTTTCTGACCCTGTTTTTTCCCCTGCTCTTGACCCAGATGGCCCAAGTCGGCACGTCGGTCTTCAGCTCGATTTTCAGCGGCCGTGCCGGTACGGTCGATCTGGCCGGTGTCGCCGTTGCCGTCAACATCTGGATTCCCGTCTTTGCCGGCCTGTGCGGCATCTTCTTCGGCATCTCGCCGATCATCGCCCAGCTCCGCGGCGCCAAAAAGACGGAAGAGATTCCCATATATATCATGCAGAGCCTCTATCTGAGCCTGGCCTTTACGGTCGTGATTTTCCTCTTAGGCTATGTGCTGCTGCCGCCCTTTCTCGACTTCATGGGCCTTGAGCCAAAGGTTCATTATATTGCCTGGGAATATCTCAAGGCCCTGGCTTTGGGACTGGTTCCCATTTGTCTTCAGGCGACGATTCGCTACGTCGTCGACGCCCACGGCAAGACCCAGATATCGATGGCCATCCTCATGACCAACTTGGTTCTCACCATTATCCTCTTTCGCCTGCTCATCTTCGGCGCCGGCCCCATTCCGGCCATGGGCGGCATCGGCACGGGCTATGCCATTACCATCGCCGGCTGGGTGTCCTTTTTACTCTTCGTCGCCGTCCTGACCTTTATGGAACCCTTTCGCTCGTACGATTTATGGCGCCGCCTGCGTCCTTTCAGCTGGCATCACGCCTATCACCAGTTGGAACTGGGCATTCCCATCTTCATCGCCGTCTTCTGTGAGACCAGCCTCTTTTCCATCGTCAGCCTTTTGATGGCAGAATTCGGGACCTTATATCTCGCCGCCAACCAGGGCGCCATCAGCTTCACGACCTTGACCTATACCATTCCCTGGAGCATCAGCCTGGCGGCAACCATCGTCATCGGCTACGAAGTAGGCGCCAAAAACTATCAGGGTGCCCGGCAATACGCCGTTCTCTGTCAAATCACGGCCCTCATCATCGCCGTCGGCGTTACCTTATTCACGTACGTCTTCGTCGACGACATTGCCGCCATCTTTACGACGGATGCCGAAACCTTCCGGGCCCTCCGAACCTTCCTCTTGTGTGCCGTAGCCTTTGCCTTCTGCGATGCTATGGGTACACCCGTCCAGGGGATCCTCCGCGGCTATAAAGACGTCCGCATCATTACCTACATCGCCTTTATCACCTACTGGTTCATCAGCATTCCCATGGGCTATGCCATGGCCCATCTCACGCCATACGGCCCCTTCGGCTACTGGCTCAGCCTGATCATCAGCCTGGCCATCAACGCCGCGGCCCTCAACTGGCGGCTGTGGAAACAGACGGCCTGGCGTTTATCATAGTTATATAAAGGAGTTGATTCTATGCCAACGATTGAACAATTAACGGCCTACGCACAGGTATTACTGCAAAAAGGCCTCAATCTTCAAAAAGAACAGACCTTAGTCATCAATGCCCCCGTCGAAGGCCATGACTTCGTCACCTTACTGACCAAAGAAGCCTACACCATGGGTGCTTCCGAAGTCGTCGTCAACTGGCGTTCCGACGACATGACCCGCCTGCGCTACGAACACGAAGACCTGTCGTCTTTTGAGTCCCTGCCGGACTGGCGCCGCGACTTCAGCCTTCATTACTATCATAAAAAAGCGGCCTTCCTGAGCCTCATTTCGGCCAATCCCAAACTCCTGAGCGGCATCGATACGAAGAAGATCTTTGCCCAGCAAAAGGCGCACAATAAGGCCTTAAAAGAATATATCGACGGCATGATGGCCTCGAAGACGACGTGGCTCGTCGCCGCCGTACCGAGCGCCGTCTGGGCCAAGCTCCTCTATCCTGATCTTGACGCCGACAAAGCCTATGACGCCCTTTGGAACCAGATTCTCCAATCGTCGAGAGCCGATGGAAAAGACCCCTTGGCCGACTGGGATGCCCATCTGGCCAACCTCAAGGCCCGCCGGACGTGGATGACGAATCAGCACTTCACGAGCCTTCACTACACCAACAGCCTGGGCACGGATCTTACCGTCGGCCTTCCCGATAACCATATCTGGCAGGGCGGCATGGAAGAAACGGAAACGGGCATCTTATTCAATGCCAACGTGCCGACAGAAGAAATCTACTCGGCCCCCAAGGCCGATGCCGTAAACGGTACGGTATACAGTACGCGGCCCCTCGTATACAACGGCAACACCATCGATCAATTCCACCTGACCTTTAAAGACGGCAAGGTCGTCGACGCCGCCGCTAAAGTCGGTGAAGACGTCTTACAAAAACTCGTCGCCGTCGATGAAGGCGCCGGCCGCCTGGGCGAAGTGGCCCTCATCCCCTACGCCTCTCCCATTTCCCTGTCGGGCATCTTATTCTACGAAACCTTATTCGATGAAAATGCCTCCTGCCATTTAGCCCTGGGCGCGTCGTACCCGACCTGCCTTGAAGGCGGCACAGAACTCGACAAAGAAGGCCTTTCTAAAGCCGGCCTCAACGATTCCATGATTCACGTCGACTTCATGGTCGGTTCCAAAGACCTTACCATTACGGGCCTAAAAAAAGACGGCACCGTCGTCCCTGTATTCACCAACGGAAACTGGGCCGAGTAAAGATTACTTATTGACAACGGCAAAAAGCCGTGCTATTATAAGTTGCAACAACGATATACCTTTCATCCAGAGCAGCTGAGGGACTGGCCCGATGACGCTGCGGCAACCCCCATTCGGGAAGGTGCCAAGTCCACCGGAACATTCCGACAGATGAAGTAACACCGTATTGACGGCCGTCATCTGCATGACGGCCTTTTTTATTGTCTTTATCCCCTGTACGCCTGGCTCAAGGAGTGATACTGTGATTACCTTAAAGAACATTACCAAAACCTACGGCGGCGCTGCCCAAATCCAAGCCTTAAAGGGCATCAACCTGACCATCGAAGACGGCGAGATCTTCGGCATCATCGGAAAGAGCGGCGCCGGTAAATCGACCCTCGTCCGCTGCATCAATATGCTGGAAAAACCGACCAGCGGCGAAGTCATCATCGACGACAAAGACCTGTGCAAAATGAGTGAATCCCAGCTTCGGGCAGAACGCAAAAATATCGGCATGATTTTCCAGCACTTCAACCTCCTCTCCTCGCGGACGGTTGCCGAAAACATCGCCTTCCCCTTGGAACTGGTCGGCGCCTCGAAAGACGTCATCCATAAAAAAGTCGAATCCCTGTTGGAACTGGTCGGCCTCAGCGACCGCGCTGCCAACTATCCGTCTCAGCTCTCAGGCGGTCAAAAACAGCGTGTCGGCATTGCCCGTGCCCTGACCAGCGACCCCAAGATTCTCCTTTGCGACGAAGCGACGTCGGCCCTCGACCCGCAGACGACGAAATCCATCTTGGAACTCCTCCAGGACATCAACCAACGCCTGGGCATTACCATCGTCATCATCACCCATGAAATGGCCGTCGTCCAAAACATCTGCCATCGGGCAGCCGTCATTGAAGGCGGCGTCATCAAGGAACTGGGCCGCGTCGTCGACATCTTCACCAATCCCCAGTCCCAGACCATGAAGGACTTCGTCACGTCCGTCATCAACATGGAACTGCCGAAGGGGATCAAGAATCTCGGCGTCTCCGACCAACCGACGCCGGACCGGGATATGCTCGTCCGCCTGCGCTTTAAAGGTCAGGCTACCCATGAACCGGTCGTCTCGGAAATCGTCAGCACCTTCCACGTCAAGGTCAGCGTTCTCTACGGCAACATCGACTACATCCAAGACGAACCTTTCGGTTACTTGATCATCGTCATCATGGGCGATATGGAAACCCAGGCCAAGGCCTTCTCGTATATTAAAACATTACCGATAGGAAGTGAGGTATTAGGTTATGTCCCAAGAAATCATTAAGTTAATGCTCCAAGGCATTGAAGAAACGTTCTATATGGTCGCCGTGGCCACGGTCATCGCCGGCATCATCGGCATTCCCCTGGGCGTCACCTTAGTCACGACCAGCAAGGGCCACATCCTGCAAAACCTCTTCATCAACCGGATTTTGGGCACCATCGTCAACATCATCCGTTCCGTGCCCTTCATCATCCTCATGGTGGCCATCATCCCCTTGACCCGACTCATTGCCGGCACGTCCATCGGTACGGCCGCAGCCTGCGTCCCCTTGACCATCGTCGCCATTCCCTTCCTCAGCCGCCTCGTCGAAACATCGATCCGCGATGTCGATTACGGCCTCGTCGAAGCTGCTGAATCCATGGGCGCTACGCCCTTCCAGATCATCCGCAAGGTCCTCCTGCCGGAAGCTTTGCCGACGATCATCAACAACGTTACGGTCCTCATCGTCAACCTCATCGGCGCATCGGCCATGGCCGGTGCCATCGGTGGCGGCGGCCTCGGGGACATCGCCATCCGCTACGGCTACCAGCGCTTCCGTCCCGACGTCATGTTAGCGACGATTATCATCCTCATCGTCGTCGTCAACCTCATCCAGTACGGCGGCGACCTGGCATCGCATAAGAAGAATAAAAAATAACAGATCTGCCAAAAAAGACATGAACAGCTATTTTCGGTTCATGTCTTTTTTTATATCCCTTGGTCACACGCTCCTTGCGCAGAACGTTAAATTCAGCCGTACATAAATCCTTTATGATTGGAATCAGACAGGCTGGTCGCTCCAGCTTAACAGTAACATCATATCGTCATCGAACGGCACGGTATGACAACAAAAAACGTCTTGTGAACCGGCTATGTTCACAAGACGCTAATGTATACTCTTTTTTATGCTTCTAATTGACCGACGATGTCGCTGATATGGGCGATGCCTTGGTCTTTACAGTATTGGTCGAGGCCTTCGGCGACGGTTTCGACAGCCCGGGGGTCGACGAAGTTATGAGCGCCGACAGCGACCGTGCTGGCACCGGCCAGCATGAATTCTACCGCATCCTGCCAGGTCACGATACCGCCCAGGCCCAAGATGGGAATGGAGACAGCCTTCGACGCCTGCCAAACCATGCGCAGGGCGATGGGCTTTATGGCAGGACCCGACAGGCCGCCGGTGATGTTGCCCAAGATGGGCCGACGCGTCGTGATGTCGATGGCCATGCCGGTCAGGGTGTTGATGAGAGAAATGGCATCGGCACCGGCTGCTTCGACAGCCTTGGCCATGGTCGTAATGTCCGTAACGTTGGGCGATAATTTGACGATGACCGGCTTTTTCGTGTTGTCCTTGACACTGCGCGTAACGGCGGCAGCCGCTTCGGGCTGGGTACCGAAGACGATGCCCCCTTCTTTGACGTTGGGGCAGGAAATATTGACTTCAAGGCCTGCGACGCCGTCGACGTCGAGGTCGGCTGCGATTTGTCCGTATTCTTCGACACTGCCGGCGGAGACATTGACGATGAGCGGCGTTTGACAGGAAGCCGTTACCTTCGGCAGGATGTCCCGCTTAAAGGCGTCGACACCGGGGTTTTCCAAACCGATGCAGTTGAGCATGCCTGCTGGCGTTTCGGCGACGCGGACACCGGGATTGCCCGGCCGCGGCAAGGGCGTAATCCCTTTGGAGATGATGGCCCCGACGGCGTCGAGGTCGAGAAAATCACTGTATTCGATGCCGAATCCGAAGGTTCCCGATGCCCCCATGACAGGCGTTTTCATCGAGATACTGGCAAATTCGACGGCAATCCGTTCACTGATCATCAGAAGACCTCCTTTGCCGAAAAGACGGGTCCGTCGGTGCAGACTTTATAGCGCTTGCCGTCCAGCTTGCTTTCAAAGGTACAGCCCAGACAGACGCCGAAGCCGCAGGCCATCCGTTTTTCCATAGAGACTTCACAGTCGATGCCGGCCTTGGCCGATCCTTCGGCAATGGTCATCATCATCATCGTCGGCCCGCAGACCGATACGCGGTCGATGGGATGCTCGGAAAAAATTTGGGGCAGGGCATCGACGGCAAAGCCTTTGATGCCCTTAGAACCGTCATCAGTAGTGACATAAATCTGTTCGGCATAGGGTTCAAAGAACTCGGTCCAAAACGTTTCGGCTGCCGTCTTGCCGGCGACGAGCACGATGGGATGATCGAGCTGTTTCGCCAAGAAGATGAGCGGCGCCAGGCCCACGCCGCCGCCGGCCAAAAGGACTTTCCCCGGCGTCGTCGTAAAGATGCCGTCGCCCAAGGGCCCTTCGACGTTGATCATATCGCCGGGACGGAGGTCCTTCATTTCTTCCGTGCCGACGCCGACCAAGCGGTAAATAATGGTCACCGTTCCCGCATCGACATCGGCATCGACGATGCCGAAGGGACGGCGCAAAAAGGTCTGTCCCCCATCGCGATGGACGTTGACAAATTGACCGGCCTTGGCTTCCTTGGCCGTCTTCGGCGCTTGGAAGACCATTTTCCAAACTTCCGGAATGATGGCTGTATTTTCGACAATGGTCGCCATTTCCACAAATTTTTTCACCCTCTGATCATCCTTCCTCATTTCTATATAGCGATTCTATTATTCCACAAATTGCTCAAAAAGTCCACATCTGAGTTGACGCCTTTTAGATCTCTTTACCCTATCATTGACTCCGCGTAACGATTCTGCTACACTGATTGTATCAGGAACCATGTTCTGCTGTTCAACAGCAGACAAGCCTTCGCGGTTTGCCATCCTATGTACGTCACTTGTGGCGTATTGGATGGGCATGGCCCTTTTTTTATGATATCATGAAATAGCATTACTTATGTTTCTAATCGAAGCGGCTTAAGGACGGTTCCTTTTTCCAGTTTGACGCCGGACCGTCCTTTGCCTTTAGATGATATAACGGTTTTGCGCCTTATCAAGGCTGCCTTCGATCGTCGGCTCTCAGCTCAGGCTCTTTTGAAGGTATTATTGACGCCATACAACGATGCTGATATACTGATAATATAAAAGGACGTCCCCTCATTTTGCATGCCCTGATGCGGTATGCGGCAGGGGACGTCTTTTTTATGGTTCAACGCATCCATCGTAACGACGCCCATCGGGCTGCACACGGATTTCAAGCACCTGCTGTCAAAATTGCCGCTTCTTGCCGATTTCTTTGCGCATCTTTTCCATATTGCCCCGGAATACGCTTCTTTCCTGCATGGCAATCCGTGTATAAAGGACGTCGCCAATGGCCATGTGGATCAAGCGCGAGGCCCCGGCTTCCGACGTGTACTGAACTTCGCGGCCCATGCCGCAGAGGCAGATATCGGCTTCTTCTGCCAGGAGGGACCGTCCGTGGCTGGTAATGACGATGATGCCGGCACCGGCCTTCTTGGCCGCCCGAACGGACTGGAGGAGTTCCTTTGTAGCCCCGCTGTGAGAGACGGCAATGACGACGTCGTCGTCCGTCATCAGGGCCGCTTCGGTGACCTGCATATGGGAATCGGATTCGGCCCGGATGGCCAGGCCCAGGCGCAAAAACCGGGTCTCCATATCGGCACAGACCGTGGCCGAATTGCCGAAGCCAAAGACATAGACTCTGTTGGCCGCCAAAACCATAGCCGCCGCCCTATCGAGGGCCTCATAATCGAGGAGACTCAGCGTATCCTGAAGTCCTTCAGATATATTGGCAAAAATTTTGGAGGCTACGTCGCGGCCGCCGTCGCCGGAGGCGATATCGTGAAAATCTTTTTGCGGCGCTGTCGACAGCCCTGCGGCCAGCATCACTTTCAATTCTTTCAGGCCGCTGCAGCCTAATTTCTTACAAAACCGTGAAATGGTGATTTCTGAACTTTCCGTCTGCGCCGCCAAGTCGGCTACGGTCTGTTCCATGACGACGCCGGCGTGATTGGCAATATAATCGGCAATACGGCGCTCTGACTTAGTCAGACCGCCGTATACACTGCGCAGGACGGGAAATCGCTGGATGTTTGCTTCTTCCATAAGATTCTCTCCTACTCATTATTTACTTTCTTATTTTACCCTACAAATACATTTAAGACAAGGACGCCGATGAGGCCCATGACGGCGATGATCGTTTCCAGGGCGCACCACGTGCGGACCGTTTCTTTGATGGTCAGGCCGAAAAATTCTTTGAACAGCCAGAAACCGGGGTCATTGGGCGGGCTGAAGATGAGCGACCCGGCACCGGTTGCCAGGACCATCAATTCCGGGTTGGCACCGGTAGCGACCGCAATAGGAGCGGCAATCCCGCCGGCCGTGAGGGCTGCGACGGTGGCCGAACCGCAGGCCGTGCGGATGACGGCAGCGACCAGCCAGGCCAGGAAGAGCGGCGAGAGATCGGAGTTAGCGACAAGCTCCCCGATATAAAGACCGAGGCCGCTGTCGATGAGGACCTGCTTCAAGGCCCCGCCGCCGCCGACGATGAGTAAAATCATGGCAATGGCAAGGACCGCATCCTGTACCGTTTTCATGACGTCTTCCATCGATTTGCCGCGGCCGATGCCGAAGGTATAGATAGCGATGGCCACCGAAATGGTCAGGGCAATATCAGGCTGGCCGAAAAAGGTCAGGACGTGACGCAGGGGCAAATCGGCATCCATGGTCAATTTAGAGATAGCCGATGCGGCCATGAGGATGACCGGAACCAGGGCCGTAAAGACGGAGATGCCGAAGCTTGGCATTTCTTCGTCCTTAAAGATTTTCGGATTGTACATGCCCTTAGGGATTTCCGGATTGATATCCTTGGTCAAGTTGCAGTACAAGGGGCCGGCGACGATGGCCGTCGGAATGGCAATGGCGGCGCCGTACAATAAGGTCGTGCCGATATCGGCATTATAGATGATGGCAATGGCCGTCGGACCGGGATGAGGCGGCAGGAAGCCGTGGGTGACCGACAGGGCCGCTGCCATGGGGATCCCGACTTCGAGGAGAGGGATTTTCGCTTCCGCGGCGATAGTAAAGACTAAAGGAATGAGAAGGACGAAACCGATTTCATAAAACAAGGCGATGCCGACGATGAAGCCCGTCAGGCAGACGGCCCATTTTACCTTTTCCCGTCCGAAGACGTTGATCAGCGTCGTGGCGATGCGCTGGGCACCGCCGCTTTCGGCCATGAGCTTGCCCAGCATGGCGCCGAAGGATACGACGATGGCCAGACCGCCTAAGGTACCACCCAGGCCCTTTTCAATGGTCGGGATCAATTGATCGATAGGCATGCCTTCAGCAAGGCCGACGAGGCCGGCGACGAGGAGCAGGGCCAGAAAACTATTGAGTTTTACTTTTACAATGAGGAAAAATAAGATGAGAATGCCAATGGCAAGGATGACGAGTGGCATGATGAAAAACCCCCTTTATTTCGTATAGTGTTCGTGCCACTGATGATGGAAGGTACCTTCTTTATCGACGCGCTTAAAGGTATGAGCTCCGAAGTAATCGCGCAGGGCCTGGATGAGGTTAGCCCCAACCTTGGGGCTGCTGTAGGCATCGACGTACTGGAGTGCTGCCGAGAAAGCCGGAATGGGAAGTCCCTGACTGACGGCGAGGCCGATGATGCGGCGCAGGGCACCTTGGTTGTCATTGATTTTTTTGAGGAAGAAATCGTCGAACAAGAGGTTGTCGAGATCGGGATTCTTGCCGTAGGCTTCGGTGATCTTGGTCAAAAATTCGGCCTGGATGATGCAGCCGGCCCGGAAAATGGAAGCGATGGCGCCGTAATCAAGATGCCAGTCATACGTTTCCGAAGCGCTCTTATAGAGGGAGAAGCCTTGGGCGTAGGCGACGATTTTAGCGGCGTACAGGCTCTGGCGGACGGCTTCGATGAAATCGTCCCCGCTCTCGGGCGTAATAGCCGGTCGGACGATGGCCTGCTGCGCTTTGACACGGCTCGGTGCATTGGACATGACCCGGGCGTTGCAGGCTGCCGTAATCATGGAGATATCGACGCCTTGTTTCATCGATTCGATGCTGGTCCAGCGACCGGTCCCCTTCTGGCCGGCGGCGTCGACGATCTTGTCGAGGACCTGACCGCCGTCTTCGTCGTCTTCGGCAAAGATATCGGCGGCGATACCGATGAGAAAGCTCTTGAGTTCTCCTTGGTTCCAGTCGTGGAAAATCTTGGAGATGGCCGCGTTGTCATAGCCACCGACGTATTTCAGCAGCAAATAGGCTTCGGCAATGAGCTGCATATCGGCGTATTCGATGCCGTTGTGAACCATCTTGACGTAGTGGCCGGCACCGTCAGAACCGATATAGGTGCAGCAGGGCTTGCCGTCCGAGGCTTTGGCGGCAATGGCTTCATAAATGGGCTGGATTTCGGCGTACGTTTCTTTATTGCCGCCGGGCATGATAGCCGGGCCGCGGCGGGCTCCCGTTTCCCCGCCGGAAATCCCCATGCCGTAGAAGTGAATCCCCGCTTCTTGGCAGCGTTCGCAGCGGCGCCGGGTATCTCCAAAGTAGGAGTTGCCGCCGTCGATGATGATGTCTCCCTTATCGAGGCGCGAGAGGAGCTGGTCGATCATGCTGTCGACAGGCGCTCCGGCCATGATCATGAGCATGATTTTGCGCGGCCGTTTGAGGGAGGCCAGGAATTCATCGAGTTCTAAAAAACCATGGATCTTATCGTGAGGCCGTTCTTTGAGGAATTTTTCCGTCAAATCCGGCGTGTAGTTGTATACAGCGACGTCATAACCGTGGTCGGCCATGTTGAGGGCCAGGTTACTGCCCATAACAGCCATGCCGACGACGCCAATATCATGAAGCATCATAAGTACATCCCCTTTTCTGCTGCAAATTATTATTTTGATTTCTGCTGGTATGCCGCAATATCGGCAAATTCACCTTGTAATTTTTGGTAGAGACGAGTGAAAATATCGTAGAGCTCACGGTATACGGCGGCGTTTTCTTCAATGGGCGTATAGACTTTCTTGGCGTGAACCAAGTTGGCCGTATCGGCGATGCTCTTTAACTTTCCGCTTGAAATGAAGCCCAGGACGGCGGCACCAAAGGCGGCACCTTCACTGTTGTCGGGCAAGGTAATCGGTTCATTGAAGACATCTGACATGATCTGAAGCCAGAGCTTCGATTTGGTAAAGCTGCCGCTGACCCGGATGTCCTTGACATCACCGAATTCCCGCAGGGCGGCCATGACGCTGTTCAAGCTGTAGCAAATGCCTTCCATGACGGCACGGATCATATGGGATCGACTGTGATTGAGGGAAAAGCCGAAGAACATGCCCCGCAGTTCGGAGTTCCAGTGCGGTGCCCGTTCGCCCGTAAAGCAAGGCAGGCAGATGAGGCCGTCGGCACCGGCATCGACGTGTTCGGCCTTCATGGTCATCAGGTCGTAGGGATCGATGTCGAGCATTTCCAGGGCGTTTCCGCCGTAATGGCAAATCTTGTCACGGACCCAGCGCAGGATCATGCCGCCGTTGTTGATGGCCCCGCCGGCGACCCACATGTCGTCGGTCAGATTGTAGCACCAAGTACGCATCTGCGGATCGATCTTAGGTTGACGGGTCAGCATGCGAAGAGCCCCACTGGTACCGATGGTACCGCTGATCTGTCCCGGTTCGACGGCACCGATGCCGACGTTGACCAAGACGCCGTCTGTGGCGCCGATGACGACGGGAAGGCCTTCGGAAAGGCGAAGATTCTTGGCTGCCGTTTCACTCAGTCCATGGCTGTACGTCGTCGAGACGACGGGCGGAAGCTGGTCTTTGGTGATACCGGCATAGGCGATGATTTCGTCGTCCCATTCAAGGGTGTGTTCGTTGTACATGCCCGTCGTGCTGGCCGTCGACTTATCGACGAGCCACTCACCGGTCAGATGATAGTATAAGTAATCTTTCAGGGAACCGACGAAACGCATTTGGCGGAACAGTTCGGGCTGGTTCTGACGGAGCCAGATGATTTTGGCCAAGGGATAGCAGGCGTGAATCGGGCAGCCTGTCCGTTCGTAGAAAGAGCGGCACAAGGCTTCGTCTTTCTTCATGTCCCGGACGATGGCAGCACTGCGGCTGTCGGCCCAGGTCTGCATATCATGGAGAGGTTCAAAATTTTCGTCGAGGGCGGCAAAGCTGTGCATGGCCGTACTCAAGGCAATGCCTGCCAGTTCCTTATTCTTATAGCGGAGCTGGCCTGTCGTCTTACGGATGACATCCTGGACGGCTTCGAGAATCTGGAGCGGGCTTTCTTCGGCCCAATCGGGACGAGGTGTCAACAACGGATAAAAGGCTTCGGATGAGCAGACATTGATGCCCTCTTCCGTATAAGCAATGGCACGGACACCGGTCGTTCCGACATCGACGCCAATCCAGACTTCCTGATTGGCGGAATCCATCGGCGTAATTGTATTCATAAGTCATACTTCCTTTCATGAATCATGGCTAGTCTTTTCGATGCCCTTATGATACCACGCCTATTTCCTAAATGCAATAAAAATATCATTTTTAATTTTATATTTTGATATTTTTATTTCATAAGAAAGACTTTTTCTATGCTAAAAAGGCAATCATCCTTCCTGACGATGACCGCCTTGCTCCATTTCCCTTCCTGTGGTATAGTTATCTTGGTATATATAGATATATATGATCGTTTTGTTGGCTGAGCCTATTCAGTCACCCATCTAGGAGGGATTTTCCATGAAGGTTATCTTATTAAATGGCAGCCGCCGCGAAAAGGGCTGCACCTATACGGCCCTGTCCGTCGTCGCCGATACGCTCCGTGAAAACGGCATCGATGCGGAAATCATCCACGCCGTCCCTGATAAAGCTGTCGTCACGGCCGCTGCTGAAAAGTTGAATGCCGCTGACGGCCTGGTTATCGGTTCTCCCGTCTACTGGGCTTCGCCGACAGGCGAAATCATGTCCTTCATGGACCAATTAGCCGGTATGGCAGGTTCGGCCTTGGTCCATAAAGTCGGTGCTACCGTCGCCTCTGCCCGCCGGGCCGGCACGACGGCGACCTTAGACGTCCTCAATAAATACCTGGCCTACCATCAGATGATCAGCGTCGCTTCGAGTTACTGGCCCATGGTCCACGGCAACACGCCGGATGAAGTCAAACGCGACGAAGAAGGCCTTCAGATCATGCGCACCTTAGGCCGCAACATGGCCTGGATTTTGAAGTGCATCGAAGCCGGGAAAAAAGCCGGTATCGACGCACCGCAGACGGAAGCCAAGATCATGACCAACTTCATCCGCTAATGGCCGGAAGATTCAAAAAATCCGTACAGTCCCGCACTGTACGGATTTTCTCATATCCCCTTCTTGCTAAAAGTGTTGTCGTTGCCACGCTTTTTTTCGGAGAATTGTGTATAATAAGGAATATATTGTAAAAAAGTGAGGATTTCCTATGTATCCTATAAATGTAGATCTCCGAAACCGGCCCTGTCTGGTCATCGGCGGCGGTACCGTCGCCGAACGAAAAGCGGCCCGCCTCCTCGACGAAGGAGCTGATGTCACCATCATCGCCCCGACGGCGACGAACACCGTAAAAGACTGGGCCGCTTCCAACAGGCTCACCTGGAAGGCCCGTCCTTATGAGACAGGCGACGAAAAGCCGTTCTTTCTCATCATCTGCGCTACTGACGATGAAAATGTAAGCCGCGCCGCCTCTCGTGCCGCAGAAGGAGCGGGTAAACCGATCAACGTCTGCGACGTCCCCGAACTATGCAGTTTCACGTTACCGGCCGTCGTCCGCCAAGGGGACTTACAGCTTGCCATTTCAACGAACGGCAAGGGGCCGGCCTTCTCGCGCTGGCTGCGGCAACGATTAGAAAAACGCTTTGATGACCGCTACAGCCGCTGGCTCGACGAAGTGGCCCGCGTCAGAAGTGCTGCCAAAGAGGCCCTGCCGTCCTCGAAAGACCGTCATGCTTTTTGGCGCACGGCCCTTTCGGACGACATCATGGACCTCGTCGAAGCCAATGACATCGACGAAGCCGGCCGCCGCCTATTCCAAAAGCTTATCGAATTTGAAAGGAGCCGCCATGAAACGTAACCTGACCATCGGTACCCGCAAAAGTGCCCTGGCCTTATGGCAGGCCGAATACATCAAAAAAGCCCTCGAAGGTCACGATTCGGAACTGACCGTAACCCTCGAGCATATCGTTACGAAAGGGGACAAGATCCTCGACGTCCCCTTGGCCCGCATCGGTGGCAAAGGACTCTTTACGACAGAACTCGAATCGCGGCTCCTCACCGGTACCATCGATTTAGCCGTCCACAGCCTGAAAGATTTGCCTGCCGACCTCCCGGACGGTCTCTGCTTAGCCGCCGTCACGGCCCGTACTTACGTCCACGACGTCTTGGTATCGAATCACTATGACTCCCTCGACGCCCTGCCGCAGGGGGCCTGCGTCGGCACGTCGAGCCTGCGCCGAAGGGCCCAGCTTCTCGCCTACCGTCCCGACCTTACGGTTCGGGACCTTCGGGGCAACGTCGATACGCGGCTCAAAAAACTCGATGACGGCGAGTACGATGCCATCATCTTAGCCGAAGCCGGCCTCCATCGCCTGGGCCTTGCGAACCGCATCAGCCAGCTTCTCCCGACGGACATCATGATTCCTGCCGTCGGCCAAGGGGCGCTTGCCATCGAGACCCGCACCGACGACGATGAACTGAAACAGGCCTTAGCCTTTCTTTGCGACCCGGGCACGACGGCGGCCACGACGGCGGAACGGGCCTTTTTAGCCGCCATCAACGGCAGCTGTCAGGTCCCCGTCGGCGTCTACGGCAGGGCCAAAAACGATCAGCTGATCCTCTCTTGTATCATCGCCGCCCCGGACGGCAGCCGTGCCTTCCGCCATCAGACCACCGGCCTTCTCACTTCCGGGGCCGCCCTCGGCCAAGAGGCCGCTAAGACCCTCCTCGACTGTGGGGGCCGCCAAATTTTGACAGACCTCGGCATTACCCCTGCCGAATAAAGGAGGTTTTCCATGAACGGCATTGTATATCTCACCGGCGCCGGCCCCGGCGACTACCGCCTCTTGACCTTAAAGGGCCGCGACGTCCTGCGTCTCGCCGACGTCGTCATCTACGACTACCTGGCGGATGAACGGCTCCTGGATTTTACCCGGCCCGATGCAGAAAAAATATACGTCGGCAAAAAAAGCCGCCGACCACACCCTCTCCCAAGAGAAAATCATCGACTTACTCCTTGAAAAAGCCCGTGCCGGAAAGGTCGTCGTCCGCCTCAAAGGCGGCGACCCTTTCGTCTTCGGCCGCGGCGGCGAAGAAAGCCGGGCCCTTCACGACGCCGGCATCCCCTTTGAAATCATTCCCGGCGTGACCTCAGCCATCGGCGCTGCGGCCTACGCCGGCATTCCCGTCACCGACCGGACAGCGGCTTCGTCCTTTGCCGTCGTCACCGGCCATGAAGATCCGACGAAGAAAGAATCGTCCATCCGTTGGGACAAACTGGCAACGGCCGTCGATACCTTAGTCTTCCTCATGGGCGTCCACAACCTGCCCTTGATTACGAAAGAATTAATGGCCCACGGAAGAAGGGCCGACACGCCGGCGGCCCTCGTCCGCTGGGGCACCAAGCCCATACAGGAAACGTTAGTGGCTACCGTCGGCGATATCGCCCAAAAGGCTGCCGAACAAGGCTTCAAGGCGCCGGCCATCTTCGTCGTCGGCGACGTCGTATCCCTGCGGCCATCCATGCAGTGGTTCGATACGAAACCGCTCTTTGGCCTGCGCATCGCCGTCACCCGCACCCATGCCCAGGCGCCGGCCCTCACCCGGCAGCTGGAAGACTTGGGCGCATCGTGTATCGAAGTCCCGACGATCCGCATCGAACGGCCGAGCGACAATTATGCCGCCCTCGATACCGCCATCGACAAAATTTCCGCCTACGACTGGCTGATTTTCACCAGCACCAACGGCGTCGACGCCTTTTTCCGCCGCCTGTCGAAAAAAAATCTCGACAGCCGCGCCTTAGGACGGGCTAAACTGGCCGCCATCGGCAGCGCCACGGCAGAGGCCCTCCTCACCCACGGTCTTACGGCCGACGTCGTCCCCCGGGCCTACTGTGCCGAAGGGCTCTTCGAAGCCTTATCGCCCCACCTTAGAGGCGGCGAGAAAATCCTCATCCCCCGCGCCAAAGAAGCCCGCTCCTTCCTGCCCGATACCCTCCGCCGTCACGGGGCCTCCGTCGATATCTGTGAAGCCTACCAAACCGTCGGCGCCGAGGAAAACAAGGAACGCTTAAAAAAACTATTGACGGACGGAAAAATCGACGTCGTCACCGTCACCAGTTCGTCGGCAGTCCGCCATTTTCTGGAACTCACCAAAGATGCCGGCACCGCCCTCGACGACCTGACCTTTGCCTGCATCGGTCCCATTACGGCCCAAACGTGCCGCGAACAGGGCCTCACCCATATTCTTACAGCCTCGACCTATACGACAAAAGGTCTGACTGATTGTATAAAAGATTGGAGATTAGAAAAACGATGAACGTAAATACCCTCCGCCCCCGCCGCCTGCGCCGTTCGGCACCGCTGCGGGCTATGATTCGAGAAAACCACCTCTCCCTGAACGATTTCATCTACCCCATTTTCGTCGTCCCCGGAACGAAGGTCAAAGAAGAGATTCCCAGCATGCCCGGCTGTTACCACCTGTCCGTCGACAATGCCGTCGCCTTAGCTGAAGAAATCCGGGAACTCGGCATCAAAGGCATCGAAATCTTCGGCCTGCCGGCCTATAAAGACGACATCGGTTCCAGTGCCTGGGATCCGGAAAGCCCGGTCCAGCGTGCCATGAAGGCTATCAAAAAAGCCGTGCCTGACATGGTCATCGTCGGCGACGTCTGCCTCTGTCAGTATACGAGCCACGGCCACTGCGGCAAACTTTGCGGCCACGAAGTCGATAACGATGCCACCTTGGAACTCCTCAATAAAGTTGCCCTCAGCCAGGCCGAAGCCGGTGCCGACATCATCGCCCCGTCAGACATGATGGACGGCCGCGTGGCCTCGATTCGAAAGGCCCTCGACGCCAACGACTTCACCGACATCAGCATCATGTCCTACGCCGCTAAATACGCCTCGGCCTATTACGGCCCCTTCCGCGATGCGGCCGATTCGGCACCTCACTTCGGCGACCGCCGGGGCTATCAGATGGACCCGGCCAACAGCCGCGAAGCCATGAAAGAAATCGACCTCGACCTCGACGAAGGTGCCGACATCATCATGGTCAAACCGGCCCTGGCCTACCTCGACATTGTCCACCAGGCCCGGGAACGCTGCCAGCGGCCCATTGCCACGTACAACGTCAGCGGCGAGTACGCCATGGTCAAGGCGGCGGCCCAAAAAGGCTGGATCGACGAAAAGCGCATCGTCACCGAATCCCTGCTCAGCATGAAGCGAGCCGGTTCGGACATCATCATCACCTACCACGCCATCGACGTCGCCCGATGGCTGAAAAACGGCGACATCGAGGTTTAGCCATGGATTTAGTCATCGTCGGACTCAATCATAAAACGGTCCCCGTCGCCATTCGGGAACAATTTGCCATGACACCGGACGCCATCGGCAGCAGCCTTCAGCACCTCGACGACTACGGCGGCCTTCGCGAAGCCGTTGTCCTGTCGACGTGCAACCGCTCCGAAGTCTACGCCGTCGTCGATGACATCCGGGAAAACGAACAGGCCCTGCGCGACTTCTTCCTCGATTTGGCGGGAAAACCGACCTATAACCCGTCCTATTTCTACCGCTACACAGGAAAGGAATGCATCGCCCATTTATTCACCGTCGCCGCCAGTCTCGACTCCCTCGTCATCGGCGAAGGCCAAATCTTAAGCCAGGTCAAACAGGCCTACGTCATGGCCCATGAACACGGGGCTACCGGGGCCATCTTAAATATGCTCTTTCAGCAGGCCATCGCCGTCGGAAAAAGGATCCGAACGGACACGCACATCGCCTACCACGCCGTATCGGTCAGTTATACGGCCGTCCAAATGGCGGAAAAGGTCTTCGGTTCCTTAAAAGGAAAAGGGCTTCTTCTCTACGGTGCCGGCCAGATGGCCCGCCTGACGGCCCAAAACTTTCTCGGAAAAGGCGCCGATAAACTCTACATCGTCAACCGCCACTTAGAACGCGCCCAAGAACTGGCCGGCGACGTCGGCGGTCAGGCCGTTCATTACAAAGAAGCCGAAACGATCGTGGACGACGTCGACATCGTCATCGCCTCGACGGGGGCACCGCATTACGTCGTCACCGTCCCCCGCCTGCGCCGCTTCCAGGAACGGCGTAAGGGGCGGCCCCTCCTGCTCATCGACATCGCCGTCCCCCGCGACATTTCTCCCGATGCCGCTGCTATCGACGGCGTCACCTTATACAATATCGACGATTTAGAAGACATCGTCCACGACAACGAAGCGGCCCGACAGCGAGAAGCCGTCGCCGCCAAAGTCATCGTCGACGAAGCCGTCACCGCCATGGTCGAGCGCTACCGCTACCTTTCGGTCCGGCCCGTCGTCGTCAGCCTCTCTCAGCAGGCCGAACAGACGCGGCGCCACTTCGTCAAAAAGGCCCGCAGCAAACTGCCGGAACTGACGGACGAACAATTTCGCGTCGTCGAAAACTTATCGCACATCTTAGTCCGCAAAATCCTGCGTGCGCCCTTGCAGCGCACCGTCGAAGCGGCCCATACGCCTGACGAAGCGCAGGTCGTCCGCGAACTGCAAAACGTATTCAAGTTAGACATTAAAGAGTAAGGAGGCCTTTCCATGATTTCCTTAGAAAAATCAAGGGCCGCGTTTTCCGAAGCGCAGACCCTCATGCCGGGCGGCGTCAACAGCCCGGTCCGTTCCTACAGCCGTATCGGCTGCCCGCCGCCGTTCATCGCCCGGGCCAAGGGCAGTACCATCACCGACATCGACGGCAACGAGTATATCGACTACGTCGGATCCTGGGGTCCCATGATCGTCGGCCACGCCCATCCCCGCGTCGTCAAAGCCCTCCAGGAAGCGGCCGAACGGGGCACGAGCTACGGCGCACCGACCCTCGTCGAGTCCGATTTGGCCAAACTCGTTCGCCAGGTCTACCCGTCCATCGAAAAACTGCGCATGGTCAATTCCGGTACGGAAGCGACGATGAGCGCCATCCGCGCCGCCCGAGGCTATACGGGCCGGGAAAAGATCGTCAAATTCATCGGCTGCTATCACGGCCACGGCGACAGCCTCTTAGTCAAGGCCGGCAGCGGCGCCGCCACCTTCGGTCAGCCTGACAGCCCGGGGGTTACGGCCGGCACGGCCAAAGATACCCTGACCGTCCCTTATAACGATGCCGCCGCCTTTAAGGCCCTGATGGACCGTAGCGGCGACGATATCGCTGCCGTCATCGTCGAACCCATTGCCGGCAACATGGGCCTCGTCCTCCCCCAAGAAGGCTACCTCGACCTCCTCCGGGAAGAAACGAAGAAACACGGCACGGTCCTCATCTTTGACGAAGTCATGTGCGGTTTCCGCTCGGCCCTTCACGGGGCTCAGAGCCTCTACCATATTGAGCCCGACATGACGACCTTAGGGAAGATCATTGGCGGCGGCCTGCCCGTCGCAGCCTACGGCGGAAAAAAAGCCATCATGGACTGCGTCTCGCCGGAGGGTCCGGTCTACCAGGCAGGCACCTTAAGCGGCAACCCCCTGGCCATGGCAGCCGGCCTTGAAACGCTGCGCATCATTACGGAAGATCCGAACTATATCGAAAAGGTCACGGAAAAGACATCGACCCTTACCGAAGGAATCCGTCAGGCCGCCGAAAAAGCCGGCGTCCAGGTCCAGGTCCCCCAGGCCGGCACCATGTTCAGCGTCTTTTTCAGCGACCGACCGGTCACGAACTACGCCGATGCCGAAGGCTGCGACGCCGAGGCCTTCAAGAGCTACTTCCTGTCTATGCTGAATGACGGCATTTACCTGGCTCCGTCGCCCTTTGAAACGAACTTCGTCTCCGGCGCTCACAGCGATGCCGACATCGAAAAGACGATTAAAGCTGCTGAAAAGGCCTTCCGCACCTTATAATATATATAAGACCGAAAGAAGGTACATCGTGATAAATCAGCCCGACAAAAAGGAAAAGACAAAAGCAATACAATTCAGAATCGATGAAACGTTACTTAAGCGATTTAATGAAGTGACAGAACGCTATAGCGTTAATAAGAGTGCATTAATTAGAAGCTGGATAGAACAATACCTGGAAAAGCATAAAGATGAGTAAATAACAAACTTATCCCCACACAAAAAATCCCGTCTGAGCCATCGCTCAAACGGGATTTTTTCACAGCCCTTCTCTTTTAGGAAAAGCTGTCTCTTATAAGATTTTCGACAAGAAAGCCTGGGTCCGTTCTTCCTTCGGATGAGAGAAGAGATCGTCCGGTTTCCCCTGTTCCAGAATCTTGCCTTCATCGACGAATAAGACCCGATCGGCCACTTCGCGGGCAAAGCCCATTTCGTGGGTGACGATGGCCATGGACATGCCGTCGTGGGCCAGGTCTTTAATGACGTCGAGAACTTCGCGGACCATTTCCGGGTCAAGGGCCGACGTCGGTTCGTCGAAGAGGATGAATTTCGGCTTCATAGCCAAGGCGCGGGCAATGGCCACACGCTGCTGCTGGCCGCCGGATAAGGTTTCGGGATAGGCATCCTTCTTATCGGCCAGACCGACTTTTTCGAGGAGCTGAAGAGCCACTTCCGTCGCGGCTTCCTTGCTTTCCCCACGGGTCTTCATGGGCGACAAGATGATGTTTTCCAAGACCGTCATGTGCGGGAAGAGATTGAACCGCTGGAAGACCATGCCGACTTCCTTGCGGACGCTGTTGATGCTCTTAGCATCGTTCATGCTGATGCCGTCGACGATGATTTCGCCGGCCGTCGGTTCTTCCAGGTAATTGATACAGCGGAGAATCGTACTCTTGCCGGACCCGGACGGGCCGATGATGACGACGACTTCTTTATCTTGAATGGTCAAATCGATGCCCCGAAGAACCTCGTGTTTGCCAAAGCTTTTTTTCAACCCTTTAATTTCTATCATCCGTTGCAAACCTCCGTTCCAAATAGCTTACCAACTGGGCGATGGTAAAGGTCATGACCAAATAAATAAAAGCGACGGTCAGCCAGATTTCAAACGAGCCGTAGGTCTTAGCGATGATCAGCTGGCCCCGGCGGGTCAATTCTTCAAAGCCGATGACCGAAACCAGGGACGTTTCTTTGGTCATGGAAATAAATTCATTGCCAAGAGGCGGAATGACGTGTTTGAAAGCCTGGGGCAAAATGATGTAGCGCATAGTCTGCATCCACGACAGGCCGAGAGACCGACCGGCTTCCATTTGGCCCTTATCGACAGACTGAATGCCGGCACGGAAGATTTCTGCCACATAGGCCCCACTGTTGACGGAACAGGCGGCAACGGCAGCGACGAAGGGGTTAATCCGTTCGCCGATGATCATGGGCAGGGCAAAGTAAATCAAAAAGATCTGGACTAAGAGCGGCGTCCCGCGGATAATATTGACGTAGCAGACAGCCAGGATGTTCAATATTTTGACTCCTGACAAGCGGCACACACTGGTAATCAGGCCGAATACAAAACCTAAGCCGACGGCAATGGCCGTGATTTCAATGGTAACACCGGCGCCTGCCAACAGCAGAGGCAATGAATTCCAAATCAGGCTAAAATCAAATGACATGAATAACACTCCTCTTGATGATACAGATAAATATACAAAAACACATGCTATCTTATTATACTTGCATATTTATGTGATGTCAATTCAGATTTAATAAATTTTCTTCATCTCCTGCCGCTTTTTTGCCCGTATTTGACAGAAAACGACAAAAAAAGGAATGCATAAAGGAAGGCTCCCTTATGTATTCCCCTATTTGCAGGCACAGCGGCAAAAGCCGACGGGCAGCCGCTGTGAGAAGATATCTATCGGCCTAAGAAATGAACCAGTTCAAAGAGGTTTTCGTCAATGGGATAGCGAAGCTTGGCGGCTTCTTCATAGGGCGTGGCAACGACCTTGTTATCGATGAGGCCGATGACACTGTTATAAGTGCCGTCTAAGAGGCTGTCGACAGCTTTCTGGGCAAAGCGGCCGGCCATGATGGCATCGTAAGCCGACGGAGCCCCGCCGCGCTGTACGTAGCCGAGGACGGTCAGGTTCGGAGACAGATACGTATGTTCCTTGATATAGTCGACGACGTCAGAGCCTTTAGCAGCCCCTTCGGCGACGATGACGATGCTGCTCAGCTTCTTCATGCGGTGCGATTCTTCCAAATGCTCGCAGAGCGCCGCCAGGTCGACTTTATGTTCCGGAATCAAGACGGCTTCGGCACCGGAGGCCATGCCGGCGTTAAGGGCGATGAAGCCGGCTTCGCGGCCCATGACTTCAATGACGGCGACGCGGTCGTGGGAAAAGGCCGTATCACGGATCTTATTGACCGATTCGAGGACCGTATTGACGGCCGTGTCGAAACCTAAGGTATACTGGGTCCCGACCATATCGTTGTCGATGGTCCCGGGAATGGTAACCGTCGGAAAACCAAAGCCGGCCAAGGCTTCGGCACCGCGCATGGAACCGTCACCGCCGATGACGACTAAGGCGTCGATTTCCTGTTCCCGTAAATATTCAGCAGCTTTCTGCTGCGTTTCTTTTTCTTTGAATTCCAAGCAGCGGGCTGTCCGAAGTACAGTCCCCCCGTGATGAATGATCGCGCCGACATCGCGTCGACCCAAGGGACGCGTTTCATGACGCAGTAAACCTTCATAACCGCGAATAATCCCTTCGACGGTCAGGCCGCGCTGAATAGCATACCGCGTGACCCCGCGGATGGCCGCATTCATTCCCGGCGCATCCCCGCCGCTGGTCAATACTCCGATTTTGTTGATCATTTTACATCAGTCTCCTTCTTTTCCCTGGCAATAAACTGCACATGCCTTTCATTGATTTTATGGACAATGGATTCGACGATCTGTGACGCTCCCCCGCGTGTCGTATCGACGACGCCGTCGCAGTACGGATAGATCTCTTCCCACTGTTTCATCATAGTATGGACAAAATCATGAAGATTGTCGTAGTCCACGGTCGGCCGCTTTCCAATGTGGCGGCTGACTCTTTCCTCGACGCGAAACGGCTCGGATAAGAGGGCAACGATAAAGCCATGACGATGCAAGATACGATACGTATCGACATTCATGGGAAAGTTGCCGCCAAAAGAAATTACCGCTTCATGATACCGGCTGACTTGCTGTAAGATATTGAGCTCCCGCTCTCGAAACGCCTGTTCTCCATGGCTGGCAAAGAAATCGGCAATCGTCATGCCTACGGCCCGCTCGATACGCCTATCCGTGTCGACAAACTGCCAATTGAGGCGTTGCGCCAGCTTACGGCCAATATGACTCTTACCGCTCCCCATCATCCCGACGAGGACGATATTCCGCTTCATCATGATCGGCACACCTCCTCCAAGTAGTCTATTCTGCATATGTACCTTCCTATTTTATCATACTTCTTTCCTGTTGACACAAAAAAAGCCGTACTTTTTCTTCATATTACTATAAATAGAGCGGGACAGTCAAAAAAGAAGAACCCTCTCCACGATTGCCGAGGACGTGCTCGAGCCCGTCATTCTGCCAATCGTCGCGGCCCTTTTCCAAGGGGAATAAAAAAAACGGAGTGTCCCTACGGGGTCTATTTAGGTCCCACTTTGTAGGACCTTATAAAAAAAGAGACCTGCCCAAGGCAAATCTCTTGTATCGTCAGCCGAAAGCTCTCTAAGGGCCCTCACAGCTTTTTTACGAAGCGCAGGTCGTGCCACAGTTGCCGCCTTCTTCAGCAGCGTCATTGGTCAGGCCCAGGCGCTTGATCATGGCCATGTCTTCGACGATGGTCGAACCCGACGTGGTCAGCATATTGCCCGTAATCGACGCCGAGGCACCGCAAAGAAGGGCCGTAGCCCCGTTTTCAGGCAAAAGTTTCCGGCCGGCAGCCAGGCGGATATTGGCTTCGGGATTGATGAAGCGGAAGAAGGCAATGGTCCGCAGGATATCGTCGCCGGAGAGCTCTTTCCTACCTTCAAAAGGCGTGCCGGGAATGGGCATCAAGGCGTTGATGGGGATCGATTCGATGCCGAGTTCGGAGAGGCTAAGGGCCATATCGAGGCGGTCTTCCCAAGTTTCGCCCATGCCGATGATGCCGCCGGAACAGACGCAGAGTCCTTCGGCCTGGGCGTCTTTGATGGTCCGGATGCGGTCGTCATACGTATGGGTCGTGCAGATCTCCGGGAAGAATCGCCGCGACGTTTCGATGTTGTGATGGTAGCTGGTAACGCCCGTTTGGCGAAGAGCGTGGAGCTGCGCTCTCGAAAGCAAGCCGTGGGAGGCGCAGAGACCGATGTGGAGTTCCCCCTTCATCGCCCGATAGGTGTCGAGGGCTTTTTCAAAATCCTTCCCCGACAAGGCCCGGCCGGAGGTAACGATGGCAAAGCGGTTGGCTCCGGCGTCCTGATTGGCCTTGGCATTGGCCATGATTTCTTCTTTGGGAAGGAAATCGTATTCGTCACAGCCCGTATGATGACAGGCCGATTGCGCACAGTATTTACAGTCTTCGCTGCAGCGGCCGCTGCGGCCGTTGATAATCGTACAGAAGTCGACATGATTGCCGCAGAAATGGCGCTGCAGTACGCCGGCCCCTTCTTGCAGTTCAGCCAGCGGTGCCGTCAAAAAAAGGCTCAGATCGTCACCCCGTTTGATGCGATAGCCTTGTAAAATTCGTTCCGTTAAACCTGCGATTGTATTCATTGTTAACCAATGCCCCTCTTTCTATTAGTGACTATGGGATTATTATACGCGCTGAAAGGCCTCTAGTCAACCAATTATTTCACGGTAATGGGTTAACAATAAACTCGTACTTCTCCGTGACAGGCGCTGTCAACTCCCCTAAGGGCACAAAAAAAGGCCCGTCGCAGTTGCGACAGACCTTTTTTCAAGTGTTCTTGCCAATAGCTTATCGGCGTTCGCGGATACGGGCAGCTTTGCCGGTAAGACCGCGGAGATAGTGCAGTTTTGCACGGCGAACGATACCGTGGCGAACGACTTCGATTTTAGCCAGACGCGGCGAATGTACTAAGAAAGTACGTTCAACACCGACGCCATAGGAAATGCGGCGGACAGTGAAAGTTTCGCGGACACCGCCGTTCTGACGGCCGATAACGACACCTTCAAAGATCTGGATACGTTCACGATTGCCTTCGACAACCTTTACGTGAACTTTGACAGTATCCCCAGGGCGGAATGCCGGGATATCGTCACGAAGCTGTTCCTGTTCAAGTACGCTGATAATGTTCATTGCTCTTTTTCCTCCTATAAGACATTCTTACCCCGTTGCCGCCATGGTACGCAGCAATCGTCATATGATACCGATCATATCGGGCAGCGGACTGCCTAAAATAACAAAGGAATTATATCATAAAAAATCCTTTGTGTAAAGCCTTTTTTCTCGCAAAATCGCAAATACGAAGAAACCTGAGGCCTACATCCGGACGTTCGGCAGGAAGGTACGGGACATGTGGGAGATGATAGCCTGGTACTTATCCCGCTTGTCCGTCGGATAGGTTACGGTAAAGGCCACATAGGTCTTGTTCTTGTCGTTGATGTAAAGTTCGTGATAGTAAGACGTCTTGCCGTCGGTCCAGCCGATGGCGTAGCTGTCCTTGGTCTTGATGTTGGTCGTCAATTCCGGCGATTCGTTCATGCCGATAGCCATGTTATACAATTCATCGATGGAAAAACCCATGGTATTCTTGGCGGCATAGGTCCGGAAAACGGCATCGTCCTTCGGGTCCTGGAAGTAAGCCCCGTCCCCATCGGTCGTCATATCGGCGGCCGTCGCGCTGCGCGGGATGTCGACGGCATACTGATAGGCGCTGTTGTAATACTGATAGTAGTCCTTATCCTTCGTCGTCATGACCTGAACGACGTCATAACTGTCGGCATTGGAGCTTTTGATGTTGACTTTTTCAGCAGCCAGTGCCGTCGAGCCTGCGATACAGGTCAAGGCAGCGACTAAGAGGGCAACGTTCTTTAATTTCATGGATATCACTCCTTTATTTTCTGATGCGATGGAACTTGCGAAAAGAGGGCTTTCAAATAAATAACAGATGCAGGCAGGCTGCATCTGTCATCTATTATACCATATTCAAAATTAGCTGCACAAGAAAGGCGGCTTACGATAATTTTTTGATATCGCCCAGCGGCTGAATAAGGCTGTACGTCAAGGCCAAAAGATGGAGTCGGTTTTCTTTGACGGCTTCATCCTTATGCATGACCAGGACGTTGTCCAAGAATTCGTTGATGACGGCAATGCCTTCGGACAAGGTATTGGCTACGCTCTGGTAGTCATAGACGGCGTACTGCTGGGACAAGTTGACCTGCATAGCCTGGCAGGCGCTGTAGAGGGCCCGTTCTTCGTCGGTTTCAAAGAGGTCGGGATCGACGTCGGTATCATCGGCGCCTTTGATCATATTGCTGACCCGGGTGAAGGCCTGAAGAAGATCGGTCTTGCTCATGATATCGGCATCGATGAGGGCCTGAGCGCGGCGAGCCGCTTCATTGGCATTGAGCGTATCGGAACTGAGGACGCAGTCGATGATATGGTAATCCATGCCCTTGTCCTGGAAGATGTTCTTTAAGCGCAGGGTAAAGTAATCGTCGAGTTGACCCATGACAGAAGCGGCATCTTCACCGGTTACGCCGAGGAGGTTTAAGATGAAGGCAAAGACTTCATGGCAGTTGATATTCCAACCGGCATCCATGACGATGTTCAAGATGCCGATGGTCTGGCGGCGCAGGGCAAAGGGGTCCTGGGAGCCCGTCGGAATGAAACCGCGACTGAACATGCCCGTAATGGTATCGAATTTATCGGCAATGCCGAGGATTCGGCCCATGTCGGTCGCCGGCAGTTCGTCGCCGGCAAAGCGCGGCTGATACTGTTCGTTGATGGCTTCGGCAACGCCTTCGTCTTCCCCGTCGATGAGGGCGTATTCCTTACCCATGACGCCCTGGAGTTCCGTAAATTCCATGACCATCTGGGTGGCAAGGTCGGCTTTGGCCAGTTCAGAAGCCCGTTGGAGTTTGGCGTCGTCGAGGCCGAGATCGAGTTTCTGATTGAGGAATACCGTGATCTGTGCCAGGCGCTGAGCCTTGTCGTGGAGGGTACCGAGGCCGTCCTGGAAGACGATTTTCTTCAATTTTTCCGTGTAATCGACTAATTTATGTTTCTTATCTTCTTCAAAGAAGAACTTGGCGTCGTCGAGGCGGGCACGAAGGACGCGTTCGTTGCCGTGCTGAACCGTTTCCAAATGGTAGTCATTGCCGTTGCGGACGGTCAAGAAGAGGTTCATGAGCTTGCCTTCTCCATCACGCATGGGGAAATAGCGCTGGTGGTCCTTCATGGGCGTAATGATGGCCGCTTCAGGGAGCTTTCAAATAATCTTTATCGAATTCACCACAGAGGGCCGTCGGATATTCGACGAGGTAAACGACTTCTTCTAAGAGGTCGTCGTCCATGATGACCGTCCCTCCCTTTTCGTCAGCCAGTTTCTGAAGGCCGTCGAGGATGAGCTGACGGCGTTTTTCCGGGTCGACGATGAGGAAGTGTTCTTCGCAGACGGCTTCATAAGAGGCCGGATTTTCGATGGTAAAATCGCCCGTGCCGAGGAAGCGATGACCGCGGCTGACCTTTCCCGACGAAACGTTGGCCAATTCAAAGGGAATGACGTCCGTATCAAAGAGGGCCACGAACCAGCGGATAGGCCGGACGAAGTGGAAGTCGAGGCTCCCCCAGTGCATGCTCTTGGGGAAGTTGAGGCCCGTTACGATGCCCTTCATGAGGTCCGGCAAAAGGCCCTTCGTTTCAGCACCGACGCTGGTGACGTTGGCGTAGACGTAACCGTCTTCAACGGTCAAGTCTTCGACGGCAATCTTCTGACCGCGGGCAAAGCCCATGGCAGCCTTGGTCGGCTTGCCGTCGCCGTCATAGGCGATAGAGACCGACGGGCCCTTGTGTTTGGCCGAGACGTCAGCCTGTTTTTCAGCGACACCTTTCATCAGCAAGGCGATGCGGCGCGGCGTGCCCAAGGTGCGGACCGATTCATAAGCGATATTGGCTTCGCCAAACGATTTTTCAGCCAAGTCTTTGACCTGGCCGAGGATACTCGGCATATAATGAGCCGGGATTTCTTCGGTACCGATTTCAAGTAACAAATCTTTGCTCATCTTATTTTTCCTCCTTGGAAAGCATTGGGAATCCTAATTTTTCACGCTGTTCCAGGTATGCCTTAGCGCAGGCCCGGGCCATACTGCGGACGCGGCCGATGAAGGCAGCTCGTTCGCTGACGCTGATGGCGCCGCGGGCATCGAGGAGGTTGAACGTGTGCGAGCATTTCAATACGTAGTCGTAGGCCGGAAGGACGAAGCCGGCTTTGATGACCCGCATGGCTTCTTTTTCATATTCATCGAAGAGGTGGAACAAGAGGTCGGCGTTGCTCAGTTCAAAGGCATACGTCGACTGTTCGACTTCGTTCTGATGGAAGATGTCACCGTAAGTGGCCGTTTCGTTCCACTGGAGGTCATAGACGTTTTCTACGCCCTGGATATACATGGCCAGTCGTTCCATGCCGTATGTGATTTCCGACGATACGGGAGCGACGTCGATGCCGCCGACTTGCTGGAAGTAGGTAAACTGCGTGACTTCCATGCCGTCGAGCCAGACTTCCCAGCCAAGGCCCCAGGCGCCGAGGGTCGGCGATTCCCAGTTGTCTTCGACGAAGCGGATGTCGTGTTCAGCCGGGTTGATGCCCAAGGTTTCCAAACTCTTTAAATAGAGTTCCTGAATGTTGTCCGGCGACGGTTTGCAGATGACCTGGAACTGATGGTGCTGATAAAGGCGGTTCGGATTGTCGCCGTAGCGGCCGTCTGCCGGGCGGCGCGACGGTTCAACATAAGCTACGTGCCACGGTTCCGGGCCGAGCGTTCTGAGGAACGTCGCCGGGTTCATGGTCCCTGCCCCTTTTTCTACATCATACGGTTCGTAGATGATACAGCCCTGAGAAGACCAGAAGTTCTTCAATGCGAATATCATGTCTTGAAAATTCATCGTATTCCCTCCTACATGCAAAAAAGTCCCTGTAACATAGATAAGTATGTTACAGGGACGAGTATACGTACCCGCGGTTCCACCCTGATTGGTCCAAAAGACCCGCTTGATTTACCGGCCATACACATCGACTGACTTCCGGCCGCGGCCTTCAGAGCGCCTTCCGCATCGGCAGCCGGCTCACACTGTCCCGGCCTCGCTGATAAGATACGTACTTGTTCTCTTGCATCGCCTATGTAATTGTACGTTCCTTATCATAGCAAACTTAAGGGTAAAAGTCAATCTTTTCCCCCATCAAAAAAGGATTGTCGCTAAAGGCATAAAACCTTTAGGAGACAATCCTTTTCAATCGGGTAATCCTATTGCTTGCCGTATTTGCGGGCTACGTCGATGCGGCGCAGAGCACGCTGCAGGGACGCTTGGGCACGGGTTTCGTCGAGATCGGCAGCGTGTTTCGCCAATAAGGCTTCGGCACGCTTTTCCGATTCGATGGCTCGCTCTAAGTCGATGTCTTCCGGCTTTTCCGAAGCCGGCGTAATGACCGTGACCGTATTGCCATGGACTTCGAGGAAGCCTCCGGCAACGGTGACGCAGCCGCGGCTTCCGTCCTTGTCATAGCATAAGGGCCAAATCGACAGGGAGGCGATGAGCGGCGCATGGTTGGGCATGATGCCCAAATCGCCGTCTAAGGCACGGACGAGGATGAAATCCACGTCTTCATGGAGTACGGCAGCATCGGGCGTTATGACTTCCAAATGGAGTGTCTTTCCTGCTTCTGCCATAGACTATTCCCCTTTCAGCGTCTTGGCCTTTTCATAGGCTTCTTCAATATTGCCGACCATGTAGAATGCCTGTTCAGGCATGTCGTCACATTTACCGGACAAGATTTCTTTGAAGCCTTCGATCGTTTCTTTCAGCGGGACGTAACGGCCTTCCTGACCGGTAAACTGTTCAGCAACGGCGAAAGGCTGGCTGAGGAAACGCTGTACTTTACGGGCACGGGCAACGGTCAGCTTATCTTCTTCTGACAGTTCGTCGATACCCAAGATGGCGATGATATCCTGCAGGTCGTTGTACTTCTGGAGGATTTCCTGTACGGCACGGGCCGTATTGTAGTGATCGTCGCCGATGATGTTCGGGTCGAGGATACGAGACGTGGAGTCCAAAGGATCGACGGCCGGGTAAATCCCGAGTTCGGCGATCTGACGGGACAGAACCGTCGTCGCATCGAGGTGCGCGAAGGTAGCAGCCGGAGCCGGGTCCGTGAGGTCGTCGGCAGGGACGTAAACGGCCTGGACGGACGTGATAGAACCGTCTTTGGTCGACGTAATGCGTTCCTGCAGGGCGCCGACGTCGGTACCCAGGGTCGGCTGGTAACCGACGGCAGACGGAATACGGCCGAGAAGGGCCGAAACTTCGGAACCTGCCTGGATGAAACGGAAGATGTTGTCGATGAACAACAAGACGTCCTTGTGTTCCTTATCGCGGAAGTATTCGGCCATGGTAAGACCGGTCAGGCCGACGCGCATACGGGCTCCTGGCGGTTCATTCATCTGACCGTAGACGAGGGCCGTCTTGTCGATAACGCCGGATTCCTTCATTTCGTTCCAAAGGTCATTGCCTTCACGGGTACGTTCACCGACACCGGTGAAGACGGAATAACCGCCGTGGCCCGTAGCAACGTTGTGAATCAATTCCATGATGAGGACTGTTTTACCGACGCCGGCACCGCCGAAGAGGCCGATCTTACCACCCTTAGCATAAGGGCAGATGAGGTCGACGACTTTGATCCCCGTTTCAAAGATTTCTGTTTCCGTCGCCTGGTTTTCGAATTTCGGAACCGGACGGTGGATCGGCCAGTAATCATCGGCTTCGACCTTGGCGTCGACTTTGTCAACGGTATTGCCGAGGACGTTGAAGATACGGCCTAAGACGCCTTTGCCGACAGGGACCTTGATCGGGTCGCCGGTATTTTCGGCTGCCATGCCGCGGACGAGGCCATCTGTGGAGTCCATGGAAACGCAGCGGACGACGTCGTCACCTAAGTGCTGCATGGCTTCTACAATGAGGTCGATCTTCTGGTCGCCTTCACCGCCCGTGATATGGATGGCGTTGTAGATGGACGGCAAGTCTGCTTCGGAAGCAAACCGCACGTCGACGACCGGGCCGATGACCTGGACTACTTTCCCAATGTTATTGCTCATGAAGAGGTTCTCCTCTCTTTCAAGAATTGTAACAGCAGCGCGTGACGAGAATCACGTCTTATTTCAAGGCGTTGGCGCCACTTACGATTTCCGTCAGTTCGTTGGTAATACCAGCCTGGCGGACTTTATTGTAGGTAACAGTCAGTTTTTCGATCAGCTCACCGGCGTTGTCCGTAGCCGACGTCATGGCCGTCATGCGGGCACCGAGTTCACTGGCAGCTGACTGAAGGAGACTGTTGTAGATAAACAGATCTAAGTACTGGGGCAGCAAAGAATCGAGGACCTGGGATGCATCGGGAGCAAACAAGTACTCTTCCCGCGGCCCCTGGTCACCGGCCTGTTCTTCCTGAGAAATAGGCAGCATCTTCACGATTTTTGCTTCCTGGGACAAGGCCGTTTTGAAGTGCGTATAGATGACATAGACTTCATCGACTTCGCCGTCGAGGAACTTCTGCGTCGCCAAATGGGCGATTTCCTGGGCATTGATGAGCTGCGGCTTATCCGAAAAACCGGACCATTTTTCTTCCGGCGTAATATGCAGGTGCTTTAAGTACTCTGCCGGTTTGCGGCCGGAGACGAAAAGGACCGACGCACTGCGCGGCTTATCCTTTAAGACGGATACCATGGTCTTGTTGATGTTAGCGTTGAAGGCACCGGCCAGGCCCTTGTCAGCCCCGATGATGATATAGCACGTCTTCTTGACGTCATCGCGGGACTGGAACAAAGGGTTCCCGGAATCGGGGGATGCCGCCGACAAGCGGCGCAGCATGCCTTCCATTTTTTCGGTATACGGGGCAGTAGCCAGTGCCCGTTCCTGTGCACGGCGCAGTCGCACGGAAGAGACCATCTTCATGGCCTTGGTGATCTGCTGAGTATTGGTAACGGATTTTATCCGTCGATTTATTTCGCGTGCACTCGGCATAGCTTATTCCTCCTCTTTAACCAGTTCGTGAGAAGTACCGTACTGCTTGAGGTATTCCGCAATGGCTTTCTTGAGGGTTTCTTCTGCATCTTTGCCGAGTTCCTTCGTCGATTTAATGCTTTCACCGACTTCCGGATAGTTGCTGTGCATGAAGGTAACGAAGCCGTCTGCAAATTCTGCAACTTCATCGACCTGGACAGGCATCAGGTATTTCTTAACGGCCAAATAAATCTGCATGACCTGATCTTCAACGGCCATCGGCTTATACTGCGGCTGAATGAGGAGCTGCATCGTCCGTTCACCGGCGTCGATCTGGGCTTTCGTGTTCTTATCGAGGTCGGAGCCGAACTGAGCAAAAGCTGCCAATTCGCGGTACTGGGCCAGGTTCAAACGGAGCGTACCGGCAATGCTCTTCATGGCCTTGATCTGAGCCGAACCGCCGACACGGGATACGGAGAGGCCGACGTTGATAGCCGGACGGATACCGGAGTTGAAGGCTTCTGTTTCGAGGAAGATCTGGCCGTCGGTAATGGAAATGACGTTGGTCGGAATATAGGCCGACAAGTCACCGGCCAAGGTTTCGATGATCGGCAGGGCCGTAATCGAGCCGCCGCCCAATTCATCGGACAGTTTAGCCGCCCGTTCGAGCAGACGGGAATGTAAGTAGAATACGTCGCCGGGATACGCTTCACGTCCTGGCGGACGACGGAGAAGCAAACTCATGGCACGGTATGCCTGAGCGTGTTTGGACAAATCGTCGTATACGCAGAGGCAGTCTTTGCCCTGGAGCATGAAATATTCGGCAATGGATACGCCGGAATACGGAGCAAGATACTGGAGCGGAGCCCCGTCGGAGGCCGTTGCGGCAACGACGATGGTATAGGCCATAGCGCCGTGTTCTTCAAGGGTCCGTACGACGCGGGCAACGGTCGACGATTTCTGACCGATGGCGACGTAGACACAGATGACGCCCGTATCCTTCTGATTCAAGATCGTATCGATGGCAATGGCCGTCTTGCCCGTGCCGCGGTCGCCGATGATGAGTTCACGCTGGCCACGGCCGATAGGGACCATGGAGTCGATGGCTTTCAGACCCGTCTGGAGCGGTACCTTGACCGGCTGGCGGTCGGCAATACCGTAGGCCTTGACTTCGATAAGACGGGATTCCGTCGTCTTGATGTCCCCTTTGCCGTCAATGGCCATCCCTAAGGGATTGACGACGCGGCCAATCATGTTTTCGCCGACAGGGACACGCATAACGCGGCCTGTACGACGGACGGTGTCGCCTTCTTTGATGAGGGCGTCATCGCCGAGCAGTACGGCGCCGACGTTATCTTCTTCCAAGTTCAGGGCCATGCCGTAAACGCCGTGCGGCAGTTCCAGCAATTCCCCGGACATGGCTTTTTCCAAACCGTAAATGTGGGCAATGCCGTCCCCGACTTCCAAGACGGTACCGACGTCATCGACGTTCATTTCCACATTATAATCTTCGATTTGTTTCTTGATTATAGCCGTAATTTCTTCTGGCTTCATATTCATTATTCGTCCGTCACCCCATTCGTCGCGTCAGCCTGGAGCAGGCTATTCTGCATATCCTGCAGATGCCGCTTAAGGCTGCCGTCTATTAATTTATCGCCAATTTGGATGACCATGCCGCCGATAAGCGACGGATCGACGTAGTACAGCGGTTCTATCTGCTGTCCCGTCATGTCTTCCAGGCTGGCTACGAGCTTGGTCTGTTCTTTCTTGGACAGCGGCTTGACGACGCGGATTTTGGCCACTTCGATGTTCTGAGCCTTACGGGCCAAATCGATAAACCCGTCAATGCCCAAAACCAAAGCCGCTTCACGGCGCCGGTCGATCATGACATACATGAACTGCATGACCATCGGCGACACGCTGTCCCCAAAAATCTTTTTCAATGTGTCCTTTTTGGACTGCGGCGGTACGAGGGGATGATTCAGGAATTTCCATAAATCGGGATTTTCCTGAAACGTATCCCGTACGCCTTTTAATTCTGTTCCGAACTCGGTAAGCTTCTTCTGTTCGCTGGCAATGTCAAACATAGCCTGGCTGTATTTGCTGTAGATCGTTTCGGGTATCATAAGATCAGTTCCCCTTTACGCGCTGCGTCTGGATCTGGTCAATGCAGTCGGCTACGAGTTTCGCGTTCATATCGGAATCGATATTCTTCTTGAGCAGTTTTTCTGCCACAGCCATCGACAGATTGACTACTTCCTTACGCATTTCCCGGATAGCCGCTTCCCGTTCATTGGCGATTTCAGCCTGGGCAATCTGTTTTTCCCGGGCGATCTGATCGCGAATGGCTTCGAGCTGGGCCTGTGCTTCTTTATCGGCCTGCTTTACCGCCTTGTCGACGATGGCCTGCGCTTCTGCACGGGCATCGCGGATCTGAGCTTCATAATCGGCTCTCATCTTTTCAGCCGTTTCTTTAGCTTTCGCGGCATCGCTGAGATCGGAGGCAATCTTATTGCGGCGGTCTTCCAGCACTTTGAGCAGCGGTTTGTAAGCGAACTTCGCCAAAATAGCAACTAAGACGAAGAAGTTGATAAACTGGAACAGCAAGGTACCATTAATACTAACCAATGTACTTCCCTCCCCGGCTGTATAGTAGAATCATTCAGATTAAAGCAGGCTGACGAACGGATTGGCAAAGACCAATACGATGGAGATGACAGCTGCGATAATCGGCATGGATTCGATCAAGCCGATGGAGATAAGCATGTTGACCAAGAGTTTGCCGCCCATTTCAGGCTGACGAGCCGTACCTTCGAGCATTTTCGATGCGGCATGACCGTCACCGATAGCAGCGCCGAGAGCTGCCAAACCAATACCCAAGCATGCACCAAAAGCGGACAATGCCAATACGATAGCTTTTTCCATAATAAATAACCTCCTAGTTTCTGTGAATAAGATGAAAATTTCAGTGTAAAACAGTATCCGGCACGATTAGTCGTCTGCAAAAGACGGAGCCAGATAAGACGTGGTCAGGATCGTAAAGATAAATGCCTGAATGAGACCGATGACCAGGCTGAACACCAGCCAGATGATCGGAATGCCGATAGGCACGAGGAAGTACAGGACTTCCAACAAAATTTCCCCGGCCAGGATATTGCCAAATAGACGGAAGGCCAACGTTAAGGGTTTGGTAATTTCTTCCATCAGATTGATGATAACAAATGGCGCAAAGGGTTTAAAGAAGCTCTTGAAATGTTTTTTGAACCCCTGGTTCTTCAAGGCCATAAAATGGACCATAAAAGAAGATACCAGTGCCAGGGCGACAGTCGTATTCAAGTCATTCGTCGGCGAAGCCAGGATTTCCGGATTCGGAATCATGCCCAATTCGTTGGCGAACAGGATGAATAAGAACATGGTCAATAAGACCGATACGACTTGGCCGTATTTCGGTCCCAACGTTTCCCTGAACTGATCGAGGAGGGATTCGATGACCATTTCCATGGCATTCTGCAGGCCCGACGGGACGAGGGAACGTCCCCTTGTGGCAGAGACGGTGACGATGATAACCAGCGCTGCACCGAGCCAGGTCATCATCAGCGTATCCAGGTTCACATTCAGACCCAGAAGCTGAACGACCACATGATGCCCTGCATGTAATTCCATACGCAATACCTCCTTTCCTTTACCGTCTGAAGCGTGCGGTCAACACATCTGCAAAGATCAGGACGCGGTATGAAAAGATACCGGCCACGGCAGCTCCCAGTGAAATGGACGGGAACTGCAAGATCACGATGACGGCCAGGCAGACGAAAATCAGCCGGAACACGGCACCGCCGCGGATGAATGCCGCCGCCTGCTCGGGCGGCAGTTTCAAGGCCCGTACCGAACGGCTGCTGAGCATGAAAAAATAGACGATGTTCAAGCCGCTGCCGATACACCAGCCACTTATGTACTGCCACCACCCGCCCAGTAAGAGCACGGCGGCGACGATACATGTAAAACCAATGAGTTTGCAAATTGTTGCCTTCACATAGGTGTAAAAAGCTTCCATAGACTATCCTCCGCGGTTCTCATCGGCTCGATGACGATCCATTCCGGCGGGATTCATCCCGTTCATAGGACAAGGCTTTTTTGTAAAGCGTCCAGAACCCGGAAACGGCACCGATCAGGGAAAAGAGGATCAATCCCCACGGCGATGTGCCCGTATAGACATCGATAAAACGGCCGATGGCGACGCCGACGCAGATGCAGACAAAGAGCGACAGGCCGAGAGATGCGGCAATGGCAACGATGTCTAAAAGCCTCATAGAAGACCTTTTGTCACTGTGAGAATCATTCTTTTTTCTCATAGCACACACACTCCTGCTCAGGCGATAGCAGTCTTTCCACAACCGCGCTGCGCATAGAAAACCTACGTTTAGCCGCGATTATTGCTTATTTTAGCACGGAAAAACAGGAAAATCAACACAAAATGAAAGAAAAAGCGAGTATATAGCTAAAAACTATTCTCAATATAACTGAAGCTTATTTTAACGGCAGAAGTCGTCAGGAACGGCTTCCTTGCCGGCAAAAACATGGAGAATGGCTTCGACGATGCGCCGCGATGCCTGGCCGTCGCCATAGGGATTTATGGCGTTGCTCATGGCGTCATAAGCGGCCTTGTCGGTCAAGAGGCGCTTCGTTTCTTCATAGACGACGTCTTTATGCGTGCCGATGAGGCGGACCGTCCCGGCTTCCACGGCTTCCGGCCGTTCCGTCGTATTGCGCAGGACCAGAACCGGTTTTCCCAGAGACGGCGCTTCTTCCTGGATACCGCCGGAATCGGTCAGTACCAGATAGCTGAGGCTCATGAGGTTGGCAAAGGGTTCATATTCCATGGGATCGATGAGATGGATCCGGTCGATGCCGGACAGTTCATCTTCGACGACCTTGCGGACTTTCGGGTTGCGGTGGACGGGAAAGACGATTTCCGTATCGGGAATCTCTTCGATGATGCGGCGCAGGGCCTTATAGATATGGCGCATGGGCTCGCCGAGGTTTTCCCGACGGTGCGTCGTCAAGAGGATGACTCGGTGGTGCTTGAAGTCCACCGATTTCAATTGGTCGCCGAAGTCATAGTCGCCGGCAACGGTCGTCATCAAGGCGTCGATGACGGTATTCCCCGTTACGTAAATCTGAGACGGATCTATATTTTCACGGACGAGATTGGCCCGTGCCGTCGAGGTCGGGGCAAAATGAATGGCCGCAATGGCCCCGGTGAGCTTGCGGTTCATTTCTTCCGGGAACGGCGAATATATATCCCCTGTCCGAAGGCCGGCTTCGACGTGGCCGACGGGGATCTGCTGATAATAGGACGCCAGGGCCCCGGCAAAGGTCGTCGTCGTATCGCCGTGAACGAGGACCAGATCCGGCTGTTCTTTGGCCAGGACATCCTTGAGACCCAGGAGCGACTTCGTCGTAATATCGTATAAGGTCTGGCCCTTGGCCATGATGTCCAGGTCGTAATCCGGCGTAATCCGGAACAACTCCAGGACCTGGTCGAGCATCTGGCGATGCTGGGCCGTGACGGCAACGACCGTCTGAATGCTGTCGGCATGTTTCTGTAATTCCTTGACGACCGGTGCCATTTTAATCGCCTCCGGCCGCGTGCCGAATACAGTCATTACCTTAATCATAATACAAATTCCTCCTTATATGACGAACCGATTCTTCCCGTCATGGTTTGCGGGTCGAATCGGTCGTTGATTTACGCAGTATGCCGATGCGCTTTGCCGAGTAGATGATAACGGCAAGAACGACCAAGACAGTCACGATCCCCGTCTGATAACTTACGTTGGCTACGAAGAGGGCGACGATGCCTAACATCATGCTGACAAAATACATGATCAGTACGGCTTGCTTCTGTGTCATACCCAGGGCCAGGAGACGATGGTGCAGATGACCCTTATCCGGCTGAAATATGGGAACGCCGCTCATCCGGCGTCGGATGATGGCGAAGGTCGTATCGAGAATGGGAAGGCCTAAGGCGATGATGGGCACGACCAGTGCCACCGTCGCCGCCGTCTTGACCAAGCCGAGAACGGCCGAGACGGCCAGGGTATATCCGAGAAGCATACTCCCCGTATCGCCCATGAAGATTTTGGCAGGGTTAAAGTTGTACTGCAAAAATCCCAAGGCTGCACCGGCCATGGACACAATGATGAGGGCCGGCAGGAATTGATTGAGGTTTACCGCCAAGAGGAACATCGAAATCGAGGCGATGAAGGCTACGCCGGCAGCCAGTCCGTCCAGACCGTCGATGAGGTTCACCGTATTGGTAAAGCCGATGATCCAGAAAATCGTCACCGGAATGGCAATGACTTCCGGCAGGACCAGGATATCTCCGAAAGGATTGGTCAGCCATTCGATCTGAATGCCGAAGGCCACGGGAATACAGGCCGCTGCAATCTGGCCGACGAGCTTGACCCGGGCCGGGATGTTGCAGATATCGTCCCAAATGCCGATGGCGACGATGGCCGTACAGCCGAGGAGCATGCCGATGAGTTCATGGTGCAGGGGCACGCAGAACAAGACGGCCGCCATAAAGCCGATATAAATAGCCAGCCCGCCGAGCCGCGGGATGACATGAGTATGTACCTTTCTTGCATTGGGCCGGTCCACGGCGCCAACCTTGATGGCCACCTTCTTGACGCCCGGCGTCAAAAGATAGGAAACGACCAAGGCAATGATAAAGGGTACAACATATTGGAGCACAACACACGCCTACTTTCCGTTAATCTATCATCAGTTGGTCAGACTGCGCATGGGCGCCGGAATGCGGCCGCCGCGGGCAATGAATTCATCTGACTTATATTTATTGACATTGATAATCGGGCAATGGCCGAGAAGGCCGCCAAACTCGACGTTATCGCCGACGCCCTTGCCCGGTACGGGGATGACGCGGACGGCCGTCGTCTTGTTGTTGATCATGCCGATGGCTGCTTCATCGGCGATGATGGCCGAAATGGTCGACGCCGGTGTATCGCCGGGAATGGCGATCATATCGAGGCCGACAGAGCAGACGCAGGTCATGGCTTCGAGCTTTTCAAGGCTCAGGCTGCCGCGGCCGACGGCTTCGAGCATGCCCTTGTCTTCGCTGACCGGGATGAAGGCGCCTGACAGGCCGCCGACGCGAGATGAAGCCATGAGACCGCCCTTCTTGACGGCGTCATTTAAAAGCGCCAGGGCTGCCGTCGTACCGCAGGCCCCGCAGCTTTCAAGACCCATTTCTTCAAGAATGGAAGCCACACTGTCACCGACAGCCGGTGTCGGTGCCAAGGATAAGTCGATGATGCCAAAGGGCATATTGAGGCGTTTCGACGCTTCCATGGCGACCAATTGGCCGACACGGGTAATCTTAAAGGCCGTCTTCTTAATCGTTTCGGCGACGACATCAAAGGGCTCGCCCTTCACGTTTTCTAGGGCTACTTTTACGACGCCCGGGCCGCTGACGCCGACGCTGATACAGGAATCGCCGTTAGTGACGCCGTGGAAGGCGCCGGCCATGAAGGGATTGTCCTCTACCGCATTGGAGAAGACGACCAGTTTGGCACAGCCTAAGGCATCCTGTTCTTTCGTCCGTTCGGCCAAATCCTTAAAGACCCGCCCCATTTCAGCGACGGCATCCATGTTGATGCCGGCCTTCGTCGAGCCGACGGCAACGGAGCTGCAGACGAGATCGGTCACAGCCAGGCTTTCGGCGATGGAATCGATGAGGATCCGGTCGCCCTTGCTCATGCCCCGTTCGACGAGGGCCGAAAAGCCGCCGATGAAGTTGATGCCGATCGTCTTGGCCGCCTTATCAAGGGTCCGGGCGATATCGACATAACTCGTCATATCGCTGGCCCCGGCGACGAGGCTGATGGGCGTCACAGACACGCGCTTATTGATGATGGGCACGCCGTATTCGCGGGAAATGGCTTCCCCCGTCTCTACCAGGTGCTCGCCGTAGCGCGTAATCTTATCGTAAATGTTGCTGCACAACGTCTTGCCGTCACTGGCACAGCAGTCGAGGAGACTGATGCCCATGGTAATCGTCCGGACGTCAAGGTTGTTCTTTTGAATCATTTGATTCGTTTCAAGTACGTCATGGATTGTCAGCATATTCCCTCTCCTTAGCCCACACGATGCATGGCATCAAAAATAGCCTGGTTCTGGGCTCTGATTTCGACACCGAGGGTTTCACCCTTCTGCTTGAGCAAATCCTGAAGAGTATCTAAATCAATATCTGCAGGGTCCATATCAACAATCATGGCCATGTTGAAAATGCCATCTAAAATAACCTGATTAATGGTCAGTATATTTACCTTATGTTCCGCCATGATCTGACTGACGGCGGCGATGATACCCGTACGGTCCACGCCGACTACCGTGATTACAACTTTCACAGCTGCCCACCCCTTTGAGTTAGATTCTACGCTCCCCATTATAGCACAGGTAACGCAGTAAATGCCACTTTCGGCCCATGAAAAGGCCTTATGATACGAAAATCGAGTAAATCATTTCGATTTGAAAGAAACTTTCTATGCATCCAAAGCCTTACTGATGAGGGACTTCCCTTCTTCAAGAAGCTTTCCGGCCTGTTCCTGGGAGACGAAGCTTTCGGCATAGAGCTTATACATGTCTTCCGTTCCCGACGGGCGGGCTGCGACCCAGCCGTCATCGGTCGTAATCTTGACGCCGCCGATAGCCGAATTGCCGTAAGGCGAACGGGACAGGACGGCCGTAATGGGACTGCCGCAGAGATTCTTTTCGGTTACATCCTTTTCCGTAAGCGAGCTGATCTTGTCCTTTTCTTCAAGCGTCGCCGGCGCATCGCTGCGCACGGTGTAGGGCCGGCCCAGTTCTTCACAGAGGCCTTCATAGTAAGCCAGGGGCGATTTTCCCGTAACGGCGTAGATTTCCGCTGCCAAGAGGCAGAGAATGATGCCGTCCTTGTCCGTCGTCCAGACGCTGCCGTCTTTAGCGATAAAGGAAGCACCGGCACTTTCTTCGCCGGAAAAGGCGATTTTCCCGTCTTCATAGAGGGGGCCGAAATACTTAAAGCCGACAGGGACTTCATAGAGAGGTACGTCGAGTTTTTTCGCCGCCCGAGCCAGCATATCCGTCGTAACGACGGTTTTAGCGATGCCCAGACCGTCGAAATGGCGATGGGTCATAAGGTAGTGCGCAGCGACGGTCAAAAAGGCGTTGGCCGTAATCATGCCGTCCGTGCCGCAGACGATGCCGAAACGGTCATAGTCGGGGTCATTGGCCAAAATGAGGCGATAATCGGCTGCCTGACCGGTAACGGCCGACATGACGTATGCCGACGAGCAGTCCATACGGACCTTGCCGTCATGGTCGTAATTCATAAAGGTGAACTGCGGATCGTACGTATCGTTAACAAAAGACAGGTTCAAATGGTAGCGTTCGGAAATACGGTGCCAGTAATTCATGCCCGAACCGCCGAGGGCATTGACCAAAATGGGAAGTCCGGCATCGCGGATGGCTTCCATGTCAAGGATGGACGCCAATTCAGCGACATATAAGCCTTTATAATCATAAGGGACGACAAAATCACCCCGGGCCGCTTCTTCATAGGAAATGGCCTTGACATCCTGATTATGCCCTGCAAGGATGCGATTGGCTTCGGCTTCAATAGCCTTGGTCATGTCAGAACCTGCCGGTCCTCCCGTCGTCGGGTTGTACTTAATACCGCCGTGTTCCGGAGGATTATGGGACGGCGTGAGGATCAGTCCGTCGGCTAAGTTTTCCTTACGGTGGTCATTAAAGCGCAGGATAGCCCTTGAAACAGACGGCGTCGGGACAAAATCGCCGTCAGCGTCGACGTAGGCCGTAACCTTATTGGCCGAAAGGACCGACAAGACCGTTTCGAAAGCCAATTTCGATAAATAATGGGTGTCGGCCCCGACGAACAACGGTCCGTCGGCACCAAAGTCGTGGCGGAAATTACAAACGGCCTGGGTAATGGCCGCAACGTGGTCTGCCGTAAAACTGCCGCTGCCGGCCTGACCGCGATGGCCTGACGTTCCGAAGCGCACCTGTTGATGAGGATCAGAGGCGTCGGGATGAATCGAATGATACGCCTTGGTCATGGCGTCCAAGTCGATGTAGTCTTCCGGTCTTACTTTCGTTCCTGCTAATTCATGTACTGCCATACTATCACCTGCTTTATTATTTTGACAAGGATTCAACGATTTTATACAATAAGAAAGAGTGCTGCCAATATCCTTGCGGATACTGTCATCACAGCATCTCATCGCGGCAATTCGTTTGTTTTCATTATAACAAAAAACGCATCATTATCCTAGATAAAAATGGCTTATCATCGAGGATATCTGAAAAAGAAAGGTGGTTTCTATGACAAAGTTTATCTCTTGGAATGTCAACGGTCTGCGGGCCGTCATGAAAAAAGGATTCTTAGATACATTTAACGACCTCGACGCCGACCTGTTCTGCCTGCAGGAAACGAAGCTCCAAGAAGGCCAGATCGACATCGATCTTCCGGGCTACGAACAGTATTGGAACTACGCCGACCGCAAGGGCTACAGCGGCACGGCCATCTTTACCCGCATCAAGCCCCTGTCCGTCCGTTACGGCATGGATAAGGACGAACACAATCACGAAGGGCGTTTGATTACCCTCGAGTTTGACGACTACTTCTTCGTCACCTGCTACACGCCCAATTCGCAAAGCGAACTGGCCCGCCTGCCCTACCGCATGCAGTGGGAAGACGACTTTAAGGAGTACCTCCTGTCCCTCCATCAGGAAAAACCGGTCATCGTCTGCGGAGACCTCAACGTCGCCCACCAGGAAATCGACCTCAAGAACCCCAAGACGAACCGCAAGAACGCCGGCTTCTCCGATGAAGAACGGCAGAAGATGACCGACCTTCTGGCTGCCGGCTTCACCGACACGTGGCGTCACTTCTACCCTGATAAAGAAGGCGTCTATTCGTGGTGGAGCTACCGCTTTAGAGCCCGCCAGAACAACGCCGGATGGCGCATCGACTACTTCCTGACGACGACCGACCTCGACGACCGCTTAGAATCGGCTTCTATTTACACCGACATCCTCGGCAGCGACCACTGCCCTGTCGGCCTCACGTTAAAATAAAACATATATTATAGCAAAAATGAGCTGCCCCCATGTGCGGAGCAGCTCATTTCTATATAGCTAAAACTTTATCAACTGGGTTTAGAAAGCGTTATACGAATATTCGTAGTACATATCGGTCAAGAGGTCCATCTTATCACTCATTTCGACCATGAGATTGGAAGCCGTATCGTAGTCTTTGGCAGCCAGGGCTTCTTTGATCTTCGAGAAAATGGACAGGCTCTTTTCCGTATCGCGGCCCAGTTCCGTACGCAGGGCGTTGATCTTGGTCCAGCGTTCGACTTCAAGGGCATTGCTGTCGCCGTCGGCATGGAGCTGTTTGGCAGCGATGACCTTGGAGAGGTTTTCCGGAATGAGGCGGTACTGGAGTTCGAGGGCCCAGCGGTTGAGGGCGCCGAGGCGGAACGATTCCATGATGCGCTTCTGGAAAGCGTCGCAGGCCAGGGTATCTACTTTATCCGGATGGAGGTCGAGGGCCTTGAAGTTTTCCCAGACCGTCCGCGGTGCCTTGCCGAACATGGCATCCCGTTCTTCACTGGTGAAGTTTTCAAAGACGTCGACTTCCGAGCGATAAGCCCGGTCTTTTTCAAGATAATCTGCATCTTCGCCGGGCTTCTTGGACAGTTCAGCCAGGAGGGCTTCGCCGTTCTTACCGCTGGAGAGAGCATATTTGATGCCGTCGAGGGCGGCCAAATATCCCATGGCGATGGCGATGTAGGTATTGGTGAAGGGGTTCGGAGAACGGAGTTCGAACCGTGTAGCCGCCGGGCTTGCGATGTTGCGGATGAGGCCGATGAGGACCGAACGGTTACGGGTCTGGACGTCCGGACGATCACCGCCGAGGGCCGTTACGATGCAAACAGGGGCTTCAAAACCCGGTTTCAAGCGGTTCAGGGAGTCTGTCGTTGCCGAAACGAAGGGGTTCATGACTTCGTAGTGTTTGAGCATGCCCATGATGGCGCCGTAACCGACGACGGACAGGAAGTCGCTCTTCATATCAGACGGGTTGAAGAGGTTGACGAATTTGCCGTTCTTCATGATGGCCCCGATGCCGAAGTGCGTATGTTCACCGGAACCGGCAACGCCGTGAATCGGTTTTGCCTGGAAGGTGACTTCAAGGCCGTTTTCACGGAATACTTCACGGACGATGATACGGGCTGCGATTTCATTATCTGCAGTCTGGACCGGGTCGTTGGCAAATTTCCAGTCGACTTCGAGCTGTTCGAGGACGAAGGTCAATTTACCGGAATCGTCGATCTGGGCTTTGACGCCGCCGACTTCCTTATGGCCCATTTCCGGTTCGAGACCGTATTTTTCGAGGCGTTCGATGGTCTGTTCAAGAGCCGTACGAACGACGCCGTGCGTGCGCTGCCAATACTGTTCCTGCAATTTCTGCGAAGCCGACAAGAGGCGCGTCGCTACATCCTGGCTCGGCGTCTTGACCCAGAATTCCAGTTCCGTCGCCGTCGTGAGGACGATTTTTTCGATGTCGTCGACATTGACCGACGTACCGGGCAGGCCATACTGTTTGACCAGCGCCAAGACCTGGTCGCTGACGTAGTCGCAGGTGTTGCGGAGGATCGACCGGGAGTCGATGTAGCCCGTGGCATGACGAAGGAAGCTGGGAATACGCAGAGTCCCTACGGGTTTTCCCGTTTCCGGGTCGATATTGTCGTCGTTGTAGTCGACGAACCAGCTGACCGACGGGTCGGCTTTGATGTCGACGCGGGCATTGGACAAGATGGCGATGCCCGGCAGGACGACGGACGAACCATCGGTCTGGAATGCCGTCGCATTGAAGAATTTATCGTAGTCATCAAAGAAGACGCTGATAGGAATCTTTTCGTCCGTATCATTGCCTGCCAAATCGATGCCTACGAGGGATACGAATTTGATTTCCGGATGCTGTTCCAATAAAGCCAGCACCCCTTCTTTACCATACTGACCTGCCGGAATTACGTATACCAACTCATCTTTTGTCATTATGACTCCTCCTTTAGGTGAAAAAAAAGCTCCGATCCCACAGTCGGGATTCGGAGTCTTCCTTGACTCTTGTTTCATGATTTATTTTGTTTTCAAATCATGTTAAAATAATACAATCATTTAGTCTATTTGTCAATAGATTTTTAAGGAATCTATGGCAATCAACGATGTTGTAAAATTTCTCGAACAATCTGTGAAACAACCTTGCCATCGGTCCGTCCCTGCACTTTCGGCATGACGAGCTTCATGACAGCCCCCATCTGAAGACCTTCCTGGCCTTTAATGGTATCGGTGACGATTTGGCGGACTTCATCTTCCGTCAGCTGCTTCGGCATGTACTTTTCCAGTACTGCCATTTCAGCCTTCGTTTCTTCGACTAAGTCGGCACGGCCGGCTTTTTCGAATTCAGCTAATGACTCCCTGCGTTGTTTCATTTCTTTGGCAATGACGGCGCCGACACCGGCATCGTCGAGTTCGCAATGACCGCCGTCGATTTCCGCGTTGCGGATGGCCGAACGGACCATACGAATAACGGACAAAGCCGTCTTACCGGCTTCTTTGGCTTTCATTGCCTCTTTCATGTCCTGAAGAAGTTCGTTCTTAAGAGACATGGTATCACCCTTCTTACATTAACGATTATGCTCTGTACTTCCGTTTCCGTGCTGCTTCGGACTTTTTCTTTCTCCGTACACTCGGTTTTTCGTAGTGTTCACGTTTCCGAACTTCGGAAAGAACACCAGCCTTTTGGCAAGAACGTTTGAAGCGGCGAAGAGCGCTGTCTAACGTTTCGTTTTTACCAACTCTGATTTCTGCCATTCTGTTATCCCTCCCTCCAAGGTATGATAGGGAGTGCTGTTACTGCACACAATGAAATTATACTCAGATTATGGCTGTTTGTCAATAACTTATGAGGTTCTGATACGATTTATCATAACTTTGTCAACGCCCTTGGAGTCGGCTTTCACCTGCATCGGCCCCGGATCGAATAAAACTTTTCGCTATGGAAATTGTTTTTTATCATCGTACATTTATCCGTTACGGCACGCATATTCTGTCAATTGTAAAGACAAGCCCCGACCATGAAGCGGACGAAGGAAAAGTAATCCCGCGTATCACTCAAACGAATTTCTACGCCGCGGCCCCGCGCGGTTCTCTCCTTTATAAAGGACAAGGCGTCGCCATCGCCTTTAAGGCTTTGAAACGCTTCATCCCGCCGGACCAGGACCGATCCCCGGCTGGCGGCGACGAGAGCCGTAAAGGTTTCCATGTTGGGAATGAAGTAAAATTTTAATACCATCATCAAGACCTCCTTCGCCGCATCGCGGCCGTGTGGTTTCTTCCCTTCTCTATTATAAGAATACCGTCATATAGGTCTTGATACAACGAAAATTCAGCCGTATACTATAATAAAACAGCCAAATAAAGAGGTGTCCCCATGATATTGACAGACTGTTCTATCCCGGTCGACGATCGGTCGCAAGAAATAAAACCCCACGGAAACGCAGCCTTCCCCTGTGCCGGCTACACCGTCCATTACCGGCAGGAAATAGGCGATAACGTCCCCTGGCACTGGCACGATGAACTGGAAATCATCTACATCGCAGGCGGGAAAATGACCGCAAAGGTCCCGGCTCACACGTTCCATCTGACCGCCGGCGATATATTGGCCGTCAACGGCAATACCCTTCATGCGGCCCTGGCCGATCCGGAATGCGACCTGCGCTCCTTTGTCTTCAGTCCGTCGCTGATTTCCGGCAGTGACGACTCGATTCTATGGGTGAAGTATATTCGTCCCCTCCTCACTTGTCCGGCCTTTTCGGCCTTTTACTGCCGGGGAAGCCAAGACGACACGACAGCTCGCCGCTTCCGCACCGCTTTTAAAGCCATGACGGACGAACCGTCAGGCTTTGAATTTACCGTCCGAGAAGAACTGTCACAAATCTGTCTCTTTCTGTACGATCAATTCCGCCTCGAAGGAGATTCCCCTTCAGAGATGCAAAGTCTTGACGAAGAACGGATCAAAAAGATGTTGACTTATATCCACACCCACTTTGAAGAACCCCTCACCGTCACCGATATTGCCGACGCCGCCGCAATCAGCCAGCGTGAATGCCTGCGCTGCTTTCAAAAGACGATCCAGTTGTCGCCCATCCAATACGTCTTAAAATACCGGATCATGCAGGGCGCTGACCAGCTCTTGACGAAGCCGACTAAGAGCATTGCCGCCATCGCCGCCGCCTGCGGCTTCGACAGTCAGAGCCACTTTGCCAAGACCTTTAAGCGCTTTTATGCCCATACGCCTCGAGAATACCGAAAAAAACACGGCGAAAGCCGAAGCACAGATCCCGGCCGAAGCGAATGAACGCTGAACCGACCTCAGAGAAGATACAGAAAAACCGTCAGGAATCGATGTTCCTGACGGTTTATTTTTTGCTTATCCCGGGTTGGGGATTATCCGCGTAAAAAGTTCAGCGGATGAACTTGCCAAAGACGTAGTTGCCGTAAGAAAGTCCTCTATCGCTTAGGCGGACCCATTCTTTCGTATTTTCCAAAAGGCCCTGAGCGACGAGCGAATCGATGACCGGACCGAAATCGGCTTCGATGGGCTGCCCGAAACGGCGGTCATAGTCTTCTTTATCGATGCCGACGCGGCGGCGCAGGGCTAAGAAGCAGTAGTCCTCGACGGCTCGCTTAGCGTCGATAAGGATGCGTTCGCCCTCGACGCTCCCCTTTCCGGCCCTTTCGATATATTGAGGGATATTGGCCATGTTGGCCCAGCGGGCCGTACCGTCAAAGGAGTGGGCTGACACGCCAAAGCCGATATAGGGCTCATAGATCCAGTACTTGCTGTTGTGTTTCGATTCAAAAGTCCCTTTTGCATAACTTGAAATTTCATAGTGGTGGAATCCCAGGTCGTGCATCTGATCGTGGACGGCCTGGCCCATGGCTTCGACAACCTCGTCATCGGGAAGTGTCCAAAGGCCCTTAGAAAGGCCGTGTTTCAAAGGCGTCCCGTCTTCGACGATGAGGCTGTAAATCGAGGCGTGGTCCACGGGAAGGTCTCCCAAGCGCTGAACATCGCGCCGGACGTCATCAACGGTTTGGCCCGGCAGGCCGTACATCAGATCGATAGACAGGTTGCGGATGCCGGCGTCCCAGGCGGCACGAAGGGCCCGCTCCCCTTCCTTTGCCGTGTGGATGCGGCCCAAAAAGGACAGCATCTCATCGGAAAAAGATTGGATGCCGAGACTCAAACGGTTGATGCCGTAGGAAACGTAGGCTGCCGCCTTTTCCCCGTCGAGGCTTTCCGGATTGGCTTCGATCGTAATTTCAGCCTCCGCCGTAACCTCGAAGGTCTGCCGCAGCTGCCGAAGGATGTCTCCCACGGCCTTTGCGGAAAGAATGGACGGTGTACCGCCGCCGATATAAATCGTATCGACGGACTTCCCGGCATAGGGCGTGGCCGCAATTTCCCGGCAGAGGGCCGGAACATATCCTTCCAGATAGCGTTCGAGGCCGCTGTAGGAAGGAAAATCGCAGTACAAACATTTATGCCGGCAAAAGGGAATGTGAACGTATAAGCCTAGCATTACGATTCGTCGACTTTGAGGACGGCCATGAAGGCTTCCTGAGGAATTTCGACGGTGCCGAACTGTTTCATCCGCTTCTTACCTTCCTTCTGTTTTTCAAGGAGCTTGCGCTTACGGGAAATATCGCCGCCGTAGCATTTGGCCAAAACGTCTTTACGCAGGGCCGCTACATTTTCGCGGGCGATGATCTTATTGCCGACAGCGGCCTGGACGGGGATCTGGAAGAGCTGGCGCGGAATGAGGCTGCGCAGCTTTTCGACCAGGGCCCGGCCGCGGCGGGCGGCAAAGTCGCGATGGACGATGACGCTCAAGGCGTCGACGACGTCGCCGTTAATGAGGATGTCCATCTTGACCATAGGCGACGACTGGTAGCCGTTGAGCTCATAGTCGAGGGAGGCATAGCCGCGGGTCGCCGACTTCAAGACGTCGAAGTAGTCGTAAAGGATTTCGCACAAAGGCAGGTTATAGACCAAGGAGACGCGCGTGTCGTCGAGGTAGTCCATGGTGACGTACTGGCCGCGGCGGCTCTGGGAAATTTCCATGACCGTACCGACCATGTCCTTGGGGATGATGATCGTCGTCTTGACCAAGGGTTCTTCGATGTGATCGACCTTGGTCATATCGGGCATCTGCGACGGGTTGTCGACTTCGACCATCGTCCCGTCCGTGCAGTAGACGCGGTAAATAACCGACGGCGCCGTCGTAATCAGGGACAGGTCGTATTCCCGTTCCAACCGTTCGCGGACGACGTCCATATGGAGGAGGCCCAAGAAGCCGCAGCGGAAGCCGAAGCCTAAGGCCGACGACGTTTCCGGTTCAAAGAGCAGGGCCGCGTCGTTGAGATGGAGTTTCTCCAAGGCGTCGCGCAAATTATCGTAATCATTCGTTTCGACCGGGTAGAGGCCGCAGTAGACCATGGG
>NZ_HF954537.1:682161-732693 GCF_000455225.1 Megasphaera massiliensis
CAAGGTAACCGTGTCGCCGACGCGGCAGTCGCGGACGTTCTTCATGCTGGCTGCCAAATAACCGACGCTGCCGCAGCCGAGAGACGGCACGGGATGCATCTGAGGCAGGAAGACGCCCGTTTCGATGACTTCAAATTCTTTGCCCGAAGCCATCATGCGGATCCGCTGGCCCGGCTTTAAGCTGCCTTCCATGATGCGGATGTTAGCGATAGCCCCCTTATAGGCATCGAAGTGGGAGTCGAAGATGAGGGCCCGCAAGGGCTTATCTTCTTCGTCGGCCGGGGCGGGAATGCGCTGGACAATGGCTTCCAGGACCTGGTCGACGCCGAGGCCCGTCTTGGCGCTGATCATGATAGCGTCGGAGGCATCGAGACCGATGACGTCTTCGATTTCCTTGCAGACTCGGTCCGGGTCTGCACTGGGCAGGTCGACCTTATTGATGATGGGGATGATTTCTAAGTCATGTTCCAAGGCAAGGTACACATTGGCCAAGGTTTGGGCTTCGACGCCCTGGGTGGCGTCGACGATGAGCAGGGCCCCTTCGCAGGCGGCCAGGCTTCGCGATACTTCGTAGTTGAAGTCGACGTGCCCCGGCGTATCGATGAGGTTCAGCGTATACTGTTTGCCGTCTTTGGCATCATAAATGAGGCGGGCCGACTGCGCTTTGATAGTAATGCCTCGTTCTCGTTCAAGGTCCATCGTGTCGAGTAACTGGGCTTCCATTTCCCGTTCGGGCACAGTGCCGGTCATTTCCAGCATCCGGTCGGCCAAGGTAGACTTGCCGTGGTCGATATGAGCAATGATTGAAAAGTTTCTGATATGATCTGTGGACACCGTATGTTTCCCCTCTTTCTTATTGGATGACGCCGCCGCCGAGGACGCGTTCCCCTGTTTCTTCATCGTAGAGCACGAGGGCCTGGCCGGCCGTAACGGCACGCTGGGCTTCATCGAACTCGACGCGCATGTCGTCGCCGTCAGGATAGACCGTGCAGGGCGATTCGTTAGCCGCATAGCGTATCTTGCCGAGGGCCCGGAAGGGCGCTGTCGGCACCTGTTCGACCCACGTCGCTTCGCTGGCTTCGACGGTCTTTGAAAACAGGTCCTTTTCTGAACCGACGATGACTCGATTATGTTCGACGTCTAAGGCAGTGACGTAGTAGGGACCGCCGGGACCGCCGAGGTTGAGTCCCCGCCGCTGGCCGACGGTATAGGCAGCAATGCCCTGATGACGGCCGATGACGCGGCCCGATTCATCGACGAAGTCGCCGGGCTTAAAGATATCCTTCTGTTCCTTTTCCAAAAAGCCCTTGTAGTCGTTGTCGGGAATGAAGCAAATATCCTGACTTTCGGGCTTGTTGAAGACCGGAAGGTTCCACTCTTTGGCCAGTTTCCGCGTGTCGGCCTTCTCGAGATCGGCCATGGGGAACAGGAGGTGCGGCAAGATGTCCTGGGTCAGCTGATAGAGGACGTAGGACTGATCTTTGCGGCGGTCTGTACCGCGTAAGAGCGAATAGATTCCCGTCTGTTCGTCTTTTGCCAGACGGGCGTAATGGCCGGTGGCCAGGAAATCGGCGCCAAACTGCTTGGCTTTTTCCCAGAGCAGGCCGAATTTAATAAATTTATTGCAGGCAATGCAGGGATTGGGCGTCTTGCCCCGGCGATAGGAATCGACGAAATAGTCGATGACATCGCGGCGGAACAGTTCGCGGAAATCCAAGGTATAATGGGGAATGCCCAGAACCGAAGCGACGGCTTTGGCGTCGTCGACGGAACTGAGGGAACAGCAGGCGTGGACGTTGTCGATGGTGCAGGCCGGGTCTTCTTCCCACAGGCGCAGGGTGATGCCGATGACGTCATACCCCTGCTGCTTTAAAAGACCGGCTGTAACCGAGCTGTCGACGCCGCCGCTCATAGCTACTGCGACTCGTTTCATGTCTAATCTCCTCTACTGGTCGTCACGGCGTCCCGGATCCGGGACACGGCGTGTTCAATATCTTCTGTCGTATTGTCTTTGCCGACGGACAGGCGGATGCTGCTGCGCAGCCACTTTTCTTCGACGCCCATGGCCTGTAGGACGTGGGACGCTTCGACGGCACCGGCTTCGCAGGCCGACCCGGCCGATACGGCAATGCCCTGTAAATCGAGGGCGATGAGTAAAATGGCACTGTCCACCCCGTCGACGCTGAAGTCGATGATATTGGGCAGAACCTGACGGCGATTGCCGTTTAAGCGGAACCGATCGTCGCCTTGAATGAGCTTGTCATAGACGATGTCGGTCAAAACCCGGGCGGCTTTGGCCCGATCGTCCCGTTCTTTTTCAAGTAAGGCCGCTGCCTCGCCGAAACCGACGATGGCGGCGACGTTTTCGGTCCCTGCCCGCAGGCGGTGTTCCTGAGGACCGCCGTAGGCTTCGGCTGTCACCTTGAGTCCGTGGCGGATATACAAGGCACCGACGCCCTTAGGGCCATAAATCTTATGGCTGCAGACGGTGAGCATGTCGATATTTTCTTCCATAGGCCGAACGGGCAGATAGCCGAAGGCCTGAACGGCATCGACATGAAAGGCAACGCCTTTTTCCTTGGCCAGGGCTCCGATGGCAGCAATGGGCTGAATCATGCCCGTTTCATTGTTAGCGTACATGACCGAAATGAGGGCCGTATCGTCCCTCATGGCAGCTTCCACATCGTCTGCTGAGACGCAGCCGTCTCCATTGACGGGGACGTAGGTCACGTCATAGCCCTTTTCTTCCAGGGCCTGGAAAGTTCTCAGGACGGCATGGTGTTCGACGGCCGTCGTGATGACGTGGCCGCCCTTGGGAAAATTGGCCCGCAGATAGCCTAAAACAGCCAGGTTATCCGCTTCCGTTCCACCGCTGGTAAAGACCAGGTCTTCGCCGCTGACGCCGAGGCAGTGTGCGACTTGACCGCGTGCCTTCTGAACGGCAGCCCGAGCCTGTTGACCAAAGTAATGGAGGCTCGACGGATTGCCGTAAGATGTCGTCAGATACGGCATCATGGCGTCCAGGACTTCCCGATCCATAGGCGTCGCTGCGGCATTATCTAAATAAATGCGTTTCATTTATGATTCTTACTCCTATATGGACAAAAAAGCTATGAAAAAAATAGCTTAATCTTTATAATACCATAGGGCGGCCTTTTTGTATATCCGTCCTTTTGACATATGGCCGTCATCAGGACTTGGCGTAGAGGCTGGGCACGCCGTCGACGTCGGCACACTTGGTGTTGCAGGTCTCGCCGCTGCAGACCCAAAAGACGCCGTAGGGCCCGGTCCTTTTCTGGAAGGTCCCCTTCTTACAGCGCGGGCAGGGATAGGGCGACGGTTTGGCATCCCCGTCCTTCCCCTCTTCGGTAATAGGTTCCGTATGGCGGCACTTGGGATAGTTGCTGCAGCCGTAAAAGTCGCCGTACTTGCCGTGGCGCTTGACCATGGGGCTGCCGCATTCCGGGCAGGCCTTGGCGCCTTCGACCTTCATGACGACGCCGCCGGCAGCCGTGACCAAGGCTTTCAGAAAATCGAGCTGGTCGCGTAGGAAGGCTTCGAGGTTGTCCTTCCCGAGGCTCATCTGATAAAGCCGTTCTTCCCAAATGGCCGTTTCATCGGGATAGAGCATTTCGTCGGGCAGGGCGTCGACGAGAAGATAAGCGTTGTCCGTCGGCTTGAGATATTTCTTTTTCCCTTCGGCCGTCAAGAATTTGCGCTGAATCAATTCTTGAATGATCGTCGCCCGCGTCGCTTCCGTACCGATGCCTTGGACTTCTTTCAACTTCTTCTTCAAGCTGTCGTCTTTGACGTACTTATAAATTTCTTTCATGGCCGCCAATAAGGTCGACGGCGTAAACCGCGGCGGCGGCTTGGTCGCCTTCTTGTCAACCTGGCCGTTTCGGTAATGGACGGCATCGCCTTTGCGGACGACGGGAAGTTCTCCCTTTTCTTCCTCATCGTCATTCTTATCGCTCTGATAGAGGACCTTCCATCCCGGCACGGTGACGGCCTTGCCGTGGGCGACGAAGGTCTCGTCGGCGCAGTCGATGGTAATCCGCGTCTGGTCGTATTCGTGGATGGGATAGAACTGGGCCAGATAGGCCTGGGCGATGAGGTAATAAATGCGCTGCTGGACGGCGGTCAATTTGTCGAAAGGACAAGGAACGGTCGTCGGGATGATGGCGTGATGGGCCGTAATCTTGCTGTCGTTCCAGGCCCGACTCTTGATCTTGCCGTCAGCCCCGGCCGCCCATTCAGGAAGCTTCCCGGCCGGGATGGCCGCGATATTCGCTAAGATGCGGGGCACGTCTTTACGCTGATTGAGGGGCAGGTATTCACAGTCCGAGCGGGGATAGGTCGTAAGCTTCCGTTCGTACAAGGTCTGGGCCGTGTCGAGGACCTGCTGGGGCGTGTAGCCGTAGCGCTTGCCGGCCAAGACCTGGAGGGACGACAAGGATAAGGGCAAACGCTGGGGTTCTTTCTTCTTGGATTTCTTATTCTCGACGATGGTTCCGTCGGGATTGGCCGCTAAGCGGGATAAGATATCCTTCGCCGCTTCTTCCTTGATACAGCGCCCTTCGGAATCGAGGCCGGCCTGGGTATCCTTCGGCTGCCACTGAGCGCGGATGAGGCCGTTCTTATGCTCAAAATCGGCTTTCACGACGTAATACGTAACCGGCACGAAATCGTCGAGTTCCCGCTGGCGGCGGACGACGAGGGCTAAGGTCGGCGTCTTGACTCTTCCGATGGGAAAGACGACGCGATGGCCCTGACGACGAGCCGACAAGGTATAGGCTCGGGACAGGTTCATGCCGATGAGCCAGTCGGCCCGGCTCCGAGCTAAGGCCGAATCCTTCAAGTGGACGAAGTCGCCGTTGCTGCGAAGATCGCCTAAGGATTCATGGATGCTCTTTTCATCAAGGGCATTGAGGAGAATGCGCTCGACAGGTTTTTCATTCCCGACGTAGTCGAGGATCTCGTCGATGAGCAGCTGCCCTTCCCGGTCAGGGTCACCGGCGTTGACGATGGCATCGACATCGGGACTTGAAATGAGGCCTTCAATGATATGGAACTGCTCCTTGCTGGCCGGACTGATGAGGAGTTTCCATTCCGTCGGAATGATGGGTAAATCTTCCGCCTTCCAGCGTTTATATTTGGGGTCGTAGTCTTGAGGTTCGGCCTGCTGCAGGACGTGGCCGTAAGCCCAGGTGACGATGCCGCCTCCCGTACGGATACAGCCGTTTCCCCGCCGATGAGGTTCCGGCAGGCACTTAGCCAGTTCCCGGGCCATACTCGGTTTTTCGGCAATAAAAAGTTTCATACCACATCTCTCTTTCTGCAATAGACTGTACCTTATAGCATACCATATTTTGAGGTTTCTTTACAGGGTGCCATCGGCACAAAAAGCAACCCAGGCCTATACGGCTTGGGTTACTTTGGCTAATTGTCCGACGGCCCGGATGACGTTGGCAAAGGCCGGCGGAATATCGTCTTTTTCAAGGGATTGGCCGAGGAGGCGTCCGAGAATGACGCCTTTATTACTGTACAGCCAGGCAAAATAGTAGACGTACAGGGCCCGCTTATTGCGAGGGTTGACGTTCCACAACCGGCGTGCCGGATAGTCATGGTAATTGATATCCAGCTTACGGCAGGCCTTTTTGATCATGTCCGTCGTAGCCCTGGCGTGGTCGCCGCAGGCCGTGTTGATGATGCGGTCCAAATCGCGGCGCCGTCCCCTGTCGAGGAGGGTCTTGGCCAGATCCATTTCAAAACAGATTTCATGGGTAAAATAGACACCGCGTTCACCCTTGTGGGCCGCCTTGACGTCGGCGTCATACAAGGCGGCGACGGGAATCTTGAAGTATTCTAAAAGGGCTTTGATCTTAGAAATAGAGCTTTCACCGCGGGCGTTGATGAGACAGATGCCGTAGTAGTCAAAGGGTATGTTTAAGGTCACGCCGAATTGCTGGAAGCAGCCGTACTCCGTTTCGCCTTCGACGATGAGGGCGCTTCGCGAATAGAGGGCCGCCTTGACTTCCGGGAAGTGCATGATCAGGTGTTTTTCAATTTCTTCGCTGAAATGGAAACAAGAGCCGCAGGCCGCTCGAACCATCCCCTGCTTATCGCGGTACAGGCGGATGATGTTGCGATAGTCGTCGATGAGGGAATCCGTCGAATGGGTGACGATAAACAGCTGCCCCCGCAAGCCGTCGATGTTGAACAGATCCTTGAGGATCCGGCAGAACTGAGGATCTTCGTTCTGGAGAAGCTGCTGATAATAATGGAGGACCGACCGCTGCATATACGGATGCAGGTGGATTTCAGGCTCGTCGATGGAGATGATGAGCGGCAGGTACCGCCTTCCTTTTTCATCGACGATGAGGTTGTGTTCCATGGGCACGGCCCGGCTGAGGGACATTTGGTAGACATGGGTAATGACGCAGAGCGCCGCCAGGGAAATGAATTTCATATTGTCCGCCCGGGGCCGATCCGTGCGGCACAAAAGCTTCGACAAGAGGAAGATATTGACGAAGTAGGAAGAATCGAGGCTGCCGACGGCCACTTCATGATGGATAAAGGCTCGCGCATCTTCTGACAAACCGTCCCAATGCTCCTCTCCCCAAGCCGAGAGCTTCTGCTCTAAGGCCCGATAGATTCGCGGAGCCACCCGCTGCTCTTCGGGAATGGTCGCCGAATAGGACACATAGCGCAGGCGGCGGATCAATTCTAAGGGCAGCTCTTCACCCGTGTCGTCGAAGTAGAGATGGGGATACATATCGCTGATATGCATTTCCATGCGGATGCGCAGATTTTGGCGATGTTCATCGGGTTTATCGGCAAAGTACTCCTTGTCGCTCTCGAGGAGATGAAGCCCCATGGTGATGATGATGGGCTGTGACGGATCGGCGTAATCGTCTTCGTCGACGTTGCGGCCGTCGCTCATATATGCCAAAAGGCGCAGGAGACCGCTCTTGCCGATGGCATTTTCCCCGACGATATAGTTTGCCTTTTCATGAAAGGTCATGTCGACATCTTGTAAGTTTCGATAATTTTGAATGCGCATGTGCGTGATATACACAACGATTCCTCCTTTTTCCGGATATCCTTACTATAGGTATTCGACAAAAAACGCGCTGCTCCCTTCTTTTGAGAGACAGCGCGTTATTCCATTTCGGCAAGGAGACTTAGCGGCCGCTTTTACGGCAAAGTTTCGCCAATCGGCGAGCCAAATCAAAGGTCGTCTGGCCTTCCTTCATCTGCCACTGCCAGTTGCCGTCGGCGACGCCGGGAACGTTCATCCGAGCTTCTGCCGGGAGGGCCAACAGATCCTGCATGGGCACGATGACCGTTTCAGCCCGGCGGCGGTAGGTGTAGGCGATGACGGCCTGTACCAGCTCTTCCGGCGAGACGTCGTCAGAAAGGTCCAACATGCGGCGAATATGAAGCTGTTCGCTTTCAGAAAGTTCCTGTTCATACCATCCCCGAATCGTATTGTTGTCGTGGGTCCCCGTATAGGCGATACAGTTCAGTTCTGTATCGAAGGCGCGAATGCCGTCGGAACGGTCTTTAAGATGGAACTGGAATACCTTCATACCCGGGAGATCAAGGGCGTCTTTTAAGGCGCAGACGTCATCGGTAATGACGCCTAAATCTTCGGCAACCAGGTTCAGTCGGCCCAGTTTTTGATAGACGGCGCGGAACAAATCGAGGCCCGGCCCTTCTTTCCAGGCACCGTCTTTAGCAGTCGGGGCGCCCTGAGGGACGGCCCAGTAGGCGGCAAAGCCCCGGAAATGATCGACCCGCAGTTCATCGAAGAGGTCTTTCATGCGGCGGAAACGATCGGTCCACCACTGATAGCCGTCGGCGGCCATGGCGTCGTAATCATATAAGGGATTGCCCCAAAGCTGGCCGTCGGCACTGAAGTAGTCAGGCGGTACGCCGGCGACCGATACGGGCCGTCCGTCCTCATCGAGGTCGAACTGATCCTGATGAGCCCAGCAGTCGGCACTGTCATGGGCAACGAACATGGGCAGGTCGCCGAGGATGGTGATGCCGTTTTCTTTGGCATACGCCCGAAGCTCGTGCCACTGACGGTCGAAGATGTACTGCATGAATTTGACATGGGACACTGTGGCCGAGAGTTCCTTACCATAGCGCGTAAGAGCTGCGGCATCGTGGCGGCGGATGTCATCGGGCCATTCCGTCCAAGGACGGCCCTTAAAGAAATCACGGATACTGCGGAACAAGGCGTAGTCGTCGAGCCAGTAGGCATTGGCCTCACAGAAGTCCCGGAAGGGCTGCCAGGAAATGATGAGGTCCTTATCGTGAGACAGATTCCATAAGATGCGGGCCTTTTCGGCCGCCACCTCCGATGGCGGCAAGCCTTTCCCCATAGCGATGAAATCGGCGACGACGTCTTTTTTCAGCCAGCCCCAGTCACACAGTCGTTCTAAAGAAATGAGGGATTCGTTTCCGGCAAAGGCCGATTCCGAGAGATACGGCGAATCGCCGGCCAAGGGCGGCATCAGGGGCAGGATCTGCCAGACCGATTGACCGGCCGTCTTAAGGAAGTCGACGAATCGATACGCCGCCGTCCCTAAGACGCCCTTTCCGACAGCTGCCGGCAGTGACGTCGGATGGAGAAGGACGCCGCTGCGTTTCTTTTCGGCCTCACCGGCCTGTAAGATGACCGCTTCTAAGGGCGGCAGGGTCAAGGTCAGGCGGCTGTTCAAGGTCACTTCCGGTTCCATTCGCTTATTCAGGGCATTGGTAAACTTGCCGTAAGCCAATCCGTCCGTATACAGGCTGATGGTCCGAAGCGCCGACGGATTCCGGTTCATGGCGACGATGAACAGCCCGTCTTCTGCCGGTTTCCCAAAGACGTCGCGGCCGCCTTCGATGAGCCTGGCAAAGGCGTAAACGTCGCCGTCGGCGTAGAGCGGGATGAAACGGCCCGTCTGTAAGGCATCATGAGCCGTCCGCAAACGCGTCAAAGCCTTGGTCCAACCGAGAATATCCCAGTCTTCCCGTCCCCAGGGATAGGTCCGACGGTTGTCCGGATCCTTACCGCCGGTGAGACCGGCTTCATCACCGTAATAGATACAGGGCGCACCGGGCATGGTCATCTGCCACGTCGTCAAGAGTTTCAACCTCTTTTTGGCCGTCGTTTCGACATCTTCTACGTCGGTGCCGCCGGCGGCACTCAGGACGGTCAAGATTCGTTCGATGTCATGGCTGCTGATGAGGTTGAGCATGGCATAGAAATTTTCCGGCGGATAATTTTCCCGAAGGCGGGTCAATTCATCATTCATGCGCCGTGCCTCTTTGGCTCCGGTGACAAAATCCACCATCAAGGCCCTTTGGGCGTAGTTCATGGCGCTGTCGATGTCGTAGCCCGAGAGGTATTCCCGCTGCTCGCTGTAGCTGACCTTATTCGACGCGTCTTCCCAGACTTCGCCGATGAGGACGGCGTCGGGATTTTCTTCTTTCAAGGTCTTATAGAACTGCCGCAAGAAAGGAACGGGCAGCTCGTCGATGACATCGAGGCGCCAGCCGCGGATGCCCTGATTGAGCCAGTATTTGAGGACGCTTTCTTTCTTGTTAATGATGAAATCCATGTACGACGGCGTCGTTTCCTCGACGTCGGGCAGGTCCGACACGCCCCACCACGATTCGTATTCATCGGGATAGTTGGTGAATCGGAACCATTCGTAGTACAGCGATTCCTTCGATTGGTAAGCGCCGACGCCGGGATAATGACCGAAGCGGTTGAAGTAGATGCTGTCGGCCCCGGTATGGCTGAAAACGCCGTCGAGGATGACGGCCATGCCGGCCTCTTTGGCAGCTTTACAAAAGGCGGCAAATTCTTCATTGGTCCCCAGCATGGGATCGACGCGGAAATAATCGGCCGTTCCGTAGCGGTGATTACTCGAGCTTTCAAAGATGGGATTGAGGTAAATGGCCGTAATACCCAATTCTTTTAAATAAGGCAGTTTCTCCTGAATGCCCTTGATATTGCCGCCAAAAAAGTCATAATAAACGATATCGCCGACGCCTTCCCGCTTGCAGTAGTAAGGCTTATCATACCAATTACTGTGAATAACGGCCCCTTCTTTGCCCCAAAGGTTTTCTCCGTCGCCGCTGCGATAGAAGCGGTCGGGGAAAATCTGATAGACGATGGCATGCTTAAACCAGTCCGGCGTATGGGCCTCTTTGTCGTAGACCGTAATCTGATAGGCCGGCGGCGCCGCTTCATAGACGGCCCCTTCCCCGCCGAGCTGTTCGTAATTATTCCCGTAATAACGCGTCGTGTCTCCGTCGCTTACGATGAAGTAATACCATAAGAGGCAGCCCTTATCGGGAATGGGCACGACGGCTTTAAAGGCCTGGTCCTCATAAGTCATGGAGAGATGCGATTCACCGACGTTACTCTGCCACAGGCGCACCTCGGCCCGGCAATTCTCCCCCTGTCCCGAAGCCCCCAGGCGCAGGATAAGCCGGCTTCCTGACGGGACGGCACCGAAGGCAGACCGATAATAAAAATCATGAGAGTTGTGATACAGTCGTAAGTCCATAGAAAATCCTTTCTTCTTCATCAAGAATCCCCCGTCGCGCATACCCGACGGGGGACCCGATACTGAGCCCCTTACAGCTGCAGTACACTTTCATATAAACTTATATAGGCGTCAGCCGATTGGTTCCAGCTGTAATCGCTGGTCATGGCGTTGCGGACCAGCTGATCCCAAAGGGAATCGTCTTCGTAATAACCGAGAGCCCGTTTCGTCGTAAACAAGAGTTCGTGGGCATTGAAATTCGGGAAGGTCAGGCCGTTGCCCTGTTTGCTGTACTTATCGAAGGGCTGTACCGTATCCTTGAGTCCTCCCGTTTCCCGGACGATAGGAATGGATCCGTAGCGAAGGGCAATGAGCTGGCTGAGACCGCACGGTTCATAGCGCGACGGCATGAGGAACATATCCGACGCGGCGTAGACCTTATGAGCCAGGGCTTCATTGAACATGATATTGGCCGAGACCTTGTTGGGATGGCGGTAAGCCAGTTCCCGGAAGGCATCTTCATAGCCGGCATCGCCGGTCCCGACCAGAACCAGCTGGACTTCGTCATCGACGAGTTCATCCATGATTCGCATGACAAGGTCCAGGCCCTTGTCTTCGACGAGGCGCGTGACCATAGCGATGAGGGGTACGCCGCGCTTGATACGAAGGCCGAGTTCAGCGCGCAGGGCGTCTTTATTTTCCCGTTTGTCCGCCCGGGCCGTATCGACAGAGTACTGCTTTTTAATGTACGGATCCGTTTCCGGATTGTAAGCATCGACGTCGAGACCATTCAAAATGCCCGACACTTTGCCGCTGTTAGCCCGGATATAGCCGTCCAGGCCTTCCCCGAAGTAGGGATAGGTGATTTCCTGAGCGTACGTCGGGCTGACCGTCGTAACCCGGTCGGCATAGACCAGGCCGGACTTCATGTAGTTGACGCAGCCGTCGCATTCGAGATTGCCCTTATCAAAGAGTTCCTGCGGCAGGCCGATGATGTCGCGCATAATCGACGGCGGATAGATGCCCTGATACTTCAGGTTATGGATGGTATAGACCAGCTTCATATCCTTATAAAAGTCGTCGTGGCGGAAGTCTTCTTTGAGGAAGACGCCCATGAGCCCTGTATGCCAGTCGTTGCAGTGGATGATATCGGGCTTAAAGCCGACGGCGGGCAGCATGGTCAGAACGGCGCGGCAGAAATAAGCAAACCGTTCGGCGTCATCGCCGTAGCCATAGAGATTGTCCCGCTTGAAATACCATTCGTTGTCGATAAAATAGACGGTCACCCCGTCTTGTTCTACCGCTTCGACGCCGTAATAGAGCTGGCGCCAAGACAAGTTGACCGTACCGGTCACGACGGTCTTCATCTTTTCTTTGACAGCATCGGCAATGCCGCTGTATTTCGGAATGACCAGCCGGACGTCCACGCCTTTTTTGGCTAATGCCTTCGGCAAGGCCCCCATGACATCGGCTAAGCCGCCAGTCTTAATAAATGGCACTGCTTCTGAAGCCACAAATAATACCTTCATCGTCTGTCCCTCCCTTTTACGGTCTGATGTCGTCCGCGCCGCTTCTCGCGTTGCTTGGGCACGGCGTTTTATAGATGGTGATGGATGTGTTACTGATACCCGCCGTCTCGTTTGATGCCGGCGTGTTCCCTTTCTCATGCCTTTGCCTTCTTTCTCAGCCATTCAGCTGTTCTTCTTCGCAGTCCGGTTTCTCCGCCTCGCAGCCCTTTCGGCGCAGATAAATCGTCGCCAACGGCGGCAGGGTCAATTCGATGGACTGGTCCATGCCGTGCATGGGTACATCCTGAGCGGCAAAAACGCCTTCATTGAGGACGTTCGACCCGCCAAAGGCTTCGGCATCGCTATTAAAGACTTCGACGTAATCGCCCTTGACGGGAACGCCGATGCGGTACGAATGGCGGACGACAGGCGTAAAGTTGCAGATGACGACGGTCGAATCTGTTTCGTCTTTGCCCGTCCGGAAGAAGGCAATGGCGCTGTTATCGTTGTCATCGCAGCTGATCCAGGAAAAGCCCGACCAGTCGCAGTCCTCTTCCCACAATTCCGGATGGTCGACGTAGTACCCGTTCAGTTGGCGCACGTAGTCGTGCATAGCCAAATGCATGGGGTAATTCAAGAGGTGCCAGTCGAGACTGTCATCGTACTTCCATTCGATGAACTGGCCGAATTCACTGCCCATGAATAAGAGTTTCTTGCCGGGATGGGCCATCCAGTAGCCGTAGAAGGCTCGAAGGCCGGCAAATTTCTGCCAGTAATCGCCGGGCATCTTATCCAGGAGCGAGTGTTTGCCGTGGACGACTTCATCGTGCGACAAGGGCAGGATGAAGTTTTCCGAAAAGGCGTAGCACAAGGAAAAGGTAATGAGATTGTGATTGTCCTTGCGGAACAAGGGGTCCATGGACATATAACGCAGCATGTCGTTCATCCAACCCATGTTCCACTTATAATTGAAGCCCAGGCCGCCGACGTCGACCGGTTTGGTTACGAGGGGCCAAGCCGACGATTCTTCGGCGATCATGAGGGCCTGCGGAAATTCTTTAAAGACGGCCGCGTTGAGATGGCGCAAAAAGTCGATGGCTTCCAAATTTTCCCGGCCGCCGTACTTATTGGCCTGCCATTCTCCGTCGGGATGGCCGTAGTCGAGATACAGCATATTGGCCACGGCGTCGATGCGAAGGCCGTCGATATGGAACTGGCTCAGCCAAAAGAGGGCGCTGGAAATGAGGAAGGACTGGACTTCCGTCCGGCCGTAGTCGAAGTTCATCGTATCCCATTCCTTGTTTTCCGCCAAGATCGGATTTCCCGATTCGTAGCACGGTTCGCCGTCAAAGTGGCGCAGGCCGTGGGCGTCGCGGCAAAAGTGGCCCGGCACCCAGTCGAGGATGACGCCGATGCCGTTTCGGTGGCAGTGGTCGATGAGATACATAAAATCTTCCGGCGTGCCATAGCGGCTGGTCGCTGAAAAATAACCCGTTCCCTGATAGCCCCAGGAACCGTCAAAGGGATATTCACACAGCGGCATGAGCTCGATATGGGTATAATGCATGTCTTTTACGTAAGCGACCAGCTCTTCGGCGATATCGCGGTAAGTCAGCATGCCGCCGTCTTCGCCGCGCCGCCACGAGCCGAGATGGACTTCATAAGTCAGCATCGGTTTACGATACGAATCGTAAGCCTCACGGCTATCCATCCATTTCTTATCGTGCCAGGTATAGTGGAGCTTGGTCAGTTTCGATGCCGTATGAGGCCGTACTTCCGACCAGAAAGCGTAAGGGTCGCTCTTTAAGATGCGTTCTCCTGACGCCGTCGTAATGGCGTATTTATAAATATCGCCTTCTTGAAGGCCTTCTATATATGCGACCCAAATGCCATTGCCTTGGCGGCTTCGTTCCATCGGATTGGCATCGTCATCCCAATGGTTGAAATCACCGACGACACTGACCTTCTGTGCGTGCGGTGCCCAAAGGGCAAAACGCACGCAGGATTTGCGGTGCCGAGAAGAAAAATGAGCACCGAATAGTCGATAACTAGCGTAATTGGTACCCTGGTGATACAAGAAGGTACTGTATTCGTCGATTGCACTGAGTTTCATCGCATATCCCCCTGTCTTTCAGTCGTGCTTAGATGGCTTGATGTGCCAAATATCGTCGGCGTACTGCTTGATCGTCCGGTCACTGGAGAAATATCCCGACTGGGCAATATTGACGACACTGGACCGCCACCAATCTGATTTATGTCCATACCGCTTGGCAATTTCCTGCTGTGCCTCACAGTAGGCTTTAAAATCTTTCAAGACGAAGTATTCGTCGTTCTTATCGAGGAGTGATTCGTAGAGCAGGCCGAAACTTTCACCGCCCAGAGTTCCGTCGACGAGGGCATCCATGAGGCGCCGTATATCGGAATCACTGCTGTACATCTTCCAAGACGAATAACCGCCGCGAATATAGTAATTCATGACTTCATCGGCTCGGAGGCCAAAGATGACGCAGTTGTCGTCACCGACGAGATCGTGGATTTCGACGTTGGCCCCGTCCATGGTCCCAAGGGTAGTGGCGCCGTTCATCATGAATTTCATATTCCCCGTCCCGGACGCTTCCTTGCCGGCTGTCGAAATCTGTTCGCTGACGTCGGCAGCCGGGAAAAGGAGCTGTCCCAGAGATACGTTGTAATTTTCCAGGAACAGGACCTTCAGCTGCTGGCTGACCGTCCGGTCGCCATTGATCATGCGGGCGATGACGTTAATCAGGCGAATCGTTTCCTTGGCTTCGCCGTAACTGGCTGCGGCCTTGCCGCCGAAGAGATAGGTCCGCGGCGTAATGGTCAGGGACGGATTGTCCTTTAAGAGGAAGTAGAGGTGCAGGATATGGAGGATATTCAAGGTCTGGCGTTTGTATAAATGAATACGCTTAATCTGAATATCGAAGATGGAATCGGTCCGGATATCCTGATTATACTTGTCCCGAATGTAGCGGGCCAGCCATTCCTTGCGTTCGGTCTTGACCTTGGCCAGCTTTTCCTTAAAGGAAGCGTCGTCTTTATAGGCCATGAGGTCGGCCAAACGCGACGGCGTCTTACGCCACTTGTCACCGATCGTATCGTCGATGAGGGACGCCAGTTTCGGATTGGCCTCGATGAGCCAGCGCCGATGAGAAATGCCGTTGGTCTTATTGGAAAAGCGGTGCGGGAAACAGGTATAGAATTGGTGCAGCGTCGAATCCTTCAAGATCTGCGAATGGATTTCGGCGACGCCGTTTACGCTGTGACTGCCGAGGACCGAGAGGTGCGCCATGTGAATCTGGCCGTCCCACAAGATGGCTACGTCACGGGCCTTATTTTCATCGCCCGGATAGAGACGGCGTACTTCTCGGAGCCAACGGTTGTTAATTTCTTCAATAATTAAATAAATTCGCGGCAAGAGGTCCTTAAACATGGGAATGGACCATTTTTCCAGGGCTTCCGGAAGGATCGTGTGATTGGTATAAGCGACGGTCCGGACGGTAATATCCCAGGCGGCCTGCCACGAGAGGCCTTCTTCATCCATGAAGATGCGCATCAGCTCGGGGATGACCAGAGCCGGATGGGTATCGTTGATGTGGATGGCAACGTATTGGTCGAAACGATAGAGACTTTCTCCGTATTTTTTCTTATAATGGCGGACAATACTTTGGACGCCGGCCGATACGAAGAAGTATTCCTGCATCAGGCGCAGGCGGCGTCCGTCTTCGGTGCTGTCATCGGGATAGAGGAAACGGGAAATCTGTTGGACGCTGTCTTTGTAGCGGAAGGCCCGGTGCCGGTCACCCATAGACAGCTCCTTATACATTTCTTCCCGGGAATACTCGGCCCGCCACAGGCGAAGGGTATTGACCGTATCGTTTTGAAAGCCGATGACCGGCACGTCATACGGAACGGCCTTGACCGTCGAGAACTGTTCGTGAACACATTCGAGGCTGCCGTCACCGGTAGGCCGCATATAGGCATTGCCGCCAAAGCGGACGTAGACGGCCTTGTCGACTTTCTTGACCTCCCAAGGATAGCCTTTGACCAGCCAGTTATCGGGCAGCTCGACCTGCTGGTTATCGACGATGCGCTGGTTAAACAGGCCGTACTGATAACGGATGCTGTTGCCGTGACCGGGAAGGGACAAGGCGGCCAGGGAGTCGATGAAGCAGGCTGCCAGCCGGCCGAGTCCCCCATTCCCGAGACCGGGATCGCGTTCGGCCGGGATGACGTCTTCGAGATCCCAACCGAGGTCCTTCAAACCGTCCCGGCAGATGTTGTCCATATCGACATTGAGGAGATTCGATTCCAACAAGCGGCCCATGAGAAATTCAATGGAAAAATAATAGACTTGTTTGACTTTTTTCGCAGCATAGGATTGGTTGGTACGGATCCAATCTTCACTGACCAGATCGCGAATCATGTAGGCAATGGTCTGATAGACTTCGTTCAAGGTTAACTCTTGCAATTCCTTTTCCCACAGTCGGTAGGCTTTGTCGGTAAACAACCTTTTGAATTCTTCCTTGTCCTGCCATGTTTTCATATGCTTATTATCCCCTTTTGTCAAAACACTAACGTACGGAACATTTGCCAATACACAACAGATCATCGGCGGTACGCTGCAAGACAGCTTCCGGCTGGATGACCGAATTCTTATCGCAGACGACGTAGTCGAGCTGGGCGTCGTCACCGATGACCGAGTGCTGCATGATGATGCTGTTGCGGATGACCGCATTCTTTCCGACCCGGACGCGGCGGAAGAGGATCGAATTTTCAACGCGCCCTTCGATGATGCAGCCGTTGGCTACAAGGGAGTTGGAAACGTGGGATTCTTCCATGTACTTGGCCGGAGCTTCGTCTTTGATCTTGGTATAAATACGGTGATCCAAGTCTTTTAAAAGCAGTTCGTGCCAAATGCGGCTGTCGCGCAGATCCATGTTGACTTCAAAATAAGATTGGAGTGAATCGATTCGTTTGGCGTACCCTTGATAATTATACCCGAAAATGCGCAGGCGGTCGACGTTTCGCTGGAATACATCGGTAATGAGATGGGTATACCCTTTAGAGTAAGCCCGGCGGATGCAGTCCTGGAGAACGTCGCAGTCGATGATGATGCCGCGCTGGTAGAGGTTATCCCCGGCTTTGACTTCCATCTTGGAGTCGATGGCCCGGACCCGGTCGGTGCAGTCTGTATCGATGGTCAGTACATAGCCTTCGCGGTTAAAATCATACTGCTGTTTCTGATAAATAAGGGTTACGTCGGCATTGTGGCGGCGATGGAAGTGCAGGACTTCATCGTAGTCGATATTCTGCACCATGTCGCAGCCCGACAGCAGGGCGTAGCGCTTATTGGCCCGCCGGATAAAAATCAGGTTGCGGTAATAAGCGGCGATGTCACCTTCGACGGGATTTTCGATGTCGGCCCGTTCTTCCGGCAGATAAAACAGACCGTCCCCCTTATGAGCCAATCCCCATTCCTTCCCGGAACGGATGTGATCAAGGACCGACCGCGACTGACTCGAAAGCATGAGGCCGACGTTTTCGATGCCGGCATTGACCATATTCGACAAGGTAAAGTCGATGAGGCGATACTTGCCGCCAATGGGAAGGGTCGCCAAAGGGCGTGTGTCATTGATTTCCTTTAACGGGCGGTCTTCACGCATGTTGATGAGACCGATCATATTGCTGTTCATAGCGAGTCTTCCCCTTTCACGGTAACTTCTTCCGGTTCGCCGTCTGTAAGCTTTGCCTTGCGGCCGAGAACGGCGACAGAGCCGTCTTTATTGCGCAGGACGGCACCGGGATAGATATGGCATCGTTCCCCTAAGATGGCCTTGTCGATGACGGCGTTCTCTTCAATGACGGTACCGGGCATGATAACGGAATTGGTGACCTTAGCCCCTTCCTTGATGGTAACGCCGTAGAAAATGACGGAATTGCTGACATTGCCGAGTATTTCAGAGCCTTCGGCGATGAGAGAACTCTTGGCCGACCCGTTAGGTCCGATGAGATGAGGCGGAAAACTCTGGTTTCCCGAATAGATGCGCCACTTGCTGTCCCGAAGATTGATGGGCGGTTCATCTGCCAAAAGGTCCATGTTGGCCTGCCAGAGGCTGTCGATGGTACCGACATCCTTCCAGTAGCCTTCAAAGGGATAGGCGTAGAGCGGAACCTGATCGGCCAGCATGGTGGGGATGACATTTTTCCCGAAGTCATGTTCTGACTTTTCATCTTTGGCGTCGGCCCGGAGATACTCTTCGAGGACGGCCCGGTCAAAGATGTAGATGCCCATGGAAGCCAAATTGCTTTCGGGCTTGGCCGGTTTTTCCTGGAACTTGTTGATGCGCATGTCTTCATCAGCGACCATGATGCCGAAGCGGCTGGCTTCGTCCCAGGGGACGCGGATGGTACCGATGGTAACCTGAGCCTTATGCTTCTTGTGGAAATTGAGCATCTTGTCGTAATCCATGGAATAGATATGGTCACCGGACAAGATGAGGACGTAGTCGTCGCCGACCATATCGACGAAATTCAGATTCTGATAGATGGCGTCGGCCGTGCCGCGATACCAGTTAGAACCGCCGTCGCTCTGATAAGGCGGCAGGACATAGGTACCGCCTCGATTGGAATCGAGGTTCCATGAACTGCCGTTACCGATGTACCAGTTCAGTTCGAGAGGCTGATATTGGGTCAGGATACCGACCGTATCGATGCCGGAATTACGGCAGTTGCTCAAAGGGAAGTCGATGATGCGGTATTTTCCTCCGAACAAGAGGCCCGGCTTGGCTTGGTCTTTGGTCAGGACGCCAAGGCGGCTCCCCTTCCCACCAGCCAGGATCATAGCCAGGCAATTAGATTTTTTCATAAAAGCGCCTCCTAACGCGACTTCGGTCCGGCGGATGGTGAAAAGGAATGCCCTATGTCGAAGATGAGCTGACGGACCTGCATCGGACCGTACACATTACATACAATATAATATATACAGCCATTCATTTTATGATTATAGTATTAATTATACACCAAATCTGTTAGAAATTTAAAGGGATAACGATTAAAAATAGGGTAACAAATATCACAATTTTTCATTTTCCTTTAGAATTTGACTACAATCAGGAACTATTATCAGCCAAAACGAGCAAAACAGGCACTAATTTCGGAGCGTTTTCGTCCCGCAAGGGAAAACAGCAAAAAAAGAGACAATCTCTCAAGAGATTGTCTCTAATCGGATAAACGTATAACTATAAATTTTACTAAAAAAATACCTTACGTTTATCAGCCTTTTTCATTCGTCTGATTCGTTCTTTTCAGGACCTGTTCAAAGGACAGGATCTCGACAGGAATGGGAAGGTCTTTTAAAACGTCGCGTGTCTCCCCTGCCGTATCGGCCGTCGTCCGGACGAAGCCGATCCCCGCCTTTCCATCGAGGGCGGTGACGACGCCGAGGTAGCCGCAGCCTTCGATAATGCGGTTGACGAAGGTCATGTCCGTCGGCGCCACGCGAAAGTAGACCCAATCGGCATCAAGCATGGTCTTCTACCTGACGGCGCATCATGGAAAAGGCTTCAAGGGGCTCGGAAATGGCCACCCCCACGAGCTGCCGCGGATGGCGGGCGGCATCGAGGGCTTCCCCGTCTTCATTGATGATGGAGCCGATGGTGCAGGTGACTAAATGGCCTTTGGGCTGCAAAAACTCGACGGTCTGACCGACTTTGAAGTGGTTCCGCTGTTCAATCCAGGCAATCCCCTTTTCGGCATCATAGGAGCGGACCAAGCCGATGAAGTCGTGGGTCTGGGTATTGCTCGATTCACTGTAGACCTGGTCGGCCTCCGTCGGCCGCGATACGGAGAAGCCGCGGGTATAAGGCCGGTGGGAGATTTTTTCCAATTCATCGAGCCATTCCGGGCGGACCGTGAAGTGTTCGGGATCGGCTTCATAGGCGTCGAGGGCTTCGCGGTAGACCTTGGTCACCGTTGCCACGTAATGGATACTCTTCATGCGGCCTTCGATTTTGAGGCTCGACAGGCCGGCGTCGTAGAGGTCCGGCAGATACGGCAGCATGCACAGATCTTTCGAGTTGAAAATGTAAGTCCCCCGTTCATCTTCGACGACGGGAAAATACTGACCCGGCCGTTTTTCTTCGACGACGTTGTACTTAAAGCGACAGCACTGGACGCATTCGCCGCGGTTGGAATCGCGGTCCCCCTGGGTAAAGTAATTGCTCAGCAGGCAGCGGCCGGAATAAGAAATACACATCGCACCGTGGACGAAGCCTTCAAGTTCGACATGCGGCACTTTTTCGTGAATGGTCTTGACGTCGGCCAGGCTGACTTCGCGGGCCATGACGACTCGCGCCGCCCCATTGTCGGCCCAAAATTTCACCGAAGCCCAGTTGGTCGTATTGCCCTGGGTCGAAATGTGAATCGGAAGATCCGGTACCATCTGGCGAGCTAAGGCAAAGATGCCCGGATCGGCGATGAGAACGGCATCGACGCCGATATCGCGAAGGTAGACGAGGTATTCCGGAAGGCCTTCCAAATCTTCATTATGCGGAAAGATATTGACCGTGACGTGGATCCGCTTGCCCAAAGAATGGGCGTAGTCGACGGCTTCTTTCAATTCTTCATTTGAAAAGTTGTCACTGAAAGCCCGCAGGCCGAAGGATTTCCCGCCTAAGTAGACGGCGTCAGCACCGTATAAGAAGGCCATTTTCAATTTATCCATACTGCCGGCCGGAGCCAGCAATTCTATTTTTCCCATGTATCTTATCCTTTCCATCGTGAAACGGTCATGCCGTCTCCATTTTCAAAAAACACCGTTTCAAAATGTGCCCGATCTTCGATAAGGACCATAAATTCCCGCAGGCGGCTTATGGCCGTCCGGTGTTTGTGGGGCAAGGTGCCTTCGATATAAAACATCTCATGATAGCCGATGTTGTCGGCCATGATAAGGGCCCCGGGTAAAAGTTTCGGCATGAGCTGCCGAAGCTGGCGGACATACTGTCCTTTGGGCCCGTCGAGAAAAACCAGGTCCCACGGCCCCGAGAGGCTTCCGGAAAGTTCCGTGCCGTCCCCTAAGAGCGCCGTAATGACGCCCTTATAAGGAGAGCGGCCGATAAAGTCCCGTGCCTTTTGCCAACGACCTTCATCAAATTCGATGGTCGTAATCGTACCGCCGTCGCCGAGAAAAGGCGCCATGCGAAGGGCCGAATAGCCGATGCAAGTCCCGATTTCAAGGACCTTCACCGGCCGTTGGTTAGCTATGATACGTTCAAAAAGAGGGACTTCACTGTCCCTGAGGATAGGAAGCCCTTCTCTTTCGGCATAAGCCTTCATCTCACAAATCAGACTCATGGCATATGCTCCTGTACATTCTTCATGTGTTCGTCATACGTTGCGGCAAAGTAGTTATGCCCGTCCTTATCGGCGACGAAGTAGAGATAATTCGTCGCCGGCGCGTCTAAGATAGCTTCCATACTGGGAAGACCGGGGTTTCCGATCGGTCCCGGCGGCAGGCCTTCATAGACGTAGGTATTGTACGGCGAATCGTACTGGGTCTCACTGATGCTGTACTCCGCCTTGTGGTTGCCCATGGCGTAGGCAATGCTGGCATCGGACTGGAGTTTCATGCCGATGCGCAGGCGGTTTTCAAAGACCGAAGCGATAAGGGGCCGATCCGGTTCGAATTTAGCTTCCTTTTCGATGAGCGATGCCAAGGTGACGAACTGGTAGATGGACATATTCTTCTTGGCAATGCGCTCTTTCATAGCCGGCGTCAGATGCTTATCGAAATTCTTCAGCATCATGGCCACGACGTCGTCGGCTGTCGCATCGTAAGGGATGAAATACGTATCGGGAAATAAGAAGCCTTCCGTGGCAAAGGTCACTTGCCGGTTGCCCTTCATATACGGAAAAAGCTGGGCGTCCGACGCAGCCGCCTTTAAAAAGTCCGCTTCACTGATACGGCCGTTGGCAGCGACGGCTTTGGCAATATTCCATACCGTATACCCTTCGGGCACGACGAGCCGGTCAGCTTCAGACTTGCCGCTGGCCAGTTTCTGTAAAATAGTAAAGACGCTCATTCGCGAGTTAAAGGTATATTCTCCGGCGTGGATCGAGCCGGCCTGACCGGTCGCCATGGCCGCGGCGCGGAACCATAAAGGACTTGCAATATAGCCCTTATCTGTCAAAGCATCGCCGACGTCGGCTGCCGTCATGTCACTGCGAACATGGAGATAGCCGCTGGTATAGGGCAAGAGGAAGTTCGGGCCGAAAAAGCCATAGAGCACGACGGCGGCCGCGGCGATGAAGCACCCGGTCAATATTTTTTTAAGTCTCTTACGCGGAGGCTTAGGGGATGGCACGGGAGCTGTGTTTTTAATTTCCTTCGAGGTCATATCGTTTGTTTCCATATTCTCCTTTATCAATCCTTTTTATCGGGTTAACGGTCGGCAGTCCAAGTACGGCTCTGCTGAGCCTTTTCTTCACTGCGGCTCATGGCCTGGGCCTGCTGTTCCTTATCGTACTGCGCCTGGGCGGCGTCTTTGGCAGCCTGGAGCTGAGCCTGAACGGCCGGATCCGGCGGAACTACGGTGCCGTCTTCATCGACGGTCTGGGCCGCATCGAGCTGAGCTTGGGCTGCGGCTACGTTATTGGCCAGGTTCTGAAGGCGCTGGTTATTGCTTCCTTGGCGCACATCGGCTTCAAGGGATACGGACGGCGTCTTTTTGACGTCGACGTAGACTTCGAACAGGCGCTGCCAAGGCAAGGTGACGTCAATGGTCCGCGGGTCGACGCCGAGGTACGTCGATGCGTAGCGCTGGAGTTGTGTTTTGGCCAGGCTCTGCAGTTCCTGGTTCCGCGAAGCGTACACCGGCGTGATGGTGTGGGCTTCGAGTTTTTGATCCATGCGGGATACGTAGTCGCGGACGTTGGCCTGATAAGCCCAGTTATCGAGATACTGGGTGGTCAGCATGTCGCGGTGGTCAGCGGGCGTCATATACTTGGCGAGGACGCCCTGCGAAAGGCCGTAGCCGACGGAGTTGCTGGCCGTATTCCAGCCGTTGTAGGCTGCCAGGCGATACATCATCTTGTCCTGGTAGAGGCCGTAGACCAAGGTGTTATCCGAGCCGTTGGAAAAGGCCATATCGACGAGGCTAACCGGGATATTGAGGTTGACCGCCTTTTCAATCTGGTTCAGGAAGTCTTTCGTCGACTGGAGCATGATCGGGAAGTTTTCAAAATTTGCCGATTCCGTCGTCGTTGTAGTCAGCGGCGTATTGACGGCGAGCAGGAGATCCGGCCGTTCATTGTCGACAATCGTGCCGCCAATGGCTTCGACGTGAGAGGCAATAGTCTTGCCAATGGCCTGTCCGTCATAGCGGGGGACCGTCTTTTCTCCCCCGCCCAAGGGGTAGATGACCGAAATTTTCGGATGATAATTATTGAAGTCGTTGCTGGCTCTCGTAATGAGCAGCAATCCCAACTGGTCGGCGCCGGGGAAGGAACCGAAGGATGTCTTAGGAATGCCTTGGCCGGCCATTTCGAGATACTTCGATTCCAAAGAAGACTGGGTGCTGACCGAGTTGTCGTCGTGGCCCAGGCTATAGTAGGTAAAGACGCCCTTTCGAGCATCGTCGATGAGCCGATAATTGATGCTCATATTCTTGCGGCGCCGATTGTACCAATCCTGCAGGTATTCCATGGGAATGCGTCGCATGATAGCGAACCAATCGTTCCGTTCCTGGGGATTGAGCCCTTCTTCATCCATCTTGGCCTGAAGAGAGGCTAATTGATAGATATCGGAGCCCATGGTCAGGTAGTAGTCCGGTTCAACGCCCTTGCCGCCGGCCCAGGGACTGCGCATGACCGTGCTGAATACGTAGAGGGGCACTTTGGTATTGGCCTTGTGCAGGGCTTCTACTCTTTCAAGGCGCGTCAAGAGGGTCGACATGGGAAGGTTGTGCTTCCGGGAATCGACGAGACCGCCGTAGACTAAAGAATCAATGGACAGGACCATGGCATCGGCTTTATTCGCGTTATTCTCTACCCAAGACATGAGCCGGTCCGGCGAACCGTGGAAATTCATGCCCGACAGATACTGTGCGGGCGGCGTCAAAATCGTATAGCCTGCCGATTCTGCCGTACTGACCGTATATTCGTAATCTACAGGCCGGTCGTCCTGCGGTACGTATAAAATCGTCTTAGCCAGTGTCGACGGCGTAGCACACAGGAACAGGGATACGACGGCCATGCTGACTGCCTTCTGTAACAGATTCACATTATCCTCCTATCGTAAGAAAAAACAAGTATTTTTTATTATAGCACATCTGCCCTCTAAAAAGAAGAACCTTGCTTCTTACGGCGGATGCGGGGCACATTGAGGTGGAAGCGAATGGCAACCAACCGGATGGCAACGGTAACCGAAAAACTGACGATGGCCCCCACTTCAAAAGGCACTTCAAAGGGAATGACGGCGCCGTACAAGAGGACACTGCCGAGGAGCGACGCCGTAGCATAGACTTCAGTCCGCAGGACGACCGGAATCCGTCCGGCCAAGACGTCGCGGATGACGCCGCCGCCGACGGCCGTGAGGACACCGAGGGTAATATCTAAAATCCAGTAATCAGGATAATAATAACAGCCGAGAAGGGTCCCGGTTACGGTAAAGGAACCCAGGCCAATGGCATCACACAAGAGGTAGATGGCCGACAGATGACCCATAAAGCGGCGCCACATGTGGATATTGAAGTAGCGGACAGTCAAGGTGACGATAACGATGGAACCTAATATAATCCATAGGTAAATGCTGTTTTTAAAGGCCGCCGGAGGAATATTGCCGATGAGGATGTCACGGACGATGCCGCCGCCGACAGCCGTCGCTGCGCTGAGGACGAAGATGCCGAACAGATCCATGCGCCGGGAAAGGGCTGCAAAAACGCCGGATACGGCAAAGGCCGTCGTCCCCAATAAGTCAAAAATATGCCACCAAATCGCATCCATAGGAATTCCCCTTCCCTCTCTTTCGTGATATGATAAATGAACCATGTTAATTACTAAGGAGATCATCATGACTAAAGATGAATTTTATATGGGCAAGGCCCTCGCCGAAGCCAAGACCGCCTATGCCGTCGGAGAAATACCCATCGGCGCCGTCATTGTCTATCAGAAAAAGGTCATCGCCCGAGCCTATAACCTGCGGGAATCCCTTCCCTGTGCCACGGCTCACGCCGAACTGTTGGCCATTGAAAAAGCCTGTCGCGCACTGAATCGCTGGCGCCTGACAGGCTGTACCCTATACGTCACGGTCGAGCCGTGCCCCATGTGTGCCGGCGCCATCGTAAACAGCCGCCTGGACCGGGTCGTCTACGGCTGCGACGACCCCAAGGCCGGGGCAGCCCGTTCCCTCTTTCACCTCATCGACAGCGACAGTCTCAATCACGCCGCCGTCGTCACAGCCGGGGTCCGTGCGGAAGAATGCGCCGCCCTTATGAAAAGTTTCTTCAAAGAGCGGCGTAAGAAAGAGACGGTTATCCTTTCAACAAGTCCTTCAGATAAGCCTTGAAATCATGGCCCAAGTCGTCACGACGCAGGGCGTATTCGACAGTGGCCTTCAAAAAGCCAAGCTTATTGCCGGCATCATAACTGGTTCCCGTAAAGGTATAGGCATAGACGCCTTCGCGGTCAGCCATGAGGCGCAGGGCATCGGTAAGCTGGATTTCACCGTTCTTCCCGGGCTGGACGCGGCGCAGGATTTCAAAGATATCCGGCGTCAGGATATAGCGTCCGAGGGCCGCCAAGCGGCTCGGCGCTTCTTCGACAGACGGTTTTTCAATCATATCGATGAGCCGCACGATGCGTTCGTCTTTCGTCGGCATCCCGTGGACGATGCCGTAACGCGATACCTGGTCGAGAGGTACTTCCTGGCAGCCGAGGAGGGTCGAACCGACTTCGCTGAAGGCCTCGATCATCTGACGCAGAGCCGGCCGCTCCGGTTCATAGACGATATCGTCGCCTAAGAGGACGGCAAAAGGTTCATTATCGATAAAGGATTCGGCACAACGAATGGCGTCGCCGAGACCGCGCATATGCTTTTGCCGGATATAGTGGACGTTGATACTGGAAATATCCTGTACCATCCGTAAGAGGCGGGTCTTTCCCTGCTGGCGCAGCTGCAGTTCGAGGTCGATATTGGTATCGAAGTGGTCTTCAATGGCCCGTTTTCCGTGGCCGGTGATGATTAAAATTTCTTCAATGCCGCTTTGCAGGGCTTCTTCGACGATATACTGGATGACCGGTTTATCGACGATAGGAATCATTTCCTTAGGGATAGCCTTGGTCACCGGTAAAAACCGCGTGCCGTAGCCGGCCGCCGGAATGACGGCTTTGCGAACTTTTTTCTGCATCTGTTCAAATCTCCTTTTCGGCGACAGTCAAAGCGCTCTCAATGACGTCGTCCATATCGTAATACTTATATTCAGCCAAACGACCGCCAAAGATGACGTTCCGTTCATGGCCGGCGAGCCGGGCGTACTGCTTGTAGAGGGCCTGGTTCTTGTCATCGTTGACCGGATAATAGGCTTCTTCCCCACGGTGCCATTCCGACGGGTATTCCCGAGTGATATAGGTCACCGGTTGGGTTCCGAATTCAAAGTGCTTGTGTTCGATGACTCGCGTATACGGCGTCTCCCGGTCGGTATAATTCATGACGGCTACGCCCTGATGATTGACTTCTTCCAAGCGTTCCGTTTCAAAGCGAAGGCCCCGGTATTCCAAACAGCCCAGTCGGTAGCCGAAATATTCATCGATAGGGCCCGTATACACGACCTTGCGGGCAATATCGAGATAAGACGACCGTTCTTTATTGTAATCGATGCCGGTCCGCACTTCGATTCCCTCTAACAGGGCGTCGACGAGGCCATTGTAACCGCCGATAGGAATCCCTTGATAGCTGTCGTCAAAGTAGTTGTTGTCAAAAGTATAGCGGACGGGCAGGCGCTTGATGATAAAGGCCGGGAGGTCGGTGCAATTCCGTCCCCACTGCTTTTCCGTATAGCCCTTGATAAGTTTCGTATAAATATCGGTGCCGATGAGGGAAATGGCCTGTTCTTCTAAATTTTTCGGTTCCGTAATATGGGCCTTTTGACGCTGTTCTTCGATCTTGGCGGCCGCTTCCGCCGGCGTGACGATGCCCCACATCTTGGCAAAGGTATTCATATTAAAAGGCAGGTTGTAGAGCTCGCCTTTGTAATTGGCAACCGGCGAATTGACGTAATGATTAAACTCGACGAACTGGTTGACATAGTTCCAAACTTTTTTATTCGACGTATGGAAGATATGGGCCCCGTAGCGATGGATGCGGATCCCCTCTTTTTCTTCGCAGTAGACGTTACCACCGACGTGCGCTCGCCGTTCCAGGACCAGGCACTTGCGCCCGGCTTTTTTCATTTCATGGGCAAAGACGACGCCAAAGAGACCGCTGCCGACGATGACATAATCATACATTGCAAAACACCACCTGATAGAAAATGTACAGCTGTACTGAACTGCCTTTTAGGATAACAAAAATTACGATGCGCTGAAACAGTGCCTCCCCAAGTCCTTTCGCAGACTTCAATCGAGGGAAGCGGGGATGCCGTACATCGGTTCAGCCTGCAAAACGGCACGGCGGACCGCCTGTTCGACGGCGTAAGCTGCCAGGGTTCCGGTCAAACTGATTTCGGCTGAAACGGTGCCGATGCTGGCTGCATACAGGGAATCGCCGTCGGCCGTCGTATTGACCGGTCGAATCGTGCGGACCATGCCGTTGCTGCCGAGGGCGGCTATTTTTTTCAGCTGAGCCTTGTCAAAGCGGCCGTTGGTCACGACAGCACCGATGGTCGTATTGGTCGTCGTACCGACGGCTCGCTGCGAAAAGAGGGTCGGTGTGATTCCTGCTTCTTCGAGCATGACCCGCCGCGTATCGGCAAATCCTTTGCCGTCACGGCTTCTCATGCCGGAGAGGATTTCCCCCGATTCGCCGAGGACGTCGCCGACAGCGTTGACGACGACGATGGCACAAACCTTGAGGTCTCCGACGGAAACGGCATAGGCACCGACACCGGATTTCATCATATAGTCCGGGCCGCAGAGCTTTCCGACCGTAGCCCCCGTACCGGCACCGTAACAGCCCTCACGGAAGTCGCCTTTAAAGGCCGCATCACAAGCGGTATAGCCCATGGCCGCATCGGGACGGACATCGTCTCCGCATCCGAGGTCAAAGATACACGAAGCGACGACTAAAGGGACTTTGGCGATCCGCGTTTCAAAGCCGATGCCCTGTTCTTCCAAACAGGTCATAACCCCCGTGGCCGAATTGAGGCCGAAAGCACTGCCGCCGCTTAAGAGGATGGCATGGATGCCCGACGCTGCCGCCATGGGACTTAGCAGCTCCGATTCCCGACTGGCCGGACCACCGCCGCGGACGTCGACGGCACAGGGTGCGCTTTCAGGGAAGACAAGGACCGTGCAGCCGGTACCACCTTTTCGGTCTTCAGCACTTCCCAAGCAGAACGTTTCTTTCGACAACAGTTCCTGAATATCGATTTCTCTCATGGTCATACCTCTCCTATTTTTTCAGCTTTTCAAAGTCTTTCCAAAGCATGCTCGGCTGAATGCCCGTATTGTTCTGATATTTTCCGTGGGTATACTTGTCGTACTCCCCATCGATATCGTGATAGTAAATCTGGCAGATTTCGACATTGGGGTAAATCCGTATGGGCTGAACACAAAAGATTTCAAGGGTCCAGTAACCGGCAAAACCGACGTCGCCAAAACCGGCCGTAACGTGGATGAATACGCCGAGACGACCGACAGACGACCGACCTTCCAGCATGGGGATGTAGCCGTCGGTCCGGGTGTATTCATTAGTCCGGCCCAAGTAGAGCGTATTAGGCTGGAGGACATAGCCCGATTCCGGAATATGAATCGTCGACGCCGGATTGGGCTTAGCCATGTCCAATTCGGCATGGTCGTAAATCATCAGTTCGTTATGAAGAGACAGATTATAGCTATTGGGATTGACCCGTTCGGGATGAAAGGGTTCGATGATAATTTCTTTACCTAAATGTTTGACAATTTCCTTGCCTGATAAGATCATAAGGGCCACTCGCTTTCTCTGGTAATTTCATTTCTTATGATATAGCAAAACAGGCTCGATGTCCACGGCGCGACGGGCCGGTTTTTTCTTGTTTATATCGAAAAAGTCTTCGACATAAAAAGTGACCTTCTCCCCTTCTTGCGCTCGGACCCGATACAGGGAGGCTGTACGGAAATAATACTGACCGCCGCCGTATTCCCGGATGAAACCGGCCTTGCCGCCGGGAAGGATCTTATCGATAGTCCCCGTATGCTGTTCCTCACCGGCATGCTTTTCCGCCATCCAGAAGGACTGCAGGCGACGAAGCAGTTCCGGCCGATCCGCCGGGGAATAATCATAACTGTCGACCTTGGCGATGAGCTGGGGCGAAATTTTCCAATTTTGTTCGGTCCGGATGAGTTTCGCCAAGAGATAATGTTCATAAGCCTCTTTATCGTAACTGCCCATATTTTCCAAGGCTCCTGCCAACTGGACGAGGAAGTTGACCTTAGCCTTAAGCTCGCCGGGAGCGGCCATGGCCGATGCTCCATAGCGGCGCATGGCCTCACTGTCGCCATTGGCTTGGGCCGCAAAAAAGAGGCCGCGATAGACGATCCAGTGTTGCTTATACTTTAATAACTCTTCAAACCGCTGCCGGGCGTCCTCGATCTGTCCCAACCGCAGCTCACAGAGGCCGATGCGGTAAGAAAACCAAATGTCGTTGTCGTGGTGCAGTTCTGGAAAGATTCCCAAGGCCATTCGGCAAAGACGAATGCAGTCATCGTACTTTTCTTCCTTGATGAGGGTCCGGCTCATGAGGGCATACCAGCGTTCTCGTTCGGAGGCGATAACCTGTTCCCGTCCGCGAAGGGTCACCTTTTTTTCTTCATCGGACAAGAGATCCGGATCGAGACGGCGCAAATAGTCACCGGCCATATTCGCCATAGAAGGCGGTTTTGTCTTTAAGACTTCGACCATCCGCCATACGGCTAAGGTATACGGCGTGTACGGACCTTGTTGACTGTACTTTAAGATGGCGTCGACGGCGCGGCGAAAGTCTTCGAAGGTATGGAGCCGTTCATCGAATTTTTGGATGTATAAATAGTAAAGGCACCAGCAGTAGATGCCGTGAAGATTGGTAAACTCCGGAAAGGCGATGATGCCGGCCCGGGCAATTTCCCGCCCTTTAGCGTAATTTTTGACCTTGCGCAGGGCATAGGCATAGTAATAATAATCCCAGTTCGTCCAAGAGCCGTCGGGGGCAGCCTTGTCATACATGGCGATGACGTCATTGTATCGGCCCTCCTGACAAGCCTCGCGGGCTGCAAAAGAATCCATAGAAAAACCTCCTACCCGTTTATTACACAGTGTTCATTATGCCTATTATAACATAAAGAATCTTCCTCTTCGGCATAACAGCCCCTAAAAAACCTTGAAAACGCAAAAAAGAGCTTTTCCACAATACGACATTGTAGAAAAGCTCTTTTATACAGCCTGCTATGACCTGAACGAAAGGCTCACAGCCAGGTTTTTATCCTTTGATCTTGGCAATTTGTTTTTCCAATTCCGGCATGACTTCAAAGAGATCGCCAACGATGCCGTAGTGGGCGAATTCGAAAATCGGAGCATCGGGATCTTTATTGACGGCAATGATCAATTCAGCATCCTGAACGCCCAATTTATGCTGGATAGCACCGGAAATACCCATGGCGATGTAGATTTTCGGCGCAATCTTCTTGCCCGTAATCCCGATCTGCAAATCATGGGGAGCCCATTCGTTATCGACGAGGGGTTTGGAAACGCCGAAGGCAGCCCCGATACGCTGAGCAAAAGCTTCGACAGCTTTCATGCCTTCTTCGTTCTGAACGCCGCGGCCGGCGCCGACGACGATATCAGCCGATTCAATAGACAGGCTTTCAGCTGCGTTTTCGACGGCTTCAAAGTTAGTTACTTTAATGGTCGGAACATCTCCGCTGAAATCGACTTTTTCTTTGATGACGTCACCCTTGCGGGACGGATCAGCCGGGACACCGTGGAAGATTTTATCGCTGACCGTTCCGAGCTGCGGGCGAGTCGTCGTCTGAATCTTAACCAGGAGTTTACCCGTGAAGGCCGGACGAATCCAAGTAAGCGTATCGTCATCACCTTCGTGGAGGACGTCGATGCAATCGGCAACGAGGCCGACCTTCAATTTAGCCGACAGGCGGCCGCCGAGGTCACGGCCGTTGGGAGAACCGCCGATGAGGATGACGCTCGGTGCGTATTTTTCGACCAAAGCTGCAATGGCCTTCGTATACAAGGCCGAGTCATAACCTTCGAGTACCGGATCTTCTACGGCGACGACAGCGTCTGCACCATAGGAAATCGCTTCTTCAGCCGCTTTGCTCGTATCGGCACCGACGATATACGCGACGACTTGTTCGCCCTTTTTGTCAGCCAGCTGACGAGCCTTGCCCAACAATTCAATGCTCAGCGTGCTCAAGGCACTGCCGGCAACTTCAATATATACGCTGATGTTGTTTTTTAATTCCATGTTCAGAGCCCTCCTTACAGTAAGTTCTTGGCAGTCAGATCTTTAACGAGATTAGCCGCAAGGTCCGCCGGGGTATTCCCTTCGACCATGATACCGACGGGATTCGGTTCCGGCGCGAACATTTCCGTAACTTTCGTTGCCGAACCGGATTTGCCAACACTTGCTGCATCGAGGCCCAAGTCTTCGATACGCCATACATCGAAGACAGCCTTTTTGGCAGCCATCTTACCGCGGATTTTCGGAGAACGCGGCGTATTGCTCTTATCCGTAACCGAAACGACGGCCGGTAACTGGGCCTGAACCGTTTCAACGCCGCCGTGATTGGCGCGGGTTGCCGTAATCGTCGAGCCTTCGACATTGATGGAATCAGCATAGGAAACGAGAGAGATGTTCAAATACTGAGCAACGGCCGGAGGAATCTGGCCCGTATCGCCATCGGTCGAACGTTTGCCCGTGAATACCAGGTCGACGTCGCCGATCTTTTCAATAGCCTTTGCTAAAATCAGGCCCGTAGCTAAGGTATCGGACCCGGCCATGCGTTCATCGGATACGAGAACGCCTTTATCAGCACCGACTGCGATGCCGTCACGCATGACTTCCGCGGCCTGAGCCGTGCCCATGGTGATAAGGGTAACCGTGCCGCCCACTGCGTCTTTGACTGCAATCGCTGCTTCGATGGCATGCTTGTCAACGGGATTTAACATCGACGGAGCACCGACACGGACCAGGTTATTATCTTGCGCAATTTCGATTTCAGAAACTGCCGGAACTTGCTTTACTAAAACTACAATATTCATAGAAGAACCTCCTTTATAAGGACTGTAAGAATAGTGCATTCGCATATTGCGACTCTCTTATGTCCACTATTATACTCTATAATTAAAAATTTATCAATTAAGAATTGTTTTTAATTATATAATTTTATCCGTAAAATTCTCGTAAAGCCATCGTTGACAGACCAGCGTCGTTCTTCTAAAATTAAAGAGTCTATAATGGGTTAATCGTTTGATTTGCCAATGAAACTTTATACTTTTAGGAGGTCTTTCTTATGTCTTCACCAAATTCCGACGGACGACACTATGCCCCGCCCATGGCGCCGGACAGAAACTATGTTGAAATCAACGCCTACGTCGTCGGCTGGGGGCTCTTTTTCGCCGCCCTCTTCGCCTTAGCCGTCGGCTATCTGTGTCTGAAAATCGGCCAGACCGTCGACGCCTTCGCCCCGGTCTCGGTCCTGGCTATGGGCATGGCCGTTCTCTTCAAGCGCAAAAACGCCTTCCCGGAAACGGTCCACATCCAGGCCATTGCCAGTGCCGGTACCAACATCATCGGCGGCGTCATGTTTATCCTGCCGGCCCTTTTCATCCTGCAGCTTGACAGTCAATTATCCTTTGCCGAAATGGTCATTCCCATCGTCCTCGGCGGCGTTCTCGGAGTCCTCTTGGCCACGACCTTCCGCCGCTATTTCTGCGAAGAAATGGACGCAGCCTACCCCTTCCCGTCGGGTCGGGCCGCTGCTGAAGTCTTGAGCTGCAACGAAGGATCCAAGGCTAAAGTCATGGTCTTCAGCGGACTCTTGGCCATGGCCTACGACTTCGTCCTCAACAGCCTCGGTTGGTGGCAGGAAGTCTTGTCGACCCTGACCTTTTCCTGGGGCCAGGCGGCAGCCGATAAATACAAATTGGCTTTCAGCCTCGATAACGACGCAGCCCTCCTCGGCATCGGCTACTTCACGGGCCTTCGCTACGCCGCCATCATTGCCGCCGGTTCCTTCTTCTCGTGGTTCGTCTGTATCCCTGTCGTCTACTATCTCGGCGGTGACCACGTCATGACCATTGGCGGCCAGTCCGTTCTCTTGGCCAATGCCTCCATTGACGACGTCTTCTCCCAGTACGTCCGCCACATCGGCATCGGCATGCTGGCCATGGCCGGCATCATCGGCCTCATCTCCATGTCGGGCGTCGTCGGCCGGGTCATGAAAAGAGCTGCCGTGGATATGTTCTCATCGAAGGGCTCTTCGGCAACGGATCTTCTCCGTACCCAGCAGGATATGCCCATGAGCCAGATCGTCACCGGGACCCTGGCCATGGACGCCTTATTCATCCTCTTCTTCCATGTCACCTGCTCCCAGAACATCACCCAGACCCTTCTGGCCGGTGTCATCATCATCATCTTTTCCTTCATGCTCTCCGTCGTCGGCATCAGTTCCATCGCCTTTACGGGGAATGAACCGGTCTCGGGCATGACCATCTTTATGATCATCGTATCGGCCGTCCTCATGGGCAACGCCGGCATGAGCGGCAGTTCCGGCATCATCGCCATCCTCATGATGGCCGCCTTCCTCTGCGCCACCTTGGCCGTTGCCGGCAACTTCATGTCGGAACTGAAAGTCGCCTACCTCACGGGCGCTACGCCGAAGAAGATGCAGCAGTGGCAAATCGTCTCCATCATCGTCACCAGCTTCGTCTCTGTCGGTGTCATCTTCCTCTTGAACCACGCCTACGGCTACACCGGCCCCGGCGCCTTAGCCGCTCCTCAGGCCAATGCCATGGCGGCCATCGTCAAACCGATGATGGACGGCGGTGCCGCTCCCTGGCCGCTCTACATGGCCGGCGCCTTCTTCGCCTTCATCTTGTGGATGATGAAAGTTCCGCCGTTGGCCTTCGCCCTCGGCGCGTACCTTCCCATGGAAATCAACACGCCGGTCCTCATCGGCGGCTTGGTATCGTACTTCGTCTCCCACAGCAGTAAAGACGAAGCCTTAAATGAACTCCGTCTCAGTGAAGGCAGCACCATCGCCTCGGGCTTCGTTGCCGGCGGTGCCATCGGCAGCCTTATCAGCGCCGTCCTCCATATCGGCGGCGTCGACTGGTTCTTAAAAGACTGGGTCACCACTCCGGGCGCTACTTACCTCGGCATCCTGGCCTATCTCGGCTTGTGCGCCGTCATCTACTGCGTCGCCTGCCGCATCAAAAAACAGGCTTAACGTGCAGCCTTAACATAAAAAGAATGATCTCCTAACGTCCGTTTTGAAAGACGAACTCCGGGAGGTCATTTTTTATGGCTACTCACTATTTAAATTACATCAAAAGAATCCCGACTTGTCCGAATCAAGCTGACGCGGTTCCTATACGTCTATGCCCCTTGTTTTTTTCTTAAAGTTTGATACACTATAGTCGATAGAGCCCACCACGCATAAGGCGGAAACGCACTGCGGACCATGGTGGGACTTTTTTTATTCCTATAAAGAAATACGCTCCTCCCTATTTTCTGGCAAAAAAAATGCCGACCATCTCACGATGACCGGCGTTCAATTTAGAACGGTGCCCAAGGATTCAGCCAACGATAGACCATCTGGTCAGCGCCAAAATGGACGGCAATCATGCCGACGACAAAAACACCGACGGCACAAGTGCCCGCTTTAATCAGATTCTGCTTGGTAGCCAATCCCTTTACAGCTTCCTTCATGTCCTGCAGTTCCTCGGCGGCAGTCCTGTTTTCCATGGTGTCGGGCTCTTTCACTTCTTCGACGGTGTCCGTTTTCACGTCCGCAGCACTGCGTTCTTTCAGTTCGTGCCAAATGCAGGACTTGCACCACACCTTCCCATCAAAACGGACAACCTTCTTTTTCTTCCCGCAACAACTGCACTTCTTCTTCATAATCCTTGCTCCCTCCAACCGACAGACTCACATCGGCCATCTTTTGTATATATGTTAGATTTATTTTATTATATCATATATATACTTTATATGACAAAGAACGCCTGCCCGTAGGAGCAGGGCCTTACCGAATCTTCAAGAAAAGCCGTTAAAAACAGAGAGGGCACGACCTAAGCCCAAAGCTCCGTCGTGCCCTCTTTGTCAATTCAACAGGTATGATAAATCCCATTTTTACTTACAAATATGATCGAAGATATACTGCAGGGCCTCTTTGGCCTGGGCATATCGTTCTTCCGTCCCGCTCAGGAGACGGGCAAGAATGGTAAAACCAATTTAATGAGACAGTCATCTAAAACAATCTGTCTCGATGGAACAATAGATTGAATATGAACTTCCTATTCAGAAGGGCATGTTATCTTTATGTCCATTGAAGTTTCATAAACTTAGGATACTCTTCGCCTACATTGCCTACGAGTATAAAAGTCATATCCAGAAGAAATGCGGGATCAAAGTGATCCTTAATAAACAATGACCACTGCATGACAACATCGCCTGTATCTCTGACGAAAAACTTGCCAAATCGATACTTTAGATTGAGTTCATTAATCAATTCCAATAAATTTTCTCGTTTTGAAGAATCTTCTATCTTGGCGATATCAAAAATTCTCACGTCTACAAAATTTTCTTCCTCTGGGAATTCAAAAACCACCGTAAGTAACTGATTGTCTTTAATCTCGTGTTGAGCAATAAACCCCCGCGTCACGCCCTCCTTATCGGTGACCTCACGATAGCGATATTCTCTTTCATCCAGATGCTCTTTAAATAAATCCAGTTTACTCATCGTTACCTCCATGATAAAAACAAATACGTATCATAACTTTTATTGCTTTTATCATAACACAAATAACGCAGAGTCGTAAATATACGTACAAATTTGCCTAAACAAAGGCCTCCTTAGGGTTAACTTTTTAGAGCTAATCCTCAGGAGGTCAAGGACAGAAAAAACAAATTCACTAGACATGTATCTTAAACAAGCCGTCGCGATTGCAGTAGGCATAGATAAAGCCATGGCCCCGACTCATGAATCGGCACTGCGCATCCTGTTCAGGATAGAGCTTGACCAGGGTATAGCGGTCGGCCGTTACATAGGCCATAAAGGAAATATAGTGCTCCTTAGTCATGGGATGGTCGATATGGACGAAGAACTCATGTTCGATCATGTCATAGTTGATTTGATGAGCTGAAGAAGCGTCTTCCACCGTAAGGACCGGCAATTTGACGCCGCAGCAATTATAATCGCCTTCGCCGAAGGTGGTAATGATATTGCCGCAAATGGGACAGGCGTAAAACTTAAGTTTTTTCACATTGGCCGAGCGGTTATCATTGACGGCATATTCACCGGCAAAGAGTTCTGCCACCGAAATACCGAGAGCTTCCGCTAAGGGGGCTACCAAGGTAATATCCGGCAGGCCCTTCCCGGTCTCCCATTTCGAAATCGTCTTGTCGCTGATACGCAGTTTCTCAGCTAATTCTTTTTGCGTGAGATTCCTTTTTTCACGCAGTTCTTTCAACATCGTTCCTGATATATAATTCATACATTACACCTCTTTCCGTTACTATGATTATCTTAAAATAAAAGGGGCAATAATACTACCTACGCAGCGTAGAATCGTCTCCCCTCCGAAAATAAGCAGCTCAACCATATCACTCCTTCGACGAAGAAAGCCCGTACTTAACGGCACCGGATTCTAAAGTAATCCGCCGGCTATTCCGTATTTGCAAAAAACTCAAGCTTTATATTAAAGTCCCTTGTCATGAATGACAGCTTACATTCTTATCCTACAAGAAAAAGACGCATAATAACAATTCGTCTTACGCGTCTTTTCTATAAGCTTTACGTAGGTATTTTCATTTCTCACCATCATGAATAGCTCATATCGGTTCTACTCAGCCTTCATAAGCCAGTTTTTCCGTCCCATGTCCTAAGCGATGGGGCGGACGATACCATAAGAGCAGGGCAAAAATGCAGACGGCGGTGATGGCCAGGCTGACCGGATAGGCCATCATGATCCAGTAGAATTCGCGGTGCAGCGGAAAGACGACAAAAATCCAAAAGAGACGACTTCCGCAGATGCTGACAGTCGTAACGGCTGCCGGCAGCAAAGAAATACCAAAACCTCGCATATAACCGGACATATTTTCATATAAAACAGTGAATACATAGGCAAAGAAGACCATCTTCAAGCGCAGCATGCCCAGTTCAATGACGGCCGGATCCGGCGAAAAGAGGGATAACAGAAAGGGGCCGAACGAGAAAATCAGGAAAACGGCGGCGACAGAAGCGATGATGTCTTCGAAGAGGGCAATCTTAAAAATGCGGCGGCAGCGGTCAAGCTGACCGGCACCATAGTTCTGCCCGACAAAGGTCGTGCAGGCCTGGCTGAAGGAATTAAGCAGATCATACGTAATCATTTCAAGGTTAAAGGCTGCAGCCGAAGCAGCGATGGCATTCGTCCCCAAGCTGTTGATAGCGGCCTGGATAACGATGTTGGCTAAGGTAAATACGCCGCTTTGAACGCCTGCCGGAAGACCGATGGCGATAACCGAACGGACGCAGTCCCAATGAATGCCGATATCGTTGACCTTCAGCTGAATGTAACGGTGGGGCCGCATCAACAGGCGGAACAAGACGCCGGCACTGACAGCGTTGGCCATCACCGTAGCCAAGGCGGCACCGGCGACATGCAAATCGAGGACGGCAACAAAAAACAGACTGAGGATTACATTTACCAGTCCCGATACGACGAGGACCTTTAAAGGCATGCGCGTATCGCCGACGCTGCGAAAGATAGACGATTCAAAATTGTACAGCATGATGACCGGCAGTCCCAAGAGATAAATTCGTAAAAAGAGCACTGCCGACGGCAAGACGTCATCGGGGACATTGAGAGAACCGAGAAGCGGTGCCGCCACGACTTCTCCGATGATGGCCACGGCGACGCCGATGACCAGGCCCATGACGACGGCCGTATGTACCGTATGGGTTACGGTCAGTCTGTCCTTACGGCCGATGGCATTGGCGATGACGACGTTGACACCAAGAGCCAATCCGATAAAAAGGTTTAGAATTAAGCCGATAATGGGGATATTAGCCCCAATGCCGGCGACGGCAATCGTATTGGCGGCACCGCTGAAATGACCGACAACGGCCAAATCAGCTGCCAGAAAAAGTTGTTCCAAAATGACCGTGGCTGCTACAGGCAAGGCAAAGAGAGGGATTTTATCCCAGAGTGAACCGTGCAGCATGTCGATTTTAAACATTTTTTGATGTACGTGATGCATTGTATTTGTTTCTTCCATAGTAGGTCTCCTCCTAACGACACTCATTATAGTGCTGTCAGTGATTCATAGCAAAGACCTATAAACTATCATTATCATAGTTTACAGCAATGGTACCTCATGCTACAATGGACCTGAAAAAGAAAGGAGACTCTCATGGATATTCGCGTCTTACGTTATTTTCTGGCCACGGCCAGAGAACAAAACATTACCCGTGCCGCTGAAACCCTGCACATTGCCCAACCCTCTCTTTCTAAGCAGTTGATAGAACTGGAATCTGAACTGGGAAAACAGCTCTTAATACGGAGAAAGCGGCGCATCACCCTCACGGCCGACGGAATCTTGCTGCGAAAACGAGCTGAAGAAATCGTCGCCCTCCTTGAAAAGACGGAGCAGGAAATCGCTTCAACGGACCAGGATATTACTGGCACCGTCGCCATTGGCGGTACACCGCGTCAAGGCGTCCTTGAAGCGGCGTCAACCCTTCATCAGCAGTATCCGCAAATCCGTTTTTCCTTCCATGTCGGCGATGCGCCCGACATCATCGAACGCCTCGACCACGGCAGCCTGGATTTCATCGTCCTCCTCGACCGGCCGGACAAGGCAACGTATGGATCGCACCCCCTGCCCGATGTCTCCCTTTGGGGCCTGCTCATGAAAAGCGACGATCCCCTGACAAAAAAAACAGCCGTCACCCCAAAAGACCTCTGCCGCCGCCCCTTGGTCATTGCCCAACGAGAAGGGATTCGCCAAATGCTCTTCGATTGGGCCAAGCCCGTTTCCGACCAATTGGACATCATCGCCACCTACAACGTCATGAACGGGACCCCCGTCCCCTTTGCCCTCTATACACCGGGACTGGTCCTCATCATCCGCGACCTCCTGTCGCCGACCATCGACCCGGCCGTCGCCTTTCGCCCCCTCGATCCGCCCATAAAAACCAGTCATTACCTGGCCTGGAAACGCTATCCTGCCTTTTCGGCAGCCAGCCAGAAATTCTTAGAAACCGTCTATCGACTCTATCCCCAAAAATAGCCTGTAAACGGGCCCTGCCCAAAAGAAGGAGCTGCTCAAACCATCAAATATTCCTATGCGAAAAAGACTTATGGATGAGTGATTCATGGCGAATACCAACGACCTTTCCTTTTGTGCCAAAAGAAAACTCCCTTCTAGGTGAACAGGATATACTTAGTTACCGGTCCACTAAAAAGGGAGTAATTTTGTCTATGTCTGATAGTGAGCTATATCAGAGAATCGACTTATAGAGATCTACAATTTGGGACTTTTCGACGTCTCTCGGATTTCCGGGCGTGCAGGCATCGGCCATGGCCGAATCAGCTAAGAAATCAATATCTTTTTCCTGAACGCCAAGGTCGGAAAGTTTTCGAGGGATACCGACATCGTCTGCTAATTGTTGGCAGGCATCAATGGCGGCTTTACGATATTCGTCTTGACTCATTTCGTCAACGCCGGCAACGCCCATTGCCCGAGCAACTTCACGATATCGTTCCCCCGTGGCAGAAGCGTTGAATGTCAAAACAGGTGCTAAGAGGATGGCACAGGCCACGCCGTGAGGAATATCATAAAAAGCACTTAACGGATGGGCCATGGAATGGTCGATACCAAGGCCGACGTTCGAAAATCCCATACCGGCAATGTATTGGCCAAGGGCCATTTTTTCTCGAGCCTCCATATCCCCTTCTACAGATTTACGCAGCCATTTGCTAATGATCTCAATGGCTTTCAAGTGCATCATATCCGTCATTTCCCAAGCATTCTTGGTAATATATCCTTCAATGGCGTGAACTAAGGCATCCATGCCGGTAGCCGCACAAAGTTTTTTAGGCATGGAGGCCACCATATCCGGATCAATGACGGCTACGACAGGAATATCATGGGGATCGCAGCAGACAAATTTACGATGCTTTTCAGGGTCTGTAATGACATAGTTAATCGTAACTTCAGCTGCCGTTCCGCTCGTCGTTGAAACGGCAATGATCGGCAAGCACTTGTTCTTCGTAGGCGACGCCCCTTCAAGACTTCTGACATCGGCAAATTCCGGATTCGTCAAAATGATGGCGATCGCCTTTGCTGTATCCATAGCTGCTCCGCCGCCGACAGCGACGATAATATCGGTCTTTGCATCTTTACAAAAAGCTACGCCGTCCTGAACATTTTGAATCGTCGGATTGGGCTTAATCCGATCATAAACCGTATACTGGATGCCATTTGCATCGAAAAGATCGGTAATCTTTGTCGCTACTTTAAATTTCATTAAATCCTTGTCGGTAATGACCGTAACATGCTGACAGCCGCGGTTTTTAACTTCTGTGACGATTTCCTGAATAGCCCCCTTACCAAAGTATGATGTTTCATTTAAAGTGATCTTATTTGCCATCTTGCATTCCTCCTACAACTTGTATAAATTATTTTCATTAATATATATGTAATTACCGTGCCAATCAAAGGCAGGAATACAGACAAAATCACTATACTGGCTAGTTTATGCGTTATTATATTTTTTTAACGAACTTCTTTAGGATAAACGAAAAGAAAAAAATCTCAAAAAGTCTCAAATGTCTTGATAATTTTTGAGATTTTTGAGACATTTTCAAGGGCGATTACGGGTGGCGCCGCCGGATTTCTTTAGGCCGAATTCCATGGCGATGACAGAGGCGATAAAAAGTCGCTCGGCTTACTCCGTAAGAACTTGCAGCAGCCGGTACGTTCCCAAAAGCAGTTTCTAAACAGTGCAGGAGTGCCGCTTTTTCTGCCGCATTTGTCCCATCAACAGGAGGGTTCAATCGTCGGACATCATCTGCCGGCTGCCTGTCGCGAAGAGCCAGGTCATGGGGCATGATGATCGCCGATGAGCTGGTGTAGAAAGCTCGTTCAATACAATTTTGCAGCTCTCTGACATTACCGGGCCAAGAATATTCCAGAAGAGACTTCAATGCCTCCGGAGATAATTGGCGAGTCCGTTCGGGATAGCGTGTATTAAAGCGCTTCAAGAACAGGTTGGCACAGTAGCTGATATCGTTCGGCCTCTTGCGGAGCGGCGGGATTGACAGTTTAAGAATGTTCAATCGATAGTATAAATCGCCGCGGAAGGTTCCCTTTGCGACTTCAGACTCCAAGCAGCGATTGGTCGCAGAAATAACGCGGACATCGAGTTTTTTCTCTTCTTTGCCTCCGATACGGCGAATGCAAAGCGTCTCTACAGCCCGGAGCAGCTTGGCTTGGAATTCCAGAGGCATTTCACCGATTTCGTCGAGAAAGAGAGTCCCGTGATCAGCCAGTTCGAACTTGCCCGGATTCCCTTCTCGAAGGGCCCCGGTAAATGACCCCTTTTCATAGCCGAATAATTCGCTTTCAATTAAATCTCGAGGCAATGATGCGCAATTCACGGCAACGAAAGGCCCTTTATGCCTGGGGCTCTCGGCATGGATGGCCTGGGCAAAGAGTTCTTTCCCGGTCCCACTTTCCCCTTCAATAAGGATGGTGCTGTCATAGTAGGCATATTGACGGCCTTTATCAATGACTTCAGACATAGCGGGGTCCGCCGTATAAATATTTTGAAAGGTATAGTTTGCTTGATTGCCGGCTACACGGTTAACGGACCGAAATAAGTGTTCCTGTCTGCGCAGAATGAGCGTATACGTTTGTCCCGTAGCATCGCAGGTTTTGGATAAGGTAGCACTGAAGTGACGTGTTTTCTTGGCTAGAACGACGCCCAGATCATCCATATACAAGGGGTTGTCACTCACCGTATCGGACTGAATGGCAGGCCAGTCGATTTGAGGCAGGACACGGCGGAAATCGAGGGCCGACAGCTCCTTATGGGATACGCCCAATTCACGATAGGCCGTGGCATTGGCCCAGCGCACTTTCAAGGTATCATTTAAAAGAAGGATGGATTCCGGCAGGCCATTGGCGGCGGCTTTCATGAAATGGCTTTGGTGATAAGAACGCAAGGTCTGTTCGATACTAAAGGCACAGGCTACCACCAAGGCTAAGGTATGGGGATGAGCGGCAGCCGCACTGCCCGAAAGATCCAGAACGCCGATCACCTGTCCGTCATTCCCGTGGATGGGTGCTGCTGAACAGCTCCAGTTATGTTGGTCAGCGCAATAATGCTCTGCGCCGATAAGTTGTACGGGCCTGTCATATTCCAGGGCCAGCCCGGGACCATTCGTGCCGACAGAATCATTTCTCCACACAGAGCCGGGATGAAAAAAAATATTTTCTGAATGTTGCAAAATCGTATCATCGCCAATGGTACGCAGCACGCAGCCGGCACTATCCATTAAGGCCAAAAGAGAATGGGATTCCCGGACAATTTCATGGACACTTTGCATAATGGGTCCGGCAACTTGCAACAATAATCTGTTTTTTTGACGACTTCTATTTAGATTTTCTAAATCAACGGGAAGATTTTTTCGGTGCCACGGATCGATTCCCTTCTTGCGGCAATCCTGCCATGAACGGGCAATAAGCGGAGGCAATTGTTTACTCAAGATGCCCTCTTCGATGAAGCGCTGCCAGATTTTTTTCCGTTCTTGTAAATCTATCATTGCCATACCTCCTTTACAGAGAATAAGTCACGTGTATGTAGGGTCACGAAACATCAAATATTTTTGATTGTATCATGGATTCGGACGTCTCACAAAAACTTTATGGAGATTTCTATTCGGATAACGTCGCTGCCAATATATTCGCAGGGGGGCCCTTCCGATCTCCTATCGATTCTACCACGCTGCCCTTCTTGAAAACACCTTGCTCCCTCCCATACGAATAAATCCAAAGTCTATGTCCTCCGAAAAAATCCTCTTTTTTTATACCCTGCATGGGCGTAGTCAAACAGCTCCTCTTATCAGGGTACTTTCGCTCATTTTTTATGAAGACACCTTTCTTTTCAAGTGAACCGAGAGACAACATCCAACAAATCAAACGTCTATTTTTGTCTGTTTCTATTGTATTGATCCTCAAATTGCCCTATAATAAGAGCGAATCATTGGGAAATAGAAAAAGATAACAGAAAACAAGAGAAAGAAGGAGCTTATCATGCTGGGATTAGAACGCAGACAAAAAATCATGGAAAAGATTCGAATTGACCGCAAAGTTTACGTCTCAGAACTTGCTAAGTTATTCAAAGTAACCGAAGAAACAATCCGCCGCGACCTGGAAAAACTGGAAAGACAGGAGTTGCTCAGCCGCAGTTACGGCGGTGCCGTGATAACGGAAAGCACGAGTGATGAACTTTCTTATACGCGTCGCAGCTCCATAAACAATGAAAGCAAACTGCTCATCGCCGACAAAGCCGCAAGCCTGATCCAAGACGGCGACACGATCATGATGGATTCCAGCACGACCTGCCAAGCACTCTTGCAGCGCCTTCAGAATCAGCGTAATATCACGGTCGTTACCAATTCCATCCGTCTCATGAACGATTTCATCGGCTGCGGCTTCAAAATGATCTGCACAGGCGGCACGATGCGCGACAGCTCCTGTGCCCTGACAGATTCCATAGCCTGTGAAACACTTACCCGATACTACGTCGATTTTGCCTTTATCAGCTGTAAGAGCATCGACTTGAACAAGGGCATTATGGAATCCAACGAAAGCGAAAGCCGCGTCAAGAGCATCATGATGCAGCAGGCCCGCAATACCATTCTTCTGGTCGACCATTCGAAATTTGACAAAACGGCGTTTGTTAAATGTGATGATTTCGAACGCATCGACACCCTCGTCACCGATGTTCCGCCTTCTAAGGAATGGCAGGAATTTCTGGCAGATAAACAGATTAACTTAATCTTCTGACAAAGGCTGATTTACAAAAAACGACCTCCTAAATTAGACGTTCGGATCTAATCTTAGGAGGTCATTTCATGTCCATAAGAAATTCGTTTTTTATTTTTAGGAAACGATTTCAAGGCAGGAAGAATACCTGCTGCATCTTCGGCTGTGCTCCCGTCGTTGGATCCATTTCCATAACCATGACATCCTTCATGTACTCATTCCACTTGTCAACGACAGCGCTCTTGGCCTGATAGGATTCGGCATAAGCCACCCCTTTTTCGCATTCAAAATAGCCGAACAGTTCATTTCCGACATTCCATATCGTATAGTTTGAAATACCGGCATCCTTCAGTACCTGCTTCATTTCCGGCCAAATATGGGCATGACGATATTTATATTCATCGAGTTTTCCCTCTTTGACCGTCGCTTTCCATGCAAAACGTTCCATCAAAAAACCTCCCATACATGTTCATCAAAATGATCAAAAAGAAGAACCTCCGTCTCCCCCTTCTCCAATTGCCCGACAAAAGGAATCGTTTGGGAGCGGCGAAGGCTCTTTTTCATCTTATACGTTAAACCTCAATCGTATGCAGACGGCTGTCATTTTCCTACCGGATGAATGGCATTGACATTATGTTCGACCGGTTTGACAAACCAGCCATTTTCATCGATTTCGTGGTCATAGCGCTGTTTCGTGATTTCATCAAGGGTCAGGCCGCGGGCATCAGAACCAAAGAAGGTACCGGCAACCCAGCTGATAAATACGAATCCGATCATGATCATCGCGGCGACCTGGAAACCGACCGTTTCCATCAGGATAGGAACGAGGAAGCCCCAAACAGCGGCGGAGAAACGCGTGACAAAGAAGGTGAATCCCTGTGCCGTTGCGCGGTAGCGGACCGGGAAGAGTTCGGAGCTCCAAAGTTGATAGAACTGCTGCTGCATCGAGAATCCCCAGACAATGGTGAAGAAGAAGAGCATCCACATCTGCATCATGTTCGCCGGCAGGGCCCAAACGAACCAACTGATGACACCGAGACCGGAAAAAATGCCAAATACCTTGCGGCGATTAAATTTATCGCCTGTATACATAAAGATGAAGGTCGTCAAGATACAAACGGCAAAGTTCAAGGCCGTCAGGAACAAAGACATGGCGTTCGAGAGCTTACCGAGGTGTTCGTACACATAGGGCATGAAGAATCCGTTCGTACTGGCAGCCAGATTCCAGAGCGTATAAACGGCACAGAGCATGACCACCGTCTTGAGGCAGGTACCGTGAAGGATATCGCCATAATGGACCTTACGAACTTTAATGCCTTTTGCCGCAAGTTCCTGTTCCCGTTTATGGGCTTCTGTCCATTCCGTCGATTCCGGCATCTTCAAACGCTGATACCAAATCCAGCCGGCAACGACGATCAAATGGGCAAAGATGATACGGTTACCGAGAAGGCCGAACATCGAATTGAGCGGAATGGATGCGAGAAATACGACAACAGGCCCGAGCATCCAGGCAACTTGGGCTGAACCGCAGTGTTTGGCACGATTTTTCGACGGCGCTTCTTCCGCAATAAAGGTCCAGGAAGCGACGACATCGGCGCCGACCATTAACCCGACAATGACGTAACCGAGCAGGAACAGGGGATAGTTCGTTGCCAGGCAAATCATCGCCACGCCGATCATATAAAATAGAAGTGCGTAGTTATAAACGAATTTACGGCCATACTTATCACAAATCTTACCCCCGATCAGCGCCCCGATGGCAGCCCCTCCCGTATTCGATGACAGCGCGGCCAAAAGACCCATCTGCACACTGCTCATGCCGAGATAGCCTTGCCACATCGACAGTCCGGAAGCCCCTGCTACGATGGAACCGGCATCGATGTAACTGATGAGCCCGGCAATTAAGGTCTTTTTCCAAGCAGACATCTCGTAATCGACTTTTACACCTAACATAGCCTTTTCCTCCCTTTATAAAAATGATTAATCCAATAACTTCGTATTCAAATCAATATGGAAATCCTTAGCAAGCTGTATAAAGCCCTCCCGAGGAATCGTCTGTTTTTTACCGCCCATCGATAAGACTTTGACACAAATTTCCGAGGCTTTTTCAACCGTATCCATGAGTCCGAAGGCTTCATCAAAGGTATCGCCGCAAACGAACAGGCCATGATGGGCCCAGACGACGACGCGGTATTTCTCCATCAGTTTAACCGAGGCGTCGGCAATTTCCTTGCCGCCCGGTACCATCCAGGGCACGACACCGATGCCTTCCGGGAAGATGACGGGATCTTCCGTGGCCATTTCCCAAAGCTCACGCGTGAATTCCTTATCCTTCAGGGGCAGGACAAAAGTCAGGGCAATGAGATTCGTCGGGTGTGCGTGATAAATGATGCGGTTCGTCCCGTTGGTCATCTTTTTCTTCAGTTCATGGGCTGCCAGGTGCGTCGGCAGTTCACTCGTCGGACGACCGCCGTTGACAAGGCCCCAAACAATGCCATAATTCTCGCCTTTTTCGTCGATCTTTATGAGGGCCGTGTTTTCTTCCGGTGCCAATGAGACGTTGCGCATATATTTGCCGCTTCCCGTAACCAGGAAATATTCGCCGGCAAGGCCCGGGACAGTATTGCCGATGGGCTTCCATTCCGTCACTTCATGCAGCGATTCCTTGACGGCGTCGACTTCTTCTGTTTTGACACGATACGTCAAATTGCCGCCGTTTCGTTCATGCCAGCCTTTCTGAAATGCATCTGCCGTCAGGCGCTTAAAACCTTCCATAAATGTTGAATCTTTGATATCCATGATTGACTCCTTCTTTATTTCAAATTATAGTTTCTCTTATCGCTTGGACAGAACGTCCTTTTCGTAATCCGTAATGACGGAGTACCACTGACCGTCAACGGGGACCTCGTTGCGTTTGCAGAACTCAGCCCAGACATCGCCGAAGGGCAGCGTCTTCATTTCTTCCAGTCCCTGCAGGACCCGCGTGAAATCGGCTGCATCTTGTGCTTCCTTGAGTTCTTTGTTCGGTGTCAAGAGGCCGTAGAGCAAAGCTTTCTGCATGTTGCGCATGCCGATAACCCAGGCTGCAACACGGTTGATGCTGGCGTCGAAGAAGTCAAGGCCGATGAACACCTTGTCGAGGGCATTACAGCGGACGAGCTCCGTTGCCAGTTCCTTGAGCTCATCATCGAACTTGATAACATGATCGCTGTCCCAGCGGACCGGGCGGCTCACATGAAGGGCTAAACTGTCGTTAAAGAGCAGCATCGAAGAAATCTTATCCGAAACGACTTCCGTCGGATGGTAATGACCCGTATCCAGGAGACACATGATGCCATTCTTGGCGGCGTAATTCATATAAAATTCATGAGAGCCTACGGTGTACGACTCAACGCCGATACCGAAAACCTTTCCTTCCACCGCGTCGGCGATGTTCTTACGGTCATATTTCACGGAAAGGATTTCATCCAAAGATTCCTTGAGGCGCTGACGAGGTCCCAAACGGTCAGCAGGCACATCCTTTGTCCCATCGGGAATCCAGATGTCGTCCAGAGCCGTGATGCCAAGTTCTTCACCAAAGTAGTTGGCAATCTTCCGGCAGGCTTTGCCATGAGCAATCCAGAAATCACGAATATCCTTATCCGGGCTGGAAAGGGTCATGTTGTTTTTAACATTCCGGTGACTGAAGAAAGTCGGGTTGAAATCAAGGCCGATGCCTTCTTCTTTCGCAAAATCAACCCATGCCTTGAAATGTTTCGGCTCGATCTGATCACGATCAATATTTTCACCGGTGATCCGGTACGAAGCATGAAGGTTCAGTTTGTGCTTAGCCGGAATCAGAGAATAAGCCTTTTTGATATCCTGCATGAGTTCTTCCGGATTGCGTGCACGGCCCGGATAATTGCCCGTCGCCGCAATGCCTCCAGTCAGTGAGTCCGAATCGAATCCTAAGACATCGTCGCCCTGCCAGCAATGCATGGAAATACGTACATCTTGCAGTTTCTGTAAGGCCTTTTCTACATCCACACCCATCGATGCGTAACTTTCTTTTGCTTCTTCAAATCTCGACATAATGAAAACCTCCTATAAATCCTGTAACCTTGAGGTGACGTACATCACCTGATATATAATATTTATAACTTCCAACATCTTAATCGCTCCGGTTATGGAACCGGAATTACTCGAATTGATTTTCGATGCGCTTCACATCGAAGGACTTGGCTACGACCTGCCGTGCTTCCTTTAAATCTTCAAAGACCTTAGCACCCAGCATCTGCGCCATGATATTGCCGATAGCCGTCGCTTCTACCGGCCCGACATACACCGTTTTGCCTGTCGCCTCGGCAAGCAGCCTGTCCAGGAATTTATCTTGACAACCGCCGCCGACAACATGAATCGTATCGTACGTACGGCCCGTGACTTCCTCGATTTCGGCAACGGTCTTGGCATAGCAGTTTGCCAAACTCCGATAGACACAATACAGGAGTTCACATTCCGTTTCCGGTTTTTCCTGATTCGTTCTTTCACAATAATCCTGCAAGGCTTTGATCATACTGTCCGGGGCCAGGAAAGCGCTGTCGTTGACATCAACTGTCGATGTAAAATAGCGGCCGATATGGGCGAGTTCATAAAGTTCGTCAAAGGTGTACGGATGCTTAAACTCGCGGCGCAGATTCTGCATCATCCACATTCCCATGATATTCTTGAGATAGCGATAGCGATAATGGTATCCGCCTTCATTCGTAAAATTATGCTTTCGACTCATTTCGGTACAATCCGGAATCAGGCGTTCAATTCCCATGAGCGACCAGGTTCCCGAACTCAGATAAATGCTGTCATCGGAATTCGTCGGGACTGCCATGACTGCCGAACCCGTATCGTGTGTGGCCGGAAGGACAACATGGGTCTTGAATCCGACGCACGCTTCCATTTCTTTTGAAAGGGGGCCGACCAGCGTCTTCGGCATATGGATGTCACCAAAAATTTTTGTCGGCAGGCCCAGCATTTTAAGGAGTTCAAAATCCCAATCCTGTGTTTTTGCATTAATCAGTTGTGATGTTGTTGAATTAGTGTATTCATTCATGGCAATCCCGGTCAGTCGATAATTAAGATATTCCGGGATCATCAGAAAACGTTCTGCCTTGTCCAGTATTTCCGGTGTTTCTTTTTTGATGGCCATTAAATGATAGATGGTGTTAATCATCATTTTCTGAATGCCATTGCGACTGTAAAGTTCCGCTTCGGAAATCGTCTTATAAACTTCCTCATCCATGCCCTTTGTACGTCCGTCGCGATAAGCAACCGTATCGCCGATGACCTGGCCGGCCTTATCGAGGAGGACAAAATCAACGCCCCAGGTATCGATGCCGACGCTCTCGGGAATGCGGTCAAGGTCCTTACACTTCTTAAGCCCTTCGACGACCTCCTGAAAGAGATGCTCAAGATCCCAGCAAAGATGACCGTTCTGTTTTACAAGCTTATTCTCGAAGCGGTAAATTTCCTCTATGCGAATCTTTCCTTTATCAACCCAGCCAAGGATATGACGACCGCTCGAAGCGCCGATATCTACCGCCAAATAATACTTTATATCTGACATACTCCCATTTCCTTTCCCATCAATAAACCACTTACATTTTTCTTGTTTTCCTGTTTTCTTCTTTGTTTACTTGGTTTTTACAATAACTATACTACATTTAAACTATGTAAAAGTCAACATTATTTCTTTTTTCATATGTTTTTACTTTTGTTATGCATTAAAAGCAAGATATAAAGCTCTTTTTATCAATATTCTTTACATATTAATAGCGGATTTCTTAAAAAATATAATCTGGTTTTCACAAGAAAGATGGCTTTGATCGAATCTCACCCCAACATCAGTCGCCGTCTTCAGTCCCCAAAACGATGGAGAAAATGGCTTTATATGGCCATTAAGACATCACCCTCTCGTATCCCCTGCCCATTCGCCCGGCCCGATACAACGCAAAAAAACCTCCGAAAGTTAGA
>NZ_HF954537.1:733843-839296 GCF_000455225.1 Megasphaera massiliensis
AACTTTCGGAGGTTTTTTAGACTTATCTGTTCCTGAAGTTTTTTTATATCATCATCAAAAGCAGACGCCGGCCTGCAAAATGACGTTGGGATAGTAGGAAAATTCACCGGTCCGTACGGCAAATTTAACGTGCGCCGATTCTTTCTTTAAATCCACATGGGGAATAAAGTCTTCTTCGGCATCTTTCAAAGTATCCCGTAAATGTTCTAAGATTACGGGATTCGTTTCTTTGATTTCTTCAGCGAGTACATATTTTTCGACGACGATTTCGTCCATGATGGCGTCGAATACTTGACGGAACGTCGGTACACCGCCGACGACGGCTAAATCAATGATGGGTACCCCGCTGGGAATAGGCATGCCGGCATCACAGAGGAGAAACCGGTCTTTATGTCCCAAGGCGGCTAAGGCGCCGGCCAATTGGCCATGGATGATTCCTTTTTTCTTCATGAAAACACGTCCTTTCACGAGTGCTGCAGTCAGGCTCCTTGATGAGTCGCTGCTAAGGTCTGGGAGATGGCCTTTTGCCAGCCCCCGATTAATTCACGGCGTCGGTCCCCAGCCATGGCCGGTTCATAAGAAATGCCTTTCATATCCTTGAACAAGGCATCCTTATCGTACAATCCGACGGCAAGGCCGGCGGCATAAGCGGCACCGATGGCCGAAAGTTCAGCCGCTTCCGGTACGTCGACGGGACAACCGATAAGATCCGTTTGAAACTGCATGAGGTAGGCATTTTTCGTAGGGCCGCCGTCAACGCGAAGGGACGGCAGTTTGTACCCCGACTCCTTCTGCATCAGCGTCGTTACATCGTTAATCTGATAGGCGATGGCATCGAGGACGGCTCGAACCATTTCTTTTTTCCCGGTTACGCGGGTAACGCCCGTATAAAGGCCCGTCGCCTGACTTTCCCAATACGGGGCGCCGAGACCTGTAAAGGCCGGCACGAAATAGCTGCGGTCTTTCGGATTGGCCGCCTGGGCTAAGGCCATCGTTTCTTCCGGTGACCGGATAAGCTGTAAATCATCTTTGAGCCAGGTAATGGCAGCTCCCGTATAGTTGATATTGCCTTCAAGGACGTAGGTTGCCTTCCCCGACAGGCTCCAAGCCAGAGACGTCACCAAGCCGTGCTGGCTGTACACGGGCTTATCGCCGATATTCATCATGACCGAAGAACCCGTACCGTAGGTAGCCTTGGCCATTCCCGGATGATGACAGGCTTGGCCGAATAAGGCCGCATGAGAATCCCCGAAGACGGCATGGATGGGAATGGCTTCCGGCAGGATGCCGTCGAAATCCGTTTTTCCATAGAAGCCGTTGGAGTCAGTCACTTCCGGTAAGGCACGGCGGTCGATACCGAAAGCCCGGCAGACATCATCGGACCAAGTCAACCGCCCGATGTCAAAGAGCTGAGTCCGTGAAGCGTTGGAAAAATCGGTGCGGAATACCTGCCCTTTGGTCATACAGTAGACGAGCCAGCTGTCCATGGTCCCCATACAGAGATTTCCTTCGTCCATGAGTTCCTTAGCGCCTTCGACGCGGCGCAGGATCCAAGCCAATTTAGCCGCTGAAAAATAGGGCGACAAGGGTAGTCCCGTCGTATTCTTAATCAAAGAGTCAAGGCCTTTGCGGCGAAGTTCTTCACAAATCGCCGCGCCCCGCGCACACTGCCAGACGATGGCCCGATAGACGGGCTTTCCGGTCTGACGATGCCAGGCCATGGCCGTTTCACGCTGATTACTGATGCCGACAGCCTTGATGGCCTTTCCATTAATCTCGGTCTTATCCAGCATATCGCGGATTAAATCCTTCAAATGACGCCAGATTTCATCGGAATCGTGTTCGACCCAGCCTTTTTCGTCAATATACTGCTTATGGGACTTAGCCGCCTTGTAGCAGATGGTCCCGGCCTCGTCGAAGAGCAGCACTTTGGTGCCCTGTGTACTCTGATCGATGCCGAGAATGTAAGACTTCATATCAAAGCAGCTCCTTGGCAGCTTTGACGATACCTTCAGCGTCGAGTCCATAATGATGGAAGATATCAGCCGAGTTCCCCGTGACGACCGGCGCATCAGGCAGCGTCAGACTGCGGACTTTCGTCGGATATTCCGCAGCCGTAAGTTGGGCGACCATAGCACCGAGGCCACCGTAGGGAGAATGTTCTTCGACCGTCAAGATCGCCTTCGTTTCTTTGGCAGCCTTGAGAACGGCTTCCGTATCGAGGGGTTTCAAGCAGTACATGTCGAGGACGCGGACCGATTTACCTTCTGCAGCCAGCATTTCAGCTGCTTTTTTTGCTTCATAGACCAATTCACCGCAGGCGATGATGGTCAGTTCCGTCCCATCTTGCACGGTAACAGCCTTATCCATGGTAAAGTCGAGTTTGCCTTCGTCATAGACGTCTTCGACGGCATTGCGGCCGATGCGGATATAGGCCGGTTCACTGTCGGTGACGAATTCTTTCATCAAAGCCTCTGCCAAATACTGATCGCTCGGGAAATATACCCGAAGGCCGGGAATAGAGCCCATGGTGGCAATATCCGTCGCCGAATGATGGGTCATGCCCAAAGCACCGTAGCTGACGCCGCCGCTGATGCCGATGAGTTTGACATTGGTATGGGAATAAGCGACGTCGACTTTCGCCTGTTCCATGCTGCGCGTCGAAAGGAAGCTTGCCGGCGATACGGCAAAGGGACGCTTGCCGGCCGAGGCCAGACCGGCACTGATGCCGACCAGGTTCTGTTCGGCAATGCCGACTTCTACGAATTGGTCGCTGTGTTCTTCGGCATAGGGGCCGAGAGCGCCGGAGCCGTGGGAATCACTGCAAAGGACGACGATATCTTTATTTACCTTGGCTTCCTCACTGAGGAATTCTGCGATTACTTTCTTAATGGCTTTGCTCATAATGCTGCCTTCCTTTCGTCGAGTTCTTTCATAGCTGCTGCAACCTGATCGGCTGTCGGGACTTTGTGGTGCCAGCCGGCTTGATCTTCCATGAAGGATACGCCGCAGCCCTTCGTCGTATTGGCGATGATGACCGTCGGTTTGCCCTTCGTCCGTTTGGCAAGATCAACGGCTGCATCGATGGCATCCATGTCGTTGCCCGGAATGGACAAGACGTTCCTAGCCAAAGGAAGCCCACCGTTCTTCAGCGCTGTCCTGGCCCATGACTTCTTCCGTCGTGCCGGAAATCTGGAGGCGGTTGCGGTCGACAAAGACCGTGAGGTTGTCAAGGCCATACTGGGGACCTGCCATAGCCCCTTCCCAAACGGAACCTTCATCACATTCGCCGTCGCCTAAGACGACGTACGTCCGATAAGGACGCTGATCCATTTTCGCGGCCAAAGCCATGCCGATGGCGACGGAAAGGCCGTGACCCAAGGAGCCGCTGTTGACTTCGATCCCGGCAATCTTGTTGTTGGGATGGCCGATAAATTTCGACAAATACTGGGAATAAGACTGGAGTTCTTCTTTCGGGAAGAATCCCTTGTCAGCCAGGATGGTGTACAGGGCTTCGACACAATGGCCTTTACTAAGGACGAAGCGGTCGCGGTCCGGATCGTCTACCTTGTCGGGTCCGACGTTCATCTGTTTATAATACAAGTCGACCAAGATGTCGGTAACGCTGAGGTCGCCGCCAATGTGGCCCGTTCCGGCGTGGTGAATCAGATTGACGATATCTTTGCGGATATCAATTGCTTTTTCGCGAAGATCCATTTTTATTCTCCTCTCAAATATGCCTTGACGTCTTCTTCAATAGGATCATAGAGATCCGGAGCGACGCCGATATACTTACAAGCTTCATATAATACAGGGACGACGTCCTTATGGATGCCGACACAGTGGTGAATGTACGGTCCTTCTACAATTTTCGCTTCCAACCGTTTGATGTTGTCCACTTCGACCCAGAGGTAGGTCCCCATGCCGGCCGGTCCGTCGACGCCTTTAGCGTTGCCTAACAGCAGGGAATATTCGCCGTTGTCACCGTCGAAGCGAACCAGGCTGATATCGCCGTGCTTAGCTTCGGCCGTCAGGCTGCCCGGATAGTCGAAGGCTAAGGGATACGTCAGCTTCGGCGTTTCTTTGGCTACCGAAATAGGCCAAGGGCCGCAGTGCTGCAGGAGTTCCCCGTTTTCGATATCGGGATGACGGATGGTCCAATCGGCAAAGAAGGATCGCGTTCCGTCGAGAGCGGCCGCTTCTACCAAGAGGGCTGTAATGGCACCGTGGATATCCGTTTCACAGACCATGGGAATGCCTATTTCATTGAGCATGGCATTGGCTGCACAGGGCATGACGCCGAGTTCACCCTGGAGGGCGTTCCAACACTGGATGGCACCGGCATTACAGCCGTATTTTTCCATCAGCCCTTTCATGGCTACGTACAGACCGGCGACATTTTCGACTTCGTCATCTTTAATGCGGACATCCATGTGGGAGCGGATGTAGGCGACGGCCTTGTCAACTTCCGTCTTTTCGGCTTTGGCCTCGGCGACGGCTTCTGTCAGTTCCGGCATCGGAATCGGAGCCAGTTGAATGTTGAACTTTTCTAAGAGTTCCCCTTCATTGCACATGGTCGACCAGAAATCGTAAGGACGAGGACCGATCTGCAGGATACGAATGTTGCGGAAGGTCTTGACGACGTTACAGACTGCCAGGAAATCCTTGATTCCCCGTTCAAAGACGGGATCATCGAGGCGACAGTTGGTCATGTAGGTAAAGGGCACTCTGAAACGGCGCAGTACCTTGCCGGTAGCAAAGAGGCCGCACTGGGTATCGCGCAGGCGGATCCCCTTTTCATCAGGCCGTTCATCGAGGGGGCCCCACAAGAGGACGGGGACGTTCAAGTCTTTGGCCAGGCGGGCACATTCATATTCGGTTCCGAAATTACAGTGCGGCAGGAACAGGCCGTCAATCTTTTCTGCTTTGAACTTTTCGACAATCTTCAGCCGGTCCTTTTCATCATAGAGCAGGCCTTCTTCATTGATATCATCGATATCGACGAAGGAGATTCCCAACTCTTCCAGCTTCTGTTTCGTCAGTCCTCGATACTTGACGGCATCGGGGGCACTGAAAATGCTGCGCCGGGTCGGTGCATAACCTAATTTAATCGTAGTCATGATAAAGCCTCCTTTAAGCTTGGGCATAGGTGTTGGTGTTCTTAAACTTCTTGAACCCATTATAAATTATTTAATTAAAAATTTCAATAGTTTAAATAAAAATTTTCCCGATTGTTTTCAAGGCTTTCACATGTAATATATAATAAAATTCATTATATAGCGTCATTTATGCCGATAATACATCGAAATTTAAATGATTTTCCGATATAATCCTCTTGATTTTAATTAAATTTAATGGTAATATTTAGCATATAGTTTAACTAACGGTTTTAATTATTTTAAAAGGAGTGCGATACATATGCAACCTGCAGCTGATCACATCAGTATCCGCGAAAAAATCTGTTACGGCCTCGGAGATTCTTCGGCCAACATCTTCTTCGGTATGACCATGATGTTTCTTCCCTATTTCTACACCGACGTCGTCGGCTTGACGGCCAGCGCCATGGGGGCCTTATTCCTCATCGCTCGTTTAGTCGATGCCTTTTCGGATCCGATTATCGGCAACTTTGCCGACCGCCACGAAACGAAACACGGTCATTACCGTCCCTTCTTACTGTACTTAGCCATCCCTTACGGATTATCTTGCTTCTTGGTCTTTTTGGCTCCCGACTTATCGTATACAGGGAAATTGATTTACGCCTTTGTAACCTATATTTTCTTGATCCTGATGTATGCCAGCACCGTCGTACCTTATGTCGGCCTGCTATCGGTCTTGACCGATAATCCGGCAGAACGCTTGTCTATCAACTCCTACCGCTTCCCCTTGGCAAAATCGGCCTTCCTACTCTGCTCGGCCGTCGTCCCCATGTTCGTTGCAACGTACGACAAAGCCCACGAAGCCCAGGCATACAGCCACGCCATGATCATCATCGGCATCCTCGCCGCCTGCTGTACCTTAGCCTGCTTCTTCGGTACGAAAGAACGCAGCCATCCGCTTATCGTCAAAGACGAAAACGACACTCTCTTCTCTAAAATTAAAATCATTGCTAAGACCCGAACGCTCCGCAGTTTCTACATCTTCTTTGCCTTGACTCAGGCCGCCTTCACCTTTAAAGGCAGCTCCGCCATCTATTACGCCAAGTATTATTTGGCCCAGAACGATGCCTATTTAACGGGTCTCCTGTCGGCCTTCTCCATTGCTGGCATCGTCGCTCCGATTGTCTCTATGTGGCTCATTCGCAAAAAAGTATTCAACAAACTGGCCATGCTCCGCGTCGCAACCTTAGGCGCTGCCATAACGGCCGTTCCGATTCTCATCGTTCCGCCGGAACACTATCTCCTGTCCTCACTGTTCCTCATTTTGTCGACCTTCTTCGGTGAACTCGGTATCGTCGTCTACTGGGCCCTGCCGGCAGACTGTGCCGACATGTGCCAGCTTAAATTCAACAAGAAGATGGCCGGCGTCCTCGGTGCCGTCGCCCTCTTCTCCCAGAAATTTGCCATGAGCCTCGTCGGTGCCGGCATCGGCCTGATCCTGACTTTCGTCAGCTATCAGCCTGGTGCCGCCATTACCCCGGCCGTCGCCAGCGGCATCCTGGCTATTACGGCAGCCCTCCCCATCGCCTGCCACGTCATCAGCTATTACTTCCTCAACCAGTACGACCTCGACGAAGCAGCCGTTCGTAAAATTCACTTGGAATTGGCCGGCTTGTATGCCCAGGCCGAACAGGCTAATTAAACCCAATCACGCTATGAAAGGAAGGATTTCTACCCATGGATAAAAGAACGATCATCAGCATCAGTCGTCAATACGGCAGCGGCGGCCGTGAAGTCGCCCAGCTTCTCGCTAAAAAGACGGGGTTCCATCTGTATGACCGCCAAATCATCGATTCGGCGGCCAAAGAACTCGGCATCAGCAACTGGACGGAAGAGCAGTTAAAAGCCCTCGAAACGAGCGAACCGGCTCCCCTCGGCTTCATCCCTTTCTACTCCATCGGTGCCGATGAGGGGCCGTCGGACACGAGCATGTTCGTCGCTGAATCGAAAATCATCCGTCAATTGGCCAAAGCCGGGTCCTGCATCATCCTCGGCCGCTGCGGCGACTTCGTCCTGAGAGACTTTTCCAAACACTATTCCTTCTTTATCTGCGCCGACGACGACTTTCGCACCGAGCGCGGCCGTACGGAATATGAGGGTAAGAGCCTCCAAGAAATCAAGGCCGAAGACCAGAAACGGGCCGACTATTACGAATACTATACGGGAGAGCGCTGGGGACAGCCTGAAAAATATTCCTTGTCCATCAATGCCTCAAAAATCTCCCTCGACAAGGCCGCTGACTTGATCATCCGCTACGTCGAACTCCTTCAGGCATAACAAAAAAGAGCCTATCCTCCGCCGGTCGCCTCCTAAACAGCTGCCATATGCAGACTGGATGAGGTACCACCCGGAAGAAAGGCTCTTTTTCTGTCTAAAGTCTATTTCTGACTTTACTATCATTTTATGACGTGCTACACTTTTAATTGAATCGATTTATAATTTAAACAGATATGCATAAATTCTTACAAAAGCAGGAGGTATAAAATGGCAACAGTGACCATCAAAGACATTGCAGAACAACTGGGAGTTTCTCCGGCCACGGTCTCTCTTGCTTTAAACGGACGCCCCGGCGTCAACGAAGAAACGCGTCTTGCCGTATTGAACCTGGCCAACCGCCTCGGGTACCGCGGCACGACGAGCAAAAAGGCCGCTGCCCCTCAAGGCGTCATCAATTTTTTAATCTACCGTAAATCAGGCAGCATCATCACCAGTACCCAATTCTTCACCCGCCTCGTCGTCGCCGTCGAAAAAGCGGCCCGGGCCCATCACTACACCTTGACCATCACCTACTGCGACGGTCAGGATCAACTGGCGTCGTGCATTGCCGAAGCGGCAGCCGCTCAGTCGTCGGGTATCGTCATGCTGGGTACTGAAATGGAACATGACGACTTGCCTATCGTCAAGGACGCCCCCCTTCCCATCGTCGTCCTCGACAATGAACTGACGGCTTCCCCTCTCGATATGGTCTCCATCCATAATTTAGACGGCGTATGGCAGGCCGTTCACTACCTTCATGACCAAGGACTGAAGGATATCGGCTACCTGCGCAGCTCGGTTCCGATCACGAATTTTGAAATGCGCTACCTGGGCTATACCTACGCGATGAATCAGTTCCATCAAAAACTGGACGCCACTAAGGTCTATGAACTGTCGCCATCCCTCGAAGCAGCTCAACAAGATATGAATGCTGTTTTAGAACGAGGCGGCGCCCTTCCCGAAGCCTTTATCGCCGACAATGACCTCATCGCCTTGGGAGCGATGCGTGCCCTGCAGCAACGAGGTCTGCGCATTCCGGAAGACATTTCCATCATCGGCTTCGACAACATTCCCTTGGCCGAATATGCGCAGCCGCCTCTGAGTTCCATCGAAGTCCCCTGTGAAAACTTAGGAAAATCCGCCGTGGAAACCCTCCGCTGGCGAATCCGCAACCCGAAGGCGACGCCGCGCAACGTAGCCACGGGGACCGAGCTGATTGTCCGAGAAAGCGTTCCTCAAAAAACGTCGTCAGAAACAGCACATGAATAACCAAAATCCTCCATATAAGAAAGAGTCTCGTCCCATCCTCATGGTGCCGAGCCTCTTTTTTTACGTTGTGGAAATGGCTTCGCCTTGCGTAACTCCCGTCATGCCTTACGAAGCTTCTTTGGCCAAGGCCACGGGACTTTCGTTTTGATCTTCTAACGACAGACGGGCCAACCGTTCAATAAAGAACAGGCGGCGGTTGAAGAAATTAACGAGTCTCCCAACGGTCATGGCCGATACGATGGTCCCAACTCCGATAGCCGCAAAGGTCTGAGCACCGCCATAGAAAAGGGATAGGCCTAAGGCCATGGCGACCAGTGTCGAATCGAAGGCCACTTTGGCCGTACCCATGCGGATATTCGCAGTTTGAGCAATGGCTTTTACGATGCCGTCACCGGGAACCATGAGAACCTGCGAGGCCACTTCCAGGCAGATGCCGAAGGCCAGGACGGCACAACCGATGAGCAGGATCACTCCTGCCAGAGGCCAGGAATGGCCCTGAAGCACCGACAAAAAAGGCATATACAGGTCGAGGGCAACGCTGAAAATAACGCTGATACCCAACTGAAGGGCTTCTATAGGATGGAATTGCCGCCGCAACAAAGCGATTTGAGCAGCAATAAACAAGATATTCGCAAAAAAAGTTATCTGACCAAAGGTCCAATTCGAATACAGGCTGATGACGATAGGGACACTTGATATGGGCGATGACCCGAATCCGGCAACGATAATGAGGTCGATGCCCAAGGCGTTGATTAAAATACTTAAGATAAATACGGGAATCCGAATTCCTTTATAGTGCATGTGACGCAAAATTAATCTCCCCATTTCTTTTGATTTTTAATGATTTTACGAAAGGTTTCCATGAATCGCTGCCGTTCTTCCGGCTCAATGCCCTGCCACATGAAGTCGTCGAGACCATAGATGATTTCGCGGATACGCTTAGCTTTTTCCCGGCCCTTTTCGGTCATGAAAATAGAGACGCCGCGCTGATCATCGGGACGGGGTTCTTTTCGGATGAGTTCCAGTTTTTCCATCCGCTTCAAAAGGCTCGTCACCGTCGACTTATCGATGATGCATTCTTGTCCGATTTCTTTCTGACTGGCCCCATCATGGAACCATAAGTATTCTAAAATCTTAGGCTGACCGGGCATGAGGCCTTCTTGTTTGATATAGTGACTGATTTCCCGATTCGAGCGATGAAATCCGATTAATAATAAAATATGCAGGGCTTCTTGATCCATGTCAGGCTCTCCTTCATTTGTTTTAATTCAAACTAAATAGTTGCAATTCAAACTACTTTATTATTATAATCCAGGGATCCAAAAAGTCAATAGGCTTAAGGCATCCATAATCAAAAATCGGCAAAAAAATCAGCACGACGGCCAAAATCAGAACCATCGTGCTTTCTCTTAATCATGGGAATTGGGCGGATAGGGGTAGAGGATGACCTCTCCGTCGAGGTATTCGGCTAAAAAGATATCCCGCGGTTCATAGCCATGGCGGGTCAATTCCTGCGTGAGCCATTCCGAATCCTTGTCGATCAGCACCAAGACATCGGTATTGATCTGACCGTCGGCAATGATGGGAAAACGGATGTTGTCTTCCCCCATTTGAACGACCGTCAACTGACCATTCTGTTCGAGGACGGCCCGCTTGACATCCTGAATACGCTGGACCCCCATGGCTCGCAGCTTCATCTGTAACTCAAAAGCCTGGATGCCCGAGCGCAGACAAGTTTCCGTCTGCAGTTCGCCCTGTTCGATGAGGATGACCGGCTTGCCGTCGACGAGGATGCGAATAAGGCGGCTGACAGATTTTAAGTATTTCAAAATCATGACCAAAATCGTCCAGACGACCATGATCATGAGAAACTGAAAAATACTGATCGTATCGTTATAAATGACGCCGCCGATAATGCCGCCGAGAACGTAATTCTGTATCTGATCCAAGGCCGACGTCGGCGCCAGATTGCGCTTGCCCAAGAGGTTAATCTGTAAAATAAGGGCCAACAGTCCCAAGCCCAGTTTAGCAAAAATCATAGAATACGGAAACATGGCCCCTCCTAGTGCGGAACGTCGACGAGTTTGACGTCTTTTTGAATTAAATAGACTCGGTTAATGCGGTAGGCTGTATAACTGCTGTTAAAATCGATGCGATAGTAATCGTCACGGATCTTAATCAGCATCCCGTCCTGCAGGCGCAATGAATTAACGGCAATATCCGACTCCGATAAGGTCATATTGTCGCTGAAGGTATCGAGAAACTGCATCATCCGCGACGTGTTTTCCCTCGTTTCCCGCTGGCGGCTGTAACTGTCCCAATTGGAACCGATTAAAAATAAGCCGATCAAGAGCAGGATGATGCTCAAATCACGGTACTTCGACTGCAGGCGGTTGCGCATGTATTTGGCAGTGATAATGACCAAGGCTACTAAAATAAAGAAAATCAGTCCGTATTGAAATAAGTAACTGACCTGAGCCTGGCTTTGCAGGTAAGCATACGTATAAAACTGCAAGAAGGATCCCCCTTTCCCTTTGTTTTTCTATTGTAGCAAATCTTTTGCAAAAAAATCAACTGAAAAGGCCGTTACCGACAACTGTCGGCTGATAAAAAACAGCCTGCCGTCTCAGACAGCAGGCTGTTTCCAGCATAGCATAAAACAGATATACCGTAAATCAGTTGTTGGCAGCCGGCAATTCGCTGGTGCAGTGCGGGCAGCGCGTCGCATCGTCCGCGATTGGCTGGCGGCAGAAGGGGCACAGGCGCGGATCTGCAACCGGTGCCGGTTTGGGCATCAAACGGTTAAGCTGCTTGATGACGATAAAAATAGCGAAGGCAATAATTAAAAATTCAAGAATCGTATTGAGGAAAGAGCCGTAAGCAATAACCGGGATACCGGCTGCTTTGGCATCAGCCAAAGTTTCTACCTTTTCGCCGTTCATGCTCAAAGGAATGAAGAAGTCAGAAAAATCGATTCCGCCGAGGAGTACACCAATTGGCGGCATGATGATGTTGTTGACAAGAGACGTAACGATCTTGCCAAAAGCACCGCCGACAACGACACCGACTGCCATATCAAGGACATTCCCCCGCATGGCGAATTCTTTAAATTCTTTAATAAAACCCATGCTATCCACTCCTATTCAAAATATAATGATGAGATATTGGTACATCTATTCTATCACTACTTCTCAAAAAGTGCAAAAGGTTTTGGAGAAATTTAGTACAAATTATTTCTTATGCTGTAATAAAATTAGAAAATGACTGTCAACGGATACCGGCCAGTTTTGCCGGGTCCATAGCTTTGTCGAAGTCTTCGGCCGTAACCCATCCCAGTTTCAGGGCTGATTCTTTTAGGGTCAAGCCTTCTTTCGCCGCCGTTTTGGCAATGGTGCAGGCCTTATCGTAGCCGACTAAGGGTACAAGGCCAGTGACCAGGATCAGAGAATTGTAAAGGTTAGTCTCGATTCGTTCTTCATTCGGTTCAATGCCAACGATGCAGTGTTTACGCAGGGATTCCATACTGTCCGACAACAAGCGGATCGACTGGATCAGGTTGTAGGCAATGACCGGCATAAAGACGTTCAATTCAAAATTGCCCTGGCTGGCGGCGATACCCATGGTCGCATCGTTGCCCATGACCTGGACGGCAACCATGGTCACGGCTTCGCACTGCGTCGGGTTGACCTTGCTGGGCATGATGGAGCTGCCCGGTTCGTTTTCGGGAATGCGGATTTCGCCGATCCCGCAGCGCGGTCCCGATGACAGCCAGCGAATGTCATTGGCGATTTTCATGAGGTCGCAGGCAAGGCCCTTCAGCATGCCGTGAACGACGACTAATTCATCTTTACTGGTCAAGGATTGGAATTTATTCGGCGCCGTATGAAAGGTCGTCCCCGTCAATTCGCTGACGATTTCCGCAAAGCGGCGGTCATAGCCTTTCGGACAGTTAATGCCCGTACCGACAGCCGTGCCGCCCATAGCCAAATCGCGGAGAAAATCGACGCCGCAGCGAAGCATTTCCTTATTGCGTTCAATCATGCGGGCCCAGCCGCTGAATTCTTGTCCCAGGGTCAAGGGAGTCGCATCCTGCAGGTGTGTGCGGCCGATTTTTACGATATCCTTAAAGGTTTCTTCTTTATCATGCAAGGCCTGATAGAGGGCATCCATGGCCGGAAACAGCTGCTGTTCAAGGAGCAGGACGCCGACCATGTGAAGGCCTGTCGGGAAGGTATCATTCGAGCTCTGTGAATGATTGACGTCGTCGTTTGGGTGGACGCCCTGTTCCTTGCCCGCCTCTTTAAGGATAGCCGCTGCCCGATGGGCTACGACTTCATTGACGTTCATGTTGAACTGGGTCCCGCTTCCGGTCATCCAAACGGCCAGGGGGAAATTACCGTCGAGTTTCCCTGCTAAGATTTCATCGCAGGCCATTGCAATGGCATCAGCCTTATCGGCATCGACGACGCCCAGTTCCTTATTGGTCAGGGCGGCTGCTTTTTTCAAATAGGCAAAGACCGTGACCATTTCGGCAGGAATCTTTTCCGTTCCGATTTTAAAGTTTTCAAAGCTCCGCTGGGTCTGAGCGCCCCAGAGTTTGTCTGCCGGGACCTTAATCTCTCCCATCGAGTCTCTTTCAATACGATATTCCATAGTATCCTCCTTTAAATTCCCATGGCAGACGGATAAAAAATACGAGCATCCATCGTTTTTAAGTCCGCTGCCATGAGTGGTCTGAATTCCATTTGGGCTATGATATCCCGTTCGATATCGATGCCGGGCGCTACTTCGGTCAGCATCAGGCCATCGGCGGTCAGGCGGAACACGGCCCGTTCGGTCACGACCAGGACGTCCTGATTCCGCGCGGCAGCATAGGTCCCGGAAAAGGTAATCTGTTCGACGCTCTTCTTGAATTTTTTATATTTTCCTTCATGGTCGATGATTAATTTTCCGTCTTCACAGTGTTCCCGCAAGTGACCGGCCGTAAAGGTCCCCATGAGAATCAACTTTTTCGTGTGCTGCGCAAGGTCGATGAAGCCACCGGGACCGGTAATGCGGCCGTTGAATTTCGATACATTGACATTTCCCGCCGCATCGACTTCAGCCAATCCCAAGGCACAAATATCGAGGACGCCGCCATGACAGATATTGATCATGTCGGCTTGTTTTAATTCGGCTTCGGCATTGATGGCAGCCCCCATATCGAGGCCCGATAAGGGAATACCGCCGATGATGCCCGAATCGGACGCCAGCGTCAGACCGGGGCCGAAGCCTTCTTCGGCGGCGACGGCACCGATGATTTCGGGAATGCCGATACCAAGATTCATGACGTCGCCCTTTTTCAGTTCCATCGCCGCCCGGCGGGCACAGATTTTTCGGTTATCCAAGGGATGAGGCGGCAAAGATTGGATAACCACCCGTTTTTCACCGCTCAGTTCGGGCCGATAGCCCCTGGCGGCAAAGCTTTGGACGTGATATTTCGGACGGGGCACGACGATGTAGTCGACGAGAAAATGAGGAATCTTCACTAATCGCGAGTCAAGGCGTCCCCGAGGTACGACATCTTCTACCTGTACGACGACGATCCCCTTTGACTGGCGCGTCGCTGCGGCGACTTCAAACTGCTCGCCGATCATGGCTTCCCGCTCAAGGGAAATATTACCGTCTTCATCGGCTAAAGAGCCGCGAATGAAGCAAATATCGAGGGGAAAGGCAGGATAATAGAGGTACTCTTCTCCCTCGATATGAGCCAGGCGAACGATATCCTTTCCTTCGGCCATCGTCTTGTCATTGGCCTTGCTGCCATCGAGGCGCGGGTCGGCCAAGGTATGGAGTCCGATATCGGTCCAAACACCTTTTCGTCCGGCAGCCAAGGCTCTATACAAGTCCAACAGGGTTCCCGCCGGTACGGTATAAGCCAGGCAGCTATTCTTTGTCACCTTGTCGGCTAATTTCTTTTCCGCACCGAAATGGCTGGTAATGATCGTCCCCAAAAGGCCGTCGGCTGCCAGACGATCACCGCCGCGTCCCCAACCGTCGCTCGTCCCGGCAATTTTCACTAACGTCAGACTGCGCGGATGCCCCTCTTCGGCATATCGATCATGCAAAGCTTTGAACAACCCGTCCGGTGTACCGAATCCGGCTTGGCCGCTGACAGCCAGGGTCGTGTCATCACGGACCAATCGCGCCGCCTCATAAGGCGTGATAAATTGTACCATCGGTTCCCCTCCTGTCGCTTTGATACAAACCTTTTGACTGTTAGAAAGAAAGCCCCTTTACCATAAAGGGGCTTTGTGAATCGTAATCGATTACGACAAATGTTTCAATCCTTTAGCACCGATATCGCGGCGAACTTGCTGGCCGTCAAAGTGGATTTTATCCACTTTGTCATAAGCCTTTTCAATGGCACTTTTAAGATCCGGTGCCACCGCCGTTACACCGAGAACACGGCCGCCATGGGTCACATAGTCCCCATCCTGTTTGGCCGTTCCCGAATGGAAGACCATCGTATCGTCGCTGTCGATACCGTCGAGGCCGCTGATGACATCGCCCTTATGAGACGAAGCCGGGTACCCGGCAGAGGCCATGATGACGCAGCAGGCCGAAGCATCTTTCCAGTGAACCATATCAGCCGACAAGGTACCCTTCGTGCAGGCATACATGATCTGCGCCAAATCGCCGTCAAGAAGCGGCAGGACAGCCTGCGTTTCCGGATCGCCGAAACGGCAGTTGAATTCGACAACTTTCGGACCGTCTGCCGTAATCATGAGGCCGGCGTAGAGGCAGCCCTGATAGGTAATGCCTTCGGCCTTAAGGCCGTCTACGACGGGCCGTAAGATCGTGTCTTCTACGACTTTTTGAATAGCCGGCGTAAAGACCGGAGCCGGTGCATAAGCCCCCATGCCGCCCGTATTGGGTCCTTCATCGTTATCGAAGATACGCTTGTGGTCCTGAGCCGAAATCATGGGCACGATCGTCTTTCCGTCGACGAAGGCAAGCAGGCTCGCTTCTTCCCCGACCATGCATTCTTCGATGACGATGCGGCCGCCGGAAGCGCCGAAAATGTGGTCTTCCATCATGGCATTGACAGCTGCAATAGCTTCTTCTTCCGTCTGGGCTACGACGACGCCCTTGCCGGCAGCCAGACCGTCAGCCTTGACGACGATGGGTGCGCCTTGTTCATGAATATAGGCTTTGGCGGCATCGCCGTCGGTAAAGGATTCATAGGCTGCCGTCGGAATCCGGTATTTCTTCATGAGATTCTTGGCAAAGACCTTGGAGCCTTCCATCTGAGCCGCTGCTTTATTGGGGCCGAACACAGCTAGTCCTTTAGCCTGAGCCACATCAGCCAAGCCTTCCGTAAGGGGTACTTCCGGACCGACAACGAGCATGTCGATGCCTTCCGAAACGGCATAATCGGCAATGCCTTCGAGGTCAGCTAAGGAAATATCGACGCATTTGGCGATATCCGCCATAGCGGCGCTGCCGGGAATGGCGTACAAGGCATCGACACTCGGGCTCTGAGCTAATTTCCAAGCCAGAGTATGTTCGCGGCCGCCGCCGCCGATGACTGCTACCTTCATTATTTTGCAGCTCCCTTCTCAACCTGTTCAGCGAGATACGCTGCGATAGCCGTATCGTAGACAGCCGTATGATGAAAGGCTTCCTGTGCCAATTCTAAGCGATATTCATCGGAAAAGGCACCGTCTTTTTGGAGGATGGAAATGATTTCACTATACTTGTCGGGATTGGTTACGATAGCGACATATTTGTTATTCTTCGCCGAAGCACGAACCATGCAGGGACCTCCGATGTCGATGTTTTCAATGGCTTCGGCCAAGGTGACATTCGGTTTGGCAATGGTCTGCTGGAACGGATAGAGGTTGACGACGACCAAATCGATTGGCGTAATGTCGTGATCCTTCATAGCTTTGACGTGTTCCGGATTATCGCGGACAGCCAAAATAGCTCCGTGAATCTTCGGGTTCAGGGTCTTGACGCGGCCGTCCATCATTTCCGGAAAGCCCGTTACGTCCTGAACGGCAATGACCGGTACACCTGCTTCTTTTAACGTACGCATGGTACCGCCCGTCGAAATGATTTCAATGCCGAGAGCTGCCAAGGCCTTGCCCAATTCGACGACGCCCGTTTTATCAGATACACTAATGAGTGCGCGTTTTACCTTCATGCTAACCTTCCTCCTATTCCTGAGTTCCCAGGACGACATTACCGCGAACCGTCAGTTTGTCGTCACAAAAGAGTGCCGCTGCCTTAATGTAAGTCGGATGTTCCTTAGTAAGGATACGAGCTGCCAGCGTATCTTCCGTATCATCTTCATAAACCGGCACGGAAGACTGTAGGATAATCGGGCCGGCATCCATATCAGGCACGACGAAGTGAACCGTGCAGCCGGCAATCTTCACCCCGGCTTCAATGGCCTGACGCTGAGCGTGGAGGCCGCGGAAGGACGGCAAGAGAGCCGGATGGATATTGAGCATCTTGTGTTCATAATGAGCGATGAAGTCGCTGCTCAAGAGACGCATGAAGCCGGCCAGGCAGATAAGGTCTGCTTCATAAGGAGCAATGGCTTCGAGGATATATGATTCAAAAGCTTCTTTCGAATCAAAGGCCTTGCGGTCGGCTAAGATGACCGGTATCCCCCATTCGCGGGCCCGATCCATGACCGGTGCGCCGGGGATATCGCAGACCAAGGCCTTGATATCAGCCTTGATGGTACCGGCTTCGACGGCATCGTGGAGAGCAATGGCATTGGAGCCGCGGCCTGAGGCAAAAATGACCATCTTTTTCTTAGTCATGGAACACGCCTCCCCGCAAGGTAACGGGTACGTCCGAGTCTGTGACCTTGCCGATGACATAAGCTTTTTCATCGCGGTCAGCCAAATTCTTAAGAATGCTGTCGGCATCCTTCTCGTCGACGATCATGATCATACCGATGCCCATGTTAAAGGTGCGATACATTTCCTTGGCATCGACGCCGCCCCACTGCTGGAGGAGCGAGAAAATCGGCAACTGCGGCCACGACGTGACGTCGATATCGACGCCGACGCCTTTTGGCAGGACGCGGGGAATATTTTCATAGAAGCCGCCGCCGGTGATGTGGACCATGCCCTTGACGGTAAAGTTTTTGATGATCGGCAGGCACGGACGCGGATAGAGGCGGGTCGGCGTGAGCAGGCATTCACCGATGGTCATGCCCAATTCATCGACGTACTGGTCGAGTTTCATCTGCTGGCGTTCAAAGACGATCTTACGGACCAAGGAGAAACCGTTAGAATGAACCCCCGTCGACGGCAAGCCGATGAGGACGTCGCCGGCCTTGATCGTTTCGCCGGTAATGACTTTGTCGCGGTCGACGATGCCGACGCCAAAGCCGGCCAAATCGTAGTCGTCTTTAGCATAGAAGCCGGCCATTTCTGCCGTTTCACCGCCGAGGAGAGCGCAGCCTGATTCTTTGCAGGCATTGGCGACCCCTTTTACAATGGAGGCAACCTGAACCGGATCGAGCTTGCCGACGGCGATGTAATCGAGGAAGAACAAGGGTTCCGCACCTTGAACGAGGACGTCATTGATGGACATGGCCACGCAGTCCTGACCGACCGTGTCGTGCTTGTCCATCAGGATGGCCAGGCGCAGTTTCGTACCGACACCATCGGTACCGCTGACCAGGATTGGCTTTTTAATATCGCTGTCCATCAGCGAAAAGAGGCCGCCAAAACCGCCGAGGTCCCCAAGGACTTCGGGACGGTACGTAGCTTTTACAGAATCTTTCATCAATTCGACGGCTTTATTGCCTGCGTCGATATCGACACCGGCATCGGCATAGGTCAAACCTTTATTTGTGTTCGAGAGCATATTTTTCTCCTTCCTCGTTCGTCTGCGGCGTATCCGTAGGATAATCATCATTGAAGCAAGCTAAGCACATATCTTCCTGAGGAATGTGTTCAATCGCCCGGTTCAGGCCGTCGATGGAAATGAAGTGCAGCTTGTCGACGCCGATGTATTTTTGAATCTGTTCCTGACTGAAGGTCGACGCAATGAGTTCCTTGCGGACCGACGTATCGATGCCGTAGAAGCAGGGATATTTGATAGGCGGTGCCGAAACGCACATATAGACTTCCTTGGCACCGGCTTCCCGCAGGAGCTTACAGATGATGCCGCTCGTCGTGCCGCGGACGATGGAGTCGTCGACCATGACGATGCGCTTGCCCTTTACGACGGATTTAACGACGTTGAGTTTCATGCGGACAGCTAATTCACGCTGTTTCTGATTCGGCTTAATAAAGGTACGGCCCATGTAGCGGTTCTTGATGAGACCATGTTTGAAAGGAATGCCCGAAGCCTGGGAGTAGCCGATGGCTGCCGTATTGCCGCTGTCGGGGACAGCGATGACGATATCCGCATCGTACTGGGTTTCATTCCACATTTCACGACCCATGTTCAGGCGGGCCTGATAGACGTCCTGACCGTCGATGACGCTGTCGGGACGGGCAAAATAGATGTATTCAAAAGAACATACCTGCTTGCGCGGTGCCTTGGCGAAGATCGTCGATTTGACCCCGTTTTCATTGATCTGAACGAATTCGCCGGGATGGACGTCGCGGACGAATTTAGCGCCAATGGCGTCGAGGGCACACGTTTCCGAAGCCAGGACCCAACCGCCTTCATCGGTACGGCCGATGCACAACGGACGGAAACCATAAGGGTCACGGACGCCATAAAGGGTGTCTTTGGTCATGAGAACCAAAGAGTAGGCACCTTGAATGCGGTTCATGCTTTCCATGATACGTTCTTCAATGGTAGATTTCTGGCTGCGGCTGATGAGGTTGACGATGATTTCACTATCCATAGTCGTCTGGAAAGCAGCGCCGCCGCGGTCGAGTTCTTCGCGGAGAGCCCGGGTATTGGTCAGGTTGCCGTTATGAGCCAGAGCCAACTGTCCCATCGGTGTATATACCGCCAAGGGCTGGATATTGCGCGGGTTATTGGAACCGGTCGTCGAGTAGCGGACGTGGCCGATACCGACAGGCCCCCCTTCTTCTTCCGGTACGCCGTCGGCAAAGACCGTGCTGATGAGCCCCATGCCGCGGTAGGTATGGATATCCTGGCCGTCAGTCAAGGCAATGCCGCCGCTTTCCTGGCCGCGGTGCTGCAGGGCAAAGAGCCCCCAATATACGTAGCGGGGAATATCAAGGTGTTTATCAAAAATCCCTAAGACGCCACATTCTTCATGCTGCTTATCCCAAATCGGATCGTAAAACATGAATTAAACCTCCTGTTATTGAGAAAAATAGGACGCAATCCCCTTACAGGGCTTTTACGTCTTCTTGTAATTTCTGGTTCTTAGCCATGACTTCATTGGCCATGTTTTCGCGATAAGCCTTGTACTTCTTCGCTAATTCGGCATCGCTGACAGCGCCGATCTGAACAGCCAAAAGGGCCGCATTCTTTGCGCCGTTAATGGCGACAGTCGCAACGGGAATCCCCGACGGCATCTGAACGATGGCCAAGAGGGCATCCATGCCCTGCAAACTGCCGCTTTCCAAAGGAACGCCGATGACCGGCAGCGTCGTGTAGCTGGCTACGACACCGGGCAAATGAGCTGCCATACCGGCGCCGACGACAAAAGCCCCGATACCGCGTTCTTCAGCTGTCGTGACGAATTCACGAACCGCTGCCGGCGTCCGATGGGCCGATGCCAATAAGACTTCATAGTCTACCCCAAATTCTTTAAAAATAGCTACTGCTTTTTTCATAACGGGAAAATCAGAGTCGCTTCCCATAATTAAAGCTACCTTCATCAGAGACCCCTCCTTAGGAATAACAAAACCCAAAAGTGACAGAAATCACCTTTGGGCTTTCAGTTAGATACACGGAGACTGTTTACAAACGGCATAAAAACCTGTCCATAAACATTTTGTCATAGTGCGTCTCCTTATTGATTAAAATATTTATCAAACACACTTTGATTCTATCAAAAACACACCTGCCTGTCAATGAAAAACCGCCTTTCAATGGTAAGACAGTATCCCCCTATCGGGGACTGTGTTACAATAAAACAAAGACGCGATCGAACGGAGGAATATCCATGAATTTAAACGCCGAGCAGCAGCAAGTCGTACAAGAGCTGTCAGAGTCCATTTTACTCAATGCCCCGGCCGGGACCGGCAAGACCCGGGTCCTGGCAGCGAGGGTTGCCAATATCATAGAAAAAAAGAAAGCCGAAGGTTCGGAAATCTTATGCCTGACCTTTACCAATCGGGCCTGCAAGGAACTGAAGAACCGTATCATCGAAACGGTTCTGGAAGAAGGGTTCGCCGTCACCGTAAAGACCATCCACAGCTTTTGCTACAGCCTCATCAAAGAAGAGACCAAGCGGCAAAGCGACCGCTACAACGATTTCCTGATTTATGACGATGAAGACTGTAAACAGATTATCGGCGCCATAGAGCTTACACAAACGACACCGCGTCCGGCATTACAGGAACTTCAGACCTTCATCGAATTTGAAAAAAAGAAACGAGTCTTCCCCGGCCTGCGCGATTTTACCAATATTCAGGATGACCTCAAAGGGTGGCTCGCGGACTACGGCGAAGACCTTGTCTGGGAGTACGACGCCGCCCTTGCCGAAAACCACGCCATCGATTTTACCGACCTCATTACCGGTGCCTATGAATTTCTCCAAGACGATGCCATCTGCCGCCGCTGGCGGGAAAAGTTCCGCTTCATCTCGGTCGACGAAATGCAGGATACGAGCGAAGTCGAGTACACCGTCATCAGCCGTCTCTTCCCGGGCCGCAACATCCTCCTTTGCGGCGACTACTTCCAAACCATTTACGAATGGCGCGGCTCCTATCCCGAATACATTTGGAAAGAATTTAGAGCCGGTTATCATCCCCGGGAAATTACCTTCATCCAAAATTACCGATCTACCCAACTCCTGCTGGATGCCGCTCAGACGTTCTTATTCCGCGGCATGGGGCTGGCGACCGTCCAGAAAATCTATACCCGGCCGGGCATCTCCGCGTCAAAAGAACGCGGCGAACCCATCGTCCTTCATAAAGCCGACACCTGGATGGAGGAAGCCCGCTGGATTTTCCGGGAAATCAAGGCCCTGCCACCGGAAGAACAACTGAAGACCTGCATTCTCGTCCGCGACAACCGCCAGGCTAAGCTGATCTGGATGGGCATTACCTCGCACAACCAAAAGCTCCCCCAAAACCAGCAGCTGCCGGTTACCTGCATCGACCAGTTTCACTTGTTCAAACGGCAGGAATGTAAGGACGTCCTGGCCTACCTTAGACTCTCGCTCAATAAACACGACAACCTCAGCCTGAAGCGAATCGTCCAACGCTTCGTCCCCCGCATCGGCCGGCGTACATTGGAGACCATTGAAAGCGATTCCTATCGAAAGGTCGGCCTCATGCTCAGCGATTTCATCGATTCCCTGTCCCACCAAGCGGGCGACCCTTATGGGCTGTTGCTGACGGCCTTAGCCGAGGAACGGCTGGTCGTCTTCGACGTCGAAAGTACGGGTACGGACACGACGCAGGATGAAATCATCCAGATCGCCGCCATTCGCCTCGATGCCAAGGGGCAGGTAAAGGATAAGTTCAACACCTATGTAAAGGCCGGCCGCTCCGTCGGCACGGCATACTACGTCCACCACATCAGCGACGAAAAACTGGCCGCTGAAGGAATTCCGCCGCAAGAAGCCCTGACAAAGTTCTTGGCCTTTGCCAAAGACGCCGTCATCGTCGGCCACAACGTCACCTATGACTTGTCCATCCTCCACAGCGAACTCCAGCGCCTGGGCATTTCCGAAAGGGCAGACTTTCCCTATTACGATACCCTTGACATCTACCGCCGTTTTTATCCGAACTTGATCAACCATAAATTAGACACCTTGAGCCACCACTTTCCCATTGGCCATAAACCGACGCACGACGCCTTTGACGACATTCTGGCCACAGCCGGGCTCCTGGTCTATGCCATAAACGAGAAGATCCGCCCGACGGAAGGGGCACGACGAGCCGCGATGGCCATCTATCTCCCCCTCTTTGCCCCCTTCAGCCAAGAAATGGACGCCTTGCGGCGCTTGTCCTATAAGGCCCGGCCCACCGAAGTCATTACGTCCGTCATGAACGACAGCGGCGTCAAAGCCTGGTATCAAACACATCGCGATACCTCCGATGCAGCCAATCACATCGACCGGCTGGAAAACATCCGCAAGCTCTACCGCATCGCCAAAGAAACAGACGATCCCGGCCAGAATCCGCGCGACGCCCTGACCGAATTTCTCAAGATGACGGCCCTTTCCAACAGCGAACTCGACAGCATGCTGTCCAAAGACCCGAAAATACCGATCATCACCATTCACCAAGCCAAAGGCCTTGAATTCGACTACGTCTTTATGGCCAGTTTAGAAGACCATGTCTTCCCGACCTATTGGTCCCGACAAAAGGGAAGTATACAAGAAGAAATACGCCTCTTTTATGTCGCCATGACGCGTGCAAAAAAGAGGCTGTATCTGAGCTGGCACCAAGGGTATGCCCGGCAGAGCTATCAGCCGAGCCGATTCCTGCATGGTATCACCGATGATTACTGTCAACGACTCCCACTTATAGAAGCGGGGGCTTGTAAGTCAGAGAAGCATAGGTGGTAGCGATGCTGAGAACAACATCACCCTAATTCTGCCTACATCATCGGGCAGTTGACGATGCCCGTTTTGCCAAGGAGATGTACTCCGAGGCAGTTGTTTTTCTCTCGTAACGAGGGTGATTGTCTCCAGAAATCCACATCGTACCAAGAAGCTGGATATTCATAGCTCCGATACGGTCATCGTTGGATTGGTATCCGCACTGGCAGCTATACAGATGTTTGTGAGGCTTACGGTTTTCCTTATAGATAGTGGCGCACTTCGGGCAACGCTGAGAAGTGTATTTGGCCGATACTTTCAATACTTCCGAGCGATTTTCATGAGCCTTGTAGGTCAGAAATTGCTCAAGCTGATAGAAAGTCCAGCTCCGCAGGTCATAGTTCTGCTTTGCAGTTTGGGAGAGATTCGATTCTTCAAAGCTGACACCCGTCAAATCTTCCAGCACGAACAGCGTATCCTTGCCGTATTTCGTAACGAGTGTCTTAGAAATCCGATGATTTACATCGGACATCCAACGGTTCTCTCGTCCGGAAAGGGCTTTGAGTCTGCGCTTTGCCGATTTTGTGCCTTTGGATTGGAGCTGCTGTCTGACTTTGAGGAACTTATGTCGTTTGGCTGCAATCTTTCGCCCGGAAACAAATTCGGTTTTACCTTCTTCATCGTAACTGACCGTCAGAAATCGCAAGCCACGGTCAATCCCGACAACGTGACGGACATTTTCTTTTTGGAAATCTTCAACCGCTTTGGTGACGGGAATATGCAGATACCACAGGCCGTTGAGTTCAACTAACTTTGCCGTGCCAAGAGTCCATGAGCCGTCCAGATATTCCAAAAATGGCTCGCTTTCAAAGGTGCACCGGGTTCGTTTGCCAAGGGTGTTGATAGACAGGCTTTGTCCGTTATCCACGAAGCTGTAATCACGGTTACGAACCAAATCGGCTTGCAGGCGTTTGAAGAAGATGGGCTTCCAAAGCCATTCGAGCGTTTTCGTGATGTATTTCCAGCTTCCATCTTCGTCCTTGTATTTGTATGGTTTTTGGAATAACTGCTGCTTGACCGTCTTATAACGAGCTATAGCCGTCTTGATGGACGATTGTGCAAGTTGCGACTTTAAGCCAAACAACAGACGAAGGTCGCTGTATAGTGCTTTATTGAGGCTTTGGTAAGCCAAGTTAAACTGATTACCGAAGATGTATTGCGACACAAAATTACAAGCCTGACGATAATGCTCTGTCATTTGGCGAAACAGAATCTCTTGTTCCGGAGAACCATGGATGCGAAGTTTTATCGTTTTAGTTAGGTCGGACACTTTTTTCTCACCTGCCCTTCTGAAAATATGGCTTCCCTTAAGACCACCATATCATATATGTTACTAAAACTCTAGTATTTTAAGAAAGTGAGACAAAACGGACAGGATACTCCGACCTAAGAGGTCGGAGTATCCTGTCCGCATTTAGATGAAATCAGATAAGGCCGGCCATCCCCAGTACCAGACCTAAGACGCCGGAACCGAGGAGGACCTTGATGACGCCGATTCCCTTACGGGTTGCAATGATAGCGGCGATGAGGATGACGAGTCCGCCGCTGCTGAAGGCCAGCCAATCAGAGGGCAGCTCTTCCGTATTCCATAAAGCCAAGAGGATGAAGCTCAGGCTGGCTACGCAGATAAGAGCTACGACGGCCGGACGCAGGCCGTTCAAGATACCGCGAATCGGTCCGATATCGCCGTACTTCAAAAAGATGCGGGCTAAAAAGATACCCAAGAAAAAGGACGGCGTTACAAAGCCCAGCGTCGCTACGACGGCACCGCCAAGACCTGCGATGCGGGTCCCGACGAAGGTCGCCGCGTTTATGCCGATCGGCCCCGGCGTCATCTGCGAAATCGTAAAGATATCGACGAATTCACTCATGGTCAGCCAATGGAAGGTATCGACGACGCTGGCCTGAATAAGGGGCATAGAGGCATAGCCGCCACCGACACAGAAGATGCCGACTTTAAAAAATTCCCAATAGAGCAAAGCATAAATCATGACGGCACCCCCTAATTATATTGCGCATCGCGCATGAACAAGAAGCCGATGATGCCGTCGATGAGGATGAGCACCATGATATTGGTATCGAAGAACAAGTTGGCCACAAAGGTACCAATGATAATCAGCATCGGTAGTATCAGCTTCTTTTTTCCTTGTTTGACCAAGAGATCGATGCCGACATTGACGATGAGGGCCGTTGCCCCGCACTGCATGCCGCGGAGAACCATTTTAATATAGGCATTTTGAATAAAATAATCATAGCTGTAAGAAATAATGGTCAACGTAATCAAACAAGGCAGGACCGTGGCGACAAGGGCCACCAAGGTTCCGAGAACCCCTGCCATGCGGTAGCCGAGGATGACGGCGCTGTTGACGGCGACGACGCCCGGCATGGACTGGGCAATGGCGACCATATCGAGGGTATCCTTATCGCTGATCCAATGGTATTCGTCGACGTACTTCCCCTTGAGGAGCGGAATGATGACGAAGCCGCCGCCGACGGTGAAGGCACTGATTAAAAAAGTCGATTTGAAGAGCGTCCAATAAAAATGGGCGTCTCGTTTCGGTGTGACAAGATCCATGAGATTCATCCTTTCTGAAAATTAAAGGGATTTTTTTACATGGCTAGTATACCATAGGTATATCTATATTGAAAATATTTGTATCATTGCTATAATATACGTAAATCATATACCACAAAAAAGGAGAGACTATGGACCTTCGTCAACTCACATACTTCCTGGCCATCGCCGAAGAAGGCCAGATTACGGCAGCTGCTCGGCGCCTGAACATGGCCCAGCCGCCTTTGAGCCAGCAAATGAAAGCCCTCGAAGAAGAACTGGGCGTCGAACTCTTCCAGCGGGAACCGCGCAGCGTCACCTTGACCGATGCCGGAGAAATCCTATACCGCCGGGCCCGCCAGCTCATCACCCTGGCTGATTCGACGCGCCGCGAAATCGGCGACTTTAAAAGCGGCCTGCGGGGCACCTTATCCATCGGCACCGTCTCGTCCTCAGGCAGTGTCATCCTGCGGCCGGCCCTTCGGCAATTTCACGACAGCCACCGCGGCATCCGCTTTGAAATCTACGACGGCAACACCTTCCATATTCTGGATATGCTGCGAAAAGGCCTGATTGAAATCGGCATCGTCCGCACGCCCTTTAAGCAGGACGCCTTCGACTGCACCTTTTTACCGGAAGAACCGATGGTCTTGGCTTATGCCGGAAAAGACCCGAACCCTGAAAAAGAGACCTTGACCATCCCTGATTTAGACGGCCTGCCCCTCATCGTCTACCGCCGCTTCAATCAGCTCCTCCTCGACGTCTGCGAAGGACACAACCTTACACCGTCCATCCTCTGTCGAAACGATGATGCCCGGACGACACTCCTTTGGGCCGAAGCCGGATTAGGCTATGCCGTCGTCCCGGCCTCAGCCCTCTCACCGTCAAGGCTGACGACGCTCCAAATGAAAGTCCTCGACGAACCCCGGCTCTGCACGCGCCTAGCCGTCATCACCGCCAAACATCGCTACCTGTCCAGTATTGCCGGTCAATTCATCGAAGCCCTGACAAAAACGTAAGACATCATTCTTTGACAAGCAAGCCCTCCAAATGAAGGAGGGCTATTTTTTTATCGATGCCGCCGGCATATCCCGTTGCCTTACCCCTGGCCCCTAAGACGCGATGGCAGGGAATGATAACCGAAATAGGATTGTGACCGACAGCTCCGCCAACGGCCTGCGGAGACATCGTCTTCCCCGTCTGGGCTTCCACGGCTTTGGCCAACTCGCCATAGGTCGTCGTCTGCCCATAGGGAATCTGACAGAGGAGGCTCCATACGCGGCGGCGGAATTCATTACCCTCCGGCGCCAGTGGCAGACTCATGATAGCCGGCATGCGACCGGCAAAATAGTCGTCAAGCCAACGGACGGCCTTCTTGAGGACCGGCGTTTCTTTCGCCGTCACCGCAGCCCCCTTCAATCCGTCCCTATCATATTTCTGCCCGTCAAACCAAAGGCCGACCAAGGCCGTTTCATTGGCAGCCAAGGTCATAGCCCCTAAAGGCGAAGCATAACTCGTCGTATAGTACATACATATTCTCCTATCTTGCTCATTACAAACCGTAGTACGATCTGTACCATTCGGCAAATTGCCCCAGTCCTTCTTCAATCGTCGTTTCCGGCTTGAAATCGAAATCACGCTGCAATTCACTGACGTCGGCATAGGTCTGATAGACGTCACCGGCCTGCATGGGCAGATATTCTTTTTCCGCCGTCTTACCAAGGGCTTGTTCCAAAACTTCAATGAAGTGCATGAGCTGTTCCGGCTTATGGTTGCCGATGTTATAGACTTTGTATCGATTGCCCGATTCATTGGCCACAGGCGGATTGGAAAGCATGTGCTCTATACCGGTGACGATGTCGTCGACGTAGGTAAAGTCGCGGTACATGTCGCCGTGATTATAAATTTGAATAGCTTCCCCATTGCGGATCTTATTGGCAAACTTGAAATAAGCCATGTCCGGACGGCCGTAAGGACCATAAACGGTAAAGAAGCGCAGGCCCGTCGCCGGAACCCCATAGAGATGGCTGTAAGTATAGGCCATGAGCTCGTTTGACTTCTTCGTCGCTGCATAGAGGCTGATGGGGTGATCGACGTTATCCGTCGTCGAAAAAGGCGTCTTTTCCTGATTGCCATAGACCGACGAACTGGAGGCAAACAACAGGTGAGTAACCTTATGGTGCCGGCAAGCTTCGAGGATATTGAAGAAGCCGATGATATTCGAATCGATATACGTCCGCGGATGGTCGATGCTGTAGCGGACACCGGCCTGAGCCGCCAGATTGACGACGATATCCGGCTGAAACGACGAAAAGATTTGTTCTACGGCCTGTTCATCAGCTAAGTCGCCCTTCACAAAGGTGAAATTCGGGAACTGGTGCAAAATTTCGAGGCGCGCGTCTTTTAGCGTGACGTCATAATAATCATTGAGATTGTCGAAGCCCAGGACCGTCGCCCCTTTAGCCAGCAGCCGCTTGGCCAAGTGGAAACCGATAAATCCGGCAGCACCGGTAATAAGGACTTTTTGTGCTGTATCAAAGGGTTTAAAATTTGCCATATTCAGTTCTCCCCTCTTAATCGCGGTCAAAAAGATCCCGCGTATATACTTTATCCTTGACATCGGTCAATTTATCTGACCAGCGATTGGAAATGATGATATCGCTCATCTCTTTGAATTCATCTAAGTCTCGAATGACGCGAGAATGGAAAAAGGTTTCTTCTTTCAGCGTCGGTTCATAGACGACGACTTCAATGCCCTTCGCCTTGATGCGCTTCATGACCCCTTGAATAGCCGAAGCCCTGAAATTATCGGAGTGACTCTTCATGGTCAGTCGATAGACACCGACAATGCGGGGATTTTGAGCGATGAGCATATCGGCAATATGGTCCTTCCGCGTCCGATTGGCGGCGACAATAGCAGAAACCAGATTTTGAGGCACATCCTGATAGTTGGCCAAGAGCTGCTTTGTATCTTTCGGCAGGCAATAACCTCCATAACCGAAGGATGGGTTGTTATAGAAATCACCGATACGAGGATCGAGGCAGACGCCCTTGATGATTTCCTTGGTGCGAAGACCGCGCATTTCGGCATACGAATCGAGTTCATTGAAGTAGGCCACGCGCAAGGCCAAATAGGTATTGGCAAAGAGCTTTATGGCTTCCGCTTCCGTAGACCCCGTAAACAGGACGGGAATATCTTCTTTGACGGCCCCTTCGACCAATAAATTGGCAAAGGTTTTCGCCCGGTCTGACACTTCACCGACGACGATGCGCGACGGATGAAGATTATCGCAAAGGGCCTTCCCTTCCCGCAAAAACTCCGGCGAGAATAAAATATTATCTGTCTGGTACTTATCCTTGATGTACTTCGTATAGCCTACAGGGACCGTCGACTTGATGACCATAACGGCCTTAGGATTGATGGTAAGAACCTCCTCGATGACCGTTTCTACCGACGACGTATCAAAAAAGTTCCGCTTGGGATCATAATTTGTCGGCGTCGAAATAATGACGAAATCAGCCCCGGTAAAAGCTTCCCTGGCATCAAGAGTCGCCTTAAAGTGCAGGTCGTCACGCTGCAAAAAAGCCGAAATATCGCTGTCAACAATGGGCGACTGACGATGATTCAACAAGGAGACTTTTTCCGGAACAATATCCAAAGCGATGACTTCATTATGCTGAGCCAGCAGCATACTATTTGAAAGACCGACATAACCGGTCCCGGCAACAGCAATTCTCATATGTATTCCCTACTTTCTCTTCTTCCGAGCACGGCAAATTCGAGCTCCGTCGTGCCACCGATAAAAAGCATGCCAAAAAGACCCCGCAAAAAGGATAGATCAACGGACTGCGGGGCCTCGTTTATTATAACTTATAGCGAATTTTCAGCCAGCTATACCAAAACAGGCATTGAATTCGTTTCCACGTTTCGCCCTTTTCCTGATAGACTTCTGCCAGCCGTTTGAAGCTGTGGTAGTAGGACGGTTCTCTGGGAGGCATGGGATCGTTCATGCTGTCCCAGAAGGAAATATCCAGGTAGTGGCGCCACAATTCATCATCCGAATCAAGGACTAATTCCCAAGGCTTGTCCCGACCGGAATAATGAATCAGGATTCCTTCTATGCTGAAATCTTTATTCTTGTGATGGAATAAATTCGGAATCGGCTTCATATTCCCGTCGATGACAAGATTCAACAAATCCTGAGTCTGTCCCTTGAAACGCCGCGGATCGGCCCCTTGATAGGCAAAGACCTGTTCCGTAATTTTTTCACGAATCCATTCCTTGACATCGATCCACATCAAGCCGTCTGAAAAGTAGACGTCCTGCTTCATCTTCAAAAAGGCCACCCGGTCCGGTGTATGATAGGTCAAGGCACCGATAGCTTTGCCTTCTAAATCCGTCGTCAAAAACTGTTTTAAACTGCCAACACATATCATATCTGAATCTAAGTACAAGTAGTGGTCGGTGTAGTTCCGTAAAATCCACGGCATAACGATGCGAATATACGTAACCCGAGAAAAACGAGCAACTTTGATATGAAAATTCTGATAGATGCTCATATCCATCACATATAAATAGACATTACAGCCATATTTTTTAGCCGTCTTTTCTAAATTATCCCTATTTTCCGGGCTGTAGCTGTCGACAAAGACATGGAAAGAAAAAGCGATGTCTTTATTGGTTTCTAAAATCGATGTAATTTCTGCCCCCAAGGGTTTAAAAAAGGGATCGTTAATATTAAAGCCGATATGCATAGCCGGCCGTTCATCATGTTCCGGAAGCCATTCAAAGGCATGTTTTTCGGTATATAATGTCGCATTTTCAAAATATTCCGTCGTAAATGTATTTGCCATTTTCAAACCTCGCTTCATTAATATAAGGATATCTTTTTCTTTCTCAGCAGCCAATCAAATCGGAGGCGACGGAAGAAGTCTAAGTTCGCATCAATGAATCGCTTCTGTTCCCGCTCCATAGACTGCAGACGATACCGATCATCTTCGACCCGAACGAAATGAAAGAACTCTCGAGCCAGTTTTTTATTGAGTCTATCAATATACGACGAGTTACGCATATGTTCTTGATGAATCAAATCGTCACGCAATTTTTCAGTGCAGATACAGATGTCCAAAAACCGCTTGTGCCCGCCATGGGTCGTGCTCGTCGGGTTTTTGTAATAGTAGTATAAACATTCATCGGTAATCATCATCCGTTGACTGCGGTACAAGTAGCGGCCCGACACGTAATTATCCTGTGAATGGCAGCGTTCAGGCGATAAAATATCGATGACAATATGCCGCTTATAGACGGCATTCCAAACAACTTTGCAAAGAAATTCTGTAAAATACAATTCAAAAACATCCGAGCCGGTAATAAGCTGATTTCCCAAGCCCTTTTTATGCGGCAAAATAGCCTCTTCCTTAGTCCCATCGGAACCGATGACGGAACAGCGAGCCATATCGAGATCATTTTTTTCGATAAGCGCGATAAGACGTTCATACATCTCAGGGTGGAGCCAGTCATCGCTGTCGACGAAGGCGATGTATTCTCCCTTAGCAAAAAGAAGTCCGTTGTTTCTCGCTCCACTCAGGCCTTCATTTTCCTGATGGATGGCAATGATACGATCATCGATGAGGGTATAGTCATCGCATATTTTCCCACAGCCATCCGGTGAACCGTCGTCTACTAGAATGATTTGCAACTGTTTATACGTTTGATTGCGGATCGAATCGATACACCGATGCAGATATGCTTCCACCTTATATACAGGCACAATGACCGATAATAACCCTTTTTGCTCCATAGGACACCTTCCCAACTGCCTTATATGTTTAACCTACGTTATTATACTATAAAAAATCCCAAAAAACTATATTTCCTTATCCAGTACCAATTATTTTTTTATGTGCTTATAGCTGTTTTAAATATTTATGACGAATATGGGTGTACTTTCGATACTTTTTTAAATAAAACGTAAGCAGTTTATCCTCCAGCCATTGAAGCAGCCTGCGTTTTGCAAAAAAAGCAGGACGCATCCGATGGAGATAAATTTGGTCATATATGCCAGGGTTATCGGCCAGTTCCCCCCGAATGACGGCATATCGGGCTTGTTTTGAAAAAGAAACCACCCCCTGTGAATCGACAACGGCTCCATCACTATCAACGACGGTGTAGGTAACCGGTGACGATGTCTGACAGCGGTACAAGTTCAACGGACAACATTCTTGCTCCAGAGGTAATACATAATCATAAACAAAGTCATCCCCAACGAGAAGTTTTATAAAAGGGGGAATGATACCCTTCGGATGGACTTCAGAAAAGATTCCGACTTCACTTAATCCCCATGCCGCTCCTGTAGTTTCGAGAATCTTCAAGGTACAAGCCGATACGCTCTTGGAAGTTGGCAAGGTGTATTCAAGAACACGGCCTCTTGTCGGTAAAGGACCGATATCATAGGAAGTTCCATCGCTAAAGGAAAGGCGAACTTTTTCAATCCGTCCGCTGTCTTCTATGTTTCCGGCAAGACTCACTGTCGTAATGACCTGCTGAGATGACCACTGAAAATGGAGGCATCGTTTCGCATCCCGATTATCCGGACTCCACAGATACTGAGCCGGAACAAATTTTTTCACATCAATATCTGCTGTGTCGATAATTTTGAAATCACAAGCCTTTGCTGCATTTCCAGAAGAAGCCGTAACCGTCGCCTGAAAGACGAGATTATCCGTCCGCCGCTGCCAAAAAACAGTATCGCCATTAGCAATCCGAACGGCGTGGAGGGCTGCACTTTGGGACGCATGTTGAAAAAGGGCTCGGTACAGAATATTACGGCGCAAATAAGCGCCTCTGCAGGCCGACCGTACGGGAAAACGAAGGCGTCTCCCCCATTCATAAAGAGACGTATCGATGAAAATGTCGTCACCGGGTGAAGGTTTGGGCACCGAGCGAATATTATCTGCATAAAAATCTTTCGGTGCCCCAAAAGAGGTACAGTAAGCAAAGCCTTTTAAGACCGTCGGATGATATGAGTTCCCGGGCTGTCGAAGGATGTCTCCCAAGGCGTCCTCAAAGACGATGGAAGCCGCCCGATGGTCTGCGTGGACATCGCAGTCTACGACGACGAGGAGATCAGCCCTTATATCCAGTATCAGGTCCGTTAAATCCTGTTTGAAGTTCTGACGGCAGTAGCAGCTGTGCTGTCCCCGCTTTACAAAGGCGTAATCAGGGAAATCATGACAACTGTAGGTTTCTTGATGCCCTGCCGGAGACGTCACCGCCTTGTCCGTCGCATAGAAAAGATGACCGCCGGCATAGGCATTGGACGTATCCCCATAACCTAAAAAGAAGATTTTCCTTACGCCTAAGACCTGCAGCGACCGCCAAGCTTCTTTCATCCGCGTCACTGCGTCAAAGGAGTAATCCCCATTGGTCGTAAAAGCACAAAAGACCTCTGCGCCACTTTGAATGTAATGGTACATCAAACTGCCGGCTACATTGATTTCATCATCTTCATGAGGGACAATAACCAAGACTTTTTTCCCGCTGGCAGACTGATTCAAAAAAGAATTGTCCCCTGCCTGACACGGATGCATTACGATCGCCTCCGTTTAGGATAATAGTGAACCAAGGAGGCCAGATTATAAGAGGCTATATAGGTCAGATATTCTAATTTTTTCCCCAATGGCAAAGGCGTTACTTTCAGAAATCGTTTCAATACCGCTTCATGTTCCATCAGCGTCTGATTGTACGCATCTTTTCGGCGATGTTTTATATCATAGCGCAAGAGAGCAATGATGGAGCGAACATAGCCTCGAAAGGCACTGTCTAAAGTAGCTCCGATAACACCACCAGCCTCCATCTGCTGATAGATTTGTTGATGAACCTTGAAATTTCCAAGCCACACGTCTTCCGAATCTTTCCAAGACAGACTGTCTTTATGTTGGATATAGTGGTAAAAGGCGTTGGATACGAGGGCCATCGTCCTTGCTTTTAAGATGACTTCCGTTACAAACAGCTTATCCTCTGAATAAGATATGGTTTCATTGAACCGTGTGTCGCCGATGAGCTCTCGCCGATAGACTTTATTTAAGGAGCTGTCGATAAAATAGCCCTTTTTCGACAGATAATTTAAAGGTAAGTCGCTGACTTCGATGGTCCCGACTTCATAAGGAGTGTCCTCATATGAACTTTCCTTAATAACCCGACAGTTGACGAGGTCAGCCTTCTCGCCTTCTAAGATATCAATCATGACTTCGTACATCTTAGTATCGATACAGTCATCGCCGTCAACAAAGGCAATGTATTTCCCTTGTGCTTCATCAAGGCCTCGATTACGGGCCGAACTGACACCGCCGTTTTCTTTATGAATGACGCGCACTCGCCCATCTTGTACAGCAAATGTCTGACAAACAGACAAGCTACCGTCAGTTGAACCATCATCCACAAGTAAGAGCTCAAAATCCTCATAGCTTTGATTCAGTACGCTCTTCAGTGTATTCTGCAAATAGATTTCATTATTGTAAACGGGTATGATAATGCTCAATGAAAGCTCCATCAGAGGTTCGTCTCCTTTTTATAGTACTCGCAGCTGTAGATAGTCATCCCCCAGAAAAACCAATAGAGATGCATCATATGGCGGCCAAAAAAATCATAGTCAAAGAGGCCAAAGAGATAGATAGCTAAGATAGGTAGGAAAAATCCGGCCAGCCAGGGAAATCCCGGACCGTGGCCTCGATAATAAGCGATGAGTGAATGGAGGACTACTCTTAGTTGGAATAAGATGAGTATTAAAAAGCCACTAAGGCCGACGAGTCCCGTTTCATTCCAAATTTGCAAGTAAATATTATGAGGTGACTGGATATTTTTTTCATGGAAAGGATTATCGGCTTCAAAGCGTTCATGATAAACTTCCCCCCAACGACCGAGGCCGATTCCGATGTAAGGCTTTTCCTCAATGAGCTGAACCGCCACCTGTGTCAAATAAACGCGTCCATCCTGACTAAGATCTCTGTCAAGCCGGTCAGAAATGAACTGCGGTGCTGCCACGCCAATCATCAAACAAGACAGAACGAGAAGTCCGGCCATTATTTTTAACGCCAGCCATTCCCTCCCCAGATAACAGAACACCAAAAGGGCTAAAAAGACGATAAAAAAAGCGAAGTAGGCATTACGAGATCCCGTACAAAGGAGTATGCTAAAGGCAATAACACAAGCTACCGCCATGAAAAATGACGTTTTAGGACAAAGAGAACGATAGCGGATAGTGCCAAATAATACGATCGGAAGCAGAACCAACATCACGCTAGCCAAGGAATTAGGGCTGCTGAAAGGGCCAAACAAACGATTGTCCCTCCAAATCGGATAGACTCCAACCAAACCCAAATACCAAAAAATAGAGAGGAAAATGCCGAGCCAAACGGCAATAAAAGTCCCCTTCCCTGGTCGGACCATAAGGATAACCAAAACAAGGGGAATCAGACGTTCGACGTACTTTAAAATCACCTCAGGCCTACCATCATTAAAAGGAATCGTAAGCGCCGATGTTCCCAAAAACAGCGCAATGGTCACGACCGTCTGCCAAACGAGAGGAGCTTTCCACAGCGTCCCCGCCATGGGCCGTCCTTCTTTTCTGCAAATGATCAAGTGAGCCAAAAAAGACGCCGTCATCAGCGATCCCGATCCGGCACCACAGCTGAGGGTCAATAAAAAGATAGGGACGTACGGAAGATAATTTTGTTCGAATGTTCGCCAATAAGACATAGATAGTTCTCCACTCTGACCGGCTGCACCTATCAAAGCCAGGCATCAACCGGCCGTAATAATTCAGGCCGCTGCAGTAAATAAGCCGTCAAACTTTTTTCAGCGGCACAAATATCGTCATAAGGAGCAGGCTTCTGGATAACATCCGCACCGGATGTCGCCGTCAAAGGTTGATAATGAGTTTCTCCGCAACCGCCAATTGCCTTCTGGTCCACCCAATGATAAGGTGTGACACAAGACGTAACCGATTCGGTCAATGACTCAAACAGAGAATAGTAGGTGAATCCCGCCGGAGCTATGAGTTCAAACAGTGTCGGTAAAATATTCATGTGTCCACCAATGCGATTGCCTACCAGTGAATTTTTATCGATTTCCGGATGATGGAACATGAGGACCGGTGAGTGGAGTTCCCGAAAAGTGTACTCTCTTCTCATGAAAGACGTATGCTGCAGTTCCGAACACTGGAAGCCATGGTCGCCGGTAACGATGAACAGGCTATCCGGATAGGCCGACTTCATCTTCTGGATAAAGTCATTAATAGCTCTATCGGCATACCAAAAGGTACCTAAGACCTTAGGAATGATTTTCTCTTTCAACACATCGTCCTGGACTTTCATGACACTTTCAGCATCGAAGCCCAAATCTTTTAAGGGCATCTTATAGGGACCATGATTCGAGGTCGTATAGACAAAGTGGAACTGGGGCACATCGTCGCTTCGCCGCTGAATCATGTCGGCCACCTTATTTAGAAAAATGTGATCGTAGACACCGACCCAGGAACGAGGCGCTTTCGGGTCACAGATATCGGTACCGGAATAGGAATGATTAAATCCGCAGGCCGGCGCAAAATGATTGAAGTTACCATGGGATAAACTGCCGCCGTACCAATAATTCGTTTCATAGCCCAGTTTTCGCAGCTGTATCGGTAGCGACGTAGGCAGTGTCCCCTCCCAAAAAGGCTCCCGTTCATTCAGTTCCATGCCGGCATCGAAGATCCCAAGCATGAGGCCGACGATAGAGGGCCGAGAAATGATGCCACTGGATAAAGTTGTATTAATCGACGCCGTATGGACGTCATTCATCAACTTCTTCCCTTCATCGGCAATATGAAGGTCGGCAAAGGCCGGATCAAAATAAGGCTGAGAATAACTTTCGCCGACAACCAAGAAAATATGGGATGGTCTCTTTATCTTAGGCCCTTTCGCATGATGAGTGACGGCCTTCAAGGCATCATTAAAAGAGTCAACCGTGCCGCCCCGTTCTTCAATGAAAGGCTTTACGAAAGCAAGGTTTTCTGCCGGACTGCGCTGCATTCGCTCACTCATGCGGCGATGGCGAAGCATCTTTAGAGCAATTAAGTCGTCAACAGTAGCTTTGGCCAAAAAGGGATCGCTCTTGACAATGGCCGGAATCGTATCCCATTCCGGTTTATCATCATGCTTAAAAGTTCCACCATAACGGAAAAAATAAAAAGCCCCAATTATGAACAATACAACAGATGTATTGAAAAGGTAGTAATGCCAACCGCTGATAGCCGGATAGGGAATAACCGGCGTCGCCATCATGCCTTGGAGGATAAAAAAGACGATGGCTAAGTAGGGGATGAGCAGTGCCAATTTGCGGGCCCCATTATACTGGTGGAAAAAGATATCGATAAGATTGTTTTTCTCCGCTTTTTCGCCGAGGAAAATGATATTATTAAAAATATCGTGAAACTGGGCATAAAAAATCATTTTCCCGACGAAGGCCACATACAGTACGACGCTGTAAACCATACCGAACACGATGCGGATCAAATCGCCGTACTGGTGCCAAGGTCCAATGAACAGGCCTGGCAGGGTAACGAGTACCAGGGAGATGACGAAAACATAGGCATTTAAATCCATGCCCCACCAGAAACCGAAGCGAAAACATTCCCATAAGGCGTTGCGCTTGCCGGCAAATCCCGGATAAGGATTATGGACATAAATGAAAATCGCCCGAAATACAGCACATAAAATCGGGAAAAAAATCCATAGTTTAATATCTTGTTGAACTGCTAAAAAAAACTGTTCAAACACCTGTTATTCCTCCTTCATGACGGCAAGGCATCCTTATGTCGACAGCGACGACAAGAACCAGACGCTGCCGTTTCTTCCCTTTGGAAAAAGCAGTAATCGCATATCCCTTATCGTTTCCCGTCTTCTACATCAGCTTATTTTAAAACGTTCTCTAAGAACGTGGCTGTACTGAAATCATGATTTACTCGTTTTAATTCCCTTTCATAGGTTGGCAGCATCTCTTCGTAGGACTGCAAAAACTGTCCCAGTTGCTGACGGAGGCGTCCCAGATCTTGTAAGTCCACTTCTTGTCCGACAGTATAGTTCTTAAGCATTTCCGGATTCAAGACAGCCGTAGCCAATACGGGCTTATACAGGGCCAAGGCATTGAAATAGACGGCGCTCCAATTATACAGATAGCGTTCATTGCTGTAAGGTAGAAACAATACATCTACGCTTTGCAGCAAATCGTACCAGGCCATGCCCAGTACCTTGCCCTGAATGAAACGAACGGCCGATTCTCTGCCGTATTTGGTCATAATTCGCGCCATATCGTCAGCATCTTCGGGGCCGGTCGGCGCCGCTTGAACGACGAGTTCCGCCTTCCCTTCCAAATGGCTGTCCAAAAAGGCTTGAATAATACCGTCAATATCTTTTTCTCCCTTGCGGTAGTGGCCGAAGAAACCGATACGAACCGGTTCATGATACGTAAGGTTTGCCGTCACCGAAACACCTTGCGGGAGCAGAACCGGCGGCGGAATGATTTCAATCTTAGAGACGTGATCCTCTGTAAAGTCATTGCGGAGGCTCGTAATTTTTAACTTGATATTTTGATAGCCTTCGCAGCGCCGAGCCTGTTTCAGAAATTTCGGTTTTTCATGGGGATTGACACCCAAGAAAATAAAAATGACCGGCACGGGGCTCTCTTTCAGTTTACTTTTATGCAGCGATCGTAAATATCGATACGTCGCCGTCGTCAGTATAATGGCGTCTACTTCATGACGGCAGGCCTTTTCATAGGCCGCATCGAACCAACGGACACGGCGCTGTTCCCGCTGAATGGACAGCCATATTTTTTTGAGTTTGCCGGCGCCTTCATAATCGACGATTTCACCGCCGCTCATATATTCAATCGGAATCCCAAAATCAACGGGCAGGCTGCTGTTTTCCGGCAAGTATAAAACAGGCTCATGGCCTTCTTTCTTCAGTTCATCGATAATCAGACGATCGAACTCCTGTTCAAACCCGCCTTGTGTCTTCACTGTCTCTAAAATAGCTACCCGCATTATTTTTTCTCCGCTCTTTGCAATTCGTATAATTTCAAATATTTCAGCATCGTGTAAAAGAAGTGGTTGAAGCACATGTAGGTTCCCATCCAACCGTCTAAAAAGCCGGCCCGGGATACGAACATCTTGAAGAACCCGCCTAAACTATGGAAAAAAATCCCCGATAAGGAAATCCGTTTTCCCCGCTTATAGGCGTCTTCAGCCCATATGGTCGTATATTGGCAGAGCTTCCCTTCCCAGTGATGCCAATTTTTATAAGTATAGTGTTCTAAATGACCGGGAAGATTCCGAACCGGCAGGGCACATTCCGGATGCTCATGAACTTTATTCACCCAGGTGACCGTCGTCCGCGGAAAGAGGCGTTTTACATGGTCCGGCTTTAATACACCGTGATTGAAGGTCGTTCCAAAGGCGACGGACTTCCGCTCCATCGAATACTGATGACTCAAGGAATCGTGTTCTGCAATGTCTTTAACTGCCGCAATGAGTTCGTCATTCAAGCGTTCATCGGCATCGAGATAAAGCACCCAGTCGGCCGTCGTCTGCTCGAGGGCAAAGTTGCGCTGCGCTGAAAAATCGTCGGTCCAGGCACGAAAACAGACGGTCGCGCCCTGCTCCTTGGCCAGTGCCACCGTCTTATCCGTACTTCCTGAATCGATGATGATAACGTCATCGGTACATTTTTTCGCATTCTTAACAACGTCGACAATGTTGTCTTCTTCGTTCTTCGTCAAAATCAAGATTGCTAATGAGCTCACGAGCCGCGTCCTCTTTTCTTTAAAATAGGGTCATTTTCTCGGTATACTTAAGCTTTTGACATACTCCCACGGCTAAAGTCGAGGGATTCTAGGATGCGAGCGAGAACCGCGCATCTCGCGATGGTCTTACATTCTCTCTCCTAACGGATGATGCCCCACCCGTATACAAATTTATGCTGTTAGTAGTCTCAGACCTTCTGACAAAATATTTCTAGCTGCATTGCGGTCTCGGTCGTGACGGATTCCGCAGGAAGGACAAGTCCATTCATGGACACAAATATCCTTGACTTCTTTGTTTTGATATCCACAGTCATGACAAAGCTGACTGGACGGATAAAATTTATCCACCTTAATAATTTTCGTTCCCATCTGACGACCGACATATTCTAGGATATTCTCGAACGCAGCAAATCCGTAGTCGTTGACTTTTTTCCCGTGACTTTGCTGCATAGCCTTCATGCTGAGACTTTCAAGACAGATAACTGCGTACTTCTGACATAACTTTTGGGCGAGTTTAAAGTGGAAATCTCTGCGCTGATTCGCTTGTTTGTGATAGAGTCGTGCTAATACTTTACGATACTTCTGGCGGTTCTTCGAGCGAAGTTGACGGCGCGACAGATTTCGACAGGCCGTACGGATAGCCTTCTGGTTCTTCTGAAAGAAGGATGGCGCGGCAATATCATTTTCCTCATCTGGAGCAATGAGCATTTTATCTTTAAAGCAGAAATCGAACCCGACGCTTTTACCTGTTCGTGGTTTGACCTCTGTGATTTTCTGTTCGCAGACGAAGTAGAGATAGATGTCGCCCAAAGTATCCCTCTTAACCGTGAATGTCTTAATTCTGCCTTCGATGTTGCGGCTCTTGAAGTAGCGGTATTTTTGTTTGGCTATGTAGACGGTGCCATGCTCCTCATCGAGCTTCCAGCCAGCTTGCTTGAGCGTATAAGACTTGTACTTGCGGACTTTCTTAAAACCTGGCGGTGCGGTCTTACGTTTATTGTTGAGATTTGTCCAGAAGAGATTGTACGCTCTGTCGATGCGGTCAGTGACATCCTGCAATGCCTGTGAACCTATTTCTTTGAGATAACTAAACCGCTTAAGTTTTTTGAGCTTCGTCAAGTGCTGCTGCAAAGCAAACTTGTTCAGCGATTTACGATACAGCTGCCAGTACCGCTTATGGAGTGCGATGCAATGATTGTAGGCAAGGCCTGCGGCATTAATCTGCCGATGAAGTTTTTTGTTTCGTTTTGCGGTATAGAGCTTTAAATTTATAGGTCTTTATCATTGTAAACTCAGCCCCTTGTTTTCTGTGTATCAATATACCACTTGATAGTATCGATACTGACATTGCCAGCAGTCGAAACGAAATAACTTCTTGTCCAAAGGCTGGACATCCCTTTCAGTTTTGGGAATTCGTTACGAAGAACATGAGAAGAAGCTCCTTTTATCTCCTTCATGATTTCGGCAGGAGACTGCTTTGGCCAGCATTTCAAAAAAAGATGCACATGATCAATATGGCACTCCATTGCAAGAAGCTCAATTCCGAGTTCTTCACATTTCTGTCGAGTCAGTTCTTTGAAACGATTTCTAACTGTGGAATAAGAAATATTTTGCGCCGATACTTTGGACAGAATACAAAATGATAGTTGATGAATGACACGGTAGTTTTTGTTCTAAAATATATCGTTTCCATGTTTATATTATAACACATTTGTAGATAAAATATAATATATTGTCTACAAAAAACATTTATCCAACGATTAAAATCATTGGCTCTCTGCTAAACAATATCGGTAATATTTTATCACATCCGGCCGGTAAAGTACAGAAAAGAGGCGGCTGCACAGAACAGCCGCCTCTTTTTACCGGTAAGGTTTCATGAAAGCGTTCAACAAGGCCATCATGTCACTTCAATTTCTCCAGCCATGAATGCATGACCGCGTCGTATTCAGGAAAGCGGCCCATCAAACTTTCGACGAAAGCCTCATCGTAGGTATAAGTCGTCAAATTCCGATCATCGACCATTTTTAAGGCCTGTTTCGCTTCTGCGTCGCTCAAAAGGCCCGTTTCCCGGCAGGCACGGATCACTTTTTCGGCGATGCGGCGTCGATGCCGTCTTGGACATAGAGGTGCTCCTTGGCACATTTCCAAATCAGTTCAAAAGAGAACTCAAACCGCTGAATCAAGGCGTCCCGCTCAATTTCATTCAAGGTGTCACGGGAGGCTAATTCGTGAAATTTCTCCAAGGCCCTGACGGCTAATCGATACCGTTCGGTTATGCTTTCCACAAAATGCCCTCCTCTCGAATTCGCCGGCATAAAGCGGCTCCGGCGTGATGCATATCCACCACATCGACGTGACGAGGAATCGTAGATTCTTCCAATCGTTCTCTCAGCAACGTAATTTCATAGGAAATATCGTCCCGGCTATCGATGGCTATATCAATATCGGAGCTCCGCTTCTGTTCTCCTCGTGCCCAGGACCCGAAGAGATAAACGCGCACATCTCGTTCTTTGAAATGCTGCAAAACCACTTCTTTTACGCGCTGTACAGGCTCTTCATAGATGCTGTAGACTGTCATAATAATCCCCATCTTCCGATAAATATCTTTCTCGTTTCACTATAGCAAAGGTTCCTTAACTTCGCAAGGGATTGGCAGGACAGACGCCAGACAGCAAAAGGCTGCCCTGCCGATATTGGCGGGACAGCCTTTCCAATCCGGGATGTTCCCGGCTTTTTATAACTGTTTGATGAGGTTGACCATTTCGATGGCACCGGTGGCGACGTCGAAGCCTTTGTTCCCCGCTTTTGTGCCGGCCCGTTCGATGGCCTGTTCGATGTTTTCCGTCGTGATGACGCCGAACATGATGGGCACGCCCGTCTTCAGCGATGCCTGAGCAATGCCTTTAGCCGATTCGCCGCAAACGAGGTCGTAGTGGCTGGTAGCACCGCGGATGACGGCACCGAGGCAAATGACGGCGTCGTATTTACCCGATTCAGCCATTTTCTGAGCAATCAGGGGGATTTCAAAGGCTCCCGGAACCCAGGCCGTCGTAATATCGTCATCGTTGACGCCGTGACGATGGAGGGCATCGTAGGCGCCGCCGAGCAGTTTGCTGCAAATAAATTCATTGAAACGAGCGACGACAATACCAAACTTCGCACCAGAACCGATTAATTGACCTTCTTTAATGTGTGCCATAATAACAACACTCCTATTCTAAATTATATATTGAAGTTAAAATCCATTTTCCAGCAGTTTGTCCAACGTCAGGCCTGATGAGGACTGAGGCGAACCGACTGTGAATCGATGGACGTATTTCCCAATGACATCTGTTTCCAAATTGACGATGGCTCCCGGATGTTTATCCATGAGGGTCGTATTGGCCATCGTATGGGGAATGATGGAAACGGAGAACTGACTGTTACCGACGGAAACGACGGTCAAACTAATGCCGTCGATGGTGATCGACCCTTTTTCAACGATGAAGATTTCCATATCTTTCGGAATGGAAATGGTGATGACCCGGGCAATGCCGTCATTGGCAATGCGGGCTACGTGACCGACGCCGTCGATGTGGCCGCTGACGATGTGGCCGCCAAGTCGTCCTCCGACCTGCATGGCTCGTTCCAGGTTAACCTTAGAACCGCTCTTAATCGTGCTGAACGACGAACGACGCATCGTTTCATGCATGACGTCAGCCGAAAAGGTCGAATCCGTCAAATCCGTTACGGTCAGGCAGACGCCGTTGACGGCAATACTGTCGCCGAGCTGTGTTCCTTCTAATACTTTATGAGCCGCAATCGTCAACCGAATGGAGTCGGGACGGCGGTCCATATGGGCAATAGCCCCTAATTCTTCAATGATGCCAGTGAACATAGGCACCCTCCCTATTGGCATTATATGCCGTAAGCAATACGTTATTTTCATGCATCTCTACAGAATCGTAGATAAGCGGCAGGCATTCATCGAGCTCATCGACGCCATAACCGCCGACCGACGGCAGGGCCCCGACACCGCCGATAATCTTATCGCCCATGAAGGCATAGACTTTATCGACGAGGCGGGCATCAAAGAAACTGCCCTGAACAGTGCTTCCCCCTTCGACAAGGATACTGGTCAGCCCTTCTTCATGGAGTCGTTTCAAGGCTTCCGGAAGATTGATGGACTGATTGTCTTGAAGTAAGGGTGCCAGAATGACCCGCACGCCGGCATTTTTCAAAGCCTTCATCTTTTCAACGGGGCAGGCCGACGTCGTCATGACGATGGTCGGCGTCGTCTTATCGGTGACGACCAGGGACTTCAGCGGCGTCCGTCCCTTAGCATCGAGGACGATGCGCACCGGCTGGTGCGGTGCCTCCTGACCTTCTCGTTCGATACGGCAGGTCAACAGCGGGTTATCCGCCAAGACGGTGTTGATGCCGACTAAAATGCCGTCGTAAATGGAGCGCAGATAGTGGCCGTAATTTCGGGCCCATTCGTTGGTAATCCATTTCGAATGGCCCGTCCGTGATGCCGTGCGGCCATCGAGGCTTTGGGCCAGTTTAACGGCAATGAAAGGTTTTTGGACCATCATGTTTTTGATAAATACTTCGTTGAGCTGGGCTGCTTCTTTCGACAACAGGCCCACTTCAACGGCGATACCGGCCTTGCGCAGGATAGCCGCTCCCTTACCGGAGACGCGGGGATTGGGGTCGAGCATGGCCATGACGACCTTGCCGACGCCCTTTTCGGCCAACGTCCGCGCGCACGGAGGTGTTCGGCCGTAATGGGCGCAAGGTTCGAGGGTCACATAAACCGTCGCTCCCTTGGCCTTTTCCCCGGCCTCTCTCAACGCCCACACTTCGGCATGAGGGGTGCCGGCCTTATGGTGATAGCCGGTGCCGACGATTTCACCATCTTTGACGATGACGCAGCCGACGGCCGGATTTGGTGTCGTATAACCCAGAGCTGATTTTGCCAGTTCCAGGGCTTTTCTCATATACTCTGCCGGTTCCAATATATTCCTTCCCTTCTTCTTGGATTTGCAGGCGGGAAAACGAAAAAAGGCTATGGATGAAAAATCTCCATAGCCCTTTGAGCACAACAAAAAAAGACACTGTCGTCTGTCTTTTCCCATCCAGACTGTACTGTCGGTACCGAAATTTCATCGGTTCAACCCTTGCGGGTTAGCGGACTGTCACCGCCGGTCAGGAATTGAAAGCCCAGCTTTCTCACCTTGCCTCAAAGACTATTTCTATTCTTCTTTTCATGTACGATTTTAGCACATGAAAAGGAGAAATACAAGTCCTTATCGCAAGGACGCAATGGCGGCTTTTCGATCAGCCGCACCAAATACAGCACTGCCGGCAACGAGGAAGGTGGCGCCGGCATCTTTGACCATCTGAGCCGTCTTATCGTTGATGCCGCCGTCGACTTCGATGACAGCATCGGTATTTCCTGCATTCTGGAGGAGTTCCTTGGCCTGGCGGATTTTGTCAAGGCTATAAGGAATGAACTTTTGACCGCCAAAACCGGGATTGACGCTCATGATAAGGATGAGGTCCAATTGTCCGGCAACACAGGACAAGGTCGATACAGGCGTCGCCGGATTGAGGGCTACGCCGGCCTTCATCCCGGCTTCATGGATTTGCTGCAGAACCCGGTCCAAGTGGACACAGGCTTCTTGATGAACCGTCATATATTGGACGCCGGCATCGGCCAGGCCGTCGACATACGCTTCGGGATTGGTCACCATCAAATGAGCATCGAAGGGAAGTTTCGTAACCGGGCGCAAAGCCTTGATGACGGGCACGCCGAAGGTGAGATTGGGGACAAAATGGCCGTCCATCAAATCGAGATGGATACAGTCGGCCCCCTTCTGTTCGACGTCTTTAATTTCTTCAGCTAACCGCGAAAAATCAGCGGACAATATAGAGGGACAAATCGTTACCATGATTATCGTTTCCTTTCTGCAATGGAGGTGATGATTTTACAGTACGTTTCATACCGTTCTTTTTGAATCTGCCCAGCGGCAACGGCCTCTTTTACAGCACATTCCGGTTCGGACAGGTGGAGGCACGACGAGAACTTACAGCCTGCGCTGTATGGCACCATATCCGGGAATAAGGGCAGGACGTCCCGCGCATCAAGATGTTCAAAATCGAGGGCGCTGAACCCCGGCGTATCGACGACATAGGTGTCGCTGTCGAGGCGCATGATTTCTGAATGGCGTGTCGTATGACGGCCCCGTTTAATCTTCTCACTGACGGCTCCGATGGATAAATCCTTGCGCCCCAAAAGTCGGGACAAAAGACTCGATTTACCGACGCCGGACGGGCCGGCAAAGGCCGTTACTTTCTGCGGCAACCGTTCATAGAGCTCGTCGAGACCTTCTCCGGTACGAGCTGATACAAGGCAGACGTCATAGCCGCAGCGCTCGTAGAAATCCCGGTAGCTTTCAGCCAAGTTCCGGTCGAGATCACATTTATTGAAGCAGAGTATGGGCCGAATGCCGCTGTATTCACAGGTCATGAGCATCTTGTCGATGAGAAAACGGTTCGGATCCGGTGACTGGGCTGCCATGATGACCATCAATTGATCGATATTGGCCACCGCCGGCCGGCGGATTTGGTTCCGCCGCGGCAGCTGGGCTTCGATGACGCCCTTGTCATTCTCCAGTTCCGTAATTTCCAGTTCATCGCCGACTAAGATTTTCGCCTTGAGCAGCTTGCCCCGACGCCGGCATTCGACGAGGTTGTCTCTTCCGACATCGACATAATAATAGCCATTATAGTTCTTGATGACGCGTCCTTTTGTCATGTTCCTCCTTAGATATATTGATCCTGTACCAGCGAATTATTGATATAGACTTTGACCCGGGTCTTACCGGTCCCACTGACGCTCTTTGAAATGTTGTCGCCGCCGGATTGATTGCGGTCGTAGACGACGCGCGAACCATTATCATCGGACACGACGATTTGAACGTGCTGGTTCGAAGCGCCGGCAGGAACACTGATATTGACCGTTCCGTAGTGCGGCGTACCGGCCGGTTCCTGGTTATTGGCGCTGCCGTCCGAGCCGGTCGACTGCGAATTTTGGCTGCCGGGATATTCGACAGTCAGATTGACCACTTTGCCGTCTCCTGCGGCCTGAGCCGTAACGACGGCCTGAGAGCTGTCTTTCGAAGCATCGAGGTTGGCGACGGAGCCGACGGAGTAGCCGGCGCTTTCCAAGGCTTTTTCCGCCTCTTCGAGGGTCATGCCGCTTGTATTCGGAGCTTCGTTAGCCGCTTCAGCAGCCTTTTCAGCCTCGCTCTTGCGGCAGACGACGAGGTTGACCTTCGTCCCCTTGTCAACTTTCTTCGGCGACGCCGGGCTCTGACTGATGATCGTCCCGTCGGCATACTGAGCACTTTCCTTATAGGTTACCTTGCCGACGGACAAGCCGATTTCTTTCAACTTGCTTTCAGCCTCTTCCAGTGTCAGGCTCCTCAGATCCGGCATTAAGACCTGCTCACCCTTATTGCCCTTACTGACGGTCAGGTAAATCGTTCGGTTGGCCTTGACGACGGCACCGCCTGACGGCGTCTGGGCGACGACTTCGCCAACAGGGACTTCCTCGCTTTCTACCTCCTTGACCGATACGTCAAGTTTTTTATCCTTGAGGATTTTTCGGGCGATTTCCACCTGTTTCCCCGTTACGTTCGGAACCGTAATATCTTCAGTGCTCCAAAAATTACCAAAGGAAAAGAAGGCCCATACGAAGGCGACGAGAAAAACACCGAGCATACCGATGATGATCGTCTTTTGGGAATGATTACTGATAGAATCCATGAAACGAGTAAAAATATTCTTCTTCTTTTTCGGCGCTTCTTCAGGCAGCTCTTTTTCCTTTATGGGCTGGATTTTTTGAGTCCCAAAGTTATACGTCCCCTTACTGATAATCGGACGGGCACCATTGGTGTTGATAAAGCCCTGAGACAGGCGAAGTTCAGACATCATCTCGCCAATCGACTGAAAGCGGTCGTCGGGATTCTTGGACATGGCCTTTAGGATTACCTGTTCGACCAGCCGGGGAATGCGGCGATTGTACTTCGTCGGCAGGGGAATGTCGTCCTGAACGTGCTTCAAGGCAATGCTGATAGCTGTATCCCCTTCGAAAGGCACGATGCCGGTCATCATTTCATACATGACGACGCCGAGGGAATAGATATCCGTCCGCTCATCAATATGGCCGCCGCTGGCCTGTTCCGGCGAAAAATAATGAACCGAACCGAGAACGGTGCGATCGCTGTTTTCCACGGAATTGACAGCCCGGGCAATGCCAAAATCTGCGACCTTAATACGCCCCGTTTCAGTCACCAGAATGTTATGGGGCTTAATATCGCAGTGGACGATGCCGTTAGCATGTGCGTTTTCAAGGGCTTCGCCGATATTGAAAGCAATCTGTATCGACGTATTGATCGGCAAATGGCCGTGTTTTTCGATATACTCTTTCAACGTCTCGCCGCGTACAAACTCCATGACGATGTAATGGACATTTTCATCGTAGCCGACGTCGTATATATTGACGATATTGGGATGGGACAATTTAGCAGCCGCTTGCGCTTCCTGCCGAAAACGAACGACAAAATCGTGGTCGTCGCCGTATTTTGCATGAAGCACCTTGACTGCGACGATACGATCCAGGAGAATATCCTGGGCCTTATATACGCTGGCCATGCCGCCTGTGCCTACTTTTTCCAATATCTTGTATCTATTGTCTAAGATATGACCAATCATTTTTAACTATTCCACCACTTTCATAGTCGTTCCCGATTATATGGTTGTTAAAATTGCCGTGACATTGTCCTTGGCCCCATTTTCATAGACCTGGTCAAAGAGATCGTTGATGATCTCCCGTTCTGTCCGGCCGTAGTCGCCGATGGCATCGCAAAGTTCCGGCTTGCCAATGAAAGAGGTCAAGCCGTCGGAACAAATCAGAATACGGTCATTCGGCTGTACTTCAAAAGCCCCGGTATCGACGATGAGATTGGAGTCGACACCGACCGCTCTGGTCAGTACATGGCGCTGCGGATGATCCAGCGCTTCTTCTTCTGTAATCTTACCTTTATCGAGTAAAACCTGAACAATCGTATGATCGACAGAAATCTGTGAAAAGACTCCTTCCCGGTATAGATAGATGCGGCTGTCTCCGACGTGGCCCCAAAAGGCCATATGCCGGGCCAGGGTCACCATGGAAACGGTCGTCCCCATTCCCTTTAGGGACGGATCGATCAAGGTCTTGCTGATGATACTGGAATTGGCATACTGAATTGCCTTTTCCAGCTGCACCGGTGCCGCATAATTAAAGTTCTTAAAATAGTAAGCAATGGCTTCTACCGCCGTCTTACTGGCGATTTCGCCGCCGACGTAGCCGCCCATACCGTCGGCTACGGCCAGCACGTTTCGCTCATGGCTGATATAAAAAGAATCTTCATTTACTTTCCGAACCAGGCCGATTTTGGATTCACCGTATGTGCCCAAATTCTCACGTCCTCTCACGGTGTTTCGTTATAGGTACACATTAATTCATATCATATTCCCTGTCACCTGTCAAATATTTTCACGTTTTATACGCAGCTGGCCGCAGGCCGCCTGAATCTTGCTGCCCATTTCCCGGCGCAGCGTGACCGGCACGCCGTGGCGCTGGAGGTAGGTAACGAATTCACTGATTGACTTATCATCAGGCCGATAGAGACCGACGTCATAGTTGTCATTAATGGGAATGGCATTGATGAGAATATTTTTACCACTGAAAAGGCGGGCCAATTCTTTGGCACAAGCATGGGTGCAGGTCAGATTTTTGATGAGAATATATTCATAGGTAACCTTCCGGCCTGTCTCTTCAAAATAATGATGGGCCGCCGTCAAGACGGCATCGAGGGGATACTTGTCGGTAATCGGCATGATACGACGACGAAGAGCATCATTGGGAGCGTGGAGGGATACGGCCAACGTAATGGGCATCCCTTCTTTCGCCAATTGGTACATCTTAGGCACGATGCCCGACGTCGACAAGGTCATATTGCGATAGCCTAAGTAGAGGGTATCCTTTTCGTGGATGAGCTTCATGAAGGCGATGACATTGTCGTAATTGAGCAGCGGTTCTCCCGTCCCCATGATGACGATGGAGTGCAGCTCCGGTGTCACGTGTTGACGGAACGCCAATAACTGCGCCACCATCTCTCCAGCCGACAGATTGCGGACAAAACCGTTTTTCGCCGAAGCACAGAAGGCACAGTTGACGGCACAGCCGACCTGCGACGAAACGCAGATCGAATTTCCGTAATCGTGCATCATGAGCACCGTTTCAACGGTCTGCCCGTCGTTAAGGCGCAAAAGCAATTTAACGGTCCGTCCGTCCGGTGCATCAAGGCGCGACACGACGTCGGGCATCTGAATAGGCAGGACTTCTTTTAAAAGGTCCCGATCCTTTTGCGGAAGGAGCACCATGTCATCCCAGGAAAAAAACGACTGCTTATATATATAATGAAAAATCTGATCGGCCCGGAATTTTTTCATCCCTTGGGCGACGAGGAAGTCCTGCAGGTCTTTTTTTGTCATATCGAATAGATTCATCATATCAAGACTCCTTCTTCATGCGAGCAATGAAGAACCCGTCCATGCCGTCACGCTGAGGAAGAAGCTGGATAAAGGGGCCTTCATGTCCCGGAACGGCCAGTTTCTCCGCAGCGTTTTCAACATGAAACTCCGGATGCTTCTGTAGAAATTCGTTGACGATGCCGCTGTTTTCGTCATCATTCAGAGTACACGTACTGTATACCAAAACGCCGCCGGGCTTCACGCACTGAGACGCACTTTCCAAAATGCGACGCTGCAGGGCCGGTAAAGTACGAAGATCGCTCAACTGCTTGCGCCAGCGAAGGTCGATCTTGTGGCGCAGGACTCCGAGACCGGAACAAGGCGCATCGATCAAGACGCGGTCTGCCCGACCGCCGTACTTCTGACCGATGGTGCAGGCATTCTGCAAGAGGGTGCGGACGTTTTTAAGGCCTAATTTTTGGGCATTATAGTCAATCAATTTCAATTTATGTTCATGGATGTCGCCGCCGTAGACGATACACGACGGACCGCCGATAGCCGCTAAATGGGTCGTCTTTCCGCCGGGAGCAGCGCAGACATCGAGGACCAGTTCATGGGGCTGAGGGTCGACGATATGGGCGACGAGCTGAGACGGTTCGTCTTGAATGATGGCCCGCCCGTCTTTAAGGCACTCCAGTTCGTGAATCCCCAAGTGACCGTCGATGTAGATGCCGTCCGGCGAAACCGGCGTCGGACGAGCCTGAATCCCTTGTTCGATGAGGTCTCTAAGAAGCTCATCCCGACTGGTACGGGGCGTATTGGCCCGAAGACACAGAGGCGGGATGGTATCGAAATACTGACAAAGCTGTTCCGTTTCCTCCGGGCCGTAATCTTTCAGCCAACGGCGAATGAGCCAGTCCTGCTGATGATACGTCAAGGCCAAGTAGGCTGTCATATCCTTTTCCTTATCCGGAATGACGAAGGAATTGCGGTTGCGAATGCTGTTTCGCAGCATGGCATTGACGAATTTTGCCATGCCCTTATTGCCAAACTTCGTCGCCATCTTGACCGACTCGTTGCAGGCTGCCGATTCAGGCACCTTATCCATGCCAAAAATCTGATAGAGCCCCAAGCGGACGATGGCCAGGCAAACCGGATCGAGCTTATTTAATTTGCGCGTACTGAGCTGGGAAATGATCCAGTCCAAATAATTAAGACAGCGCAGGGTCCCATAAACAAGTTCCGTATAAAATCTCCGATCCCGATCAGAAAATTTATGGGCCTGTATCGCCTTCGAGACGACGATATTACTATACCCTTCATCCCTGCAAATGGTCAGCAGGCTTTGAAAGGCAATTTCACGTACGTTCATGAATCCTCCTAAATAAAACGTATGGCCATGCATGCGGCATGCCGGTTATAACGGTTCTCCGACGGTCAGCGTAACCCCTTGCAGATACTGGGCCGCCATCAGACGCTTGCGGCTTTCCGGCTGAACTTCAGTAATGCGAAGAGCGCCCTTTCCGGTCTGGACGGTAAAGGATTTTTTAGTCACGGCAATGACCGTTCCCGGCACGGCATCCGCCCCTTCGACGACGTCGGCGGACCATATTTTCAGCCGTTTTCCGTCGCGGCACACCGTATAGGCACCGGGATGCGGATCTAAGGTCCGGATCAACCGTTCTAAGACGACGGCATCAGCCGTCCAATCGAGGGCCGCTTCTTCTTTTGTGATCTTCGCCGTATACGTGGCCTGACTTTCATCCTGGGCGACGGCATTTCGTTCATAGTTATCCAGGTCGTCGACGACGGTCATCAAGGTTGAGGCCCCCAGAGAGGCCAGTTTATCGAACAAGGTGCCCGTCGTTTCCTTGGCGTCTAAAGGGATGACGGCTTTTTTCAGCATCTTCCCCGTATCCATCCCTTCGTCGAGGAGCATGATGGTAACGCCGCTTTCAGCTTCGCCTTCTTTGATGGCATACTGGATGGGCGCAGCTCCTCGATACTTCGGCAAGAGGGAGCCGTGAACGTTGAGGCAGCCGTATTTTGGGATATCGAGAACGGCCTTGGGCAAAATCTTGCCGTAAGCAATGACGATAATGACGTCCGGAGAAAGGCTTTTCAGTTCAGAAATAACTTCATCGCTTCGCATAGAATCGGGTTGGAACACGGGAATCCCGAGTTCGACGGCTTTTTCCTTCACCGGCGAAAAGGTCACCTTCTTCCCTCGTCCCCGCTGTTTATCCGGCTGAGAATAGACGGCGACTACGTCGTGCTGCGATTGAGCCAACTGTGCTAAGGCCGGAACGGAAAAATCAGGCGTTCCCATGAATACGATGCGTAAGCTCTCCATTATTCCCCTACTTTCTGTAAATCCGTCGCTTTTTCAATAAATAAATGGCCGTAGAGATGATCCATTTCATGCTGGAAGATACGGGCCAAGAAACCTTCCGGTTCATAAATGACCGTCTTGCCGTGGCGCGTCAAGGAACGGACCTTAATTTTAGAAGCCCGCTGAACTTTACCGTAATAGCCAGGAACGCTCAGGCAGCCTTCCGTATCGATGTTCGTTTCTTCCGACATTTCAAGGATTTCCGGATTGATGAGTTCAATCAATCCGTTGCCGTCATCGAGGACGATGAGCTGCAGCGATTCATTGACCTGGGGCGCCGCCAAGCCGACGCCGTCGGCTGCATACATCGTTTCGGCCATGTCATCGAGAATTTTCTTTATATGTTTATTCACTTTTGCAACCGGTTTTGCCGTCGCTTTCAGGACGGGATCTCCGGCTTTTATGATTTTGAGTAATGCCATATATCTTTCACCTCATTGTTATAGTAAAACGCTTATCCGTCTTATTATAGCGGAAAAAGAGCCAAAAGGCTACTGTAAGAATTCAAATTAACCGTCACCAAGAGTGAGAAAGAGAATCCTTCCCCTTCTATTATATCAGATTCATACAAGGCCCGGGGCAGCGATGCTTCCCTTTTCTATGACCCGGCAAAGCCCTGCAAAAAGCGAAGCCTGTGTGGCATCACACAGGCTTTTATGTCAAAAATGTTTAAAAAAAGTTAAAAATCTGCTACATCGACGGATCGACATCGATGACGACACCGGTCTGCCAACAGGCCGGAAGCTGACGCATCCCTTTCTTTATCGGTCCCAGGTCTGCCGCCGTCAGCGACAAGACCAAGCGATATTTATTGCGGATCTTTTTGATGACGTCTTCATAAGGACCGATGATAATAACCGCCTCTCCGTGATCCTTATTCCAGCTCGAAAGAGCCGCTGCCACGTCGTTGGCCTTGCGCCAGACTTCTTGTTCGTCGCTGTCGCTGACCAGGATCTTCGTCATTTCCTGAAAGGGCGGATAGGCCAATTCTTTACGAAACTGGATTTCCTGATCATAGAACGCGCGGTAATCCTGGCGGGCTGCACATTGGATGACGTAGTGATCCGGCGCATAGGTCTGCATGACGACGCGGCCGGGAACGTCGCCTCGGCCGGCCCGGCCGGCGGCCTGAGTGAGTAGCTGAAAGGTCCGTTCCCCGGCCCAGTAAGCCGGCAGGTTGAGCAGGCTGTCGGCCGACAAGATTCCGACGGCACTGACACCGGGAAAATCATGGCCTTTAGCGACCATCTGCGTCCCTAATAGGATATCGTATTCATGGCGGCGGAAGGCTTCGATGATGCGGTCGCCGCTGTGTTTGCGGCTCGTCGTATCCTGATCGAGGCGGACGATACGAGCCTCGGGGAAGAGCTCGTGGAGCTGCAGCTCCACCTTTTCTGTGCCGCTGCCAAAAAATTTAATGTATTTGCTGCCGCAGGACGGGCAAACCGTCGGCACGGGCTTTTCGGCATCACAGTAATGGCACTTTAAATGGGACGACTGGCGGTGATAGACCATGGCCACATCACAGGTATCGCATTTGACGACGTAGCCGCATTTGCGGCACATGATGAATGTCGAATACCCCCGCCGGTTGAGGAGGATGATTGCCTGCTGACGGGCTGCCAGGGTTTCATTCAGCAGTCCGTACAGGGAATCGGACACGACGCGGTAATTGCCGCGGGCCAATTCCTCCCTCATATCGACAACGGTGACTTCCGGCAAGGGGCGGTGGCCGACGCGTTCCTTCAGTTCCACCAAGACGTAGTCCCCTTGAAGGGCCTTATAATAATCGCCTAAGGCCGGCGTCGCACTGCCGAGGATGACCGGACAGCCATAGTAAGCCGCTCGTTTCCGGGCTACGGCGACGGCATGGTAGCGCGGCGCCTCATCCTGCTTATATGAGCTGTCGTGGGCCTCGTCGACGATGAACAGGCCGATGGACCGGGCCGCCGAAAAGACGGCCGATCGGGCACCGATACAGATATGACTGGTCCCGTTTTGCATGCGCAGCCAGTTATTTCGTTTTTCGCCTTGAGACAATTGGCTGTGCATGACGACGACATCGTCGCCGAAACGGCGCAGGAAGCGGCGCACGATTTGACCGGTCAAGGCGATTTCCGGCACTAAGACGATGACCTGCTGTCCCTTAGCCAGTACTTTCTCGGCAAGCTGCATGTAGATTTCTGTCTTGCCGCTGCCCGTAATGCCATGGAGGACGTAGGTTTTTCCGCCTTCATCGCCTTCGATCACATGGAGGGCATCTTTTTGTTCCGCCGTCAGCGGCAGGGCTTCATCCGGTTCAAGCGTCGGCAGGATGTTTGTCGTCCCTGCCGGATGCTGCTCCCAACGGGCAAGGCCCGTCGCAGCCAGGCGGCGCATGAGGTCACGCGTATAGCCCTTGGACTGGAAGTAGGCAGCCGGCGCCGTTCTCTTTTCTTTCAGTTCCGCCAATAAGGCCTGCTGTTTAGGCCGGCCGTGAAGGGTACCATCGAGGTCATCCTTTTCAAAGGCCAGCCAGTCCTCCATTTTATCGGCAATCTTATTCTTTAAAAAGCTCTCACTGCAAAGACCGTTTTCGGCTAAGAGACGAGACACGAGGTCACGACCAAATTTACGGCCGAGGGCTCCTTTTTCCACCCTGCCCTTATCGGCGACATAGAGCTGAACCGACCGGCCTTCTGCCGTCGTCGCCGGTGTCGGTCCCAGGGACAGGACTTCCCGGCGGACGAGACCGCGCTTGTCGATCATGAACAGCCGCAGGGCATCGGAAAGATTACAGACGTAGTAGTCGCGGATCCAAAGGGCCGTTTCAATCATTTCTTCCCGAAATCCGGTCTGTGATGACAGGAGGCCCTCAATGGGCTTTAAGGTAAAGTCGGCCGGTTCGTCCAGCGCCTCATGGAGGGCGACGACAATCCCCTCTTCCCGGCGAAAGCCAAAGGGAACGATGACGCGGCTTCCGACGCGAACGGCCAGGTGATCCGGCACGGTATACGAAAAGGTCTGCTGTAACCGTTTGGCCGTCGTATTAATGATAATTTCAGCAATCACGGACATACCTCCTCATCAGGGCTGCAGCCGAAGTTCGTCGCTGCCGTCCGAGGGCATACGCCCAAAAACAGAAAGAGACTGCCGTCCCTGCGGCAGTCTCTGCATCTCAATTATAAGCCGGCTTCTTTACGGAGCGTATCCGCTTTATCGGTCTGTTCCCAAGGCAGGTTGAGATCGTTGCGGCCGAAGTGGCCATAAGCAGCAGTCTGTTTGTAAATCGGCCGCTGTAAGTCGAGCATGGCAATGATGCCAGCCGGACGAAGGTCAAAATTCTTTTCAATGAGTCCGACAATTTTTTCATTTTCGACTTTGCCCGTACCAAACGTTTCAACGTGGATTGAAACGGGACGAGCTACGCCGATGGCGTATGCCAACTGGATTTCGCACTTATCGGCAAGGCCGGCAGCGACGACGTTCTTAGCGACGTAACGAGCGGCATAGGCGGCCGAACGGTCGACCTTTGTAGGATCCTTCCCGGAGAAAGCACCGCCGCCGTGACGAGCCATGCCGCCATAGGTATCGACGATGATCTTACGACCGGTCAGACCGGAGTCACCCTGAGGACCGCCGATGACGAAACGGCCCGTCGGATTGATGAAGAGCTTCGTCTTATCATCGAATAAGCCCTGCGGGAGTTCCGGTTTGATGACGAATTCGAGGAGGTCCTTTTCAATCTGTTCACGCGTGATTTCCGGGCTGTGCTGCGCCGAAATGACGATAGTATCGATGCGAACCGGTTTGCCGTCTTCATATTCGACGGTGACTTGGGTCTTGCCGTCCGGACGTAGATAAGAGAGCGTTCCGTCTTTACGAACACTGGCCAGGCGGCGTGCCAAACGGTGCGCTAAGGAAACAGGAAGGGGCATGTAGTCATCCGTTTCATTCGTGGCATAGCCGAACATCATCCCCTGGTCACCGGCACCGATGGTGTCGAACTGGTCCGTATTGCCTTCCTTCTTTTCGAGGGCATCGTCGACGCCCATGGCGATATCCGGCGACTGTTCATCGAGGGATACCAAGACGCCGCAAGTATCGCAGTCAAAGCCGTATTTCGCACGGGTATAACCGATGGAACGAATGGTTTCACGAACGATGTGCGGAATATCGACATAGCACGTCGTCGAAATTTCACCGACGACGTGGACCATCCCGGTGGTCACTAAGGTTTCACAAGCAACGCGGGCATTTTTATCTTTTGCAAGAATGGCATCCAAAATGCTGTCAGAAATTTGGTCAGCCATTTTATCCGGATGCCCTTCGGTTACGGATTCAGATGTAAAGAATTCACGATTTTTCACCATGAGGTTTCCTCCTTAAAAAAAATTCCCCTCATTCATGACTGTCATGAGAGGGGCTTCCAATCCCCATCTGCCAGTATAAGACTGCTGGAATTAGCACCTTTCACTTATGAAGGTTGCTGCGACATCATAGGGCCAGTCCCTCCGTCGTCTCTTGATGGTTCTTTATTTGATTTACTGGTTCATTATAATTCAAACCCCTCTATTTTGCAAGTTCTTTTTTGGTATAGCAAACATGAGTTCTGTCCTTCTAAAAAAAATTCCGACGTACCTGTTCGCCTCCGCACTTCCTGAAGAATATTTTTTTACATCCGTTACAGAAAACGTTATAATGAATAGATAGAAAGAAAGGATGATTATGATGACCAAATTGCGGCCAAGAGATATATTTTTCAACGACCCTTATTTTGACTTTGCCACCCACTGTAAAACGGCAGATCTGCGTTTGGCCAAGCGCGTAGAGATCTGGGATAAATGGTATCGTACGCAAGGATTGGTAAACACCTTACTCCAGCGCGAAAGCCTGGCCTTCATCCGCTATAACGGCACGGAGCGGGAAGAAGCCATGATCCTGCGGATATACGAACGGACGCCGGACCGTCTCCTCATCAATACCTATTATGCATCGAAACGAAATGCCACTGAAATCTATGCCGGTACGATTCGTCTGGAACGCTATGCCACAGCCCAGACGACAGGCGACGATTCCTACATGGGCATGATCGACCTCTTAATGTTGAAGACCGACGATGAACTCGTCGGGTTGAGCGATGTCTTTGAAGATATCCAACAAGCCAAACACATGGCCGCCCAATCCTTAGGCATCTACTTAATGGCTATCTACGACGGTCCCTGGATCGATGACAGCCGGGCGGACGCCGAAAAGACACCGGCCATGATTGCCGGCGAAGAACGAGAAGAACTCCTTCAGCTGCGCCAGGAAAAAGCTCAAATGGAAGCCGATCGGGAAGAACTCCTGAGGCTTCGTCTCGAATCGCAAAACCGTAAAACCGTTCTTTCTGAACTGGAACGGCTGCGTCAGGAACTGGAGGACGAACGAAACGGCCGCCAAGAAGATCTTCAGCACTATGAAGCGACCCTCCGCCAACAGGAAGAGTACACGGAACGGATCAAGGAAAAAGCCGCCATTCAGGTATCGGAGCTGTTGACCCTGCGTCAGACCCTTAGAAAATACGAAGCCAACCCCGAATTGGCAAAAAAAGTTGCTTCAGCACCCGAAAGGACAAGCTCGGCAGCCGTACCGAAGGCCGATGCAGCCGTAAACCCGTCAGCGCCGATAACCGCCTCGACTCCGGTGAAATCAGACGCCCCGTCACCTTCGAAAGCAGCGGATCCGACAGCCTCGGCGGCACCGGCCCGGGCGACGGAACCGAAAAAAACAGCATCACCGGAAAAACCGACAGCGCCGACACAACCATCAGTTTCAGAAACATCGCCGGCTCCCGCGGCATCCGGCGATGGGCCAACCTCTGCGGAACCGATAAAAACAGCAGAACGGACCGCCACAGAAAAGCCGGGGAAAACGGCCGAACCGGCAACCGCCCCGCAGACTACGGACAACTCCGCTGCAACACAAAAAAAAGCCAAGCGTCCTTCCGAAGACCGCGGCCTCGAACTGCCGTCCTTCATGACCCAGCGTGACTATACACACAGCCTGGACCGCTTCCTGGCCGGACGCCAAATCGCCTTGGCCGGCGGTACGCCGGAATGGCAGGGCCGGATAAAACGCCGCTTCCCGACGGCTGCCGTCCTCAGCGGCTATACCGGCGACGACCGAATCCTGCGGGCTTCCACCCTCTTAGTCATCAACTTGAGTGAAGGCCAGACCGATCTGGTCAAATGGGCCATGGCCGCCGCCAGAGACATGGGCTGCCCCTGCCTTCCCATCAAGACGACAAATTTAAACGGCTTTGCCAAAGCCGTCGTAGAATATGCCAAAAAAGCATAACCAAAAGCGGCAAGAAATGGCAGATATCGTCTGCATTTCTTGCCGTTTTTTATGCCTTTGAGGAATAGGTACCTTATTTTACCCAGGTAACGACATCTTCCATGGCCTGCCGCGTCTTGGCATGGGGTTCTTCGTTGCGATAGCCAAAGCCGGCCATAACCGAAACGCCGAAGTGTTCCGTGTCGAGAAGGCCTTCATCGGCCAGCATGGCTTCTACCTTGCTCCGATTAAAGCCTTCAATGGGGCAGGAATCGACGCCGATCATGGCTGCCGTCGTCAGCATGTTGGCCAGTGCCAAGTAGGTCTGTTTGCTGGCCCAGTCAAAGATGGCCCGGTCGCTTTCCAGTAAGTTGAAATCGTCTTTCTGGAAGGCCTCAAAAGCAGCTTTTCTCCCCTGCTCCGCCTCTTCCGGCAAATGCTGTACGTCGCGCATGATGTGGGTGATGTAAGGAGAGCTGTACAAGGTATCGACTTTCTTGCGAGCCAGCAGGATTACGAAGTGACTGGCCCCTTTCAAGCTGTTCTGGGCGCCCCAGGCGATGGGAAATAATTTATCCTTAATGTCCTGGCGTTCAATGACTAAAAACTTCCACGGTTCAAAGCCAAAGGAGCTCGGCGATAAACGGCCGGCTTCCAAAATGGTGTTGAAGTCGGCGTCGGATACCTTTTTCGAAGCATCGAAACTCTTCGTAGCGTGTCTGAAGTTAAAGGCTTTTAAAATATCGGCTGCAGCAATCTTCATGGGAATCATCCTTTCCATGTCATAGTATATGTTTCATTATCTTGATTATTTGTATCATTTAAATCTTGACGATTTAAGTATACCATAAGATTTTCAAAACGAAAAGAACGCACTTTTTATATATTTACTACGGATAAACTGATCTGGGTATATTTTTTATACTGTCAAAAAAAAGGCCATCCCAACCGGTCGGGATGGCCTTTCGTTATGCCTTTTGTTTGGAAGTTTTAGCTTTGATAATCGCAGCTGCCCGAGCTACGATAATGGAAGCCAGTTCATCTTTTGCCATCTTTTCCAAGGTCTCTGAAGAGCCGTCCGGAAACAGCAAGGTGGCAATATTGGTCGTCCCCTGGAAGCCGGCACCTTCGGCGCTGACATCGTTGGCTACGAGCATATCGAGATTCTTTTTCTGAAGTTTCTTGGTACCGTATTCGATGACATTCGTCGTCTCAGCGGCAAAACCGACCAGGACCTGATGGGTTTTACGCTGGCCAAGACCATAGAGGATGTCAGGATTCTTAGCCATTTCAAGGGTCAAGACATCGTCATTTTTCTTGATCTTATTTTCCGCCGGATGAGCCGAACGATAATCGGCAACGGCCGCGGCTTTAATGACCAAGTCGCAGTCGTCATAATACGATTCGACAGCCGCTTTCATGTCCCTGGTACTGCCGACGTCGATGCGCCGTGCAAGGCCGACAGGAGTTTTCAAGTTGTCCGTCGTACCGGCAACCAGAGTAACTTCGGCCCCGGCAGCAACCGCCGCTTTGGCAATAGCAAAGCCCATGCGGCCGCTGGAATGATTGCCGATGAAGCGGACCGGGTCGATGGGTTCCCGCGTGCCGCCGGCCGTAACAATGACTTTCTTCCCCTTGAGCAGGTCATTTTTACAGGCCAGCAATTCGATGTAATCGACGATGACGTCCGGGTCGGGCAGGCGGCCGATGCCGGTGATGCCGCAGGCCAGGTATCCGCTGTCCGGTTCGATGAGATGATAGCCGAATTTTTTCAGCTTAGCCATATTATCCTGGGTAATGGGGTTCAAATACATATTGCTGTTCATAGCCGGAGCCATCAGAACCGGCGCTGTCGTTGCCATGACTGTCGTCGTCAGCATATCGTCGGCAATGCCATTGGCGATCTTACCGATGATATTGGCCGTCGCCGGTGCAATGACCAGGACGTCGGCCCAGCGGGCCAGGGCAATGTGTTCGACGTTGAATTCAGGAACATCTTCAAACATGGAAACGGCAACGGGATTTCCTGAGATTTCCCGCAGCGTCAGCGGCGTAATCAACTCCGTTGCATGGGCCGTCATGATACACTTGACTTCAGCTCCTGACTTCCGAAGTTGACTGGCAACGGATGCGGCCTTAAAGGCTGCAATACCGCCCGTAATGCCAAGGACAATCTTTTTCCCTTCCAAACTCATGGCAAGTACCTCCGTGTCATTTAATGCCGTCGCGAGGGGCTTCATAAGTAATCTTATTCTGGTCGATTTCTTCCATGGCGATGGAAACGACTTTGTTCGTATCGACATTGACCAAGGCTTCATCGTGGTCGGTCAATTCACGAGCCCGTTTGGCAGCCAAGGTAACCAGTGTATATTTGCTGTCTACTTTCTGCATCAAAGATTCAAGGGTCGGTTTAATTAACATAGTTCATCTCTCCTAATCATTTATACAATTCTTTCGTATGGGCAATGTTTTTAGCATTGCGCATGACTTTACACTGTTCGGCTTTTATGATCGATGCCGCTTCATCGATGGCGGTTTCCAAATCGTCATTGACGATGACATAGTCATAGCGGTCGATCCAGTCGAGCTCTTCGCGAGCTTTGGACAAGCGGCCGTCAATAACCTCCTCGCTATCGGTCTGGCGGCTGCGCAGTCGGTGTTCCAAGACAGAACGGCTGGGCGGCACGATGTAAATAAAGATGCCCTTGGGATAGCGTTCCTTGACCTGCATGGCCCCTTGGATATCGATTTCCAGCATGACGTGCTGCCCTTCGTCCAGCATTTGGTAGACGTATTTTTTCGGCGTACCGTAATAATGATCGTAGACCTTAGCGTGCTCCAAAAAAGCATCTTCTGAGAGCAGTTGTTCAAAACGGGCATTGTCTGAGAAATAATAATTGACTCCGTCGACTTCTCCCGGTCGAGGCTGACGGGTTGTCATGGAAATAGAATATTGGATATTGGGAAACTGTTTGCGCAGGGCCGCGCAAATCGTCCCCTTCCCGGCTCCGGACGGGCCGGATACAACGATGAGCAGTCCGGAATCATTCATAGTATTACTCCCTTTCTTCTTCCGCTGCATCGATGGCATCAGCATCACTGCCTGCCGATACGATACGGTGGGAAATGGTTTCCGGCTGAAGAGCCGACAAGATGATCCAGCCGTTATCCATGACGATGACGGACCGCGTCTTGCGGCCAAAGGTCGCATCGATGAGGTTGTTTCCGTCTCGGGCATCTTGGATAAGGCGCTTGATTGGAGCCGACTCCGGGCTGATCATGGCTACGACCTTATCCCCCATGACGACATTGCCGAAGCCGATATTTAATAAATTGAAGTTCATCATTCGATATTCTGCACCTGTTCGCGGATTTTTTCAATTTCATTTTTAAGCTGCAGCACCGACTCCGTGACGGCTAAATCACCGGCCTTGGAGCCGATGGTATTGGCTTCGCGGTTCATTTCCTGAATGAGGAAATCGAGTTTTCGACCGACTTCACCGTCACTTTGAAGCATGGTGTGAAGCTGATTCAAATGGCTTTCAAAACGGACGACTTCTTCTGTCACGTCGACCTTATCAGAATACATGGCCACTTCCTGCAAGAGTCGGTCTTCGTCGGGCACGGGCGCCTGCGCCTTATCGATGAGCTGGCGAATTTTCTTTTCCAGCCGCTCTTGATAAGCCGCCGTCATGGCATCCTTACGACCGGCAATTTCTTCGACGAGGCCTTTCATGACAGCCGACCGGGACAGCAAATCCCGACCGATGTTGGCCCCTTCGCGAAGGCGCATGGCAACCATGCTGTCTAAGGCGCCCTGCAAAGCCGCTTCAAAGGGCGGCCAGCTGGCATCGGCATCGATAGCCGGCGGCGTTTGGACGAACCAATCTTTGGTCAGGGCCATGACCTCACCCAAGCCGACGGGACTACCGTCAAAAAAGCGATTCTTGGCTCCTTCAAGGGCCGTCTTAACGGCGCCCAGTGCAGCATCGTCAATATGGATTTCCGGCGCTGCCGGCGAGAGGTCTTGAACGGTCACAAAGACATCGACCTTGCCCCGCTTCAAGACGGCTTTAATGCCGCTGCGCAGGCGGTCTTCCAAAGCCAGGTACGCATGGGGCATCCGTATATTCAATTCCAAAAAACGTTGGTTCACTGCCCGCATTTCAATGGTAACAGCCAGTTTGCCGTCATTGCCGGTTCCCCTGCCAAAACCAGTCATACTTCGCATGTTAGAACCCCCTTAATAACCTATTCAATACCTCATTATAGCCTATCCGGCGTCCATATTGCAAATTTTTTATATCGATGCCACCGTATGCCCGTCTTTCATCGCCCTTACAGAAAGCTGCTACACAGCCGATTTTCCGGCACAGCCCCTTGCCTTTCTCCGCCCGTTTGCTACAATAAAGTAAAGAAAAGAGTGAATTCGACCTATCCCAGATTTTCGTTAAGAACCATTCTATCTGACGGAGCTGATTTCTGCCTTTCATCTCCCTGCCTTGCGTCAGGAGGTCTGCCTTATGAGCAAACATTACCCGGATTTTTCCCCCTTGCTGGACTGCATAGCCGCTTTCTTCGGAATGATATACGCCATTTGCCTTTTAATTTTGGTCCTTCTCCTGGCCGTCCCCATCATAGGCGTCATCATCTATCTTTGTTCTTCCCTGCTGTTCCCGACAGACTGGGTGCTTCCCATCACAGCGGCCGGCACGATACTCTGTCTATTCATAACAGCGATTTCGGCATGGTGTGAATGGTGATTTTCCCTCATCCGCCCCCTTCTTTTCTGAAGGGGATTTTTTATATCCCTTCACAGGACCTTTACAAACATGGTATGATAAAAAGGATTGAATTTTTTAGTGTACCAGATAAGGAGGTACTTCTATGAACTTAGACGGTATCACATTACACTGCATTACCAACGAACTGGCGGACATTCTCCAAGGCGGCCAGATATCTAAAATCTATCAGCTCGACGCCCGGTCCCTGTACTTCCGCATCTTTAATGATACAGGCCTTCACCATTTGGTCATTACTCTCGATGATTCTCCGCGCCTTTACATTGCCGACACGGTCCCGCCGACGCCGGATATCCCGACGGGGCTCTGCATGTTTCTCCGCAAGTATTATGAAAACGGACGCATCGCTTCCATTGCCCAACTCCATTTAGACCGACTTATCGAAATCGCCGTCGATGTCCTCGATATCTCCGGCAAGGTCGTCACCCGTAAGATCCATGTCGAACTCATGGGAAAATACAGCAACGTCATTTTCACGGAAGACGGAGTCATCATCGAAGCCCTCATTAAGACCGGTAAAAACAAACAGGCCGTCCGCACCATTGCTCCCAAGGAGCCCTATGATTTTCCGCCGAATTTCATGCGCATGGATCCCTTTTCCTTCTCTGCCCAAGAACTGACGGATATGATGGAAACCGGCGGCGACGAACCCTTAAAGACCTGGATGCTCAAGCGCTTCAACGGCATGAGCACCGTCGTCTTGACCGAATTATCCCACGACTCCGGCATCGACACGGCCACCCTCGTACAGGATCTGTCCCCGGCTGACCGCTTTGCTTGGTGCCGTACGGTCGAAGCCTTTGGCAAGCGCCTCGCCGGGATTTCCGGCGCCTACGTCTATACCGTCAAAGGCAAGGAAGTCATCTTCCCCTTGGAACTAAACAGCCTCTCCCAGTATCCGCGGCGTCACTTCCCCCTCATCGAAACGTATCTCAGCGAATACCAGGCCACGCACCGCAGCCTGAACGGCGAACAGGAACAGCTGCAAAAGAAGGTCGCCAAGCTCATTGAAAAGCAAAAACGAAAAATCAAGCGCATTGCCGATGAAATGAAAGAAACGAAGAAAATCGACAGCTATAAATTGTACGGCGACTTGCTCATGATTTACGCTTATGAAAAGCACGACCATGAAAAACAAGTAACCGTCAAAAACCTCTTATCCGAAAACCAGGAAGACGTCACCATCGCCCTCGACCCGGCCTACTCCATGACCGACAATGCCAACCGCTATTACAAGCGCTATACGAAGCTGCGCAACCGCAAACAGATATCGGCTCAGCTCCACGAGGAAAACCAACAGCATTTAGACTATCTCTACTCCCTCGAATATGCCTTGGAAAACACGACGACGAAAGATGAAATCACGGACATCAAGGCCGAAATGAAACAGATGAACCTCATCAGCGGCCATAATAAAGATAGGCAAAAGAAAGAATCGGCTCAGGACATCTTAACCATCGACGCCGACGGCCTGACCATCTGGGTCGGCCGCAACAATCGGCAAAATGACTTCTTGACCTTGAAGAAAGCTCATCCCTACGACCTGTGGTTCCACGTCAAGGACCAACCCGGTTCCCACGTCATCTTAGCCTCGCACAACGCCGATCCGACGGATGCCCAAATCGAACGGGCAGCACAACTGGCCGCCTATTACAGTAAAGGCCGGGACAGCTCTAAAGTCGAAGTCGACTGCACCCTCGTACGCCATGTAAAGAAACCGGCCCACGCCGTCCCGGGCTACGTCATATTCACCAATCAGACGACATACATCGTCGAGCCCAAGAAAGAATAGCCGCATCGAAATCAGGACGACAAAAAGCTCTCGCAACTGCGAGAGCTTTTCTTATTTCTGTTTCAAATACCAGCTCAAAGGCTTGGCCTTCGTCGTCGTATGCCCCTTATCTCCGCCGGCCAACGAAAAGATCAGGGAATCACGATACATCTTCGCTACCGCTTCCAGCGTATCCAGGCGGTAGAAAGCTTCTTTAAGATCGGTTCCCAAGGTAACGGCGCCGTGCCGTTCCATGAGGAATACTGAGGCTGTTTCAGCGGCAGCACCGCATCCTTCAGCAAGTTCCAACGATCCGGGAGGCGCATAGGGCACAGTCGGCACTTCGCCTAAGACCATGGCCCCTTCGGTCACGATGTCGGCTGCAAAAGGAATACCGGCTACGGTCAGGGCCGTCGCCGTAACGGGATGAGCATGGATGATGGCATGAACATCTTGCCGCTTCCGATAGATGTTGAGATGGAGGGCCGTTTCCGATGACGGTTTCCCCATCCCCTCGAAAACGATGCCGTCCAGATTGACGACCAGGAGGTCCTTCGGATGGAGCTCGTCCTTTGGAAGGCCCGACGGGGTAATGACGATAAGGCCGTCGTCACGGCGATAACTGATATTGCCGTCACAGGCAGCCACCAATCCGCCCTTCTTCATGGCCTTTCCGATGGCACAGAGTGTTTTCTTATTATCCAACATTCGTCCTCCTTAGCGCATAGACGGCATATTGCGGCCGTTGTAGATTTCCAGCATTTCCTGCCGGACTTGGCGGCGGATTTGCTGCTGTTCCCGTTCACTCAAATCGTCTTTGGTAATATTGAACAGGTAGTTATTTAAATCGAAGTCGTGGAGGACCATCTTCGTATGAAAAATATTCTCCTGATAGACGTTGACATCGATCATATCATAGCGATGCCGCGTCGCCGGCGCAATATAATTTTGAATGGAATTGATGCGGTGATCGATAAACAGCTTCTTGCCGTTCATATCCCGCGTAAAGCCGCGAACGCGGTAGTCGAGAGTAACGATGTCGGAATCGAAGCTGTCCAGGAGGTAATTGAGCGCATTGAGCGGCGAAATGCGGCCGCACGTCGACACGTCGATATCGGCCCGAAAGGTCATGATACCCTTTTGAGGATGGCTTTCGGGATAGGTATGGACCGTCAGGTGGCTCTTGTCGAGATGGCATACGACGTCGGCATCGTGAACCTCATCCTCCGAAATGAGGATGGTAACGCTCGCTCCCTGAGGATCGTAGTCCTGGCTGGCTACGTTTAAGATATGAGCGCCGATGATATCCGACACGTTGCGCAGGATATTGGTCAATCGTTCGGCATTATACTGCTCGTCAATATATTCGATATATTGGCGCCGCGATTCGTCACTGACGGCATAGCAGATGTCATAAATATTAAAGCTCAGAGTCTTCGTCAGGTTATTGAACCCGTAGAGCTTGAGTTTTTTCGTTTTCATGAATGGTAATCCAGTTCCTTCCCCAATGGGCTTATTTTCGGTCAATCTCGTGAAAGGCAATATCCGTAATGACCCCGTCGTCAATGGTCACGACGGCATAGGTCCCTTTTCGCCCGTCGCGGGGCAGACCGATGCTGCCGGGATTGACGATCCACAGGTCAGCCTCACGCTTGATGAAGCGGCGGTGGGTATGGCCGAAGACGACGAGGTCGGCATGCTGTTCGTTTCCTAATTCGACGAGTTTTTGCAGCCGCCGTTCTCCGTACCATTGGCTGCCGTGAATGGCGACAATACGAATGCCGCCGACGGTAACACAGCGGCATTCCGGATCGTTGGTATGGTTCAGATAGTCGTTATTGCCCAAAACGGCATAGACCGGCACGCCCGTATATATGGCTAAATCCTCGCCGTCGTCGCAGTAGTCGCCGCCGTGAATCCAGGCAGCCACATCGGGAGCACTGTCAGCCATGCGAGACAGGCATTCAAAACGGCCGTGGCTGTCACTGACCAAGCCTACCCGGACGGTACTCATGACAAGGCCTCGACGAGTTTCTTCAAGGCTTTCCCCCGATGACTGATTTCATTTTTTTCGGCCATGGACAATTCAGCCATGGTCTTCCCTTTTTCAGGAACGTAGAATAAAGGGTCGTAACCAAAGCCGTTGTCGCCGGCATAAACATCCTGAAAGAGACCGTCGCAGCTCCCTTCAGCCTGTACAGTGCGGCCGTCAGGCCAGATGAGGACCAAAGAGCAAATGTAGTGAACCGTCCGTTCTTCCGGCGGAAAAGCTGCCAGTTCCGCTATGAGCTTTTGATTGTTGGCTTCATCGTCGCAGTCGGGACCGGCATAACGGGCCGAGTAGACGCCGGGACGGCCGCCAAGGGCATCGGCGGCAATCCCCGAATCATCGGCCAGGCACGGAAGTCCTGTAGCCTTCATATAATACGAGGCTTTCAGCAGGGCATTTTCGGCAAAGGTCGTTCCCGTTTCTTCCGGCTCCGTAATCGACGGCAGGACATCGTGCACCGAAACGGCTTCATAGCCCAAAGGCTCTAAAATACTTTTGAATTCCCGTATCTTCCCGGCATTATGTGTTGCCAGTACAATTTTTTCTGCCACGGCACATCCCCCTTGTCCGGCTGTTATTTTTTAAGCATTTTTGCGTAATTCTTGATGACGACAATCGGCGTCTTTTGGGACGCATTGCCAAAAGGATTGTCGATGAGGATCCGGGCGATTTCTTTCGGATTGATGCCCTTGCTGTGACCGAGGACGGCCGAGCGCTTGAGGTCGTTGACGTCGGCAACGACGGCGCCGTAGCAGCCCATGCGCTGTTTGATTTTTTCAGCAACCTTATCCGGTTCAGCCGGCCCGTAGACGATGCATTTATCAAAGGGCGGCATGGTGCCCGTAACGTCATCGGTTAAGGACGCCTGACGGCATTTGGCATACCAGACGCCGTTCTTGCCGGCCAGTTTTGCAAAAAAGCCGACGATGAACCAGAACATCATCTTCCATTCCCCTTCAAGGTTCATGGCTGCCTGCATGCCGTAGAGACTGGCCATACTGCCTTCACCGGGAACGAAGCGCCGCATGAGGCGGGCCTGCCAGGACGGCGTCAGTTCTTCCGGCCGCGTATAGCGGTGCTGAGTAATGGCGACGACACTTTCGGCCGTGCAGACCAAGTCATCGGGACCGACGACGTGTTTTGCATATTCTTCGATAACATCGACGATATCATCTTTATCCGTAAGGATTCTTGTTTTTACAGGGACTAATTCTACCGGTACTTCGATTTCTGCCATTGTATGAGACCTCCTAATTCAATTCCAATGCGTGCTGTACTTCCGTTGCCTTCAAGGTAATGCGGGCCTTATGGATGTACCATTCGCTGCGGGATACGACTTGATAGACGAGATCAATCGGCATATCAGGGAAGGTCTTCAAGTCTTCGCGGATGTTGCCTTCTTTGCTGGTCAGGGTAATGGTGACGCGGATCATGCCCCGATCGCGGGGATTAAAAATAACAGATTCCCAGTAGTTGTCATCGCGTTCGGCTGCCTTATTGGCAAGTTCGGACTGGACCGTAACCTTGTCGTACTGTTCACGCGGAAGGAGGGTCCGAGGATAAAAGTCCATGATGGTTCCCAGCTGCCGGCCGGCATTGTGGATAGGTACTTCTGTTTCGAAGACGGCCCGGTTCTGGGTAATTTCCTTCATTTCAAAAGGTTTCCGATGGCGGGCATCGATAACAAAGCGGGCGTCCCCCTGCCGCCAGGCAAAGAAGCGGAACAACAGGTACAGGACAGCAGCAATGCCGATGACGGCAATGATAACATTGAATAAGACATAGAAAAACACGGCGCAAGACTCCTTTATGTAAAATATAGATACGATTAAATGAGGGTGATTTCTTCAGCGGTAAATTCATTGGCCGGAATGAGGTGTTCTGCCAGGTGGGCACCGCGCTCCTTTTCGGCCGTAAAACAAAGGCGTAAATAGCCGTTTTCTTGGTTCGGGTTAAGCAACCCGTCTTTCTTTAAGACATCCAGTGTTTCCAGGGCCATTTCATGGGCCGGATCGACGAAGGCAATGGAATCGCCGCAAAACTCTTCAAAGAGAGGCTGGATGAAAGGGAAATGCGTGCAGCCGAAAATGGCCGTATCGGCACCGGAATGAAGGACCGGCTCCGTATACTGCTTTAAGGGACCGCGGATTTCCGGCCCGTCGAGGACGCCTCGTTCGATGAGATTCGCCAGGGCCGGGCAGGACTGTTCAACGATTTCAATATTGCCGTCCATATCGGCAGCGACCTTGCGATGACTGTGGTTGGCAATGGTTAACGGCGTAGCGAAGACGGCAATCTTTTGGGTCGCACTGATTTGCTTAGCCGTCTTGAGGCCCCGACTCATGCCGATCAAGGGATAGTCGACTTCCTTTACGACGGTATCATAGGCAACGGCCGTAACGGTGTTGCAGCCGATGGCAACAACTTTGACCTTCTGCTCGGTCATAAAATGCAGAATATCCCGCGTATACTGAAGGATTTCTGCCGGCGTCCGCGTCCCGTACGGGTTTCGTTTGGTATCACCGACGTAGATAATGTCTTCATGAGGCAGGAGCATCCGCAATTTTGCGACGACAGTCAGTCCGCCGACACCGGAATCAAACACACCGATCGGCCGTGAATTACCTTCCATGAACGGCTCCTTCGACGTCTGTATCTGCCTGTTCGGCAGCATACATGGCCTGTAGTTTCTTGTAATCTTCATCAGAGAGGCGGGCTACTTTCCCACTGTTTTTGTGGACAAATACGTTCTGCGTCGTTCCTGTCGCCAACAGGCGGCGGTCATCATGACGGACGATACGGTAGGAAAAGACCATCTGGGCCCGGCTGAGCTTTACCAGGCGAGTCTCGATGTCAATGATATCGGCATAGTTTATGGGGCTGATATATTCGCAGGACACACTCTTAATGGGATAGGTAATCCCTTGATCGAGGAGGTCGAATAAGTCGAGACCGGCAGCGGCAAAATATTCACAGCGGCCGCATTCAAACCAACGGATGTGGTTGGAATGGTGGGCAATGCCCATCATGTCCGTTTCATAGAACCGCACTTTTTCAACAACAGTAATCATAAATTCTTAACTCCTAACTTTATACACGCTCATATTATTTTACGATGATGACCTATGTTTGTCAAAGGAAAAGTCTGAAATACGAACGATAAAGGGACTGTCCTCATGCGACAGTCCCTTTATCAATCATGCTCCGGTCACTCACGTACTTTTCAGGAACGGGAACATGCGGCGTACCTTTTCCCGGTGTTCCGGTTTGACATAAGTCCCGGCTAAGTGCAGGGCTGCAGCGACGACAGCGGCATCGTCCAGCCAGCCAAATCCGGCAAAGACGTCCGGCACCAGATCAAAGGGCAAGATAACGTAGCCAATAGCTCCCATGAGAGCCAATTTAATAAATTTCGGCGTGTCTTTATCTTGCATACAATAAAAAATTGTCAGGATTTTCGGTAAAAATTTAATTTTTCTTCCTGCTGTGCGAATAAATAGGATGAATCGGCCCGGTGTATAAAATTGGGCGAAAAAGCTCAGTATTTTCCACATCGGCTTTCACCTTACTTCAGGTCTTCCAAAGACTTTTTAGCCTCTTCTACAGCTTCTTTAACCTTTTTTTCGACATCGTCGGCATCCATGTCGGATACTTCCTTGGCGGCGTCCTTAGCGTCTTTCGCAACGTCCTTAGCGGCATCTTTAACATCTTCCGCGGCATCCTTAGCATCTCTGGCAACGTCCTTGGCCTTGTCCATGGCGTCGGAGTCAACGACCTTATCGACGGTATCATCGAAGGCATCTTTGGCATCGCCGGCGGCATCTTTCAAATCTTCCGCTTTTTCATCGACGATTTCATCGACTAAGTCGTCCTTATGAACGACAGAGTTATACAGTTCTTCCCCTTTTTCTTTGACGTCCTGGATGCAGTCTTTGGCAGCACCGCCCCATTTTTTCATGAAGTCAATCGTTTCATCGCCGAGGGGAACGTTCTTCAGTGGGTTTTCTTTGAGCTTATCGGCTTGTTCACGAGCTTTGTCCTTCCATTCGCCCATCATTTCGATATACGGACCCATGTCGGTAGGCATGCCGTCTTTGAGCCAGCGCTGGGTGACCCGGCCCAGGCTGTAGGTAATACCGACAGCAACGGGGACCTGGATGATACTGAAAGGAATGAGCGTCGTCAACAGCGTACCGGCCACGCGGCTGCCGACAGCCCCTAAGAAGGCGATCAGGGCCCGTTCGCTCAATTTAACGTCATAGACTTTGGCAATACGGCTGACCAGGTACACTTCATTGGCCATGAGTGCTGCCGTTCCGATAAGCGGCGCAATGACGATGGCACCGGCACGGGCAGCAGCCCAGCGGCACAGCATTTCGACTTGGACGTCTTTGTCTTCCGTCGTCTGTTCCATGGCTTTGACAACACTGTTGGCAGCATCTTCAATCGGCTGAGAATGGCTCTGTTTGAAATCAGCCAGTTCCTGTTTCAAAGCGGCAATCTCTTCCTGCAACTGTTCTACGGTTTTTGCATTTTCTTCATTTGCCATACTTAACACCCCATTCTTTGACGAAATAAACACTATATTTTATATTTTCCCATGTTTCTACCAGCTTGTCAAACCCCCGTCTACGGGAAGTGCCGCAGCCGTAATAAAGGAGGAATCTTCACTGAGTAAAAAGGCAATGGCCTTAGCCACTTCATCGGCCCGGGCCAATCGGTATAACGGGTATTGTTCCTTCATGGTCTCCCGCTCCATATCGGGATGATCCCGGAGCTGTTTTTCGAGCATCGGCGTTTCGACGTCACCGGGACAGACGCAGTTGACCCGTATCTGGTGCGGTGCCGCTTCCAGGGCCAGGGACTTGGTAAAAGCGACAACAGCGCCCTTGGTCGCCCCATAGACGGAGCAGGCTATGTTCCCCTGGAGTCCGGCATCGCTGCTTACGGTTACGATACTGCCCGGCCGGCGGCGCAGGTGCGGCAGGGCGTATTTACAAAGGGAAATGGTCCCGTAGACATTGACGGCAAAGAGCTGCTTCACGTCGTCAGGCGTCACATTTTCAAGAAGGCCTTGTTCGTAGATGCCGGCTGACGTCACCAAGCCGTCCAGCCCGCCAAAGCGGCGGACCGTCTCGATCACCATCTTCCGGCAGTCTTCATCCCGGCTGACATCACCTTCTATATAATGGACGGCCCCTTTTCCCTCCAACTGCTGCAAGGCAGCCTGTCCCCTTTCCCGATTCCTGCCGCTGACAGCGACCTGCCACCCCCGGTCCAAAAGGACGGCAGCCGTCGCAAGACCTATACCCGACGTGCCGCCGCTGATAAGTGCCGTATTCATGATAACCTCCTCATAGAACGCCAAGATAAGAAAGGCCCAGCTTTCCGATAAGCGCTGCCGTCACGACGAGCATGACGACCCGGACAAAACCGGTTCCCCGGCGGATGGCCAATCGTGAACCGAAAAAGGCTCCCGTAAAGATGCACAGGGCCATGACGATGCCGTAGACATAGAGGATCGTCCCGGACCAGACCAAGATGACGAAGGCCGTCACGTTGCTCATGAGATTGAGCATCTTGGCATTGCCGGCAGCCGTGACGAAATCAAAGCCCAGGGCGGCAAAGGCGACGATGAGAAAGGTCCCCGTCCCGGGGCCGGCAAAGCCGTCATAAAATCCGATAGCCCCGGCAAAGAGGGCCGTAAAGAGCAAATTTCTCCCCGTCTCACCGGCATAGGTATTGACCGAGCCCAGGTTACGCCGCGTAAAGACGACGACGGCGGCCGCCATGAGCGACAGGATAATCAACGGCTGAAGCCATTCGGCACTCATGTGCAGCATGACCAGACAACCCAAAACGGCCCCTGCAAAGGTGCAGGGCAAAGCCCGTTTCATCAAGTGCCGGTCGACTTTGCCGGCCTTAAAGAATTGCCAAGCACTCATAACGGCCCCAAAGGTGGCTGAAAACTTATTGGTCCCCAGAGCCAGGTGCGGCGGAAGGCCTGCCGCCATCAGGACGGGGAGCGAAACGAGTCCCCCGCCGCCGGCAATAGAATCGACAAAACCGGCTAAGAAACCGCCGGCCATGATAAAAATCAATACGCCCAAAGATAAGGTCGTATGAAAAAGTTGAACTTCCACAAACAAGACTCCTTTTAGAAAAAAACTCCTCTTGTTTCGCAAAGCGAAACCGAGGAGGCCCTTTTCTTTATGGTTCGTATATCAAAGACGACGGCACGGCCGCATCTGTCGCCGGCTGCAAGAGGCGGACGATTTCCTTGCCGATGATCCGTGCGCCGTCACGATGGCAGTCGAGGCTGGCTTTCGACATCGCTTCCAATTTTTCCGGATGGGTAAATAAGTCCGATACGATGGAAACCAGTTCTTCTTGTTTCTTCACCCAAGCTGCACAGCCCTTGGCCTGCATATACTTGGCATTGGCCTCTTCCTGACCCGGAATCGGGCTGTATAGGACCATGGGCACTTGGATAGCAGCGCCCTCCGTACAAGTCAGTGCTCCGGGCTTGGTTAAGAGCAGGGACGCCCGGCACATGAGTTTTGAAATCTGGTTCGTATAACCGAGGATTTCCACATCATGATCGAGTTCGCCGCGCATCTTCGACAGTTCATCGTAAAGATCGGCATTATAACCGGTTACAACGGTAAAGCTGTCGACGACGGATAACCGATCCAGCAGTGCCAGGGATTGTCGGATAGACCCCATTCCCAGACCGCCTCCCATGATAAGGATATTCTTATTATTCTGATGCTCCTCATCCCAGTGCCAGCGTTCTTGGTCAAAAGCCTTCCGCACGGGAATGCCCGACACGACAATTTTATCAGCAGCGACGCCTTGTTCGACGAGCAGGTCTTTAATCTGTGTAGCTGCGACGCAGTAGACGTCGATTTGCGGGTACACCCACAGCTGATGGATAGCAAAATCAGTAATGACGCCGACTAAAGGAATATTCAGACGATGCTGTCGTTTTAACAACGCTGCCGCTCCAGCCGGAAAAGGGTGGGTAAAGACCAGGACATCCGGCTTTCGATCTGCTAAGACCTTGAGCAGCCGCCGTTTAAGGCCCCACGCAAAAAGGGTCTTGACGGCCAGGCCTTTTTTATATCCTTGCGACGAGTAATACATCAAATCGTATAACAGCGGAAAGACATCGAGAATCTTAATGTACGTCTCTTTGACGATGTTGTCGATGGACAAGATATCATTGGACAGAAAATCTACGTGTTCGACATCACATTCTTCAGGAATGGTCTTGACATATTCTTCTATAGCCCGTGCTGCCTGTGTATGGCCTGTACCGATCGAGGCCGACAGGATCAGGACTTTTTTCTTTGCCATATAGGATCCCTTCTTTTATAAACAGCCTTCGTTGCACCTTCCACTATATAGTACGATAACTTGTATGAAAAGAAAAGGGCCGTTTTTCATGCGGCCCTTCGGGATCGTACTTATTTGTTATTAACCAAATCTTTAAGCTGTTTGCCGGCTTTGAAAGCGGGAGTCTTGGAAGCTTCGATCTGGATAGGTTCATTGTTGCGAGGGTTGCGGCCTTCGCGGGCTTTACGCTGGCGGACTTCAAACGTACCAAAGCCGATGATCTGGACTTTATCACCCTGGGTGAGGCTGTCGCTAATGGCTTCGAATACGGCTTTTACGGCCTTTTCAGCGTCTTTTTTCGTCAAATCGGATTTCTGTGCTACTGCAGCGATTAATTCTGTTTTGTTCATGTTACTAGGTCCTCCTTTGGATCGTCACATCTTCCTAACACTAACAGTCTAGAGTTTTTCCTGCCGTTCTATCCGCTTGGCTTCCTGCCAGAATGAGTCCAACTCATCCAGTGAAAATGCCTCCCATGGCCGGCCCGACCGGTTGACCCGATCCTCGACATGAGCAAAACGGCGACGGAATTTACTGTTAGCCCGATGTAACGCACATTCCGGCTCTATATGATAGCGTCGGCATAAATCAGCAAATACGAACAAGACATCCCCAGCTTCTTCTTCCGCATGGACAGGATCGCCTTCATCAAGGGCCTGACGGAATTCAGTCCACTCTTCTTGGAACTTTTCCCAGACACCTTCGACATCGGGCCAGTCGAATCCGACTTTGGCCGCTTTCTCCTGAAGCTTGTCGGCAGTCAGGAGTGACGGCAGGCCGGGAACGACTCCGTCCAGCAGATGAGCGTGCTGCTGGCGTTGTTCTCCTTGCTTTAATCTATCCCAGTTTAACATACTCGTCCCTATATTTTCAAGGCTTTTTTGGCTAAAAACATAGGGATGACGCCGAATCATCTTATTTGTGATATCTTTTACGACATCCTGGGCCGAGAAAAACCCTTTTTCTTCGGCAATTCGGGCATGAATGGCCACCTGATAGAGGATATCCCCCAGTTCTTCGCGGATGCCGTCTATATCGTCACTATCAATGGCATCGAGCATTTCATAGACTTCTTCGATGAGATATCGCCGCAGTGTCCGATGCGTCTGGGACCGGTCCCAAGGACAGCCGTCTTCGCGGCGAAGTCTGGCCGTAACTTCCGTAAGGGGCATCAAATCAAAAGGCAGTTGTTCCTTGGCCATTCCTTCTTCCTGCCGCTTCTGATCGATGAGGCGGCGCACGGCTTCAGCCATATCCGGTCCGCCGGGAACAGTGTGAACGACGGCATGAAGGCGGCTCTCTTTCAACAAGAGGTCGACGATGGGTGCATACGTTTCAGCAAAGCTTTTCCCGTCCTGCCCGTAGGTATCGAGGGGACGGTCATCTTTCCCTAAAGCGATGATTTTAATTTCCATGAAAGGTTCCCTCATTTCTGTCAAAATGGCTTACGCCTGTCATTATACCACGGCCTGCCCCATTTGTCGCGATGCGGCAAAGCCGGCTTTACCGCACGCAGGCTATGAAAAAAGCTGAAAAGGATACCCTTTCAGCTTTCGAATGATGATATGGGGATCAGCCGCTCAACTTAGTCAGCAAAAAGATAAGCTGCGTCTGTTCGGCTTCACTGAGGCGGCTCATGAGCATGGAAATGCGGAGATAATGATCTGGCAGCACATCGTCCATAAACTCCCGTCCTTGGGCCGTCAGGCGAACTTTCTTGCCCCTTTTATCGGTCTGATCGATGGCCACTTCCGTCAGTCCGTCGCGAACCATGCGCTTGACCATAGTCGTAATCGTCGCCCGAGTGACACCGGCCCGGTCGGCGAGCTGAGACGGCGCAATGCCGTCGGTCATCTGGTATAGAACGAACATGACCCGAAGCTTGCCCCGCGACAAATGGTATTGGCTGGCCAATACATCATTGATGGCAGCGCGGACATACTCCGCTGCCTGGGAAATGCGGAGCATGGCCAATACGGCCGACGGTTCAATTTCAGGAATCTTCTCTGCATATTTTTCCAATTCTTTCCGCGTAGGAAATACATCAAAACCCATAAGCGCACCCTCCTCTTCTAATTAGTGTACTAATTAAAAGTATAAAATAAAACGGAGAGGAATACAAGTTTTCTCCGTCTTATTTTACATCTGTTTTAATAAATTACATATTTTTGCTTCGTAACTCTGCTAAGATTTCCTGAACGCGGGCGACAGCCTGGTCGATGGGAACGACTTCTTCCTGACCGGTACGGCGAACTTTGATTTCTACCGTTCCGTCAGAGGCGCTCTTTTTGCCGACCGTGACCCGTACAGGGTAGCCGATGAGGTCGGCGTCGTTGAATTTGACACCGGCCCGTTCGTTTCTATCGTCGAGGAGGACGTCGGTCTTCATGGCCTGAAGGCCGCCATAAATTTCTTCAGCAATACGAACCTGGTCCTGATCTTTCGTGCTGACCGGTACGACGGCGACTTCAAAAGGTGCAATGGCGACAGGCCACATGATGCCGTGTTCGTCGTGGAACTGTTCGATAGCCGCCGCAATCGTCCGAGTAACACCGATTCCGTAGCAGCCCATGACATAAGGCTTAGCTTTGCCGTTCTGGTCGAGGAAGGTCGCATGGAGGGCTTCGGAATACTTGGTACCTAATTCAAAGACCTGGCCGACTTCGATGCCGCGGACGACGTGGATCGGAGCGCCGCAGTGGGGGCAGGCGTCGCCTTCGACCATGGTGCGGATAGAAGCGACGGTAACATCTTTGAAATCACGGGACGGATTGACGTTCTGATAGTGATAGCCTGCCTTGTTGGCGCCGGTAACGCCATTGGGAACGGCCATGGCCGACGGATCGACGAGGATGAAGAAAGTTTCATTATCCGGCTTATCGGCATCGATAGGGCTCATATAGCCCGGCTGAAGACCGTGAGCCTTTAATTCGTCTTCCGTTGCCGGTTCGATGGCATTGCCGCCGACAAAATTCTGGACGGCTACGTCGTTGACCGAATGGTCGCCGCGGACCATGCAGAGAACTGTCTTTTCACCATCGATAGTGAAAGCAACCGCCTTGATCGTCTTTTCGAGAGGAATGGACAGGAACTGAGCTAAATCTTCAATGGTGGCGCAGTTCGGCGTTTCAATCAATTCGACATCTTTGGCCGTTTCAGCTGCCATTTCAAGGGTCGGTGCAGTTGCTTTTTCGATATCGGCTGCATAGTCACACTGGGAGCACGATACGATTTCTGCTTCCCCGGCCTGGGCCAAGGCCATGAATTCATGGCTGTGATTGCCGCCGATCTGACCGCTGTCGGCTTCAACCTGTTTGAATTCCAGACCGCAGCGGGTAAAGACGCGGGTATAGGCGTCGTATTCGTCTTGATAACTCTTATGGAGCCCTTCTTCGTCGACGTCAAAAGAATAACCGTCTTTCATGACGAATTCCCGGCTGCGCATGAGGCCGAAACGCGGGCGAATTTCATCGCGGTATTTATTCTGCATCTGCCACAGCGTAACCGGCATCTGCTTGTACGAACGCAGTTCGTTGCGCACCAGTGTCGTGATCAATTCTTCGTGAGTCGGCCCGAGACAGAACTGACCGCCGTGACGGTCTTCCAGTTTGAACATTTCCGGACCATAGGCATTCCACCGCCCCGATTCGTGCCAGATTTCAGCCGGCTGGACGATGGGCATCATGATTTCCTGAGCGCCGATATTATTCATTTCTTCGCGGATAATGGCTTCGATTTTGAGTTCGACGCGGCGGCCAAGAGGCAGGAATGAGTATAAACCGCCGCCACTTTTACGAATGAGGCCGGCTTTCAGCATGTACTGATGGCTGGAGATTTCGGCGTCGGCCGGAATTTCCCGTAGGGTCGGGCTGTACAGTTTGGATGCTAACATGAGTTAAGACTCCTTTGCGATTGATTTTTCTATTTCTTCCAAAAGAGCAGCGACGAGCTGATCTTCCGGTGCCGTACGAAGGACCTTGCCATGGGCAAAGACGATACCGCTCCCCTTTCCGCCGGCAATGCCGAAATCGGCTTCTTTCGCCTCTCCCGGGCCGTTTACGACGCAGCCCATGACGGCGACCTTAATGGGAACGGTCAAGTGGGAAATGGCCGCTTCGACTTCTTTGGCAAGCTCGATGAGCTGTACCTGCGTACGGCCGCAGGTCGGACAGGAAATGAGGGTCGGTCCGAAACGACGCAGTCCGAGGGAGCTTAAAATGGTCTGGGCGACCTTGATTTCTTCCGCCGGATCATCCGTAAGGGATACGCGAATCGTATCCCCGATACCTTGGTATAATAAAGTCCCGATACCGATGGCTGACTTGATGCTTCCGTCCCGGACGAGGCCGGCTTCAGTGACGCCTAAATGAAAGGCATAGGGCACTTTATCGGCCAGTTCCTGATACGATTCAATCATGAGCGGCACGTCGGAAGCCTTGAGGGAAATGACCATATTTCGGTAATCGAGGCGCTCTAAAATACGAATATGGCGCAAGGCTCCTTCTACCATGGCCGCTGCCGTCGGATGGCCGCCATGGGCCTTCAGGATATCGGCCGGAAGGGATCCCGTATTGATGCCGATGCGGATGGGAATTCCCTTGGGTCTTACTTTTTCGACGACGCGGACGACGTTGTCATCGGCGCCGATATTGCCGGGATTGATGCGCAGGGCCTGGACACCGCTGTCAACGGCAGCCAGGGCCAATCGATAATCAAAGTGGATGTCGGCTACGATAGGAATATCGACGGCCTCTACGACGGCTGACAGCCCTTTGGCCGCTTCCATATCGGGGACGGCAAAGCGCAGGATTTCAGCACCATAAGAGGCCAGCCTTCTGGCATCGGCAATGGCCTCTGCGGTATGAGCCGGGCTTACCGTCGACATGGTCTGAATCGAGATAGGCGCACTGCCGCCAATGGTAACGTTTCCGGCCTGAACCGGAATCGATTGTCTGCGTTTCATCGATGACCTCCCTTTCTAAAAACGGCTGATATCCTGGAACATGGCAAAGAGGAACAGAGATCCTAAGAGTACCATCCCGACAACCTGAATGTAGTACAGGGCTTTCCCCGGCATGCGCCGGCGCATAATCCCTTCGAGAATCAACAAGATGATATAGCCGCCGTCGAGGAGCGGTACGGGCAGAAGATTTAAAATCCCCAGGTTGATGCTGAGGAAGGCCGTAAACATGAGCAGGTTAGAAAATCCCGAGGCCGCGACTTGTCCGGCAAGCTGGGCAACGCCGATGGGACCTGCCACTTCCGCCTTTTCCTGACCGGTTATCATCTGATAAATTCCAACCAGCATGAGCCGGCAGATTTCCCCCGTTCGCTTGACCGCCATGATGCCCGAATCAAGGAATCCGTGGCGTTCTTCCGTGGTCATAGGCATGACGCCAAGCATGACTTTTTGAGATGCGCTGTCGACTTCCGGTATCATTTCGACATCCTGACGCTTCCCATCCCGCTCGATTTGAACGGTGACGACAGCGTGACTGTAAGGTGCTACGGCTTCCGAAATATCGCTCCATTGGGAAATGTCTTTATTGCCGATGCGAACGATACGGTCCCCTTCCGTAAGGCCGGACTGTTCAGCCGGCGAACCGGAGATCGTCGAGCCGACGACGGCTTCCGGCGACACGGTCACCGTACCGATGGCAAAGAACAAGCCCCAAAAAAGGACGATGGCCAGCACAAAATTCATGATTCCGCCGGCGGCGATGACCACCAGCCGAGCCGGAACGGATTTATTCAAGAAGGATTTTTCATTGAGCGGCTCTTCTTCAGACATGCCGGCAATGCGGTTAAACCCGCCGAGGGGAATGGCCCGCAGAGAGTATTCCGTATCGCCGCGGCGTGTACTGTATATTTTGGGTCCGAAGCCGATAGCGAATTCATCGACTTGCATGCCGGCCCATTTTGCCGTGGCAAAATGGCCTAATTCATGGATGAAGACGATGATGCTGAACACAAAAATGGTCGCTAAAATAGTAATACCCACAGAATTCACCTTTCTATAATAAAGAAGCAGCACAGCGGCGAGCCCAGGTATCTGCCTGGCGGATCGTTTCGAGGCTTACCTCGCCCTTGACATCGTGCCGCTCCATAACCGTATGGACAATTTCAAAAATACGCGTAAAAGAAATTTCCTTACGCAAAAAAGCATAGACTGCCACTTCATTGGCCCCGTTCAAAACGCAGGGCATCGTCCCCCCTATCCGGCCGGCTTCATAAGCCAGGCCGATGGAGGGGAATTTTTCATCGTCAGGCGGGAAAAATTCCAAACTTCCCAAGGTCTTCCAATCGATAGATTTAGCCCCGCGGACAGAAAGTCTGTCCGGATAGGTAAAGGCGTACTGAATCGGCAGTCGCATATCGGGCATACCAAGCTGTGCCAGTACCGAGCCGTCGATGAACTCAATCATAGAGTGGACGATACTCTGCGGCTGGATGACGACTTCAATCCTATCAAAGTCCATGCCAAACAGCCAGTGAGCTTCGATGACTTCAAGGCCCTTATTGAACATCGTCGCCGAATCGATGGTAATCTTGCCGCCCATATTCCACGTCGGGTGCTTTAAGCACTGTTCGACAGTAATGGACGGAAAGTCTGTCAAGGGACGGTGAAAATGGGGGCCGCCTGACGCCGTAATCAAAAGTTTTTCGACTTCGTCGGCCTTGCGGCCGTCGAGACATTGGAATATGGCGCCGTGTTCGCTGTCGACGGGGAGGATGCGGACACCCTTACGGGCCGCTTCCTTCATGACCAGTTCGCCGGCAGCCACGAGCGTTTCTTTGTTGGCCAGGGCAATATCCATTCCCCGGTCAATGGCCCGCAAAGTCGGTTCAATACCGGCAGCTCCCACGAGGGACGTGAGGACGATGTCTGCCTGACATTCATCGATGAGCTTCAGCAAGCCCTGGCTTCCGGAAAAGACGCGGCACGACGGGCCGACAGCATCTCTCACCTTTTCGGCGGCCCCTTCCTCGACCATACAGGCCAGGTCGAGGTGATGGCGTTTTATCTGGGCTGCCACGTCCTTAAAGTGTCCGTAAGCCGCCACGCCGACCAGTTTAAATACCTCCGGATGTGCTTCGATAACGTCGACAGCCTGGGTCCCGATGGAACCGGTACTGCCGAGAATCAAGATTTTTTTCATATCGTCCCTTCTTTTAAATGACCAGCATTAAATAGACATACATGGCAGGCGCCGCAAAGAGGAGACTGTCGAAACGGTCCAAGACGCCGCCGTGACCGGGAATGATATTGCCCGAATCTTTGACACCCGAAACCCGCTTTAAAATGGATTCTGCCAAATCGCCGAGAGGTGCCATGATGCCGATGATGACGCCCAGGGCTAAGGCGTGGAGAATGGAAAACTGAAAAATCAGTGAAAAAATGACTGCCACGACCAAGGTCCCGATAAAGCCACCGATGGCCCCTTCCCGAGTCTTACCGGGGCTGATAGACGGGCACAACTTTACCTTGCCCATCATCTTGCCGACGGCAAAGGCCGCCGTATCGCTGGCCCAGGTCGAGAAGATCAGCAGAAAGACGAAGAACCGAGCCGGCTCTACCATGACCGTGCTAAAGTTGTCGCTCATGAAAGACACGGCAGAACCGCTGCGCAGGGCCAGGAGGGCCAAAAAGCCGCTGCAGATGTACAAGAGACCGTACAGGGCATAGGCACTGTCGACGGGCTTTACCTTATCGTGGAAAAAGACCGTCCGCAGCATGAGCCAGACCAAGAGGACCAGTCCCAAGAGAAACATCAGTTTCGTACTGCCAAACCAGTAAGCTCCCAGCATGGCTAAAAGCCATACGGCTCCGCCGGTATCGGCCGTAACGACCTGAAGCTTGCGGACCATGTTGCCGTATTCATACCAAGCGACGACAGCCAAGAGAGCCATCATCAGGAAGAACAGCCAATTGCCTTCATAGACCACAAAAATGGTAAAGGCACCACCGATGATGCCCGTTAAAATTCGTTTTGCCAACATAGATAACTACCCTTCCTGCCTTATTTTAAACCGCCAAAGCGACGTTCTCGGCCTTGAAAGGATGAGATAGCTTCGACAAGCGTTTCTTTCGTAAAATCAGGCCAGCAAAGAGGCGTAAACCAAAATTCGGCATAAGCCATCTGCCAAAGGAGAAAGTTGCTGACCCTTTTGTCATCGCCGGGACGAATAAGCAAATCAACGTCATTGTCCGGTGCCGTATAAAGATAGCTCGACAACCGGTCTTCATCAATATCGCCGACGTCACAGCGACCGGCCTTGACATCGTCAGCCAGGCGGCGGACAGCCTGAACCATTTCCAAACGACCGCCGTAATTGACGGCGACATTCAGGATAAGGCCCGTATTGACCGCCATATCGGCTTCCGCCTGAGCGAAGGCCTCCTGCAGTTCCGGATGAAGACGTGACTTGTCGCCGATGATGTGCAGCTGTACGTTATGTTCCTTAAGCTGGAGTAAATTATGGCTGAGATAATTTTTCATCAGCTTCATAATATACGAGACTTCCTCTTCCGGCCGCTTCCAGTTTTCCGTCGAAAAGGCATAGACCGTCAGGACTTTAATCCCCAGTTCATCTGCAGCGATGACGATCCGCTTCAGCGTATCGGCACCGGCACGATGGCCGTAACTGCGCGGCATCCCCTTGCGTTTGGCCCAGCGGCCGTTGCCGTCCATGATGATGGCTACGTGACGGGGAATGTTATTCATATCAAGGCCATGATTTCCTGCCGTTTCAGCAGGTTCTGTTTTATTGCCAAAAAAGTTAATCATCTTGCATGTCTCCCTTGGACAGTGCGTCGGCCACGGATTCGCTCATCTCGAGGCTGTCATTGACCAAAAGCGATATGACACCGTCATCACCGGCTTTAGCGCGGATGACGTAGGTCTGCTCCGGGTCGCAGCGGAAAAAGCGGGACCGCGACACCGTCCTTTCTACGACGTAAGGAATATTTTTCTCCTGTAATACAGATTTGGCATACCATAACGGCATGCCAATAAAAATCCGTATATCCATCATACAGCCATGACTTCTTTTTCTTTTTTTGCTTTGATTTCGTCGATGGCCTTGATTTTTTTATCGGTCAGTTTCTGGATATTGTCCTGACCTTCCTTGCTGTCATCTTCCGAGATTTCCTTTTCTTTTCCATCTTCTTGATGAGTTCGTTGGCGTCACGGCGGATATTGCGGACGACAACTTTCGAGTCTTCGGCGACCTTGCTGACTTTCTTGCTCAATTCCTTACGGCGTTCTTCCGTCAATTGAGGAATTTCCAAGCGAATCATTTTCCCGTCATTATTGGGATTGAGGCCTAAATCGGACTTTAAGATAGCTTTTTCGATTTCACCGAGCATCTTTACTTCCCAAGGAACGATGGTCAGCATCCGCGGCTCCGGAGCCGATACGTTAGCCACCTGGTTCACCGGCGTCGGCGTCCCGTAGTAATCGACCATGACCCGGTCCAAGAGGGACGTGCTGGCACGGCCCGTACGGATGGAGGTCAGTTCCCGTTTCAACGCTTCAATCGTCTTGTCCATCTTGGCTTCGTGCTGAGCGAGCAGTTCTTTTACTTCCACATCAATCACTTCCTTATTTTATTTTTATAAGTATATCATACAGCGTTTAGTCTTCTTTGTCGACCAAAGTACCTAAATCTTTTCCGCTGGCAGCGGCGACAATATTCCCGGGCTTGTCGATATTAAAGACGACGATAGGAATATTATTGTTGCGGCACAAAGTCGTTGCCGTCGCATCCATAACCTTGAGATCCTTGTTAATGACGTCAAGATAGGTCAGGCGCTTGTACATCTTGGCATCGGGATTGAGCTTGGGATCACTGTCATAGACGCCGTCTACGCCGTTTTTAGCCATGAGGATGGCATCGGCTTCGATTTCAGCAGCACGCAGGGCTGCCGTCGTATCCGTCGAAAAATAAGGATTGCCCGTACCGGCACCAAAGATGACGACCCGGCCTTTTTCCATATGGCGGATCGCTCTGCGGCGGATATAGGGTTCTGCAACCTGCTGCATATTAATCGCCGTTTGAACGCGGGTAGCGACACCGTTCTTTTCCATGGCATCCTGGAGTGCCAACGAGTTCATCACCGTGGCCAGCATGCCCATGTAGTCAGCCGATACCCGATCCATGCCTTTGGCAGAACCGGACAGGCCGCGCCAGATATTGCCGCCGCCGACGACGATGGCGACTTGAATATTGAGCTTATTGACTTCGACGATCTGTTTGGCAATCGTTTCTACCGTTTCCGGGTCGATGCCGTAGCCTTGTTTGCCGGCCAATGCTTCGCCGCTCAGTTTCAATACGATACGATTATATTTTTTCGGTTCCATAAAAGAAGGGCCTCCTCTGTATGTTGGCAAATGTTCAATTAGAAAATAAGAGAACACGGGTTGGGTGTTCTCTTATGAAATCTTATTTAGCTTGTGCCATTACTTCAGAAACGAAATCATCATTCCGTTTTTCAAGGCCTTCACCTAATTCGTAACGGGTGTAGCGGCGGATATCGATTTTTTCGCCGATCTTAGCAACGGCTTCGGTAACGACCTGCTGGACTGTTTTGTCAGAATCTTTGATGAATTCCTGATCGAGGAGGCAATTTTCTTTGTAGAATTTTTCGATACGGCCGACGATCATCTTTTCGACGATCTTTTCCGGTTTGCCTTCATTCAGAGCCTGCTGGCGAAGGACGTCTTTTTCATGTTCCAAAATGTCAGCCGGAACTTCTTCACGTTTGAGGTATGCCGGTTTTGCAGCAGCGATCTGCATGGCAATATCTTTGCAGAGTGCTTTGAAATTGTCGGTCTGAGCGACGAAGTCCGTTTCGCAGTTGACTTCGACGAGAACACCGATGCGGCCGTTGCCATGGATGTAAGAATAAACCAAACCTTCAGCAGCGATGCGGTCTGCTTTTTTAGCAGCTGCAGCTAAGCCGTGTTCGCGAAGCAAGTCGACGGCTTTGTCCATATCGCCGTTGCTTTCGGTCAGTGCTTTTTTGCAGTCCATCATGCCTGCCCCTGTTTTTTCTCTCAATTCTTTTACCATTGCTGCTGTAATAGCCATGAGTATTCCTCCTAAAAGTAAGTTTAATATACCGTTTGAATAAAGGTAAGAAGCGAAGGCTCCTTACCTTTATGTATAACCATTTAATTCTCAGAGAATAAGTTGTCTTATTCTGCAGCTGCTTCTTCCGTCGTTTCTTCAGCTGCACCGGCTTCAGTCTGGTTGCCCTGGTTGCCTTCGAGGACAGCGTCAGCAATTTTGCCGGTCAAGAGTTTTACGGCGCGGATAGCGTCATCGTTGGCCGGAATCGGGTAGTCGATAACGTCGGGATCGCAGTTGGTGTCAACCGTAGCGATGATAGGGATGTTGAGTTTGCGAGCTTCTGCAACGGCGATTTCTTCCTTTTTCGGGTCGATGATGAACAAAGCATCAGGGAGCTTCTTCATATCTTTAATACCGCCGAGGTATTTCTGAAGTTTTTCCATTTCATGTTTGAGGAGCGTAACTTCTTTCTTCGGCAATACTTCGAAAGTGCCGTCTTCAGCCTGTTTTTCCAACGTTTTCAAGCGTTTTACGCGTTTTTCAATCGTCTGGAAGTTGGTGAGCATACCGCCGAGCCAACGTTCGTTAACGAAGTACTGGTTGCAGCGTTCTGCTTCGCTCTTAATCGATTCCTGAGCCTGTTTTTTCGTGCCTACGAATACGATTTTGCCGCCTTCAGCTGCCAAATCGCGGACAAAATTGTAAGCTTCGTCCATTTTCTTAACGGTTTTCTGCAAGTCGATGATGTAGATACCGTTACGTTCGGTGAAGATGAAACGAGCCATCTTCGGGTTCCAACGGCGGGTCTGGTGACCAAAATGAACGCCGGCTTCCAATAATTGTTTCATAGATACTACTGCCATAATGTGTGATTCCTCCTGTTTTTTCCTCCGCCCGGTCATCGCCCATCTTCACCCGTATTCCTAAGAAACGGGCACAGTGCTGGACTCGCCAAGCGTGTGTATTTTGAATCTTGGTATTCAAACCTTGAATATTATATCACATCTCCCCATGGAGGGCAAGAGGTGAAGTACTGCTTCCCTGCCTGCAAGATGCGCAAAAAGGGACCCGCCGCAGCAGGCCCCTTTCCTGGCACATATTATTGTAAAATATAGACCGGTACCATGCGGCGGCCAAAGGCCATGCAAACATCGTAGTCTTCCATGCAGAGATCGATGCGGTTGCCGAGGATGGCACCGCCTGTATCTTCGGCACGGGCTACGCCGTAACCGGGAATGTATACCGTCGAGCCTAAGGGTATGACGTTGGGGTCTACGGCAACGACGCCATAGCGGGCACGGGTTCCCATGCGGGTAATCCCCAATCCGTCTCCATCGGTAGGCAAATAAGCCGTCGCTTCCATGGCGATGACTTTTTGGTAATGCGAAATGGAACCGGTGTTGATTTCAACCGTTGCCTTGGTGCCCACTTTGCGGACCATAGGCTGCATTTCTGAAATGAGCTCTGTTGAAATCGTCTCTTTATCGGCAACCTGACCGTCGACGCTGACGATGTTCAACTTCACTCGCTTGCGGCCGTTTTGCCCTTGCTGGACAACTTGTTCTTCCCCCTGCCCTAAGTTTTCATCGGGAATACTTTCTACAGCATAGGGTACGACGTCATCTTCCGTAATCGTCTTGCGCGAGACGTTGCCGATGACGATGTTTTGTCCGGCCTGGAGGGGCTTTTGAATGTCGCCGTAAGGGCGGTATTTTTCTTTTGAATACCCGTACTGCTCGGCTACTTCCTGGGTATTGCGCTTAGCCGTATACACCGTCTGCGATTGGCCCCTGTAGACGAGGGTCACGGGAATGGCCCGGCGTACTTTGACGTAACTGCCGTCGTCGAGTTCCGCCGTCGACATGGTGACTTCGTCATGATTCCCCATCTCGATATTATACTCACGCAGCAAGGCATCTGCATTGACGGCATGGGTATACACCTGGCGGGTCGTCCCGTCGGCCACAAGGGTTACCGACTTTCCTTTATCGATGAAGCCGGTCAGCGAAACGAGGACCAATAAGGCAATCATGGTCGCATACATCTGCGTGATCGGCCCTCTTCGCTTAAAGCTCAGTATACTGAATTTTTTCCACTCCATGCCATGCCTCCTAAAACGTTTCTTACCATTTTAGCAAAGGCCGCAGGCATTGTCAATTTAGTTGTCGCCCTGTTCCGTCGGATCCGTCGGACGCGGGCGAAGGACGATATTGCGCAGCTTCCGCACTTCACGCTTGCGGTGTGCCGGAAGTTTTTCCGCTTCACGCTGGCAGGTATCCTGGGCATTAACCGCTTTTCCTGTTCGTTCGTCAGCCAGATAACGGTACGAACCGTCTTGATTCATGGCGTAGGCTTTGACGTTGTCATCAAAATAGAGTTTCAGGATATGTTTAATCTGTTCTTTATGAGGTGCAAACTCAACAGGCGTCATCAATTCGACGCGTTCATTCAGGTTTCGCGGCATCCAGTCAGCCGAGGAAATGAAGACGTCTTCACTGCCGCCGTTATAGAAGTAGAATAAGCGGCTGTGTTCCAGGAAGCGGCCGACGATGCTGTGGACTTCAATGTTGTCACTGATGCCGGGGAGGCCCGGACGAAGGACGCAGATACCGCGGACGATGAGGTGGATCTTGACGCCGGCTGCCGAGGCTTCATAGAGTTTAGCAATGACTTCTTTATCGAGGAGCGAATTCATCTTAGCGACGATGAGCGCTTTTTTCCCGGCTTTGGCCCAAGCGATTTCCTGGTCGATTTCCTGATAAATGGTTTCCCGCAGATTCAACGGTGCCACAGCCAGTTTATTCCATTCCGGAGGATCGGAATAGCCTGACAAGAGGTTAAAGAAAGCCGACGCGTCGACTCCGATGAGGGTATTAGACGTCAAGATACCGACGTCAGTATAGATGCGGGCCGTCTTGCCGTTATAGTTGCCCGTTGCCAGGTGGACATAGCGGCGGATACCGTCCTCTTCCCGGCGGACGACGAGGGTGATCTTCGAGTGTGTCTTGAGCCCCATAATACCGTAAATGACGTGGCAGCCGGCTTTTTCCAGCTTACGGGCCATGAGAATGTTGTTTTCTTCGTCAAAGCGAGCCTTGACTTCCATCAGGACCGTGACCTGCTTGCCGTTCTCGGCCGCCTGAGCCAGGGCTGCGATGATCGGCGACTGACTGCTGACGCGGTACAGGGTCTGTTTAATGGCCAAAACGTCGGGATCGATAGCGGCCTGATGGATGAAGTATTCTACCGTTTCAAAGGTTTCATACGGGTGGTGCACCATGATATCCCGTTCGGCAATGGCCGACCAGATATCGGTACTGCCCATGGCCGCCAGTTCCGACGACGGCTGTGGTTTTACCGGCGGATAGCGCAGTCCGTCGAAGCCTTCGATGCCGACGAAGGAGAAGAATACCTTGCAGTCAAGGGGCCCCGGGATATAATAGATATCCCGTTCTTCCAGCTGCAATTCGTCGCGCAGGAATTCGCGGATCATGCGGCTCGAGGAAGCTGCCAGCTCGAGGCGAACGGCTGCCCCCTTGCGGCGTTTTTTCAAACTCTTTTCTACTTCGACCAACAGATCTTCTACGTCATCGTCGATAGCAAGGTCAGCGTCACGGGTAATCCGGAAGGGAGCCACTTCTAAGATCTCACAACCGAGGAAGAACCGATCGGCATAGGCCGCGATGATGTCTTCCAAAAAGAGGAACTGATGGCCTTCGGCCTGCTCTCCCACAGGCGACACGCTCTGGGGAACTTCGATGATGCGGTTAATGACCGACGACGGCACCGGCAGGATGGCCGTCTTGACCGACGGATCCCCGTGCTTGCGGCGAAGGAGGACGGCCAAGTCCAGATTCAGGCTGGACAAGAACGGGAAAGGATGGCTGGAGTCAACGGCCATGGGCGTAACGACGGGATAGATTTCGCGGCCGAAGAACTCGTCGAGCCACATATGCTGGTCTTCGTTGAGCTCGTCGACACCGATAAAGTGAATGCCGTGATCCTGTAATTTCTGCTGAATACCATCGTAATAGCGGTACTGGTCGGCGACGAGTTCGTGGACCATGGACTGGATGGCATCGAACTGTTCCGCCGGGGTCATGCCGGCAATATCGATATGTCTGACACCACTTTCGACGAGGTGTTTGACACCGGCGACGCGAATCATGAAGAATTCATCCAAGTTCGAAGAAGCAATGGCGATGAAATTCAGCTGTTCCAACAAAGGGTTCGACGGCACGATAGCTTCGCGCAAAACCCGTTCGTTGAATTTGATCCACGTACATTCGCGATTTAAATAATATTGAGCATCTGTAAAATCTGGCATAATTATCTTATCCTTTCACTAATTTCGTCGAAATGCCAAAGACTTCGGAAAAGTTGACAGCCATCTTCATATAGGTCCAGCGTTCCAAAGAAATATCGGAATCGGCCGTATAATAGACGATCAATTCATCTTCACCGAGTTCGGCCCGAAGATCACTGATTTTGCCTAAATGGCTCTTATCCAAAGAGTCAGCCAGTCGGAAAATAGCCGTTAATTTTGCGGTAATGACTTTCTGACGGGGTGTCAACTCGTGATAGACGGCCGATGACTCCTGCAAAGTCCCATCGAAGGCGTAATACAAGACGGCGGCCAGGATCTGTTTTTCATCGTCGGCCAAGCCGAAGATATCCGTCTCTCCGATGAGGTTATACGTACAGAGATTGTGTTTGCGGATATTGATAAATTTACCCGTTTCATGAAAAATCGCAGCCATCTGCAACAAGTATTTCGTTTCATAACGAAGACCGATGAATTTGTACAGGGCCTCAAAGAGAACGTTGCAGTAGCCTTCGATTCGTGTCGAATGGATGGAATCGTACAAGTATTTATTCGCCATGCGGCGCATCATATCGAGGCGCAGGGCCTGTAGTTTTTCTATGTAAGGATGCTTCGTTTTTTGAGCCACATAGTACATCGTGTAGCCTTCAGTAAAGGTCGTCGGCATGACGACCAGCATGTCGATGTCCACCAGCCGAAGGAGTTCATAGTACAAGAGAATCGTCGGCATAATGACGTTGGCCAGGTTCTGCGACAAGCCGAAACGCTTCATGAGTTTAAAAGGGGTAACGCCTTTTAAAGAATAGATGAATTGACGCAGTTCCTGCGCCGTAATCAGGAACAAGCCGTCGTCACTGGCCTTACCCATGATCCGTGCGATAAGGCTGCCGCCTCGGCCGGAGAGGACGATATACTTGATATCGTACTGCTGAACGCCCTTCCACAAGGGGTACAAGGTGCCGTAAATGTACTCGCGGACCGCCGTCGGGAAGGTCAGCTCGTTGCGCTGCTTTTCGGTAAAGTTTTCCAAGATGCGCAGAGAACCGATGTTGATATTCTGCTGGAACAAGAGGTGGTCTTTCTTCCAGCCCGTCAGGCCAACGCCGCCGGATGTGATGTCGAGCAGCATAACTGCCTTGTCGGCAAAGTTGAATTTCCCTTTCAGCACATTATAATAAAGACCAAAGAACTTGTAGAAAATCTCCTTGGTCATGTGGGTTACTTCAACGTGGAACCCTGTGCGGATACGAATCTGGTCGAGGACATTAATCAAATTATCGGCTTCACTGATAGCCGTCGTCGATAAAACGCGAACGTCCTTTACATCATAGTCGCGAAGCAGCTGTCGGAATCCCAGTAAGACCTGGCAAATTTCATTCAGTGATTGAAAGCTGACGTGGCGGCTCTGAAATACCATTTCGCCATATTTTACTTCTTGAGCTACGTTTTCGATGATCTCCATATCGTCGAGCGATGAATAAGAGATGATTTTCATCGTCATATTGACCGTACCGAGATGGATGATACCCAAAACATTCCGGGTCTTTTTTTCCATTATTCTCCCCACTTTTCTAAACAATATCCTCGCAGTTACGCGGAGGCTACTTCTATTATACATGAAAGTTAGTTTGGTTATGTATATTTTTTGTAAAAAATCATCGTTTTTCTTTACATTTATCTTTCATTGTTTCCTGTACAAGGACATAAAAAAACGTCTGCTTTTCCGCCGAAAGGAAGTTATTCGATCCGCTGTCAATGCGTATTTATCCCAGTTTTTTCTCAAATTGGCCAATGGATAAACGCCTTGTTATAACCAGGGTTCCATAAAACAAAAAAAGCAGATATCCGCATAATGCGGACAAAAAAGTTAGTGTGAAGGAATTTTTCTTTTTTTTACTAATTTATTTGTAGTATAATAGAACGGATAACCGATTCCGGTAAACATATAGAGAAATGAGGTATATCATGGAAAAATTAGCCATTATCGACTTGGGCTCCAACTCCATACGTTTCGTCGTCATGCAAATCACAGACAACCAGTCCTATTCCCTGCTGTATCAAGAAAAAGAAGCCATCCGCTTAGGACACGGTCTGAACCAAACCGGCGCACTCAGTGAAGAAGGGATTCAGCGGGCTTTGACTTGTCTCCATGTCTATAAACATATTATGACCGTTCTCGGCATCAAGGAATGTCGTGCCGTCGCCACGGCGGCCGTCCGCAATGCCAGCAACGGCGAAGAATTTCTAAAGCGCGTCAATGACGAAACGGGCATCACCATGAACATCATCACCGGTGAGCGCGAAGCCTACCTCGGCTATTTAGGCGTCATCAATACCATTGCCATGAAGGACTTTCTCCTCTTCGACTTAGGCGGTGCCAGCGTCGAAATGACCTTAGTCCAGGACGGCGAAAACATTCATTCCATCTCCCTCCCCATCGGGGCCGTTACCTTGACGGAAAAATTCAACACCCAGGGCAACCCCGACGAGGAAGCGATTGCGGCCTGCTTGAAATATATCCGCAAAAAGATGAATGAAGTCGAATGGCTCCCCCATATCAACCTGCCCATTATCGGAATCGGCGGCACGGCACGTAACATTGCCAAAATTGACCAGCGGGCTACGAATTATGAGTTATCGAAACTCCACAATTACATCATGCCCTTAGAACACTTTGAAAACATCTTTGAAACCCTCTCGACCCATTCCAGTGCCAACCGTAAGAAGATCCCCGGCCTTTCCAGCGACCGCTCAGATCTCATCGTCGCCGGCGCTGCCGTCATCAAAGCCATCTTCGATGTAACCGGCAGTTCGGAAATGGTCGTCAGCGGCTGCGGTCTCCGCGAAGGCTTATTCTTTGAATACTATGCGTCGTACTGCAACCTGCCGTCACCTCGTTTCGACGACATCCTCGACTTCAGCGTCAAGAATTTTATCGGCACCCTTAACGGCTTTATTTTAAACAAGGGACACTATGAGCAGGTCACGCGCATTGCCACCCAGCTTTTCGACGAGCTCCAGCCCCTCCATGGCTACGGCGAACGCGAACGACTGCTGCTGCAGACAGCGGCCCGTCTCCACGACGTCGGCAAGATCGTTAACTTTTACGACCATGCCCGCCATTCGGCCTTCATGATTTCCCAAGCCCCGCTTTACGGCCTCACGCAAATCGAACAGATCCTGACCGGTTTCATCGCCGGCTTCCACCACGGCATCAGCCGCAAAATTCTCCGGGCGTACCGCTATGACCACATGGCCTCGGCCGAAGACTGGGTCATGATCCGCAAGCTGTCGACCATTTTAGCCTTGGCCGAAGCCTCGGACCTCACGTACGAACAAATCGTCACCGATGTCGACGTCACCATGGCCGAAAACGTCGCCGTCGTCATCTTATCCACCAAGCCCGACTCGACATATAACGCCGCCGATTACGAAATGAAGCAACTGAACAAGCAATTTAAAAAAGAATTTGGCGCCTCCCTGTTATTGGTCTGGCGATAAAAACTTATACATGCCAAAGGGGCTGTCTGTGAACGTCATTCACGGACAGCCCCTTTTATAATGGGTGATTTTATGTAATTAGCGGATCGATACGTCTTCACCGGCCAGGATGCGTTTCATGGTACGAGCCGGGCACATCTTGCCGCACATCGTGCAGGTCCCTTCGCATTCGGGCTTGCTCGATTCATAATACCGGCGGGATTTTTCCGGATCGATAGACAGGGCAATCATGGTGTCAAAGTCGACTTCGACGCGGGCCTTGCTCATAGCGTCGTCCCATTCCTGGGCGCCGGGAATACCTTTGACGAGGTCGGCGGCGTGAGCTGCAATGCGGGCAGCGATGATACCTTCCTTAACGTCTTCGACGGTCGGCAGGCGCAGGTGTTCTGCCGGCGTAACGTAGCACAGGAAGTCGGCACCGCTCGATGCCGCAATGGCACCGCCGATGGCACTGGTAATATGGTCATAGCCCGGAGCGATATCGGTAACCAAAGGCCCGAGGACGTAGAACGGAGCCCCGTGGCAGAGTCTTTTTTCAAGCTTCATGTTAGCAGCGATTTCGTTGAGCACCATATGGCCCGGGCCTTCGATCATGACCTGGACATTGTGGTCCCAAGCCCGTTTCGTCAGTTCGCCGAGGGTAATGAGTTCTTCGATCTGAGCGGCATCGGTCGCATCGTGGGTACAGCCGGGACGACAGGCATCGCCGAGGCTCAAGGTGACGTCATATTTTTCACAGATGTCGAGGAGGCGATCGTAATATTCATAGAAAGGATTTTCCTGGTCATTCATTTCCATCCAGGCAAAGAGGAGCGAGCCGCCGCGGGAGACGATGTTAGTCAGGCGCGGATTGTCTTTGATACGCTGTGCCGTCTTGCGGTTCATGCCGCAGTGGATGGTCATGAAGTCGACGCCGTCTTCGGCGTGCTGTTCGACAACAGAAAAGAATTCGTCGACGCTGATGTCTTTCAGGTCTTTATCGAGCATGCCGACAGCGTCATACATGGGAACGGTCCCGATCATGGCCGTCGACATTTTGACTAATTTGCGGCGGAAGTCCCGAGTCTTACCGAAGTTCGACAAGTCCATGATGGCTTCGGCCTTCATATCGATGGCGTTCTGCACCTTCTGCAGTTCTTCTTCATGGTTGTTGTGTTCCGGCGAAACGCCTAAGTTGACGTTGATCTTGGTGCGGCAGTCCTGGCCGACGGCTTCAGCCGACAGGCTTTCATGCATCTTATTGGCCGGAATGGCGACCTTGCCGCTGGCGACGAGGGCCATCAGTTTTTCAATAGCCATCTTTTCCTTTTCAGCGACGACCTTCATCTGCGGCGTGACGATTCCCTTGCGGGCCGCATCCATTTGTGTTGTGTAATCCATTATAAAATCCTCCTATATAGAAAATGACGATTGCCACAAAAAAAGCCCACCGCGCGGCCTCCGCAGGTGAGCTTTATAATCCCGTAAAGCTTCCCTCCGGCGGCATTATCCGCATCAGGTAAAGGGTCAAGTGTAATCCAGCACTTTTCTCAGCCCGAAGGCTCCCCTAGCTTCTTTTATGTATCTTAAAATATTATAGTATGCCCGGCCAAAAAATGCAATACTTCTGTAACATTCTAAGTAGACAAATGTCCTGATTTTCTTTTGGGAGTGGATATGTTCTGTCAGATATGATATAATCGATACAATCATTACAAAGGAGGTTATTTACATGAAAAAAATGTCTTTAAAAGGCCTCGTCGTGGCCGCTATGCTCGCATCCTCTCTCTTTGTTACTGCCCCTCAGGCTTTCGCTGAAGGCCCCCAGCCGTCCGTCGTCACCGTCACCGGCTATGCCCAGCAGGAAGTCGCTCCTGACACGGCATATATTACCATCGGTACATCCAGCACCGATGCCGACGCTCAGCAGGCTCGTACCAAGAACAATCAAGTCATGAACAACGTCACCAACGCCATCAAAGCGATGGGCATCCCGGCAGACAACCTCAAAACCACCGGCTTCTACATGTCGCCCAACTATGATGTAAAAGGCTCTAAGGTCACCTCCTATACGGTAACCAACAGCCTGACCGTCAAAGTCAGCGATCTCAGCCTGATTTCGCAGGTCATCAGCAAAGCCGGCAGCCTCGGTGCCAACCAGATCGATAACATTCGTTTCACCAACGAACATTCCGATCAGATTAAGGACAACCTCATTAAAGAAGCTGTCCACAATGGCCAGCGTGCCGCTCAGGCAGCCGCTTCCGCCTCCGGCACCCAACTCGGCGCCGTAAAGGAAATCAACATTTCCGGAAACAGCCCGTCCTACAGCCGCGCTTACAGCAACGTAAGAATGTTGTCGGCCAAGCTGGAAGATGCTGAATCTACGCCTGTCGAAGCCGGTACCAACACCCTGAGCCAGACAGTCAACATCACCTATTATCTGAAATAAACCGCTTCCCGTATGGGGACGAAATAAAAAAGGAGCCTTCGGGCTTCTTTTTTATTTCCTTAAAATATGCTATGATATTAGTGTTCAAAAAATAATTGAATAGTTCTGAATCATGGAGGCCAGACAAGATGAAAGAATACACCCCTTTTAAATCCGGTAAAGTACGTGAAGTCTATGACGCAGGTGACAGCATTATCATGGTTGCAACGGACCGCATTTCCGCTTTCGACCATATGCTGAAAAACAAGATCACCAAAAAGGGCGCCATCCTGACGCAGATGTCCAAATTTTGGTTCGATATGACGTCCGACATCATCCCGAACCACATGATCTCTGTCGACAACGCTGACATGCCGGAATTCTTCCAGCAGGAACAGTTCGTCGGCAACAGCATGAAATGCCAGAAACTGACGATGATCCCTATGGAATGCATCGTCCGCGGTTATATCACCGGCAGCGGCTGGGAAAGCTACCAGCAGAACGGTACGGTTTGCGGCATTAAATTACCGGCAGGCCTCACAGAATCAGAAAAACTCCCGGAACCGATCTTCACGCCGAGCACCAAGGCTGAACTCGGTGACCACGATGAAAACGTCTCCCTCGAAGAAGGCGCCGCTTACATCGACAAAGTATTCCCGGGAAAGGGCATGGAATACGCTGAAAAGATTCGCGACTACACCATTGCCCTCTATAAAAAATGTGCCGAATACGCCCTCTCCAAAGGCATCATCATCGCCGATACGAAATTCGAATTCGGTCTCGATGAAAATGGCACCATCGTCTTAGGCGACGAAATGCTTACGCCGGACAGCTCCCGCTTCTGGCCCCTCGAAGGCTATAAAGCAGGGCAAAGCCAGCCGTCGTATGACAAACAGTTCGTCCGTGACTGGCTCAAGGCCAACCCGGACAGCGACTACCTCCTGCCTCAGGACGTCATCGACAAGACGATTGAAAAATACGAAGAAGCCTATGAAATGCTGACAGGCAAAAAAATCTAATCCCATCCAGGCATCAAAAAAAGGACTGCACCCATCGGGTGACAGTCCTTTTTCGTTATCTACCAGACTTTTACCTGAATCCACTGATCGTTATAATACTTATCTTCCCGTTCCCCTAAGTAGCGGTACGTTTCCTGTCCGGCATAGGCTTCTTTTGGCGGGAAGACGACGGGATTATCCTTATAATCTTCATCTTCTTCCATCTCCGGAACGGCGATATTCGGCGTCGAATAGGTCAGGTATTCAAAGTTCTTCAGAGCAATGTCGGGACGGCTCATGAAGTCGATGAATTTATGGGCATTTTCGACGTGGGCCGCATTTTTAGGAATGACCCAGGAATCAATCCAAAGGTTGGTTCCTTCCTTAGGAATGACGTATTCCAAATTCCGATTGGCCAAGATCATCCGCAGGGCTTCGCCGGAAAAGACGACACCCATGGCCGCTTCGCCGGAGACGAGTTTATCTTTCACATCGTCGATGCCGTAAGCCTGAACCAAAGGCTTCTGCGCAATGAGCAGGTCTCTGGCCTGTGCAATTTGGGCCGGATCCGTCGTATTTAGGGAATAGCCGAGGAGTTTCAAGGCGACCATGAAGGAATCGCGGGGCGAATCCTGCATGATGATTTCGTTCTTATACTTTTCATTCCACAAAATGGACCAGCTGTCGACAGGGTCATCGACCATGGTCTTATTATAGACGATGCCGACGGTGCCCCAACAGTACGGAACGGAATAGCGGTTGCCCGGATCAAAGAACTCCGACTGCTGCCAGAACTGCTCTCCGACATACTGCCGCGCATTGGGCAGCTGCGAATAGTCGAGGGGCTGCAGCAACCCGTTGTGAATCATCTTTTGAATCATATAGTCCGACGGGCAAATGACGTCATAGCGTTCGGCGCCTGCCGCCACTAACGGATACATACTTTCATTGGTGTCGAATTCATCCATGATGACGCGGATGCCCGTTTCTTCTTCAAACTGTGTAATCGTATCGGGGTCGACATAGTCCCCCCAGTTATAGACGTAGACGACGTTGTCTCCGTCTTCCTCCCCTTCCAGGAACCCGCAGCCTGATAAGGCCAAGACACAAAAGAGTCCCATGAGGAGCAGTCGAATATATTTCATGACAGGCCTCCCTTTTATAAATCTCGTCCCAAGGCCAATCGCTTGCGGTTCATCGTGAGCAAGACGGCAAAGACCAAGACAAAGACGAACACCAGTGTCGACAGGGCATACATTTCCGGATGGATGCCGAGTTTCAATTCTGCGTAAATTTCAGTCGGCAGCGTATCGATGCCGGCGCCCTTCGTAAAATGGGTGATGATGAAATCATCGGCAGACATGGTAAAGGCCAGCATGAATCCGGCTAAGAGACTGGGACGCAGCTCCGGCAGGACGACGCGGCGAAAGGCAACAAAAGGCGTGGCTCCAAGATCTCGTGCCGCATCGTAGCAGCTGCGGTCGAGGGACAGGAACTGAGGCATGATGCACAAGATGACATAAGGCAGGTTAAAGACGACATGAGCCATAAGGATGGAACCATAACCAAGGCGCAGACCCATGCCGAGAAAGAGCAGCATCAGTGAAATCCCGGTAACGATATCGGCATTTAAAAGGGGCAGACTGGCTACCCCGAGGAGGACCGAGCGCTGCTTGCGTCCCATACCGCGCAAAGCCATGCAGGTAATGAGGCCCAGGATGGTCGCCAGAGCCGCCGACGTCAGGCCGATGGTAATCGTATTCTGCAAGGCTTCGAGGATTCCTTCATTTTCAAAGAGTTCGCCGTACCACTGCAAAGTAAACCCCGTCCAGTGACCGCGATAGCGGCTGGCGTTGAAGGACTGGGCAATGAGGACGCCGATGGGCGCATAGAGAAAGAGAACGACTAAGGCCACATAGCCTTTTTTCCATTTTTCCATCATTTCTTCACCTGCCCTTCACTGCGGTCAAAGTAAGCCGTCATCACCATATTGACGATGATGAACAGCATCAGCACCAGGGATAAGCCGCTCCCTAAGTGCCAGTCGTAAGCCATTGTAAATTCCTGTTCGACAATGTTGCCGATGAGGAGGACCTTATTGCCCCCTAAAAGGCCGCTGATGAAGAACGTCGTCAGCGAAGGAATAAAGACCATGGTAATGCCGCTGATGGCACCGGGCAGGGACAAGGGCAGGATGACCTTGGTAAAGGTCTGCCAGGAACTGGCCCCAAGGTCGCGGGCAGCGGCAATGACGTTGCGGTTGATTTTGCTCAAAGATACGTAGAGGGGCAAAATCATATAAGGTAAAAAGTTATAGATCATGCCGATGACAATCGCTGCCGGCGTGTTGATGAGCACGACGTCCGGCAGGGACAAAAGGCGCAAGAACTGATTGAGGATACCGTTCTTTTCAAGAATCGTCTGCCAAGCCATGGTCGTCAGCATGGAATTCATCCACATAGGAAGGACGAACAACAGAAATAAGAGGGTACTCTTACTCCGCTTTTCTTCAGTCAAAATGAGGCACAGCGGATAGGCCACGAGAAGACAGACAACCGTACTGACTAAGGCCAGGAGCAAGGACAGTTCCAGGGATTTTAAATATTCCCAGTGAGCAATGAGGCTGATATTCGCTAACGTAAAAGTCCCGCTGCTGTCGGTCAGGCCGTACCAGGCGATGGCCACGAGGGGACAGAAAATAAACAGGATTGCCCAAATGAGGAAGGGCAACGTAAACAGATTGCGGATCGCTGCCGAGTTAATCATTTTCCATCGCCCTTTCGTCTTCGGATTCCGGTTTATTCATGATTTGGATATTAAAAGGATCGACTTCCAAGCTTACTTCGTCGCCCGGTTCATAATTCTTCGTCGACTTGACCAGCCATTCGATATTCCGGGCCTGAATAGTAATGTTATAGTTCATGCCTTCAAAGATGACTTTAGTGACAACGCCGTTGAAGCCGCCTTCCCGGGCCGGCCGCACTTCCATGTCTTCCGGACGAATCTGAACGTCGACGGGACGATTCGTACCGAAGCCGACGTCAACGCATTCAAAATCATAGTCGGCGATACGGACCAATTTATCGTGGACCATGAGGCCGTCGACGATGTTGCTGTCGCCGATGAAGTCGGCAACGAAAGCATTTTCCGGTTCATTGTAGATGCTTTCCGGCGTGCCGATCTGCTGGATATAGCCTTGGTTCATGACGACGACGATGTCAGACATGCTGAGTGCTTCCTCCTGATCGTGGGTAACGAAGACGAAGGTAATGCCCAACTCTTCTTTAATCTTGATGAGCTCGAGCTGCATACTGCGGCGCAGCTTCCGGTCCAAGGCACTGAGCGGTTCATCAAGAAGCAATACCCGAGGCTCATTGACGATGGCCCGAGCAATGGCTACGCGCTGCTGCTGGCCGCCGGAGAGGTCGACGATGTTGGCGTGTTCATAGCCGTCGAGGTTAACGAGTTTCAAGGCATAGCGGATCTTATCGCGGATGTAGTCGCGGGGCTTGCCGTGAATCTTGGGCCCGAAAGCGATGTTCTCGGCGACATCCATATGCGAAAAAAGGGAATAATTCTGGAACACCGTATTGACCTGACGCCGATTGGGCGGCAGCTGGGTAATATCCTTCCCATCAAAGAGGATTCGCCCTTTATCGGGTGTTTCAAAACCGGCAAGGAGCCGCAAAGTCGTCGTCTTGCCGCAGCCGCTCGGTCCTAAAAGGGTGACAAATGAATTTTCTGAAATGGTAAGATTCAACTCGTCTAATACCAGATGACCCTCATAGGATTTGGATACATTGTCCAAATAAATCAATTCTTTTGCCATTCTCACTTCTCCTTTTTATCCAACAGGACTCTAAAAAAAGGGATTTCGCACAAGCTTTCCCTTATGCGAGGTCCCTTCTTTCTATGATGGAATGTGGTTCCTGCCCCGTATGCGAAGTGCCTTACTAAAAGGCACCGTCTTTGCAGGAAGCCTGATTTAGGCTTCCTGATACATTAGGTATACTTTATTTTATTATAGCATATACCGTTGTATTTTTTCAAAGACAGGATACACTCTTCCGTTTCAGGACAGTTCAACGGGGACAAAATCAAAGGCCTCGACGTCGAATAATCCCGTATCGAGTAATTTAAGTTTTGGAATGACCGGCAGGCTCATGAAGCACAGCGTCATGATGACATCGACATCGGTACTGACACCTAAGAGGCTGCGAGCCTTGTCATAAAGGTCATCGAGGGCGGCGTCGACTTCGGCCGCCGGCTTATCGCTCATCAGACCGGCAATGGGCAGCGGAATGGCGGCCAATACCTTTCCGTCAAGGACGGCGGCCATACCGCCCTTCTGTTTTTCCAAGACTTCGACAGCAGCCGCCATATCCTTATTGCTGGCGCCGGCAACGATGATATTATGAGAGTCGTGGGCAATGGAAACGGCAACAGCTCCCTTCTGAAGCCCGTAGCCGCGGAGCAGACCGAGTCCGACGTTACCCGTACCGTGATGGCGTTCGACGACGGCGACTTTGATGATATCAACCTTTTCATCAAAGACGAAGTCGCCCTTTTCATCGCGCCGGATCTGAGCTTCGCCCTTTCCGGTAACGACGCCGCCGGGCATGATATCGATGGTCCGCACATGGTCGCTCTTTAAATGCATGACCAGTTTTTCTTCCGAGAAACCGGCAATCGTCACCGAACTGCCGACCGAGCTGTAATCGGCTCTCGTAAAGGGAGGCAGATACTGACCGTTTTCAGCGACCTTCTGCCCTTCGATAAAGGTCGCCCGGACCTTGAAGTCCTGTAAATCTTCAAAGAGGACGATGTCAGCTCGCTTGCCCGGTGCCAAGGCGCCGCGGTCATCGAAATGATAGCATTCAGCAGCATTTAAGGTTCCCATGGTAATGGCTGCTTCCGGCGAGAGACCGGCGGCAACGCATAAGCGCAGGTGTTCGTTAAGGTGCCCTTTTTCAAAAATTGTCTTAGGATGAAGGTCATCGGAGCACAAGAGGAACCGCCGCAAGCTTTCCGGCGTCACGGCCTTGACCAATTTCGGCAGGTCGTGGCAGGCCGAGCCGTTGCGCAAGAGAACGTACATCCCGGCCTGGACCCGTTCTTCGGCATCACTTTTGCTGAAGCATTCATGGTCCGTCAAAATACGGGCCGAAATGTAGGCCTGGAGATCCTTGCCATGGACGCCGGGACTGTGACCGTCAATGGGTTTTCCCGTACCATAGGCCGTAATGAGCTTATCGAGGACGGCATCGTGTCCTTCAAGGATACCCGGGCAGTTCATGAATTCACCGACACCGAGGATGCGGTCATCTGCCAGAGGCGCTTCCATGTCTTTCGCTTCAAGGGTGGCACCGCTGTGGTCAAAAGGCGTAGCCGGCACACAAGACGGCACCATGAAATGGATATCGAGGGCTGTTTTTTCAGCGGCCTTCATCATGTATTCCAAGCCCTTTAGGCCACAGACGTTGACGATTTCATGGGGATCGGCCACGATGGTCGTCGTTCCGAAAGGTACGACCAGGCGGCCGAATTCTTCAGGACTGACATAACAGGACTCGATATGGATATGGCTTTCAATGAGGCCCGGTGCCGCATAGGCACCTTTCGCATCGATGACGTTCTTCCCTTCATAAGGGCCGCCGACGCCGGCAATGACGCCGTCAGAAACGACGATATCTCCCTTTCGAGTGGTCTGTGTATATACATCTACAATATGGCAATCTTTAATGACAAGGTCTCCCGGTTCAAGGCCCCGGGCAACGGCAATACGCCGTTTTAACTGGTTCCGCGTCACTGTCATAATGTACCCCCTTATTTCGTTAATATCATATATTTTATTGTTCTGACTCATTGTACCATATTCTCCCTTTTTTTGACAAAAGTATTGCCCAAATATGCTAAAGCCCCTATAATGATAATATTCCATAATATCTACTTGTCATTATTCATTATATTCATTTATGGCAGTATTAAAAAAGGAGTGTGAACAAGTTATGGAAAACCAACCGTCTTTTCTCGACCGTATTTTTCATCTCCGTGAAAACGGCACGACGGTACGCACCGAAATCCTAGCCGGGGTTACGACGTTTATGACTATGGCTTACATTCTGGCCGTCAACCCGACAATCATGAGCGCCGCCGGTATGGACAAGGGCGCCGTCCTGACGGCAACGGCCCTGGCTTCCCTCATCGGGACCTTGTGCATGGCCGTTTTTGCCAACTATCCCTTCGCTTTGGCGCCCGGCATGGGGCTCAACGCCTTCTTTGCCTTTACGGTCGTACTGCAGATGGGCTACACTTGGGAAATGGCCTTGGCAGCTGTATTCGTTGAAGGGATTATTTTCATCGTCTTGTCCCTGACCAATGTCCGCGAAGCCATTTTCAACGCCATTCCTATGACCCTGAAAAAGGCTGTATCCGCCGGTATCGGCCTCTTCATTGCCCTTATCGGCCTCTTGAATGCCCAGATTATCGTCGCCAATCCGGCTACGAAAATCGCCCTCTTCTCCTTTAAGCAGTCTGCCGCTACGGGCACCTTCAATACCGTGGGCATCACGGTTCTCCTAGCCATGATCGGTATCATGTTCACCGGTGTTTTGATGGTCAAAAAAGTCCGCGGCAACATCCTTTGGGGCATCCTCTTCACGTGGATCCTGGCCATCATCTGCGAACTTACCGGCCTCTACGTCCCCAATCCGGAATTACAAATGTTCAGTGTCATCCCGGATCTCTCCGGAGGTGCCGCTGCCTTTACCCCGGCCAGCCTGAGCCCGATTTTCGGACAACTCGACTTCAGTCGCGTCTTCAGCCTGGATTTCTTAGTCGTCATGTTCGCCTTCCTCTTCGTCGACATCTTCGACACCTTAGGAACCCTCATCGGCGTATCGTCCAAGGCTAACATGCTCGACGAAAACGGCCGTCTGCCCCGCATCAAAGGCGCCCTCTTAGCCGACGCCGTTGCAACGACCTTTGGTGCCGTCCTCGGTACCAGCACGACGACGACCTTCGTCGAAAGTGCTACCGGCGTCAGTGAAGGCGGCCGCACCGGTTTAACAGCCGTCTGCGTGGCCATCCTCTTCGCCTTATCCCTCTTCTTATCACCCTTCTTCATGGCCATTCCGGCCTTTGCTACGGCACCGGCCTTGGTCATCGTCGGTTTCCTCATGCTGACCGCCGTCGTCGGCATCGACTTTGACGACTTCAGCGAATCCATTCCGGCATACATCACGATCATTGCCATGCCTTTCTGCTACAGCATTTCAGAAGGTATCTCCTTCGGCATTATCTCGTATGTCTTCATCAACGTCTTGACCAACAAACGGGAAAAAATTTCCCTCCTCATGTACGTCCTAGCCGTCATCTTCGTATTAAAATATATCTTCTTATAAGGTGATAGCAAAAAGGCTGTACCCCGTGAGAAACAAAATCACGGCGTACAGCCTCTTTTTTTGTGCCCAATTTTAAGGCGGCCAAACACAGCCTCAATCCACGCACCCGCTGGGGTGCGACGCGATGACGCGCCTGCGGAATCCCGTAGTCTTCGTTTCAATCCACGCACCCGTCGGGGTGCGACTCGACGATATCATGTATCGTTCGAATTTCATGGGGTTTCAATCCACGCACCCGTTTGGGTGCGACTTAGGCAGTTCCCCGAGAGAACGCGCTCTCGGGGTTTCAATCCACGCACCCGTTTGGGTGCGACCCCTCCTTATTAACTGGATATTCTTCAGCATCGAGTTTCAATCCACGCACCCGTTTGGGTGCGACTGCCTTGTGCGCCATATAGGACAAGGCAGTTATCGTTTCAATCCACGCACCCGTTTGGGTGCGACAGGGCCTTTAACTGCTCTTGCATACCTCACAAGCGTTTCAATCCACGCACCCGTTTGGGTGCGACGCAAAGCGTCCTGTCCTGGCCGCTCCGTAAAATTGGTTTCAATCCACGCACCCGTTTGGGTGCGACTCGCTTTTTGACATATAAACTGTCATGCTGATGATGTTTCAATCCACGCACCCGTTTGGGTGCGACATCGATATCGACGTTTTTTTTCTTTTTTTTGAT
>NZ_HF954537.1:839687-861248 GCF_000455225.1 Megasphaera massiliensis
TTCTTTTTTTTGATGTTTCAATCCACGCACCCGTTTGGGTGCGACTGAACCTAGTAGCGATACAGCGAGCTGATATCCTTGTTTCAATCCACGCACCCGTTTGGGTGCGACAGCGAAATTTTTATTTTTCCGCTTCTTTCTTTTACATCGATGTATCTAAGTTCCCACTACCGAGTCTTATTCGGCAGTGATTAGGGACAAGGTTTACATTTTTTCTATTTTATCCCCTCCTTTCACGGGGAATTATCATGGTCACTTCCCCTTCGCATTTATCATCGTCTTTATCTGCTCGGGCTTTGTTAAGACTATTATAGCACACGTGATTTTTCTTTCTGTAAGAAAAATCAGTTTTTCCTCATCTTTCACGCTGTACTAAAGAACTCCCTATTAGGAATGTCTCTGTCCTCTCCGAACTTTCTCTTGATCCTCCTTACATTCTCTCCTCGAATGACTTATAATAGAAACATTCCAGCATCATGAGGAGCTTTACCATTATGAAAATCACGCAGATACTCTATACAAATTCATTCTCAGGCCTATCCTGCCGCGGCGAAGAGCGTTTCCTGCCTTACGGCGAGGGTATTTGTCTTGCCGGCCGTCCTGTGCCGACGGCGCGGTTATGGAAAAAGTTAAAAGCCAATCCGGTCGTAACCTTTCCCGATCAGACGGGAGATATGACCGGTCAATGTCACCTAACCGAGGAAAGTTTCACGCCGCGCAAGGCTGAATATACCTTACACCGCACGGACAATATCGAGACAAAGAAGATTGCCACGGTAATTATCGAGCAATTTTCTCGGCCCACGGCCATCAAGGGCCACAAGGTCCGCGGCCGCATTGCCGTCACCGATACGACAGCGCCATCGGATACGGCTGAAGCCTTGAAACTGGCCGGCGTCCTCGATACGGCCGGACAGATTGCCTTGGGACTGGGATTGATTCGCCTCGTCTATAACGATACCCCGCCCGTTTTCGACGACGAGGCTACAAGCCTGCGCGACGAATTGACTCAGACCAAGGCCGCATTTCAAGCGTTGCAGGAAAATTATGACGGCTATGTGAAGACGCTGGAACAGTCCCTCCAAGAATGGGAAGCCCGCTGTCCCCAAGAGGATTTAGAGCAAGGCGCCTTTCCCCTTCCCGACGACTACACGGCACGCCTTGAAAAAGCGACCGATACCTTTACGGTCTGCGTCGCCGGCGGCAATGACTTGTGGCACGAAAAAATCAGGACTCGCTTTCCCGACTGGACGATTTTGGAGAACAAGAATTTCGACGGCCAAAAATTACAGGGCGCCGACATTCTGATCATCAACACCAATCACACCGGTCACGCCCTAGTCCGCAAAGCCTGCCAGCAAGCCGCTTCTCAAGGCACGATGGTCTGCTATACCAGCCGATACAATCTCAATGCCGTCGCTGCCGACATTCTCTACGCCTTGGGAGAATAGTCTGCCACTGTCAAATTTCCATAAAACGCATCATTCCAGAACAAAAAAAGTCCTTCCGGAGCCAAGGTGTCAAACCTTGCCTGTGAAGGACTTTTTGCTGTCATATTTTGATTACACTAAGTGTTTCGGCGCCGACGAGATAGCCCCTTCGAGGCTTTCTTTTTCGGCGAAGTAGATGCGCCGTGCCATTTCATCGACCTTATGGGTCAACCACATATAGGCCGTCGTTCCTTCGCGGTAATCGGCTTCGGCATACATGTCGATACGACCATCTTCCCGCAGCTGATTGACTTGTTGGAAGGCCGTATCATTTCCCTTAGGATAGATGGCAAAGGTTGCCCCGCCGAATTTATTGATGACCGAAAAGGCCGGCACATCACTAGGTCCGTCGGCAATGTAAATCATATTCGGAAAGGCCACGCGGCGATAGGCGTCGGACATCTTGGCGTTGACATCGATATCGGGCCGTTGAGGAACGCCCTTATTGATTTCGAACAAAGCACGCGTCTTCGTCGTGTTGTCGATGGTGTAGCCGATTTCACTGATGATTTTCTGTTGATTTTCATCAACGTCCTCAATGAATTCACAGCCCCAAATGGCTTCGACGTAAGGCATGACAGCCGACCCCTTGATAATGGCCAACATCCCCGTGCTGACGATATAGTGTTCGACCTTGATATTGTATTCCTGATAGCGAGGATTATTTTCTACGACGGCTTTGAGATTCTTGAAAATATCGGGAACACCGGGATAATACTTCTGTTTTTGACCAAAGCCCCGGAGTTTTTCATTGTTCAGTCCCTTAAAAGTCCCTTTTCGTGTCTCCTTAATGAACTGATTCAAATAAATCGTATCGCCATTGACCCGGATACCTTCTTTGGCATACTGAGCGGGCAAGTCATTGACTTCCTTCCAAAACTCGGTCTTATCGATATGGTATTCTTCAAAAATCGGATCCTGCATATTCCCGTCAATAAGGGTCTTATCAAAATCCCAAATGACGGCGATGATGTTCTGCATAGGCTTCACCTCGCTGCTTCACTCGAAGAAAAAAGAGCTCTATATTCGCTTAAAAGGAAAAGGTATCTTTCAGTCCCAACCATTGCTGGTCTTTATCACTCATCGTAAGGGGCGTGCCATCGGCCAGGGTATAGCCGGCAGCACGGCAGCTTCCGTCATAATTTCCTTTCAGGCCGGGCCAAAGGATGCCGATTTCCGGATCGTTCCAAGCCATGCCGCCTTCATCATTGGGATGCCAGAAGTCATTGACTTTATAGCAAAATTCAGCGACGTCACTGAGGACCAAAAATCCGTGAGCAAAGCCCTCAGGAATCAAGAACTGCTTCTTATTCTCAGCGCTCAGTTCTACACCGTACCACTTTCCATAGGTCTGTGATTGGCGGCGAAGGTCGACGGCGACATCAAAGACGCTGCCCCGAACGGCGCGAACTAATTTGCACTGGGGGAAGTGTTTTTGAAAGTGAAGGCCTCGCAAGACGCCTTTAGTCGACATAGACTGATTGTCTTGGACGAAATTAATATGAAAACCGGCTTCTTCCATATCCCGCTGATTATAGGTCTCCATAAAAAAACCGCGGTCATCGCCGTGAACGGCCGGTGTGATGATGCAGAGGCCTTCGATATTTCCGACATTCTTTTCTACTGTAATCTGCCCCATTGATTTATATCTCCTTTATCTTCTTGTAAGGCCCGTGTCAGACCGTTACTGTAAATAGCGCTTCAAGGCATCCTTCCAATCGGGAAGGGGCGTAAAGCCGGCTTCGACGAGTTTCTGTCTGTCCAGGCGCGAATTGAAAGGACGCTTTGCCTTCGATAAGCCGTATTCCGCTGTCGTAACGGGAATTACCTTGGTCGTATAGCCGGCTTGGCGGTAGATTTCGCAGGTAAAGTCGTACCAGGAAATGTAGCCCCCCTCATTCGTCGCATGGTAATAGCCGTATTTATCGGTTTCAATCATATCGACGAGGAGTCTCGCCAAATCAAAGGTATAGGTCGGCGTCCCGATTTGGTCGTTGACGACACGGACCGTATCGTGGGTCTTGCCGACACTGAGCATGGTCTTAACAAAATTTTTGCCGTTCTTACCAAAGACCCAGGCGATGCGAACGATAAAATACTTATCCAAGGTCTGAGATACGGCCAGCTCGCCTTCAAGCTTCGTCTGTCCATAGACGTTGAGAGGCTGATAATCGCGGCAGTCCGGCTGCCACGGCTCCGTTCCCTGACCGTTAAAGACGTAGTCCGTGCTGAGATAGAGCATCTTGCAGTCCAAATCTTTGCAGACATCGGCAATATGCTGAGTTCCGCCGGCATTGACGGCTCGAACCTTATCGACGAGTCCGTCGTCTTCAGCCATATCGACGGCCGTCCAAGCGGCGCAGTGAATCACGGCGTCAGGCCGGATTTCACGTAGAGCCTGTGATACGGCTTCTTTATCGGTAATATCCAAGGGTCGGTACGGCGCCTTGGTGACAGCCGAGTCATCAGCAATACCGCTGTATGTCGGGGCCAAATCGCTGCCGATACCAATATGACCGCGATCGGCCAATTCATTCATTACGTCATGTCCCAGTTGTCCATTGACACCGGTCACGAAAATTTTCATAGTATGTCCCTCTTTCCCTTCATCGGGTTTAACCGCGATGGCCGTACATCTCTTGATAATAGGTCTGATATTCACCGGAGACGATAGGCTGCCACCAATCTTTGTTTTCCAGGTACCAGGCGATGGTCTTTTTGATGCCGTCGGCAAACTTCGTTTCCGGCAGCCAGCCCAGTTCCTCGTGAATCTTTGTCGGGTCGATGGCGTAGCGGCGGTCGTGACCCTTGCGGTCGGTCACATGCTGAATCAGACTTTCGTCCTTCCCCAGTTCCCGGCAGATCAAGGTAACGATGTCGATGTTCTTCATTTCATTGTGGCCGCCGACGTTATAGACTTCGCCGACACGACCCTTGCGAAGGATGAGATCGATAGCCCGGCAGTGATCTTCAACGTAGAGCCAATCGCGGACGTTGAGGCCGTCGCCGTAGACAGGAAGAGCTTTGTCGTTCAAAGCGTTGATAATCATAAGGGGAATCAATTTTTCCGGAAAATGATAGGGGCCGTAGTTATTGGAGCAGCGGCTCACCGTCACCGGAAGTCCATACGTCCGATGATAAGCCAGAACCAACAAATCGGCCGAAGCCTTCGACGAGCTGTACGGACTCGACGTGTGAATAGGTGTCGTTTCCGTAAAGAACAGGTCCGGACGATCTAAGGGCAAATCACCGTAGACTTCGTCCGTCGATACCTGGTGATAGCGTTCGATGCCGTACTTACGGCAAGCGTCCATGAGAACCGCCGTCCCCATGATATTCGTTTCTAAGAAAATCGAAGGATTTTCAATAGAGCGATCGACATGGGATTCTGCCGCAAAGTTGACGACCATGTCCGGGTTTTCTTCTTCAAAGAGCTGATAAACAGCTTTTCGGTCACAAATATCGGCTTTTACGAAGCGAAAATTCGGCTGATCCATGACCGGCTGCAGCGTCGACAAGTTGCCGGCATAGGTCAATTTATCCAAGCAAATAATCCGATCTTCAGGATGTGTTTTTAACATATAAAAGACAAAATTAGAGCCAATAAATCCAGCACCGCCGGTGACGATGATATTCATGAAAAATTTCCTCCCATTTCTCGATGTAACCTTCCGATAAGGCCTTCCTGTAGTGTATTATTCGTCCCGCAGGAACCGTCCTTCAGCGACTTTCTTCAAATACTGTCCATAAGGGCTCTTGCCGTATTTTTCAGCGCTCTCTTCGAGAACTTCCTTGGTGATCCATCCGTGACCGTAAGCAATGTCTTCCAAGGCAGCGATTTGGATCCCCGCTCGGTTTTCCACGGCCTTTACGAAAGAAGAGGCTTCACTCAGGCTGTCGACGGTTCCCGTATCGAGCCAGGCGTAGCCACGTCCGAGGGTTACGACATCGAGTTTTCCTTTTTCCAAATAGATTTTATTCAAGTCGGTAATTTCCAGTTCGCCGCGAGCTGAGGGCTTCACTTGCTTAGCATATTCGCAGACGTGGCGGTCGTAGAAATAAAGGCCCGTTACGGCGTAGTTCGACTTCGGCTGCTGCGGCTTTTCTTCGATAGAAATAGCCTTTCCCTCACCATCGAATTCAATGACGCCAAAGCGTTCCGGATCGTCAACGTAGTAACCAAAAACGGTGGCCCCTTCCTGCATCTTAGCGGCTTGCTGCAGATGACGGGTCAGGCCGGCACCGTAGAAAATATTGTCGCCGAGAATCATGGCACACGGTTCCCCATCGATAAATTCTTCCCCGAGGATAAAGGCCTGAGCCAAGCCGTCAGGCGAAGGCTGAACCTTATAGCTCAAATGGATCCCGTAATGAGAGCCGTCGCCGAGGAGGCGCTCAAAGTTCGGCAAATCCGTCGGCGTAGAAATAATCAAAATATCCCGAATTCCAGCCAGCATCAAGGTCGACAAGGGATAATAAATCATGGGCTTGTCGTAGACCGGCAATAACTGCTTCGATGTCACTGTCGTCAGCGGATACAGGCGAGTTCCGCTTCCGCCAGCCAATACAATACCTTTCAAAAGATCACTCCTCACTTATGCTCATTAAGTATACCATATTTTCAAGGCCTTTGCCCAATATGTACCCACTCAGGATTTCGATATATAACAGAAAAGATCAAACAGCTGCGAGCTTTCTCATCTTGCTGCCGTAATTTCCGAAATGTGTCTGCATAAAAGATGCGGCAAGCAGTTTCAAAGAACCACTTGCCGCATCACACTTTTAATCCGCGCACCCAAAAAGGGTGCGATATCGTTTGTGGTAAGCTAACCACAACATATATCTTTCAATCCACACACACTTTTAATCGATACAAATCAAAAGTGTGTGACACTTACACACCTATTATACCATTCACACCCCCGCCCTTTCAATCGCCATAGGCCGTTAACTAAAAAAAACTCATTACGGAATCACCGCCAATCGGTAACTCTCTTCCGATTAATACAGCCGGCGTCTATCCCGCCCATGAGGAGGGGCGGCAGCAAAGCTGTTTTCCCCAATAAACAGCCGTAAAAATAGGATCACATCTCCACAATCAGGCTAAATCACACGACAATGATTCCCCATTTATCTTTTCACCGTTGCTAAAAACCACAAACAGGAGAAAAATAAGGGAACTTCCCTTGCGCACTTCATATGATGAGGGTGCTCTCGATATCGTAAGCCGGCTTTGCCCCGACGTGTTTGACTTTCAGTTCTTTCGTCTTGCCTAAGTAATAAAACCTCAGGCTGTCTGTAGCTTCGTCAATGATGTTCTCCAACTTCAGTTCTAAGGTTTTACACTGGGCCGGATCGACTTTGCATTCAAAGACGGAGTTTTGGACGCGCTGTCCGTAATTCTGACAGACCTTGGCTACCTTTCTCAAGCGGCTTTTCCCGGCACTGTCAACGGTACTGATATCGTAAGTGATTAAGACATACATGATCATCCCTACTTCCACATAAACGGCGGGTATCCGTCTAAATCACCGCGCAGATACCGTGCCAACAACAAGGCCTGAGCATGAGGAACGAGGCCCCACTTCATCTTTTCCTGTAAGAAGGGATGCTGAATCGTCGCTTCTTTGTGATCGTGCCAGTACGACAAGACTTTTCGGCGTCCTTCGTCAGTCAACAAGACGGCACCCCCTTCTTCCTCATAAAAGTCACTGCCCTTGATTTTCTTGGTATTGACCATGGACAGAGCCGTGCGGTCGACCATGACCGGTCGAAGCTCTTCCATCAAATCCAAGGCCAGGGACTGGCGTCCCGGCCGGTCACGATGCAAGAATCCCACGTAAGAATCAAGGCCGACGCCTTCTAAGGCTGCTCCGGCATCATTGGCCAGCATGGCATATAGAAAGGACAGTAAGCAGTTCATTCGGTCGAGAGGCGGCCTTCTATTTCGCTCCGTAAAGAAAAAGTCGTCTTTCTGGTTCAGTATCATCGCATCGAAAACGGAAAAGTAAGCCGCTCCGGCCTGCCCTTCAATCCCCCGTATTTCGCCTAAGTCGGCAGCCGACATCAGGGACTGACAAGCCTCTTTCATAAGGATTGACGTTTTTTGGAACGCCTCCATGGGCAGTCGCATCTCATGATCGCGCATCATCCGTTCCAATACCCATCGGCCGTTATAAAGCTTTCCTAAAATAAAGGCCCGTGCTAATGGCAAACACATTTCTTCGCTGTCTGACCGGCGATACTGTTCTTTTCGAAGTAAGACATTGCCGTTGCTCCTTCCGATGACCCGTGCCTGAAACCGCCCCTGAGGCGACATAAAATTCAGGGCAATATTCATATCGGCGCATTTTTTCATCAGAGCCGGGCTGGCTCCCAAATAGCTGAAGGTCGTAATTTGCTCAAAATTATGGAGAGGAAATCGAGCCAGTGCGGCCTGATCTTTTAAGACGACGATATTTTCTCCATCTAAAGACAGGTAGACCCCGTCCGTCGTTACAAATAAGGTATTCAATAAAGGCTTCATTCGATCAACTTCTTTTCTAAATAATCTTGAACCGAAGTATCTTGCTTTAATTTCGGCAGGCAAACATCAGCTAAGGAACACTTCCGGCATCCCTTGCGGCGCCGTACTTTCGGCGTATATCCCCTTTGGATATATTGGCGCATCTGTCCCAAGAGCTTCATGATTCTTTCCCGCTGCTCCTCTGAAAATATTGCCTTTTCCCGCCGCCTCGTTTCCCCGTAATAGATGTAGCCGTAGGGAATGGTCATACAAAACATGTCTTCCAAGCAGAGGGCCTGCAAGGCTAATTGAAAGACATCTTCCTCTCCTTCCTTCGGCCGGCCCCGCTTGTATTCAATGGGTATCACCTCGTAGGTTCCCTCAAAAGAAGGAATAAAGACACCATCCTTCTTTTGATGAAATTCCACGATATCACAATCGCCGGAAATCCCCAAAGACGCTGAAAAAACGCGCATCCCCCGTACGATGATCTTCCCCTTTCGCTTTTCCCGACTCATAGGGTCATGGGCCTTATCGTGCAGGGCATGACCTTCAATGGTCAAGACATTTTCCTGCCACTGTCCCTCCAAATAATCCAAGGCCCACTGGCGAGGGCAGAAGGCAAAGTGTTGAATTTCTGCAATCTGTAAATACTCTTCCTCTGAATATGTTCTATTCTTCATACCATCACCCGCTTCCCAGACAAAAACTGTCGTCCTTAATAACTTCGTCACAGACAGCAAAAAACCCTGCAAAATTCATTGCAGGGTTTGAGACTTGCTAGAACAGATTAGTTATTAACGTGGGTTCTCCAGTATTCCGTTGCGCCCGTAATGTCAGCGATTTTCCAGAATAAGCTGTCAAAGAAAGCCTGATTGTTTTCCGTCATTTCCTGGCGAACGTTTACGCCGTTATGCATGACGCGGTCGACGGAGATATAGCGTTCGGAGTTGCCCGTGTAGGTCGAGAAGGTAACGTTGTACGGGTCGAGCTGGCTGATAGCAACATCGCCGCTGCCCTTCTGTACTTTATAAACCAATCCGCCTAAAGCAGGAACGCTGCTTTCACGATTGGAAAAATAGGTGCTGGAAGGATCCAGATAGTAGTTACTGTCTTCATCAGAGCCGACGAACGGATAGGTTCCATATAAAGCATCGGCGGAATAAGACGATTGACCAGCGGGAACAATCGTAGCTGCAAAAGAAGTCGACGACACAGGAAGTAATACTGCGGCTAAAACCCAAAACATTGCAATTAAAATACTTTTTTTCTGCATAGTAACATCCTCCATTTCCAGTTTTCAAATGATAACTAAAATTACTTTTTGTTATTATAGCATAAAAAATATAGTCAGTCCAGCCAAAATTGTCGCTGCAATGAAGGCTTTCATGAGGTTTTTACGTAGATATGACACAAATAAGACCTATTATTTATTGTTTTCCAAATCGCTGTGATTCGCTTATGGTACAGGGCTGATGCGAAATGGCTGATGCCTTGACTACACTCTAATATTTTGCATAAATGGTATAATAAAGTCAAAAATTTGGTATAATAGGAAGCATGAAGGTACTCGGTTCGGGACATGGAGATTCCTCCCCCGCCGGCCTCAGGCCCTATAAGGGCACATAAAAAGAAAGCAGGTGTTATGTATGAATTATTTAAAAGAATCTCAATTCGAAGGCTCGGTACTTGGTTTTATCGGCTACTATCTGATCATGACCCTCCTGACCATTTTCACCTTAGGCATTGCCTATCCCTGGGGCTACGTCATGTTCCAGCGCTGGCTCTGCCGCAATACGGTCATTGACGGCCATCGACTCTATTTCGACGGGACGGGGACACAGCTCTTCGGCAATTACATAAAATGGTGGTTCTTCACCTTGATTACGGTAGGTATCTATGGTCTCTGGCTTTACAATAAAATGACGAATTGGCGCGTAAAACACACCCACATGGTATCGCCAGGAGACTCCATCGATGCCGGATGATGACGAGGGCGACAGTCAGATTAATCGAAACAACCGTGAGTCTTAAAACTCACGGCTGTTTCTTGCTCTTCGTAAAATTATGTGAAGGCGATTACAATACCATCGGTCTCTCTCTCGACAAACATCCAACGATAAGACAATCATTTATTTCATGACAAAAAAAGAAAGCCGCACTGGCAAACCTATAAAAGGCTTAACAGTGCGGCTTTTCATTGTGGCGGAGCGGGTGGGATTCGAACCCACGAGACCTTTCGGCCTAACTGATTTCGAGTCAGCCCCGTTATGACCACTTCGATACCGCTCCACAAAAGACTTAATTAGTATATCACGGTACATACTATTCGTCAAGTAATTTCCAGGTAAGTTCCTCATCGTCGACAGAAAAACCGCTCTTTTAAAACATCTTTGCCAGCACGCTTCCTTGGGGTGGAAGAGGCCTGCTCCCTATGAAGGAGGTTTCGCTATACTCCATTCATAGGGAGTCCTCTCACAAACGCAAGGCACGGCGATCGGTCCTGGCGCTCCTTCGCTTACAAGGTCTCACCCTTCGTCGTTTTGACCCAGTAGTTGGCAATGTCGGCAAATTCTTGGAGCGACAAGGTTTCCCCACGACGCTTTCCGTCGATGGAGGCCGCTTCCAAGACATTGGCAATCTGTTCCTTGGTCATCCCCGTATTCTTCAAGGCATTGGACAAGGTTTTCCGCCGCTGCTGAAAGGCCGCTTTGACGACACTAAAGAAGCGTTTTTCATCCATCAAATCGACAGGAGGTTCCCTACGGACATCCATGGCAACGACAGCCGACGTGACTTCCGGCGCCGGCATGAAGCACTTCGGCGAGATTTCAAAGAGCATCTTCGGTTCCGTATAATACTGAACCGACACCGAGAGAGCCCCGTAGATCTTATGGCCCGGTACGGCTACCATTCGTTCAGCCACTTCTTTTTGAACCATGACGACAATCCGTTCAATTGGCAGTTTCTGTTCCAAGAGCTTCATGATGATCGGCGTCGTGATGTAGTACGGCAGGTTGGCACAGACCTTGAAAGGCTTGTGATTCATGAGGGTTTCAATGTCCGTACGCATGATATCGCCGTGGACGACACGAACGTTGTCGTAATGTTCCAAGGTTTTATCGAGGACAGGCAGCAGATGATCATCCAATTCGACAGCGGTTACGGCTGCCCCTGTTTCGGCAAGTGCCTGGGTCAGGGTCCCGATGCCCGGCCCGATTTCAAGGACCGGATCGCCCTCACTGAGATCCGCCGCATCGGCGATGTCATCGACGACACTGTGACGAATGAGGAAGTTCTGCCCCAGCTTCTTATTCATGCGCAGGCCAAAGCGGTTGACGACGTAGCGGACGACGTCGGGATTAGATAAGTCGACTTCTTTCATTATTTCACCTCATCAATCTGGCGGATAGCCTGGTCCCACTCCTGGCGGGTAACACCGTAATGATTTAATCGTTTTAAAAACTGTTTGGCATTGCCGTAGCCGATGCCGAGTATGGCCCCGACTTGCGCCCGGCGGTCCGATGCGTCAGGACTGCCGTTCAATCCGGCCCCGTTAAGGTCGCTCATGGAAAAGGTATCCTGCGGTTCATAGGCGGCACAGCGAACCTTGGACAAGGCCAGGCGGATGGCTTCAGGTGATGCCTGTTCGACACCGAGGTCATCGTTGGCAATAGCATCTTTCCGGGGAATAAAGGCGTGCTTGGCATTGGGGAAACGATCGGTCAGGAACTTTCGGATCTGTTCCCCCGCCCGGTCGGGGTCGGTCAGGATAATAATGCCTCGCTTTTCATAAGCACAGCGAATCTGGTCCAGCGTATGGGGTTTTAAGTTGAACCCATCGGTCGTGATCATATCGACGTCGATGTGGCTGGCCCGAATGCGGGCGACGTCAGACCTTCCTTCGACGACCAGGACTTCCTTAATCATGAGCCGCTCCTTCCCGATGTTCGGCGATGTACTGAGCCGCGCTTAAGATAGCCAATACGTTGTGTTCAAAGACGATGCCCCCTTGGAGGTAGATCATGTAGGGATCGCGAATCGGGCCGTCGGCCGAGAGCTCAATGGACGAGCCCTGGACGAAGTCGCCGGCTGCCATGATGATTTTGTCGGCATAGCCCGGCATATCATCAGGAATGGGCGTGACATGGGCATCGACAGGCGAAAAGCCTTGAATTCCCTGGCAAAAGAGGCACATATTCTGCTCATTTTCTAAATAGATAGTCTGAATCAAATCGACGCGCGGCGTCGTAACGGCCGGCGATACGTGAAAGCCCATTTTTTCAAAGACAGCGGCTGCAAAGACAGCCCCTTTAATGGCCTGAGCCGTAACGTGAGGGGCCATAAAAAATCCCTGGAAGAAGAGGCGGTAGCCGGCAGCATAAGAACCGAGTTCGTCACCGAGTCCCGGTGCCGTCAGGTAGTCGGCTGCAGCTTCGACGAGTTCCGCCTTGCCGGCAATATAACCTCCCGTCGGAGCAATGCCGCCGCCGGGATTCTTGATGAGTGAACCGGCGATGATATCGGCACCGGCTTCGATAGGTTCTCGTTCGGCCGCAAATTCACCATAGCAGTTATCGACGAAGCAGATGGTCTTCGGACTGACCTTGCGGACGACGGCGATGATCTTTTCAATGTCTTCAATGGTGAGCGACGCCCGCCTACTGTAGCCGCGAGAACGCTGGATGAGGACCAGTTTCGGCTGCTTTTCGCCAACCTGTTTTTCAATGCCGGAAAGGTCGTAAGAATTGTCCTTTAAAGGTACCTCTTCATAGAGAACGCCGATTTCTTTCAAGGAATGAGGCGTATGGCGGGCATAGCCGATGACGCCCTGCATCGTGTCGTAAGGAGCGCCGATGAGGCTCATCATGAGGTCTCCCGTATGAAGGAGAGACAGTAAGACCGTCGCCAAGGCGTGGGTTCCCGACACGAAGTGAGGACGGACCAAGGCTTTTTCCGCCTTGAAGACCCGGGCAAAGACTTCATCGAGTTTTTCACGGCCCATGTCGCTGTAGCCGTAACCCGATGTGCCGGCAAACTGGTAGGAAGAAATTTGCGCATCCTTATAGGCTTTCAATACTTTTTCCGTGTTTTTCAGACAAATGGTATCAATGCGTTCAAACTGAGGGGCACAGAGTGCCAGTGCTTCTTTTCGTAATACTTCTAAATCCAGAGACAATGTAGTTGATTCCTTTCTATCTATAAGCTAAAAATCGATATCCTCCAAAACAGCGGCTATCAATCCTTGTTCGTTATCATAGTGATCCTTATCATACCAGTGAATATAAGGCATCCGCTTAAACCAAGTCAGCTGGCGCTTGGCAAAATGCCTCGTCCTTGCCTTGATTTGACGGACGGCCTCGTCAAGAGGCATCGCACCTTGTACGTATCGGCCCAATTCCTGATAGCCGATAGCCTTCATGGCCTGAGAGTCAAGGGAAAAACCAAGATTCAGGAGATGGCGGACTTCGTCAATCCAACCGCCTTCTATCATGATGTCGACTCGTTCTTCGATACGGGCGTACAAAACTTCCCGAGGCAGGCGAAGACCGATGACATAGGCGTCATAGACGAGATCACGGGCCTTGCCCTGGCGGACGAAGGATTTTCCCTCGCCCTGTTCGACAGCGCTGACCAGCCGCGTCAAGCGGTGGGTGTTGGACAAGAGTTCGTGCCAGTCCGGCGGCTCCCAATCCGTTTCTTTTCGGATATAGTCTTTGAGGGTTTCCTCATCGAGCCCTTCTAACTTGGCCTGAGCTCGCCGTTTATCGGCTTCCGTCATCCGCGAGGCCTGAAAGTCGTAGCCTTCGAGGAGGGACTGGACGTAAAGGCCCGTGCCGCCGACGAGGATGGGAATCTTCTCCTCCCCATTGATTTTGGTAATAGCCTCACCTGCCATGCAGCAGAATTTAGCAGCCGAATACGGCTCATCAGGGTCGGCGATATCGATTAAATAATGGCGGTACCGGGTCAGTTCATCGGCCGTTGGCTTGGCCGTACCGATATCCATGTGGCGATAAATTTGATAGGCATCGCCGGAAATGAGGTCGGTCCCGTAGTGATCGGCCAGGGAAAAGCTGAGGGCTGTCTTTCCCACCGCCGTCGGGCCGATGATGGCAATTACTTTTTCCATGATTCACACTCCAATACGGCATAGCCAATGTGACTGTATTTGCCGCCATACAATGTCGCCGTCGGGAAATCCCGACACAATTGACGAAAGTCCCGTTCTTTAATGACGACCCGGCGCCGTGCCTTCTGAAGGGCCCGCTCAATGAGGTCCGACGTGAGACTGCCGTGATCCATGATGGCCCGCACGGGCTGGAACTGGCAGCTCCCTTCGACGGGGCGCCGGAACATGGGGTCGAAGTAGAGGACGTCATAAAAAGGCCCGCCGTCTGCTTCGAGATAGTGACGATAATCGCCGCAATGCAGCGAAATGCGGCGCAAGGCCGCCGTGACGTCATCCTTATCGTGGACGAAGCGGGAAAACCCCCAGGACGTTACGGCCGCCAGGAGAGGCGACACTTCTAAAGCATCTACTGCAGAGCCTTCGGGCAGGCCGAAGGAAGCAACCATGGCATCGGCGCCAAAGCCGCAGGTGCAGTCCAGGACCGACAAGGGCACATCCCCCGGAGTCCCTCCCTGAAGGGCCGTCAGCAAATGATCCGGCTGCCCCTTGCGAAGGTGCTGAATCCGCAGTTCAGCCATATTGAGGCTGAAAAAATGGCTGCCTTCGGGGCGATCGATTTGAGGTCCCCGAGACGAGTAGACGAGGAAATTTGCTCCATAGTCCTTCATCAAATCGGAGATGGTCCGCTTGCGCCGAGGCACAAAGGAAAAGCCCATTTCTTCAGCCCAGGCCCTTCCCTCATCCTGCAATTTTTCTTTGGCCTTTAAGGAAGGCACGACGTAGATATTCGTCCTCATGTCCGTTTAAAGAGATGGGCCAATTCTTTCGGCGTAAAGCGGATGATAATCGGTCGGCCGTGAGGGCAGACGTAAGGTTTTTCCGTGTGGAAGAGATCGTCCAAGAGCTGCTTCATCTGGCGGATATTAAGTTGGTCGCCGGCCTTTACAGCACCGTGACACGAGAGATACGCCAGGGAGCGATGGCGGACCATGGCCTTATCGGGCTCTTTCTGGTCGTGGAGGAGTTGGCAGATATCCTTCAATGAATCTGCAATGTCGCTGCTCTGCAGATCGCAGGGAACTTCTTCTATACGAAGTGTCGACGGCCCGGCTTCAGAGTAGGCATATCCCAAGTCGGAAAAGATGTTCTGCCGCTCCAAGAGGAGGGTCATATCGTCGCCGTCGACTTCAATGAATTCCGGCGTCAGCAGCTGTTGACTCGGCATCCGTTCGACGCGGCGGCAGAAGGTGTCGTAACGAATCCGTTCGTGGGCTGCATGCTGATCGACGATGTACAGATCCTGCCCTTTCTTGGCGACGATGAAGCAGTCAGCTACGACGCCGAGGGGGATAAAGACGTCGTCATCGCCTTCAAAGACGATTTTCGGCGCATCTTCCCCTGCATCTGATGCAGCGGCTTCCATCGCACTGCCACCTTGTCCGTGCTGAGCCAGGGCCTCTGAAAAGAGGCGACTGCTGTCACCGGTTCGAGTCGGCGGTTCATAAGTCCGCTCCTGACGGGGAATCGAAGAAGCAGGGCGGCCGGTAAAGGAGCGGGCCGGGCTCGGTTCTTCCCGCAGGGAATCCGTTTTTTCCGAAGCAATCGCTTTGTCGACGGTAAACAGTGCCGCAGGCTGAGGAACTGCCGACACGGGAGAAGAGGACTTTTCAGTCGATGCCGGATTAGACGGCGCAATGCGTATCTCTTCGACGGCCGGAAGTCCCATTGTCTTTTCTTCTGACGGCGGTTCAATCGTCTTGGCCATGTCTTCCGGCTTTTCCTGCTCAACCAGAGCCGTTACAATGCTGCGGTAGATGGCCCGGTAAACGGCCTGTTCATCGGAAAACTTGATTTCCGTCTTAGCCGGATGAACGTTGACGTCAATGGCCGCCGGGTCGACGCGAAGATGGAGCATGGCAAAGGGATAGCCCGATTTTGGCAGCATGGCGTGATAGGCGTTGTCAATGGCCTTGAACATCAAGGGGTTATGGACGATTCGCTGATTGACGATGCACGTCTGCCAGCCGCGGTTGCTCTTTAAGACCGACGGCTTTCCCACATAGCCTTCGAGGGTAATGCCGTCCTGCTCGCCCTTAATGGCAAAGACTTCTCGAGCCACTTGAGCACCGTAGATATTGGCAATCGTTTCTCGCAAGTCACCGGTACCGCCGGTCTTCATCGTCGTTCGGCCGTTATTGGTAAAGGTAAAGGCAATAGACGGATTGGCTAAGGCCAGTTTGGTGACCATTTCCGAAATCTTGGAGCTTTCCGTCCGTTCACTCTTTAAGAACTTCCGTCGGGCCGGCGTATTATAAAAGAGGTCGCTTACCTCCATCGTCGTCCCCACCGGAGCTCCGGCTTGGTCTTCCGACGTAATGACGCCGCCGTCGAGTAGGAGGTGCGTTGCAAAGTCATCCCCTTCCTGACGGGTCGTGATCTGCATGTGCGACACGGCAGCGATGCTGGGTACGGCTTCGCCGCGAAAGCCTAAGGACGTAATGGCAAAGATATCTTCGACGGAACTGATTTTACTCGTCCCGTGGCGGATGATACATTTTTTAGCATCTTCGGCACTCATGCCGCAGCCGTCGTCAGTGACCCGCATATAAGACTGGCCGCCGTCGGCAATTTCTACCTCAACGGAAGAGGCTCCGGCATCAATGGCATTTTCGACGAGCTCTTTGATGCACGACGCCGGCCGTTCGACGACTTCACCGGCAGCGATTTTATTGCGTGTTGCTTCATCTAAGACATGAATGATTGAACTCAATGGATCCCACTTCCTTCTTTAGCATCTTTTTGCAGACTATATAAGAAAGAAATCGCTTCAATAGGCGTCATGCTGCTCACATCGACACCGAGGAGCTTGTCGATGACCGGGCTGGAAAAGAGGCTGTCTCCCATGGGGGAGGGCTCTTGAACGACCGGCCTTTGAGCCGGCATCGTTCCGCCCCCTTCTTTTTCCAACTCTTCAAGAATGACGTCAGCTCGTTTTAAAAGGCTTTCCGGCAGCCCTGCCAAACGAGCGACGTGAAGGCCGTAACTGCGGTCGGCCCCGCCGGGAACGATGCGCCGCAGGAACTTGATGTGCTTGCCCCGTTCCTTAACGGCGACGGTATAGTTTTTAATCTTCGGCGAGTCGTCGGCCATGGCGATGAGCTCGTGATAATGCGTAGCAAACAAGGTCAGGCCGTGGACGTTTTTCAGGCAGTATTCGATGACAGCCCGGGCGATGGACATGCCGTCGAAGGTACTCGTTCCCCTGCCGATTTCATCGAGGATGAGCAGGCTTCGGGAGGTGGCATGTTTTAAGATATAAGAGACTTCCTTCATTTCCACCATGAAGGTACTCTGGCCGGTCAAGATGTCGTCGCTGGCGCCGATACGGGTAAAGATGCGGTCTACCGGGCAGATAGAGGCTTCTTTGGCCGGAATGAAGGACCCGGCCTGAGCCATGAGGACCAGTACGGCTACCTGGCGCATATACGTCGATTTCCCGGCCATGTTGGGTCCGGTTATGACCAGAATTTCATGGTCGTCATGATTTAAGTTGACGTCGTTAGGGACGAACAATTCATCTTTCAAATACCGCTCGACAATGGGATGGCGGCCGTCTTTGATGCGAATGGCGGATTTCGTATTGAGGGATGGCCGGACGTAGCGGTTATCGTAGGCGGTCGCCGCCAAACTGTACAGGCAGTCGACGCGGGCAATGGCTCGGGCCGTTTCCTGCATGGCCGGGATATGGGCCTGGATTTGGCGGCGAATGTCACCGAACAATTTATATTCTAATTCCAGCATCCGTTCCTGACTGGTCAGAGCCTTTATTTCAAATTCCTTCAGCTCCGGCGTAATATAGCGTTCGGCGTTGACCAAGGTCTGCTTGCGCACATAGTAATCGGGAATCGGTTTGGTATTGGAATGAGAGATTTCAAAATAATAGCCAAAGACCTTCGTATAGCCGATTTTCAGCTTGATGCCGGTCTTTTCTTTTTCTTCTTCTTCGAGCTGCTGCAAAAAGGCATGGCTGTTAGCGGCAATGGAGCGGATTTCGTCGAGATCCGGCGAAAAGCCGTCGCGGATGACGCCGCCGTTGCGGATGACCAAGCCCGGTTCATCCTTAATGCCCCGGCATAAGAGGTCGTAGACGTCATCATGGGTCTTAAGGCGATCATTCAGGCTGTGCAGCAAGTCGGCTTCAGCCCCTTTCAGGACGTCTTTCAGCTGAGGAATAACAGCCAAGGATTCGCGCAGGGCAACCATGTCCTTCGGCGTCGCCGTCCCCGTTTCGATGCGCGTCAAAATGCGTTCGAAATCGTAAATCCGATCGAGTACGTCAGAGAGATCCTGGCGCATGATTTCATGGAGGACCAAGTCTTCTACGGCATCTTGGCGACGCGTAATGTCAGCGATGCGGATGAGCGGCGCTTCAAGCCACTTGCGAAGAAGCCTTCCGCCCATAGCCGTATTGGTCTTGTCGAGGACGTCGAGGAGGGTGCCCCGGCGACCGCCGTCGCGGACGTTCTGGGTAACTTCCAAATGGCGCAGGCTGGCAGCGTCGATGACCAGGCGCCGTTCATTATCGATATGTTCCAGCGAATTGATATGCGAAATATCGGACTGCATGACATCCCTGACATAGTTCAGGAGGATGCCGATGCAGGTTCCGGCCCGCGATGCGGCGGCAAAGGCTTCGGCCTCAAAATACGACTTGGCTTGTTCCTTATAATCGACGCTGTCATCGACGGCAAAGGCCGTCACCGTGCACTGACTCAGGTGCCCCTTCAGGTAGTGCTGTACCGTTTTCATATACTCGCCCATATTGGCGTAAATCAGTTCACTCGGCTCGTAGACGGCAAGGATGTCAAATAAAACGTCGCCCATCTCGGACGCAGCGCAGTCGGCCCATAGGCACTCACCGGTCGTAACGTCCGTTAGGGCCATGGAAATGATGCCGTCACTTGCCGTGAGGCAGCCGATATAGTTATTCTGTTTTGAAGCTACGGCATTTTCCAGGGTAATCGTCCCCGGCGTGATGACCTTGATGATTTTCCGCTTGACGAGGCCCTTGGCCAATTTGGGATCTTCAATTTGTTCACAAATCGCAACCTTATACCCTTTATGGACCAAGCGCTCGATATAGGTATCGGCCGAATGAAAGGGGACGCCGCACATAGGGACTTTTTCCTTATTGCCGCCGGCCCGGCCGGTCAATGTCAAATCGAGTTCGCGCGACACCGTCAAGGCATCGTCAAAAAACATCTCATAGAAGTCGCCGAGGCGGAAAAAGAGGATCTTATCCTGGCACTGCTCTTTGACTTCCATGTACTGCTCCATCATGGGCGTTAATTTTTTTCCTACCAAAGTCTCACCTTCCTTAGTGTACTAAGTGGCCTTTGAGAACCCATGTCTGACCTTTATCGACAGCCACGGGGACGGTATCGCCGATGGCAACGGACCCGTCATTTTCCCAGATGATCATCTTATTGCCCGTCGTCCGGCCAAACCAATGATCGGCATCGTTCTTCGTCGGACCTTCGACGATGACGTCGTAGACCTGATTCTCCATTTCTTTATTTTTCTGCAAGCTGTATACGTTTTGGACATCCATCAGACGCTGCAGGCGGCGGCTCTTTTCGTCCTGCGGGATTTGGCCTTCCATCGTCGCTGCCGGCGTTCCCGTCCGCGGCGAATAGATGAAGGTATAGGCCATATCATACTGGACGCGTTTTAAAAGGTCCAGCGTATCCTGGAACATGGCTTCCGTTTCTCCCGGGAAGCCGACGATGATATCCGTCGTCAGGACCAAATCGGGCATGCGCTTTCTGGCGTAGTCGACGAGTTCTAAATAATGTTCCGTCGTATAGCCGCGGTTCATCTTCTTTAAGAGTTCATCGGACCCGCACTGAATGGGCAGATGCATGTGATTGACGATTTTTTGGCTTTCGGCAATGGCGTCGATCATGGCAAAGGTCATGTCCTTCGGGTGACTTGTCATGTAGCGGACCCGCTCGATGCCGTCAATGGCGTCGACAGCCTTCACGAGTTTGGAAAAGTCCGTGCCGTCCTTTAAATCGAGACCGTAGGAATTGACATTCTGGCCGAGAAGGGTGATTTCCTTATAGCCTTCGGCAGCAACTTTCTTGATTTCTTCGACGATGGCATCAATGGGACGGCTCACTTCACGGCCCCGGACGTAAGGAACGATGCAGTAGGTACAGAACTTATTGCAGCCGTTCATAATGGGAATCCAGGCAAAGAAATTCTGAAAGCGCTTGACCGGCATGTCGTGAAAGGCCGGCAGACTCATATCGGCTTCCATGTAGTGAGCCTTTTTGCTGTTCCGCTTTTCAATGAGTTCGATGAGCTTGTGAATGTTGTGGGTCCCAATAACCAAATCGATATGGGGTGCCCTTTTAAAGAGCTTATCCTGCCATTCCTGAGCCATGCAGCCGGTGATGGCGATGATGAGATCGGGATTCTTGGCCTTCAAATGCTTGAATTCCCCGATTTTCCCCAAGGTCTTATCTTCCGCCGTTTCCCGGACGCAGCAGGTGTTGACCAAGATGACGTCGGCCATGTCGAGGTCTTCCGTGTGATGGTAGCCTAAGGCTTCCAACTGGCCTGCGTAGTGCTCACTGTCCGACACATTGGCCTGACAGCCGTAGGATATAATATGATAAAATTGATTGCGCTGAAAATCCATGTATGTCTCTCCATTTTTATAAAATCGTAATTTAGGTTTACATTACATGATAGCATATATCAGTATCCTGTGGCAAGAAAAAAGGAAGGGCCTCCTTTCCTACCAGATGTGCCTTTTGCCCCGCGTCATAAAGCGGTCCCGTGGGCCGAAAAAGCCCCTATAAGCCGGCGTGACTTATAGGGGCAAAGTACCTGGGGAGACAGGTTATGTGTGCTTAATGAACGGTAACTAATTCGTATTCCCGCGTACCCAAACCGATTTTTTCCGCATGTTCCAAGGTCGTCTTCCAGTCGACGTTGGGATTGCTGTCGAGGAAATGATCGTGGTGGTGATGCCAATCGGGCTGAGCTAAATGATCGGACAGCTGGCTGTTGGCCATGGGCGTCGCCTTCTGACAGGCATCGACACAGGCCTGGTCGATGGCTACCGGGTCAAAGGACGCAAACATGCCGATGTTCGGCAGAATGGGGGCGTCGTTTTCAGCATGACAGTCGCAGTTCGGAGAAATGTCCATGACCATGTTGATATGGAAGCACGGACGGTCCTGACAGACAGCCTGAGCATATTCGGCCATTTTGCGGTCGAGTTTTTCATTGGCGTCCCATTCGACAGTCTGGATGGCGTCAAAGGCACAGGCACCGATGCAGCGACCGCAGCCCTTGCACAGTTCCTGGACGATATGAGCTACATTGTTTTCATAGATGATGGCATCCGAGCCGCATTCTTT
>NZ_HF954537.1:861586-884473 GCF_000455225.1 Megasphaera massiliensis
ATCCGAGCCGCATTCTTTGGCGCAGCGATGACAGTTGCGGCACAGGCTTTCGTCGACAACGGGTTTGCCTGACGAATGTTGTTCCATCTTACCGGCACGGCTGCCGCAGCCCATGCCGATATTTTTAATGGCACCGCCAAAGCCCGTCGATTCATGACCTTTGAAGTGAGCCAGGCTGATGAAGACGTCGGCATCCATAATGGCCCGGCCGATTTTAGCCGTTTCGACGTATTCGCCGTTTTTAACGGGGATTTCAACTTCATCTGTACCGCGGATACCGTCTCCAATGATGATCTGACAGCCTGTCGTCACCGTGTTATAACCATTGAGGTTGGCACAGTCCATATGTTCCAGGGCATGTTTACGACTGCCCGGATAGAGGGTGTTGCAGTCCGTCAAGAAAGGACGACCGCCCAATTCTTTAACGACGTCAGCAACGGCTTTGACATACTGCGGACGCAGGGATGCCAAACAGCCCAGTTCCCCGAAATGGAGTTTGATAGCAACGAATTTGCCTTCAAAGTTGATATTTCCGATGCCGGCCTTCTTACAGAGTTTCTGCAGCTTCTGTAAATTGTTCGTTCCCGGATGACAACGAAAATCGGTAAAATACACTTTTGATTTTTCCATAACCTTACCTCCTACCATAAATGACCTTAAACGGTTCTTTTTCATTATACGCCTTAGAGCATGCTCAAAGTCAAGAAAAAAGAAGGCTTACTGCAAGTGCAGCAAACCTTCTCTTCATAGGCTGTATTACTGGCCGCGGCGCATAGCCTTTTTGCGGTCGTGTTTGTCGAGGATAGCTTTGCGGATACGGATGCTCTGCGGCGTAACTTCGACGAGTTCGTCGTCATTGATCCATTCCAAAGATTTTTCAAGGCCCATATCTTGGGGCGGCGTCAAGCGCAGGGCTTCGTCCGATGCCGAAGAACGGGTGTTGGTCAAGTGCTTCTTCTTGCAGGGGTTGACATCGATGTCGACGTCGCGGTTGCTTTCACCGACGACCTGGCCGAGGTATATTTCTTCGCCCGGCTTAATGAACATCGTGCCGCGGTCCTGGAGGTTGAAGATACCGTAGCCCGTCGTCGTGCCCGATTCGAAGGCGACTAAGCTGCCGCGCGTACGGCCCGGGATGTCGCCCTTCCAAGGAGCATAGCCCTGGAAGACATGGTACATGATGCCGTTGCCCTTGGTAGCCGTCAGGAATTCACTGCGGAAGCCGATGAGGCCGCGGGCCGGAATGATGAATTCCAGGCGGGTGTAGCCGGAAATGTCGGTCATATTGACCATTTCCGCTTTACGGGTACCGAGTTTTTCCATGACAGCGCCCATGAATTCAGGCGGAACGTCGATAGTGAGCGCTTCCAGCGGTTCGCAGCGCTGGCCGTTGATTTCTTTCGTAATGACGCTGGGCTTGCCGATCTGAAGTTCGTAGCCCTGACGGCGCATTTCTTCGATGAGGACGGCGATATGGAGTTCACCACGGCCCGATACTTTAAAGGCATCGGCGCTGTCCGTTTCTTCGACGCGGAGGGATACGTTGGTCTGGATTTCGCGGAACAAGCGGTCGCGAAGGTGACGGCTGGTGACGTATTCCCCTTCCTGGCCGGCGAAGGGGCTGTCGTTGACGTAGAAAATCATGGACAAGGTCGGTTCGTCGATGTCGATGCGCGGCAAGGCTTCCGGATTCTGCGGGTCGGTGACGGTTTCACCGATCTTGAGGTCGGAAATACCGACGATGCAGGCAATTTCACCCATGCCGGCTTCTTCCTGTTCGACGCGCTTCAAGCCTTCATATGTGTAAACGCGGCCGATCTTAGCCTTGCGCTGGCTTTCGCCGTCAGTGACGACGACGTTCTGGTTGGCACGCATCTTGCCGCGGACGATACGGCCGATAGCGATTTTACCGACATAGTCGTCGTAGTCGAGGGTCGTAACCATGAACTGGAGCGGGCCTTCGAGATCGCCCTTAGGAGCCGGGCAGTATTTAATGATCGTATTGAACAAGGGTTCGAGGTTGTCGCTTTCTTCATCCATAGACGTTTTGGCAATGCCGTCACGGCCGTTGGCGTAGACAACCGGGAAATCGAGCTGTTCGTCACTGGCGTCGAGTTCCATGAACAGTTCCAAGACTTCGTCTTCGACTTCCGATACACGGGCACCGGGTTTGTCGATCTTATTGATGACGACGATCGGCTTCAATTGCTGTTCCAAAGCCTTGCGCAAAACGTATTTCGTCTGCGGCATGGGGCCTTCAAAAGCGTCGACCAGCAAAAGTACGCCGTCAACCATATTCAGTACGCGTTCAACTTCGCCGCCAAAGTCAGCATGCCCCGGCGTGTCGACGATGTTGATCTTGACGCCTTCATGCATGACCGATGTATTTTTGGATAAGATTGTAATGCCTCGTTCACGTTCGATGTCTCCCGAGTCCATGACCCGTTCTTCTACCTTTTCATTCGAACGGAAAACATGGCTCTGTTTAAGCATGGCATCGACGAGAGTCGTCTTACCATGGTCAACGTGAGCGATAATGGCAATGTTTCTAATATCTGTGCGTTCCATCTAATATCCTCTCTCTCATATAACAACATAGTTATAAACTAGGTTAGTATAGCACGAATAGAAAAAATTGTCCATGTTTTCAAGGCGCCGGCATTAATTTTACATCTTTACCCAAATTTTAATTAAGAAAAGCAAAACAGCACGAAAGGCCGTTCTAATCTCGCCTTTCGTGTTGTTTGAAGTAGATTTATTTCTTATGCTTGATTCTTGTGGAGCATGATTTCCAGGACTTCATCGTCGGTCTGCTGCATCCCCTTCGTCGCCAAGAAGCCGACATTTCTGAGACATTCATCCGCCGAATTAGCGACAAGACCGTCAGATCCGGCCACCCGCACGTCGCTGAGGGCTAAGAGGACCGCTTCATAAGCACTGGTAACCGAGGCCAGGACCTTCATGCCGCAGCTGTTGGCAGCGCCGTCACAGACCATGCCGACAACAGAACCTGACATGGTCGCTATGGTCTTTTCAATAGCGCCTAAGGGGTCGTCGTCGGCTAACAGCCAGGCCATGGCGGCAGCAGCTCCCATAGCAGCCGTAACGGTCGCACAGAAGGCCGAGAGTTTAGGCAGGAAACTGTGGGCATAGATGGCAACCATACTGGACAAGGCCAGGGCACGGACTCTTTTTTCTTCATCGACTTTTAAAAAGTCAGCCACGACCGTGACCGGTTCAGTTGCAGCAATGCCCTGATTTCCCGATCCGGAATTGGTCATAGCCGGAAAAGCAGCCCCGCCCATCCGTGCGTCGGAGGCGGCAACGGAGCGGATGCGGATGGCCTGCATCAAGTCGTCGGCCAAGAGGCCTTTTTTAATCATTTGCTGCAGGCTGTAACCTACCTTGAGACCGTACATCCCCGTAAGGCCTTCTTTCGACAAGTGGTCGTTGAGGCGTTCCGCTTCTATCAAAAAAGCGATATCCCCATAGGGTACGCGTTCAGCAAAATCGACGATATCGGCCAACGTCAGGCCATTGAGGAAGGCAATCTTGGGATCCTCTTCGCTGCCGGCCTCGACGCGTTCATCAAGAATCGGCCGACCGTCTTTTTCGATATAAACGATATTCGTGTGGTCGTCGACGATGATGACCTGTACCCGATGGTTTTCACCATATACAACGGCTTCGGCATAGAGCACATGAGGCGTATTGTCTTTGACGGAAACGGTGATCTTGCCGTCAGCGACGTATTTTTTCCCGAGAGTCACGACGTCCGGCGTCAGATGCTGCAGCACCTGAAGACCGGCATCGGCATCGCCGCCGAGGGCGCCGACAGCAGCCGCAATGGCAAGGCCCGGCATGCCCGTTCCCGGCACGGTGACGCCCATGCCGTTTTTCATCAAATTGGCTGACACCAGTCCGTCGATAAAGCGCACCGGTTCACCAAGTTCACGGGCAGCGACCGCCGCCGCGTAAGCCAGTGCAATCGGCTCGGTACAACCCGTCGCCGGCGTTACATCCGTTTTTATGATATCGATCATTTGCTTCCACACAGCCATCTTATCCATGGTACTAACCTGCCTTTTTCATAGATTTCCCCGCACCCCGTCTTTATAATATTATAATAACATTTTATTCATGCTCATACAACATAAGACGATTTGATTCCCCTTTCGGAAACCGGCCTAAAAAAAGCACAAAAAGGCAGCCTCCCGCCAACCGTTATGCCACCGAAAGGGACATGACAACTGAGGGTAAACTGCCTTTCCATATACATTTTTCAAACAAACCACGGATGACTGCTTAATCTTCCCCGATGATACGGACTTCTGTTTCCAAATGGACGCCATGGGCCTGTTCGACCCGAGCCTGCACTTCATGGATGACGTTGAGGACGTCCTTGGCCGAGGCATGCCCCGTATTGACGACGAAACCGGCATGTTTCGTCGATACCTGGGCATCGCCGCAGGACAGGCCTTTTAAGCCGGTCTGGTCGATGAGGGTCCCGGCAAAATATCCCGGCGGCCGCTTAAAGGTACTGCCGGCACTGTGCATCTCGAGGGGCTGCTTGCTGCGGCGGCGATGCATGAGATCGTCCATCTTGGCCTGGATTTCGTCGCCCTTGCCGCTGCGCAGGGTCAATTCGACTTCGACGACGAATTCCTGTGACTTCTGGAATCGGCTTTGGCGATAAGAAAAGCCGAAGTCCGGTGCTTCATAGGTACGGACGCTGCCCTTGCGGTCTACGACGCGTACCCGCGACACAACATGGCTCATTTCGCCGTCGTAAGCGCCGGCGTTCATGAATACGGCCCCACCGAGGGTTCCCGGAATGCCGCAGGCAAATTCCATCCCTGTCAGGCCATTTTCCTGAGCGAACTGGCAGACGTCCTTTAACATGTATCCGGCACTGGCCAAAATTTTACGGTCATGGCAGGCCAAGGTCTTTTTCAAGGACTGCAGCTGAATGACGACGCCGCGGATGCCGCCGTCGCGGACAAGGACGTTGGACCCGCCGCCGAGAACAGTGACAACCAAATCTAATCGCCGAGCAGCCCGGATGGCCAAAGACATTTCCTTAACCGATTCGGGCAGCACTAATACATCTGCCGGACCGCCGACGGCAAAAGTCGTATGTTCGCTCATCGGTTCGTTCAGCAGAATCCGTCCTGTGGGAATGGATTTACTTAATTCTGAGACAAAAGTCGTCAGTGCATATTTATTAATCAAGGATGCTCATTCCTTCTGCCATTGCATTTTGAATAATCTGAAATACTTCACCGGCCATACCCTGCCATTTGTTGTAATGGGTCAAATATTCTACAGCCGTTTCATTTCGTTTCACCAATTCGGCTTTCTGATTCAACAGTTCGATTTTCTTGCGGATCGGTTTATCTCCCATCGACTGGGCATAGGCGAGCTGTGCCTGGAGCATCAGAAAATCACGGACCAGCTTCTTGGTCTTTTCGTCGCTGTTAAGCTTCTCACCGGCAGCGAGAAGGGCCTTATATTCTTCACAATCCTGAATGACACCGGCCAATTCATGAGCCTTATCATAAATTTCCACGTTTTACACCTCATTATTCTAAAAATAGAGGGCCTTGACTATTGAAGATTCTTAATGCCAATGCCGCTCTTGGCCAAGCCCGGGAAACCGAGCTGACGCATAGCTTCATAGGATACGATGGCGACGGTATTCGACAGGTTGAGACTCCGTGCGTCTTCTACCATGGGAACCCGGAAACAGCGTTCAGGATTGGCCTTTAACAGGTCTTCCGGAAGGCCTTTTGTTTCCTTGCCGAATACGAGAAAGTCGTCTTCTTGGAACTGGATATCGGCGTAACACTGTTCCGATTTCGTCGTTAAATAAAAAAAGCGATGCTCCTTATATGTATCCAGGACTTCCTGAAAATTTTCATGGACCCGGACGTCGACGAGGGACCAGTAATCGAGTCCTGCCCGTTTTAAGTGCTTATCATCAATGGAAAACCCTAGAGGCTTTACCAAGTGCAGTGAAATATGATTGGCTGCACACAACCGGGCGACGTTGCCCGTATTGCCGGGAATTTCCGGCTCTACCATTACGATATGCATGTTATATCACTCTCCAATGGATATTGTACAGGATTTATACAGGAAGTACAAGAGGAACATTGCGTTTATGACTTTTTTATGGTACACTTATGAATAATAGTTATTGTTTAATAGAAATACAGTTTTTCTGTAAATTTTTTAGAAAGAGGTGTCTTTTTATGGACAATTTTGACAACATTGCTCAGTACCCTATGTATTTCGCTCCCGGCTGTAGATTGCTGCAGCTGCAGCCCCAGATGGTTTCCGAAGTCTATGACTACCTGCGTCAGCTCTTCGGCAGCAAAATGCATCTCTACACCCGCTGCTGTTTCCTCGACGACGCCAACCAGCACAACGACGAATCCGTCTTCATCACCTTATGCGATACCTGTTTCAAAATCTATGGCGAAACCTATGCCAACCTGCATATGCGCGACTTCTGGAACGTCTATGACGAATATAAAGACGTCTATCCTCTCGGTGACAAAGAAGACGAACTCCGCAAGACCTTGAAGAACACCTTCTGTGGCTCGCTCCCGCAGAAACACGTCAAGGATTGGCTCGAAGAATGGAAGAAATGGAGCTTGAACAGTACAGAAAAAGACTGATTCGTCTTTAGGAGCAGAGGCTATCATGAAATTTAACTACTATGGTCATTCCGCATTCACCCTTTCTGATGACGTTACGACGATTCTCTTTGATCCGTTCATTACCGATAATCCTTGGACAGACATCTGTCCCACTGATATTGCCTGTCAATACATCATCATCACCCACGGTCACGGTGACCACTACGGCGATGCTGAAGCCATTGCCAAGGCAAATGACGCAACGATTATCAGCACGGCAGAAATCGCAAACAAAGCGGCTGATGCAGGCTGTAAGGCTCATGCCATGCACGTTGGCGGCAGCGCTTCCTTCCCCTTCGGCAAGGTGCGGCTGACTCCGGCCTTTCACGGCTCGGGCATTGCAGGCGGACTGGCCTGTGGTGTCATCGTCGAATTCGGCGGCAAACGCGTTTACTTTGCCGGCGACACGGGCCTCTTCTCAGATATGAAAATTCTCGATCGCTTCGGTCAAATCGACTGCGCCGTCCTGCCCATTGGCGACAACTTCACCATGGGCATGGAAGATGCGGCCCTGGCAGCCTTATGGGTGCAGCCCCATTTCGTCATCCCCATCCATTACAAGACCTGGCCGATCATCGAAGCCGACCCGCAGGAATACAAAAAACTGACGGAAACGAAGTACAACATTCCTGTCCAGGTCGTAGATCCGGGAACGACATATGAATTCTAGCTTTCAAAAAAGGAGCTGTTACGGCAGCTCCTTTTTTTGTCTCCCTGTCACCTAGAAAGGACGCCTTCTTTTGATTATTCCTGATTTTTATCCCCATTTCCGCTGCAAGGCCGGCGACTGCCGCCATACCTGCTGCAAAGGATGGGAAATAGACATCGACGACACCACCGCCGCGTACTACCAGGATCTCCAAGGTCCGTTAGGCGAGGCCATCCGACACCATATCGAAGAAGGCCCTGATGCTTGGCACTTCGTCCTGACCGAAGACGAGACCTGTCCCTTCCTTCGTACGGACGGACTCTGCCGGCTCATCTTAGAAGGTGGCGACACCATCCTCTGCGATATCTGCCGCCTCCATCCCCGCTTCTTTGAATGGCTTACCAATGATGCCGGCCAAGAGTACCAACTCGGCGGCCTGGGCCTTGCCTGTGAAGCGGCCTGTGAGCTGCTGCTAAAGGAAAAAGGCCCCCTTCATTTCATCGACACGGAAGATCCGTCGGTATCTTGGACCTTAGGCGGCCTCTTACAGGATATTGGCTGCGACCTGCCAAAAGACCTCCTGACCTATGAGCCCAACCCATCAGAAAGCGCCAGCAAACGTCTCTTAGCCATTTTTTCTGAAACAGAACCTATCGACGAGGCTTGGACAGCGGCGCTTATGGCACTAAAAACGAAGCGGCCGGAAAGAGAAACCGTACAGGCATCCATCACACGTGACAAGGTCTTATACCAGCGGATATACGATTATATCTTTTATCGTCAGCTGGAAACCTTTGCCGACTCCCCCATAGAAACCCTTGCCTGCTATGCAGCCCGCAATACGGATTTTATCGCCCTTACGGCAACCGCCTCGGGCGATCTTCCAGAAGCTCTCCGCCGCTGGTCAGAACAAATCGAATACGATACAGACAACGTAAGACACCTAAAGGATGCCGTCCTTACGGGCAGACTGTAGGCGACACAGACAAAAACCCCGGTTCCAGGATGTACCTGAAACCGGGGTTTCATTGTCAAAGAAGGTTCCCTACTATGGTTCGGGAATATGCTGGGCCAAATCTTTGGTGATTTCGATATGGCTGAAATATTGGTGGCTCTTCCACAAAAGAGCACTAAAGGCACTGAAGGTCAGGCGGAACCGGAAATGGTTGAAACTGATAGGTCCCTCAAACAGCGGGACGCGGTCGAGGTCATAAGGGTCGTCCCAGGGGAAATCGCGGCCCGTATTAACCGTAAAGGCATAGCGGTATCCGGCTTCTTTCGTTTCCTCCATGACCATATCATTATACTTCCCTTCCGGGAAGGCGATGAACTCACAAGGCTTGCCCGTCGCCTTTTCGATGGCGGCTTTAGAGGCCTGCAGCTCATACCGTGCGCCCTGGCGGTCAAAGCTGGTCAAGGGCTTATGACTCATCGTATGGGATCCGAATTCCATGCCGTCAGCCGCCATTTCATGAACCTGGTCCCAAGTCAGATAGCCCGGCGTTCCCACGAGGTTGATAATGAGGAAGATCGTCCCCCTCATGTGATACTTCTTCAAGATGGGATAGGCATCTTCATAATTGTCGACATAACCGTCATCAAAGGTAATGAGGATTGGCCTGTCGGGCAAATCTCCTTCGCCCCGCATATAGGCATCGAACTGTTCCAAGGTGATAGCATGATAGTCGTTGTCATGAAGGTACTTTATCTGTTGTTCAAAATCGGCTGGCTTCATGGTCAGTACCGTATTGAACTTATTGTTGACCTGATGATAGTTCAAGACAGGCACGCCGGTCAGATGGTAGTTCGTCGAACCGAAATACCAAAAGGAAAACACGCCGATGAGTAGGACCAAGACGGTAAGGATGACGCCAATGATCCAGGAACATATTTTTTTCACCATAAGACTTCCTTTATTTTTTCATTTTTTCTGCGGTCTTGAAAAAATGGTTCTCTGTCAGCCATTCTTGATTTCCCGTTTCCAAGGCTTCTTTCAATTCCTTGACACAGATATTTTCCATCTGAATCGTCTCCATGGTCGTCGTCATGTACTTCGTTTCTTCGTACAGGTAGTTGTCCCATTCTTCTTTTACGACGGCATCTTTTAAGGCAAAGAGCAGGTCTTCCGACTCCTGCTGTATCGCCAGTAATTCAGTCCAATGGGCGTATTCTTCTTCAGTCAGGACGAACTCGCCGTACATATCCGTTTCTAATTGTTCCTGGGAACAGACGATGGGTTTGGCATAGTCTCTTCCCGTCTCGCGGTCATAGACGTGGAGCTCACGGTTTTCTCCATTGACAGTAACACGCATGGTGTACACCTCCGCTTGAGTTTAATCAAAGTAAATACAAGTTCTATTATACAGGATTTTAAGGCCGCGTCAAAGGGATTTTTGCAAACAAAAAAAGAACCGACACAGTCGGCCTGAGCCTCACTGCGGCAGTTCTTTTCTTCACGTATTTACGCTTCTACAGGGTATACGCTGACTTTGCGGTTGTATTTACCAGCGCGTTCGAACGCAACTTTGCCTGCAGCCGTAGCAAATAACGTATCATCTTTGCCGATGCCTACGTTAGTGCCCGGATGGAAGTGCGTACCACGCTGGCGAACGATGATGTTGCCGGCTTTAACGATGACGCCGTCATGGCATTTTACGCCAAGGCGTTTCGATTCGCTGTCACGACCGTTACGCGTGGAGCCTGTCCCTTTTTTATGAGCGAAAAGCTGTAAGTTGAAATTGAACATTCCGTCCACCTCCTGACATCTATAAGTCGAGTACGACGTATTCTCCATACTGTCGCACCATTTCCTGCAATCCTCTTGCCATAGTCCCTAAGATAATCTCTGACGCTTCAGAGGGCTCAGGAACCGTTACCGATAAGAATCCTTCGTTTACTTCATAGGGTACGTCCTTCGAAGCATACTCCATGAGACCCAACAAAGCAGTCTGTGACAGTGCCGATACGGCGGCACAGACAATATCGCTTCCTTCTTCTGCATAATCGGCATGGCCGCTTATGGTAAATCCCGTATAGCGATATTCCTTATCTCGATGCATCGTAATGGTAATCATTAGCCTTCGATTTTTTCGATAGAAACTTTCGTGAAAGGCTGACGATGGCCCTGACGACGACGGTAGTTAGATTTTGCTTTGTATTTGAAAACAAGGATTTTCTTTTCTTTACCCTGAGCCAATACTTTTGCCGTTACTTTAGCGCCTTCGACAACGGGAGCACCTACTTTAACATCACCGTCGTTGACGACTGCCAATACCTGGTCGAATACGACATTGGAATCAACATCAGCATCCAACTTTTCGACAAAGATATTGTCGCCTTCCTGGACACGATACTGTTTTCCACCTGTTTTAATAATAGCGTACATGAGTGACACCTCCTCATCAATATACTCGCTGGATACGGCGTTCCGTAAAAGGACGCTTACAAGCCTCTCCACGCGGCTTATCCATAGCCACTTATGCTACGACTCATCCACTATATCATGAATCATCGGGACTGTCAATATAAAAGCCCTTGGAAACTTACAAAACAGCCTTTGTCCCGGACAGACAATATCCCCGTCACGGCCGAGCCGATAACGGGGATATTCGAGAGAAACGGGATTAGTTTCCGTTGTGATTAAAGTAGTCCGCCAACCCTTTTACAATGCTTTCGGCAAAGTTCTGCTGCTGAGCCTCTGTATTGAGGGCCTGTTCTTCGCTCGGATTGGAGATGAAGCCCAATTCGAGGAGCGTCGCCGGCATGTTGGTATGCAGGAGGACGTAGAAGTTGGCCGTCTTGACACCGCGGTCAGAGAAGTTCGTCGCCTTCATGTTCTGCTGGTGAATGTAGTTGGCCAGGCCGTAATCATAAGGCGTCTTGCTGTTGTAATAGGCCGTGACACCGCCGGCAGACGGTGAATCGAAGGAATCGATGTGAATGCTGATGAATACGTCAGCCTTGGCGGCATTGCCAATATTGCTGCGGGCCTGCAGTTCTTCTACGGCACCGTCATACGGAGCGTAGACGTCGACGTCAGTCGTGCGGGTCATGACGACGTTGGCACCGGCTGCATTCAACAAGGAAGCAACCTTCTTAGAAATGGCCAGGGTAATGTCTTTTTCCTTCGAAAAAGCACCGACAGCACCGGAGTCTGAGCCGCCATGACCGGGATCGATGGCAATGGTCTTGCCCTGAAGCCCCTTGGTCAGGCTGTAAGACTGGCTGCTGGCGTAGACAGGAACGGTCGTAGCCGATGGTTTGGCCGGAGTCGTCGTCTTTGTCGGCGACTTCCAGGTCGAAGACGGCTTTACCGCCGGTTTGGACGTGGTCTTACTGTTCTTGTCGGTACTCCACTGTTTAACCTTACCGGACTTATCGTTTATGTCGATGACGACACGGCTTGACCCCTTCGCGCCCGTCGCCCCGGGAAGGGTAAAGACTTTGACATCGTTCTTGGTCACCGCCTGGGGCACCTTGATGGTGACATCCGTACCGGCTGAGCGCGACGACAGTTTCACGCGGGATATGACGTTACTATTAGGTTTGTAGGTTTTATCTACCTTCTTACCGATGCTGGTATTGGGCAAGGTTACAAAAACATACTCGCCAGAGTTATCGATGTAAAGTTTGGGATTTACCTTGCCGCTGACATCGAGAACGGTCCGGACAAAAGGCGTATTGGCATCGTTTCGCGTTGCCGTCCGCACATTGGTAATTTCCGTTTTCGCCGCTGCATGAGCTGATACCATCGGAATCAGACAGATGAGCATGATAAGCGGAAGCATCCATATTTTTTTAAGCACGCTATCTTCTCCTTTACGATCCTAAACTGTTAACTTATTTATTATCCCACGAATAGCCGAAAAAGTCCATATTGGAGTGCAAATAAGTCAAATAGCCACTCTTTTTTAACTCCATTTTAGGATAAATCTCAAATTTTCAGCGATTCCGTCACATCGACTCATGGTGATAACGTTTCAAGGTAATTACACACCGTATCTTCACAACGTCCCCCATTCACGATTAGTGAAGTATAACGAATATGTAAGAATTTTGATATCTCGTTACGAGTATTTATACTTATGCTTTAGAATATTGTTTTTGCAAACCACCTCCCCCTATGCGAAAGAGGACTGCCAATTGACAGTCCTCTTTCGTGTTTTATCTATGCAGGGGAGGATGACTCTTAGAATAAGAAGTTGATTTCTACATCCGTGAATTCATCGGGATCGTCCGAGCCGTGTTTAGCTTTAGTGCCAAAGGTCTGAGCAGCCGTGAGGACGACGTTTTTCGCCAAGGTGTAGTCGATGCCGACACCCCAAGACTTGACGTTGTCGAGGACGCTGTCATCGCGCCAAGAGTTCGTCGCACCGCCGAGGAGGGCGCCTTTATCAGAGTTGAGGTATTCAACCCAAGCATCCCACGTACCTTTCGTATCGCTGTCAGCCGAGCCGTAAGTCAATTTGCCGATCCATACTTCCGGATCCTTCGTATATCCATCACTGAGCTGAGCGCTGTTGCTGTTAATCTTTTCATAGTTCGCCAAAGCGTTCCACTTGCCAAAATTCAAGCTGGCATAAGCACCCCAGAGATCATCGGCTGCAAAGTAATCGCCTGTATTGGTGCCGCCGCTGACGGAGAAGTCATTGTAATAAGCACCGATAGCAGAACCTGCCGAGCTGCCGCCGCCGAAGATGCCTTCTAAGACGCCGTAGCCGGTCTTGACACCGTCCAGGCCGTCATCGTCGGAACCTGCAATGTCGCCGGCTTTAAACTTACCATAGCCGCCGGTTACCGCAAAGTGGTCGCCGGAATAGGACAATTCAGCGCGGTCGAAGACGTCGCCGTACTGGAAGCCGTAGGCATGATCACCGCCGAGGACGTACGTATCGGTACGGCCTACGCTGAGGTTCCACGTATTGCCGCCGAAGTTGTAATCGACTTTGGCATTATCCGTGAAGATATCGTTGTTGCTGTCAGCTGCACCGTTATCAGCAAAGTTAAGGTCGTTGGTGCTGATACCGTAGGTTACCGTCGTACGGTCATTGACCTGTGCATTGGCACGAATACGAACACGGTAATCCCAAGAGGAATCATTGCGGTAGCCGGCGCCGTCGTTGCCGTTAGCAGAGCCACGGCTCTGGTGCTGGAAGCGGACACGAGCATCACCGGTCAATTTGACATTGCCGACGCGGTTTTCAAGAGCACTGACGCGAACGCCGAGGTTGTTGAGTTCGTCAGCGAATTCATCAGCCAATTTGTTGATGAGAGCCCGCTGTTCAACAGAAGCCTTATCCATGTGGGCCATGGCTTTAGCGACCATTTCGGCAGCTTCATAACGGGTAATGTTGCGCTGACCCTGGAAGTGTTCGCCGTCGACACCCTGGATGATGCCGGCATCAGCCAATTCTACGACAGATTTATACGCCCAGCTGTCAGACGGTACATCGACGAAGGGATTGGCTGCAAAGGCGCTGGCAGCACCGGCAGCCATCATAACGGCTAAGGTTGTTGTGATTTTCTTTTTCATTATGTATACCTTCTTTCTTGGTTTTCAAGCCAGAAATGACAGGTTATACAGATTATCTTCATTCGCTGCAATCGAGTGTTCCTAATTTCCTCTCACCTAAAACAAAGATAAATACTGTCTTAAACCTCCATCTCATAGCTTGTTACAATGAGTACATACTTATTATAGCCTTACATGATATTGGTTGTCAATATCTTATTTATTGTATATATTTTTTATCCACAATGGTTATAAAACCCGCCGCACAGCCATCGGCAAAAATCCCGACAAAAAAAGGCCCTGCAAAAAGATGCAGGACCTTTGTGATAAATCTCCTTATTCAGCTGTCGGAGGTTTGTATTTCGGTGACATGGGATTCGTTTGAGGCGTAAGGTTCTTCATGCGGCCCAACTGATCGCTCTTATCGGAGAAATAAGTATGTAAGGTAAATTCTGCCATTTCCGACAGTGGTTCATCGAGGAATACTTCATAGAGTTCGGCGATTTCCGGATTCTGCCAGCTGGCCTTGACGTCCGTATCGGCATCGCTCTGATACAAGGACGCCGTCCGGGCTTCTTGTACCTTTTTGATTTGAGGCATCTTGACTTTCGGCTGACCGCCGCCGCCGATGCAGCCGCCGGGGCAGGCCATGATTTCAATGAAGGAATAGTCTTCAAAGGCATCTTCCTTGATGAGTTCGTCGATAAAGGCCCTGGCATTGGCAAGGCCACTGATAGCTGCGACGTGGATGACGAAGTGACCGAAGATGACCGTCGCTTTCTTGACGCCTTGCAGGCCTCGTACCGGTTCAAAGGGGATGAAGTCCTTCGGTGCCGGACGGCCGGTGAACATATGATAAGCCGTGCGGATGGCCGCTTCCATAACGCCGCCGGAGTTGCCGAAAATACGACCGCCGCCGGACGAAGACCCAAAGGTCTTATCGAAATGGCTGTTTTCCAAAGCATCGAAGTCGATGTTTTCTTCCTGGATCCACTTCGCCAATTCCCGCGTGGTGATACAGATATCGGTATCGCGGATTTCCGGTTCATCCCAGAACAGGCCGGCAGCGCTCAGCTGAGGACGTCGGATTTCAGATTTCTTCGCCGTACACGGCGTAACGCAGACATTGACGATTTTCTTGGGATCGATATTTTTCTGCTGGGCAAAATACGTCTTGATGATCGGGCTCAAGATGCTGATTGGGCTCTTCGTCGACGACAGATGAGGAATGAGGTCCGGATAGAACGTTTCCGCAAATTCGACCCAGGCCGGGCAGCAGCTGGTGAACTGCGGGATAGGAATTTCTTCAGACTGCAGACGGTGCAGGAGCTCCATCGCTTCTTCCATGATGGTCATATCGGCACCAAAGTCGGTATCAAAAACGTAGTCTGCACCGAGGGCGCGAAGGGCCGATACCATTTTCCCTTCGACGAAGCTGCCCGGTTCCATGCCAAAGGCTTCCCCGAGGCCGACGCGGACGGCAGGAGCCGTCTGAAAAATAACGATCTTATCCGGATCGTTCAGAGCTTCCTTGACCCGGCCGACGTCATTGACTTCGTTAATGGCATCAAAGGGGCAGGCTGTCGCACACTGGCCGCAATGAACGCAAATCGGCAGATCGCCGGTACTGGACAGGGAGTAATAGTCGAGTACGGTCTGCGTGTCGGCACAGGCTCTGCGGCATAAGGTACAGTTCTTACACTTAGTCACGTCGAACTGAACGGCACAGTTATGTTCATCAATGGGGACGCGGCGGTCGATGTTTTCAAAGCGGGAATGAAATTCAGGCATGGCGAATACTCCTTTTCGGTCTGAAATTTAAAATGCTGGGTATGATGTTGGCAGCGCCAAGAACTATGTAACATTTTATCACAAACTTTGTTACTTATAGGATAATACAAACCAGCATAAATTTCCATTGCTTTTAGAGAATTCGAGCCCCTTTTTGCCATATTTCCTATGCTTTTTTATCATGTTTAAAAAATTACGGTTACTCCCCTTTTAAATCTTCTAACTCACACCATCTTTCCGTCAAAGCATCTACTTTCTCTTGCGTTTCCTTTTGATCGGCCAAGAGAGTTTCCACTTGTTCGTAATTACTGCCGGCGGCGGCGATAGCCGCGTTGATTCCTTTGAGCATGGCCTCATAACGAGGCAGTTCTTCCGTAATTTTCTTCAACTCTTCTTCTTGGCGCTGCGTCAGTCCGGCCTTAATCTGTACCGCTTTTATATTCGTTTTAGTAATAGAAGGTCCAGAGGCTTTTTCACTTTTCTTTTCTTGGTGATGGCTGTATTTTTCTTCCAAGTATTCACTATAATCGCCGTAAAATCGTTCCCACTGCCCCGCGTGTAATGTGAAAAGTTTATCAACCACCCGATCCAGGAAGTAACGATCGTGAGACACGACGAGGACGACACCTTGAAAAGTATCGAGATAATTTTCAAGGACCGTCAGGGTCGGAATATCGAGGTCATTCGTCGGTTCATCTAATAAGAGCACGTTGGGCTGATCCATGAGCAGGCGCAGTAAATAAAGGCGCCGCCGTTCACCGCCGCTTAACTTGGCAATGAACGTATGCTGCATCTCTTCGGTGAACAGGAATTGGTCGAGGAGGCGCGTTGCCGAAATGCGCTGGCCGAATTGGTTGACCACAAAGTGCCCCCGTTCCTGAATGTAATCGATAACCCGCATCGATTCATCAAAATCGGGCAGCCGCTGGGTAAAGAATCCAAAACGAACGGTCTGTCCGATAGTAAGGGATCCTTCCGTCGGAACTAATTGGCCGGACAGGACTTTGAGCAGGGTCGACTTGCCGACGCCGTTGGCACCGATAATTCCGATGCGGTCATGTTTAACGACGTGATAATCGACGTGTTGGAACAAGGGCTTGACCGGGTCGTAACCAAAGGCCACATCGTCGATGTCGAGGATGGTTTTCCCCAGGCGGGCTGACGTGTCGAGAAACTCGACTTCACCGATGGGTTTGCCGTTTTCAATAGCACAGAGCTGTTCATACCGTTCTTTTCGGGCCTTCTGCTTCGTCGACCGGGCCTGGGCACCGCGCTGAATCCAGGCTTTTTCCCGACGGATGAGGTTGCGCCGTTTGGCTTCACTGGCTTTATCCCGCTCCAGTCGTTCCTGGCGAAGTTCGAGATACTGGCTGTAATTGCCGGCATACGTATAGACATGCCCTCGGTCGAGTTCGATCATCGAATCGACGACGGTATCGAGAAAATAGCGGTCATGGGTACTGAGCAGGATAGCCGATTTGCTGTCGCGGAGGTATTCTTCCAGCCAAAGGATCGTCTGTTCGTCGAGATGGTTCGTCGGTTCATCCATGATGAGGAGGTCGCAGGGCATAATCAGCGCCCGGGCCAGGCCCAGACGTTTGCGCTGGCCGCCGGACAGGTCGTCAACGGATTTCGTAAGGTCAGAAATCCCCAGTTTGCCGAGGATGATTTTGGCTTTCGACTCCAGTTCCCAGGCCTGCTGGCGGTCCATTTCGGCACTGAGGGAGACGACGGCCCGGTCATCCCCTTTTTGAACGGCCTCTTCGTACTGCCGGAGAAGCTTCATGACCGGCAGATTGCCGTCAAGGACACTCTCAAGGACCGTGTGGCCTTGTACGAACTGCGGTTCCTGGGGCAGATAATGGATGCGCGCCTTGGGATTGAACCACAACGTGCCGCTGTCCATATCGGACAGACCGGCAATGATCTTGAGGAGGGTCGTCTTCCCCGCCCCATTGAGACCGATGAGTCCCAATTTCTGCCCGCTGTCGATGGCGAAGGTCACGTCGTCGAAGAGGACGCGAAGGCCGTATGATTTTTTTACCTGTTCTACTGTCAGTACATTCATTATAATACATCACTTTCTCTATCTGGATTTTACGTTTACACTAGCACAAAGACTGCCAAGATGCAAGCCTTTCGGCCGGCCTTTGACTATATACAAGGCCTGGCAAATGTGATAAAATTAGTTGTTATCGTGATAAATTTCTAGAGAGATAAGGGGTTATTATGGCAAACAAGTTTATCTCGGGCACCTTGATCCTGACCTTGTCCGGTTTTGTCGTCAAAGCCATTGGCAGTATCAACTGGATCATCTTGTCCCGTATTCTCGGCGGTGAAGGCATCGGCATCTATCAGATGGCCTTTCCGATTTACCTCTTGGCACTCGATATTTCCAGTGCCGGCCTTCCCATTGCAATTTCCATTATTACGGCTGAAAAAGTAGCCAAAGAGGATTACTTCGGAGCCCAGCGCATCTTTCACGTATCCCTGTCGATGCTGTGTACGACGGCCTTTGTCCTGAGTGTCCTCATGTTCTTTGGCTCCAGCTTCCTTATCGATGAACATATCATCCGAGAAAGCCGGGCTTACTACTCGCTCATCGCCCTGGCACCGGCCATCTTCTTTACTACGATCATCGCCGGCTATCGCGGCTATCTCCAAGGCTGGCAGCAGATGACACCGACGGCCTTGTCCCAAATTGTGGAACAGTTGGTCCGCGTCGTCGTCATGCTGGGCTTTGCCGCTCTCCTGTTGCCTTACGGCCTCGATTATGCAGCCGGCGGCGCCAGTCTCGGTGCCGGAGCCGGGGGCCTTGCCGCTTGGCTGGTTCTCGTCTATTACTATTATAAACTGAAGCGGTCCCTTCCCGTCGACGGACCTGTTTTCGAACAGGAAAAAATCAAGGATATCTTAAAGCGCCTCGTCGTCCTGGCGATTCCTATTTCCCTGTCGAGCATCATGCTCCCCGTCGTCTCCAACCTCGATCTGCTCATCGTACCGCGGCGGTTAGAAGCTGCCGGCTATGCTACCCATCAGGCAACGGCCCTCTACGGCTACCTGACGGGCATGTCAGTCCCGCTCATCAACCTGGCCACCATTTTGACAGCCGCCATGGCCATGAGCCTGGTACCGGCTATCAGTCACAGCTTTACCTTGAAAGAGTACGGTGAAATCCGGGAACGGACGGCAACGTCCATGCGTATCGCCTTTTTGGTCACCATCCCCTTCAGTGTCATCCTCTACGTCATGGCAGAACCTATCGTCACCTTCATCTACAACGCCCCAGCCGCAACAGAAGCGACAAGGGCCGTAGCCATCGCCATCTGTTTCTTAGGTCTGCACCAGATTTCAACGGCCATCCTTCAAGGCCTCAAGAAGCCGAAGATTCCGGTCATCAACATGGCCCTGGCCTGTATCGTCAAAGTTCTCTGCAACTGGTTCTTAGTCGCCATCCCGGCCTTTGGCATTACCGGGGCCGCCTATGCCACCGTCGCCGACATCGGCGTTGCGGCCGTCCTCAACATGTGCTTCATCTACCGTGAGATCGGCTACGTCATTGAAGTCAAGGTCATCTTAAAGAACATCGTCTCGGCTGCCGTTATGGGCGTCGCCATGTACTTTATGTACCCTTACCTTTTCAGCCATATCGGCCTATTCTTGGCCCTCTTCCTATCGTGCATCATCGGATCGGTCATCTACATTGGCGGCATGGTCTTAAGCGGCGGTGTTACCCGTCAAGACGCTGCAAAAATGCCCTTCATCGGACGATTCATCTAAATTCATCGGACATAAAAAAGGAGCTGCCCCTCAGGACAGCTCCTTTTTTATGGAAAATTTGAGAAATCAGTTGATAAGCAATACAGAAGTAAGATTATTTGCGGTATTTTTCGACGAAACGGCCCATTCTCTTGAGCGCTTCTTGGATCGTTTCCATGCTGGTTGCATAAGAGATGCGGACAAAGCCTTCACCCTGTTCGCCAAAGGCCGTACCCGGAACGACGGCAACTTTTTCTTCCTGGACCAACTTTTCGCAGAATTCAGAAGACTTCATGCCCGTGCAGCGAATATCCGGGAAGATGTAGAAAGCGCCCTTCGGTTCAAAGACCGGCAGGCCGATGTCGCGCAGGCCTTTATAGATAACTTGGCGGCGGCGGTCGTATTCCTGACGCATAGCTTCTACTTCTTCATCGCAGTCCTTAAGGGCTGTAATCCCACCGAACTGAGCCGTCGTGTTGGCGCACATGATGGCATACTGGTGGAGTTTTAAAATCGGTGCTAACCCGTCGCGAGGTGCGCAGATATAGCCGAGACGCATGCCGGTCATAGCATGAGCCTTGGAGAAACCGTTAAATACGATGGTCCGTTCGCGCATGTCCGGTAATTTAGCGAAGGTCGTGAACTTAGCATCGCCGTACATGAGTTCGCAGTAAATTTCGTCAGCCATGACGATTAAATCGTGTTTTTTAACGAATTCAGCGATTGGCATTAATTCTTCGGCCGTCATAACCGTACCGGTCGGGTTGTTCGGATAGCCGATGACCAAAGCTTTCGTCTTCGGCGTAACGACTTTTTCCAGAGCAGCCACGCTCAGTTTAAAATCATCTTCCGGATAAGTCGGTACGAATACGGCTTTCCCGCCTGCCAATTCAACAGCTGCCGGATAAGCTACATAAGCCGGGTCAGGAATGAGGACTTCGTCGCCCGGTTCAGTCATAGCCAACAGAGCCATTGCCAAGCCTTCGGAAACGCCGACCGTAACCAAGATTTCATCTTTCGGATCGTACTTGACGCCATAGCGTTTTTCAAAGGTTTCGCTGATGGTTTCACGAAGTTCCATCATGCCAGAGTTGCCGGTATAGCTCGTTTCTTTCGCATCGAGGCTTTTCTTCATCGCATCGATAACTTTGTCCGGGGCCGCAAAATCCGGTTCGCCGATACTGAGGGACAGGACGCCTTCGACCTGGGCTGCAATATCAAAGAATTTGCGAATCCCCGATGGCTTGATAGCCCTAACATTTGCCGCTGTTTTGTCGTTCCAATTCATACTAATACACCGCCTTTTCCTATGATTATTTTTGCACTTTAATATGCATTCTTTACATATATTATATCACTTTTGCAAGAATGATAAAAGGTTTATAACAAAAAAATACTGTCCTCGTGAGAGGAACAGTATTTTTTCTTATCTATTCGCTTATGGGCTTGTCAAACAGATACTCTTCCCGGCCGACGGCTTTGCCGTTTTTCATATAAACACGGGGAACGCGGCGGGATAAATTGCACATGATTTCATAATTAATCGTACCGCAGACACGGGCGATTTCTTCGATGGAAATGAAGCTGTCGCCTTGCTGACCGAAAAGGACGACTTCGTCTCCGGCGTGAACGTTGGCTTCACCGCTGACGTCGATCATGCACTGATCCATGCAGATCGTCCCGACCTGAGGGACGCGGTGTCCGTGATAGAGGACGTCGACCTTGCCCGACAAAATGCGGGAATAGCCGTCGGCATAGCCTACGGGAAGGGTCGCGATTTTACGGCGGTCCGGTGCCGTATAGTGCCGGCCATAACTGACGGTCGCTCCGGCATCGATGAGTTTGACGTGGGCGATACAGCAGCGAAGGGACATGACCGGCCGCAGGTCGTAGGGCGTAATATCGATTTCCGGCGACGGTTCACAGCCATACATGATGATACCCGGCCGCACCATGTCGCAGTAATATTCGGGAAGCTCGAGGACGGCCGCACTGTTGCAGCAGTGGCGCAGGGCAATGTCAATGCCTTCTTCTTCCATACGCTTACACATCCAGCGAAAATGGCCGTATTGTTCGCGCGTAAAGGTCTTATCCTCACAGTCCGATACGGCAAAGTGGGTAAAGATACCGCGGACTTCGATATTGGGCAGGGCTGCCAAGGTCTTGATGTCGGCGACGCTGGCTTCATTGACGGGAAAGCCGACGCGGCTCATGCCCGTATCGATGGCAATATGAACTCGCAGGACCTTGCCAAAGCGCTGAGCTTCTTCGGAGAAAAAACGAGCATTTTTCAAGTTGAAGACGGCCGGTTCAATATCATAGGTAAGGAGTTCTTCCGTCCGCCTGGCATCGGTATGGCCGAGGATGAAGATTTCCTTATCAAGGTGGGCATAGCGCCGCAGTTCAACGGCTTCATCTAAACTGGAAACGGCAAAGCAGTCGGCTCCGTTTTCGGCAAAGGTGCGGGCCAATTCGACGCTGCCGTGGCCATAGGCATTGGCCTTGACGACGGCCGCTATCTTGACGTTTGGACCGACGTGTTTTCGAATCTGACGCATATTATGGGCCGCGGCATCGAGATCAATCTGGGCCCAAACGGCCCGCCGGGTAAAATTCATCGTACTTTCATAAGCATTCATGTCTATATCGCCTTCCCCTATGGAACTTTCCGTATTGGTATCATCATAGCACAGGGCCTAAAGGCCGTCAATAAAACGACACAGACCGTCGAGAACCCGTTCTTCCCAGATATAATTGGTACTGAAAACGCCGGCGCTTCGCGGATCTTCTTCAGAGACTCCCTCGCCGTTCATGATGTAGGCAAAACCGCTCTTCGTTCCCGGTATGACAAAGATTCCCGACAAGAGGCCAAAGGCCTGCCCCGTGTGTCCCCAAAGAGAAAAATCTTTCTCCCGACAGGGACGAGCCGGGCCGGTACCATCCACCAAAAAGGCCCCTAAGCCATAAGAAAAAATCGTCTGACCACAGGTATCGCCGTTGTGGCCGTCATACTGCCACTGAGGCCGAAACATCTCCCGTAAGGAAGAAGGACTAAGGATTCGCCGCCCTCGATACTCCCCGTCATGAAGGATCATCTCGAGAGTCTGCCCCATTTCTGCCAGAGACAGGCGCAGGCCGCCTTGAGGCGAAAAAAAGGTGGCATTGGTCCCCCGTCGATATCCGTCCAGCTTATAGGTCTGACAGACCGTTTCTGCATAAGGATTTTGAAGGGCAACTGTCTCTTTTTCCGGCTGCCGGCCTTCAAAATCATCGATCCGCCCCTGCCAGCTGCCGCCTTCATCGTCCTTACCGTAAATAGTACCCAGTTTTTCAAATGCGGCTTGCGGCAGGTTGCCCGGCACATAGTCGCCTCGGCAATCGAGATCCTTTAGGATGTGCCCCTTTTGATACTGGTCAAAGCGCTGACCGGTCACGGCTTCGATGACCGTTCCCAAGAGGCCGTAATTTAAGTT
>NZ_HF954537.1:884834-920702 GCF_000455225.1 Megasphaera massiliensis
CCGTAATTTAAGTTGCAGTAGGTAAAATACTGTCCCGGCATTTCTCCCGTTGGAGCAAAGTGCTGTCCCTTTTCCCAATAGGGGCTGTCAGGCTGAAAAAAGGCCTCTGCGGAAACGAATGGCGGGATGCTGTAGACCTTTCCGTCGCGCAGCCCCGACGTATGCGAGGCCAGCATGCGTACGGTCACCGGGATGTCGTCATAGGCCGGGTGGCGCAGGCGAAAGCCAAGATAGTCGCTGACGTCGTCATCAAGAGACAATACGCCCGCTTCGACTAACTGCATGAGGGTAAAAATAGTGAACATCTTCGATACCGAGGCTATGCGAAAACGGCTGTCCATCGTCATCGGCAACGGTTTCGGCCAGAATCTTCGGATACCGCCGGCAAAGCGGTATACCTCGCGGCCCTCATGATAGGCGACGAGGACCAGTCCCGGAACTTGAAGCAATTCATCGCCAATCAAAGATGAAAAATAGAGGTCCCAATCTGGTATCATCATATGCTCTCTCCTGGTAAAAAAGCCTTATAAAGGCAGGATTATCATCAAAAAAAGACTGCCCTTGCAGACAGTCTTCCCTCCGACCGCATCAAGAGTTCCTTCCCCTCTGAAAGGAAACGCTTATCCGCGGTAGTTTTCCGGATAAATGGTGATATCGAAGTGATTCTTATCCCATTCGTGTGTAATTTGATGCTTGTACGGGGCTAAGGCCGCAAGAAGGACTTCATAAGCCTTACTGCCCTGGTAGATGCCGTCATCGGAGATATCGACTTTATAGCCATTTTCATGGGAATAGAGTCCGCTGGCATGGTACCCGCCTTCAGCGCCGCCGGTGATGATGAAGGAAATGCCGGCCAGACGGGCTTCCATGTTCAACCGATCCAAAAAGGCAATGGTCGAGCTCTGGAAATGAACCGTATCCGTCGTGTGATTGCTGTCCCACGGCGTATCCATTCCTTCGGTACTGCTCCACTTGCGAAGGTTGCTCTTGCCAAAATCACGGCGATAGGCGTAGGCATTGGCAATGGCCGCATCATACGAATCGTGCTGGTACTGGTACTCATACTGATCTTCATACTTTTGGCGGTTCCAAGGCGTAACGACCGTCGCTTCATGAGTCGATTCAGCATAATGGTATTTTTCTTCGCCTGTCGTGACTGCGGAAGGAGCGCTCTCTTGATTGTTCAAAATAGCATGGACCCGGTCTTTCAACGAACCTTCATGGTGCGCCGCAGTCTTCGCCGGAATATATTGTTTCTGCGTCTGCCCTTCGTGCTGAGCCTGTTCCGTCGCGCTTACCGCTGCCGATACCGTTTTCTCCGTTCTGACCTGTACCTCTGCTGCCGACGCCGTAGCCGCGCCCACGAGGCAGCATATGGACAAGGCCGCTATAACAGCCTTCTTCATCAAATTCCCCCTTCAATACGATGATGTGTATATTATAGGCAGTTTCACTCAAGAATAACGCCTACAATTATAGCACATCTTGTGGGAATTTGAAAAGTAAATTATTGTGATAACAATTCGCGCTGAGTCAATTCCTGAATCGAGGCCTCATCCTGGTCGGCTTTTTGATTGTCTCCCAGCTTCCGGAAAGCCTGGCTGCGCGTTTTATAGCCATCCTCATAAGGCGCGATAGAAATGGCCTTGGTCAAATATTCAACGGCCTTCTTGTAGTCGCCCTGATCGAAGGCCAGCTGCCCCATACTGTCGTAGACGGCATGGTAGTCAGAATCAGTTTCGGCCAGACGCAGGGCATTGGCATAGTCTTTGCGGGCCTTGTTGAACTGCTTGAGATAGCGGTAGCATTCACCGCGGTTGTTATAGTCCATGGCCGATTCCTTTATGGACAAGGCCTTGGTTAAATCGGCAATCCCCTTTTCCGGCTGATCTAATTTAGCATAGACTAAGCCCCGTACCGAGTAAACTTCCCGATTTCCCGGCTCCTGTTCAACCGCTTTGTGCAGCAAGTTCAAAGCCGTTTCATTCAAATCGCTCTGTTCAGCCATGACACCGGCTAAGAAATAATGGCCTTGGTACATGAGCTCATACATGGTTCCAATATCCATGCGCCGCTTCACCAGCTGCTTCTTCCCTTGCTTCTGATAAATCAGGCTTTCAAGGAAATAATTTTTAGAAAAATAGGGCATCAATTTTTCGCCTTGGCGAATATCTTCCAAGGCCTGATCATAGGCCTCCATCTTGGTATAGGCTCGGGCCCGGTTAAAATAGCCCAGTACCTGATAGAATTCGCCCGGTTTCGCCAAGGTCAAGGCCTGCGTATAATCCTTGACAGCCAATTTATAATCCTGTCGCTGTTCATAGACCGAGCCGCGGTTGAGGTACAACGACGGCTTCTCTGGAGACAGAGAAATCGCCCTTTCACTGTCGGCCAAGGCTTCGTCCGAGCTGCCCATCATCAAATAAATGAGGCCGCGACGTGCATAAAGATCGGCATTGTCAGTGTCGGCTTCAATCTGCCGGTTCACGATGTCTAAGGCTTGTTCATAATTTTTATTCTGAACCGCTTGAGACAGTCCACTATCATGACTGTCTTCCGGCAAGGCCGGCTTCACTTCCGTTTTTGTTTCAGCTTTGGTCATCAACTCGCTGCCGGAAGCGTCCTCTGCTAAAGCAAAATTAGGCAACACCAGCAAACAAGATGCCATCCCGGCCAGCACACATCGTTTCAATCCGTTCATAATTAAGCCCCCTTAGTGGTGGTTACGTAAATACTTACTATATATATTTCGACATATTTACCAAAAATCCTTCAAAAACTTGGCTAAACACTAAATTCACAATTATTTCTTTTCGAAAAAGCGCAAAAAAATCCCTTCCAGTGGGGATATCCGCAGCCGGAAGGGATAAGAATACAGATTTTTTTAAGGCTCAGCCCTGATGAGGGTCAAAGTCAAGTTTTTCTTTTATGAAGGTATTATTTTGCAGTTCTTCAAAGGCCTGCTGTAATTCCTGTTTAGTATTCATGACGATGGGGCCGCCCCAAACGACGGGTTCATGAAGGGCTCGTGACTGCATGACCAATATCTGTGAGCCTCCTTCAGCCCCTTTCAGGGTCAGGCTTTCACCGTCTGAAAGTTTAACCGCCGTCTTAGCTTCTACGGACTCACCGGCAATGACGGCATCACCTAAGAGGGTAAAGGCCATAACCGAGTCGTCGGCCTTGGTGTCGAGGACGAATTCAGCACCGGCTTCCAAATGGATGTCGTAGTAATTGAGAGGCAGATGGTCGCCTTGATGGGCCTTGCGGCCCTTGTATTCTCCGGCCAGCAGACGGATAAAGCCTCCTTCGATCTGGATGTCTTCTATTTCATCATTGCCGATATGGCGGTACGTCGGCCGGCTCATCTTTTCTTTCTGCGGCAGGTTGAGCCAGAGCTGGACGCCTAAAATCCGCGGTGACGCCGGAACCTGTTCTTCGTGAAGGATACCGGAGCCCGAGTTCATCCACTGGACTTCACCGTCGGAAATACTGTCTTCATTCCCCAACGTATCCTTGTGGACCATCTTCCCCTTGTAGAGGTAGGTCACCGTTTCGATTCCCCGGTGAGGATGCATGGGAAATCCCGCCGTATAGTCATCGGGATTGGTACTGTCAAAAGAATCGAGCATGAGGATCGGGTCAAAAGCTTCTACCGTAGCGTTTCCCAAGACGCGGGTCAGGTGGACCCCTGCCCCATCGATGGCTTTAGATCCCTTCACGAGCTTTACAATTATCCGTTCCATACGTTTCCTCCATTTCTACTCATGATTTCACCAATCGGTGATAACACAGACATCTGCCCCAAAGGCCGACCCTTTGCCATCACGCAACAAGGCGTCATAAGAGACAGACAAGTTAATTACACAAAAAGTATTATTTCACGTCCATGATACCCTTTTTCTGCTTTCCGGTAAAGAGGTCATTTTTTCGATTGTGTCTAGAGATTCTTATCGATCAAACGTCGACAAACTCCGCCTCATTCCCGTGTGCTGCAATGAGGGAGAGCAAGTCGTCAGCCGAAAGCCATACCGTCGCCGTATTGTCATTGGGATGAACGCCTATGAGGTGACCCTGAAAGTCGGCATCGACATAGAGATGGACCTGTCTTGCCTCATCGTTGAGGAGACCTAAGGGCGTCACGGCACCGGGAGTCAGATGTAAGATAGCCATCAAGTCATGCGGCGAGGCAAAAGAAAGGTTCCTCAGGCCTTGGGCTTTGCGAAAGGCCTTCAAATCGATCCGCTTGTCGCCCTTGGCAGAAATTTAGTATACCATGGTTTGGGCCATTGTTTGAATGCTAAAAAAAAAGAGTGCCGCCCTCCTAAAAAGAAGGATCAGCACTCTTTCTCCTGCCCTTACGATTATAAAAAATCTCAGAAAGCGTACTCGTCAAGCCTGGCTCGTCGGATAGATGGTCATTTCACTGATGTCGACGTCTTCCGGCTGTTCGATAGCAAACCGGACGCAGGAAGCGACGGCGTCAGGAGAAATGCTGTGGACTTGGTAAAAACTCTTCATCCGCTCTGCTGTCGCCGGTTCTCCGATATGTTGCACAAGCTCCGTATCAATGGCCGCAGGAAACAGGGTCGTCGTGCGAATACGGGTACCCTCCTGGGCCGACTCCATGCGGACGACTTCCATGGCGTTGCGGACGGCAAATTTCGTAGCCCCGTAGACGCCGGAACCGACGTAGTTCTTGAGACCGGCTACGGATGAGGTAGTGATAATATGGCCCCTCTTTTGAGCCTTAAAAATAGGCAGTACCGCAGCGATACCGTGGAGGACGCCTTTGAGGTTGACGTCAATCATGGCATTCCATTCATCGAGGCGGACGTCACTCATAGGCGAATTGGGCATGATGCCGGCATTATTGAATAAGACATCGACCCGGCCGAATTCATCCATTGCGGCCTGTACCAGCCCTTGGACTTGGTCAAATTGAGTCACATCGACCTGATAATACGCGGCTTTCCCGCCTAAATGCTCGATATCGCGGACAAGGGCTTCGAGCCGCTGCGTGCGCCGGGCGCCAAGCATGACCTTGGCCCCTTGTTTGGCCAGCATTATGGCTGTCGCTGCGCCGATGCCTGAAGATGCACCGGTAATGACGATGACTTTATCACGAATAGACATAGTAATTCTCCTTTCTCCTTACGAATCTTCTTTCGTCAGCCTGTGATGGTAGCGGACGACGTTCATTTCTTTCAAATTATCAGGATTGATTTCAATCGTTTCTCCGTAGGGTTCGAGGTAAATACTGTGGTCGCCGCTGATGGACCAGGTGCCGGAATAGATGTTGTCTACATTATGCTGGTTTTCCGTCCACGTGTGATCGGCATTAAAAGTAATCTTTTGGTTGATGTCGGTGTCTATATGATTGATCCATACGCCGACGATATCCTTATCTTCAATGGCCCGTTTTTGGCTGGCCGATGAACTTTCATCGACAGTGGAAGCCTGAGCGGCACTGGTATTTTGCTGCGGCTGAGATGCATTTTGTGCCGCTTCCCCGCAGCCGGCCACGAAGGCTGAAATCAGACCTATCATCAACAGGGCCGTGATTTTCTTCGACAATTTCATGATTATCCCTCCTTTAGGACTTCAAATAAAACATCGGCTTCCCCCATACCGGCAAAGAAACGGATATCGCCGTCGACGTGGCCGATGGGAACCTGTTCAAAAACTTCGCCGTTCTGACTGTATAAGATAACCAGACTCCCGAGAGGCGGCCAGAAAGAAATGTCGCCTACGGCGTAATCCTTATTCTGCGACGCTTTTACAGGCAGGCTGCCGCCACCGAAGCGGTGGCACATTTCCCTTCCGTAGAGGTTGGACATCTTAATGGTAAAGGGCATCTTTTTCAACAAAGCCCTGGCTGTGGCATTGTCCTTCCAATGGGCCCAAAGGATTTTTTCGTGATTAATCGTTACTTTTACTTTCGTATCGTTCATCTTATAGATTCACTCCTAACTTCTCAATCCAGCTGCGGATTTTTTTCTGGCAATGGTTTACTTCATAACTTCCGATACAGAGCCCTCGTCCCAGTGTCGAATCCGGCAGATAGCGCTTCATATCGGCTATCGTATCGTGTAAGTCGCTGCCGCCGGAGGTCGCAAAGGGAATGACCGTCTTCCCGGAAAAATCATAGGCTTCATAAAAAGACCGGACGACCATGGGCTCGCGGTACCACCAGATGGGATGGCCGATGAACACCACATCGTAGTCGTCCATGGCGGCTACCTGAGTTTTCAAAGGCGGGCGGATATCGTCATTTACTTCCTGATGAGCCTGACGCGAACAGGGATCGTGGTCTCGGGGATAGAAACGGTCAGTTTCTATTTCAAACAAGTCGCCGCCGGTCTGCCGGGCAATTTCCCGGGCCACGGCGCGAGTATTTCCGCTATGGGAAAAATAGGCAATTAAAATCGTATGCTTCATCGTTGTCCCTCCTTCTGACAAGGTTATTATGCCACGCCTTGCCTTGACTGAGAATCGTCAATAAGTTACCATAGCATTAACCAAAAGTTTATGGAGGCTATGATGGATATTCAAAACCTGCAAACTTTCCTGGCTGTCGCCAAGCTGGGAAGCTTTACCAAGGCGGCCGAACAGAACTTCATTTCCCCAACAGCCGTCATGAAGCAAATCAATAAACTCGAAAGTGAACTGGACTGCACCCTCTTAGAGCGATCGTCAGCCGGCATCCGCCTGAAGCCGGAAGGCGAGGTTTTCCTCACCTATGCCCAGCAGCTGATTGAGCTCTCCCACGAGGCCTATTTGGCCTGCCATAAGGCGACGAACCAAGTTTTCACCCTACGCCTGGGAACGTCCCTCCTCCATCCCAGCCGCCCCTTTTTATCGATTTGGAACCGCATCAAGGACAAGCTGCCCCAATACAGCCTGACCATCGTCCAGCTCCCAAGCGACCTCGTCACCCAAAACCGGGAATACGAAGCCCTGGGAAAGACCTGCGACATCCTCATCGGCACCTTTGACCAGGCGACGACGCACACCTTGGTCGACGCCGTTCCCTTAGGCTCCTATCGCTTCAGTATCGCCGTCCGGTCGGACAATCCCTTAGCCGAAAAAGACCTGTTAGCCATCAAAGACTTGGAAAATCAGCACCTGCTCATGGTCCCGAAGGGCATCAGCCATAAAAATGATCTGCTCCGAGCTCAGATGGAGAAAGAGTTAGCCCATTGCCAAATTCTCGAAACACCGGGCCGTTACAGTCTCGATACCTTCAATGCCGCCATCGATAAAAATGCTGCCCTCATCAACCTGACGCCGTGGGAAGACATCCATCCGGGCCTGGTCAGCATCCCCTTGGCGACGGATATCACCGTCGACTACGGCATCTTAGCCGCCAAAGATGCACCGTCTCGGGTCAAAGAATTTCTATCGACCATCCGCTACCAGCTCCTCACGCAAATGGGCGAATACGGTCCGGTTACACCTGTCGAAGAAAATCCCTGACAGCCGACTAAAACACGAACTCCACCGTCTCTTGCAAGAACGTTTCCATTTTTCCATTACCGGGAGTGAAAATCATGATTGATAAAATGCTCATTCGCGGCGCCAAGGTCCATAACCTGAAAAACATCGACGTCGATATCCCCCTTCATAAAATCGTCGGCATTGCCGGCGTCTCAGGCTCGGGCAAATCGTCCCTGGCTCTCGGCGTCCTCTACGCCGAAGGCTCCCGCCGCTACCTGGAATCCCTGTCGACCTATACCCGCCGCCGCATGACCCAGGCGTCGCAGGCCGCCGTCGACGAAGTCCTCTATGTGCCGGCAGCCCTGGCCCTCCACCAACGGCCCGGCGTTCCGGGCATTCGCAGCACCTTCGGTACGGGCACAGAACTCTTAAACAGCCTGCGCCTCATCTATTCCCGCCTGGCCAGCCACCGCTGCCCGAACGGGCACTACGTCCGGCCCTCTTTAAACGTGGCCGCCGAAAAAGCCCTCGTCTGTCCGGAATGCGGCGTCCATTTCATGGCCCCGTCAGCAGAAGAACTGGCCTTCAACTCCCAAGGCGCCTGCCCCGACTGCAGCGGCACGGGAACGGTCCGCACCGTCGATATGGCAACCCTCGTCCCCGACGAATCCATCAGTATCGACGACGGCGCCGTCGCCCCTTGGAACAGCCTCATGTGGTCCCTCATGACTGACGTCTGCCGAGCCATGGGAGTTCGCACGAACGTGCCCTTTCGCGATTTGACGGCCGAAGAAAAAGACATCGTCTACCACGGACCGGCCGTGAAGAAACACATTTTCTATAAGTCTAAAAACTCCAACGAAGCGGGCGAACTCGACTTCACCTACTATAACGCCGTCTACACTGTAGAAAACGCCTTGTCTAAGGTCAAGGACGAAAAGGGCATGAAGCGCGTCGAAAAATTCTTGAAAGAAGAAGTCTGCCCGACCTGCCACGGGACCCGCCTGTCAGAAGCTGCTCGAGCGCCTAAAGTACAAGGTATCTCCCTCGATACGGCCTGCACCATGACCCTCTCGGCTTTAACGGACTGGGTTCAAGCCGTTCCGGAATCTCTCCCAAAAGACATGATTCCCATGGCCAACAGCATCTGTGAGGCCTTCCAAAATACGGCCAAGCGCCTCCTCGACTTGGGTCTCGGTTACCTCACCCTCGACCGCTCGGCGGGAACCCTCTCGACGGGAGAACGGCAGCGGATGCAGCTGGCCCGGTCGGTCCGCAACCGGACGACGGGCGTCCTCTACGTCCTCGATGAACCGTCTATCGGCCTTCACCCGTCGAACATCGTCGGCCTTACGGGCGTCATGAACGACCTCATCGCCGACGGCAACTCAGTCATCCTCGTCGACCACGACACGCAAATTTTAAAAGAAGCCGACTGGATCATCGAAATGGGGCCGAAAGCCGGCATCCACGGCGGTCACGTCTTGGCCCAAGGAACGATAGAATCCATCGAAAAAAATCCCGTCTCGCAGATTGGACCTTTCCTGTCAGGCAAGGCCGAGACCAAGGTCCGCGGCGACGTCCCGCCGGATGAGCTCTTCGCCAAGAGTGAGATTCGCCTTTCTACTTCGGCCATTCACACGGTCAAGCCCCTGGACATCACCATCCCCAAGGGACGGCTGACCGTCGTCACCGGCGTATCCGGTTCAGGCAAGACGACGATGGTCCTCGAAAGTCTCATTCCCGCCATCGAAGCCGTCATAGCGAATCGTCCCCTGCCGGCTCACATTAACAGCGTCGACACCGGCGGCATCGAACAGGTAAAACTCATTGACGCCACGCCTATCGGCATCAACGTCCGCTCTACCGTTGCGACCTATGCCGGCGTTCATGACGAACTGCGAAAGCTCTTCGGAAAGTCACCTGATGCAAAAGATAAAGGCTATAAGGCCCGAAACTTCTCGTACAACACGGGCTCCCTGCGCTGCCCCGACTGCGACGGCACAGGTACCATCATCCTCGACGTCCAGTTTCTCCCGGATGTGCACATCCCCTGCCCGACCTGTCACGGCTCGCGCTACGCCCCGGCCGCATCGGGCGTCAAATTGACCAACCAAGAAGGAATATCCCGGACGCTGCCGGAAATCATGGCCATGGATGTCGACGATGCCGTCACCTTCTGCGCCGAATGGAAGGGCGTCTCTCAAAGACTCACAACCCTCAGCCGCCTCGGTCTGGGCTACCTGACTCTCGGTGAAGAAACGCCGGGCCTTTCCGGCGGCGAAGCCCAGCGCCTGAAACTGGCCAGTGAAATGGGGCGAACCCAGACGGCATCCCTCTTCGTCTTCGATGAACCGAGCATCGGCCTCCATCCCCTGGACGTCCAAGTCCTCCTTCGCGTCTTCCAAGCCCTCCTCGATAAAGGGGCAACGGTCGTCGTCATCGAACACGATCTCGACGTCATAAAGAACGCCGACTATATCATCGACATGGGCCCCGGCGGCGGCGAAGACGGCGGCCGCATCACGGCCACGGGCACGCCGGAAGCTATCAAACAGAACAAAGACAGCATCACCGGCCGCTATTTATAACACAAAAGGCCTCATCACTGACTTCTTTATCTTTCCAATAGAGAAATCGATGATGAGGCATCTTATTTTTTACAGCAAATTCCATACAAAAGAACCTCCATCGATCAAGTTGACCGATGGAGGTTCTTTTGCTGTTATCTGCTATTTATTTTTGGCAGCAAGGCGGGAGTTTAGATTTATCCCCCGTCTTTGACTGTCCGCTCGACGAGCAGCTGCCCGAGCAACCGCCGCAGCAGCCGGCTGTTCCGTTGAACAGGCCGCGGACATGACGGATGAAGTACGCTACGGCGATGATGACGACGATAGCGACAATAATCGTTGCAGGACTCATACCAGAACCCCCCTTTCTATGGGATAGAAGGTCTTATGCGCCGAGACCGGCCATAAGAGCTAACTGATAGGTAACGTAAGCCAGGACATAGGCCAAGACGAGGCACATGGCATCGCTGGCGAGGAGCATCTTCCAGGAACCCGTTTCACGCTTGATGACAGCCATAGCAGCGACGCAAGGCATGTAGAGCAAGGTGAAGACCATCAGCGACAGGGCAACAGCCGGATTGAAGTTCGGGTCATCAGCCAGGAAGGTGATGAGGTTGGCTTCATGAGTATCGTCAGCCTGGACGCTGTAAATCGTAGCCAAGGTCGAAACCATGACTTCCTTAGCGGCCGTGCAGGCAACGATGGCGACGCCGATCTTCCAGTCATAACCGAGCGGTGCGATGACCGGTTCGATGAAGTGGCCTAAGCGAGCTGCATAGGACTGGGAAATCTTTTCAGCATTCTGCTGGCTGTCGAGTTCAGTCGTAGCATCGTCAGCAGCGACTTTGGCGTCGAATAAGGGCAGTGCCTGAGCATATACCGTCGGGTTCGAAGCTTCGAGATCGGCAAAAGCATCGGGATACTGCGGTTTTTCTTCGACAGCTTCCGCCTGCTGAACGCTTTCAACGTCTTCTTCTTCGCTGTCTTCTTCTTCAGCGGCAGCGTCGGCAGCGGCAATCATCGATTCATACATGCCGTTCAATTCACTGTTTTCTTCGATGGACGTCAGGCCATAGGTCTGGAGAATACCAGCCTGCTGCTGTTCCATCTGAGCCGTAACCTGGTCTTTAGCGGCATCGAAGTCCTGAGAATACTGGACATCCATCGGATATGCCGTGAGGAACCAAACGATGATCGAAGCGCCGAGGATGAAGGTACCGGCCTTTTTGAGGTACAGTACGCTTCGTTCCCACATGTGCATGAGGACGCCTTTGAGGGTCGGAATGTGGTACGGCGGCATTTCCATAACAAACGGTTCTTGTTCGCCTTTAAAGGTCGTATGACGAAGAACCAAGGCAACGGCAACAGCGACGATGATACCTAAAAGGTAGATGCCGAAGAGAACCGTACCGCCATAACCGGAAGCGCCGAAGAAGGCGCCGATGAGCAGGGTATAAACAGGAAGACGAGCGCCGCAGCTCATGAAGGGGCACGCCAGGATAGTGACCAGGCGGTCCTTTTCATTATCGAGTGTACGAGCGGCCATGATGCCCGGTACGTTACAGCCAAAGCCGAGAATCATAGGAATGAAAGACTTGCCGTGCAGGCCGAGAGCTCTCATCGCGCGGTCGATAAGGAAGGCAGCGCGGGCCATGTAGCCCGTGTCTTCGAGGAGACTGATAAAGAAATACAAGAGAACGATAAGCGGTACGAAACTGAGGACCGAACCGACACCGCCGATGACACCGTCGACGAGGAGCGAGCGCAGCTGTTCATCTTCAACGACCGTACTCAGCCAGTCACCGAGCATGCCGAAACCTTGGTCGAGCCAATCCTGAGGATAGGCGCCGAGGTCGATGACGACGGTAAACATGAGCCACATGAGGCCTAAGAAAATAGGAATCCCCAAAACGCGATGCGTCAGGACACGGTCGATTTTATCAGACAAGGTATCGCTCGTACCGACATTGATAATGGATTTATTAAATACGTCAGTCGCAAATTGATAGCGGCATTGAGCAAAATAAAAGTCTAAATCGAGGTTTTTAGCCAGGGAATCGCGGAGAGAAGCCGCCAGTTCCAAGATATGTTCCGTACCGTCAATAGCCTTGACCTTGGCCACGGCATCGGAGTCGTTTTCAAGGAGTTTAACGGCCAGCCAGCGGATCGGATAATTGATGACGCCAATCTTATCGATGGCATCGGTCAATTCAGCAATCGCCGGTTCGACGTCAGCACCATAATCGACTTCCGCATTGACCAAGTGTTTTGCTTCCATGCTGGAAATGGCGTCGAGCAATTCTTTCGTCCCTAAGTTTTTACTGCCGACTAAAGGAACGACGACGGCGCCGATCTGACGGCCTAACTTTTCGAGGTCGATTTTAATGCCCATTCGTTCGGCAATATCCATCATGTTCAAGGCGATGACCATCGGTCGTCCCAATTCGACGAGCTGAGCCGCCAAATACAAGTTACGTTCGAGATTCGATGCGTCGAGAACGTTGACGATGATATCCGGCTTTTCATTGATGATGACGTTACGGGCAACCACTTCATCGAGGGACCGCGCCGTCAAGCTATACGTACCCGGAAGGTCGACGAAGAGCAAATCCTTGCCGTTAAAGGTGCGATGGCCTTCCTTCTTTTCGACAGTAACGCCGGGATAGTTGCCGACGTGCTGCTTTGAACCTGTAATGTTATTAAAAATCGTCGTTTTCCCGCAGTTAGGATTGCCGGCAAGGGCAATCTTAATCTTTCCTGCATTTTCCATGACTACTAAATACCCCCTTATTATTGATCCACGGCTACCGAAATCATAGCCGCTTCATTCATGCGCAAGGCCATAGCACAGCCTTTAATTTTGACTTCTACCGGATCTCCGAGAGGGGCCTTTTTAAAAACAGAAATACGAGAACCTTTGACGACACCCATATCTACCAGGCGATGTTGGATATTTCCCCGGCCTTCAAGGGCTTCGACAATACCTGACTGACCGACTTTCATGTCAGCTAACGAAACAATCTTCATGACTAACTCCCCTTTGCTTGCCTAGACGACGGCTTCCTCCGTCCTGGCGGCTAGTATAGTTTTCAGTGCACTTGAGCTGCTGGTATGGGAACGGACAATATCCACGTTCTTGCGCTGGGCTTCCTTCAGAGCGCAGCGGACCATACTGTGGCTCACGGTACTGGTAAACAACACCACGAGATCAGGCGACCCGATTTTCGACTTAAAATCACTGGGTACCTGAGTAAATACTTTGGCCTTATAATCGAATTCTTTGCAAATACGTTTATAACGGCACACCATGCAATCATTTCCACCTACGATGACGACACTCATTTACATCGCTCCTTTCAGCTCCGTAAATAATACTCACACATCCCTTCAACTAATGATAATATATTTCATTACCAAATATATTATATATTTTTTCACATACTCTGTCAACACATTGCTATTGAAATTCATTTATAAAAAGAAAGAAGCGCACGAAAGTACGCTTCTTATCTTTACAAAATGCACCTTGATGCATCCTTTTGAATATGTGATTATATATCCTAATTAAGACTTATTCTCTAAAATTAAGACTTTTTAGGCTCGCCGTTTCGGCATGGATGGCCCGAGAATGCGAACACTATTCAATACGACAGCCAAGGTGGCCGTATTGTGGATGACCGCGGCCCAGAGGGGGCTTATCTTCCCTAAGGCACCGAGAAGCATGGCTGCCGAGTTTACAGCAATGGTCGCCGTAAAGTTCTGGTTGATGGCCCGCATCGTTTCCCGTCCGATATGGAGGGCATCATATAACTTAGCCGGGTCTTCCGAACGGATCGTAATGGCTGCCGATTCAGCAGCAATATCGGTTTTGTTTCCGCCGAGGCTGACACCGATATCGGAGAAAGCCAGGGCCGGTGCATCGTTGATGCCGTCGCCAACCATCATGACGTTGCCTCTTTTTTGCATCTTCATGACGTAGTTAGCCTTTTCTTCCGGCAGGATTTCGGCGTAGTACGAGTCGATATCCATATCCTGGGCGACTTCGGCGGCGACGTCTTTCGAGTCACCGGTCAGCATGACCACTTCATCGATACCGAGGCGGCGCATGCGGTTCAAGGTCTTCTTCATGCCCGGACGAATCGGATCCTGAATGGTCAGGAATCCGAGGTACTGGCCGTTTTTAGCGATGTACAACAGGTTCTTGCCCCAGGTCTTATTATCGACAACCGGCATGCCTCCTACGCCCTCTTCGGTCATGAAGCGGCGGCTGCCGACGAGGATGTCCCCGCCTTCGTAGTTTTCAAACGGCGGAACGACAGCCTTCATGCCCCGGGCGACGACGGTTTCCGACGAAGCATGAGGCGGTGTCTGCCAGCCCTTGGCATTGACGTACTTCTGTACGGCTACAGCCAGAGGATGTACGGAATGCATTTCAGCCGACGCGGCCAACAGTATCATTTCTTTATCGCCGACGCCGTCAATCGTTTCGATATGGTCGATCTGGGGGACGCCCATGGTGATCGTCCCGGTCTTATCGAGGACGACCGTATCGATATCGGCTAAGTTTTCGATATAGTTGCCGCCCTTGATGAGGATCCCTTTCCGAGCGGCGACGCCGATGGCTGCCGAAATGGCCGTAGCCGTCGAAAGTTTCAAGCCACACGAGAAATCGATGAACAGCAAATTGAGAACTCTTTGCCAATCTTTGGTCGCCCCGTAGACGATGGCTGCCCCGATAAAGGAGATCGGCACTAAGAGATTGGCCATCTTATCGGCAAAGTTCTGGACCGGCGCCCGGCGGGTCTGGGCTTCTTCGACGAGATGGATGATCTGAGCCAGGGACGTATCGGCGCCGACCTTTTCGACGCGGATGACGAGGTCTCCGGCTTCAATGACACTGCCGGCATAGACCGGCGACTTTTCCTGTTTGATAGCCGGATTCGATTCGCCGGTAATGGAAGCCTGATTGACAGCGGCGTTGCCGTCGACAACGGTACCGTCGACGCAGATCTTTTCGCCGAGATGAACGGCAATGAGGTCGCCCCGCTTCAGTGATTCTACGGGAACCTTGCGTTCCCTGCCGTTTTCGATGATCCAGACGTCGCGCTGATCCAGTTTCAAAAGGCCGGAAATCTGACGGCGTGCCCGTTCGGCAGCGTATTCGGTCATCATTTCAGCCCCGTTCGACAGGGCCAGGAGCGTCAGACTCGATTCCGGCTTTCCGGACAGGACCGAGGCTGCTACCGCCGTTGCCGTCAAGGTATCGGCGCTGGCCTGATGGTCTTTTACCAGGCCGAGGATACCGCTTTTAATATAGCGACGCGCGATGTATAAGGTAAAGAGTCGACGAAACAAGAGCATGGATCCGTAAAATTCCGGATTGACCTTGCGCAGGATGTTCATAGCAATGAAGCCGCCGACAGAGATGATAGCTTCCCGTCGGTACGTGGCAACGTCCATGTCTTCCGGTTTATTTTCCTTTTTCCGGCCGTACTTATCTTCAAAAGCCCGAATGAACAGTTTCAGCGCCCGTACATCCAGGGTTTTACGGTAATAGACGGTAACCTTTTTTTCTTCGACAACGGCCGAGACGATATCCCGCACCTGACGAAGCTTGACGCTCAGGACCGGACGCATGCGGCTGGGAATTTCGCTGTGAAGAAAAATCGTATTGCACAAATACATGATTATTCCCTCCTCAAGAGCGAAAGGGCCCACCACAGCATCTGCGGCCCGGATGGACGATCGCCCATGAATACTGTTTTGCGAAGTCCGCGGATAACCAGGAACAAGGCCGCTAAGGTCGTCAAATCGAGAAGATGCTTCGTTTTTCGGCGAATGACCTTATTGAAGAAATCCCCCGTCGCTCGAGCTACCTTGAGGTACGCCGTTTCATCCGCCCGGCCCGATCCTTTGCGGTCGGCATCATAGACGGCATTGATAATCCCTTCAACGGCGCTGGGAAAGAGGCGGGAACGGAAGAAATCTTCCAAAAGATCCAGGGCAGCTTCACTTACTGCATAGACCAAAATACTGCCCGTAACGGTGTTGACCTCGATGGAACTGATACCGGTCATGACACCGATTTTCTTTTCCATGAATTCGGCCAACCCTGCATTGCCGACAAGGGACGCAGCCCGATAGCGACGACGGCCCGGGAGTGCGGAAACGCAGGCAAACCGCGGCACATCAGCTGCCTTTCCTCCTTGCATCGAAGGCGCACCGGCAAAGGCGCTGCCTCCCTTTTTCTTATTATGGAACAAGTCGTAAACGGCCTTTCCGATCGACGTGCCCACCATAAAACCTGAGGCGTATGACATAATCACCTTCTCCTTTCAGCATGGGTCATGATATAGTTTTCTACCCGAACGAGTTCTCGGTTTGTCCGCAGGACCTGCGGCCGATAGGTAATCAGTACCGAACCCGTAAGGACGTTGATATCGACGTTATCGATTTCTTTATAGCTGGCAATATAGGCGTATACCTTGCGGCCCAATTCAGCATTGCCGATGAGTTTCTTACTGTGCAGGCGAATGCGGCCCGGTAAGTAAGACGAGATTGAGACAGAACGGATGATGAAGTCCCATTTCGACGTCGGAATAAACATAAACGCAGCCCTTTCTATCTTTTTACCCTTTAAAAAAGACCGTTACCGAAAGGCAACAGTCTTCTTTTGACAGTCTGTAATTATTTTGCCTGTGCGGCTTCCTGAGCTGCAATCATGTCTTCTAATTCTTCCTTCTGGCGCTGCAATTCAGCGAGGGGAACGGACGCCGTCAAAGCGCCGGCTGCCGGCTGCTGCATAGCCAAGAGCTGCTGTTCACGTTCGGACATTAATTTGTAGCCGAAAACCCCTGCGACGACACCAATACCTAAGCCAATCCAAAAATCCGTATTCTGAAACATACGACACATCTCCCTTTTTAATAATCTATACCAAAATCTGCTTTTATTATAAAGTGTATTTCTTCACATGTCAATATCGTTTATCAGTTTCATTATAACTTTTTGGTCTAAACAACCATAAAAAAAGATACTCCGCCCATATCGAAGTATCTTTTAGAATGCTCAAACCCTGTATTTTACTGATATTTTAAAGAGGATTCCATTTCTTTTACAGCCCAAATTTGCTATAATCAACTCATACCCCATGTATGAATCGGGTAAATATTGAAACCATGTCTTACTAATAGAACTAAATAGAAAGGTGTGACTCTCTTGTTCAATCCGTCTCTCTTCAAAAAGGTTCAGGAAGTAATCGCCGAAAACCCGGATAAACGGGTTCTCCCCCTTTCTTTCGATGGAATGAACTACTTTATCAAACGCCGCATGAGTAATGGCCGCAACGCCTTTGCCAAACAGAATCCGTCGGCCGCTTTTTGGTGTGAAGCCTATAAAATCATGACTGTCAATTCCCGCCTGCCCTTGGCTCCGAAAATCGTCCTTCTCGACGAAGATTTTTTCGTCATGGAAAATGTCGGCAGAACCCTTCAAGGCGTCGCCAAAGAAGAAGCCTATGCCGACGTCCGTCTCAAAGCCTTTACCAAAGCCGGAGAAAGCCTGGCCCGACTCCACGTCGCCGGACTGCACCACGGCCGCCCGGCCTTGCGGGATATCGCCTATGACCGGGAAAGGGATGCCATTACCCTCCTTGACTGGGAAAACGAAAAGAAATTTATCCATGCGCCGGCCGCCGTCCTCGATCTCTTTCTCTTCGTTCACAGCTGTTTCCGTGAAAACTGGTCCGATCATGCCCTCATCGATGCCGCCATGACGGGCTATACCTCCGTCGAAGGCAGTAAGCGAACCCTGAAGGGGGTGAAAGAGCTCATTCACGACTACAATACCCTCTTCTATGTCTGTCACGTCCTGCGCCCCTTCGGCTGGATCGATGTCGTCTCCGTCGATAAGACGCGACACTACATTTCGCACCTATAATTGAAGATTTGCCGCAGCACAGCGAATATAGCCGCCGGGGAGTTCCTCGACGGCTTTTTTGAGCTGCAGCCGAAGGAGTGTATGCAGCAGTTTGGGAAGAGGCAATCCCGTCGCCGGCAGCAAGTCTTCAGCCGGAATGGCCCGCTCCATCGATAGGGCCGCTAACACTTGTTTTTCCGTCTCATCGAGGTCGACCGCTTCTCCGGCCCCAGCAGCCGTCGGAATGAGCCATCCTCGATTTTGAAAGACCTGTAAAATATCCTCCGTATCGGTAAGAGCCATGGCCCCCATCTGCAGCAGGCGATTCGTCCCCTTACTGGTCTCGGCAAAAATACTGCCGGGCATGGCAAAGACATCACGCCCTTCCTCTAAGGCAAAGTCGGCCGTAATGAGGGATCCGCTGCCAAGGGCCGCTTCGATGACGACGGTGGCCGCCGCCATGCCGGCGATAATCCGATTGCGGGCGGGAAAATGCTGGGCCCGCGGCTCGGTCCCGAAGGTATATTCCGAAAGGATGGCCCCGCCATTTTCAACAACCTCTCGAAATAGCCGCTTATTTTCCCGCGGATAGGTCCGATCGAGGCCGTTGGCCACGACGACAATCGTTCGCCCCTTCCCTTTCAAAGCTCCCGTATGAATCCGCGTATCGATGCCCCGGGCCCCTCCGCTGACCAAGGTGATCCCCCGTTCAGCCAGACTCATGGCCAAGGTTTCAGCAGCGTTCAGCCCGTAGGGGCTGGCCTTTCGAGAACCGACCATGGCCAAGGTATACCGATCGGCTGCCAGCGTTCCCTGACAAAAGAGGACCAACGGCGGCTGGGCAATGAAGGGCAGCCAGCAGGGATAGTCGTCGTCCCACAAGGCAATGGGCCGGACGCCATAAAAAGAAATTTTGCGGGAAAACCCGTCCCAATCAAAAACGTTACGTTCTTCAATAAGTTTACCAAAAGAAGCTGACGAAAATCGAAGCCGACGCCGCAGCTCGTCGTCCCACGGCGCATTCCAGGCAGCTTTAGCCGAACGATAACGGTCGAGGATCGTCTTCAAGCGCCGACTGCCGAGACCGGGAAGGGATTGCAGGGCCGCTGCATACATCGTTTCTTCCGTGATGCCACGCACAGCGTCACCTCCGTTACAGTTTATTGCGGTAGCTGATGGCTTCGGCTACATGATGTTCTTCAATCTCCTCGGCGCCGGACAGGTCAGCAATAGTCTGGGCCACCTTGATGAGCCGGTCGTAGCTGCGAGCGCTGAGGCGAAGAAGGTCAAAAGCCTCTTTCAGCATATCGCGAGCCGGCGGGCTCAAGCAACACGTCTCCTTGATTTTTCGGTGCCCCATATGGGCATTGCAATAACAGTCATAAGGCGACAGCCGTGCCGCTTGCCGCTCCCGAGCCAGAAGGACCCGGTCCCGTATCGTCGCCGACGTCTCGGCTCCACTGCTCGCTACCAGATCACCGTAAGCCGGCCGGGCTACGCGAACGTGGAGATCGATACGGTCCAGCAAGGGACCTGAAATCTTATGGGTATAGCGATGGCGGTTGTTTTCAGAACAAGTACAATCGTCGTCAAATCCATAGCGGCCACAGGGACAGGGATTCATGGCCGCCACCAGGACGAACCGTGAAGGATAGGATAAGGCAGCATTGACTCTGGCGATGTGGACGATGCCGTCTTCCAGGGGCTGACGCAATACTTCCAGTACCGACCGGGGAAACTCCGGCAATTCGTCGAGAAAGAGGACGCCATGATGACTGAGGGTCACTTCGCCGGGATGAGGAATCGTTCCGCCGCCGACAAGTCCGGCCCGGGAGATGGTATGGTGAGGACTTCTAAAGGGACGCCTTTGCATGAGCTGCCCTTCGCGAAGGAGTCCGGCGACACTGTAGATTTTCGTCACCTCTAAGGCTTCCTTCTTCCCCAAGGGCGGCAAAATCGTTGGAATCCGTTTGGCCAGCATAGTCTTACCGCTTCCGGGCGGACCGATCATTAAAATATTGTGACCACCGGCGGCCGCGATTTCAAGGGCCCGTTTGGCTTCGACCTGTCCTTGTACTTCGGAAAAATCGAGGTCGTAATCGAGGATATCGGACAACCGTTCTTGAGCCGTAACGGGCTTTAAAGGCGCCTCGCCCTTCAAATGACCGGCAACACAGGACAAGGACTCGGCCGTATAGACCGTAACGGACGGACAAAGGAGAGCTTCGGCGCCATTTTTCGGACTCACAAAAACGGACTTCACGCCTTGAGCAGCCCCTTCGATAACCATGGGCAGGACGCCGTTTATGGGCCGTATCTCTCCATCGAGAGCCAATTCTCCTAAAAAGAGGCAGTCCGTGCAGGCTTCCAACGGAATCTGGCCGCTCGAGGCCAAGATAGCCACAGCCAGTCCCAAATCGAGGCCGGACGTATCCTTCTTCAAATCGGCCGGTGCCAAGTTGACCGTCAGGCGGCGCATGGGGAACTCATAGCCGCTGTTCTTGATGGCCGCTCGTACCCGCTCCTTGGCTTCTTTGACCGACGTCGAGGCCAAACCTACCAAATCAAAAGACGGCAAGCCGTTGGATATATCCGTTTCGACGGCGATGACGTGGCCGCCGAGGCCCAAGGTCGCCGCCCCTGAAATACGTGCAAACATGAAGTCACCGCCTTTCCGCCAAAAAGGCATGGACGACGTGACGGATGACAGGCTGATCGTCGACTCCCGGCCAGACTTCGATGACGTCAAAGCGACAGGGCTTATCCCATAGTCGGAACTGTTTCAGATAGCCCGAGGCGACGGACGTGATTTTCTGCCGCTTCCGCCATTCGACGGCCTCACAAGGCCTGCCGTAACGCTCGGATCTTCGCGTCTTGACTTCGATAAAAACAAGGGTCCGTCCATGGTCGGCAATAATATCGATTTCACCCATGCGATTGCGGTAGTTGCAGCAGCGGATGCGATAATCCGTCTGATGCCGTATATAAGCCAGGGCCGCCTGTTCTCCATAATAGCCTAAAAGCTTTGTTTCCATGATACCTTCCCCTTTCACGTGGTTATTCCTTCCATTATAACCGTCACGGATTAAAGGGGCGTAAAAAAAAGACCCTCACGGGTCTTTTTTCATGAAAGAATCATTAGATTTTATGAATGGCTAAAAAGATGACCAGGCCGATGAGGAGTACGATGGCGATAATACGAGTAATCGAGGCCAAGGAAATCCGAACAGCCTTCTGCGCCCTTCTTTGCGGCCGACGCTCACTCATACGCCGGGCCATGCCATTTCCTTGCCGCCTAAGATATGGGCGTGCATATGATGAACGGTCTGACCGGCTTTTTCTCCCGTATTGAATACGACGCGGAAGCCGTCCTTATCGAGGTTCATGACCTGAGCGACTTTCTGGATCGCATAGAGCATCTTGCCGGCTATATCGGCATCATCCGGCGTCAGGGCAGCAATGCTCTGAACGTGTTTTTTGGGAATGACCAAAACGTGTACCGGTGCAACAGGATTGATGTCCTTGAAGGCGAAGAAATTGTCGTCTTCCCAAACCTTAGTGCTGGGGATATCCCCGGCGATGATCTTGCAGAAAATGCAGTCTTCCATAATAAATTCCTCCTTCTGGATACGGCAAATCAGGCTTACGAGCCTTTCCTCAAAGGGCCTCGGCCAAGAGCTTCTTGCCATCCGTTCCGACAAGGGCTACGGAAACGACCGTCCGCTGTGAGCCTTCCGGCAGTCCCTTCACGGCGACGCGTTCATAGTTTCCCGTAAAGCCTTCCCCTTCAGTCCCTTCCTGAGTTTCGATGAGAACCGACGCCTTGGTCCCGACGAGAGATTCGAGGAGCGCCGCTTTTTGACGGGCCGACAATTCATTGACCAATTCGACGCGGCGTTTCTTTTCAGCCGTATCGATTTGACCGCTCATGGTCGCTGCCGGCGTCCCTTTACGCGGCGAATAAGGAAAAGCGTGAATATGGGAAAAATTAAGGCGTTTCAAGGTCTCCATCGTCTCTTCAAAAAGGGCCTCGGTCTCACCGGGAAAGCCTAAGATCAGATCCGTTGAAACGGTCAGGCCGTCGATGCGGCTGCGCAGACGAGCAATCAAGGCTTCATATTCGGCAACGGTATAATGGCGGTTCATAGCCTTCAACACGGCATCGGACCCCGCCTGAAGCGGCAGATGCAGATGACGGCAAATTCGATCCGAGCTGTTCATGACGGCAATCATCTCGTCGTCGATTTCCAGCGATTCAATAGAACCCATGCGGATACGGGACACATCCGTTTCTTTGACCAGCCGGTCGAGGATGTGAGCCAGCGACGGATGATCGTCGAGATCACGACCATAGGCGCCGAGATGGATGCCGGTCAGGACGATTTCCTTAAAGCCGGCAGCGACGAGGCGTTTCGCTTCGGCAATGACGGCATCGGGACGGCGGGACTTCAAAACACCTCGCGTATAGGGAATGATGCAGTAGGCACAGAAATTATTGCACCCTTCCTGGATTTTCAGGTCTGCCCGCGTATGCTCGACGGCCGACGGATAGAGGGGAATTTCCTCAAACTCATCATGCCGGCGCACGTCATGGACGGCTGTAAAAGCTTCATCACGACCATTAGCGAGTAAATCACCGACGATAGAGACGATGCGTTTTCGTTCGTTCGTCCCGACGACGGCATCGACTTCGGGCATGGACGAAAGCAACTCCGGGTCAAGCTGGGCGTAGCAGCCGGTGACGATGACCTTAGCCGCTTCGTTGCGCTTCTTGGTCCGCCGAATGAGTTGACGTGACTTCTTTTCACCGACTTGGGTGACCGAACAGGTATTGATGATATAGACGTCGGCAGGGCCGTTAAAATCAGCTTCTTCAAAGCCAGACTGAAGAAATAAGCCCCGTATGCTGTCCGTATCGTATTGGTTGACACGACAGCCCAGGGTCGCAAAAGCAATAGTTGGCATTACTTGAATCCTCTTTCGTACATAATGATAGATAAGGCCGCCAACGACGCCGTTTCAGCCCGCAGGATCCGCGGTCCGAGAGAGACCGTGCGGCACCAGGCAAAGTGCTGTTCAGCGTAGGCGATTTCCTTTTCGGCATAACCGCCTTCAGGACCGATGGCAATGACGACATCACCGGTCCGCACGTCGCGGCAGGCTTCGGCCAGCGGCGCCGTTTCCCGTTCATAGGGAAGGATGCAGCGCGTATCGGCATAAGCGTCGACAAAGTCCGTAAAATTCATGACCGGTGCCACTTCGGGCACGTCGTCGCGGCCGCATTGCTTAGCCCCTTCCAGGGCCAGGCGCTGCCACCGTTCAAGGCGGGACTTCTGCCGTTTATCATCTAATTTTACTACACAATATTCCATTTGTACAGGAACGATTCGGCTGGCGCCGAGCTCCGTCGCCTTTTGGATGACCCAGTCGAACTTGTCGCCTTTTAAGATACCGGCTGCCAACGTGACCGCCCCTGACGACGCCGCCGGCTCGGACAACTTTTTGGCCGGCGTCAAATAAGCCGAATGACCTTCGATGCGAGTAATGAAGCATTCATAGGTCGTACCGGTCACATCGGTGACGGGAATGGTGTCGCCTACGGTGTGGCGCAGGACGAGGACGACGTGACGGGCGTCGTCGGCCGATAATTCAAAGGTCCCACAAATGGGAAAATCCGTGAAAATCTTACGCATGATCTCACCTCGTCAATGTCACGGCATACCAGCCGCTTCGGAGCTGTTCATCAGCCCAATTAAATCCGGCTTCTTCAGCCGCCTGCCTTACGTCATCGATGCGGTCGTCGATGATGCCGCTGACGATGAGCGTACCGCCGTCTTTTAAGTATGGCCCTACTGCCGGTAAGAGAGCCAATACGGCGTTGGTCACCAGATTGGCCACGATAACATCAGCCTGTTGCCCCTTGGGAATAGCCGTCAAAAGGTCGCTGTTGGCGATGGCCATCCGGTCTTCAACGCCGTTGAGGGCCGCATTGACCCGAGCCTGAGCGACGGCGGCGCTGTCAAAATCGACAGCTGCTACGTGAGCGGCGCCCAGCTTTGCCGCAGCAATGGCTAAGATTCCCGTGCCCGTGCCGATGTCAAAAACGACATCGCCCGGCCGCACTGCCTCTTCCAGGTATTGGACACAGAGACAGGTCGTGTCGTGAAAGCCGCTGCCAAAAGCAAGGCCCGGATCGATGGTAAGGACGTCTTCTCCCGGTTCCGGCGATGCTTTTTCCCAAGCCGGTTCCGCCCAGAAATGGCGGGAAATCTTCTTGGGATGGAAATGATCCTGCCAGGCAAAGAGCCAATCTTCGTCGTTGACATTTTTTTCAATGACCTGCCAGTTGCCGAGGTCGGCGCCGCGGCTTTCAAGGGCATTCATTTTTTCTCGAATCGTTTCCACCAAGCCTTCTTGTGTCAGCGGAAAATACGCTGTAATGCGAACGCGGCCCTCCGCGTCCGGCTGCTCATCGTCGATGACCGAGCCGTTGCTGCCGCATTCATAAACAAGAAGGGCCACCAAATCGGTGGCCACTGGGGAAACGAGCAAATCGACTTCATTCCATTGCATCGTCTATGCTCCCTTCATCTTTACAGATCTTCTTTTAATCGGGCCCAACTCCAACAGAAGTCGCCCCATACTTTTCTCAAGCTCTGAAACAGATCGTCTTTCAACTTGTTCCAAACACTTTTCTTGTTTTTCTTAGTATCTTTTTTGGTATTGCTCACAGCACTGTCATCGGCCTTTTTTTCAGCCGACTTTGGCTCCCCCACCCACGTTTCACCGCCGGCATAGGCGAATTCACGCAGGAGTTCCTGCTGTTTGTCATTCAATTTCTTAGGAATGGAAACGGTGACCCGGACGTGGTGATCGCCGCGGCGATTCTTGGCACCGAGGACCGGAATGCCCTTGCCGCGAATGCGGAACAAGGTACCGGTTTGTGTACCGGCCGGAATGTTCAACTCAATCTTTCCATCCAAGGTTTCGACAGGAATCTTGGTCCCTAAGGCTGCCTGGGCAAAGGAAATCGTTTCTTCTGACAGAATATCGCTTCCTTCACGGGCAAACTTCGGATCGCGGCGAACGAAGATGTAGACGTACAAATCGCCGTGACCGCCACCGCGGGTACCCGGTTCGCCTTCACCGGCAACGCGCAGGCGTGCACCGTCATCGACACCGGCAGGAATCTTGATTTTCAGTTTCTTGCGAACTTTTACGGTTCCCGAGCCATGACATTTCTTGCATTTGTCATGGATAATCTTGCCCGAACCGCCGCAGCGGCTGCAAGTACGGACATTGACCATCTGGCCAAAAGGCGTGTTCTGGACGACACGCTGCTGGCCTGTACCGTGACAGTCAGGGCAGGTATCGACCTTACTGCCCGGTTCGGCACCTTCACCGTGACAGTGGTCACACGTTTCTTCCTTGGGAACTTCAATTTCCATTTCCGTCCCAAAAGCAGCCTGCTTCAAGGCGATGTCTACGTCATAGCGCAGATCGGCGCCTCGCTGAGGCCCGTTGGACGACTGCCGGCCGCCTTGACCGCCAAAGAAAGAATCAAAGATATCTTCAAAGCCGCCGAAGCCGCCCTGACCACCCTGGCCGAAACCGCCAAAGCCGCCAAACCCTCCGAAGCCGCCCTGGCCAAAACCGGCACCGGAACCGGCAGCATTCCCATTCTGGAATGCCGCCGGACCGAACTGGTCGTACTGGGCGCGTTTTTGCGAATTAGACAAGACGCTGTAGGCTTCGTTGATTTCTTTGAACTTTTCTTCAGCTGCCTTCGGATCATCAGGGTTGCGGTCCGGATGATACTTAAGGGCCAGCTTTTTAAAAGCTTTTTTTATTTCCGCATCGCTGGCGTCTTTGGAAACGCCGAGCACTTCATAATAATCTCTTTTGCTCATCTGAGAAGCCCCTCTTATCTATCTTACTTCTTATCGTCGTCGACTACGGTGTAATCGGCGTCTACTACATTGTCATCCTGCTTCTGGCTGTCACCGGCATCGGACTGAGCGCTGCCTTCCGGCTGTGCCTGCTGCGAAGCGGCGTCAGCATTCTTATACATTTCGCTGGTCAAGTCGTAAAGCGGTTTGGTCAAAGCTTCCGAAGCAGCTTTGATCTTATCGACGTCGTCGCTCTTTACAGCTTCTTTCAAGTCAGCGATTTTATCTTTGATTTCCGAAACTTTAGCAGCGTCGGCTTTGTCGCCCATATCCTTGATGGTCTTTTCAGCCTGATAAATGAGGGAGTCGGCGTTGTTCTTAGCTTCGATGCCTTCTTTACGCTTCTTATCTTCAGCTTCGTGAGCCGCAGCTTCTTTGACCATGCGGTCGATTTCGCTCTTGTCGAGGCCCGAAGAGGATTTGATGGTGATCTTCTGTTCCTTACCCGTTCCGAGGTCTTTTGCCGAAACGTTTACGATACCGTTGGCATCGATGTTGAAGGTAACTTCGATACGAGGTACTCCACGGGGAGCTGCCGGAATGCCCGTCAGTTCAAAGCGGCCGAGGGTCTTGTTGTCAGCTGCCATTTCGCGTTCGCCCTGAAGGACGTGGACGTCAACGGACGGCTGGTTATCGGCTGCCGTCGAGAATACCTGGCTGCCGGACGTCGGGATCGTCGTGTTGCGGTCGATGATCTTGGTGAAGACACCACCGAGGGTTTCGATACCGAGGGACAATGGCGTAACGTCGAGGAGGAGAACGTCTTTGACGTCGCCTACGAGGACACCGGCCTGGATAGCAGCGCCGATAGCAACGCATTCGTCAGGGTTTACGCCCTTGCTCGGTTCTTTGCCGAGGATCGATTTGATAGCGTCCTGAACGGCGGGGATACGGCTGGAGCCGCCGACGAGGATGATCTTGTCGATTTCGTCGATGCTGAGACCGGAGTCAGCAATAGCTTTCTTGGTCGGTTCCATCGTAGCATGAACGAGGTCTTCCGTCAGTTCGTTGAATTTAGCACGGGTCAACGTCAGGTCGAGATGTTTCGGGCCCGAAGCGTCAGCCGTGATGAAAGGCAGGTTGATGTTGGTCGAAAGGACCGTCGACAATTCGATTTTTGCTTTTTCAGCAGCTTCTTTCAAGCGCTGGTCAGCCATCTTATCCTGAGAGAGGTCGATGCCGGTCTGTTTCTTGAATTCGTCAACCATCCAGTCCATAATCTTGTTGTCGAAGTCGTCGCCGCCGAGTTTCGTGTTGCCGTTGGTAGCCTTTACTTCAAAGACGCCGTCGCCCAGTTCCAGGATCGAGACGTCGAAGGTGCCGCCGCCGAGGTCGAATACGAGGATCTTGCCGTCGCCGCCTTTATCGAGGCCGTAAGCGAGAGCTGCTGCCGTCGGTTCGTTGACGATACGGAGAACGTCGAGACCGGCGATCTTGCCGGCGTCTTTCGTAGCCTGACGCTGGCTGTCGTTGAAGTAAGCCGGAACGGTGATAACGGCCTGGGTTACTTTTTCGCCCAAGTAGCTTTCAGCGTCTTCCTTCAATTTCTGAAGGACCATAGCCGAAATTTCCTGAGGCGTATAATTTTTGCCCTGAACGTCAACGGTGTAGTTTTCACCCATGTGACGTTTAATCGAGGCAATGGTGTTTTCCGGGTTAGAAACGGCCTGGCGTTTTGCCAACTGGCCGACGAGGCGTTCGCCGGTCTTCGAGAAACCGACAACCGACGGGGTGAGACGAGAACCTTCCGTATTCGTGATGACCGTAGGTTCGCCGCCTTCCATAACAGCGACTACGGAGTTTGTCGTACCTAAGTCAATACCAATAACTTTGCTCATAAAAGATTCCTCCATTCTTATACTAAACGATAATTAACCGTTAAATGCAACTTTTACCATGGCCGGACGCAAGGTCTTTTCGCCCAGGAGATAACCTTCCTGGAGGACCTCTACGACGATGTCGTCATCGTATTCGTCACTGGGCACACGCATGACAGCCTGATGGTAGTTAGGATCGAAAGGTTTACCGACAGCTTCGATTTTGGTGACCCCTTCCTTTTCAAGGACGGCCATCAGCTGTTTGTAAATCATTTCATAGCCTTCGATAAAGGAGTGTACATCATCGGAAACGGCATCTGTCGGAGCCTTGAGGGCCCGTTCAAAATTGTCGATGACCGGCAGGATCCGGCCGAGGACATCCATTTTGACGACTTCCGAAATCTGAAGCTTTTCGGAAGCAGTACGCTTCTTATAGTTGGCAAAATCAGCCTGCAGGCGAACGAACTGCTGTTCAAACTTCGCGGCTTTTTCCGCATCGGCCTTATCAGCAGCTTCTTTGGCATCCGGTTCCGTCGTTTCAGAGCCCTCATCTGCCGCCTGCGCGTCTACGGCTTCGGCTTTTTCCTTGGCAGCGTCTTCCGCCACTTTATTCGCTTCTTCCTGTAATACAGTATCTTTCTTCTCTTCGTTACTCATCTCGTTCGGTACTCCTCCTTACGTCTCGTCCTGGTAATGGGACAGCATCTGAGTCATATGCTGTTTCATGAAATCCAACAGGCCGATGATTTTAGCATATTCCATTCGTGCCGGCCCTAAGACGGCCAGCTTGCCGAGAACGACATCGTGATCGGTGAAGGTCGCTTCAATGATGCTGCAGTCGTTAATTGGCGACAGCTTCGTTTCCTCGCCGATGCGGACGGTAACGGACTGCCCTTCGCCTTCATCGTGGAGGATGTTGGCGACGATGTCCTGTTCTTCCAGCATGGTAAAGAGGCTCTTGGCCTTGTCGACGTCCTTAAATTCCGGTTTGTTGAGCAGTTCCGTCGTACCGCCTTTGTAGAAATGCTCACCTTGGCGGCGAGTCTGCTCCATGGCCCGGAAGGCCAACCGATATAATTCGACGTCGTCGACGATGGTTTCATGAAATGTTTCGATAGCCTTTTCATCGATGCGGTCCATGGCCGTACCGGTCAAATAGTTAGTCAGCTTCTGGGCGATGATGTTCAAATCGTCCATGCTGGCCCCACTGGGTTTCGGGTAAATACAATTTTCAACTTGTCCCGTGTCGGTGACGACGATCATGATAGCCCGCCTATCATCAAGGGGCAAAAAGCGGATGTACTTCAACTTCGAGTTAAGCCGCTCCGACGCCATGATCAAGGTGACGTTGTGTGTAATCCGGGCCAAGAGCTTGGCCGTCGACTGAAAGATTTCATCGACGCTGCTCAGCTTATCCTGAAACCAGGACTGGACGAATTGCTTTTCCGCTTCCGTAATCTTCGTCGGCTTGAGGAGGCAGTCGACATAGAGCCGATAGCCTTTCAAGGACGGGACACGGCCGGCCGACGTGTGGGGCTGTTCCAAATATCCCATCATTTCCAGATCGAACATTTCGTTGCGGATCGTCGCCGGGCTTATGCCCAAATCATACTTACGGGCAATCGTCCGCGACCCGACAGGTTCGGCAGATGCGATATAGTCCTGAACGATGACTTGCAGTATCTTCTGTTTGCGTGCATCTAAGTTCATAACGATATCACCTCTGCTCATTTGACTTTTCTTAGCATTCTGACTATTTGACCTCTAAGACTATATATAAGATAGCATGACCCCATTCTTTTGTCAAGCGTTTATAGTCAAAAAGTCAAAATAAATATCAAAATAGACAAAGACCGCATAAACTCCTCTTTTCCCCATAAATTTGCCATGAAAAGAAGCCGTAAAATCCGGGAAGTTCTCTTCAAATCTGTGGTATAATCAAGGAAAGGGCAATCCGTCAAGAACGCCCTATATATAACATTAATTTAAGTATCGTCTAAAAGGAGGAACTACCATGTCTCATGTAACATTCAAAGGTAACCTGAGAAACGAATTGCACGACGCCAAACAGAAACAGACTATCATCACCGACGGTCCGAAGAGTCACGGCGGCCTCGAAGAAACGTACTCCCCCGTAGAATTACTGGCTGATACCTACGCCTCCTGCGCCATCACCATCATGGCAGCCGTTGCCGGCCAGCTGGGCTGCGACCTGACCGGAACCTATGCCGATACGGAAACGTCCGTCAACGAGAAAGACTTCCGGATCGAACACATCGGCGTCCATTTCCATATGCCCAAATCCCTCGATGAAAGCCAGCGCAGCGCCATCGAAGCCTCAACGCGTGACATGTGCATCGTCGGCCGCAGCCTCCATCCCGACATCAAAAAAGATTTGACCTTCACCTACGACGCATAAGAAATCTTTGCAGGTATCACAAATTCATCCTTGATAGAGTAAACGGCCCCGTAAGATCAGACGAAAAATCTGACCTTACGGGGCCGCTCGTATCTAACAAATATAATTCTATATCTATATTTATCCCGCAACTTCCTCATATTTGCGCCTATATTGATTCAATTGATTATGCTTAATTTTCTTATCATGCTGAAGTCTGCCAATAATAATATCAGGACTTACTTGAATCGAATCCGCAAAAACCTCGATAGAATGAAGCGAATAATCAGCCTCTAAGTAAAACGCTTTCAATTTCTCCGAAGGAATCAAGATGTCAGCAGCTGTTCTATCGGCCCTTTTTTCATCTTCTTCCGACGTACCGTCTTTTTGGTAGATGTGCCCTTCCAGAATATGCGAAATCTCATGAAAAAGGCTAAAACAGAATTGATCCGCATATTTTCCATCCATAGTAATTCCCAGTACCACTTTATTGGCGCCAGGATCATAAAAGGTAATACCATGTAAAAACGCTCCCTTGAGTTGAGGAAGGTACACTAGGGCGATGCCACAGGACTTTAGAAGTGCAGTCAATCTTTCACTGACATCATCCGGCTGATGTACCAGTAAGTTTCTGACTTTTCTTAAGTTCTGTCTCAAAGCATCTGCTGAAAACACCGCTGTTTCCATGTCCCGAGCTTTAAGTTTGGCATATTGAGCCAAGGTACGCATAATATATGTACTCGTTTCCGTATCAGACAGCTTTCTGCAAGCAATGGGCATAAGTTCTCTATTTTGAAGTAGTTCTAAGCGGCTCACTTCAAAGAACTTACATAAATTAACAATTTTCTCTATCCACTTACGAGCAGGAGGAGCCATCCCCCACTGCACAATTTTGTTGTAGGGATATTTTTGGGCGAGTTCTTTCTCTTCTTCCAATTCATTTTCCCGTTTTACTTTTACTAATTTTTCCTGATAAATGGCTTCCAGATTATTCCAAAAACCAGCCGGTACCCCTAATACTAACTCGAGTTTTTCAGCCATATCCGGAGTCAAATGCACTTCTCCATTGATCAGTTTGCTGGTATGTTTTTCGGACATCCCCATCCGTTTAGAAAATTCTTTTTGGGTCATGCCTCGATCTTCAAGCAGTTCTTTAATGGTAGCACCGGGCGGCGTCGCAATATAGCTCTTGCTTTCCAACATGAATCTCACTCCTCCCAAATTCTTAATGATAATCTATAATTTCCTGTACTTCTGCAATTTGTATTTCACTACCTATTTGGGTAAATATTAAACGATAGGGATGTTCTAAATCCAGCGCATACTGATTTTCTCTATCCCCCGTTAAGAGATGACAGCTCCCAATACGATATTGAACCATCATCTCCACTGAATCAGCAGTGTTAAGTTCATCAATCCGTTGATGAATTTTTCTAGCCATTATATCCCCGTATGTTTTTCGTGCAGCCTGAGCATTGGTACATACTTTTTCTATTTTTCGGTTTCTATAACTGACCTTCAACGTTTCACCTCATTTACCTATAAGGTTAATTTTATTCTACCATAGTTATCAAGTTTAATCAACAATTTTTATTTACCTCTTAGGTAAATAGCGAAAATATAATTCATCATAACCACGTCCCTTCGGATTGACCGCATTCGTATGAATCTCTTCGTCAAAAAATATATAGCTTTATTAATAAAAAGATGAGGCCTCTATTTTCTATCTAACCATACCATGGTTTCACCATCAAAAACGGTATTCACAGTAAAAATTAATCATATTTTATTTTTTCGCCTTGACTTAGAGACGACTCCAATAGCTATAATGTAAATCAAAAGGAGGGACTACCTTGAAAATAAAAGATGTAAGTGAACAATTACATATTTCGCCGGACACGCTTCGTTACTACGAAAAAATCGGGCTCATCCGCAATGTGCCCCGCGATAAAAACGGCATCCGCGACTACAGCGAAGAAAACTGCAAAAGCATTGCCTTTATCAAGTGCATGCGGGCAGCCAACGTTTCTATCTCTGGCCTGACGCGCTATATGGAGCTTTTCGAGAAAGGCGACGCCACTCGTAAGGAACGGCGGCAAATTTTAGTCAATGAACGAAACCAACTACAGAGCAACTTGCAGGACATCCAAGATGCCTTAAGCCACTTAGACTGGAAAATCAAATTATACGACGAAGGAAAGTTCTAGTATTTTTGCAACCATTTTGCAGGAAAGCTTATTTCTCTTTATCGCCGCAAATTTTGACGCCGGTTCCATCATTCACACAGGAGGTACTTATGGAAAATATAACGCGGCGCGGCTTTTTAAAACTAGCCGGCAGTGCGGCCCTCGGCCTTGCTTTAGGCAAAGCCAACATTCTGCCTGCCATGGCCCAGGCACCGGTCGTAGGCAGTCAGGAAACGACGGCCCAGTCCGGTCAATCCGGCTCCTATGCCAAGGTCTATTACACCAAGCACATCGACGCCGAACACTTGATTAAATTGTATCAGAAGGTCAATGAAGGCATTTACGGCAAGACGGCCATCAAAGTCCACACGGGCGAACAGCACGGCCCGTACATCCTGCCGCGGGACATGGTCAAGGCCTTCCAAGCTCAGGTGCCTGACAGTAATATCGTCGAAACGAATACCCTCTACCCCGGCGACCGCGACACGACAGAAAAACACCGCCGGACCTTAGAAGTCAACGGCTGGAATTTCTGCCCCGTCGACATCATGGATGAAAAAGGCAACGTCATGATGCCCGTCCGCAAGGGCCTCCATTTCTCGGAAGTATCCTTAGGCCGCAACATCACTAATTACGACTCCATGATCGTCCTGACCCATTTCAAAGGCCACGCCATGGGCGGCTACGGCGGATCACTGAAAAATATCGCCATCGGCTGCGCGGACGGTCAGGTCGGAAAACGCCAGGTCCACGCCTTCCATGAATCGCGGACTCCCGTCGGTTCTGACTGGTCAGACAATATGGTTCTCGAAGAAGGTTTTATGGAAAACATGGCCGACTGCGGCAAGGCCATTTGCGACTACTTCGGAAAACACATCGTCTTCCTCAACGTCCTGCGCGCCATGTCCGTCGACTGTGACTGCGCCGGTACCTCGGCAGCCAAACCGGTCATCCCCGATTTAGGCATGATGGCTTCGACGGATATCTTGGCCATCGATCAGGCCAGTGTCGACATGGTCTATGATCAGCCGGAAAGAGATAAGCATGATTTGGTAGAACGAATCGAATCCCGCCACGGCCTGCACCAATTGACGGCCATGCGAAAATTAAAGATGGGCAATGACAAATATCAGTTGATTTCCATCGACTAAATCAACAAATACATCCCTGCTCGAATGACGAAAATCAACTCATTATATAACCCAAAGAGCCCTGTAAGCTCTCCTCCCCCACATCGGGACGGAAGAGCTTACAGGGCTCTTTTTAGGTTTCTGACAATCCGTACAGCAGTTTTGCCGAAAAGAGAATACGCTCTTTATACAAAAAAATTGCGGCTGCCAAAAGACAGCCGCAACTTTATATGAGAATCAGAAGATCCTCCAGAGAAACCCTTAGAAACAGGATTAGTTTTGCTTGTTTTCCGGAACGATGCGGACACGCTGGATGGTCGGTTTCCCGTCCTTATCCTTAGCGATCGTATCGATGCGGATGTACTTGAGTTCTGCAGAGAATTCGTTGGCCAAGCGATCCAACGTATCGTCGCCCTGGAGGGCTGCATTCGAGGCAGCGCCTGCCATGATGGCACGATAGACAACCGCAGCGAATTCATAACGCGTCATCATGCGGTTACCATCGAAGTTTCCATCCGGATAGCCTTCGATAATGCCGAGCTGATGAAGCTTAGTAACGTATTCGTAAGCCCAGTGGTTAGCCGGAACATCCGGGAAGAGCTCGCTGCCTTTGGACTCAATCGTACCAGGATTCTGGCCAGTCAACTGATTAATCATTTGACTCTGACGATTGACGATGTCTTCGAGTTTCGCTACGTCATCACGGAGGTGTTTGATTTCCTTAGCCATGCCAACGCGAGAGTTAGATACGTTGTTGCCCTGGCCTAACTTGAAGGAAACACCGGCGTTAATCATGTTTTCACCGCCGCCGATAGTGCCGCCGACCGAGAAGGTAGTATCTTCGTTCGGTTTGTAGAAGGCACCGAAAGCACCGGCGTTAGCGCCGCGGTAGTGGCCATAGCCGAAGGCGAAATCCCACTTATCATCAGGATCGAAGTCCTGCGGATGGAGGGCTGCCAAAGCAGCTGCACCGGCACCGACGCGGTTGATGCGGTTATCCAGTTTATTGACTTCTCCGCCCAGGTTGTTGATAGCCTGGTCGCGCAGGGCCAGCTGGCCGCCATTGACGGCTTCCGTCGAGCCCGGAGCTACGGTTCCGTCAGCAACACCGCTTACGACGTTGTTGCCCATGTTGACATTGCTGTCCTGAATGGTGATTGTACGATCGCTGTCTACGGTCTTGATGGTGACACCGTTGTTATTAATCGTCGTATTGCCCGTTGTGACACTGTCGAGGTCTTTCAAGTCCTTAGACAGTTTGATGTCGAGGCCATCACCGCTGCTGTTTCTTACAACACCGATGTTGCCGCTAGACAGTTTAGACGTATCGGCACCGCCGTTGAGTTTCAGCGTATCGCCGAGGCCAACGGTGACGCTGTTGTCTGCGCCGTCGTCGCCTTGGAAGACACGGCCTTTGCTGACCTTGTCATCTACGACTTTCAGCTGATCTTCGGTAGCTGCACGGCCGGACTGGATGTTCGTGCCATCCCAGGTGGTGTTGTCCAACCCAGTGAGGTAGTTGCCCGTTGCCGGATTGCCGTCGTTTGCCGTGTTTGCTTGGTTGCCCAGAACGGCACCGCCTGCAGAAATCTGGCCTTTAGAGCCGTCCAGTTTGACCTGGTTATCGCCGCTGCCGGCCGTAACGGTGGCACCGTTGCCGTCGATATTGACCTGCTTGGATGCATCACTATTGTCACCAAGAGTAATGTTATCATTCAGGTTAACCTTGTTATCAGCATCTACGGTGATGTTCTTACCGGATTGTGCTTTCACTGCGTCGGCTTGACCTTTCGCAATGTTGTAAACGTCACCAATATTGGCACCGTTGTTGTAGTTTTCCTGACCTTCTACAGACGTGTCATAGTTATTACCAAGACCGCTGCCTACGTCCTTGATTTGCTTATTCCCAGCATTGATACCATCTTTATCGATGGAGATACCAGAATCTTTAATCGCAATCTTATCCGTAGAAACGCCATCTTTATCGATGGTCGTGTTACCAGCTGTAAGAGAACCATCCTGACCGAGGTCGACATTGTCTTTCAGGCCGACCTGCAGCTTACCATCATCGGTAACTTTCGTTTCGATGTTGGTGTCACCAGTTACAGTGATAGTGCTGCCCAAGTCTTGTTTGACAGACTTGCCGTCGTCAGCAGTTAAGCCGAAGCCGCCGCCCTTGTCCGCACCTTTAACGTCATTGATAGCGGTGGTCAAATCACCGATATTGGCTGCGTTGTTGTAGTTTTCCTGACCGGCTACGCTTGTATCATAAGTCTCACCAGTCGTGCCGCTGGCCACATTAGTGATCTGGTTGCCGCCGTTGTTGAGACCCGTGCCCGTCAAGGATACCGGATTGCCGGTTTCAGGCGTAATGGTGACACCGCCGTTATTGACTACGGTGTTGCCCATGGTGACGGAGCCGGTGGAGCCGAGGTTGAGGTCTTTATTGAGCTTAACCGTC
>NZ_HF954537.1:921069-1014351 GCF_000455225.1 Megasphaera massiliensis
AACAGACCATTGTCGCCATCCTGGCTGGATACGACACCGATGTTGCCATCAGTGAGATCAGCTTCAGTGGTTGCATTACCTTTGACATTGACCTGGTTGTTCAGTTTCACTGCAGAAGCAGTGCCAAAGTCACCGCCGTATTTCATGCCGTCATCGAGGGTTGCAACGGTCGAGCCGCCTGCGGTAATGCGGTCAATGGCCGTACCGACTAAGTTATTAGCTTGGGTTCCGGCTGCGATTGTTGCCGTCGAACCATCCGTACCCGTCAGGGCAACAGAGCCTGTCGCCCCGTCAATGGCAACGGAAGATCCATCAGCACCATTCAGGGTAATCGAGCTGTCTACACCGCCTGTGCCCTCATCATCGTTGGCACTACCTAAGGTGATGTTATCCGAGAGTTTGAGGTCATAATACGTCGTCAGGTTGTTATCTCTCTTTGTTTGAATCAACAAGTTCTTACCTGCATACTCGGCCGCTTCGCCTTCTGTACCACCTTCAACGGTTACATACGTATGCTGAGCAGCTAATTTTCTAATTTCATTTAACTGGCTGCCATTAACAGCATCCATAGAATCGTCATTGATAGCTCCAGGCGCAACATTGATAATCTTGTTGCCGCCGTTATTGAGGCCGGCATCCGTCAAGGTTACAGGATTACCGCCGGTAGGCGTAATGGTAACGCCGCTGTTATTGATCACGGTGTTGCCTGTAGTTACGGAACCAGATGAGCCTAGGTTGATGTCTTTATTGAGCTTAACCGTTAACAATGCATTGTCACCATCCTGGCTGGATACGACGCCGATGTTGCCCGTCGTCAGGTCATCTTCAGAGGTTGCTTCGCCTTCCATGTTAACTTGATTATTCAACTTAACAGAAGCAACTTCGCCGAAGTCACCATAGTACTTCATACCGTCGTCGAGAGTTGCAACGGTTGCACCACCGATAGTAATGCGGTCAATGGGAGTACCGGCCAAGTTATTAACCTGAGTGCCCGCTCCGATAGTTACAGGCGAGCCGTCAGCGGTATTCAAAGCGATAGTTCCGTCAGCACCGTTGATAGCTACAGCCGAGCCGTCTTTACCATTAACGGTAATGGAGCTGTCTGTACCTTCAGTGGAACCGTCTTCACTGGCTTTTTCACCAAGGGCAATCGTATTGCTCAAGCCTACGGTGAGTTTGCCACTGGTCGCATCAGCCGTAGTCGTGATGTTGCCATCACCGGCGATTTGAATCGTCTTGCCAATGTCTTGCTTAACAGCGGTGCCGCTGTCGTCGGTCAAGCCGAAGCCGCCCGTTGCGTTTTCACTGGTACCATCAGCAAGAGCATTCACCGTATCGCTTACGGTCTTCAGCTGATCTTCCGTAGCTGCACGGCCGCTTACGATATCCGGACTCGTCATATTCCATTCGGTGTTATCCAAACCAGTTACATAGCTGCCCGTTTGAGCAGTTCCACCGGCGGTAACTTCCGTCTGATTACCAATGGTAGCGTCGCCGGCTGTTACGGTATTCAACCCGGTAATGTCTTTCGCCAGGCGAACCGTCAATTTGGCATTGTCATTGTCTTGTTCGGCAACGATGCCAATGTTGTTGTCGGTAGATAACTTAGTAGAATCTGTTTCTCCGCCGACAATGTTGACGGTCTTATTCAGTTTGACAGCGGCAGAACCGGTATCACCGGTGTACTTCATGCCGTCATCAAGGGTTGCTACCTGATGGTTCGTGCCTTCCGGATCGGTGTAGATGATGCGAGTCATGGTATCACCATCGGCACCGTTGACGCCGGCGTCACCAGGCGTGGTATAGATGTCGGTCACGCCGTCTTTGCCATTGAGGCCGATGTGGCCTTCCAAGCCGTCGACGCCATCGACACCGTCTTTACCGGTGATGCTGACGCCATCTTTGCCGTCGGCACCCTTAATCGAGATGCCGTCGTTGCCGTCGATAGTAACGACGTTTCCATCGCTGCCGTTAACACCGATAGATCCGTTCGTACCATCTTTCGCACCGATAGTGAGGTTGTCGGCAAGTTTCAGGTCATACGTGGTCTGACCGTCTACCTCGGTAGCTTTCAGCTTCAGATTGTTTCCTGTATAGTCAGTCGTTCCGGCTGCTGTGCCGTCTTCAACGGTTACCACCGTGTGTTTTTCAGCAATGTCTTGAACAGCTTTCAACTGACTGCCGTTAACAGCATCTGTAGAGGTCGAACTTACATCACCGGCTGCAACGTTAGTAATCTTATTGCCGCCGTTATTGAGGCCGGTACCCGTCAAGGTTACAGGGTTACCCGTAGAAGGCGTAATGGTAACGCCGTCGTTATTGATAACCGTAGCACCTGTCTTGACCGAGCCGGTGTCGCCCAAGTTGATGTCTTTATTGAGCTTAACCGTTAACAGACCATTGTCGCCATCCTGGCTGGATACGACACCGATGTTTCCATCAGTGAGGTTAGCTTCTGTCGTGGCATTGCCTTTGACATTGACCTGGTTGTTCAGTTTCACAGCCGAAGTCGTGCCGAAGTCACCTCCGTACTTCATACCGTCATCGAGTGTAGCAACGGTCGCACCACCGACCGTAATGCGGTCAATGGGCGTACCGGTTACATCATTGACGGGGTCAGCCACTTTAATCGTTACCGTTGTGCCCGGTGTTCCGTCAGCTCCGGCAGGGCCGGTCAAGCCGATGGAGCCGTCAGCGCCGTTGATAACTACAGCAGAGCCATCTTTACCGTTGACGCCAATCTTGCCGTCGACACCGTCTGTACCGTCAGCGCCGTCTTTGGCACCGATGGAGATGTCGTTGCTCAAGGCTACGGTAATTTTGCCGTTTGTTGCATCGGCTGTCGTCGTGATATTCTGACCGTCACCGGCAATCTGGATGGTCTTGCCCAGGTCTTGCTTAACAGCGTTGCCGCTGTCGTCGGTCAGGCCGAAGCCGCCCGTTGCGTTTTCACTGGTACCATCCATAATGGCATCGCTTACGGTCTTCAGCTGATCTTCCGTAGCTGCCCGACCGCTTACGATATCCGGATCGGATACATTCCACGTCGTGTTGTCTAAGCCGGTTACATAGCTGCCCGTTTGAGCAACACCGCTAGCTGTCATTTCTGTCTGCGTACCGATGGTAGCATCGCCGGCCGTTACGGTGTTCAAACCGGTAATGTCTTTCGCCAGGCGAACCGTCAGTTTGCCATTGTCGCCGTCTTGTTCGGCAACGATGCCAATGTTGTTGTCGGTAGATAACTTCGTAGAATCCGTTTCTCCGCCGACAATGTTGACGGTCTTATTCAGTTTGACAGCGGCAGAACCGGTATCACCGGTGTATTTCATGCCGTCATCAAGGGTTGCGACCGTCGCACCGCCTACGGTGACACGGTTAATAGAGTTACCGTTGACGTCGTTAGCAGCTGTACCGGCTTTGATGGTGACCGGCGAGCCGTCAGCCGTGTTCAAGGCGATGGAGCCGTCAGCACCGTTAATAGCTACTGCGGAACCGTCTTTACCATTTACAGTAATAGAGCTGTCGGTTCCTTCTGTACCGGCTGCACTGTCGGCAGCACTGCCTAAGGTAATCTTATCGGCAAGCTTCAGGTCATAGGTCGTCTTATCGCCATCGGTAGTGGCTTTCAGTTTCAGGTTGTTGCCTGCGTAGTCAGTCGTTCCGGCTGCGGTACCACCTTCAACGGTGACCGCCGTAGCGGCAGCTTTTAACTGGCCGTAATTGACAGCATCCGTATCGGCCGTGCCGGCAGCTACGTTAGTAATCGTATTGCCGCCGTTGTTGAGGCCGGTACCGGTCAAGCTTACAGGCTTACCGGTGGACGGCGTAATGGTCACGCCATCGTTATTGATGACCGTAGCACCTGTCTTGACCGAGCCGGTGTCGCCCAAGTTGATGTCTTTATTGAGCTTAACCGTCAACAGACCATTGTCGCCATCCTGGCTGGATACGACGCCGATGTTGCCCGTCGTGAGGTTGGCTTCCGTCGTTGCTTCACCTTTCACGTTAACTTGATTATTCAATTTTACTTTGGAAACAGTACCGAAGTCACCGCCATATTTCATGCCATCAGTCAAGGTTGCAACGGTCTGGTCACCTACGGTAATTCTATCTACCGGAGTATCGGATACGTTATTAACAGGGTCAGCCACTTTAATCGTTACCGTCGTGCCCGGTGTTCCGTCAGCTCCGGCAGGGCCGGTCAAGCCGATGGAGCCATCTTTGCCGTTGATAACGACGGACGAACCATCTTTACCGTTGACGCCGATCTTACCATCGACACCGTCTGTACCATCATCTCCGTCTTTCGCACCGATGGAGATATCGTTGCTCAAGGCTACGGTAATCTTACCGTTTTCAGCATCGGCTGTCGTCGTGATATTCTGACCATCGCCGGCGACTTGAATCGTTTCGCCAAGGCTTTGTGTAACTTTGTTTCCATCATCATCAGTCAAGCCGAAGGCACCGGTACCGGTCGAAATGGCATTCACTTTATCGTTGATAGCTTTGAGCTGATCTTCCGTGGCAGCACGACCGGTTACGGCATCCGGATTCGACGTATCCCAAGCGGTATTGCCTAACCCGGTTAAGTAGGTACCTGTCTGAGATACGCCATTAGTCGTGGTTACAGTCTGGTTGCCCAAGACGGCTGTACCGACGGTTACAGAACCGGTATCGCCTAAGTTGATGTCTTTCACTAACTGGACTTTTAACTGGCCGTTAACGTTGTTGACGCCGATGTTATTGTCCGTCAATTTTGTTGCGTCAGCACCGCCAACGATATCAAGCTGTTCGTTGAGGGTCTTAGCAATGACTTTCGTCGTATCGGACTGGCCGTCATCACCGGCATATTTCAAACCGTCACTCATGGTAGCAACCGTCTGGCCGCCTACAGAGATGCGGTCAACGGAAGTTCCTGCCAAGTTATTGGCACTAGTGCCGGCCTGGATAGTTACCGGCGAACCGGATTCGGTATTAAGTTCGATAGATCCGTTGGAGCCGTTGATAGCTACGGCCGAGCCATCTGTACCTTTTGCCGTAACAGAACCATTAGCACCGTTAACGGCTACGGAGGAGCCGTTGGCACCGTTCAGCGTAATAGAGCCGTCGGTACCGGTTGTGCCGGCTGCACTGTCGGCAGCACTGCCTAAGGTGATGTTATCGGCAAGTTTCACATCATAGGTCGGTGAACCATTGGCTGTCGTCCCTGCTTTCACCTGCAGGTTGTCCCCCGCATAGGTTCCATCAGTCGGAGCCTCGGTGCCGCCTTCAACCGTAACCTCAGTCGTTTTCGATTCGCCAATCGTTATCTGGCTGAGTCTATCTTCTAACTGAGCTACGTTCACCGCATCAGTACCATCTGTACCGGTAGCAACATTGGTAATCTTATTGCCGCCATTGTTGAGGCCACCGTCAGTGAGGCTTACAGCCGTATCCCCGCTGCCAATGGTTACACCGCTGTTATTAATTACAGTGTTACCTGTAGTAACAGAACCGTTTTCACCTAAGTTGAGGTCTTTATTCAATTTCACGACTAACAGACCGTTGTCGCCATTCTGGCTGGAAACGACACCGATGTTGCCGGAAGTAAGGTTAGCTTCTGTCGTCGCTTCCCCTTTTACATCAACTTGATTATTCAATTTGACGTTGGAAACGGTACCGAAGTCACCGCCGTATTTCATGCCGTCATTCAGGGTAGCCACAGTGGCTCCGCCTACGGTGATACGGTTAATCGGCGAGCCGGTTACGTCATTGACGCTGATGCCGGCCTGGATAGTTACAGGCGAACCGGAACCGGTATTCAAGGCGATAGAGCCGTTGGAGCCATCGATAGCTACGGCCGAACCGTCTGCACCATTCACAGTAAGGGAACCGTCTTCACTGCCGGATTCACCAACAGCCACAGTGTTGCTCAAGCCTACGGTGATCTTGCCATTGGTGGCATCAGACGTAGTCGTGATGTTGCCGTCACCGGCAATATTTAAGGTTTCACCTAAGTTACGGTGTACAGCATCACCGCTGTCGGCCGTGAAATTCAGGCCATCATTGGTTAATTCTGTCTTAGCCGCATCGGTAATATTCTTAATGTCACCGATATTGGCACCATTGGTAAGGTTATTGTACGTCGGGTTGCCGTCATCATCGACACCATCGGAACCGCTGGCTACGTTAGTAATCTGTTTGCTACCGGCATCAATGCCCGTCGTCGTGACAGACGGACCATTGGTGATGGTCAAGCCACCCGTCGTGAGAGCCGTATCGCCGACTTTCACACCGTCGTTGTTGATGACCGTATTGCCGGTGGTTACAGAACCGGTCGAGCCTAAGTCGAGATCCTTATTCAGGCTGACTTCAAGAGCCCCGTCTTTCACGGCTGTCGTGATGTTAGAAACGCCATCCGGATTTTCGGTCGTAGCCGTTCCGTCGGTGACGCCGCCTTTAACGGTAATCGTCTTGCCGAGGTCCTGCTTAACCGTGGTACCGCTGCCGTCAGCGAGGCCGAAGCCACCGGTTGCATTTTCACTGGTACCATCAGTAACAGCAACGACTGCGTCGCTTACGGTCTTCAACTGATCTTCCGTAGCTGCACGACCGGTTACGATATCCGGATTGGATACATTCCACGTCGTGTTGTCCAAACCGGTTACATAGCTGCCCGTTTGAGTAATGCCGCCAGCTGTCGTTTCTGTCTGCGTACCGATAGTAGCATCGCCGGCCGTTACGGTATTCAAACCGGTAATGTCTTTGGCCAAGCGAACGGTCAACTTGCCATTGTCGCCGTCTTGAGCGGCAACGATGCCAATGTTGTTGTCCGTAGATAACTTGGAAGCATCCGTTTCCCCACCGACGATATTGACGGTCTTATTCAGTTTGACAGCGGCAGAACCGGTGTCACCGGTATATACCATGCCGTCATCAAGAGTAGCTACGGTCGCGCCGCCTACGGTGATACGGTTAATAGAGTTACCGTTGACGTCGTTAGCAGCCGTACCGGCTTTAATCGTAACCGGCGAGCCGTCAGCCGTGTTCAGGGCGATAGAGCCGTCAGCACCGTTGATAGCAACGGCGGAACCGTCTTTACCGTTGACGGTAATGGAGCTGTCCGTCCCTTCTGTCCCCGCTGCAGTGTCGGCTTTACTACCTAAAGTAATGTTATCAGCCAGTTTCACGTCATAAGTCGTGGCACCGGTCGTTTCTGTTTTTTCGGTAATCTGCAAGTTGCTGCCAGTATAGTTACCACTAGTACCGGCAGTTGTGCCGCCTTCGACAGTAAGGTTCGTCTTGCTGCCTTCACCGGCACTTACGCCTTCAATTGCCTTTGTCAACTGATCCACGTTAACAGCATCTGTACCCTTAACACCGGTAGCAACATTGCTGATGACGTTGTTGCCGTTATCAAGACCGGAGCCGGTCAAGGATACAGGTTCACCCGTAGCAGGGGTAATCTTAATGCCATCGTTGTTAACAACCGTGTTACCCACTGTTAAGGAACCGGTGGAGCCTAAGTCGACGTCTTTGACTAACTGAACTTTTAATTGGCCATTAACGTTGTTGACGCCAATGTTTTTGTCCGTCAATTCACCTTCAGCACCGCCAATGATATCGAGCTGTTCGTTGAGGGTCTTCGGAATAACTTTCGTCGTATCCGTCTGGCCGTCATCACCGGCAAATTTAAGACCGTCGCTCATGGTAGCCACAGTTTGACCACCTACAGTAATGCGATCGACAGGCGTACCGGCCAAGTTATTAACTTGAGTTCCGGCACCAATAGTTACGGGCGAACCGTCAGCGGTATTCAAAGCGATAGTACCGTCAGCACCGTTAATCGCAACGGAAGAGCCATCTGCACCATTCACGGTGAGCGAGCCGTCTTCACTGCCCTTGTCACCAACAGCAACAGTATTGCTCAAACCTACGGTGATTTTGCCATTAGTGGCATCAGACGTAGTCGTGATGTTGCCATCACCGGCAATATTTAAGGTTTCTCCTAAGTTGCGGTGTACAGCATCGCCGCTATCGGCCGTGAAATTCAGACCATCATTGGTTAATTCGGTCTTAGCCGCATCGGTAATATTTTTAATGTCACCGATATTGGCGCCATTAGTAAGGTTATTATACGTCGGGTTCCCGTCAGCATCGACACCGTCGGAGCCGCTGGATACGTTGGTAATCTGTTTGCTGCCGCCGTCGATGCCCGCCGTTGTGACAGACGGACCGTTGGTGATGGTCAAGCCACTGGTCGTGAGGGTTGTATCACCGACTTTTACACCGTCGTTATTGACCACAGTGTTGCCTGTGGTTACAGATCCTGTTTCGCCTAAGTTGATATCTTTATTAAGCTTAACCGTCAACAGACCATTCTCGCCATCCTGGCTGGATACGACACCGATATTGCCATCAGTCAGATTGCTTCTGTCGTGGCATTGCCCTTGACATTGACTTGGTTATTCAATTTCACAGCCGAAGCGGTACCGAAGTCACCACCGTATTTCATACCGTCATCAAGAGTTGCTACAGTCGCGTCGCCTACGGTAATACGATTAATAGAATTACCGTTTACGTCGTTAGCTGCCGTACCGGCTTTAATCGTGACCGGCGAACCGTCAGCTGTATTCAAGGCGATAGAGCCATCAGCACCGTTGATTGCAACAGAAGAGCCGTCAACGCCGTTAACGGTAACGGCCCCGTCAGTACCGGTTGTACCAGCCGTACCATCCGCAGCGCTGCCTAAGGTAACCTTATCAGCCAGTTTCAAGTCATACGTAGTGGAACCATCTGTTCCTGTAGTTCCTTTCAACTGTAAGTTGCTGCCTGCATAAGAATCAGTACCTGCTTCCGTGCCGCCTTCAACGGTTACCGTAGTCTTTGTTCCGGAACCGCCACTTACACCGGCAATGGCCTTTGTCAACTGATCGACATTGACAGCATCCGTGCCATCCGTACCGGTTGCAACGTTGGTAATCTTATTACCGCCGGCATCAATACCGCTGGAAGTAACAGACGGACCATTGGTGATGGTTAAGCCACTATTATTGATGGTCGTGTTGCCTGTTGTTACCGAGCCATTTTCACCTAAGTCGATGTCTTTATTTAATTTCACGACTAATAAACCGTTATCGCCATCCTGACTGGATACGACACCGATGTTGCCCGTCGTAAGGTCCGCTTCTGTCGTAGCTTCCCCTTTTACGTTAACTTGATTATTCAATTTAACGTTGGAAACGGTACCGAAGTCGCCGCCGTATTTCATACCGTCATTCATGGTAGCTACAGTCGCGCCACCTACGGTGATACGGTTAATGGGCGTACCGGTTACGTCATTAACGCTGGTACCGGCCCCAATGGTCACCGGCGAACCGGAACCGCTGGTCAAGGCGATCGTGCCGTCAGCACCATTAATCGCTACGGACGAACCGTCAGTACCATTAACGGTAACCGTGCCATTAGCACCATCGGTACCTGCTGTACCTACAGAAACAGTATTGCTCAAACCTACGGTAATCTTAGTATTTGTCGTATCAGCCGTAGTCGTGATGTTACCGTCACCGGCAATCTGAATCGTTTTGCCCAAGTCCTGCTTCACAGCCGTGCCGCTGTCGTCGGTCAAGCCGAAGCCACCGGTTGCGTTTTCACTAGTACCATCAGTAACAGCAACGACAGCATCGCTTACGGTTTTCAGCTGATCTTCCGTAGCTGCACGACCGCTTACGATATCCGGATTCGATACATTCCAAGTCGTGTTGTCTAATCCGGTTACATAGCTTCCCGTTTCAGCAACACCACCTGCTGTCGTTTCTGTTTGAGTACCGATCGTAGCATCGCCGGCTGTTACGGTGTTCAAACCGGTAATGTCTTTCGCCAAGCGAACGGTCAGTTTGCCATTGTCGCCGTCTTGTGCGGCAACGATGCCAATATTGTTGTCCGTAGATAATTTGGAGGAATCCGTTTCCCCACCGACGATATTGACGGTCTTATTCAATTTAACGGCAGCCGTTCCGGTATCACCGGTATAAACCATGCCGTCATCAAGGGTTGCGACCGTCGCACCACCTGCGGTAATACGGTTAAGAGAATTACCGTTTACGTCGTTAGCTGCCGTACCTGCTGCGATAGTAGCTGTAGAACCATCTGTACCGGTTAAAGCAACAGAACCGGTTGCACCATCAACAGCTACAGAAGAACCGCCGGTGCCGTTAACCGTAAGCGAGCCGTCCGTACTGGTGCTGCCTAAAGTTACTTTGTCCGCAAGTTTGAGGTCATAGGCTGTCGAATTAGTACCCGTCGTAGAGGTAAGTTGTAAGTTGTTGCCTGTATAAGTGCTGTCGGTACCGGCTGCCGTGCCGCCTTCAACGGTAACGGTAGTCGTCGTACCCGATCCACCACTGACACCGGCGATAGCCTGATTCAATTGACTTACGTTAACACCGTCAGTATTGGCTGTACCGGCAGCAACGTTAGTAATCTTATTACCGCCATTATTAAGACCGGCTGTGGTCAAAGTCACCCTAGAACCCGACGCAGGCGTAATGTAAACACCTTTCCCGTTGATAGCTGTACGATTACCGTCAGAATCAGTAAATGCAGCACTTGTTAAGCCTGTAAGGGCTTTATTCAAACGAAGGGTTACTGTATTATCGCTAATGAAAGCTCCAATATTAGGGTTCGTAGCAAAATCGCTCTGTTCGTACAATGTTTTGTCTACGCCACCCGTAATCGTCAAGGATTCATTCAGAAGTTTAGTCGCTGTACGCGGTGTGTTGTCCGAGCCATAGTGGGTAGAGCCGCTCACTTGGAAATCACCGGCAGTAGCAAGCATAGTATTCGTCCACTGTTTCATATTTACGGCATCCGTATCGTACTGACCAGCTGCTAACCCGGTGAGTTTACGAGTTACGGTCGTTCCGGCAAAGCCATCCGTACCAATGGAAACGACACCAGCACTGCTATTCCATACGCCGCCAGAGGTAGTACCGGCATTTCCTTTCGTAGAAAGCCACCCGGTCCATGTGCTGTCCTGAGCATTCCAGCCCTGGCTGGTAGTATCGGTTGCACGCGTTGTAGTGGATCCGGAACCGATGGCCACACTGGTAGCCACCCCTGCCGCCGCACCACTACCCAAAGCAATGGCGCTAGTTGCCGATGCATCGGTAGTAGCTGTTTTACCGATTGCAATACCGGTATTTGCAGCAGTAGTCGCTTGATGACCGATAGCGATCGTATCCTGTCCGGTACCGTCAGCACCGGAGTTCGCTTCGCGACCGATAGCAATACTTCTCGTACCGGACGTCTTAGTTAGGTAGCCTATAGAAACAGAACTAGCACCACTGGCTGTATTTTCATAACCGGCTGCAAGTGAGTAGTTACCGGTAGCTTGAGCCGTTCGACCTAAGGCCATGGCTCCTCCACCGCTGGATACAGCGCCATAACCTACAGCCATAGAGCGCAAACCGCTCGCCTGTGCGCTATTACCTACGGCAATAGTGTATTGATTGCTGGCAGTTGCGGCTGCCCCGGCAGCAAGAGAACCTATGGACGTAGCCTTGGCACTGTTACCGACAGCGGTAGTACTAACGGCACTTGCGACAGCACCATCACCGATAGCGGCAGCGCTAATATCAGTTGCCTGACTTGTAGATCCAATAGCTACTGTATGGAACGAAGTTGCTTTAGCCCCGGAACCTATGGCAGCTGCAGCTAGGCCATTACCATCATAGGAAGTCTTACTAGTATCCGTATTACCGGCAACAGCATTATTACCAATAGCGATAGCGTCCGTAGAGTATGAACGAGTGTTAGTACCGATGGACATAGTATTTTCATAGGCCAGCGTACTCCCATCAGGTTGACCGGCATACGCATTCTGACCAATGGCAATACCATGAATAGCATTCGTTCGGTTATTTGAACCTACAATAACTGAATTACCGGCACGACCGTAAGCAATATTGTCATGGCCAATCATGACACGGCCGCCGAGAGCCGAACTGAGGCCCGTGCCATCAGGTGTATCTTCCGACGCAGTGGTGGTCGGAGCAATAGCAGTCTGATTAGCACCGATAACAACATCATTGATACCGTAGGCTAAGGCCGATTTACCAATCGCAACGGCATTGGCACCGCTCTGGGTTACGCCGCCGACTGAATAAGTACCACCGGCGATAGCACCATCGCCCATTGCAATTGCGTAATTAATGGCTGCCGTAGCACCACCGATAGCAATCGTTTCTGTACCGGTCGCAGAGGCATCAGTCCCCAAAGCAAGGGCATCTTCACCGTTTGAGGTAGCTGTGCCTACAGAAACAGCGCCGGCACCGGTAGCTGTCGCGTTAGCACCTACAGCCATCGTGTCATTGTCTTGAGCCCCCGGATAACGCCCTGCTACAACTCGCTGCGCCGCTTCTGCCGGTAAGGTAACGGTTGAAACGAGTCCCAAGGCTAAGCTGCTTACGACGGCCAGGCTCAGCAAGCTATGGGACACGCGCGCCGTATGCTGCGATTTCGTTTTACTATTTCTCTTGGCAAGCTCGGAAACGACGACGTAGGCGTTTCTCACCTTGCTCCAGACGACCTTATAGATCTTATTCATACAAAAATCTTCCTCCTTAATTAAATCCCAATAACAACTCGTCAAAAAAACAACGGATGCACTCGGAATCTGTCCTGACAGTAGGTATGGGACCTGTCAGGATATGTCAATGATTTGTGATGTACGGTTCCAACAAAAAAATACCGTCTCGGTAATTCGTCCCCCGTTAAAACGCTCAAGCACAAATCAGGCTGCCAACACCCCTTTCTGCTGTGATGTTCTTCCATGAAACGTATACACTTTAACGATAAGTTACACTTCAAAACAAAATTGGGAATGTAATAAAAGCACATTTATAAATACTGTGTTATTCTTTATAATAGATAAAACCGCTCCACAAAACGCTTTATTTTATTTTTTATTGAAGGTGTCAACTTAAAATATATTCAAAAAAACGTCCGTAATCCCAATTATTGTTTCATTTCTAATGTGGATTGTTTTAATCTTTGATATAATATATCATACAACAAATAACTTGTAAAGATTATCCATAAAAAATCCGTTCTACCACATAAATATAGATGAAATAAAAGACATATTTTATCTACAAGAAAGTATATTATGTGTCAATATATTACATTTCCTACTACAATACAAAGCACTTCGCTCTCACCATCAAAAAGCCAAAAAGCGAGGAAATAACACAATCTTTTCTACAAAAAAACAGCCGAGTTTAGATATATCGGCTGTCGCTGTTATACAGTTATGTATTGTCACAAGGTGTCTGTCATAAGCATTTCTAAGTATAATTGGGATAAAATTTGTCCATAATAGGGTTATAATTCGCAAAAGTTTTGAATAATTTTGCTTTCGCTAAAAGGACAAAAGGAAAAAACCGGTTGCATTATTACTCAACGAGTCATAATACAACCGGTTTTCATGTATGGTGGGCGGTAATGGATTCGAACCATCGACCCCCTCGATGTCAACGAGATACTCTAACCAACTGAGCTAACCGCCCATACAGTGCACATTTCGTGCGACTCATATAGTATACCTTGTTTTTCCCATCTTGGCAAGTCTTTTTTTATTGAATCTTCGCCAAGGCATATTCAATTTGACGACGGGTCACGAGACCGTCATAAGGCCGGCTCATTTGGCCGCCACGGGCGATGAAGATAACCTGCGGTACGTTGCTGATGCTGTAGTCCCGGAAAAGCTGCCCTTCCCCTTTGTAGACGGGAATTTCATAGCCTTCTTTTCGGCAGTATTCCGCCCCCTTATCGGCATCGGGTCCGACGGGAACGGCGACAAAGGAAATGTCCTGTCCGTACTTTTGGTACATCTCTTCCATGACGGCCAGGTTCTTCAGGCTGTCTTCGCTCCAAACGGCCCAGAAAAAGAGACAGACCGGTTTTTCATTGTATAAGCTTTGCAGGCGCACGGCTCCATCCGGACCGTAGAGGCGTTCATCGGGAGCCAGCATTTCCGTCTCGGTCCGACTCACCTCTTCGGCCGCTTCGATCGTCGCCGAGCTGTAGGCGTCCGGTTCTTTTTCAGGCCAAAAAAAGAGGCTGAGGACGACGCAGACGGCTGCTAATAGGGAAAGTATCTTTGTTTTTGTAGTCATGAGTTCTCCTTTCGTCCATTATAACCGACTTATGGATAAACTTCAAACACGCCCCAAGGTCCAAAAAAGGGACCGCACCGAAAGTACGGCGCAATCCCTGAGTCTGGGGAAAATGAAATATATGATACACCTAGGCGTGAATATAGATACGGACGGCACGATTGATGAGGTTGATTTTCCGTCCATAGAAGAGATAATACATAACAAAGCAGGCAGCGGCGATGACACCGGCGACGATGTAGAGCTGGGGGAAGGTCAAGATGCCCTGAAGGCTGCCGAGGACGTAAGGCCCGACGCCGAGACCGAGGTCAAGGGCAACGAAGTACGTCGACAAGGCCACGCTGATGCGGTACGGCGGCGTCAATTTGATGCAGACGGCCTGTCCGTTCGACATGAAGGTCCCATAGCCGAGGCCGACGAAGACACCGGACAGGAGGAGCTGCCACGACGTGCCGGTAATGCTGAGCAGGAAGAGGCCGATAGCAAGACAGATGTAGCACGGATAGAGGACGTAATTTTCTCCCTTACGGTCGAAGACGATGCCCGTCAGCGGACGGGTCAAGGTGATGACGACGGCATAGACGATGAAGAAGAAGGTCCCGGCTTCCACCAAGTTGATTTCCCGGGCATAGGCGGCCAGGAAGGTCAGGACGCTGGAATAAGCAAAGCCCATGAAAAAACCGATGATGGAGATGACCATAACCCGGTATTCGACGTAGTTGTCGAGGGTCATGGCTTTCATCTTGGCGATCTGTTCGGCCGTCAGTTCAATTTCATTGATATGAAGGATGATGCAGCCGATCATGCACAGGCCGACCAAGACGGCGCAGAGGGTAATGATGAAGGTAAAGTTGGTGATGACGATAAGGAGCATGCCCAGGAAGGGGCCGACAGCGGCTGCCAGGCTGGTACTGAGGCCGTAGTAGTTGATGCCCTGACCTCTTTTTTCAGGAGGGATACAGGAGGCGACGATGGTGTTGGTCGCCGTCGATACGATGCCGTAGGCCATACCGTTTAAGAAGCGGATGACGTAAAGGATAGCGAGATTCGGGATATAAAAATACAATAAGGTCGTTACAAAATAAAAGATGATGCCGCCATAAAGGGACATGCGGCGGCCGTAGAGTTCAATGGCCTTGCCGAACTGAAGACGTGCCAAGAGGGTGCCGACGATGAAGATGCCCGATGCCAGCCCTGCTTCCCCCAGGGAGGCATGGAGTTGGTCTTTGGCGACGACAGCAATGATGACCATTAACAGATAATAGATGAGGTAGACGATGAAGTTGATTCCCGTATCCAGCAGGAAATCCTTGTTCCAAAGTGATTGATTTGACATACAGTAGTCACTGCTCCTTTCGTATTTGCAAGCTAGATTCTACACCTTCCGCCGCCCCTTGTATAACAGAAAAAAAAGATATTTGTCATCGTTTTTTTTGATGACAAATATCTTTTATGACTCACGTTTCGATGTGATAGACGCGGCGGATGTACTCGACAAATACTTGGATGGCAGCGTACTTGGGATTCGCCTTTTTGTAGACCAGATAGCACGGCAAATGGATGGGCGGATCGAGACGGCAGTAGTCTTTTCCGACGCCCATGGCCCGTAAAAACCGTTCGGGCAGCAAGGCACCGATGTGGTTCTGCTGACAGTAGTTCAGCATGGCATAAGGCGTCGAGAACCAAGCTTTCGTCTTCTGAGGCGGACAGCCGTTAGCCGTAAAATATTGGCCCATATAGGCATTCATCTCGTACTGCGGCGAATATTGAGCCAAGGGCTCGGCCGCGACGGCACAGGCCGAAATGGACGGACCGGCGACGTCGAGATCCGGTTTGTAGTAGACGATGTCGTCGGTTCCAAAGAAGACCTTTTCGTAGTCGTCGAGGTTAAGGCTCGGCAGGTAAAACAGAGATACGATGTCTAGGCGGTCATCTTTCAGCCATTGGAGCATTTCCCGCACTTCAAGGTTATAGACCCTAAAAGATGCGCCGCTGTGATGGTCCTGAAAATAGGCCAGATGGCGGTTCATGTGGACGTCTCCTAAGGACAGCATGATGCCGACAGCCAGTGGCTGAGCCGTAGCTGCCCTTCCGGGAAGCTCGCTGACGACGGCTTCCAGTTCGCCCAGGATATGGCTTATCTTGGTATAGAAGTCCTTCCCTTCCGGCGTGAGATGGCTGCCGCGATTGGACCGCTCGATAAGGCGCACGCCAAGGAGTTCTTCGAGTTTCTTCATCTGGGCGCTGAAGGCCGATTGGGTGATATTGGCTGCCTTGGCAGCAGCCGTAAAGTTTCCGTACTTACTGTAAATGACAAAGTTCCGCAATTGCTGTATCGATGGCAATTCCATGTTACTCCCCCACTAAAAAAGGGACTCCGCATCCGGGCATCTTGCCGGGGCGCGAGTCCCTGTGTCATCCTTACTGCCATAAGAAATGAGGAAACTGTCCCAAGACCTACGCCGGGACAGTACCTGCTAAATCATTATTCTGCAAAAAGTTCATCGAATGCTGCGTTGGCTGCGTCGAATTCTTCATCCGTCGGAGCAACATAGACTTCTTCGCCGTCTTCCATGTCGACGCGGGCTACGATAGCATCGCCGTCATCGTCATCAGCGTCGTTTTCACTGTCAGGGACTTCGACGAGAAGGGCGAATACTTTTCCGTCCAAGTCGATGCGCTGTACTTCCTGATAGTTTACTTCATTGCCTTCGTCATCCGTTGCGGTAACGATGATAACTTCTTCTAATTCGTTGTTCATTTCTTCCGACATGATAGTCCTCCTTAGTGAGCATGAGCGTCTAAATAATTTTGTAAAATAAGGATTGCCGCCATTTTATCGACAAATTGCTTGCGCTTTTCGCGCCGCACATTTCCTTCCTTTAATACATTCTGGGCCATGATGGTCGTCAGGCGTTCATCCCAATAGACAATATCTACGTTCGGGACGGTTTTCTGGAATCGTTGAACGAATTCTTCGATATGTTTCATGTTATCACTGTAATCACCATTCATATGGCGTGGTTTGCCTACGACGATGCAGTGTACTTCTTTTTCTTTGATCAGTTCGTGCAAGCGGGCGAAGTCTGCTTCATCGGACTTACGGCGAATCGTTTCTACGCCTTGGGCCGTAATCAGCAGGGCGTCGCTGCAGGCAACGCCTATCGTCTTGGAACCGACGTCGAGTCCTAAAATTCGCATGTTCCTCCTATAAGTTCCGCTGTTTTACGTAGGAACGGACTAATTCTTCAATGAGTTCGTCCCGTTCAATGCGGCGGATATTGCTGCGGGCATTGTTGTGGCTCGTAATATAGGTCGGATCACCGGACAGCAGATAGCCGACGATCTGATTGATCGGGTTGTATCCTTTTTCTTCCAATGCGTGATAGACATCTTCGAGAATCATGGAGGCAACGGTCTGTTCTTCGCTGCGGTTTTGCATAATCATCGTTTCGTCATTAACTGCCATATTCAATCACATCCTTTTTATTCAATTGGCATGACTGCCAAAAATTTATCCTAACAACTGGCGGACGGCATCGGCACCGGCTTTCAGAGCATCGGCTAATTTTCCCGGTTCTTTACCGCCGGCCTGGGCCATATCGGGACGGCCGCCGCCATTACCGCCGGCAGCTTGTGCGGCTGCCTTGATGATCTTGCCGGCATGGAGGCCCCGTTTTACATCGGCCTTGGCGACTTTGCAGACGAAGTTGACTTTATCGTCGTGAACCATTCCCAAGAGGACGACGCCGCTTCCTGCCTTATCGAGGACGGAGTCGGCCAAATCGCGGAGGTTATCCATGGAATCAGCCTGGGCTTCGGCCGTGATGACCGAGACGCCACCGATATCTTCCTTGCCGGCTAAGATGCTGTCCATATCGGACATGGCCGCTTCTTTCTTAAGCTGGGCCAATTCTTTTTCGAGGCCCTTGGCCTGAGCGAGGAGGGCTTCTAATTTCGCCGTCGTATCGCCGACTTTGGCTTTGAGCATATCGGCCAACTGCTGCAGTTCACGGGATTCGGCCTTAGCCAGAGCCAAGGCAGCAGCCCCGGTGACGGCTTCGATGCGGCGAACGCCGGACCCGGTACCGGATTCACCGGTAATGCGGAAGGAGCCGATGACCGACGTGTTGTCGACGTGGGAACCGCCGCAGAGTTCACAGCTGAAGTCATCGACGGAGACGACGCGGACGACGTCGCCGTATTTTTCACCGAATAAGGCCATGGCGCCCTTTTCTTTGGCGTCGTCGATGGACATTTCTTCGATGGTGACGGGTATGTTTTTGAGGATTTCTTCGTTAACCAAGTTTTCGATGGCATCGAGTTCGGTCTGGGTAACGGGCGAGAAATGGGTGAAGTCAAAGCGCAGGTGGTCCGGCGTAACTAAGGAGCCGGCCTGGTTGACGTGGTTGCCCAAGACCTTGCGCAGGGCTGCCTGCAGGAGATGGGTTGCCGTATGGTTGCGGGCCAGATTCAGATGACGTGTCTGATGGACGGTGACGGCGACGGCATCGCCTGTCTGAAGGGAGCCTTCTTCGATAGTGGCGATGAGGTATACCAAACCGTTCGGCAGGGCCTTGGCATCGGTGACCTGAGCCTTCCCTTTTTCACCGGAAAGGGTGCCCGTATCGCCGAGCTGACCGCCGCCTTCGGCGTGGAAGGGGTTGTTGTCGACGATGATTGTCACTTCTTCCCCGGCTGATGCTGTATCGACTTCGACGCCGCCCTTGCCAATCATGACGATGGAGGCTTTCGTTGCCGACGGGTCGTTGACCAGTTTCGACTGATCGAGTTTCGTCGTATCCGGCGTAGCGACCTTAGCCGATACGTCGGCACGGGCTGCACGGGCCCGTTCCTGCTGTTCCTTCATGGCCGCTTCAAAACCGTCGGTGTCGATGGTCATACCGTTTTCACCGGCAATTTCTTCGGTCAGTTCCATCGGAAAGCCGTACGTATCATAGAGTTTGAATACGTCGTCGCCGGAGAGGACTTTATTATCACTCTGACTCATCATGTCGTTTAAGAGTTCCATGCCTTGAGCCAGGGTAGCGCTGAATTGTTTTTCTTCCGTATCGATGATCTGTTTGATCAGGTCCTGACGTTCCCGAAGTTCCGGATATTCGTCACCGAGGATGTCCATGACCGTATCGACGAGGCTGCCGAGGAACATGTCGCGGATTCCGAGAAGACGTCCGAAACGAACGGCACGGCGCAGGATGCGGCGCAGGACGTAGCCCCGGCCTTCATTGGACGGCAGGATACCGTCGGAGATCATGACCGTAATGGCCCGGATGTGGTCGGCAATGACCTTCATAGCGACCTTCTGCTGAGGATCGCTGTAATCGCCGTGGCTGATGGCGATTACCTTTTCGATAATCGGGAAGATGAGGTCTGTTTCAAAGTTCGATTCCTTCTGCTGAATGACCGAAGCCAGTCGTTCGAGACCGCAGCCGGTATCGATATTTTTCTTTTCGAGGGGTTCGTATTTCCCGTCTTTCGTCCGATTGAACTGGGTGAAGACGAGGTTCCAGATTTCAAGATACCGGTCGCAGTCGCAGCCGACGTTGCACGTAGGCTGGCCGCAGCCGCGTTCAGGGCCGAGGTCGTAGAAGATTTCGCTGTCCGGACCGCAGGGGCCTTCGCCTATTTCCCAGAAGTTGTCGTCGAATTTGAAGATCCGTTCGTCGGCAAGACCGATCATATTATGCCAGTAATCATAAGCTTCTTTATCATCAGGATAAATGGTAACGTACAATTTGCTCTTGTCCAGTTTGAGTACTTCCGTTAAGAATTCCCAAGCCCAGGAAATGGCTTCTTTCTTAAAATAATTGCCGAAAGAGAAGTTGCCGAGCATTTCAAAAAACGTATGGTGACGGGCCGTGCGGCCTACGTTGTCGATGTCCCCGGTGCGAATGCACTTCTGGCTCGTCGTAACGCGGTACGACGGCGGGACGAGCTTGCCCGTAAAGTACGGTTTGAGCGGTGCCATGCCGGCGCCGATGAGGAGCAGGCTGGGGTCATTTTCCGGAATAAGGGGAAAACTGTGCAGGATCAGATGTTCCTTACTCTTAAAAAATTGTAAATAGGCCTTGCGGATTTCATTACCCGTCATGTACTTCATAGTTAATAAACACTCCCTCTACATATCTTTCTATATGGGAAAATTATACGCTCATTTCCCCCGGTTCGGCAACCTTTTGACGATAAAAATCTCAAGGACTGCCGTATAAGGAATGGCTAGAGACGACTTGTTCCCTAGCCATTACATCTTATTTTCGGACTCTGGTAGCGCCGACGTAGCGCGACGACCAGTAGCCGCTGTCTAAACTGTCTACGCGGATACCACCGCTGCTGGTAGCGCTGATGAAGTTGTTGTCGCCGACATAGATTCCGGTGTGGGATACACCCGGTTCATACGTCGTAAAGAAAACTAAATCGCCCGGCATGAGGTCGTTGCGGCGAACACGCTGACCGACTTCGTACTGCTGATCGGCCATACGCGGAAGTTCAATGCCGTTATGGGAAAAGACATACTTGGTAAATCCCGAGCAGTCAAAACCATCCGGCGTGTTTCCTCCAAATACGTAGGGAACGCCCAGGTACTGGTACGCGGAGTTGACCAGTTTATTCCCAAAGGCATCACCGCCGCCAAAGTGTTTATATTTCGATACGGCCTTGTCATTGACCTTGATAGCTTGTGCTTTCTTAGCGACTGGGGGATTATTCTTGGGTGGATTGGCAGGTAACATGGACCGACTGCCTGTCAGGAGATAATAAGTCCAGCCGCCAACGTCACCGCTGACCTGGATTTTCTTATCTTTCTGATATTTCGACACGGCCTTAGCCGTTTCTTTCGTATATACACCACTGACATTGACCTTGTAGCCCTGGCTGCGCAGTCCCTGCTGAACAGCGCGGACTTGATCGCCCCGACTGCCGACGGTCAGCGTCGAAGCAGCCAGTGCCGGCAAAGCCGTACATACGAAAAGGGCAGTCAATATACACACCTTACTGTGTTTTCTCCACATAAAAACTCCTCTCTGTCTCGAAGTCCATACAACGCAAAGGCATTTATGGTTCTTTTCGTTGACCCAGTTCGGCACGCAGCCAATACAGGGGCCTATGTTTTACCTCTTCAAAGATACGTCCTATATACTCTCCGATGACACCGATAAAAATGAGCTGGATGCCGCTGAACAGGCATTGGACGATCATCATCGTCGTCCATCCCGGAACGACCTTGCCCACTAAATTACTGTAAACGACATGCAGGATCAGAAGTAAACTTAAAATTCCGCTCAACATGCCGATGTAAAAGGAAACCCGTAAGGGTATTTTCGAATAAGCCATGATTCCATCTAAGGCAAAATGGAGCATTTTGCGCATGGAAAATTTTGAACTGCCGGCGTAGCGTTTAGGGGCTACAAAACGAATAAAGGTCTGGTTATAACCGATATCCCCGATAAGGCCGCGGATAAAACGGTCGTGTTCGCGAAATTGTTTAAATGTTTCCAAAACCCTTCGGTCAAGGAGGCGGAAATCAGAGCCGCCGGGCGTAATGTGAACGGGTGACACGGCATTCAAGACGCGATAGTACCATTTGGACGTCTGTTTCTTGAGAAAGCCTGCGTCGTCGGTGGCTTCGCGAATCGTCTGCACGACATCGCTGCCGTCACGCCATTTTTGAACCAGGTCGGGAATCATTTCCGGCGGATGTTGTAAATCACCGTCCATGGTGATAATCGCATCGCCGCGGGCATGGTCCATTCCACAGGTAATGGCCAGTTGATGCCCGAAATTGCGAGCCAGGATAAAGGCCCGGACGTGTTCGTCCTCTTGGGCCAACCGACTGAGAATAAGGGGCGTTGCATCCTTAGAACCGTCGTCTACAAAGATGAGTTCATAATCCATATCGAGTGTCGCTGCGGCTTTCGTCGCCTCCATATAGAACTTCTCGATATTCGGCTGTTCGTTATATACAGGAACGACAATCGACAGTAATTGCCCTTCCGTCCCTCTTTCTTCTAAATTCAATTATATCATCCCAATATTTTTATTGTCAAAACCGGCAAGTCCTGCGTTTTGGTACCAGGGTTGCCAAGAAGTCACTGATTTCGGATCGTGAAGCGTAACCAATGATTCGTTTAAGCGGTTTACCGTCTTTAAAAAACAATAGCGTCGGAACGGCCATGATTTCATATTTTTCAGCAAGCGCGCGGTGATTGTCAACGTTGACCTGTACGACACTGACGGCGTCGCCAAAGCGAGCAGCCGCTTGTCTGACTTCGGAATGAACCATCTTGCACGGTCCGCACCAAGGTGCCCAGAAATCGACGACGACGATACCCGGCTGATGAAAGACTTTTACTGAAAAATCGGAATCACTGTCAAGCGACACGATTGCCATAATTACCTAACCTCCTGTCTAGCCGATAATAAATCACACTAATTATATCAAAAAACACCGCGATTTTCCAGTAAAATCGCGGTGTATCTCGTGTCAACAAGAAAAAATTTATATATTTTTAAAGCTGATTCGTGAAGGCTTGGAGCCGGCTGAAGAGATTTTTAGCCAAGGGACCGAAACCTTCGCTTTTTAAAGACGAGTAAGCCAGAGCCGGCTGTCCCGTCGGAAAGAGCTTATTCAATTGGGCCAGGTTACGGTGTTTTTCATTAGCCTTCAGTTTATCGGCCTTGGTCCCGACGATCTGCAGGGGCACGCCGGACGACGCCAGCCATTCATAGGCTTCGCGGTCGATGGCAAGGCCGGGATGACGCAGGTCGACGAGGAGGCACAAGACGCAGAGGTTTTCAGAACCCGTGACGTACTCACTGATGAAGGCACTCCAGCGGTCGCGGTTCTTACCGCCCGTCTTGGCAAAGCCATAGCCCGGAAGGTCGACCAGGAAAAACGGCAGGCGCTGCTCCCCTTCTTCTTCATCGCGGCATCGCAGGGCGGCCTTAAAATAGTTGATGGTCTGGGTCTTCCCCGGCGCTCCGCTGACCCTGGCCAAGCCGCGGTGGCGGCAGAGTGAATTAATCAGGCTCGACTTGCCGACGTTGGAGCGGCCGAGAAAGGCCACTTCCGGAAGACCGTCCGTCGGATATTGATCGCGGCGGACAGCCGTTGCCGCATACTCAGCCTGAATGATATCGAAGGAGGCCATCAGGACTTCACCAGTGCCTGAGCCAGCACTTCATCCATATGGTGGACGAATACGAACTTGACGTCGTCCTGAACAGACTGGGGCACGTCGACCATGTCGCGGCGGTTCTGTTCCGGCAGGAGGATCTTTTTAATGCCTGCCCGGTGGGCAGCAATGACTTTTTCTTTAATGCCGCCGACGGGAAGGACGGTCCCGCGCAGGGTAATTTCACCGGTCATAGCCACGTCATGGCGGACCGCTTTGCCGGTCAGGGCCGATGTAATGGCCGTAGCCATGGTAATCCCGGCAGACGGACCGTCTTTCGGGATGGCCCCTTCGGGCAGGTGAATGTGAAGATCGGTCTTGGTATAGAAATCTTCGGCAAGGCCCAAAGCTTCGGCACGGCTGCGGATATAGGTAACGCCGGCTTCGGCCGATTCTTTCATGACACTGCCGAGCTGTCCCGTGAGCATCAAGCGCCCCCGGCCCTTGACGGCTACGGCTTCCGTTTCCAGGACTTCGCCGCCGACCTGGGTCCAGGCCATGCCGGTGACGATGCCGACTTCGTCGTCTTTATGAACCGTGTCGGGCAGGAATTTCACCGGCCCTAAGAGTTTTTCCAAGTTCTTGACCGATACGCTGAGGGGCACTTCATCGTTCATGAGCAGGGATTTTCCGATGCGGCGGCAAACGGTGCCGATCATCTTTTCTAAGCGGCGGACACCGGATTCGCGGGTGTAACCGGAGATGATGCGGCGCAGGACGGCATCGGAGAATTTAGCCTGGCTGGCCTTAAGGCCATTTTCCTTAATCTGTTTCGGTACCAGGTATTTTTTCGCAATCTGGACTTTTTCATCTTCCGTATAGCTTGTGAAGTCGATGATTTCCATGCGGTCCATCAAAGGCCTCGGAATATTGCTGAGAACGTTGGCCGTCGTGATCCAGAATACCTTGGACAAGTCAAAAGGCAGTTCCAGGAAATGGTCACTGAAGGTATGGTTCTGTTCCGGATCGAGGACTTCGAGGAGTGCCGACGACGGATCGCCGCGCATATCGGCGGTCATCTTATCGATTTCGTCGAGGAGGAAGACCGGATTCTTGACGCCAGCCTGTTTCATGCCGCTCAGGATGCGGCCCGGCAAAGCACCGATATAGGTCCGGCGATGGCCGCGGATTTCGGCTTCATCGCGGACGCCGCCTAAGGAGACGCGGACGTACTTGCGGTTCATGGCTCTGGCAATGGACCGGGCGATACTGGTCTTCCCCGTTCCCGGAGGGCCTACGAAGCAAAGAATCGGTCCCTTGAGGCTGTTGGTCAGCTGTTTTACCGCCAAGTATTCGATGATGCGGTCTTTCACTTTATTCAGACCGTAATGGTCTTCGTCAAGGACCTTCTGGGCTTCATTGAGGTCCAGTCGATCTTTCGTTTCTTTCTTCCAGGGAAGGGCCATGGCCAAGTCGAGATAGGTCCGGATGATCGCCGATTCGGCCATCATGGGCGGCATGGAATCGAGGCGGTCCGTTTCTTTGAGCAGGGCCTTTTCGATGTCTTCGTCCAGTTTCATCTTCTTGATCTTATCACGGAGTTCCTGGACTTCCGTATCCTTATCGACCTTGTCCCCCAGTTCGTCGTGGATGGCCTTTATCTTTTCACGCAGATAGTACTCTTTCTGCTGCTGGTCCATCTTACCGCGGACTTCGCGGTTTAACTTCGATTCGAGGTTGGCAATGTCGACTTCTGTATCGAGGAGGGATCCGATGCGGCGCAGACGGGCTTCGACGTCGGTCATTTCCAGAATCTGCTGGCGGATGACGAGCTTCAAGGGAAGCTGGGACGCTGCATAGTCGGCCAGGACGCCCGGTTCTTCGATGCTCTTGGCAATTTCGCTGGCTTCTTCACCGTCGCGAAGCTTATCGAGCCAATCGAGGAGGCGTTTGAGGATGACCCGGCGCAAGGCTTCTTCTTCCGTCGCATTGCGGCTGACTTCAGCTACCTTAATGGCAGCGCCTTCGAGATAGCCTGCTTTCTGAGAAAAGCCCTGCATGCGGACGCGAGAAATCCCGTTGACCAAGATGCGGACCAAACCGCCCGGCATGCGCAGGAATTGTTCGATTTTAACGACGCAGCCAATGGTATAGACGTCATCAAAGCCGGGATTGTCTTCGTTTTCATCGACCTGGGTCGCCACTAAGAGCTGGCGGTCATGCTCCATGGCATAGTCGACAGCAGCCAGGGACGTATCCCGACCGATGTCGATATGACTGACCAGATTGGGGTAGACGACGAGGCCGCGAAGGGGTACAAAAGGTAAAGACAGAATATCGCGTTCATCCATGACAATGTTTTCTTCCATAATTTCACCTTCTTCTATTGAAAAATAAAACTCATTTCCGGATTAAGAAATGAGTTTTATCATACCACTATATCATTTTGCCTCTTTCAAAACGAGATCCGGCTCGGCACCGTCTTTGACGCAAGAATCCGTTACGACGCATTTTTCAACGTCATCGCGGCTCGGTACGTCAAACATGACATCGAGCATGATCCGTTCGATGATCGAGCGAAGTCCGCGGGCACCGGTATTGCGCCGCAGCGCTTCCTTGGCAATGGCCTGCAGAGCGTCCGGCGTAAATTCGAGATCTACGTCATCCATGGACAGCATCTTCTGATACTGTTTGACCAGGGCGTTCTTGGGCTCTGTGAGGATATGTACCATCGCTTCTTCATCGAGAGGATTGAGTGTAACTAAAACGGGCAGACGGCCGATCAATTCAGGAATGAGGCCGAACTTCTGGAGGTCCGTCGGGATGATGTCCTTCAGGAGGGATTCCATAGAGTGTTCGTCCTTGGTCTGAATGTCAGCGCCAAAGCCCATGTTTTTATCCGTCGTCCGGCTTAAGATGGTCTTATCGATACCGTCAAAAGCACCGCCGCAGATAAAGAGGATGTTCGTCGTATCGATTTGCAGCATTTCCTGATGAGGATGCTTGCGGCCGCCCTGAGGCGGAACGCCGGCGACAGTCCCTTCGAGGATTTTCAAAAGGGCCTGCTGGACACCTTCACCGGATACGTCGCGGGTAATCGACGGGTTTTCTGATTTACGGGCAATCTTATCGATTTCGTCGATATAGATGATGCCTCGTTCGGCTTTGGCAATATCGTAGTCCGCAGCCTGAATCAGTTTGAGCAGGCAGTTTTCGACGTCTTCACCGACATAGCCGGCTTCGGTCAAACTCGTCGCATCGGCAATGGCAAAGGGAACGTCGAGGAGCCGCGCCAAAGTCTGAGCCAACAGGGTTTTACCACTCCCTGTGGGGCCGACCATGACGATGTTTGATTTTTGGAGTTCTACGTCACCGGAAACGGCCGTCGAATTGGTCTGAAGCCGTTTGTAATGGTTGTAAACGGCGACGGACAAGGTCTTCTTGGCAGCTTCCTGGCCGATGACGTATTCATCGAGGGTTGCCTTGATTTCGTGCGGTGTCGGCAGATCCTTCAATTCGAACTCTTCTGTATCTTCCGTCTTTTCTTCTTCGATGATGTGCTGCGCTACAGAAACGCATTCATCGCAGATGTAGACGCCGGGACCGGCAATGAGTTTCTGTACTTCGTCCTGAGGACGGCCGCAGAAACTGCAGCGCGGTTCATCATGCTTATCGTTCATGTAATTTCCTCCTGTCCTATTTCGTTTCATGAGTCAACGGGCGGGACAGGATTTCATCGATGAGACCGTAAGCTTTTGCATCTTCAGCCGTCAGGAAGTTGTCCCGTTCCGTATCCTTTTGGATGACGTCCACAGGCTGTCCTGTGTGTTTCGACAAGAGGCCGTTTAATTCTTCACGCATGCGCAGGATTTCGCGGGCATGGATTTCGATTTCCGTCGCCTGGCCCTGGACACCGCCTAAGGGCTGGTGAATCATGACCTGGGAATGAGGCAGGGCAAAGCGCTTGCCTTTGGCGCCGGCTGTCAGGAGGACAGAGGCCATGCTGGCAGCGGATCCGACGCAGATGGTCGATACGTCCGGTTTGATATATTGCATGGTATCATAGATAGCCATGCCGGCCGTAACGACGCCGCCGGGGCTGTTGATATATAAGTGAATATCCTTGTCAGGATTTTCGGCTTCTAAAAAGAGGAGCTGGGCGATGATGCTGTTGGCAACGGTATCATCGATGGGGCCGCCGAGAAAGACGATGCGGTCTTTTAACAGGCGGGAATAAATATCGTAACTACGTTCACCCTGCGCCGTCTGTTCAACGACGATAGGTACATACATATTTGTCAAAACAAACACCTCCGGATGACGCGTTTCCGGTATTAGTCTTCAGCCTTTGCAGGTTCTTCAGCTTTTGCTTCTTCTTTCTTGTCTTCGTTGGTGTCGACAGCGTTGCTCAAGATGAAGCTGGCTGCTTTTTTACGGCCAACAGACTGAACCAACATGGGAACGCGGTGTTCTTTCAAAATAATCTTATAAACTTCTTTCGGATCGGCACCGAAGTTCTGAGACATGGTGATGATTTCAGCCTGGAGATCGATGTCTTTTACTTCGATGTTTTCCGCTTTCGAGATGGCTTCGAGGACGAGGTCCATCTTGACGTTTTCTTTAGCAGGTTCGGCATAGCTTTCTTTCAGCTTATCCATATCCTGGTTCATGTATTTGAGATAGTCGTCGAGGTTCATGCGCTGCGTTTCGAGCTTAACCGACAGTTCTTCGATCATCTGATCGATTTTGTCGTCGACCATGACCTGCGGGATATCTACTTCAGCGTTGTTGACGACAGTCTGCAAAACTTCGGCATTGAATTTTTCCAAAGCCTGGTAGGAGGCTTTCGATTCAAGGCGTTTGCGGATGTCGGCTTTGAGATCGTCGACGCTTTCAAATTTGCCGGCTTCTTTGGCAAATTCGTCGTCGATAGCCGGGAGTTCGCTGCGTTTTACGTCGTTGATTTTAACGGCGAAGACGGCTTCTTTACCGGCCAGGGATTTTTCAAAGTAGTCTTCCGGGAAAGTAACTTTGACGTCTTTTTCATCGCCGGCTTTGCTGCCGATGAGCTGATCTTCAAAGCCCGGAATGAAGCTGCCGGAGCCGATCTGGAGCGGGTAGGACTTACCTTCGCCGCCTTCAAATGCGACGCCGTCGACGGTGCCTTTGAAGTCGATGACAGCAAAGTCGTCTTTTGCGATTTCCGTGCCTTCCGGAGCGACAACTAATTTAGCGTGCTGTTTCTGGAGGTTGGCCAATTCTTTGGCAACGTCTTCATCGCTTACGTTTACCTTATCTTTGGCAACTGCAATGCCTTTATATTCGCCGAGTTTGACTTCCGGTTTCTTAGTGACCGTAGCTTCAAAGACGACGTCTTTTCCGTTTTCGTCAGAGATAACGTTCAATTCCGGTTCCGTTACGGGAACGATGCCTTCCTGATCGAGGGCGTCGCTGTACGCTTTATTGGCAATGGCTTCAAAAACTTCCTGTTTGACAGCATCTTTGCCTAAGAAGCTTTCCAGTACCATGCGCGGTGCCTTGCCTTTACGGAAGCCCGGGATATTTACGCGGCTTGCCAAGTTTTTGCAAGCGGCTGCGGCCTGTTTGGAAGCGTCTTTCGCAGGCACTTCGATGCGCAGGGTCACTTTGTGCTGGTCTACTTCGTTTACTGTTACGTTCATTCTAAGTATGTCCTCCTTATGGGCCGGTACAGCCCTTAATATCTCTAAAATACCATATTACGCTCTACATCATAACACAACTTTACTTTTTTTACAATATATGAGAATAAAGGACGCCGCGCACAGCGTCCTTTATTACCCTGTTTTCTATTTCGATCCCCTCTTTATCCTTCGTCGAGGGGTACGACTTTGTATTCGAATCAGCGCAGCTGGCAGCCGAACTTTTCTTCGAGGTCTTTTACGATGGCATTGACCGGTTCGGTGATATCGGCATCAGTCAAGGTTCCTTCTTCGGAACGGAAGACCAAGGCATACGCCAGGCTCTTATAGCCTTCGGGAACCTGTTTGCCCGTGTACATATCGAAGAGGCGGACATCTTCCAAGTAGTCGCCGCCGTCTTCTTTAATGACGCGGACGATATCGGCGTTGGCCGTCCCTACCGGTGCCAGGAAGGCCAGGTCGCGGCTCGAGGCCGGGAATTTGGCGACCTTATGGTAATCGGGCAGGAGGCGGACGTACGGCATGACGGCATCCATGTGCATTTCAAAGAGGTAGACCGGACCGGCGACGTCGTAGTTATCCATGGCTTTGGGATGGAGTTCGCCAAAGTCGCAGAGGACCTTGCCGTCTTTGACGAAACGAGCGGCTTTTCCCGGATGGAGGGGTGCCCAGTCGGATACTTCGAGGTCGGCCTGAACGCCGAGGCCTTCGAGGATGGCTTCGACCATGCCCTTTACGTCATAGAAATCGTAATTTTCAGCCTTGCCGGGCCAGGAGTTATCCGTCCGCTGACCGTAGAGGAGGCCTGAGACGCAGTCTTCCTGTTCGGGAAGTTCCGTGAGCGGCAGCTGTTTGGGACGATAAACGGGAGCGATTTCATAGATGCCGACGGAGGCGTTCTTTACGGCCTGATTGCGGACCAATACATCCATCAAGGTCGGGATGAGGGTCGTCCGCATGAGGGGGAAATCTTCCGTGATCGGATTGAGGATGGGAACGGCCTGATAGACCGGGTCGCTTTCGGTAAAGAGCAGCTTTTGGAGCTGGTCGGGATGCATGAAGCTGAAGGTGACCGTTTCGTTGAGGCCGGAGCGGCTGAGGATCGTCGAAATCCGTTCGTTGACTTCGTGGCGGAAGCCCGTTTCCCCTTTTGAAATCGGAGCGGCCGGACGAGTAGAAGGAATGTTTTCATAGCCGTAGATGCGGGCGACTTCTTCGGCGATGTCGGACATTTCCGTGCAGTCGCCGCGGTAGCTGGGAACGACAGCCGTCAAGGCTTCGCCGTCTTTTTCAATGCCGAACTGGAGGCGTTCCAACAAGTCAATCATGTCGGCTTCGGGAATGTCCGTGCCCAAGAAGGCGTTGATTTTAGCCGCCGAAAAAGCGATGCGTCTTACAGCCGGTTTATTCGGGTAGACGTCGACAATGCCTTTGGCTACGTCGCAGGCACCCATTTCCTGGAGGAGCTGAGCGCAGCGGTTGATGGAATTGATGCAGCTGTCCGAATCGAGGCCTCGTTCAAAGCGGCCCGACGCTTCCGAGCGAAGGCCGAGCATGCGGCCCGTATGGCGGATATTGGAACCTTTGAAGGAGGCGCATTCGAGGATGACCGACGTCGTATCTTTGGTGACTTCCGAATCGAGGCCGCCCATGATGCCGGCAATGCAGCAGGCTTTTTCCGGGTCGGCAATGACCAGCATGTTGTCGGTCAAGGTGCGGTCCGTATCGTCGAGGGTCTTCATTTCTTCCCCGTCTTTAGCGCGGCGGGCAATGAGATGGTGGTCGGCGACATGGTCGTAGTCATAGGCATGGAGGGGAATCCCCAATTCGATCATGGCATAGTTCGTGGCATCGACGACGTTATTAATCGGGCGAACGCCGTATTTACGCAGGCGCTGCTGCATCCACAAGGGCGAGTTGCCGATTTTGACGTTGAGCAAAAGGCGTGCCGTATAGCGGCTGCACAGTTCTTCGTCGTCGATAGAAATCTTGACTTTGCCGTCGATGGGCGTATCGCATTCCTTGACGGAGATTTCCGGGTAACGGGCTTCTTTTCCGCTGAGGGCAGCGAATTCGCGAGACAGGCCGACCATGGAGAAGCAGTCGGCGCGGTTGGCCGTCAATTCATATTCATAGACGACGTCGCGGACCTGCATGTATTCGGCAGCATCGACGCCAAGGGGCGTATCAGCAGGCAGGATCCAGATGCCTTCTTTTTCTTCCGGCAGGAGCAGGCTGTCATCGAAACCGAATTCGTGGGCCGAGCAGAACATGCCGTTCGACAGGACGCCGCGCAGCTTCGAGCGCTTGATTTTGGTACCGCCCGGCAGATGAGCGCCGTGGACGGCGACAGGCACGATTTGGCCGACTCGGACGTTGGTCGCAGCCGTAACGATTTGGAGCTGTTCATCCCCCATGTCGACCTGGCAGACGACGAGTTTATCGGCGTCCGGATGGCGGTCGATCTGAAGGATTTTACCGGTCATTACTTTTTTGATGTCCCGTCCCCAATATTCAACTTGTTCGACAGGAATGCCGGCCATCGTCAATTTATCTGCAAAAGCCTGCGGGTCTTGATTCATATCGACGTCGACATACTCTTGCATCCATGTTAAAGAACTTTTCATTATCTTTTCCCTCCTGAAACTAGAACTGGTTCAAGAACCGCATATCGTTTTCATAGAACAGACGCAGGTCGTCGATGCCGTATTTCAGCATGGCAATACGTTCGACGCCCATGCCGAAGGCAAAGCCCGTAACGACGTCCGGATCGTAGCCGTTCAGCCGCAGGACGTTGGGGTTTACCATGCCGCAGCCGAGGATTTCCAGCCAGCCCGTATGGGAGCAGACACGGCAGCCTTCACCGCCGCACATGACGCAGGAAATATCGACTTCAGCACTCGGTTCCGTAAAGGGGAAGTAGCTGGCACGGAAGCGAACTTTCGTGTCTTCCCCGAAGATGTCGCGAAGGAAGTCTTCGAGCATGCCCTTGAGGTCGGAGAAGCGGATGTTCTTATCGATGATCATGCCTTCCATCTGATGGAAGACCGGCGAATGTGTCGCATCGTAGTCGCAGCGATAGACTTTGCCGGGGGCAATGATTTTAAAGGGTTCATTGGGTTTATGGGACTGAAGAGTCCGAGCCTGCATGCCTGACGTATGGGTCCTCAGGAGGATGTTGTCGGTGATATACATCGAGTCCTGCATATCCCGTGCCGGGTGGTCTTCGGGCAGATTGAGGCACTGGAAGTTATAGTAGTCCGATTCGATATCGGTCCCTTCGACGATGGAAAAGCCCATGCGCAGGAAGGAGTCTTCCATGAGGCGCAGCGTCTGATGAAGGGGATGTTCGTGCCCCGTAACCGGTTTACGTCCCGGCAGGGTGATGTCGATCTTTTCCGATTCGATTTTCGCGGCCAATTCCTTGGCTTTGACTTCTTCTAGTTTAGCCTTTAACTGTTCTTCAATGGCATTTCGTGCCGTATTGACTAACTGGCCGACTTTTGGCCGATCTTCCTTGGAAAAGTTTTTCATTTCCTTCATAATCGCCGTCAGTTCCCCCTTTTTCCCCAGGAACTTGACGCGGATATCTTGGATATCCTGCAAATGTTCGCTCTTGGCGAGTTCTTCCATTACGGCCGTTTTAATAGCCTCAATCTTGTCATTGATCATGGTTTTCCTCCTACTGGCAAGTACATAAAAAATAGACTCCCGCCCCCTAAGGGGCGAAAGTCTTATCCGCGGTACCACCCTACTTGATTCTCTCATATCCTGTAACGGGAACACCCGTCCTGCCTACTCCGTTCAGCAAGAGACTCTAAAGTGAACGCATGAAGCTTCCGTTACCGGGTTCTCAATCCACGACCCGGATTTCCTGTAAACGGAAGTCCCTTCATGCCCTCTTTATCATCGTCATAATAAATCGCTATTCAATTCACGATACATTGTATCAGTAAAGTGTCTTATTGGCAATAACTAAGCGCTGAATCTGGTTGGTGCCTTCATAGATCTGCATGATCTTGGCATCGCGCATGTATTTTTCAACGGGGTATTCCTTGATGTAACCGTACCCGCCCATAACCTGAACAGCGTCCGTCGTAACCTGCATGGCGACGTCGGAAGCGTTGCATTTGGCAATGGCAGCTTCACGGCTGAAGTCCATGCCCTGATCCTTCATCCAGCAAGCGCGGTGGACGAGGAGTCGAGCCCCTTCGACCTTCATGGCCATATCGGCGATCATAGCCTGGACCATCTGGAAGGATGCAATCGGTTTGCCGAACTGTACGCGAACCTTGGCGTATTCACAGCAAGCACGGAATGCCGCTTCAGCAATGCCGACGGAAACGGCACCGACGAAGGGACGAGCGGCATCGAGGGTTGCCATAGCGATACGGAAACCGCTGCCTTCGCGGCCGAGACGGTCTTCGACAGGAACGAAGCAGTTGTCAAAAATGAGTTCCGTCGTGTTGGACGCACGGATGCCCATCTTATTTTCTTCTTTACCGATGGTAAAGCCCGGCGTGCCCTTGCGGACGATGAACGGCGTAAGGCCGCGAATACCGCCGGTTTTGCGGGTATTGGCAAAAACGACAAAGATTTCAGCTAAACCGCCGTTGGTAATGAAGCACTTAGTACCATTCAAGAGATAGCCTTTGCCGTCTTCCGTCTTGGTAGCCCGTGTCGATACGGAGCCTGCATCGGAGCCGGTTCCCGGTTCCGTCAGGGCAAAAGCAGCCAGGTTGTCTTCATTGATGACGTCAAAATAGCGTTTCTTCTGATCGTCGTTGCCGGCCAAGATGACCGGATACGAAGCCAGTGCATTGGCAGCTACCGTCGTAGCGACGCCGCCGCAGCCTTTAGCTAATTCTTCATAAACACCAGCAATGGTAATGGCATCCAGTCCGGCTCCACCAAATTCTTCCGGAATAGCGACGCCCAATAGTCCCTGTGCTGCCAATTTTTCCAAAAGTCCTTCATGGAGCTTTCCCGTTTCATCCATTTCTGCAGCGTAGGGGACGATTTCTTTTTGCACCAAGTCGCGGACGACTTTGATGATATCTTTCTGTTCGTCGTTATAAGCAAAATCCATCTTGTACTAACCAACCTTCCCTGTAATACGTGAATATCATATTAATCGATTTTTTTTAAAATGTAAAAAGACGACCGCCCTTTTACAATGAGACTACCGTCGGCATCGCGGCATTCACATTCGACGACAATCGTATTTCGGCCGTGATGGAGAACCTGTCCGATTCCGGTAATGTGCTCGCCGCTGTTGACACTGCGAATGTAGTTCATATTGATTTCCAAGGTCGTAACCTGAAAACCCATCGTCCGGCAGGCCATCCCCATGAGGGTATCACAAAAGGCTGCCAGGACACCGCCTGAGGCAATATTACGATAATTACAAATGTGGCGGCTAACGTCAAAGCCGACGCGGACGCGGCCGACAGCTACCGTTTCAATGGTGCAGGGCATGCTCTTGAAATACGGCGTTTTGGCATAAATGCCTTCGATGATGGCATGCATTCTGGCAGAGTCGGATAGGCCGACGCCAGTTCTTGACTCATCCATGGTCCGTACCTCCTTGCTCTTCGCCGCCGTAGGGGCCGGTTACGAAGAAGGTTCCCTTCCCATGCGCTAAGTAGCGATCGTCATCATCGTAAAAATCACAAAGAGCGACCATCGTCGTGCGGCCGTTGTGAATGATCTTTGCTTCGGCACGGATGACTGTATCGGCAAAGGCCGGGCGAAGATAGTTCATGCCCAGATCCAAGGTCAGGACCGCCTTGCCGTGGACAGCACAGGCAGCTTCCATCGCCGAGTCGGCCATGGAGTACAACACACCGCCGTACATCGTACCGTTGGGATTATCCCATTTTGAGCCCTTATTCTCAAAGGTGAGAACAGTACACTCCTGTTCAGCCTTGGCTACATGGAACTGCATAAAGGTATCAAAAGGATTTCTTTGAATCTCATGCTCTAACCATTCGCGATCCATTATGACTCCACTCCTTAGGCTAATACATAAATCCCTTATATTTTACTATACGAATAATCATCCGTCAAACAAAAAACAACGATTTGTGCCCCTTAAACTGAACTTTAAGAATGGGAAAAAATAAGGTCCCGCATAGCGGCACGAGCCTTTATGCGAGACCTTATCACTGTGACATGCCTGACCTGGTCTTTACCCCCACACTCGCCTGCCGGGACCCTTGCTCATAGACTGTTGTCCCCCACTAATAGTCCTCTCGCGTTTTATGACGCGGCAGGTCTTACTTCTAGGCCGCACTATGATCAGTACCGCTTTGGGCACCTTACGTGGATCGCTTCGTCTGCGACTGACATCGACTTTCAACCACAGCACATGTCATTGATACATTATACGGGACAGGCTGACAAATTGTCAACGTTAGAACTTATAGCCCATACCGACCTGCCAGCCGCGGACGTCGTCATCGTAGTTGTCGACATCGACGCTGCTGCGGCGATATTTGAGGTGAGCGTCCCATTCCGGCGTAATGTCGTAGCCGACGCCGATTTCATAGGTATTTACGTCATCGCCGACACCGATGGAAGCAAAGCCCTGCCAACGTTCAGAAATAGGAACCTGGCCGCGTACACCGACCTGGTAGCCGTAGGATTTTTTCGTGTTGTACGTATCGGTCTTAACGTAAGAAGCACCGGCATAGGCCGAAAGGTACTCCGTCAGGCGATAGTTGCCGACGAGATAATTTTCGTTGATCTTGTCGGAATCGTCACCCTTCGTATAATTGTTGATGTACTGGATATTCCAACGATCGTTCAGGACGTAGGTGACGTCGCCGCCGGTAAAGCGGCTATCGGCATCGCCGTGGCCTTCTTTTTGGTCAAATCCATAGTTGATGTTGGCTTTCAAATCACCGGGCTGCTCGTTTTTGATAGGGGCTGCCCACGCTGCTGACGTAATGGCAAATGCTGCCAATGTCGCCGTTAAAATAAATTTTTTCATGACATGACACCTCCAAATAGAATTCCTTTAAAGTACATTTATGATCTTCCATAATAGCGGCTCAGGAGTTCTTCGCCTGCGGCGATGACCTGGCTCATGGGAATCACCGAAATACCTTTATAGTTACCTTCGCGGATAATTTTCTTCATGCTCTTGCCGACTTCATAATGGTCCGTCGATTCGAGGACGATGGCCCGGTCCGTATAGGGACCGTAGAGCTTGGGATTGCTCGGCCCGTAGAGGGCGACCAAGGGCACCCGTTGGCTGACGGCGATATGCATGGGGCCGCTGTCATTAGTGATGAACAGGGAGCAGCGGCGGATGGCCGAGGCCAATTCACCGATGGTAAACTGACCGGTAGCGACGATAGGTTTCGAAGCCATCTCCCCCGTCGCTTCCTTCACCATATCGAGATCCATGTCGCCTCCGAAGAAGACGCACTTGAAACCCCGGCGGCCAAAGTAATCGGCGACGGCAGCAAATCGTTTGGCCGGCCACCGCTTCTGAGGAACGGCACTGCCGATATTGAAGCCGATCAGGCTGTCTGCCGGCGAGACGCCGTGGGATTCATAAAAGGCGGCGGCCTTGTCATCCCAGGCCTTTGAAGTCGGGAACTGCAGCCCGTCGCTTCGATAGTCGTCAATGCCGAGCTGGGCCAGGACGTTGATGTACATATCGGCGGCGTGGAGATGGATGCGGTCCAGCCGCGTATAGCGGTTCATCAGCGGACGGGCCAAAAAATGGCTCATGCCGACGAATTTCTTAGCTTGAATGGCGGCCGCCAAAAAGGACGTCCGTTCATTGGGATGCAGGTTGATCAAAATATCATAGTGCTGTTGATGCAGGCGGCGGCCGATATGCCACAAGGCACCGATCGAATTGTCCTTCCCCTTCTTATCGACGGTGATGACATGATCGATATCGGGGTTATAGCGGACGACGTCGGCAACTTTTTCGTCGACGACGAGGGTGATATCAGACCCCTGGGCATGACGGCGCAGGACCTGCAGGAACGGCGTGATGAGAATGAGATCGCCAAGATGCATGAGAAAGGTGACAATTATTTTTTTCTTGCGTAAATTAATCATGGTTCCACCTTCTTCAGTACCTCTTCAAAAAGGTTCCACACCGCATCGACAGTAATCCGGGCCATGCAGTCCGGATCGTCGACGAGAGGTTCTTCCGGCGTGGCTTTCGACGTCGGCGAAATGACGAGATGGATATAAGCGCTGTCCTGTCCTCCATAAGGTCCGGTCCGTTCAGGAGACGTAGTGCCAAAAAGGGCGATGAGCTCCTTTTTGAGGGCATTGGCGATGTGAAGGGGACCCGTGTCGGCACTGAGATAAACCAGGCTGTCATCGATGGCCGCCATGAGCTGGCGAAGATCGGTCTTGCCGGTATAGTCAAAAACCAGTCCCGACGCATCCCGTTCTTTAATCCGGCGTCCCTTCTCCCGATCGTCATTGCCGCCTAAGATGACAGCTGACAGGCCCTTATCGGTCAGGCGCTTTAAAAAGCGACTCCAATGGTCAAGAGGCCATTCTTTAACATTCCAGCGAGCACCGGGAACGACGGCGATATAAGGCCCTTTGAGGCCGTCTTGCAAAAGGCGCTGACGCCAGGCCTCCTTCTCTGCCGTAATATCCGGCAAGGGAAAAACCAAGTCGTCGACACGGCCGCCTAAGGCCCGAATCGTATCGAGGTAGCGCTCGATGACGTGGTCGTATTTATGAGCCCCGACCAGGCCTTTGCTGACTAAAAAGCTTCCTTCGCGCATTTCCCAATAGCCGTATTTCTCTTTGGCTCCGCTGAGGAAGGCAACGATGGCGCTTTTGGCCAAACCCTGCAAATCGAGGCAGAGGTCGAAATGATAGGGATGGAGTGTCTTGCGCAGTTCCATCCAGTATGACAAGGATTTCAGCCGTTTTTTATCGACATAGATGACGTCATCAATGTAGGGTTTTCCCGGCAGCACCGAGGCAAACTGCCGATGAACGGCCCAGACGATGCGGGCGTCGGGACAATTTTGTCGCAGGGCATGGAGGGTCGGCAGCGAATGAAGAACGTCACCAAGAGAACTCATCTTGATGACCAATATGTTTTTATACGCTTTCACGTTCCTTCCTTTCTGTGACAATAGCCTTTACAAAGGCATCGAGCCTGCCGCCGGTGAATAAGTAGCCGTCCATGCCGGCTCGCCGGCCGCATTCGACGTCACGGGGCATGTCACCGATCATAAAGGATCGGGACAGGTCGATATCGTAGTCGCGGGCAGCTGCCAGGACCATGCCCGGTTCCGGTTTGCGCCAATCGCTCTTTTTATCATAGGCTTTTATCGGCGCCCCTTCGAGGTAGGGGCAGTAATAGACGGCGCTAATCGTCCCGCCGGCAGCGGCGGCTTCGCGGCACATCCAATCGTGGAGGGTCTTTACATCGTCTTCGGTGTAATAACCGCGGGCGACACCGCTCTGATTGGTGACGACGATGATGGCATAGCCTTCGGCCGTCAAGTAGGCCAAGGCTTCTTTGGCGCCGTCCATCCATTCAAAATCCTTGATGAATCCGAGGTACGACTTATCGACGTTCAAGACGCCGTCGCGGTCGAAAAAGACAGCCCTTCTCATGCGAAATAGCCGCCGTTCTTTTCGAGGATGCTGCAGTATTCCTTAACGGCTTCCGACAGGATGGTAAAGCCCTTGTCATAGCCGGCTTTCATGAGATTTTCCGTATCGGCCTGGGTATAGCTCTGATATTTGCCCTTGAGAATATCCGGGAAGGGAACGTATTCGATATGGCCCTTGCCGCAATAATCGATGACGCCTTGGACAAATTCATTGAAGGTATGGCCGATACCGGTACCGCAGTTATAGATGCCCGACAGTTCCGGATGTTCCCAGAAATAGAAGATGACGTTGACCACATCGTTTACGTAGATGAAGTCGCGAATCTGACCGCCGTCTTCATAACCTGCCGTCCCCTTAAAGAGGGTGATTTTCCCTGTTTCTTGGAGTTCATGGTATTTCTGGAATACCAGGGATGCCATCTTGTCCTTGTGGTTTTCCTGCGGTCCGAAGACGTTGAAATAACGGAAACCGACGATCTGGCTCTTGGCGATAGGCTGAACGCGGCGAACGAAACGGTCGAACTGGAGCTTGGAATACGCATAGGGATTGAGGGCCTCTTCGCACGACGGATCTTCGCGGAAGCCGTTTCGGCCGCTGCCATAGGTCGACGCCGACGACGCGTAGAGGAAGGGAATCTTCCGGCTCATGCAGTAGCGCAAAAGATTCTTGCTGCCTTCATAGTTGTTCTTCATCATGTAGCGGCCGTCGTAATTCATCGTATCCGAGCAGGCCCCTTCGTGGAAGACGACGTCGATGTAGCCGCAGTCAAAGGTATCATCGGCCATCTGTTCATCGAAGTCGGCGTAATCCATATAATCAAAGAAATCGAGGCCCTGGAGGTTGCGGCACTTGCGGCCGTCGGTCAGGTCGTCGACGATGATGATGTCGTCGATACCCCGATTATTCAGTTGCTTTACGATATTGCTGCCGATAAAACCGGCACCGCCTGTTACTATTTTCATATTTTCCCCTTCTTTACCAAATCAGCTATTTTCTGAACGAGTCCCGTCGTCGAATACCCCTCTTCAAAAGAAATGATTTCTACGCGCTTGACGGACTCGCGGCCAATGACTTCATCGGCCTTATAATCGCCGCCTTTGACCAGGATATCGGGACGGAGGACCTCTAAGAGTTCCTTCGGCGTGTCTTCGTCAAAGATGACGACGTCATCGATACATCCCAAGGCTCCGAGCAGAACGGCCCGGTCTTCCTGAGCTACGAGAGGACGCGTTTCCCCTTTGAGGCGCCGTACGGAGTCATCAGAATTGAGGCCGACAACGAGGTGTTGTCCCAGCATGGCTGCCTGCTGCAGATAAAGGACGTGGCCGCGATGGAGAATGTCGAAGCAGCCGTTCGTAAAGACCACGGTTTCCCCTTTCTGCTGCCAATCCCGGATTTTCTTGGCCATCTCATCCCAGGTCAAGGACTGATAAGGCTGCCACCGGACGGGATGCCAATCTTCCCATAATTTCAGGAGCTCATGGCGATGAATGGGATAGGTCCCTACCTTGGTGACGACGATACCGGCTGCGGCGTTGGCGATTTGCAGGCTGGTGCGAATGGACAACTTACCGGCAACGGCTGCTAAAAAGGCAGCGGCTACGGTATCTCCGGCGCCGGATACGTCAAAGACTTCCTGGGCAGTGGCCGGATTGTTCCAGACCTTGCCGTCTTTTCCGACGACGGTGATTCCCTTTTCAGACCGGGTCACCATGAGGTGGGCAAAGGAATACTGTTTATACAGCTCATGGGCTGCTTTGACGACAGCCTGGCCTTCATTGGCAACAGGGGTCCCCAAGCAGTCACCTAATTCTTTCATATTCGGCGTCACGAAATCGGCACCGTTATACTTGCTCCAATCGCTGCCCTTGGGATCGACCAAGACCGGGATATGAGCTTCATTGGCGGCTTCGATGACGCTTTTAGACAAGGAATCGGTAAGAACGCCTTTTTGGTAGTCCGACAGAATAATCCCATCAAGGCCTGATGCCAGCTGCTGTTTCAGCCAGGCGAGAAGTGTTTCCTCTTCCGGTTCAGCTAAAGGCGTCACTTCTTCGAAATCGAGACGAACCATCTGCTGCCGAGAGCCGAGAATACGCATCTTGGTCGTCGTCGCATGGCCTTTTCGCACGACAAGGCCTGAGCCGTCGATGTGGGACTCGGTCAATAACTCGTGGAGCAAGTCGGCGTTTTCATCGTCGCCGATGAGACCGCCCAATAAGACCTGGCAGTCCAAGTTAGCCAAGTTGGATGCGACATTGGCCGCCCCGCCCAAGACGGACGTCATGTGATCGACTTTATTGACCGGCACCGGTGCTTCCGGTGAAATGCGTTCGACCTTGCCAAAAACATAGCGGTCGACCATGATATCTCCGATAACGGCAATTTTCAGGTTCGGCAAGACATGATAAAAAAAGTGGTCGATGTAATTTTCTGTCATAGCGTTCCTCGATTCAATCTCTTATTTTTGTTCTTTCGTACCCATGAGATACTTCAATTCAGCCATAAAACTTTCTAAGTCGGCAAACTCGCGGTATACGGAAGCAAAGCGGATATAGGCAACGGCATCGACAGAGCGAAGTTCGCGCAAAACCATTTCCCCTATTTTTTCACTGGACACTTCCTGAGCCAGTGTGTTGCGGATATTGCGTTCAACCTTGGTGACAATCTCTTCCAGCTGCCGGCGCGTGACTTCCCGCTTGTTGCAGGCCCGAAGCAGGCCGTTGATCAACTTATTGCGGTCAAACAGTTCGTGCCGTCCGTCTTTCTTGACGACGATGAGCGGTACTTCTTCCACCATCTCATACGTCGTAAACCGGCGGCCGCACTGCTGGCATTCGCGGCGGCGGCGGATAGCTTTGCCATCATCGGTTGCCCGTGAATCGGTTACTTTTGTATCTGCACATTGGCAAAATGGGCATCTCATCCTTCTTCCTACCTTCTTTCCGACGATATTTTCAAAAAAAGCGGGTCCGCCGGGATCCGCTTTTTTTCATGCTGATTATCTCATCCACGCAGGAATTTCTACGCCGCCGGCACTATCTTTTTTATCGCCGGATTTTGTCGTTCCGCCCGTTCCCTGTCCGAAAGAAGGAATCGAAGACGGTTCTTTACCGAACCCCGTAGCGACGACCGTAATGCGGATCGAATCTTCCATGTCCGGATCGATGACCGAACCGAAGATGATGTTGGCTTCCGGATCAACGGCTTCAGCCACTTTTTCAGCAGCTTCGTTGATTTCGTACAAGCTGACGTCCGGACCGCCGGTGACGTTGAGCAGGATGCTCTGAGCGCCGTCGATGCTCATTTCTAAGAGGGCACTGTGAATAGCACCGTCAACAGCTTCGACTGCACGGTTTTCACCGGAACCGATGCCGATACCCATGATGGCTTCGCCCTGGTCGGACATGATCGTCTTGACGTCGGCAAAGTCGAGGTTGATGAGACCGGTCGTCGTGATCAAGTCGGAAATGCCCTGAACGCCCTGGCGGAGTACGTCGTCAGCGACGAGGAAAGCATCTTTAAGGGGCGTCTTCTTGTCGATGATCTGGAGCAGTTTATCATTGGGGATGGTAATGATGGTATCGACTTTTTCTTTCAAGTAGTCGGCACCCTTTTCGGCAACTTCTCTGCGGCGCTTGCCTTCAAATAAGAACGGTTTGGTAACGACAGCGACCGTGAGGGCGCCCATTTCCTTAGCACATTCAGCTACGATAGGGGCTGCACCGGTACCGGTACCGCCGCCCATGCCGGCCGTAACGAATACCATATCGGCACCTTGGAGAGCCTTGATGATTTCTTCCTTGCTTTCAAGGGCAGCCTGTTCACCAACCTGAGGATTGGCACCGGCGCCGAGGCCGCGTGTCAATTTTTCACCGATCTGAATTTTGACATCGGCTTGGGATACTTCCAACACCTGGTCTTCCGTGTTGACCGAAATGAACTGGACCCCCTGCAAACCGCTTTCTATCATACGGTTGACAGCGTTGTTACCGCCGCCGCCGACACCAATTACTTTTATATTCGCAAACTCTGCCATATCGCATTTTCCTCCTTCGGACTCTATACGCACACCTTGTGCAGTAGGATTCTTTATTATTTTACACTATCTTCGAAAATTTATCTAGCTGTTTTTAAAAATCAAGGCCTCCAGCCTGTTTATTTTGCCTTAATAGCCGGTGCTCTGAGGTCGGTATCGATATACTGTACATTGATCCCGTTGCTTTGAGCTTCGGTAAGTAAGGTTTCGGTCATCTTGGCCCGTTCAGCCGGGTCATCTCCCTTACCGAGGCGGATAGGAACGGAATCAGTCGTATAGGCGACGATACTTTCGGGATTACCGACGTTTACTTCGGCAATCGTTTTAAGCAGGTCCGGCGGCAGACTCTGAAGGTATATCATAGCCGCTTGAAGCGTCGGATCGTCAATCGTATCGCCAAGGAGCAGGTTGTCCACTTTTTTCCCGGTCATGATGGGCAGGGAAACGCCTTTGATCTGCGGTTCCAAATCGATGACCCGTCCCGTCTTATCGACGTAAGCGAAACCATAGAGCGTCGTAATGATAGCTGCCGGCTTGCGTTCGGTCATTTCGATGTGAATGGTCGCCGGAAATTCCCGGGTTACGGTGGCATCGGCAATGCGCAGGTCTTTTTTCAGCCGCTCTTCGATGCCGGCTGTCGACAGTTGGACGACGTTGACGTAGGAATAAGCGCCGGCGGCGCGGTAAACATCGTCAAAGGACATGTTTTCATTGCCGTCGACGATGATTGTGCCAAAGGGAACCGGTGCCAGCCGCAGGAACAGCCACAAGGCAAAGACACCGAGGACGCCTAAGATGATCGTGCATCGGCGCCGGCGGGCACGCGCTTTTTTCTGCTGCTTTCTTTTTTTCTTCAGTCGGGCGGCCTGCCGTATCTGCTGACGGCGGCGTTCCTCTTCTTCAGCCAGTCTCATATCCTCATCGCTGCGCAAGGGATCCCTGTCCAGATGAGGAGGCACAAAGACATCATGAGGATCATTCGGCACTACCGTTCGCGGCCGCCTTCCCGGATATGGATGCTGTTTCATCAGAATTTACCTACCGATGCTTCGAGCAAAATCTTTTCGCACAAATCTTCAAAAGAAAGTCCCATGGCCCGTGCTGCGTCGGGGACCAGGCTGGTCGCCGTCATTCCCGGTACGGTATTGATTTCAAGGACAAAGGGATGGCCTTCTTTATCGGTCATCATATCGACACGGGACACACCGCTGCAGTGGCAGAGGCGGAAGACTTTTAAAGCCAGGTCCTGCATCTCTTTTGTGAGAGCCGGTGAAATGGGAGCCGGGCAGATGTGCTTGGCAATGCCCGGTTCATATTTTGAATAGAAATCGTATTTCCCCGTACTGGATACGATCTGAATGACCGGAAAGGCCAGGTCGTCCATGACGGCAACGGTAAATTCATCGCCGTCGATGAAGGCTTCGGCTACGATGGATGTGCTGTACTTAAAGGCTTCTTTAAGGGCCGATTCCAGTTCTTCCCGGGCGGTGACGATGACCGTTCCGATGCTCGATCCCTGGCCGGACGACTTGATGACGACGGGTAGAGAAAACTGCTTTTCAATATCGGCAATGATCTCCTTGCGGTCCTGATTGGCAAAGTAGTAGGCAAAAGGAGCCGTGGCAATGCCGGCGCCTTTAAAGGCAGCCTTGCTCATGACCTTATTCATGCCGACGGCACTGGCCATGACGCCCGGACCGGTATAAGGGATGCCCATCATTTCGCACAGGCCTTGGAGAACACCGTCTTCGCCGTAGCGGCCGTGAAGGGCGTTGAATACGACGTCGATTTTCTTTTCTTTCAAGGTTGCCGCCAAGGTATGCGGAACGAGTTCAATCGTTTCGATGACATAGCCTTTTTTCTTCAGTGCTTCGGCAATGGCAGCTCCCGTGCGGCGCGATACTTCCGCTTCTGTCGAAGGGCCGCCGACGACGACGGCAATCTTTTTACCTTTCATGTCTTCCATGCGTTATTTCTCCATTTCTTTCGCTTCGGCAATATACTGTTCGCCGACTTTATAAATATCTCCGGCGCCCATGGTGATGACTAAATCGAGAGGCTTGGAGTTTTCTTTCAAATAGGCAATCAAATCCTCTTTATGAGGAATGTAGGTGACGTCCTGTCCCGTCGTCTCCTTGACTTTTTTGGCAATGAGTTCGCCCGATACGCCGGGAATGGGATCTTCACCGGCACTGTATACATCGGTTACGATCAGTTTATCGGCCTTTGCAAAGGCACTGCCGTACTGTTCGAGGAGAAGCTTCGTCCGCGTGTAGCGGTGCGGCTGGAAGAGACAGACGACGCGGTGGGTCCCCATGTCGCGAGCCGCCGTCAAGGTCGCATTGATTTCCGTCGGATGATGGGCATAGTCATCGACGACCCAAACGTCACCGACAAACCCCTTGGTCTGGAACCGGCGCTTAGCCCCGTGGAAATGGCTCATGGCAGCGGCTATCTCCGCAAAGGGAAGTCCGCAGGCATCGGCCACGGCCGTCGTCGCCAAGGCGTTTAAGACGTTATGCCGGCCCGGTACGTTTAAGACCATGTCGCCCATCTTTTGGCCGCCTTTATAGACACTAAAGTGAAGTTTGCCTTTCAGGTAATGAAGCTCTCTTGCCTGGTAATCCGCCGGCTGTTCGAGGCCGTAAGAAACGTAGCGCCGCCCGATGGAAGGAGCCATGGCGCGAATCTTGTCGTTTTCAAAGCACAAGACGGCCAGTCCCTTTTCGGGATCGAGTTTCTGGATGAATTCCTTAAAAGCGGCGATGACGTTTTCAAGGGAGTTATAGTGATCCATATGGTCGGCATCAATGTTGGTAACGACGGCGATATACGGATGCTGCTTGAGGAAGGTGCCGTCGCTTTCATCGGCTTCGGCAATGACGTACTGCCCCTTCCCTAAAATCGAGTTGCTGTGCAAATAGTCGACTTCCCCGCCGATGACGATGGTCGGGTCCTGTCGGCATTCTTCAAAGACCTGGCCCAGCATGGACGACGTCGTCGTCTTGCCGTGCGCACCGGCAACAGAAATCCCCTTTCCCCAGCTCATGATGTGAACCAGCGCATCGGAACGGTGGATGACCGGAATCTGCCGACGCCGTGCTTCGACGAGTTCGACGTTGTTGTCGCGGATGGCCGACGAAATGACGACGACCTGGGCGTCCTGCAAATTTTCAGGGCTTTGTCCAATGCAGATACGGGCTCCGCGCTTGGCAAACTGCTCCGTTACAGGCGAGGCTTTGAGGTCTGAGCCGGATACGTGATATCCTTTTTCAATAAAAACATTGGCGATTGCCCGCATTCCGGCTCCGGCAATCCCAATAAAATGAACGTTTGTCACATCGTTCAGATTAACCATAGGTTTATTCCACACCCTTCTTCTCCTGTTACGGACGACGGTTTCGGGCAATCGACAAGGCCAGTTCAGCAATATCCTGAGCTGCCTGGGGCTTACCCATCGAACGGCTGGCTTTGCCCATGGCTGCCAGGGCCGACGGATCGTCTTTTAAATGAATGATTTCTTCCAATAGTTCCCGCCCGGTCAGCATCTTATCGAGAATCATCTTGGCGGCGCCGCACATGACCAGGGCCTGTGCATTGTAGCGCTGATGATCTTCCGCTGCATAGGGATAGGGAATAAGAATCGACGGTACGCCGCGAACGGTCAGCTCGGCAAGACCGACGGCACCGGCCCGGTATACGGCCAGGTCGCAGGCAGCCAGGGCTTCCGGCATATGGTGAAGATAAGGAATGATGCGGCTCCCCTTACCGTAGCGGCCGCGGCATTCGATGCCCGACAGCTGTTTTACGACGCGGTCATATTCGTGATCGCCGGTAACGTGGAGAATCTGTATCGTATCGTCGTTGCGAAAATGTTTATGAACCTCGATCATCGCCGTGTTGATGCTGCGGGCACCGCGGCTTCCTCCGGCGACGAGGAGGGTGAATTTATGGGGATCCAATCCCAGTTTTTTCCGGCCCTCTTCGCGAGTGACCGTCAAAATATCCTTGCGAACGGGATTGCCTGTATAAACGAGAATGCTTTTTCTGCGAAAGCGCTCGGCAGCTTCTTCATAACCGAGAGCGACGCGATTGACAAAGCGGCTCAAAATCGTATTGGTAACGCCGGGAATGACGTTTTGTTCCTGGATCAATGCCGGTACACCGCTGAGACTTGCGGCTAGTAAGACCGGGCCGCAGACGAAACCGCCGGTACCGATGACGACGTCCGGTTTAAATTTATGGATAATGCCTTCTGCCTTAATCAGACTGGCTGCCGTCTTCCCGAGGGTAACCAGGTTGCGGACGGAAATCTTCCGTTCGAGGCCCCGCACGTCGAGGGTGACGAAGGGCAACCCTTCTTTTGGAATCAAGGTATTTTCCAGGCCGATTTTGGAGCCGACGTAGAGAAATTCGGTGGGCTCGATGTCGGCGATCGCCCGGGCAATGGTAATAGCCGGATAGATATGGCCGCCTGTGCCGCCTCCGGAAATTATAACTCGACGCATGTTCCTGCCTCCTGTCGTCTGTTTTAAATAGTATCAGATCGCGTTGACAATGCCCTTAAAGACACGGCCACGCTGTTCAAAATTGTCATACATATCAAAGCTCGAGCAAGCCGGTGAAAGGAGGACGGCCTGAGGAGCTTTGGCAATACTGCGGGCTAACATAATCGCACCTTCCATACTATAACCGGTTCGGCGGATATCTGCAATACCTGCTTTTTTCGCGGCTGCTTCAAAGCGGTCGGCGGCATCGCCGATGAGGATCAGTGTATCGACGCGTTTGGCCGCTAAGGCCATGAAGTCATCGAGGGGCGTCTTTTTATCGTAGCCGCCGGCGATGAGAATGAGATGGCCCTGGGGAAAGGCATCCAAAGCCTTCATCGAAGCATCGACATTGGTACCCTTGGAGTCATTATAATAAGTCACATCGTGGATGGTCCGGACTTTTTCAAGCCGGTGTTCAACCCCTTTAAAGGTTTTAAAACTTGTCTAATGACGTCAAGGGAAGCCCCGGCCGCATAGGTCAAGAGAATCGCCGCTAAGCAATTCTGTATATTATGCTTGCCAAAGAGATGGAGCTCCGATTCAGCACAGACGACGGTATCCTGTCCTTCATGGCGCAGAATAAGGTCGCCGTCCCGATAAAAGGCTCCTTCAGGGACCTCGCCGTTTGTCGAGAAGTACAGGACGGTACCGGTCATGGCATCGGCCATGGCCCGGACGCGGTCATCATCGTAATTGAGGATGGCATAATCGTCTTTGTCCTGATTGAGGAAAATTCGCTGTTTCGCAGCACTGTAGGCTTCCATCGTGTGATGACGGTCCAAATGGTCCGGCGTGATATTGAGGATAACCGCCGCCTTGGCCTTCATCGTACGCGTAAATTCGAGTTGGAAACTTGAAAGTTCGGCCACGACGACGGCGTCTTTCGGAAGATCCTTTGCCTGTTCTGAAAGGCCGTAGCCGATGTTGCCGCCGACGACGGTCTGACGGCCCGTAGCTTTCATGATTTCCCCCACCAGGGTCGTCGTCGTCGTCTTACCGTTAGTACCGGTGATGCCGATGATGTCAGCATCGGTAACGCGGCAGGCGACTTCGACTTCGCTCCAAATGGGAAGCCTTTTCGCAGCAGCGGCTTTCATAATGGGAATTTCCGGAGAAATGACCGGCGACGGTACGACGACATCCATGCCGTCGAGGAGGCTCGTTTCCTGACTGCCGAAGACGAGCTTTACGCCGTGAGACGCCAAGTCCGGCCATGGCTTTTCGCTCACATCGATGGCCTTCATATCGTTGAGGACGACCGTCCCCCCCGTGATCTGCCAAGGCCAGTGAAGCGGCACGACCACTAATGCCCGCGCCGATGACTAAAAATTTTTTTCCAGAAAAATCCATGATGCTCATTACCTACACCTGCTTTATGTAAAATATGGTCTTAACAAGGAGAAAAGACTGTTTACTTTCCTGCCATGACGACGATAATCGCCAAGATAGCCATTAACGCCGAAAAACTCCAAAAAACAGTAACTACTTTCACTTCGCTCCAACCGGATAATTCAAAATGGTGGTGAATGGGACTCATTTTGAAGACCCGGACGCCCCGTGTTTTGAAGGAAATAACCTGGATGATGACCGACAAGGCTTCGAGGACATAGAGACCGCCGGCCAAGATGAGCAAGAGTTCCGTCTTGGTCAAAATGGCCATAGCCGCTAAGGCACCGCCGAGAGCCAGAGACCCGGTATCGCCCATGAACATTTTAGCCGGATGCTGGTTATAGAACAAGAAGCCCAGGCAGGCACCGGTCAGGGCCGTACTGAAAATGGCAAAATGAGTATACCCCAAGGCGACAGCGATGACGACGTAGGCAACGGCCGTAATCGAGCATGAACCGGCTGCCAGTCCGTCGAGTCCGTCCGTCAGGTTGACGGCATTGCTGGTTCCGACGATCATGACGAATACGAAGAGATAGTAGAACAAGCCTAAGTCAACCGTAGTCGACGTGAAAGGAATCCACAAGGTCGTGGGAAAATGAAGGAAGGCTTGGAGGATGTAGCAGAAAACGGCAGCCATGACGAACTGGCCGGCCAGTTTCTGTTTTGCCGTAAGGCCCAAATTGCGGTGTTTAACGGCCTTGATGGAGTCATCCAAAAAACCGATGACGCCGTGACCGAGGGTCAGGAATAAGGCCAAAGCCTTTCTGATTTCCATCGGATCAAAGAGGAGGCAAGCCACGGTCAGCGCCGTCAGGATGAGAATCCCCCCCATGGTCGGTGTACCGGCTTTATACTTATGGCTTTCCGGCCCTTCTTCTCGTTCAGACTGGCGGGCGTGGAACTGTTTCAGTTTTTTGATGACGAAAGGTCCCAGGACAAGGCCGATGACCAAGCTGACGATGAAGCTGAAAATCAGCATTTTAAACATTCACATTACTTCCTTTCAAAATAGGGCAGTATTTTTTCCATAGCAAAGCTGCGCGAGCCTTTCAAAAGGACGGTGTCACCGTCCCGGAGCAAGGCCTTCAGCTGACGGGCCGCCGCTTCATGAGAATCGGTCATATAGACGGCTTTCATGCCGGCATCCTGTGCCGCACGGGCGATATCTTCAGCCAGATTCCCCATGGTGATGAGGGCGTCGAGCTTCATATCGGCAACCAAGCGGCCGATGGCCCGATGTTCTCTTTCGGCCCAGTCGCCGAGTTCTCCCATGCCGCCGAGGACGGCGATTTTGCGTCCCTTGGTCAAGAGATCCAAGGTGCGGATAGCTTCAGCCATCGAAGCCGGATTGGCATTATACGTATCGTTGATGAAGGTATAAGGCCCGAGGTGCAGGAGTTCCTGGCGCATGGCCATGCCTCGATAGGCAGAAAGTCCGGACTGCAGTTCCGCGTCACTGAGACCGGTCAGGTATCCTGAGGCAATGGCCGCCAAGGCATTATAGACGTTGTGGCGGCCAATGACCGGAACGGAAACATCAAAGGTACGGTCGAAGCAGCGGCAGGTAAAGCGAACCCCTTTTTCGTCACAGACGATATTCTCGGCCCGGATCTGCGCCGAATCATCGGTCCCGTAGAGGACAGACCGACCTTGGCAGAGATCCTTCATCGGTGCAACAAAAGGATCGTCACCATTTAAGATGGCCGTTCCTTTGGCATCGAGGCCTTGAACCAATTCAGACTTGGCCTTGGCAATATTTTCCTGAGAACCTAAGAGTTCGATATGGCTCTTGCCGACGTTGGTGACGACGCCGATGGTCGGCTCGCCGATATCGACCAGTTCGGCAATCTGCCCGAGGCCGCGCATGCCCATTTCGACGACGCAGGCTTCGTGGTCAGCCGTTAACTGTAACAAGGTTTTAGGCAGTCCGATTTCATTATTATAATTCTTTTCCGTCTGCAATACCTTATATTTTTCACTCAAGACGGCGGCAATCATATTGCGCGTCGACGTCTTCCCTACCGAGCCGGTTACGGCAATGACAGGAATGGAAAAACGGCGGCGGTGAAAACGGGCTAAATCCTGATAAGCTTTCAGCGTATCAGAAACGACGAAAATCGGTACCGCAGCCCCCTTATATTCCGGACGCAGTTCAGAGACGACGGCACCGGCCGCGCCCGAAGAGAGTGCCTTTAAGACGAAGTCATGACCGTTAAAAGAGGTCCCTTTGAAGGCGACGAAAAGGGAGCCCTTTTCCACCGCCCGAGTATCGGTGCAAACGTCATGAAAAAGCACGCTCCCTATAGAAGAGAGCAGACGGGCTCCCGTCGCTTTCTGTACTTCTTCACTGGTAAAATCAGCCATTATTTATCTCCTCGATGCAGGTCGCGAACGGCATTGCGGGCTTCTTCGCGGTCGTCAAAGTGAATCGTACCGTCATTTAAGATCTGATACGTTTCATGACCCTTACCGGCAATGACGATGATGTCATTTTCTTGTGCCAGTTCGACGGCTCGATAAATGGCTTCACGACGGTTGACGATGACTTCATGATGCTGTCCCGCCTTAAGCCCTTGTTTAACGCCTTCTTCGACTTCTGCTACGATGGCATCGGGGTTTTCCGAACGCGGGTTATCCGAAGTGACGATGGGAATATCGGCAAGTTCTGCGCCGATGCGGCCCATGATGGGGCGCTTGGTCCGGTCGCGGTCACCACCGCATCCAAAGACGGCAATGACGTGGTTGGGGTTCATGGCCCGTGCCGTTTCCAAGGCCTTTTCAAGGCTGTCCGGCGTATGGGAATAGTCGACGACGATAGCAAAGGGCTGGCCGGCTTCGACGAGTTCAAAACGTCCGGCTACGGAGTGGAAAGTCTGAATGGCCTTGTCGATAGTGGCTTCGTCGATGCCTTCGGCATGGGCCGCACCGATAGCAGCCAGTGTATTGTAAACGTTGAACAGGCCGGTAATGTTCATATTGAGATGGACATTGACAAAAGGACCGACGACGTCGAAGGACGAGCGTTTCAGTTCGACATTTAAATTCGAACCTTTGAGGTCGGCATCTTGTTCAACGCCATAGGTCAAAACCTGGCAGTGGCAAGCATCGAGAATCTGTTTAGACCAGGGATCGTCGACGTTTACGATAGCCGTTTTATTGTCTTTGACATGGTCGGCAGCGGTCAGGCTCTGGAAGAGCTTGGCTTTCGCGGCGACGTAATTTTCCATGGTCTTATGGAAATCGAGATGGTCCTGAGTAAGATTGGTAAAGACAGCCGTATCGTATTCGATACCGGCGACGCGGTCTAAGGCCAAGGCGTGGCTGGACACTTCCATGACGACATGGGTCATGCCCTTTTCATACATCAGGGCCAAAAAGCGCTGGAGTTCGACGACGTCCGGCGTCGTGTTGTGAATGGGCAGTTCTTCATCGTCGATAAGGGCGTGAATCGTGCCGATGACGCCGACATGATGGCCGGCAGAACGCAGGATATGGGCAATGATGTGGGTCGTCGTCGTCTTACCGTTGGTACCGGTGACGCCAATCATGCGCATCTTTTTGCCGGGATAGTCATAAAAGAAAGGGACCATGTCTTCTAAGGCATGGTGGATATCGGGGACCTGGATCTGGACCGTTTTCGACGGCAGGTCGAGGTGTTTCGTCGTCAAAACGGCGACGGCCCCTTTTTCAACAGCCTGCGCTGCAAAAGCAGCCCCGTCGACATGAGCGCCGGAAATGCAGACGAATAAGTAGCCCGCTTCGATGTCCCGGGAGTCCGAAGAAATGCCGGTAACTACCGTATCGGCACTGCCGCTGAGATTATAAATTCCTTTAAGTTGTTTGCAAAGTTCACCTATTGTTTTTGTCATTATTATAGAACCTCCTTGACGGTTCATTTCATTGTACTGTTCTACATTGTACAGCTTTATCGGATAAATAACAATGAGGTCGTCGCACAAAAGTGCGTCGACCTCTCATTTAAGCAATTATCGACGGTTCCCCTTTGCGGCCTGATCGCTTTGATTCCCATAGAGAATACGTGACGGTGCCACCATTCCCAGCTGTTTCGTCGCCGTCGTATAAATTCGTTCCGGCGTTTCCAATTTGGAAATTTGGACCCGTAACTGCTCATTTTCACGTTGTAACTGCTGTGCTTGAAGTTTTAATTCCATGAGTTCGCCACTCTGCTGATACGTCCAAGACGTAATAAGATTAGAAGCGATGGCAATCGCTGCGATCATTCCAATGGGAACCAGAACATATACGGCACCCTGCTGGACAGCCTGTACCGCAGCTGACCTCCACAGGGGAACGCTTCTTTCTTCATGTAAATTTCCGACTTTCCTTGCCAGCATACGCAACACATCCATTTCAATAATCATTAGCTTGGCTCCTTCATTTACGGATACCGACGCGAAGTTTTGCACTGCGGGCCCTCGGATTCAAATCCAGTTCCTCCGGCGACGGTAAAATGGGTTGTCGCTTTACTTTTAGGATGGCTTGATGATGGCAGGTGCAAACCGGCATATCGGGCGGACAGATACAATCGGTCGCCAAAAGACGCAGCGTCTGTTTTGCAATACGATCCTCCAGTGAATGGAAGGTAATGACACACAAACGTCCTCCGCGCTTTAAACGCTGAGCGGCATGTTCCAAGGAATCCTTTAAGATTCCCAATTCGTCATTGACTTCGATTCGGATAGCCTGAAACGTTCGCTTCGCCGGGTGCGGCCCGTCCTTACGAGCGCCGGCCGGGATGGCCTTTTTAATAACGTGAACCAGTTCTTCCGTCCGTTCTAAAGGTTTTTCCTGACGTTCTTTCACGATGAATTCGGCAATGCGCTTAGCCCACCGTTCTTCCCCATAATCTTTGATGATACGGTACAAGTCGGCTTCGCTGTAACCGTTTACGACGTCGTAAGCGCTGCGCCCTTGACTGCGGTCCATGCGCATGTCGAGGGGCCCGTCCTGCATATAAGAAAATCCCCGGTCCGGTGTATCCAGTTGATAGCTCGATACGCCGAGATCAAACATGATGCCGTCGACGGCATCGATGTGAAGTTCGTCGAGGACTTCCGATATATACCTGAAATTGCGCTGCACGAGAATATGTCGGCACGGCGTATCAGAGAGGCGTTCCGTTGCCGCTGCAATGGCGTCCCGGTCCTGGTCGAGACCGATAATCGTCGCCTCCCCCGTCAGCTGGTCGGCTAAGGCCCTGGAATGGCCGCCGCCGCCGAGGGTACAGTCGACGTAAACGCCGCTGGTATCAGTTATTAAATTGGCTATGGTTTCCTTACGAAGAACACTGACGTGGTGAAAATCCATAATTCCTCCTAAAAGTCCAGGTTCAGGAAATCGTCGAGGCTTTCGGCGATTTCTTCCATGGCCGGAACAGTCTTGGCAACATAGGCTTCATATGCGTCTTTACTCCAAATTTCGACCTTGTCTCCTGTCCCCAGAACGGTCACATCCTTAACCAGTTTCGCATAGGCCCGCAAAGTAGCCGGAATAAGGATACGACCTTGCTTATCGAATTCGACTTCAGCAGCACTGCCAAAGACGAATCGCTGGAAGGCACGGACGTTTTCCTTCGATGCCTTCAGTTGTTTTAAACTTCCGGCAAACCGCATCCATGCTTCCATCGTGTAAACGGAAAGGCAGCCTTCCAAACCTCGGGTAACGATGAAGGTTGGACCGAGTTCATCCCGAAATTTGACAGGCAAAATGACGCGACCTTTAGCGTCGATTGTATGTTCGTATTCTCCCATAAACATTAGGCGCGTCACTCCTTTCACTCTCCTCCACATTCTACCACATTTACACACTCTGTGACAATAATGTTGACAAAGAATGGGAAAAAAAAATAAGCCGTCGCACTGGCGACAGCCTACTTTTTTAATATATCGTTTAGTAAACCGATTTACTTCATCGTTCCGGTAATAACAATCGGATCTGTATGCATTTTTTTAAAATCACAAAGGGCCACTAATTCAGCCCGGCTGTAGCGGCGCCGTTCCGGAACCAAGCCGCCGGCATAGGCCAGGTGGGACAAAATCGTCTCGGCATCGACACCGTCGTCCCGCAGGGCGCGGACGGTAATGCCTTTTTGTCGTTTCGACAGGCGATTCCCATCGCCGTCGATGAGCATCGGCACGTGGGTATAGTGGGGCGCGTCGTAGCCTAAAATCTTCATGAGCCAAATCTGCTGCGCCGTCGATGACAGCAAGTCTTCACCGCGCAGGACATGGGTTATGGCCATGCTGCCGTCATCGACGGAAACAGCCAACTGGTAGGCATACATGTCATCGGCCCGGCGGACGACGAAGTCACCGCAGCAGTCGGGCAGATAGTCTTCCTGCCGGCCGTAAACGGAGTCGGTAAAGTAAACGGTTTCGTCCGGTACATGGATGCGCCACGACGGTTTCTTGGTCATGCGGCGTTCGGCTTCACTCAGGCCGTAACAATGGCCGTCGTACACGGTATGTTCGCCGGCATGAGGGGCCCCAATGGCCTGAAGCCGCGTCCGGCTGCAGTAGCAGGGATAAAGGAGTCCCTTTTCCCGCAGGACGTCCAAGGCCTCGTCATAACGGTCGTAACGTTCCTGCTGGACGTAAGGACCGTAAGGGCCTCCCACATCGGGGCCTTCGTCCCAGGCAAGGCCCAGCCAGGAAAGGTCTTCCATAAGTGCCTTAGTATACACAGCCTTGGATCGCTGCTCATCAATATCTTCAATCCGAAGGACCAAGGTGCCTCCGGCCTGACGCACTTGGAGCCAGGCCAAAAAGGCCGACCAGACGTTGCCGAGGTGGATATATCCTGTCGGGCTCGGAGCAAATCGCCCTCGCATGGAAGCCCCCCTTAGTCGGGAAGGGAAACGAGGTTCGTAAACAGGTCTTTTTCCTGGCGAATCGTCGCTTCACTGCCCATGACGCACAGGTTATCATCCTTCATGACCGCTTCGATGAGCGGAGAAAGGGCCTTAATATCGGCTGCCGTCGTCGCCAGGAGCTGATCGCGGCGAGCCTGGGCGACTTCGTCCGTCGTCCCCGTAAAGTAACGGGTCATGGCTTTTTCACCGCGAAGGGACGGCGTCAAAGGCACATCGATGCGGCTCAGCGTACCGATGACGTATTTCGTCATTTCCCGGTCCGATACGTCAAAGGTCTTTAAGTAGTCCGCCAAGCCGTCATAGGCTTCGACGCTAGAACGCAGATTCGGGTCCCGGTAAGAGCAAAATACCATGTCGCCGTTGTCATAGAAACGAGTGAAAGCACCGTAGGCCCCTCCCTGAACGCGAACCTTGGTCCATAAATAGCCGTACTGGAGAATCGTATCGAGGACCATCAGCGCCCCGGTATAGTCGTAGCCGTGGCCGCGGAAGTTGCCGCCTTTGGCGACATACTGGACCGTGCCGCTGGTCATGATGCCTTCGTTCTTCGCCGTAAGGCCGAAGTCGCAAAGACCGGTCCGCTTTTCTCCCTGCGGCAGGGCTTCTGTCCAGCGAGCCGCACTGGCCTTAGCACCATTCCAATCGCTGTCACTGGCCGTCATTTCTAAGGTCAGGGCCGAGCGGCTGAAGATTTTTTTCATGAGGGCTGCCAATTTCCCGCCGATTTCATCGGCATCGGTCTTGATGCGTTTGGCAATGTCCGTAATGAATTCATAGTACGAGAATTCTCCGGCATCGCAGAACGCTTCGACAGGTGATACGTAGGACAGGACGCGGTGCATGACGATCGTATGGCCGCGGCGGAAGGTATCCATATCCCAGCCGGCCTTGATTTCATCGACCAGTTCGATCAAGCGTTCCTGGTTGGTAAAGACCGTTTCCAAGGAGATTTCCCGTAAGAGGTCGATCAATTTATCGAAATTGAGGGCCAAGCCCTTGGCTTTGATCCGGAATACGGGCGTATAATCGCTGTTGTCTAAACGATTGGAATAGGCCGACACGCTGTAGCCGATGCCGCCGGTGTAGAGGTCGATGAGGGACGCCAGTTCGCCGTACGTATGGGACTTGGTGTCTATATCACCGAGGATGTCGCTCAAAAGGTAGGCGTAGGAAATTTCTTCCCGCGTCAGGCCGTGAAGGTCGAAGTAGGCATTGACGTAGGTAATGCCGTTCGTGTTGTCCGGTACATGGCACAAGGTCACGTCGCCGAGCTGTTCCTCATGCATGACCACCGTATCGACTTTCTTTTCAAGATCATCACGTGATAAGGTCGGAATCGATTCCAGGGCTTCCGGCGAATCGGGCGTCGCCTGGCGCTGTTTCAACGCTTCCGATTCGGCGACGATGGCATCGATTTCTTCTTTCGTAAGGGACGCTTTATAGGCTGCCAGTTTTTCGGCTAAGGCTTTATCGTGTTTTTCCGTCAGGCCCGGTTCCGGTACCAGCGATACCAATGCGTAGTAGGCATTATCGAGGATGTAACGCTGGATCAAGTCTTCAAAGTAACCAGTGTCAATGCCCTTACGGAGGACGTCGAGAGATTTTTCATAGGACAAGGCTTCTAAAGGATCGAGATCATAGAGCCAGGTATCCATGCAGCGGATGGCATAGATAAGGCCCTTAGGACGGCCGGCAAAATCGGCTTCACGGAGGGTGAATTCCGTCCGGTTCAAGGCCCCGGTCAAAAGCGTCTTGTCGAGACCGCCTTTGACCATGCGGCGCAAAACGTCGGTGACGATAGGCATGATTTTATCCTGCTTATCCGGGTCAGAGCCGTTGACAGAGATGCTCCACAAGGGCTGGAGGATGCCATCCTGGAAGTCCCCGGAAATGTCCTTCCCAAGACCGGCGTCGACGAGAGCCTTCTTAAGAGGCGCAGCCGGCGACTGGAGAAGGACATAAGTCAGGACTTTAAAAGCCAGGGCCACCGTCGGGTCGAGGGCCTGGTCGATGACGTAGGTCAGGCTGTGCAGGGTCTTGTGTTCCGTCTTTTCCCCGGAGGCAATGCCATAGGGATAGGACTTTACGGCGCTGCCCGGGAAGGCCTGACGGCCAATGGTCGAATCGACGTCCTGGAGGCGGAATTTGCTCAAGTATTCCCCATCGATGAAGGCCAGGGTCTGGTCGATGTCCATATCGCCGTAGAGGAAGATATAGCTGTTGGCCGGATGGTAATACGTGCCGTGGAATTTGACGAAGTCTTCCTGGGTCAGGTTAGGGATGTCGTCAGGATCGCCGCCCGATTCAACGCCATAGGTCGTATCGGGGAAGAGGTTTTCCATGACGTGCCGTTCGAGCTGAGAGTCCGGAGACGAAAAGACGCCTTTCATTTCATTATAGACGACGCCGCGATAAATGAGGTCGCTGTCGGCCGAATCGAGGTGGTAATGCCAGCCTTCCTGCATCAAGACCTGTTTGTCCTTCAGCATATTCGGGAAGAAGACCGCATCCAAGTAGACGTCCATCAAATTCTTGAAGTCGGCCGCATTGCGGCTGGCAACGGGATACATGGTCTTATCGGGGAAGGTCATGGCGTTGAGGAAGGTGTTGAGCGAGCCTTTGACCAGTTCGACGAAGGGTTCCTTCAAAGGGAATTTCCGGGAGCCGCAAAGAACAGAGTGCTCGCAGATATGGGGCACACCGGTGCTGTCCGACGGCGTCGTACGGAAGGAGATGGAAAAGACCTTATTGTCGTCGTCATTTTCGATGTAAAGCAGGCGGGCACCGGACTGGTCGTGGTGCAGTTCATAAGCCTGGCTGTGGAGTTCCGGAACGTACTGCGAACGCTCAACGGTAAAGCCGTGAATCTTCTGTTTTTCTTGTAACTTCATAAAAAAACGCTCCTTATCATCATATATTTTACATATTATAGCTTACATAAATCAGTATATGTTTATAGGTTGCGGCGTCTTAAAGCAATCACCGCGAATGAGTCAATCGGAAAGCAGCAGGGCGCCGAGATCCTCTACGGTTTCGGCGATGTAGTCCGGGCCGTATTCCTTTCGTTCGGCCGGATTACCGTAGCCATAAACGGCGTAAATGACGGGAAGTCCCAATTCATGGGCGCCGATGATGTCGAATTTACGGTCGCCGACCATGACGGCTTCCCCTTTTTCAAAGGAACCGATGCCCTTCAAAATCCGTTTCATGACGTCAGCCTTCGTATCGGTACCGCCAACAGCAGGCCCGGCAATGGCTTCTAAGTACGGCGCCAGTCCGAATTTTTCACAGATGGCTTCGGCGTGGACCTGGGGCTTCGACGTCGCCACAAAAGAACGAATGCCCTTTTCCCTTAGTTTCTTTAATAAAGGAACGATGCCTTCAAATGCGCGGTTTTCAAACTTGCCAATCGTGCTGTATCGTTCCTGAAAAAAGGAATAGGCCTGACGGGCCTTTTCCGGCTCAAAACCGTAGTAGTCTTCAAAGGTATCTAAGAGCGGCGGACCAACGATGACGTGCGGGTCGAGGCGGCCTTCGGACGAAATGCCCATCTTTTCTAAGGCATAGGCCACGGAATTAAGGATGCCCTCTTTGGAATCGGTCAAGGTTCCATCGAGATCGAATAAGACGTATTTATACATTAGCTATACTCCTGAAATCTATACTTATTGTGTACGCTATCTATTTTAGCGTGCTTTACTAATATTTGCAAACCTGAACCGCCTACAACTAACACCGCATTTTTCCCATTTCACGGTGATGCCTCTTTAAAGCAGCAGAGATGTACGTTTCCACCGTTTCATATCCTGGCCGAAGTCGCCATATTCCTTATTTCTCTTGGTAAATCATTTCGTATTACGTTCTTTTTAGTACAATATTGACCATTTTCGTACACTTATGCTATAATGCATTTAGCAATAACAAAGAACAATTTTTATTTAAATTAAGAAATTATACGAAAAGGGAGTGTTAATTCATGGAAAATGCTATTCGCTCATCTTACGACCTCTATATTAACGGCAAATGGGTTCCCGCCAGCGACGGCGCAACCTTCAAAGCCTTCAATCCTTCTAACGGTGAACAATTATCGGTCTGCGCCGAAGCTACGAAAGAAGACGTCGACGCTGCCGTCCGCGCCGCCGAAGCTGCTTTCCCGGCTTGGAAAAAAGTATCGCCCATCGACCGTCAGAATATCCTCTTGAAAATCGCTGATGTTATCGACCAGAACGCCGATAAATTAGCTCTCATCGAATCCCTCGACAACGGCAAACCGATTCGTGAAACGAGAAACATCGACATTCCTTACAGTGCCGACCACTTCCGTTACTTCGCCGCCGTCCTCCGCGACGAAGAAGGCCGCGTTTCGAGCCTCGATGAAAACATGATGAGTATCGTCATCCATGAACCGATCGGTGTCGTCGGCCAGGTCATCCCTTGGAACTTCCCCTTCCTCATGGGTGCTTGGAAACTGGCTCCGGCCTTAGCTGCGGGCTGCACGATCGTCCTCAAACCGTCGAGCTCGACATCTCTCAGCCTCCTCGAATTGATGCACCTCTTAGAAGGCGTCCTGCCTGCCGGTGTCGTCAACATCATTACCGGCAAGGGCTCCCGCTCCGGCCAGTACCTCCTCGACCATCCGGACATCCAGAAATTGGCTTTCACAGGCTCGACAGAAATCGGCCGCGACGTCTACAAGGCCGCTCAGGAAAAACTGATTCCGGCTACCCTTGAACTGGGCGGCAAATCGGCCAACATCTTCTTTGAAGACTGCAAATGGGACATGGCTATGGAAGGCGCCGAATTCGGTATCCTCTTCAACCAGGGCCAGGTCTGCAGCGCCGGTTCCCGTATCTTCGTACAGCGCAGCATTTACGACAAATTCGTAAATGAACTGGCTGAACGCTTCAACCGCGTCAAAGTCGGTCTGCCTTGGCTGAAAGAAACGCAGATGGGCGCTCAAGTCGACGAACGTCAGCTCGAAAAGATTTTGAGCTACATCGAAATCGGCAAAAAAGAAGGAGCTCGCTTGGTATGCGGCGGTGAAAAGATCACCACTGACGGCCTCGAAAAGGGCAACTTCATCCGTCCGACCATCTTCGCTGACGCCAAGAACGACACGCGCATCGCCCAGGAAGAAATCTTCGGGCCCGTCGTCGTCATCATCCCCTTCGATACGGAAGAAGAAGTCATCGATATGGCTAATGACAGCATCTACGGTCTCGGCGGCGCCGTATGGACCCGCGACATCAACCGTGCTCTGCGCGTAGCCAAAGGCGTACAGACGGGCCGTATGTGGGTCAACACCTACAATGCCCTGCCGGCCGGCGCTCCTTTCGGCGGCTACAAACTCTCCGGTATCGGCCGTGAAACGGATAGATCGACGATGTACCACTACATGCAGACCAAGAACATCCTCATCAACTTCTCGGAAAAACCGAACGGCTATTACGAATAATACTCCGCCCGCTCATTTCCTATCATAAATTGACAAAAACCTCCTTTCTTCATATAATACAGTATTGTGAAGAAAGGAGGTTTTTCCATGAAAAAGATGCTGTCCAAAAAAGAAAAGGCCCGCCGACAAAGCATCCGCCTGTCGCCGGCCATCAAAAAAACGATCCGGACGCTCGACCCGGCCCGCATCCTGACCCTCGACTTAGAGACGACAGGACTTACGGCAGACGCCGAAATCATTCAGCTTTCCATCATGAACGGTTTCGGTCAGGTTCTCTTGAACCGCTATTTCAGACCCATCCATACGGAGCGATGGGACGAAGCGATGGAAGTCAATCACATCACGCCGGAACAAGTAGCCCACGAAGATCCTTTCATCCTCTGGGCCGATGAAGTCAGCCGTCTTTTCATGGACGCAGACCTCATCGTCGGCTACGGTACCTTTAACGATATCGAGCGCCTGTATGAATCGGGCGTCGTCCTGCCCGACCGCGATATCTACCTCGATCTGGCCGAAGCCTTCTCCCTCATCCATTATAAGGAAACGAAGACCATTACCTATACCAAGCTTCGAAACTGTGCCGCCTATTACGGCTATGACAGCCGCCGCAGTTGGCACGATAGCCTGACCGATACGGACGCCACGCTGTTTTGTTTCCACCATATGCTGGAAGATGACCGGGCCATCTTTAAAAAACGCCGTTACCCGCAGCTCTGCGGATAACGGCGTTTTGTCGTTTTGCAATTATACTCCTCGCAATTGAGGATCCCAAATGATCTTGTGGAGCTGAATCTGAAGGTGCCAGTCGGTCAGCTCGTGTTCCTTCATAAAGTCGACGATCTGCGCCGGCTCAATCTCTCCGAAGACGGCACCGACGTAGACGGCACACTTCGGCTGATAGCGTTCATAGACGGCCAGGGCCTGGTTGAGGTCGGCTTCATCGCCGACGACGAACTTCAGGACGTCCTGAGGACGGAGCTTTTCAAAATTCTCTTCCAGCATCCGGCCGGCCATGTCCGACGAGAGGCTCTTATAGTCGACGGTAAACCAGACATGGTCGTATTTGAAGTAAGGCTCGATGTCGACGCTGCCATTCGTTTCGATATTGACGCTGTGCCCTTTTAGGGCCGCCAACAGAGCATGGACGTCCTGACAGAGCGGTTCCCCACCGGTCAGGGTGACGTTGGGGTACGAGACCTGCCTTACAATGTCGTCGACGTCCATTTCCTTCCCTTCCGAAAAGGCATAGGTCGTATCGCAGTAAGAACAACGCAGGTTACAGCCACAGAGGCGGATGAAGGTGGCCAGCTGACCGGCCTTCTTCCCTTCCCCGTCGATGCTGTCGAAAATCTCATTGACGCAGAGACTATACTTCATAGACAGCCACGTTCCCTTCGCTTTCCTGGACCTCGGCCCGGACGCAATGCGGTACAGTGTCACAAATCCACTTGGCAATGTTTTCTGCCGTCGGATTGAAATCAAAGACGTCGTTTAAATTCTGATGATCCATCTTGTGGTGGACCAGTTCTTTAATCTTTTTGAAGTCGACGACCATGCCGTTGTGATCGAGTTCTTCGGCCTGACAGGTCACGTGGATGATCCAGTTGTGGCCATGGAGATTTTCACATTTACTGGCGTAGTCGAGGACTAAATGGTGAGATGCGGAGACTTCCAGCCGCTTGGTTACAGTATACAAACAATTTCCTCCCTTATCGTGCATCAAAAGGCTTATAAGCCCAGCTTGTAGATGCGGTTGGCGTTATTAAAGAATACGTCATCCCAGTAAGCTTCAGGGATGAAACCTTTTACAAATGAAATGTAGTCGTTAACATTGGCCAGGGGCCAGTCCGTCCCGTACATGACCCGGTCATAGGCGCCGAGATACTTGAGCCAGTCCCGGAGCATGGAGATATAACCCCGCTTACTGCGCAGGAAGGCCATCATATCGGGCACCTTGCCCTCGAGGAGTCCCGACAGATCGACGGCGACGTTGTGGTTCTTTTCCAAGACGGCAATGGCATCCTGCAAAAAGGGATTGCCGAAGTGGCACATGACCAACTGGACGTTGGGATGGCGCACGGCCGCTTCGTCGAGGGTCAGGGGATGGCTGTATTTCAACAGGGCATTGGCCGTCGCCGTCAGCCCCGTATGGATGGCGACGGGCTTATCATACTTTTCGGCCAACTCATAAATCGGATCATACCATTCGTCGTAAACGTAGATATGGCTGTAGCCCGGATAGAGCTTGATACCGCAGCACTGACTTTTCTTTAAATTTTCTTCAACATTGGCAGCAATGCTGTCCATGTCATCTTTTCCGGTCAGGCTGTCGATGCCGATGCAGTAGCTCATGTAATCGGGATAGTTATGTTTTTTAGCATCCAAGGTCTTATTGCTCATGACGACGCCGTGGACGACGTTATTTTCGATAAAAGCTTGGTGCAGTGATTCTTCCGTATTGGTATAGCCGGCAGCCAAGGCAACCTGGTCGAAGCCGGGGAAATCGCAAAAATGGAAATGACTGTCAATCACTCGTAATTCTTTTACTTTCATTTATAGGTCCCTCATTCCAAAATCGCCGTTTCTAATGCAATCTGGATCATATCATCAAAAGACGTCTGCCGTTCTTCCGGCGTGCAGGCGTCTCCGGTCAATAAGTGGTCGCTGACGGTGAACAACCCCAGTGCCTTGGCGCCAAACTTGGCCGCTGCCGTATAGAGACCGGCCGTTTCCATTTCGACGGCCATGATGCCGTACTGGGTCAGTTTTTCGTTATCGATTTCTTCATCGTAAAAACGGTCGACAGAGACGACGTTGCCGACCCGGGCCGGGACACCAAGAGCCGCTGCCTGACCATAAGCCTGGCACAAAAGGGTAAAGTCGGCTAAAGGCGCATAGTTAATCGAGCCGCCGAAAATATTGCGAATGATCGACGAATCGGTCGTCGCCCCTTGGGCCATGATGACGTCGCGAAGTTTGATATCACGGCGCATAGCACCGCAGGTACCGACGCGGATCAGCTTTTTCACACCGTAGTCCCGCATCAATTCCGTAGCATAAATGGAAATAGAAGGAATCCCCATGCCTGTCCCTTGGACCGACAGGCGGACGCCCTTATAGGTTCCGGTATAGCCGAGGATATTGCGGATTCGGGTATAGCAGAAGGTGTCCTCTAAAAAATTTTCAGCAATATATTTCGCACGCAACGGATCGCCGGGAAGCAAGATGCGATCGGCGATTTCACCGTCGCGAGCGGCAATATGAAGACTCATGTACAGTTCCCCCTTTACACATCATCTATTGAATTCCTTTCATAACATGCCTGAAAGGGCGGTTATGGAGTGAAAAACATGGAAGTCCATGCTTGATTTTATCAATCTTCAATTCTATATGATACCACATTACTCTAGTTTTAGTCACACCATTTTCGCTATTTTTCATATTTTTTTCAGACAAAGCCTATTTGACAAGACCTAGGGAATTTCATATAATAAAGTAATTAAGGATGCCCCATTTTGACTGCCCTTATTGCGGTGCTTGGCGGGCATCCTTTTGTCGTATTGCAGTTTGAAATTGCCTCTCGCTATGCTACAATGTATAAGAAGCATTAAAAGGAGCGGTCGTATGTACGAAAATCCCTTATCTCACATTTTAGAATATAATTTAGACTTGGGTAAGACGAAGCCCGATACGGTCCATCGCGACGAAAGGTATTGCCCCTTCTGTGACGTCGCTCATTTGAAGAATGTCATGGAAAAGCGGGGCCACATGATCTGGCTTGAAAATGCCTTTCCGGTCCTCAAGGACTCATGGCAGACACTCATCATCGAAACCGATGACTGTGACGGCGAGTTCTCCGACTATACCCCGGAATACGCCCAAAAGCTCATCGAATTCGGCCTTGAAAAGTGGCAGCAAGTCAAGGAAATGGGCAAATTCAAATCGGTCGTCTTTTACCGCAACCACGGCTATATGTCCGGCGGCACGATTCACCATCCCCATTCGCAAATCGTCGGCTTCAAAGACTATGACTATCACGAAGATATCAAACCCTTCCACTTCGTCGGTCCGACCATCTTTGAAGAAGACGGCCTTACGATCACCCTGTCCAAACGGCCCATCATCGGCTTTTACGAAGTAAATCTTATCTTAAAGGACCGGGCAAAACTCGAAAAATTCGTGCGCTGCATGCAGACGACAGCCCACTATTTCATGCACTCCTTCATCCGCTTTAACGACAGTTACAACATCTTTTTCTATGATTTTCCCGATGACGATGCCTTATACGTCAAAATCATCCCGCGCTTTCTTACCAACCCTCTCTTTGTCGGTTACATGATTCCACAAATCGCAAATGGAGGCCATTCGGCGCATTTTATCCAGGAATTGCAGACCAGGCTGCATGACCTATAGAAAGGACGGTCCTCATACATTTATGCGTTTATTTGCAATAGGTGACTTACATTTATCGGGCAATCCGCCAAAAAAGCCGATGGAAGTCTTCGGCCCCCGCTGGAAAAACCACTGGCAGCGCATTGCCGAAGACTGGAAAGAAAGAGTCACCGATGACGATACAGTCCTCATTGCCGGTGATACGTCGTGGGCCATGCGCCTCGACGAAGCCCAGGAGGACCTCGATCAAATCCGCGCCCTTCCGGGCAAAAAAATCATTATCCGCGGCAACCACGACTACTGGTGGGCCAGTGCCGGAAAACTGAACCGCATGGATGCCGAAAATAATATGCACTACCTCTACGGCTCGACAGCCATCCTCGACGATGGCACGATCATCTGCGGCACCCACGGCTGGATCTGCCCGGGCGACCTCCATTACCAGGAAGAACGGGATGCCAAACCGTACCGCCGTGAACTGCTTCGCGTCGAACGGACGCTCCAGGAAGCGGAAAAAATAGGCAGTGGCCATACGATTCTCATGCTCCACTATCCGCCGGTCTGCGACTTGACGAAACCCAGCGGTTTTACAGAACTCTTAGAAAAATACAAGGTGCCCCTCTGTATCTTCGGCCACCTTCACGGTATGCAGCCCGGAACGATGTTCCCCCGCCGCTATAACGGTACCCTGCTGCACCTGGTGTCGGCCGACTATCGGGACTGCAAGCTCCTTGAAATCAAATTTGACGGTGAGGAGGCACTGCCATGAGTCAAATAGCCCAAAAACATCTCTTAGCCGGCATCATCTTCGGCGACGCCGAAACGGGCGAATACATCTACCTTCCCGGTGGCGAAGTCGGTACCGACCGACCGCTCTGCGTCTTTGAACACGACGGTCAAAAAGAGGATGTCGACCTCGAACAAGCCGGCTACCTCGTCGATCACCTGACGCTGAAAAAATGCAGCCATCCCACCCTCGGGAACCGCTCTTTTTAACATAACAAAAAAGAACCTCTCTGCCCTCCTGCCGAACTCATTCGTTAGGGCCTAACGAATGAGCTGCACAGAATCAGAGGGGTTCTTTTATTATGCGTTATCCGGCGTTTGATCGGCATCTTTTCGGAGGGTAAACCAGAAAGTGACGCCGCCGTTTTCGTTCTTCACGCCATAAGATTCACCGTGGAGCTTCACCAGGGCCGCCACCGTGCCCAAGCCTAAGCCGTGGCCGCCGAAGATGCGTTTTGGACTGCGGGCCCGCGACGAGTCGATCTTATAGAAGGGCTCCCAAATACGCTGCTGATACTCTTCATCAATGTGACTGCCTTCATTGTAGACGCAGATTCGGTACCGCTCACCGAGATCTTCGGCCCAAAGGCGGATATGTTGATTGGCATCGGTATAATCGATAGCATTGCTTAAGAAATTCGTTAAAATCGTATCGATTCGTTCCGGATCGCCATAAACGGTCATGGTCTCAGGCAAATCAATCTTGGCAAGGATTCCCTTGTCTTCCATGACTTTGGAGAACCGTTCCCGACTTTCCTCGGCCAGAGCACTGAAATCGAAGACTGTCTGTTCCAGATGGAAGGAACCCGTTTCCAAGCGTGATAAGCTGAGCAGATCACGAACCAATTTATCCATCTTCTGGGTCTCACTATGTATAACCGAGCAATACCGACGCTGTGTTTCTTCATCGATGTCGAGGGTATCGAGACCTTCTGCGTACCCTTGGATAATGGCCAAGGGAGTTTTCAGCTCATGGGACACGGCCGATAGGAAGGCCTTCCGCATGTGCTCGACCTCTTTGGCTACGTCCAATTGTTTTTTCAGCTCTTCATTCGATTGGCGAAGAGCCGTCAAGGCGACATTGAGCTGGTTGGACAGGATATTCAGGCTCTCACCGAGTTCGCCGATTTCATCGCTAAGGTTCCCTTTCCACTTATTGGAAAAATCAAGGTGAGCCATGGCGAAGGCCAGGTTCTTCAATTCGATGAGGGGTTTAGTCATGCGCTGAGTCAGATACAACGTACTGACGCAGGCCACGATCAGCCAGACAATGCCGCAGACGATGATGAAATGCTGGACAATATAGATATTTTCCTGCATGGGCGCGACGGACTGGTTGATGATGACGTACGTACCATCCTGAATGCGGTCGACGAGGTTAAAATACTCAAAATCAGGCATATCCTTATAAAGATGAACGGCTCCCAACAGGCTTTCATCAGGCGCCTTGCCGTCGAGAAGTTCCATGAGTTCCTTGATGTGTACCGGCAGCTTGCCCTCCGGACGATCGGCAGGAACTTCATTTTCCTTGCCAAGGGCGATGATTTCCTGATCTTCGGGAACGGTTTCCGGCGGCAGATGGACTCGCCGTCCCGGCCGCGAGGAATAGACCAGCTTGTTGTTGTCGACGATGAGGATATCGACGCCGTAGCGCTGACTCAGTGAGTCCAGCGAATGTTCGTCAGGGCCGTTTTTCTTTTGATAGGTAGCACTGATCTTCTGACTGGCTTCGATCATGGCTTCTTTTTTCATGGAGTAGTAGTAGCGGTCAAAGCCAAGGCCGACAGCCATCATCAGTCCGATGATAAAGAAGATAGAAAAACAGCCGACATAGACACCGGTCTTAACCTTTAAGGACAATAAGCCTTTCCGTCTCATTTGGAATCGTAGCGGTATCCGTAGCCGCGGACAGTACGAATGTAGCGGCCTTTGTCGCCGAGTTTAATGCGCAGACGGTTGATGTGCGTATCGACGGTGCGCAGATCACCGTAGTAATCGTAATTCCATACCTGATTGAGGATCTGGCGGCGGCTCAAAGCCTTGCCGGTATTGCTCATCAGATAGTTGAGAAGCTTGTATTCTGTCGGGCTGAGATCGACATTCTTCCCGTCGAGGACGACCTGGCGGGCATCGCGGTCGATGGCGACACCGGCTTCGGTTTCCTGCGTTTCCGAGTCGTTCTGAGAACGGCGCAAGAGAGCTTTGATCTTAGCTACTAAAATTTTCGGGCTGAAAGGCTTGGTAATGTATTCGTCAGCTCCGAGATCGTAGGCAAAGAGTTGGTCAATTTCTTCACCTTTTGCCGTCAGCATCATGATGGGAACCGTCGATTCGCGGCGGATTTCACGGCATACGGTCCAGCCGTCGTAACCGGGCATCATGACGTCGAGAAGGACCAAATCCGGATGTTCCTTGTCGTAGATATCCAGGGCTTCTTTGCCGTCAACAGCTTCTAAAATTTCGTAGCCTTCAGGCTTTAAAAAATCAATGACCAATTGGCGCATAAGTTGTTCGTCATCTGCAATAAGTATCTTTTCCATAGTTAATCCTTCCTTCTGATAGCGTCTGTATCTGGCAGCTGAGCGAGCCAGTCATCAATCGGCCGGCCAAAGAGGATGAGGTCCGGCACCAGATCCCGCAAGGGGACCAATACGAAAGCCCGTTGTGTTAGATAAGGATGGGGCAAGGTCAGCTCCGGCGTCCGGCAGACCTCGTCCGGGCTGTAAACGAGGTCGATATCGATGGTTCGGGCACCCCATTTTTCATGGCGCACCCGCCCCAGCTGCCGTTCAATGGCAAGACAGCGTTCGAGGAGCTTCTGGCCTGTAAGACTCGTCTCCACGGAAACGGCACCGTTGATAAAAGGCGGCTGATTTTCCTTCCCCCACGGCGGCGTTTCATAAAAAGGAGACACCGTCTTAACGGTTACTTCAGGCGTGGCATCGAGGAGGACCACAGCCCGTTTCAGCGTCTCTTCCCGATTCCCCAGATTGGCGCCGATGCTAAGGTAAAATTTAGCCATGTCGTCGCCTTTCAAGGACTACGGCCGCGTCGTCAAAGAGACCGCCAATCGGAGCCTGGGGCTTATGGACGGTTACCGTCACGACCTCGACAGGAGGAAAGGCGCCGAGAATCTCTTCGGCAATGACCGTTCCCAGCCGCTCGATAAGCTGATAGCGGCGATTCTCGACGATGTCCTTAACCCGAGCATAGACGACACTGTAGTCGACGGTCTGGTGAAGGTCATCAGAGGCGCCGGCCTGTGACAGATCCGTTTCAAGGCATATATCGATATGAAACGGCTGACCAAGCTCCGCTTCCGATGCCAAGCAGCCGTGGTGCCCCCAAAAGTGAAGTCCTTTGAGCATGATTTTATCCATCTTGTTTTTCCTCCATGACGAGCTTCCAAGCTTCTTTATAGGCATCGGTTCCTTCTTTCAGGCACCCGGACGCCGCCGTCGTCATAATATTCGAATCGATGGCCAGCTGATCGCGCATGGTAAGGCATAAGTGAGTTGCTTTGACGACGATCAGAACGCCTTCCGGATCGAGGCCGCGGACGATGGACTGACACAATTCTTCCGTCATCCGTTCCTGGAGCTGGGGCCGGCGGGCCAGGATATCGACAGCCCGGACGAAGTGACCGAAACCAGCGATACGATTAGCTTTAGGGTAGTATACGATGTGAACGGTACCGAAAAAGGGTAACAAATGATGTTCACAGAGCGAGTGAAAGCGGATATTGCGGACACTGACCAGTCCATTGGACCGGGTTACGATAGGACTGTTCCATTCGTCATCAGGATTTTCCTGAAGGCCTGAAAAAAATCGGGCAAAGGTCTCGGCCACGCGGTGCGGCGTCTTTTCCATTCCCAGCGCCGTCAAGTCGAGCCCTAGGGCTTCTAAAAATTGCCGCATGGCGGCGACAGCTTTTTCATTTTCTACCAATGTGGCGACTCCTCCTTTTCCGTATGATTATAAAAGAAAGTAATAGGACAGCATAAAGATGGCGCCCCCTAGAATGATGAACACCGGGCTGGCATACTGCTGCCACAGGCTTTGGACGCGGTGGAGATAGATGTCCTCAGGATCGTCCGGATTATAGCGCAGGGGCAGTTCATCGCCAGCTACGTAATTCCATTCGGCATTACCAAAGGCATAGCGAGCCTGATGGGTCTTTCCGTCTTGGGACGTAAAACGAACGACAGGATAATAAAGGGTCCCACTTTTCATCTTCTTTTCTTCAAATCCCAAGAGAGTGCCTGTCCCTTCCTGCGTGCAGCGTCGGGTAAGGCTGTAAAATTTAGAGCCGTGATACAAGCCGACAGCAATGAACAACGTGCCAAGGATGGCAGGGATAAAATAAAAGATTTGCAGCAGCATGGCAAAATTCCTTTCTATTCATGGCGGTGACTTAGAAAGCGGCTGAGGGTTAGGCCCAGCAGCGCTCCGATAACACCGGTGATGATTTGAGGCCAACTCATGGCCGTCAACAGCAGATGGCGCATAGCCGGAGGGAATTCGATACCGGCAAAGAGTAAATAAAATAAGGCGTAGAGGGTACCTGCCTTAGCCAGGGCTCCGACCAACAGTGCCGGCAGGCCGTAGTGCTGCCATCGCCAGGCGAAGTAAACGTAGACACCATTTCCAATGGCGACGGGAAAGACAAAGAGAACGAAAGGCAGCATTCCTTCGAGCCAGGCAAAAATCGGCGTGCAGGCGGCAACGACAAAGCCGGCCCTGCGATCGACGGCAAGAACGGCCGTAATCAGGCAGGCATTGACTAAAGACCCGATGAGGAACAGACTGATCTGAGGCGGTATAGGGATGATGAGCCTGAGCCCTTGTAAAATCAAGGTCGCTGCCAGTATCAGTCCCGTTCGGGTTACCTTTTGTGTGTCGTCGGTCATACAGCCTCCCTGTCCATTTTGCAAAAATTTGCTATAATAGAATATAGCTTTAGTATCTATATTGTATCTTCCGAGGTGTCAGATGTCAAAACGATTTATTCATTCTATCAATTATATGCGCGGACTTTGCATGCTCGGCGTCATCGCCATCCATGTCGGCTCAGTAGCCATCGTCAATCCGTCGCCAAATTTAGCGCTCGTCGCCATTTTAGAAATCTTATCCCGCTTCTCCGTACCGGCCTTTTTCTTTCTATCGGCCTTTGGCATGTTTTACAGTCAGGGACTCCACGAGCCCTTTGACTATAAAGACTATTTGCGGCGCCGGCTGCGGACAGTTTTTGTCCCCTACCTGGCCTGGTCGTTTTTCTACATGGCCTTCGTATCGGCTATCAGCCATAATCTCAATCTCTTTCATCCCTATGCCATCTTTCGCACCTTATGGTATGGCCTGGCCATGTATCATATCTACTTCCTGGTCATCCTCTTATGGTTCTACCTCTTCATGCCTCTGTGGCGGCCTTTACTGCGCCTCATGGACCGCAAACCGGTCCTTTCCTTTACAGCCCTGTTTCTCGTCAACATGATCTTTAATTTTTACTCGAGTTACAGTTGGAATCTCCATTCGGACAATCCCTTCCTCGAAGATGCCTCGAATCTGCGCCTGAACTACATGGTCCTGCACTATTTATTCATCTTCATGTTCGGCGCCTTTACGGCGGAACACTTTTCGTCGGTCACCGCCTGGCTCAAACGGCACGGCACGGTGATCAATCTCCTTCAAATCGCTTCGACGGCGGGCATGCTGGCCGCCTACTACGGCGTCATGCATTACCTCGGCTATGACCCCTTATCGGCAGTCTTCACCATTCACCAGCTCAGCCCCATCGGCATGGTTTATACCCTGTCGACGATGCTATTTCTCCTCTACTGGTGGGAATGCCGGCCTGTACCGCACGCCGTCCATCAGTTCTTCTCCCGGTTAGGAGACTATTCCTACCCCATCTATCTGGTCCATCCTGTTTTTCTCAGCCTCTGCACGGGCCTTGCGGCCCACCTGCATATTTACCTGCGAGCCATTCACATCATCGCCATTTACATCATTGTCGTCGCCTGTGCGTCGGCCTATTCCTGGGTCGTCGTCGAGCACAAGCTTCCGAAATGGCTCAGCATCTGCGTCAAAGGGAAATAACAAAAGAGGGACTGCTGCATGAAGAAAACCGCTCCATGCAGCAGTCCCTTTTTGATTGCGCTCCCTTGCCGACAGCACCGGAAACCCAGCTCTTCCGACTATACGCGGAAAGAACGTAAGGCAGATGAGGCACACTTCGGCAGCCCGTTCGCCGCCAAGGGCTTACTTTTTAGCATTCTGCTTTTCCATGACCTTTTCCAACACGTCCGTGGCCATACGGGCTCTGGCTTTGATAACAGCGTTACCGTCTTTGATCGCTTCGGGATAGAAACTGCTCTTATACTTATGCTTCTTAGTCTGAGTAATCATCTTCTTCAGCTGAATCGTCTGATCATCGATGTTGTATACATAGGTACAGTAATCCGTCGTATCGCCGGATTTTTCCACAGTATTGAAGGACAGAACCTGGCGGCCCATATCGTAGTAGAGTTTCGCCGAATTCATGTCAATCGATGTATACTGATTATACTGCCACATATTGTCGGCCGCAAAGACCGAGGCCGACAAGGCCAGGGAAAAACCGAGGGCCAAAAGCACTTTTTTCAATTTCACAGATAACACTCCTCACTCCTATGATTTATACTTTATTATACCATGGATTATCTGTAAAAGGTAAGAAGTTTCACCGATTATCCACTTTTTCGGGATATATGTCATGTTGGGACAGACGCTGCCAGGCAACGTCTTCCCAAGGCGTACCGGGACGGCCATAATTGCAGTAGGGATCAATGCTGATGCCGCCGCGGGGCAGGAATTTCCCCCAGACTTCGATATACTTCGGATCCATGGCATCGATGAGGTCGTCCATGATGATGTTGACGCAGTCTTCGTGGAAGTCTCCGTGGTTGCGGAAGCTGAACAGGTAGAGTTTCAACGCCTTGCTTTCGACCATCCGTTCATCGGGGACGTAGGAAATATAAATCGTAGCATAGTCCGGCTGACCGGTCATGGGACAGAGGCTGGTGAATTCCGGGCAGTTAAACTTGACGAAGTAGTCCCGGTCGGGATGTTTGTTGATGAAGGTTTCCAAAAGGTCCGGATTGTAGTCTGTCGGATAGGTCGTGTGCTGATTGCCAAGGAAGGTAATGCCCTGAAGGTCTTCATGATCTCGACTCATATTATAACCCCTTTTCTAAGACGTAGTGATGACGAAGCGCCTGAATGAGCAGGACGCCGCAAATAGCCGGCGGCAGCTGACCGACAGCCAAACTGCTGACCAGTACCGTATAAGGCAGGTTCAATAAGTACGACAGCCACAGGCTGACCAAAATAGCCGGCACCCACCAGATAGGAAGGGCTGCCAGCCAAGGACTTCCCTGACGCTGCCGAATCTGAACGATGAGCCAGGTCGTTATCATGCCGACGGCACAACCGCCGACCATATCGATAAGGCCCAGTCCGCCAAAGAGAAAGTTGGCGATAAAATTAGCAATGCCCAAAGGCACGACTAAAAAAGGATAGAGAAATGCCAGTCCGTAGAGAGCCGTTGCGATCCGGATTTGGTAAGGACCGAAAGAAATGCCCTGGGTTACATACAAGACGGCGATATAAATGGCGATGACCAAAGCAGAAAAGGTCATCCGCCGGGTATTGAGAACAAAGTTATACATTGTATATTACACCTTTCTAACAAATAAAAAAAGACGGGGCTGTCGAAACAATCCCGTCTGCACTGCACCAATGATGGTAATGCGTCCTAGTTTTGTTTAACGACAGGATGGATTGCGAACTGTCGTATAGAGTTGTCGTAAAGACCGGTTACCAAATAACGCGGCCCAACACGTGATCGATAGGAACAGGACCGATAAAACGGCTGTCACTGCTGTGGTTTCGGTTATCACCCATGCAGAATACGTAGCCTTCCGGGACTTTAACTTCTTCCCGACTGCTGTATTCCATAGGACCGTTGATATAGGGTTCATCCAAAGGTTCCCCATTGCGCCAAACCTTTCCGTCGTGGAAAGCCAGCGTATCACCGGGTCGGCCGATAACTCGTTTGACCCAAACATTTTTCGTCTGTAAATCGTGGTCAAAGAACGCCAAGTAGTTGTTCATCGGTTCAGCGACATCATCTTTCCAAGTGCGCGGATACTGGACGCGGCTGTCAATGATGACGATATCTCCATAATTAGGGACCTCTCCCATGACGTGACTCCACTTAGAAACAATGAGGTACTCCCCATTTTTAAGGGTCGGCATCATAGACTCGCCGGAAACGCGGGTCGGCTGGAAGAAGAAAATATGGATGACCATAGCAATGGCCAAGGCGATGACAATAGAATAAAGCCATTCACAAACTTCATGCAAAAACGTATTCACCCTGAAACCTCCTCACTTGCGTACTCGTATATTGTAGCAAACCGACGTTATAAAAGCAAGTATTCTAAAGGGTCCCCTTCGCTAAAAACCTCAATGCCTTCGGCTTTTAAGAGGGCGGCCGTCACGCCGTCACCCTCAGTAAGGGACCGGGAAAAGGTCCCGTCGTAAATGAGGCCGCAGCCGCAGGACGGGCTCTTGGCCTTTAAAATTGCTTTCGTGCAGTGAAAGAGGCGGGCCAGATAGAGAGCCGCCGCTGCCCCTCGTTCATAGGCCTCGGTCACATCGAGACCGGCTTCCGTTACCACCCGTTCTCCGCGTCGTTCAGCAGGAGGTCTCGGCGTCGCAAGGCCACCTGCCTGTTCCGGACAGATGGGAATGAAATGAAGGTCGTCACGGCCCAATAAAGGCCTTATCACATCGTAGGTCTTGGTCTTTCCATCATAGCGGCAATACTGTCCTAAGAGACAACTGCTGATCAATATATTCATCTAAGCTCCTATCCTTTCCAATCGAATCCCGGGAAAACAACCGTCATAAAGGATTCATGACGGGCCTTTTGAATGGCTGTTTCGATACGACCAATTCCAGCTGCCTTGAATTGTACATCCTGATAATACAAGGAAGTCATTGAAAAAGGTTCTGTCCCATATTATAATACAGGTTACAACAGCAATTTTAATTTATCCATTACCTTTAAAGGAGTGTTCTCGGAATGGTACAAAAAAAGATGCGCAATACGGCAGAGTTTCTCATCGAATGCCTGGAAGAAGAAGGCGTCCATTATATTTTCGGTATTCCCGGTGAAGAAAACTTAGCCATCATCAATGCCTTGGAGCATTCAAAGATTGAATTCATCACCGTCCGTCATGAACAGGGCGCGGCCTTCATGGCCGATGTCTACGGCAGACTGACCGGCAAGGCCGGCGTCTGCATGGCAACCCTCGGGCCCGGAGCTACCAATCTCATCACCGGCGTCGCCGATGCCGACTGCGACGGAGCCCCTGTCGTCGCCATCTCCGGCCAGGTCGGAACGGACAAGATGCACATCACGGCTCATCAGTACCTCGATCTTCGGGCCATGTTCGAACCCATCACCCGCCGGTCCTATACCGTCGTCCGCCCCGATACGATGGCCGAAATCACCCGCTTGGCCTTTAAATATGCCGAACGTGAAAAACCGGGTGCCACCTTCATCGACCTTCCGGTCAACATCAGTGAAATGCCCGTCGAAGACGATGAAAAACCACTGCAGCACAAGACGATCCAGCCGGAAACGGCTTTAGAATCGCAGATCAAAATGGCGGCTTCTATGATTTCCTACGCCAAGAATCCGGTCATCCTGGCCGGCAGCGGCGTCATCCGCAGTCATGCCGCTAAACAGCTGACGGCCTTTGCCGAAAAACTCAAGCTGCCGGTCGTCAATACCATGATGGCCAAAGGGGCCATTCCCTTTGACAACAAATATTCCATGTGGACCGTCGGCATTCCCATGGATGACTATCAAACGAAAATCCTCGAAAAGGCCAGCCTGGTCATCGCCGTCGGCTACGACATCATCGAATACGCCCCGGCCAAATGGCATCTGACCAACGCCGACATCATCCACATCGACACCATGCCGGCTGATATCAATAAAAAATACCAGCCCCAGGTCGAAGTCGTCGGCAATATCCCTGATTCCTTGGAACGCATCATGGAAAAGGCCGCTCGCCTTCCGGAACCGCGTGCATTCCTCGACATCCGTCAAAAAATGGTCGCCGAACACGAAAGCTATGCGGAAGACATGTCCTTCCCGGTCAAGCCGCAAAAAGCCCTCATCGACTGCCGCAAGATCATGGATAAAGACGACATCGTCATCTCCGACGTCGGTGCCAACAAAGTCTGGATCGCCCGCCATTACAACTGTTATGAACCGAATACCTGCCTCATTTCCAACGGTTTTGCCACCATGGGTATCGCCGTTCCCGGCGCCATTTCAGCAAAACTCGTCCACCCCGACAAAAAAGTGCTGGCCATCACCGGCGATGCCGGCTTCTTGATGAACGTCCAAGAATTTGAAACGGCTTACCGCTTGGGAACGAACTTCGTAACCCTCATCTTCAATGACAGCAGCTACGGCCTCATCAAATGGAAACAGGACATGCAGTACGGCCATCACGAATGTGTCGACTTCACCAATCCTGACTTCGTAAAACTGGCCGAAAGCTTCCACGCCATCGGCTACCGCATCGAAAAAACAGAAGACCTCCTGCCGACTTTGAGAAAGGCCTTCCAGCAGGATAAACCGGTCATCATCGACTGCCCCATCGACTACGAAGAAAACATGAAGCTCACAGCCCATCTCGAGCACTTGATGAAAACCTTATAAATCGAAAAGAGCCTTGCATGATGCAATTTTTTCACTCATGCAAGGCATTTTTATTCCCTAAGTCATCCTTATTTTTTCGGCATCTTATTGGCGTCTTTCAGCATGTCGGTCACGGTACTGATGATATCGTCGTCACCGGATTTAGCGACATTGCCTAAGATGACGGCAATTTCCATCGTATCGCCGTGCTGCCAGGCAAGACCGTGGATTGTTTCCGTAAAGGCGTTGCTGTTAATAACCAGCGATTTTTCAACGGTCCATTCATAAAAGACTCGGCCCTTATACTTTTTAGCCGTAACCGGTGCCGCCAGGCGAAAACCGTCGGGCAGACGGCTGGCCATATTTTGGTTGAGCCGGTCCATCAAGGTCTTCGGATCAGGACGGCCGCCGATATCGCGCAAGTAAGCATTTTCCCGGTTTTCCCCGTAAACAGCTGCCCGGACATCCCAGAGACTTGCCGTATAATGCATCAAGTATGCATACTGAAAATCGGCATCATCCTTCTTTACGACCTGATAGGTTTCCGCCTGGATGGGAAAAATCTTTTCAAACAAGGCCGTCACGTCATTGCCGGCATCGGCTGCCGTCAGCATGGGCTGAGTCCCCTTCTGCATGTATATATCGCTTGGCACGGTAATGACGCCCCAATTGGGAAACTTCGTCAAGGTGCCCTTGTCTTTCGCCATCGACGCCGTCCCGATAGACAGGACCGCTGCTGCAATCAGACATATTCCTTTCAGTTTCATTATGTCACTCCCCATTCCTCTGAAAAATATAGTTTTATTGTATCCTATGGCGCTTTTTCTGTCAAAAATACCCGTTCTAATTGATGACAGCCCCGGACCTGTCCCTATTTAATCAAACAGTTTGCTGTCAAAAAAGAATAAAATGTGATATGATATGGTTATGTAAATTACCTTTATCGATACGATTCAGGCATATTCTTACCTACATCAAGGAGGTTATGAAAGATGGAATTTGATATCAAAAAAAACTCAGCAGCTGAAGTTTCTGAAAAATGCACGGAAGATAATACGGCCATTAAACTTGGCAGCGGCAAATCGCCGGTCTATGCTACCCCGGCCTTAGTAGCTCTCATGGAAAATGCAGCCATCAACGCTTGCGATCCCCAGCTCCCGGAAGGGTATAACACTGTCGGCATCGCTATGAACGTCAAACACGTCGCCGCCACGCCGATTGGCCTGACCGTTACGGCCAAAGCGACACTGATCGAACAGGACCGCAAAAAACTGACCTTTAAGATCGAAGCCCATGACGACGCCGGCCTCGTCGGCGAAGCTACCCACGAACGCTTCATCATCGAATCGGCTCCCTTCTTAGCCAAAGCAGAAGCCAAAAAAGCCGCTGCCAAATAAAACGCATACACACACAAAAAAGAGGTTCGTCAGCAAAAAGCCGGCGGACCTCTTTTGTATCATAATTCGTTTGTCAATCTGGTGTTCCTTAAGCCATGATGACGGCCAAGACGTCACCGGTTTTGACATTGTCCCCTACTTTGACGCGCATTTCATGAAGCTTGCCGTCAGCCGTTGCCGTAATGTCGTTCTGCATCTTCATGGCTTCCAATACGAGGAGGACGTCGCCGCGTTTGACATCCGTTCCTTCTTCGACTTTGAGGGCAGAAATCTTGCCCGGCATCGGGGCTTTTACGGTGATGGCACCTTCGGGGATGGGGCCGCCTACGGCCGGGGCCGGAGACTGTACCGGTGCTGCCGGAGTCGGTGCCGGTGCCACAGGAGCTACCGGTGCTGCCGGAGCCGATTGTACAGGTGCTGCCGGGGCTGCCGGAGCTGAGCCGCCTACTTCTTCTACTTCAACTTCGTATGCCTTGCCATTGACTGTAATCTTAAACTTTTTCATATCCATATCCTCCTGGATTCAAAGACTTTTTCCTTAACGTTTCATACCACCCAGGCGGGCTGCCATAGCCCAATTTTCCCGATGGCGTTTATATCCGCGATGCGAAAGCCGGATCGAGCGAATCCCTGCCGGCGAATATCCGTAAGCCGCAACGGCTGCCATGATGACGGCGACGACGTCGTCAGAGAGTTCGTCGGAATCAGAGATTTCTCGACTTTCAGGCACCGTAGCCAGCGGACGGGCTTCGACAACAGCCGGCTGACGCTGGCCAACGGGAACGATGGAATTGGCAGTGTCTTTAGTCTCAGAGACAGGCTGTGTCTTTGTTTCCTTCTTTTCAGCGGATTTTAAATCATAGACGGCTTCAGAAAGATCTTTGACACTCTGCTGAAAGGCAGTCATGTCTTCCATCTTTCTTTCTAAAGCCCGGAAGCGTGTATCGTAGTATCGGCTCAGCACCAAGATCAGGATGATTAAGACACCGATCGCCGCAAACAGGATTTCTAACATACGGCCACCTCCTTACAACGGCATGTTGCCGTGTTTCTTGGCCGGCCGTTCTTCACGCTTGCTGTAGAGCATGGCCAAGGCACTGATGATGCGCGGCCGCGTTTCCTTCGGTTCAATGATGCAGTCGATCTGGCCGTGTTCAGCAGCCTTATAAGGCGACAAGAATTCGTCGATATATTCTTGCTTTCTCTGCTCTTTGTCCGGATCGTTTTTAAAGATGATGTTGACAGCACCGTCAGGCCCCATGACGGCGATTTCGGCAGACGGCCAGGCCATGACCATGTCGGCACCGAGCTGACGGCAGCACATGGCAATATAGGCACCACCATAAGCTTTGCGGGTAACGACGGTAATCTTGGGCACCGTCGCTTCACAGTAAGCGTAGAGCATTTTGGCGCCATGGCGGATGATGCCGCCGTATTCCTGGTTGGTACCCGGCAAAAATCCCGGTACGTCGACGAAGGTGACGACAGGGATGTTGAAGCTGTCGCAGAATCGAATAAAGCGGGCGGCCTTGTCCGACGCATTGATATCAAGGCAGCCAGCCAGGAACTTCGGCTGGTTGGCGATGATGCCGACAGTCTGACCGTCGAAGCGGGCAAAGCAGGTAATGATATTCAAAGCATAATTTTCAAGGACCTGGAAAACGTATCCGTCGTCGACACAGGAACGAATGATGTCCAGCATATCATAGGGTACATTGTTGTCGTCAGGAATGACCGAATTAAGGCTTTCGTCTTCCCTATTCGGATCGTCGTTGGAATCGACAACCGGTGCTTCTTCCATGTTATTGCTGGGAAGGAAGTCGAGGAGAGCCTTGATCTTTTCAAAGCAGTCGTCTTCGCTTTCACAGGCAAAGTGAGCAACACCGGAAATGGAGTTGTGCGTCATGGCACCGCCCAGTTCTTCTGCCGTGACTTCTTCGGCCGTAACCGATTTGATAACGGCCGGGCCGGTGAGGAACATATTGGACGTATTCTTGACCATGAAGACGAAGTCCATCAAGGCCGGGCTATAGACGGCACCGCCGGCACAAGGGCCCATGATGACGGCCAACTGGGGAATAACGCCGGACGCCGATGTGTTGTTCATAAAAATACGGCCAAAGCCCGACAAAGCGTCAATGCCTTCTTGAATGCGGGCGCCACCGGAATCGTTGATACCGATGACAGGGGCTCCCATCTTGAGGGCCATTTCCTGCATCTGGGCAATCTTATGGGCGTGCATTTCGCCAAGGGATCCGCCTTCAACGGTAAAATCTTCGGCATAGGCAAAGACCAACCGGCCCCGCACCGTACCATAACCGGTAACGACGCCGTCACCGGGAATTTCCTTTTCCTGCATGCCGAAATGGGTACCGCGATGATGGATAAACTGCCCCATTTCCGTAAAGCTGCCTTCATCAAACAGCTTGGCCAGCCGTTCGCGGGCCGTCAACTTTCCTTTTTTATGCTGCGAATCGATTCGCTTCTGACCGCCGCCGAGCTCGACTTTTGCGAGCTTTTCCCGGAGCTGGTCAATCTTTTCCTGACCTGTAGCCATTCATATACCTCCCGTACATAAATTTATAGCATTTAATTATACCATGGAATAACCGATTATTACAAATCTTCCTCCTTTCAACGGCTCAAGTTAGCCATTTTCTTATCGGAAACGTGAATCAAAATACCTTTTTGATGACATCAGACGCATTGTTTTTCCCGGCCCGCCCGTCACTGGGAGTCGCCGCATGAACGATGATGTAGCGGTCATCGCCATAGTAAATCGTCTTGTAGTGCCCCCCGTCATGCTGAATTTGAAAGCCCAGCTCTTCAAAGCCTCGCTGCACTTTTGAGGTCATTCCTTTATAATTATTGAGCATCTGTTTCACCTCAGCAGCCCTTTTTTCACTACTCCGCTGATAGTCATTGGACTCAATGATGTCTTTCACCACATCGTATCGACGCGTACCAGTTGCCAAAAGGTTGTTTAAACTGGCCTCCAAGGTTTTTAACAGCAGATCCTTTATTTCGCCGGCATAGAAGTCATCTTCATCCCCCATGAGCAGGACAGGAACCCTCGACTGAGAATCAAGTTTTGAACGCAGGACCTGGTTTTCATAGGCCAGTTGTACGTTTTCGCAGCGCAGGCGTTCATTGTCCTCCCGCAACTTGCGATTCTCCTCGTCAAAACTCTCTAACAGCTGATCAACTTCCAATTTAGCTTCAGCATAGGCCTTGTCACGCATGGATTTTTCATTTTCTTTATACCGGCCTTGTAAGGCAAGGAGTTTATACAGAGCCTCATGGCGTTCCTTGTCGGCTGCCGCATAGGCCTCCTTGGACTTCAGATATTGATTCTCATAAATGGCACCGGTGACACCGGCCCAGACATAAAGTGGCGACACCCGTTTGGCATTGCCGTACTGGATGACCCTTTCAATGATCTTTTCCGTCATCTGAGTGTCATAGTCCGGATTGCGGCGATAGATATATCGTTTATGGCCAACGGCAGGATTGGGGAAATAAATATCGATGCCGCCATTACCTAATTTCTCATCACCGCTGCGTTCCTGAAGGGCGGCTTCCGTCCCATAATCGCCTTGGACCAAGACGTGGGCTGCTCCCTTTAGTCGTCCCGCCAAGGCCTTTACATCAATGGGATCTTCATTGTCCGACGTCTTAGAAACGAAGACGACGGGCAGACGAGTCCGACGCTTCCCGGTCATGATATCGACAGCTATATCGAGATTATCCTCATCGATGATAATCGGCGTCCGCCGTACCTCTAAGCCGTTATCGGCTTTTAAATAACCGCCCTCAATGAGCATGGAAATGAAGTGAGGCGTCGAAAATTCCGGGTCGACCTTCAGCGCTTCTTCCAGATAACTCCGATCTAAGCGAATGGACATCTTCATATCCTTAAAATTCATGATATAGTCAGAATCCCAAATGACGCCTTCTTTGTCGCGCTTTTCGTAACGGACAGCGACAATATGCTCCTTAGGGTATTCTTTTATGTCGAGAAGCAGCGACTCCGTTCCATAAGACGTATTGTACTGACCATCCCATACCAGATTGGGAATAATATTCTCCGGGTAGTTGCTTTTTTGATTCCACTCGACGACTAAGCGAATAAACGCCTCTTTAGTCATCTTCTTATTTATTTGTAAGATAGTTGAAAATAAGAGCACGGCGACACCTGCTTTCCAAAATATAACGAATCCGAAACAAATTCTGCTGCCATCGGCAGAAATGAGAGCTTTATTTTATTATAACAAGGTTCTGTAAAAACCAAAAGAGATTGTCCACAACGGCATCGTCATGAACAATCTCTTTTTATCCAAAAATAAATTATCAACGCCTTCACAGCTGTCATATCTCTTTTATCTCGACATCGCGGACGTATTTTCCCTGACTTCGCAGCCACATCTCGACACCCTTGCCGTATACTTCAGCTTCAATCCGATAGGTACCGTTTTCTTCGCTCAGGATTTTAGCCGTCGGCAGACGGTCCAATACGGCATCGATATCGCTGCCGGTATAGGTAAAGGTCACGCGCTGCAAGGGGCCCCCATACATGAACTGGACGCGCTTGCGGAACTCCCCTTCCTGGAAGCGCCGGTTGTAAGGAATGCGGAAAATGTCCTTTTCTACCGTCAAGTTTTTGATCCGATCCAAGCGGTAAATAGTCGGCGTCATATCCCGGGCGCCTTCATAGATTTTCTGGATGTTACTGTCGTCGATGAAGGCAATGAGATAAAAATAGTACTCCGAAAAAAGCAGAGCCAAGGGCTTCAGCCGCCGTTCGACGACTTTCCGATCCTTTATCCGGCCATAGGTAACAGTAACGTAGCGATGCTGCTGGATAGCCTCGCCAAGCTGCCACATCGTATCGAGAAAACTCGTCCGGTGTCGCGGTTCGACGTAATGAAAGGTCTCATTATTGACCAGTTTTGTAATCAAGGCCTGATTCGATTCGGGCACACAGCAGGCGATGACCTTGTGCAGCATGTCCGCCATCTCGGTTTTGACGAAAGCCCGACTGTCGAGCAAAATCTTGCATAAAGCCAGGACTTCACTATTGGATAACTTCGGCAACTGTCCGCCTTCCATCCGATATCCTTTTTCCGTAGTATCATAGATCACATCGCAAACAACACCGTCGCGCAGGGCCATCCCGTCGCGGCAAAACAAGCGGATATCCTCAATATCGCGTTGAATGCTGCGCTCATTGACCCCATAGTACTGCGCCGTTTCTGACTTCTGTACCGTCCGACCGGCCAGTAACTGTGAATATAACGCTAATACACGTGAAACCTTATCCTTTTTCACAACGCATCACGCCCTATCCGATTTGCTCATCCCTCGTAATTTCATATCGTAATTGTTCACAATCATTTAATAACAGATGCATTTTTTCAAGATCGTATGCCAAATTCCAATGTCAGCCTTCACTTCTGAAGGTCCTAATTATAGGCTGGTTCCAATACGTACCAATAATAATCGGGATAATTCGACTGACGAAAAACGGATTATCTCTGCAAGACCAGTGAAGACCATATTATATTATATATTATATCATATATTACAAAACAAACACGCTTCATTATATTATATTTTATAAATTATTAATCCGGTTATGCGTTTTAAACGCGATTATCTCCTATGGGCTAACAGGAAATACAATCGATGTCATATTTCTTTAATCTGAACATCGTTGACGTATTTCCCCTGACTACGAAGCCACATCTCGACACCCTTGCCGTATACTTCAGCTTCGATCCGATATGTTCCGCTATCTTCGCTCAGGATTTTAGCCGTCGGCAGACGATCCAAAATGGCATCGATATCACCGCCAGTATAGGTAAAGGTCACGCGCTGTAAGGGACCGCCGTACATGAACTGGACGCGCTTGCGAAATTCCCCTTCCTGGAATCGCCGGTTATAAGGGATGCGGAAGATGTCCTTTTCTACCTCCAAGGTCTTGATCCGGTCCAGCCGGTAAATGGTCGGCGTCATATCACGGGCGCTTTCATAGATTTTCTGAATCTTACTGTCGTCTATGAAGGCGATGAGATAAAAATAATACTCCGAAAAAAGCAGAGCCAAGGGCTTCAGTCGCCGTTCGACGACTTTCCGATCTTTCAGCCGTCCATAGGAGATATGGACGTAGCGGTGCTGCTGGATGGCATCGCCAAGCTGCCACATAGTGTCGAGAAAACTCGTCCGGTGCCGCGGCTCAACGTAATGAAAAGCTTCATTATTAACAAGCTTTGTAATCAAGGCCTGATTCGATTCGGGTACACAACAAGCGATGACCTTGTGCAGAATATCCGCCATCTCAGTCTTGACGAAGGCCCGACTATCGAGCAGGATTTTACACAAAGCCAGGACTTCGCTATTGGACAGTTTCGGTGCCTGCCTACGTTCCAAGCGATATCCTTTTTCAATATAATCGTATATCAAGTCACCGGGCATGCTGTCGCCAAGGGCCACACAGTTGCGGCAAAAGGCCCGGATATCTTCAATATCCCGTTGAATACTGCGCTCATTGACGCCATATTTTTGGGCCGCTACGGATTTCTTAATAATCCGCCCTTCCATTAATTGCGAATATAGTGATAATACTCGTGAAACTTTATCTTCCTTCATACCTACCATCTCTTTCATTATGACAGAAAATAACTCGTTACATCATCGGACAAGATATTTCCCACCTTAATATCGTTCAGCTTTTCTGATACGTATCCCCTTCTGTCGGGAGTGATGAGCAAATAATTATGACTCCTCCCATCATGCGCGATGAATTACATCCTGCAATTCATCGACAGGCAACCTCTTCGTATCTTGCCGACAAAACCTCAGCACTAATTTTTCTATAATTTATATAAAACGAGAGTCCTCAACGCTTGCCCCCCAGACGTAGAAAAGCGATATCTCCTGAGAACTAAACCGCTGAATTTTACTCCCCAAAAATACGAATTGAATTTCCATACACGATTACTCCTTACCCTCTATATTTTTACTTATCTTTATCTTATCATTTGACAAAGACAGGTCCTGTCATGATGAAAAAATAATCGACAAAAAAAAGTCATGAATCTTAGATTTTCCAAGATTCATGACTTTTGCTAGGCAAACGGTATATTTATAATCAGGCCAAACGAATCCCCCTCTCTGCACATCGACAAAGAAAGAGATGCTTTTTATCTTATGAAACAGGTAAAACGAATGCTAACAACTTAGAATTTCCAGGAGATACCGCCGTTGAATTCCCAATCGTTGCTGTAGGTGCTGCTGAATTTGCGTTCAAATTCAAACCATAAGCTGCTGGCCGGGCTCAATTCAGCCGTAAGGCCCGCACCTAAGTCATACCAGGTATCCTTACCGTCGCGGGAATAATTGATTCGTTCCAAGCCATCGACGGAGGTGAACTGCATGCCGCCGTCACCGGAGAATTCGTGGAGGATGTCGCCTTTTACGTACCAAGACGCCTTATCATTCATCTTCTGTTCCAACCGGAAGCCCAGACGGCCGATGAAGCTGTTGACGCTGTCTAAGTCGTGGTTGATGCCGTCGCTGCTGGTGTAGGACTTGCTGTTCATGTGGGTATACTGCAACTGGGCCTGGGGTTCAAAATACCAGCCGTCTTCCAGATCGTAGGTTTTGCCCGTTTCGACGCTGGCCTGTTGGTACCAGGTCCCGAAGGAGCTGTCCGACTGAGTGCCATTGACTAGGAAGGTGTGGCTGTTGCCCATGACCTTGCCGATCCGGCCGACGACGTCGACGTACTGGCCGTTGTTTCCGAGCCAAGTGTGATAGAGGGACCCGGAGTAACGTTTGTACTTCCCGTTTCCGTTGTCAAAAGAATCGCTGCTGCGAAGGTAGGTAAAGACGGCACCTTGATGAACCGTGCTGCCATCGTCACGAGTCATGACAAAGTCTTTCCCCAGTTCAAAGCGGTTGCTGTGACCGGAATAGAAATCACGGCCTTGATGGGCATAGGTCGTGCGGGCCCACCAGCCGTCGGGATCGGTGTTCATCTGACGAACATCGCCCATACGTTTGTTCAAGGTATCGACGTCGGTGACCAGGTCGTACATGATATTCGAATTAATGCGGCCCGTTTCAACGAGCGGGCTTTCGGTATAACCGACGGTGCCGAAGAACCAGTCCGTCGTCGTATCCGTCGCCGCTCGGTCAGCCATCGTGTCGGCAGCGGTCGTATCCGTCGTCGTTTCCGAATCGATGCCGATGATGTAATCGTATAAATGGCCTTTCTGTACGTTGCGCTGGGTAATGGGGCTGGTGAAGACGGCGTCGCTGTTGGCCAAAGTAGCGAAATAGAGGCGATCGTTGACGCCCATGGCATCGAGATGCATAGAAGCTTTGTCACTTACCAAATCCTGCGTGCCCGTTGCACTTTCCGTAACCGTCAGATAATCGCTGTTGACCGTCTTTTCTTTTGCCCCGCCATTGCTGGTCCAATCGAGGTCCATGACCATGGTTCCCGTACCGGACAAGGTCTGAGCCGTAAGGCCGGTGCCAGTACGATTAGCGTCACTCAGATTGACGAAAGCATCATTTTCAAGATTCGTCAGCGAACTGTCACCGGTGACATTCCAGACAGCACCGTTTTTCAGGGCAATATTGATGTGCGGCGTTTCATCGATGAACGGGACTTCCCAATCGCCACCATCCTCACTGTCTTCGTCATCAGCTTCATCGATATCGACATCTACATCCTCATCGTCGTACTCTTCTTCATCATCCCAAGAAAAGACTTTTTCAATATTCTGTAATTCCGTCTTACCCGTGAAGGATGAGTCAGCCGTATCTAAGAGAACGTCGATCTGACCGTTGAGGGCCTGCATATTCCCTTTAATAACCTTATCGACGCCAGTGGCTAGAGCCTGGATTCGCCCGGCCGATTCCGTATAGAAAGCATTGTCTTTGGCATCGATAGCAAGCCCCTTGTTGAACACGACGTCGCTGTTATATTTGGCACTGGCCCCGGTTTCAGCAGCATCAATGATAACATCGCCGTCAAAAGTAATCTTTGAAAGATCTTCTGCCCAAGGATCTAAATCCGATTCTGCCGAAGCACCGGTACCGGCTCCGTTAATGACGGTGCTGCCGTTAAAATTAATATTGCCGTAGTAATCTGCATAGGCTGCGGTAGCTCCTTCATTTTCTACTGTGATTTTACCGGCAGTCAAATTAATGTTGCCATTCTGAACGCGAAGGTTGGCCTGAGAGCGTTCATCTGTTGCACCGGTGGAATGCAAGTAAATCGAATCGCCGGCATTGAGAGCAATATTGCCGCTCTCAGCATAGAGCATGGTATGGGGTACACCGATTGATAAATTAATGGCCTTATCGGCTTGTAATTCAACCTTACTACCATTGCGGTAGGCTACGAGCATACTGGTCTTATACGGGTATTTCTCTGCATAATCAGACATATCTCTTCCCTCGGCTACCCAATTAATTTCGTTCGCCTTGAGCAACGCCTGCGAACCATAAGTAGTTGACACGATTTGCTGCGTATTCCCCGTAATGGCCTGTGCCTGCAGTTCGATATTCGCACCATGTTCAATCGCCATAACAGGCAGATACCCCGGCGTCTGTTCACGGAAATTAATATTGCCCGCAGCGGTAACGACTGCTTTGCCGTTATATTGCATACCGATTAAATAAGCATATTGATTGCGGTTGAAATTGATATCATTGCCTGCCGTTATGGTTGCTTCAGCATTATTCCCAAAATACAAAATCGGCAGGCCCTGTACAGCCGCGGTGTCGCTATAAGTATGATTGAAAGTAATATTATGGCCCGCTTCCAGTTGAATCTTAGCATCAGAATATGAAACAAGGGTATTGGCTCTGGCATAATTGTTAAACACAATATCATTGCCGGCATTGAAAGATAATGTATTCTTGTTGCCCATGGCAAACATCGGGGTATCCGGATAAACTTCAGTCTTATTGAAGATTATATTATTAGCCTGAAAATTGACGGAGCTTCCGTTGCCTTTTATATCGACTACAAAATCATGATCATTAATCGTACCTTCAATACTGTTCGCGTTATGAATATTTACATTTGTATTATCCTTCGTTATATATATGCCTGAAGTCTTAGCATCTATGGCTAAGGAATGGCCGTTCATATCTAAATCCAGACTACTGTTCGCACTTGTAGTGCTGCTTATAATAACTGCACTTTTACCTTCATCCGTACTTTTTGAAACTACGGTAACATCGGATAAAGCTGTAACTTTCTGTTCCCCGTCAAGTTTATATAAATTTTCTAGTGCCGGCAACTCATGCTTCCCTTCAATGGTGTCGCCGGTCAAGGGATAATCAGCCGCTGCCGCACCCAGATAGGTCGTGCTCAATAAAGCACTCAATACCAATACGCGCAATAACTCGCTTTTACGTTTTTTACCACTCATACATACCACCCCATCACAACAAAATCGGTTCGTGTTTAAAGTAATTCAACGTTTATTCATAAACATTACTTTTTACTGCCCTATCAGTTGTATATTTTATCTCATTAATAATCATATTTTAAGTGAATTATATTCCTATTTCAAGTTTGTTATCTGTGTTTTTTAATACATCATTAGAATTTGACTAAATACCTAATGATAAAAAATCATCTTATCGCTATGATTTAATACAGATTAAGAAAAAAATTAGAACGTATCACTTTAATTTATAATGAATAGAAATAATTTAATGTGAAAAACCCAGCATCCAAAGTCAAGAGTTACCCCCAAAACATACTTCCTCTAAAATAGACAAAAAAGCAATAAATCACGTCGTGTTTAAGCATGTATATTTTCAGCAAATATCGCAATAATATACATTCAAAAATCAAAAACTGCCACCGGAAACCAGTGGCAGAAACGAGACGATGCGTTTATTTACTTTTCCAAAAAGGGGGGCCATTCTTTGCGATCACCCCAGTAATAAGGTCGTAAGACGTTCTTGCATCTGAAGATACTGCTGCAGGAAATCATAGCACTGGTCTGCGAATTCACAGGTCAATCCAAAAATTTCACGGACTGTATCCATTACCTTTTTTTCTTCTTCGCTGTATTTACCGTCGACTACGGCTAAGCCCAAGAGCTCAAAATAGACGACTTTTCTATTATTTTCAAGAATATCCACTTTTAAGGATTCCAATAATTTCTGCAAACTGACCGCCGTTTCAGGGCGATCAAAGGTCGTCCCCATTTCATTGCAATAAGCGTCAAAAAGCATTTGTTCTTCGTCGCCAAATTCGCCATCACTATAGGCCAAGGTATAAGCCAGGTTTAGAAACAATTGTTTTTCTTTTTCTGTCAATATGGATAAATACATTTTTACCTCCTTATATGCTTCAGAGAAAACATATTGAATTTTTAAAAGCCCTTTATTCCATTAAAAAATCCAGCCCAAAATTTTTCCTGCGACTTCTATTAAGAAAAACATCAGCGGAAGACATGCAGTAACCATGGAGTAAGTATCTAATTCATCTTTTTTATTAGTCTCAGTACTATCACCTAACATCATCCCGGCAGCTCCAAAATAGATTCCAAACAGTATCCATCCGAAGCCGGCCAAATATCTGCTTTGATTCCAAATCACTGAAGCTCCATGGCCCATTAAGTAAAGCCCCACCAAACCTATACAGATTTTCCCTATAAGATGTATCTTTTTCTTATACCAAGAAGAGTATCTTGACTCAAGTGCACCTAGGCCAAACATAATGACACATAAAACCAACTGGAATAAAATCGATTCCGTTCCAATATATAAAGAAAGGAACATCAAAGCGGTAGCCAAGAGTCTAATAGTATAGACAAAGGCCTTATTCAGCCACCCACTGGCCAATAAGCCGGTTGGTCTATTTAGTAGCGTGTCCGGGTTTGCTTCTATAATGGCATCAGCGACAGGCCCCAGCAACAGTTTTTGCTCTTTTGTAACATTTACCTTTACCCTCTTAGCAGCAGTCTGGATTTCCTTGACATTATTTTCATAAGAAGGCAGGCACTTCAACACAGTCTGATATTTTTGCTCTGCTTCTTCGGCTATCTCTCCGTCATCCAGTATAGGCACATCGATTAAGGCCTTCAAAGCGCCGGCCAAGGAGCGTGACACAGCGAATACCTTCAATTCTTCATCAGTAAAAGCGTCCCTGCTGAGCATTTTTTTCTTTTTATCTTTCTTCCGTATAATAGCATTTTGCAGTACAAGACATTGAGAAAATAATTCCGTTAAGTTCAGCATGATTTTTCCAAACATATCCGCTTTTTTTGCAATCCCTTCGCAGAGGACGGCCTTGGTTTCCAGTTCTTCACAGGCCCATTTAGCCTGAGCTAAGTTCGACTGTGCCTTACTTAAGTTTTCATTGGCGTTCGACAAAGCCGATAAGCCAGTAAAAACAGCGACCGGTGCAACAAACAATGCCATGGGAGCTGCTGCCACGGCCCCGATGGCCGTTCCAGCTATATCTACAGCGGCACCGGCAACTCCGACGGCACTAAAAGTTCCTGCAGCTCCAGCTGCAGAAAGGAGGCCTCCGGTCCCGGTAGCAGCTAATCCCGCCAGGGCTCCTGCAGCAGCTCCTTCTACTGTATTGGATTTAACCGATTGATAGATATCGGTCAGTTTTTCAAGCTGCAGTACATCTTGATCGCCAAAATTAAATTGAGGCAAATTCTCCAGCTCTTCAATGCCCTGAGACTTGATAAGTCCTACCTTTTTAAGTCTGCCATAGGTTTCTAAAAATGACTTCATGGGGTACAGTAAAATCATTTGTTTTTGCCGACCGACTTTCTCGAGTTCATGCACCACCTGCTTTTGAGCGTTTTCAGTTTTCAACTTTTGACTATTATAAATAGACGATGCCTGGTCTGCAATATTTCTCGCTTTTTCATTGACATCACTGGCTCTACTATGTGCCGCAACGCCGGCAATAATAACCGCTCCGGCAATCAACAAAGGGATTGGCATAAAAATCAACTCCTCACTTTAAAACAAGTCTTCTTCCTCATCATCGATGAATGTTTTAAATTCTTCTACTGATTCATATTTAACCGTACCACCTACCTTGCGAGTAATTTGATTAGCGCCTCGAATGACGCCATCAGCATCACCGGCTGCAAAGGAAAAACGAATGCCTGCCAAGGCTTCATCAAAACACTGGCCGTAATCGGCAAAATAAGCATCCATATGAGCCTGCAGTTCCCTTCGATACTGGCGAGCTTGTTCTGCCGCTTCCTGGCATTGACATATAAGTTCTTGCCGACGTCGAATCTCGTCAGTATCACCCAAACTCCCAAGAAGCATATTGTAAAGAGACCCCGTCATAACAGTACCTACGGCGGCCCCAATAGCAGCACCAACAACGGGAACAGGAATAAGAGCCTGCCCCATCCCCATCGAATAGCCAACAGCTCCCATCCGAAGTCCGTCAGCTCCTAATTCAGTTAAACATACTTGTGTAGAAATTTTTCCATCTGCATAACGATCTAGTGTATTACCAAAAGCCATGCAGGAGGTAACCACCATACCTGGAACATTTGATTTTACCAGGCCTTGAATAAAGCTAGAAGAGGAACGAGACAGCGTTTGGGATAAAATGGTTAATCCTCCACCAGTCACATAGCCTGTAACTGCAGCTTGTCCCCCGTTTACAATAATATCTTTTATAGCATCTCCGGGCTTTTTTTTGCCTTTAATAACCTGTACAATGTTCTCTATCGTTGCAATCGAAACGGCCGTAGCGCCAGCAGAAGTACCTACCTGCGTACCAGCCTGGTGCCCTGTGGAAATTATATTTTCAATTGATTTTTGCCGGAGTTGACTATTAATGCTGGCTGCAGCATTTTCCTCATCACGGACAGCCCGTTGGCCTCCGCCCCTCGTTAATTTAACATCGGTTTTCTTTCTATAAGATCTATCTGCAACAAAATCCTTATTCGTACGACTCCTCTTGGCATTATTATATTGACGAGACGTCACGCGGATATTATCCTCTGAATTGGCAACATCCCTTCGGTCTTCATTAGTTAACCAAGGATTGTCCTTGGTTTCATTATAAAGATCTTCCAAGGCCTTTATATGGTCGCTTTCTGCTAAATGTTTGGCCCAATCTTCCCCATATAAGAGCTTCGCTTCTTTTTTCGTCAATACAAGGAATTCACCCGTGTATGGGTCTTTTACCACTGCACCCTCTTTAAAAAGAGCCTTTTTGGCAGCAATTTTTGCATTGGGATCATCATACAGCTTTCTATTTCCCGTATATGTATCCGGAACCGCGAATTTTCGGGCTACACTGACTTGAACCTGCCGGGCCGTTTCCACACCGGCTATCGTACTTCCTATCTGGGAATCCTCATTCTGACGCTTCTGCTCATCATGAGAGTCCTTACCAGATGTTCCCTCTTGCCGTTCCAAATTTCTTTTTTGAAAAATGCGATTCCATAGTCCCATAATTGTTTTCATCTCCATTGGTATATCGATCAACAACCAACCTCACATTTTATGATTCTTATTGCTTCCTTCTTATGTTCAGAGTTGCTCCTGTTCGAAACATTTAATTTGCATAAAATTCGCAATATTTATATTTTTATTATCCCATTAAATAAAATATGATGGTTTTTCTATATGCTGTCACATTTTTTATATTTGACAATTTTACCGATCATTACCTGCTTTATTACTACAAATTGAGATTTTACAGTATGTATTATACCATGTATCATGAAATAAACACATTTTATTATGTATATTTTATAAATTATTAATCATATTATACAGTTTCAAGTAGACATAAATTGTCTATGTAAAATGAAATTATTCATTTTAACGTTTTTTTGACAGAACAATTCTGACCTGCAGCTTCGATTATTTCAGCCCCTGTTCGAGGTCCGCCCCATAGTCTTGATTTTAAATCGGGCAGCCCCATTTTTCGCTCAGTATCTTGGTCATCGATAAACAATTCAAGATTCCGTTGATGCTGCAACCAATTCGATAT
>NZ_HF954537.1:1014372-1042914 GCF_000455225.1 Megasphaera massiliensis
ACAAAAAAGTCATGGATCTTAGATAATCTAAGATCCATGACCTTTACTATGCAGCGTATGTAGTTGTAATCAGGAAAAACCGAGCCTAAACAATTGCCTTTTTTCAGCCATCTGCCTCGTTTTTCTTCTCCTCTTTCGCCGTTTCGCCCTGTACGGTCTGCCAGACTTGGGCGATGAATTTGCTCGTCGCCGGCGACAGTTCTTGAATATCGGGAACGGCAATGCCTAAGGAGATATGCTGGGCCGGTTCAAAAGGCCGCAGGACGACGCGACCATTCCAGCGTTTGGTCGTCAGGCGATTATTCAAACTGATGCCCAGGCCTTCTTCGACCATGCAGTAGGCCGTATAGGGATCACTCGTCGTAAAGCGGATGTCCGGTTCGAGGAAGTTCGCCGATAAAAAGCGGTCGATGTCGGTATCGCGGTTCGGAAGGGGGATGACGAAGGGGGCGTCATCGAGGTGGGCTAAGGTGATGGATTCTTCCTCCGTCCAGGGATGATCCGGCGGCAACCAGACGACGAGTTCGTCTTCATATAAGGGAATCCAGTCATAGGTCACGCCGCTGCCAAATTTTGCTGACAGGCAGCAGTCGATGGTCTTTTCATCGAGCCATTGAGCCAGTTCCTTATTGGTCCCCTCCATGAGATGGACCGATACGTTGGGGTAGAGTTCCTGAAACTTACTGAGAATTTTCGGCATCCAGGCGGCGGCAATGCTGTAGTAGCAGCCGACGTTGAGGACGCCGGCCAAGACACCTTGAATGGCAGCCCCGAGGTCGACGGCCTTTTGAGAAGCCCGGACGACTTCTTGAAAGACGGGCATCATCTGGCGGCCGTTGGCTGACGGTTGAACACCTTGATTGTTCCGCACTAAGAGGGGAAATCCGATTTCTTCTTCTAACGACTGAATCATGCGGGTTATACCCGACTGGGTATAGCCGAGTTCTTTAGCGGCAGCGGTTAAACTACCGTGTTGAATGGCCAGGAGCAAGGCCTGGCATTTGATACTGTCCATTTTGTTCACCCATTTCGTCATGACGAATATGATAAATTACAACTTGTGTCATACCTTATTGTACCGTATAATGAGGCCATCCGTAAAGAACAATTATCCACAGGAGGACCATTATGAATACCTTATTGCCCTTTGCTTCCGACTATATGGAAGGCGCCTATCCGGCCATTTTAGAAAGACTGACTGCCATCAATACGATTCCCCAGGACGGCTACGGGACCGACGGCATCAGTGAAGAAGCCCGCAAAAAAATTCTCGAAGCCTGCCACTGCCCGGACGGCGAAGTCCACTTTTTAAGCGGCGGCACCCAGACCAACGCCGTCGTCATCGATGCCATCCTGCGCCGCTATGAAGGCGTCATCGCCGCCTCGACAGGCCACGTCAGCATTCACGAAGCCGGCGCCATCGAATACACGGGACACAAGGTCATCGAACTCCCCCAAGATCAGGGAAAACTTTCTGCTTCCGACATAGCCCGCTTCATGGAAAACTTCGAAGCCGACGCCTCCAAGGATCATCTCGTGCAGCCCGGCATGGTCTATATTTCTCAGCCCACGGAATACGGTACTCTGTACTCGAAACAGGAACTGGCAGAACTTTCCGACGTCTGCAAAAAATATAATCTCTCCCTCTACGCTGACGGTGCCCGCCTGGCCTATGCCTTAGCTACGCCGGAAAACGACGTCACCTTAGCCGATTTGGCGACGTACTGCACGGCTTTTTATATTGGCGGAACGAAATGCGGCGCCCTCATCGGTGAAGCCGTCGTCCTTCCCAAAAAGGGGCTCATCCCCCATTTCTTCACCATCATCAAACAGCACGGTGCCCTCTTGGCAAAAGGCTGGCTCCTGGGCACCCAGTTCGATGTCTTATTTAGTGACAATTGCTATGAAAAAATCGGAAAGACAGCCATTGAATACGCCGATGCCATCCGAAAAGCCTTAAAAGACACAGGCTTCAACCTCTACTTCCCGACGGCAACCAATCAGATTTTCGTCATCATGGATAATCAGAAATTAGCCGCCCTCAATAAAAAAGTCGCCTACAGTATGTGGGAAGCCTATGATGCCGATCACACTGTCATCCGCCTGGCAACCAGTTGGGCCACTACGAAAGAAGATACAGACAGCCTCATCGAAAGCCTGAAAGAACTCTAAAATCCGAATCACACAAACAAGCCGAGCTCCGTATATGCTGTGGAGCTCGGCTTGTCTCGTTATGATTTTAAATGAATACCAAATCCAAGACCCTTCCGACTTGATCCGAATAGCGTAAATTTGTCTTGCAGTAGATGGCAAAATGCTCACAATTATTCGATGGCAGCGAATAGCCTCCCAGGGTCTGACTTTCAGCACAAGCATATGCCCGCTGTACCGTTTCTTCCGGAGTATAAATATGATAATTTTGCCATTCGAGTCCTTGCCATACGGCATCGACAATAGAGGCATTTTTTTCCTTGGCACGAATCAGCAGCTTAAATTCTTCAATATCAGCGGGAAAATGACGCACAAAAAAATCCTTGTCCCCATCTAAGAAATCTTCCATCGTCGTTTCATGGATACGTGTTTTTCTAATGATTGTTCCCTCAACCGGGGCAAAATGAACGACTTTTCCATTGCCGGTATAGACCCCATAATGACAATAAGAAGGAAAAAGAAAATTCTTCCGGTGAACATAAATAACGGATCCCAACGCAGGTAATCCTCTCATAATCCATCATCCCTTCCCTTGATATCTCTTTATATTTCGAAGGCAGCCGATATAGGAAACTGCCGGGACAGTAATCCGATAAGCCGGACCGGCAATATCAACAATCGCCCAGCCTGCCGTCAGCGCCCAACCGATAGGGCCCGCAAGAATAGCCGCCGCCCGTCCTAAGGTAAACCCCGCAGCAGAAGATGCAATAGCACCAGTAACCAAAGGTTTAGCAAGCGCTACTGCCGCGAAGGAAAGGGATTTATTTAAAGTTTGCCGCACCACGGTATTGGCGACGACAATTGATATCTGATACGAGGCCAAACTATTTTCTCGCAACAAGGAAAAAAATAACTGGGGTCCTACCGCCTTTAAGACAGTATGATCCTTTTTACCGTTATATCCCCAAGTTTCAAGGAACGCCCTTTGTGTATCTATCGAGAGCGTTTTCCAAGTTTCACCCATAATATGAGCGCACATTTTGTCTTCTATCTCTTCGGCTGAATCTGACGAACTACAAGAGACTCCTAATTTTTTACATGCGTCTTTAGCAACGGTGTGATAATCTTCTCGAAACCATAAGGTATTGCTGCCAAAATCAAGAAGCTCTTGAGCTAAAAGATCGACGTATTGGCGGTAATCAGCACCATATTTCTTGTATTCCTCACTGCATGTAATAAATTCAGTCTTTGCTTTTATCAAAAATTCAAACAAGGATTCTAATTCCTCATTCGAACACCGCACAAGAAATGCTAAGTCTTTATCCATAACCCGACGCCTCCTATCAATTCACGACACATCACATCATTCTACCAATAGAATACCATCTGACAAAGACAGATATTGTCATTTCTAAAAATCTTATTCTATTAACACGATACTATCGTACTTTTATAGTAGAAATATCGTCTTAAACATAATGAAAGGAGCGCTTCTGCTAACCACATGAACAAAACTAAAATTCCAGATTAAAATTCGCTGGCTCACGCAGCCATACGTTACATAGAATATAGTTTTCGCCCTCTAATTTAAAAGTAAATTCCGTAAAGTATCCTTATTTCATTATATTTTTATATACATTTTATGTCAATGATGGTGAAGCAGTCTTTATTTTGCACAAATTTCCGAACCGACGCTTTTTTTCTTGAAAATACCCAATTACTTCTTTCCAAGAAACAGCCTCGAAGAGGCCTTGTTCTCACGTCTTCTGCTATCCTCCTGCCATTCACAATACCTGTTAAAGAATACATCGTCCCAACAAAAAAAGAGCCCCGGGCAAAATACGTTTCTACTCGCATTTTGCCGGAGCTCTTTAATCGATGTTCAATTAAGCGATATGATATTTCTTTTCTAAGCGGTCTAAGAGATCCAGATAGCCTTTTACGAAGGCCGGGTCTTCTTCTTTTTCAAAGTCTTTGACTGTCTTGTCGATTTTTTCTTTGATATTTTCAGGCAGACTGCGGTCAGCTAAGGGATAGACGACGTTGTTTTCTTTTTCAACATGCATCTGCAGACGGTTGGCATAGGCCATGGCTTCTGCCAAAATCTGAAGTTTGTGTTCCGTTTTCGGTTCTTCGTCGTAGAGTTTCAAGGCTTCTTCGAGGGCACGCACGTGAGCGCGGACGAGGTCGTGTTCGACGAGCATGCCGTGTTTGATGATGATCGATGCGACTTCTTCCAGGTTATCGACCATTTCGGGGAAGAGGACTTCTTCTTCCCGACGATGGTGGTGGTTGTCGGCATAGTTGCGGATAAAGTCGATGATATCAGCAAATTCTTTCTGATCGACTTCGCCGCCTTCTAAGATAGCGCAGCAAGCGGCCTGAATGATTTTAAGCATACGGGAAATATTGGCGTGCTGTTCGACCATGACTTCCGTGCAGTACATCATAATGCATTCCCTCTCTTTCTTGTTAAGCAGATTTCTTTACGATTTCATACTGGCCTTCAGCCGGACTTTCTAAGGCATAGTCCGTAGCCGACAAGAGTCCGTCGACCAAGGCCTGACGCAGGGCATAGTAGCGGTCGCCGTGACCCTGCCAAAATTCACTATGAAGATCCATCGTCCGGTCCCAGGCAATGCGGGCGTCGTCGCTTTCACGGACGCGGTTGACCTGATCGCAGGGCATGCCGTCGAGGAGAAGATCATCGAGGCGATGGAAGGCTTCCGGTGCCGTTGCGGCCTGAAGGCCCTGTTTGGCGCCAAAGTTGTGAGCAGCCTCTTTCAAGGCGTCGAATTTTTCGCCATCGTCACCGGCTGCATCGAGGACCAATGCGGCATAACGGCCTTCGGCATCGTGGATACGAGACTGAAGCCAGCCGTGGATATTGGCTTCGTCGATGACTTCATCGAGTTTGCGGCGGTCGGTGCTGACGTACTGGTCAGCCTTATCGCTCCAGCCCTTGGCCGTAACGTAGGCGACGAGTTCGTCGATCAAATTTTCCTGAAACTGGATTTTATTGTATAACCAAAAGTGAATCGGTCCTAAGAATGCGCTCATCGTCCATCCCTCCTATTATTCAGCTGCCAAAGCGGCGTTAACGGCACCGGCAACAGCTTCCGGATCGAGGCCGTGCACGAAGCAGGCATTAGCCAGGCTTTCCTGCTGAGAAGACGGGCAGCCTAAGCAGTGCATGCCCTGAGCCACGAGAGTATCAACAACCTGCGGGTACTGACGAATGATATCGCCCATAATCATATCTGTCGTAATTTTTGCCATAGTAATTACCTCCTAATATATCTCAATCTATCTCTATGTCAGAGAAGCATTTCTCAACTTCTGAACGTAGTATACCATGAAGGCCAAGAGATAATCCGTTGTTATTCCAACGCGTAGAAAAATTTTCCAAATAAATCGGTTACAGGTGATTTCTAATCAACAACTTCGCCCGTTTCAGCGGGATTTGTTGCTTTTTACGTGACATCATAGTAAAGTTAGAGACAAGAAATGACTCGAAAGGAGTTTCGCTATGAATCCCCTCTTTATGAAAATTGATTCCTTGAAAAATACACTTCACCAACTGCGTCCCTTGAGCAAGGTAGAATTGCAGCGGCTGAGAGAAGAATTTATCATTGAAACGACGTATAATTCCAACGCCATCGAAGGCAATACACTGACCCTCCGCGAAACGGCCTTGATTTTGCAGGAAGGCATTACCATCGCTGAAAAACCGCTGCGTGAACATCTCGACGTCATCGGTTTCAAAGACGCCTTTCACTATATCATCGAGCTGGCCTCCCAAAACACGCCGCTTACCGAAGAAACAATTAAAACGATTCATTCCCTGGTTTTAATGAACGACAGAGAAAATCGCGGCAAGTATCGGAACGTCCCGGTCCGCATCGTCGGAGCACTCCACACACCGCCCCAACCCTATATGATAGAACCGGCTATCGATCAACTGCTCCAACAGTATACCGTCTGGAAAGAGAAGAAGCACATATTGGAAGCCGCAGCCCTGCTCCACCTCGAATTCGAATCCATCCATCCTTTTATTGACGGCAATGGCCGAACGGGACGGCTGCTGCTCAATCTCGAGCTCATAAAAGCCGGTCTCCTGCCCGTCGATATCAAGTTCACGGACCGCCGCAAGTACTACGACTGCTTTGACTCCTACCATTCAGGACACCACAATCCTGAACAGATGGCGTCCCTCATCGCAGCTTACGAACAAGAAGAATTAGAACGATACATCGCCATCGTCAGCCCCTAAAGGCCGCTTATTCCCTCTTTTTCTACAACGCACGACAACCATATTTGAAATTCTGTCTGTATTTTGCAAGTAGACTCTCCCTTTCATTCTTTATATTATGATATAATAGGTATACATTACTCGAATATCTATTATATTGAAAGGAGTGTGATGTAATGCGATACTTCTCAAAACTGATGATGGCCTTCTTCTTTGCCGTCAGCCTCTTTTTCGTCCCTCTTACGGGCCAGGCACTCTATTTCCCGCCTACCCTGTACGACAACGATCAAATCGTCCTCGTCTATGGCCATATGGGGCATGGAACCTATGTCGACAAGACTTCCGTCGTCGTCGAATACTACAATCCTCCTTACTATAAGTTGGCCGCCAATATCCTGACTTATAATGCCGAAAAAGGATATCTTGCCGGCACCCGGACCCAGCATTACAGCTACAACATCGAGACCGGCGCCATCTACAGCGGTGACTACGGCCCCTTGTACGACCGTTCCACCAATCCCATGGCAAAACAACGGCCCGTAGACGTAGCCAAAACCGTCTGGGAAGCCGCTTATCACATGCCTTGGAAATGGTAAAAATCCCCCACTAGAATCAAAACGTAAGGTCGGAACCACCTTGTCTCCCCTTTGTACTGGCCATTACAAAAAAGCAGCGACGCCAAGCCATCATCGCCGCGATAAAACCGAACGCCTTACATAAGAACGATAGAAAAAGCTTCTCCCTCCATGTAAAAACACCATGGAGAGAGAAGCTTTTCTGTTACACAAGATAAAAAACCGATGCTAAAAACTTACCTCTTAGAACTTCCAGGAGATACCACCGTTGAATTCCCAATCGTTGCTGTAGGTACCGCTGAATTTTCGTTCAAATTCGAACCATAAGCTGTTGGACGGGCTTAATTCTGCCGCGAGGCCGGCACCTAAGTCGTACCAGGTGTCCTTACCGTCGCGGTTGTAATCGATTCGTTCCAAGCCATTGGCTGAGGTCAGCATGATGCCGCCGTCACCGGAGAATTCATGGAGGATGTCGCCCTTCACGTACCAGCTTGTCTTGTCATTCAGCTTCTGTCCCAACCGGAAGCCCAGGCGACCGATGAAGCTGTTGACGCTGTCTAAGTCGTGGTTGATGCCGTCGCTGCTGGTGTAGGACTTGCTGTTCATGTGGGTATACTGCAACTGAGCCTGCGGTTCAAAGTACCAGCCGTCTTCCAGATCGTAGGTTTTGCCCGTTTCGACGCTGGCCTGTTGGTACCAGGTTCCGAAAGAGCTGTCCGACTGAGTGCCATTGATCAAGAAGGTATGACTATTGCCCATGACCTTGCCGATGCGACCGACGACGTCTACATACTGGCCGTTATTGCCCAGCCAGGTGTGATAAATCGAACCGGAGTAGCGTTTGTACTTCCCGTTTCCGTCAGCAAAAGAATCGCTGCTGCGAAGGTAGGTAAAGACAGCGCCCTGATGGACGACACTGCCATCGTTACGAGCCATGACAAAGTCTTTGCCCAGTTCAAAGCGGTTGCTGTGACCAGAGTAGGAATCGCGGTCTTGATGGGTATAGGTCGTGCGAGCCCACCAGCCGTCGGGATCGGTATTCATCTGGCGAACGTCGCCCATGCGCTTATTCAAGGTATCGACGTCGGTTACCAGGTCGTACATGATATTCGAATTGATGCGGCCCGTTTCAACGAGCGGGCTTTCGGTATAACCGATGGTCCCGAAGAACCAGTCCGTCGTCGTATCCGTCGCCGCTCTGTCAGCGATATTTTCTGCCGAATCTGTTGTCACTGTTGTTTCAGACGTAATGCCAATCGTGTAATCATACAAGCTGCCCTTAGTTACATTTTGCTGAGTAATGGGACTGGTAAACACAGCGTCGCTGTTGGCCAAAGTAGCGAAGTAGAGGCGGTCATTGACGCCCATGGCATCGAGATGCATAGAAGCTTTGTCACTTACCAGTGCCTGTGTCCCGGTCGCACTTTCCGTAACATTTAGGTAATCGCTGTTATCGGTCTTTTCTTTTGCCCCGCCGTTACTGGTCCAATCGAGGTCCATGAACATGGTTCCCGTACCGGATAAGGTCTGGGCCGTAAGGCTGGTGCCGGTACGATTAGCGTCACTCAGATTGACGAAAGAATCATTGGCGAGATTGGTCAGTGAGCTGTCGCCGGTGACATTCCAGACAGCACCGTTTTTCAGGTCGATATTGATATGCGGCGTTTCTTCGATATACGGGTTTTCTGGTTCTTCCCAGTCATCGTCACTGTCATCGTATTCTTCATCATCGGCTGCATAGGTGTCGACGTCTAAATCCTCATCGTCGTACTCTTCTTCGTCATCAATGACGTAAAGTTTTTCAATATTTTGAAGTTCCGTCTTGCCGGTAAAGGATGAATTTGCCGTGTCAAAGAGGACGTCGATCTGACCATTCAGGGCCTGCATATTGCCCTTGATAACCTTATCGACACCGGAAGTCAAGGCTTGGATACGTCCGGCTGATTCCGTATAGAAGGCATTGTCTTTGGCATCAATAGCAACGCCTTTGTTGAAAACGATGTCGCTATTATATTTGGCACTGGCTCCTGTTTCAGCTTGAGCCATTGCGACATCGCCATCAAAAGTAATCTTTGAAAGATCTTCATTCCATGGATCTGTGTCGGTTTCTGCCAAAGCCCCAATACCGACTTGCGACATAACTGTATTGCCGTTAAAGTTAATTTTGCCGCCTACTTGCGAAAAAGCACCGATACCGGCACCCTTTATAAAGGTGTTGCCATTAAAATTAATATTCCCCAAATACTCTGCATAAGCTGCCGTTGCCCCTTCATTTTCTAAAGTAATCGCACTGGCCGTCAAATCAATGGCCCCATTAACTACACGCAGGCTGGCCTGAGAAGCTTCGTCTGTCGCTCCGGTGGAATGCAAATAAATCGAATCGCCGGCATTAAGAGCAATATCGCCGCCCTCAGCATAGAGCATGGTATGGGGTACACTGATTGATAAATTAATGGCCTTATCGGCCTGTAATTCAACCTTACTATCGCCTCGATAGGCTACGAGCATACTGGTCTTATACGGGTATTGCTCTGCATAATCAGACATATCTCTTCCTTCGGCTACCCAATTAATTTCATTCGCCTTGAGCAGTGCCTGCGAACCATACGTGGTTGACACGATTTGCTGCGTATTCCCCGTAATGGCCTGTGCCTGCAATTCAAGATTCGCCCCACGTTCTGCAGACATAACAGCCATATAACCCGGTGCCTGTTCACGGAAATTAATATTACCCTTAGCTGTTACAACAGCCTTACCACTATACTGCACACCAATTAAATACGCATATTGATTGCGGTTAAAATTAATATCGTTACCGGCCGTTATCGTTCCTTCAGCATTATTCCCAAAATACAAAATCGGCAGGCCCTGTACCGCCGGAGTATTACTATAAGTATGGTTAAAGGTAATATCATGATCTGCTTCCAATTGAACCTTAGCGCCATAATATGAAGCAAGCGTATTAGCCCGCGCATAATTGTTAAACACCAAATCATTGTCGGCGTGCACAGTTAATGCGTTCTTGTTGCCCACGGCAATCATTGGATTATCTTCATAAACTTCCGATTTATTGAAGGTTATATTATTGGCCTGAAAATTAATCGAACTTCCGTTACCTCTAACATCGTTTATAAGATTATGCTTATCAATTGTTGTCTCGATGCTATCCGCATTATGGATATTGATGTTTGTGTTATCTTTCGTTATATATATCCCTGAAGTCTTAGCATCTATGGCTAAGGAATGGCCATTCATATCTAAATCCAGACTACTTCCCGCACTTGTAGTGCTGTTTATAATAGGCCACCTACCGCCTTCTGCAGAAACAATCGAAACATCTGACAATGCCGTGACTTTTTGTTCACCATCAAGCACATATAGAGCTTTCAATGTCGGTAACTCATGCTTCCCTTCAATCGTATCACCGATTAAGGGATAGTCAGCCGCTGCTGCTCCCAGATATGCCGTACTCAATAAAGCGCTTAATACCAAGACGCGCAATAACTCTCTGCTGCGTTTTTTACCACTCATACATACCACCCCATCATAACAAATAGCTTTCTTTTTCAAGGTAATTCATAACATGTTCATAAATATTACAATTTATTTTATCTGAATCATGTATAAATTATCTCATTTGTAATCATATTTTAGATTTATTTCAGATTGATTTCAAGTATGTTGTATGTCATTTTTAATGCATCATCCGTATTTGACTAAAATCATCATGATAAAAAATCATCTTATTTTTTTGAATCAAAAACGCATTCCACGCACAGAAAAAAGCGACTTGATTCAAGCAAGCCGCCTTTCTGTAAATAGGGTATTTTAGATTTTTGGGACAATGACCGAGATTGAATCCGCCTAGCCTCTTTGGAAAAGGACTGAGCCAGGATATTGGTGTTGCCGTGAAGGCGCGGACTGGTGCCGATAATCAAAACTTTTTTCTTCATCTGCATCTCCTCCTAAAGGGAATACTCAGATAGCGCCCAGGGAGTCCCGCATATGCCGCAGGCCCTGTTCACCGTATGTATCGTACACGGCCTGCAGGCGGTCGATCATCTCCTGCTTCCGGGCCGGTATCTGTCCGTAAATCGCCGTTATGATGGAGGCATTGGTGGCGTCGATGAGGGTCTCTATGGTTAAATCCTTCAAGAATTCCTTCAATTCCAAGATGCGTTCCCCTTCCGTTGCTTCCTGAAATTCGCCGATTCGGACGTCCTTCATGAGCGGTGTATCCGGGAAAATCGTAAGGCCGGCAATGAGGATGCGGTCGGGATGGAGCTGGTTAAAAACGGCAGCCGTCTTTTTGGCATGATCCAAGCCATAGCCCTTGCCGCCGAGTCCGCTCAGGAAGATGACTTCGTAAGGCATGCCGGCCTGATCCATCTTAGACAATTGAGGCACGATTTCATCGGCATGATAGCCCTTTTTCATGTAGGTCAAGACCTTTTCATCTCCTGATTCGACACCGAAGACGATGCCGGAATAACCGAGGTCCTTCAATTCATTCAACTGATCAGCAGTCTTATTGCGCAGGCTGTTGACCCGGCCGTAGCCGCCGATGGTCTTAACGAAAGGCAGGTACTGATGTATGAGTTCGGCAATGCGCTTCAATTTCTCGAAAGTCAGGAGAAAGGGATCGGCCCCCTGCAGCCAAATACGCGGGAAGGGCACACCGTAACTTGCCATTTCCTTCAAGTCTTCGACGATTTCCGATTCCGGCGAAACGGCAAAAGGCGCCTCCTTATAATAAGTGCAGAAACGACAGGCGTTGTGACTGCAGCCGCTGGTTACCTGTAAATAGGCACTGTTGGCTTCATAAGGCGGACGTACGACATTGCTTGCAAAATGCATGGACAATCTCCTCTCTTTCTCCCTTAAACGGCTCTCATGCTGTGACGCCAGCGCGACAATTCAGCTTCCACCTGTTCGTCAAACCGATTGATTGTCTTGTCGAGGGCCGACAGAATCTGTTCCCTTTCCTGAGGCAAGGTCACTTCAAAACGAACGCTGCTGGTAGACGTACCAGAATTGATGGTAATGGGAATCTTCAATTCGGCCAAGAGGGTACGGATTTCTTCGATTCGTTCCCTTTCCGTCGCTTCCGTCCATTCGCCGGCTTCCATCTGATCATACAGCTTCGTTCCCGGCAGGACAGACACGTTGGTCAGCATCATGTAGTACGGATGAAGCTGGTTGAAAATCGCAGCCGACTTCTTGGCGCTTTCGACGAGCTTTCCCTTACCGGCCAGACCGCCAAGGTAAATTATGCGGTAAGTAATGCCGGCCTCATCCATTTTCTTGCCGGCGTCCAAAATATCCTGAGCCGTATAGCCTTTATTGACGAAGGCCAAGACGTCATCGTCCCCCGTTTCAATGCCGATCATGATTTCATCGAGGCCGTGGGCCTTAATCTTTTTGATGTCTTCCACCGATTTCTGTTTGAAGTCAGAAATCGTGGCATACGTCGAAATGCGGGCATCGGGATAATATTTCTTCATCAGATCCCAGACGGCAACCTGTTTTTCCGTACTGAGAACGAAGGGGTCTCCGCCGGAAGCCCAAATGTTCTTAGCATCGGGCCATTCTCGCTTAGCTTCCTTCAAATCTTCCTCAATCTGAGAAAGGGGTGCCACCCTAAAAGGCGTATCTTTATAGAAATTGCAGAACGTGCAGGCATTGTGCGAGCACCCTGCCGTTACTTCAATAAATAAACTATCCGCATCGGTCTGCGGTCTGACAATCGGTCCGTGAAAATGCATGGTAAGATTCCTTTCTTTAAATCTAAAATTCGCTTATTATAGATATATTAATCCTAAGAAAAGGGGGCAAGATTTCCAATGACCTTACCCGCACTTATATTATATCTATTTTTACCTATATGTCAATATATTAATTCGTTTTTTTGTTTTCTTCCTGCTCTCCCCTTTTTGAATCAATCGTCGTATAATAGAGTCAAGTAATCCACATCTATTTTTGAAAGCAGGTGATATTCATGAGTACCGATAATAAAAACGAAAAAGCCATTACGGCCGCCGGCAATCCGGCCAAACCGACAGGAGAAGCGGGCGAACAGATGCTGGCCCGCATGAATGAAAGCCACGGCCCCCTCACGGCCTGGGGCCTCTCCCATTTTACCTGGCGCGGCGATGAAACCGTCCTCGACATCGGCTGCGGCGGCGGGGCCAACTTAAAGCGCATGAGCAGCCACGTAACCACAGGCCATCTTACAGGCGTCGATTACTCCGAGACCTCCGTCCAGACATCACGCCAGACAAACGAAGAAGCTATAAAAGCCGGCAAGATGGACGTCTCCCAAGGCTCCGTCGAAAAACTGCCCTTTACCGACGACAGCTTCGATAAGATCACGACCGTCGAAAGCTTCTACTTCTGGCCCGATCCGCCGGAAAACTTGAAAGAAGTCAGCCGCATCCTGAAAAAAGGCGGCACCTTCCTGCTCATCGCCGAAATCTACGAACGGCCTGACCTCAGCCCGGCCACCCGGGAAAACATCAAACACTACAACCTCTACAACCCGACGCCGGAAACCTTCGAAGATATCTTCCGCAACGCCGGCTTCACGGCCGTCAAGCTCCACATCGAGCCTAAAGAGGGCTGGATTTGCGTCGAAGGAACAAAATAATATCCGCACATCAAAAAAGAGAGTATCCGTCTGCCATGATGGATACTCTCTTTTTCATGTCAGCCTACCATTCTTCGATGAGGCATTCATGAGACCTCGTTTTTTTGTCATAATTGATGCCGACGAGGATGACTTTTCCGGCATAGTGCTGCAGGGCATCGGCGTAGCCTTTTTCCTTTATTTGACTGATAGCCGTCTCGGCATCATGATTCCATTTCAGTTCAACGACTAAGGCCGGTTTATCCCCATGCTGCGGCCGCGGCACGAAAACCAGGTCGGCAAAGCCTTTTCCGGCAGGCATTTCACGAACGATATTGTAATACCTCCTGGCACTGTAAAAAGCCAGGGACAGTGTGTAACTGAGGGCATTTTCATCGTTGTACTGAATCTGACTCGTTTCCACATGGGCTGCCGCCACGCCGAAAGCCACGTCATCCGCCCTGCCGTCAAAGACGGCTTGGAGCAGCTCATCTGACGCTCTTACGGCCTGACTGACGGGCTGCCAGGCGTCGCCTTGCTTGGTGGCATTGACGTATTCCTGTAAAACTTCGTTATTAGGAATAAAGACTTCTTCCCCCTCGCTATCATACCCGAGGTAGCCGAGGTGGACCAAGAGGGTCATGACGTCATCGGCAGAAGTAAAGGTCGTCATGTCATTCTGGAAGGTCCCGGTATTAATTTTTTGACAGCCGCCGCCCATCATCTTGACGACAGCATCGCGCAGGCCGTCTTCATTCAAATCGATATAGACCTGCAGTGCTTCATAGGTCTCGGTCTTGTTCCAATAGCTGCCGAAACGGCCCTTGACCATGGCATCGACGACGCTTTTCGGACTGTACACATGGGGACAATTCGGGAAGGAATAGCCGTCGTACCAAGCCCGGCATTCTTCAAAATCCATACCGTAACGCAGGCAGAGATTCTTCGTTTCGTCTTCCGTAAAGCCGACGAACTGTGCCATCTGATCGGGATGCTCCATGGAAAATTCCGTAAACATGTTGAGAGCCGAATGCGTCCCGTACTTCTTAATCGGCAAAATCCCCGTCATATAGGCCAAGGCCACGTACTCCTTATCCTTTAACAGGTTGCGCAAAAAATCGAGATACAGCCGCTGCGCCCTTTCATCGTGGGGATATTCCCGAAAGATGCAGTCCCATTCGTCCAAGATGATGACAAACTGCCGTCTCGTACCGGCAAAGACATCGCCTAAGGTATCGGCCAAATGGGTATCGTCAAAATAATTGACATCGGGGTAGGCCCGGCAGATTTCCCGGATAACGCGAAGCTGCAGCCGCTCCAACATGGCCGATATGGACAGGCCGGCGCTCAAAAATTCTTGTACATTCACTTTGATGACATCGTACCGTCCGCACTCAGCCAAACCGTCAGGCAGTTTTCCGAGTTTTAAATCGCAAAATAAAGGGCTTCCGTCTTCAGAGCCGTCGTAATAGGCTGCCAGCATATTTGCCGTCAATGACTTCCCGAAACGCCGCGGCCGACTGACGCAGACGAAACGTTGTTCTGTATTAACCATGCGGTTCAGGACAGCGATCATATCTGATTTATCGACATAGATTTCCGAATTCAAAGCCATGCGAAACAGCCCTTCCCCGGGATTCAAATACATACCCATCGTCTGCCCTCCTTTCCTCAATCCTATTCGATGCACACCAATTCAATGGTAATCGGTAAAAGTTTCCTATAGTACACTATATAATTTTATTTTACCATCTTTCAGAACTTTTTACTCCTCTTTTGTGATTTTATTACTTTATAAGTAGTATTTTATAATTCTTAGAGTTACGTCTATATCCATATTTCAAATAATAAAGAAAAAACTCGGTACCGACAAATCGTCACCTACCGAGTTTTTTTCATGCTTCCATATAAAAGTTTCCATCCAAAGACAGCTTTCAGCCAAACCTTACAGCGTCCCTCTCCTTGCCGTCCTCTGAATCCGTTCGTGGCTGGCGTTGGTAATGGCATCGTCCAAGATAGCGATCATCCGCTGTTTATCCTTTTTCAAGATGCCGTCGATGCGGACGGAATCTAAGGGATGGAGGGCCCAGAAGTAGGTATTAGGAAGTTCCAGGTATTCCAGGAAGGTCTTTTCTTCTTCGAGATTTTCTCTCTCTTCGGCCGGGATGAAGACGCCCTTTTTTATGTCGTCGTCGAGTTTCGTTCCGGCAAAGGCCGACATGGTGTTGACCAAGATCTGTGTCGGCTTGATTTCGTTCTCAAGCTTGGCCATGGCCAGGGCATTTTCTTGGCCTCGACCGCTGCCGCCGGTGCCCAGCATCAATAAATCGGAGTGACGGATACCGACGGCATTGAGACGCAGGCACTGCTCCCGGATTTCTTCGATAGTATAGCCTTTATTGAGGTATTCGAGGATATCCGTCAAACCGCTTTCGATGCCGATGTAGAGGTCATTGACGCCGGCCGCCTTCAAGGCCTTCAAATCGTCATCGCTCTTATGGGCAATATTTTCGATGCGGGCATACATGGTAATGACCTTGACCTTGGGAAGGTACTTCTTGATGACGTCGATGCGCTCGATCAAATTCTTTGCCGACAGGACGAAAGGATCGGCGCCGATAAGATAGACCCGTTCCAAGTCTTCCATCTGCCAACCATAGCGTTCTTTGGCACCTTTCATATAGGCTTCGACGTCAGCCGTCGGCCACATGCGAAAGGGAACGTCCTTGTACATGCTGCAAAAATGACAGCTGTTATGGCTGCACCCTTCCGTCAGGGGAATCAAAAACGTATTGGCCTCAATAGGCGGCCGATATATAGTTCCGTTATATTCCATAAGTATCACCTCTTATCAGTATTCACCGGGAGCGCGATAGCCCTGAGATGCGTATTCCGTCCGAAAACGGCGCAGGGCTGCTTCTCCCTGATTATCTATAATATCTTGAATCCCGTCGATGAGCTCCTGTTTATGGGCCGGAATCTCCGTCCGTACGTGGAAAGGCACGGAAATGTGACTGGACTGAAAGATTGTGTCGTTGGTCAGGGCTTTCAAGAATTCCTGCATTTCCTGCAGCCGTTCGACTTCGCCGGCTTCTTCGTACTTTCCGGCCCGGGCCAAGTTCCATAAGCCCGTCTTGGGGATGAGGACCAGCGAAGAAATATCAATCATCGACGGGTGGAGGCCGTCATAAAGGGACGCCGTATCGAGGGCATGTTTAAGACCATATCCCTTCCCACCGAGGCCGTTGATCCAGTTGACGACATAAGAGAAGCCGGCGCGGTCTAATTTTTCCAATTGCTCTCTTGCCGTCGCCCGATCATAGCCCTTGTGCATGAATTTCAACAAATAATCGTCCCCCGATTCGACGCCGATATAGGGATCGGCAAAGCCGGCATCTTTCATGTTTCGAAGCTGTTCTTCTGTCTTGTCGACGAAGTTATCGATGCGGGCATAGCCGCCAATCGTTTCAACGGACGGCACATAGCGGTGAATCAGCTCCGCCGTCTTCATCAAGACGTCGTAATCGGCAGAAAAAGCGTCGGCCGACTGGAGAAAAATTCGCTTCGGTGCGCCAAAGTATTTGGGGATTTCCTTGACATCGGCTTCGATTTCTTCCATGGGTGATCGCTTAAATCGATCGGTCTTATAGTAACTGCAAAAATAACAGCCGTTATGAGAACAGCCGCTCGTTAATTGTAAAAATCCGGAATTGCCTTCATAAGGCGGCCGGTTTATTCCACTGGTAAAATGCATGGTGGCTTCCTCCTGTATGCTGGATCGTATCATCAAAAAACAATGAGGCCTAATATCCGGCAGGCATCGCCCTGCCCTTACTTCTTACCGACAAGATTGTCTTGCCCTTTCTCATCGTATGATGTATTATAACCATGAAGTACGACAATGACAAGTACGCACATTTTTGGTACCTGAAAGGACAGGCTTATGACTCAAAAAAAGAAGGACTACGAAAACCCATATGACGGCCAATGCGCCATTCTCTACGCCATGAATCTCATCGGCGCCAAGTGGAAGATTCCCATTCTCTGGCATCTGACCCATTACGGCATTCTCCACTACAACGAGTTGAAGCGCCATTTAGGCGGTGTGACCAATACGGTCCTGGCCCGCAACTTAAAAGAGCTCGAAGCGGACGGCCTTATCATCCGCAAGTCGAAGGGAACCGTCCCGCCGTCGGTGACGTATGAACTCTCCGACGAGGGAAAGAAATTGATCGAGCCCCTGGACGGCCTCTACCGCTGGGGCGAAGAACACCGCCGCCACCGGGAAATGCCGGTGCCTTAACCGTTTCCGGGAAGCCAAAAAACGCCTTCCGTGACAACAGCCACAGAAGACGCTTAGGCTAAGACTTATATATCATTTTCAATCGTTTGAATCACTTTTGCCGGCACGCCGCCGACGACGCAGTTATCGGGCACGTCTTTGGTAACGACGGCACCGGCTGCTACGACGACGTTATTACCGATGGTCACGCCGGGCAGGATGGTCACATTGCCGCCGACCCAGACGTCGTTTCCGATGGTGACGGGCTTCATGATTCCCAAATGCTGCCGCCGTCCCCGCGGCGACAAAGGATGGTTGACCGTCGTAATCAGGGTCCCCGGACCAATCATGACGTGGTCGCCGATGCGGACCGGACCGATATCCAAGATGGTGACGTTGAAGTTGGCCAAAAAGTTGTCGCCGACATGGATGTTGCTGCCGCTGTCACAGCGAAATCCCGGTGCCGTCCAAGGATGGCTGCCGCAGGATCCGAAGAGGCGGCGCAGGCAGGCTTCGATGGCCTCTTCATCGCCGGAATCGATGGCATTGAGCTTCTTCGTTTCGGCAATGGCCTTCAACTTTCGGTCGTTGACCCCTTTATCCCAAAAATCATAGGCCAGGCCGGCGTCGAGTTTTTCACACTCGGTCATGGTATTCATATCCTTTTCCAAGTAAGACACCTCCTCTTTGTATCAAGCTTATTAAAATTCCCCTCGCCTACCGCGAAAGCATGGCCTCACTTATAGGCTTTTTCAAAGATTTCAAGGTAATCTTCATCGGAAAGGGGTACTGGATCGGCCGTAATATCGCCGCCCAATACGGCGTGTATCCGCTGAGGGTAGGTCTTCAATTCGTCTCTCGTAATGCCGACGTCGCTCATGCGCAAATCATGGCAGTCGACGGCTTCTAAGAGTTCATCCAAGGCCTTGATGAAGTCTTTGCCCGACGTCGGATTGGCGACGCCCATGGCTTTGGCCATCTTCATCATCGGTTCTTCAGCCGCTTTTCGTTCGGCAAAGAAATCGTAGTACGCATGAGAAAGCATAATCAGGCCGGCACCGTGAACGAGATCATCGTGGTACGATCCCATGACGTGTTCCATCGTGTGTTCCGACGTGCAGAGCATGTAGTAGCCGGCCAGGGTGTTGGCCAAGGCCATATAAGCCCGCGCTTCCTGGTCGCTGCCGTCGCGGTAGGCCCGAGGAAGATACTTTGCGACGAGTTCAATGGCCTTCAAGGCAAACATTTCCCCCATAGGATGTTCGTTCTTGCAGATCATCGATTCGGCAGCATGGAAAAAGGCATCCATCCCCTGATACGCCGTAAACTTCGGCGGCACGCTCATCATCAGATTGGCATCGACGACAGCCAACACCGGGAACATGGACGGGAAGAAAATCCCTGTCTTTTCCTGAACGTCATCCTTACTGATGACCGACGCCATGTCGACTTCACTGCCCGTTCCGGCCGACGTCGTAATGGCTACCGTCGGTGCCGCATCGGCAGCCGGCTGTTTCTTGCCGCCCTTTTCAGACCGGCTGTAATCCCAGATATGGCCGTCGTTGGTCATCATCAAGGCGATGCATTTGGCGCAGTCCATGACCGATCCACCGCCGAGGGCCACGACGAAGTCACACCCCGTATCCCGAGCCAGCTTAGCTCCGTCCATGACGTTGTAATCCGTCGGATTGGGACGTACCTGGTCGAAGACTTCATAGCCGACGCCGGCTGCATCCAATTCTTTCTTAACGGCCTCTAAATAGCCGAAGCGCTTGGCCGACGTACCGTTCGACGTGACGATCAAGGCCATTTTGCCCGGAAGCTGCTCGTTGTGCAAGTCCTGAAGCCGACCGGGGCCGAACAAAACCTTCGTCGGCATATAGAAATTAAAGTTATACATAAAAAAACCTCCTCAGTCAATAGATACCCTTGGCGGTCGGAATCTTGTGACCCCGCCGCTGTTGTTATCAGTGTACCCTGTTTGACATCTGGAAACAGCGCCATATGATAACTTATATAGTGGCATATATTAACCTGAAGGAGGCTGCATCCGATGACAGATCCTTTATGTTTTGACAGCAGGTGATTCTCTTGAATGACAGAAAAGAACAGTTGGAACAGGCCCTGACCGTGCTGGGAAGGGAATTTCCCCTCCTCAACTGGGACTTTCGCCCCGACCCGTCATCTGGCCGAACGGAACTCATTTCCCAGTGGCTCGGCGATCCGGCCGATGAAATCATGCTCTGCGCCTTTACGGGCAGCCATATCGACGAGCGCTTCCATCGCCAGGACTTCTTCTTTGTAAACTTCGCCTACCAGGGAAATTACGAGGCCCTCAGCGCTTCCAGCCAAAATAGGATTTCCATGAAAGAAGGCGACGGCTACCTTGGTCAGCCTTACAGCGGCTACGCCTTGAAAAAAGACGGTGACGAAACGATCATCATCGTCGGCATCCTCATCAAGAAAGAAACCTTCCTCCGAGAATACCTTTCCGTCCTCGGTGCCGACACGGACCTGCTCCACTTCTTTTTAGAGCCCGCCGTCAACCGCTATGCCGACGGCATCATCCGCTTCACGCCGGGAGCCGATTCCCCGATTTGGTCCATCCTCGACTTGATGGTACTGGAATACGTCCGGCACACGGACCAGAGCCAATCCATCTTGAAAGCCCTCTTCCTCTCCATGGCCATGTACATGTCCGAAGCCGTCCGGGCCCAAAACCAGCCGGCCCGAAAGGCGTCGGTCACAGAAGAAATCATGGCCTACATCGAATACCATTCCGACACGGCGACCCTCAAGAGCACGGCGGCCCGCTTCGGCTACCATCCGGTCTACCTCTCGCGCCTCTTGTCCGAAAAAGAAGGCCGCACCTTTTCAGAGATTCTCCTGTCCATCCGCATGAAAAAGGCGGCCATCCTCCTAAAGTCGACGGATCTTTCCATCGAAAAAATTGCTGCCATGCTGGGGTACAGCAATAACAGCAATTTCTACAAAGCATTTAGAGAGTATTACGGGACGTCGCCCAAGGCCCGCTTCCGATGAAAGTCCTCAGCTCAGGCGACTGGCAAAGTCAAAGAGCAGCTTCAAGCCATAAAAACAGATGACAGAGCCGCAGATAATATTGATGGCCCGCAGGATGCGCGGACTGAAGCGGCTGCGGAACAAAGAAACGAGGCCGCTCAAGAAAATAAACCATACGCACGAAGCGAGGAGAACGCCGCTGAGAAAGGGCGTCTGCTGAGATGCGCTCAAGGTCACCTGAAAGGATCCGAGGAGCATCGTTCCGTCGAGGATGGCCTGAGGATTAATCCAAGTGACGATACCCGCTTCAGAAATAGTCTTGCGAATCGTCATGGGCCGATACTCGCCCTGCGTCTCCGCCTTGGCCCGAATGAGTCCGGCGCCGATATAGAGAACCAGCAGGCTGCCGACGCCTAAGATGACCATCTCTACCTTAGGAAAGAGTTCCATCACCCGGCCAATACCGAAGAAACAGGCCAGGGACAAGGTAATATCGAAAAAAAGGACGATGAGGGCCGTCAAAAAAGCCCGTCGCCGCGTATTATTCAGTGCCGAATTGATGATAAACATATTTTGCATGCCAATGGGGGCCACATAGGCCAAGCCCAACGTCAACCCTTGTAGAAAAAAGCTCATATAAAAAAACTCCCTTGCCAATATACAGAAGAACAACATCATCGAACGCACCAAACGGTGTTAATTTTTTATTATACAGTAAAAAAAAAGGATGACACAAAAAAAACAGCGGCCATTCCCGTAAGGTAGTTCCAATAAATTTTCCATAAAAGCTGCACCGCCTACGATAGCCGCATCCAAAAATGCCACATGGTTCCCCTTGCATCAAATAGCAAAAATGGCTGACTACTATCGCAAGTAGTCAGCCGGAAAAAAGCACCTTGACGGTCACCGCTCGGGGCCAAAAAGTATTTATTCCTCGATATCGTAAAAGGTAAAGCCTTGTGCTTCTGCTTGTTGTATCAATTTTTGCCGTAACGGAATTGCCTTCTTACCGGCAATCTGTTTCGTAAAGGAATCTACCCGTCGATTCGTATCACGCAGATCGTAATATTCTTCCATTTCCGCATCGTAATCTTTCAACAGTTCCAAATAAGAATCAAATACCCGATAGGAGTCCTCAAAGACGTTGGCTTCACGAGGCATACGCGGCTTTAACTGCGGTTCCTGATTCGGTATCCCAATGCCGACCCCCACTACGGGGAAGGTTAATTCCGGCAATTTCAGAAGTTCAATCATCTTAGGTGCATTATTTAAGATACTGCCAAAATAAACCGTACCGAAACCACTGAGTTCAGCAGCGGCCACCATATTTTGAGCGGCTATGGCGGCATCCGTCCAGCCTTGGAAGAAACGATCGCTATCGCGTTCACCAACACTTTCTACCCCTCGTTCGCGAGCGATACGGGAGTTGCGGTACCCATCGACGATGAAAATAAACAGATCCGGTACCCGTGCTACATATTCCTGGTTGCAAACTTCTGCAATAGCCCCTTTCAGTTCCGGATTCACAATGTGGATGATACTGAAACTTTGCATCCCCATGCTGGTAGCCGTTCTTTTGGCTATATCCAATAATAGGCTCAATTGCTGCGGCGGCATAGGATCGGATTTAAACTCACGAATAGTGCGATGATTCAATAACACGTCAATAGGATTCATGGGATCAGCTCCTTTAGCAAAATACATTGAGTACACGACGCTATTCACTACACGCTTCCTTGCACATAATATCGAACTTTTTTTCTACAATAACACTAAATATCTACCTTGTCTAGTCAGTACCATGGTCCGGTTTCCATGGCTTACGCAAATTTGTCAGCCCCTCTTCATCCTATAGGTAGAGGGCTTTTCGCTGTATATTCCTTGGTGCTTGACGCAAAAAAACAGGTTCTATAATAAATGTTGGGGTCTTGTGGACACTCTAGTTCACAAGACCCCTTGTTCTATATAAAATCCAACACTGCCAGTTAGCTCAACCACCACGAAGAACCGAAAGGAGTATATAGATATGTCTCTCCCTTCTCTTTTCCGTTGTGTAGTTCAAACCATGTTTCCTTGTATAACCATCATGGGAGACCGATTCCATATCAAAAGGCTGGTCATCTGGGCTCAGGAACGAGTGCGGAAAAAGGTTCAGAACCATTTTCGTGAGAAGCGAATTTAAAAGTGTGTTGAAAACCTTTAAAGATTGGAGACAAGCGATCTTAAATGGACTGACACAAGTGTATTCGAACGGATTTACGGAAGGGATGAACAACAAGATAAACGTATTGAAACGAGTCGCTTTTGGATTCCGGAATTTCGAAAGATTTCGCACCAGAATCCTCTGGGCGTCTTTAAAAGAATAAAAAAAGAAATGGACGAGAGCAAGAAAAACTCACTCACGTCCATTCGCGTTGGATGATTTAGTTGGCACCCTAACATTTGACAAAGAGCCTAAAAGATGTCGTAACCATCACTTATCCGTTCAAACGGTTCATGATATCCTGCATCTGTTTTTCGAGGGCTTCGATGCGTTTGTCCTTGGCTTCGTTTTCCGCCTTCATGGTGTCGATTTCCTGCTGCTGCTCGGAAATGACGCCGACCAAAGCGTCTTTCGAGTAGCCGGCATAGGGGCTGCCCTGGCCGAACTTGAAGCTGACGCCGGCGTTGAACATGTTTTCCCCGCCGCCCAGGCTGGTTCCGATGGAGAAGAGAACGTCGTTCGTCGGCCGATAGAAGGCGCCGATAGAGACGGCATTGGCCGATTTGTAATTACCGTAGCCGGCTGCAAAGTCCCACTTCGCGCTAGGATCGTAGTCCTGGGGATGGAGGGCTGCCAAGGCTGCTGCCCCGGCACCGACGCGGTTGATGCGCGTATCGAGCTTGCTGACCCGGCCGTTCAAATTAGTCACGTTACTGGAAATATCCGTCACTTCATTGGTGAGGCTGGTAATCTTGTTGGTATTGGTCGTGATCTGCGTCGTATTCGAAGCTACCTGGCTGTCTAAAGCCGTTAAGTTATCGCCCGCCGACTTCGCTTTCTTCACATAGGTACCGTCTTGAGCGACTCGCGTTTCATTGTATACCGTACCGCCGGTGACGATGCCCGTGTTGCCCGAAGCGACCTTGCCGTCGGTATTGACCTTGATCTTGTATTCCGTCCCGCCAATATTATTCTTTCCCGTGCTGTCGATAGAAATCGTATTATCACCGTCGGCATTGGCAATGGTATTTCTCGTGTCGATTGCCGAGGCAATGGTCGATAAATTAACGCTGCCCGAAATAATTTCGGTCCCTTCCGAATTCTTAATGGACAGGCCTAATTTATTGTCTTGGAAGGTCAAAGCGTCTGTACTTTCTTGCAAGCCCGTGCCGGCTGCATCTACGGCTGCTTTAAGCTGGGCCACGTTGACGGCATCGGTATCATTGGTACCGGCTGCGACGTTGGTGATTTGACGTGTCATACCTAATTCACTGTCACCGACGGAAACCGCAGCGGCATTGGACTGCCATGTGGACGTAATTTTATTCTTTTCCGATACAGCTGCCGTGTAGGCCTTATTGGCATCGTTCATGCTGGATTCGGCCACATCCATAGCCTCTCTGGCAGCATCATTGGCAGCCTTGGCAGCATCCATCTGCTCTTTAATTTTTCGACCTTGGTCTGAATCATGGTCAATGTTGTTATAAGCATGTACGGCCTGCACATAGTCAGCGTTCTTGGCCAAATAATCGGATACCTTGGTATCATAATCAGCTTTGGCTGTCGAAAGAGCCGATTCTAAATCAGGGATACTGTTATTTAATTCGGCAAAGCGAGCTTCTTTGCCGGCAAAGGCTACGATAGCCGCTTCATTTTCAAAGGCTTTGCCGGTAATCGGGTTATACCCAAAAGCCCCTTTGTCAACAGAAGATACAGCGTTGCTGCCAATCGCCACGCCGTCATCATGCTCTACGTCCGTATTATAACCGACCATGACGGCGTTGCTGATGTTTTCCGCATGTTCGCGTAACGGTTTTTGCACCTTTACCACATAGTGCAGCGTATCTCCAGTCCACTGCAGCTCTCCTGTCGTATGAGCGTAACTCTGGGGAGTATAGGTCTGTTCTTCATAGCCATCTGTTGTCCCCATCGTTCCCAAAATGACGTTATTTTTGCCGCCCGATAAGGTATGGTAATCACCGATGACGACGTCCGTCGCCGCATCGCTAAGCTTATTACCCGTCCCCATGACGGATACGTTATTCACATTGGTTGCCTTATTCTGATAGCCGGTAACCAGATTATAATCACTGGCCGCAGCTTCGCTGCCGTTTAAAGTGTTGCCCGTCCCAAAGATAGAGGAACGTCTTGCATAATCCGATACGTTGCCGTTCCCTAGTGCAAAGACAGAACCGCCGTTAAGCGTAGCATAATCACCCATGATTTCAGAGAAATGATCCTTATACCCGATATCATCACCGCCATGATAGAGCAGCTCGCCCATACGGCCGCTCATAAATCCGCCTTCAATACCTTCGTTTATATTACCGAAGGCATTGGTCACCCGGTTGCCGGTACCAAAGACCATGGAGTTAAAGGATGAGTCAACCTTATTCAACATGCCGAAAGCACCGGGAGCTATCGATGCACCAAATCCAGTGTCACTTTCAGTACTGATTTTGTTATCGATACCATAGAGAGTCGCATAATAAGTAGTTCCCTCGACGGTCGAACGAATTCCCACAGCTGCACTTGCAGGCCCTAAGGTCTTAACTCTACTCCCGATTGCCATACTGCCATCGCTGCCAAAGGCATGATAGCCGATGACAACCATATTTCTTGCCCGAATATCATTGTCATCCGAGTTCTTTTCATCGGGAGATAAAGAGCCGATAATAATAGAATCTGTAAGCTCCGTATTGTTTCGATTATCCCCAATAACAATCCCGGCAGCCGTACCTCTGATATTATTATTATTACCGATAACCGTTAAAGCGTCCCATTCATTGCGATACGTATCGTTACCGGTAATCACATTGCCGCGGCCAATGGTTAAGTCGGAAATATTCGGTTCACGGCCTTCCGGATGACCATAGTCAGTAACCGTACCGACATCTCTAGCAATTATCTTGTTATTATCGCCGATGACGTTTTGCTTCCGACTGCCCCGCACTTCGTTGTTATTGCCAAAAATACGCGTATCAAGGCTCGCTTCATATCTTGTTCCGCCATCGTAAGGATAGCTCTTTGTCACCTTATTATCATTGCCGACAATATTGACACCATTGCTGTTTTCAACTGTATTCGTGTCACCCATGACATTTGCATCTTCACTGCCGGTTACAGTATTTTCCGTCCCCACAACGCGAGCTGTTTTATCATCCGTCACGGTATTGGTCGTCCCCGTCGCCGTTCCGCTGTCGACGACAATATTATCTGCTGCATAGGCCGACAGCCCCATTCCGGACAGGCTCAATCCTGCCAAAACCATGGCTGCTAAGGCCGTCTTTTTCACGATACGACGGCTATGGCTCTTGGTCCGGCTTTTTGCCATTTCTGACACGACGACATAGCCGTTCTTTGCCCGACTCCAAATAACCCGATACATCCTGTTCATCAAAGAATCTCCTTTCTAATCCATTAACCATTCGTTTTCACCTTACAATATAAGTATACATTTATTTTATATAATCGTAAAGTTAGTCATTTTATGGCCAATATTATGTATTTTTATAGTCAATTTAAACAGCATGACGCAGTTTTATCCTGCCGTCGATGATGGGCCGCTAAATATGATACAATAGCCCTAGAATACATGGAAAGGAACGTATGCTTATGAAGTTCAGCTCCACTTATATAAGGCCTGTAAAATGGGCATTTTTAAGCGCCTGTCTGCTCTCGTTGATTCACGTCGTCAGTGCCCTGGCCGTGCCGACTTTAACGGCCAGCATCATCAACGAAGGCGTCCTGCAAGGCGATATCGACGCCATCAGCCGCCTCAGCGTGGCCATGCTGGCCGCGTCGTTGGTAACCCTCATGGGCTCCCTGGGCGCCGTATACTTTAGTTCTCATATCGCCTCCCGCGTCAGCCTCCGTATGCGCCAACAATTGGTACAGGCTTTGCAGGACTTTTCCCTGTCCGATTTTTCTAAATACGGCACGGGAACCCTGCTCATGCGGGCCACGCGAGACGTCGAAAAAATCCAGTCCGTTCTCGCCGAAGGCATCAATATGATTCTTCCCATGCCCCTCATGATCCTCGTCGGCCTGGGCCTTACCTTTTATAAAAGTTTTGAAATGGGCCTCATCATCTTGAGCCTGATGATCCTCATGGTCGGCCTCATGCTCGTCATCCAAAAAAAGGCCCTACCCATCGTCATGGCCGTCCAGCAGCAGTTGGACAAGCTCACCGATCTGGTCCGTGACCACATCATCGGCATGTCCGTCATCCGGGCCTTTAACCGCAGCCGCGACGAAAAAGCCGCTGAAATCCGGATGTTTTCCGATTTATCGGCTAAAGAAACGAAGCTGGCCCGGACCTACGCCATCGGCCTGCCCAGTATCCTCATCATCTTCAATATGAGTACCGTCGTCATCTTGTGGCTCGGCGGCTACCAAATCGATTCGGGACAACTGCAAATCGGCGATATTATGGCCATCATCGAGTACGCCACCCTCATTTTGATGAACCTCATCATGGCCGTTTTCGTCCTCCTCGACGTTCCCGAAGCGGTCATCTGCTACGGCCGGATTCAGGAATTATTAGTACACGCCGAAAAGAGGCTGGCCTCACAAAAAACGATGAACCTCCCCTCTGACAGCAAGCAGATAAATAAAGACGAGCAGGAAAAAAGTACCGCAGCGGAGACCGGTAAAGAGCCGCCGCTTTTAGAATTCCGCCACGTCACCTTCCGCTATGACGACGCCGAAGAAGCGGCTTTAAAGGACATCTCCTTTACCCTCGAAGCCGGTGAAACCTTGGCCGTCATGGGCGATATCGGCTCCGGCAAAAGTACCCTGGCCAAGCTTATTTTAGGCTTATACCCCATTGAATCGGGGGACATTCTTTTTGACGGAAAGTCTATTTTCAAGCAGCCCATAGAATCCATTCGTGCCCAAATCGGCTATGTACCGCAAAAAGCCTATCTCTTCACGGGCTCCATTGCCATGAACTTAGCCTACGGCAAGGCCCAAGATTCAGACGCGTCCTTGTCGGAAGGCAAGCTAACAGAAGCCGCCGTCCTCGCCGACGCCGATGAATTCATCAGCCGGTTTGAAGACGGTTACGATCATCCCCTCTCCCAAGGCGGCACCAACCTCTCCGGCGGCCAGCGCCAAAGGCTTGCCATGGCCCGGGCCTTAGTGAGAAAGCCGCGGCTGCTCATCTTTGACGACAGTTTTTCCGCCTTAGACGGCATTACGGAGCAGCAAGTCCGAAAGGCCGTGGCCAAAGAAATCAGAGACGGTGCCGACATCAAAGAGCCGTCAAAAAACAAGAGCCACACGGGGCGAGCCTTCATCTCCATCGAGCAGAAGGTCAGCGCCGCCCGAAAAGCCGATAAAATCCTGGTTATCAATCAAGGCCAAGCCGTCGGCGTCGGGACTCACGATGAATTATTGGCCCGCTGCCCCATTTATCAGCAAATCGTGACG
>NZ_HF954537.1:1044822-1072731 GCF_000455225.1 Megasphaera massiliensis
CAGGAGGTGGCCTTATGAACCTCGTAAAACGCTTTCTCTGTGACTCCCGCAGTCAGTGGTGGCGATTGGCCGTCCTGACCTTGGCCCTCATTTTAGCGGCCAGTTTTGAAATCATCGCCCCGCGCCTCTTGGGCAACATCGTCGACGCCATCGTTCACGGCATCGAACAGCAGCAGGAAATCACGGCCATTTTAGACGACACGACCAACACCGTTCTGCTGCTGGTCTTCTTCTACAGCTGCCACGCCGTATTTACCTACGCCAGCGAATTCATCATCGCCGGGGCATCGCAGCACATGGTCCTGGCCCTGCGCAGCCGCGTGAGCCACCAGCTCCACCACCTGCCCATGGCCTATTTCAACCAGCACAACCGCGGCGACATGCTGAGCCGCCTGACCAGCGACTTGGACTCCGTCGGTGAAACCCTGCGCGAAGGCATTCCCGGCCTCATTTCGTCCTTCATCGGCATCGTCGGTGCCGTGGCCATGATGATTTGGATCAGCCCCCGTTTGGCCGTCATCATCCTCAGCGTCATCGTCGTCGGCGTCCTGGGCCTGACCTTCACGGCCAAAAAGGCCCGCACCATTTACCTTCGTAAGCAGGAAGCCTTAGGCGCCGTTAACGGCGGCATCGAAGAGCTGATTTCGGGCAAGCAGATCGTCCAAGCCTTCGGCCTTGAAAAAATCACGACGGATAACCTCAGCGACCTCAATACCCGCCTCTTCACCCGCGAGCGGCAGTCTGGCTTTATGGGCCAGCTCATCATGCCCCTGGTCAATTTCATCAATCAAATCGGCTACGTCCTGGTCGCCATCCAAGGCGGACTCCTCGTCCTCCGGGGCCAAATCACCCTCGGTGACATTCAGGCCTTCTTCCTCTATGTAACCCAGGTATCGGACCCCATTTCCCGCAGCTCCTACATTTTGACGCGATTCCAGGAAACACACGCCGCCTTAGGCCGCATCTATGAAATTTTAGACTATCCCATGGAAGACGATTCCGGTGCCCTAGAGGTCCTGCCTGATGAAAAGACAGGTCGGCAAGAACCGTCTTATGATGAAGCACGGCGACAACCGGCGACGGCCTCAAAGGATAACGCCATTGAATTTAAACACGTCACCTTCGGCTACAGCGCCGACAAGCCCCTCATGGAAGATGTCAATTTTGAGATTCCCAAAGGCCACGTCGTCGCCATCGTCGGCCCGACAGGTGCCGGAAAAACGACGATCATCAATCTCCTCATGCGCTTTTACGAAATCTCCGGCGGCGCCATTACCATTCACGGCACCGATATCCGTGACCTTCGCCGTGAAACCCTGCACCGACAGATTGGCATGGTCCTGCAGGATACGTGGATCTTCACAGGCACCATTGCCGAAAACATTGCCTACGGCAAACCGGACGCCTCCCGCGAAGAAATCATCAAGGTCGCCAAACTGACCATGGCCGACCATTTCATTCGTACCTTGCCTCTCGGCTACGACACGGTGCTGAAAAACGGTGCCGACGACTTGTCCCAAGGCCAGCGGCAATTACTGACCATTGCCCGTGCCTTCTTAGTCAATCCCAGCATCTTGGTTCTCGATGAAGCGACGGCCAACGTCGATACCCGCACCGAAGTAGAAGTGCAAAAGGCCATGAATCAACTGCTGAAAGGGCGGACGGGCATCGTCATCGCCCACCGCCTGTCGACCATTCGCGACGCCGATTTTCTCCTCGTCGTCAACCAAGGCCGCATCGTCGAACAAGGGACTCATGGCGAACTCTTGGCCCGCGGCGGTTATTATAAAGAATTGTACGAAAACTACGCCAAAGGAATGAGCGTCTAGCTGCCAATTCCGCATCCATAGAAAAACGGGACTGCTCCAAGGTATTTACTACCTCGGGACAGTCCCGTTTTGTCTTGCGCAAAAGGATGTTGATTACGTGTTATCCTTCGGCCTATTTATTGGCCAACTGGCGCAGGATGTCCTGAACCTGTGTGCGTAATTCGGCATTTTCCTGAGCCTGTTTTTCAACCTGTGCCCGCAGAGCTTCATTTTCCTGCTCCTGCTTTTCTACGCGAGCATTCAAAGAGCCGATCGTCGAAGCCTGTTCCGATACGACCGTTGCCAAAGAAGCCTTGGAGTAGTTTGAATATTCATTGCTGCTGCCAAACTTGAAGCTGACGCCGGCGTTGAACATGTTTTCTCCGCCGCCCATGCTGGTGCCGATGGAGAAGAGGACGTCGTTCGTCGGCCGATAAAAGGCTCCGATAGCGACGGCATTGGCCGATTTGTAATTGCCGTAACCGGCAGCAAAATCCCACTTCGCCGTCGGATCATAGTCCTGGGGATGGAGAGCCGCCAAGGCTGCCGCACCGGCACCGACGCGGTTGATGCGCGTATCGAGACTGCTGACCCGGCCGTTCAAATTGGTCACGTTACTGGAAAGATTGGTGATGGCATCTGTATTGCTGTCGACCTTGGCATCGACCGTTTTCAACTGGCCTACGTTGACGGCATCCGTATCGGCAATCCCGTCGGCAACATCGGTAATACGTTGGTTATTGGCATGGATTCCGGTATCGTCAATATACGTTTTGCCGCCGACAGACAGCTTACCGTTAACCGAAAAGTCGCCATTGGTCGTAACGTCCCCATTAATAATAGATCGCCCATAAACAAAGGAATCGCCCGACGTGGCATAACCACTGCTGATATAGGAATTTCCGCTTCCCGGATAGCCACTATACCAATAGCTGGCATTGGAAAGCTCGTTTTCCTCTAAGGTATAGAGTACTCCCTGGAACAAGGCCCCATCATAGTCCCCGGTATTCGCATAAGATTCCCAGGCAGATTCAGGAAAATCCGAAAATGAATCATCATTGTCCATCGCTGCAATATTCTGATCTAACTTAGCCCGCAAATCCTGTACTAACTGTGAGTTTTCCTGAATTTCCTTCAGCGCCTGTTGGGCAAAGGCCAACTGATTTTTGACAGCCCCGTTCTGCGTGTCGTCAGCAGCCAAAGCCGGACAGATTGACGAAGCCGTCATACCGGCCGTTAAAGCCGCCATTACTAATTTTTTCTTCGTAATTACCATATAATCACCTCAACATATAATTTAGGGAATGTCTCCCCTATAAACAACGAAAGGGCATCAGCAAGCCGCTAATGCCCTTTCGAGGTTAACAGTGTATTGCTATCGTTTTGCCCATAATCGGCCCATGATGTCTTGGACCTGAGTCCGGAACACTTGGTTCTAAATAACACGATGGCCTTTCTCGTAAAAATACCTTTACGAATATGTTATTATTTTCACTTTATGTTATAAGTATATATTATTTTCATATAATAGTAAAGCTTATTGTTATTTGTCAGTACGATTAATTTTTTAAGTCACTTTATCCGTATTACAAGCAGTCCTCCAAATCCGTTTACGCGTTTATGGCTATATAGATTGGAATGCCATCTACGAGCGGCGGCCATGAATATAAAACAATTCATGCCATTTTTGTTTTTACGGCTCAATACATTACATCAAAACAAAGGCCTTTAGAACAATGAAAGAGCACCGGCAAATTGCCGGTGCCCTCTCGAAGTGAACTGTCTATTCATTTATCGCTGTGCCGATAATTGGCGCATGATTTCTTGGACTTGAGCCCGTAATTCCTGGTTTTCCTGCTCTTGTTTTTCAACTTTGGTCTGCAGGGCTTCAATCGTCGAATGCTGTGCTTCCAACTGTTTCGACTGTTCCGATACGACGGCGGCTAAAGAATCCTTGGAGTAATTCGAATATTCGTTGCTGCTGCCAAACTTGAAGCTGACACCGGCGTTGAACATGTTTTCCCCGCCGCCCATGCTGGTTCCGATGGAGAAGAGGACGTCGTTCGTCGGCCGATAAAAGGCACCGATGGCGACGGCATTGGCCGATTTGTAATTGCCGTAACCGGCAGCAAAATCCCACTTCGCCGTCGGATCATAGTCCTGGGGATGGAGAGCCGCCAAAGCGGCTGCCCCGGCACCGACGCGGTTGATGCGCGTATCGAGGTTGCTGACCCGACTGTTCAAGTTGGTCACGTTATTTGAAATGTTGGTGATAGATTCCGTGTTGGTTTTCACCTGACTATCCAAGACCGATAAGTTTTCAGCGGCAGAATTAGACTGTTTTACGTATTCACCGTCTTTAGCCACGCGGGTTTCCTGGTACACCGTGTCGCCGGTGACGATGCCCGTATTGCCCGATTCTACCTTGCCGTCAGTCACGACGTCGAGGGTGTATTCCGTGCCGCCGTAGTCATTGGCTTTTTCCGTGTAGTCGATGTGTTTTCCCTTGGCAATGGTGTTCTTGGTATCAATGGCCGAACCGATTTTATCCAACTCGACGCTGCCCGATACCTTATTGCCGGCTGTGTCTTCGATCTCCAGTTTCAACTTATTGCCGTTGAGGCTGAGAGCACTGTCGGAGTCCTTAAGTGTCGTATCCTTCGCGGTAATCTTGTAGCTGTTTTCCGTAGAGCCTTTTTCAACGGTAATATTGTCGCCGGCTTCAATAGTTGTCTTACCTTCCTTCACAGCATCTGAAATAGACTGTTGAACCTGTTTCAGCTGGGCCACGTTGACCGCATCCGTGTCAGCACTGCCGGCAGCAACATTGGTAATCTGGCGAGTTGCTTGCCCGGTTGTTCCATCACTATAATTAACTTGTCCACCGACAGATACGGCACCGAGAACGGATTTCCAAGCAGCCGTGTTGCTGGTGGATTCTTTTTTAGTCAACGGATCATAGCCCAAAATACCACCGGCTCTATCAGCCGTGCTAAAGGAACCTAAAGCCACACTGTGTCTAGCCTTGGCCGTAGCTCCATAACCCCCAATAGCCACCGATTGACCGGCTTCTGCCGTTGAAAAAGCACCTACCGCCAAAGAAAAGGCTTCCTTAGCTTGAGCCACATTCCCGAACGCCGTGGCACGCTCACCATTAGCAATACTGTAACTGCCAACTGCCGTCGCACTCTTACCGGTAACTTCACTATAACTACCTATAGCCGTAGCCCAACCGCCATCAACGGTTGTAGCTGTACCCATAGCAATGGAGCTCTCACCTTTAACCGATGTTGTCTTTTCTTCATCATGGTTATTGTTGCCGATAGCAATAGCCCAGTCACCGTCCACCTTGGCTGCGTTACCGATGGCTAAGCCCATTTCACCTTTTACCGTCAAATAGTTACCCAAAGCGACGCGCCACTGGCCGCCTTCCAGCATACTGCCTTCAATGGAGTTCCCATGTCCAAAGGATGTACCTAAGGTATTTACATGGGAACTTGTACCGACAGCAATACTGCCGCCGCTTACGGTATTCAATAAACCGACGGCAACGTTCTGGTCGGAACCATAATCATTCTTGGTATACGTCCATTCATTACCATTCTGAACTGCCGTATAACCAACTAAGTTGCCGACGCCGAGAACGGTATTCTGCTCACCAAATACTTTAGTCGCTTTATAATCGCCATTTTCGTAATCCGTCGCAAAAACGGCATTATGCGTACCGTCGACATCGATATTTTGACCGACGACGATACTGCTGTTAAAGTTATTCTTATCTCCTACGACACTGACATTATTGCCTAAAACAGTACTGTTATTCCCGCTCGACTTAGAAGAAATGCCGATAACCATACTGTCCGTACCGGTTGCACCGTCATTTAAATAGTTCGTGCCGGTAGAAGTTTGAGAACTCTTGGTAGAGAAGTAATGAACGGAGTTAGAATCAAGCTGTGTCTGAACTTTCTTCAGCTGAGCTACGTTGACGGCATCCGTGTCGGCAAACCCGGCTGCGACATTGGTAATTTGGCGAGTATAGCCACTGGTGCCGCCACCGACGGATACGGCTGCCCGAGTCGCTTTCCAGGTACTCGTCGTGTCTGTGGAAGCAGCACTCGTAGACGGGTCATAACCGGAGATACCGGCCGCCGTATTTGCCACCGAATCAGAGCCTAAGGCTACGCCATTGGCTTCGGAGGCATTGGCATTAGTACCGATAGCCGTTGCATTCTTCCCGGTTACTATACTCTTAAATCCTAAGGCTAGAGCATTTTCATCTGTCGCTTGAGCTCTAGAACCAATAGCCATAGCATTTTTCCCGGTAACTATCGTTCTGTTCAACCCAATTGGATCGTTGGCACCAATACCAATAGCACCCCAGGCGTTGACATTGACGCCATTCCCGATGGCCACGGCTTTGTCACCTTTAGCCGTTATATAGTTACCAACCGCAACGCGCCACTGTCCGCCGGTATACAAATCGCCTAAAATATTATTTCCATGACCAATGGACGTGCCTAACGCTTGTACTACAGAATTGGTGCCAATGACAACGCTGCCGCCACTTACGGTATTCGTTAACCCGACAGCCACATTCTGGTCGCTGCCGGAGTTATTCTTGGTGTAAATCCAATTATTGCCATTTCTCACTGCCGTATAGCCGACTAAGTTGCCGACACCGAGAACGGTATTCTGTTCACCGAATACTTTCGTCAATTTATTGTCACCGTTATTGTAATCCGTTGCAAAAATGGCGTTATGCGTGCCGTCGGCTTCGATGCTGTGACCGACGACGATGCTATTGTTTCTGCCGTTCTTAACCCCAGTAACGGTCGTGTTATTCCCTAAAACGGCACTGTTGTTTCCGTCTGACTTGGAAGAAATCCCGATAACGATACTGTCCGTACCGGTTGCTCCGTCATTTGCGTAGTTCGTGTCCGCCTCTGTTCTAGAGCTCTTGGTCGAGAAGTAGTGAACGGAATTAGCATCCACCTTCGTCGCAATACTCTTTAACTGAGCTACGTTGACGGCATCCGTATCTTCCGTACCAGCTGCAACGTTGGTGATTTGACGCGTCATTCCCGTTTCTCTGTCACCAACGGATACCGCAGCAGCATTAGACTGCCAAGCGGATGTAATCTGAGTCTTTTCTGACACAGCTGCCGTGTAGGCTTTATTGGCAGCATTCATAGCTGTTTCGGAAGTATTCATTGCTGTTTCAGCAGCATCTAAAGCAGACTTAGCAGCTTCCATCTGCTGTTTATACTTTGCTTGTTCAGCTGATCCCGCATCTGCAAAGTTGTAATATTGAACTTTTTGACTATATTCATCACTCTTTGTCAGATAATCGTTAAGTTTACTTTCATAATCAGCTTTTGCCGTTGAAAGAGCCGATGCTAAACCGGGTATACTGCTATTTAATTCGGCAAATCGATCCTCTTTGCCAGCGAAAGCCACAATAGCCGCTTCACTCTCAAAAGCTTTGCCCGTAACCGGGTTATACCCAAGGGCACCTTTATCTACAGATGCAATAGAATTGCTGCCAAGAGCAACGCCGCCGTCATATTGCACATCCGTATTATAACCGACCATGACGGCATTACTAATGTTTTCTGTATGGGCCTTTACCGCTGTTTTTACTTTCATTGTATAAGGAATGGCTGTGCCAGTATACGGCTCACGGGTGTTAATATCCATCTTTGGAGTATATAATTGTGTCATAACTCCATCTTTTGTTTCCATTGAGCCGATAATAATGTTATTACTTCCGCCAGACAATGTATGATAATCACCAATGACGACATCCGTCGTCACATCACTCAGTATATTGCCGGTCCCCATGACAGAAGCATTATTCACATTAGTTCCTGTATTTTGATAGCCTGCAATGGTATTATAATCACTTGCCGCGTTTTCAGTCCCATTCAAAGTATTCCCCGACCCTATAATGGAAGATCTCCTTGCATAATTTGATGTATTGCTGTTCCCCATAGCAAACACGGATCCACCATTAAGAGAAGCATAATCTCTAAATGTCTCGGACATATGATCTGAATATCCGTCATTATAGCTGGCATGTAACAAAAACTCTATATAACGGTAATCGCTAAAACCCTTTGCTACCACATCAAGCATGTTCCCACCAGCATTTGTCACCCAGTTTCCGGTGCCCCAAACCATAGAGTTCGATGAATAGTCGACCTTATTCATGGTACCAAAAGCACCATTAACCATTGTCACGGGAGCATCTTCAGTACCAGTAATTTTATTATCAACCCCATAAATCGAAGACCAGCTAGTGTACTTATTGCTGGCTGAATTAAAACCTGTGACGGTGCTATAAGCTCCAATACCTTGCGCTCCCCAACCTAGTGCAGTACCGCCGGCACCCCCTTGTGCATGATTACCGACGACAGTCATGCTCATTCCTCTAACATCAGTATCGACAGCTTTCTTTTCTTCAGGCGTTAAGGAGCCGATAATAACCGAATCATTAAGATCATAATTTATCTGATTATCGCCAATAACAATACCTGCATTCGGAGTTTTAAAAGTATTATTATTGCCAATAATCGTTAAACTTTCATACCCCTTCATATAGGTATTATTCCCACTAATCGAATTTCCTTTACCGATTACTAAGTCGGATACCGTATCCGTTCTGATCTCTTGTTTTCCAGAAACGGTACCGGAGTTTCTCCCCGTAATGCTGTTCTTATCGCCGATTACGGTCTGACTCTTACTATCGGTTACCGTATTCCCATCACCAAATACTTCAGCATCTTTACTGTTTGTCACTTTGTTGTCAGTTCCCACAACACGAACCGTCGTATCATCCGTTACGGTATTGGTCGTGCCAGCAGCCGTCCCGCTGTCTACGATGATGTTATCCGCCGCATAGGAAGGCATCCCCATACCGGACAGGCTCAATCCGGCTAAAACCATGGCTGCCAAAGCAGTCTTTTTCACGACGTGACTGCCGTTACTTTTAGTCCGACTTTTGGCCATTTCTGATACGACGACGTAGCAATGTTTGGCCCGACTCCAAATGACGCGATAAATCTTGTTCATAAAAAAGCTCCTTCCCATTCCGTTATTATTTTCACTTTACTTATAAGTATATATAAATTATAAAAAATAGTAAAGTTTGTTATTATTTCGTCATTTTTATATTATTTTCGAGTCGTTTTGCTCATCATCAAAGGATATGATCTAAATACTTTCACTTTTCCCCAATTTTTCAAAAAAAGAACGACAGAAACTTCACTCTTTCCAGTGACGATTCTGTCGTTACTTTATACGGTTTCCCTTCAATCATAAAACATGTAACACAGCCTTAATCCACGTATCCGCCAAATTAACGGCCCCTTACGCCGGTCTCATCAACAAACGAAGTGTCGCCATCGACGCGGCTGCATAGGATGCCGGGCATAATATCGCGATTTAACTCCATTTATCACAGTTCAGCCCTCGTAGAATAAATTGCAGGATTCTTTTTTGCAGGCGATACCACTCGTTTTCTTTTAGTGCCAATAAATTTCGGTTAACCGCACTGCTTCCATTGACGATAAATTGAAAAAGGAGTTCTGCCTCATCTTGGCTCATATGCAGCTCTTTCATGAGTACCGGAACAATTTTAGGACTTTCATGCTGATAGATTTTCTCAACGATCATCGGAGCTACATCCCGATCCTTTACCAGAAAGCGATAGTCTTCAAGTTCCAAATATTTATGGCAGGGAGGGAACAGCGACCGATCCCTCGGTAATTCGGCATCATTCGTTTGGTTTAACATGGCTTGCAATTCTTTAAGAGAACCCTTCTTTTCATTTGGCGTCATATGATCGATGAGATGGAGGCTATCGTTAATAATCTCCTCTAATAAGTCATCAATCGTGTTGTAATATAAGTAGAAAGTACCTCTGGCAATATGTGCTTCTTGGCAAAGGACGGTAATACGGATGTCCCGGAAAGGCTTTGTTTTCAACATACGCAGTAATGTTTCTTTTATGTGATTTCGAGTATAGCTGGATACGTGTCGTTTCGTTTCTGTCTTTTTATTTCGGCTTTGAGTCAATGTGTTTCTCCTTACTGTTGAAATCATAGATGAATGATTATCTTTTATTTTATCACGGAGAATAGGGTTTCTGTGAAAATAGAGACCAACTCTAGACACATTTCAATTTCTGTATATTATTTTGAGAACCTATCATCTAACTATATACATATTCCAATTTCTGTATATTGTTTTCGAATATAGCCATTATTATAATCAAGGTGTAAGGCTTACTTATTGATGGTTGTTTTAGACGAAAGGAGATTACTATGGAACTTTACAAAAACTTTGATGGAAAAGCCCCCATGATTGACGTGAATGATGCGGCCATGCTGCTCATTGACCACCAGAGCGGTTTATTCCAATGTATTGGCGATATTGATTTCCTGCGCATTCGTGACAGAGCTATTGCGCTGGCTGAAGCGGCGACGTTAGTAAATATGCCCGTTATTACCACCGCTTCCGTCCCCCAAGGTCCAAACGGTCCGTTGATTCCGGAACTCCATGAAGCCGCTCCCCATGCGGTATATGTAGCTCGCCGCGGAGAAGTTAATTCTTGGGATTGCAAAGAATTCGTAGACGCCGTAAAAGCAACCGGCAAAAAGACCTTAATCATTGCCGGTACGGTAACCAGCGTATGCATGGCCTTACCGGCTCTTTCTGCGGTAAACGAAGGATACCGTGTATTTGCAGTGCCAGACGCTTCCGGTACGTATTCACAAGAAGCAGCTATCGCTACCATGATGCGCCTTACCCAAGCGGGTGTCGTTGTAACAGACGCCGGTGCCGTATTAGCCGAATTACAGCGTACCTGGCATACACCAAAAGCCGACGCCTGGGCTCAGATTTGGGGCCGTATTTTCACCAACTATCGGCTGCTGTTAGAAAGCTATGCCAAAGCCGTAGAAGTAACGAAAACAGGCGAACCGATGGATAACGAACGGGAAGACTAATCTTTTACTCGTTCACCATTGATTGATAAAATGTAAGCCTCTCATAAAGTAAGGCCGACGGAGCTAGTTTGTACTAGTTCTGTCGGCCTTTTGTGTCTTTCTGCTACTCCTTGAGCAGTCCTTTCGATACTAAGTACGCCCGCGCTACGTCGGCGGCCGGCTTGCCTTCGATATCGACTTCGTAATTCATCTTGAGCATTTCTTCCGTCGTAATCATGTGGGCCAGCTTATTCAACACCGGCACCAATTGAGGATACTTTTTGATGGTGTCGGCCCGAAGGAGAGGTGCTCCCTGATAGGGCGGGAACAGGCCTTTGTCGTCTTCCAGCATGACTAAATCATGAGTTATGATTTCCGGGTCCGTCGAGAAGACGTCGATGACGTCGACATTGTCCTTGTCGATGGCTTCATAACGAAGGCTCGGCTCCATGGTGACAACGGAAAGATTCAGGTCGTACAGGGATTTCAGGCCCTTATTGCCGTCTTCGCGGTCGTTAAATTCTAAGGAGAAACCGGCTCTGGCCGTGTTTTCCACCTTTTTCAAATCGGAAATCGTCTTGAGGCCGTACTGCTCGGCATAGGAGCGTTTCACGGCAATGGCATAGGTATTTTGGTATTCCATCGGTTCCAGCAGGATCAAGTCATCTTGTTTCAAGATTCCCGCTTTAGCCGCTTCATAAACGGTTTCCGGATTGTTCGACAAGCCCGTCATAGGCGGCTTAATCAAGGACGACGTGACCGTTCCCGTAAATTCGGGGTACATGTCGATGGAGCCGTTTTTCAGAGCTTCATATAAGAAGCTGGTCTTCCCGAAACTGGGCTTTACCGTCACCTTGATATCCGTTTCGTCTTCGATCAGGTCTTTGTACATGTTGATTAAAATTTCCGGTTCCGAGCCTAATTTTCCGGCAGCGATGAGGGTATTCCCGGACAGGCCGCCGATGTTGACTGTCGATAAGACCAAGAGGGCCAAGGCCGTCACGAAGGACAGGCCGATGACTTTTAACGAGCGTTTTTCCAAGAACTTGATGAGGGCACTGACGACGACAGCCAATAAGGCCGCCGTAATGGCCCCGATGAGGATGAGTGCCGAATTGTTCCGATCGATGCCGAGGAGAATGAAGGTCCCCAGTCCCCCGGCACCGATCAAGGCTCCGAGGGTCGCCGTCCCGATGAGCATGACCGACGACGTGCGGATGCCGCCGATAATAGACGGCATGGCCAGGACGAGTTCAAATTTTTTCAGCTTTTCCATACGGCTCATGCCGAAGGCTTCGGCCGCTTCCTGAAGGAGGGGATCGATGCCCTGAAGGCCCGTAATGGTGTTCTGCAAAATGGGAAACAGGCCGTAGATGACCAGGGCCACGATGGCCGGCACCTTGCCGATTCCCAGGAAAGGAATGAACAGCCCCAACAGTGCCAGGGACGGGATGGTCTGTAAAATCCCTGCCAGCTGCAGGGTTACTTCCGAGGCTTTCTTATACTTTACGACGAAGATGGCAAAGGGCACGGCCAGTAAGATGGCCACAAAGAGGGCAATCATCGAAATCTGCACGTGCTCCAACAATAATTGTACCAATTCGCCCTGTCGTTCACTAAATGTACTCATTAAGTTTTCCATAGTTTACCCCTCGTAGAAAAAACGTTTGACAACTTCATGGGCCGGATGGTCCTTGACCGCCTGCGGCGTGTCGAGCTGTACGACTTCACCGCTGCTCATGACGCAGAGGCGGTCGCCGAGTTTTACGGCTTCGGCCATATCGTGGGTGACAAAGACGATGGTCATTTTAAAGGTTTCGTGGAGGTGCTTGATGAGCTCCTGCAATTGATTGCGGCTGATGGGATCGAGGGCGCTGAAAGGTTCATCCATGAGGAGGATGTCCGGTTTGGCCACGATGGCCCGCAGGATGCCGACGCGCTGCTGTTCGCCGCCGGAAAGGTCACGGGGATAGCGGTTCATATACTGATCGGCATCGAGGCCGACCAAGGACAGATAGGCGCGGATTGTCTTCTGCCGCTCTGCCTTGGGCCAGCCTTTCATTTCCGGGATGATTTCGATGTTTTCATAGACCGTCAAATTGGGAAAGAGGGCCCCGGTCTGGAGGACGTAGCCGATGTTCATGCGCAGCTTTCTCGGCTCGAGCTGACTGATATCGCTCCCGTCGATGAGGACCGTCCCTTCCGTCGGCGTCAAGAGTCGGTTGATCATCTTTAGGGTCGTCGTCTTGCCGCTGCCGCTGGTTCCGACGATGACAAAGAACTCGCCGCTCTTGATGGTTAAGCTCATGTGCTGTAAGGCCCGTTTCTTGTCGTAAATCTTACTCACATTTTTAAATTCAATCATGGTAGTCACCTATATTCCTTGCCAGTGCATCATTAAACTTACGACTAATGCGTAATAAGAAATCTCGCTCATCCGGTGTGAGTTCACTCATGGCCAGCATTTCTGCTTCTTCCAATAAGTCCAGGACCGACGCCGCATAGGTCCGCCCCTCTTCCGTCAAAGTAATCAGTTTCATCCGCTTGTCCCGGGAATTTTCTTCAAAGCGAAGGTATCCCTTTTCTTTAAAAGATTTGATCGTCGCATTGACGACCTGCTTCGTCGAATAGGTCTTCTGGGCGATTTCATGTTGAGGGATGCCCTCGGGATGATAGTAAATCCACATCAAGATGAGCATAGACTTGCTCTGAAGACCCCGTTTTCTGGCGTAATTTTCAAAAATCGACAGCAGATTGTCCCTGATTCGCGAATAGTCTTTTGTCTGTTTATAGATATCATTCATTAACTACAACCACCTTACCGAAGCTTTCGGCACTGTCCAAATAAGCCTGAGCCTGACGAATGTCGGCTAAGGAGAAGATTTTCTCCGGCGCCGCATCGATATGGTATTTCGCAATCATATCGAACAGGGCCTGCAAAGACGCTTCATCGACGAGTCCGGAATAGAAACCTGTAATGTACTTGCCGCTCCCAAGGTCCGTAATGATATCGAAATTGTCGATCGTCCATTTCCCGCCCAAGAGGCCCGTATTGCAGAGAATGCCGCCATCTTTCAGATGGGCCAAACTGTCGGCCATGGCGGATGGACCGATTAAGTCGGCAATTTTATCAAAGGATAATTCCGTATCGAGGCAACCGCTATGGTCGACGATGACTTCGTCAAATCCGGCTTCCATCAGCCGGTCGGTCTTGCCGGCATTGCGCGTCGATCCGTACAAGTGCGCCTTTGGGTATTTCCCTTTCAGGAGTTTTGCAAAGGCCACGCCTACGCCGCTTGAAGCACCGCGGACGAGGACGGCATCGGAGTCTTCGATCTTCAAATTTTTCAAGGTTCCAAAAGCCGTGTGGTACGTTTCCGGAACGGCGGCCATGGTCGGCCAATCTAAGTCGGTCTGCACCTTGTAAATCTGTTCGTTCGGCAAAAGAACGTATTCAGCATAAGAGCCGTCAAAGGCCCGCCCCATTTCCCCCATAATAGACACGACTTTCGTCCCTTCGGGAATCCTTTCCGGCTCCGTGCTGTCGGTGACGATGCCGACACATTCAATGCCTAAAATCCGCGGAAAGCGGACCGATTCCGAATAGCCCTGACGGGTAAAAATTTCCGAGCGGTTGATGCCGAAGCCCATGACCTTAACTAGCTACCAACCCGGTTTTACCGTCGGCGTCTCGACATCCTGATACATGAGCTTATCGACGCCGCCGGCTTCATAGATGACGACAGCTTTCATCCCATTCCCCCCTTATGTTCCAAGCTATCCCGACGCCTTTCATCACCCGGATTTTAAATCTGAGTGGATGAGTCCAACATCGGGATATAATTAGTCAAAACTTTTTACTATTTCATCATAAAACAAACGGGCCTAATAGTCAAATATTTTGACCAATTGACCCGTTGATTCTTTTACGGACGATGAAGTCATGGCCTTCATCAAATCCAGCTTTCACCTGACAGAATAAGTCTTTTTTTATAGAACATTAGCCGTATCGTCAGTATATCGCTGAAGAAACTGCGGCTCTACCCTTTTTGTCAACCAGACGCCGTTGACGGAGCGGTAAAACACAATCCCTTTTCGATGCATGTCGCCGCTGTGGACGCAGAATATGACCGGCCTTCCGTGGCGGCGGCCGACGTTTTCCGCCGTCTTCACGTCTCCCGAAAGGTGGACGTAGAGCCGTGACTTCGGTACCAAGCCCTCCCGTTCGATGGCGGCGGCGTATTTCTCTCCCGTCCCGTGGTAGAGGATGTCCGGCGGCGTTACGACGGGAAGCTCGACGTCGACATCGATGGAGTGGCCCTGATTGGCACGTATCTTAGTCTTATCGTCGTTGAAGGAATACCGCTGCTTGTTGTCTGTCCTGACGATTTCTTCTAACATCTGCCGGTCGAGAGGATATTTTTTCCCCACGCCCTGTATGAGTTCATCCACATCGGCCCAGCCGTGCTCATCAAGGCGGATGCCTGCCGCCCAAGGTTTATGCCGCAGCACGAGACTGATAAAGCGGCTGGTCTTAGTCAAATCCATGATAGAAACACTCCTTTCCCTACAGCTAAATTATAGCAAAGATGGGCATTTCCTGCATTCCCCTGAAGAGCGTCTATAACAAATAGATCTTATACTGTCCAATTTTTGTCGTCTATGCTACAATGGAAAAAATTGAAATATTTCTCGTTTCCGAAAGGAGCAGGCCTATGAAAAAAGGTTACGAATTATTAAATGATCCCTTTTTGAATAAGGGTACGGCATTTTCCATGAAAGAAAGAGCTGAACTCGGCCTTATCGGCCTCTTGCCGCCGACGGAGCAAACGATTGAAGTACAGGCTCAGCAGGTGTACGGCAATTTCCAGTCGAAGCCCAATGTCAGTGAAAAACGGCATTACCTCATGAACATTTTCAGCCGCAACCGGACGCTGTTTTATTACGTCTTCAAACAGCACATCGCTGAATTCATGCCGATTATCTACGATCCGGGCATTGCCGAAAGCATCCGCGAATACAGCCAGTTCTTCATAACCCCGCAAAATGCCGCCTACCTTTCCGTGGAACATCCGGAACAAATCGAAGAGTCCCTGAAAAATACCGCCATGGGCCGCGAGATCGAGCTCATCGTCGTCACCGATGCCGAAGCCATCTTGGGAATCGGCGACTGGGGCACCAACGGCGTCGGCATCTCGACGGGGAAACTCATGGTCTATACGGGAGCTGCCGGCATCGATCCGGCCAAGGTCCTGCCCGTCGTCATCGATGCCGGTACCAACCGTCAGAGCCTCCTCGACGATCCCCTTTACTTCGGTCTGCGTCAAAAACGCGTCGACGACGACACGTACTACGCCTTCGTCGATAAATTCGTAAAACAAGTTGAATCGATGTTCCCCCGCCTCTACCTCCACTTTGAAGACTTCGGCCGCGGCCATGCCGCTGCCCTCCTCAAAAAATACGTCGATACCTATCCTGTCTTCAACGACGACATCGAAGGAACGGGCATCATCACCTTGGCCGGCGTCCTCGGCGCCCTGGCCATTACCAGCGAAAAACTGGCCGACCAGCGTTACATGTGCTTCGGTGCCGGCACGGCAGGCTGCGGCATTGCCAAACGGATTTATCAGGAAATGATCGATCAGGGCCTGTCAGAAGCCGACGCCAAGAGCCGTTTTTACCTCGTCGACAAAGAGGGTCTCCTATTCGACGACATGAGTGATTTGACGCCGGAACAAAAACCTTTCGCCAGAAAGCGTGACGAATTCGCCGACGCCGCCTCCCTTACGACCTTAGAGGCTGCCGTCAAGGCCGTTCATCCGACCATCCTCGTCGGCACGTCGACCAAGAGCGGTGCCTTTACCGAAGCCGTCGTAAAAGAAATGGCCTCAAAAGCCGATCGGCCCATGATCTTCCCCCTCAGTAACCCGACAGAACTTGCCGAAGCCAAGGCCGAAGACCTCATCCGCTGGACTGACGGCAAAGCCTTAGTGGCAACGGGCATCCCGACCGATCCCGTCACCTATAACGGCGTCACCTACGACATCGGCCAGGCCAACAACGCCCTCATCTATCCGGGCCTAGGCCTCGGCGTCATCGCCTCAGGGGCAAAACTCCTGACCGATAAAATGATCTCCGTCGCCGCCCACGCCATCGGCGGCATCATAGATACAAATAAACCGGGCGCCGCCGTCCTGCCGCCGGTAACCAAACTCGACCAATTTTCAGAAACCGTCGCCATCGCCGTAGCCAAAGAAGCCGGAAAAGAAGGCTTGAATAGAAACGACGTCTCCGATCCCGAAGCCTGCATCAAAGCCTATAAATGGGAGCCGGCTTATAAATAAGACGACAGATAGTACAGAATAAGAAAACTGAATAAAACGAGATAAAAAAAGAGCCATGGATTCATGTACAAACACAAATCCATGGCTCTCTTCTAATACACTACTTTACGTTTCATCCGTAATTACTTTTCTGCCTTCATAAATGTCCATGTCCATCTTGCCTAAGCGTTTGCCAATAATCGCTGTACCGACGAGATCACTCGTATTATTCAACAAGGTGTGCGGCGGATCAATGACCGGCCAAATAGCTGCAAAGATGGGGATAACATCGAGAGGCATACCAATCGCCTGTAAGAGTACGGTACTCATTACGATACCGGCCCCTTTTACCCCAGCAGCGCCAACAGAAAGGATAATTCCTAAGAATATGTAGAGAACTAATTTAGCAAAAGTAATTTCAACCCCATAAATATTGGCACAAAAGATGCATGCCAGACCAATAAATACAGCAAAACCATTCATCCCGCAAGTATTACCCAGAGGCAGTGTAAATCCATACACGTTTTCCGGCAAGCCCAATTTTTGCCCTGCAGTTTTAAGAGATACCGGCAAGGTAGCTGCCGACGATGTCGTAGTAATGGCAACTATCATAGGCTGCGAAATCTTACGGAAAAAGCGGATAGGGCCTAATCCGGCAAGACCTTTCAACATGGCCGGATACATGATTAGGAAGAAAATGATGCAGGTAATGTAATCAGCGGCAATCAGAGCGATTACATCCTTTACCGTAGCCCCACTGATAGTCGTAACCATCGTAGCCATGAGGGAGGCGATACCTATGGGAGAAAATGCCATAACAAAATCAGTAATTTTCAACATGACGAGAGCACCCTGGTCAATGATTTTTACAAAATCATTAACCTGCTTGCTGAGGAATAAGATTGCAACCCCTAAAAATAAGGAAAAAACGATAATTTGCAACATATCTTGTTTGACAAAAGACTCGAACACATTCGCAGGAAACCAACTAACTACATTATTAATAAAATTATAGTCAACATTTTTGACATTAGCCCCAGCCTGGAGAAACTCGGTGGTTCCCGAACCAATGCCTAAGAACATTCCAACAAACGTCCCTAAAGCAGCTGCTAACCCGGATGTGATTAAGATATAAGCAACAAATCGAAGTCCGATACTGACTAATTGCTTGACATCCCCCATCTTACAGACACCACTGGTAATACTGAAAAAGACCAAAGGGACAATAAGCATCTTCAACATGCGAAGGAATACTTCACCTAAAGGGGACAACATTTTTGTTAGATCAGGAGAAGCAAAGCCGATAATAAAACCGATAACGATACCAATGAGAATGCGGGTACCTAACCCTAGTTTTTTGAGTAACATATTGGATTGCTCCCTTCTATATAATTACAATATCAGAGCTATAAAGCAGCCACTTCTTCGGCAACTTTTAAGAAAGTTACGATATCATCAGCACTGTTAACATGAAGAGGTGAAATACGCAAAACTCCTGGTGAATCAAACTGTTTCAACATGCGCCCGGAATAAATACTGGAGGCAAGGCGTTCAAAGGCAACGACACCACGCTTTTCCATTTCTTCTCTGGCCTTATCTGCTGACATATTATCGAACTCAATCCCTGTAATAAGGTCACGTTTCGTAAGATCAGGATCATCCATCTTAACCGTTACACCTTTCATCTGGCGTAGGCCCTTCATATCCTCAGTTCCATCAAGCAAAATGGAAAGAAGAGCTTGTTCATGGGAGGCAATGCGATTCATACCTGCTTCGTACAAGGTTTGCCGATCCATTTCATCCGGCAATACGTCTTTACCAATAGAGCAGACATAATCGACAATCGCTGAAATGGCTACAAACTGTGCTGTAGCCGGGCTGCCAATTTCCCAGTCATCAAGGGGTTTTCCGGCAAGTTTATGGTGTTCAAAGTCCTTTACCCTATCAGATAGATACATAGCGGAAAAGCCGCGTATACCGAAAAATTTATACGGTGCAAAATTCATAACATCTACGCCCCATTCTTCCGGATGGAGAGCTCCATGTGGAGCATGTTGTACCGCATCACTTATGATAAATATGTCCGGATTGATTTCGCGAGCTTTTTTCGCAATAGTTTCGATATCCTGAATATGTCCGGATATATTAGAGGCTGTCATGATGCTAAGAATGGCCGTATCTGCATCGACATACTTTAATACGTCATCCGTATCAATAGCACCCGTTTGTTTATTAGCTGGAACCACTCGAAGGTCACGATCATATTTGGCGGCATACATGCTTAAAGAATCAAAAGATGACGGATGTTCCAATACTGAGGTAACAATATTTGTACCCTTGGCATGTTCACTAAGAATTCGCACCGCATCCATCATCAATTGGGAAGCAGTATAGCCGGTAGCAATAGCCCCTTTTTTTGCATTAAAGATAACTCGCAAATCCGAACGACCTTTATCTTCCATTTCCAAAAGCTTCTTGGCTAATACGTTGGCATGTTCCGAAGCATCTGGCATCGCATCAATTTGATAAAATACGTCCTCCGCCCGAATCAATCTCAGAGAACCGCCAGCGTTATCAAAGAACAGCCGTCGCTGTTTATTGCAGTCGACATCCACATATTTAAATTGACTGCGTAATTGATTCAATGTTTTGTCAGTAAATAACGTTCCATACTTTGTTTCCATAAACACATACCTCCAATATAAATTAATTATCATTAATACTTTTTCAATTATCCGGATATATTTTTCATCTTATATATTTTATATTTTACATAATTATGTTTTTAATCATTAATTCAAAAATTTATTTATATTTACTTTTACGAATATCTATATTGACATTATAGTATGAATTGTATTAAACTAAAAATTAATTATATTATTATTAAATATTAATTTTACTTATATTTTAAAAATCACATTTTCCAGAGGTATCTGATTATGGACTATCCGTTAATTGAAACCTTCATCGTTGTCAGTGAAGTTCGCAATCTAACCCAGGCTTCGCAAATTCTATATAAAACCCAACCAACTATTTCCAACCGTATCCGCCAACTCGAAAATATCTTAGGATACTCCCTTATCGTCCGCGACAAAGGGTACAAAGAAATTACACTGACAGAAAGAGGCCAACAATTTCTTCCCCAAGCCCGAAAACTCTACGATGCATATCAAGAGATGCAAAATGACAATGATATGATTGCTCATACATTACTCATTTCATCAATTGCCAGCTACCAAATCCCGCTTGTACATAGGACATGCGAAAAACTATTATCTCGTACTTCTGCTAATTTTTCGATTTATACCTATCAAACATCTGACGTCTACAATATGATTTCCAACAAAAAATTGGATTTAGCACTAGTCTCTGCAGCCCATAAAGTCCAAGGGGTAACTTGTGAGTTTTTGCTTAATCAGAAGTATTACGTCGTTATGCCGAGCAATAGCAACACTGATATCAGCTCTATTTCTACAACAGATTTAGACCCTGCCAAGGAAATATATCAACCGTGGGACGATGAATTCTTCTATTGGCACGAAAAAGTCTTCCACGGTAAAAAGGCCCGCATCATAGCAGATTCCTATGCCTTGCTACGGGAATTTTTTAAGAGTGGTAAATATTGGGCTATACTTCAGGAAAGTAACGCCTACGCCCTGCGTCAAGAAATCCCCCTGCAGATTTGCCGCCTGCTTGACCCACCGCCATTACGTCAGGGATATCTTCTGATTAATCGCTTCACCGACCGAAGCATTCGAAACCTCATCGCCGAATTCAAGGCGACCTTGATAGAAACAGTTGAAGAGTATAGGATAGAATAACGACTGACTGATATTCGCTTTATCTCTGCCATTAGATTAAATTGCATTTTAAAAACATCTATTTCATAAAACAAAAAATCTTGAGAATAAGGGATTTTCAAGACTTCAACATCGATTTTAGCTAAAGCACATACAAAGAACCCTGGGTTCATGTAAAAGCATAAATCCAGGGTTCTTTCGCGTCTAAAAGCAGGTACGATCAGAAATTGAGAGCTTTAAGGCAAAAAATTGTAATGGCCAGTACAATACAGTTTAACAAGCAATGCGGACAGGGGTAATTCCATGGGAGCCAATTAAAATCAATCGCCATCGTCTTCAATGCCAGCCATTTTTTCTTGTAAGGTCTTCTCCAAGAAAGCAAAAGCTGGAACAAACTCATCTCGAATGAGGACTAACAAGGCATTGATTTCTTCTTCATTGTAGATATATACCGAACGATTCCGTTGTTTCAGCATGAGCAGCCATGTCGCATCATCTTCTAAAAAGCCGATTTTATAGGCAAGCTGCAAGATTTCTCTGGGAGAACCGGTTTCAGCTTCAAAGACACCGTGTACTCTCAACACCTGTTGCAAGGCCTTCCAAGCCAATTCAAAAGTCAAATTGAATTGACCGACAATACCCGTCCGATAGATTTCATCATTATGACCTCGCATGAAATCGGCATTCTTCAGGATACGAAGACAATTTGAAAAATTATCCAACTTTTTCATACAGCGTAACCCCGTCCCTTTCCAATTCCCGTTTCAGCCCTTCAGAAACACCGGCGTCCAAATCCACAACATCAATCATCAAAAGAGAGTGTACATTCTCTTTAATATCCCAGTAAAAGCCGTCAAAATCCCCGCCACAAACGGCCAGATCAATATCACTGCGCTCCGTCTGCGTCCCCCTGGCACGGGAACCGAATAAGAGAACGCGACGAATCCCGTGCTTCTCAGCAAACCGAGAAATATCCTGCAAAACAGCATCCGGCAAGTTATAGGCCATATCCTCACCTCATTCGCCATCATGATACCTTTATTCTATCACATCGAATCAAATTAACGAAATCTCAATCAAATCGTCCCATAGCGGAAACGTCCCTCCTTATTATTTCGTGGCAAAGGGCAGGATGATGCCGTCATTAACGGTGGTATATTGGCCGTTTTGATAGGTCAGGAGAATCCAGGCCGGGGTAGCTCCGCCGCCGGCACGACGAACGACGATGCCTTTATGACCGTTTACGTTGTTGCCGGTCAGCAGAATCGGCGTATGGACGAGGGTCCATTTTTGCTGAATCTGCCACTTTCCCCTTTTGTCCGGCGAGAGCCAAAACATGGTGTTGCCGCCGCTTCCGGAGGTATAGGGGCCTACGGCAAGGACTAGGGCGTCGGTAACTCCATCATCATTGAGGTCAACATAATGATAGTAATAGGAGGTCTCTTTTTGTTCACTTGCCTTCAGCTGAAGTTCATCAGCAATAACGTTTTCAATGGCCTTATGGGAGAGGGCCGGCACACTTTCTCTATGGAGCTTCTCAGAAAATACTCTCGTTCCCTGGGTCGGCTGCAGCCCTGCTGTATGGCTGGCGAAGGCAACACCGGCCGTCATCATCAGACCGACGGTCCATACGAGGGGAATGAATCGCTTCATTTTCATAGTATCACACCTTTTTTAGTAAATAGAATTTCTCTCGAGTCATCGTTTCCGGTGCCGCGACACGAAATGGAGAGTCTCGACAATTTAGCCTTATCCTAAAAATAATTTCGTTACTCTCTCCGCAGGACACGCCCCATTTAGCGTAACCGTCCAAGTTTTATGACTCAAGAGATGTTTGTATGGTCATAGGATTCCTATTTAAAAATGCCTTTTCAATCCTTCCCAGTCTTTACGAGGTTATCGCAAAAGATATGCTGCGGCTGCTTTTTTGTATTCGTCCCACTGTTTATGCCAATCGTCGTGATCTTTCTCGGTAATGGGCCGAATGACGCGACAAGGGTTTCCGGCAGCGATGACGTGACTGGGAATGTCGCGAGTTACGACGGAGCCCGAGCCGATGACGACGTCGTCGCCGATGGTGACGCCTGGGTTGATGACGACGTTGCCGCCGATCCAGACGTCAGAGCCGATGGTGACAGGCTTGGCATATTCGAGGTTGGTATTGCGCACTTCGGCATCGATGGGATGGCCTGCCGTATAGATACTGACATGAGGCGCCAAAAAGACGTTGTCGCCAAAGGTGACGTCATGTTCATCCAAGATGGTGAGACCCGTATTGGCAAAGAAGTGGCGGCCAAAGCGGATTCGATCACCGTGGTCGAAGTAGACCGGAGCCAACAAGACCATGTCGTCAGGAGCCTCGGCAAAACACTTTTTCAGCGCTTCGAACGCTTCCTTATCATTCAAGTCATCGGAGGCATTGAAACGGCGCTGGGCTGTATGGACGCGCTCGAAACTCCCGTCACCGACGTTAAAAGGATTATATAGTTTTTGAGCCATCATGCGATCCCATTCCATCTGATTCATCGGTTATCATTTCCTTTCTCTTTTTCAGCGCCTTGCAATGGGATTACAATTTCCCCAAATCTTTCAGGGCATAAAAACCGCAGCTGGCCAACACTTCCATATGAGACGGCTGCTGCACGCCAAAGGCCCATTGATGCCAATGGTCGTCGTCTTCCTGTTTCCAAAACCCCCAATCCGAATCGGGACGATTGTCATAGACGAAGGTATAGACAGCGCCGTCGTCATCAATAACATTAATGGCCGAACGGCTGTAAGACTTGACCATGCCGAGATTGACGGCCGACGTCAGGTCGGCATGATAGGCTGAGGCCATGCTCCCGATCAGTAAGGCCGCCGAAAATACGCAGGCCCGGAATATATTTTTTATCATAAAGTTTCCCCTCACTTTCAAAAAGTGGACGAGGCCTAAAAGCTCCCTCGTTCGGTAACGGCGTCTTGCCGCCGGACATCTCACGGCCGCTGGGTCCCGACGTAGTCATAGCCTATCCATTGATCGGCTTCGGACCACTTCAATTTATAATAAACCGGCGGCACCTGTGATCTTACATCCCAATCGATGAACCACACATAGAGTGATCCGTCTTTTTCAAAAAGGCCCGATTGCAATTGTAAATCTCGGTGCTCCCTGAAATTATCGCTGTTGATATATTCATTCATCTTGGTTCGGTCCTTATTGAGGCCCAAGAGGTAGCTTCGATAGCGGGTATCCATCGAGTTCCAACATAAGACTCCATAGAAATACCGTCCCGTCTCTTCATCCTGATACTGGACGATGGTAAAAGCGCGATAGGCATCGGACGATTCTAAGGGCGTATCCATAGACCACAACGCAGATCCGCCCTTATTGACGCACATGAAATGAACGGACTTATCGCCATAGACGCGGCCGCCGGCAAAGCGCACCCTCTGTTTCCCTTCATAAAAATCAACGTGCGTCGATAGATTCGCCGTCTTGGGAATCTTCAGCACGGCCCGATCCACCTCAACCATATTCCCGGCAAAAACACTCGCACAGTAAAAGGCCAGCATCATCAACAACAAGACAATTTTCCGAAACACCATCATCCACCTCTTTCTCAAAAAAAAATAAGCCGTTCTCCCTCATTCCATATACCTCACAATTTCGACAGCCACTCGTAAAATCCTGCCCAAGGTAAATTGATATTTACGAATCGATGCGGGTTACTTAAATCTTTTCGGACTTTATAAAAAAGAGTCTTGCGGCCATCGGTTCACAAAACTTTTTTGAATGCAATGTCGGGACGCTCTGTCATCATGCCAATCACATCCTGTTTGAAAGCAACTCGGCTTTACCGAGAAAGGGGCTGTCATCCCTATTTGACAAGAAGAAAAAAACACTTTATGCTTGAATTACGATTATCATTGAAAATATGGGTATCTTCATCCGAAACTTCAAGTTCCACAGCAAGGGCTGCCGGGCCGAACAAAAAATGCGTGCCGATCATGGAGTCCCCCTAAGAACCCCGCCATAAAGCCAGCGGTGTCGGCTATACGCCCTGCAGCACTGCATCCACTAACCTGCAACGCAATCCCGATAACAATTGTCTGCCACTAAATAAACGGCAAATAACGGAAAGAGCGTCCTCGCCAGATATCGACAGCGAAAAAGCTGACCGTGTTCATCTAAATGCAGCAAATTCACCGATTACAACAAAAAAAGTAACATTGTAAATTGTACGTTTTTTACAATCTCCGAAAAATGAAATTGTAAAAATGGCCATTTTTACAATCTCACCAAATTGAAATTATAAAAAACGTACTTTTTACTATTTGGAGGTCTTGATATGGACTATGTCAGCTTAACTAAACTATACTATAAATCACCTGATTCATATGAATCGGAATATGAATCTCGCTTTAATAGCCCCTCTGCCAGACATATTCCGATTTCTATAAAGCAATTCGGCCATAAAAAATCTTACCCTGTGTTTTACTGCTACACCGAGGAAATAGCAAACCTTCAGGATAAAATTATGACTGAATTCCTTCAACTATACAAGCTCATTGAGATAATCCCCGGCGCCGGTATAACCCAATTTCTTTATAACCGTTTGATTGAAGAAATAAAATCTAGTAACGATATTGAAGGCGTCCACAGTACGCGAAAAGAAATTAAATCGGCCTTAGAAAGTACTGAAAAAAGGCGTTTTTTTGGTATCGTGAATAAATACCAGAAAATCATCAAAGATGAAGATATTCCCTTGCAGACCTGCCAAGATATTCGCAATTTATACAACGACTTTTTGGCCGATGAAATCGAAATGGATGATCCGGAAAATTTGCCCGATGGGATTTTATTCCGGAAGAATAGTGTCGATATCGTTTCGGAAACACAGAAAGTACTGCATAGAGGCCTGTATCCCGAATCTGCCATCATATCGACTTTGGAGTCAGCATTGAAACTATTGCACGATTCATCGGTTCCTACCTTTATTCGCATTGCTATTTTCCATTATTTATTCGGATATATCCACCCCTTTTATGACGGAAACGGCAGAATGTCCCGCTTTATTACGTCATATCTTATCTCCAAGAGCTTACATCCGACGATTGGGCTGCAGGTTTCTATTTTGATAAAAAAGAATAGGAAATCCTATTACGGCCTGTTTGAAGAAGCTGACTCGGAAATAAATCGAGGAGATTTGACCCCCTTTATCATCGGAACGCTAACCTTGATCTGCACCGCCATTTCCTATACAAAGAGTATTTTACAGAAGAAACGAGAACAATATCGGTCTTATCAAAAGCAACTCTCTGCTTGGGAAATCGATAACGAAACGACGTACAAAATATATGACATCCTGCTTCAAGCCGCAGTATTCTCCACATGGGGAGCTACCATCGATGAAATTGCCGATACGATTCAAAAAACAAAATCGACCGTTTATTCGAGATTCAAGACGATTCCTACGGAGCGATACATCATCTCGAAGGATACTCGCCCTTATCATTACCGGTTGAACTTAAACAGCCTGAATACCAAATAGAACCTCTGCCTTTCATTTCACACAGAAAATTTTCTTAATGGTATCGGCCATTACAAAAAATCCCATAGACGCAAAAACAGCACCTGCCCAATTTGATGTGCCCCCCGAAAGTTAGACCCTAGCCACCGTATCAGAAATGTTACGGTGGTTTTTCTATGCAGCGGCATGGTAAAGTCGGTATTTTACCGGACTGCACCAACCATTACTTTCCTTCTGCGCTGCTTCTTCCTCCTCTAAGCGCAGCACCCTCACTCCTTTTAAACAGTCCAATTTCTTCAGATACACTTACTGTTCATTTTGCAGTTTCTTAGGAGTGGATTGTTTAACCATTTGGGGATACCAGCCCTTCTATTGTACTTGGAGACCTCCTATACCGACCGCCCGGTAGCGGCTTCCTCAGCTCGCAAAAATCAACAGTTCTTTCATATCCAAGTCAAAGATTAGATTTGTATAGCTGGTCTCTGTGCTTAAGTATAATTCTACCGCACAAAGTTTAAACTACAAAAAGCATTTTACCGTTTGGCGAGAACGGCGAAGGGCGTCTTTGCCATTGACCCGATAGGCGGTTGCTCACTTTCTGATATTCCGAAGGATAGAGAAATGATATTTTTGCTAAAGTCTTTTATCCAATCTCTCCTTGTAGATATTCGAGAACAATTTCTCTCTTGAATTCGTAACTATATTTTTTCCAGTCGCCTCCACCCGTAAAACGGGTGGCTCGACGGGCGGCTATAAGCCTTTGTTGCTGAAAGCCAGCGTCTCAAGGCGCTGGCTTTCACTTCGTTCAAGCCACTGTGCATTTCACACGTCACGTATCCCTAAAGGGATTTCCCCCATCACTGCTCTGGTGACTTGAACGGGTCCTCATATTCTTTTACACTTAATTTATCCTTCATAATATCTGCCGTTTCTTGGTCCTGGATATATTTTCGAATCGTTTTTTCGTTCATCCCTACCGTCGTTACATAATACCCTTCCGACCAGAAATGACGATTCCAAAATTTATACTTGAGATTGGCGTGCCTGTCGAACATCATTAACGCTGATTTTCCTTTTAAGTATCCCATGAATGAAGAAACGCTCAATTTCGGGGGAATACTTACCAACATATGCACATGGTCGGGCATGAGATGCCCTTCCAATATCTCAACACCTTTATAGTTACACAATTGCCGGAGTATCTCTCCCAGATCCCGTCTATATTGATTGAAAATAATTTTTCGTCTATACTTAGGTGTGAAGACGATATGATATTTGCACAACCATTTCGTATGTGCTAAGTCATTGGCTTTCTTCGCCATATGAATCACCTTTCCTTTTTATGTAATAGTGGCTTGGACACCTCTATTATACTGGAAAGGTGATTTTTTTTGTATAACTATTGGAACACACCCGCATAGCGGGTGGATTATTGTTTCGCAGGCGTTGCCAGCTCAACAGGGTAAACCCCATAT
>NZ_HF954537.1:1073407-1125609 GCF_000455225.1 Megasphaera massiliensis
AAAAATCCCCCTAAAGTTGGATTTTTAGTCCAACTTTAGGGGGAAGCAGTTCAACATCATGAGCACTCTTTACATCATTTTTAAAATTACTTTATTAATCGTAATTTAGGCTGATATAATTTTATATTCTTATCAAATACATGACTAGATATATTACATAATTCACAAAAATCCTCTTTAGGTAACGCTATTTTTTGGAGTATTTCTTCAGCTGAAACAACACCAGATTCCATCAGTATTTCTACGGCATCATGTAACAAAGTAGGCTTTTCGGGAATAAATTTCTCGTCATATGGCTCATTTTTTTTCATGCCACGTGCGGCCAATTGTCTCCACAAATAACTTGTCTGATTTTCAGACAATATGCCTAATTCCTTACATCTATATATCATCGCTGCAATAGACACTTTCCATTCTTTCTTTAATTGTATAAAATAGTCCAAAGAGGTAGAAACAATCTGATTCCCAAATGTTTCTCTTGGTAATAAAAATGCGCCAGCAAAATAATTAGCTTCTTTCTCAATTTTTTTTAATAACTCCTTATTCATCATATCTTCTGTAATATGATGTAAAATTAAATGTCCCAATTCATGAGCCAAATCAAAACGTGATCGCACAGCAACATTTTTATCTGCTGTCAAAAAAATATATGGCCGATTTTCAGACCATTTAGAGCATCCATCTGATTTTGAAACTTTAATTTTTGTACGAGCAATGAAACAGCCTTTATTTTGCAATAGAGCTGTCAAATTTGAAATCGGTCCTAACCCCAAATTCCAATGTTGTCGCAACAATTTACTCAAATTTTCAATTTCTTCAGCCGAATAGTTTTGATTGATTGTTTGCTGTTTAATTGTAACTTCAGGAAATTCTAAATATTGAGAGAAATATCTTACTATTCGTTTTATCCACTCAGCACGAATAGATATTTTTTCTCTTTCCATTTTTGAAGCCGTTGCTAATGAACGAAATAATATTGCCGTATCCGATGATTCATAATCAAGAGTTGAATTATAAAAATAATATAACGGAAAATTCAATAATTCCACGTACTTATTGAAAATTTCTGCTTTAGGGAACATGCATCCTTCTTCATATTTGCTAATAGTTTGCCGGCTTACTCCAAACAAGTTTCCTAATTTAGATTGGCTATACCCTCTAGCTATTCTTGCTTCTTTTAGCCTAACAGAATTTATTTTTTGTATAGGAGTGATATTACTTTTCATTACAACTGCCTTCCTATTTTATTTTTTCGCCCAATATATTTTCAATATTTTTTAACTTAGGTCGAGCAATTTCAATAACTGCACTTTCACTTTTAGGTATTAACACAAGGTTTTGTGTACGATCAAACAAATACACTTGATTTCCTATCCAAGATTTCGTATCTTTCCTAGGAAATCCCATTCTTGCAAAACTCATTTTGTTACCATTCCCACCATGCGTCAAAATAGCATACGCTATTCCATCTATGTCTGTCATCTCTAACTCAGGAAATAAAGAAATCATATCGTTATTCTGTGCATAATTTTTTCTAAAAATAGCATCTCGTGGAAAGCTATTTTTTTTGACACTTTAGAAACGGTAAATTCTATGCCATCTCCTCTAAATAAGTAGTAATAACTATTTCTAGCTTTATTCATACATTCTTCTACAGAAAATGGAATTTCTCCAGCATCACACAAACTTTTAATGTTATAGTCATATAATACGTTTACTAAATGTGGATGCAAGCTACGTCCTCGCTCAGACATCCCCAATGAAGTGGTTTCTAATAACTCTGCTCCATATTGATAAGCTTGTATTCCAGCTTGAGCTAAGAAGTTACGACACGAAGCACTAAAATGATGACTCAAAATTAAATTACGCATTTTTTCATTTCCTTTCTATAAGCCTTTTCGAACATTTATTCTATGCACCTATTTTACATTTTTAAATATATTTTGTCAACTAAAAAATTACTATTTTCTAGTAAACTACTACCCGTAAAGTAGTCACTTGAAAAAATATAATAGGGCTGATTGTATAATGAATTCAGACATATAAAAAGTACGGTGTTTCCTACCAACAGGCACGCAGCTATACGCTGAAATATGAGGCTGGTGGTCTTGATGCCTTGCAGGATAATCGCGAGAAAAGGAAATTAGAAGACTCACTAACGGAAATAGAAAAATTACATGCCGAGCTCAAACTGGAAAGAGCTAAGCGAAAACAGTCGGAAATGGAGATTTCTTTCTTAAAAAAATTGGACAAAATAGAGAGGAGGCGGGACTGAACCGACTGAAAAAACTTCATATTTACTTAGCCATTAAGGAAGAACACGAGGAGCATCACTATCCTATTTCAGCCTTATGCAAATTAGGAAGCGTGACCAGAGCCACTTATTACAAATGGCTTCATCGTCGACTGCCTGCAAATGAGCAAGAAAACCGGCTGGCTGCCGAAAGAATAGAAGAAATTCACCGGGCTTATCCGGACAAAGGCTACCGCCGAATTCGAGACGATATGGAACGGTATTATGGCATGCACCTCAATGACAAACGCGTACTCCGGATTTGTCGTGAAGAAAACATCAAGTCCACCATTAAGTATCGCAGCCACGGATGTACTCGTCGGGCTTCAACTCCGCAATTTATAGCAGAAAATATTCTGGGCAGAGACTTTATGGTGGAAGCCCTAATGAAAAATGGCTTACAGATGTTACCGAATTTAAGTATTATCTTGGAAATGAAGTTCATAAAATATATCTGAGCGCTATCCTTGATTTGTATGACCGAAGAATTGTCTCTTTCGTAATTCGTAATAGAAATGACAATTTCTTAGTATTCGATACCTTCCATCAAGCCATTGCTTGCAATCCAGAGGCCCATCCGCTATTTCATAGCGACCGAGGCTTTCAATATACAAACAGAAGTTTCCATGCCAAACTGAAGGCCGCAGGAATGGTACAAAGCATGTCCCGAGTGGGAAAATGTATTGACAATAGCCCTGTGGAAGGGTTTTGGAGAATCTTAAAGCGCGAACGTTACTATGGTCATCGTTTTACAGATAGAGAAACACTGATTAAAGCGATAGAAGAATATATTGAATACTACAATAACAAACGATTACAGAGAAATCTGGGAGTATTAACTCCAATGGAAAAACATGCCAGCTATTGGCTGGCAGCATAAAAAACTGCCACCGGAAACCGGTGGCAGAAACAAAACCTATTTATGTTTTTCCGAGTGTCTACTTGACGAGTAGCAGTTCATTCCTCTGAATGAGGCAATGGCGCTGTTTTACTTGTTTTATTCTTCGTCTTCCGGAAGTTCTGCGTTGTGGTAAACGTCCTGGACGTCGTCGATGTCATCGAGGGCGTCGATGAAGCGTTCCATTTTTTCGGCATCTTCACCGGTCAGTTTGATCGTGTTTTCCGGAATCATGGTAATGGACGCATGATCCGTTTCGATGTTGTTGTCAGCCAAGGCTTTTTCAACGGCATCGAAGGCTTCCGGCGTAGTGATGATTTCGTAGTCTTCGTCGGAGACTTTTACGTCATCGGCACCGGCTTCGATAGCGACTTCCATGATCTGATCTTCGTCAGCCTTATCGCGGGCGACGACGAAGAGACCCGTGTTGTGGAACATCCAGCTGACGCAGCCTGTAGCACCGAGGTTGCCGCCGGATTTAGAAAATTCGTGGCGAACGTCGGCAGCGGCGCGGTTGCGGTTATCCGTGAGGACGTTGACCGTAACGGCAACGCCTGCCGGGCCGTAGCCTTCATATACGATTTCTTCGTAGTTCTGGCCTTCCGTAGCGCCGGCGCCTTTTTGGATAGCCCGCTTAATGTTATCTTTCGGGATGTTGTTTTCTTTTGCTTTTTGGAGGGCCAATTTCAGACGCATATTGCCGACCGGATCGGGACCGCCCATGCGGACAGCAATCGTAATTTCACGGCCGATCTTGGTCGTAATCTTGCCGCGGATGGCGTCGTTTTTCCCTTTTTTACGTTTAATATTTGCCCATTTAGAATGTCCAGACATTCAAATGCCTCCCTTTATGTCCACCAATCCTCGCCGGCCAGGCGGTCTAAGATGATCGCCGCTGCCGAGCGGACGGATAAGTGATTATATTCCCCAGCGCCGTAAATTGGTTCCAGGATAAAATCGAATTTTTCCATCGTTTCTTTCGTCATGCCATAACCCGTGCCAAAGAGCAGGAGAATCGGCGTGTCCTCTTCTTCCCGTTTTTGGCGCAGTGCCTTATAGGAAATGGTGTTGGAATAGGTCCGGGCATCGGTCGTAACGACGTAAGGCTTCTTGCCTTCTGCCTCGGTTACGGCTTCGACAGCCGCTCCGATGGAAGGGCGGATATCGACGATGTCGAAGGCCTGAGTGCGATAGCCGTTGTAATTACGGCCGGTATCACTTTCCCAAAAGCCCATGATTTTGTGAACCATGTCCAGCTGTCCCGGCACATCATGGATGATGAAATATTTTTTTATGCCATAGGTCTTTGCCGACCGCGAAATATCATGCAGGTCGTAGTTGGTAATGGCCGTCGTAATGACGTTAAAGTTCTTATCGTATATGGGATAATGAACCAATCCTACATATAAAGGGGATTTTTTCATCGCTTGTCTCCCTTTAATTTGTTCAGTATTTCCACATCTTTCGGTGACAACTCGCAGTGTTCGAGAAGGTCCGGCCGAAGGTCCAGGGTCCTTGAAAGGGACGCCTTTCGGCGCCACGTTTCAATCTTGGCGTGATCGCCGTTTCGCAGAACTTCCGGCACGGCCATACCGCGAAAGACGGCAGGCTTCGTATACTGCGGGCATTCGAGAAGGGACGAGTAAAAGGAATCGTCAGCCGCTCCCGAGGCGGCACCGAGAACGCCCGGAATCATGCGGGCTACGGCATCGGTGACGGTCATGGCCGGCAGTTCGCCGCCGGTCAGGATATAGTCGCCAACGGAAATGGTTTCATCGGCCAGGTCTTCTTCGACACGGTAGTCGACACCTTCATAGTGGCCACATAGCAAAATAAGCTGGTCGTATGTCGCCAGCTCGCGTGCTTTCGCCTGATCAAAGGGCTTTCCAGCGGGACCCATGAAAATGATGCGCCGCCGCGGAACCTCTCTCCGCACGGCTTCGACGGCCGCATAGAGCGGAGCCGCCTTCATGAGCATACCGCAGCCGCCGCCGTAGATGGTATCGTCGACCATGTGGTGGCGGTCATACGTGAAGTTACGAGGATTGGTCACATCCAGATCCAACAGACCGGCTGCCCGGGCTCTGCCGATGATGCTGTGCTGAAAAAAGGCTTCGATCAACTCCGGAAAGAGTGAGATAATGTCGATTCTCATTCGTCCACCCACTCCGGCGGATCGACGACGATTCGCTTCGCTTCAGTATCAACGGATTTGACGACGTCGGGGATAGCCGCAAAAAGGGTTTCCCTGCCGTCATCAGCAGTGACGACGTAGACATCGTTGCTGCCCGTGCGCAGGACGTCTGTAAGTTTTCCCAGTTCATGGTCTTCAAGATCGTATACGACAGAGCCGATGATATCGTAGATGTAATGCTGCCCTTTTTTAAGGGGTACCAAATCTTCCCGCGGTACCTGAAGGTCTTTTTTGAGGAGCCTTTCAGCGGCATTGCGATCATCGACGCCGACAAATTTCATGAGGACGACCCGCTTATGAAGACGAGCGGACTCTACTTCATACTTCTTGCCGTCGATATAGCCGTATTTCATCTTGAGGAATCGGTTCGGAAAGTCCGTATCGGGATAAATACGAACATCACCCCGCACGCCGTGCGGGGCAACGATTTGACCGATTGTAAAAAAATCTAAGTCAGCCATCGTATTCTATTGGCGGATAGAAATGATCTTGCCGTCTTCAAGCAAGATTTCAGTTCCCATCAATTTTTCCAAATCATCGCCGACATTGACAACGACAGTCTGTTCGAGTGTACCTTGTCTGATTTCGGAATCGATTGTAAGGTGTTCTGCTTCTTCGCGGTCGTGCTGAGCTTTAGCTCGAGCCGAGACGAGACGCTGTTTCTGTTCTTCTACTTGCGCACGCAGGGAAATAAGTCCCTGGGCATCGATTTTGGCCTGTTCGGTCATCATGCGTTTAGCCTGGAATTCCAGGTTCTGCATTTCCCGATCGATATCACTCAGGGCCTGATCGGCATTCTTGAGGATACGGTCCTTAAGGGACTGTGTGACTTTTGCCTTAACGGCAACGGGAATGCGCAATGTAATCTGATCCATGGTACCTCCTATACGATATCCACTGATACTTTCTTATTCGCCTTCACTGCCGCAGCCTTGACAACAAGGCGCAATGCTTTCGCAATTTTACCTTGCTTGCCAATGACTTTGCCCATATCTTCGGGTGCGACATGAAGCTGATAGACTTCGAGGCCTTTTTTTTGAATCTTGGTAACTGTAACCGCTTCCGGATTCTTTACCAGAGACCGGGCGATACACGCAATCAATTCTTCCATAGTATCCAGCCTCACTTACTTTTTGGATGCTTCAAACTGGGCCATGATGCCAGCTTTCTTGAAGATAGAACGGATCGTATCTGTCGGCTGTGCGCCTTTACCGAGCCAAGCTACAGCAGCTTCTGCATCGACGGTCAGACGAGTATCCATGTCTTTGGACGGATCGTACATGCCGAGGGTTGCAACGGGACGACCGTTGTTACGAGCATTGCGGGAATCAGCAACGACGACGCGGTAGATCGGTTTCTTTTTAGCACCTAAACGGGCCAAACGAATTTTAATCATTGAAAATCACCTCCTTGTCAGAATATCTTATTTCCACGATAAATCGGGAAATCCATTTAAAAAGGCAGACGCGGCATAAAACCCCGTCGTTTACTCTTTTGTGCTTTCTTGGCCTGCTTCATCATCTTCTGCATTTCCATGAACTGCTTGATGAGGCGGTTGACGTCTTGGACACGAGTACCGCTGCCCTTAGCGATGCGGCGCTTACGGCTGTCCTTAATCAGCATTTTAGGGTTGGTACTCGACCGTTCTTGAGCCGTCATGGACGTGATGATGGCTTCGATTCGCTTGAATTCCTTGCCGTCCATGTCGACCTTGTCGAGTTCTTTCTTGTACTTCCCGATGCCGGGAATGAGGCTAAGTAAGCTGCCCATGTTGCCCATCTTCTTAATCATCTGAAGCTGGGAGAGGAAATCATCGAAGGTGAAAGACCCGCTCTTCATGGTCTTCTTCATGTTTTCCATGGACTCTTCATCGAAAGCAGCCTGGGCTTTTTCGATGATTGTTTCGACGTCGCCTAAATCGAGGATACGCGACGCGTAACGATTGGGATGAAATTCTTCGATGCCGTCGAGTTTTTCGCTGACACCGATGAATTTGATAGGTTTGCCCGTGACGGCCTTGATGGACAAGGCGGCCCCGCCGCGGGCATCGCCGTCGAGCTTGGTCATAATCATGCCATCGATACCGAGGGCTTTATCGAAGGCAGAAGCTGCCGTCACGGCATCCTGACCGGTCATGGCGTCGACGACTAAGAGAATTTCATGAGGATGAACATTTTCTTTAATGTGAATCAATTCATCCATCAAGGTTTCGTTGATATGAAGCCGCCCGGCCGTATCGATGATGACGACGTCGCGCAAATGGCTGGTCGCATAGGGAATAGCATGCTGGGCAATGGCGACAGGGTCCTTACTGCCGTCTTCGGTATAAACGGGCATATCCAGTTCCTGGCCGAGAACCTGCAGCTGGGTGATAGCTGCAGGACGATAGACGTCGGCTGCTACCATGAGCGGGCTCTTGCCTTGAGACTTTAGTTTTTTGGCGAGTTTCGCTGCCGTCGTCGTCTTACCGGCACCTTGGAGACCGACGAGCATGATGACTGTCGGCGGCTTCGGCGCAATGGTAATCCGGCTCTGGGTCCCGCCGAGGAGTTCCGTCAATTCATCGCGGACGATTTTGATGACCGTCTGCGACGCATTCAAGCTGCCGAAGACTTCTTCACCGACGGCTTTTTCTTTGACCTTCTTGATGAAGTCTTTGGTGACGGCAAAGTTGACGTCCGCTTCCAGCAAGGCGCGGCGCATCTCTTTCAGCGCTTCACTGACATCCTCTTCAGAAAGCTTCCCTTTGCCTCGAAGCTTTTTAAAGGCCGCCTGGAATCGTTCGGACAGACTTTCAAATGGCATGAGGGGCCTCCTTTTATAAATCTATTTCGTGTAAAAGTTGTTTAGCTCTTTCAATATCGCTGGGCCCTTGACCTTCAAGCAGGCCCTGGACTTCATCGATCTGTTCCCGGACCGCATCGAAGCGGGCCAGCAACTGAAGCCGCTGTTCATAGCTTTCCAGCGAATGGGAAGCGCGCTTGAGCATGTCGTAAGCGCCTTGACGGGAAATCTGCAGTTCTTCCCCGATTTCACTCAAGGACAGGTCCATATCGAAATACATTTCCATACAGCGCCGCTGCTTCTCCGTCAATAACGGCCCGTACAGATCGAGGAGCCGTCCCTTACGGACTACGTCTTCAAGCATGGCTTCACCGCCTTTCAAACAGCGTACTTTGATAGTATACCGGAATCGGTCTGCGCTGTCAAGTATTTTTACTTGTCAGGTCGACGCGAACGTCATAAAAGGTACTGCCCCGCCCTTCATCGGTCAGGCGCTGGCTGGTGAGGACGTTGACCGAGGCGCCGCCGTCTTTGACCCGTTCACGCCACCATACGCCTTCGCTGACGACCCGGCCCGGTACGGTGCGGTCACTGATGCGGACGGTAAAATCGGCCTGTCCCCTTTTATTACTAAGGGTCACGGACTCGCCGTCAGCGATACCGTATCGGCTGGCGTCATCGGGATGGACGAAGAGGTCCATCGTATGGCTGGCCGTCAATTCATCCCGTTCATTAAAGGATGAATCGAGGATGCGCATATCGGCGCCGTTGACGAAGGCCAGTTTTCCCTCATCGGGATCAAGGGGCATATAATCGGGAAGGGCCGGTGTCAGGGCATCGTTGCGAATTTCGATCTTCCCCGACGGCGTCGCAAAGGTCGTCTGATAGTCTTCCGGCATGGGAAGGGGCGTCGGCCGGCCTGAGCGCAGGCAGTCCTGATCGACGGGAAGGGGCCATTTTACCGTCGAGGTGATGAGTTTATCGACAAGGTCCCGTTCGGACTGGTCGTAAAAGGGGTCGGTAATGCCGAGAGCCTTGGCCAAATCACAGGCAACGCGCCAATTAGATCGACTTTCGCCGAGAGGCTTGATGACGGCATAGCCGCACTGGATCGTGTAATTGCCGTAGGAATAATAGGCGTCGTCGTGCTCCAAGGACGTCGTCGCCGGCAGGACGATGTCGGCGTATCGGGCCGTATCGGTCATGAAGCGTTCGTGGACGACGGTAAACAGATCGTCCCGAGAAAGGCCGGCGAGAACTTTATTTTGATCCGGCGCCGTACAGGCCGGGTTGGACGAATAGACGAAGAGGCTCTGGATGCTGTCGTCTTCCGTAAGGGCCTGACCGATGCAGCACATATTGACCAGTCGTGTTCCCTTCTTCTTCCAGTCCGACCGGATGACGATATCCTTGTCATAAGCCTTAGAGGCGCCGGCTGAGGTCAAGATTCCCCCGCCTCGTTTTCCCCAGGCGCCGACGACGGCCGGAAGGCAGGTGATGATGCGCGTCGTCATGGCGCCGTTGCGGTAGCGGGACTGGCCGCTTCCCAGACGAATGAAGGGCGCCCGCGCCTTGCCGTAGGCCTGAGCCAATTCTTCGACGACAGCTTTCGGGACGCCGGTAATTTTTTCCGTTTCTTCCGGCGTATAGCGAGGAATGACTTTTTCTTTCAGCTCATCCCAACCGAGGACTTTTTCAGACAGAAAGGCTTCGTCGGTCAGCCCGTCTCTAACCAAGACGTGCATCATACCGAGAGCCAGTGCCCCATCGGTACCAGGCCGAATGGCGACGAAGTGATCGGCCAAATCGGCCGTCTTGGTGCGGTACGTATCGATGCACCAAATAGCAGCCCCTTTTTCACGAGCAGCATCGACGTCGTGTTTGAAATGAATATTGGTGGCCATCATGTGAATGCTCCACAAGAAGATGGCGTCGCTGTTTTGCGCTTCCTGGGGCGCCGTCGGCAAGGTACCGCCCATGATGTCTTTGAACCCCTGCCCCTTGGCCGGTGCGCAAATCGTCCGGTCGAGTTCCGACGCACCTAGCCGATAAAACAAGCCATGCAGAGCATCGTGCTGGACGATGCCCATGGTGCCGGCGTAGGAGTACGGCAAGATGGCTTCTGGTCCCTCTTCGGCAATAATTTTTTTCCACGAAGCTGCGATTTCAGCTAGGGCCTGATCCCACGAGATGGGCTCAAATTTCCCGCTCCCCTTCGGTCCCGTCCGCTTGAGCGGCGTCGTCAGCCGCCGCGGCGAATAGACCGTCCGTTCATAGTGAGCCATCTTCGGGCATATCGTCCCCCGCGTAAAGGGATGGCTTTCATCGCCCTTCACCGAGACGACGCGACCGTCTTCAACGTCGACCAAGAGGCCGCAGGCGTCGGGACAGTCATAGGGGCAGACCGACCTATATTGTGTCATAGAATTCCCTCCTTATTTATCTATATAATATATGTTCATTATATCGCCGCAGAGGAACCTTGGCAAAATTATCTAAAAAAATGCGATCCCCCCTTCTTCATCATCGAGCATAATGGTACATACAGCAAGGGCCCACGATGACGACGGGAAGTCTCACCATGGGCCCAAATCTGCGAAAACCTATCTTACAGTTGCCGCAAGGGTATTTTGTTTAATGATGGAAGAGGCGCAGGCCGGTCATAGCCATGGCAATTCCATATTTATCGCACGTTTCGATGACATTGTCGTCGCGGATCGAACCACCGGCCTGGGCGATGTAATCGACGCCGCTGCGATGAGCCCGTTCGATGTTATCGCCAAAGGGGAAGAAAGCATCACTGCCAAGGGCTACGCCGTGGAGCTGGGCAATCCAGGCTTTCTTTTCTTCCCGCGTAAGGGGCTGCGGTTTTTCCGTAAAGAGATCCTGCCAGATACCGTCAGCCAAGACGTCTTCGTAATCGTCGGAGATGTAGACGTCGATGGCATTGTCCCGGTTCGGACGACGGACGTCGTCGCGGAAGGGCAGGTTCAAGACTTTCGGGTTCTGACGGAGCCACCATACGTCGGCCTTATTGCCGGCCAGACGGGTGCAGTGGACGCGGGACTGCTGACCAGCGCCGACACCGATGGTCATGCCGTCTTTTACGTAGCAGACGGAGTTGGACTGGGTGTATTTTAAGGTAATGAGGGCGATGATGAGATCGCGCTGAGCGGCCGCCGGGATGTCCTTGTTCTGCGTCGGGATGTTCTGCAGCATATCGGCCGTGATCTTGGCTTCATTTCGTTCCTGTTCAAAGGTGACGCCGTAGACTTCTTTCGATTCGACAGGCTGGGGCTTGTAATCGGCATTGATCTGAAGGACGCAGTAATTGCCCTTTTTCTTAGTCTTTAAAATAGCCAGGGCTTCGTCGCTGTAGCCGGGCGCAATGACGCCGTCCGATACTTCGCGCTTCAAGAGGGTTGCCGTTTCGACGTCGCAGACATCGGAGAGGGCAACGAAATCGCCGTAAGAACTCATGCGATCGGCACCGCGGGCGCAGGCATAGGCCGTAGCCAAGGGCGACAAGGGCAGATCATCGACCCAATATATCTTCTTCAGGGTATCACTCATCTCCGTGGCAACGGCGGCGCCGGCCGGGCTGACGTGCTTGAAGGAAGCCGCTGCCGGAAGGCCTGTCGCTTCTTTCAATTCCTTGACCAACTGATAGCTGTTAAAGGCGTCGAGCAAATTAATATAGCCGGGACGGCCGCAAAGGACCGTAAAAGGAAGGGCGCTGCCATCCTTCATATAGACCCGGGACGACGACTGGTTCGGGTTGCAGCCGTATTTTAATTTCAGTTCGTTCATCGTGATACCTCCTGATAGACCCAAAATAAAAAAATACCGACACTTCTGGAACGTTTCGCCCAGACGGTCGGCTCTTATGAATCATGCTCCCCGTGGTAACTCCACTTCCGTCAGTCACATGCTTCACCTTATTATACCGTCCGCCGATTCAGGCTGTCAAGAAAAAGGAGCTGCCGTCAGCAGCCCCTTTCAGGTCGTACCCTCTATGATTCCTCTTCCGGAGGCTGCGGCGAAATGTCGCGCACGGTAATCTTGAGGATTTCCACAGCCATGCCCGTCGTATATTCCACTTCGTGCTGGATATCGCGGCGGATACGGCTCATGAGTTTCTTTATATTTTCTCCGTAGGCAATGGTCAGGGACAAGATAATAGCCAGACCGTTGCGCGTCGAGTTATAGTTGATAGCCACCTTCAGTCGGTTGATCTTGGTCACGCCTTCATTTTGACTCAAAGCATGGCGGACCAGGCTTTCAAGGACGTCGTTGGAAAACGTCAGTTTCCCATAATAACTGAAGATGGGACGAACGACGGAACGCTCGAAGGGCGACAATTTCTTGCCGTTGTTGTCATAAAAGAAAGAACGGATCGAATCCAGCAGATAGCCGCGAAAATGGGGTTTCAGCTCCATCGTCGGCACGGGGATGATATGCGTTCCCTCTTTGATGCGGATACTTTGAGCCTTTTCGATTTCCTCCGAGCACGAGACGTCTTCGATACGGATGAACCGCGCCGGTTCCGGAAGCTCGAGGGCTTCGCAGATGCGGTGAATCATGTGCCGCGACGTTCCCAGGATGAGCAGTTTTTCAGGAGCTGCTTTGGCTAAGGCTGCCTTCATGGCAGCGGCGTCGTCCGGGTTATTGAATACGGCGCGGCGCACGGCCTTGAGGCGATTCGTTTCGTCCTTGGCCGACCGGCCGGCAACGATGCGGTTGTGATCGATAAGGAGTCCGTCATCAATGATGGTCTGAATATCGTGATCGTAGGCGACGACCAGGGCATGGTGGCTCTTCCCCGTCCCGCTGGCGCCGATAAAACCGACAACTTCCATGTCTGTCACCTGCCTTTATTAGGGTACGTGAGACAACAAAGCCTGTACCTTTTCCCCATCGACGGTAAAGATACCGAGCTTTTCCGGGAAACGGCCGACGGTCCCGTGAAAATCGGAGCCGCCGCTGATATACCAATTGCGTTTTTGGGCTAATTCCAAAAATTCGTCGAAACGGCCGCGGTTCTTGGGATGGTATACTTCCACGCCGTCGAAATCGTGGGTCAGGACTTCATCCAAGGTCCGCTTCAAGAGGCCCGGATGGGCTAAGACGGCCAGTCCCCCGACCTTGCGGATGAGGGCCACACATTCATCGATGGTCCGCCGCGTATAGGGCACGTAGAGGGGGCCGCCGTGGTAAAGGACCTTGTCAAAGACGGTCTTTACATCAGGGAAATAGCCCTTTTCGACGAGCATGCGGGCAATATGGGGACGGCCGACGGTGCCGCCCTTATGAACCATGTCTTCGACGACCTTGCGGTCGATGTCATAGCCGTTTGCCAGGCAGCGGTCGACGATTTCCATGGCCCGGTCGAAGCGCCGCTGCTTGAACTCGCGGCAGTATTCCTGCATGGCTTCATCGTCGGGATTGATCCCGTAGCCTAAAATATGGACATCTTCGCCGTCGTATTCAGAGCTTATTTCAATGGCCCGAATGATGCGGACGCCCGGATTCAGCTCATGACTGCCGTCGTAGGCAGCCACCGTATCGTGGTCCGAAATAGCGATGACGTCGAGCCCGGCATCGACGGCCATCTTGGTCAGCTGTTCCGGCGTATAGACACCGTCCGAGCAGGTTGTATGCATATGGAGATCGACTATCACTGTACACCTCCCTGCAGTAAGTGCAGAATCGATTTAATGCCGACGCCCGTGGCGCCGATAAATCCCGTTTCATCGGCCTTTTCCCGGAAAGCAGGACCGGCGATGTCGAGGTGGATCCACGGCGTCCCGTCCTTTACGAACTGCTTCAAGAAGAGACCTGCCGTAATCGCCCCGGCTTCAGGACCGCCGACGTTCTTCATGTCGGCTACACTGCTTTTCAAAAGGCTTTCATATTCTTCATCAGCCGGCAGCTGCCAAATCTTTTCATGGGCTTCCGTCGCGACTTTAAAGAAGCGGTTCATCCATTCCTGGTCATTGCCGACCATGCCCGTCCGCACCGATCCCAAGGCCGTCACACAAGCCCCGGTCAGGGTCGCCAGGTCGATGAGGCGCGTCGCCCCTTTTTCCTGAGCATAGGTCAAGGCGTCGGCCAAAATGAGCCGCCCTTCGGCATCGGTATTCTTGACTTCAACGGTCTTGCCGTTATACATGGTCAAGATGTCGTCGACATGATAAGCCATGCCGGAAGGAATATTTTCAACGAGGGGCAAAACGGCCAGCACATTGACGGGATAGCGAAGCAGCATGAGGGCCCGAATGACACCGACAGCAGCAGCCGCCCCGGCCATATCGCTTTTCATAAATTCCAGGCCCTTGTGGCTCTTTAAGGAGAGACCGCCGCTGTCATAGGTAACGCCCTTGCCGACGATGCCCAGGACTTCCCGGCTGTTAGGATCGCCCTGATAGGCAATGGATACCAGCTGGGGCGGATTCATGCTGCCCTTGCCGACGGCGACGATACCGCCCATGTGGCGTTTTTCCAAGGCCCATTTATTCAGCGATTCAATGAGGATGTGATCGCCCTTCAGCGTATCGGCCACGATATCGGCAAACTTCCTCGGCGTCAAATCGTTAGACGGCATATTGATCAAGTCGCGGGCTTCATAGACGCCTTCATACATCGACGTGTAGCGATAGCACATGGAATTGAATTCCTGAGCTCTCATGCTGCGCGACAGAATATTGATACTGCTGACGGTTCGGCTGTGTTTATCGCTCTTATAATGGGTAAATTCATAATTGCGGTACAAAAGCCCGTCGAGAAGAGACGCCATATCCATTTCCAGGGTATCGGCCATGATGGCCAGCTCGCGGACGCCTTCTTTCATGGCCGCCGCCATCAGCCGCTGGGCCATGCGGAAATCTTCATACGTCGAATAACGGACCGGTTTCCCCTCCAGACCGATGAGGAAGTACGTTTTCGGCTCCCCGTCTGACAGGCAGTGAAATACGTGGAGAGACGTATACTGTAAAAGTTCCGGGTGTTGCTCCGTATAGGCCCGGATCAGGACGACGTCATCCTGGGGCAGCTGACGCAGGGTCGACAGCCTCTTATCGAGGCCGACTGCCAGCGTATTCAGACCGCCTTTGCCATTATAACTAATCATGCACATCGCTCACTTTCACACTACTCTAAGTCACCATATATTAAAGAATTAATCATAATGATATTATTAGCCACTATTATTATACAATCGCCCTATTGACAAAATCAAGAATTCGTAAAAACAATAAAAATTAAGTACATTGCTTGGTCAGAATCATAACGTCGACGATTCCTGCAATGTACTTAAAATATTTCTCCTTATTAAATTCAGGCCTTCTATGAAGATGTAAAGATTACTCCGGTGCCAGGAGCTGTCCTTCCAGTATACTGCGCCACCGCGACTTCTTTGTATACCGATAGAGAACCCGTTCATTATTCCTGGCATAGCGGGCTAAGGACCGGTAAGCAGCATACTTTTTAGCACCGTGACGATTGGCAAGGCGCAGGCCGACAGACGTCACCGGAATAAGCCACCACGTATGGGTAAAAGCGCCGACGGTCACGCCCAATACATGACAGACGTAAGAAAGGAGCGAGCGGCGGCCAAATTCTTTTCCCTTCTTGTACTCAGACAGATCTTTTTGTTTAGCCACTGAATAGGCGATGATGGCATAGGGAATGATGGACGGCAGGAAACTTTCATGACTGACATCGGCACCGACCATGACCGTATCCTGAACGTACTGGGTCAATTCCTCATTGGATATGCCGCTGTTGATGACGTGTTCGGCCATATCGCCCATGGTCACTTCGCTGTACACTTCCTCTGTCGAGACGATATCGATGTAAGGATACCGTTCCAGCGCATGACCGATGTATTCGGCAGACTCCGTCGCCTTCAGCTGCAGCACCTCATCGACATTGCCGTCGGCGTCGCGAATGGCAATATCCCATCCGGGTTCAGTCGCCGACTGCGCCATTTCCGCATGGTACCCTGCCGGTAGCCTCCCGTCATTGAGGTAATCGGTGTACTTGATTTCAAAGAGCTTGCCCTTGACGCCACTGATAAAGCCATCCAGCTGGTCTTCATCGAGATCGTTCACGGCCTCCTTAAAATCCATGGCCGCCGCCTTTTGCGGATACGCCATTTCATAGGCCTGCTGTACATCAGAAGGCACATGCCAGCCCATGAGGCGGCTCAAGATACTGCCCGTGGCCAGCCCCAGAGAATCGAGGAATAGGATTTTTCTCGTTTCCACCGATAACTCAGCCGCTGCCAACGCCTCTCGAACCTTCGCATAAGCCACAGCCTGCTGCTCAATGCCGGTCAGCAAAGCTTCAAAATCTTTCTGACGATAAAAGACGCCGCGGGTATTTTTGAATAAATCCACTCCGCTCTGCGCCGCTCCCACCGATACGCCGGCCACGGTCTTCGCAGCCTTCTCGGCCATTTCCATCTTCTTACCCTTACTCCAGCCCTTCACCATATGTCGCTCCATTCCCGGTTAAACAGGCCTGAAAAAGGCTCGTTCAACCGACAGTTTTTTTACGAACACACGCCCTGTTCCGGTATACAAGACAGACAATCCACCAGCGATGCCACACCATCTTTCCTATTCAGCCTTATCGGCCGCCATGACCAACTTTTTAACGACATCAAAAATATCGGCGATCCATTGTTTCATTTCTTCAGTCGTGCCGTCCCGATCATCGATCATGTTTTGGAAATCATGAAAAATGAGGTCATAGCCGATTTTCCGGCACTCCAGCAGATACTGGCTGTATGAAAGCTTCTCGCCATTTGACAGCGAGTCTTCCTCCCGTTTTCCCATCAAAAGGTCCCGATACAGCTGCTCATTATTTCCATTCAGGGACTGACTCTTTTCATCCATTTGCGCCTTAGACTCACTCCAGCCCCAATCGGCTGCCAAATAGGAACACCGGGCCAGTAAACGGTCTTTAGCCTCTGTGTCGCCCTTCAGCATGGCCTGATAATCCTGCAGAATCTCCGGAATACTTAGGGCCGCAAACCTACTGCAAACGGCATAGCACTTGATAGCCATCGAAACATCTCCTTTCAAGTAAAAGGTGATTCCCATGGCATTGTAGCCCTTCATCGAACCATAGACATCCTCGTCGTGCATAGACAAGGCATATAATTTTAAAGCCTCGTCAAAATCTCCGGCACAAAGCTTTTCCGTAGCCTCCTCATATAACTTTAAATTTCTATCTGAACTTTCCATTACGCTCATCCTTTCATCACTTTATATATCTATAATAATGCCAGACATCCGTCGAACACGAAGACTGGGAAATAGCCCTTAGCCCCCTGTTTCACGCCGCTTCCGATGTCAAAACGTATTTATGAACACGAATCCATTTTTTATCTTACATTACAACCGATACTTATATATTTCGCTGTAAAACAGAATTATCCTGCCAACTGAGAGGTCCTTCTCAGAAAGTTTTAATAAATGCCCTATTGCGGAAGGCTTCGACATATTTATCACGGCTTTCGGCCTCTTTGGAAAAATTCACAAAAAAAAGCTTGCAATTATTTTACATTTGGTGTATTATAACAAATGTGCTCACGAGGTCAGCACACCAACAACAAACATGGACCATTAGCTCAGCTGGCAGAGCACCTGACTCTTAATCAGGGTGTCCAGGGTTCGATCCCCTGATGGTCCACCATATGAGAAAGCTGATAGCCATCGCATTTGTGCGGTGGCTATTTTTATGTGACCCCCAAAAGTCAGATGCCTTTGACCCCTTTTTGACCCCCTGAATAAAAATTATTCCCCACCATTTACGACGGTGCTGTAAGGAATATGAGCTGGATAAGGATTCAGTTGTAAAATACCATTTTATAACTGAATAGGATAATAATAATCACAAAAACGCATTCTGCAATCTTGAAGCTATTTTAACTGTCAGCATTTGCAAAAAAAGAATACCTGTTCTATATTTTTCCCAACGATTGACAACTAACTCGTCCTATTTTATACTACAATCAACTTGAAAATCATATTATATATGGTTTTGGATGGGACGTGTTACGACATGTCCCTTATTTTTTATCTTTTTTCATATTCAAAAAAAGTGGTTGTTGCAAAAATCGCAACAGCCACTCATCATGACGCTATGCCTCAGAAAACGCAGAAGAAAAGCGTTTTATACTACAACTTAGCGGATATTATTTCCGCTGGATATCCGATAAAACGATTTTAAACGCAAAAACATCCCTCACTACTCAAACGGTAGTGAGGGATGTTTGCTTTTCACATTACAAGTGATACGGTTCATGTCGGGATATTTTAATAGCCCGGTAGATTTGTTCAATCAGGATCAGGCGTATCATCTGATGGGTCAAGGTGATGCGGCCAAAGGAGATGCATTTGTCGGCTTTTCTGCGGACGATGTCGCTGAGGCCGAAGGGACCGCCGATGATGAAGGAGATTTCACTGCAGCCGTAAAGGGCCAGTTCTGAAAAGGATTCTGCCAGTTCTTCCGACGATACGAGCTTGCCGCCTACGTCGAGGGCCATGAGGTGCGATCCTTCCCGGACGTGGCGCAGCATCTTTTCCCCTTCTTTATCGAGGACCTGTGCCTTTTGGGCCGGCGATGGGTTGTCAGGCATCTTTTCTTCGGGCAGGACAGTCACGGTGACGTCGCCGTAAGGACGGAGGCGCTTCAAGAATTCATCGATTCCGGCCGTAAGGTACTTCTCCTTGATTTTTCCGATGGTGATGAGATGGTATTTCATCAGTTGCCGCTCACATCGTCGTCAGCCGAATCGGTCTGCGGGCTTTCCTGGAGAACGATGGTGGCTTCACGGTTCATGCCGTTCCGCGTGTAGTCAACAGTGACGGAATCACCGACTTTATGCTTATCCATGACGCTCTGGAGGGATGCAAAGTCCTTCACGTCCGTGCCGTCCAACTTAACGATGACGTCACCGTGCTGGAGTCCGGCCTGATCGAGAGGACCACCGGGAACGACGCGGTAGACGTAGATGCCCTGAGCATTAAGCTGCATGCCGAAGCGAGCTGCCATCTGCTGGTCAAGGCCGTAGAGACCGAGGTACGGGCGGACAACTTTACCGTTGGTGATGAGGTCCTGTAAGATCGGACGAGCTGCATTGATCGGAATGGCAAAGCCTAAGCCTTCGACGCCTTCCTGAGAAATCTTGGCACTGTTGATACCGATGACCTTGCCGTCAGCATCGACTAAGGCGCCGCCGGAGTTGCCGGGGTTAATGGCTGCGTCAGTCTGGATGAGCTTCATGCTCTGGCCTTCCGCACCGATGGTCCGGTTGAGGGAGCTGATGACGCCGACCGTAACCGTTCCCTGGAATTCAAGACCCAAGGGGTTGCCGATGGCAATGGCCGGTTCGCCGACCTGAAGGGAGTCACTGTCGCCAAATTCAGCGACCGGCAGATTATCCATGTTGATTTTTACGACGGCTAAGTCCGTTCTGGCATCGCGGCCGACGACGGTACCTTCCGTGCTCTGTCCGTCAGCCAGGGAGACGATGACCGTCTTAGCCGTGCCGACGACGTGATTATTGGTAACGATGTAACCGGCCTTATCGAAGATGACACCGGAGCCGACGCCTTCGCCGACGAGGACTTTACGGTTGAACATGTCGCGGTTATAGACCTTGGTCGTAATGCCGACAACAGCCGGGCTTACTTTCTTAGCCGCCTGAACGACAGCCGTATTGCGGGCATTCGAAATGGATTCCGACTTTTCCGGTTCCTGAAGCTGGTTCGTCGTCCCCTGGTAGGTCCCGCTCGGTGAAAAAAAGGTATCGCGAAGCTTAAAGCCCCCAAAGACGCCGCCGGCGATGAGGATTACGGCAACGATGGCCGTAAGGATACGTTTGTGCTGCATACTTAGTCACTACTCCTTTCCTGAAAGCGGACGCTGCCGTCTTGGCAGGCCAGCCGCAATAAAATATCTTGACCCATGACGCGGCCGGACTGAGCGAGCACCGTGCGCATCGTATGGAGAGCCAGAGACGGGGTGTTGTTCTTCTCACTGCGGTGAGCCAGAAGGACCCGCATGAGGCCTTTCGTCGGAAGGGATGCCAAAAAGGCTGCCGCCGTCTTGTTGGACAGGTGGCCCCAGCGTCCGAGTATCCGCTGCTGAAGGGCATAGGGATAAGGACCGTTTCGGACCATCTCTTCATCGTGATTGGATTCTAACACCAGGATGTCGGCATAAGCCGCAGCCGCTGCCACATCGGGGCTGACATACCCCAAATCCGTCGCCAAGGTGATTTTGGCATCGCCGTGGCGAAGGCTGTAGCCGACGGGACGGGCCGCATCATGGGAGATGGCAAAAGGCGTCACCTCTATATCTTTCAAGGCCACGCGCCGCGTCAGGCGGACAAAGCGATGGTCAAAGCCATCGGTCTTCCGTCCCATAGCCTGCCACGTTTCGGCCGTCGTGTAGACTGGCATATCAGTCCGCTTTAACAGCGTCGCCAATCCTCCCACGTGGTCTGAGTGTTCATGCGTAATAAAAACAGCATCGAGGTCACCGAGAGCGCAGCCGTAACGCTTGAGACCTTTCTCAATACGGCGGCAGCTGATACCGGCATCGATGAGGATATTCGTCTTTCCGCAGCGAATATAAGCCGCATTGCCCTTGCTGCCGCTGGCCAGCATACTGACCAGGCAGTCGCCGGACCTCGCTTCGCCGCCGAGGTTGGGGATGGCATCCATCGACGGTTCCGGCACCGTTACTTTTGTTTCACAGCCGGCTTCCCGCCTTGCCTCCTGAATGGACAAGGCCATTTCCTGGAGCTGCCGTTCACATTCAGTCATTAAGTCCCTCCTTCCCATGATTCAAAAAAAACCATCGTTCCGGAATAATTCCAAACGATGGTCTGTGTGGTGGGCCTAGGTGGACTCGAACCACCGACCTCACGCTTATCAGGCGTGCGCTCTAACCAGCTGAGCTATAGGCCCATGTATGGGATGACGTTTCCTTATCCCCGATTGTCAGTCATAAAGAAATGGTGGGCCTAGGTGGACTCGAACCACCGACCTCACGCTTATCAGGCGTGCGCTCTAACCAGCTGAGCTATAGGCCCATTTCCTAACGACTTGTTTAGTATACCACAGATACAGAACGTGTCAAGAAAATTATTCCAAATCCTTTACATTTTATTTATCCTATGCAGTCAAACGGCCCTCTCCCTTTAGATAACCGGCCGTCTTCAGCGATACTGGGCCATGAGCTTTTCAAAGGCCGCAAAGGAACGCCGAATCATATCGGGATCGACGCAGTAAGAAATGCGGACGTAGCCCGGGCAGCCGAAGCTGTCTGCCGGCACGATGAGAAGGTTCAGTTTCTTGGCCTTATCGGAAAAGGCCTTGGCATCCGGTTCCGGCGATTTGACGAAGAGATAAAAGGCACCGCTGGGATAGACGCAGTCATAACCCATTTCTTTTAAACCATTATACAATAACTTCCGGTTTTGGTCATAGACGTCGACGTCGCTCGTTTGGCCCATACATTTCAAGATGACGTCCTGGAACAGATGGGGTGCGCAGACAAAGCCCATGAAGCGGCCGGCACCGCAGACTGCCGTATATACCTCTTTAGAAACGGTGACGCAGTCGGGAACGAGGATGTAGCCAATGCGTTCGCCCGGAAGGCTGAGGGACTTGCTGTAGGAATAGCAAATGATCGTGTCGCGGTAAAACTTCGGTACATAGAGAATGGGAAGGCCATCGTAAATGATTTCACGGTACGGTTCATCGGAAATGAGGTAAATGGGATGGCCGATTTCCTTCGATTTTCGTTCGAGGAGGGCGGCCAACTTTTCATACGTTTCGGCCGAATAGACGACGCCTGACGGATTGTTGGGCGAATTGACGATAATGGCCCGCGTCTTCGGCGTAATGGCCTGTTCCATGGCATCGAGAGAAATCTGGAAATGCTCCGTATCAGGCGGCAAAATGACCGATTTAGCCCCGGCATTCTGCACAAAAACTGTGTATTCCGGGAAGAACGGAGCCACCAAGATGACTTCATCAGAAGGGTCTTCGACGATGGCCTTGAGACTGATGACCAAAGAGGCCGCCGCCCCGCAGGTCATATAGAAATTGTCGGCCCGTACATCGGCGCCGTAGGTCTTATTCATAAAATCAGCCAAGCCCTGACGGACGGGGCCGTCGCCGGCTGCCGCCGTATAGCCGTGGATAGCTGCCGATTCGCGCTCGCGCAAAATATCTTCAATCGCTTCACGGACACAGGACGGAGCCGGAACGGTGGGATTTCCGATACTGAAGTCAAAGACATTGTCCTTGCCGACGACGGCTGCCTGTTCCTGGCCATAGGCAAAGAGGTCGCGGATGACCGAAGCCTGAGAACCGAGGGCGTACATTTCTTTTGATGCCATACTCACACAACTCCTTTAGCAATAAATATATTCTATTATATATCGCCCAAAAAAAGAAAACAATCTTGTGTTATAATAATAACGATAAAAAAACGAAAGGAAGACCTTCATGAAAAAACAAAGTCCCTACGTCTATCTCTTTACGATGGGCCATTTTTCCGTCGACTGGGCACAAGGCGCCATTCCGGCCCTCCTGCCCTACTTCATTACGACCTGCAACCTCAGTTACCAAGACGGCGCGACACTCATTTTTGCCAACATGCTCTTATCCTCGGTGTCGCAGCCGATCTTCGGATATTACTCCGATAAGATTTCAAAACCCTGGTTCGTTCCCTTAGGGCCCATCCTCTGCGGGATCTGCCTGACCCTTCTCGGTTTTACGCAGAACTACTGGCTCATCTTCCTCTTCTCCATGTTCAGCGGCTTCGGCTCCTCCATCTATCATCCCGAAGCAGCCCGCATGGTCAACAACATCGCCGGCGATCAAAAAGGCAAGGCCTTAGGATCCTTTTCCGTCGGCGGCAATGCCGGCTTTGCCGTAGGACCGATCGTCGCCGGTGCCTGTGCCTATGCCTTTGACATCCGCGGTCTTGCCATCTTCGGCGTCGTCAACACCATCCTGGCCCTCATCATCTACAACCGTATGCCTCACATCCTGTCCCTCGTACAGGAATCCAAAAAAGCAGAACAAAAAGCCCATCCCGGCGAAGTCAAGGAAAACGAATGGGGTGCCTTCAGCCGTCTGTCGGTCATCATCTTCGTCCGTTCCATCGGCTTTACACTCTGCAACGCCTTCATTCCCCTCTTTTGGATCAACGTCCTCCACGCTGCCCCGACGACAGGGAGTCTCGCCTTATCAATCCTCTTCTCCATGGGCGTCGTCATCACCTTCCTCGGCGGCATCCTGGCCGATCGCTTCGGCTTCATCCGCATTCTGCGCGGGGCCATGCTGCTCATGATTCCGTCCATGTTCTTCCTGGTCAACAGCACCAATATCGTCACGGCGACATTACTGCTCCTGCCCGTCGCCTTCTCCCTCTTTGCCGCCTACAGCCCTATCGTCGTCTTAGGACAGACCTACCTTGGGAAAAATGTCGGCTTTGCTTCCGGCATCACCCTGGGCCTTACGACGACCATCGGCGGACTGGTCTCACCCCTTGTCGGCTGGGGTGCCGACCAATGGGGCCTGACAACAGCCCTGCAAATCCTCTGGATTGCCGCCGTCATCGGCTCCATCTTCGCCTTCCTCATCCCCGTACCAAAGGCTTGGAAAAATCTGCACAGTTAAGAAAACCATTGAAGCTGTCCCTTTAAGCAACAGATTATCCCCCTGACATTGGACAAAAAATCCAAAGTTTAGGGGGATTTTTATAGTATATGCCCTTTTAAGGCTAAGCTTCATGCAGCTCAACCGATACGTAAGCACCCGAGGAAACACACGGCGGATTCAGTCCGGCAACCTACGTACTTAGCCATGCCGCTGCATAGAAAAACCACCGCAGCCTGTTTGCTGCAGTGGTTATGTCTAACTTTTTGGGGTATATCATTTTTAGCCGTTCATATGCGTCTTACCATAGTTTGGTTCCAGCCGGGCCGGTACTTCATCCAACCGTTGGCAGCATTGCCAAGCCAACTGCTGCACCTCTTCGGGAATCGTCACAAGGTCCGGGATCCATACGGACGGGATTCCTGCGGCATGAGCTGCCAGGATGCCGCTTTCTGAATCTTCCAGAACCAGGGCATCTTCCGGTGCAATGCCGGCCTTGTCACAAGCCATGAGAAAGATATCGGGTTCCGGTTTTCCATGGGCTGCTTCTTCTCCGCTTTGGACGACGGTGAAGAAGGAATCGATAGCTGTCTTTTTCAGCAGATACTCAATGAGTTTCCGCGGTGACGACGAGGCAACAGCACAGAGGATGCCCTGTTCTTTCGCGTATTCCAAGATATGGAGTAATCCCGGTTTCATAGGAATATCATGGGTGCGGTAGTACTCCAGCTGCAGTTCTATCTTCTCCTTGCACACCCGGTCATAGGGATAAGTCGGCCCAAAGGCATTTTCACAGGTAGAGCGGACGCGCAGGTTGTCACGGCCCAACATGAGATCAAATACATCACGTCCCATTTTGAATCCGTAACGGGCCGATACGTCCCGCCAACACTGATAGGAAATAATTTCCGTATCGAACATAGTTCCATCCAGGTCAAACACAAACAGCTTTCGTCTATCCATATATCCTCCTCAGCCACGATACCCTGGGGCATCGAAATTACGAAGAGCCTGTATACAATGAGTAATCTCACGTTGTACAGACTCTTTCTTACTGTACAATGGACAATTTATTTTGTCAAATCAAGGGAACGTATTTTTTCACGCAGGCCCAGCACAGCCGATGGACTTACAGAAAGCTCATCGACACCCATGCGAAGAAACAGTTCTGTCAAGGTAAGATCTGCGCCTAATTCACCGCAGATACCAACCCAGATGCCAGCCTTATGGCCGTTTTGAATGGTCTGTTCAATGAGACGCAGTACCGCCGGATGATGGGCATCAAAGAAGGAATCGAGTGTCGTCTGCTGACGGTCGATAGCCAGTGTGTACTGAGTCAGGTCATTGGAGCCGATGCTGAAGAAATCGACTTCCTTTGCCAGCTCGTCACTCATGACCGCTGCCGCCGGCGTTTCAATCATGATGCCCACTTCCATATGGCGATCATAGGGTAGTCCCTGTTCATCCAGTTCTGCCCGAACGTCTTGTAAAAGGGCCTTACAGCGCTTCACTTCATCTACCGAGATAATCATCGGGAACATGATGGCAATTTTTCCGAAGGCGGACGCCCGGCAGAGGGCTCGGAGCTGAGTTTTAAAGAGATTAGGCCGTGTCAGACAGATGCGGATGGCCCGCATGCCCATGGCCGGGTTTTCTTCCGGCGCCAAGTTAAAATAATCCACCTTTTTATCAGCGCCAATATCGAGCGTCCGGATGACAACCGTTTTGCCCTCCAAGGTCCGGGCTGTCTTTTTGTAGGCTTCGAATTGTTCTTCTTCCGTCGGATAATCCTTGCGGCCGAGATAGAGAAATTCGCTACGGAACAGCCCGATGCCTTCCGCATCATTTTGGAGCACTTGCGGCAGGTTTTCCGTATTGCCGATATTGGCAAAGACATTGATTTTTTTGCCATCAAGGGTCACCGATTCAAGTCCCCGTACTTGTTCTAATTTAGCATGCCGTTCGTCTTCTTCAGCCTTCTTCGCCTTCATCTTTTCCAGGGTGTCGTCATCGGGATCGATATAAACCATGCCCGTAGTCCCGTCGATGATTGCCAACATGCCGTCTACGTCCTGATGAAGCTGTGTTCCCGTGCCTACGACAGAAGCAATACCCAGTGTACGGGCCAGGATAGCCGTATGCGAGCTCGTGCTTCCGCCGGAGGTGACGAAGCCAATAAGCTTATCCGTATCGAGCTGGAGCGTTTCGCTCGGTACGAGGTCATCGGCTGCAATAATGACTTCACCATACTTACTGAAATCGACGCCCTGACCGCCGCACAATTCCATCTGCACGCGACGGGAAATATCGAGGACATCGGCCGCACGGCCCTGCATGTAGGCATCCTCCATAGATCGGAACATTTCGGCAAACAACCGGGCCGTCTGTTCTACCGCAGCTTCGGCATTCATATTTTTATCCTGAATCAGTCCTTCAATGGATTCGATATAGTCGTCATCTTCCAGCATCATTTGATGGACTTCAAAGACGGCAGCCTGCTCTTCGCCTACCTTTTGAACGGCCTTATCATAGAGCATGCGCAGTTGTTCCACAGCCTTTTCTCTAGCTCCATGAAAGCGTTTGACTTCGTCTTCAACACTTTCTATTTCATGGACAGCTGTAGATATCGTGTTTCGATGAAAAAGTGCCAGCGGTCCAATGGTGATGCCGCGAAAGACGCTTTTCCCCATTAACGTAATCATACGAAATTACCTCCTCCAAGGGGTACATAAAAAGAAGAGGAGACCTATACAACAAGGCTCCTCTTGTTCGTTACTTTGAGAGGTTTGCCTTAAAAGAAGGGCCCCTTCTTAGTAAACCTTCCTATTACATTCCCAGTGCATGGACCAATTCATATTCGTTTTCATCGATACCGAACTGAAATTGGCCAGCTTCCTCATAAGGCGTGGCAACGATGTTGTCGTGGATAAGACCGACGACGGCCCCCGTACCGCCAGACAGCAGATATTCTACAGCCTTCTGTCCAAAAAGGCTGGCCATCTTCGCATCGCGGGCACTCGGTGCGCCTCCGCGCTGGAGATAGCCCAAAACGGTCAGGCTGGGATTCATTTCCGGATGATGCGCCTTCATATACTGAAGGACCTCGGCTCCGCTCACAGCGCCTTCCGCCGTAATGATGATGCTGTTCTTTTTCCACTGCTTATGAGATGCTTCCAGATGGTGGGACACTTCTTCCATGGACATCTTCTTTTCCGGTATCAAGACGATTTCAGCCCCACAGGACAGTCCCGATTCCAAGGCGATGAAGCCTGCATGGCGCCCCATGACTTCGATGATGGCCACGCGGTCATGAGAAACAGCCGTATCCCGGATTCGGTTCACTGCCTCTAATACGGTGTTGACAGCCGTATCATAGCCCAAGGTATATTGCGTTCCTGCCATATCGTTATCGATAGTGCCGGGAATCGTAACCGTCGGCAGCCCCATTTCACTCAGCTTTTCAGCGCCTTTCATGGAGCCGTTGCCGCCGATGACGACAAGGGCATCGATGTGATTCTGCACGAGCCAGTTATAGCCTTTCAGCCGCCCTTCTTGGGTCATGAATTCTTCAGAACGAGACGTCCGTAAATGCGTACCGCCGCGATGGATGATACCGCCTACAGAGCGACGATTCAAAGCCAAGCTTTCGCCGTGGATCAAGCCTTCATAGCCACGCTGTATGCCTTCCACCGTCAGGCCCTTATAGATGGCATACCGAGTCACGCTGCGGATGGCAGCATTCATGCTGGGAGAATCGCCGCCGCTTGTTAATACTCCAATTTTATTAATCACTGTCGTCAGATCCTTTACGTATCCATTTCCTTAACCATATTGAGCCGTTCTGCATGACGGCCGCCGTCGAAGCCGGTCGTGAGGAAAAGACGGACGATTTCGATGGCCAGTCCCGGACCGATGACACGACCGCCCATGGTGAGAATGTTGGCATCGTTGTGGCGCCGGCAGTATTCTGCAGAAAACATGTCGTGGCAAAGAGCCGCCCGGATTCCATGAACCTTGTTGGCTGCAATACCGATACCGATGCCCGTTCCGCAAAGGAGGATACCTCTGTCGTATTCACCGGCGGCTACGGCTTCGGCTACTTTTTTTGCAATGACCGGATAGTCGCACCGTTCCGACGTGTGGGTACCTGCATCGGTATAGGCAATACCTTCTTTATCTAAATACTCTATAATTGATTTTTTTAATTCAAAACCGCCATGGTCGCTGCCAATGATGAGTTTCACCGCTATCTGCCTCCTAATCACATACGTAGTATTAACTTATTTCGTTTCAGCCGCTTTTACGATGGCCGCTGCTGTAAGGCCATATTTTTCTAATAATTCTGCCGGTTTACCGGACTGGCCAAAGCAATCGTCAACGCCGATAAAGTCCTGCTTGACCGGGCAATGGCGTACTAATACTTCACTGACAGCCGATCCCAGTCCACCGATGACGCTGTGTTCTTCGCAGGTAACGATATGGCCTGTCATCTTAGCCGTTTCTATGACGAGTTCTTCATCCAAGGGTTTCAGCGTATGGATGTTGATGACCCGGGCATGGATTCCCTTGGCTTCCAAGGCATCTGCAGCTTCCAACGCTTTAGCAGCCATGATGCCCGTCGCGATGATGCCGACGTCACTGCCTTCACGTAAAATTTCGCCTTTCCCCCACTGGAATTGATAGGAATCATCGTGGATATCAGGCACTTCGGCACGGCCGAGACGAATGTATACAGGGCCTTCATAGTCGACAGCGGCTTTCAAGGCTTCCTGCGCTTCTTTCGCATCGGCCGGATTGATGACAGTCATATTGGGCAGGCTGCGCATGAGTGAAAGGTCTTCAATCGCCTGATGGCTGCCACCGTCTTCACCGACGGTAAGGCCGGCATGGGTTGCAGCAATCTTAACATTTAACTTAGGATAGCAAATAGAATTGCGGATCTGTTCAAAGGCACGGCCCGTTGCAAAGATAGCAAAAGTGCTGGCAATGGGAATCTTGCCGGCTGTCGCTAGTCCTGCTGCCGTCCCCATCATATCCGCTTCAGAAATGCCCATATTGAAATAGCGTTCTGGAGCTGCCTTCTTAAACGAAGCTGATTTCGTCGCATTCCCTAAGTCCGCGTCCAATACGACGACGCGGGGATTTTTATATAATTCAGTTTCCAGCAGCTTCCCATAGGCTGCCCGAGTTGCCATAGCCATTACGCTTCGCCTCCTTCTCCCAGTTCTTTCAGAGCCTGGGCGCACTGTTCCGGTGATGGAGCCTTGCCGTGCCATCCCACTTGATTTTCCATGAACGAAACGCCTTTGCCCTTGACGCTGTGGCTGATGACAGCCGTCGGTTTATCCTTGACGCTCTTGCCGGCAGCAATAGCTCCGCGGATTGCCTCGTAATCATGACCGTTAATTTCGATGACATTCCAGCCAAAGGCCTTAAATTTGTCACTGACAGGATTGACGGTCATGACTTCGTCGTTGGTACCATCGATCTGAAGTCCGTTGCAGTCGACGAAAAGCATGACATTGTCGAGATGATAATGGGCTGCGCTCATGGCAGCTTCCCAAATCTGACCTTCCTGGATTTCACCGTCGCCGGCAATGACATAGACCTGCCATGGGGCCTTATCCAGTTTTGCTGCCAGTGCCATTCCGTTAGCTGCTGAAAGGCCTTGCCCCAGCGATCCTGTTGACATGTCGACGCCAGGAACCTTTTTCATATCCGGGTGGCCCTGCAGCATGGCACCGGTCTTACGAAGCTTCCAGAGCTCTTCTTCGGCAAAATAGCCGCGTGCCTGGAGCGCTGCATACAACGCCGGTGCTGCATGGCCCTTGGAGAGGACGAAGCGGTCGCGGTCCGCCATTTTCGGCTGTGCCGGATCGATATGCATCGTTTCAAAATAGAGGACGTTCAAAATATCGATGATGGAAAGGGATCCGCCGGGATGACCGGATCCGGCCTCGGTCAGCATGCGCACGATGTTGCGGCGCAACTGACGAGCGCGTTTTTCCGTTTCCATTTTCACGGTATTGCAATCTATGTTCATACGAAAACCTCCTGAATGGGATATTACGTCATAACACGCCGGCCCAGACCGGCGTGTCTACGACTACTTTTTTCTATTAGCCAATCGGATGCATGACGATTTTTGTGGCTTCGCCGCTCTTCAGCATTTGATAGGCTTTATCCCATTCGTCGATACCTACTTCATGGGTAATCATCTTATCAGCGTTGATTTTGCCTTCGCTCATGAGCTGCAGCGTCGGTTCCCAATCGTGCGTATTCTGGCTGCGGCTTCCGTATACGACCAATTCTTTTTGAATGATCTTGGAGAAGTCTACGGGTACTTCGTCTTTGGCAAATAAGCCAATCTGTACGTACTGCCCTTTCTTACGGAGCAAATCCATGCCGGACTGCATGGAGGGAACGGCACCGGTGCAGTCATAGCAGACATCAGCGCCATAACCGTTGGTCAGTTCATTGACAAGAGCTTTGACGTCATCTTTCTGTACATCGACGATGTATTCTACGCCAAATTTTTCCTTGGCAATCTTCAAACGGCCCATATCTGAAGTAAGGCCGGTCATGATGACACGGCCGCCGCGGGCCATGACGACTTGTGCCGTCAAGAGACCGATCGGCCCGGGACCCAGGACGAGGACGATATCTCCCGGTTTTATATCGGCTTTATGTACGCCATGGTAAGCGCAGCAGGCAGCTTCCGTAATCGAGGCCTGACGAGTGGTTACATTTTCCGGCAGGATGTGGCAGCTCTGGGCACGGGCCAGGATATACTGTGCCATGGCACCGTCCTGCTGTGTCCCAAGGCCTTTGCGGTGAGAACAAAGGTTGTATTCGCCAGCCTGGCAATATTCGCAGGTACCGCAGACTTCAAAGGTCGTTTCACTGGTAACCCGGTCGCCTACCTTGACGTTGGTCACGCCGGGGCCTACTTCTGCAACGACGCCGGCAAATTCGTGACCGATAGTGAGGCCTTTGGCGTTGACGTTGTAGTGACCTTCATACGTGTGAATATCACTGCCGCAAATGCCGATATATTCTACCTTAATTTTTACCTGGCCTTCGCCGGGATTCGGTTCCGGTTTATCGATAACAGCCCAATTACCTGCGCCTTCTTGCATCTTAACGAGTGCTTTCATGATAACTACCTCCTATAAAAATACACTTTTATGAATTTAAATTCTAATTTTAGTGGAAAATATCTTAAAAATAGTCAAAAAAATAGATGCAGGGCGGTTTTACGCCCTGCACGGGCATATAATTATGCAAACAATGCAAAGATCTGGAAGATGATGAAGTTGACGAAGTTACCTGCCTGGTCAATGGAAGAAATGAGAGCGGCGCCGTCAGGCATCTTAAACTGTGCCATGAGGCCCATGGACGTCTGGAATTCAGCCATAAACGAAGCAATGAGTAAGGATATGCTGATAACAACGACGCCGGCGATGACGGAGTGAATGATGTTGCCGCGGGCTGCAGCTACGATCATCGCAACGAAGAAGGGAATGGTCGCCAAGTCGCCAAAGGGCAGTACGATGTTTCCGGGAAGGATGACCGCCATTAACAAGGTAAGCGGGACGAGAATCAGGGCCGTTGCGATAACAGCAGGATGGCCGGTCGTAACCGCTGCGTCGAGACCGATGTAAATCTTAGCATTTTCCGAGTCTTCGCCAAAGCGTTTCTGTAAAAATTCACGAGCCCCTTCCGAGATGGGAATCAAGCCTTCCATAAGAAGCTTAACCATACGCGGCATGAGAACCATGACGCCGGCCATAGCCATGCCGACCTGGATGATTTTACCGGGATTATAGCCGGCAAGCGCACCGATGATGATACCTAAGAACAAGCCCATGAAAATCGGTTCGCCGAAGATACCGAAGCGTTTCTGAATAGAAGCCGGGTCCGCTTTGAGGTCTTTGATGAAAGGAATCTTCTGGATAAGCCAGATAAGCGGAACGCCGAGGGTGGCATAGGAAGCTGCCGAACCGGTCGGAACGGAAATCCCTTCGAGGCCGAAGTATGTTTCCATATACGGTGCCGTCCAGTCAGCAATTTTCAAGATGGCGATTTCGAAGAGAACAGCGGCAAGGATAGCCATGATGAAGCTGTTCGACAAGGCATAAACGCAAGCACCGCAGAAAGTGAAGTGCCAGTAGTTCCAAATATCGACGTCCATCGTCTTCGTCGTCTTGGTGACGAGCATGACGAAGTTTACTAACAAGCCGATTGGGAGAATCGCCGCTGCAATCGGCGATGCCCAAGCAATACTTGCCGATCCCGGCCAACCGACATCGATAGCCGTCAGCTGGATGCCGAAATTGGCAACCATAGCCTGTGCTGCCGGTCCCAAGTTATCAACTAACAAGGCGACAACTAAATTGATTCCTACAAAACCAACGCCGATAGTCAGGCCGGAGCGGAAGGATTCTGCCGGTTTAACACGGAACAGTAAGCCGATGAAGAAAATGAATACTGGTAAAATAACGGTAGGCCCAAGAGCTAAGAATGCTTGTACCATGGGTGTTAATTGTTCCATTTTATGAAACCGCCTTTATAAGACACCTCTATTAACTTTTTAATTCTTCGATAATTTTTGCAATGGCTTTGTCTTTTCCAATTCCCGTAAGGAAGGGGCGGCCATCGATGACGGGGAATTTATACTGGTCCTTATCGACGACGGTCGTCGTGATCAAAAGATCAGCCCGATCGGCATAGCCGGGTACTTCCATCATTTTGCACTGAATCATATTGATGTCTAAGTTGTGTTCCTTAGCAATTTTCTGTACGGCGCTGTTGACCACCGTAGAGGTAGCAATACCGGTACCACAAGCAATTAAAACTGTTTTTTTCGTATTCATGATAAGTTCCTCCTTATACACTATTATTCTGCTGAGTTGTTAAAGACACGTTCTTTTATGAAGTTTACGATGCTCTGTTTATCATTTTGCGTTTTCAGATAGGTCAACGCATCTTCATCTTGGAAAACCCCCATGAGGTTCTGCAGGAGATCGATTTGTGCGTGCGGCTCTTTCATAGCTAACATGACAACGAGATCGACGGAAACCGTTTCTTCATCGTCACCCATGATGACAAAGTCGACGGGCTTCGTTAAACGCGCGAAACAGATAGCCGGTTCATTTACGTGTTCGGCATCCGTATGGGGAATCGCTACCCCTCCTGCGATAGTCGGCAGGCCGGTAGCAAAGACTTTTTCCCGGGCAATGACAGCGTCTTTATAACTATCCTTGACATACCCCAGTTTTTGCAAATGACATGCTAACTGTTCTAATAAATCAAATTTGTCTTTGGCTTCTACATTGAGGAGAACGAGCTCCTGCTGTATTGTACTATCCATATGCATCCTCTTTTCTTTATGTGATAATTTTTATGGTTCTGTATTTGTGTCTTTCTCTTGAGCTGACTACAGTATACCAAGTGAGAACTTTCCCTCATAGTTATAGTTACTTCCACGCATGCGGAAATTTTTCATTCTTCATGGGCCGATTTATTTCCTAAATCGAATTGCGGAAAATTCTTACAAGTAATACCTTCCTGGAAAAATAAAAAAGAGAGACGGTTTTAACACCATCTCTCTTTTCAAAAAGTATTTCGCTATAAAATTATGCTTTGAGGACTTCTACAATTTCCGCAATTACCTTGTCTTTTCCGATTCCCGTAAGGAAAGGTCGACCACCGATGACAGGGAACTTATATTGATCCTTATCGACGACCGTCGTCGTAATCAAGAGGTCGGCCCGGTCTGCATAGCCCGGAACTTCCATCATCTTGCACTGGATAATATCCACGTTCAAATCGTTTTCATTGGCAATTTTCTGTACAACCGTGCTGACAACCGTAGAAGTGGCAATGCCGGTGCCACAGGCAATTAAAACAGTTTTTTTCGCATTCATAGTAACATCTCCTTACGTTTTCAAATATTATAATTTATATAGGACGCAGCCCTGTAGCAGGAACTTCGTGATCCTTATGGTATCACCTCGGCAAAGAGGCTCATAAATTGTTCAAAATCCCGAATTTTCCGCATTTGCTCGGCACCATTTCCGTCTTTGATGAAATTATATAACCGCAAGAATACCTTTTCCCACAGTGCCGATTTTTCTTGTTCAATAGTCAACAAAAAGACGATCTGCACCTGCATGTCCCCCCAAGGAATGGGCTTTTGCAAGGTCAGCACGGAAATATTGGATTTGACATGTTCCGTATCCATGGCATGAGGCAAAGCAGCCAAGTTACCGACGGCCGTCGAGCTAAGTTGTTCCCGTTCAAAGACGGATTGCTTGCTCTGTTCATCCATATAGCCGCCTTGAACGGCTTGATCCGTGAGAAATTCCAAGCATTCTTCCCGTGTTTTAAAATCTTTATTAAGAAAGAAGGAGTCACCATGGAAAAAGCCTTTCATCAAATCATCACTGCCGACTTCATCTTGGCGATGGAAAACGACGCGTTGGATTTTTTCGATGTCTTCTTTTTGCAGCATGTGATTGACGCTTAAGATTTTCGGCGATTCCATCGGTAATGGTACCGTAGAGAAGATAAAGTCGGTATCATCGATGATATCCTGGGTCACCTTGTATGCAGGCAGGACATCGACGACTTGTATGCTGTTGCGGAAATGTTCCCGAACCTTGGCCTTTAAGAGCATCGAAACCCCCAGTCCTGCAGAGCAGACGATATACACTCGTTTTACTTCATCGAGATCCATCATGCTGTTCCGGCTCATGGCAGCCCCAAAATGGAGCGCAATATAACCGATTTCATTTTCATTAAACTGGACACCTTCGATATCGCTCACAATCTTTGCGGCATAGACGGAAATCTGGAAAGGCACGGGATAGTCATGCTTTACCGTTTCTAGAAGTTCATTCCGTATGGCCATGTGGAACTGGACGCGGGCAATAGCAATGCGCAGATGCAGCATGAGCCCTTCTTTCAAGTACGAATCGTCGCTAAAATCGAGACCGAACTTTTCATCTACCCTGTCCAGTATGGTTTCTACCAATTGCCGGATGTGATCATCATTCAATCCCGATTCACCATCGTGGAACTTTTTCCCCGTCAAGAGGCACTGAGTCAGATAAAACACCTCGCTAAAGGGCAAATCGATGGACAGCTTTTCGTTAATACTGTTGGCGATTTTCTTTGCCGTATCGTGTTCAAAGGAAACTTCCAGTTTTTGAGCCAGACTAGACGTAATAGCCAAGGTATGGCCCCGTTGTGACCGCAATACAGATAAGGCAACCTGTACGATAAGGTTATGCTGTGCCGTATCGGTAAAAGGCAGATTGCGAACTTCAGAAATATTGAGCAAAATATCTTGATACTGTACATCAGACGTCTGTGAAAAAATCCGTTCTTTAACGAGGGGATTCTCTACTTCTTGAAGATAATCGACGATAAAGCTGCGGATATTTCCCTCTTCACCGGCGATTCGCAAGCCTTCTGTTTTGTACTGTTCCAGTGTCAGGTTCCATTCCTCTAGTTTCAGCCGCGTTTCGGCAAGGTATTTTTTTATCGTTGAAATACCAACATGCATCTCTTCAGAAAGATGCATCTGCGTAACCGAATCATCATCGAGACACGCTACGATAAACCGACCGATAATATAATTCTGTTGTGATACAGACTGTAACATTCCTACCTGAGTTTTAGATTCATCGGAAAGTTGAAGAAGCACTTCTCTCGGTTCCTTCACTTCCAATCGATAGCCTTTATTGGGGGCAGCAATGATTTCGCTTTTAAAGGACTGCAACCGTTCCTGTAACTTTTTCATATCCGATCGGACAGTACGGGAAGAAACGCCGATCTGCGTGGCAATGTCTTCCCCAGTCATGCCTTCCGGACGGGTAATGAGAAGCTCTATAATTTTTTTCTTTCGTGACTTTTTGTCCATACAACTATTTCCCCCTTTTGTATGGAAGTTTCGTATCGGTATATACCGAAACAGCATATATACGGCAATATCGTATATACCGCAACGCTGTGTATACCGTAATATTATGATATATATGCATAATATTGTTCACTTTATTATAACAGTTTCCGTATTTACATCATAGACGGATTTATTTCCGCAATTTACGGAAACGGCGGTCATCGAAACGCATAGGATTTTCACTTTCAATAAATCATGAAAACCTTTGCCGCATCTGCTTTAGGATGCTGAAAAAAATACAAAGCCACTGTATCGTGACCGGTTAATCGTCAAGTATACACTTGAAAAAATATAATACGCATTATTTTTGATGCCGGTTTCCGATGATATCTTTTATACGGCCAACCAATCGCCGGCCTGCCCTTTCAGAGACGTGAATACTCCCGGAGCCGTATTCAACAGATTCTTCTATGGTGTCAATCAAGAAGGCTCGGTCTGTAACACGACGACCATTGTAACCTTCGCCCTTCAAGATTCTCCAAAGACCTCCCAGAGCCCTTGTCGCTACGGTCACACCGGCCATCATTCGTATCCCTCCGACGGTCTTCCGTGGGTATATAGAAAGCCTTTCCTTGTTTCACATAAAACAAGCTCTCCGTTAGGTCTGCATGAGATATTATCCCATTTCATGCAGACCTAACGGAGAGCCTGTCAACATCTATTTTTCTCCCGATTTAAGATCTATACGGTTATGCTTCCAATCGGTTTGCCAGTCCATCGGTCTCAAGAAAGGTAATCACGTTGTCTCCAGGCGCAGCGATTATTGGCGGCTTTTCCCGATTAGCCACTGGGAAGCTATGATTAGGGCGATGCCGAGGAGATTCGTCAGGTTCAAGATGTCGCCGGTGAGATTCATGCCTAGGATAACGGCAGCGGCCGTTTCTAAGGAGGCCAGGACGGGGACGCGGCTCAGGTCTTCGATTTGCTGGAGGCCCAGGTAATATAGGATATAGCCCAAGACGGTCGGGATGAGTGCGTAGAAAAAGCCCATTCCTAAAACGGACGGCGTCATGACCATGGGCCCTCCTTGCCACAGAATCCAACCGAGAAGGCAGAGGGCAGCCCAAAAGAAGCTCCACAGGCTCATGACGAAGGCGTCGGTACCGTAACCAGCTACCTTGCCGATGATAGCTGTCAGGCCATAACAGAGACCGGCCATGATGCCCCAGCCAAGGCCCCACAGGGAAAGGGCCGTTAAGTCGAAGGTGCCGCCGGTAACGGCCAGGACGCAGCCGACGATGTTGATTACCAGCGCCAGCCCCTTCAAAGGTGTAATCTTTTCCTGAAAGAAGAGGGCTGAAAAGACGGCCGTAAAAACGGTGGCCACATTGAGCAGGACGGCGCTGAGGGACACGCCGATGGAGGTGACGGCCAGGCTGTAAAAGATATTATAGATGCCGTGACAGATGAGGCCTAACAGGGCGCAGTAAGCCATGATTTCAGGCTTCACCTTCATCGAGGCCGGACCGTTTCGCCAGCAGACGAAGGCTACTAAGATGAGCCATGAAAAAAACACCCGTAAGAAGCTGATCCATTCGACGGATGCCCCGGCTCTTTCCATATACCAAATGAAGATGCCGATGGTCCCCCACAGGATACCGGCCAGCATGACTTGTCCGTTTCCGTTGACCTTCATGACGATACCTCCTTTTCTGTACATTATTATAGTCATCGATTATACTTAAGTAAATCTATAATTCTTTTATATTTCATACAGTATTACTTAATGAATAAGGTACAGGGGGTAGGTACTATGGATACGGCACGTTATAAAGCCTTTTTAGCAGCCGTCGAAACGGGAAGTTTTGCCGCTGCGGCCAAACAACTAGACTACACCGTATCCGGTGTCAGTCAACTCGTAGCGGCTCTTGAAAAGGAAGTCGGTTTTCCCTTATTGCTCCGCAGCCGCCATGGCGTCACCTTGTCGCCAAACGGCGAGCGCCTGCTAGTTCCCATCCGCCAGCTGCTCCGTGAAGAAGAGCGCGTGGAGGAACTGGCTTCAGACATACGCGGCCTATTGACGGGCAGCCTCAACATCGCCGCCTATTCGAGCGTGGCGACGCACTGGCTTCCCAAGGTCATCGGCCGCTTTCAAAGGGATTATCCCCAAATCAAGATTCATTTGAGGGAAGGCATCCGTCAGGAGGTCATGGCCTGGCTCGACGACGGCACGGCCGACATCGGTTTTCTCAGTTATCAGGAACCCATGCCTTACGACTGGATTCCCCTTTCTGACGATGAAATGGTGGCCGCCGTCCCACCCGACCATGAATTGGCCCCCAATGGCCCCTATCCCCTTTCTCGCTGCCAAGAAGAAACGGTCATCATGCCGGCCCTCGGGAAGGACGACGACGTTTTGCATCTCCTAAAAAAAAATAATCTCCAGCCTCGTATCGGTTATACGACGCTGGAGAATGCAGCTGCTATTTCGATGGTCGAAGAAGGACTCGGCATCTGTATCATGAACCGCCTCATTACCCGGAAACGGGTGACGTCAGCCGTCATCCTGCCCCTCGATCCGCCGTCATCAATTACCCTCGGCATCGCCTTTCTTCCCGGCAATGCCGCCTCTCCGGCGGTTCGAAAGTTCGCCCATTACGCGACAAAAATTACAAAACGTCTACCAGGAGCTGAATGATGAGATTGGCTTCGTGGGCCGCACAGATGGCGACACGAGGTGCCATGAGTCCCCGGCCGGGTTTGGCATTTCGCGTCTGATCGCCGCATACGTAGAAACGGTCCATGATTTTCTTGGTCTGGATTTCATTGCTGTCGCCGTAGCCGGCCATGCCCGAGGCGGAGACGATATATTTATCGGGACACTGTTCCAACACGGTGTGAACCAACATCGTCTTAGCATCGGGGTTGTCAAAGGCTTCGCAGACGATCTGGTCATCTTGTAAGAGGTCGGCCGTATTGTCTTCGGTCATGCGCACGAAGTCCGTGCGGACGTCGATAAACGGATTGATATCGGCAATCTGCCGAGCTAATGCATCGGTCTTACGCTGCCCCAAGTCGCGGACCATGTAGGACTGGCGGTTCAGGTTGCTGGCATCGACCGTATCGAAGTCGATGAGGTGCAGGTGCCCGACGCCGGTCCGTGCCAAATAGACGGCCGCATTAGAACCGAGTCCGCCGAGACCGCAGATGGCAACCCGGCCGGCACTGACCTTTTCATGGACTTTCGGCGTGTGGCGGGAACACATCATAGCCTCCAAGGCTTCTTTCGGCGGCAGCCGGTCTTTAGGGATAAAATAGATTTCATCGCCGTCTTGTAAGGGTAAATTTTCTGTCGTCGCAAAACCGTTGACGATGGTGATTTCCTGGCCCTTACCGTGGGCATGTTTCAATTCTTCTAACGAAGACCAAGGGCCGTCGACGCGGGCCCCATTCAATAATAATTGCATCGTATCCACCTCTCGTGAGCAAAATAAAAACGCACGACGATTGACACCTTGCGTGGTGCCCCCGTCGTGCGTTTGCGTTCTATGACTGTAGTGTACTCGTTTTTATCGTACGTGTCAATCTTTCTTTTCAGCCTTATCGGCCTGTGCGCCCTCTTTCAGCCGTTTCAGTTCGCGCTGTTCTTCCGGCGGAAGGGACACGCCGCAGCATCCGCCTGTCGAATTGCTGGTATAGCCTTTCATAACTTCGCTGACGACATTTTTTAATTTTTTAACGGAATCGACTACCATAATAAGCCCCCCTCAACGTCTGTTTGACGTTACAAATGCAAGGAAATAAGAACGTCTATTTATACTTATTATATCAAGAAAGGCTTACGGTGTAAATCATATTAGCCAATACTCATTACTCTTTACGGTAAAAATCCGGAAAAGGCGGATTATCGTCCGTCAGGCCATACGAGAGTGATCTCGCCGGACTCACGCGTCTTCTGAAGGTCGATGATGCGCTGGTTCGACGAGCCTCTGAAATAGAGTCCCGGGTCTTTCAAAGCGTCGACGAAGGGGCCGTCGACGAGGACGTCGCACTGATCGAGGAGGGCCTTTTTTTGCGGATCCTGAATGATTTCATCGTAGGTGAAGCCGGAGTAGACCCAGACGGATTTGTCGGGCAAGACCGCTTTGATTTCCTGAATCAAAGGCGTCAGGCCGTCGGTATTTTCCATCGGTTCCCCGCCGAGGAGGGTCAGTCCGCTGTTGGTCGGTGCCTGCAGCCACGACAGGAGTTGTTTCGTTTCTTTGTCGGTCCATTCCTGGCCGAAGTTAGCATTTTGGTATTCCGGGTTGAAACAATTGAAGCAGTTTCGCGAGCAGCCCGTCACGAAGAGGGTCGAGCGAATGCCGGGCCCGTTAGCGATATCATATTGTCTCATCTGTGCATAATGCAACGAAAGTCACCTCTTATATGTGGAGGACACGGTTATTGATTTCCTGTGTCCGCCCTTCATTCCAGAAATTTTCGCCCAAGTAGCCGCAGGTCCGGCGGATAACCGTCAGTTTGTTGCGGTCCTGATTATGACAGCGCGGGCATTCCCACTGGTTGTCGTCGTTGAGGATGATTTCGCCGTCAAAACCGCATTCGTGGCAGTAGTCGAGCTTGGTATTGAATTCGCCGTAGGCAATATGGTCGTAAATATACTGGATCATGGTAAGAACAGCCGGGATATTATGGGCCATATTGGGGATTTCGGCGTAGCTGATGCAGCCGCCCGTCGATTTGTCTTCAAAATCGGCTTCGAAGGAGAATTTATCGAAGACGTTGATCGGTTCGCGGACGTCGACGTGATAGCTGTTGGTGTAGTAATCTTTGTCTGTAACGTTGGCAATGGAGCCGAAACGAGCCTTATCGATCTTGCAGAAACGGTTGGTCAGGTTTTCAGCCGGCGTACCGTAGAGGGCAAAGCCGATGTTCGTTTCCTTCTTCCACTTTTGGATATGGGCGTTGAGGTCGTCCATGATGCGCATGGCAAATTTCCGGCCTTCCGGCGTCGTATGCGAGCAGTGTTTGGTCAACATCGTCGCTTCGTACATGCCGATGTAGCCTAAGGATAAGGTAGCGTAGCCGCCATAAATGAATTTTTCGATCGTTTCACCGGGCTGGAGGCGGGCAATGGCACCGTACTGCCAGTGGATCGGCGAGACGTCAGACGTCACCTTCTTCAAGAGATTGACGCGAAGGAGGAGGGCTTTTTTGCACAGTTCCAAGCGCTTGTCGAGGATCTGGAAGAATTTTTCTTCATCGCCGTCGGCAAGAATCCCGATCTGAGGCAGGTTCAAGGAGACGACACCCATGTTGAAGCGGCCGTCGAATTTATAGTTGCCTTCGGCGTCTTTCCAGGGGCTTAAGAAGGAACGGCAGCCCATGGGACTGAAGACGTTGCCTTCATAGGATTCGCGCATCTTCTTGGCCGAAATGTAGTCGGGATACATCCGTTTGGCCGTGCATTCGGCAGCCAATTGGGTCAGGTAGAAGTAGGGGCTTCCTTCGCTGACGTTGTGTTCGTCGAGGACGTAGATCAGTTTCGGGAAGGCCGGTGTGACGTAGACGTTGGCGTCGTTCTTAATGCCCTGAATGCGCTGACGCAGGAGTTCTTCATCGATGAGGGCCGCTTCCTTAGCGTATTCGTAATCGGGCTTAAAGTACATGAACAAGGTCACAAACGGAGCCTGGCCGTTAGTCGTCATGAGGGTATTGATTTGATACTGGATCGTCTGGATGCCGTCTTTGATTTCTTTCTTCGTACGCTTCCAGGCGATTTCTTCGGCTTTTTCCATGTCCGGTTCAATGCCGTAGACTTCGCGCTGTTCTTCGACGACGGCGCTCATGTATTTTTTGAAGGACTTGCGGACGTAAGGAGCCAAGATGCGGTCGATGCCGTTGATGGACTGGCCGCCGTACTGGCCGCTGGCGACTTGGGCGATGATCTGGGTCGTAACCGTGCAGGCGACCTGGAAGGACTTCGGCGTGTCGATTTTCTTGCCGTTGATGACCGTACCGTTGGCCAGCATGTCTTCGAGGTTGATGAGACAGCAGTTGAACATGGGCTGAATGATGTAGTCCATGTCATGGAAATGGATGGCGCCGCTGTCATGGGCCTGGACGATGTCGGCCGGAATCAATTTACGGCGGGCAATGTCTTTGGAAACTTCGCCGGCAATGAGGTCACGCTGGGTCGAAACGACGTGGCCGTTCTTATTGGAGTTTTCATTCAGGACTTCTAAGTTGGTGTTGTTCAACAGGCCAAAAACGTCGTTGTCCGTCGTATTGGTCTGGCGCTTAAAGGCCTGGATGGCTTTGTAGTTTTCATAAGCCCGGGCCGTGGCCGGATTGTTGTACTTCAAGAGGCGATAATAGACCTGATCTTCAATAGCGTAAATGGTCATGTCCTTATGAATGGATGCAGCATATGCTTCGATTTCACCTGCAATCTTCGCAGCCTGGCCTTCTTCGTATACGCCGCTGCTGCTGTTCATGGCCTTTTCAATGGCGATGGTAATTTTGTCCCTGTCAAAAGGCACTTTTTGTCCGTTTCTCTTGATTACTTCCAGCATATGTCTACCTCCACAGTATATTGTATAAAAATGTCCACAAGTCCCGCGTATCCCACAATATATACGATTTCGGGGCCGATATTTACAAGATTTATGATACTATATATAGTAGGTCGTGTCAACGCGCAAATACTCTATCATGTTGTGGACAAGTATGCTCCGATACTTATCAAAATCGCCGAAATACCGTGAAAATATCGTAAAAAAAGACTGCGATTTTAGATCGCAGCCTTTGTGTATAAGATAGGTAAAATTTTATTTTAATCTAAATCGAGGAGGTCGCGGATGACGGCACCGGCTAAAATCATACCGGCTGTGGCCGGCACGAAGGAGATGCTGCCCGGGCTGGGACGAAGTTCTTCGCTGTCCGAGATGGGCGTACGGGGTACTTCCGTCGAATAGGCGACTTTGATGCGGCGGATGCGGCGCTTCTTCAATTCATGGCGTATGATTTTAGCCAAGGGATCGACGGATGTCTTTTCGATGTAGTCGAGCTTGAAGTACTCCGGATGGAGCTTGTTGCCGGCCCCCATAGAGGAGACGACGGGAATTCCGCTGTGATAGGCTTCATCGATAATGGCGATCTTAGCACTGGTCGTATCGATGGCATCGACGACATAGTCGGCACCGGACTTGGCAATGAAGCCCTCATGGCTTTCTGGCAGATAGAAGGTGGCATGGGTTTCGACGTCGATGTCGGGATTGATGGTCAAGAGCCGTTCCTTCATGACCTCGACTTTCGGCCGGCCGATGGTTTCGACGGTCGCTCCTAACTGGCGGTTAAGGTTCGACGGATCGAAGACGTCGGCATCGACTAAGATGAGATGGCCGACGCCGGCTCGCCCTAAGGCTTCGACGACAGCCGATCCGACGCCGCCGACACCGAAGACGAGGACTTTCTTGGTATTGAGCTCATCGACTTTATCCTGACCGATGAGGCGGGCTGTCCGCTGGGTATATTCTTTCTTCATCATCCACGCTCCGGAATGATTTCCAGCCAGTAGCCGTCGGGATCGACGATGAAGTAGATACCCATAGCCGGATTCTGATAGACGACGCAGCCCATTTCCTTATGTTTGGCCAAGGCAGCATCCATATCCTTAACGGCAAAAGCCGTATGGAATTCGTTGTCGCCGAGGTTGTACGGTTCTTTACGGTCTTTGAGCCACGTCAATTCCAGTTGAAATCCCGTAACGCCGTCACCGAGATAGACGATGGTGAAATCAGGATTTTCAATGCGGCGGACTTCCGTGAGGCCCAAAGCTTCTTTATAAAAGTCCATGCTGCGCTGGAGATCTAATACATTAAAATTGGTGTGTTTAAACGTAAACTGCATGGTGTAACCCCCTTTGTTAAATGCTTTCTTCCTGCCAGACCTTGGACACGTCGACCCATTCGAGAGCCTTCGAATAGGTCATCAGCTCATCCAGGGTCAATTCGATGGCGCTGTTGGCCGTGCCGCAGGCCGGAAAGACAGTGTGAAAACGCTTGAGTGATTCATCGAGATACACGTCGACGCCGGGATTGATGGCAAAGGGACAAACGCCGCCGACGGGATGGCCGATGAGACCTTCGACGTCGTCCGCTTTGATCATGGACGCCTTTTTATGGAACCTCTCTTTGTACTTATGGTTATCGACGCGGGCATCGCCGGCAAAGACGATGAGGATCGGCTGGTCACCGACCAGAAACGACATGGTCTTGGCAATGCGCCGACCTTCCGTATGAAGGGCTGCTGCCGCTTCTTCAACGGTGGCACTGGACTCGGTCAGTTCCATGACTTTGTCTGCCATTCCCCACTGAGAAAAATAGTCGCGTACTTTTTGAATGGACATTCCGTCCCTCCTCTCTCGATTATGCCTTATTATATACTTTTTCCGTCAATTCAACAATATAGAGACGAGCTTAGGAAAATTCAAAGGACGACGTACTGCCTCGATCGGTTTTATGAATGGCCAGGCGGGCGTCGATGCGCTCTTTTAATTCCGGCACGTGGGAAATGATGCCGACCAGGCGGCCGCCGCTCTTAAGCGACGCCAGGGTCTTTAAGGCATAGTCCAAAGTCTCACTGTCGAGGGTGCCGAAGCCTTCGTCGATGAAGATGGCATCGAGGTGGATGCCGCCGGAATAAGCCTGGACGACGTCGGCCAGCCCAAGAGCCAAGGACAGGGACGACAAGAAGGTCTCGCCGCCGGACAGGGTGTTGGCCGGCCGGGCATAGCCCGTATAGTTGTCGTAGACTTCGATGTCGAGGCCGATCTGTTTAACCCTTTTATCATCCCAACTTTGGGAACGCTGCAGGGTATAGCGCTGACGGCTCATGGCCTGGAGCCGTTCATTAGCGGCGGCCAAGACGTCGTCGAGGAGGGCCCCTAAGACGTAGCGCTCGAAGTTGATGCCCGTCTGTTTGCCAGCAATGAGGTCGTAGACGGCACCGACGGTCTTATAGGCTTCGACGAGATCCGCTTCGTCCTGACCGAGGGCCAGTAGCTTCTTCTTTTCCTGCTGCCATTGGGAGAAGGTCGCCGACAGACGTCCCCTTTCTTCGGCAAGGTCGCGGCTCGTCTTTTCAGCTTCAGCCAAGTTTTTTTCCAAAGCCGGGACATCGGGACGTGGCTTACCGTCGATGGCTGATTTTTCCTGTTCGAGCTGGCCTCGTACTTGCTGCAGCTTGGTCTCATATTGACGGACTTCGGCTTCCAGGACGGGAATATCCTTTACGGACGGCTGCATGTCCCGGCAGGCACGAACGGAGGCAAAGCCCGCTGCCAGTACCCGTTGGCCGAGGTCGTTATAGTCCTGTTTGAATCGACTGCGCAGGGTCAGGACCTGCTGGGTGAGGCTTCTGGCTTCTTCCTGGCGCTGAGCTCCCTGACGTTCACAGCTTACCAGATGATCCCGGCTTTTCTGAAGAGCTTCTTCATAGTCTTTAAGGTGCTGCGTCAACTCGGCCAGACGGCGGCTGAGTTCCTTGGGATTGCGATAGGCCTCGGGCAGTTCCGCTTCCAAATGGGCCTGGGTCTCGCCGGCCTTGACGGCTCTCGTTTTGGCCTCTTCTAAGGCCTTTCTTGCCGCTTCTTCGGCCGCTTCCCATTGGCTGAGTTTCGTCTCGCCATCGGAAACGGCCTTGCGAAGATTTCCCCCTTGGGCCAGGGCCTTTTCAAGGTCTGCCTGTGTCTTTTGCGCCGCTTTCAATTCAGCTTCCAGTTCTTTCAAGGAGACGTCTTGCGGATACTGCTGACGGAGATGATCGTATTGACCTTCTAAGGCTTTATAAGCCGTTTCGGCAGCCTTGGTATCAACTTCCAGCTTTTGCCGCTCCTGTTCGCTCGTTTCGGCTGCTTTTTGCCGCCGTTCGACGTCGTCCCGCGTCGGTAAATCCTCGGGCGGAATGGCAGGCGTAGGATGATCCGTCGCCCCGCAGACCGGGCACGGCTTCCCGTCGATAAGTTCCGATGCCAAGACGGCAGCCTGGGCTTGTAAGAAGGAGGTCCGGACGCTTTCATAGTCGACGCGGTCGTTCCGTGCCTTTTGAGCGGCTTTTTCTAACGACTGCTGAAGCTGCTGCCACTGTTTCTGACTGTCTGACTTCTGAAAGGCCAGGGCAGCTGCTTCTTTTTCTCGCGCTACCCTTTCTTCCAAGGTCCGGCACTGCTGCTTCACCTGTTCAGCAAGAACGGCCTTTTCAGACAGGGCCGACAAGGCGACGCGGGCTTTCTCTAAATCCTTTTTCCCCGATTCTGTTTCGCCCTTAGCCTTCTTCCAGGCCTGTTCGGCAGCCATTGCTTCTGACCGAAGCTTTTGGACCTGTTGGCACTGGTCGTAGTAAGAATCGGCTTTGCCCTTGAGATTGGTCAGCTTGATTCGTTCTTCTCCGGCCGCCTTATAGGCTCCTTCCTGCTTAGAAAGTTTTTCCATCTTCTCGTTAGCGGCCTTCAAGTCGACAGCCGCCTGCTGTGCCGCTTCATTGGCTTTGTCAGCAGCCTTGGCGGCAGCCTTCCCTTCCCGTTCCAGCTCATCGAGGTGGCGGCAGGGTTCGGCTAAGACCTCGGCTTTTCTCAAGACGTCAATCTTATTCCGCTTATCCTGAAAAACCCCTGCTTGGCCATCGAGATTGGCTGCTTCCTGCCGTTTCTGCTCCCACAGTTTCCAGTGGGCTTCCAAGGCCTGGGCTGCCTGAAAGTCTTTCTGCCGAGCACTGCGCTCAGCTTCGGCTTTGTGCCACTTTTCGGACACGGAAACTTCCTGATCCCGAAATTCCTGCTCTCGTTCCGAAAGTTTCCCTTCATCGTCGACGCCGAGATTGAGCAAACATTGTTCCCGATCGCGGGCCACCTGTTCATGGCGTTTTTCCAGTTCGTCATGGCGTTCTTTAGCCAGGGCCTGGAGTCTGGCATAGGACTGGGTATGAAACAGGGTCTGCATGATCTGCTGACGCTCGCCGGAGTTTGCCAATAAGAGTTTTCGAAAGTCGCCCTGCGGCAGGAGGACGACCTGGCGGAACTGATCGGCTTTAAATCCCAACAGCCCTTCGACGGCGGCGTTGACGTTTTTAGCGGCCAAGAGTTTTTCATCAGCCCCGTCTTCATCGGTTTCGTACAAGGCAGCCTGGGCCGAGGCCTTCTTCAGCCCGTCGCCTCTTTTTTTGGCGATCTGTTGTTCCGGACTGCGGTCGATGCGGTAATATTTCTGGCCGATGGCAAAGCGGAACGAGACCGACGTCGGCTCATCCGGCGTGGCATATTCGCTGCGCATATAGGAGCCGGTGCGGATGTCGCCGCTGGTACTGCCGTAGAGGGCGTAGCAGATGGCATCGAGAATCGTCGTCTTACCGGAGCCGGTCGGTCCGTAGATGAGAAATAATTTATGATCCTTCAACCGGCGAAAGTCGACGATTTCCACCCCGGCATAGGGGCCAAAGGCTTTCATCTCTAAGTAAATGGGAATCATGATAAGCCCCCTTGTTCACGTTTTTCTAACTCGCTCCACAACTGGCGGACGCATTCTTCTTCGGCTTCGGTCAAGGGCTGGTCGGGCCGCATGGCCTTGGAGAAGCTGTCAAAGAGTTCCTGTCCCGTCGACTGCCTGAGGTTAAAGTCCCGCTGCCCGCCACCTTCTGTATTGCGGTTTGGCATTTCAAGGGCCATGGCGTTGGGGTATTTTCGCCGCAGTTTGGCCATGCCGTCGAGAATCGGCTGTTGATCCGACAGGCGTACCAAGATAAAATCGTCGGGCCGATCGTCGGAAGCTGCCATGACGTCTTCAAAGGATCCGCTGACGATGCGTACGTCATGACGGGGCGTAAATTCATGGAAAACGGGACTTGCCTTGCCTTTTCCATCGAGGTCGACGACGACGGCGCCTTTCTTCTGGCGGGCTTCGCCGAAGGAATATTTCAGCAAACTTCCGGCATAGCGGATGGTCGGCAGCGTAATCTGCTGCGGTCCGTGAAGATGGCCCAGAGCCGTATAGGAAAAATCGGTGAACAAGTCGCTTCCGACCTGGTCGCTGCCACCGATGGACAAGGGCCGCTCTGAGTCGCCGGCAAGGCCGCCGGCTACAAAAGCATGGGCTGCGCAAACGGTCCGCATGCCGCGGGGAATCTTTTCCTGCTGCCACGAAAGAAGGGCGCAAAGGGCCGCCTCATGGCTGCGCAGGCTGTCGTCACCCAAGAAATGGCGGACGACGGCCGGTTCTGCATAAGGGGCCAATAGAAAGGCGACGGGGCCGTATTTATCGTCTAACACCACAGGATCCATCATGCGGTCTAATTCGCCGGCGATATAAAGGCCCTGGGAGGCCAGAAGGCGGCTGGCAAAGGACAGGCGTGCGGCGCTGTCATGATTGCCGCTGATGACGAGAAACGGGACCTTTAGTTCGGCCGTGATTTTGGTCGCCATTTCATCAAAGAGGGCGACCGCCTCCGTCGGCGGAAGGCTCCGGTCATAGACGTCACCGGAAAGGACAACGGCGTCGATTTCTTCGTCTTTAATGAGAGGCAGGAGCTGAGTTTTTAATACATAGTCCTGTTCTTCCGTCAAATACGATCCATAAAATAGTTTTCCTAAATGCCAGTCGGCAGTATGTAGTATACGCATAAAAAGTCCCCTTTATCTACGTTTATTCCGATCGTTGTAAGGAGCGAAGCAGTGCAATTTCCCGCGCATAGCCGTCGAGTTCATTGGGCGTCTCTAAATAAAACGGCAGGGCCCGCAGGGCCGGATGATTGACGATGGCATCAAAGGCGGCAATACCGATATGGCCCTCACCGATTTTCTCGTGGCGGTCTTTATGGCTGGCCAGTTCGTTCTTGCTGTCGTTGATGTGGACGGCCTTCAGCCGGTCGAGACCGATGACCTTATCGAAGGTCAAGAGGACGTCGTCGAGCTCATGGACGATGTCGTAGCCGCCGTCAAAGACGTGGCATGTATCGAGGCAGACGCCGATTTTATCATTCATAACGGCCTTATCGATGATGGCCGCCAATTCTTCAAAGGTCCGCCCGACTTCCGTCCCCTTGCCGGCCATGGTTTCTAAGAGGACTGTCGTCTTCTGACCGGCAAACATGCAGGTATTGAGCATGTCGGCAATGAGGTCGATGCCCTTTTCCGGCCCTTGGCCGACGTGGCTGCCGGGATGGAAATTATAACGGCAGTTATCGAGGTATTCCAGGCGGCGCAGGTCATCGGCCATGGCCTGACGGGCAAATTCCCGTGTCTTTTCGGTCTGGGAACAGCCGTTTAAGGTATAAGGAGCGTGGGCTAAGATCGGGGCAAAATGGTGTTTCTTCATGAGTTCATTCAAGGCTTCCATATCATCGATATCGAGCTTTCGCACCTTGCTTCCCCGCGGATTGCGCGAAAAAAATTGGAACGTATCGGCTCCTATAGATAAAGCTTCGTCACCCATATGCAAAAATCCTTGTGACACCGACAGGTGACAACCAATATGCAGCATAACATTTCCTTTCTTCTCGTTGAGACGTATACTATCATTATATATAAAAATACTGCCGCACAAAACCGACAGGTCTCGTGCGACAGCAGCGAAAACAGACGTTACAACCTATTACGATTTTTCCCGACATTTCGGGCACACACCGACAAACGAAACACTTACACCATTGACCGTAAAACCAGTCTGTTCGGCAGCCAACTGACTCAGATGCTTCTGATCCAAGTCGATATCCATGACGCGGTTGCACTTCTCACAGCGAATGTGAGCGTGAGGGTTCGTGTTATAATCATAACGATGGGCATCTTCTGCACATTGCAAGACTTGTACGACACCTATTTTAGCAAAAATTTCCATGGTTTTATATACCGTGGCCATACTCATAGACGGGTAGTTCGGCTGTAAGGTTTTGTAAATAGCTTCGGCATTGGGATGCATCGGGTTGTGAATGATCGCATCATAGACAGCCAGCCGCTGCGGTGTGACTTTATAACCGTTTTTTCGCAAAACTTCAGCAATTTCCATTTTTATCCCCCTTTCTTTGAAAAATATGGTATAATAAGACATTATAGCTTTATTCCACATGGACTTACATGAGTAATTTACATGGTCAAAAAATAGAATATCCTTATTATATTGTAACGGTTATTAAGAGAAAATTCAATGACTTGTGTAAAGTTTCTCTTACAAAATAAGCAATCTTAACTATACATTATGGAGGGAATGAATTCATGACTGACGAAACGATGATTATTGAAATTGCCCGTACCCTCGGCGTTCGTCCTCAGCAGGTGCAGGCTGCCCTCTCCCTTCTCGACGAAGGAAATACGATTCCCTTCATCGCCCGCTATCGAAAAGAAGCGACGGGAACACTGGATGAAGTCCAGCTGCGCTGTATCCAGGAACAGTACGCCTATGAACAGGCTCTGGCCAGCCGCAAAGAAACGGTACGCCAATCGATTGAAGACCAGGGCTGCTGGAATGCCGAACTGGAAAAGGCCCTTTCCAAAGCCCGTCAGCTCCAAGAAGTCGAAGACATCTATCTTCCTTATAAACCAAAGAAGCGTACCAAGGCATCCATGGCCTGTGACGCCGGCCTCGAACCCCTGGCCAAGCTCTTTGCTGAGCAAAATCCCAAAGGACCGTCTCCGGAAGAAGCGGCCAAGGCCTTTCTTAATGATGATGTCCCGACAATCGAAGACGCCATCCAAGGGGCGGCCAATATCTTAGCCGAACGGTTCTCCGAACGGGCTGACTTCCGTCAAAAACTGCGCCGCAGCCTCTGGCAGGAGGCCCGCTTAACCTGCAGCCTCCAAGTCGAAGAAAAAGACGCCGGCCCCATGCTGACCTACGCCGATTTTAGCGAACGCATCACCCGTCTTCCGAGCTACCGCATCTTGGCCATCAACCGCGGCGAAAATGAAAAGAAACTAAAGGTCACGATCAAGGAACCGACAGACAAGCACATCGACATGCTGTGCCGATTAGTCATGGAGCGCCATTCGCCGTATGAAGCCATCATCAAGAGTGCCGCTGCTGATAGCTATAAGCGGTTAATCTTCCCGCAAATGGATCGGGAAATCCGCAATGAACTGACGGCCCAGGCCGAAAAGCAGGCCATCGACGTCTTTGCCGAAAATCTCCGCCACCTCCTCTTGCAGCCGCCCTTTGAAGGACAAATCATCTTGGGCCTCGACCCCGGATTTCGCACGGGCTGCAAGGCCGCTGTCATCAGTGCCACCGGTCGGGTCCTCGACTACGGGACCTATTACCTGACCCATTCGGAGGCGCAGAAGAAAAAGAGCGCCAAGGATTTGGCCAATATGATCCGCCGCCACGGCGTCACCCTCATTTCCATCGGCAATGGGACGGCCTCTTATGAAACGGAACAATTCGTCTCCCAGCTCATCGAGAATTACAACCTGAGCTGCCGCTACGTCATCACCAATGAAGCCGGCGCTTCGGTCTACTCGGCATCGGAATTGGCTCGGGAAGAACTGCCCGACTTGGACGTCACCATCCGCGGCGCCGTCTCCATCGCCCGCCGCATCCAGGATCCCTTGGCCGAATCGGTAAAAATCGATCCCTCTTCGATCGGCGTTGGCCAGTATCAGCACGACGTCAACCAAAAAGATCTGGCGACGGCCCTCGATCAGACCGTAACCTCTGTCGTCAACTACGTCGGCGTCGACCTCAATACGGCCTCAGCCGCCCTCCTCCAGCACATCGCCGGTCTCACCACTTCGACGGCCGGCAACATCGTCACCTACCGCAACGAAAACGGTCCCTTTAAAAACCGTCAGGAACTTCTAAACGTTCCCCGCCTGGGACCGGCTACCTTTACCCAATGCGCCGGCTTCCTGCGCATCAAAGACGGCGAAGAGCCCCTCGACAATACGTCGGTCCATCCCGAATCGTATGACCTGGCCGCTCAAATTGCCGGTCAGTACGGCCTGACCCGCGACGATTTGAAGGAACCGGAAAAAATGGCAGGCCTACGCGATAAGATCCAGTGCAACGCCGCCCCGAAACTGGCGGCCTCCCTCGGTGCCGGCGAGCCGACCATCAAGGATATTCTGGAAGAACTCCGTAAGCCCGGCCGCGACGTCCGCAGCGAGTTCCCAAAACCCCTTACCCGCCAGCACGTCATGTCCCTCGCCGATCTCAAGGTCGGTACCGTCGTTCGCGGCACGGTCCAGAACGTCGTCGATTTCGGTGCCTTCGTCGACTTCGGCATCAAGACGCCGGGACTGGTCCACCGATCCCAGCTCAGCAACCATCCCTTCCGTCATCCCACGGACATCGTCCACACCGGCGACATCATAAACGCAGAAATCATCAGTGTCGATGCCGACCGCGGTCGCATCGGACTTTCGATGAAAAAAGTAAAACAATAAAAAG
>NZ_HF954537.1:1127175-1129595 GCF_000455225.1 Megasphaera massiliensis
AATCAAAAAAGAGGTTCAGCGATCATCGTGTCGCTGAACCTCTTTGGTTATGGAGAAAGTTTCTTACAGGCTGTTCCACTCGCTGTTCAATTTGTCATAGCGATCGGTTGCCGCTTGGCCGCGCTGAAAGCCCGGACGGTAGTCTTCGCCCTTCTGACTGGAGCTGACACCATCATAGAGGCCGCGAAGCCGATCCTGCTGGGCCTTAAACAAGGCATCGAGCTTGTACTTCATAGCCGTATTTTCGATGGACGAATCGCTTTCGAGCTGACTGCGGGTCTTAGAAATCTGGAGGTACAAGGTATTGGCCCGGTTGTTGAATTCCCGGCTATCTTTGAAATCCTTGTGATCCTTCAAATAGTTGTTGATATCATCGGTAAGCTTATTGATATCTTCATTGAACAAGTCCTTACTGCTGGCGTAGGAAGAGAGAATCTGCTTGTCCGGATTGGCCTTTGCCTTTTTTTCTTCCTCATCCTTTTTAACTTTAGTGACATATTTTTCAAGATAGGAAACGGCAGCATCATCGTCGACGGCGGCCGTAAAGTCAGCCCCCGGAATTTGGATGGTGCGGGCGATTTTCTTGGCATTCTGAGACTGGGTGAGCATATCATTCAGTTTATCGTTAACGGCGGCATCGGTCGGCGCCTTGGCGATGGCAATGGCCTTATCGTAGAGAGCCATCTGATTTCGCATGACTTCGCGGATGGCCTGGTCATCGCTGGCATATTGGTCGGGGATCTTTTGGGGATTGTAATTCTTGGCTATTTTTTCCACATTGGCCCGACTCGTTTCCAAGGTCTTGATCAGTGACTCGGAACCATTCCCCTGGCCCTGCTGGCTGAGGAGTTTAGCGGCATCGGTGACGGACTCATTTTCTGTCGTCAGCTGCTGCGAGAGGGAGATGGCATCTTTCGTATAGTCATCTTGATGAGCCCCGTAAAAATACATACCGACGGCTCCGGCAATGACTACGACCAAGGCGATGATGACACCCACGAGGACTTTGCCGTGGCGAGCAAAAAATGACTTTTCCTGAAACGGCGGCGGTGTCGGTCGATCAGGCGGTACGACAGGAGGCAAATCATCGCCCTCCATCGGTTCCGGGTGTTCGATCGATTCTACCCGTTCATGAGCGAAGGTCTCGGTCCCCGTCTCTTCGTCGATAACCGGTTCTTCGGCGGCTGTCCGTTCGTGATCAAAGGTCTCGGTCCCCGTTTCTTCGTCGATAATCGGTTCATCTGGGTCCATTTCAGGGAGTTTGGCTCCACAAAAAGGACAAAAATCCCCTTCCACGTCGACCCATTTACCACATTCCGGGCAAAGGCGTTTTTTCATAAAATGACACATCCTTTCCGTATACACAAGCAGACTTTTTTATTTCTATTATAAGCAATTCCTTTCAATCATGCAAAAACATTGCCATGCGCTTATAGGTATCGTCGATTTCCTCGCAGCAAATCTTTTCAAAGTTGAGATAGGAATGAACCATATTGTCGTAATTATAGGTCTCCGCCCGAACGCCGAGGTCCCTGAGGCGGCGGATGTAGTCCAAACCTTCGTCATGAAAGGGGCAAAAAGACGTCGTAACGACAAAGGTTGACGGCATGGACGGCGTCAACTCGCAAAAAAGGGGCGACGCCGCCATTTTTTCGTCACGCCCCCGGAAGAACTGGTTGAAATACCAGGTCATTTTCTCCGCCGAAAATCCCGTTTCCGGGCAGCAGTTTGCCTGGCACGACGGAAAGGAACCGGTAAAGTCAAGGAGGGGATAGATCAAAATCTGATGGCTCAAGGGAAAGTCTGTCTCATGCTGCAGTTTTTGGCTGACAAAGGCGGCCATGCAGCCACCGGCACTGTCGCCGCACAAGGTTACATCCTTTTCATGGGCAATCCCCTCGGCCTCCAAAAAGGGAAGGGCCTGCCGGGCCACGGCTAAGGCATCGTCGTAGGCGGCGGGATAGGGATTTTCCGGAGCCAGGCGATATTCCGGAGAGATGACGATATGGTCCGTCGCCTTGGCAATCCGGCGGCAGACGGGATCATAGACCGAGACGGTATCGATGACAAAGCCGCCGCCGTGGTAATAGACGAGGACCGGCAGGGGCCGACTCGTATGGGGAATGTAAACGCGAACCGGCACCGGATAGGCCGGGCACCCGTCAAGGACGCCGTCGACGACGGCCGCCATCTCAACTTTGGGCAGCATCTGTTCCTGCGCCGTCCGGAACGATACTTCCCGCATCGTCACGGGCGTCATTATAAAATCCTCCACCTGATGGGCAGCGATAAAAGCTGCCACTTCCCTTTTGATAGCACTCATCATAAGCCTTCTTTCCCTCTGTTATGGTTTCTTATTTTATCATAAAAGAATCGGCCTGTGAACCGCATTTTCCGGCAACCTTTCTTTTTTAGGCAAC
>NZ_HF954537.1:1129876-1147001 GCF_000455225.1 Megasphaera massiliensis
AAAAAAAGACTGTCCATGAAAAAAGTTCATGTGACAGTCTCTTATGGCGTCGTATGGCGGAGAGCGTGGGATTTGAACCCACGATAGAGCGTTCGCCCTATACATGATTTCCAATCATGCTCCTTCAGCCGCTCGGACAGCTCTCCGCGTCTACATACCCTTTGCTGTATCTTCGGGATAAATACGGATATGTAAAATATGGTCGGGGCGACAGGATTTGAACCTGCGACCTCTTAGTCCCGAACCAAGCGCGCTACCAAACTGCGCTACGCCCCGTTGACCCGACTTGTTTATTGTACCATATCCCACAAAAAAGTCAAGAAAATCGGGGCATTCATCCGACTCGGCCGCACCGGTAACATGAATCAAAGGCCCTAGGCCAATTTCTTCTCGCGAATGAAATCAACGACCATGACTGCCGTATCGGCCATCAAGGTTTCGCAGGACACGGGACCGCCATTGGCCGGGCTCTTTAACACACGACAGCACGTCGCTTTGAAGCGGTCGCTCCAAATTTTCTGAAATTCCCGAACGGGCTGATTGATTTCAGCCTTTGTCTTTTCCTCGGGCTGCGTCCGGCCGACGAGACTGCCTAAGACGAGACAGGCTCCGTTCAAGGCCCCGCAGAGACAGCCGGAGCCGGCAACACCGCCGCCGAGGATGGATACCATGCGCAGCGTTTCATCGGGCAGATGCAAAGCCAGGCTGTCATTACAGACCTTGACCACCGTTTCTGCACAGTTATTGCCGGCCTTATGATAGGCCACGGCCAGTGTTCTTATATCTTCCATCGTACGTCCTCCTTGCTCTTTCTTATAGATCTATCTATATTGTACCTGTTTCCCTGCAAGATGGCCAGACTTTGTCGCAGGAACGTCCTCGTCCCCCTGGCCGCCTATAAAAGGGCATAAAAAGAGGATGACGACAAAATGATTTCCACTTTGTCGTCATCCTCTTTATGTTAAGATTACTGAGCTTTGGCAACTTCGACGAGTTTCGTGAAGGCAGCAGCATCATTGACAGCAAGATCTGCCAACATTTTACGGTTTACAATGACACCGGCTTTGGTCAGACCATAGATGAAACGGCTGTAGCTGAGGCCGTTTGCACGGGTAGCTGCGTTGATACGAGCAATCCACAATTTACGGAATTCGCGTTTCTTGGCACGACGGTCACGACGAGCGTAGTAGAGCGCTTTCATGACGCTTTCGTTAGCTTTTTTGAAGAGACGGCTGCGGGTACCGCGATAGCCCTTAGCCATTTTTAAGATTTTTTTATGACGAGCGTGTGCTGTAACGCCAACTTTGATTCTTGCCATTAGTCTATTCCTCCGAGTCTATGTCAAAAAATTTACTGTCTGTAATTAGATGAACGGGCACATCTTGCGAACGACGCCGGTCATGGACTGCGATACGAGTGCAGCTTTTCTCAGGTTACGTTTCCGTTTTGCAGTCTTGCTTTCCAAGATATGGCTCTTGTACGGTTTCATGCGTTTGATCTTACCTGTAGCAGTTGATTTAAAACGTTTTGCCGCGGCACGGCGGGTTTTGATTTTCGGCATAATAATTGTCCTCCTGTTACTTCTTGTTGACAGCAATGACCATGGTCATGTTTCTGCCTTCAATTTTAGGTTCTTTTTCTACATGGGCGGTGTCTTTCAATTCATCAGCGAATCGAACCAGCAAATCACGGCCCAGTTCCGGATGGCTCATTTCACGGCCGCGGAACATGATGGTAACCTTTACTTTGCTGCCTTCACCCAAGAAACGCTGGGCAGCTTTCATTTTAACGTAGAAGTCATGATCTTCGATATTGGGACGAAGCTTTACTTCTTTCAATGTCAAGACCTTCTGTTTTTTCTTAGCTTCCTTTTCGCGCTTCTGCTGTTCATAACGGTACTTTCCGTAATTCATGATACGGCAGACAGGCGGCTTGCCATTCGGTGCGACTTCTACTAAGTCCAAACGCCGTTCTTCCGCAATCTGACGGGCAGAACGAAGAGACATGACACCGAGCTGTTCGTTAGAATCACTGACCACGCGAACTTCACGGGCTCTGATTTGATCGTTGATACGTAATTCCTTACTAATTGTCTTTCACCTCCGAATAAAAAAAGAACGGATAGCATGACTATCCGCTCTACGTTTCCGTCATAGACCCTAGTGACACCATCGTCGTGTAAGGTGAGAAGCGGATAGCTTCTGCTTTATTTTCAACGTTCTATATTATATCAGCACTTTTCGAAACTGTCAAGATTATTTAATCTTAACGAAGCGATATTCCTGTTCCGAACGAGGATATTTTTCCTTGTCGACTTCGCTCATAAAATCTTTCAACGGGCGGGCATAGGTCTTCATCGTATCATGCAGGGCTTTGTAGATAACGAACTTTTCACCCGTTTCCGTGTGTTCGGCAAGCGTAATGATTTCATAAGTATTGTTTTTAAAATGGCGCCACGTTTCATGCGCTTTCGGTAAGTCTCTCATCAGTGACCCTCCTAATATCATAACATTATAAGCTGTGTAGTAATTATACCATAGATCAGCCTTATTTCAATGGTTCGACCGGTGCCGCCGCCATGGTTTTTGCCGGAAGCTCGGCAAGAGATTTCTGAGCCGCCGCCGCGTCGATGCGGGCACTTTCCTGTTCGGCCACATCGATGCCCAGACGCAGTTTCGCTTCCTTCTTAATGGCCTTATAGAGCCCGTTAGGAAAATCGGCAACGGCCGTCGTTACGCCGCGGGGAAAGACGGCTTCCCGTTCGAGGGTATAGCCTTCAGGATAGAGACGGGAGCAGCGGGGATGATACATGTCGACGTACAGCCGGTCGGCAAAGTGACCGCTGACGTTGGTCAGTTCAAAAACATGGATGCGCCCGATCTGTCCGACATTATGAAAAAAGACCATCGATCCTGTCCGCCGCAGGCGCAGGCGCGACAAGTAGACGAACTCTCCACTCGGCCCGTTGACGGGAATGGGATTGGTCACATCATGGCCAAATCGGCCGTAAGCCCCGCTCACCTGATCACAGTCTTCGCCGGCAAGTACTTCTCGGGCAAGTTCCGCTGACAAGGCCTCGTTTTGCAGCTGAGGTGAATTAAAGATCTGCAGGGCACGGTCATAAATCTCTTCGCTCTTCGTGCGCTGCTGCTCTTTAAAAAACGCGTCGAAAAATCCCATCATATTCCTCCTAATATTATCATACAATGGGCCGCAGTCTTAACGGTATATAGGGGAGACTGCCGCCCTTTTCTTTATTATATTCATTATAGAACATTCTTTACGCTCCTGCCAATACTTATCTCACCATTATCTTATTTTATTTTTTAAGTCATACCTTTATTTAAACGTAAAATTTAACATTTTTCGGTTTTGAATAAATAATCATTTTATTCACTTTTTTCTTGATTTATTTTTTCTTGAGAAATGATTATTTTGCCTAATACGCGAAAATATTTTTCCGCTTTTCGCTTGATATTCTCTATTTTATGCGCTTATTTTTGCATTCAAAGCATATTGACCCCCTACAATTGCATTTTTCAGCTATTGATTTTATTTTAATCACGCGTTATTATATTTATAGATAAAGAGATCAAACACCAGCCGGTCATTATCCAGTAACAACTTAAAATATTAGGCTGGCATATTATAAAGAAGAAATGAGGGAGAATCATGAACTTAAGTGCAAACGCAAAAATCATTATTTCCATGGGTGCTTTGCTTTCGTACAGCTTCATTGCACACCTTCTTTAATATGTCCGACTGTAATGCCTGAAAAAGCGACCTCACGTATTGTGGAGTCGCTTTTTTAGTTGCCATTTTCAGTTCTATCATCACCATTTGAGCTTTGTACCCATTCCGGTCTCCGTCCCCCCTTGCCATATATAAAGAATAATATATTACTAACTATCACTAACACAGCCAAAGAACGTCCTCATCACGAAGAGTCTTATAAAGATTATATAAATAACATATCAGCTGATGGAATGCAGGAGAGAGGCAAGTAAGAGACAACGACCAACAAAAAGGCCCTGTGTGAACCATACCCGTAACATGGTTCATACAGGGCCTTTAAAATTCTATCGGGCATTCAGAGCGTCAAGCCAATCAATACGATACAGACAATCACAACGATCAGATCTCTTACGGTCTGCTTATATTCACGATGATTGTAGTAAGACACAGCGGCATGGAAGATTGTCCCGAACATTACATAGCTCACTAAGATACGTATGTTCTCGATGAAGGTTCGCGGATCAATTATATTTATCAGTCCAATGCTTATAATGCCAAAAAGTAACCATGCTATCACGTGTGCATCTACCTGCCTTTCAAAGTTAATATGTGTCATCAAGTCTCTATATAACTATACAGACGTTTTGATGTGCTGTCTAGGTGTGGCGCTGTGATTGTAATGGCTAGTACAATTTAGCGCAGGCCTTGATAGTGCGTATAGGCACGATGAGCCGAATAGAACCGCAAGCGTCAATCGTGTGCAACGGGACAAAGGGCCTACTAAAGATTTTGTCATCCTAATGTGAGGCATGTTTCCTTAAAATGATATGCATGGCGAACTATTCGGGGTGTTCATTCTTCTTTTCGCTGTCTCTTCCTTTATCATGATTATTCGGCACAGCAAAAATCCATTTTGCTCTTGCATTTACTTGTGAAAAAATGTACTATATAGACATGGAGATTGTGAAATTTAGAACTCAAATTCTTCATTTCAACGTAACCCCCAAGGAGCTGCGTAAGCGGCGGCTCCGTCAATCAAGGCTATATACTATATTATTCTATATTTTGTTTCATGTCAGAAAGGATGGTTTTTCTAATGAGAGATGCTGTTATCGTAAGTGCTTGCCGTACGGCCATCGGCAGCTTCAATGGCCAATTCGCAGATATTACCGCTGTAGACCTCGGTATTGCTGCGGTTACTGAAGCAATCAAACGCGCAGGTGTCCCTGTCGATCAGATCGACGAAGTCATCATGGGTCATGTACTCCAAGCCGGTTGCGGTGAAAACACAGCCCGTCAAGTTGCCCTTCATTCGGGTATTCCCCAGGAAGTTCCAGCTTTCACATTAAATAAACTCTGTGGTTCCGGCATGCGTGCCATTTCCTTGGCTTCGCAGCAGATCAAACTCGGCGACGCTGATATCATCGTTGCCGGCGGTATGGAATCCATGTCCAATGCTCCCTACTCCATCGCGAAAGGCCGCCGCGGCTATCGCATGGGTAACGGCGTTCTCGAAGATCTTCTTCTTCGTGACGGCTTGATCTGCACGGAAAACAACTATCATATGGGCGTAACAGCTGAAAACGTATCCAGCCGCTTTGGCGTAACGCGTGAAGACCAGGATAAATTGGCTCTCCGTTCGCAGCAGTACGCTTACAAAGCTCAGCAGGAAGGCAAATTCGACAGCCAGATCGTACCGGTTACGGTTCATAAGAGAAAAGGCGACGTCGTCATCGACAAAGACGAATTCATCCGTCCGGACTGCACCATGGATATGCTCTCGAAACTCCGCCCGGCCTTCATTAAAGACGGCACGGTTACGGCCGGTAACGCTTCCGGCATCAACGACGGCGCAGCTGCTGTCGTCATCATGTCCGCTGACAAAGCCAAAGAACTCGGCATCAAACCGCTGGCTCGCATCATCGATTGGGCTTCGGCTGGCGTAGATCCGGCAATCATGGGTATCGGCCCTGTTCCGGCTGTTCGCAAAGTCATGAAGAAAACGGGCATGACCGTCGATCAGATGGACCTCATCGAATTGAACGAAGCTTTCGCAGCTCAGTCCGTATACTGCTGCCGCGAACTCGGCCTCAACATGGACAAAGTCAACATTCACGGCGGCGCTATCGCTCTCGGCCATCCGATCGGCTGCTCCGGCGCTCGTATCATCGTCACCTTGCTCTACGCTATGGCTGAACCGGAAATCAACGGCCGCTATGGTCTTGCTGCTCTTTGCATCGGCGGCGGCCAGGGCACGGCTGTTATCGTAGAACGCCTGTAAGTTTTTACCCCCCCCTATTCCCTAATAGTAAGCAATCAAATGTATAGACTACGTAATTTTCTGAACGTGGTCTATACATTTCCTTTTGGAGGGTGTATTATATCATTATCTGGTATCATCATTATGATGATGCTTTTCGCGGCGCATTCGCCTCATACCGATGCGTCCCATTTATTTCATACGTAAAAAAATCTCAAGGAGTGATTCCAATGAAAGAAGTAGTTATCGTAAGTGCTTGCCGTACAGCTATCGGTAAATTCGGCGGCGGTTTCAAAGATACCCCGGCTGTTGAATTAGGTGCTGTCGTTATCGCAGAAGCCCTCAAACGTGCCGGCATCGAAGGCAAAGACGTCGACGAAGTCGTCATGGGCAACGTTCTTCAGGCAGCTCAGGGCCAGAACCCGGCTCGTCAGGCTATGATCAAAGCCGGCATGCCCATCGAAGTTCCGGCTCTTACGGTCAATAAAGTCTGCGGTTCCGGTCTTCGCTGCGTATCCTTGGCAGCTCAGATGATCAAAGCCGGTGACGCAGACGTCATCGTAGCCGGCGGTATGGAAAACATGTCCATGGCTCCCTTTGCCGTTCCTAAGGGCCGTTACGGCTACCGTATGGGCAACGGCGTCCTCGTCGACACCATGATCAAAGACGGCTTATGGGATGCTTTCAACGACTACCACATGGGCATCACGGCTGAAAACGTAGCTGAAAAATTCGGTGTTACCCGTGAAGATCAGGACGAAATGGGCGTCCGTTCTCAGGTAAAAGCCTGCGAAGCTATTAAGAGCGGCGCTTTCAAATCCCAGATCGTTCCGGTTACGGTCCATCAGCGTAAAAAAGACGTCGTCATCGACACGGACGAATTCCCGCGTGAAGGCACGACCATGGAAAGCCTGGCTAAATTGAAACCGGCCTTCAAAAAAGGCGGTACCGTAACGGCCGGCAACGCTTCCGGCATCAACGACGGTGCTGCAGCCTTCGTCGTCATGTCGGCTGACAAAGCCAAAGAACTCGGTCTCAAACCGATGGCAAAAATCGTAAGCTATGCATCGGCTGGTGTCGACCCGACCATCATGGGTACCGGTCCGGTTCCTTCGTCCCGCAAAGCCTTGGCGAAAGCCGACCTCGAAGTTAAAGACCTCGACCTTGTCGAAGCCAACGAAGCTTTCGCAGCTCAGGCTGTATACTGCTGCCGCGAACTCGGCTTTGATATGGATAAAGTCAATATCCACGGCGGCGCTATCGCCCTCGGCCATCCGATCGGCGCATCGGGCGCTCGTATCCTCGTAACCTTGCTCTACGGCTTGAAAGAAGTCGGCGGCAAATACGGCTTGGCTACGCTGTGCATCGGCGGCGGCCAGGGTACGGCTTGCATCGTCGAAAACATCGACTAATCACCCTTGTAAAAACTGCAAAGAGTCTCGCACAATGATGGTGCGGGACTCTTTTTTATCGTGCTTTTCAAGACTCTAAAAAAAATATTTTCTGTCTCAAAACGTCCCTTTTCTTATTGACGTCTGCCCCTAATATTGATATACTTATCCAGTCGCAAAGAGGATTCATTTTTACTGGCTTATGGTTCTGAGGCTTGCTCAAAGATGAATCCTCTTTTTTCGTCCTTTTAGAGGCGGACCGCGCCATTTCCATAGGAGAGATTCCCCTCCTCTTTCGGCCCTGATGCAGCCATTCCGATAGGAGGCCCATGACAGATTATGCCTTGCCTTTGAATCTGGATACGTTCAGTGAATTTTTGTTCTTTGAAAAAGAACCTTCGCTTCAAAAGAAAAAAAGTCAGGACAAAAACCATCTCGGACAGCTCTTTACAAAGAGCCTCCCAAAGGCTCAACAGCGCCTCATTTTCTTTGAAAATCCATGTTTTCAACCCCTTGGGAAAGCTGATGAAACCTAGCCTTCCCGGCCCTTATCACGGTATGTAAAATTTTCTATACAGATTTAGAATAATCGACGTCAAAAGGGCCCTAAATACATATAGCAATTTTCAAAAAGCTATTTAATTTTCCCTGCAAAAATGATAGAATTAACTTGCTAAAATTTCTAGCCGTATACGCATTCTAAACGAAAGAAGGACTGATAATGAAAACTACATGTCGTAAAATGTCTGTTGTCCAGCTGACCTTCGTCACTGCTGCCAACATGCTTGGAGCCGGTATCATCATGCTGCCGACCAAGCTTGCCGAAGTCGGTACTATTTCAATCATTTCTTGGATTATTACCTCTTTTGGCTCTTTAGCCCTCGCCATGGCCTTTGCCCGATGTGGCATGTTTACAACGAAGCCGGGCGGTATGGGTGGTTACTCCGAATACGCCTTTGGGCGAATAGGACATTTTATGGCAAATTACGCCTACTCTGTTTCCATCGTAATTGCAAACGTCGCCATTGCCATCACGGCAGTCGGTTACGGCGCCGGTTTCCTTGAGACAACCTTTACGCCGATTCAGACGTGTCTATATACAATCGCTTTATTGTGGATTGCAGCTGCCCTCAACTTCAGCGGTTCCCGGTATTCGGGCAAGCTGAGTGCCATCACCATCTGGGGCGCTATTATTCCGGTTCTCGGTATTTCTATCATCGGCTGGCACTGGTTCAGCCCGGCAACCTGGCTCGCATCGTGGAATCCCAATGACCTGGGTCTCGGCGATGCCGTCGGAAATTCGATTGCCCTTACGTTGTGGTCTTTCTTGGGACTTGAATCGGCAGCCGTCAACATGGACGCCGTGGAAAACCCGAAAAAATCCGTCCCCATTGCGACCTTCGTCAGCACCATCAGCGTCGCTGTCATCTACGTCGCTTCGACGAATGTCATCGCCGGAATCGTTCCCAATGCCGAAATCCTGGCATCGAGCGCACCTTTCGGACTGGCCTTTTCCTACATGCTCGGCGATACGGCCGGCAAGGTAGTCATGGGCCTGATGGTATTCTCCTGCGCAGGCTCTCTCCTGTCGTGGCAGTTCACCCTGGCCCGCGTCTTCAAGACCAGCGCCCAGCGCGGCTTGTTCCCCAAGATTTTTGCCAAAGTCACCAGCGCCGATGTCCCCGTCAAGGGCATGCTCTGCATCTTAGGCATGCAAAGCGTCCTCGCTTTGATGACTATCAGCCCGACCTTGGCCGCCCAATTCGAACTCTTGGCGAACCTGGCCGTCGTCACCAACGTCATCCCCTATATCCTTTGCGCCGGGGCCTTGACGACAATCCTTACTAAGGAAAACATTCCCAATAAAGTCTGCAATCGAAATACTTCGATTTTCTTAGCAGGCGTATCGATTATCTACTGCGTATACGCATTGACAACGACCGATGCGACGACCTTCCTCAGCGGCAGCTTCGCCGCCTTCCTGGGCTGGCTCGTCTACGTCGTCCGCTTCACAATTATGAAGCAGACCATCGTCGAAATTAAATGAACAGATCAAAAAGGAGACCCCTTCAGGAGGCCTCCTTTTTTTACAGCCTTTCCAAAAAACCGACCGTAAACAGAACCACAGGTTACACCATGTCGAAAACACCGACGGCAGCAGCCCTGCTCAATCATGGAAAGGCTTACCTATCAGATAGGAGTATTCACTATGGACATGACCTTAACATTATGTACCGTCGATGACTTGGATGAACTTCGTAAATTATCGATTCAAACGTATTACGAAACTTTTGCAGCCGTGAATACGGCGAAAAATATGGAAGAATATTTGAACCGGGCCTTTGACCGGGAAAAGCTTCGCCGGGAATTGGAAAATAATCATTCAAAGTTCTTCATCCTGCGCTGCCACGAAAAGGCAGCCGCTTACCTGAAGGTAAACGAAGCCCCGTCACAGACGGATATCAATGACCCGGAGTCCTTAGAGATTGAAAGGATCTATGTATCCGGAGAATTTCAAGGACAAGGCCTGGGACGCTATTTGATGGAGCAAGCCATTGCCATGGCCCTGACACAAAAGAAAAGATACGTCTGGCTCGGCGTTTGGGAGCATAATGAAAAAGCCCTTCAATTCTACAAAGCCAATGGATTTTATAAAATCAGCACACACCACTTTGTCATGGGAGATGATGTGCAGACAGACGATCTCATGAGAAAAGATTTAGACCAAGCCCACTAAGAATCTGTCAAGGCGTCGTAATCGATTTTTGGGCCGCAAAAACCCTCATGATCAAAGGAACGTTTGCTCATGAGGGTTCTCTTTATAAGGGCGCTGCGACGACTCATGTCCCACCGGGTCGTCACACTGTAAGGATTTTTAGGTTGGAAAACATCTTATGGAGGCGCTCCGCTTCAAAAGGAAGGTATTCGGCAATGGTAAAACCGACAATATCGGAGCAGTCCTGGATCGTTTGGAGGATCTCTGACAGTTTTTCAAGAGTCATTTTTCCGCCGCCGGAGCCATCGCCGACGAGGTCGGGATTGGCAAAATAGGTAGCATGGAAAAACCGTTCATCCAGCACATCGATGTCGAAATGGACCAGGACATGGTCGAATCTTCCGGCAAAGGCTCGGATCTCTTGATCAGTGACAAATTCCTCGGTCTGGATTTTATACCTTACGTCCATGTCATCCAAAAAATTTTGCTGATAATCATGTAAGTCCTGAAGACCGATATACAAGAGGTCCTTCGGATTGAAGGCCGGCGACTTCATCAAATAGGACAAGGCGGCATCGCCCTTCCCCAGAAGGGCCCCCAGCACCATGGCATGGGCATTGGGGTAGCCGTCTTTTGTCGTGGATACGTCGGGATGGGCATCGATCCAGATAAGGCCAAGATTTCCGTACTTTCCATGCAAATAGTCAAACGGAGCCTGAGACACCATGCAGTTCCCGCCGATGGTGATGATTTTATCGGGCTGTGCGTCTTCGATTTTACCCATGGCGTCGACAATCCCGCTTACAACTGCTTCTTTCCCATAGATACCGTCGGTTACCTTTTTTTCTTCGCCTGTCGGCGGAAGGATGTTCACCCGTATCAGGGGCTGGTTTTCATTTTCCGGCAAAATATGAGCCATCAGGTTAGCGCCAAAATAATAGGTCTCCAATCCGCCGCTCACATAGTCCGGGTACAATAGTCTGATTGTTTTCACGTGGCTGCACCTCCTAATAAAAATTTGTATCCAATTATATCATAATGTAGATTTATTTTCCATCCGTTTCCTCTATCGGCGTATCAAAAAAATCCCCATGAGATTACACACAGCTCTCTCATGAGGATTATCTTATATGGAGTTGTTTCAGGATAAGGTTTCAACGACGACATTGCGAAGAGCCACACAGCCGATGATGACCAACGACGACAACAGAAAAGGCGTCACGAAGACTAAGGGATTATTCTGCAAAATCGGCATGGCCTTGAAGATATATCCGAGGACCTGCATATCGCTATTGAACAAGAGATTTTGGACCATGACCCACAGGAGGACCATGACGACGATGGAAAGGAGATGGACGATCTTCTCTTTTCGGCTGTAGCCGTAACGCTTATAGGGGAAGAAATAAAAGGCAAAGGTGGCGATGACGAAGATGCTGATGGCAAAGAAGCAAAAGCCCATGATAGCCATAATACCGATGAAGAGGCTCACTGAGGCCGACTCATCGCTGAAGGCCGGAAAGAGGAACATCCCCAGGACGGCACAAGGAAGGGGCAGGCTGAATAAGATGGGGTCAAGGAACTGGGAATACCAGTATAGCCGCAGCCGAGCATGCCAAAAATCAACCCCTTTCGCAGCCCCGTACTGAGCCGCAATGGTCAAAAGCATCCACAAGGTGAACAGGAATACCATTCCCCAATAGGAGTGCCAAAGAGACGATCCGATCAGACCGTTTAAGAGGCCCACGGCGACGATGAGGGCAACGGCACCGCCGTAGAAAGTCGCCCCGGCAGAGGCATAGTCATCGTATCGTCCCGCCTTACGACGGCGATAACCAAGCCACAAGGGGACGGCAAAGGACAGGATAAAAAAGACGAGGATCGACGCGGCGGCAATATAAGGCTTTCCCGACGCAAAGGCTCCGAAGGGAAGCGGCAGGATGCCGCAGGCCGCCCAAAGAACAGCCCTGAGCCAGTCGTACCCCTTCTGTTTCCATTCAACACGCATCATCCCACCGCCTTTCGACCCGGCATCAAAGAAGACAGCCCATAGGATACGAGCATGACCAGGCTCATTTCAGCATACATGGCAAGAATAAAGACGATATCACGACCGAAGGTCGGCCATTCCCAAAAGGGCGCCGCCTTCCAGTAACTGCCCAGATAGACCTTGACGGCCACTTTAAGGGCCAGCATGAAGAGCCAGACCAAGACGACGACCCAGCGGCGAATACGGCCCCTTTCCCGGCCAAAAACGGCATCTTGAGCTCCGACGTAGGCCGTAGGAACGACGAGAGACAGGAAAAGATAACTGACGACGGCCACAATAGCACTGGAACCACTGTGAATCGTATAGGCTCCAATGGGAATGAGGACGATAAAAATACACATGAAAACAGACTGCCGCAAAATATCGCGCCACCAACTCATTTATGCAAGACCTCCTAAAACAATGCAAACGAAATCACTTTAGTATACCATATCCCCAAAGGAAAGAAAAGTTTGCGCAAACAAGGGCTTTGTGTAATAATAATAGTTAGTAAGCACTTTGTTAGCACCTATAGAGAAAGGGCACGATATGACAAAAAATTTTCAATCTCTCGGCCTGACGTCGGACCTTTCCGAGCTTCTCCACAAGCAGGGAATCGACGAACCGACGGCCGTTCAATCACAAGCCATCCCGGCCCTGTTCAAAGGCCGGGATATACTGGCTCAGGCTCAAACCGGTACAGGTAAGACCCTGGCCTTCCTCTTGCCGTCGCTGCAGCAGATCCGGACCGAAGTCCACGCCGAGCAGGTCCTCATCTTGGCGCCGACGCGCGAATTGGCCCGCCAAATCGCTGACGTAGCCGCGACCTTGGCCCCGTCCCTTGATGTCGACGTCTTAAGCCTCATCGGCGGCAAGACCATCGAAAACCAGCTCCAAAAACTCCATCGCCATCCGCAGGTCATCATCGGTACACCGGGACGGCTCCTCGACCACTGCCGCCGCAACTCCCTTGACCTCAGCGGGGTCCGCCGGGTCATCGTCGACGAAGCCGACCAGATGCTGCAGTCGGGGTTCCTCGAAGACGTCGATACCCTCATCGGCCTGACGCCGAAACGCCGGCAGCTCCTATTTTTCTCGGCAACCGTCCCCGATAAGATCAAGGGCCTTGCCAAAAAACACATGCAGAATCCCCTGGTCCTGAAGATTCTCGAAGGCGATACCATTGCCCTTGAAAATATCGAACAGCGGATCTACATGATGACGGAAGAGCAGAAGCTGCCGAAATTATGCCAGATGCTGACCGAGATGAATCCCTACCTTGCCATCGTCTTCTGCAATACCAAGGAGCGGACGTCCCTCTTAGCGGGCAAACTGATTGCCAAAGGCTTCAACATTGGCGAACTCCACGGCGATATGTCCCAAGGCCGACGCAACCAGGTCCTGCGCGACTTTGCCAAGGCCAAGACCCAGATTCTGGTCGCTACCGACATCGCCGCCCGCGGCATCGATATCGAGGGCATTACCCACGTCTTTAACTTCGACGTCCCTCACGACGTCGACTACTACATCCACCGCATCGGCCGCACAGGCCGGGCCGGCAGCGACGGCCTGTCCATCATGTTCGCCACCGGAGCCGATGTCGATTGGGTCCGCCGGATTGAACACAACATCCAGGCCACGATCACCAAGTACACCCTGACGGGACAAGTCAAAGTAAAAGCCAGCAGCACCCCGCCGAAGCGGCAGAAGACTTATCGCGACAAGTTACCGGCCAGCACCTATCAAACAACTCGAAACAAGCGCCACAAACAGCGCCATAAGGGCGGAGACAACCTCCGCCGCCGCTAATGAACGGGAGGTTTATTATGAAACGTTATCTTGCTATTGTTCTCATGTTAGTTACCCTTTTGACTGCCGGATGTTCGACGGCCGTGCCGACGGACTCCCAGCAAAAAGAACAGACCCAAACGCAGCAGCAGTCGAAGGATACGAAATCCAATCAGGATACGAAGAGCCAGACTGAATCGAAAGAAAAGGCGGTCGCCACCTTGCCGACCATCGGCGATACGCAAAAAGCCTGGGAAGACGAATGGGGCCACCCCTATTCCCAGGGTGATACGATTCGCGTCTTCCATAACGGCCGCTACCAGGTCGTCTTTGAAAACGGCCGGGCCGTTACGGTTACCATTGCCTTAAAAGATGGCGAAGACCTGAATATCAGCGACCTCTTGCCGGAAGATGCCCAGAAACAGTCATCGTCTTCGAAAAATGTTGGCGGTACGACCATGACCGTCCAAAAATGGCACAGCGATACGCTGGAAAAAGCCTTCTCCTCGACGAAGGGCAATTTCACGGTTATGAAACAAGCAGACACGATCATCATCGACTGCACGCCGAACCTGAGAAAGTAAAACGAAACAGATTCTATACAAAGCCGGAGCCTTGTGAACATCAGATTCACAAGGCTCCGGCTTTATGCTTTCGACTTGTCGTCAAAATACCTTAGATTTCCCCTACATATTCTTTTCTTTCGTTTTCATTACGGATGCGGAAACTGGCCGTTGCCGCCATAGCGGCCAAGCAGAAGTTGACCAGCCAAAGGGGCGAGTAGCCCCAGCCGATATCTACGAAAAGGCCGCCGAGATAGGCGCTGAAAAAGGCGCCTATCTGGTGCCCGATCAAGGTAAATCCATACAAGACAGCCATGTTTTTCGAGCCGAACTTTTTACTGATGATGCCCGACGTCGGCGGCACCGTCGCATCTCCTGAGAGCCCCAGTAAGGCCGTGGCGGCAAAGGCAAAGGCCACCGATTTGGGAAGAAGCAGAAAGGCCAGGGAAATCCCGACCCGCACAGCATAGACTCCGGCCAGAACGTTCTTCATCTTGAAAGCCGCTCCGAGAAAGCCCGTCCCGGCGGCACCGATCATGGTGGCGATACCGTAGACGGTCAGTGTCAGCGACGCCGTGCTGCCGTCGATGCCATAGGACAGATACTGTGAAAATAGATGGCTTTCAATGATGGACATGTTAAAGCCGCAGGTCGCAAAGCCTATGACGATTAAGCGATAGTCCCGGTCTTTTAGGGCAAATTTCAGCAGGGGAATGAGGAACACTTTCGAAGTCCCCTTCCCTTCGTGAACGGCCTCTTCTCGTTGAGTTTCCTTTTTACCGACAGAGTGCATCCAGACGGCAATGGGAATCATCAGTAAAAAGGGAACGGTCAAAGCCCTCATGGCAAAGGCGATATCAAAGGTTGAAATGGCCAGATTCAAAGCCGGAGACATGAAGGCGTCGCCAATGCCGGCACTGGCCTGAACGAGTCCTGAGACGACAGCCGCCCGTTTCTCTCCCAACATCGGCGTAATGGCCCCCATGATGATGCCAAAGCAGAGGCCCGTCGTGCCAAAGGGCAGGATGAGGCCAAAAAATAAGACCAGCGTCCAAGGTCTCGTACATAAGGGCGTCGCCGCCAAGCCGACGACGGTAAAAAGAATCCCTACCAGAATGACGAAGACCGGAGATCGTCTCAAGGCCAGGATGCCGAGAAAGGGCTGGGCCAGTCCATAGACCAGGGCGCCTACGCCGATAGCAAAGCTGATGGTCACGTAGTCGATGCCCGTATAGGGAATGAGTCCGGTCATCATGATGCCGTAATTGTCGTGGACGCCTTGCATCACGCCGTGGACGATGCAGGCGGCGATGACCAGGACGACGCTCTGAAGCAGTGAGCCGGGTTTCTGTAAGGTCGGTGTTGTTTTTAACATAATCATAAGACTCCCTCATTGACAGTTTGATTTTTCTCTGTTAGTATAGCATCAACAAACGCTTAAATAAAATCGATGTTTTTAATTTTATACTTCATTTATTTCGAACTATAGAGAGGTAACTATGGACTTAAAATATTTGCAGACCTTCAAGACCATCGTGGAAGAAGGCGGCTTTACCAAGGCGGCGGAAAAACTCAACTACACCCAATCGACGATTACCTTCCAAGTCGGACAGTTGGAGCAGGAACTATCCGTCAAACTCTTTGAACGGATGGGACGGCGGATGCAGCTGACCAAGGCCGGCGAACAGCTGTATCCCTATGTGACCGACGTCCTCACGTCCGTCGCAAAGCTCCGTTGCTTTGAGAATGATTTGTCGGAATATAAGGGTATCTTACGGGTCGGCGTCGGCGAAACTCTGCTCTGTTACAAACTGTCGCCGGTCCTAAAAAGATTTCATGACCTGGCCCCCAATACCCGGCTTTTTCTGCAGTCCATGAATTGCTACGACATCCGCAACGAACTCCTGGACGGAACCTTGGATCTCGGCGTATTTTACGAAAACGTCGGCGGCTTTGGTGACAATCTGGCCGTCGCGTCTTTTGGAAGTTACCCCATGACCTTAGTAGCTTCACCCGACATAAAAGAAGAATATCCCGATTTTATCACGCCCAAGCAGAACATTCCCCTACCGCTGATCATCAACGAACCGACCTGCGTCTTTCGTCAAATCTTCGAGCAGTACCTGCAGCGAAAATCCATCGTCCTCGACCATACCATCGAATTGTGGAGCATTCCGACCATTAAAAATCTGGTGAAAAGCAGCGTCGGCATATCCTACCTGCCGACCTTTGCCGTCGAAGAAGATGTAAAGCGCGGCGAACTGGCAGAAATCAAGACGGAACTGACCGACGCCCGCATTTCAGCCGCCTGCGGGTATAACCGCAAGAAATGGATCAGTCCGGCCATGGAATTATTTACTCGTCTGATAAAAGATACCTTTTCATAAAGAAATTTTCGCCGCTTTGTCCCCCTACGTGTCCCCGGCTTACGGGGCGGCTGCGGTAAGCGGGACCGTTTCAGTAAAAAAACGAAGAGCTTTTTTTCGAAAATACATTGACAAGTTCCTCTTTTTTTGTTATTATATATAAGTCGTCAGGAACGACAAGATATGACTCGGTAGCTCAGCTGGATAGAGTGACTGACTACGAATCAGTAGGTCTAGGGTTCGAATCCCTACCGGGTCACCACAGAAAAAAGCTCACACA
>NZ_HF954537.1:1147415-1187328 GCF_000455225.1 Megasphaera massiliensis
ATTTTGTGTGAGCTTTTTTTATACCCTTTTTACAGAAAACCGTCAAAAAAAATCCCTCCGCACGAAGCGAAGGGATCGAAGATACTTATAATTTTCCGATATCTTTCAAGTACTGCTGGCATTTTTCGCGGATTTCCGGATTGGCTTCGACTAAAGGCAGGCGAAGGGGGCCGGCGGGAAAAGCGAGCATATTGACCATGGTCTTAATGGGAACCGGGCTGACCGTGCAGAAGACGCCTTTCATGAAGGGCAGGTATTTCTGATGAAGGGCAGCGGCCTTTTTGACGTCGCCGTCTTTATAGGCCTGAATCATGGCATCCATTTCCTTACCGATGACGTGGCCGGCAACGGTGATGACACCTTCGCCGCCGACAGCAACGATAGGCAGGGTCAAATTGTCTTCGCCGCTGTAAAGGTGGAAGCCTTCCGGAGCATTGGCAGCGACGTAACCGGCGAAGTCGAGGCTGGCGCTGGCGTCTTTGAGGCCGATGATGTTGTCATAGTCACGAGCCAGTCGGCAGACCGTTTCCGGTTCGATACTGCCGCCGGTACGGCCCGGTACGTTGTAGATGAAAAACGGCAGGGACGTCGCCTTGGCAATGGCTGCAAAGTGGGCGTAACAGCCGTCCTGGTTCGGTTTATTGTAATACGGTACGATGCACAGCAAGAGATCGACACCGGTGGCTTCGGCCTTTTTAGCGATGGCAATGGACTCAGCCGTATTATTGGTACCGACATTGCCCATGATAAGGGTCTTGCCTTTCAATTCGTCGGCAACGACTTTAAAAAGCTTGAGCTTTTCTTCTTCGGTCATGACGGCTCCTTCACCGGTCGTAGCACCAAGGAGGATGCCCGAACCTTCGTCGGCATACTTCTTAGCCAGTTCGACAGCGGCTTCATAATTGACGGAACCGTCCTGATTGAAAGGCGTTATCATAGCAATGATGATATTCGGAAAGGTTAACATAAAGATTCATCTCCCATCGTGATCTCAGTGAATCATATCGTGATCCAGCATATATTCGGCAATCTGCAGGGCGTTGAGGGCTGCACCCTTGCGGATCTGGTCGCCGGAAACCCAGAGGTTGACCGCCTTCGGATTGTATAAATCTTTGCGAATACGGCCGACGTAGCAGTCGTATTTTTCCGACGTAAATAAAGGCATAGGATATTCCATCGCTGCCGGATCGTCCTGAACCTGAGCGCCTGGGAAGGCATCGATGGCTTTACGAACGGCATCGACGGTCAATTCATCAGCCGTTTCTACGTAAATCGATTCGGCATGGCTGCGGAAAACAGGCACGCGGACTGTCGTCGCCGTAATGGCAATAGAGTCGTCATGAAGCATTTTGTGCGTTTCGTTGACCATCTTCATTTCTTCCTTAGTATAATCGTCTTCTACAAACTTATCAATTTGCGGAATGAGATTAAAGGCAATGGGATAGTGCTTCGGCAGGCTCTTGCTGGGCAAGATTTTCGGTTCCATCTCCCGACCGGCTAAGAAAGCTTCCGTTTCTTCGCGCAGTTCGTCGAGCCCTTCTTTCCCGGCACCGGACACAGCCTGATAGGTGCTGACGATGATCCGTTTGATGGGCGACAGATCATGAATCGGTTTCAAAGCCATGAGCATGATAATCGTCGAACAGTTCGGATTGGCAATGATGCCCTTATGAAGGGCTATATCGTCCGGATTGACTTCGGGAACGACCAAGGGGACGTCGGGATCCATGCGGAAAGTGCTGGAGTTGTCAATGACGACGCAGCCGCGTTTCGCCGCTTCCGGTCCCAGTTCTTTACTGACCGAGCCGCCGGCAAAGAGTCCGATATCTACCCCATCGAAGGATTCCGGCTTGGCTTCTTCAACGGTATATTCCTTGCCATTGACCGTCAACTTCTTGCCGGCCGAACGGTGGGATGCCAACAACTTCAATTGGCTGTACGGGAATTTTCGTTCTTCAATCAGGCGGATAAATTCTTGGCCTACGGCACCTGTGGCACCTAAAATCGCTACTACCGGTTCTTTCGTCATAACAAACTTCCTTTCCTCATGGTTCTTTATTTATAAATAGTTTTCCAGCCCGAAGACGAGTCCCGGACGGGAGCTTACTTTCTTAACGGCTAAGATGACGCCGGGCATGAAAGATTTACGGTCGATCGAATCGTGACGAATCGTCAGTAATTCGCCGTATCCCCCGAAGAGGACCTGCTGGTGGGCTACGTATCCCGGCAGACGGACACTGTGAATGGGAATGCCGGCAACAGAAGCACCGCGGGCCCCGTCCAGGCTTTCATGGGTCTTGTCCGGAGCTGCCTTAACACCGGCAGCTTTCCGCGCTTCATCGATTTTATCAGCCGTCATGATGGCCGTCCCCGACGGAGCGTCGAGTTTATTGTTGTGGTGGAGCTCGATGATTTCAACGTCCGGCAGATAGGGCGCGACTTCCGTCGACAACTTCATCATCAAAACGGCGCCGATGGAAAAGTTCGGTGCAATGAAGATACTGGTCTTCTTTTCCAAAGCCAGGGCATGGAGCTCATGGCGCTGTTCGGCCGTAAGTCCCGTCGTACCGACGACCATGTTGATGCCGTGAGCTATGCAGGTTTTAGCATTTTTAAAAATGACGGCAGGCGTCGTAAAATCGACGACGACGTCCGGCTTAATATCGTCAAGGGCCTTGGCAAAATCGCCTTCGATGGCAAGGCCTAAATGACCGATACCTGCGACTTCGCCGACGTCTTCCCCGACGTGGTCGATACTGACACCGCCGGCGACGGTCAGTTCCGGATCTTCAAAAACGGCTTTGACGACCTGGCTTCCCATGCGGCCGTCTGCCCCATTTACTAATACACGAAGCATATTGATTCCCCCTGTAGTTTTATGATTTGATAGCGTATTTTTATTTTAAAATTATCTTTAACTATATACCTATCGCGGACATTCGTCAACCTGTATCTGTCACTTCGAAGGCTGCCTTACGATCCCTTCACCTGTTGTACGATCTGTCTGGCCGCTTCAATACTGGCTTTTGTCGTATCGTTGCCGGCAAACATGCGGGCGATTTCAAGGACGTGTTCACCGTCAGAAAGGCTGCGTACCTGGGTGACCGTCCGACCGTCGGCTTCCTTCTTATAGATGAAGAAATGGTGGTCGGCAATGGCCGCCGTCTGCGGCAAGTGGGTGATACAGAAAATCTGTCCTCGGCCGGCGAGTTTCCGGATATGGTCGGCGACCTGAAGGCCCGTCTGACCGCTGATGCCGACGTCAATTTCATCGAAAATCATGGTCTTATCGGCATCCTGGCCGGACCCGGTCGTCTTCAAGGCCAAGGCAATACGCGAGACTTCACCGCCGGAGGCAATTTTTGCCAAGGGCTGCATAGCTTCCCCCGTATTGGCCGAAAAATAAAGTTCAATGCCGGAAGCACCGTCCGGTGAAATTTCCTTCATAGGCTCTATGTGGAAGGCAATGCGGCTATTGGGCATACCGAGCTTGTTTAAGGTCTCAGTCATAACCTTGCTGAACCGGGCATCGGCTTTATGGCGCAAATCCAGTAAAACCCCTGCCTGATGCCGTACAGCCTCCGCTTCTTTCGCCAGCTGCGCCTCGAGTTTTGCCAAGTGGCTTTCCGACTGGTCAAGGCGTTCATAGTCTTCCTTGGCTTTGGCCAAAAACTGCAAAATGTCAGCCACGGTGACGCCGTATTTGCGCTTTAATTTTTCAATGGCTGCCATGCGAGACTGCATGGCGTCCAAAGCGTGCTCGTCGAAGTCGAAGGAATCGGCATAGCGAAGAAGAGCATCGTGGATATCTTCGATTTCATAGGACAAGGTTTCTACCTTTCCTGACAAGGCACTGAAGGTATCGTCGTAGGTCGAGGCCTTCTCGAGGCTGCGGTGAATCGTCTCTAACTGTTCGATAGCCCCGGTCTGACGCTCGCCGCCTTCTAACGCAAAGATGGCATCCCGCAGATTATCCTTCAGGTGTTCCGCATGGGACGCCTTATTGATCTTTCCTTCAAGCTCATCGTCTTCGCCTTCCTTTAACTCCGCCCCTTCGATTTCTTTGATTTGAAAGGCCAGGATACTGAGCATCCGAGCCTTTTCGCCTTCATCGCGGCGCAGGGCCTTGATGGCCCCTTCCGTTTTATGCCACGTGCCATAGAGCTCGTCATACGTTTCTCTGGCCTTACGGACGTCGTCATTGAGGCCGTCTAAAATGGCGACGTGATAGGCAGGATTAAAGATGAGGCTGTTGTCAAACTGGCCGTGAATATCGAGAAGATAATCGCCTACGCGGCGCAGGACCGCCGTCGGCACCAAGGTGCCGTTAACCAGAATGGTCCCCCTTCCGCTGCGCTGGAACTGCCGGGAAATGATGAGCTGTCCCTCGTCAACTTCGATGTGATTATCTGCCAAAAGGGCTGCCAATTCGGCAGGCATATCGGCAAAAAAGAACGAGCCTTCGACGAGAAAGCCCTCGGTGCCGTGGCGGACGAAGGAGGCCGACGCCCGTTTTCCGGCCAACATACCGATGGCGTCGAGGAGAATCGATTTGCCGGCCCCTGTTTCGCCGGTAAAAATCGTCACTCCGTCCTCTAAGTCCAAATGCAGGTCTTCAATCAGCGCAAAGTTATGAATGTGCAGGGACTGCAGCATAAGAACCTCATTCCTTCATCAACGATACGATCAATTTAATCAATTTAGGAACTGTTTCTGTGTCTTTCACAATGAGCAGGACCGTGTCGTCGCCGGCTAAGGTACCGATGACGTTTTCCCAGCGGGCATGGTCCATAGCAGCGGCAATATGGTTGGCCGATCCCGGCAGGGTATGGACGATGATCTGATTGTAAGCCGAATCGACGCGGACGATGGAGTCCTGGAAGAGACGGGCCATGCGGTTCTTGGACATGAGCATGTTCTGTTCCGGCGACAAAGCATAGCGATAATGGCCGTCACTGGTCGGGACCTTGATCAGCATCAGTTCTTTGATATCACGAGACACCGTCGCCTGGGTGACTTCAATGCCTTCTTCCTGCAGTGCCTTGGCTAATTCCTCCTGTGTTTCAATCGGTCTGGACTGGACAATCTCTTTAATCTTTGTGTAGCGAAATCTTTTCATAATGACCTTTCCCTCTCTTCTGTACGACATATAATAAGGGCGGACAGTGGACCTCATTGACGGGTTTCCACGACGAGACGTGAAAGGCCCCTTGGGGTACGTCCTTCAAAAATGATTGCAGCGCTCTTTCTTCCTGAGCGCCGGCCTCAGTACCGGGATAAGCTGCTATTATAATTATCCCATTTATCGCAATTTTATTCAAGCCTATTTTTAGAGCCCTTAGTGTTATTTCATAATCCGTATGGATATGATGGTCTCCGGACGGCAAATAGCCCAAATTGAATACCATGACATCGATGCCGTCAGGGACCGTTTCCAAGAGTTCGTCATGAGAGCCACACTGGCAGCGGACATCGCGGTCGGTCAGCTTTTCTTCCAGAAGCCGCTGTTTCGTCCGTTCAACGGCACAGGGCTGTATATCAAAGGCATAGAGGACGGCATCGGCCGGCATGAGTTTTGCCAAAAAAGCCGTATCATATCCGTTCCCACAGGTCATATCGACAATCACTCCGGCCCGGCGGACATAGGGATCGAGGAGCATGTGCGATACCGTAACGGCATTGCGGAATGGATACATATCAATCATTTCCCATCATCTTAGTAAATAAATTACTATAAAAATAATTTTGGTTAAAACGAATCAGTTTCAGTACGTGATCGGCTTTTCGGATTTCAAGGGTCATATTGCCCATCAATTCCTGATCCATCACGCCGTCAACGGAGACGCGGACGCTGTTGCGGCTGTGGGCCGACGTGACTGAAATCTGATCGTCGTCGCGCAGGACCAGGGGTACTTTCAGGAGCAGATGCGGACAGATTGGCGTTACCATGATGCAGGGCACACTCGGCGCTGCAATGGGGCCGCCGCTCGAAAACGTATAACCCGTGCTGCCCGTCGCCGTCGATACGATGAGGCCGTCACCGGGATACTGCTGAATAAAATGACCGTTGATGCTGAGGTCGACGCGGATCAATTTGCCGACATTTCCGTGGCCGATGACGATATCATTTAAGGCATCGGGAAGAGACTGAATCATACCGTCTTCGTAGCACAGATCGGCATGGAGCATCATCCGTTCTTCGAGGAAATATTTTCCGGCCAGGATATCGTCCAGACGCTGTTCGAGGTTCCGCGTTTCGACTTCATAGAGGAACCCCAAGGAACCGAGGTTGATGCCGCAAATGGGGACGTCTGCCGAAGCAAATTTATTGGCCATCTTAAGAATCGTCCCGTCGCCGCCGAGAACCATGGCGATATCGATGGTGTCGTAAATCGTCATTCGCGGCCGGAAATGGTCGGCTGCAATTTCCTGATAGGCCGGCTGACAGCTCTCACTGACGTAAGCCGGCAAGTAGTATTCAAGACCCCGGGCTTCACAAATCCGGATGAGTTCTTTGACGATCGCTGCGCTTTCGCGTTTAACAAGGTTCGGAAAAATACCGATACGCATGAGAAATCACCTACATTTCATGAGATTTACCGACAATATCTTCGACGACGTCATCGGTGATATCGTTGTGACAAGGTTCATCTTTACGGCTGTACAACAGATATTCGATATTGCCGTCGGCCCCCTTTATCGGGGAAAACGTGAGCCCCAGCGGCGACAGCCCGTTTTCGGCGATGCCGTCGACGACGCGGCGGATGACGTCACGATGGACGGTGATATCGCGGACGATACCACCCTTGCCGACGTGTTCCCGCCCGGCTTCAAACTGAGGTTTTATAAGGGATACCATGACGCCGCCCGGTGCCAGAAGGGGCACGACGGCCGGCATGATTTTGAGGAGGGAAATAAAGGAGACGTCGATGGAAATGAAGTCCACGGGCTCGCCGATATCGGAAACGGTGACGTTGCGGATATTGGTCCGTTCCATATTGACAACGCGCTCATCGGTCCTGAGTTTCCAAGCCAACTGACCGTAGCCGACGTCGACGGCAAAGACTTTCACGGCGCCGCGCTGAAGGGCACAGTCTGTAAAGCCGCCTGTCGAGGCGCCGATATCCATCATCGTCTTTCCCGTAAGGTCGATGGGAAATATTTCCATCGCTTTTTCTAATTTCAGGCCACCGCGGCCGACGTAGGGAATGGGATTGCCTTTGACGGTGATTTCTACGTCGTCGGCCAGTTTGGTACCGGCCTTATCGACGCGCTGATTGTCAACGAAAACCAGGCCGGCCATGATGGTAGCCTTGGCTTTTTCCCGACTTTCAGACAAGCCGCGGTTGACGAGGAGTACGTCCAGTCTTTCTTTATGCTGCATACGATCTTACCTCTCCTATCATTAATGGACCCGGGTCAGCAGGTGTTCGACGAGTTCCTTCAGGAACCAGGCCTTGTCCCCTAAGGGTTCAAGGGCCATAACGGCTTTATCAGCCGCATCGCGCGCCATTTTCCGCGCTTCTTCGAGGGAAAATATGGTGACATACGTCGCCTTGTCGTTTTTAAGGTCGCTGCCGACGGGTTTTCCCAAAAGGGCTTCGTCGCCGACGACATCGAGGATATCATCGGTAATCTGGAAGGTCAGTCCCATATAGGTCGCGTATTCATCGAGGGCCTTTCGGACGGCCGGTTCGGCCTCAGAAACGATGGCCGCCATATCGATGGCCGCTTTGAAGATGACTCCCGTCTTAGAACGATGGAGGAGTTCCATCCCTTCCCGACCGATTTCCATCTTGCCGTCTGACGCCAGGTCAAAGGCCTGACCGCCGACCATGCCGGAAGGACCGGCTGCCTCGGCAATGACGGCAATACAGCGGTTCAGTTTATCCGGATCCATGTCCTTCTGACGAGCCAGGAGTTCAAAGGCAAAGGTCAAGAGGCCGTCACCGGCGAGAGTGGCAATGCCCGGCCCGTACATAACGTGATTCGTCGGTTTGCCCCGGCGCAGATCATCGTTATCCATGCAGGGCAAATCGTCGTGAATCAAAGAATAGGTATGGATACATTCCAGGGCACAGGCCATTTCCGTATAAGGCGCCGCATCATGCCCCAAGGCTTCGATCGTCGCCAACATGAGAACCGGGCGGATCCGTTTGCCGCCGGCCATGAGGCTGTAATTCATCGATTCATACAAGGTCCCAAACTGGGGCTGCTTCGTCTGAAGAAGCTGTTTAAGGACTGTTTCGATATGATTCTTTTTATCGTTCAAATAGTCTTTAAACATCATAAGTCCAGCACTCCTTCTGCCACATCAGCCGTTTCGTCGCCTTTATCGACCATGGCCGCTGCTTTCTGGCGGGCATAATCCAAGGCGTCTTCGCAGTCCTTGGACAATTTAACGGCCTTTTCATATAAATCGAGGGACTGTTTCAGCGTCAAATCCGGCGCTTCGAGGTCGCGGACGAGCTGTTCCAGTTTCTCGTAATTGCTTTCAAAATTTTTCAGTTTATCCGTCGTTCTTGCCATATCGCTTCACCTCTTTCACGTCTGTCACAATCGTACCGTCGACGAGCTGTATTTCAAGGGGTTTGTCGGCGGCTACGCTGTCGATGGCGGTAATGATTTTTCCGTCCTGTACGAGCTGGCCGTAGCCGCGGCGCACGAGGTTTTCCGGATTCAGGCCGTCCAGGCGGCCTTTTAAGGCCAGAATTCTACTCTGTCCTTGTTCGAGCTGCCGCTGCCACTGATGGCCGGCACCTTCCATGAGCAAGGCCAATTGAGCCTTTTTCATTTCCAAAAAGCGTTCATAGTGCGGCAGGTTAAGCCGGCCGGCCGCGGCGTCGACGCGGCGCTTTTCACTGTCGATACGCCGCACGATGATGTCATAGGCCCGTTCCGCCAAGGCGGCTAAGTCGAGCTGGGCTTCCTCAAAATCAAAAAAAGCCAGTTCTGCCGCATGGGTCGGTGTCGCCGCCCGTACATCGGCGGCATAGTCGGCCAAGGTCGTATCCGTTTCATGACCGATGGCCGTAATAACCGGGACCTTAGCCCCATAGATGGCCTTTACGACAGCCGGGCTGTTGAAGCACCACAGGTCTTCCATCGATCCGCCGCCGCGGCCGACGATGAGAATGTCCAAGTCTTTTCGCTTGCCCATCTCATCGATGGCAGCGGCGATGGTCTTATCGACGCCTTCTCCCTGGACGGGGATGGGTCGGAGGACGATGTCGGCAAAGGGATTTCTTTCTCCGGCAATGCGGCGGATATCATGGAGAACGGCACCGGTCGCTGAAGTCAGGACCCCGATGCGCCAGGGAAAGCGAGGCAGTTCTTTTTTATGGGAACTGTCGAAATAGCCCTTGGCCTCCAGGTCTTTCTTAATCTGTTCGTACTGAGCCTGGAGGGATCCCGTCCCCTGGGAAAAGAGCTGTTCAATGATAAAGGACAGGGCGCCGCCTTTTTCATAGACGTTGACGGCGCCGATGACGACGACGTGATCCCCTTCGCGCAGGGCCCTTACGGCAGCCGTAACCCGACTGCGAAAGACAATAGCCCGTAGAGAACAGGCTTCATCGCGGATATTCATATAATAATGGCCGTTAGATGCCTGCTTCAAACCGATGACGTTGCCTTCCATGGCAATGCTCTGCAGTCGGTAATCCTTCTGTATATCCTCTTTAATGCGGCGGACGACGTCCGTAACCGATGCATATTTCATCATTTCTTCCCTTCCTGTAGGGCCGCCCAAAAAGCAGCTCCCGAAGCATTGTCGGCACTGAATCCGTCCTCGGCAAGGTCGAGTCGGATGTGCTTTTTTTGGCAGTATGTGCCCAGTTCTTGGCGCAGATAGGCATTGGACATGACGCCGCCGGCCGCGACGAGGTGGGTCATGCCGTCAGAGACGGCGTAATCGAGGAGGCGATGAAGTCCCCTCCAAACCGTAGCCAGCGTCCAGCGGCAGAGTCGAGGTATATCGGCGTCCCCGTCCTTTAAAAACCGCTGACCCTGTGATTCGGGACCGGAAAAACTGACTTCACCGTCTTTAAAAAAGACCGAGGCTCCTTTGAGGGTTCCCGAAAACGACTGTGCCATCTTATCGACGTGGACACCGGCCGGAAATGGCAGATTCATGGCGACGCCCATGCGGTCGATGAACTGGCCGGCGCTGATGTCGCTCGTACCGCCGATGCGGGTGATGTCAAGGCCTTTATCGTCGGCAACGGCTCGGACGAGCTCCGTCGTACCGCCAGAGAGATGGATACCGTAAAAAGGCTCTTTTTCGATTTTCCCCAAACTGCGAAGAACAGCCAGCAAATGATTTTCCTGATGGCTCAAGCGGTATAAGGGTACCTGTAAGACGGCCGAGAGAGCCCGGGCATACCCGAGGCCTGCCAAAAAAGCCGGCATATACGAGTCGTCCCGGCGCCGTGGCTGGTCGGTCACGGCAATAGCCCGAATCCGGCGCGTCTTCAGTACTGCTGCCGCCCGTTCAAAGAGAACCGGCAGGTTGCGCGTATGCTGATAGACCATGTTCGACTGGGACAGGCCGCGGCCGCCTTTGGGAACCGTCAGGATGATCCGTTCATCAGCAGCGACGCCATAGGTTTCATCGACCAGGCACAGGGACGTCGTATAGCAGCTGGTATCGATACCGAGATAGGTATCCATCAGTCTTTCGACCTTACGTAGGCGCCGAGGATGCCGTTGACGAATTTCGCCGACTTATCGCCGCTGAATTCCTTGGCCAGGATAATGGCTTCATTGAGTACAATGGACGGCGCCAACGTTTCTTTCGGGTAGACCAGTTCGCACAGAGCCAAGCGCAAAATATTGCGGTCGATGCGGTTCATCCGTTCAATTTCCCAGCCTTTGACGAAGGGACGGATGATGTCGTCCAATTCAGCACGATGAGCCGTCGTCGTTTCGACGAGGTACTGGCTGTACGTATGCCGTTCCGATTCGCTGAGTTCCGGACCGTCTTCAGTCAGCATATCCGTCGTGATGAAATCGCTTTCCATGATTTCATGTTCGTGGTACTGAATGTCGTTTTCTTCGTGAAATTCACGGGAATATAAGAGTTCGAGCGCCTCTTGGCGCGCTTTATGTCTGCTCACAAAAAACCTCCTGTTGGTAACTAATCTGCCGGCGGCAGTACCAAATCTTCTATAGTAACAGAAATATCAAGGCCCTTCGGGTCGGCCATATCCTGCACAGCCCCGGCGGTACACTTTTGGATGGCGAGGGCCAACTCATGCAGGTTAACACCATAGACAGCACGGATGCCCAAGCGAAGGGAGACACTGCCGTCTTTTACGGAAACACTGCAGCGGGTCACGGCCGTGACGCCGTCCACGTCTTTGGCCGCCGTTTCGGCAATGTTGCGCAGGGCCTTATCACTGACGGCATAAGCAAAGTCCTGATTGTCATCCATCTTGACCGGCCTCCTCGAAAACCACTTGCTGGACGATGATGTGAACGGCCGCAACGGGGCAGGCCGTCACCTTTTCAACGGCGTCTTTGACCGTCTTTTGGACTTCCAAGGCGACGTCAGGGATGCGGCAGCCATAGCGGATGAGCAGCCGGACGGTCAACTCAATCACCTGTCCGTCAATGGAGACATCGACACCGTGATTAGGCCGTGTCCGGCCCAGTTTTTCAGCCGCCGCATCGGCAATATTCGTTCCTAAAGCAGCGACTGACGGAACCTTGGCCGCCGTCAGCGAAGCAATGGCGGCAATGACTTGTTGGGAAATGTGAATACTCCCCCATTCATTGACTTCTGTCGTTTCCATGGACATCACCTCTTTCATCCAAAAAAAGGGGCTGTCGCACGCGCGAAGCCCCTTGAATACCCTATGCTAGCGGCTAACACGGTAATCCGTTAACCTTAAGCTCTGCCGATATACTGGCCGGTTCTCGTATCGATTTGGAGAACTTCGCCTTCATTGATAAAGAGCGGTACTTTGACGACATAACCCGTTTCAAGCGTGGCCGGTTTGCTGCCGCCGGTAGCTGTATCACCACGGACGCCGGGGTCGGTTTCGATGACTTTAAGTTCAACGGAAGCCGGCAAATCGATGCCGATGACCTTGCCTTTGAACATCATGACCGATACATTCATTTCTTCTTTGAGGAAGTTAGCTGCATCACCCAAGGCATCTTTGTTCAATTCAATCTGTTCATACGTTTCATTATCCATGAAACAGTACATGCCTTCATTTTCATAAAGGTACTGCATCTGGCGGCGGTCGACGTGGCCGTCCTGAACCTTTTCGCCGGCATTCCATGTGCGTTCGATAACGGCACCGGTTTCGAGGTTTTTAATCTTAGCGCGTACGAAGGCAGCGCCCTTACCCGGTTTTACATGCTGAAATTCAACAACCTGCCATACCTGGCCGTCGATTTCAATCGTTACGCCTGGTCTGAAATCATTACTTGTAATCATGTCTAAACTCCTCCTATAACAGCTCCATCAATTCTTTGGGTGTTTTGGTTAAAATTTCACAGCCGTCGGCTGTTACGGCAACGGAATCCTCAATGCGGACGCCAAACTTGCCTTCTATGTACAGTCCCGGTTCGACCGTGACTATCATATTCTCTTGTAAGACACCGGTCGAGCGAGGTGACAGCACCGGCTGTTCATGGATTTCAAGCCCCGTCCCATGTCCCAGGGAATGGGTAAAATATTGACTGACGTGATAGCGGGCAAAATAATTGCGAACGGCATAGTCAATGGCTCGGCAGGAGCTCCCCGCTCTTACCAGCGATACGCCCATCTGCTGCCCTTCTAAGATGAGATTGTAGAAATCCTTTTGAGCCTCTGTCGCCTTGCCGACAACGACGGTACGGGTAATATCGGAATGATACCCATCCCAAACGGCACCGAAATCAAAGGTAACGAAATCGCCCTTTTCAATGACCTTGGAGCTGGCTGTACCGTGAGGCATGGCCGAGCGCTTGCCCGAGGCGACGATCGTCGTAAAAGATTTTTCTTCAGACCCGAGAAGCAGCATATTGCTTTCAAGTCTGGCGGCCATTTCCTTTTCCGTAACGCCGGGCTTGATGTAAGGCAGGAGGTCCGAAAAGGCCTTGTCGGCGATCTGACTTGCTTTGCGTGTCGCTTCCAGTTCGTACGATTCTTTGACGGCCCGAAGATGGGTCAAATCGCAGGGCAGGAAGCCGCAGAAGGCCCCGTCGGCAATGGCTTCATATAAATAATGGGTCAGAAAATTTTCTTCGTAGGCCGCAACACCGATTTCCATCTCCGTCAGGGATTGGCGTATGGAGCGGGCCAAGGCCCCTTGATGATTTTCGATGTCATACCACGAGCCCGACTGCTGTGCGGCCTGTTCCGTATACCGGGAATCGGTCCACAGTACGGCCTTATCAAGGCCGATGACCAAGGCCCCTTCGCCGCCGGTAAAACCGCTGAAGTAACGCAGGTTTTCGGGCTGAACGATAATGGCGCCGTCGGCATCGTGTGCTTCGAGGAAGGCACGCAAATCGGCAATTCGTTGTTCTATCATACTATCACCTTATATTAATTCAATCATATTTTATAATACCATATTTTATCTTGCCTGAAAAGGAAAAAAATCAAAAGGATATATTCTCCATTATCACGATAAGCTGTCTCGTTCGTCATCCGTGAGCGGACGAAACTCACCGGGGCGCAGCCCTTCGTCGAGAAAGACCGGACCGATAGATTGGCGATGGAGTGCCGTCACCGTAAGTCCGACGGCAGCACACATGCGTTTTACCTGGTGGAATTTTCCCTCTTCAACGACGACGGTAATGGTGTGTTCCCCCGTCTTTTCCGCAGTTGCCGGCAGGCATTCGAGACCGTCAGAAAGGACGATTCCAGAAGCGAAGCGTTCCCCTATATCAGAGGGAATATCGCCTTCGACGACGGCTTCATAGCGTTTGGGCTGATGTTTCTTCGGCGACGTAATGCCATGGGCCCAGGTTCCGTCATTGGTCAAAAACAAGAGGCCCGTCGTATCTTTATCCAACCGGCCGACGGGAAACAGGCGGCTTCCCTGATACCGGCGCGGCAGGAGATCCAAGACCGTCTGCGACACGTTGTCTTCCGTAGCCGACACGACGCCGGCAGGCTTATAGAGCATGAGATAAATATATTCTTCATAAGATACAATCTCTCCGCCGACGGCGACGACGTCCGCTTCCGGATCGACCTTACGACTGCTGTCGCGGCAGATGGCACCGTTTATCGTGACCTGACCGCTCTTACATAAGTCTTTTAATTCCTTTCTCGTCCCCCAGCCCGTATGGCCCAGGAGTTTATCGAGACGCATCGCCTTTCCCATAGGCGCTCCTATAAAGAAGGCATCTTGTCCCACTGGGGCAGATAGCCGGCCGTACCTTCTAAATGACGGGTGCTGTTGAGGAGGGTCAAGACGTTGCGGTCGCCGTAATATTCGACGACATTGAAGGCCGTATTGAACTGTTGGAAGCACCAGATACGGCGCATATCGAGGCCTAAAAGGCCGAAGAGGAGGCAGCGGATGGCCGCTCCGTGGGAGACGATGAACACGCTGTCGCCGTCCTTATGCTTGGCCAGGATGTCTCGGGTTCCCTTTAAAATACGATCCCGGACCTGGCAGAACGATTCGCCGCCCCGAGCCGGCAAGGTCCCGTCTGACGCGTAGACCGCTTCCAGCTCGCCCGGCCACTTGGTCGTAATCTCTTCATACGTATGGCCTTCCCATTCACCAAAATCGGCTTCCTTCAACGATTCATCTGGGATGACCGACAAGCCGTGCGGCGCCGCTACGCATTCCGCCGTGGCCATGGCCCGCTGGAGGGTACTGCTGTATACGGCATCGAGGTGGGTATGGCTGAAAAAGTCACCGAGGTGTTTGGCCTGTTCCAGCCCGTGGGCATTGATGGGTACATCGGTAGAACCTTGGTACCACTGCTGTACATTTCCGTCCGTTTCACCGTGACGCGCTAAATATAATGTAATCATGAATATCCTCCATTATCGAAAATTCATCTAAAAAGCTTCGTGTCGTCCCATCCTTACAAAAAGGACGGACGCCGGAAAATAAGCGCCGTCCCAAGCGAGAGACATAGATATTATAACAGGAAATGAACGGCCTTGCTACCGATAACGACGAGAAGAAGCAAAACCATTTCACTGCCTTCGATGACGGCGCCGTACGTATCGCCTGTGACGCCGCCGAGTTTTCGGCTGATGCCGTGGTTCACCCATAGGGACAAGATCATGGCCGACCCTAAGAGGGCCAAATAAAAAGGCCCGCAAAGGAATACGGGCAAGAGAGCCAGCATCAAGGCCTTCGCCGTCGTATAGGGCGGACCATAGGTCACGAAGGCCTTTCCCAGTCCCTCTTTACGGGCATAGGGAAACTGGAAAATACTGATCAGCGTTCCGAACCGAGCTGCTGCCGGAATGGCCACGAGGCTGAAGACAGCGGCTTTCGGTTCGAGCTGACTCAAAAAAGTCACTTTTAAAAGGACCAAAAAGACGAAGGCCATGACGCCGCCAGAACCGACGCGGCTGTCCTTCATGATGTCCAGCATCCGTTCCCGGCTGCGGCCGGAAAAAAGACCGTCAGCCGTATCCATATAGCCATCGGCATGGAGTCCCCCGGTCACGTAGAACCAAAAGGCCACGACCAAGACGGCGCGGCCAAAAGGATCCAAAATAAACGACAAAGCGCCGTACAAGGCGGCCAATAAAAGGCCGATGATAAGGCCTACGAGAGGAAAGAACATCACTGAACGGCCAAAGTCTTCGTCCGTCCAAACATCCTGCGACGCCAGGTGGATCCGCGATAAAAATTGCAGGGCTATCAGAAAGGCTTTCATGGGTTCACCTCCGGCAGGATCACGGCCCGATGCTTCCATTCCGTCGTAATGCCGCAGACCGACACGTAGACTTCATCGGCCTCGCTGGCCGCTTCCTGATTGATGCGGCCCATAATATCCCGATAGAGACGGCTGACATGCTCCATGGGCACGATGCCGCTTCCCAGTTCATTGGTAACCAAAACAGCCGTTACACCGGCCCTTCGAAAGGCCTTCAAGATGGTCCTAAGCTCCGTCAGAGCCCCATCCAGGAGAACATCGTCACTCTCTCCGTCATGGTCCCACAGATAATTTGAAAAATAAATCGTCAGGCAGTCGACGAGGACGACATCGGCCTGCTTACAAAGGTCGTCGACGACGTCGGGCAAGTGACGGGGAACTTCCCAAGTCGCCCACGATGCCGGCCGGCGCTTCCGATGAAGGGCGATTCGCCGGGCCATTTCATCGTCAGAAACGAAAGCCGTCGCCACATAGGCATGACGGCCGGGCAGGACCGCAGCATAGCGCTCTGCAAAGTCGCTCTTGCCGCTCCGGGCCCCGCCCGTTACCAATACCAGTTTCGAATTCCTCATCATTTCTTGATTTCCGAATACAGATGGAACACTTCGGGCAGGACGATTTTTTCCATGCCGATTTTAATCAGGCTGGGAAGGGCCGGCAGGCAGTAGACCTGACACTGGTGGATGATGCCGGCCGTCGCCCGATAGGCCATAGCCTGAACGCCGCAGACCCGCCGATAGGCAAAGTAAGTCATCATTTCGCCAAAGGCCGGAATCGTTTTATCGAAGAGGGCTTCCACGGTCTCAACGGTCACGTCCCGTTTGGCAATCCCCGTACCGCCGCTGGTAATGACCAGGTCAACACTGCATACCCATTCATGGAGATGGCGTTCAATTTCGGCCCGGTCGTCCTTCACGATCTGATAGTCGACGACTTGGTGGCCGTGCTGTGCCAACAGCGATTGAATGAGCAATCCGTTCGTATCGTCGGAAAAGGTACGGCTGTTGCTGATGGTAAGAATGGCTGCCCGCAACGGGTGTTCTTCTGTTTTTTTGTGATTCAAAGTAAAACCCTCCTAACTCAGGACTCGTACGATGCTGCGATGGAAAAGGGGTCTTGTCCTTCTAAGAGTCCCTGGAGAAAATAAGGAATAAACATTTCGCTGACAACTTGCTTGTCATAGTGCCGCTCTTCGTTGCCGTCGGACACGGTAATTCCCGTTCCGATTGCCAGTCGGACGGCACACTTCGGACTGCCCGTCGGCAAGATATCCCCGTGAGCCCAAAGGACGGTCGCCATAGCCCGCCAAGGATAGGGATCGTCTTCATCCTCGTCGCATTCGGCAACTTCTGCCGCCACGATGAGTCCGTTTTCCCGAGCCAGTTCCGCCGTATGGAAGACGAACTGTGTATATTCATCTTCTGACGTCGCCGCCGCTTCCGAAATATACAGCAAGGGGAAATCTTCCCATAAGACGTGTTCCGAAATAAATTCTTCCGTCGGCGCAATATCGGCTTCTTCTTCGACAAAAGACGTATGCAGGTTGTAAGCCGCACAAATCTCTTCCGCATTGTCGCCGGCGTTGAGCGGATAGACGTGAAACCCTATTTTTTGGAACCCTTCGGTCACGTGAATATCCAGCCCGTGTTTCGATTCATCTTCCTGCCAAAAGACAAAGGGCAGTCCAATGTATATCACATCCACTATTATCACCTCTATACTTATAGTATTCGACCTGATCTGTCTAAACTCCTACTTCTACAATATATATTCTTGTATTGTCTGTCAATTCCTATATAATATATTTATAGCTAATACGGCCTTTCTAAAAAGGCCAGAAAGGAAGTATGCCTTATGTTCAAAAAAACGGCCAGTCTTGCCGTCTCCTTCTTCTTTTTGTTGACCCTTTTCGCATCGGCGAATAATTTTCTCGACAACAATCCCCGCTTCGTCCAAGTCGGCCACGACGATACGACGGAATCGTACATCGACATGAATACGATTCAATCCGTTCGCTACGATCCGCCGTACTACATCATCCGGGCGACGGTCGTGACGTACGATTATGCCAACAATACCTTACAAGGATATGATAACAATTTTTTCTACAATTTTAAATCCCAATCGGTAAAAACGCAGACCTTAGGCGACGTCGGCTACGACCCTGCCGGTAACATCCTGTCTACCCTGGCCCTGGCTAACCCGGAAGTCAAGACGACAGACCGCCTCTCGGCCAACGGCAATGCAGCCAATCGTGCCTTCCGAGCCTGCTACAACATGAATTTTTTCCAAGAATAATACACTGAAAAGGATTGATAGTTATGGATTCCATCATCCACATCGTAACCACCGTCGCTACCATCATCTTCATCGGCGCCGTTCTCTACTCCCTGACGTCGGCCCTTAGAAAAAAGCGGCGCAAGGCAAAGTATGAAAAAGACCTGGTGACCAAGGTCCACGTAAAAGTCGACAATCTCCACCAATACGACATCAAACCGGAAAAGGGCTACTACAAGTATCCCCTTGTCGAAAAGGGAAAACTCCGCCGCTTCCCCCAGCACTTTACGAGTATCGCCATCGAGCTTGCCAATGAGCAGCCTTACTCCATCTGTCTCCTGGCTCTGGCCGAATTTGATAAGGGCGAGATAAAAGACACGCGGTACTTCTACATCCGTCCGCCTGAAAACAACTTGTCCGCTACGGGAGGCCGACATCGCTGGGAAGACTTGTCTAAAGCCGATGAGTTCGGCGAATACTGGCAGGCCGGTCTTGAAAAACTCATCGAAGGCAAGACCCTCATCGCCCACAACGCCCCCTTCGTCCTGGGCTGCCTGACCCATGCCCTTCACATTTACGGCATCAAGGCCCCGTCCTTCCGCTATGCCGACACGATGGAAGCCGCCAAAAAATACTACCATTTCTCTTCCAATAAGATCGAAAACATCTGCGATGAAATGGACATCAAGACCGAGGAAGGCAATCTTCTCAGCCAGGCCATCGGAATTGGGAAATTCTTCCTGGAGGCCAAGAAAGACTATCCTCTCTACCTGCCGTCTCTGACCTACATCGAAAAAGAACCGACCGATGACGATCGAAAAGCGGCCTACATCGCCGCCGTCGAACGAGAAGAAGGTACGCCGGAAGAAATGGCGGCCCCGGAAAAACCGGATTTGGCTCTCGTTAAAGACCTGGTCGACACGGGATGCATCACCGCGGGAAAACAATCCGGCACCTACTACGCCGTCGACAAAGGCCTTGCTCTATTAGAACAGGCCGACTGACTTCAAACCGAATTCTTATTTTGCACATCAAAAAAGCGCTGTCTTTGAAAGACAACGCTTTTTTTATCATACTCAAATAGTTCTTATTTGGAGTACAATTCGACGATCAGTGTTTCGTTGATTTCTACAGGGATTTCGTCGCGTTCAGGCATACGGGTAAGGGTGCCTTCGAAGCCATCGAAATTCTTTTCAACGTAGGGAACGTCGAATGCTTTTAATTCCTGGAAGGATTTCTTGTACATTTCGTTCGAACGGGAATCTTCTTTCAATGTGATAACCGTACCAACTTTTACGTGTGCCGACGGAATATCGCAGCGTTTGCCATTGACCAAAATGTGGCCGTGGTTGACCATCTGGCGTGCCTGGCGGATAGAGTTAGCAAAACCGATACGGTATACTAAGTTATCCAAACGGCATTCCAGCAATTTCAGCATGTTCTGGCCCGTTACGCCTTCCATCTTCTTGGCTTTATCATAATAACGGACAAACTGACGTTCGAGCAAATTGTAGTATGCGCGAAGTTTCTGTTTTTCCAATAACTGTGTGCCATATTCAGACATTTTTTTCTGACGCTGATCTTTACGTACGCGTTTTAATGCCTTAGGGTGTCCGTACACATTAACTCCGAACCGGCGACATTCCTTAAAACGCGGGTCTCTCCTCGTTGCCATTTTCTACATCACCTCATATTAGTAATTCAAAAAAATAAATTTTGCTCACGCAATGTATTAATGTTACCACAGGGGCATAGGGCCTGTCAAGTGGCTTGGGGCGTCTTTTCCGACCGGTTTCCAGGCCTCCAAAAAGCTGCCGCTAAAAGTATAGCTCACCCTATCAAAAAAAGAAAGGTATCTTCATAAATTCCGAAGAAATCTTGACTTATATCGTACAAGATGCTATACTAGCTTAAAATAAAAGAGATTCATTATTAATTAATAAAACTCAGGAGGTGCCTTATGAATAACTTCACGACAGCCGTTACCAATCGGCGCACAAACTATGCTCTTAGTAAAGACGTTTCTATCTCCCAGGAAACGATTATAAAGACGATTGAAGACATGGTCCGCGAAGTCCCGTCGGCTTTCAACATGCAGTCCGGCAAAGTCGTCGTCGCCTTCGGTGAAACCCACGATAAGATTTGGCAGATCGCCATGGATACCCTTCGCGGCATCGTACCGGCAGCTAATTTCGCTGCAACGGAAGAAAAAATCAATTCCTTTGCCGCCGCGTACGGCACAGTCCTCTATTTTGACGATATCTCCATCGTTGAAAAATTGGCCGACCAATTTCCGCTGTATGCACAGAACTTCCCCATCTGGGGGCAGCAGGCTAACGGCATGATGCAGTTCGCCATCTGGACCGCCCTTACCGACCTCGGCTTAGGTGTCAACCTCCAGCATTACAATCCCCTCATCGACGATGAAGTCAAAAAATTGACCGGTGTGCCGGAAGAATGGAAACTCATCGCTCAGATGCCCTTTGGCCATCCCTTACAGAAACCGGATCCGATCGAAAAGGCTCCCATTGAAGAACGGGTCAAGATTTTCAAATAAGACGCATATCACTCACTCTCCCATCATAACATAGAGAAGGCTCCCTGCCAGGCAGGGAGCCTTTTTCGTTATCGTCGTTTATTATCCTAAGAGATCCTGTTCCTCTGTATGGCGCTTAAACCAAGCTTGGGCATAGGTGCAGCTGGTCGCCGTCTTTTTATTGCGCTTACGGATTTCATCGGCAGCGGCTTTGACCAATTTTCCGGCAGCCCCTTGGCCGCGCAGGCTGTCATCGACGAAAGTATGGACGATGTCATAGTTGCCGTCATCACGCTGGACAAAATCGACTTCACCGACGACCTTTCCCTGTTCATTTTCGATCCAAATCTTATGGTCACTGTATTGTAATTCCATGTTAAAACACTCCTTTCGCAAGGGATGATGAAAAACCAACCTACCAGTTCATGGTAACCTCGATGATCTGCCCGTTGCGGACCGAACGGCTGCGCCGGAAGGCTGCCATATACTCCTCGACGGGAAGGTTCGGATTTTCATAGACTAAGAGAAAATTCCGTATGAACTGGGCATGGGTAAAGACTACAATAAATTCTTCCGGGCGCCGCTTCAAAAGGGCCAGTGTCCGCTGAATGCGCTCGATGAGATTTCGATAGCTTTCGGCCCCTTCTCCATCGACGTAATCGGGATCGAGATTACGCCAATAGTCGATGACTCTGGGCCGCCGCTGGGCCGATGTCGTCCCGACACAAGTGGCCGGCGCCAAATAGACAAATTCATGGACGACATCCCAAATCCCCGTGGCCGCATCGGGAAATCGGCCGATAGTATACATGGCCGTCTGCTGTGCCCGAAGATACGGTGAGGTCACGATGAGATCCGGCTGTTTCGGTATTTGCAGGGCCAGGGCCTGAGCCTGTTTCAGTCCCAATTCGGACAGAGGAATACTTTTGTGATCGTCCGTCGCTTCACCGGCATTGGCAATGCTCTCGCCATGGCGGATGAGCCATATCCTCTTCATAGTAACCACCTGCTTTCTGTTTCATTGTATCACAAACTGTGCGTTCTTTGGAAGGAAAAAGGAGCCCCATACAAAACGAAGGCTGCCGGAGCAGCCTTCGCCTTGGGGTATGTATATGGTTTTGAGCGTGAATCTATAGACTGAGCAAATCTATAGTCGTGCAAACATTATTTATCGGCCAATTCTTTGTATACTTCGTATTTCTTAGCAGCAAATTCTTCGGCCTTGGCAAAGAGTTCTTCGGCAATTTCCGGGAAGGTACGCGTAAGGGCTGCGTATCTCGTTTCGCCGAGGAGGTAATCGCGGAAGGACTGGGTCGGTTCCTTGGAATCGAGGATGAACGGATTCTTTCCTTCTTCCTTAAGGAGCGGGTTGTAGCGGTAGAGGTGCCAGTAACCGGCTTCTACGGCGCGTTTCATTTCATTCTGAGCGTTGCCCATGCCGCCTTTGATACCGTGGTTGATGCACGGTGCGTAAGCGATGACGATGGACGGACCGTTGTAAGCTTCAGCTTCTTTAACGGCTTTGATGAGCTGGTTGGCATCAGCGCCGAGAGCGACCTGAGCGATATAGATATGGCCATAGGTCATGAGCAGACGGCCCAAATCTTTCTTGTTGAACTTACGGCCCGAAGCTGCGAACTGAGCGACAGCACCGATCGGTGTAGCCTTGGACGACTGACCGCCCGTATTGGAGTAAACTTCCGTATCGACGAGCATGATGTTGACGTTGGCATTGGTAGCCATGACGTGGTCCAAACCGCCGTAACCGATGTCATAAGCCCAGCCGTCGCCGCCGTACATCCAAATCGTCTTCTTGATGACGTGTTCTTTATGAGCCAAGATGTCTTTCTGAAGGTCAGCTGCTTTGCCGGTCAGCTTCGCTGCCATCAATTCTTTGAGGTACGTCCGGCTGATGCCTTCCGTAACTTCACCTTCGTTGGCAACACCGATAGAATCGAGCCAAGCTTTAATAGCATCGTGGAGAGCGCCTTCCGTCAGCGGCAGGAGTTCTTCCGATTTCAGGATGATTGCTTCGCGCTGCTGATCCATGGAAAGGGACATACCGAGGGCAAATTCAGCATTATCTTCAAAGACCGAGTTCGACCAAGCCGGACCGAAACCTTCGTGGTTCGTCGTATACGGAATGCTCGGCATAGCAGAGCCCCAAGCCTGGGTACAACCCGTTGCATTGGCAACGATCATGCGCGATCCGAAGAGCTGCGTTAAAAGCTTCATGTAAGACGTTTCGGTACAGCCGGCGCAGGCACCATTGAACTCGAGGAGCGGCTGGTTGAACTGGCTGCCTTTAACGGAGAATTTATCGAGGCCCGTTTCTTTTACCGACAAGGTAAGGGCATAGTCAAAGTTTTCACTTTCATGACGCTGGGTATCGAGGGGTTTCATGGTCAGAGCCTTAGCCGGACAAGCGTTTGCACAGGCGCTGCAGCTATAGCAGTCGAGAGGCGAAACCTGAATGCGGAATTCATAATCTTCGAGGCCTTTGCCGATGGCTTTTTTGGTCTTGAAGCTTTCCGGGCTGTTGGCTTTTTCTTCAGCCGTCAAGAGGTACGGACGGATGACAGCATGCGGGCAGACCAGGGCGCAGCGGTTACACTGAACGCACTTGTCGACATCCCATTCAGGAACCTTGGAAGCGACACCGCGTTTTTCGTACTGCGTCGTGCCCAGCGGATAGGAACCGTCAGCGTAAGGAACGAATTCGCTGACCGGAATCGAATCGCCAATCTGAAGGTTCGACGGTTCGACGACGTTCTTAATGAAGTCAGGAATATTGCGCGTATCTTCGACGACCGGATCGGACGGGAGGTCTTTCCATTCTGCCGGGACTTCGACTTCGACGAGGTCAGAGATGCCACGGTCGACAGCTGCCTGGTTCATGGAGATGACCTGTTCGCCTTTCGCAAGGTAGGTCTTAGCGATAGCGTCTTTCATATGTTTAACGGCATCATCGATGGGCATGATGTTAGCCAGTTTGAAGAAGGCTGCCTGGAGGACCGTATTGGTACGGTTGCTGCCGAGGCCGATTTCTTCGGCAATCTTAGTCGCATTGATGATGTAGAATTTTACGTGGTTTGCAGCCAGTTGGCGTTTAACCTTGTTGCTCAGGTGGTTGGCGACGTCCGCTTTATCCCAGTTGCAGTTGAGCAGGAAGATGCCGCCTTCTTTGATTTCGCTGACGATGTCATAGGTGTCCATGTAAGCCTGTTTATGACATGCCAGGAAGTCCGCCGCTTTTACGTAGTACGTAGCCCGGATCGGGTTGGTGCCAAAGCGCAGGTGCGACTTGGTAACGCCGCCAGATTTCTTGGTATCGTATTCGAAGTAAGCCTGGACGTACATATCGGTATTATCGCCGATGATCTTGATGGAGTTCTTGTTGGCACCGACAGTACCGTCAGAACCGAAGCCCCAGAACTTGCAGCTGATCGTCCCTTCCGTATCGACGGCAATAGGGATATCCGGCATGGAGAGATGGGTTACGTCATCGATGATGCCCAAGGTGAAGTGGTTCTTCGGCTGGAGGGCTTCCATGTTGTTGAATACGGCGTTGATGGCTGCCGGCGGAACGTCTTTCGACGACAAGCCATAGCGACAGGCTAAAACAGTAACGTCCTGTTTAATGTGAGATACAGCAGCGCAAACATCTTCGTAAAGCGGTTCGCCCAAGGCGCCCGGTTCTTTCGTGCGGTCCATAACGGTAATCGTGCGAACCGTATCCGGCATAGCTTTCATGAAGTGTTCGAGGGAGAACGGGCGATAGAGACGTACTTGGAGGAAGCCGACTTTCTTGCCGTCTTTGCTGAGTTTATCGATCGTTTCCTGGATTGCGCCGGTAACGGAACCCATAGCGACGACGACGTGTTCAGCATCGGGAGCCCCGTAGTAATCGAAGAGATGGTACGGACGGCCCGTCAGTTCACCGATCTGATCCATGTAGTCCTGAACAATGTAAGGCAGACGCTGGTACCAGAGGTTGTTAGCTTCGCGGGACTGGAAGAACATATCCGGGTTGGTAACGGTACTGCGCATGACCGGATGTTCCGGGTTGAGGCCCGTGTGTTTGAAATCATAAAGTGCTTTGCGGTCGATCAATTTGCCCAATTCTTCGGCCGGCAGCATCTGAATCTTTTGAATTTCGTGAGACGTCCGGAACCCGTCAAAGAAGTGCATGAACGGTACGCGACCTTTGATCGTTGCCAAGTGAGCGACAGCTGCGAGGTCAGCACATTCCTGAACACTGGCACTGCAGAGCATGGCCCAACCGGTGTTGCGACAGCCCATAACGTCAGAATGGTCACCGAAGATAGACATGGTGTGAGTCCCTACCGTACGAGCTGCGATGTGCAGGACGATCGGTTTCAATTCACCGGCCAGACGGTGCATGACCGGGATCATCAGCATGAGGCCCTGAGATGCCGTAAAGGAGGTACAGAGGCTGCCCGTTTCGGAAGCGCCGTGAGCGGCACCGATAGCACCGGCTTCGGACTGCATTTCAACCAACTTAACGGTCTGGCCGAATAAGTTCTTACGGCCGTTGGCTGCCCATACGTCAACGTGTTCAGCCATCGGAGACGACGGAGTGATCGGGTAAATAGTTGCGACTTCGGTAAAGTTATAGGCCACGTGTGCCGCAGCTTCGTTACCATCCAAAGTTTTTACGATTTGCTTAATCATAAAGTACACTTCCTTTTCTTAAAATGAACATAAATTTAATCCGGACTCGTATAACGTTTAACGTTTCTATGCTTTTAGTATAGTCGTTGGAGCTATAAAAGTCAAGCATAGTGTTAATGCCATTTTATCATCGATACGTGTATAGTTATACGTTTTACGTAAACACTACGTAAATAGTTGAAATGGTACGTCCACTCTGGAAGTCTGCCGCAGCAGGCATATTTATGCCAAAAGAGAGGACCTTTTGTGATAGTTATGTCACAAAAGGTCCTCTCTCAGTGGATATTCGATTTTTCTCGCTTTACAAAGAAGTACTATTGAAGTCCATTAGTACCAACGAGTCATAGGCAGGTCGTTCTTACTTCCCTTGGTCATCAAGATCTGATGAAGATCGATATTGCCGATGTAGAAGGAGACGGCGCAGCCGCAGAGATAGAGATCCCACATGCGGGCAAATTCTTCGCCTCTGGCAGCGATGACTTCGTCGCGAACCTTCTGGAAGTTGTCGAACCAGCACATCAACGTCTTGTAGTAATGACGGCGCAGGCTTTCGACGTCGATGACCTGGAAGTCATTGTCATAAGCAAGGCTTACGATTTCACGGAGCGACGGCAAGGTTCCGCCCGGGAAGATGTATTTTCTCATCCACGGGTTGCCGATGCTTTCGTCGTGGCCGCTGATATAGTGGAGCAGGAACATGCCGCCGTCTTTTAAGAGGTGGCTGGCCGTTTCCATATATAAAGGATAGTTGGAACGACCGACGTGTTCCAACATGCCAACGCTGACGATGCGGTCATACTGGCGGCCTTCGGCAACGAGGTCGCGGTAATCGACGAGGTCTATCTGAACCTTATCCTGAAGGCCCATGGCTTCAATCCGTTCCTGGCCTTTCTTCCACTGTTCCTTACTCAACGTGCAGCCATAGCCTTTGATACCGTATTTCTTAGCGGCTTCGATGAGGAGGTAGCCCCAGCCGCAGCCGATATCGAGGAGGGTCATCCCTTCTTCAAGGGCCAGTTTTTCCAAAATATAGTGGACTTTATTGTGCTGAGCCTGTTCCAAGGTGTCGTCGTCCTTTTTAAAGTAGGCGCAAGAGTAACTCATGGACGGATCGAGCCATTTAGCATAGAAGTCGTTGCCCAAATCATAGTGCGATGAAACCTGCTGCTTCTGAGCGCTCTTCGATTCCGACGGATAGAGCAGACGCTTAAAGAAGGATTTATCCAGCGAGAACTGACTGTTTTGCGATAAGAGGCAGCGCAAGGCCGTAAATAAGTCGCCTTCGATTTCCACATCTTTGCGCATATAGGCTTCACCGAGAGCCAGTGACGTCGAAGCCAAGAGCTCTTTCTTCGGGATGTCTTTGTTGATGACAATATTGAACAAGGGCGTTCCTTCGCCAATGGTATAAGTCTTATCGTGAAGTCGTACGGTAAAACAATCTCTATCGAAGCGACGTAAATAATGAACTAGAAAATTATCTAAAATATTCATAGATACTCCCCTCTCTGTTATAAAATAGATTCTGTCCGGGCGATGCCGCAGACGACGTTTTCAAGAATCATCATCGTCGTCACGGCGCCGACACCGCCCGGAACGGGCGTGATGGCTCCAGCACGAAGAGCGGCGTCTTCAAAGGCGACGTCGCCTACGGTCTTACCGTCGACGCGGTTGATACCGACATCGATGACGACAGCACCGGATTTTATCATATCGCCGGTGACAAGGCCGGCCTTGCCGACCGCTGCCATAATGACATCGGCCCTTTGGCAGACGGCCTTGAGATCATTCGTCCGACTATGGCAGACGGTCACCGTCGCATTGCGTGAAAGACAGAGCTGAGCCAGCGGTTTTCCGACAACATGGCTGCGGCCAATGATGACCACTTCTTTTCCGCTCAGCGAAATATGATAATAATCGAGGATAGCCATGACAGCCTGAGGCGTGCAGGGTACAAATCCGTCCCTTCCCGTATACAGATTGGCAATATTAGCATCGGTCAGTCCGTCGACGTCTTTTGACGGATCGATGCGATTGATGATGCGCTGACTGTCAATCGACTTTGGCAAGGGCATCATCAACAGGATGCCAAAGACCGACGGGTCCTCATTGAGCCTGTCGATGAGGAGCAAAAGCTCGTCTTCACCTACCCCTTCCTTCTCCTGACAGATACGGGCATTGAGGCCGACGGACTCGGCAGTCCGCTTCATGGACGCCGCATACATAACCGACGGCGCATCGTCACCGACGACGACGATGGCAAGTTCAGGATCAATCCCCCTTTTTTCCCGAACATCCTGTATCTGTTGGGCAATGCGCTTGCCATGAAAGGCCGCCACATCTTTCCCATTGAGTAATTGCATGATATTCCCCCTAATTAGAACTATGATACTGTATCCGTTCAGCGTTTAAAGGTGACCGTTACGTCACTTCCGGAAGGCGCATAGCTTCCCGGCCTCGGATCCTGCTGAACGGCACTTCCCATCCCTTTTGGAACAAAGCCCAGGCCGGCTTCATTAAGCCAGTCGTTGACTTCCCGCGTACTCCAGCCGATAAAGGACGGGATGAGGACCCCGTCCTCTGTCTGATGGACAGGAGGGATGACTCTCGGCGGCGCCGTAACCAGCGGAGCCAAGGGCTTAAGTCCTGTATCGGAAGTCGGCCGCAGGCCTTTCATGCGAACGATTTCCGTCATCAAATCCTTAAAGACCGGGGCCGCAACCTGAGCCCCGTAATAGACGCCGCTCGGTGCATCGACGACGATTAAAACCAGGAACTGCGGATCTTCTACAGGACCAAAGCCGATGAAGGAACCGACATACTGCCCTTCGGCATAGCCCGTGCTGTCAGCCGTCTTCTTCTGGGCTGTCCCGGTCTTACCGGCAAAGGTATATCCTTCTATTTTTGCATTTTGGCCGCCGCCGGAAGAAATTTCTTCTCCCATAAATTTACTGATGGTTTCCGCCGTTTCCGCCTTAATAGGCTGACCGACTTCAACGGGTTCTTTCTTTTCGTAAACCGATCCGTCGGGATTGTCGATTTCTTTCACGATAAAAGGCTTCATCATGTGGCCATCATTGGCAATCGCACTGAAAGCCTGGACCATTTGCAGCGGCGTGACGGCGATCCCCTGGCCAATCCCCATGGAGGCCGTATCGACGATGGACATGGTACTCGGCGAAAATAGGATACCCTCCTGTTCGCCCGGAAGTTCAATGCCCGTAATCGAACCGAAGCCGAAACGGTGAGCATATTCGGTCAATAATTTTCCGCCTGCTTTTACAGCAATGTGGACCATACCGGTATTAATAGAGTACATAATGATTTCTCGAAGGGTGACATTTCCAAGGCCCTTCTCATCCCAGTTATGCATCGTCCGATCGGCTACCTGAATGGAACCCGTATCGTGATAGACGTCACTGACGCTCCATTTCCCCGAGTCGAGAGCCGACGCTGCCATGAGTGGCTTAAAGGTCGATCCCGGTTCATAAACGTTGACGACGGCCCGGTTCCGATACGATTCTTTATCGCCCTTGCCATAATGATTCAAATCATAGGTCGGCCGGCTGGCCATGGCCAAAATTTCACCGGTCTTGGGATTCATGACGATGATGGCAGCCCCTTCCGGCTTGTTTCGATTCATGATGCCGTCCAATTCTTTTTCAGCCAGGTACTGAATGGTACTGTCAAGGGTAAGGCTGACCGACCGTTCTTTATCGGGCAGGAATTTCTTCAAGGCCGATTCAAAGACCGGAATGTTATTGCTGTCGGTCTGAAGGCGGAAGGTCTGCTTGTTGCCACGGATTTCATCGTCGAGAATCATTTCGATACCATCGAGGCCGCGGTCATTATCGCCGACGAAGCCGATGACCTGAGCCGCCATGGAGCCGTTAGGATAAAAGCGGCGGTTTTCATCGCGAAAGACGAGACCGTGCAGCTTTTCGCCCTTGATGACCTCTTCGACGGCTTCGTATTTATCGTGGTCCATCTGGCGGTCGAGCCAGACAAAGGCCGTGTCTTCTTTAAGGCGCCGCAGTATTTCATCCTGAGAAATGCGAAGGTACGGTGCCAAAAGCTCCGCCACCTTTTCCGGCGGTTCATTGAGCATCGTCGGATCGGCGTAGAGTGATTTCGACATTTCACTGATGGCCAAAACCTTGCCATTGCGATCGAGGATCATGCCTCGCGGCGATTGAAGATTCCGTTCCGTCTCACTTTGCATCTCGGCCATGGCCATCATATCATCATGATGAAGGACTTGATGATAAAAAAGGGCGCCCAGGACAGCTGCTGAAAGGAGCATCATAAAGAAAACGCAGACGGCGATATGGAAACGGATATAGCGATTCTCTCTTTTTTCGGTATTATCCATGATTTGCATCCCCTTCATGGCGTTCCATCCAGCGCCGGGCTGCCGCCGCCAAGGCATCGGCATCGTTGACGAGATCCTTATTCTGAACCCGTTTCAACAGGATGCGCAGGCACTGACCGGTCCGGTTCCGACACAGATCAGGAATGCGGCGGTCATAGACGAGATCCTTCGTACTGACCGGCATGGCCTCTGCCAGCATGGCCATATACTCGCCAAAGGATTCTGTCCCTTCCGTATTAGAGTCAGGCCGGCCGCAGCCGATGATATCGCCGACGGACAGCGCCGTCGCCTGGCGGATGGCTTCAGCCAGTTCTTCTGTCCGGTGAAAAGGCCCTTGCAGGGCTTCGCGGCGAAGCCACTTGTCGACGTCCCCTTCAGCCGTATTGGCAAAAAAGTGAAATTTCATATGGGTCTTGACCAGCCAGGCCACACGATCGGCAAAGGCCGGTTTCTTACGCCAGCGCAGCAAAATCTCTTTGGCCATATCGGCCCCCAGCGAATCGTGGCAGTAATCGGTATAACGGCCTTTCTTTTCACCGCGGATGCCGGGCAGGCCCTTGGCGATGTCATGAAATAAGGCGGCATAGCGAACAGTCAGATCAGGTGGCGTATGAGCCACTGTCGCCAAGGTATGCACCCAGGCGTCAAAAAGATGGAAAGGCTTCGACTGCGGCGTATCGGGCAAGTGGCCTAATTCCGGCAGGATAGGAATCGCCGTATAAACCCCATTTTCTTTTTGACGGCACGAACAGGCTGCAAGGCCGCTGCGGACAAGAATATCCAAGCCGCGAAAAGAAGCCGGTGTCACCATCAGTCGGTCAAGTTCACTGACGACTCGCTCAAGGGACAAGCCGGAAACGCGGTCAAAGGCCGACGGCATGGCAGCTACGGTTTCCTTGGAAGCCATAAAATCGAGCTGACCGGCAAAACGGCACAGGCGAAAGAGGCGCAGGGCATCTTCCTGAAAACGACGCACGGGATCGCCGACGGTAACCAGCCGTTTCTTCTTCAAATCCTTTCGGCCGCCGACATAGTCGTAAATCTCACCGCTTCTGTCCATGGCCAAGGCGTTGACGGTAAAATCGCGGCGCAGCACGTCTTCGCGAAGGGACTCGGCATACCAAACCGATTCCGGCCGATGGCTGTCAGTACCGTAAGATTCACCGCGAAAAGTAGCGACTTCAAAGGGTTGTCCCTCAAGGACGACGACGACGATGCCAAAGGCTTCGGCGTTGATTTCCGCCGTATGCCAGCCCTTTTCTTCAGCGACGCGGCGGATATCGTCAGGCCGGGCCGACGTTGCAATGTCGTAATCATGAGGCGTCCGTCCCATGAGCAGATCACGGACAGCTCCGCCGACGACATACGCTTCAAACCCGGCCTCTTCCAGTGCCATAAGCAGTTGATGCGCTCGTTCTTCCATCATCCCGGCCCCCTTTCCTTTAGAAATTAATGATGTTATATTATAACACGAATAGACGGTACTGACCACTATCTGATAGCCTATCGTTATGATATAATTCACTCATAAGGTGAACATAACAGTCCGCCGGGGAACATAAAAAGGAGGTAATCTCTTGGACACTGGTTTAATACATCTATACTGCGGCGACGGCAAAGGCAAGACGACGGCCTCATTAGGGCTGGCCCTGCGCTGTGCCGGCCGTGGGGGACGCGTCCTCTTTTCCCAGTTTTTAAAAGGGCGGCCGACGGGAGAGCTCACGTCACTGGAGCAGATTCCGGCCATTACCGTCCTTCGGGGAAAACCCATCTTAAAATTCACCTTCCAGATGACGGAAGCGGAGAAAGAGGAGACGAAGGCCGCCCAGACAGCCCTCTTCGACGAAGTCCGCACCTTCTGCCATGACAACAAGCCCGATCTTGCCGTCTGCGACGAACTCATCGGAGCCTGCGCCCTAGGGCTGGTCCCGGAAGCAGAAGTCCGCCGTTTTTTACACGAAAAGCCGGCTAACACCGAAGTCGTCCTGACCGGGCGCAATCCCAGTCAGGCCCTCGTGGATCTTGCCGACTACGTATCGGAAATCAAAAAGATAAAGCATCCCTTCGATAAAGGTATCCCTGCCCGCCTGGGAATCGAAGAGTAGCCTGAAGGAGGCATCTCACATGATCAATATCTTTGAAGCTGTGAAAGAGGAACAGGAAGAACTCATCGCCCTGCGCCGCCATTTCCACGAATATCCGGAATTATCAAAACAAGAAGACCGGACCATTGCTTATATTGCCCAAAAACTCGATGAATACGGCATCTCCTACCGCATCGTCGACAAGGGCGGCCTCATCGCCTGGATTGACGGCAAGGGACCGGGAAAGACCCTGCTCCTTCGGGCCGACGTCGATGCCCTGCCAATTACGGAGGGTGAAAAGAATCTCTCCGTCCCTCGTGTCTGCCGCTCTCACCACGACGGCGTCATGCACGCCTGCGGCCACGACGGCCACATGGCTATGCAGCTCGTCGCCGCCAAACTTTTAAACCGCTGGAAGGACCAGTGGGACGGCACAGTCCTCTTCATGTTTGAACGCGGCGAAGAAGCCTCCGGACCGCTTGAATACCTCCTGCGCTACCTCGAACAGGACAGTCCGTGGCACGTCGATGCCTGCTATGCCACCCACGTCCGCTGGGACATTCCGGCAGGGAAAATCGCCATCTGCGACGAAGCTCCCATGGCCGGAGGCTTTGGCTTTGAAATCCGCATCGACGGCCACGGCGGCCACGGATCCCGACCGGACTTGGCCCAGAGCCCGATTGACTGCTTCCACGATTTCTACGGCAACCTCCAGGCCCTTCGTATGCGCATCGTCCCGCCCAAGGAATGCCTGACCTATTCCATCGGCAGCCTGCACAGCGGCGACACACTAAACGTCATCCCCAATTCCCTGACCTTTTCGGGAACGTCGCGCTTCTTCAGTTATGACAATGCCGGGAAGGGCTTTTACGAAGCCTTTCAGGACATCCTAAAAAATTCCTGCCAAACCTATGGGTGCAGCTATGAGATCCTGCACATGCCCGACCCCTTATTCGAAGTGCAAAATGATCCTACCTGCGTCGGTATCGCCCGCGAGGCCGTCAAAAAGTATCTGGGCCCCGACGTCTTAACGGACTGCCAGCCCTGGATGGCGTCGGAAACCTTTGCCCTCACGGCTCGCCTCTACCCCGGCGTCCTGATCTTTACGGGCATCGAAAATAAAGAAAAAGGCTGCGGCGCCAATCATCATACGCCGGAATTCGACCTCGATGAAGACGGCCTGCCCTACGGAGCAGCAACCTGCCTCGGTTTTGCCCTCGATTATTTAAAAGAAAAGCCGGACATTCCCTTCAAAAGACCAGACGAGCCCCTTGAAAAACTCGTCGCCCGCAACATTTGACCAACACGGTCCGAGACTGAAAACAATCAGTCCCGGGCCGTATTTTTTTCAAGGAGATCCGGTACTTCGGCAAGACTTTGACAAATATGCCAGGCCATGGCCTGCACCTCTTTATCAATTTCAACCATATCCGGAATCCAAATGGACGGAATTCCGGCCCGATAGGCTGCCAAGATGCCGTTTTCTGAATCTTCCATGACCAGGGCCGTCTCCGGCAAGACACCGAGCTTCTCACAAGCAATGAGGAAGATATCCGGATCAGGCTTTCCGTGCGGCACTTCTTCCCCACTCTGGACGACATCGAAAAAAGACGCAATTCCCTTTCGCTCCAATAAGTATTCAATCATCGACGGTGGCGACGAAGAGGCAACGGCGCAAAGGAGGCCTTCTTTTCGGGCATAGTCTAAAACCTGACAGAGACCGGGTTTAAAAGGGATGTCGTGATGTCGATAATAGTCCATCTGCAGGGCCACTTCTTCTTGGCACACCTTGTCATAAGGATAGTCCGGCCCGAAAGCCTCTTCACAAACAAAGCGGGTCCTCACATTGTCACGACCTGCGATCTTATCATAGACCGTTCGATCCAAATCATAGCCGTACCGGGCCGATATCTCTCGCCAAAAACGGTAGAAAATGGGCTCCGTATCAAACATCGTCCCATCCATGTCAAAAATTAAAGCTTTTCTTCTGTCCATACTTCCTCCCTGTGTATAATGGTCCTCATTTGCAACCATAATTCTGAACTTCCCCTTTATTATATCGAAATTAAGAGGAATTGCAATTTCCCCTTCTATAGAGGTAATAATTATTCCCATTTTCGATAATATTATGATTTTTTCGCATTTATATTATTCTCATTTGCATTTTCATTATCTCTTGTATCTTGCGTCAACTCTGCTATAATAGAGGAAATCAGAAAGTCAGGTGAATCGATATGACTGAATTTATCATCCGCCGCTTCATTAAAAACTATGAAGACACAGACAATAAAGGAGTCCGTGAACAGTACAGCATCCTCGGCGGCGTCTTAGGCATCATTTGTAATCTATTTCTCTTCGTCAGCAAATTTCTCGTCGGCATGGCCAGCAACAGTATCGGGATTTTGTCCGATGCCTTCAATAACCTGACCGACATGGGTTCCTCTTTCATTTCCATCATCAGTGCCAAACTGAGTAACCGTCCGCCCGATAAAGAACATCCCTTCGGCCACGGCCGCTTTGAATACCTGGCATCGCTTACCATTGCCATCATCATCCTCGTCGTCGGCTATAAGCTCTGCGAAACGTCGATTGGAAAGTTCTTCGAGCCGGAAGCCATGGAATTCTCCTACTGGAGCTTAGGGATTCTCGTCATCTCCATTGCCGTCAAGGTCTGGATGTGCGTCTACAACCGTTATATCGGAAAGAAGATAAATTCCAGCGTCAATGAAGCGACCGCCGCCGACAGCATCACCGATGCCATCGCGACGACCGGCGTCTTAGTCACGACCATCGCCCAGCAGTTTACGACCCTCCCCGTCGATGCAGCGGCCGGCACAGCCATCGGTCTCATGATCATGTACGCCGGCTACGGCATTGCCAAAGACGTCATCAATATTCTCCTCGGCAAGGCGCCGGATCCGGAGCTCATCGACGGCATCGTAGAAAGCGCCTTAAAGTGCCAATACGTCGTCGGCGTCCACAACATCCGCATCCACGACTACGGCCCGGGTCGGATGTTCGGCACGATTCACGCCGAAGTCCCGGACACGGCCAATCTGGCCGACGTCCACGCCGCCCTCGACGTATTGGAAGACGAATTAAAGGACCGCTACCAAATGGACCTCAACATCCACATGGATCCCTTGTGTACCGATCCCGATAAAATCGACGCCATCCGCCACGTGTTGGACCACATCGTCCACGAAAAATACCCGCGCTACCATACGGACCACCTGCGCATGACCTCCGGTAACGCCCGCTTGAACATCATCTGCGACATCCACGTCCCGCCTGACGAATATAATAAAGAAAACATCGCCCGCATCCGCCGGGAAATCAACGCCTGCATGAGAAAGTACAACGACAAGTACCGCGTCGTCCTGGCCCAGATCATCGCCGACCCGCAATAAAAAAGGTGAAGAAGGAATTCCTTCTTCACCTTTTATTTAACGACTAAAGACCGCGGTTCGAGCATGGCCTGCAGGGGCTGACGCAATTCTTCCGTCGTTTCGACCCAATACTGTTCGTCGGTCAGAATCGTCTTGCGACTGCCCATGAGGTGGAAATAAACTTTGACCTGGCCCGGATGTTGTTTCAGAACCTTGCCGATACGGCCGGCAAGGTCAGTCCGTTCGAGGTGGGCCGGGATCTTGATGAAGAGTTTCGTCCCCATGCCGGGATGCCAGTAGTCTCCGGCCTCTCTAGCCGCGACAGCCGATACGACCGGTGTCGGCTGCGGGTCTGAGGCCGCCGTTTCCTGGCCGAGGGGCCGCACCTCTTCGGCCAAAATCTGGATGCTGTCGTCATTGATATCGGCTCGGCCGCGGATAGAGACGGCCATGTCGACGGCGACGAACTGCTGATAGCGCCCATAGGTCTTGGGGAATACGACGACCGACACAGCGTGGGTAAAGTCTTCGAGGGTGATGATGGCCATCTGCTCATTGCGCTTGGTCATGACCTGCTTTTTCGCCGTAATCAGACCGCCGACACGAAGCATCTTACCATCATACTGGCGCCCGTCTTCCCCATAGAGCAGCGATAGGGGACTAAGCTTATCCATGATTTCTTGATACTTGCTCAAAGGGTGGCCGCTGAAATAGAAACCGTCATACTCTTTTTCCATGGCCAGCCGCATTTCAATGGGATATTCCTCGATATCGGGGTATTCGAGGTCGGTCATGACCTCTTCCGTATCGTCAAAGAGACCGATTTGGCCCGACGCATAGTCTTTTTGACTGAGGGACCCCATGGCCACAGCCTGATCGATGACGGCCATGAGCTGGGACCTTTTCTTGCCGAAGGAGTCCATGGCGCCGCATTTAATCAGGCTTTCCAGTGCCCTCTTATTGACTAAGTGATAGTCGACGCGGCTGCAGAAGTCGCCGAGGGACGAAAACGAGCCGCCTTCTTCCCGGGCTTTCACGATGGCATCGATGGCGTTGCCGCCGACGCTCTTGACACCGGACAGACCGAAGCGGATGGCTCCGTCCTGAACGGAAAACATGGAGACGCTGTCGTTGACATCCGGCGATAAAACCTTGACGCCGTGGCGGCGGCACTCGGCGACGTAGTAGCTGATTTTGCTGCTGTCGTTGATCATACTGGTCATGGTCGCTGCCATAAACTCGGCCCGGTAATGGGCCTTGAGGTAAGCCGTCTGCCAGGCAACGTAAGCGTAGGCTGCCGAGTGGGATTTATTGAAGCCGTATCCGGCAAAATAGACCATGAGGTCGAAAATTTTGTTGGCGATTTCATCAGAAATGTTATTCTTCCGCGTCCCTTCGAGGAAGTTAGCCCGCTGGGCTACCAGAATGGACTCTTTCTTCTTGCCCATGGCCCGACGCAGCAAGTCAGCCTGACCAAGAGAGAAGCCGCCTAAGACCGAGGCGATCTGCATGACCTGTTCCTGATAGAGGATGACGCCGTACGTATCCTTTAAGATCGGTTCCAGCTTCGGGTGCAGGTAGGTAACCTTCTTCTGACCGTGACTGCCCTTGATGAAGTCATCGACCATGCCGCTGCCCAAGGGGCCCGGGCGATATAGGGCCACGAGCGGAATCATGTCTTCAAAATGCTTCGGCGCCAGTTCCTTAACCAGGTTGGTGATCCCCGACGATTCCATCTGAAAGACGCCGGCCGTATCGCCTTCGGTCAAAAGCTTACACGTTTTCGGATCGTCGAGAGGAATAGCATCGATGTCGAAATCGATGCCGTAGTTCTTATTAATCATCTTGACCGTATCACCGATGACAGTCAAGGTTCTGAGGCCGAGAAAGTCCATCTTGAGCAGTCCCAGGTCTTCGACGAGATCCTTTTCATACTGCGTCGTAAGGTCGCCTTCCTTGGAGTGTTGGACCGGCACGTAATCGTCGACGGGCGCCGCCGAAATGACGACGCCGGCAGCATGGGTCGACGAGTGGCGCACCAAGCCTTCGAGAGATTTTCCGAAATCGACCAAACGGTGGACCGTATCGTTAGACTCGTATTCACTGCGGAACTCTTTGCTCATCTGCAGGGCCTTGTCGAGGGTCATGCCCAATTCATTGGGCACCAGTTTTACGATGCGGTTCACTTCACTTAAGGGAATGTCGAGGACGCGGCCGACGTCACGCAAAACGGCTTTGGCCGCCAAGGTCCCGAAGGTGATGATCTGCGAGACGTGGCCGATGCCGTATTTTTTCGTAACGTACTGAATGACTCGACCTCTGTTTTCATAACAGAAGTCCATATCGATATCCGGCATGGTCACTCGTTCGGGATTTAAGAATCGTTCAAAGAGGAGATTGTACTTCAAAGGATCGAGGCCGGTAATGCCCAAGAGGTAGGCAACGACAGAACCGGCTGCCGAACCACGGCCGGGGCCGACGGGAATCTCATGGTCCCGAGCATATTTGACGTAGTCCCAGACGATGAGGAAGTATGACGGAAACCCCATGGTATCGATGACGCCGAGTTCATAATCAAGGCGTTCTTTTACTTCCGGCGTAATGGGATCGTACTTTTCAGAAAGGGCTTGTTCGCAGAGCTTTCGCAGATAGGAAGAATCCGTTTCGCCGTCGGGAACGGGAAACTGCGGCAAGTGGCGGTCGTCAAAGGAGATATCGACGTTGCATTTATCGGCAATTTCCAAAGTCGTATCCAAGGCTTCGGGCATATCCGAAAAGAGGTCGGCCATTTCATCGCCGCTCTTCATATAAAATTCATTATTATAAAATCGGAAATGGGACGGATCGTCGAGGGTGCTGCCCGTCGAGATGCAGAGCTTGATTTCCTGAGCCGGCGCATCGGCCTGATCGATATAATGGTAGTCGTTGGTCGCCACCAATTTCAGTCCCAATTCCTGTGACCAGCGCTTAAAGACGGTACGGACCGTCTTTTCTTCAGGAATGCCGTGATTCTGGACTTCTAAATAGAAATCTTCTTTGCCAAAAATCGATACCAGTCTTTCCAAAGAGCGCCGAGCCCCTTGCTCGTTATGGTTGAGGATATCCTGCGGGACCTGACCTTCGATACAGGCCGTCGTCGCAATGAGGCCTTCGTGGTACTGCTCGAGCAAATCGAAGTCGACTCGCGGCTTGTGATAGTTGTTTTCCCCGTCGACGAAGCCTTTGGACACGATTTTAATGAGATTGTGATAGCCCTGATTGTTTTTGGCCAGCAACACCAGGTGGCAGAGCCGTTCCTTGGTCTTTTTCTCGAAACGGCTGCCGCGGGTCATATAGACTTCACAGCCGATGATGGGCTTGATGCCCTGGGCTTTCGCCTCCCGGTACAGATAGATGACGCCGTACATATTGCCGTGATCGGTAATGGCCACAGCGGGCATATCGAGTTCTTTCGCTCGCGATACCATGTCGGGAATCTTGCACAACCCGTCGAATAAACTGTACTGCGTATGAACGTGTAAATGAACAAAAGGCCGCATCCCCAAAATCCTCCCTTATCCTACTCGGTCAAAATAGCCTGTTGCTAGTGATTTATCATTATATCATATTCCGGCCTTGATATACAGACGGACGCCAAAAAAGAGACCGCCGGCAAACGGTCTCCTTCATACAAACCTCAGAAAAAGTCATCGTCATGCCGTTCCTCATAAGGATCGGCATAGTAGCTGTCATCGTCCGGTGCATCCCAGTTGCCGTCATAGTCCCGTTCTTCCCGGCTCCGGTGATGGCCATGGATTTCATGGTAGATCATCGACGCCGTAAAGGCTGCCATGAAGGCTTCATCGGTCCCCGTATCCGGATGGTCGTCTTTCGGCACTGACGGCCGTTCATGAAGGGCCTTTAAAGCCTTGTTCTTTTTTTCAGCTTCAGCCTTTTGTTCGGCTTCGGCCTTTTTCTTCATCCCCGGCAAGAGAGCCAAATACAGGGCGATCAAGGTAAGCGCCGCCGCCCCGATGGCATAAATCGGTTCCGTCATATCAAAAATCCAGATATACAGTTTCGTCAGTCCCAGCATGATGACAAACAGCGTAACAAAAACAGAAAAGGGCATAATCCCATCTCCCATCCGATTCGCACTCTTTTTTCTATTATAACACGATTCGATATGGACCGGCAGATTTCTTACCTGATTTCGAGGGGAACTTCCCTTTTTCTGGTACAAACTTATATTTTTATGATAAAATAAGAACACATCTATATAATTTATCGTGAAAGGGGATTCTTATTTCATGCTCCATCAAGTTTCTGTCTTCGCTGAAAACAACAAGGGCACCCTGCGCAAGATGACCTCCATTTTGGCCGATGCCAATATCAACATCTACACCATGCTGGCCAATGACAGCGCCGAATTCGGCATCATCCGCCTCATCGTTACCGATCCGGAACTGGCCGTCCAAGAGCTGAAAAAAGCCGGTTACCAGTGCCATATGGACCGCGTCGTCGCCGTCGAAATGGGCGATACGCCGGGCTGCCTGGATAAAATTCTCGACCATCTCTGCCAGGCCAACGTCGCCATCGACTACTTGTACATTTCTTACAACCGCCAGACGGCAACGCCGGTAGCCATCTTCAAGACCCGGGAAATGGAAACAGAAACCTTCCTGCGGGGCAAAGGTTATCGTCTCCTCGATACATTCTAAAAAAA
>NZ_HF954537.1:1187349-1230062 GCF_000455225.1 Megasphaera massiliensis
TCCATGAGGATGACTTTTTTTGTTGGGAATACAGATTCTATAATACGTCGGCCATGTCGTAAATGAGGCGTTCCGTCTTTTCCCAACCGAGACAAGGGTCTGTAATCGACTTGCCGTATACACCATCACTGATTTTCTGGCAGCCGTCTTCGAGATAGCTTTCGATCATAAGGCCTTTTACGAGGTCTTTGATATCGGCAGCATGGCGACGACTCTGAAGGACGTCTTTGGCAATGCGTATCTGTTCGAGATACCGTTTTCCCGAATTGGCATGGTTGGCATCGACGATGACGGCCGGATGGGAGAGGTCCCGTTTTCCGTAGGCTTCATACAGGCGCTGAAGGTTTTCGTAATGATAGTTTGGAAGACTATTGCCAAAGCTGTCGACGTAGCCCCGAAGAATGGCGTGAGCCATGGGATTTCCGGTCGTCCGGACTTCCCAGCCGCGGAAAAGAAAATTTTGGGAATGCTGAGCAGCTTCAATCGAGTTGAGCATGACTGAAATGTCGCCGGACGTGGGATTTTTCATGCCGACAGGAATGCCGACGCCGCTGGCAATCATGCGGTGAACCTGGTCTTCCACAGAGCGGGCGCCAACGGCAGCATAGGACAAAAGGTCCGATAAGTAACGGAAAATTTCCGGATAGAGGATTTCTTCGGCACAGGTAAAGCCCGTTTCCCGGACGACCCGTACGTTGAGTTCGCGGATAGCCATGATGCCGCCCAGCATGTCTTCCTTCCCTTCCGGATCAGGCTGGTGGAGCATCCCCTTGTAGCCGACGCCGATGGTCCGCGGCTTGCTGGTGTAAACGCGGGGAATGATGAATATTTTGTCTTTCACCCGGTCCTGTACCTTGACCAGGCGATGGATGTAATCGAGAACAGCCTTTTCATTATCGGCAGAACAAGGACCGATGATGAGCAGGAATCGATCATCCTTCCCGGCAAGGATATTTTGGATGACCTCATCACGCCGTCTTTTAACAGCCTTTGAGCCGTCATCCATAGGGAATTGTTCCATCAATTCCTGCGGTTCCGGCAGTTTCCGAATATATTCCATTTGCATTTCCATAGTCTTCCCCCCTGAGTAAAATTCGTCACGTCCTCATTATAGCACAGATACTGCCGTTGTCGGACAAAAGATTATCCCAGACGGACCGTAAAGGTAATCCGATCTCCCTTATAGGTCGCAAATATCTTTCCACCCATCAATTTGGTCAATTCCTCAGCCATGGACAAGCCGATACCGTAGCCGGCCTTTTGGCTGTTGTGGGACACGTCGCCGCGGTAGAACCGCTCGAAGAAGCGAGAATAGTCGACATTGGCCCCGTCGACATAGGTATTGGACACGTCGAGGACGACGCCATTTCCCAGCCGTGACCGGCGCAGGGCCACTTCGATACTGCCGCCGTCGTCACAGTATTTGACGGCGTTGTCGACGAGGATATTGACCAATTCATACAGGCATTTACTGTCGCCTTTGAGTCTGACATTGTCGGTAATAGCCGTAGTCAGCGTCTTTTCAGCGTCGATAGCCAGCTGCTGGAAGGAGTCCGACACGGTTTTTACCGTATCCGAGAAGTTGACGTCGGTAATGACTAGATCCACTTGCGACCGTTCGCCCATTTTGGACAACAGGATCAAATCTTGAATGAGGTTCGACAGACGGCGGACCTGCTTTAAGATACTGTCCGTCCACTGACTTTGGCCGTTCAGCATCTCAATGGCTTCAGCATTGGCGGAAATGATGGCAATGGGCGTCTTCAGCTCATGGCCGGCATTGGTAATGAACCGCTTCTGATTCTCCATATTCTGGACAAAGGGCCGGATGGCTATGTTGCAGAGGGCGGCCAAAATGAGGATGTAGACGACGACGCAGCCGAAGCCGAACCAGGCCGAGTAGCGCATAAAGGACGTAACGGCCGCCGCATCGCGGGTGGCGTCCATGATGACGATGAGGAAACTGCCGTCGTCATTGGGTTTTATCACGTAGGCGTAAGTCGCCCGTCCCTTTTTGAAAAATCCCTGTTTCTGCCCGGTCTCGCGCGACTCTTCGACGGTCGTCCGAGCGTATTCGATGGCTTCCGGCTGAGAAAAAGCTGCAATGTGCTGGATGTCGATGTGTTCGGCATAACCGTTGCCGTTGACGAGGACGCTGAAGAAACGGATTTGATAGGCAAATTCCGGCGTCTCTTCGGTCCACGACGGATCGCTGAAGAAACTGCTGTCGTCACCGCCGATTTTCTGAGGCACAGCGCCGTCATTATGGATGATATAGGTCAAAACGGACATGACCTGGGCGTTCATGCGCATATAGGCAATGGCGTTGATGAGTCCTAAGGCCCCGCCGACGACGACCAGGACGCCGATGACGGCCATGATGAGAAATTTGCGGCGCAAGCGCTTGATCATGTTCATAAGCCTATTTCCTTTCTTTTACCGAGAGCAAGTAGGTCTGGCCTCTTTCGCCGACGATTTCGATATCGGCCTGGATGGCTTCCAGTTTTTCCCGTAAATAGGAGACGTACATAAAGACGATGCCGTCGTCGACGTCACCTTCATCGCCCCAGACGTTGTCGAAAATTTGCTCCGTCGATAAGGGCTTCCCGACGTTGGCCATGAAAAACTTCATTAACTTCGTTTCTCGGTTAGCCAAGCGAATGGAGCTGCAGCAGACCATTTCCTGTTCATCCACATCGAGCTTAACGGCTCCGACGTGGAGCTTCGACGGCGTAAAGGACTGGGATCGCCGCGTCAACGAGCGCAGGCGGGCCAGGAGTTCTCCCATGGCAAAAGGTTTGGTCAGGTAGTCGTCGGCGCCGGCGTCGAGACCGGTGATGCGGTCATCGACTTCGGCCTTAGCCGTCAGCATGAGGACCGGCGTCATATCCCCTTTTTCCCGGATTTCCTGCAGGGCCTGAACGCCGTCTTTTTTCGGCATCATGATGTCGAGGATCATACAGTCATAAGACTGGACCAGGGCCTTATCGACGGCGGCCTGACCGTCATAGACGGCATCGACCTCATAGCCCGAATGGGTCAAAATCGCGACCAGGGCCGCGGACATTTCTTTTTCATCTTCCGCTAAGAGAAGGCGCATCTTCATTCCCCCTTATTCTTGTGCATGGATCAAATTGCGGATGGTCTGCATGGACACGTCACACGACGCCAGTTCATCGGCACAACGCTTCAATTCCCGGACGATGAGCTGAGGATTTTTGATATCCTGCTTGTACTTCATCTGGTGTTCCAGGCTGGCCCAAGAATCCATGGCAATGGTCCTAAGCTGGACTTCAGCATAAAAGCGGCCCGGATTGGCGCCGGTTACGTCTTCATAGGGCGCCTGCAGTTCTAAAATCAGATGGTAACTGCGATAACCGTTGGGCTTGACGTTGCGGATATAATCTTTTTCTTCGACGACGTGAATGTCGGGCTGACTCTTCAAAAAATCAATAGCTCGATAAATATCGTCGAGAAAACAGCAGACGATGCGGATGCCGATGGCATCGTATATATGGTGGAGCGCCGACTGTGCTGTCTGGGGCAGGCCTTTGCGGTCGCACTTTTCCCGCATGCTGGCCTCGCCCTTCAGGCGGTAGATCAAATGCTCGTAAGCGGCTTCACCGGTCTTTTTCTTGGTATCACTGCTATAGGCCCGGATACGGCCGATAAGGTCCTGCATCACGGCCTCGAGAGCCGGTTCATATGCACCATAAATGGATGTGCTGTCCATAAAATCACCTCATTCACTAACTAGTACGAGTATTATACCATAAAAAAGGACGGTGCCGCACACGGGCACCATCCTTTTTAGATACTGTTTAAATTCTTTTATGAAAGTTTATACAATCGTTGTGCAACGATCTTCATTCTGTCTTATTGGTCAGATAGTATGAAATACGGCTCAGGCCGATGGACAAATCTTCCCGAAAGACGAAAATCCCGTCCGGTACGGTCAATCTGAGCGGTGCGAAAGACAAAATACCGCGGATACCGGCATCGACCATTTGATCTGCCACCTGCTGGGCAACGGCTGCCGGCGTCGTAATGATGCCGATCTGGATGCCTTCGCGACGGATGACGTCCCCCATTTCAGAAATCGGCGTGACTTCGACACCGCCGACGTTTTGGCCGATAATGCGATGGTCGACATCAAAGAGGCCCGTCGTCCGGAAACCCAAACGACCGAAGGTCTTATAGTTCGCCAAGGCCCAGCCGAGATGGCCGATGCCGGCGATGCCGACTTTCCAATGCTGCTGCAAACCGATGATTTCCACGATCTGTTGACACAATTCACTGACATAATAACCGACGCCTTTTTTTCCAAAGGCACCAAAGCAGGTAAGGTCCTTGCGAATCTGTTCCGGTGTGATGCCTAAGCGTTCCCCTAATTTTTCGGATGAGATGATATCGATTCCCGCATCTTGCAGTAATAGCAAGTCCCTGTAGTACAGCGGCAACCGTTCGATGACAGCATCCGATATTGCCTTTTTCTGTCTCATGGATAGTAACCCTCCAACTATGTCCCCAGCTATTCCCTATAGCTATAAGCAATCTTGTCTAGTGATAATAGTCACATGCCTATTATATATCATTGTGAATTATTTCGCAAACTGTTTTTATTACTTTTTTCACATAGTTCCCCAAACATATTGGCGAAGAGGGCACTCATCAACCAAAAAGTGAGCGATATTTGCGTGCTGAACAAATCATAATCACTGATACCGCTGATGGAAAGCGACAGGACGGACGCCGCCAAGGTCATGGAAAGGGACCGGTCAAAAGTCCGAACGTGATGGTCTTTTACGTAACGAATAGCGTACCAAGCATTTCCGAAGAAAAACCACAGGCCGAAAAAGGTACCGACCAGCCCCGTTTCCGCCAAGAAATTGAGATACATATTGTGGGCGTGGAAGATGACGATGCCCGCTTCCTGTATCAGTTCATTGTACACGGGATAAACGTGTTTAAAAGCCCCCCAACCGATGCCGAACAAGGGATGGTCGAGAAACATAGCAATGGCCGCTTCCCACATATCCATGCGCATGGCAACAGACGTATCGGCTTCACTGTGGCTAAAAATCGATAAGAGCCGGTCGGCGACACCGCCATGATAAAAGGCTCCGATCAAAGGCGCTGCCAAAAAGAGGAGCCATACCCTCTTGTCCCAAAAAAGGCCAAAGAAAAAGACCAAGGCGCCGACACTGAGCCAGGCCCCGCGGGAGTAGGTCAAAACCAGGCAAAGGGTCAGGATGGCCAGGAGCACCAAGTACATGACCCGGTGCCAGTAATGGCGGGTGCAGATCATCATCGATGCTGAAGCGCTCATGACGATCAACAGGAAGGCCGACAGCAAGTTGGGGTTGTACAGCGTCGAATACATGCGACGCCGCAGAAGCGGAAAAGCCGCCTCATCGACCCATTCGGCATTGTTCAGAACCAGCATGTGAGCATACTGATACAGGCCGTACAAGGCGACGGCAAAGGCACTGAACAAGAGGGCCGAAAAGAGCATCCTCCGTTCCCACGAACGGTGCACAAAGACCAAGATGCCGTAATAAAGTAGGATATACTGCAGAATCGTAAAAACGTAGAATGCCATTCCCATAAAAAAATGGGGCGAGCCGATGAGCGACAAAAAAGCGGCGACGGCAAACCCGACGGCAGGCATGGAAAGAGGCCCTTTTCGAAGAGGCAGGCGCGGGTACCGCATCATATAATAAAGACCGAGAAGCAAGGCCACGACGAAAAAGCCCTCCATCACAAAAAGATTCAGGGGCATAAAAAAACAGTCCCGGCCAGGGCATAGACGACGCGCAGCCGTGCCCGCTCAGCAGGCGTACTGCCGGTCCGTATCATCCACTTCATATAGGTTCGCTCCTCCGTAAATATATGTTTTATTTTATCATAAGGTCCACTCCGGCGCAACGAAAAAGGAGTATCTCCACAGGGAGACACTCCTTTTTCGACAGCCTGCTGACAGGTCTGTAAAACGATAGGTAACGCGTCTTTCCAAGCCGACAAGACGGTTTAAAAAAGCTGATAGTTTTTCCGAAGATATGCCCGTACTTCACCTTGAATGTAGAGCGATCCCACGATGCACAGGACCTGATCCGGTGTTACAGCGGCGAAGGCCTTATCGAGTCCTTCAGCAAGACTTTCGGCCCAATCGGCTTTACAAGGCACAAGTTCTGCCATGGCCTTCGGATCGGACGTGCGCGTCGTCGGTGCCGGTGCACAGACGACGTAGTCATCTTCGTGAAAGAGTTCCCGTACCATTTGGCTGTAATCCTTATCGGCTAGGACCGAAAACAGGAAGACCCGCTTGCGGTCTCCAAAGACGTCTTCATAGGTCTTGCAAAAAGTCGTAATGCCGGCCGGATTATGAGCGCCGTCGAGGACGACGTCTGTATGGCCGGCCTTAAAGACTTGAAATCGTCCGGGCCACTCGACGTGGCGGATACCATTTTCAAGGGCCGTCCGAGTCAGCTTTTTCTCATGGCGGGCCAAGAGGAGCAAGGTCATGACGGCGGCGGCACAGTTGATCCGCTGGTGTTTCCCCAATAAAGGCAGGACCGTCGTAATGGCAAAGCCGAATTTTTCCCGGACGGTCACCATCTGGCCTGTCGCCGGGTCTTCGGGACCGGCATTGCCGACGACGTCGAAGCTGTGATCAAGGGCATAAAGCCGGCTGTGCATGGCATAGGCCTTGCGGGCGATAACCGATAGTGCCGGCTCTTCCGCCGTCGTGACGACGGGCACCCCTTCTTTAATGATGCCCGCCTTCTGCTCGGCAATGGCTTCAATCGTATTGCCGCAGTATTTCATGTGGTCCATAGCCACGTTGGTGATGACCGATACGGCCGGAACGATGACGTTCGTCGAATCGAGGAGTCCCCCCAGTCCGACTTCGATGACGGCATAGTCGACACCGATGCTGGCAAAATACCAGAAGGCGGCCGCCGTAATCAGTTCGAATTCTGTCGGCCCTTCCCCGCCGTCAGCTACCATGGCCGTCACGGCGTCTTTGACGACGGCGACGGCAGCGGCAAAGTCATCCTCAGAAATGTCGTGATGGTCGATGTGGATCCGTTCCGTATAGGACTCCAAGTGAGGCGACGTGTAGCGGCCGGTCTTAAAACCCGCTTCTGTAAGGGCCGATGCGATCATGGCCGTCACCGATCCCTTGCCGTTGGTACCGGTGACGTGGATGGTCTTATATTTGTTTTGGGGATTTCCCAGGCGTTCCAAGAGATTTTGGATGCGCCCGAGTCCCAACTGGATGCCAAAGACGTTGGCAGCTTCTAAATAGTGTATTGCTTCTTCGTATGTCATGAGAGCCTCTTAGAGTTTTGCCAAATCTTCCATGCGTTTCGTAAGGGCAGCCATTTTTTCCTGATAATCGGCCAGTTTCCCCTTTTCCTTTTCGACGACGGCTGCCGGAGCTTTGGCCAGGAAGCCCTGGTTAGCCAGCTTCTTGTCGAGGCGGTCGATTTCCTTCTGGAGCTTTTCCTGTTCTTTCTGGACGCGGGCCGTTTCTTTTTCGACGTCGATCAGGTCTTTGAGCTGTAAATAAACTTCGATGCCGGGCACGACGGCGACGACGGCGTTTTCAGGTTTGGCGTCACCAGCCGAAAGGAGGGTAACTTTGTCGGCAAAAGCCAGGGTATGGAAGTAATCTTCATAATCGTTCAAGGTCTTGGCCAAGTCTTCCGTTGCCGGTGCTAAGATGACCGGAGCCTTCTTGCCCATGGGAACGTTCGATTCGGCTCGGAGGTTACGGATGCCCTTGATAGCTTCCATGAGGGTGTTCATGGTAGCCGCGTCATCGGCAAAATTCCACTTATCCTGAGCCTTCGGCCAGGGGGCGACGATGATGCTTTCCCCTTCGTGAGGCAGATGCTGCCAAAGGTGTTCCGTAACAAAGGGCATGAAGGGATGGAGCATTTCCAAGGTATGGGTCAAAACGTAGACCAAAACGTACTGGACGGTGTGCTTGTCGCGGTCGCTGGCGGCCTGGTAGAGGCGCTTCTTGGCAAGTTCGATGTACCAGTCGCAGTAGGAGCTCCAAATGAAGTTATAGACGGCATCGGCGGCGTCGCCCAGTTCAAATTTATCGAGGTCTTCCGTGACTCTGGCTGCCGTTTCATTAAAGGACGTCAAAATCCAGCGGTCGGCCAAGGTCAAATCGCTTTCTTCGGGAACGAAGGCTTCGTCAAAGTCGGTAAGGTTCATGATGACGAACTTCGAGGCATTCCAAATCTTATTGGCAAAGTTACGGTTAGCTTCGACTCGTTCCATGTAAAAACGCATGTCGTTGCCCGGCGTATTGCCCGTAACCAAGGTAAAGCGAAGGGCATCGGCGCCGTATTCTTCGCAGACGCCGAGGGGATCGATGCCGTTGCCCAGAGACTTACTCATCTTGCGTCCCTGGCTGTCTCGGACGAGGCCGTGGATGAAGACGTTTTCAAAAGGAATATCCTTCATGAATTCGCAGGTCATGAACATCATGCGGGCAACCCAGAAGAAGATGATGTCGTAGCCCGTAACCAGGACGCTGGTCGGGAAGAACTGGTCGAGATCAGCCGTCTTATCAGGCCAACCCATGGTCGAAAAGGGCCAAAGGGCCGAGCTGAACCAAGTATCGAGAACATCGGGATCACGATGGATATGCGTGCTGTGGCAGTGCGGGCATTCCGTAATGTCTTCACGGCTGGCCGAGGCTTTGCCGCAGTCGTCGCAGTACCAGACCGGGATCTGATGGCCCCACCAGAGCTGGCGGCTGATGCACCAGTCATGGACGTCTTCCAGCCAATGGTTGTAGGTCTTGACGAAGCGTTCGGGAATGAAGCGGGTCTTTCCGTCTTCTACGGCTTTGAGGGCGGCTTCGGTAAGGGGCTTCATCTTGACGAACCACTGCTTAGTGACGAAGGGTTCGACCGTCGTCTTGCAGCGCGAGCAATGGCCGACGGCATGGGTCAATTCTTCAATATGATCGAGGAGTCCCAGTTCTTCGAGGTCGGCGACGACGGCTTTGCGGCAGTCTTCGCGGGTCATGCCATTGTATTTGGCACCGGCTTTTTCATTCATCGTACCGTCGAGGTTCATGATCATGATCGATTCCAGGTTATGGCGCTGACCCATTTCAAAGTCGTTGGGGTCGTGAGCCGGCGTAATCTTGACGGCGCCGGTACCAAAACCGATATCGACGTAGTCGTCGGCAATGACTTCGACTTCGCGGTCGACGAGGGGCACGATGATTTTCTTGCCGATATACTTCTTCATACGGTCATCATTGGGGTTAACGGCAACGGCCGTATCGCCCATGATTGTTTCCGGCCGAGTCGTGGCAATCATGATGTAGTCGTCTTCACCGACGACGGGGTATTTTACGAACCACAGATGGCCGGCTACGTCAGAGTGGTCGACTTCGATATCCGACAAGGCCGTATGGCAGTGAGGGCACCAGTTGGTAATGCGCTGGCCCTGATAGATGAGGCCTTTTTCGTACAGGGAAATGAAGACTTCCCGAACGGCACGGGCGCAGGTATCGTCCATGGTGAAGCGCTTGCGGCTCCAGTCGCAGGACGAACCCAGGCGGCGAATCTGTTTTTCGATGCGGCTGCCGTACTGTTCCTTCCAAGCCCAGACCCGTTTCAGGAATTCTTCGCGGCCGATTTCATAGCGGTTTTTGCCTTCTTCCGCCAACTGCTGTTCGACCTTGACCTGGGTGGCAATGCCGGCATGGTCCGTGCCGGGAATCCAGGCGACGTTATAGCCTTCCATGCGCTTGAAGCGGACCAGGATATCCTGCAGGGTATTGTCCAGGGCATGGCCCATGTGGAGCTGGCCGGTTACGTTCGGCGGCGGCATGACGATGCTAAAGGGTTTCTTGCTCTTATCCGGTTCTTGATGGAAGTAGCCCTTCTTTTCCCAAAAATCGTACCACGTCATTTCCATCTCATTCGGTGCATACGTGCCCAGTTGTTCTTTATTCCATTTCATGCTTATTCCCTCCAAAACAAAAAAGAGCATTCCCTCGCCTAAGGGTTCATTCCTTAGGACGAAAGAATGCTGTATCTTCCGCGGTACCACCTAAATTGCCGCTTTTGCGACCGCTTCATGGCACAGGTAACGTCTGTTTGACGGACAGGCCTTTCCTCCTGCCAGCTCACGGGTGACGCGCCTTATTCTCTTTGAATGCCCTCTCACCGAATCGGCATTTCGCTGACAAAAAGAAGTAAAGCTTCTTCCGCTCATCGCCTTTATTGTGATAAATATTGTAGCAAGTTTACCTAAGCCTGTCAAGACGCGCCGACAGGTTATACCTTCAAATCGGCGATGGAATAGAGGGTGGCATAACCGGCCAAGGACACCGTGTCGCCTTCCAGTCGGCATTGGAGTTCTCCGCCCCGTCTCGATGCCTGATACGCCAGGAGATCTTGTTTTCCAAGCTTTTTCGCCATAATAGGAATAATATGGCAGTGGCCGGAGCCGCAGACCGGATCTTCGGGCACGGAGAGCTTGGGGGCAAAGCTGCGGCTGACGCAGTCGTATTCTCGGCCCGGTGCCGTAATGTGACAAAGCATGCCGTCGAGGCCTTTGATTTTCTCTAAGTCCGGCTGATAATTTCTCACGGCATCTTCGTCCGGCAGGATACAGACCAAATCCCGCGCCATATAAGCTTCTAAAGGCCTTATGCCGAGAGCGTCGGTCATGGCATCGGTGACCGGCGTCGGTACCATATCGTAGGCCGGAAAATCCATGGAAAACAGGTCCCCGTTACGGGTAACGACCAAATCCCCGCTCAGGGTATGGAAGACGAAGCGATTGACCTTTGGCTCGACGAAGTTAGCCAGGACAAAGCTCGTTCCCAAGGTCGCATGGCCGCAGAGGTCTATTTCACCACCCGGCGTGAACCAGCGAAGGCGATAGGCGTCCCCTTCTTTTACGGTGAAAGCCGTTTCTGACAGGTTGTTTTCCATGGCAATGGCCTGCATCAATTCATCGGGCAGCCAAGCATCCAAAACGCAGACAGCAGCCGGATTGCCTTTAAAAATTTCTTTGGTAAAAGCATCGACGACGTAACATTTCATAAGAATCCCTCCTCCAAAAATCTCTTTTCCTGCCTTCATGATAGCATAGGAAAAAAAGGCACACCATAACATAATTGTATGCCCCACGATTATGTTCGATAGGAATCTAAGACCTTCTTTATGATATGGAGCCCTTTTTCTAAAGACGCCTTATCATACGGCGCCCCAATGGCAAATCTGGCGCCGTTGACGGGAACATCGGTACCGACAGCAAAGTGTTCCGCCCCTAAAAGGCGTACGCCTTGGTCACGGCAAAGTGCTTCAAAGACTTGACCGGTCAGTCCCTCAGGCAGGGTCAGCCAGCGGCAGAGGGCTTCGGTCCCACCGGCTAAGGGCCAGCCGCGTAAGATCCGATCAGCGAGCTCATTGCGTTCCCGCAGGCTTTGGCGTCGAAGAGCCAGCAAGGCGCCGCACTTTCCCGATACGACGAGGCGGGCAGCCAATTCCATGAGGAGGGCCGACTGAGAAAGATTCAACGTGTATAAGGCCGAAGAAAGCTGCTCTTCGATCCTTCCGGGCGGCACGACATAGGCCAACCGCAAAGCCGGCAGAATCGCCTTGGACAGGCTAAAAATATAGACCGTCTGTTCCGGCGCCAGGGTCTTGATCGAAGGCATCGGCTTTTCCGTAAACAAGGCGGCAATGGCGTCTTCGATGATGAAGAGGCCGTGCCTTTGGGCAAAGGCAGCCAGCCTTTTTCGTCCCGCTTCAGACAGGGTACGGGTCGTCGGATTCTGAAAGTCCGGCGTCACGTAAATCCCTTTGATATGATGATTCTTTAAGGCATAGGAAAGGCCGTCTTCACTCATTTCCCCCTCCTGCTGCCCGACGGGAACGAGGCGAATACCGAAAAGTTTCGCTGCACTCTTGAGTCCCGGGTAGACCAGAGGATCGACACCGATGCGGTCACCGGGGCGAAAGAAGGTTGAAAGGACGGCTGCCAAGGCATTCTGACCGCCGCTGGCAAATAAGACCGGTCCTTCCGGTACGACACCGACATCTTCCAACAGGCGACGAGCCGCTTCCTGATAAAATCCGTCATTCCTATAGGCATACTGGAAAAAAACTTCGCGGCTCGGATCTCCCATCATTTCGGCTACTAAAGCCGCCACCGCATCGCCAGCCAAACGCTCGGGCATCATGGACCCCATCTCGATGAGGGACGTCCGGTCCGGCGCGACGGATACGTTCATCCCGGCATCATAGGCAACGAAGGTACCCCTGCCGACGACGCTGGTAAGAAAACCGCCATTGGAACAGTATCGGAAAGCCTTAGACACAGTACTGACATTGACATCGAGAAAATCAGCCAGTTCCCGTTGAGGCGGCAATTTCGTTCCCGGCAAAATCTTACCATTCTCGATATCAGCCATAAGTTGCGCCGCCAATGCCTTATAAAAAGGCTGGGCCCTGCATTCTATCTCTCGACGGGATGGCCTCCAGGACATGGGATAGGTTTCAAAAGAATTGACCGGCATCAGAGGGTCTCCCTTCTCTATTTTTGGTAAAAAAATTATCCTTATGAAGACGATTGATCTTCATAAGGATAATGATACACGACAGTATGATGTTTGAAAAGCCGCTTATAAGGTCCCTACCAAATCGATGCCCGGTTTCAAGGTCTTAGCGCCGGGTGTCCACCGAGCCGGGCACACTTCGTCTCCGTGTTCACGGACGAACTGGCAAGCCTGTACCTTGCGCAGCAGTTCTTCAGCATTTCTGCCTACATTGCCGGCATTGACTTCATAAGAGACAATCTGGCCTTCCGGATTGATGATGAAGGTTCCCCGTTCAGCGACGCCGGCGTCTTCGATGAGGACTTCAAAATCACGAGCCAGGGCATGGGTCGGATCGGCCAACATGGGATACGTAATATCCTTGATGAGCGGCGAGTGATCATGCCAGGCTTTGTGTACAAATTCCGTATCGCAGGAAACAGAATAGATTTCGCAGCCTATTTTTTTGAACTCTTCATAAAAGCTTTCGAGGTCGGCTAATTCTGTCGGGCACACAAAGGTGAAATCAGCGGGATAAAAAAAGAATACGCTCCATTTTCCCAAGAGGTCTTCCTTGGTAACGGTGATGAATCCGTTATCATGGTAGGCCTTGGCCGTAAAATCACTGACTTCCTTGTTGATTAATGACATAAGTATGAACCTCCTTTTAAATGAAAATCACTATCATTATAAATAAAAGATATCATGAATTGCCTGAAAAATCAAGGCAAACATAAAAACTTTTTGTAATAACTCAGGTCTTTCAAAGGACAAAAAAGGACGTGAGCAACTGTACTCACGTCCATCCGAGGCAGCTGCTGTAAAAGACATCGCCACTATATAAGGAAGTTTCTATGGGTATATTATTTTACTGTCGTCCGTCCCGTTTCAGGAAAAAGGGCAAGGCCACTTCCGGGAACAAGGTATAACTCAGGACGTCTTCCATGCTGGCATTGGGGAAGCCTTCGTTAGCCAGGGACTTCTTAGCTGCTTCCAATTCCGGAGCCAAGTCATCGGCCGGACGATGGGTAATGACCGGTTCGTCGCCAATGCACATCTTCCGGAATGCTTCATCGATCTTGCCGGGTACACGGCCATATTTGCCGCGAACGATATCGCGCACTTCATTGGTTACGATTTTATAACGGCCGTAGAGGACGTTTAAGGCAGCTGCTGAACCGGTGATCTGACTGGTCGGCGTAACCAGAGGCGGATAACCGAGGTCACGGCGGACATTCGGCATTTCAGCCAGGACTTCGTCGAAGCGGTCTTCGGCTCCTTGGGCTTTAAGCTGGTTATAGAGGTTGGTCAGCATGCCGCCGGGAATTTGATATTTGCGGACAGCCGGGTTGATCTGACTGGGCATGGTCAGTTTAAATTCATCGGCCAGTTCCTTGCGGACATTCTTAAAGTGATCGACAATAGGCCACAGGCGGTCGACGTCGATGCCCGTGTCGTAAATACTGCCATTTAAGGCCATGACCATCGATTCTGTCGCCGGCTGGCTGGTGATTTCACCAAAGGGTGACAAAGCGGTATCGATGATGTCGACGCCGGCTTCAATGGCCTTCATGTAAGTCATTTCACCAAGACCGCAGGTGCAGTGCGTGTGCAGTTCAATGGGAACGGTCAGATGCCGCTTCAGCATGCGGATGAGGTTATAGGCGTCATAAGGCGACAGGAGACCCGACATATCCTTGATACAGACGGAATCGACGCCCATATCCTGCAGTTCCTGACCGACTTTGGTGAAGGATTCCATGGTGTGAATCGGGCTGATGGTGTAGACCAGAGCCCCCTGGACATGGACTGATTTCGTGTCTTTCGCCGCTTTGATGGCCGCTTCCATGTTGCGCGGATCGTTTAAGGCATCAAAGACGCGGATGATGTCGATGCCGTTGTCGACGGCACGGTTGACAAATTCATAGACGACGTCGTCGGCATAGTGCCGATAGCCCAAGATATTTTGACCGCGAAGCAGCATCTGGAGAGGCGTCTTTTTGACGTGCTGCTTAATCGTCCGCAGGCGTTCCCACGGGTCTTCATCGAGGAAGCGCATACACGTATCAAAAGTAGCTCCGCCCCAACATTCGAGAGCATTGTAGCCTAATTCATCTATCGCTTCCAGTACAGGAAGCATCTGGCGAAGGCGCATGCGAGTCGCTGCAATGGACTGATGGCCGTCGCGCAGAACCGTTTCCGTTATTTTTACTCTTGCCATTCTCTTTCCTCCATAGTATATCTATTGCAATGTGTTTATTTTAAAATCATACGTACTATTTTATTATATCATAGTAGGACCGGCATGGCTATTCATATCTAGGTCATAGGCCGTCTGTCCTTGAAAGACGTAGACGTGACCGAGGGGGACGTCCCCTTCCCGCCACGACAGGGCCAATGGAAGACTCCAACGAGCGGTCCTGACGGTAAGGCTGCGGTAACCTCGAACGCGCGACGTTTCGCGGCGATGATAAGAAATAGTAACGGCCTCATCCGTTGGCAGGGTTCTTAAAAAGGACAGGAGCTGCTTTCGATAGCGATAGGTATCGACGAGTTCCCCCATAGCCGGCGTGTAAGCTCCGGCCATGACCTGCGATGCGTCATCCAGGTCTTCGGTGGCCTGAAGTCCCGTTCGTATACACGAGATTCCTCGTTCCAGAAAGTGCTGCTTCATATAAGCCGCCCGCCGTACCCCTTCATCGATGGTAAGGGGCGTATACCGCCCTTCTTCATACATCGCGGCCAGTTCCGTCCCCTTTAGGACGGCGACGGGATAAATGCGGGCTATATCGGGCTGGAGACGGCAAATCGCCTTCGTCGTTCGGCACAGGCTGTCCCAATCTTCCCCGGGAAGGCCCGGCATGAGCTGATGACCGACGGTAAAGCCATATTGCCGCAGCAAGGCCGTAGCCGCGACGACGTCTGCTGCCGTATGACCTCGCTGGGCCTCCTGCAGCACCCGGTCGTCCATCGATTGGACGCCGAGTTCTACACAGGTCAGTCCGTAGTTTTTTAAATTCGTTAAAATATCTTCACTGATGCAGTCCGGCCGCGTCGAACAGCGAAGGCCCTGAATAAGGCCTTTTTCGAGAGCCTCATAAGCCGGTCGGAGCAATTTTTTTTGCATCTCCAGGGGAATGGCCGTAAAGCTGCCGCCGTAAAAGGCCACTTCCCAGTGACGCCCTTCACCGGCTGAGGCCGTATAGCCTTGAATAAGCTCTCGTATGGCCCCTGCCGAAGGCAGGCCATGATGGCCCGTAATCTGCCACTGATTACAGAAGACACAGCGATGGGGACAGCCGATATGGGGGATAAAAATAGGGATGATAGAAGTTTTCATGGTCATAAAGTGTATAAATTGCGAAAGAGGAGCTGCTCAGGCAGCTCCCCGTCTACTTGCCTTTTAACCGCATGAGCGCTTCGTGCGACGCGTGTTGTTCGGCATATTTTTTTGATTTTCCCGATCCTTCACCGAGCACCTTGCCATTGACCAGAATTTCCATGTAAAAAGTTTTATCATGGTCCGGTCCTTCTGTCCGGCAAAGGCGATACTCGATATGCTGCGGACCGTCTTGCTGTACGTACTCTTGGAAAATCGTCTTGTAGTCTTTTTCATAATGACCACTGTCGACGAGGTCCAAATAGTCCTTTAATTGGTGAAGGATGAATTTCCGCGCCTCTTCGTAAGAGCTGTCGATATAGATGGCACCGACAACGGCTTCAAAGGCATCGGCCAGCATACTGGGACGCGTGCGGCCGCCGGTTGCAAGTTCCCCCTTCCCCAGGAGGAGATAGTCACCCATATGGAACTTCATGCACACCGAAGCCAGGGGGCTTTCACTGACGACACTGGCTCTGGCCTTTGATAGCTGCCCTTCGGGCATATGCGGATAGTGGAGAAACAAGTATTCCCCTACGACCAAGTCTAAAATGGCATCGCCTAAAAACTCAAGGCGTTCATTGTAGTAGCCGTGATTGGCTTTATTTTCATTGGCATAGGAAGAATGGGTCAGGGCCTGGTCCAAAATAAGGAAATTATGGAACTCTCCAAGGCCCAAGACCTGTATGAACTGTTCTAACTGTTCTTTACGAGTCGTATCCATCAGGTCAGTCTTCTTCTTTATTCAGCATATTTTTTGAACAGCAGCGTCGCGTTGTGACCGCCAAAACCAAAGGAGTTGGAGATGGCAACGGTGACGTCGGCGTCAACGGCTTTATTCGGAACATAGTTGATGCCAAAAGCTTTCAGTTCCTCTTCCGGTTCAACAAGGTTGATCGTCGGATGGACCTTGCCGGTTTCAATCGTCATGGCGCAGGCAATCGCTTCGACGGCGCCGGCGGCACCGAGGAGATGGCCGGTCATGGACTTCGTCGAGCTCATGAGCATATCTTTGGTATGGTCGCCAAAGACACGGGCAACGGCGACGGATTCATTAAAGTCATTGAGGTGAGTGGATGTGCCGTGGGCATTGACGTAGTCGACGTCTTCCGGTTTGAGGCCGGCGTCTTTGACAGCCAGGGCCATGCACTTGGACTGCTGAAGGCCTTCCGGTGCCGGTGCCGTGATGTGGTAAGCATCGGCATTGCTGCCGTAGCCGCCGATTTCACAGTAGATGTGAGCACCGCGTTTTTTAGCATGTTCCAGTTCTTCGAGAACGACGATGCCGGCGCCCTCGCCCATGACGAAGCCGTCACGGTCTTTATCGAAAGGACGCGAAGCATGAGTCGGATCGTCATTGCGCGTGCTGAGGGCCTTCATCGCCGCAAAGCCGGCAACTGCTCCCGGAGAAACGGCAGCTTCCGTACCGCCTGCCAAGGCTGCATCGAGTTCGCCCCGCTGAATCATGCGGTAGGCATCGCCAATGGAGTTGGTTCCCGTTGCGCAGGCCGTAACGACACTGGCGCAGTGGCCTTGAAGGCCGAAGAAAATGGATACCTGGCCGGAGGCCATATTGGCAATCATCTTCGGTACGACAAAGGGATTGACCCGGGACGGGCCTTTCGAAAAGAGGCCTTTATATAAGTTATGCAGCGTTTCCATGCCGCCGATACCGGTGCCGATAATCGTACCGATACGGTCGCGGTCTTCTTCGTCTAAGTTGATTTTCGAATCATCTAAGGCCAATTTTGCAGCGGCTACTGAATACTGCGTGGACGGGTCCATATGACGGGCTTCTTTCCGGTCGATACCGAAATCGGCAGGATCAAAATCCTTGACTTCGCCGGCAATGCGAGTCGTATATTCCGCTGCGTCAAAGTGGGTAATGGGGCCGATGCCGCTTTCGCCGTTGAGCAGGGCCTTCCAAAAAGCATCTTTACCGATGCCGACGGGAGAAATAACCCCTAACCCTGTAATTACTACGCGTTTTTCCAAAGTTTTCACCTCATTATAAAATGTAACGCACTTATCACTCGGGAATCTCTTCCATTTCCCGCTTGATATTTGCAAATATATCCTTGACCGGCAGGATGTCATGAATTTCCATCATTCGTTTGCCGGAAAATACCAGGCCTGTTTCAACGTCCCCTTGCTGGGCCCGCGTCAATGCCCGGATAATACAGTATTTATGACTGCACTTTTTCAGACAGAAATCACACGTTTCCGGCTTCGGTGCCGTACCCAAAAGAATTCGTTCCGAGAACGGCGTACGGATAGCTTGACCGGGAAGGCCGACAGGGCTGTGTACGAGGATAAAATCTTCCGGTTTATTGGCCCGGAGGTAGACTTCTTTTAAAGCGTCAGCGCCGTTTGATTCGACACTGGCTGCAAATCGGCTGCCCATTTGGACGCCGTTGGCTCCGAGACGGAGCATTTCTGCAATATCGCTTCCATGCAGGACGCCGCCGGCGCCGATGACAGGAATGTCAACAGCGGCCCGTACTTCCGGTACGATGACGCGGCTCGAGCGATTCGTTCCCAAATGCCCGCCTGCTTCTGCACCTTCGACAACGACGGCCGAAGCACCCAGGGATTGGGATATTTTAGCTAGTTTGGCAGAAGACACAATAGGGACAATAGGCGTGCCCGAATCCTTTCCCCAAGCAAACATATCTCGGGAAAAACCTGCGCCTGCCACAACCAGATCGATTCCTTCTTCAATTGCCGTAGTAACCAAGCCCTTAAATTCGCGGGCTGCCACCATGACATTTATACCTATAATTCCACGAGGAGATAACTTTCTGGCTAACTTAATTTCATGTCGCAATTCGTCAAAAGGCATGCCAGATGCCGCAATAAGGCCGATACCGCCTTCATTGGCTACTGCTGCCGCCAAACGGGCTGTGGACAAACGGATTGCCATACCACCTTGAATAATTGGCACCTTTGCTACAAGCTTACCTATTCTTAATTCTGGCAGCTTCACTCTGTTTTCCTCCATTCAAGATACCAGGAGGGGAAGACACATATGCCTCCCCCTTCAGGCTCTTATTGCAAACTTATGCTTTCTTTTCCTTTTCAATGTAATCAACTGTATCTTTGACAGTTTTGATTTTTTCAGCAACATCGTCAGGGATTTCGATATTGAATTCTTCTTCGAAAGCCATGATCAGTTCTACGATGTCCAAGGAATCAGCGCCTAAATCATCGATGTAAGCAGCGTCCATTTTGACTTCTTTTTCGTCAACGCCTAACTGTTCAACAACAATGCTCTTTACTTTTTCAAAAGTATTTTCTTCGCTCATGTCCATTCACCCCCTTTCAGTGGAGTATGATTGTTTACATTACCATGCCGCCGTCTACATTGAGGGTCTGGCCGGTAATATAACTGGCATCATCCGATGCAAGGAACAACACGGCTTTTGCCACTTCTTCCGGCTGAGCCACGCGGCCCATGGGAATCGTTTTAATCATGGCATCGACAGTGTCCTCGCCGAGGACAGCCGTCATATCCGTTTCGATGCATCCCGGAGCAATGGCATTGCAGCGGATGTTTCGCGAAGCCAGTTCTTTGGCAACCGATTTGGTGAAACCGATGAGGCCTGCTTTCGCCGCAGCATAGTTAGCCTGGCCGGCATTGCCCGTTTCACCGACGACAGACGTGATGTTGATAATCGAACCGCTGCGCTGCTTCATCATCAGCCGGGTAACGGCTTTGGTGCAGTGAAAAGCGCCGGTAAGATTGGTGTCAAGCACAGCCTGCCAGTCTGCTTCTTTCATAATCATGAGCAGGCCGTCGCGAGTGATGCCTGCATTATTCACTAATATGTCGATACGTCCCAATTCCTTCTTGACGTCTTTGACCATGGCCGTAACGGCGGCTTCATCAGCCACATCGCACTGGATGGCAAGGCCCTTACGCCCTTTTTCTTCGATAAGGCGGACCGTTTCTTCAGCAGCCGCGGTATTGCCGGCATAGATGACAGCGACGTCGGCACCGGCTTCAGCAAGTGTCAAAGCTGCCGCACGACCGATGCCGCGGGAGCCGCCGGTAACGATGGCTGTTTTTCCTGTTAACTGCATTTTATCGAACCTCCTGGAAAAATTCAAGCGTTTTCTGTAAGGAAGGAATATCTTCTACATTTTCGCTGTGGATTTTACGGTCAATTTTCCGGTTAAAACCGCAGAGTGTTTTACCCGGGCCGACTTCTACGAAGTTTTCAGCACCGAAATCGAGCATGGTCTTAGTGCAGTCGATCCAAAGGACGGGACTTGCCGCCTGCTTGATAAGCGACGCTTTAATATCGGCTGCAGCCGTTTCAATTTGGCCGTTGACATTGGCAACGACGGGGATCTTGGCATCGGAAATCGTAATATCGTCGAGGACTTCGGCCAGGCGTTTCGCTGCCGGTTCCATGAGCGTGCTGTGGAAGGGAGCGCTGACGTGAAGGAGAACGGCCCGTTTAGCACCGGCATCCTTCATGCAATTGGCCGCTTCTTCAACAGCTTTGGTGCTGCCGGCAATGACGATCTGGCCGGGGCAGTTGAAGTTGACTGCCTGAACGACGCCGCCATCTTTAGAAATGTCGGCGCAGATTTCCTTGATTTTATCTTCCGCTAAACCGAGGATAGCTGCCATGCCGCCTTCGCCAAGGGGTACGGCTTCCTGCATGAACTGACCGCGAAGGCGAACGGTCCGAACGGCATCGGCAAAGGTCAGGGAACCAGCAGCAACGAGGGCCGAATATTCACCGAGGCTGTGACCGGCTGCGATGTCGGGCAGAAGGCCTTCCTGAGCCAATACACGGCAGCAGGCCGTGCTGGCCGTAAGGATGGCCGGCTGTGTATTATAGGTCTTCATCAGTTCTTCGTCAGGACCTTCAAAGCAAAGTTTCGTCAGAGAGAACCCCAATGCGTCATCAGCTTCTTCAAAGAGCTGTTTTACAATCGGGTAGGCATCGTATAAATCCTTGACCATCCCCACTTTTTGGGCGCCCTGGCCGGGAAAAACAAAGGCTTTCTTCATCATCAATCACACCTCTCGCAAAAAATCAATACCACTTCATAACTAAGCCGGCCCACGTCAATCCGGCACCAAATCCGGCCAAAACGACGATATCATCGCGCTTCATACGGCCTTGACGTAAGGCTTCATCGAGGGCAATGGGAATGGATGCTCCCGACGTGTTGGCGTATTTATCAATGTTTACAAAGACTTTTTCCATGGGAAGGTGGAGCCGTTTGGCTGCCGATTGGATGATGCGGGTATTGGCCTGATGAGGAACCATGAGGTCGATGTCTTCATAACTGAGACCGGCTCGTTCCAAGGCTTTTTCCGCCGTCCGTCCCATAACTTTAACGGCAAATTTATAGACTTCCTTACCGTCCATCTTAACGTAGGTCAAGTGTTTTGCCCGCGCTTCGTCCGTCGGCAAAATAGCGACGCCGCTGGACGGGATGCTCAGGTATTTACCGCCGCTTCCGTCAGCACCCATGTCGGCACCGAGGATGCCGTAGCCCTGCGGGACGGGACCGAATACAGCGGCCCCGGCTCCATCGCCGAAAAGGACGCACGTGTTACGGTCGGTCATATCGAGGAAACGGCTGAGGATTTCAGCCCCGATGACCAAGACGTGGCGGTACATGCCCGTTTCGATGTACTGTGACGCCGTAATGGCGCCATAGGCAAAGCCCGAGCAGGCAGCGTACAAGTCAAAGACCGCTGCATTCTTGGCACCGATATTATCCTGTACAATGCAGGCTGTCGACGGAATCGTCATGTCCGGCGTCAAGGTGCAGACGATAATCATATCCAGGTCTTCAGCAGACAGATTGGCCATTTCCAGGGCCTGTTTGGCCGCGATGGTGCACATGTCCGACGTATTCATTCCGTCTTCGGCAAAGTGCCGCGTTTTGATACCCGTACGGCTCTGAATCCATTCATCCGATGTATCGACATACTTTTCCAATTCGGTATTGGTAACGACTCTATCGGGTACATAATGGCCCGTCCCCAGCACGCCGGCTGCGTTAGCTTTCACTATCATACTGTTCTACCTCTTCTTCCTCTATACTTTTTCGAATATGGCCGATGACGTCTTGCTCTGCAATTTCGCCGGCCACGCGGACGGCATTTTTGATGGCCTTCGCTTTAGAGCTGCCGTGGCAGATAATGAAGCTGCCGTTGACCCCCAATAAGGGTGCTCCGCCGTATTCGGTAAAGTCCAGTCTCTTCTTGAGCGATTTCAAGGCCGGATAGATGGCCAGGGCCCCTAATTTAGCGATGAAGCCGCTCTGTTTGATCGTGTCGCGGACGAGACGGATGATGAACATGGCCATGCCTTCCCCAAATTTCAGGATGACATTGCCGACGAATCCGTCGCAGACGACGACGTCGACCGTTCCTTTCGGTATATCTCTGCCTTCTACGTTACCATAGAAAGTAATGGTTTTCAAATTTTCCAACATGGGATGTGTCTTTTGACACAGCTCATTGCCCTTCGATGCTTCTTCACCGATGTTCAAGAGGCCTACAGCCGGCTTTTCGATGCCGAGGATGTATTTGGCGTAGTGGCAGCCCATAATGGCGCCTTCGACCAAATGCTTCGGCTTGCTGCTGGCATTGGCCCCGGAATCGAGGAGGACAGTAATCCCCTTTTTCGAAGGAATCGGCGTAGCGATGCAAGGTCTTTCAATTCCCTTTATGCGGCCCAGTTCGAAAAGGGCAGCCGTTACCGCAGCCCCGGTACTGCCGGCGGCAACGACAGCATCACATGCGCCGTCCTTTACCAAGCGGGCAGCAACGACGATGGATGCGTCTTTCTTGCGGCGAATGGCCTGAGCCGGATGCTCGCCCATTTCGATGACTTCACTGGCATGGACGATCGACAGGCGTTCATTTTCTTTTGCCCCATGCGTCGTCAATACCTGGCGTATCTTCGTTTCATCACCGACCAGGACGACATCGTAATCATATGCTTTGACGGCTTCGATGGCACCGAGGACAATTTCTTCCGGTGCATAATCGCCGCCCATCGCATCTACTGCTATTTTCATGATACTACCGCTCCATTATTCCAAAGATTCTATAATAAATTTCGCCCGGAACACTTCTTTTCTCATCTTCCGAATCGTAACCCATACGTAGTATTTCTGGTCGCGCTGGCGGATGACGTCAGCTTTGGCAATCAGTTTATCGCCTACGGTAACGGGTTGTTTATATTTTACATTGGCCACTGCCGTGATACAGACCGGAAGGTTTAATACGGTCCGTGCCAGGGAGCTGGCCTGGGCATACAGGCATTGGGAGCGCACGATATGGGCTTCGTCGACCATATCATCCGTAGCCGTCATAATCGAAATGGCATTCTTTCCGATGATGCAGTCTACGAGTTCGCCGACGACGGTCGCATTTCGCAGTTTGGGCTGCGCAGCCTCCGCCTTTTGACGGATGCGGATACGCATTTCAGGGATCCCCAAGGCCATGCGGTCCAAGCGGATTGTAGCTACACTGACGGAAAGTTCTTCAGCTAATTCTTCGTCATTTATAAAAGGATTATCTTCAATTCGCTTCTGTAACAAAGCATGTCGCTTATCTCTTGCTATACGGACCATGTCATTCACCCTTGAAATTATTACCAAGTACTATTAGCACATACAACTAGAGATTATATAATGTTTTGACGATTTTGGCAAGGAAAATAAAAAAAGTATGCTTTCACCCCATTCATTCTCGTTGAATTGCCGAAAGCATACTCCTCACTCCTTAGTATTTATCGAAATCTATTTCGTTCAATACGTCACGCAGTTTTTCTAACTCTTCTTTGGTCATAGTAATCCCTTTGGTCATGGCCTGGTAATCCGGATCCCACGAGCGCAGGTCAAACTTAGGAGCCCGATTGTTCCAGCTGATATAGGTCAATTCTTTGCGCCATCCGTCCTTATTTTCAGACAAGGTGCCGCAGATATCTTCGATGTTAAAATTTAACTGTGCCATTGTATACCTCCCGATAGCGTTCATTGTTTGCATCATGTCAGGTTATGTCGATAACCCAATTATTTTATATAATAGCAAATATGCAAATTATGTCAATACAGCAGATTCGCCAATAATGTCAAGCTTTTTTTCACCCTTAACCGTGGCTCTTTCTCCGTTTGAAAAGCCCTCCGTGAGCCTCACTGATATCGAAGACCGAGACGAAGGCGGCCGGATCGATGGTCGTAATGGCGTCGCGAATCTTAGTAATTTCCAGACGCGATACGACGCAGTACAAGATCATCGTCTTTTCCCGTTTATAAGCCCCTTCACCGTTGATGAGGGTTACAGCGCGGCCCATGTCCTGGGTAAGGCACTGGGCGACGGCGTCGTGTTTTCCCGTTACGATGAGCATCCCCTTCATTTCGTCGAGACCGGTCGTAACGACGTCGATCATCTTATAGGCAATGAAGTAGGCGACAAGGGAATACATGGCACTGTCCCAAGAAAAGACAAAGCCTGAGCTGCCTAAAATGAAGAGGTTGAAGAACATAATGATTTCGCCGACAGAAAAAGGCATCTGACGATCGGCGATGATGGCCAGGACTTCCGTGCCGTCAAGGGACCCGCCCCAGCGAATGATGAGGCCGACACCGAGACCGATGATGATGCCGCCGTAAATGGTCGATAGAAAGGGATCTGACGTGACCGGCGGATAGTGGAGGAAATCGCTCCATACGGACAAACAAAGAATCGAAAAGAGCGATGACACGGTAAAAAAGGCACCGATTTTTTTATACCCGAATATGAAAAAGGGAATGTTCAAAACGATGATGAAAATACTGAAGCTGACGCCCGTAAGCTCAGCTGCCATGAGAGCAATGCCGACGACACCGCCGTCAATGACGTGGTTCGGTACGAGGAATACATCGAGACCGAGCGTATAGATGAAGGCCCCAAAGGCAAGCCCCAAGGCGCGTAAGAAATATTTCATAGATTACCTCCCTGTTTTTTTAGCTACATAGCGGCGACCGATGATCCAGGCGACAAAATCGTCGACCGGTTCCGGCGGATATTGAAGCGACAAGGGGACAAAACGCCGCCACCCCTTGCGCGGTGTGTACTTAAAATAGAGATTACGCCCTTCAACGGTCGTAAATTTTTCATCGATAAGTGAAAACGTGACGGCATAGCTGCTGCCGGCAATCCACTGCTCAACCAACGGCTGCAGATGCTTATGGTTCGTCCCGTCCCCCATGACGATATGGGAAAAGGGATAGGTCCCATAGATCTCTTCGATATAAGAAAGAAGGTCCGGCGTCGGCACGATGGCCTTGGTGACCAGGCTGCCGTCATCATTCACAACGGCAGTCCCCGTCTTTTCTGAGCCCGGGTCAATAGCAAAAATCATGGTCTTCCTCCCTTACTTACCGGCTTCGACGCGGATGTCAATCTGCAGCGGTCCTGCCGTATAGGTGTCGGTTTCCGCCACAGCTTTGAGGACGACAGCGGTCCCGGCATGGCTCCGAATGCGATTGATAGTGTCGAACATTTCCGAGGCCGTCAAAGCGCCGACGTTGCCCGTCAAAGGATCCGGCAAGAGACCCTTAGTCTGGGCCTGTTGGTTTACATTGTGCAGGAAGCGCATGACCTGCAGTTCTGTATTACCCGACAGATCATCACCGGTCAACGTTTCTTCAAAGACGACGTCGCCGCGATGATAAATCAATTGGTTATCATACATTTCGACATGAACCAAGGCCGGCTCGCCGAGGATGATGTTGCCGGCAGCGATGATCCGCACCAATTTTTGCGATTTACCGGCTTTTTGCAGCGCATCGACGGTGGCATTGAATTCTTCCGGAGAAATATACAGCAAAATCGTATTTTCATCAGAAACGCCGAGATGGCGGCCAATCATCGTGTTGGTCTGACTCATAGCCCGACTCAGTTCTTCCCGCGTCTGTTCAATGGAAAGACCGCCGCGAAGGACGTTGCTCGAAAGGACTTCGCCGACGCGGAATACGACCGTACCTTCACGGATATTGGTCATCGTCGCGTTGAGCAGCTTAATGCGCTTGTCAAGGCCGTCGATGGTATCCATCATTTTATTCTTTGTTTCTTCCAGCATAGCCACGTCCTGGCGCGCTTTTTCACTGTCGGCCAGGGCCGAGTCACGCTGCTTTTTCGCCTCATCCATAGCCACCTGAATGACCGTCAGCTGACGAGCCTTGTCGTCGCGAGCCAGTTGAGCCTGCTGAAGGTCCATTTGGGTGGCACGGATTTCTTCGTTTTTCCCATCGAGCTGTTCCTGTTGTTGTTTTAACAGTTCTTCATTAGACGCAATCAGTTGGTTCTTATCATCAAGTTCCTTGCCAAGCTCTACGGCCTGCTGCATAAGCTGGCTGCGCTGGGCTTCGAGCTGGGCTTTCTGCATCTGAAGCTGATGCATGCCGAACAAAGCGATGCGGACGTTTTCGGAAAGGATGGACATGACGCCTAAGGTAATGGCGGCGATACTGATGCCGGTCAGGATGGTGACTAAGATAGACGTGTACTTCGGCCTGAGTCCGAATAATTTAATTTTTTGTTTGCCTACACGAGAGCCGATTTTATCGCCAAGATAGGCAATAATGCCGCCCATAACGGCTAAAACGACCAGCATAACCCATCCGTATTCCATAAGCCACCACCTTTTCTCATCATTTAAGTTCATTATATTATAGACTATAAAGGAGACTTCCTGCAAGCGTGAAGGAACAGAAAGGCTCCCATTATCCCAAAACGGTCGAAGTCCTATCGTATTTCAGTCACAATCGAGACTCTGATTTTCGGGCTCTATTTCATAATTGAATCTCAAAAAAAGGAACTGCCTATCGGACAGTTCCTTTGCTTACTTCGATTTCTTATAGACTAAGATGACACCGGCGATACCGCAGATGATATCGGGCAAAAAGGCGGCGATATACGCCGGTATCTTACCGCCGTTCCCCAGGGCATTGCCGAGGGTCATGATCGAGTAATAGATAAAGATGACGACGACACTGATGCCAAAGCCGATGGAAGAGCTTCCGCGCTGCTTCTGCATTCCCAATGGGGCACCGACGACAGCACAGACGAGGCTGGCCAGTGGCAAGGCAAAGCGGTTGTACATTTCGACTTTCATCTTATTGGTATCGACAGAGTTTTGGTCGAGGAGTTTTATCTGTTCGCGCAGTTCACGAATGGTCAACTCATCCGGTTTTTTCTGAGAGGCAGAAATTTTATCCGGCTTCTGCGTCACCGGAAGGGCCTGGTTTTGGAACTTCATGGACCGCGTCGTCCGCTCATCCGTCGAGACGTCAAAAATCGTGCCTTCGTGCATGATCCATTTCTGTCCGTTCCAGTCGGCACGGTCGGCCTGTTCGACGCGCTTGAGCTGGTCGTTTTCAAATTCCTGGACGGTAATATCCTTCAATTGCCTTGATTCCGCATCGTACTGCCGGGCATACATCAGGCTGGATATATCGGAGCCGTCTGTATTTTTGATGATAATATGATCCTGTGTCTTCGGTGCGACGTTGTGCTTTATTTCGTCGTTAATAATCCGGTTATAGGCGTTATTGGCCTTGGGCACGACGTATTCATTAAAGGCCGTAGCACTGAGTGAAATAAACAAGGCGGCGACGAATACCGGCATGGCCAGGCGGATGAAGTTTTGACCGCCGGCCCGCATGACGATCATTTCACTGGAACTTGAAAGGCGGCCAAAGGCCATGAGCGAACCTAAGAGGACGGACATGGGAAAGGTGATGACGATGATAGAGGGTATGGCCAGCACGAAGACGCGAAAAGCCGCCCAAGGAGAAGCGCCGTACTGATTGATAAGGTTGGCAATCCGGTACAGCGTCCCTGTGCCGATGAAAACGGCCGTAAAGGCGCAGACGCCAAACAGAAAGGGGCCGATAAATTCTTTTAATATATACTTGTCTAATATACGCATTCCATACTCCCTGTTACATCCTGAATTCTTCGCCTAAGTAGAATTTCTTGGCGACCGGGTCATTGGCGATGAAGTCCGGACTGCCTTCGAGGAGGATTTTTCCGTCACTCAAAATATAGGCTTTATCGACGATGCTGAGCGTTTCCCGGACATTATGGTCGGTAATGAGGACGCCCATACCGCGCCGTTTCAAATGGCTGATAATGCCTTGGATATCGTTGACCGCTAAGGGGTCGATGCCGGCAAAAGGTTCGTCGAGGAGAATGAAAGCCGGATCGGTCACCAGGCAGCGGGCGATTTCGACGCGGCGCCGTTCGCCTCCGGAGAGCTGGATGCCCAGTCGGTCCCGCAGCTGGGTAATGGAAAACTCTTCCATCAAGGCTTCAGCCTTTTCATGCTGCTGTTTTTTGCTGAGCTTCGTCGTTTCCAGCAGGGCCAGGAGGTTGTCCTCTACGGTCAGCTTACGGAAGATAGATGCTTCCTGAGGCAGATAGCCGATGCCGTGGGCCGCCCGTTGGTGGATGGGAAGCTGAGTAATATCGTTTCCGTCAATCGTGATTTCGCCGGATGTCGGCCGCTCGATGCCGACAATCATGTAGAAGGTCGTCGTCTTCCCCGCCCCGTTAGGGCCGAGGAGACCTACGATTTCTCCTTGGTCGACACGAATGCTGACACCGTCGACGGCATTTCTTTCTTTATACGATTTTACGAGATCTTTGGTCTGAATGAACATGGATACCCCTTACTCACTGCCCGGCACGATGACGATGGTCGAGCGGCTGCGAGTCTGAACAGAATTATCGGCAAGTTGAATATCGACATTATCCCCATTTAAGGAATTGCCGTTCTGGGTCGCATTGACGTTGCCCCGGAGATGGACGACGCCGTCATTTTGGCCCGGAGTCTGGGTGTAGATGGCCTGATTGGCATAGGCCACCAGGTTGTCCCCCGGCGATTCGATATGGACATTGCCCGTACCGACGGCCTTTATCTGTTTAAACCAGGCATCGATGTGGTCGGCCCACATCTGCGACCCCTGAGCTTCGAGATAGCCGTTGCCGGTGACGATGCTGTGATCCTTGTCGAGGTAGTATTCTACCTTATCACCGCGAACTTTTTTATCTTCATAGACACCGTGGACATTCCCCGTGGCTACGATATAGTTGCGGTTCGTCGAATGCATTTTATCTGAATTGAGCTGCATATTCGGCTGCTGTACGGCAACATTGCCTTCCATGTCGGCTTCGGACGTCTTCAAGTTGTAGACGCCTTTATTGCCGGTCATGGTCGCCTGGTCGCGGACGATGACGACGTTGCCCGTAGCCGTTGCCACCTGCGTCTTACCGTTGTATTCGAGCTTGTCTGCCGTAACCGATACGGCAGGATTGCCGTTGTTATCGGCGGCCATGACCCCGGCAGACGGAAGGATCAAGGACCCGATAAGGGCAGCGGCTGCCAATTTTCTTCCCAAGAATTCTATCATAATTATTCTCCCCTTGTCACTTGCGCATGGCCGGTCAGCAAGACCTTGGTCAGACTGCTGTCGGTTTCAAAAGAATCTGCTTTCAGCGTCGTATTATCATGGCGCTCCATGACGACTTTGCCGCCTTTAATCATACGCGTATCCATATTATAATACACACTGCCTTCAGTCTGCAACGTATCGCCCTTATCGGTTTCAGCCTTGACCGGCTGCTTGATTTCAATGGTACGCTTTTCCCGGTCGACAATGCCTTTATCAGAGGTAATGGTCATCTGCGTTCCGTCTTCGGCGACGACCAGTGCTTTCGGATTCGTAAAGTACATGATCTGCGTATCCGGATCGATTTGAATCTTATCCGCCGTCAGTCTCCAGACCAGTTTGCCATCCTGTTTTTCTTCGAGTTCCGATCCATCGAACTCGACGAGCTTATCAGGACTTACCATCGTATCCTCCGACGTGTTGGGATTCATGAAGACGTAGAGCATGACAGCAAAGCCGATGACTGCGATGACGGCAATCAGGGAAATCTTATTCTTTTTCAGCTTTTCGGCTATCATCGATATGCGCCTCCGGTTTCTGTTGTAATGCAATGATCTCTTCCGGCTCCGTACTCCAGCGATGCTGGAACCACAGCCATTCGGTCGGATGTTCTTTGATGAAATTTTCCGTAATAACCGCCATCTTACGGGTCATGCGGGCAATATCGGCTTCCTTATCCCCCGTGTCTTCATAATGCATGATTTCCCCGATAGCCAGGTGCGTACGGTGGTTCTCATCATGGATGGTAAAGACCGGAATGATGGGCGAGTGAAATTTTTGGGCAAACATGGCCGGTCCCTTAGGCGTCGAGCTCATCTTCCCCAAGAAGGGCTGGGGCACGCCGTAAAATCCGCCGTCTTGGTCGGCCAAAAAGCCGAGGAGTTTCTTTCGTTTCAGGGCACGGGCGGCGATGATCATTTCATTACCGCCTCGGGCAAAGACTTCAAGTCCCATGCCTTCCCGATTTTCATTGAGCAGTCGGGTAACGGCACTATTAGCCTGGTTTTTGACAATCGTCGATGCCGGATAGCCATACATGGCTAAGGCACCGAGCCATTCCCAGTTCCCCATATGCGCGGTAAGAACGATGACCCCTTTATCTTCTTTCATCGCTTCATCGAGTCGTTCCGGATGGTCGAGCGTGACGTATTGGCGAATATTGTCGGGATTCAACCGCGGCGTATAGAGAATTTCCATCAGCGACTGTCCCAGATTGCGAAAGACTTCGGTCATGATGGCTTCCGCTTCGGGCCGACTGCATTCCAAACCGCGCTGGATTTGGAAGATACCGCGTTCGCGCTGCTTTTTCATAAGTTTTCCTACGAAAGGACCGAGTGTACGGCCCAAAGAAATGATGAGCGGATACGGAAGACAACAGAGAAATTTCCCAAATCCGCGAGCAACGTGGTACTGCCATTCCTTCCCCACAGTACAGACTCTCCTTTCTTATTGGCGCAACGTAAATGCCGAATCCCCCAGATAACGGCGCAGGACGTCATCCCAAACGTGTTGGCTTTTTAAAATATATTCGGCAAACTCCCTGAGGGCCCCATGGCCGCCGGGATAGGCAGACACAAAAGCAGCCGAGTTCCGTGCTTCTTCACAGGCATCGAGGGGGGCGGCACCAAATCCGGCATTGGCAATGAGTTCAACGTCATTCAGGTCATCTCCCATGTAAGCCACTTCATCGAGAGAAAGACCGATTTCACTGCATAATTGCTGCATAGACCGCAGTTTATGAGAACAATCCTGCAGGACATAATCGATATGCAAATCCTTGGCACGCTGTTCAACCATGGGTGAACGGCGACCCGTAACCAAAGCCGTCTTCAAGCCGGCTGCCCGGACCAGGGAAATCCCCATGCCGTCACGAGCCGAAAAGCCTTTCATGGCATCGCCGGACGGACTGTAATAAATAATGCCGTCCGTTAAGACGCCGTCGACATCGAGGGCCAGCATTTTAACGTGTGTCAAAAAGCCCATCAGACCACTCCCTGCCGCAGTAAATCTGTAATGTGGACCATGCCGACGACCTTCTGATCTTCATCGACGACGGGCAGGACCGTAATCGGCCGCGGCTGATTCTTTTCCATGATGTGCAGGGCTTCTGTCGCCAGTTTATGGTTGACGATCACCCGCGGGTTTTTGGTCATCATGGCGTCGACGGGCCACTGCAGGAAATTAGAGCCCGTTTCCAGACCGCGGCGGACGTCGCCGTCGGTGACGAGACCGATCAGTTTGCCGCCTTCATCGATGACGGAAACGGCGCCGAGGCCTTTTTCGGTCATGAGAAACAGGGCGTCCTGAACGCTGCTGTCTTCATTGACGACCGGGTTGTCCTCGCCTTTATGCATGACATCATCGACGGTGAGCAGCAGTTTTTTGCCAAGGGCACCGCCGGGATGGAAGATACCGAATTGTTCTTTCGTAAAGTGGTGCTGTGTAAGGAGAACCACTGCCAGGGCATCGCCAAGAGCCAACGAGACGGTCGTACTCGTCGTCGGAGCCAGTCCTAAGGGGCAGGCTTCTTTTTCAACGGATGCATCGAGGATGATGTCAGCATGTTTAGCCAAGGTCGAATTATGGTTGCCGACGACGGCGATGAGTTTCGCCCCAATGCGTTTGAGCGACGGCAGGGTATTGAGGATTTCAATGGTTTCCCCGCTGTTTGAAAAAGCGAGGACGACATCGTCGGCCGTAACCATGCCCAAGTCACCGTGGATCCCTTCAGCCGGATGGAGAAAAATGGACGGCGTTCCCGTACTCGACAAGGTAGCCGCTACTTTGCGGGCAATATGCCCTGATTTTCCCATGCCGGTGACAATGACCCGACCGTGGGATTCCATGATAAGATTCACGGCATTGACGAAGTTCTGATCCAATGTCGGAATTAATTTTTCAATCCCCTGTGCTTCCTGATGGAGCACGTCTCTTGCTTCTTCTAAAATATCCATCATATCGGCTCCCCTCACATTTCCGTACTTACGCTGTTTTTGGCAATGTCGCGAATGGCGACCATATCGCGAAGGACCTTTTCGACCTGCGACAAATACAGCATATTCGGGCCGTCGCTGAGCGCTTCGGCCGGGTTGTCATGAACTTCCATGAAAACGCCGTCGATGCCGGAACCGGCAGCAGCACGGGACAGATTACCAATGAACTGGCGCTGACCGGACGATTTGGTACCGGCACCGCCCGGCAGCTGAACGCTGTGGGTCGCATCAAAGACGACAGGATAGCCGAAGCTGCGCATAATCGGGAAGGAACGCATGTCGACGACCAGGTTATGATAGCCCAGGCTGACGCCTCGTTCGGTGAGCATGATATTTTCATTACCCGAATGGACAATCTTATCGACGACATTCTTCATGTCTTCCGGTGCCAAAAACTGGCCTTTTTTTACGTTGACGCATTTACCCGTTGCAGCAGCGGCTTCGACCAGATCCGTCTGCCGGCAGAGAAAGGCCGGAATCTGGATGACATCCAGGACTTCAGCGGCCGCTTCCACCTGGTGGACTTCGTGGACGTCACTGACGACGGGAACTTGAAGTTCCTTTTTGATGTCCCCTAAAATACGCAGGCCTTCTGTAAGGCCCGGTCCGCGATACGACGTATATGACGAACGATTGGCCTTGTCAAAAGAGGCTTTAAAAATATAGGGCAGGCCCAGTCGTTCGCAAATTTCTTTCATCTTGCGGCCGATGTTGAGCGTCCGTTCCGGATCTTCGATGACACACGGACCGGCCATGACAAAGAGGCTGCCGTTGCCGCCGACGATCGTATTGCCAACATGAATTTGTTTCACTGTTTCCATAGTCTATTCCCCTTTATGAGCAGATTCAGCAAAATAACGGCGGATGCGTGCAAGATCATCCGGCGTATCGATGCCAATGAATTGATGATGCGTTTTTATCACTTTTATCTTATAACCATTTTCGAGAACTCGCAACTGTTCGAGGGACTCAACTTTTTCTGCCGGGGTCGGTTCCATAGCGGCATAGGCCAAGAGAAAGTCCCGGCGGTAGGCATAAATCCCGATGTGTTTGTATGGTACCACGCCGCCCTCTTCAAAAGCATGCCGCGGATACGGAATGAGGGACCGTGAAAAATACATAGCTTCGTCGCGCTGATTGAGGACGACCTTTACGGCACTCGGTTCATGATATTCTTCTTCAGTCAGAGGCGCTGCAACGGTAGCCATAGAAAGATCGGGCTCCTCTTCAAAAACCCGGCACAGATCATCGATGACGTCCGGCGCAATGAGCGGTTCATCGCCTTGGACGTTAATGATGACATCGGCATCGGGAAAGTGAGCCACGGCTTCGGCCAGGCGATCGGTCCCATTGGTATGGTCTTCCCGGGTCATGACGGCATGACCGCCAAAGGAAACGACAGTGTCATAAACTTTAGGATTGTCGACAGCGACGACGACAGCCGTCAGTTTCGAGGCCTTGGACGCCTGTTCATACACGCGCTGTACCATCGGTTTGCCGGCAATATCACATAAAGGCTTCCCCGGCAGGCGCGTCGAAGCGTAGCGCGAGGGAATGATGCATACAAAATTCATAGTTTATCCTCCAATACAGATTGCAAGACGGCATCTATTTTTTCTTGCCCTTCTACGATATCAAGGGTAATGGCCAAGACGTACAAGGGAAGGTCGTATTCTTTTACAAGATCGGCGGGCAGCTTCACGGCATCTTTTTCTGTCGTCACCAGAATACACTGCTTTTCGGCAGCCATGTCGGCCATGCGCCGGATATCCGAAGGTCCGTAATGATGGTGATCTTCAAAGCGAAGGACGCCGGATACGGTGAAGCCGGCCCCTCGAAGGGTCTCTTCAAAAGAGGCCGGATTGCCGAGGGCCGATACGGCCAGCACCGGTTGTGCCATAAGGTCAGCCGGCATGGCCTCTTCCGGGTGAAGGCCCTGATTCCAATTTAAAAAGGGAAGGACGGCCGAGGGCTTGTGGACCGATAAGGCCACGGGAGCCGACGAATTGTATCGCCGAAGGTCCTCTTGAATCTGAGCCACAGTCTCCGGTGATACCTGGTCAACCTTGGTAATGATAAAGACGTCGGCCCGAGAAAGATGCGCCAGCGGTTCGCGCAGGATGCCTCGCGGCAGGACATGGCCATTTCCAAAGGGATTGGTTCCATCGATGAGGACGATGTCGACGTCGCGATAAAGCTGCCAGTGCTGGAAGCCGTCGTCGAGGATGAGTATCTGAGCATCGAATTTTTCAACGGCCATGCGGCCGCTTACAGCCCGGTCCCGACCGACGAGGACGGGAATGCCCATGAGGCTTCTGGCCATGAGACTCGCTTCATCGCCCCCCTCTTCAGCCGTAAGGAGTACCATGCGGCCATCGGACATGACCGAAGCGCCGCTCTTCTCCCGTTTCGAGTGATAGCCTCGGTTGAGGAGTGCTACGCGCCAGCCCCGGGCAGAAAGTTCTTTAGCCAGCATACAGGCCATAGGCGTCTTCCCCGTCCCGCCGACGGTAATATTACCCAAGCTGATGACGACAGCCGGGAGCCGTTCCTGCCGCTCCTCGTGGTCGGCAAAGGAGCGGTACTTCATGATGACGGCCTTTCGATAAATCCAAGAGGCGCCGCTAAGGAGGAGCAGAGCCGGCCAGTCCCACCAGTGATGTTCTTTGCTTCCTGTCAAATAATGAAAGTAAGCAGTTCCTGCCGTTCTCAAGGACATAGGCTCACCTCCCGGTCTGAATCGATTCCAACATTTCTTGCAGTTTATCTAAATTCTTACGAGTCGCCCCTTGATTTTCCCGGACGACGGCAATACAATTTCGCTTCATCGCTTCGGCCCGATCGGGATTGACGAGGATGTCGAGGCAAGTGTCGACGAATTCCTCTTCGTTATTCACCATGACACAGGCACCGTGACGACTGAGGAGCTCGAAGATTTCAACGAAGTTAAACATATTCGGTCCGACGACAATCGGTTTCCCGTGCGCCGCCGGTTCGAGGATATTATGGCCTCCAATATGGGCCAAACTGCCGCCGACGAAGATTAAATCGCCAAGGCTGTAGACCCGCCCCAGTTCCCCGATGGTATCGAGGACGACGCCGTCATAGGCCGAGCGAACGGCCTTTCCGGCCATCATGTCACTGCGTTTGACCATGGTCACGCCGTGCTTAATGCCTTCATCGACGATGAGGTCGGCCTGGTAAATATAGCGCGGTGCAATAATCAATTTGGCATCGGGAAAATGGTCGCGAATTTTCACAAAGGCCTTATATACCGGACTGTTTTCGCCGCGGTGGGTACTGCCGGCAATCATGATGGGACTGCCTTCAGAAAAGCCGAGTTCATGAAGGAAGCGCTTCTTCTCTTCTTCCGTTACGATGCCATAAGTCTGGTCGTACTTGGTGTTGCCCGTGACGATGACCTTATTGGGATCGGCGCCGATATCGATGATGTACTGGGCATCGATATAGCTCTGCATGCAGAACATGCGAATCGTCGACAAGACGCGGCGCGTAAAAAAGGTAATCAGGCGGTAGCGAACGGCACTGCGCTGACTGATACGGCCGTTCATCATCATGACCGGAATCTTTTTGTCAGCAGCAATGCGCAAAAAGTTAGGCCAGATTTCCGTTTCGACTAAGACGATAGCCTGCGGATTGACGATGGTCAGGATACGGTTGGTCAAATAAGGCAAATCCAAAGGGAAGTAGAGGATCCCGTCGGCCCCTTTTATGATTTGATGGGCCATGCGGAACCCCGTCGCCGTTACGACCGATACGATGATGACTTCATCGGGGTGTTTTTTTCGCATTTCACGCACAATGGGGCTGGCCGCTACGATTTCACCGACCGAGGCGGCATGGACCCAAATGGCATGGCGATTGGATATTTTTTCTTTTAATTCATCCGGCAAAAAGCCGATGCTCTGTTTGATGCGCTGATAAAAACCTTCTTCATGGATTAAGCGGTAAATCAACATGGGAATGAGGGTCGCCCAATAAATGAGGAGGAGAATATTATACAGCCAGTACATCGGATGGGATTTTAAATTCTTCATCGCTATCAACCTTCTGAAGCTTCTTTCTTATCGTTAAATTGAACGGCGTAGAGGTGTGCATAAAGGCCGTCTTTGGCCAATAATTCGGCGTGAGTCCCCGTTTCCACGATGTGACCATGGTCGATGACGACGATGTTGTCGGCGTTGCGGACCGTGCTCAGACGATGAGCAATGACGACGGCAGTCCGGCCTTCCATAAGTCGATCCAGGGCAGCCTGGACAATTTTTTCACTTTCCGTATCGAGGGCGGACGTCGCTTCATCGAGGATGAGAATGCGGGGATTTTTGAGAATAGCCCGGGCAATAGCAATGCGCTGGCGCTGACCGCCGGACAAGGAGTTGCCCCGGTCACCGACGAGGGCGTCATAGCCGCCGGGCAGTCTCATAATGAATTCGTGGGCATTGGCAGCTTTGGCGGCCGCGACGATTTCGTCTTCCGTCGCATCGAGCCGGCCGTACAGGATGTTTTCCCGAACGCTGGCATTAAAAAGCATCGTTTCCTGCGGCACGAGGCCGATTTGCTGGCGCAGGGAGGCAAAGGTGACGTCCCGGACGTCGATGCCGTCAATCAAGAGGCGGCCTGCCGTAACGTCATAAAAGCGAGGCAGTAAGTTGGCCACCGTCGATTTTCCGGCACCGCTGGGACCGACGAGGGCAACGACTTCGCCCGGACGGACTTCGAGATTAAAGTCAGTCAAAGCCGGGTGTTCTTTATCATAGGCAAAGGAAACGTTGTCGAAGGTCACTTCCCCTTTTACTTGCGGCAGGGTTACAGCGCCTTCTTTTTCCTTGACGTCGGGCACGGTGTCGATTGTTTCAAAGACGCGGTCGGCAGCGGCCAGGGATTTTTGGATGTCACCGTAGATTTCACTGATGCGGCGAACGGGATTCGCCAAGTTAATGGCATAGATGAGGAAGGCAATCAAGGCACCGGCCGTCATTTCTCCGTTGATGACACTCATGCCGCCATACCAGATGATGCCGGTCACGGCAATGGCCGCAAAGAACTGGATAAACGGCGTCAATAAAGACGTCAGCCGGGTCGTATTCATAAGGGCCCAGAAGTTGCGGTCGTTTTGCAGCATGAAACGCCGGATTTCAAAATCTTCGCGGTTAAAGGAGCGAATGATGCGAATGCCGGAAATGGCTTCTTCAAGCAGAGACGTAATATCTGCCATCTTGCCCTGTACGTCGTGGCCGGCACGGCGCAGGCGGGATCCGAAGAAGTTGATCGTAAAAACGACGAGAGGCACGATGACCAGGGTCAGGAGGGTCAGCTTCCAATAGAGGAAAATCATCGATGCCAAAGAACCGACGAGGATGACGGCTTCCTGAACGAAAGAAATGAGGTTGCCGGCAATGGCCGTCTGAAGGGCCGTGACGTCATTGGTCAGGTTGCTCATGATATTGCCCGTCTTATGCTTATCAAAATAAGACAGGGACAGGGTCTGCAAATGGCGGTACAGTTTTTCGCGGATATCATTGACGATTTTCTGACCGACGAAACTCATGAGATAGCGTTCGCCAAAGTAAAAGACGCCGCGCAGTAAAAACAGGACCAAGATGCCGATGACGATAAGGTTTAAGGTATAAATGTCTTTATTGGCCAATACCTTGTCGATGACGTCCTTGATCAGCCAGGGAACGACGACGTTGCTCGCCCCGGACAGAGCCATACAGATGACGGCGAAAACGAGCCGTGTCTTATAGGGTTTGATGAAAGTTAATAATCGTTTATAACCTTGCCAACTATTGTACTGCTTCATGAATACCTCTTTCTCTTGCAAAAGTTAAGACAGCCTGGGCTGTACGCATCACAGCTCCTGATTCCCCCATCGTGCGGCGCACGGCAGAAAGGTCCTCACAGAGCTTCGCCCGGCGCGGTCCGTCGTCCAGCATGGGAAGGACGGCGTCAGCAATATTATCCGGCGTCACGTCATCCTGCCACAGCTCGGGAATCACCCTGCGGCCCATGATGATGTTGGGCAGGCCGATACTTTCAATATGTACCAGGATCTTGGAAAGCCAATAGGTCAGGCGATTGACGCGATATACGAGAAGTGTCGGAAGCCCCATCAGGGCCGTTTCAAGGGTTGCCGTCCCCGAAGCTGCAATCGCAGCGGTACTGATATTCATCATGTCATAGACATTGCCTTCTCCGACAGTGACAGTCATGCCGGAAGAGGCAATGATATCATCAAGCATGGCTCTATCGATGGTCGTAGCCCGCGGGATGAGAAATTGCAGGTCTCCGTAGTCACGCTCTATCTGTTTCGCCGCTTCCAACATACACGGCAGCAGGCTTGTCACTTCCTGGACACGGCTCCCGGGCATGAGAAGGATCGTTCGCTTCTCTTCCGAAAGGCCAAACTTCAAAAAAGCGTCGTGACGGCTCAGGCTCGGATGGACGCTGTCTAAAAGGGGATGCCCCGTATAGAGGACATTCGTCCCTATATCTTCATAGAGCTTGGCTTCAAAAGGGAAAAGGGAAATGGCCAAATCCGTATATTTTGCAATCGTCTTCCCCCGGCTCTTATGCCAGGCCCAAATGGTCGGCAGAATGTAATAAATGACAGGAATTCCGGCAGCTTTGGCGGCCTTTATAAGGCGCATATTAAAGCCCGGATAGTCGATGCAAACAAGGACGTCGGGCTTTTCCTTCTTCATCGTATCGACTAGAAAATCACGGAGGCGAAAGAAAAAAGGAATCTTGCGGATAATCTCACCGATGCCGATGACTCCCAAATTATCGATGTCATACACGATATCGACACCGGCGTCTCTCATCTTTTCGCCGCCCATACCGAGCAGTTCGATGTCCGGCGCAAGTTGTTTCAAAGCTCGTGCCAAATTGGCGCCGTGGAGGTCACCGGACGCTTCACCGGCAGAAAACATAATCTTCATAGGATCTCCCGTCAAAAGTTCTTATCAACAGCACAGATAACGATGCCGTGGCTGTCCGCCAGGCGCAGGACTTCATCTTGTTCGACAAAAAGGGTCCGTCCGGCTTCCATGGCAAGGACATTGCAGTTGCTTTCAATCATGGACAAAATCGTCTGCCTGCCGACGGCCGGCACATCGAAACGAGGGTCCTGGTTGGGTTTTGCCACTTTGACGACAACCGATTTTTCACGGCCGAGAGCCCCGCCGCGGCGAATACAGGCATCGGTCCCTTCAATGGCTTCGACAGCCATGACGGCCTTATGCTTAACGACGACGGTCTGGCCGATATCCATACCGCCCATGGCCTTAGCCGTCACGAAACCGAAGCGGATATCGTCTTCTTCCCCTTCCGTCGGCTTGCGGCGCGACAAGACACCGATGGCCGGCATGAGATCCTTCAAATACAAGGTCTGGTCGACGACTTCAAGGCCGTCTTTGGCCAGTTCATCGACGATGGCCAGCATGATCGTATCGTCCTTGCGATTACGCAATTTCGCCAACAGTTTAATGGCCCGCAAATCGGGAAATTTAAGCCCTTTAAAGAGAATTTCCTTGGTGACCTTCCCGATCATGGTAACGTTCGAGACGTCATTTTTTTTGAAGGTCTTAATGATTTTATCCAACTTGGCAACGTTGATATCGTAGTATGCATCGGCTTCCGCTGCCAGTTCCGGTTCGACATCGCTGACGACGGCGATGACGACAACTTCATATCCCAGGTGTTTTGCAGCACGCATAAACTCGACAGGAAGCTTACCGATACCGGCCAAGAGCCCAACTTTTTCCATAGCAATCATCCTTATTCATAAAGAGAAATATTTATCTCTATATTATACAAAAAAACAGGTCCCTTGTCAGTAAAAAAAGGGCTATCGCAGGTGCGACACCCCTTTTACTCACTGGCTGCTGCCTAATCCTTTGTTCCTCGGCAAATACCGCGGTCGGCATTGCGAAGGAAGCGGAGAAAATGTTCTACTTCTTCGGAACTGTCCAGTTCCTGTTCCATTTCAAAAATAGCCTGGCGCAAATTGAGTCCGGAACGGTACAAGATGCGGAATGCTTTTTTCAATTCCCGGCGGACATCTTCGGGAACTCCGGCCCGTGAAAGGCCGACACTGTTAAGGCCGATGCAGCGTGCAGGCTGACCGTCGGCGATAACGAAGGGCGGAATGTCCTGTACGACTTTCGCCAGGCCGCCGATCATGCTGTTGCGGCCGATTTTGACAAACTGATGAACGCCGGCAATGCCGCCGATGACGACCCGATCTTCAACGGTAACGTGACCGGCAAGGCCGGCGCAGTTACTCATGATGACGTGGTTGCCGACGACGCAGTTGTGGGCAACATGGGTACAGGCCTGGAACAGGCAGTCATTGCCGATTCGCGTTTCTTCCCCTTCACCTGTCGCCGTGCTGACCGTCACGAATTCCCGGAAAACCGAGCGGTCGCCGATGATAAGAAAGCTCTTTTCACCGTGATATTTTAAGTCCTGCGGTTCCGAACCGATAGAACAGCTCGGGAAAAACCGGCAGTCTTTACCAATCGTCGTCCAACCGTCAATCGTAACGTGGGCCATGATTTCTGTTCCGTCACCAATGGTGACATGAGGCCCGATAACGGCATACGGTCCGATTTTAACACCAGCCCCAATTTTCGCCTGCGGGTCTATAACAGCCGTCGGATGTATCATGCTCTGACGCATGTTATTCGTTTCCTCGGTCATTAAAGTCACTCCTCGCTTCCCTGTCCCTAAAAGGGACAGTCGCTTAAATTCATAAATATCTACGTATATAGTCGCAGGAAGGACGATTTATTTCGCCCGGCAAAATCAAGCCATTTCCCGCAATATTCCCCTTTATGCTACTAAATACGCCCGTTTAGCTCATTATTTAACATAAAGTCAATTTTATTGATTACTTTTTCGGATTCTGTCCCGGCATGAGGGCAAAGAGATATTCTCCTTCGGCGCAGAGGATATCACCGACGTGACACTGAGCCTTGACCTTGCCCATACGGCCCTTTACCTTTTCGATGTCAGCCCGCATGACCAACTGGTCACCGGGGATGACGGGATGGCGGAAGCGGATTTTATCGATTCCCGTAAAGAAGGGAATGAGGCCGCGGTTTTCTTCAGGATACAAGAGGGCAATACCGCCGACCTGGGCCATAGCTTCGGCAATGAGGACGCCCGGCATGACCGGCTTGCCCGGAAAGTGGCCTTGGAAAAATTGCTCATTAAAGGTCGCATTCTTGATGCCGATGGCATATTTCATCGGTTCCAATTCAATGATCCGGTCAATAAGCAGCATGGGATAGCGATGCGGCAAAATTTCCATAATATCAGTTACTTCCAAAGTCATGAGAATTCCTCCTTAGCTCACTGTAGTTCTTCAAAAATCTGATGTGTCAGCTGGTTGTTTAAGTTATGGCTCGATTTGACGGCAATGACATGGCCTCGTATCGGTCTTCCGAGTAAAGACAAATCACCGACGATGTCGAGCACCTTATGGCGGACCAATTCGTCATCGGAGCGCGGAACGGACAGGCACGACGTCTTATCATAGACGACGACATTTTCAATCGTACCGCCCTTGCCAAGGCCCAATTTCTTCAGCATTTCCAATTCTTCCGTAAAGGCGATCGTCCGGGCAAAGGAAATCTGCTCAATGTACGAAGCCTTGGTGACGGTCTCGTCAAAAAACTGGACGCCCAGCATAGGGTGCGGATTGATGGATGTAAAGGTAATGCGGAATCCATCGTAAGGCACAAGAGCGATAAACTTATCTCCGTCCTGAATGAGATGCTGTTTCTGTATGACCAGCGGTCGGCGCGGCACATCGAGCTCACGGACTCCCGCTTCTTCAATGAGCTTGACAAAGGTCAGACTGCTGCCGTCGGCAACGGGCGGTTCGACGGAATCCATTTCGACAAAGCAGTTGTCGATTTCCATCCCATAAAGGGCCGACAGCAGATGTTCTACCGTAAAGACCTTGGCGCTCCCTTTTTCCAGGGTCGTCGCCCGCATCGTATTGGTTACATTCGTCAGATGGGCTTGTACAGACGGTTTTTCCGGCAAATCGGTCCGAATAAAAACAATCCCTGTATCAGCCGGAGCCGGGCGCAGTACCATATGAACTTCGTTGGCAGCATGCAGGCCGATCCCGTTAAATGAAACGTCATGAGCCAGTGTCGTTTGTGCTGTCTGTGACATAGGCAGGCCCCTCCTTTCCTGTTACGAGTAAGACAAATAATTTTTTCGTAATTTTTTA
>NZ_HF954537.1:1231628-1269929 GCF_000455225.1 Megasphaera massiliensis
GTAATTTTTTTTATAATTTTTTTCATGCTTTTTTATTATACCTTATCGAGAGGCCATATGACAAGTAATTGTTCACCCGGCCCCTTTCGCCAAACAAAAAGGAGCTGCCTTGAAAGACAACTCCTTTTTGTTTCAATCGCTGTTACTTCAGTAGTTCATAGACAGAGGATACGACATCGTCCCAAGTTCCGATTTGGGTCTGTTCACCGGCAATCGTATCGCGGCCGGCCTTGCATTGACGCGCAACGGACGTTGGCGACGTGCCGTTATATGTGTTACGCTGTTTGACGCACGTTTCGATATCCAAGTAATGATGGATATCTTCGGCGAAGAGAGGGCTCATGGCCTGCAGCTCTGACAGCGATAACTGCTGTAATACCTTGCCCTGTTCGATACAGTAGTGGACGGCTTTCCCGACGACGGCATGGGCTTCACGGAAAGGAAGTCCTTTTTTGGCCAGGTAGTCGGCCATATCGGTAGCGTTCGAGAAATCGCTTTCCAGCACTTCCCGCATATGCTCGCCGTTGACGGTCATTTTGTCAATCATGGCGGCATAGATGGTCAGGGCAAATTTCAAATTGTCGATGGCATCAAAGACGCCTTCCTTATCTTCCTGCATGTCCTTGTCATAGGCCATGGGAATCCCCTTCATCATAGTGAGGACGCCCATGAGGTGGCCGTAAAAGCGGCCGGTCTTGCCGCGGACGAGTTCGCAGATGTCGGGATTCTTCTTCTGGGGCATGATGGACGAACCCGTGCAGTGAGAATCGTCTAGTTCAATGAATTTAAATTCCGAGCTCGACCAGAGGATGAATTCTTCCGACAAGCGGCTGAGGTGCATCATGAGAACAGCGGCAAATTCCAAGAAAGCAATGATATAATCCCGGTCGCTGACGGCATCGAGACTGTTGTCATAGAGCTTCCCAAACTTGAGCGTCTCAGCGACAAAGGGCTGATCAAGGGGATAGGTCGTCCCGGCCAGGGCACCGGCGCCAAGGGGCATCATATCGGCCATCTCCCAGGCATATTTCAAGTGGATGAAGTCACGGGACAACATCGAGAAATAGGCCATGAGATGGTGACTGAAGAGGATCGGCTGAGCCCGCTGCAGGTGCGTATATCCCGGCATGATGACGTCGCTGTACTTTTCAGCAGCCTTCACCAGGGACTCTTGGAGCTTGACCAAGAGGTCGGCAATGGCAGCGATTTCCCGGCGAATATAGAGGTGCATATCGAGGGCTACCTGATCGTTGCGGCTCCGCCCCGTATGAAGGCGTTTTCCCGCTTCGCCAATGGCATCGGTAAGTCTCTTTTCAATATTCATATGAATATCTTCGAGTTCGACAGAAAAATCAAAATTCCCGTCCTCGATTTGCTGGAAAATAACCTTCAAGCCTTTTACGATGACGTCCTTATCCGCTTCCGAAATGATGCCTTCTTTGGCCAGCATCGTCGCATGGGCGATGCTGCCGCAAATATCTTCGGCGTACATCCGGCAGTCGAACTGAATGGATGCATTGAAGGCTTCTACACTTTTATCTGTGGCCTTAGTGAACCGGCCGCCCCATAACTTCATATCATTCGCTCCTTATTATTTACCCTGCTTTTCAACATGCTGCTTCATCAGGGCCCGCATCTTGAGGGGCAGTCCGAAGAGGTTGATGAACCCTTCGGCATCGGTCTGGTCATAGACATCGTCTTCACCAAAGGTGACGAATTCTTCATTGTATAAAGAATAAGGCGACGTCGAACCGGCACTGATGATATTGCCCTTGTAGAGTTTCAAAATAACCTGACCGGTAACGGTCTGCTGCGTTTCATCGACGAAGGCCGAAAGAGCTTCGCGAAGCGGCGAGAACCATTTACCGTCATAGACGAGTTCGGCAAACTTGTTGGCTGCCGTTTCTTTATAGTGGAAGGTGTCGCGGTCGAGGCAGAGGTATTCCAATTCTCTGTGAGCATACATGAGGATGGCACCGCCCGGGTTTTCGTAAATACCGCGGCTCTTCATGCCGACCAAACGGTTTTCAACGATATCGACGATGCCGACACCATTGCGGGCACCGATTTCATTGAGGACCGTAATCAAGGTAACGGCGTCGTGTTTTTCACCATTGACGGCGACGGGAATCCCTTTTTCAAAATCGATGGTAACGTATTCCGGAGCGTCCGGAGCCTGTTCCGGCGTCTTGGTGACCATGTAGACCATGTCTTTCGGGGCATTGGCCGGATCTTCGAGGTCATCACCTTCATGGCTCAAATGCCAAATATTCCAGTCCATGCTGTAGGGATAGGGATTTTCTTCCGATTTATAGTCGATAGGAACGTTGTGGGCTTCCGCATAAGCCAGTTCGTCTTCACGAGATTTGAGGTCCCACATCCGCCACGGTGCAATCAAGGTCATTTCCGGAGCCAGGGCTTTGACCGTCAATTCAAAGCGAACCTGATCATTCCCCTTACCCGTAGCACCATGGGCAATGGCTTCGGCCCCTTCTTTTTTAGCGACTTCAACGAGTTTCTTAGAAATGAGCGGACGGGCAAAGGACGTGCCGAGAAGGTATTTTCCTTCATAGACGGCGCCGGCTTTTACCGTCGGCCATACGTATTCTTCCATAAATTCTTTCTTGATATCCATGACGTACACTTTAGAAGCACCGGAAGCATAGGCTTTCTTTTCAATGGCTTCAAAGTCGTCCGGCTGGCCGACGTCAGCACAGGCAGCGATGACTTCAGCGCCGGGGTAGTTTTCTTTTAACCAAGGAATGATGACGGATGTATCGAGTCCGCCGGAATAGGCAAGGACAATTTTTTTAATCTCTTTTTTCGTATTGCTCATGATAAGTTCCTCCTCTATCGAATGAACGACTGCGATTGTTGGTAAGTTTTGTTCTGTCTACGTTTGATAGTATACATCAGACAGAAAAATTATGCAAGTATTTTGCATAAAAATTTTACATGTTTTTTTTAAGCCGTCTCAAAGTTCCATCGGCCTCTAAAGTATAGTATAATAGGGATGTTTAATAGGAGGAATGTGATGAAACGAAAATACATCGCCATTTTCATCTTGGCCTTTGTCCTCTGCGCCGGCTGGAATATCGTCTTCGACACCACGAAAACGACGAAGCCGCCGACCGGGACAACGAGCCGGATAAAGGAAACAACCGAGCCCCAAGGGACTTGGCCGGCCCCGCTCCAACCTCTTGAAGCCAGTCTTTATCCCTATTTACACTTTCATCAGGCCATGGATGCCAAAATCAAAAAGATCCCCGTCTATGTGGCTATCGGAGCCATCTCAAAACCGATGCAGCACGCCGTCGTCGCCACCGAAGACCGCCGCTTCTATTCCCATGGAGCCATCGACCCCATCGGCATCGGTCGGGCTATTTTGACCAATATTCAATCCGGTGAAACCGTAGAAGGCGGCAGTACCCTGAGCCAACAAGTCGTAAAAAATGTCTTTCTGTCCCAAGACCGGACCATCGCCCGAAAAGCCCAGGAATTCGTCATGGCCTTCTTATTGGAACAGAATTACAGCAAAGATGAAATTTTAGAGATCTACCTCAATACGGCATATTTCGGTGCCAATGCTACGGGCATCGATGATGCCGCCCGGACCTATTTTACAACGTCGCCGGAAAAATTAGACCTGGCCCAAGCCTCCATGCTGGCCGGCCTGGTACAGGCTCCGACCTATTATAACCCCCTGCAAAACTATCAGGCTGCCAAAGCCCGTCAAAAAATCGTCTTGACCCTCATGACCGAACAAGGCTACATCAGCCCGGAACAAAGTAATGATGCTTACAAAAAAGACCTCGGATTACAACGGTAATCTGAGGTCTTTTCACAGCCTTAAGGGCTACTGTTTTTGAACACGGCTCATCGTATCTTGCGCAAAAGCCCGAGCCTGATCGAGGTTCAATTCGCTTTCATCGACGGGAACCTGCATGTATTTATCTTTATCCGTCCAGGTGACATAGGTTCCGATGACGCCACTGCCGGGTTTTAAGAGTTCCACAGCACCGCGCAGGTGTTTCGAAGCCTGGTCCGAATAGGGATCATCATGAAGGGTTGCAAAAACAGCTACGTTGTTGTTTTTAATCTGTCTCAAAGCTTCCTGGCCTTTGGGATCAGCCTGATCTTTATCGCTCCAAAAGCCGACGAAAACGCAGTCATAACCGGAAAGATCTTTCGGCATTTCATCGACGCTGACGCAGGGCGTCCCTTCCGGAAGACCGGATACAACGGCCTCGGCAATCTGTTTGGTGCGGCCGGTCTGGGATGAATATACTACAATGGCGTTCATCTCAACATCTCCTTTTACTATGTAATATTTTAATACTATTTTAATATTCATTGATATTTATTATCGTTTATTGTAGTATATCATGAAATGGCCGCATTTGTCCAATAGTTTTTTTATTAACAATAAGTTTATTTTTTATAATATTAAGTACAAACTTTAAACAATAAAGTACGTATAGCTTATACCTGCTTTATGAAAATAAATTCTCAAAAATTAGAGGGTTGTTCAATAACCTTGCCCGGATTCAATATCCACTTAGGATCTACGGCGCTTTTCAAGGTCTTCATCAGGTCGAGTTCAGCCGGATCCGTATATTCTTCCATATACTTGAGCCGCTTCAAACCGATTCCGTGTTCACCGGACAGACGGCCTCCCAGATTATATACATAAGTATACGCCGTCGACCGGAAGTCCTTCAATTGCTGTTCCCAAGCTTCATCGCTCATGTCACATTTTAAAATCTGGAAATGCAGGTTGCCGTCACCGGCGTGGGCCAGGCAGAAAATACGAAAGTCGTATTTTTTACTTTCGTTGACCAAATGCTGAATGCAGTCAGCAATCTTAGGAACGGGAACGACTAAATCTTCCGACGTAGCGACTTTTGAAAAAGCCCTTGTGCTTTCCAGACAGTTGCGGCGGACCTTCCATACCCGATCGTCGGCTTCGACGATATCTGTCGCTCCGCATTCTTCACAGACGGCCGCCAGTTTTTCCATCTTGTCGTCCAATTCATCTTCGTTGAAGGTTTCAATGGAAATGATGTCATAACAGCCGTCTTCGTAATGGGGCAGCTTCAAGTCACTGTAATCGCTGGCGCTGCGGACGAAATTGTTGTCCATGAATTCGACCGACGTCGGATTGAGGCCGGCCTTAATGAGTTTCGGGACCAGGGCTGTCGCCTTGGCAAGGTCGGTAAAGACGGCCAGGACATCGAGTTTATACGGCGGCAGAGGCACGAGTTTCAGCGTCGCTTTGGTAATGATGCCCAGCGTCCCTTCGGAACCGATGATCAGCTGATCCAAACAGAATCCCGTAGAACATTTCTGAAGATTCGCCCCAAGGTTTACGATTTTCCCCGTCGGCAAGACGGCTTCGATGGCATAGACCTGGTGGCGGGTCGTACCGTAACGGACGGCCTTATTGCCGCCGGCATTGGTTGCCAAGTTGCCGCCAATGAGGCAGCTGTCGGAACTGCAAGGGTCACCGGCGTAGAGCAGTCCCTTTTCGCGGGCTGCATTTTGAATGTCAATCGTCCGAACGCCGGCTTCAACAGTCATATACATGCCGTCTTCGTCCAGCTCAAGGATTCTATTCATCCGTTCCATGAGCAGGACGATGCCTTCATAGGCCGGAACGGCACCGCAGCTGACGCTGGTACCGGCACTGCGCGGCGTGACCGGGACGCCAAATCGGTTGGCAATCTGAAGGACCTCAGAAACCTCTTCGGTATTCGCCGGCAAGACGACGACTTCCGGTGTCCTCCAAAAAGACGGCGCCAGGCTTTCATCCGATTTATACACGTCGAGGATGGCCGGATCGGTCTTGACGTATTTATCGCCAACGGCATTTTTTAAAGCTTCTAACACTTCATCCGTAACCGGATTATATTTTTCCATCGTAAAATCCCCTTTGCTGTTTCGCAGAAATGGAACTGAGGTTTCGCCCAGCGCAACTGCTTTTTTTAATTTTATGACTATTATAGTACAGGCGCCCCTATTTGTCTCTAAAATTTCAAAAAAAGGATATATCCCTTTATCATTTTATTTATATCTTCCCTATATCTTAAAGAACGGTTAAATCCATGGGTTTTATATAAAAAAAAGAAGCTGTCTAAAAAGACAGCTTGCTGTATCTATCGTGCGCGACGGCAGATGCTGAAAAAGATTCCTTATAGTACGGGAAAGGTCGCTGCCGCATGGCCCATGACGGTAACGGTATAATCTTCAGGAAGGTTTTCCTGTGCTTTTGCCCAGGCCTCTTCCAAAGACGCCGCCGGGATGAGACCGCTCTGACGAATGATATCAAAGTTTTCAGGCCGGGTTACGACATAGACAGCCTGCATGGAACGGAAAATACAGTGTGACTTGAAGGCTACAAAGGCCGGAATGGAAAAGTCGGCCCGCAGGTCCCGTTCAAAAGCCGTCATGTCGCTGCGGAAGAACCAGTCCGTAAAGACGGCCGGTTCTTTGATATCGGGGCAGTCGAGGGTGAGGATCATCGTGCCGCCGGGTTTCGTCGCAAAGACGGCATTCATAGGAGCCTTCATGCTCTGATAGAGGTTCATATCCTTAGGATAGCCGCCGGCCGAGGCCAAGGTGATATCTGCCCTTTCAGCAATAGGCACGCTGGCAAAGGAAAGAAGGTCATCACAGCCTTTCTTCCAGGCGGTATACCAGTGACCGCCGACGACTTCAGCCAGCTCCCCGTCTGCCGAAAAGACGGTATTGACCAGGAAGCAAGGATTCAGCAATGCCGCTGCCTGCTTCATATCGTCGTGAAGGGGGTTATCCTCTAAGAGGCTCGTTTCACAGCGTTCATTGCAGCCGCCGCCAAAATCTTCAGTCAGCGCCAAGGCATGGTTGCGCATAATCGTTTCATAGCCGGCAATTCCCGGCAAGACAGCTTTACGGCCGCCGCCAAACCCGGCCATAGGATGGAAGGATACGGCACCGGTCACGATAACCTTATCGGCCCGAACGGCTTCGGCATTAAGCCATACCTCATTGCCGTGCGTCGTCGTCCCGACTTTTAAGAGGTTTTCCTTATCGCGGCAGTCATGATTGATGATGGTAAGACGACGTACCATTTCTTTGCCGCAGACCAACTCGTCTTCTTCCGGCGTATGAGCCCGGTGAGTCCCTTGGGCCGTAACGACCTTGATCTGCTCATCAGGAATACCGGCCAGATTCAATTCATTTACAATGACCGGCAGCATCTGTGCCGTATGGACGGGGCGGGTAATGTCGCTGACGATGATGGCTACGGTGTCCCCGGGTGCTACGACGTCAGCCAAGGGAAGGCTGTCAATGGGTTGGCGCAGGGCCTTTCGGACAGCGGCGGCCTCATCGGAGACGGCTTTTACATGATTCCCATGTAAATCATATAATATGTGTGTTTCATCAAGGGAAATCTGCTGTTCCCCTTTCCCAAAAGGAAGTGAATAGGTTTTCATAAAAATATCCTTCTATTAAAATAGATTCCAATGTCCCATATACAAGGCGACAAGGGAGCGAATGAATAAACAGACAAACAAAATATAGGTCAAAACATAGAGAAAGTTTTCAAAGTCTTCCATGTGCTCAGAACGTTCATGAATTTCGTGAAAATGGTCGAGTAAAAAATGTCCCATTTGAAAGTCCCTTCCTTATCCGTCTTGATGAGGGAATAATTCATGGACGCGTCGAGCCGATTCTTCATCTTGGCGAATCCCTTTCAGCAGGGTGCGTTCTGAATTTTCCATATGTTTTTTAGCCACTTTTCGCGCCATGGCGCTATTATGATCGGCAATATTTTCTACCATCTGCCGATGTTCCTCCCAGGTCGCCGCCAGACGGCCGGGATAGTGCATGGAAATAGAGCGAAAGCGAAGCATCTGTTCGCGTAAATTGTTCAAGATATCAACTAAACGCTGATTGCGGCTGGCGTGGTACAAAACGTCGTGGAAGCGAATGTCAGCATCGACGATCTTATCAAACTGGTCATTATCAATATATTCATTGATTTCGACGAGGATCCGTTCCAAATATTCTAATTCATCCGGCGTAATTCGCTCGGCAGCAAGGCCGGCTGCCAGTTCTTCCAAGGCGCTTCGGATTTCGAAAACCTGCGCGATATCCTTTAAAGAAATATCGGCTACATAGGTTCCGCGCCGCGGCACCATGACGACGAAGCCTTCAAGTTCCAATTTTCGGATAGCCTCGCGAATCGGCGTCCGGCTGACGCCCAATTCCTCAGCCAGTTGAATTTCCATCAGCCGCTCACCGGGCTTCAATACGCCATCTTTAATGGCCTGACGCAAGGCCTCGCTGACGACTTCCCGCAGCGGTCGGTAAGCATCTAATTTTATCGGTTCTAAGGCATGCCTTTTCGTTTGCTTTTGCATCGATCAGTATTCACCATCCTCTCGTTTCACTATGGTAGTCATATAGGTATCAACATCAGTCCATGTCATCACCTGACGTCGTACGTCCTCTTCCCGCAGTGGCGGAACCAAAGCAAAGACCGTAGGACCACTGCCGGCCATGAGCGGCTGCAGTCCCAGAGAAGCAAGGCGTTCCCGGCACCGGATCACTTGAGGCACGTCGGGCATCACCAGTTCCTCAAAGGTATTTCCCATGGCGGTCGTCACAGATTCGAACTGCCCTTGACGGATAGCTGCTTCGACGGCGTCGACATCGATGGTGCCGGTCTTTTTTTTGCCGTCAAAGAGGGCATAGGCTCGTTTCGTCTGTACCGCAACGCGTGGGTGAAGCACGACGACAGGCCAGGACGGCAGTGACGGAAGCCTTCGAAGCTGCTCGCCAATCCCGGTCCCGCGCATGGTCCCGCCGCAGATGCAAAAAGGCACATCGGCGCCGAGTTTAGCACCGATACGGCATAGTTCCGGCTGCGATAAAGAGAGCTCCCACAACCGATTCAGCCCGCGCAAAACAGCGGCACAGTCCGTACTGCCTCCGGCAAGGCCGGCGGCAATGGGAATCCTTTTTTCAATATGGATAGCCACGCCATGATTGTCCTTTTTATATGGACAGAGCGCCTTCCATGCCCGGTAGGCCAAATTCGTTTCATCGCAAGGCAGTGACTCGACGGAACAGGTTAACTGAAATTCCCCCACTTCCCTTAGCGTTACCGTATCACAGAGACCGATGGATTGAAAGATCGTATCGATATTGTGATAACCATCCTCTCGAGCGCCTGTAATCGCCAACGCTAAGTTAATTTTTCCATATCCGGTTTCTACTATTTCAGTCATACTGTCACTCCATGTATAAAATGTGCCCTGCCTTATTGATTAAAAAATTCTCTATGTTATAATGAGACAAAGCAGGGATTTACTGCCTTCACAGCATCCTGTACGAATGCACAGAAACTTCAATTATGCTATCATGATTATACCGTTTTTTCCTTTGCTTTACAATTGTTCATTCAAACTGGGGGAAAAATTATGAAAAACTTACTACCGGCACAAAATTTGTTACCAGCCCAGACTCTTTGGGAATTAGCGGTTCCTTACATTGCTTCCTTCGTCGGCAGCCTGGTCGTCGTCGTCGGGATGAATGCTTTCTTCATCCCCTTCCATTTATTGAGCAGCGGCATCAGCGGCGCAGCGATCATGATTTATTTTGCAACGGGTCTTCCTGTCGGGACCGGGATATTCATCCTCAACATCCCGATCATGATCGCCTGCTACAAATTCATGGGACGGCGGTACACCCTCCTTAGCATCGTCGGCACCATTATGCTTTCGATTTTAGCCGACGCCACGGCCTTCTTATCGACGTGGAAAATCATGGATGATCCCATGCTCTCGTCCATTACCGGCGGTATCCTGTCGGGTATCGGCTTTGGCATCATTTACAAATATAACGGCAACAGCGGCGGCCTCGACGTCATCGGCGCTATCGTCAAAAAATACTATTCCCTGGAAATGGGGACGGTCACGATGATTCTCAACCTGGTCATCTTGTCAGCAGCGGCTTACATGTTCTCCTTGGAACGAGCCGTCCTGACCTTCGTCGCTATCTATATCGCCGCCTTCATTACCAATAAAGTCGTCCTCGGCTTGAAACAGCGAAAAAGTGTTCTCATCATTTCCAACCGCTCGACACCCATCGCTCAGGTCCTCATGCGCTACATCGGTCATGGCGCCACCTATATCCACGGCCAGGGTGCCTATACCATGCAGGACAAGCGAGTCATCTACGCCGTCATCAAATTGACGGAAGTAGCCAAGGTCAAAGAAATCGTCAACAAACTCGATCCCCAGGCCTTCATGATCATCAGCGATGCCTCGGAAGTCGTCGGCCGCGGCTTCACCTCATCTCCGGTCAAATATCACCAATACCCGGGCGATGCACTCTCCATGCCCCATACTCAAAAGAATATGCCTCCGGAATATTGATTAAAGCCTGATCTGATTGGCGCCAGCCCCCATTTATAGTGCCCCAAAAAGGTAGACCTAACCACCGCAGCAAAAACGCTGTGGTGGTTTTTCTATGCAGCAGAATGACGAAAACAGTATGCTGCCGGTCTGCAGCACCAGCCAAGGTTTCCTTTCTGCTTCGTTCATTATAGCATTTGATAGAAGACCGAAAAGCTTTTTCATGATGCTTATGCTGTTGTAAAAATCAAAAACGGATCAAGGTAAAGCTTTTTCGTGACTATGCGTCCTTTTCAGTGCTGACTTACAATCATTTCTACGTCAGAATTGTATTTCCGACTCCTATGATTAAGGTTGCGACGTGAAGTCCCACCTTCATACTCGTAGTTTTATGAATGAGTTTAATTATTTCAAGCCAGCATCTTTTGAAGAGCGATTGAAACTCTTCGGTGTTGCTTCTGCCTCTAAACGCAATCGTCTCAATCAAAAAAACAAACAAGTCCTAGCCTTAGACGATTATTTTCTTTTTCCAATTGGTTCAGATACTCTTGTTGTTCATTTTTCGTTTTCTTACTCTGGATGGTTTAGCCATTGGAGGATTTCCACCTTTTCCCGGAAAATGAAATCTCTATACCAACAGACCGATAGCAGCTGACAGAGCACGCAAGAACGGATAGCACTTTCATACGTAAGTCAAAAGTGAGATTCTCATAGCGGGTATCTGTGCTTAAGTATAATTTTACCGCATGACGTTAAAACTTAAAAGTGTGCTTTGCAAAAAACGCCTCCTGAATCTAGATTTTCAAGTTCCCCGCAAGGGCTCCGTTCAGTTCCGCTCCGGATATCCTCCGAATTGAGCACCTTAAGACAAGAAGAACCTTTTCTAATATATTCGGAACAAAATGAAGAGAACCGCTTCTGTAACAGGAGCGGTTCTCTTTCCGTTATACCTCAGTTATGATTGAGTATTAGAGGAGTTTATAGCCATTGTTATACATCTGGTCTTGGAGTTTACGCGTCTTATACAACTGCGTCGTCGTATCCAATTCAACCATATCCAGTGTCAAGAGCTGACCTTTTTTAGCATCCTTCTTCATTCTCGTATTTTTGTTGATCAAACCGTATACGACATAGCCTTTAGCATAGCAATCTTCTGCCGTTGTAATGGAGCCGTATGTAGTATAACCGCCGATACCGTCAATGGTCTGACCGGCTTTCAAATCTGTCTTAGCTACGGTAATGACTTCACTGACCGGCCCGTCAAGCGGTACAATTGTCGGTTCATGGTCAAGAATAGCTTTAGCAACCGTCAACGGAGTTTCAAGATTGCAGAGATGGTACGGACGGTACAGCGTCCACAACGGGCCAGGACCCATGCTGTGATACTGCATCTGATAAGCAATTTCTTCATTCGGAGTCGAAACGGTAACAAAGACGCCCGGTGCAATGCCATTTACATATTCTACGACACCGTGTTTATTAAGAATACCACCGTCTTGTTTCAATTTGAAAATCTGATTCAACTCAGCGCAGCGATCTTTGGGAGAAGCTTCCGGACCATGACCACCAACTACATCAGGAATCAATCCGGTAGCATTCGACATAGCCGTCATTTCAACCATTGTCTTTGTGCCGTCTTTAAAGGAGCAAAGCATGCGCGGGCTCATCTTACGTCTCGTAGCTTCTTCTAAGACAGTATCAGGATTGCAATCATAATCGAGTTTATTATTTTTACCCTTGCCCATAACTTCTACGGTCATTCCCATAGCCCGTGCAAAGGAATACAATTCCATGACGGCACCCGGTTCGTCACCGGCAGACCCGGTATAGATGACACCATTCTGGTCGCCCAGTTTTTTCAGATAGGAGCCGATAACAACATCGGTTTCAACGTCCATCATGACGACGTGTTTATGGTTGTTCATGGCATCAACGGCAATTTTTACACCGACTTCAGGAACACCCGTAACATCAATCGCGCAGTCAACTAAATTAGCCCGAGCAATGATGTCCGAGTTATCGGTAGCAACAAATTTGCCCATTTCCATGTACTTATTGGCTTCTTCTAACGTATGCGCTACAGCAATATCTTCATCTTTAATTCCTGCATAGTGGAAAGCATTGATTACATTTTCAAATTTAATATCGGAAACGATGGCCGGCATCATCCCTTTCATAAGAGCCATCTGCGTAACCATGCCACGTCCCATCTGACCGGCGCCAACAATACCGGCACGAATAAGCTTACCTTCTTCTTCCAGTTTTTCTAACTTCTTGTCCATGTTTAACATATGAATTAGCCTCCTTAAAATTGGATCTTATATATTTAGTGAAATGTAACTACTACCTAATGAATTTCAATGGTTGTACCGACTTTTATATCAGCTGCAAGCAGTGCTTCATCTCCTTCCACCATAATGCAGCCCGGTCGTTCAGGTTCATTTCCACCTTTGAAAACAATCGTGCAATGCCCCAACGTACGAAGTGTCTCTTTGGCTTCCTCCCCGACAGCCGTAATGGTAAAGATTTTATCGCCAATGATAAGCGTGTCATCCGGAGCCGGCACCTGCGTCAGATTCCCGACTGTATGAAGTATCGAAATATCAGCCAGCTCTTCTGGAGCATTTTCATTAAAGAGAATGATGAAGTTTAAATCCGGTTCCTGCAAAAACTGAAGCGCTTCATCTCCCCAGCCCGTTACACTGCAGTGAAATTTCATAGACATTATCTCCTTCTATAAATTTATGAATACATGCCAATACTAGCAACATAAGCAATAACAACAGCAATGGGGCCCGTCAAAACGCGAGAATACAATACAGCCGGCACACCTAATTCAATCGTTTCCGGTTCAGCTTCTCCCAAACTTAGGCCAACCGGGACGAAGTCACAACCGGCCTGTGCATCGATAGCGAAAAGTGCAGGCAGGGCATACTGCGGAGGGATATTCCCCAAACCGATCTGAGCACCGAGTAACGTTCCGACAACCTGCGCAATAACGGCACCGGGGCCAAGGACCGGAGAAATAAACGGCATGGCACAAATGAAGGAAATGATCAACATCCCCGGAAGCGTACTTGCAACAGGCGAGATGACGTTTGCAATGACATCGCCGATACCGGACGCCTGAATAATCCCCAAAATCATACTTACGAAAGCCATAAACGGCAGGATGCTCTTCAAGGTGACATCGATGGTTTCACGGCCGGCAGCATAAAACTTGCTGATGATACTGCCTATGCCAATGCCAATCCGAGTAAAGATATTTTTCTTGGCTTCCGGAGCCTTTTCCTGTGCGGGAGCAGCCTTCACTTCCGGTACCGGTGCTGCCGGCGTTTCCACCTTCGCAGCTTCCGCTTCATCAATATAAGCAAAGCACGATTCATCGACAGCCGATACATAGATATCTTCCGTAATATACTTGGCTAAGGGCCCTGTCTTACCGACAGGCATTACATTCAATGTATTGATTCGTTTTTTCGGATAGACCCCGCAGCGAGCCGTACCGCCGCAGTCAACAACAACCGCTAAGATTTCATTATCCGGCACCCCGTTCGTAAATCCATCGATAACGTCACAACCGGTCATCGTCGCCAGCGACGTCGCTACCGGGTGAATGCCACCGCCTGTAATACTGACAATTTTATGTCTTTCGTCACTCGGGACCAACGTCAGAGGGCCGCCCCAACCTCCTTTACCAGCTACAATCTTTACCGCTTTATACATAACTTATTCACCTCCGACAGCTTTTTTCTTCTGCTGACTATTGTACATATAGCTGTAAATCCGTTCGGTAATGACCCCGCGAATAAAAATGACGACAATACCGACTAAAAAGTAACGAACCGCTAAATCCCCCAACGACAGTCCCTGCTGCGTTAATCCGGCTGCAATCCCCATGTAGACGAACAATTCTGCGGGATTTGCATGCGGGAATAGGCCGGTTACCGGATGTATAAAGCTTACAGTTGTATCATAGAAAGCCGGTTTATATTTTTCTTTTACAAACCGTCCCAACGTATAGCACATCGGATTTCCCAAAAATACAACCGCTAAAATCGGCAAAATCGTGTATCGAGTAATCATATATTTCGTCGATTTTTCGGCTAGCCGATTGACTTTGTCTTCCCCGATCAACTTAATCAAAGAGTTGAATGCTGTCATCATAACGATAACCAGCGGGATGATCCCTGCAACCCATCCGGCAAAAATTGTCGCACCGGATTTAAATAATTCAATAAACGCATTTGCAAACCAAGCAATTGATTCCATAAAAGCCACCTTTCTTTCTCAAAATACTATCCGTTCAGTTAATCTTTCCGAATCCCAGCGGCAATCACACCTCCTGGCAGCCGGGCAATCCCAATCGCTCTTCTAAAACATCAAGAGCTTGTATATACCCTTTATAGAGATTTTGTTTGCGCTTCGATAAGTTCATGTACTCTTGCTTCAATTGAGAGATATGTTTTCCAACAATCCCTTTTTCTTTTTTGAAATGACTGAAGATGGTCATCCCCTTCATGATTTCCGAATCGATAATCATGCCTTCGTTATCACAGGCTATGATGATGACATAACCGGGACCTAACTTTCCTCGTCGTCCTCCGATTCCGACATTGCCTTGTCGGTGCAGACGCCGTATCGCCTTATGATAAGCTCGAACTTGTAACCTCATACCGATGAGCTGCATTAAGACCAGTAGGAAAAAAATTCCAAAGATCGTATAGATGTCCATTATTGCCTCCTTTACATAGGATCTTTCGTTTGATTAATTATCATCTCGTTAATGATAATATATCATTTATTTTTAATTTTTACAATATCTTTGAATAGAACATATGTAAAAATGTAAACAATGGAGGATTATTTTTACATATGTTCAGATCAGGAAATATTAAAATAAAAAGCCAGGGTATCACTTGTCAGAAAAATTCATCCTTCAAGTCATATCCTGGCTTCCTTATTATTTTATTCACTGATTTCCAACAATCGTTGAGCGCAATCAATATCCGTAATCAAGACGTTGATGTATTTTCCCCGAATAGCTCCGAGAACAGCCGCAGCCTTTTGCGGCCCGCTGGCAACCCCTACGCGATACGGCACTTCGTTCAGCTCCTCGATCGATATACCTGAAACGCGGCTGTTAAATTCGTCAAAGGGCTCCATATTTCCATTGATATCAAAAAACCGGAGGGCAATGTCTCCGACTGCACCATTTTCGGTAAAAGTCTGGAGAATCCTTTTATCGACATATCCGGTTCTTAAAATAGTCGAATTCTGCGTATTGGGAATGCCGATGCCCATAATGACCAAATTCAGTTTCTTATATAGCTGAGTCACGTGACGAATGGTCTGTTCCTGCAAAAAGCCTTGAAGAACTTCTTTCTGTGAAAATACAGCCGGTGAAAAAAACTGTATGCATTTCCCTCCAAAGAGTGATGCAAAGCGTTGTGTCAAATAATTAGAATGTATTTCTAAGAGGCTGTCGCCGATGCCGCCTAAAATGGGAATAAAGGTACAGGGGATTTTTTCACTGATAAAGTAGTCCGTCCGCACGATGTTCTGAATGGCAAACCCCATAGAGACCCCGACATAATCTCCCTCATGCAAAACACGTTCCATATAGTGGAGCGTCCCTCGCCCCAACTCAGAATTAATCGGTTTACTTCCCCCGACCAGCGGACTCGACGGCACAATGTTAACTTCTTGCAGCTGAAACCGCTCTTCTATATCTCGTTCCAGTTTTCCATACATGACGTTCTCCGGATTCTTCAGCTCGATTTGCACGATCCCCAATTCTTTGCCGCGATTGAGCATCCGAGAAACAGTAGGTCTGGAAATGCCTAACTGATTGCAAATCTGCTGTTGACTCTTATTGTCCTGATAGTATAAGTAACAACATTTGTAAATGAGCCGTACGTCATCAATTAGTTTTTTCATACGCACCAAAATCCTTTGCAAGTGATTCACACACCTAAAAATCATAACCCATATATATTTTTATTATATACGAAATCCTCTAAAAAATGGATAAAAAAAACATCTCATTAATTTTGCCGACAAATTGCCAGCAAAATAACGAGATGTTTCTAACCAAACGTATGCTTACTCTCCCATGACGACAATGTGGCACTTTCTCGTCCGACTCCGTGTGCGGTCAAAATCGACGAAGTAGACATATCCCGTCGTGCCGACGCCCAGTTTCCCCTGGTCAACTAAAAAGGTTTCACTCGAGCCGATCAAAGTCGCTTTCAAATGAGCATCCCCATTCAGCAGCGCCGTCCGATCGCCGTTCGGCAAGTAGGCCTCCGCATCCGGCCAGGATGCAACAGCCTGATAGTGCTTTTCTCCTGGATAGCGATATTGACCTTCCTTCAATTCGTCAGGAATCAGTTTTTTCAAAACATCATTCAAATCAAGCTGCAAAAATTCAGTGCCCTTTTCATCCGTATCATGGACATATTCTTCAAAAAACACTGCACACGTCGTATGGGGTGAAATAATCGTGCAAATTCCGTCTTGAACACCGCTGTCTGCAATAGCAGCCTTTACTTCATCCGTAATATTAATAAAAGTCGGTTCGCCGCCATTAGATTGAAGCTTAATCGTCGTCTTGTATACACTCATTTTATACAGCCCCCTTTTCCTTTTTATCACGATTGGCTTGTACAATAGCCTTTGTCATTTCTTCTACACGTACAGCCGGATCCGGCGCATTCAAAATACCACTGGTCGCACCGGTGCCCTCAGCCCCTAAGAAAATGACGCGATAACAATCTTCTGCCGTCGTAATACCGGAAGCAATCATGACAGCAATATCCGGATTTACGGCCTTGATTTTACTGCAAGAATCAAAAATGTAGTTGTCCCCGGCTGTTTCTCCCGTTCCAATCAAATCGGTCGGTTCACACAGCAGTATATCAGGATTGAATCGTGCGAGGGCTTCACCTTCCGTAACGGAATCAGCACAGACAATCGTCAATAAGCCTAATTCCTTCGCCCGCTGAACAGCCGCATACAGTTCATGAACGATCAACGGATTTTCTGCATGGTTCAAAACAACAGCACCTGCACCGGCAGCTTTCAGTGATTCGGGGAGTACATGCCCCATACCTCGTCCCGGTTTTAAGGATTCCATATGCTGAGCTGTAACAATAATGTGTTTCGTATGCTCCTTAATATAACGGATATCCGAAAAAGGGCAGGAAAAGAACATCGTTAAGCCGTACTTTTCAGCAATCACATCAGTCGCCTTGGCCAGTGCTAAAGATTCATCGCCATATAAATAAGATTTAGGGTTCACTAACAGAAAGGGATATAAACTTTTTTCCATGAAGAGCACCTCCTATTTTTACCTTTGGTAATTTAAATATACCAAAGGATAAAAAATAAATCAAGGTTTAAAAAAAGTAATTTTAACATCACCAGTGGCTATCTATTTTCCCTACATCCATGGTAAAATAAATGTAATACGTAGTATCAGACTATATTCATCATTCGATAATAGAGGAAAATCCATGAAAAAAGAATTACTTCACACGCAAATACAGAAAAGATTAAAGGAAAAATTCGATGAACTCCCGTATATGTCCCCATTGACTAGTGAAAGAGAGCTTTGTCAAGAATATCAAGTAAGCCGACCAACAATTCGAAAAGCCTTAGCTGCCATGGAAGAAAATGGCCAAATTATCCGTATTCCGGGAAAAGGCTCCTTTTACATCGGCAATAAAATCCCTATAGACTATTCTAATGAAAAAAGACACGGCTTCGGATTGTCTCAAACCCTGATGTCCGTTGGTAAAGTCACGCACAGCCGTGTTTTGCAGCAAGTTATCGAAATTGCCGATGAAGATATTGCCGGCCATCTTCATATAGAACCGGGCGATCTCGTCTTTCACCTACAGCGTCTTCGGTATGTAAATAACGAATTATACTCCTTATCTAATGACTACCTTCCACTGGCATTGTGCCCATCATTAATGGAAATCGACTTTTCTAAAAATTCACTGATGCAGACCCTTCAGAAGAATCAAATTCATCCGAGGCGAACAGACAACATTATCGAATTCTCCAAAGCGGATTCTCAAACGGCCGCTTATTTACGCTTAAAGAAAGGAGCCCCTGTTTCAGTAACACGCATCACCATTTATGATGATAAAAATAAAATCATACAATATGCCATTTCACGATCGGATGCCTATAAAAGCCGCTTCCACGTCATATCTACACTGACAGACTGATTCACATATTTCAAATCCCATATTGACATATTACCACTGGTAAATTATCATATAGACAAATGGTTATATATTGTTCAATAGTGAGGTGGCTTATATGTTAACAAGTGCTAAAGAAATACTTACCCACGCTAAGGAAAAAAAATATGGCGTCGTTGCTCCTGATTTATGGGATTTAAATACAGGACGTGACTATGTGCAAGTCGCAGCAGAGTTAAACGCTCCTCTTATCTTGTCTTTTGCCGAAGCGCATCAACACTTAATCTCCTTGGAAGAAGCTGCTGCCATTGGCAACTATCTAGTATCTTCCGTCAAGATTCCCATAGCGCTTCACCTAGATCATGGTACTGACTTTGAATATATCAAAAAAGCCATCAGTCTGGGATTTAATTCAGTTATGATTGACGCTTCCATGTACAGCTTTGAAGAAAATGTGCGCCGTACAAAAGAAGTCGTCGATTATGCGCACGCACACAACGTATCCGTTGAAGCAGAAATCGGCCATGTCGGCGGAACAACCGAAACCTTGGTAGAACAAGCATCAGGAGAATCAGTCTACACCACCGTCGAAGAAGCTGCCGCTTTCATTGAACAAACCCATGCCGATTCCTTGGCCGTGTCCATAGGAACTTCCCATGGCGTATATAAAAATCAAAAAAATCCAACGTTAAACTTTGAACGGCTTCATGAATTAGCCACAGCCGTTCCGGTACCCCTAGTCCTTCATGGCGGATCCGGAACCGGTGATGATAACCTAAAAAAATGCGTCGCCGGAGGCATCACTAAAGTAAACGTTTTTACCGAATTCACCACAGCCGCCTTAGCAGGAGCGCAAAAAGCCATAGCAGAAGGCAATCTGAAGAGTTTCATGCGCGTACAGGAACTGGCTGATACGGAAGTAAAAAAAGTACTCCGCCACTATATTAAATTATTGACGTTGAAAGAAATCTAGAATAACGAGGTACCTTCGTGGACTTAATCAAAGAACGGATATGTGAACATGCAGCAATATTAAATCAGGTTCATAACTTAATCCCGCAAATAGAAGCAGCAGGAAACATCATCACAAAAGCCATTCAACAAGGCAACAAAATCATCTTTTGCGGTAACGGAGGCAGTGCTGCTGATGCCCAACATTTAGCGGCCGAAATCGTAGGACGCTTTCAGAAAGAACGCCAGGCATTACCGGCACTCGCATTGACAGTCGATACCTCAGCACTGACAGCAATTTCTAATGATTACGGCTTTGAAAATGTTTTTAAAAGACAGCTGGAAGGCCTTGGAAGAAAGAACGATGTCCTTATCGGCATCTCTACCTCGGGCAATAGCATAGACGTAATTCGAGCTGTAGAATACGCCAACCAACATGAAATCGTCACAATTGGTTTCACCGGAAATGGCGGAGGCGCATTAAAAGACATGTGTGATATTTCGATTGACATTCCCAGCAAAAAAACTACGCACACTCAAGAAATGCATATTATGATTGGTCATATTTTATGTGAAATAGCCGAACTCGCCTATTGAGACAAATTTCAAAAACTTCAATTTACAAAGGCCATCAAAAAAAGAATCCCCCATAAGGCACTACGAACGTGTCTTATGGGGGATTCTTGCTTATCAAAATCCGTATCTCTTAGATTCGAATTTCGTTGGTATCGCGATAGATGAGCCATTCAGCAATGTTGTTTGCATGGTCAGCCATTCGTTCGATGTACTTAATAACCAAGACTAAGTCGATGTAATCTTTGGAATTTTCCGGATGCTTAGTCATTTCGGCCGACAGGTCGAGCATCAGGTTGTTGAAAGCCTGGTCGACGATATCGTCTTTATCCCGCATGAATTCTGCCTGGGACGACGTGCCGCGTTCTTTGTAGAAGTCGATGACGTCACTGACCATAGAGGACATGACACCGTACATTTCCTTTACGCCTGCCGGCAAGGGTACGTCATGGTTAGTCTGTTTCAAGTGGATGACGTAGTGGCTGATATCAGCGCAATGATCGGCAATGCGTTCTAAGTCGGAGAGGATTTTCAGCGTCGCCATCAAGCTCCGATAATCAGCCGCCACGGGACCTTGCATCAAACTAATCGTCAAGTCTTTTTTCATGCACGATTTGACCAGTTCATCGATGGCATCGTCGCCATCGAAGATACGCTGAGCCAATTCGACATCTTTGCGTTCCAAGGCCTTCCACGTGCTTTCTACGGCCTGTTCTACTTTCATGCCCAAGCCGATCATATCCTGCTTCAGCTCGGCCAATTCTTTTTCATAAATTTCCAGCATAAGTCCCTTTCCTCCTCTTAGCCGAAACGGCCGGTAATATATTCTTCTGTCTTGGGATTCGACGGATTGGTGAACATATCCAGTGTATTATCGTACTCAATAAGTTCCCCTAAGAGGAAGAATGCCGTTTTATCAGAAATACGGCGAGCTTGCTGCATGCTGTGGGTAACGATGACAATGGTATATTTTTCTTTTAATTCCAAGGCCAGATCTTCGATTTTCTGCGTCGAAATCGGGTCCAAAGCCGAAGTCGGTTCGTCCATGAGGATGACCGACGGATCTGCCGCCAAGGTACGGGCGATGCACAGACGCTGCTGCTGACCGCCGGACAAGCCGAGGGCGCTCTTATTAAGACGGTCCTTCATTTCATCCCAGCAGGCAGCCTGGCGCAGGCTTCTTTCAACGATTTCATCGAGTTTCTTCTTATCGTTGATGCCCTGGACGCGGGGACCGTAGGCAATGTTTTCATAAACGCTCTTCGGGAACGGCGTCGGCTGCTGGAAAACCATGCCGACACGGTAGCGAAGGGCCAAGGGATCGACTTCTTTGAAGATATCCTGACCTTCAAAGCGGATGTCGCCGGTGACACGGCAGCCTTCAACCCAGTCGTTCATACGATTCAAGGTTTTGAGGAAGGTCGATTTCCCGCAGCCCGAAGGGCCGATGAGAGCCGTGATTTCATTTTTACGGATTTTCATGTTGATGTCTTTTAATGCCTGGTACTCATCGTAGAAGAGATCCATGTTGCTGACATCAAAGGTGTATTCCGCTGCACCGGTCGTGCTCTGTGCGCCGTCCTGTACAGCGTCAGCAGCCTGTTTCTTTTCAATAGTAGCTGCCGAAAAACCCGTCAGGGTCGTAGTAATTTCTGACATTAGTTGTTTCCTCCCATTTTCTTATCGATTCGATAGCTTAAATAGCGTGCCAGTAAGCTGAAGACCAAGACCATGATCATCAGGATTGCAGAAGATGCCGCAGCCTGCTGCGCTGCATCAGGATGAAGGGCTTCCGTACGCAGAGCCCAGATGTGCAGGGCCAAGGTTTCGCCGGGACGGAAGGGGTTAAGAGGACTCGACTTGGTCGTAATATCCCAGTTGGTCCAGTCAATATCCGTCGACATACCGGCGGTGAACATCAAAGCAGCAGCTTCACCGAAACCACGGCCGGCAGCCATGATAAGGCCGGTCATGATACGGGGGAAGCAGGCCGGCAAGAGAACGTGCCAAATGGTCTGCCAATGGGAGGCGCCGAGGCCCAAACTGCCGTTGCGGTAGCTCGGCGGCAAGTTGCGCAGAGCATCTTCTGTAACCGACGTAACCAAGGGCAAGGTCAGAATGGATACGGCCAAAGCACCGGCCATGAGGTTCCACTGGGAACCGGTCATGACGATGAAGACCAAGTAACCGAACAAGCCGACGACGATAGACGGCAGGGATGCCAAGGTTTCAACAGCCATGCGGACCCAATGGGTAATGCGTCCTTTTTTCGCGTATTCAGCCAGGAAGATACCTGCCGGAATACCGATAATCGCACTGGCAACCAAGGCTAATACGACTAAATAGATCGTATTAAAGAACATGTTTCCTAAGCCGGCACCGGTAAAGGATAAGAGTTGCGGTGTCATGCCGCTTACGCCGCTGACGACGACGTACAGAACGAAGGCAATCAGCAATACGACAGCAAAGGCTGCGCCACACGTAAAAAGTGCGGTCATCATTTTATCTTTACTTTTTTTGGTTTCAATACTTGTCATATTAACTCCGTCCTCCTTTTAATTCGGAAGCGGCATTGATCTGGTGGATAATAAAAATGAACAGGAACGACAACAGGAACAAGAGCAAGGCCATCGTCCACAATGCGGCATTGTATTCGCCGCCTTCCATCGCGCCCCCCATATCCGCAGAGATTGCCGTCGTAAGCGTGCTGGCCGGCAGGAACAAGGACGTCGGGAAGACTTTCATCTGACCGATAACCATAGCAACAGCCAAGGCTTCGCCCAAGGCACGGGCCAGGCCCAGGATAATGCCGGTGAAAATACCGCTCTTAGCCGCAGGAAGTACGACGTGAGCAATCGTTTCCCAGCGAGTCGCGCCGAGGCCGTAAGAAGCTTCGCGCCACGATTTGGGAACAGCCGCCATCGCGTCGGCAGACATCGTCGTAATCGTCGGGAAAATCATGACGGCCAAGACGATACCGGCAGCTAAGACAGAAAAGCCAAACGGCATGGGGAATATATGGCGCAGGGCCGGAATGAGCACTGTCATGCCGACAAAGCCATAAACAACAGAAGGAATGCCCGTAAATAATTCGATAGCCGGCTGAATCAGGCGGCGCCGCTGGGGCGTCGCGATTTCAGTCATATAAATTGACGAGGCCAGGCTGAAGGGCAAGGAAATAAGTAACGCCAACAGACACGTAACCAGTGAACCTGCCAAGAACATAGCAGCCCCGATTTGACCGCCGCCTTCGGCCGTATCGCTCGGTTTCCATTGACCGGAAAAGAGAAATTCAGTTACGCTGTGGCCAAAAGTGAAAAACGTATCTGTACCTTTAACAAAGAGAAAAGCGCCAATGAGAAGCGGCACCAGTGCCATACCGATGCCGCAAATGGTGATGAACGTTTTGGCTGCTTTCTCGTTACGATGGGCCCTTTGGACCACCGTTTCGATTGCATTCATACCCGTTCCTCCAATAAATTAATGAACTTCTTTCGTCTGCATCTTCGAGCTTACGCCGTAGCCAAGTTCTTCGATACGTTTGCCGTATTCGGCACCTGTGATGTATTCGATGAAAGCTTTAACAGCCGGTTTCGGATCTTTGCTCGTGTAGATATGTTCGTAGCCCCATACGCTGTATTTACCGTTGTAGGTATTTTCCAAAGTAGGTTCTACGCCATCGATGGAAACGACGCCGACGGAATCATTGTTCAGCAAGTACGGCAATGCGACATAGCCGATAGCACCGGGGTTCTGGGAAACGCTCTGAATAAGAATGCCGGAGTTATCCGTTTCAAGGGATTTGTTGTCGGCTTCTTCAGCACCGTTGATAGCATATTTCTGGAAGAGTGCGCGAGTACCGGAGGTCTTTGGACGCGTTACCAATACGATCGGCATATCCTGACCGCCAACATCTTTCCAGTTAGTAACTTTAGCCGTGAAGATGTCCTGCAGCTGCTGACGCGTCAAGTTTTTAACGCCTACGTCTTTATTGATGATCGTAGCAACGGTCATAACAGCGACTTTATGGTCTTCCAATTTGTCGGCTTTTTCTTTATCGAGTTTCGTTTCGGCCGGTACGTCGGAGTTCCCCATATCAACAGAACCATCAGAAACCTGTTTCAGACCCGTACCGGAACCGCCGGCATTGAGGGTAATGGTGACGTCTTTGTTCGTTGCCTTGAATTTTTCAGCTGCGTCTTTAACTAAAGGCAGCAAGGCCGAAGAACCAGAGCCAGTAATACTTCCGGAAACGCTCGCTTGTTTTGACGAATCACTACTCTGCTGCTGACTTCCGCAACCAGCGACGCCAATAGCCATAGTGGCTGCCAAAGCGATGAGAACTAATTTTTTCAACTTCATAACGAAATCCTCTCCTTTAAATAAAAGAATCTGAAAGATGTTCCTGATTCTGAATACAGTCTTATCCTATCAACAGGATGTAAGGTTTGGATGTATGTATTGTAAAATATTGTAAAAAAATCACCACTCCCCGCCAGGCCTGATCAGGCCTGGAAGGTAATGGTGATTTCAGTGCCTTCGTTTTCTTTACTGGTAAGGGCAATCGTACCGTGATGCTGTTCGACAATGTGTTTGACGATAGCAAGTCCCAGGCCGGTACCCTTGATTTTCTGAGAGCGACTGGAGTCAGCACGGTAAAAGCGTTCGAAGACTCGCTTCTGCTTATCTTCCGGAATGCCGATGCCCGTGTCGCGAACGATCAAAACGGCACGGTGACCGTCATGACGGACGGTAACGTAAACGTGACCGCCCGGGCGGTTGTACTTCACGGCATTGTCGAGGAGGTTCATAATGAGTTCCCGGCACAGGCCGCGGTCGCCAAGGATCGTCGTATCATCCATCGTACAATGGATGGTTACCTTTTTCTCCATGAGGACCGGTTCCATAAATTCGACGATTTCTTGAATAAGTTCGCGAAGGTCTACGTCTTCCATCTTTATCTGGCGTTTACCATCTTCGATGCGGGCCAGGTGCATGATTTCTTCAATCATCTGCAAGAGGCGCAGGGCTTCTTTGCGAATGAGGGTACCAAAATGGACGATATCGTCCTTATTAGTGCAGATCCCCGTCGACAGTACTTCGGCAAAGCCGCTGATCGACGTGAGAGGTGTCTTTAATTCATGGGATACATTGGACGTAAATTCCCGCCGCAGCTGTTCCCGCCGTTCTTGTTCCGTCACGTCGTCGACGATAAACAGCATCCCATAAAAATCATCATCTTTATAGACCGGCTGAATCGTCAAGAGATAACGGCGGTCCGCTCGGATCAATTTTTCTTCGCAGACCCCTTCCAAATGCTGCAAGTGGCTCCACGGCGCATCGGGCATGAGTTCCTTTAAGTTGCGCTGCAGCAGCGCCTGGGTATGATCGGCGCCTAAAAAGTGAGCAGCCCTCAGATTGAGACCGGCAATGCCGTACGATTTGTCGGTCAGGATGACGCCTTCCTGAAGGTTTTCCATGATAAGGCGCATCATGTTCCGCTGCTGCTCCAAACTTCGCAAGTTGTCGGTAATGGTCTGACTTTGGAAGAAGATCTTATCGACCAAGGGCTGCAGCTCATGATCGACCGACGGCGGTTCCGTCATCTTAACGTTAACATCATTGATTTGGCGAATAAAAAGTGCCGTCTGCCGCAAAGGACTGAGAAGACTGGCTGTCAGAATACGCGACGCTCTGACACAGGCCAGGGCCGACAGACCTAAGAGAAGCAGAGTCCAAGGAAGGAGGTTCAAGAAGTGGGCATAAAAAGTATCCCGCTCGAGACTGACCCGTAAAATCGTTCCGTCAGGCAATCGCTTGGCATAGTAGTACAAGGCCTTGGAAACGGTCTGCGAATCGCGGACGGCCATGCCTTCCCCATTGGCAATAGCGGCTCTTACCTCAGGACGTTCTAAATGATTTTCCATGACGCCCTTATCATAATCTGATTCAAAGAGGACGACACCATACGTACTGATCCAGGTAATGCGCAGGCCGTCATTATTATGAAAGCCCATTTTTTGCAGGTACAGCGTCGTATCATTGCCTTCTTCAATCGTCGTTTCCACGACATTCATCGTCATTTCCAATTCCTGCTGGATTTGGCGTTGCGTAGAGTTCCAAAAAAACCAAGTCGATATGAGCAGCGTGACGGCCATGCAGGCCAGCCCCATGACCAGCAGGCTGGCGTAGACCTTACGCTTCATAGGCCGCCTCCGATGACATAGCCTACGCCGCGAACGGTATGGATGATCTTGCCGCCGTCCCCGAGTTTCTGCCGCAGGCTCTTGATATGCATGTCGATGGTCCGGCTTTCCCCTTCATAGGTAAAGCCCCAAACGGCTTCCATGATCTGTTCTCGTTTCAAAACGATGTCCGTATTGACCAAAAGGTACCTGAGAAGTTCAAACTCCTTAACGGTCAGATGACAGGGCTTCCCGTCGACGGAAACGGTATGTTTTTCCTGATCGAGGGTCACCAAGCCATAGGTATAGACGTTGGTTTCCGTACTCTGTCGTGTCGACCGGCGCAGGACGGCGCGGATACGGGAAATGAGCTCGACGATTCCAAAGGGTTTGCAGACGTAGTCATCGGCACCGCCGTCAAGGCCTTTGACGATATCATATTCGCTGGTCTTGGCCGTCAGCATAATGACCGGCAGAGACTTATACTGCGGCGATTTATGCAGTTTGTCGAGGATGTCATTGCCGCTTTCACCGGGCATCATGATATCGAGCAGCAACAGGGCCGGCATCCGATTTTCAAGAGCCGGCCAAAATTCCCGGCTGTCGGCAAAGGTTTCTACCTCAAAATCCTGGCTGCGCAGGGCATAACCGACGAGTTCACGGATATTTTCATCATCTTCCACACAGTAAATCAAAGGCATAGGAACACATTCCTTTCATAAAAACAATAAGGCTATTTTATACTTATTATAACCTAATCGCGAGAAAATCGGCTGTAAAATTACCGTAAAACTACAAATAAAGGGACTGCCTTCATCGGACAGTCCCCCTCTATAGCTTTTTACTTCCATATCTTACAAGTCAAAGTCCTTAGCCTGTACCTTAACTTGCCACTCTTTTTCAACCTGCTTGTAGGTAATGATGGCGATAAAAGAGTGGAGGTCGCGGACCCACGTATAATTCCGGGTTGCAATATCATTGTTATCGAGATTCTGAGCCAAGGAGAAGATGACCGTATCCCGCGGGGTCAGGACATATCCGACGGAAAAACCTTTCTGTCGCGGCTTATCCAGGGTATCGAAGCGATACGGCGTGTAGCCGCTGACATTATGCTTCTTGTACCAGAAACTGGTCCACAGACGATCGTTGATGCCTTGGTTCAGGATGACCCCTGAATAAGGATCGCGGCGCTGGGCATCTTTAGTCGAGTACAAGTCCTTACGGTAGCCGGCAAAGAACCTGAGGTTTGCCTTGGTCCACAAGTGAATGGGAACATGAGTGATTTCCGTCCGGAACCCCTTGTGAGTGCCGGTCTTGACGCCGTCTTCGGCCCAGCGGCCCCAACTGGCTCTGGAGTCGATGTATATCCCCGTCGAGCCGAGGTTGATGCGAGGCGCAAAGTACTCGAGTTCCGGCCACTTCGTAGCCCAGATATTATCGTCGTTATCGGTACTTTCTTCTTTGCTGTAGCCAAAGCGGAAAGTACCGTACTTTGTGTTCTTTTGAATACGCGCTGCCGGTTTGAATCCAATCTTGCTGCCTAAGGCATAGCTGGCATAGAAGCTCAGATCCCCGGACTCATTGAGGGGTATATTGGCATAGCCTCGGACGCCAAATCCGTCATCGCTGTTATAGGTCGGACGGGGCAGCAAGGTAAAGAGATAAGGCCGCGTATTCTGTCGATTATCGAGACGGCCTTCGTAGTGTCCATACGTAAACAAGCGGACGTGTTTAAACCATAGTGCCGTATTTTCAGACGTAAACTTTTCGCCGGGATAAATGCGGATATCGTCACCGGTAATGTAATAGTCCGGCGTCTTGGCGACGGCATGAGGCGTCGTAATGAGGCCGTGCTTCACATAGCCGATGTTGTCGTACATTTCGGCATCGGTGCCGCGAATATACGTCGTCGGGCCGATAAAGCCTTCGATGTTATCCATATTCATGCTGCTGGTCTTACTGTTATAGGTAACATCTTTGCCCGTCAAGGCGTTGGTCTCGTTGACATAGACGACGGGACCTGTCGTATGATAAATGCCGGTATTGGTATTTCCTTCGACATAATTCGCATGGACTTCTTCCATCCCCTGCTGAATATCGACATTGCCCCGGCTTTTCACATACCCATCGGAATTGCGGACTAAAAGGTTATCGGCCGTCATATGGACCGGCTGCTGAGGCAAGACGACATCCTGAGCCGTCGCAGCCTTATCTAAATCGACGGGAATAATCGTCTTTTCCGTCACCGGAACGGCCATGGTCTTATCGGTATAAAGTTGATCCGTATCGGCTGCCCTGATAGAAAAAGTCAGCGGCAGCAAGGCAGCGACCATTGCCGCTGTCCATGTTTTATTCATTCGCGTCACCTGCTGTATTCGATTGAATCTGGACGACTGTTTCATCATCGTGGCCGGTATTTTCTAAATCGACAGGCGTGACCGTCCCTGCTTTGAGGCCGGCCTGCAAATCACCTTCACTGCTGTCTCCGTCATGTTCGGCCTCTGCACTGTCATCAACATCGCTGTCACTGACGGGATTAAACGACGGAACGGTTACGCCGCTGGCCGCCATATCGGCCGTTTCCATATCGTCCATGACACCGTTTTCCTTAAAACCGACGACTTCTGTATTTTCCTTCGTTTCGGCATACATCGTCGTGCCGGCCGGAATATCGACTTCATTGCCGTGGACAAAGAGACCTCCGACTAAGCCGACAGGGCCTAAGATGACGGCACCGGCAGCCGAAGCACCGACGGCACCGGCCGTCCGTTTGTATTGATCCTTCGTCTTGTCGCCGACCATGAGGGCCACGGGCGAACCGTCCGCTGCGCGAACGTGGTCGTACATGATTTCGATTTTGCCGTCTTTGCCAAAGCGTCCTGATTTACGGGCTTTAGTAACCGTCCCGTTTACTTCCATGCCGCGGGGAATGGCAATGACATCGCCGACGAGGACGTCATCGGAAACGGTAAAGCGTACGACATCGCCTTCTTGAATCGTCTTTGAGTTGAGTTCATCAAGATTGGTCATGGTAACTACCATATTGGCCGGGATGATGACTCGCTGAGAAATATATTTCGTATTGCCCAAGAGTGCCCGCCGAAGAGCCATGACTCGTCCTTCCAAGGAACCGGTCATGACCTTGCCGTCGATATCCTGTTCCATCGATTCGACGCGGACTAAAATCGGTTCCGCCGTAATCTGACCGGAGTACTGCCACTGCAGGAGATTGACCGCCGTGAGCAGAGATAAATCCGCCCCGGAGTTACCGTATACATCTTTATATAACGAATTGGCTTTGTCCTGTAAACTGCCGGAAACAGTTGACTTTCCGTTGAGCAGTTTATCGACCGACGCAATCCGTTCATTCAAGGAACCCGTCTGAGTCGTCCCATAAATCGTCGTTTCTACTTTATCGGCCTTTTCCAAAACCGTATAATCTGCTGCACCGGCAGCCATGGTACCGCACAGGGCCAGCACGGCTAACAGGCAAGAAACTTTTTTATTCCACATAGGCGTACCTCCACGTCAAAATTTACATCTATATACGAACGGCATCGTTCTCTGTTTTATGGATACTATCCTTATTATATAAGACTGATGTATAAAATGCAATAAAAGGCTTTTTCTCTGTCCCTTAGCTTTCATTATTTAATCAATAACGATTATCAATTAAAATTATTTACAAATTATCCTTGATTTTGCCCGGTCCCTTTGTTATAATAATTCCGTAACAAATACGTTCTATTTGTTACGATTACATGAATATACAACCATAAAGCAATTCAGGAGGAATGAATGATGAAAAAATTTGTATGCAGCATCTGCGGTTTTGTTTATGAAGGTACGGAAGCTCCGGAAAAGTGTCCTCAGTGCGGTGCTCCGAAATCGAAATTCACAGAACTCGTTGCCGGCGTTAAAGAATATGCAGACGAACATCGCGTAGGTGTCGCTGAAGGCGTTGACGAACGCATTATCGAAGGTCTCCATCTCAACTTTACCGGCGAATGCAGCGAAGTCGGCATGTACCTCGCTATGAGCCGCGTTGCGGACCGCCAGGGCTATCCGGAAGTTGCTGAAGCTTACAAACGCATCGCTTTTGAAGAAGCTGAACACGCTGCTAAATTTGCTGAACTCCTCGGTGAAGTCGTTACCCCGGATACGAAGAAAAACCTCGAACTGCGTGCAGCTGCTGAACAGGGTGCCTGCGCTGGTAAAAAAGAATTAGCAACCCTTGCAAAACAGCTCAACCTCGACGCTATCCACGATACGGTCCACGAAATGGCAAAAGACGAAGCTCGTCACGGCCGTGTCTTCGATGGCCTCTTGGCTCGTTATTTCGCAAAATAATCCGATTCAACCAGATTCTAAAGAACTGTCGCTGCGCGGCAGTTCTTTTTTTATGCCGTTCCCACTTCCGAAAAGGGAAGGTAAACGCCTGGTCATCGAAAAAAGCGCTGTCTTTGAGAGACAACGCTTTTTAGGACCGTTCTTTACTGCAGTAAGGGCGCTTTTTTTTGATGTATCGCTTCCGCCACCAGATAATGCCGTAAATAAAGGCGACGATAGCGACCAGGACGATAAGGCGGCCCCAATGTTCCTGAATGCGGAGCAAATCATGACCGAGCCACACTTCGACTAAGACGGCCGGGAACTTCCCCAAAACGTTAGCAATGAAGTGGTCCCGGTAAGAGATATGGCTGAGGGCGCTGAAAGCCGTAACGACGACATTCGGTGCATACGGAATGGCCCGCCCCATCATGACCGTCTTAATACAGCTGTACGAATCGAGTTTCTCGAGCATCTTACTCCGCGAAATAACTTTCTGTGCCTGTTTGCGGAGCAGGGTCCTCGTCAGGCGGAAACTGATTTCAATCCCGATGACTTCGCCGACCCAGGAGATGAGGATCCCCGGAATGAGGCCGAAGATGATGCCGTTTACCGTCAGGAAGGGAATCGACGGCAGACCGATGGCATTGACAAAGGCAATCAGGAAAATACTAAGCCCGACGGCATAAAATCCGAAGGAATCAATATAGTCCGCCAAGCCATCCAAATCACCACTGACCGTCAAACGGTACATGGTCGAGTAGAAATCAGGCGCCATGAGTTGAATCGACAGCAACATTAAAATGACTAATAAGCCCCCACCGATATGAAGGAGCCAGCCTAAATATTTATCATTCATAGAAATGCGATCCTCACGTAATAATCAAATTTTCATTACCCTTCATTATACCATATCTTCAGGGTCTCTGTCTGCTATGATTTCCATTTTTTCAGCCTCGCCCAGGCGATGGCTCATGACGATGAAGTCGTCCAATTTCTGACGGGCCGAACCGCTGTCGATGAGTCGGGCCGCTTTACGGACACCGGAGGCAAAATCCTGCGCTTGCCCGCCAATATAAAGGCCGGCACCGGCATTGAGGAGAACGGCCGTCCGGGCACCGCTCTTTTCCCCATCAAAAATACGCCTGGTAATGAGGGCATTCGTTTTCGGAACCCCACCTTCCAAATCCTGGCGCGAGGCCACGGGCAAGGTAAAGTCTTCGGGCCGCACTTCATAAGTGGAGAAAGAGCCCGGTGTAAATTCACAAATCGTCGTCGGTGCCGCAGCCGAGATTTCATCACTGCCGTCCTTACCGTAGACGACCATGCCGTGACGGACGCCGAGAGCCGCTAAGACGTGCGCCATGGGCTCGACTAAATGGGCTTCGCTGACGCCGAGGATTTCATAAGCGGCATGAGCCGGATTGGTCAAAGGACGAAGGACGTCAAAGACCGTTCCGATTCCCATTTGTTCCCGAACGACATCGATGCGCTTCATCATATAGTAATAGTACCGCGTATAAAAGTAGCAAAGGCCCAGATCTTTCAGCATAGAAAGGCAGCTTTCGGGACTGAGGAAGATATTAGCACCCAAAGCTTCGAGGAGATCCGCCGACCCGCTGCGCGACGTCTTCGCCCGATTGCCGTGTTTTGCGACGCGAACACCGCCGGCAGCAATGACAAAAGCGGCCGTCGTTGAAATATTGAAGGTCTTCATACGGCCGCCGCCAGTGCCGACGATGTCGAATACATCGTCGCTGCAAGGTACATTCATGCTGTATTCCCGCATCGTCCTGGCGAGGGCGATCACTTCCCGCTGAGAGGCTCCCTTCGTCGTCAAGGCAGCCAGGAATGCCGCCAACTGAATATCTGACATGGCGCCTTCCATGATTTGTTCCATCACAAAAGAAGTTTCTCTATCGCTAAGATCCTGTCCCTTAGTGATAGCAGCTAATAAACTCGTCAGCATGGTCCTCACCTCCGGCAAAAAAACGGGATTGTTCTATTTGCATTTATTATACCATATTATTTTGTTTTTTTGTTTTTTATTGGCAAGAAATACCGCAAAACAGCCATAAATGATTAATTTTCCAGCGATTTGATACGCAAAGTCAGTTCCCGTTCATCATAAAAGACCTTTTCTAAACAAAGTCCCTGAGCCGGTGCCGTAGCACCGAGCTGTGTCCGGTCGCCGCTTTCCAAGATTTCCCGAAACCGCACCGGCGTAATTCGATGGAGTCCCAAATCGACGAGACCGCCGGCAATGTTGCGCACCATATGATATAAAAAACCGTCGCCGACGACATCGATATCGAGGAGATGTCCCCGCTCATGAAAGGTGATGGAATAGAGGGTCTTTACCGGATTCATGGGCGTCGTATTCTGCCCTTCAAAGGCCGAAAAATCATGGGTGCCCAAAAGGACCGCTGCTCCTTCCTTCATGGCCTCCCGGTCAAGGGGCTTGCGAATGAACCAGGCGTAGCGCAGGCCAAAGGGATCGTGCATCCGATTGTTGTCGATGGTATAACGATAATGCTTGCCGACGTTGTCATGACGGACACTGAAGTGTTCCGGCATTTCTTTCGCCGAGAGGACGGCAATTTCCGGCGGCAAATAGCCTTTCATGGCATAGGGAATCTTTTCGGTCGGAATCGAACCTTCCCCGTAAAAATTGACGACCTGACCGCGGGCATGGACGCCGGCATCGGTCCGAGCCGCCCCGTAAATCGTAATCGGCGACTGGAAGATGGCCGACAGTCCCTGTTCGATACAGGCCTGGATCGAAGCGGCATTGGTCTGGCGCTGAAAGCCGTGGAAATCCGTGCCGTCATAGGCGACGACGAGGCAAATATTCTTCTTGGCCATTACAGCCACCGCATGGCCGCCAGGATGGCCGTCACGATCAGCACGGCCGCCATGGCGATGGCATCACGATACGTGCAGGACAATTCATTCATCCGCGTCCGCCCTTCCCCGCCGCGATAGCAGCGAGCTTCCATGGCTGTCGCCAGGTCATCGGCCCGCCGAAAGGCACTGACAAAGAGAGGTACCAAGAGAGGAATCATGCTCTTGCCGCGCTGAATGAGGCTGCCGCTGGTAAAGTTAGCTCCTCTCGCCGTCTGGGCTTTCATGATGCGGTCCGTTTCTTCCAACAGGGTCGGAATAAAGCGCAGAGCAATGGTCATCATCATAGCCAGTTCATGCGCCGGCACACCGATTCGCTTAAAGGGATTCAAGAGATGTTCGATGCCATCGGTCAATACGATGGGCGACGTCGTATACGTCAACAGGGATGAAAAGACGATGAGGAAGACTAAACGGGCCGTCATCAAAGCGCCTTGATACAGCCCTTCTTTGGTAATGTGCAGTACACTGTACTCCCAAAGGACTTCGCCGGGCGTCGCAAAGACGTGGACGGCCATGGTAAAGATAATGATGACCCACAAAGGCTTTAGGGATTTAAAAATAAACCGAACAGGCAGACGGGAAATGGCAAAATTCAAGGCCACAAAGGCTGTGACAATACCGTAGGACTCCAAGGAATTGGCCAAAAAAATGGCGACGATGAAAATCATAACGGCGATTATTTTTACCCGTGGGTCGAGTCGGTGCAGGAAAGACGTCCCCGGGAAATACTGACCCAGTGTAATATCAGTGAGCATGACCCGTCCCTCCCTTCAGGCAGTCATAGATAGCCGCGGCGCCTTGTTCTACCGTCCGTACCCGGTCGTCAACGGCAAGGCCCCGGCCTTTCAGATATTGAAGCACACCGTTCACCGGCGGAACGGCTACGCCGGCTTTTTGCAGTTCATCACCGTGCTGCGAAAAAATCGACAAGGGGTCGCCGTCAAGGACTATACTTCCTTGAGAGAGGACCAAAAGGCGGTTGGCCATCTGGGAGATATCTTCCATATTATGGGACACCAAGATGACGGTAACGCCCTTTTCCTTATGCCAGCGCTGGATTTCAGAAAATATTTCCCGCCGCCCGACAGGGTCCAGACCGGCAGACGGTTCATCGAGGATAAGGTAAGCCGGATGAATGGCGATGACGCCGGCAATGGCAACACGCCGCATCTGACCGCCGCTTAACCGAAAAGGCGAGCGATTGGCATAGGTATCGTAGTCAAGGCCGACAAAATCCATGGCTTCCTTGACCCGGTCCTCCACGTCTGTCTCGCTAAGGCCGAAATTGCGGGGCCCGAAGGCGATGTCGCGAGCAATCGTTTCTTCAAAGAGCTGATATTCGGGATACTGGAAGACCATACCCACTTTATGGCGTACCGCCAGGGCTTCTTTCGTATTCTTCCCGATATCGGTACCGTCGACGGTTACGGAACCGTTCGTGGGCTTTATGAGGCCGTTTAAAATTTGAACCAGCGTCGACTTGCCCGATCCGGTATGGCCGATGATACCGATGAATTCACCTTCATGAATCTCTACATTCGTATCGCTGAGGGCCGTCTTTTCAAAAGGCGTTCCCAAGCCATATGTATGGGTCACGTTCGTTAACTTAATTGACATAATGCGTCTCCCAATTCCTTTTCCGTTATAATCGATGCCGGAAGGGGTATCCCTTTTTGGCGCAGCCGTTCCGCAAGTTCAGCGGCAACAGGCACATCAAGGCCCATATCTTTCAGTTCCTTGACCTTTGAAAAGACGTCCCGCGGCGCGCCATCCATCTTGACTTCCGCCTTGTCGATGACGACGACCCGTTCCGCTTGGACGGCTTCTTCCATAAAGTGTGTAATGATGATGACCGTAATACCTTCACGGTTCAACTGATGGAGGGTATCCATGACTTCCTTACGGCCTACGGGATCGAGCATAGCCGTCGGCTCATCGAGGACGATACAGTCACACTGCATAGCGAGGATGCCGGCAATGGCAATGCGCTGTTTTTGGCCGCCGCTCAAGAGGTGCGGGCCGTGTTTAGCATAAATCGTCATATTGACCCTTTTTAAGGCATCGCTGACACGGGACTTTATCTCATCGGACGGAATGCCCAGGTTTTCCGGCCCGAAGGCTACATCTTCTTCGACGACAGCCGCTACGATTTGGTTGTCCGGATTTTGGAAAACCATGCCGACGTGCTGGCGTATCTTCCATATATTCTCAGCCTCGTCAGTCCGCATACCACAGACTTCACACGTGCCTGACGTCGGCGTCAGCAGGACGTTAAAGTGCTTGGCAAGGGTCGACTTACCTGAGCCGTTGGTGCCGATAATGGCGACGAACTCCCCCTTATCGACGGTCAGCGAAATGTCCTTTAAAGCATAGACGACCTTGCCGTCCTCATCTTCATAGGCATGGCACAGGCGGTCTGTCTTTATCATAGGTATTGTCATACTACGTCTCCTCACGTAAGAAAAAAGGCTATATTCTTGAATATTATACAGTCAATAGCAGTCCCTGTCCATAGATACACGCAAAAAGGCCGCGCCTCATGACGCACGGCCTTTTCAAATCAGCTTATAAACAAGGGATCATACAGATTATTACCGCGCCCGTTCGGGACCATAGGCATTATCACCGTCAGTCCCCTTCACCGTCGCCAGCCCTAAGTAGCAAACGGCCATGATCGACTGTGCCGCCAAAGCTGCCGTATCCAAAGCAAGGACCGGCAGTATATAACTTGCCAAATAAGCCATATACGGAACAGCAAACAAGGCCCCCGGTTTATTGAGGTCGTGGAAGCGCCGGGTACCGAGGGATATATGGGCCCACACCGTGGGAACCGTCAATACCAAAAAGATGAGCCCGAAAATAATGGCATAATCTTCATGACCAATTAAAATGGATTCGATGATTTTGCTGTAAAGGATAAGGGAAAACATAAATTGGGCCACCATCAAAATCAAAGTCCGCGCCAAAAAGGGGCGGCGCTGAATGCGGCCGGTAAAACGGAAATATTTAGCCTTCAGGTCGGCAAAGTCGCGAAAGCTGACCAAACTGTTTTCACTGCCGGGACCGACAGGCATGGCAAAGCCGCGATGGATCCGGGCCGACTGGCGGGAACGTTTCTTTAGTTGAATCTTTTTGTTTTTTTGAGCCACCAAAACTACCTCCTACATAGGATTCTCCTTACTATCGTACTATATTAAGGGGCATGATTCAATTCATTTCTGCTAAAATATGGTATAATGAAAAAAATTACCCTCAAGGAGGCTTCCATGGAATCTACTGTTTTTACGAATCTGAAGGGCTCAGAAGGAGCCCTGACCTTCAATTTTTTCTGCGAATCCCTGATTACATCGCTCCACACCTTGACGCACATCATGGAGGACGAAGGACTTACCGTCCCGGACAATCTCGCCGATGTCACCGATGCCCTCAGTGAGATGGGCGGACACCTCATGGACGATTACGCTCGGGGAGAGCTCGATTTAGACCGCTTCAAAAATGAAATCCTCGATTTTTATGACCTGAACTTTGCCGTCAATGACGCCTTATCGGCAACCATCATGAGTCATGACGATCTGCAGTATTACTACTATATTTACATGCAGGGACTCTATATTTTCTTCCCCAATATGATGGAAGCCTTTCATGCCGACATCGATGACGACAACGTCGCCTCCGTCTTAAACCAACTCATTGCCGAGTTCGAACAGTTATCGAGCAGCGGCTCCTAAAAACGCCATCAAAAAAGACTGCCCCCGGGAAACTTTATCGGTAAAGATAGAGTTCCACAGGAGGCAGTCTTTTTGGTTAAAAGATAAAGAAATAAATGAAAGAAATAGCGGCAACGATAAACCGATAGTAAGCAAAAGAGGCCAGCGTCGACCTATTCATGAATTTAAGGAACCACAAGACCGATACATAAGCTACGATAAAGGCCGTAATAAAGCCGATGACAATCATGATCAAATCATTGCTGTTAAGATCGCTCAGGCTCTTCAACAGGTCGTAGAAACAAGCCACAATCATGACCGGTACAGCAATAATGAAGGAAAAGTCGGCCGCTGCCTTACGACTGAGGCCTAAGAACAGACCGCCGGCGATGGTCGATCCGGACCGGGAGAAGCCGGGCCACAAAGCCAAAATCTGAAAGATTCCCGTTAAAAAGGCTTGAGCAACGGTCATCTTTTCAACATCGTCACAGACCGTTTTCGTACCGTGTTTTTCAGCCATCAGCATGAACAGACCGCCGATAATGAGGCCGATGATAACCGTTCCGGTCGAGAAGAGATAGGTCTTGATGGCATGATGAGCCAGATATCCGATGCCCATGACGGGGATGATGCCGGCAGCGATATGAGCCAAAGTCAGGCCGGTATCATTGCGGAACCAGTTTTTCGGCTGCAGGAGGTTCCAGCAGCGGTACTGATGGAGCATACGGGTAAATTTTTCTTTATAAATAATGACCACCGACAGAATGGCACCTAACTGGATAAAAATCTCAAACACGCTGGCCCGGGGACCGGTAAAGCCTAACATATCCCCGACGAGAATCATATGTCCCGTTGAAGATACGGGCAAATACTCGGTGAAGCCTTCAACAATCCCCAAGATAATGGCAATAATAGAATCACTCATTGTTTTATCTCCTTTTCGCTTTAATCGTCCTACCAAAAGCCTTACAATACTAAAAGAGTATACCACACTAGCTGACAAAAAAAAAGGCTGTCCGCGAAGGCAAAC
>NZ_HF954537.1:1270055-1299210 GCF_000455225.1 Megasphaera massiliensis
AAACAGCCTTTTAGACAGCCCTTATTCTACATGGGATTTATGAAAAAACGATTGCGAAAAGGTAACTATTTTTTAAATTACAGGATCATCTTAGTCGTCAAGAGAAATGACGTGATTGGGATTGTCGATGACAAACTTGGCGTACTTGGGATCACCATTGTGTTCGAAATACAGGGTATTGCCTTCCAGACTGCCGCGCCAGCTGACGATGATCGGGCATTCGCGGCTCAGTTTCTTCAGCATTGCTACAGGATCGAGATTCAAAATAGGCGCAAACATAAATTCAACGTTATCAATCATAACAACACGGGCATTGAGACGATGAATCGCTGCGGAGACAAGGGTAATGGCTTTATCCGGACGGTCGGCACGAGGTATTTCCAAAAATTCGTCATCAAAGAGTTCACGGGCTTCACAAATTTTCCAACCGTCTTGATACGTCAGTTCACGGATGAGCTGGCTCTTACCCGAACCGGGACTGCCAATAATAATTAACAGTTTTTCATCGTCCTGGGCAATGTACTTCCATCGTTTTAAAACATCTGCATCTGTAACCATGAAAATCACCTTCGTTTTCTTAAGATATTTAATTTATTTATTTTATTATACCGAACTTTCATCATATAAGTAAAGCATTTTTACTATTTTATTGACACATATGCCAAAACGGTACGCATCCCTACTTCAATCCGTAACGCTCCATCGGGTCTTGGATATTCTTAATCGGCGTCGACGTCAGGATGACATCGTCGACATAAGGCTCATTGTGGCGCATGATGATGACCAGGGATACGCCTTTTTGGTAAGGGCTGTCATAATAATAGGCGTCGACGGACTTTTCCTTATCCGGGCCCCATTCGACGCGGTCCGGACGGCCGTATAGCGCCAGGATGGTCGATACGTGATAGCCCAGGGTCGCACCGCGGCTGGTATAGCCATTGTTGGTCAGAAGGAATACCTTCTGCACCATATTGCGCCGGTCTACTTCGACACCATAGTCACCGTAGAGCCAAAAGCTGCTGTTGTTGCGCTTGACCAGTTTGTTCCACATATTGTACTTATTGGCTTCAAACGGTTGGTTGAGGCCAAAACCCATGAGGGTGAAGTCCTTCTCGGTCAACTTCATCGGATCCTTCGACGGCTCACCGGTAATATAAGGCGGACGAACCGGCATGAGGGCCACTCGTTCAACGCGTCGATTGCCGACAGCAAAGACGTACATGGCATCCTTTTTGGGGCTTTCATAGGTCACGTAATAGACGTTGGCATCAGTATCGCGCAACACGGAATCGGGAAGGCCGAATTGGCGCAAAAGCACTTCAATGGGATACTTCAAACGCATGTCACGGCCGATGAGGATATTGGTCCCCGTCGTCAAAAAGGCAGACTCGACACCGGGACGGACGCTTTTTCGCGAGTCGCCGCTGGAGCGCAGGCTGTCGGCCAATTTATTGCGAATGACAAAGCGCAGCTTAAGATCTTTTCCCGTATACTGCATCGACGTGTAGTGCATGCTGGTCGAGTATTTACTGGGATTGCCGAAAATCCGCTTCACCTTCATCGGACTGTCACCGCTGTGGATGCTGCCAATGTAAAAGTCACCGGCTTCTAAGGGGGCAATCTTCAACGTATCCAGCGAATCGAAGACGCGCTGATCGTCTGACGTCAAAGCGTGGACACTGGCTGGTGCAGCGTTGTGATAACCGGCTTTTTTACCGTCTTTGGCATCGTCTTTTTTAGCATCATCAGCCTTGTCCGGTTCCGTTTTCTCTTTGGCGGTAGAAGACGGCTGAACCTTATCGGATTTTGCCGACTTTTTAGCTGCGTCTTTTTTGGCGGACTCTTTCGGTTCGGCTGACTTCGACGGCTTTTCAAGCGATGCCGTTTTATCGGCACCATCGGCATTATCGAGAAGAAGTTCTTCCCCAATCGCTGCTGCAAGGGATGTCGGCGCATTTTTCAGAGAGCTTTCCCAGTTCTCTGTCGACACAGCACCGGCTGCCGAATTGCAAGCTAGAAAAGCAGAGCAGACCAATGCAGCTAATGCGGTACGTTTCATAGCGTTCCTCCTTTTTATGGGTTGTGATAAAAAAGGGCTGTCCTACGACAGCCCTTTTCTTGCCATTGACATGGGCAAAGGGTGCAAAAATTATTTATGCTGTTCCGGACGGCTCAAGGGGAAGAGCAGTACGTCGCGGATAGACGGACTGTTGGTCAAGAACATGACTAAGCGGTCGATGCCGATGCCAAGGCCCCCTGTCGGCGGCAAGCCGTATTCCAAAGCGCGGCAGTAATCTTCATCCATCTGATGGGCTTCGTCATCGCCGTGTTCGCGTTCCTTCATCTGTTCGATGAAGCGGTTGCGCTGGTCGATAGGGTCATTCAATTCCGAGAAGCCGTTCGCCAGTTCGCGGCCGTAGATAAAGGCTTCAAAACGATAGGTAAGAAGCGGGTTATCCTGGTCCTGTTTGGTAAGCGGCGAGATTTCCAAGGGATGGCCGGTAATGATCGTCGGCTGAATGAGGTTTTCTTCAACAAAGGCTTCAAAGAAAGCGTTGATGATCTTGCCGACACCATCATACTTACCGTATTCGACGTGATGTTCATCGGCCATTTTGCGGGCGACTTCGACGTCGGTAACGTTTTCAAAATCGGCACCGCTGAATTTCTTAACGGCTTCGATCATGGTCATACGGTCCCAAGGCGGAGTTAAGTCAATTTCTTTATCGATATAGGTCAACTTCATCGTACCGTAGAGCATATCGGCCAATTTCGAGACCATGTCTTCCGTAATGTTGATGACGTCTTCCAAATCGCCATAAGCCTGGTACAATTCGACCGTCGTAAATTCCGGATTATGGCGCGTATCGATGCCTTCATTACGGAAGCAGCGGTTCATTTCAAAAACCCGTTCCAAGCCGCCGACGAGGAGGCGTTTGAGGTGGAGTTCCGGCGCAATGCGCAGGAAGATATCCATATCGAGGGCGTTGTGATGCGTCTTAAACGGACGGGCTGCGGCACCGCCGGCAATGGTATGGAGCATCGGCGTTTCAACTTCGAGGAAGTTGCGGTCATCGAGGTACTTGCGGATGCCCTTGATGATTTTCGAACGCTTGACGAAGGTATCTGTAACTTCCGGATTGACGATGAGGTCGAGATAGCGCTGACGATAGCGTGTTTCCTTATCCGTAAGGCCATGGAATTTTTCCGGCAGCGGACGGAGCGATTTCGAGAGGAGCTGCCACGATTCGACGCGGATCGTCGTTTCGCCGGTATGGGTAACGAATACCGTACCGCCGACACCGACGATATCGCCGAGGTCGAGGAGTTTAAATAAGTTGTACGATTCTTCTCCAAGGACGTCTTTACGGAAGTAGAGCTGGATTTCACCGCTCAAATCACGAAGGACGCAGAAGGCGGTCTTACCGTGACGGCGAATGGCCATCAGGCGGCCGGCGACACTGACGACGGTTTCATTTTTTTCTAAGGCTTCTGCCTGGTCCTTTACTTCCTGGGCATGGTGGTCCCAATTATATTTCTGACCGAAGGGATAGACGCCGGCATCGATGAATTCCTGCATCTTTTCACGGCGAACCTGCATCTGGTCATTTAATTTTTCTTCTTCCATCATGGGCATTTCTTTTTCTTTCGTATCCGACATGAATATTCCTCCTACAGTTTATTTTGCATCAGGCGGCAAGATCCGGTACTGGAGTTCACCAGCCGGTGCCTTTACGGTAACGACTGCCGGATTGGATGGATTGATGTTCTGACCGAGAATCGCTTTTCCTACCGGAGATTCATTCGAAATCCGGTTGTTGAAGGGATCGGCTTCAGCCGTACCGACGACGGTATAGTCGAAGCGGTCACCGGTTTCGACGTCTTCCAAAATGACGTGAGAACCGATGCGAACTTTAGCAGCGCCGTCTTCCGTTTCCTGGATAATTTTTGCCGTCCGGATCTTTCCTTCCAATTCGGCAATACGGCCTTCGATAAAGGCCTGTTCATTTTTAGCATCATCGTATTCCGAGTTTTCGCTCAAGTCACCGAGGGCAATCGCTTCTTTAATACGCTGCGAAACGTTAATACGGCGGACTGATTTCAGTTCATTTAATTCATCTTTTAATTTCTGCAACCCTTCTTGGGTAATCAGCGTTTCATTGGTCATTGTCTTCCTATTCCTCCTGCGATAGAATCGCGTCTCACTGTTATAGCTTAATTTATACCGTATCTTTAATTATATTCACATCTGTCTTTTATGTCAACAAAACCGCGGCTTCACCGTCCGCGCAGCCGGTCCATCATCTCGCCGACGACAAGGCGAAATTCCTCAGCCGACCGGGTCCGGTTGATCCGCTCCCGAAGGGCGGCTGCCCCGTGAAGGCCGTGAGTATACCAGGCCGCATGAGTCCGCATTTCCCGTATACCGATGTATTCTCCCTTATAAGCCAAAAGGGCTTCAAAGTGAGCCAACATCTGGGTGTACTTCTCTTCAGGAGTCGGCGGCGGCAGGACTTCTCCCGTTTCAAGATAATGGCGTATTTGTGGGAAAATCCAAGGATTTCCTTGAGCCCCGCGGCCGACCATAACGGCCTGGCATCCCGTTTCTTTCATCATGGCAGCTGCAGACGGGCCGTCGATGACATCCCCATTCCCGATAACCGGAAGGGATACGGCGTCGACGACGGCCTTGATTTTCTGCCAATCGGCCTTACCGCTGTAAAACTGCTCCCGCGTCCGACCATGAACGGCAACGGCAGCCGCACCGGCAGCTTCAGCACGCTTTGCCAGTTCCGGGGCCACAAAAGAATGGTCATCCCAGCCGGTGCGCATCTTAACGGTAACGGGAATGGACACAGCCTGTACGACGGCGCGTATAATTTTTTCTGCCAACGGCAGGTCCTTCATCAAAGCCGAACCATCGCCGTTTTTAACGACTTTCTTTACCGGACAGCCCATATTGATATCGACGATATCGGCACCGGCTTCTTCAACGACGGCAGCGGCCTCGGCCATGACGTCCGGGTCAGAGCCGAAAATCTGCATAGACAAAGGGTGTTCCCCGTCTTCGATGTGGAGCAGTTCTGCCGTATGCTGATTGCTGTAGCGGATGCCCTGGGAGCTTACCATTTCAGCGCAGACTAAAGCTGCGCCATAGCGGTGAGCAATAACCCGATACGGCGCATCACAGACCCCTGCCATAGGTGCTAAAATAATCGGCGCGTCGAGGACGACATTACCGATGGCAAAAGGCTTAATTGTTTCGGTCATAAATGATTTTCAGCCCTTCCAGCGTCAGCATCGGTTCGACGACGTCGATGGCGTCCGTCGCCGGTGCTACGATGACGGCAAGACCGCCTGTCGCAACGACCTTTGCCTTACAGCCCAACTCCCGTCTCATCCGGGTAACGATGCCGTCGACTTGGCCGACGAAACCGTAAAAGACACCGGCCTGCATGCTTTCAACGGTATTGCGGCAAATCACTTTCTCTGCCTGGACGACTTCAATACGCGGCAGCTTAGCCGTACGCTGTACGAGGGCATCCGTTGAGATTCCGATCCCCGGGCAGATAGCCCCGCCGAGGTAGGTTCCCTTCTTATCGACGGCGCAAAAGGTCGTCGCCGTCCCGAAGTCGATGATGATGACCGGACCGCCGAACTTTTCATAGGCTGCGACGGCATTGACGATGCGGTCGGCACCGACTTCACGAGGATTGTCATATTTGATATCCATGCCGGTCTTGACGCCCGGGCCGATGACCAACGGCGTCAGGCCAAAATAGCGCTGGCACATCCGTTCGAGAGTCGGCATGACCGGCGGAACGACAGAGGAAATGATGATGGCATCGATTTCTTCTGAATTGACGCCGTTCAAATAAAAGAGATGGCGAATAAGGACGCCGTATTCATCGGTCGTGCGAAGCCGATCCGTCGATACGCGCCAATGGTCCACGAGTTCTTGATCTTTAAAGATCCCGAGGACGATATTCGTATTCCCTACATCAATGACTAATAGCATAACTTTATCTCCTGCTTAATCTAAGTTGATAATACGCCTATTATAATAACAGAGTTTGCCCGTCTTGAATAGTCTTTCGGCACAATTAGACGGGACGAACATGGACATCTCCGGCCATGACCTTCTCCATCCCGTCCTCAGTTTCAACGATGAGATTGCCGTCGTCATCGATATCGGCTGCCGTCCCCGTAAAGGATCGGTTGACAGAACTCACAGAAACCTTCTGTCCGAGCATGCACGAAAGGATTCTCCACTGCGCCAGGATCGGGGCAAAACCTTCCTGACAGACCGTATGATACAACTGCTCTAATTCAAAAAGAATCGTCTGCAGGAGTTCGGCCCGATGAACGGCAACGCCTTCCATGGCAAAGCTGGTAACGATATCTTTTAAGTCTTCCGGAAGATCACCTTCCGTGATACCGGTATTGACGCCGATTCCCATGATGATGTAGTTGACCTTTTCCGCCGAGCCGTTTAATTCCGTCAAGATGCCGACCATCTTACGACGGTGGATCAAAATGTCATTGGGCCACTTGATACCGCAGTCCGAAAGGCCGTGAGCACGCAGAGAGCGGGCCAGGGCGACAGCTGCCAGCAAGGTCATCTTAGAGACTTCCATCGGCGGAATCGCCGGCCGCAGGATGACCGAGAACCACAACCCCTTGGCAAAGGGAGAGTGAAAAGAACGGCTTAAACGGCCGCGGCCGCCAGTCTGTTCTTCGGCAATGACGACGGTCCCTTCGGTCGCTCCGTCGTCGGCCAGTTGTTTGGCGACGTTATTCGTCGAATCGACCCGTTCCCGATAGACGATATGCTGTCCGAATTCGGACGAAGCCAAGCCTTTTTCCAGGGCTTCCGGAGACAAGAGTTCCGGTGCTTCGCGCAGGCAATAGCCCTTTTTCGTATACGATTCAATGACGTATCCCTTCTGCTTCAAGGCCCGTATATGCTTCCACACCGCCGTCCGAGAGACGCCCAGCTGCTCAGAAATCTGCTGGCCCGATACGAATTCATTTTGGTGTTTTCGTAAAAAGTTGAAAATATCTTCCCGCATATTCATTCGTCCCTCCTACTGCCGCTTTTCAGACCATGCCCATGAGGTATCGTATAGCGGCCGTAACATGCTCATCATTTATTTAAAAATTGTATCATACCCCATATGCCTGTCAAGGCGTCACGCAAAAAGACTGCCGCATGAGGATAAAGCTCATACGGCAGTCTTTAAACGGCCTTGAACTAAGCCATGATAAACTTATTTATTCGTATCTTTGTCAGACTTTTCATCGTCCGAATCGATTACGCCATCCGTCAGGCCGCCCTTAGGAACGGGGTTGCCCCAAGGACTGATCTGGACTTCCGTCTGTTCCTGCTGAGGAGCTTCATCGACAGGCGTTTCACCTTTCGATTCCGAAGCCGGTTCTTCTGCAGTCGGTTCGGCATCGGCGGCTTTTGTTTCGACAGTTTCTGCCGGCTGGGCTGCCGTATCGGCAGGTTCCGCATCGACGGCTTCGGTCGTTTTTTCTTCGGGGGCTTCGAGGGTCCCGTATTTGACCAAATTATCGACTTGCTGACGGTTGATCGTTTCGACTTCTATGAGGGCGTCGGCCATCTTATTCAGTGTATCGAGACGTTCGTGCAGCATATGGAGGACATCGGCATAGGCTTCCGATACAATATCGTGCATTTCCTTGTCGATCAGTTCAGCCACACTGTCGCCGTAATTGCGTTCGTGGCCGAGACTCTTGCCAAGGAAGACCTGATCCTGCTGTTCGCCAAAGACCATGGGGCCCAATTTAGGACTCATGCCCAGGCGGGTGATCATCTGGCGAGCAATGCGGGTAACGCTCTGGAGGTCGCCCGATGCACCGCTGCTGATTTCGTTGAAGACGATTTCTTCAGCAGCCCGGCCGCCGAGGGCGACGCGGATCTGTGCCAGGTAGTAGGATTTCGTTTCATACGACCGGTCTTCTTCCGGCAGCATCATCGTATACCCGCCGGCACGGCCTCGAGGAATGATCGTGACCTTGTGTACCGGGTCAGCGTCCGGCAAGAGGTAGGCAATGAGGGCGTGCCCCGATTCATGGACAGCGGTCAGGCGTTTTTCCTTATCGCTGATGACGTGGCTGCGCCGTTCCGGCCCGAAGCTTACCTTTTCACTGGCTTCTTCCAGTTCCGGCATGTTGATGATTTTCTTATTGGCTCTGGCAGCAAGGAGCGCCGCTTCATTGAGCAGGTTCCCCAGGTCGGCACCGGTAAAGCCCGGTGTCTTCTTGGCGATGATGTCGAGATCGACGTCCTTGCCTAAGGGCTTACCTTTAGCATGGACTTCGAGGATAGCCCGACGGCCGCGTAAATCAGGACGGTCGACGGTAATCTGACGGTCAAAACGGCCGGGACGAAGAAGGGCCGGGTCAAGGATATCCGGACGGTTCGTCGCAGCAATGGTAATAATGCCTTCGTTGGAACCGAAGCCATCCATTTCGACCAACAGCTGATTCAAAGTCTGTTCGCGTTCGTCATGACCGCCTCCGAGGCCGGCACCGCGCTGGCGGCCGACGGCATCGATTTCGTCGATGAAGACGATACAGGGGGCATTTTTCTTGGCCTGTGTAAATAAATCACGGACACGGGATGCACCGACACCGACGAACATTTCGACGAAGTCAGACCCGCTGATACTGAAGAAAGGCACACCGGCTTCACCGGCTACGGCACGAGCCAAGAGGGTTTTCCCGGTGCCCGGAGGGCCAAAGAGAAGGACCCCTTTCGGAATCTTGGCGCCAATGGCATTATACTTGCTGGGGTTGCGCAGGAATTCGACGATTTCAGCCAATTCTTCCTTGGCTTCATCTTCACCGGCAACATCTTTAAACGTGACTTTGATCTTTCCTTCACCATGCATCTTGGCATGGCTTTTGCCGAAGTTCATGACCCGGCCGCCGCCTCCCTGGGTCTGCTGCATGATGAAGAACCACACGGCGATGAGTACTAAAATCGGCAGGACTGCCGTCAGCATATTCATCCACCACGACGGTTGTTCAGGCGGCTTGGCAATAACATTGACATCAGCATCTCGCAGGGCCGGTAAGAGCGCTGCATCCGTCGGGGCATACGACGTAAAGGACGTTCCGTCTTTCAGTTGACCGACGATGGCGTGATCGGCGGTAATCTGGACGGCATCGACTTTTTTCTGCTGGACCTGACTCATGAAATTCGTGTAAGAAATTTCCGATTTATCAGTCTTGTTGCTCGTAAGGGCATCTATAATCGATACGGCGACGATGATGATGAGTAAGTATAAACTTACATTCCGCACAAATTTACTCAAAATACTGCTCCTTTCACCTAGTTTATGACATTTTTTTCTTTATTCTAACCAACACAATTTTATATTACCACACTTCTTTAAAAGCAACAACTTATTTTATACAAAATAGGTAGACTTCCTTACTTGGAGTATACTTCTTCCTTCAAGACGCCGATGTAAGGCAGGTTGCGGTAGCAGCTGTTATAGTCGAGGCCGTAGCCTACGACGAAGGCATCGGGAATTTCAAAACCGTTGTAGTCGACAGGGACTTCAACCTGGCGCCGAGCGGGTTTACTTAAGAGGGTAGCTAATTTCACCGAGCGGGCTCCCCGTTCTTTCAACATCGGGACGAGATGGCTCAAGGTAATGCCCGTATCGATGATGTCTTCAACGATGAGGACATCCTTCCCTTCGACGTCATTATCAAGGTCCTTACGAATTTCGATGTCCCCCGACGATTCCGTCGAAGCGCCGTAACTGGAACAGCTCATGAAGTCGAAATAGACAGGTCCGTCGATGGCGCGGGCCAAATCGGTAAAGAAGGTGACGGCTCCTTTCAAGATGCCGCAAAGGAGGATCGTCTTTCCGGCATAATCTTTCGTAATCTCGGCGCCTAATTCGCGAACGCGGGCAGCAATCTGTTCTTCTGTAAGTAAAATTTCTTTGATATCCTGATGCATCTTGATTCCTCCGAAAAAAATTAAATTACCGTCGCCCCTTTTGGCGGGGAACGGCCGGACCCATGCAGAGTGCGGTCCGCGTCGTATAAGCACAAGCTTTGCCGCACTGAAACTGTTTACCTGTTTCCTTAGCAGCTAAAGCCCGTATAATTTCAACATAATGAAAGGGAAGGTCCTTAAAAGACCCGGTTGCCTCCTGCCAGAGCCGTCGTATCAATCGCCGCTGCAGGGCGAGAGGCTGAGACAGTAATTTGCGTCTGTCCAGGGCCGGAACGCCGTGATCCGGACAGGCAATATCCTGATAGACTTGCTCGGTACAGTCCTTTAAAAAAGCTTCATCCGCCCGGACTGTATCAGACAGGCGGTTGAGGTCGGCCGTAATGGCCGGGTTATATCGTGTTAAGGCAGGCAGTAACTCTAAGCGAATGCGGTTGCGGTGGTAGCGTGTACTGTCATTGGTTTCATCGTGACAAGAGGGAATCCCTTGTTCGGCAGCATATGAAGCAAGCTCGGCTTTCGTAAAGCCCAACAACGGGCGTATGATGTCCCCCCTTCTCGGCTCCATGCCGCACAGGCCTTGAAGGCCGCTGCCGCGAAGGAGGTGGAGCAATACCGTTTCGGCTTGATCGTCACCGTGATGGGCGACGGCAATCACCGAAGCGCCGCAGGCCCGCTTCACAGCGCGTAAAATTCGGTAGCGTTCCCGCCGTCCCACCGCCTCTTCTGACATTTTTTCACGACGGGCGAGAGCCGGCACATCGACGTACTGCCAAGCAAAACCGCAATGACGTTTCAAGGCTTCGCGGCGAACGAAGTCGACTTCGGCATCAGCAGCAGCCCGAATGCCGTGGTGGACGTAACAGGCCGTCAGGCGCAGGCGATATAACGGGGCCAGGCGGCTCAATACATCGAGGAGGACCATCGAATCCGGTCCGCCCGAACAGGCAACGAGAACGGCACTTCCCGGCTGCCACAAGCTGTGCTGCCGGTTGTAGTCCGCGACGCCTTCGACGAGGCTCATAACCGGCCTTCCTTCGAGTTCCAGGCCGCATCGTGAAAGGAATGACGAAAGAAGATGCCCTCCATGATGTCCCGTTCACTGGCCATGACGGCCGGAATTTCATAGCGCTTTAAGAACGACTTGGCAATGATTAGACCGGCTAAGATGATTTCGCTGCGCTTGGGCTGAAGGCCCGGTACATGGCGCCGTTCTTCCGGCGTCATGACACGCAGTTTCTCAATGTGCTGACACAAGGATTCATACGACACGACGTGACCTTCGACCTTTTTGGCGTCGTAGACGTCGAGCTTTAAATCCATGGCGGCCAACGTCGTCAAGGTACCGCCGACACCGATGAGGACTTGCGGCGTCTCACTCATAGGGATGGGAAGCCACATCTTATGACATCGGTTTTCCAGGTGAAGGACGTCGTCTTCCTTGAGGACGTCCTTTTTCGTGAACCGGACGGCGCCCATGGCATAACTGTGAGACCAGCATAAAATCCCTCGTTTGCCGACGGCGACTTCACTGCTGCCGCCGCCAATATCGAGAATGGCCGCCGTCTTTTCGGGATCGATAAACTTCGTCGCTCCCGTAAAACAGAGGGACGCCTCTTCAAGGCCTGAAATGGCCCGGCAGTGCCAGCCGAAACGGGCTCGTACTTCTGCCAAAAAGGCCTGGCCGTCAACGGCTTCACGAACGGCACTGGTAGCGACGGCACAGACGGGTACGCCGGAAAGCTTTTTCTTCCAGCCTTCCATGGCAGCAAAAGACGCTTCCATTCCGTCAGCCGACAAATGGCGTGTTTCGTCGATGCCTTTCCCGAGCTGGGTCGTTGCCAATTCTTTCGGCGAAAAAGTCCACGTCCCGGGAACTTCCTGCCAGCCCGTCATGAGGCGCAGGGAATTGGAGCCAATGTCGATGACGGCATATTTCTGATACTCCATAACGTCTCCTTTCAAATCAAAAAGAGGCCGTCGCACGATACGTGCGGCGCCTCTTTCTGCACTCCGCTATTCAATACTTATCAATCAGCATGGCGAGCGCCGCGGCCGCCGCGTTTCGATTCTGTATTGCGCTTCAAATCCATCAGGCGTTCATCGCTTTCCTTCAGGAATTTGCTGAGCCGGTCTTCAAACGACAGCGAACCTGACGAGCGGCGTGAATCAAAACCGTTATGCTGGCGGAATTCGTGTTTCTGCCGCATATCGCGTTTCGGGCGGAATTCCTTCTTTTCAGGAGCCGCCTGGGTCTGCTTAATAGACAAGGCAATCTTTCCCTTATCATCGACAGACAACACTTTGACGCTGACCTTATCGCGAACTTTCAAAAAATCATTTACATCTTTGACATACTCATTAGCGACTTCAGAAATATGTACAAGACCTACTTTCTTATCCGGAAGTTCTACGAATGCGCCAAATTTTGTAATCCCCGTAACGGTACCTTCTATCACACTGCCTACTTCAATTGTCATGCTGTTTTAATTTCCTCCTTGTGATATTCAGCATAGCTGTTGAACTTCTCTTACTTATAGAAGTGAAAGATTCTTAAGAAGTTTGATACACGGACTAACGCCTGATAGATTTATCCCGAAGGAACTCACTATCAGGATACCCTTATTCTTAACGGGCTGTCCAAAAGCCCGCTACACGGTCGTTAAAAAACTTCCGCTTACTTTCGTTTTTGTACCCGTCATGATCCACGTTGTGTCACGCTGCGGCCAAGGCAAGTATTGCCCGAGATAGCGCTAAGGCTATTGTTTTGTTATCGTTTTTGGTTACGCAGAAGACTAACTGCGACCATTCATCCACCATCTTAGAGATGGTGCCTTCTGATAGATACTTTGATAAACGTATATGGTCATTATACTCATAATTTCCCAAAAATTCAATTCCCAAAATGGAAGAATCGACAAACTTTTACGGCTTATAAGGGATTTCGTCAGGCTTGGCCAATCCAAATTGTTCCCGTGCTTCTCGTGAGACTTCCTCGGGATCGTTGAGCTTATCGTACTGCGCTTTAAGCCGCGTATTTTCATCCCGCAAGAGCTGTTCCTGCTGCAGCGTTTGATTCATATCCTCCCTGATTTCCCAGACTCGGTAGAGCCGGACCCCAATGAGATAAAAACCGACAATAATGATGCCTATGAGAAACAGATTGTACCAGCTCAGCTGCCGAAACCGACTGAACAGACCGGGACGGCGCTTTTGACGAATCCGGCGGCGCTTCTTCCGACGCACAGGCGGCCGATACTCTTTGGACTCCACCCAATCACCCTTTCTAAAAAATGATAGTCTAAGAAAAAAATCTTATCCTATAGTATACATGGGTTTGGGAACAAGATAAAGTTTTTTTGTAAAATTCCTTTTAAAATACCGGCAGGTTATATATAATAAAAACACGTATCTTGTATCTTTATCCGAGGGGGAACTATTATGACATACGAAAAAATCACACCGGAAATCATAGAAAAATTGAAATCCATCGTCGGCCCGAAAAACGTCGTCACCGACACGGACGCCATGCAGCCCTATTCCCATGACGAAGTAACCGACCCGGCTTACCACCGGATGCCGGAAGCCGTCGTCTTTGCCGAAAAAGCAGAACAAGTCAGTGCCGTCTTAAAACTGGCCAACGCCTTTCGCTTCCCCGTCGTCCCGCGCGGTGCCGGTACCGGTCTTGCCTGCGGCGCCGTCCCGGAATACGGCGGTATCGTCTTGTCCTTAGAAAAGATGAATAAAATCCTTGAAATCAATCCCGAAGGCCTCTATGCCGTCGTCGAACCGGGCGTACGCACATCGGACCTTCAGGATGCCGCCGAACAGCAGGATCTCTTTTATGCCGGCGATCCCTGCAGCGGGGACTCGTGCTTCATCGGCGGCAATATCGCTACCAATGCCGGCGGCAACCGAGCCGTCAAATACGGGACAACCCGCCACCAGGTATACAGCGTCGAAGTCGTAAATCCTAAAGGCCGCATCGTAACCCTCGGTGCCCGCCTGCAAAAACAGTCGACGGGCTACTCCTTAGACCAGCTCATCATCGGCTCAGAAGGCACGTTAGGCATCATTACCAAAGCGACTTTGAAACTGGTCCCTAAGCCGAAATACGCTCTCGATTTACTGGCTATTTTCGACGACCGTAAAAAAGCCATGGGCGTCGTCACAAAACTCATCAAGGCCGGCATTACACCGACCTGTGTCGAATTCATGGACAATATCACCATCAAATCCGTCGAAAAATACCTCAACGAAACGCTTCAAGGCAGCGACAACGGCAACTACATCATCGTCGAAGTCGAAGGGACCAATGAAGACGACCTTGACGACAAAGCCGTCATCCTCGACGAAATCTGCACCGAAAACGGAGCTTCCTCGGTCCTCGTCGCCGACCACAATAAGATTTGGCAGGCTCGCAAGGCCTTTGCCGAAGCCGTCCGCGCCGAAAGCCTCATCGTCTGCAAAGAAGACGTCGTCGTCCCCGTCGATCAGGAATCCCTCCTCCTCGATGAAATCCTGCGCCTTGCCAAAAAGTACAACCTCATTACCCGCATCGCCAGCCACGCCGGCGACGGCAACATCCACCTGAACATCTTAAAAGGCGACGATGAAACCTATGAAGAATGGGATGAACGGGTCAAGGCCAACCAACAGGAACTGTACGCCTTCATTTATGCCCACGGCGGCCGCCTGTCCGGCGAACACGGCATCGGCTATAAGCGAAAAGCCCTGATGAAAGAACTCACGGATCCCGGTGAACTGGAAATGATGATGGACATCAAACGGGCCCTCGATCCGAACAACATCTTAAACCCCGGAAAGATCTTCGACATCGACGAAAAAGCCTGAGAACCGGCACCATGGCTATGACTTGCAAAAATCACGACTACCGTGTATAATACAAAACAGAACTGAATAAAACGTATATCTTCAGGGCAGGGTGAAATTCCCGATCGGCGGTACAGTCCGCGAACGCAGCAGCGTAGGAGCCATAGGGCTCGTGATTTGGTGAAACTCCAAAACCGACAGTATAGTCTGGATGGAAGAAGATGTGGCGTGCTGCTTTAGCAGCCTGCCTTACATTGCATAGAAAAGCCCTGAGCCGTTATCGGCGCAGGGCTTTCGTTATAAGGAGGTCTTTATTTTGACGACAGAAAAACGTAAATTCAACACCATTGAAGAAGCTATCGAAGAACTGCAGGCCGGTCATATCGTCATCGTCACCGACGATCCGGACCGTGAAAATGAAGGGGACTTCATCTGCGCAGCTCAGTACTGCACGACAGAAAACATGAACTTCATGGCCAGCCACGGCAAGGGCCTGATCTGCATGCCTATGAGCATCGAATATGCCCATAAATTAGGCCTGCCGCCCATGGTCAGCGAAAATACAGATAACCACGAAACGGCCTTCACCGTTTCCATCGACCACGTCGATACGACGACAGGTATCTCGGCTGTCGAACGAGCCCTCACAGCCCGCAAATGCGCCGAAGAATCGGCTCGTCCCGAAGATTTCCGCCGTCCCGGCCACAACTTCCCCCTCATCGCAAAAAGAGGCGGCGTTTTGACCCGCAACGGCCATACGGAAGCAACGGTCGACCTCCTGCGCCTGGCAGGCCTCAAACAAGTCGGCCTGTGCTGCGAAATCATGGCCGACGACGGCACGATGATGCGCACGCCGTCCCTGTGGGAAATTGCCGATAAGTACCACTTAAAATTCATCACCATCCACGATTTGCAGAACTACTGCCGCCGCCACGACAAACACGTCATCCGCGAAGCCGTCGCTAAGATGCCGACCAAGTACGGCGAGTTCAAAATCTACGGCTACATCAACGACCTCACGGGCGAACACCACGTCGCCCTCATCAAGGGTGACATCGGCGACGGCAAGAACCTCTTGTGCCGCGTCCACTCCGAATGCCTCACCGGTGACGTCTTCGGCTCGTGCCGCTGCGACTGCGGTGAACAGTTGGCAGCCGCCCTCAGCCAGATCAACGCCGAAGGCCGGGGCATCTTGCTCTACATGCGCCAAGAAGGCCGCGGTATCGGCCTCATCAATAAGCTCAAAGCCTATGTCCTCCAGGAACAGGGATACGATACGGTCGAAGCCAACGAAAAGCTCGGCTTTGCCCCCGACCTTCGCGAATACTGGATCGGCGCTCAAATGCTGCAGGATATGGGGGCTAAGGAAATCCGCCTCCTGACCAACAATCCGGAAAAGATCTACGGCCTCGAAGGCTTCGGCGTAGAAATCGTCGAACGCGTCCCCATCGAAATGGAACCGCAAAAATTCGATGAATTCTATTTAGAAACCAAGAAGAATAAGATGGGCCACATCCTTCCCCATCTCCACTGATCCTTAGATATACAAAACGGCAGGGATTGCCGATATTCCGCAATCCCTGCCGTTTTTTCTTCCCTTATAACAAGGAAAATTGATCTTTATGATAATCGATGAGTCCGTCTTTTTTCATCTTACTGAGTTCCGCTGATAAGGCGCTGCGGTCGACAGATAAAAAATCGGCCATCTGCTGGCGGTTAAAAGGCAGTGAAAAGGTCGACGCACCCTTATCCCGCGCCAGGTTCGACAAGTAGAGCATGATTTTCTGCCGCGTCGAGCGCTGGGTCAAATAGCGCATCTTTTCTGTAAGGAGTCGATTCTTTTCAGCCATGAGGCCCAAGAGATTTCCCGTAAACTGTGCCTCAGCCGGCGTCAAGAGATGGCCGCCGTGGAGGACATTGGCCACATAGATCTGAATGATGACCGCATCAGAGGCCGCCACGACATCGACCGTCGCCGGCGCCTCGGGAAGACAGGCAAAGGCTTCACCAAAAAAGAAGCCTTGTGGGATTTGAGACAGAATATTCCGATTGCCCCAATAATCTTCCTGAATGATATGGACCGAACCTTCGAGAACCAGCCCGATATAGGTGACCGGATCTCCGGAATAAAAGAGAAACTCCCCTTTTTTATAGTGTTTCTGCCGAACCTTTAAATCCTGCAAAAGCGGCAGGACATCGTCCTTGGCGACGCCGCGAAAAAGAGGCGATTTTTCGATAAGGGAAAGATGTTGTTCCATTAGCAGCACCTCCTGCTGAATAAGTTGGAAAAACAACGGCAATATCCGTCAACATAACGTATACTAACATTATCAACGAAACTGCCGATGGAGGAAATGACTATGATACGTAAAATTATACAAATTGATCAAGAAAAATGCAATGGCTGTCGTGCCTGTGTCGACGCTTGTCACGAAGGAGCCATCGCCATGGTAGGCGGCAAGGCTCAGCTCATGCGCGACGATTACTGCGACGGCTTAGGCGACTGCCTTCCCAACTGCCCGACCGGGGCCATCACCTTCGTCGAACGCGAAGCCGCTGACTACGACGAAGAAGCCGTCAAAAAGAACATGGCCGCCCAGGGCCGTGTCTATAAAGGGCGCTGCCCCGGAAGCGAAGCTCATGCCGTAACCCCGGAAGCTGCAAAAGAATCCCGTCAAGGAGAGGCTTCACAACTCCGTCAATGGCCGGTCCAGCTCAAACTCGTCCCGCCTCATGCCCCTTACTTTAACGGCGCCCGGCTCTTGATTGCTGCCGACTGCACAGCCTATGCTTATGCCCGTTTCCACGACGATTTTATCAAGGGCCATATCACCCTCATCGGCTGTCCCAAGCTCGATGACATCGACTATTCCGAAAAACTGACGGAAATCATTCGACAGAATGCCATTCAAGACGTCACTGTCGTCCGCATGGAAGTCCCCTGCTGCCGCGGCCTGGAAATGGCCGTAAAAAAAGCTCTGGATCAGAGCGGTAAATCCCTTGACCTTCAGGTCAAAGTCATCAGTCCCGACGGAAGGATAACGGCCTGACCGATAACGCTATATATAGACAAAAAGATGCTGCCGCAAGTGCGACAGCATCTTTTTTGGTTAAACGTTCCATTCTTCTTTCAGTGTGGATAAACACATGAACGTCTGCGAAGAAGCGACCGTCGGAATTTCATTCAGTACCTGCATGAGGAAATGTTCTAAATCATCCGGTGTCTTTACGAGCACTTTTAACAAGTAATCGAAGGCGCCGACGACGTGATGGCATTCCAACACTTCAGAATACTGAACGATTTTCGCACGGAAATCCTCGTCATCGCCCGACCGTTCCAGGTTGACCATAATGAAGGCGGTCACGTTGTATCCCGTCTTGCGGCGGTTTATCTTCGCACCGTAGCCTTCAATGATGCCGTTGTGTTCCATCTTACGAATTCGTTCGGCAACGGCGGGAATGGACAAGCCGACAACTTTACTTATTTCTGTTGCCGATGCTTTTCCATTTCGTTTCAAAATCATTAAAATCTTGTCATCAATATGATCCATCTGCCAATACTACCCTCCATAGCTTTAAAATCTATTATACCTATATTATCTTACAAAGATCGCAAAAAGTAAATAGACTTAAAGTTATTAATTATTTATTCACTATACTTTTTACTTCTATGGAAGTCTTTTTATTCTGAAATATGAAAATCAGCATTTAGATCAGAGAAATGATCTCGGAATCCGGGTGTCATATAAATGGCATTATCCGTTCCGGTAATTTCACAGTCCACACCTTCCATACTGTGGACCAAATCGAGGCCTTTCTGGGGCCCCAAAACGAAGACGATGGTCGTCAGCATATCACTGAGCATGCCGGCATGGGGCACGGACCCATCGATAATGATAGAGTCGCTCATGACACCGGACCGAGCCGGATAACCCGTACGAGGGTCAAAGATGTGATGGTAGCGGACACCGTCTTGGATGAAGTAGCGTTCATAATCACCGGACGTGGACAAGGCCTGGTTTTCAATGGCGACGATCCCCAAAAAGTCCTGGTTATTATCCGACCGGGGATGCTTGATACCGATGTTCCACGGCTTTCCCTTGGTCGTCTTGCCGACAGCATACATCGAGCTGGCTCCGAGGTTGATGAGGCCGCTTTCAATGTGATGCTTTTCGTAAATCTTGCGGATTTCATCGACGGCATATCCCTTGGCGACACCGCCTAAATCGATGGCCATCCCCGATTTTGCCAGCATGACGCTGTGGTCTTCCGACCGCAGGAGGATATCTTTATAATTTACCTTCATCAAGGCCTGGGAGACCTCTTCCGGCGACGGCACATGCTGGTCGGCATTGCCGATATGCCACAAGTCGGTCATGACCCCGATGGTGATATCCCATTCGCCCTGACTCTTGGCCGAATAGTCCTTGGCGTATTCAATCATTTCATAAATAGCCGGATCTACCTTTACATAGTCCTTACCGGCAGCAGCATTGATGCGGCTGACATCGCTGTCTTCATTTTGACCGGCCAATTTATCTAAGACAGCCAGCCGCTCGAAGCCTTCATCAACAGCTTCTTTCGCCTCCTCCCCGGTCGCCCGGAGAGAGACCGACGTATCCATGGCGACGCCGCTCCTATCAAAAGAAGACTCCGGATGCAAGGTGCATCCGGAGCTGCTTAATACGATGAGGAACGCCATGGTGAGAAGAACCCATACATACCGTTTCTTACCCATCTATTAACCTACTTTTTCTTCTTTCTTGAAAGAACCTTTGATCATTTCATTGATAGCGCCTGTCGGACACTTGGTCATGCACGTAGCGTTGTCGCAGTTGTGGCAGACAGCCTGATTGACGACGGCCAAATGGTCGACGATCTTGATAGCGCCTTCTTCCTGATGGGAGCAGTTACGCATGCAGGAACCGCAACCGATACACATAGCTTTGCAGTTCTTCATGGCAGCAGCGCCAAAATCTTTGGAGCTGCAGCTAATAGCAACTTTGGCACTGATCGGCAGCAATTCGATGACGTGGTTCGGGCAAATGGAAGCGCATTTGCCGCAGCCCGTGCAGAGACGTTTGTCGATAACCGGCAGTCCGTCTTCACCCATGTGCATAGCACCGAAGGGGCAGGAACGGGTGCAGTTACCAAAACCTAAACAGCCGAATTTACAGAACTTCGGACCCTGCTGAACGATTTTAGCAGCAGCACAGTCATGAACACCTTTGTATTCATAAGCCAGTTTTGCGATGCCATTGCCGCCGCGGCATTTGACGTGGGCAAATTTCGGTTCCGTAGCTTCCGCAATTTTACCGGTCAATTTAGCGACGATTTCAGCAACTTCTGCCTTACCGGGAACGCAGAGGTTCGGCGCAACATCGGGATCAAGGACGACAGCTTCTGCATATTTTGCACAGCCGGCAAAGCCACAAGCACCGCACTGACCTTGAGGCAGTGCTTCTTTTACTTCGCCGATAAGGGGATTTTCTTCCATAGCGAATTTCTTATCCGCACTTGCAAGGATAAAACCGAATACAAGGCCGATACAAACCATGACGACGACGGCCATGATTGCAATAAATGAGTAATCCATAATCAGTTTTCAACTCCTTTTGCCTTAAATCATGCCGGAGAAGCCAAGGAAAGCCAACGACATCATGCCTGCAAGGACAAAGGCGATCGGTGTCCCCTTCATAGCATGAGGGATATCGGCAAAATCCATTTTTTCACGGCAGCTTGCCATCAGGATAAGGGCAATGGCGAAACCAATGCCGGCACCGACAGCGAAGATGATGTTTTCGAGGAAATTATAGCCACTGGTAACACTGATGACCGGGACGGACAGAACGATACAGTTCGTCGCAATCAGCATGAGGTAAATCCCCCACATGTTATACAGTGTCGGAGACTGTTTCTTGATGATGATTTCCAACAGCTGTACGAAACTTGCAATCAAGATAACGAAGGAAATCGTCCGTAAGAAGGTCAGGTTAAGCGGAACGAGGACCCAGTTGTACAGACTCCAAGCTAAGATGGTACTCAAGGTGATAACGGCCGTAACAGCGAAACCCATCCCGACCGAAGCGTTCAAGTTTTTCGAAACGCCGAAGAAGATACACAAGCCGAGGAACTTGGTCAATACGAAGTTGTTAATCAAGACAGCCCCGATAAACAGCGTAAAGTATTCCATTATCCTTCACTCCCTTTCAGTTGTCTCTGTCTTTCAACACGTTCATTCCAAATCTTGAAGCCAGCCATGATGAAACCGATCAGCATGAAGGCTCCAGGCGGCAGTGCCATGATCAGAGCCGGCTGGTAAGACGGACCGAATACTTCGAGACCAAAGAAGGTGCCGTTGCCGATGACTTCACGGATGCAGGAAATGATGAACATAGCAATGGTGAAGCCCATGCCCATGCCCATGCCATCGAGGAAGGAAACGACGACGCCGTTTTTCGATGCGACCGATTCAGCACGAGCCAAGATGATAGCAAATACGACGACCAAGTCGAGGTATACGCCGAGGGCTTTGTACAGATCAGGAGCATAAGCCTGTAAGAACAGCTGTACACAAGTTACGATCGTAGCGATACACGTAATATAAACCGGAATACGTACTTTTTTGTTGATCAATTTGTGAATGATCGAAACGACGACGTTGTTGGCGGTGATAACGAACCATACCGTAAAGCCCATGGTCAAACCGTTGACGATGCTCGTCGTTACAGCAAGGCCCGGGCACAGGCTCAAGGCCAAGACGAAGTACGGGTTTTCTTCAATAATGCCTCTAGTAAAGATTTTCCAAAGATTCATTATTATTTACCCCCCATCTGTGCTGCTTTTTCAACAGCCTCTTTAACGCCCAAGGTGAAGGCACGGGAAGAAATCGTTGCACCAGTCAAAGCCTGGATCTTATCTTTTGCGCTTCTGTCCTTTGTGACTTCAAGACCGGCAATTTTCTTACCTTTAAACTGATCTTTGAACGGAGATTTTGCGCCTTTGTCACCAAGACCCGGCGTTTCATTGGCTTCGAGGACCGTGTAGTCCATAACCGTACCGTCCATGGATACAGCCGTCAAAAGCTTAATCGGACCGCCGTATCCTTTCGGAGCCGTCGGAATGATGTAAGCGACTTTCTGGCCGCCTTTTTCAGCAATAAACGTATCTTCTTCGCCCTGTACAGGAACGAATTTGTCAGCATCGGGAACGAGGGTCTTCATCGAATCCTGTTTCATCTGTTCTGCTTTTGCCGTAGCAATCGGGCCGGTGATGAAGAAAACGACACCGATAATGCAACCGGAAACAAGGCAGGTAAGGATAAGGTTCATTGCGACCTTAAAGATCCCGCTTTCGTTTTTGTCTGCCATTTTATTTAGCCCCCTTTGTCTTTACCGCACCAAAGACAGTCGGTTTAACCAAACGGTCGATGAGCGGAGTCAAGGTATTCATGAGCAAGATGGAGTAGCAAACCCCTTCAGGATAACCGCCGAGTACACGGATCAAAACCGTAATGAGGCCGCAGCCTAATGCGAAGATGACCTGACCTTTAACGGTAATCGGAGCCGTGACCATATCGGTTGCCATGAAGAAAGCACCAATGATAAGGCCGCCTGCCATCATCTGGAAGAGGGCAACGTTGGCACTGCCGTATACAGCACCGGTGAGGATACCGACGGTGGCGATCATGACGACCGGAACCTGCCAGTTAACATAGCCTTTGTAAATCAGCCATAAGCCGCCGAGGATGAGGAGAACCGTAGAGGTTTCACCGAGGGAACCGTTACGGAAACCGAAGAACAGGCTCTGGTAAATGCTGCTCCAGTCATTCGTACCGAAAAGCTGGAACAGGGCATCGGAACCGCCGTGTTTGAAAACGTTCAAAGGAGTTGCACCGGCAACGCCGTCGATGACCGTACCGTTGACCTGTGTCCAGGTGGTCATAGCCACCGGCCAGGAAACCATCAGGCCGGCACGACCGACATGAGCCGGGTTGAAAATATTGTAGCCGAGGCCGCCCATAGCTTGTTTACAGACGACGATAGCCAGGAAGGAACCGACGATGCTCATCCACCAAGGAAGGCTCGGAGGACAGGTCATAGCCAACAGAAGGCCGGTGATGACAGCGGAACCGTCGGTAATGGTGATGCGTTTGTGCATCGCCTTTTCCCATAAGAATTCAAAGATAACAGCCGAGACAATTGCGACGATGATATTGACGAGAGCATTGACACCGAAATAGTAAACGCCGAACGCAGCAGCCGGTACGAGAGCGGCAACAACATTCCACATGATTTTAGGAATCGTTTCGTTACAGCGAACATGCGGTGAAGATGCTACGGTAAGTTTGATTTCCTGCATGTCTTTAGCATCCTTTCCATTTGTTTGTCCTTTAGCTTCTGGACTCATGATATCCCTTCTTCCAACTAGTTATTGGCTTTCTGTGCTTCTGCTTTCGCCTGCGCTTCGCGCTGCATTGCTTTGCACTGACCTTTTGCATTGCGGATATACTGGACAATATTGCGTTTTGCCGGGCAGGTATAAACGCAGCTGCCGCATTCAACACAGTTCATGACGCCGTATTCCATGCATTTATCCCAAGCCTGGCAGGACGAGAAGATGCTGAGCTGACTCGGAACGAGGCCCATCGGACATGCTTCTACGCAGCGGCCGCAGCGGATACACGGAGATTCTTCGCCGGCCTGGCATTTTTCCGGAGAGAGTGCCAGGATACCGGACGCACCTTTGGTAATCGGTACATCGAGCTGATACTGGGCGAGCCCCATCATCGGGCCGCCGGCAATCAGGCGATCCGGTTTTTCGGTAAAGCCGCCGCAGTAGTCGATAACTTCCTGGAAGGTAGTACCAATGCGAAGACGGAGGTTTTTCGGTTCTTTGATGCAGTCACCCGTAACGGTCGTAAGGCGTTCGATGAAGGGAATACCCTGACAGACAGCATCGGTGATAGCGATGACGGTGCCGACGTTGCTGACGACGCAGCCGACGTTCATCGGGAGTCCGCCCGGTTCTACCTGACGGCCCGTGCAGGCTTCGATCATCATTTTTTCAGCACCCTGAGGATACTTGGTCTTGCAGGCAACAACCGTAACTTCGGGAATATCTTTGAAAGCTTCGGTCAGGTTCTGGATGGCTTCCGGTTTGTTGTCTTCGATTCCGATGAAAGCCGTTTTAATTCCGAGCACTTTCATGCAGATCTGGACACCTGTTACGAGTTTGTCCGTCGTTTCCTTTTCTACCATCGCACGGTAGTCACAGGTCAGGTACGGTTCGCATTCGGCGCCATTGACGATGAAAGTATCAACCGGTTTGTTCGGAGCCAGTTTGACGTGAGCCGGGAAGGTAGCACCGCCGCAGCCGACGACGCCAGCTTTTTTGATGAGTTCCAGGATTTCTTTGCTGTCGAGCTGTTTCCAGTCGTGAGCTTCGGGAAGTCCTTCAACCCATTCATCCTTACCATCCGCTTCAATGACGACAGCCATGCACTGAACCATCATGTTGTGCGGCATCGGCGCAACTTTGATGACTTTGCCGGACGTAGATGCATGAATGTCGGCATGCAAGAATGCGTCACTGGTCCCGATAAGCTGTCCCTTTTTAACCATATCGCCAACTTTGACGGTCGGTGTACAGGGGGCACCAAAGTGCTGGCTCATGGGAATGACGACTTGAGCCGGTACTGCCGGGGTTTCTATGGCTTTATCTTTTGCATAGATCTTGCCATCGTCAGGATGGACCCCACCTCGTTTAAAGGTATTCAACATCAAAAATCACCTCATTATTATATAATGAAAAATAATAAAAACATGAATCATGCTTCCAATCGCTTACATTATATCATTATGTAGCGTATTATTCAATGTGAAAATCGGAGCAAAGTTTCACATTTAACTTATTTTTATGATATGCAATGCGAAAGAAAAAGAAGTCCGAAGTCGTCCGAATTTAAAAAGATATTTTGGTTTACATTTCTTCATACAGCACCTATTTTGTATAGTATAAATGGCCATTTTATGGGATTTTCAAGGATGTGGAATAACAAATAAATAGTTTACAAACCCTTTTTCAAAGGTCGTAATTTATCACATTTTTAAAGAAAACAACGTTTTGATATATGTTCCGTGAGGCACATATATTATGTATATTATATTCATATATGACATGATACCCCATAGCGGTTGCATCTTTATACCTTGTATCCCGAAATTAGAATGGCCGCGCAGAATTTATACGATATTTGCAAGATTCATGAAAATATACAACACGTAAAAAGGACGTCCCCAAAAGAGACGTCCTTTTTACAATGACAAGCACTTGCTTTATTATTTTTTCAAACCGAGGGCCGCTTTAATAAGGCCGTTGAACAAGGGATGCGCCTTGGTCGGGCGGGATTTAAATTCCGGATGGAACTGGCAGCCGACGAACCAGGGATGATCCTTGATTTCGATGATTTCGACCAAACGGTCGTCAGGGGACGTACCGGACAAGATCAGGCCGGCATTGACCATTTCCGTACGGTACTTATTGTTGAATTCCCAGCGGTGACGATGGCGTTCATAAATGAGGTTGGCATCGTATACTTCCTGTGCCTTCGTACCATCCACCAGCTTGCAGGGATAGAGACCGAGACGCATGGTACCGCCTTTTTCCGAAATATCAACCTGGTCCGGCATGAGGTCGATGACCGGGAATTCAGCGTCTTCACAGAATTCCGACGACGTAGCCCCTTTGAGGCCGACGACGTTGCGGGCAAATTCCATAACAGCACACTGCATCCCCAGGCATAAGCCGAGATAAGGAACCTTATTTTCACGGGCATACTGGACTGCGCGGATTTTACCTTCGATGCCGCGGTTGCCGAAGCCGCCGGGAACGACGATGCCGTCTATCCCTTTAAAGACTTCTTCCATCGTAAGTTTCGGGTCTTCCAAGGTTTCCGAATCGATCCAGTGGATATTGACCTTGGCTTTATTGGCGATGCCGGCGTGATTCAAGGCTTCGGCAACGCTGAGGTAGGCATCGTGAAGGGCGACGTATTTACCGACTAAGGCAATTTCCAACGTCTTTTCGGTATTGTAGATCGATTCGACCATCTTCTTCCAGTCTTCCATGTCGCAGGGACGGTTGGGCAGGTCGAGTTTTTCCAAAACGATGCGGTCCATCCCTTCTTCCGACAAGAGGAGCGGAACTTCATAGATGCTGTTCAAGGTCTTGTTTTCGATGACGGCATCTTTATCGATGTCGCAGAACAGGGCCAATTTATCTTTCATTTCATCCGATAAGGCCCGTTCCGTGCGGCAGACGATGATATCCGGCTGAATCCCGATGCTGCGCAGTTCTTTTACACTGTGCTGGGTCGGTTTGGTCTTCAATTCACCGGCAGCACCGATATAGGGAACGAGGGTGACGTGAATGTACAAGACGTCATTGCGGCCGACTTCCTTCTTGATCTGACGAATGGCTTCCAAGAAAGGCAGGCTTTCAATATCGCCTACGGTACCGCCGATTTCCGTAATGACGATATCGGCATTGTCGTCGTCGCCGACGCGATAGACGCGGTTCTTGATTTCATTCGTAATGTGCGGAATAACCTGTACCGTATGGCCCAGATAATCACCGCGCCGTTCTTTCTGAAGAACGGACCAATAGATTTTACCGGTCGTGACGTTGGAGTTCTTGCCGAGATTGATATCAATGAAGCGTTCATAGTGGCCGAGGTCGAGGTCCGTTTCGGTGCCGTCGTCGGTGACGAAAACTTCACCGTGCTGATAAGGGCTCATCGTACCCGGGTCAATATTGATATAAGGGTCAAACTTCTGGATTGTAACCTTGTAGCCGCGGTTCTTCAGCAACCGGCCTAAGGAAGCCGCTGTAATGCCTTTCCCTAACGAAGAAACGACGCCGCCTGTTACAAAGATATATTTAGCCATATTTCCTCCCTGTCGAGCTTCTGCCCACTGCGAATCAAAATCCATATCATAACTTATCATTTTATTATATTACATTTTTTCAGGAGCAGAAACCCCTAAAATAGCCAGGCTGTTGGCAATGGTAATGCGTACAGCCGTAACCAAGGCCAGCCGTGCTTTTTCCAAATCCTTGTCTTCTTGAATAATACGGCAATGATTATAGAAAGCATGGAACAAGCTGGCCAGTTCGTGAACGAAATGAGCGATGCGGTGCGGTGCCCGTTCACGAGCCGCATTCTGGATTTCTTCCGGGAACGCAGCCATTTTCTTGATCAACTCCAATTCATAGTCATTGGTCAAGGTATCCCATTTGACGTCGGACCAGTCGCTGTCTATGTCGGCACCGGCTTCTTTAGCCTGACGATAGATACTGTAAATCCGAGCGTGAGCATACTGGATATAGTAAACGGGATTTTCATTGCTGTGTGATTTAGCCAAATCCAAATCGAAATCGAGCTGCGTATCGAGAGACCGCATGATGAAGAAGTAGCGGGCTGCATCGGTGCCGACTTCTTCGATGAGTTCATTTAAGGTAATGGCCTGACCGGTACGCTTGCTCATCTTAACTTGCTGTCCGTCTCGGAAAAGGCTTACCATCTGCAGTAAAAGGACTTCCAATTGGGCTGTATCATAACCAAGGGCTGCCATGGCAGCCTTGACGCGGGCGACGTAACCGTGATGGTCGGCACCCCAAATATTGATCATGGTTTTAAAACCCCGATCGTACTTATTCTTATGATAGGCAATATCGGCAGCCAAATAGGTCGGAACACCGTTATCACGGATGACGACGCGGTCCTTATCATCGCCGTAATCCGTCGACTTCAGCCACAAGGCACCGTCTTTTTCATAGATTTTCCCCCGCCCCTGCAGAACATCGCAGGCTGCCTTGATGGCGTCCGGATGGAGCGTCCGTTCGCTGAACCAATTGTCATAAGAAACGTTGAAGTGTTCCAAATCCCGCTTAAGGGCCTTCAGTTTTTCGACATAGGCCCGGTCTTTAAACAAGTCAAGCCGTTCTTCTTCCGGCATGTCGAGGTATTTATCGCCGTCCTGATCAATAATGGCCTGAGCCGTTTCAATGATGTCGTGGCCGTGATAACCATTTTCCGGAATTTCAGCCGGCCGGCCCAAGAGTTCCAGGTACCGGGCATTGACCGACGCCGCCAAATTATTCATCTGGTTTCCGGCATCATTGATATAGTATTCAGACTGGACGTTATAACCGGCTGCCCGCAGGAGATTGACCAAGGTACTGCCATAGGCGGCACCGCGGCCATGGCCGACGTGGAGCGGTCCCGTCGGATTGGCACTGACATATTCGACTTGGACCGAATCGTCCTCACGCAAAGGAGCATGGCCGTAAGCATCGCCGGCGGCCAGGATTTGTTTCAGCGTATCGTAAATGACGTCGTTCTTTAAAAAGAAATTTATGAAGCCGGCTCCGGCGATTTCAGCTCGTTCCAGCCAGGGATAATCCATTTCATCGACAATGGCCTGGGCAATGAGTTTCGGAGCTTTATGGGCAACGCGGGCCGACTGCATGGCGATATTGCTAGCAAAGTCGCCGAACTCTTTCTGCGGCGGCACTTCCAAGGCAACACTCGGATAATCACCGGCCGGAAGCGTCCCTTTATCCATGGCCTTATTCAAGGCCTCCGTAATTCCCTGCTTCAATAAATCCTTCATTTCCATTACGCTTTATCCTCCTGCACAGTTATGGTTAATTGAGTATACATGGAACTGATATCTTCAATATGGACGTCATAGCCCAGATAGATCGTGCCGATACCATCCTGGAGATCGGTACGGCATTCATAGGTTTTCATCTTCACGTCAAACGTGCCAACCGGTGTTTCATACTGGGAGTAGGTTACCTTTCCCTTATGAAATTCCTGCCGCTGGCGAAGTTTCCCCAGACGCAACAATAAGACGGACCCTCCGGGTAAGACCTTGATGACCGTCGTAACGCCTTTCATTTCCGTCAGTTCGCTTTCTTCGTAGACGATATACTGGGTACCGTCTTTGATATAATACTTACCTTCAGAAACGAGCTCTATTTTCAGCTCTTGCCCTTCCGGGTCGCGTTGGATACTCTGTACACTTACTAAGACAGGTTTCAATGTATTCCACCTTTCCTATCACCAATCCAATGTTACTATTATTCCACAAATCGTTCAAAAAGTCCATATCCAATTCAAAACAAGTCAAAATCATATTATTCAAGATATTTGTTTTACTAAAACTACCTATTTGGCTCACATCAATTCACGATTACTCATTTATTTTTGACGATTTTTTTGACGACAAATAAATTACCTGGCCGCGGATG
>NZ_HF954537.1:1299587-1359880 GCF_000455225.1 Megasphaera massiliensis
AAAAAAAGTAGCCTGCTACCTGATATAGATAGTAGGCTACTTTTACCATTTTCGCAAATCATTCAAAAAGTATATATCAAATTCAAAACAAGTATAAATCAGATTATTCAAGACTTTTGTTTTACATCTATTAACGATGATTCATTTATATAAACAAAAAACAACCTGCCGTCCGAGATGGACAGCAGGCCGTTTCTTTTACCAGTCAAGCAAATATTGGTATTGATTCTTGTCGCTTTTGTTCATACTTGACACTGTTCTTCCTTGGGTATCGAGCTTTTTCTTCTTCTGCTCTGCTTTTACAGTGGAAGGCTTGATACCAGCTTCCTTTAGTTTGCGTGCATTTTCTCCTGTCGGATTCTCGATATACTCATCAACAAGCTGTTGTTTTTTGCTACTTGCCTTTTTCTTTTCGGAAGACAATATTGATTGAATTAAATAAGAATCGCTTTCATCTGTAGATTGGAATCCCATTCCACGAAGTAATCGCTGATATGGTGTCGTGTATTCTTGGTTTGTACGTCCGCGCTTACCAACAGATTCTCCTTGTGTAGCCATCAATAAGTTCCCTAGTCCAGGCGATATATTACGCACCTGTTTTATCCAACCATCCCCACCATACGCGCTTTTAGTGACATTAAACAACGTACTAGCAGCAGGTCCAAACAAGCTATTCAGGTCATCTGGAACTGCATCACCGATACCAACTCGACTCGTAATATCAATGTTTGCGAAAGCACCAATACCGTACATACCTATCTTGGCAATAGGCTTGAGTGATGGATATTTTTCAGCAAGTTCAATTAAGCTCTTCTTGGCTTCTTTTTCCGGATCATCACCGGTAATTCCCATAATTAGCAATCCCAGAATGTTTGCAAATGGAATCTGGAACAAACCAGCCATGGCAAAATAGGTACCCCAGAAAATAGTCTTTTGCTTTTTAGTGGTTTCCTTGCCAAAAAATGGAAGAAAGTCTTTCATTGCTTCTAACTGTTTAATAGGATACTTCTTGAATTGCAATAATATCTGCGAAGCTATCGAACCACGCCGAAAAATTCCAGGTGCATCATGGACTCCATAATCGAAGTTTGATTTACGGTTTACGTCTTTCGCGTATCTAATAGCCTCTTCATGACTCATGCTACGTTTGCGGGCAGCTTCATAAGCCGCTAAAGTTACGCCACGGCGAACAATCCCCTCTGACTCTTTAAAAAGAATCATTCCCCGGTTAGCCCATTTCCCAGCAGAGAATTTCCCATACCCAGCTCCACTATCAAGTCCAATATCATTCAATACATTAGTTTGACGGAGTATCTTTAAGTCGTGCAAACTATATTTCCGGTGTGCTCCCTTTAACAACGCCTTCCATAAGGTTGATATGTTGCCAGTATACGCAGCCGCATTGGCAACCTGTAAAATGTTTAACATCGCAGAAGACACATTAAGGAATCCTAGTTTGGCAATGGAAATTTTATTGGTAATGGAATTTGCAAGGGATACCGCGGCTCGATCTCCGAAGCGTGCGTTGACCCATTTACCGATAGCAGGTGTGGCGTTCAGCAAATCATTTAACTGCTTTTCAAGCGTAGATGGATTACCATTAATATCATTAATATATTCTTTAATATAATTGGGCAATCCGTGATACTCATTATCAAACCTACCAAAAAGGCGTTCAAACAAAGAAATCGCTTGAGGTTTGAATTTACTTTCCATAGCTACATATCGCGATGTGCTGTTGAAATAATGTCGCAATACCCATTCTATTTCTTGTTCATAGCCATCCGCCCCCGTCCGTTGCATGAAGTTACCAAAGAAACGATGACGCCCTTTTTTCTTGACAATCCCGTCCAGCATTTCTTTGGCTTCATACAATGTCAAACTATGTTTGTCGGCTATTTTTTTTGCCATCCGGTAGAAATCCTTATCGCCAACCGTGGTAGCATATTGGCTTTCATCTAACCCGACTTCTCCAAAATCAAAGACTTTAGGGGCGATTGTTATTTTCCAATCTCCCTCGTTATTTTTTTTGAGCATCTCTTCGTTTTCAGCTTGCCATTTAATGGCATTTTTTGTAGCTTCACGAATAGTACGCCCACTAGAAACTACGGTAGATTTACCGTGACTATCTACACACCTTACCATATATTCATGGAAGAAATGGGGAATATAGCCTTTGCGGTTATGAATGTCCGGTACCCCTTCACGAGTAATTACTTTCCAATGCTTCTTCCCGTCCATGGGGCCTTCTTTCGTTGGAGCCTTTTCCAAGATTTGGATGTTATCGTCATTTTCTAATGATTTCAATTCATACTCATTGACTAAATAATGAGACTGCCAATTTCCATGCTCCTTATAAGAAACGAGGGTACTGCCATCATCTTGCTTCGTTTCGCGAAGTATTTCAACGAACTTATTGTTCCTCAACTCATCCAACTTATGGCCAGCAAAATGTCCTGTTTTTGTCTTGGCTTGTTTTCTAGTTTCGTTGAGTTGGTTATAAGCCTTGCGGAAGAGATTGCGAATTGCCAAATAACTGTCAATGACTTTTTCGTTATATCCTTGTTTATGAAGTTCCTCACGTGTATATTCCTTGCCTTCCATATCACCGGACCATAATAACTCTTGCAAGGTAGCTTTATCTTTCTTGCTTAAATCTAATGCGGAATCCAAATGTCGCTGGTAATCAGCCCGTAATTTAGTAAGAAGGTTCATGGCATCGTCCGCCATTTTAAAGAACGGTTTGAAATATTTCTTCTTTTCTGCAATTCTTGACGGAGATTGCAACAAGGTTCGATGAACGCCGATGTCGTTTTCCGATTCTTGTTTCTGAGATATTTCAATATGGCTCATGAAGCGTTTTTTGGCCTCATTGCCTATTTTCTGTTCTTGTTGTCGAATAGAATAATGGATTGGATCCTCTTTTTTTAACTTGCCTAAATCTGTTTCGTCTGCTATAATATTAGACAAATTAAAGGAATCGACCACCAGTGGACCATTAGGCGTCCGGGCTGAGGTATTTATACCAGTAAGCCAGTGGTCGGTTCTTTTTTTGTTTATGTAAATACAATCGCCACGCATTAACCTATCGATATACCATGTATTGTTTGGGTGATTATTGCCTTTTCCGATTGTTTTTCCATAAACACTTTTTATAATGTTACCCACAATTTTATTTCCGTCTCTCGTCTTCTGTTCCATAACAAACGGGATCATAATAGTTGCCCCATCATTATCTTTTAAATCAACGACTACAATTTTTGAAGATATATCTTCAACACCTTTGTTGTCAACAGCTTTTAAAATAAACATAGGGTCTGCAATCCTGCGAGGTATTTCTTTTAGTACTTCTGGAGAAATTTCGAGCCCGTGTTTCCAATGCAATACTTTATCTAATACGCGTGGGGAAATATACACTGGCAACATTTTTTCACCAATCAAATTTAAAACTAGAGGAGTATCCATCACCCGCACATACTCATCATACGACAACTTGTGATTCATAAAGTCGTCTATTTTTTTTGCAAAGGACTGCATATCCTCTTTTAATTTTCTTTTTGCGTACATCGAGTAACTTCTGGGCTGACTACCATCGCTGTTTTCTGGTCGTTCCCACACTCTGCCCAACTCAATTTTCTGGAACACGTCGTGTACGTTCTCTGTACGAGTGAATATTATCTTCATCTTTGCGGCAAAATCCTTAATCTTCTGGAAGAGTTTGCCCCACGCCGTGCCGCGGCCATGTTTACGAGCTTCCACCCATTCGGCATATTTGTTGGCACGGTCTTCGGCGTTCGGGATAGATTTAGTAATGGCCGCCTTTTCTTCATTCGTCAATACAGCTTGTTCGGCAACGTGATAAGCTTCATGAAACACTGTACCTTGCCGGCTACCCTGTGCCAAAGCTATATACGCATCTTTTCCGTGTGTCTTTGCAAAACCTTCTACCACTACATTGTCATTTCCGTCAATGGAGTGGTCTTTTTTTGCTCTGGACAACTCATCCTCTGTCAAAACTATTTGATTCTTAACGTCTACAACGATGTGTGAGCCGTTTGGCATGGTAAATGTAATGCGGTCGCCGTATTCTTTGATATCTTTCGCCGTAGGAAATGCTTCTTTAATGCCAGCCTTTAATTCTTCTTTGGACTGAATAATGGCCTCGCCAGCCTTACGGGCGGAATATTGAGTATCTTCCGACATACTTCCGATACGATCCGGCATGGTTCTGTTTTCGAGTGAGTCGAACAAGTCATTGATATTGTTGGCCATTAATTCAATCGGCCCTCGTGCTTCTGTATTGGCAATTTCACGAGTACTTTCGTCGGTGTATTTATCGATAACGTAGATCTTTGTCCCGACGCTTGTTCCAGCTCTTTCAAATGTTACGCTTGGCAGTTTTATTTCGGCCATGATAACAGCATCTGGAACGCCTCTATCTTCCTTACGTTTTGCTTCCTGGTCGCCATACATCCATTTGTCAAAATGTTTCTGGCAAGAAGGACCATCCGGAACTATTGCAATGATTCGACCGCCGTCTTTCAAATGTCGGTAGGCTTTTGCAAGATGTTCAATGGCCGTCTTCCCGCCTTTGCCGAACGGCGGATTCATAACGATCCCGTCGAATTTGTTGTGCAGGTCAAGGTTTTCAAAGTAGTTTTCAACAACTTTAGCATTGGAAACATTACGCATGAGTTTGGGACTCAAGTCATGCGACGGTTCGACAACGGTATTATAGGTGTCGTTCGGCATCCACCTAGCGATAGCGCCGTCACCGGCAGACGGTTCAAGCAAACTGTCACCTGGTTTGCTGTCGAGCCATTCAACCATTTTAAGCCCTAGCGGTTCCGGAGTCGCAAAGAAATCTATCCCTTCACGGGCTTTTGTCCGCGCGTTTCGTTTCTGCTTGCCAAAGTATACGCCTTTAGCACGGTCAAAGTCTGTCGTTTCATGCTGATTCTTATAGTCGATAGCTTTGCCACCAGTGCCTTCGGTTGCACTTCCAGGAAGGTATTTGTGCCATTCGTCGCCTTCTTGAGATTCTTCAAAGGCTTGTACATATGACGCTTTTAATTCACGAGCCATATCACCCAACGCAAGATTTTCGACGGTTGCCGCGCGTTCTGCTAGTTTAGTAGCAAATGCAGCCTGTTCCATATATGTACCTGTGTTTAGATACCGGAACATAGCATTTGATTTATTCCCTACACGGTAAATACGCCCTTCCTGTTGGATAGCTTCACTAGGTTTTGTAGGAAGTCCTAAATTAATCAATACACGTTGGTGCTTCCCGGTTGTATCATGCAAGGATACGCCCGCTTGACCTGCATCAGACTGTATAAGAATTACTTTAGTTTTGCTTTTATCATCATTGAAAGATTTTTTATTGGCTTCACGTTGTTTCTTGCTAAGCGTACCATTATACAACACAAGACTATCGCCAAATGCGGTTGTAAGAGCATTGATTGGAGATTCAAGGCCGTTTAAGTCGAGCCTCATTAAATCTGGCCGTTCTTGGCTAAACTTATCGTATTGTTCAAGGACCTTCCCCGCCAACTCATGGTCTGCTGCACGTTCTAGCTGGCTTCTTAATTCGGAACTCATGACAAAGGGATTGTTGGCACCGCCCTTATTGTAGTTGTGAAAAACAACTACTCTCTTTCCAGACTTCAAATATTCTTTGATGAGTGGCACCGCCTGTTTAGCTTTGATTGCTTCAAGAAGATACAACTTCTTAAACCCTTTAAACTGGTTGTTCAGGAATTCATATAAGTCTCTATATTCAGGCTTGTTTCTAAACCATTCAAAGGCCTCATCAATCGTTTTTCCAACTCCGGCATCAATGCGAATAAAGCCACGATCGTAGTCATATTCAGATGATAACATACGTCCGTGTATAGCCCCTGATTCAACGAGTTTGTGATTGAACTGCCGTTCCAAAAGGTCGGTATCTACTTCGGAGCCAGGGCGTTCCAAGCGATTGTAACGCATTTGATAGCCAAAATTTTCCATGTAGAACGTCTCTTTGCCATTAGCATTGTTATAGCCCTGTTCTTCCATAGGTCCATAATCGCTATAGTTGAAGAGATATCCGTTCGCATAGTCGAGATTAGCAACATGTTCAAAGGGCGTAGCTGACAGGAACACGACTTTAGATTGATTACGCTTAGCAAATTCAGCTTTATCTTCGGTTTCAAAGGCCTTTAGTTTTCCTCTAAGGCCTTGTACTTGTTCCTGCAATTCACGAGCTTCATCCTCAAGACTGCTTATCTTTTTATCGATTTCAGCATCCGGTAACTTCCCTTTACGGAGAACGTCACTTCGTTCTTTATCTAGTTTATCGATATTATCATGGATTGACTTTATTTTGGCAGTTAACTTCGTAATCGGCTCATCTAGTTCGGGGTGTTTATCGTGATGATACCGCTGGAATCCATCTTCATGCCCCGTAATTGCACGTACTAAGTTAAGCGCTTGTGTCGGTGTAGCCTTGGATCCACCCATTAATTTTTGACTTTCGTCTGTGATTACTAAATCAAATTCACGATTTACAAGTACATGGTTATCTCCAATATTTGCATATGTAGCCGTAACAGGGCCTTTGCCTGCATCTTGTTTATTTTCGAGTCGCGTTAACTTAATACCAAAAGATCTTTCTGCATCCCCCTCCCATTGATTTAACACGCCGTCACTAGGAGCAATGATAAGGATATTTGTTTTGCCTGCATCCATAAATCGTTTGACAATACCTAGCCCCGTATAAGTTTTGCCTGTTCCGGTGCCATTAGTAAACATCATACCATTATGGTTTTTAAAACGATCTTCTGCAAGCATCACGTCTTCAGCCTGTTCTGGAAAAAGCATAGGCAATGCTTTTTTTATGCTATCAAGAGTGCTGTCACGTTGCTCTTTTTGTACCTTTTCTATCGGGTTTTCATGCTTGGGTCTGTTTTCAACAGCTCTAACAGATTCGTCATTTCCTTTTGATTCATCGTCGGGCAATCCCTCAAAGCTATCTCTAACGCTTCTTGATAGCTCAACACTTCTGGAGCGTCGATCCGAGGATTTTTCAGTTTGTACTGTGCGATTGCTAGTCTCTCCGCTAACAGCGGTGCCACGATTTGAAACGCCGACATCGCCATTTTTTCGTTCTTCGGGTTCTTTTCCTGTCGATGTAAAATCTCGTCCGCCGCTGCGCACGGGTCCTCCGCTTTGAACACTACCTTGCCCCAATACGTTTTCACTGGCCCCTTCGCCAGATCGTGAAGCCAACTTATCGGTGCTGCTATTAACATTGTTCGTCGCTCCTTTCAATTCTTCAACACTAGGATAGTTTATAACTGCATTATACACCGCGTCAAAGTATCTTGCATTACGTGCGCCTAATGTCCCGATAAATTCACGACGCAAAAGGACTTTGTCAGTCATTCCATGGTCATACATTGATCCGACATACTTAACCGCCGCCGTAAACCGCTTTTCGTCAAGGCTGGCATTTTTAGGCATCGATTGTAACGAAGTCCAAACCGAACGCAAAAACGGTTCGCCTTGTGGCATGGTTTCCTTCATAGCCCTTGCCCAACTAGCAAATGTATTCAGTCCGCGTTGTACATGAATGGCTCCTAGCTTAACCATGTGGTACATGAGCGTTGGATTAAACATAGGATTAGAGCTAATTTTAGAAAGTTCAGCAAGAATGGCTTTCTTTTCAGCTTCCAATGCCGCGTCGCTATCATCTAACAAATGGAACGTCTTGTTTATTGTTTCATTGTCCTTCGGAGTCGTGGCCTTTTTAGGTGTTTCCTGTGTTTCTCTAGGGTTTGGTTTTTTATTCTGTTTGACTGTTTCTTTTGTCGTTTTATTTGCAGGACTAGGACTATCAAAGAATCCCTTTTTAGAAGGTGTGTTTTTTGGCTTGTCGTGTTTTTTAATACCAAATGCGGCCATAACGGCTTCTTCGGCATCAGCCACACTTCCAAATCGAGCATCTTCTCTAGCAAGCTCGCTTGTATTATTTTTAGCGGCGTCTTTTACTTTCTCTTGTGCATCGTCCTTAGCACTTACAACCGCTTCCTTCTGAGCTTTCTTTTCTTTGCGTTTCTTGGACGCTTCTACACTCATTTGATTAGCGACAGCCATTGCGTCATTAACCATGCTGTTTACCTGAGTCCGTTCGTCATTGCTTAACTGCTTGTCAGTCTTGACGAGTTCCATGTCATCGAACGTGCCGTATGTAGCATGGCCAGCATCCATCAAGACACGTTTCAGTTTATCCTGTGTCTGCTTCGGAGTCAGCTCTTTATTCTGTAACTTGTTGGAAATATCGTCAATGACCTTTCTGAACGGATCAGTATGAGATGACTGTACTTTTGGCGTTTCCTGTTCAGACTTTTTACTTTGCTCTTTTTTTGCCTTTAATTCACGGATGTGTTCTCTTAAAGCCCCTGATGTAATTTCATCGTTAGCCTCTATAAGATCAATATGTATCTGATGATGTTCATCGTCATTCCTGTCTACCTTATTTGCTGTTTCGGCATCATGGAATTCTTTTTTTAGTTCATCTAGTTGTTTTTCAGCTTCCTTATATGTGATTTTTCCTGACTTTGCGTCGTCACGAGTTGTATTTACACGGTCATTTAAATCCTTGTAATAGGCTAATTTTTCCCGTTCTTCGCTTGTAATGGTATCGGCTGAATGATTTATTTCTTCTTGTACGTCACCTTCGGTACTTTTTTCGGAAACGGTACTTTGCGCGTCTTTACTTTCAGCTTGCTGACGTTCGGCGTTCCGGCTGTTATCTTCGTTGCCTTTTTCATTTGTATCGACTTCCTTTCTTGAAGTAACCATCTTGGCATTTTCTGGTTTAATGTGTTTGAATTTATCTTTTAGAGATTGTCCGTTGGCTTGCTCGTAAAGATTTGCAACCGCCTGTTCGGCTCCATCATAAAGCAGATTCATAGCAGGGTTATCCTTAAAGTTCATGTTCCACTCGTTAAGTGCTGATTCCCCGCCAGCGCTTTTTATTGCACCATCTATGCGTTTTGCAAACTCGTTCCGAACTTGATTATGGATAATAGCTCTCGCTTCTGCTTCTGTTTTAGCATTCTCAAAGGCCCTATGGAGCTGATTTACGTCAAATTTCATCGTCCACGGTCCATCCTTGCCAACGGCCGTACTCCATGTAGTAATTTCCCCGTTTTTTAGACCGCCTCTCCACTGATTGCCGTCTTCTTTATAAACTGCTTTGAAAGATTCTGGCTTTTCTTTTTTGGTCGGAATATCGTTTTGTTCATTCTGTCTTTGTGTGGAGACGTCACTATCCGTAGGACTCTGTACAAGTTCCTGCTTGTTGTTGGGAGAAGGCGTAGCAGTCGTTTTTATGGTCGTTTTGGCGGCTTCTCTTGCCTGTGCCTGGGACTGCTGCAACTGGTCAGCCAATGAAGCCTGCTGTTCTTCTGTTCCGTTTCTGAACGTATCCATATATTGTTTGAATTGCGGATGATTGCGGTCAAACGTAGACAGAATACGGCCCAACTGGGCGTGTGGTGCTTCCGTCTGATTCTTTGGTGTAACTTTGTCGGCGGCTTTTGTTGTAGGCGTTGCATTATCGGCAATTGCCTGTTTAACGGCATCACCAATTTCTTTCTTATAATTGACCTTAATGTAGTTTCTGTTTTCTGGAGTGTCTACGAATTTCGGCTGTCCATTAGCATCGTTCGTAAACATGCCGTCCAACGTATTCACTTCATCAATGTCTTGAGAGCTATCCAGAACATTTTTAGCTACATCCGGAACAACGTCATCGGCGGTTACTTTATTTTCTCCGTTAAGTTTGGCCTGATCTTCCTGTGCTGCTTTCCGTGCTGCCTGCGCTTCCTGATCAATTTCAGCGTTTGTACGCTCCATAGAATCGTCATTCATAATGTCGTTCATAGCAGCATTGCTATCAGCCTGAATTTGATTCATTTCGCTATCAAACTGACTTTGCATTCTTTCAATATCGTTGTCTGATGAGTTATTAGAAACGGTCGCATTGCCAGAAATAGGGCCTCCATTATTAGAAAAATGTACATGGCCGCCAGTTGCATTAGCGCTAGGGTGTTCGTATTCATCAAGCGGAGTCAGTCCCAATTCCTGCCCGCGTTGCATGAGCCATTCACGAGCATCTTTATTCTGTTCAAGAAAATCGGATGCAGTGTCAAAGGCATTGCCGGTATTATGGTACGAGGCGTTCGGGTCCCCGTCTCTTTTCATCGATGTAATAGAAAGTCGCTGTCCGAATTGTTTATAGAAGTCATGCACAAGAATTTGTAATTTGTTGATTGTATCCTGGGTTTCACCTTCTACGTTTGGAGCATCAGCTTCACTGATATCATAGTAGGGATTTCCATTTTCATCGAGAACGTTACCGTCATAGCCGCCACTAGAATTTCCAACGTCACCCATATTGTCATAGTTATTTTTAACCATGTCCCGATACTGTTCAGCTTCTGGGCCAGAACCATTGTAAGCACGAACGCCTGCCCATACGTCACCGTTTTCACCGGCAATTTTAGCTTTAAGGATAGCCATACCGACCATGGCGTTTTGATACGGGTCTGTTTTCCAATCCGGATATTGTTTGTCGAGTCCTAAATCTTCAACGGTTTCGTCCTGTGCCTGCATAATGCCATATACTCCATCATGAGGTTCGGGCATCCCGATTGCATTAACATCATCGCCTCCACTTTCGCGGGCTGCAATGGCCAGGCCCAACCGCGGGTCTACGTCAGAATCATTAGCCGCTTGAATGACTGCATTAACCATCGAATTACCGGTATTAGCATTCATGCTGCTGCGTGTAACAGGCTGTTTTTGTGCAGCCGTTTCTTTTTGAGCTTTAATGACACTGTTATAAGCGTTGTTGACTTCTTCTGGAGTGCCATTTCGGATAACACCAACAAGCCAGTCATAGTTTTCCTGGCCAATCTGGTCTACCGTATTATTGTTCAAGAAATTATAAATTTCTTCTTTCTGAGTGAATGCATCAAAATCAGCCATAGACTGATCTATAGAGTCCTGCGCATTATCATTTTGACTTTCTGCATTATCAGATGCAAGTCTAGCAATAGCTGAAACGTTAGGGTCTTTACTGTTAGAAATATATTCGGCAGCTGCTTGCTTCGTATTAAATACAGGGTTGCCACTTTCATCGGTCGTAATATTAGGTCTAGAAGACATAGACGCAGCAATATGTCCCGGTGTACTCATGCCAATACCACCAATAGCCCCCGCTAAAAAACTGTCTCGCTGATCATCCGTCCATGCATATGGATTGAACGGGTTCCCCCAAGGCTTGTCTTCTGCATTGTTTTGAATAACCTGCTGTATATTTTCCTGCATCCCTTCGTTGGCTGCACCCAACGCTACGCCAGGAATCGATCTAGGGATAGCCATTCCAAGACGTTTAGCAGCGCTTTCGGTTACACTTGGTCGGAAAACTTTCGCGCCAGCACCTTTCATCAAGGCATATTCAACCGGGCTTGTAACAAGTCCTAATGCCATATTTTCAGCCATTACAGGAGCGCCTTTAAGCATTGCTTGACCATAACTAAGGCCCTCATCCTGCAAATCTTTTACGGTATTCCCATATTCACCAGCCGATTCAAGAAGGTTCTTACCAATGGCACCTTTAACCATATCCGGTGCAATTTCTTTAAACGCCGCCGATCCAGCTACTTTCCCCAGTCCGACGCGACTAAGAGCCTTTCCCATAACACCAGCACCGCGGCCAACAATACTTGCGGGGACTGCTTCGGCCGCTGGCACCATTGCAACGGTCGAGCCAAACCCCTGACCTAACCAAAACGCAGCTTGGTTAGGATTTGTCAAAATATTATCGCCATATTGTGAGTCCCATTCGTCACGTACTGGTTTCCAATAATTTTCATAGGCGTCGACTGCGTTTTGTACGCTGTCAATCCCAACGAGCGAAAGTGGAGAGCCCATGGCGTTCGCCGCGCCTTCTGCAAAGCCCATCCCAAAGGCGGTACCGTGTGGATATTCTTGAGCATTCTTTTTAAATCGTTGTTGTGTGGTTTCTCCCCACACATCCCACGGTTTAACATACCCGCCATTATACGTCGGGTATTGTGCAAGTGCCTCTGCACGACCTGGAGCTATAAAGTTAGCAGCAGCATTGGCCCACGAAGTAAGGTTAGGAAGAAACGAGTCTCCCGACTGTTGGCCAGACGAATCCGCGGCTGCGGACTGTTCTTTGTAGTAATCCAGATTTTTATCGCTTTCTAAGTCACCGCCATTCACCATGCGGACGAACTTATCATAATATGGCATTGACTGTCACACTCCTTTTAAGGATTTAAGAAAGGTATTGAATAGCCTGACTTTCTAAGGTCTTGAATAACAGACGGTGCGTCGGCCGAATTTGCTGCATAGAGTGCTTTCGCGATTTCAACGTCGGAAAGATTATTCTGCCCGTTAGCCTTGTCCATTATCATATCAGTTGCAAAGCTGTATAAGTCATTGTAGTTACTCAAGTCATAGTTCGGATTAACCGACCTCGATATAAGATTTTTGGAATTAATATAGTCACTGTTCGACTTCCAGCTATTATCTTCATCTTTTTCATGTTCCTTTTCCCAATAATTAACGAATTTATAGGCGTTTGCTACTGCGTCTTTATCTGTGTTTCCACCAGACGACGATCCGCCGCTACGACCGGATGGTCTTTGGCTTGCTTTGAAGTTATCTTCCCATTCCTTAAACTTACGTTCTTTTTCTTTTTCGCTTGACTGCCACCTCATACGATTATTTTGAAGTGTGCTGTTAACCTTTCCTTGCAATATAATTCTGTCGTTAGCGTATTGATTGGTAACTGCCATTTGTCGTCGTTTTATCTGGTCGCCTATGTCGGCCATTTCTTTCTTTACGCCGGTAGCGTAGAAATCACGTCCTCCAGGAGTATTCGAGAGCAGGTAAGAGGCAATATTAGGATCGTACTGTTGCATAGCCTGGGCATAAATAGAAGCGTCCGAATAGTTACCTTGATTGATTGCATTCCAATACTGGGCGGCTATTTGACCGGCTCTATATTGGTTGTAGTCATTTTCTTGTGCCTGCCATTGTGGTCGATAACGTTCCAACGTCGAGTTTACGACCTCGATAGGCATATCATGTTGAATTGCCCAGTGTGTAAAGTCGGATTCATTCTTTTGCGCATCAATGTGCGGCGGAATGTTTCCGTTAAGACTGGTTCTTAAACTGCCTTCCGTTGGTGCCAGCGGGCGCGTATTATATCTTGCAATGTTGTTTAAATACCCTTTCATTTCCGTTTTCTTTTTGGGATCTGTTTCGGCGTCTACAATTTGCTTAGCAGCAACATATTCCGGGTTTTCACTTCTAAGCAGATATGCCGGAGTGTTGTCCAACTGGCTAGACAATTCCTGTTTTTTCGTCGGATCGGTTTCTTTGTTGTACTTATCCAGCAAGTCTTTGTAGTCCGGATTATCTATTTGTGTTTCGCCTGGGAACAACTGATTCATGAGTTTCTGCGGGTCGTTCGGGAATAATCCGCTTTTATTATCGCCATTATTTGCCGCCTGTTCGACGCTAGAAGGCGTTTTATTTTGCTGTTGGTCCTGAGTGTCGCCTTGTATCTGTTGATTAGTCTGAGCGTCATTCACGGCCTTTATGGGCTGTTCATTGTTATCTTTGATTGGCGCATCCGGTTCTTTGATTGGTGTATCGTCTACCGGCTTTATAGGCACGTTGTCCTGAATTGCCGACGTTGTATCAATGGGCAATGCGTCGGCTACATTACCATCGCTTTTTAAATACGGATTTTTATATTTCCAAGCGTTATCGAGATTTGACTGGCCAAAAGATAAATTACCGTTAATAGGCTGGCCAAGCTGGCCTGTTATGGCAGGAATGTTCTGCTTGCTTACTGGCGGTATATCAACGTTGGCCGTGGGTAATACGCCCATGCTCTGCGCTACCGTAGCCTGTGGATTATTACTTTTAGCGGTATCACTCGCGGCCATTTGTTGCAAGGTATTAAAGTCTAATAATCCTTTACCGTTGCCGGCCTTGCTCTGATTATTAAGATAGTCAGCGAATGAGATATTGCCCATGAGGTTCCCATCTGCATCCGTAGCCGTCGGATAATATTTGCCCAGATTGTTATCAGCATACATGGACGGTAAAAACGTAGGCGATTGATAATTTACGGCTCCTGTATCGGCATTGTAATTTAATCGCCCAGGAACATTTTGCAGGTTAGTAAGATAGTCGGCTGCTACCTGGTTCGGATTTGCACCAAAACCGCTATAGGCGTTACCAATTGCGGCCGTCTTACCGTCTGCCATCATGGGAGTCGAGTTAGTATCATACAAAGGTACATCGTCCGGCATGGATACGGGATTCTGCTGTCTAAACAACATCTGATCCGCTTGTTTCTGCTTATTGTTTAAATAATTCTGACCAATAGCGTTGCCAATTAACATGCCAAGCGCATACTTCGGGTCATCCCAGGCATATTTTGCAAAGTTAACCTGTGGCAACGTCTGCGTATTATATGGACGAGTGTATTGCCGTGTAGCATTAGCAGCAATATAGTCCGGAGATTTAGCCATTTATATTATTCCCCCTCTACCCAATTATCGGTACTACCGCCTTTAGCGATAAATCCATCGGCATAATAATTGTTGTCACCGGTAAGCTGCAAATCATATACTTTTCGCTCTCCGGAATAAACCATATTAACGACGCGGCCCTTACCTTTAAGCGTCGTACCAAGAGTCATATTGCCGATTTCTTTCCAGCCGTCGTCAGTAAGCAACGGTTGCGTCAATGTTGCGCTAACATAATTCGTGTTCACGCCGTCCTTACATACGAGGTTCCAAACATCGTTGTATTTAGGCGTAAGAGTTTGTTTGACCGTCTCAACCGTTTCGGTCCCGTCTTCATGCGGACAAAGTACGGCATCGCCAACTTTAACGTCTGTAATTTCTTTTTCGGTTCCATCTTCCATACGGATTTTGGTTTCGGGCGCAAAACAGAAAATAGTTGCATTGCTTGCAAGGCCTGTAAGAATCCCGCCAAACAAACCGCCGCCGCTTGTGCTTTGTGTCTGCTTTGTCGTTCCCTTTCCTGCTAGGCTAGATAATGCCCCGGTCGTTGCACCATTAAGTCCCAAGGATGCATTCCACAAGTTAATTGCCGGCTGTTGTGCTCCTTCCTGCGCAGCTGCGGCCGTTGCAATCGGCTGCCCGGATGCATCGATATTTTGACCGTAAATGTTAGCTAACTGGGATAAGGTATTGTTCCAATTTTGAGCCATAGCATCACTAGCACTATCGCTAATCCCTTTCATCCCTGTATTCATCACGGAGCTATTAACGACGCCTCTAGCCCCCATATCCTGCAAAAGATTGCCCATGGAGTTATTAACGCCGCTCTTAATAGAGTTTTCCATCGCCGTTTGATAGGTGGCTGGAATCTGACCTTGTGCCAAACCTCTAAGGCCATTTTGTCCCCACTGGATTTGACTAAGAGCGTTTTTCATGAGCTGATTATAATCAACCTGTGTATCGCCCAGGGAGTTATACAACATATTGCCGGCAACGTCATTGAGCTTTTTTGCGTTCGGCATGACGTACTTAGAGTATTCTAAGGCCTGTTGCTGCATAGCTTTTTCTTCCGCTGTCGGTGTATAAGTTTGCGTATTGGAGCTTGATCCGCCTTTTTTGCCCATTCAATCACGACCTTTCATTAGCGTTTTTCCATGGCTTATACTGCCTTCGGAGTTCGTTCGTCACATAATAATCAATGGTACCGTCGTCATTTTCCTTCGGTGTACAAACAACTTCACGACCGTTTTTATCTGAACAGATATACCGGTGTACACCATTCGTTTCAAAGTCCTGCTCAATCTTCCATCCCCAATAGCGGATATATGCCTTAATCGGCAGTATACACACCGTAATAATGCGGTCGTACCCAAACTGCAAGGCTACACATTCCAGTGCATCACGCCAGAATTTAGCGTCATTGCACAGGTTCCAACATAGAATGGCATGATCTTCATCTAAGCCCTTCCATTGGCAAAACCCGCGTTCCGGTATATACCACGTTGTAAATCCAGGCAAAAACATAAATTCATCGTTAGTTTTACGTTCATACTCTTTTATCCATGCTAATAACTCTTTTCGTTCCATATTATTACTCCTCAAAGGTCCGCTACGTCGACAATGATATGGTCCACGGTAAATCGATCATTAGATTTAACTATTATGTCCATACAGTCGGTAGAGTGGTTACAGCGGAACACATGCCTATCGGCCGTAGATACCGGCACGGATAACTGTCCTTCGGTCAATGTCGCCGTGCCTGCATAATCTGCTGTGAATTTTGTATCGACTCGTTTCATAAGTATCTGATTGGCACTAATAACGGCTTTGGGATGAAGGATATATGAAATAGGCTCTCCATCGTCGTCAAGATACTGGCTGGACCATGAGTATAACTTACCCTCACTAGCTACGATGATATCGTCCGTCGTTTCAACGATACTATTTACAGGAACATTGAATAGTAATGTAGTAGCACTTCCAAGCAAGTAATTATAGGCAACAAAGTATCTGTAATTGCTTGTCGGACGGATTAATATCATGCAATGCCGCTGTAAGTGGAAAAAGCGAGGTTCGTACATGTTTTCTGTTATCAGGCCATTAAATTTATCACCAATATCGGACGTTTGAATATTTCCGTATTCCATGACCGCCGATAAGGTCTTTAATCCCCTGATAGACTGAAATATAACTGAATTGCCTATATTAACCGCGCATCGAGTACCAGCAATATCTGTATTGTTAGCAATTTCTGTTACTTGCCAATTACTAGGCTCTGCATCCCCGGATAACTGGTATATCTTGCCATTTGATTTGATGAATATGATGTCGGTCGCAAGTGGTACAATGGCAACTATGGTACCGCTGTCACCGTAACCAACTTCCAACCATTGGTTTTTATCAGCTCTATTAGTGTCTTCTTCCCAATCTGTACCGTCTCCAATACCGGATAAATAAAAACCGTCGGTGCCTTCCATTGATACGGCTATACGGGCAAATCGCTGAAATACTAAATTACACGTCGGGCTGGATGATACCGTTTGCAACGTACCGTTTTGAGTGTAGTCGTAGTATTGCAATTTACCGCCACTAGCAATCCATACTTTATCCATAAATTTAGCGCACGTCGGTTCATAACTTCCGGTCAATTCTCCAATATATTCCGGCTCTTGACCTATTATATATCGGTAAGCCCTGTTCTTATTCGTAAAACACAAGAGAAGGTTCGTATCTACGTCGTACCACATATCGCGGATACCTTCATCGTCGCTCATAGTATAAAGCAGGCCCAGTCCAGCCCGCCCCGTCAGCCGCTTACTGTCTCGCGCATAAATAAAATTTTGCGCTTCTTGTAATTCAGACAGGTCAATCTGTTCCGGAGCCTGCGATATATTAATGCCACCGACGAGTGAAGAAAACGTGATAGACTGTGAGTTGTGCTTGTTTAGTCGTCTCATTTTCTTCCCTCCGTCTTTTATTTTGCGATATATCCTATAAGCAACGTACCCGCAATGACTGCCCATGTATCGCGTTGCCGTTTCAAACGCGCGTCTTTTTTAGTCATTTCGTTGATTTGCTCTGTCAATCTCGTCAAAGATTCTTTTTGCCTGTTCAAGCTTTCGTTGGCTTGATTCAATGAGCTGTCTGCTGTCGTTAATGACTGCTTTGTTTTCGTCAACTGTTCTCTGGCTATCGTCAATTGCTCTTGTAACGACGTCGAGTTGTTGTCTAGCTTGTCTAATTTGCTCTGTAGCTGTATTAATGTTGTCTCTTGCTCGCTGATTATCGTCTTCAACTGATTGTACTGTGTTAACGACATTTCTATTTTCTCGTTCTGCGCTATGGTTGTAGTATCGGTACACAAGCCAACCGCCGGCAATAACAACGCACAAGAGAACACAAGCAACGACAATATTCTTTTTGTTTTGTGCAAACTTATCAGCCTCCCTTTTTAACTGCGACAGATAAAACACTGGATCACCTCCTAGTTTTCCGAAAACAAGTAATCAGCATACATCCAGTTACCATCAACCAAGCGGCCGCCAATCGGTAACTGGTCCGTGTCCTGCCAGACAAAAGCACGGATATCATCGGTTCCGCCCCATTCGGCGTTCCATACGGAGCAATCCAACGTCCGCCAGTCAATCGGCCCGCCACCGCGCCCGCCGCTATCAGTGACAGCGCGTTCAAGCCAACTGTAAGACGCATATACGCCTGTTTGAAGTCCTATATTCTGAATCCATGCACGACATTGAGCTGTAGCGTTATCCCCTGAAAAAACGTAGCCATTACGCTCTTTCCAGCCGTCAGCGTCTTCGAGGTCATAGAATACAGGAAGTTCCAATAATACGCCGCTGTCTGCGATGATTGCGGCGCATTTTCGCGCGTGTTCGGCTGTCGTTACAGGGAACAGGCTATAATCGTAGTGGTATGCGCCAACTAGTAATCCGTACTCATGAGCCATTTGAACGTTGTGGCGGAACTCTCCGTCCTCATGCCCATTCCCCCAAGAGCAACGTACATAGACGAATTTACAGCCTGCATCTACCGCAGACTGCCAAAAGTCCGCGTCTAAATAGCCGTTATTTTCCGATACGTCAAACCCTCGAATCATCTTTCCACCTCCCGTTTTGTACTCTGTGTTGTAACCGGCATTGCATATCGTGCGGAATTAAAACGCGAGTCCATGCCGTACTTTGTCCAGGCAGCTTTGGCCAGCCCGACAACCGTAGCAATACCGCCGGCAACCGCAGTTACTCCGCTCCAACAACTGGTCAATTCAAAATGGGTACCGCGTAATGCGTTGGACCAATACCCAAACAGCCAACTGAATAATACCAAACAAAGGAAAATCATCATGATGACTGACATGATAACAACTAATTGGAGCCAGTGTTTTTGCCCCCATTCGCCTAAATCTATAATTTTATTCTTCATTCTGATTCACCCTCTTTCATCTTGAGGACGTTATTGTATACGGCTGTCATGACTCCGTTTTTACCTAACTCGTGATAGCAATCGTACATGTTGCAGAAATTTTGCTTTTCATCAAGGGAGCATCCCCGTTTTTTAAACCGCTCATACGACATTAACATGTCATTTCTCAACAAAGCTTGTACGCCTTTGTGTAATGTTAATGTTGATCGGTACAAGCCGAAGAAATAAGCGGAGACACTTGAAATAGCCGCAATGACTATTGTCGTTACTATTTGTTCAACCATAAATACCCCCTCGAAAGGAACTTTGAAATATGAAATTACCTAATGGATACGGAACTTGCTATAAACTATCTGGGAATCGGAGGAGGCCGTTTGTCGTGAAAAAGACGATAGACGGAAGACAAAAGATACTGGGCTACTTCGATACGTTTGCTCATGGCATCGCCTACCTTTCTTCTGTCAATGAATCGCCATTAATCGACGATAGTATTACCTTCGCTGAACTGTTTCTACGTTGGAAACAGTTGAAATATAGTCGGTTATCCGTATCCAGTTGCAAGAGCTATGACAATGCCTTTAGACACTGCCACAAGCTGCATAAACTGCCTTTTCGTAGTATCCGATATGGTCATTTGCAAGACGTTATCGACGACATACAGGCAGGATACTGCACACAAAAGAAGTGTCGCGGACTATTAGAACAACTATACCGTCACGCAATCAAGTACGATATCGTTAGCACCGACTACGCAAGATATATTGAGCTAAAACCACACATTAAGAAATACAAGAAAAAGCCATTCACGGTCAGACAAAGAAATAAGCTTTGGCGTGCCGTAGATGATAATCCGGATGTCATTGATGTACTCATCCTTATTTATACAGGCCTTCGAATTGGAGAATATTTGCGACTCACGCCACACGATGTGAAGTGGCGCAGCCACTACTTTATCGTCCAACAATCTAAAACAGCATCAGGCACCGGACGCGCTGTACCCATTCATAAAAACATTTATAAATGGTTTGTATCTCGTAAAGAACAAGACTACATCTGTCAGCACGAAAACGGGACTCCATATACCTATGATTCATTTAGACGACGGTTTGACTCCGTTATGAAGTCTTTCGGGATGCACCACACACCACACGAGTGTCGACATACTCTAGCCTCAATGCTTGATAGCGTCGGAGCTAACGACACGGCCATAAAGAAAATACTGGGTCATGCCTGCCGCGGTGTAACAAAACACGACTACACACATAAAACAATTCGTGAGTTGCGGAAGGCTATTGACGCGGTTTACCGTTGGGGAGTTGGCTAGTCATTATCCGCGCGTTTCATGCGACTCTGGCATGCCTTCCGGTGAACCTTCTAGGGAACTATTCAAAACCGTTGACTGCCGGGACCAATACGGGCCACGCTCGTTGCCTAACGCGTGGGGGAAGATTGGCAATGATGAATATCACAATAACATCTCTCCGTCAAAGGCCGCATACGCCTGGCAACGTACTATGTAGCCGTTGGGGAGTTAGCCTCGCACGAACATTACAATTCCATTTGGAACAAAAATAATGAAACAGGTGTTAGTGGCTCTAACGGCGGTTATCTGCTAAGCGGAGTTATTCAATGGAGTAATACAACATTCACAACTGCTGGCGGAAGATACGGTGATACGTGCGGAATAACCAAGCCAACTGGCAATGATAATTACCATACAAACATATCTCCTTGTAAGGCTGTATATGTTTGGAAAAGAATCAGCTAATCCGATACCACACATATACTGATTTACACGGAGAAACATTATAGTGATAGCCGTTACCACCAGTTGCGGTTACGAGCTGTTGTTGATTAGTTTTTCCGTTAGCGTATTCAACTGCATTGCCGTTAGTTTGTTGAGGTATTTGATAGGTGCCAGAGTTATATCTAAAAGATACGGCCCACATCCAAAATGGAATTTCGTGCTGATGAGACGGCAACTCCCCAACGGTTAATTGATGCTCAAATTCACCGTACTTTTGACCGGCCTTAAATTCTTTCGTCCACGTTGTACTTCCATGCTGTTCTGTAGCCTTCCCTTGCGCCACCAATGTATAGCCTGGTGTCAGTGCTTCCCAGGTCCCGCCAAACAATTCGCTTGGGTCCGTAGGGTCATCGGAGAAATAATAGCTACCAACAGGGTGTGCCTGCAATAGAATATTTTCTATTATGCTGGCCATATTCTTGATTATGTCGTCGACGTTTTGCGTCAAATCAATTGTATTTTTACCCAAATATTTATTTCACCTCTGTTCTTAACGTGTTCTTTATTGCAGAACAAATAACAACGGTCAATCTCGTAAAATACGTAATTTACTCGTGTTATTTATTTGTTCTTTACGATAATAATCCATAAAACGGCTTAACCATGCCATTTATCACGTCATATAGGCTGATAGTTCAGCTTCATTTTTGCAATTATTAATTGCGTCACGGATTTTCATGAACCACTCGTAAGCCGCTATCTGCTGCTTTCTAGCCTCGTTCCCGGCTGCTATGAGCTGTTCTTTTGTTACGTCGATGAAGGCAAGGCTATTAGACGAATCGCGCACCTTATACTTACCTTTATCAGTAATAAGTGTTAAGGCCGTCTGCCATTCACGCTGGCTCTTTTCGTCCGTGCTAAATCGCAGATCGTCCACTACAACATCAGCTTCTTTTTTAGCGATGTATTTATTGTACTGAATTGACAAGGCTTTTTCTTTTAATTCGCTTAGTGTAGGCGGTACATATTCACGCCTTGCTTTTGCTTCGATGTAGGCCGTAACATTGTCGATATAGCCTTCATACATAGCATCAGGATAGTCTTTAAATTCATCATCTACACAACATTGTTTCTGCGTGTCATCATAGATGATTTTATTCGGGACATTGGTAATTCCGCTATCCACTTTGAAATTATCAGCGGTGTCGCTGTACTGTTCACCTTCTTTGATGATAAGTACAGCGTTATCAATGATTTGAAAAACTCTCATTTTTTCTCCTTTCAAGTTCTCTACCAATGAGTTGGCCTCACACGGACATGGAGCAAGCGCCTCGACAGATAGTCATACTCATACGGCTTGGACCGTTATCGGCGGGTCCGACTTTCTGGGTGGACATAGTGGCAATAATGGTAAATGGGGTAATACTACTACAAGCCAAAATAGTCATTCGCATTCAATCAATATTTCTGCAACTGGCGGCAATGGTTATCACGAGAATAGACCGCCGTATGTTGTCGTTAACCGCTGGAAACGCACGGCATAACTACCAATGAATTGGCAATTCACGGACATGGAGCCAGTATATCTAGCACCAGTTTAGTCGGTACGTTAGGGGCATATACATGGGACCACTTAGCTAGTGGTATTGTGTCGGCCCAAGATATGAATGGTAGTGTTAACCCAAGCGGACATTACGGGTACTACAAATATACTGTTAATGCTTCACATGGGCATTCAATTAGTCTTTCGAATACGGGCGGAAACGATCGTCATGAAAATCGTCAGCCGTATCTTGTTATTAATAGGTGGAAACGAAATGGTTAAGCTGTTCTTCTCCATCTATTTACAACGGCGTATGGAGGCCTATTTTCATGATTTCCGTTACCGCCTGTGTTGCTAATAGTAATGGTGTGCGAGTGGTCGCCATTCCAACTAGTGGTTTGATTATTCCAATAGTTAGCACCGCCAGCACCAGCATTTTCGTCCTTACCGTCAACAATAACGCGCAAGGTGTGATTATGACCGCCATTCGTACTTGAACTTGCACCATGTGAATGCGAAGGCATTTCATTGGTAGTGAGTTTGTGTTTAGCTTCACCGCCTGTAGCGCCAAGAGAATAACTATACGAACCGCTACTATCAGAATATGAACCACTAGATACAAGAACGCGACCACCGTCCATGAGCGACCATGTTGTTCCCGGCCATAACTTATTCGGGTCGCTACTCGTAGTAGACTCCCATATAGAGCCTACAGGGTACACAATGTCAATTACCTCTTTAACGCTTCTTTGCTGTACCTTTTTCCACGTTCCATCGGCTGCTAAGTAGTAATCTGTTTGCGTTCCTGAGGCAGGTGCCGGTACTAGCCCTTGTTTTCCGGCTGCGTTTGAAGTTGCTCCTTTAAAATTGGTAATAGATTTAACACCACTCCCAACGGCATTATCCACATATCCTGTTGACGGCAATAATTCCCACTTAACCGGAGATAAGTTTGTCAGCAAGTACATATTATTATTATCGTCAGTCCGAACACATGTCATACCTACTTGCAGATTTTCGGTAGGGAACACTGTACCACTGAAATTACTGGCTACAGACTGTATGTTTTTATCCGCCTTGCCTAGGTACACGTTACACGCATCAGTATCGTATAACTGGCTGTATTCCTGCATATTGTCACCATCCTTTTGCTACCCATGATATGACGCCAGTTGTTAACTTATCGTCCGTATCATGTAATTCAACTTCAAAATATCGTCCGCCGTCATCTGACTTGTCCGTTGATATAATGCGAGGTACAAGTGATGTAGTACTGCTGCCACCTTTTACCGTAACCTGTACTTCCGGCGGATTATAGTAATGTTTGTTGTAATATACTTTTGTTGCTCTGGTCGCGTCTTTAATCTGTATTTGTCCACGATCGTCGGTATCATCAATATCTACATGAGGTGCAACGTCATATAAGAGCGGCTGCGAATGTGTCGCGTTGCTTACCACTCGTAAGCGTAGCATTGCTTTCTCGTACTCATAATCGCCAACGTTAAAATCGGTAAATTCTTCATACAGCGGCGGCGTGTCTGACATAGCCAAGAAATCAGCCGCTTCTTTCGCCGAACTAACGACCTGCAAAGCCTCTATATAAGCGTTACTAGCCCTTAAATAAGCATCGTATACGGCAATATCTTCGGCTGGATTCTTCCCGGCATCCTTTGAAAGAGAATCACCTACGACAACTAAATCGCTTAATACACGCGAAAATACAGCGTCTCTATTGAAAGATTCTTCTACCGATAACGCCTCTTTTAGCTTATGTTCCGTCTGAACGAGTAATTTATCTGCGATGATTAATCGTTCATCTTGTTGGTTGTATATATCACGATTTATCTTATCCAAGGTTTTCAATTCCTCTCGCAAGGTTTTTATGGTATCCCAAACCTTGTACCAACCATCGTTAATAGATAGCTGTTCATGGTTTACCGTATCCATGCGCTTTGATATCGCATCCATCGCCTGTATCTGTTCACGCATATACTTTCGCATATAACGGGCAATCTCATCAGATACCCGGACCGATTCATATAAGACATGTTCAAGTGTCTGTCTTTGTCCTTCAATTACAGATATAGACTCCGCCTGTTTAACTTTTGATACCTTGCGTAAAAAATCCATAAAATATAGCGCGTCATATAACTGTTTTTGGGCCGTTTTCCGTATAACGTCAGTAGCACGTATATTTTCAGAAATATTAATGAGAAAGAGTACATTATCCCAATATATTTCCGTTACATGGAGCATTTCACTTCGGATAATACTTAGAATATTCTTCTCATCATCAGTCAGTGTCACCGTTTGCTCTTTGTACTTTGGTTTGGCATGACTCATATACCTGTCTATGGCTTTTATCGTTTCAGGAAAAGAGCGGGCTAGGTTATTTATAAGGAGCGGCGTAACCGTTAGCGATTCTTTCTTTCTGGGATACAATCGTTTCCGCTGATGATCCAATACCGTTATTTTTTCTCTGATCATCCGGAACCAATTAAAGAAGGCGACATGACTATCAACAATCAAAACAACTTCACAAGGATTTATGTACACGGCCTTTATCGGTCGTTCCATTATTTGCAAATCCTCTTTAGTTTGCTTTCGGGAAACGCTGCTTTGGTTTTCAAACATCAACACCGATTCATCAGAGGCGCGTAGCCACTCTAAATCACGGCTATATTCGTCTGTAACGCCAGTTACATCCAGCCTTAGAGTGTTTATATGTTTGGCGCTCTTTTCTGCGATACGGAGCGAATAGCGGTTGTTTTTGGTGTATGCTGTGCGATTGCTGTCACTAATACCAAACGATTCCTTCTTTGTCCCTGATGTATAATCCGATTTATTGATATCCCGAACCTTGACGCCTTCTAGCATATGCAGATTGAAATTGACGTTATCCCAATATGTTTCACGGAAGATAATTCTGTCTTTCAAGCTATGATAAAGACGATTAGAGCGTGTATCGGCTATCTTAGTCGTTTCAATTGGTATGGCTTCAAAATCCCAATGATACAATTCATTTACTGGCGTCGTTATTTCCGATACAGGCTTTTCATACTCATTGGCCCGATAATAGTGCAGCCATATATCAAGTATAAATCTAGGCATACCGTGTCGACGGCCATATTCTTCGACGATGTAGGCGTATTCATTGCCCTTCACACTGAAAAATGTCTTGCCAAACTTATCCAACACTCGACGGCAACGTTCGTCGTCTAGCGGAAATGCTACATCGTCAATTTTGTACAGCGTGAATGTTTTGGCAAGGTCTACCATAAGCGCTTACGACAAAGTGAACTGGAATGTCGTCGTCATCGTGTCATCCGCCGCCTTGTTGATAACGTCAAATACGACACGATCCAAGAAGGTGCCACCGCTGGCAGCATTGCAAATACCGGCTTCGGTAATAGCGCCCGTAGCTTCTCCGGCTGCGAAGGTCGTCGTGAGTGTGAATACTTTCGTACCCTGGCTATGGGAATAGCTGGCTGCTTTTCGCTTAATTTCGGTCGTGAGTCCTGACTGTGAAGAAGATACCGCTGTTGTGCCGGTGCCGACTGCCGTATATCCCATGAGGGCCGGTCGTGTAGGATTTGCAATAGCAGCGCAGATAAAATCAAAGCCGTCGTTCAAAATAAGATTATCTTTTCGGCGTGTTTCAACGTCGCCGTTCGCGTGCCGAATAACTAATTCCAGCGCACCTTTAATTTTCATATCGTCTTTGTTCATTATGTCTACTCCTTTGGATTCAAAAATAAACGGTCAAATGAGTTGCTACATGGCGGGATAAATGCTTTCGCGTACTTACTCGTATCCATGTTGAACTCACGGATAAAAAATAACCGTGTCGTATCCGTCTGGGATACACCAAAATACAGCCAATCATGATTTAGTTTAGGAACGGATACCGTGAGTGTCTTTTTGCTTACACTGTCTTTTAAATAAAATTGGTTTGATCGAGCGTCATAGCCAATGTATAAGGTAATATCCCTAAATATACCGTCAGCCCATAAATGTTGAGCTTCATAAGAATTGACTGTAAAAGACATTTCTCCGACTGAAATATAGTCACTCTTATTAGGTTTAGAGCCGCGCAGCTCAAGAATGATGCAATCGTTCAGCAGCGAATTGTTTTTAAACCAAAAGCCCATAGAAAAGCTGGCGTTAATATCGCATGAATAGGCTAGTGACGTTGTATCGGTAATAAGTACACCATCGCCCCATTTAACCGGAGAAAATTGCGTATTACGTTCTTCTATGATAGTGCCATTAGTCGGCTTTGTTGTTCCGTCGATAATAGCGTTAAAAACGTCATCGTTTTTGCCTGTATAACGTGCTATCTGCTTTTGCAGCTCAACTCCGTCCAGGTCACCTAAAATTCCACATACAAGGACGTGTTCGGCCTCGTAAGAATTGACAGCGAAGGTCATGTCACGGACTCGTAACGTCTGTTCTGTAACGGCATTAAGTTTGCAGTCAATCCAGTTACGGGCCTTGATTTTCTGCGGTAAATTGATTTGCATGAGATATTCGCCGTTAAATGACGTTTTTTCGAGTCTCAAGCCTTGCATTTGAGCGTTGTAATACATGTTAGTCTTGATACCGCTATAACCGACGTCCAATTGGTTATAATCAATGATGACGTTCTTATTGATTTCTTTGTCGGCGGTCATGAGATACCATGTAGCATCCTGTGAATAGTTTCCATGGTCATCAACCGCCTTAATCATGTAATAGTAGTCGCCTTGATTAGGTCGGATATACCGATACTTGTTGACCTTGCTCCGGAAAATCTCCGTACCTTGTTCCCAGTCCCGTGTTTGACCTACTTTTACGATATACTTGATATTGTATATGCTTAGCGCATCCCAATAAAAATATAGGTTTGCGCCATTTTTTTCGGCCCAAAACCCGGTTACGTTCGGAACGTAGCAGGAAAGATATGTACGCTCACCTTCCCCGAATTGGTCGTAGTAAGCGATGTATATATCTTTGATATTGGGATATGGATACAGATATACATTGTCGACCGTTTGATATTTAACGCCGTAGATATATAGATTGGCACCGATACAGTTTGAGGGAATTTCAAGGAAGGTAATGAGCGTGCCTTCATTGTTTTTAGTGAATGATACGTCAGCCGGCGCGTTAGGTCGTACCTTGTTATACGACAAAGTACGTCCATTAGATACCTTGCCCTCTTTACTGACAGCGAACAGATATATCTTGCCACTAGCCGTAGGAGGAATAACCAAACTAGACGTTGCCGTCGTGCGCTCTAGTAAGCCGTTAGCATTACCTACATTGGCGTTTGTGCGCAGTTCATAGTACGCCAGATCGTCATTTTCTATGGAATCCCAATTCATGACGCCGCCTAGTCGGTCAAACGTCAAAGTGAAGTTGCGTGGCATTTGAAAATCGCCTTTGTTCGAGGCGTCCACATCGTCAGCCGTAAAGCCATTAGCTACATTGACCTGTTCATTGACTGATTTTAGGTACTTTCTAAGCAATGATATGAGTTGCCTACCGTCGCCTTGTATCGCGGTCGGAAGGTCCGGCATAGACAATACTTGTTTCTTATAATCCGCCATAATATCAACTCATTCCCGCGCTTATTGCCTGTTGTAAGGCATTAACAATATTCGTGTCCTGCGTGATATCGTACTCATTTTCATTGAGTGCGATAAGCACGGCAGACTTAACAATAACATCGTTTATTGCATCATGCGTAAACGGCAGCGCTTTCGATGCATCGTCAATCAAATTAGGTGTCGCAAAATACCTAAAGCGTACATCCTTTACGGACGGATCAGTTATTTTTACGGCTCCGCTTGTCATAGATAAGGGATACGTACCACATGCATTCATATAGTTTCGGGGAATAGAATCGCCGTCACGCACGGTTGTTTCCTGCACGAGTACAGGCCATTTTGCAGCTATGAGAAGGCTTGATACCTGCTGTATTGCCGTGTTGATGAATTGTATGCACCTTTCGCGGCTATACTCATCACTGATATCATGCGTTTCCTGCTGGATTCTCGTTACTGCGGTATCTACGTTCATGCCCTCACCCCCTTAACATATGAACGGCATACGTTTTTCAACGTTGGCGTATTTTCGCATTGGTACGACATGGGAAAGAATGTCTTCTACGGCCTGTTGCATCGTATCTCCGTCCGGCTGCTGTGTCAGCACCATAACAACTAGCTTGCACATCGCATCAAGAAAGACGCGCGGTAATTCGATTTTGCTGTCCTCTAGGCTATCAACACTAAGAAAAGCTGCATTATATAACATGTCTACGTCTTTTACGCCCGTATACAGCTTATTTTGCAGTATCTTGTATTCGTCCCACCGCGGAGGCCGGATAGCGTCGCACGTATGCAGATCATGGCCGTGACCATCAACGATCCTTACCAACGTTAAGAAATCATCTGGCAAGTCTACTCCGGTATAGCGCATGTCGATGTGCGCTTTAGGCTCTATAGCTATCGTTTCGTCGTCCGGGTCCGGCTTGATGCTGTCGTTATATTCGTCGATAACCTTATTCATTGCGTCCTGGCGATAGTGCTGTATCTTCTCTAAAAAATCGCTATTGATATAGTATTGATTGATATACCGTAATACCTCATTAATGGCCTGCAACACGTCATAATCACTGTATTTTACTTCGTTGTTATCGCCTGCCTTATACCTTACGAGTCGCTTGAGTTCGGCTGCTGTAATCATAACAGCACCGCCCCGGTTCCCCGCCATACGGTACGCTTATGATTGACTTTAAATGCGCTGTGTACCTCAAAAAACTTCTTCATGCATTTCATGTAAGTACGCATATCGCCTTCTTTTTGTGCGCGTTTGGCGGTTATTAACCATGGATCAAACATCCAAAATTCAGGCGGTATATATCCCATTAGCTGCATTCGTTCGTTTTTGTCACCAAACCACCCGCCGTTATCTGCTTCATTGGCCTTCCGTGTCGCGTCGATTTCGTTAGATACGTTAACAGTGTTTCGCAACACGATCTTACCGTCGTCTTTATACAGTCGTTGGTTTGTTATCATCCAATCACCACCTTATAAAAAAGGGGATACTACGAGTACCCCCTTATAAGATTACTTAAAACTATCGCTGAATATCGACGATTGCACATGATGCTTTCGGCTGTGTTCCCTGTAAGCCGACGCGCGTTTCAATGACGAATTTTTCATATGTGCCGTCCTTACCAAGATTATTGACTTCGTGCGGACGAGACAGGTAACGCATGTCCCAGAACTGCATATCGAGGATATCGATACGTTCGTCCGGATACAGGCGGTGAATATTGGCATTGACTACACCGAACGCGCCCTGGTACGTAGTTGCGACCATAGCCGCTTTTTTCTCACCGGACTTACGGTAGGTCGTAGTCTGTGCCAATACAAGGTCTGAGAAGTGACGGAACTTAGAAGACGACATATACGCTTCAGACGGGTTACCTCCACGCTTAAAGGCCATTTCCATCGCATCATTGATGTCATCCAGAGTAAAATCTGCATTGCCTCCACAAGAGATAATGTTGTTAGCAACTATCTGCACCGACGTGCCTGCTGCGGTAGGCTTAACCTGTTTATCGGTAATATTTTCGACAGCGCCTTTCTGCGTGTCAAACAACGTCAGTTTTTTACGGTCTGTACCGTCTACGCGGACATAGTAATACATACCTTTCTTGAGGCCCGTAGGCATGGTTTTGGCAACAAAATAGACGATATCACCAGTATCAAGGTTCGGATTCTTATCGCAAGTAATAGTACCGTCTGTAGAGCTTACGGTTACGTCGATAGTATTCATTGACATAAAAAACGGTACACCACCGGAAAGGGGCGCAACGTCTTTTGCCCCATCCACCTTCTTTTCACCGTTGACGAGCATGTATTCAATGTCCTGGGCCTGATATTTGTAGGCGTCGAATTTAGCGTCGTCAAGATCAGTGCCGTGTTCATTGTTATATGCTTTGGTTACTTCGTTCTGTATGTCCGATACAAGGCCGCTGTTCTGGAAGTTCTGAACATTATTGCTCATACCTTCAATGGAACCGACCGGTTCAAATTCATACTTTTCGTATTCAAGGTGTGCGTTCGTCTGAGGCGGGCGCAGGCCTTTAGTCATCCAAGAAAAAGACGTTTCTGTTGCCGGTTTGGTGTTACCAAACTTGCTGTAAAATAACGTAGATTCAGGGCTGATATTGGTCAAAATCGGACTGAGGTCTTCAGCATGGCCAATCGCATCATAAGTAAAGGACTGGTTTACCGATTTATTAAGGTCACGAATTACATCTGGCATTTGCATCTCTCCTTTTTATTTGCCGCTGTGCCAGTACTGTGCCATAGCTGCGCGGCGTTCACGTTCTGTCATATTTCTAAGCTGTGTAAAATCAAACGGTTTTGGCTGAGACTTCGCTCCGTTTCCGGGCTGTTCAACCTTCGGCACCGGTACTTTCTTCGGTGTCTTCGTTAAGTCGTTCTTTTTGGCGTAGTACGCGGTGCGACACTGGTTATAATAACCTTCCAGCACCTTGCACTGCGCCTGGTTAATATTGCCGGCGTTAAGCGCATTGATAGCGTCCGACACTGCCGCGGCGTCCTTATACGGCATGGACTGGTAATATGTACCCATCATCTGATTAATCTCGTCAAAATTAGGCTCTTCCGCCTGAATTTTGCGAGTGTAATCTACAATGCTGGCATATATTGCCTTCTGTTCGTTCTGCGCCGCCTGCGTCTGCATCTGCTGTTGCTGAATAGCGTTGATTAACTGACCTTTAAAATAATCTTTCGCGGTGTGATACTGTGCGACCTTATTTTTCAGGTCTTCATCGTCCGAATATTCAGCGGTGTCGATGTCATCCTGCGTCAATCCATAGGCCTGCATTGCTTGATTAGTTGCGGCCTGGTCGATTTGCGCGAACATCTGCTTCTGCTGCTCCAACTGCTGTTGTTGCTGCTGCGCGGCAAACGCCTGCTGTTGCTGCTGTAACTGCTGTTGGCGTTGCATCTGCTCCTGTCGATATTGTGCATACTGTACTTGGTACTGAGCCGGAATACGCGATTCATCGACATGATTGTTTTGAATTGCGCTATTAAGCTCATCCAACGTGTACGGTTCGGTATGCAGTAAAGGCTGTGCCTGTGGTTCCTGCTGGCTGGTCTGCTGCTCCGGAGTAGTGCTTTCTTCCTGTTTCTGTTCCGCTTCCGGTTGCTGCTGTTCGGCATCGTCGTTGCCGCTTTCTTCTTCCGGTGTTTCACTGGCCTGCGGCGTATTGCTTACGATACGTTTTCGGCCTGTCTGCGGATCAGTTACAAGGTATACAGCTCCGGTGTCATTAGACTGAGGTTGCTCGTGCGTTTCTGCCGCCGGTGTATCTGTTGTTGACTCCTGGGCGGGGACCGCGACGGTTTCATTGGTTGCTGCACTGGCTTCTTCTCCTTCGGCAAACAACTGAAGATTAAATTCAAAATTGGTCACGTCGTCTATTCTCCTTTCCGTCGTGCGCCTTTAGCTTGCACGATAATGCCATTCATATATTGGTAAAATCTAATCGCCGCTTGATATGAGGCTTGTATATCTTGCGGTGTCTTACTGGCTGCTAATTCTTCTAGTGCCTTTTGTTTCTCGACTTCCATCCAGTCATTTAGAAATTCTTGTAGGTCTTCTGCTCTTCTGCCGTCCGTAAGCACTCGTGCGAGGTATCTGTCTCTATTACCCGTTACGCGTGCTTGCGTCAGCTCGTCATGTCTGGCCATTGTTCATCCCTTGCTGTAACTGCTGCAATTGCTCCGGTATCGGCCCTTGTGGCTGATTAGGAACCTGTAATGAGTCGTCATGAGCGACCTTATTAATCAAGTCGTCAATCGTTGCATTACCGGCTGTCCGACTGTTAATAATCCCGACTTGCGTATTAAGCGGCAAATCGTTCATGTTGGCTCGTACCGACGGGATACTTGCGACGGCAACCTTGCCTTCGTAGTCCGCCTGTTTGATGATGAGTTGTTTTTGCAGGTCTGCCTGTTCTTTGGCCGCTTCCTGCGCCTGCTGCTGTTGTGCCGCCTGTTGCTGTATCTGCTGTGCTTCCGGGCTGTCAGGATCAAGCAAGATACCTTGCGTGTTCTTGAGTCCCATTTCCTCCAGTAATGCGGTGCCGGCTGCATAATAGCTTTTTGGCGTTGCAACTCCGGCCTGGCTAAGCGTCGGATATACATTAGATAACAACATCATGTAAGACTGGATACGCGCCTCTTTGGTTCCTGCTCCATTGCCGACGTTGATTACAAGGTCGTAGTCGATATCAAGGTCATTGCTTGATATCGAGACTTCTGAATCCTTAAATCGGAACGTCTGTACATCCTCGCCGTACTTACGATTAAGCAATATCAAGAACCGGATCATGGGAACAATCCAGTTTTCGGCAAATAATCGTGCGATAAGTCGTATACGCTTATCTGCCTGGCCTAATATTGCAGTAATCCCGGTCGCGGTGCTGTTAAGGCTGTTGGAGTCAAGGCCTTGATTGTACTTGGTGCTGCCTGTACGGTTTTGCAACTCGCTTTCTGCGTAGTTGACTAGATCCATAGACAGCGGAGACAGATTAGCCGGAGGCGGATTGGCAATCGCTGCGCTTGGGTCGCCGTTAATAGGCACGTATTCATCGCCATTCATGAGCGCATCAATATCAGTAACCTTGGAATAATCGATAAATTTCTGCTGGTCGTTATTTTTGGCGACATTGATGATGATTTGACGGATAAGAGCGGTCTTGAGGTCTTGCAGCCCCTCTACTTGCTCTGCTAATGCATGGTCTGCGAATATTTTGCGACTTTCCCGAACGCTTCCCAGGGCAAAAAACGGAGCCAGGTCAAACTCATTGACTTGGATAGACAGCGGTACATTACCGACACAATGCACGATAAGATGCTCGTATACGCCGTCGTTGTTGTAGTCGACGTCTACATAGCACTCGTACAACTCAACGTCCTTGGACGCCTTGTCATGATCAGTTGGCTTCATACCACCTTGATTACGTGCCGGATTGACGTACTCATCGGCATTGGTGTACCTTGTATCGCCTGCGTCATCCAGTGCCTTATCGACGTTTTGATAGGTCCCGTCTAACTCTTTGCGCTTGAGGTAGTCTCCCTTCACAATTTTCCGATGAGCGACAAATTTGCAGCTTTGAAGGTTACTGCCCTCCGGCGTGAATCTAAGCTCCGTCGGCGGTACATACTCAACTACCGGATGATTAGACGTCACCTTAACATGGTCGAATTGCACCTCGTACAGATCAGGCGCGTCTTTCAAGGGCTTTATGCTCTTGATTTCAATTTCACCGGATAATGACGCCTGCGTAAGCATCATAGCCTGTTGCATATCGTTTACGTCGTACATCAGCTTGTATCGTGTACGGTTCTCTTCCCGCTTCCACCATATCTTGGTAACTCCTAAATTGGTCGATAACGCTTCATCCACTACGTCAGATACCATGGAGGTGTAGTTATTCTTACGCATGAGCTGGTACTCAATGAGCTGCTGTATCTTGGTCGCTGTGTCGTCGTTCTGTATCGTGCTACCCGCGATAGTTACCGGAGACTCGTTTCCCGTAAATACCTCTACAAGCGACGGTTTCATCCACTCGATGACGTTGGCCAAGTCCATGCTCACGAATTTACTCTTACGTGACAGGTTAGGCAGTTTTTCCTTGTAGAGTTTCTGTTCCCCGTATCGGAGACGCTGCCGGTGTATCAATTTAGGCTCTACAGTACCCTCATAATACTTATTGGCTACGTCTATGCCGTCACATACACTTGCCATAATCTTCTCGATTTCCGCATCCTTGAGTGTGTCCAATGATACGGGACGTTCTTCTGGCTCCGCTTGCTGTAAGAGCCAGTCAGTTACACTAATCTGCGGTGCATCCCGCCCAAATAAGGATGACTGCTCCTGTGCATTAGACAGGCCGCTGTTAATATCGTCCATTACATCACCTCGTAACTGTGCAAATAACAATAATGGTGCCAGAACGCGGACTCGAACCGCGATAGTGCCGCTTATGAGGCGGAGTCTCTACCATTGAGATATTCCGGCATGACAAGTGGACGCCTGGGGACCGTCTGGGAAACGGTCGCTAACCCCCAAAACGTCCACCGCCAGAAAGGAGGTGTAACTATGAATACGCGGGGTCGCAAAGGGGCGCCGTTGCTGCGTTGCCCCGCGTGAAATTACATGAATCCTGCACGATGCATCTTGCCTCGTGTCATCTTGCGCCACTTGTCCACTCCATTGTCCTTGTCGCGGTATAACTTAGCACACATATAGGCCAGACAGTCCATAAGGTGCGAATACTCATTTTTCTCCGGCTCATCCAGTGTCCTGCCTGCGACTACCTTACGATGATAACCGCCCGTAAATGCCTCGATAAGCATCTGACACCGTGGGTCTAATAACAATAATGGCTTGCCATCAGGCGTCAACGTCGTCAAAAAGTAACGTATTGCCTCGCTGCGTCCGGTCTGTGACAATTCGCCCGGATCTACCCGGATACCGTAGTTGTCATACAGTAGCTGGTTGGCAGTACTCTCATCGCTCTGTGCGCGTTGATTGCCTGCCGGGTCGCCTATGTCGGTACAGTCATAGCCGTTGTAGTACGTAGCCATTTCAGCCGATACAGCACGACCATGAGCCAACATGCCACAATCCCATGATTGCAGCTCTGTAAGTATGAGTAACTGCCCTTTGGCCGTCGTCTGACCGATTACAGTTGCCGGAGTTAATCCGTAGTCCCATCCGCGTATAAGCGGACGTCCTGGGACTGGTTTCAATTCCTCATTGGCAACGTGGAAATTATAATTAAATTCCGGATAATATTTAGGCTCTGCACTGACAGTCCAGTTGATTTCGTATTCTCGTTCCCAACCTTCTGTAGTCGTACCTTTCTTTTCGTTGGTGCGCCATTCTTCCGACCGCTTCGACGGGTCCGCGCTGTAATGTATCCTTGCTACGTACACGCCGTTACGACGGTACTCATGTACGCCTTGCATTACGTCGTGTGGCTCCTGCTCTTCTTCCGGCTCATCCTCGTTGAGTTGGCCGGTAACTAGCTGGCAGAAAAACCCAGGATTGGCCGATGAGTCGATGAAGATACGCCCACCGCCCTCAATCGTCGGTCGTAAACTATTCCATGTTGCTTGTGCGAAGTCCCAGAAGGCCATTTCGGTGCAATATACGACGGATGCAGTGTACTGACGTAATTGGTCAGCACCTTCAGCGACCGCGCGGAACTCGACACCATTAGACAGCTTAATGTAGTCATAGCCCATCTTAGATCGTGTCTTACGCTCTACCTTCGGCCATGGGTACCCGGCAGGCAGATGCTCATACAGGAATAATAAGCGGCTATCTCCCAATAGGTACGCGCTGTCATCGTATTTCTTGGACTGGACGAATATAGAAAGATTTTTGCCAAACATTGCGAAGTGCAGCAGATTAGCCAAACATCTCCAGGTCATCATCATTCGACGTGATTTCGGGAACGCGGCGACCTGCTCACCGTGTATTATCTTGTCTACTCGTGCGAGATAGTCCAGCTTGGGGAAGTGTTCGACAGCACCGCGTTTTGCTTCGTTGACCGTGAAGCAGCAATTATCGATAAATTCCGTCGGATTTTGCGACCATACCTGCAACTGCATCAACATAGCCAGCTCTTGACGTTCTTTTTCATTTTTATTTGCTGTTTTTGCCGCTTTCATACAATCAACCCCGCGTCAATCCAATCAATATTGAATAATTAAACAAAAAGCAGAACAATTTATCACTTGTCCTGCTGTAATTTGTCCTGTAATTCTTTAATCCTGGCTGTCAGTGCGTCACCTGTAAGTGCCTCAATCTGTACCGGTCCACCATCTGCACCCGTTACTGCGTTTTCCACGCGATCCTTGAAATGCTGCGGATCAAGATTCTTAAGCTTAAATATAATGGCCGTCGTGTTTGGTGCTGCTTTTTCTTCCGTGACAGTCACTTCTTTGCCTGTAGCCACCTCGTTTCCGTCCTCATCGTACTTGTATTGGTACTTAGTCGTTACCTTGCCAGCTATTACGCCACCCTCAGAACTCCTGTCAAGCTGCTCAAAGGCTCGTGCAATCTCCGCAGACTTGTTACTTTTTAACGCCGCCGAAAGTCCCGAATCAGTCTTTTTCCACTCCTGTAACGTGCTGTAGGCAATTCCCATGATTTCCTTGGCTATTCTTTCCTCGCTGTAGCCTTCAATTGCCCTGTGATACCGTATTCGTGCTAGTCCGGCAGGCGATAACCAATACAGCTTTTCAGCACTAGGACGCTGTTTTTTACGCTTCACCCCATCCAATCACCCGCTCTCATTTAATTCCTAATACAGGTCCTAACAACATCTCCGCTATGGGACTCATTTTGCCGTCTAACGCCTTGGCAAGTCGTTTATCTTCTTTTGCCCATCGCATCAAGGTGTTATAGTCTACACCAATTTCCTTCGCAATCCGTTCCTTACTGTAGCCCTTAAATGATCGGCAATACTCAATACTCATAAGTCCCGCGGTAGATAGCCAATGTGCTTTCTTAACCCATTCTTTCATTTTTGCCATACACTAGCTCCCCCTTACCCAGCCGTAAATGTCATTCCTGGAATGTGTCCCAACATCCAGTCGATATATACCTCATCTGTGCTATGCCTGCGCTCCACATGATATCCCAGTTTTTTGAGGTCCAACATAATTTCATCAACCACGATGAAATCATATGTCCCCGGAAGCTTAATCAGCACAGCAGACTGCCCACTCAATGCGCTTGACTTAATTTCATTGCGTATTTTGTGGATCAGTGTCTTCTTGCTTTCATTGGACATGTCCATTGCCTCCATAAAACATTCCGTCTTATTTTCGTTTTCCATAGTCAGCCCCTCCCTTGTATCATTATTAATCCCAGATAATTTGCCATTGGTTGCGGCGGAGCGCGTACTTATAACCATTTCCGCGCCACTCGCCGCCCATTTCTTATATTAATTATCTCATTTTATGGGCATACTTATTCCGCGAATAAGCGTAATGTGGTGACAGTAAACAGTAAGTCGCCAAATAAGCGCCCGCTCTTTTGAGTGGGCGCTTTTAGTTTATCGATATTTTATTTTTTGGTAGCCATTTCCGGCAGCAGATAACTAGCTACTACCATTGCCATTGCCATATTATTAATGGCCTGTGGCAGCTCTTCTTTGGTACAAAAGGTTTCCAACAAGTCAAACTCAACTCTTATATCAGCGCTATTAATCATAGGTTTTATTTCATCAGGGATACCTTGAAATCCATATAACCGCGCCTCGTTAAACACATATATTCCGTCCGACACACTATATTTGCCATTAGATATTTTGGAAACAAGCACCATTATGTGATCGTTCCTGATGTCTAAGTATGGCAAACATATCATTTCATACATATCGTCGGCTTTGGTTACCGTGTTATTCATAAGCCAGTTGCTATACATTGTAACAATGTCGCTTTCTTTTCCGGTTTTTACGCCTTTTTTGTATTTGGTGTATAAAAATACCTTACATAAAAATCTAAGTACTAAATACCCAACAATAACTTTTACTAGCCAACTGTTTAATATCTCAATCAATATACCAATCCAATATTCCATGATTTCCTCCTATTCTATAACCCTTATAAGTCCTAACTGGCACGCTGCGCATTTTGCGAATACACGCGCCTCGTTGACCGTTGTATAGTAACAGTCCTTAGTCAATCCATGCCTTGTGATGATATCCTTGTAATCACGACGGCGGTATTTCTCTTTCACGGCTACTGCCAGGCCTTCTAATTCTTCATACGTTGCGTCAATCACCTTCAGCCACCGTTCCGGATAGTCTATAATGGTTCCGTCCATCAAGACTATCTTTTTTATTTCCTGGCCCGACAAGTCGCAGGCCTTCCGGCGTGTTACCGCGTACCTGATTTCCCTTTCCCGATAAAATTTATCGTCAACACATCGCGTCATTGCGTCGGATGATTGACGTTGCAGATTATGCATGATAATCACCAGCTATCGTGACTACTCGTGTAATGCCGGCGTTCTTGATTCTGCGCTGACACTGTTTGCACGGCTCCGGACTGGGCAATTCTTCTTCTGTTTCTACATCGTAGCCCCATAAGTATAAGGTCGCACCCGTCATTGCTCGTCTACTGGCTGATATAATTGCATTTTCCTCTGCATGTACGGCCACACAACGTTCAATCATTTGACCGTGCGGCACTTGATGCAGGCGGCGGTAACATTTTCCGGTATCGCAGCAATTACGCTCCCCTCTAGGACTGCCGTTATAACCGGTGCTAACGATCTCATCGTCATTAACGATAACGGCCCCGTATGTACGTCTCAAGCACGTTGACCGCTGCGCTACGGCCTTAGCAATGTCTAAGTAATATTGGTCCTTCGTCGGTCGCTCTCTATTTGCCATTCCTCTTCCCCCATTTCCGCCCCCTGATAGAGCCAAAAATATGCTGCTCAATGTCTCTCGCTGCGTCCTTCTTTCTCCGCCAGGGATATTTCTTAGCTTCCCGTTTCATTTTAATCCGATCAGCTGCTAACTCTTCCGGCGTCATGTGACTAATTGTCACATCACCTGGCTTATAATAATTTTCCAACTACAATCACGCTCCATACAATTTACTCAATTCTATATAGCAAGTCCAAAATTCTACAACCGGAACTCTCATCATAATAGTCATCTTTATAGCTGGCAAACATGCAAGAAAAACAGTCTCGTCCATGCCGATTGCAGGCCGCTAATTTTAACTTTTTTAACTCTGATACTAACCCGTCTAATGACGTTAATACATTGTTTTTGTAGTCCATGGCCATTTCTGTAATATCTTCGGCGTACCATTCATCTGGCTTCTGTTTGCATCTCCTATCAATAGAATCAATGGCATCTTGTTTGTTTTTTGCTATTACTTCGTGCGCGTTACCGACACACCCGTCTACTATTTCATGTACAAGATATACACGGGAGTTATTTCGTCGCATTGCGTCGAAGTTAAGAAAGTCCAGTGCTAATCCCATATTTTTCACTCCTTCCAAAATGTGCATACCGCTTGTTTTGCCAACTCCATAACACACTCTTTCGAGCCATTACAGGTTAAGTGTGCCGGGCATGATTTGCAGTTTGGCCACATCTGCTTACTGGTCTTTTCCGTCTTTTCACACATATAGTCACTCATTTCATCAATAGCCGTAAGTACGTTATTTTTTAAATCGTATTGTTCTACTTTTGGTGCAGTCCCGCCGGTAAAAAGCATGTCAGGCTTATACGACCAAACATTCCAACTGTTTGGCTCGCCACCGTCGTCAATATATAACCGGTACTTGATATGTCTCAAGACGTCGAAGGCCAGCTTACTGTCGGCGTCATGCTGATACTTGGTTTTTGGCATCGCCACTGACAGCGCATCATTCATGTATGTATAAGCAACGTCTTTACGATATTGGTAGTCCTCGTCCGTTTCATCGTCGGCTATTTTCTCCGTCAGCGACTTCCCTTCAAGTGACAAGTCATCAATTAAGCTATCGCACTGCCCAATATGTAACCTACCCCATTGTTCAAGTGCTTTTTCAATAAGTTGCAGCTGCTCTTCTGTCAATATAAGTTGGTATCTTGTCTCTGATTCTTTCATGATTATCCCCCCTTAATAGCCCCATCTAATCAAGATATTGTCGTCGTTCATTGCCACTTTATACCCTAACTCATCGAGCGTATGAGCCAATGCACGATCTACGTTATCATCTCCCGTAAGGTCAATGGCCACGTACTGCTTCCCGTGCCTGTACGCCTTTTCAATTAATTTATCGATATGTCTTGCGCTGATATCCATGTATTCACTTCCCTAATCTATTAAAATAACGGTGCCGTCTTGGTCCATAAAACTATAATGCAATAATTCATAGTTGTTATCATTAAGCTTTTCTTCATCGTATTGGGTCCCTATTACCGTCATAGAATCACACCCGAAGAGATCATTTAAACAATAACGCAATCCCTTCGGCCGTATGTCATAGAAATAAAAACGATCGTCTTGCTCATCAAATTTAATTTTAAAAAAATAAGTTGGGACATCTTCTTCAACAACTTTTACTATATCGCCCTCATAAATCAGTTGCCCGTCACTATCTTCTAATACAGTTGCCCGCATAATATCGACTTCATCAAACCGGGCTGAAATCACTTCATCACCGGCGCGGCCTTTAATGCGTTTTTTGCGTAAGTCCAGCTCCGATACCTGGATCATTACTTCTTTTTCTTTGTGCCAGGCTCGATATTTTATGTTTTTAGGATTCATGGTTATCTCTCCTTTTATTCTTCTAATTCATCGACACTGTATACATTGCTGTTTGCTGCTGGCAACTTTTCTTTAATTTGCTCAATCACAATCTGTTTGGCCTCGTTGTCCGATTCAGCATCAATATCTATTGACGTAACGATCACAACTCTATAGGATTTGATTTCTTTATCCATGGTTATTGCTCCTTTTCCTTAATCATCCCAGACGTCTTCAATGTCATATTCATATAAGCCGGTCAGGCCGCCGAATTCTTCTGATGCTTTTTCCCATGCATCGTCCTCCGACTCCGCGTATATGTCAATAATTACATTCGCTACGATACGATACTGCTTTAATTCTTTTTCCATGGTTATCTACTCCTTTTTATTAATATCGATGAGTCGATTTTCCGTTTTCATCCAACTCGTAAATATCATCAAGCCCTTCGCTATGGTCTATTTGGTCGCAAAACCGATACATTATACAGTCGTTGCAAACCCTAACCTTATTGCCATTACCATCCATGGGACCATATTTATCGCAAAACCTTATGAGCGTATTGGCACACTTGATTAACTCCTCTTTGTCGAATTTATCCATGGTTATCACTCCTTTTGTTCTACATTCTCTTGACTGCTTCTATTACTAACTTCTTTGCCTTTTCTTTATCTTCCGTTTCACACCTATCAACAATCTTATTGACCAACTTAATTAGCTGTACAAGTGCCGATCCTGTTTTACCGTTTATGCCACCAATGCACCCCAACCGTCTAAAATCCGCCAATAGTATTACGACATCATCGTCATTAGCCGGTATCTTGCCAATAGCCGTTGATAACGACCTGACCTGCTTATAGATTCCTTCTGGCGACATGTCTTCCCGTTCTTTTTTATGTTTATTTTCTAAATACAGCTCTAGCCGATCGAGTATATTAAAGGCATAATGTTGCACAATTCCAAAGACAATAAGGAAAATTATCATCAGAAATGTAGTTATTGTTGTTATCTCCAACATATCCCCCACCGTCACTGCTATTCCCCCAATCCATTATCTTCACTCCAAATGTTTACCAACTTATTGTATATTTCCTTTATTTTTTCTTCGGTTCCTGTAAGTTTCAGTATATTCCCAGATACCATGTAAAATCTTAACTTATGTTCTCCCCCAGTGCTTTCTAACAATTCAATACTCTCTATATATTCCGGTCGAATTATCTGCGTGTCTGTTTCAATTATCATGGTTATTCCTCCTTATCGACTTTATATTTGGGGAGTTCACTCAAATTATCTCCGTTCGTTGCCTTGTTACAAAAATCATATATGGCGCAATGGTCGCATTCTACGTAACCGTCGCATTCTCTTTGTTGGGTACAATAGTTCTCACAATAATCGATGATAGTGTTTACCGCCTGTCTTACCTCGTAGAATTCTCGGTCTTCCAAATCGTACTGATACTCCTCGAGTACATTAATAAGCCCCTTTCTCACCGTCTTCCCGTGCTGGTCGTTGCCAATGTATAAGATATCCCCGCACCCGATTTTGAAGGGGGATCCAGCTTTTAACTCGTATACCAATGCTTCCACGATATAAAGCTCGTTCGTGGCGTTTTTGTTTACATTGTTTTTTTCCATTTTTTGCCTCCTTATGTGATACTTTCGCCTTCTATCATTTAAGAGATCTTAACCTATCTTCTAAGACATAGCTCGCCATTTCGAAAATACAATCGCCTGCGCAGTCATCCAGTTCGACGTTTGCCGGACAACCGGCGCAACCTGCCTGTTCCTCGCAAAAACCATGTCTAAGCATATATAACAGTCTAGTACCATCCATCAACATATCAGGATTAATCATTCCTCTTTCCTGGCGATATTTTTTCACCTCAAAGTCCAGCCTTGTTTTTTCCTTCATTAGTTCCCCTAACTGGAAACCAAGCTCATAAAATTCCCGACTATGTTCCATGCCTTTCTTCATATCAGTTATCTTTGTCGCTACCTTCTCAATTTGTTTTTTAATATCGGCTAACTCTTTTTCTTTTTTACACAGGTCGTATGGTTTCATTTTTTTCTCCTCGTAACATTGAATCAATCTGTTCCAATTCGTGGCTTACTTTAACCACTGACAACGCCAGGCGATCAAGCGGTTCTCTTAAGCTTGTCATGTCTACGCCAGCCATTTCTAGTTGCATAGCAAGGGACATTCCATCGACACGATCATAGTCAATCTCACGGTACATAATATGATTACCGTTTTCGTACTGTTCTATGGTTTTATCTCCTATTTTCTTAATTACTGTTTTTCCAATCTCTTCGCCATGCCTAAATACGCTCATTGTATAACGATCTTGATTTATGGTTACTTTGATTTCCATTTCAAACTTTCTGACCTCCTTCTGTAACAGGGATAGATACTTCCGTCGGAAGGAAAAATCACTCAACTTGTTTCAAGTCCATCATTAAATACTTTGCGCCTGCTTCCAACACAGCAAGGGATTCACATATTTTCCTAGTATCTATGCCATATCTTTCCATTTGTGTCGCAAGGATTTTACTACCATCCTCATCAAATCTAAGGCCTCGTTGTATACCATGACCATTGCCATCTTTGTAGTAGACTAAAAACCCAAATTCTCCTCGCAAAATGGAGACCGTTCCAATTTCGTGTAGACCCTTATAGGCTACAATTCTATATACATCCGACTCTATGGTTACTCTAATCTTTGTTTGTTCCATTTTTATTTCTCCTATTTCTGTTCCTGGTGCTGCGCTTTTACTGCCATTCGTCCCGCTTCCGTAACCGGAACCGACGCTTCCGTCGGCAGATAGATGACCTGATTCTTAGTTTCCTTTATGGCCTCTACCCACTTTTGTTCCATCGCTTCCGGATAGTCACGGACAGACTCGCCTAAAATTCTATTGGCCTCTGCTTGCTTTTTGGCGGCTTCTAATTCAGCCTCCGCTTCCTGGACCTTAATCTGACGATCTTGCGTAGCTTTAGCAAGTGCCGCTTCGCCCTGTTTTCCCTGCTGCCATACCAAATAGTTAGGGTAGCCATAAGCAATGCCAGCGCCTACACCACCGAACAACATAACAACAACTAATAAACTGGATACTCGTTCAAACATGATATAGTTCCTCCTTATAACAACTCACGAAACATACTTTCAAATATAGTGACGGGAATGCTGTTTCCCGCTTGGCGGTACAGTGTCCGCCTAGAATTAACCGCCGCGGCCGCTGCGAAATCATCGTCACTGTATCCTTGCAGCCGCCAGCACTCGCGTTCTGTCAAGTACCGGTATTTCCCGTTACCGATTGGTAAGCATCCGCTTCCAGGTGCGCGGTCCGGACGTTCCGTTATCGTGTAACAGTAGTCCTTAATAATTGGCAACCGTCTTACACCTTTCTTGTTTCCGATTGCCCGAAGCATAGACGGGGCTTTTACTCTGTAATAGTCGTCTACTGGACCGGCTTCCAGAAATTCTTTGATTGGCCGCATATTCCGTTTTTTAAGCCTTAAAAAGTCGAACGGCATACTTCCTAGCATGGATACCGTAAAAACTCGTTCACGGCGTTGTGGAAGGCCAAAATCAATAGCATTTAAAATCTCGTATGAGCTGGTGTATCCTAACCGGTCCAAGGCCAATACATATTGTTGGTAATTCCGGACCATGTATTTTGATAACACGTTTTTCACATTTTCCCAAATTATGATCCTTGGACGCCACACGCCCATGTTCTGAACGATGTTGACCGTTTCCCACATCAGCGAAGAACGTGTTTCGCTGCCTGGATCGGCACCTTTTTGTTTTCCTGCGATAGAAAAATCTTGGCACGGTGAACCGTGAATCAGGATATCGGGCTTTAAATCCCAACCACGAACGTCCTGGGCCTTATAATCAAGGTCGTTTCGGAACATCGCGTTATACGACCGGACCGCCTTTTCATCTATCTCGACGTAATCGATTGATTTAACCGGCACACCTAGATTTCTCAATGCTATCCGTGGACTTCCAATCCCCCCGAATAGCTCTAAGATTTTAATCATTTTTGTATTCCTCAATCTTCCGCAATGTATTGATAATGTATTCTTCACTTTGATATCGGCAGTTATACTCCCTGATTGGCTCATTACAAGACCCATATACTCCCTTTTTATTGCTTTTTACTACTGATAGTTCGTACTCAACATCTCCTGATAAGGCTATATATCTAATGATTTTCGCGCCATACCCATTGTCGAAAGATACGAAAAATCTTTCATAATCTCTAGTACCCATGGAAAAGGCATTTTCGTCTGAAACGTACGGACCAATGCGGACTCGTTCTTTGTATAATGGGATATCTTCATCTTGCGTCGTGCGATTAGAGCCGGTGTATTCAATCCTGGCCTCCAAAACTCGTAAATACTTATGCATCGCTTTTATTTGATTGGCCATTAGATAATACTCTACGGTATTCATAATGTCTTTGTTGTTATCTAAATGACGAATTAGCTTCATGAGTCTTTCACTCAACTGATTTCGCTCTTCTTTTAGTTTAAAAACATAGTAATCTCCCATTTTTACTACCTCCAAATTTCACTTTTTATTCTCCTCATTAACGTTATATTCTTCGCCGTCCCGAATTATGAAGAATCCTGGTTTGTGTTGGGGATATTTTTCAAGCCAAGCAAAGAAGGCTGCTTCTATTTTTTTGTTCAAATCGTCCATTTCCTTATTGCTGACTGATTCTAAATACCCATCACTCCACTCACCAAAATCCTCATCAGCTTGGTCCTGTAAACCATAAAGCATGTTTTCTGCGACGTCTATTTCCGGCACAAACTGTTCAACTTGACCGACAAAAAATATAGTCTCCCCCCGTTCTTTCGCTTCTTCAGTAGCTGTCTTAATTGCCTCTTTTTTGCTGTCAAGAAAAACAAATTCATAAATTTCACCATTAAATGAATACGCCCATTCACCTGTTTTTTTTAGCATTTCAATCGCCTCTCCCTATAGATTCAAGATCATATTTTTCAGCGTTTTCGACAAACCAAAAACACGTTCTATACTCCGGATTATTATCAACCCATTTCCAAAACTCGATCCCCATCGCTTTAGCAAGTTTATCCATTGCTTCCGGATAAACAGCAACGCCTTCGCGTAATAACTTGCGACTCAAATCTTCAGTAAAATCTCGATACGGGGCTTGTCTATATACCATGCCAACCCAAAACGATTCCACTCCATGTAGTACCGCGTCTATGCGGGCCGCGCGAATGGCCTGTTCTTTACTGCTAAAAAATACATTGCTGTATTCTTCGCCGTATATGGAATAAGTCCATTCTCCATTCGAGCTAATCATCCTTATTTTCACCTTCTTCTAATTTGTCGAGTTCCCCAGACAATACAAGTGCTGTTGCCTCACAGACAATGGTCATTTGGTATATCCACAATTCGTCCCAATCAACGTCTCCATTCTTTCTACGCTGACCGGCCGTTTTCTGCCGTGTAGCCTTGCATAATTTCAGTACGGCTTCTTTGAGTGCCGGAATATTCGCTTTTTGGCCACCCATCATGAGGAACGACCACATAGTGCTTTTGACCTGGTTCTTCATCTTGTCCTTTTTCATCGTTTATTCTCTCTTTTACAGTTCCTTTCACCGACCTCATAACTCTTCAAATTTTTTCTTTAACATTTCTAAATCTTCTTCCAGTCTTTTTAATAACATCGCTTTGAGGTCCTTTTTTGTATCTGTCAAAAGATTTGAAGAATAATCTTTGTTATGACAATCAATAATTTTAATCTCACTGCATTTGTCATTTTCCAGCACTTTAATGACCGCATTCGTGTCTTCAATATCGTCCCACAACTCAATGCCGGCTTCACATCTTTCTAGTTCGTCTTGTGTCACTTATCGCACCTCCTTAAATCTCTCAAACTGCCCACTTTCCACTCTTTTTACGAGTTTGGGGTGCAGCCAATACGCCGGAAAATCAAGGTCAGTGATTTCACCTAGCGTGATTTCTACTCGCGGATTATCATGGTCAATGCCTACTATCATCGAGCCATCAACATCAGCAATAAATCCGTCATCCTCTACTATTCCGGCCTTTTCCAGTATGTCGGCGGTCGCCTGGATCAATCCGAATAAGTCAGGCCAGCCGCGCCGGTCCGGCATATAATACCGGGCCGTCATGCACACCGCGCAGTCAATTGGGATACGTGGCCGTTGTGGCTTTAACTGCCATAATGCGCTTTCTTCGTATTCCCTATACTGTTTTGATTGTATAAGGCCGTGTTTTGTCCGCTGCATGGAGTTTTTCTTGGTTATTGGCCGGCCTTTTATAATGTACGTCTTCATCATGTCTCACGACCTACGCTTCAATTTCAATAGCTTATATGCCCTGTATAACATCACAATACGAGTCGTTTTGAGGTCTTCACCATGGGCATATAACCACATCCATAGATTTGCACCCAGCTCTTTTTGTCTGCATGTTTTTTCTCTAAACGACCAACGTTTACTCTTCAGCATCGCTACTACCTCCATAGATATCTACGCTTTGAACGAGTTGATCTAAACGGAGTAACTCGCCTCTCAAAATAACTATTTTGTTATGTATGGCCGTTCTAGTTGCAGCCATTGGGACAACTCCATATGCATAGTCCCTATCCATGCCTGCAAATACATTCCGTTCAACGGACTTCATTAATCCGGTCGTCATTGTTAACTGATCGATAATATCAAGCGATTGATTTGTATCCATAGTAATTCTCCTTTATTTCCCAGTGCTTCCGAATCCGCCCGTTCCTCGCTTTGTTTCGGTAAGCTCGTCGACTTCTTCAAACTCAATATCAACGTTCTTTTCAATCAATCCCTGCATGAACCTATCGCCTTTTTGAATACCCTCAAGGTCATAACCAACATTATCAAACAATCCTTGTACTTCGCCTCTATATGAAGCATCAATGATACCCACACAATTAGATAATCGCAACTTACTTTTAGCTCCGTAACTACTTCTCATAAACAGCTTCATGTGATATCCCGCTGGAATTTCAAACGCCAACCCGGTGGGTATTTTTTGACCTTTAGCACCACCACAAATCAAAAACGACGTTGGTGCATAAAAATCAAAGCAGGCGTTACCATCGGTAATTAGTGGCAGCTTAATATCTTCGCTTGGATATGTTCCCAATACTTTTTTTACTTTAATCTTCATAGTGTCTCCTATTTCTTTCTAATGCTTTGTTTTTAGCCTTGTGGGCGATTTTAGGCCGCGTTCCATGACATTGTATAGCTCGCGGTTTGCAAGCCCTGTCATCGGCGCATACAGGCACTAATTTGCCGTCTGCTGTTACAACGTAATGACAATAACCATAAATCTTCTTGTGACAGTAATAGCAACTTTTCAAATACCGTCACCTCTTAAAACGGAATATCTTCCTCAACGACCTCGCTCCCCATATTGTTAAAGTCTCCGTTATTGTTTCTCATCGGCCGTACAACCTTCGCAATCCGATTAACGATGACGTTATAGGCAACCTTATTATTTCCGTCCTTAGAAACGTATTCTTGTTGATCTAATCGACCAGTTACTTCGACACGATCCCCAGAATGTAACTCCTGAACAATTGCTTCCGCCTGTTCTTTAAATGCCGTGCAGCGCCACCACTGGGATACCCATTCATTTCCCTGTCCGCCTGGCTTCTTTTTATTGTCAGCTACGGAAAAATAAACGATAGGCGTTCCTTTTCTTGTGACGCGACTTTCTGGGTCCTTGCCAATGTTTCCAACGATCGTGATTGTGTTCATGTTGTTTGCTCCTTTTAATTTTTATTGCCGCCGTAAATGTCTACGGGACCGTTTATCCTTTCATATTCGTCTAATGCAGGATATTCAACCCCACATTCGACGTTCAAACACTTCATAAATTCCCAAATCGGTACTTCTCCGTGTGTTAAGACATACACCTTGTCTTTGTAATACCCGAATAAGTCCGTGATTCTCTTTTTTCTCCACCCGTATACGCTGTACATCGTCCAGAAAATAACGATTGCGACTCCGGCTACCATGTCCCGTGTATGGGCCATTAAGACTCTGTCTTTCGTCGGCCCAGTAATAATCCGCTGCATCTTTTCCGCGATTTTCTCGTTATCAAATCGATTAAAGCCATATTTTTCTAACTCATCTCGCCAGTCATAAATGAATCCTTCTTGAAATTCATCTAAGTGCGACCACATGTCGTTCATTTTTGCAAAACGGTTCCGGCCAAACCCGTATTTATCGTGCAAGCAATTGAATAACAACGTTGTCGCCCAGTCCGTTCCGCTTTCTGCTCCTGCTTCCCGTCTGATCTGTTGCCGTTTCTCCTGCTGCTTATCAAGCGCACTCGTAACCCAATTCAATCATTTCACTTCCTTATTACCACAATATCAACTAGTCCCGTTTCAGGCTGATAAGAAAACTTACATTTATCCGTTCCCATCATCATCGCGGAACGCTGTCCTTCCCTAAATACATCTGCATTTCTGATGATCGTTGCGTTGTCCATGTCTGGAAATACACGATGTACGAATTCAATCAGATCTCTAGGAAGGTCGCTTATATCCGGCGGTTTCTTTTCTTTTTCTCGATTTTTCGAGTTGCTCCATCGCTCCTGAATTTTGTCTATCTTGTCTTTTATTCGTTGCCGGCCTTCTTCATTGATCGGCGGCGTTGGCAGGGCCTTGTATTCCTGCACCGCGTTGACTTCCTGTTTTACAATCTGGCGTATCAACGGCACGCTTGGTATTTTTTCTGGCGACGCCTCAATCGCCTTTTCAATGGCCCGCATAACCACCCTGTCCGGATACTTACCAAGTTGCGCCAACATAGACGCGATAAACAACTTGGCATTGTCTGCATCCAGCTTCCATCCATCAGCGGGATAACTTCCCCGCAATATCATTAGGATTTGTTTCGCTGTTTCCGCTGTCATAGGCTTTACACAACCTTTCTAACTCTGCATCTTCTAACCGTTGCCGTTCAGCCCTGCTCATTCGTTTGGGCTGCTGCTGATTGTTATAGTTATTACGCTCCCAGTTACGGACCGTTGCTTTCCAATTCTTCATGTGGGTCTTCCCAACATACCACCCATTACTTTCGTAGTGGTCATAGAAGTATTCCGGATCAATACCGTTTTGACGTTCTTCACAATACGCACGAATTTCTTCCACGGTTGGCTTTACAAAGCGCTTGGTCCGTTTTTCTTTTGCAGGTTCATCAGCGTACACTTCACGTACACTCGATGTACGCTGCACCGTACACTCAGTGTTCTCACATACACATACACATTCACTTTCATTACTTTCTTTTTCTTTGTTACTTTCTTTTTCTTTAATTGTGTCTAAAAAGTCCTTTACGGTTTGATTAATTTCATCGCTATCCTTCAAGTGTTCTTTAATCACGCTTAACAGTACTTTATCCTTTACGCCATTTGCTGATTTAACGAGGCAATCAAAGATAGGCTTACCCCCTTTTACGGTAGAGTATTTTAAAAAATTCTTAATCGCTATTTCACATCCGCTTCGCGCTATCACTTTGTAGTTGTTTTCAAAACGATCAAGAAGGCCTCTGACAGCATCTTCACTGTATCCCAGTTCAAAGGCTGCTATCTTTGGTGGAAGTTCGTATATCCCACATGGTTCAGAATGTGGATTTGTAAGAAGATACAACATGAAATATTTATCTTCTGGCGTCCAGTAAATTACTTTTTCGTCCGTCCAAAATCCAGTACTAACTATCCTCTTTACTTTCATTACCTTTATCCATCTCCTTCTTGTACATGGCGGTTCGACAATCAATCGCCGTATACCACTCGCATATATCAGCCGCGATCAATGCGTTATTTTGCAATTCATCAACCGTCATAATTCCTTCGGAAACAACATTTTTCATGGTTTGCACAATAAAGCGAAGGTCGCCAGGCTTTAATTCTGTTGGGAATCTATTTCTCAAAATTCCACGAATATAGAGAATCTTATTTAACTCCGGGTCTGTCTTCTTTCTAATTTCATATAAAATGTTGTTCTCAATCTTGTTAAATGATATTTCCGCGCTTTCATCCGTATCTATGAAATTCTTTTCAACAGAATCTTTAACTCCATCGAGTACGGTTTGTGTGCCGTATTTCTTTAATAGTCGATGCAATGTTCGCTTTCCACTTTCGTTTGGAGTATATCCGGTTATTGACGTGAAGAAGTCGGCAGCATAATCTACGGTTTCAGTCTCAAGATTTTTTAATTCATCGTTCCACTGCTTAATCATTTCTAGTTGTTCGCGTCGTTCGTTCAATTCGTCTAGTTGTCTCTTCTGCTTAATTACTACGCTTTTGTCGTCCAACATTATGTTACTTTTGCCTAAATTACAGTCGGAGCAAGCGGTAACAAGGTTTGTTATTTCATTTGTTCCACCTTTAGACACCGGAACAATGTGGTCAACATGTAGCACAACGTCAGGAGCTGATTTTCCGCAGTATACGCATTTAAAGCTATCGCGCTTAAAAACTTCAAACCGAAGTCTTTTCGACAAATCCTTTCTTTTAGTCATTGTCTCTACCTCTTATCTTTATAAATAGTTCTCTCATCTGCTTTGCCTTTGGTCCGTGTGCCATTTCATGACAAGCCCGACATAAGCAGATCAGATTAATTAACACACTTGTACCGCAATGAGATCGAAAAATAATATGATGACATTCGACCGCCGGCGCCCCGCAGACTTCACATAGTCCATCAGCCCGTTCATAGGCAATTATTTTGTTTTTTCTGAACAGTGCGTCGTCTTGACGTTTTCTTTTATTCACGCGGGACTCCATTCTTCAATTAGACTTTCAATGTATTCCGGTGCTTTGGTCGTTATTCCCAGTTGCTTGCATTCGTCAAGCAAGCAATCTATAAGTCTGCTCATTTCCGCCGTATTGTACGTGCTGCTGCCGTAGTAACATTGAGTCAAGGTGTAACCTGGCGTTCGTCTGCACGGCCCTACGACGATACATATCTGCCCAGTATGTCCGGCTTCCCAGTTGCGCTGCCAGGTATCTACGGCGTCGTCCCGAACCGGAATCGCCTGGAACGGCTGCGAGTCTTGAATAGCCTCTCTATACACCTCTTCTTTTGAAATGTATTGGCCGTCCTTACTCAATGCTTCGGCAATCTCTTGGCAGATAGCCCAACATAACGCGTTTGCGTCTAATGAGCGTTTACGGCCAGGCCGCTTTATTTCAATTTCATACTCAACGTCATTCTTGAGTCTGTTGATATCTTCGGTTTTGGGTGCCGGCATGAGTAGCTGATAACCACTCATGCCTTTCATTACCTGCACACCTTTGCAGCGGAATTTCATCAACCAACACCGTCCATCAAAGCGGCATCGTCTTTTTCCTGCATGGCAGCTACCATTTTATCGACGCTTTCATAGAAGGCCTTCGCTTCCGGAAGAGTTAACTCAGAAAATCTTTCTTTTTTATACTTTTCTTTTACGAGTGGGATAATAAACGGAACTGCTCCATTTTTTCTCGCCCAGGCAGTTACAAGTTGGTAGTATTCCCTAACGGTTTGAGGAACACCAGCAGGAACGACGCTATCCTTTTTTTCTTTCTCCTCTTTTTTCCCTTCTTCAGAATACTTGTTATTCAGCGTATCAGGGTCCTTTGAATCGTCTATGCAGAACAGTCCATTTAAGGCATATTTTCTTGCGTAAGACGATGATGAGCCAGTAACCTGACTATCATCCATCCCCTTTCTGGACTGTGGTTCACGAGCAAGCGCAGATACGGATACATGTTCACCGTTTTCATTATCAATCAACGTTGCCGTCGCTTTTATATAGTATCTTTCCCCAATCAAAACAACGTCATCACTAATCAATAAGGTTACACCACTCTCTTTCAAAAGAGGCTTAACGCCTTCCACTATATCTTCACAGGACCGGTATGAATATTTCCCAAAACTGTTGTACTGTGATTTTGGAGCCCGGAGCTTAACTTGGACGTCAACAAGTTTTTCATAGATAGAAGCCATGCCTTACACCTCCTTTACTTCGGTAACTTCAAATTCAAAACCAATTCTTTCCAGCTTATCTTGTAATTGTTCAAGATCGTATTCACCTAGAACTCCGAAGAAATTTACGGTTACCGTATATTGTGGGATTTCTCTGGCGGTGGCTGATTTCGTAGCTGGTGGTAATACAGTTGTTTCTTTTGTTTCCGGCAACGAGTTCTCTTCGTCTTCGGCGCTATTCCAGTTAATTTCATATTCATGTTTCACCGTATCAATCGATAAAATCTTGTCTTCATTTTGTTCTTGCTGTTTCTGGACCTCTTGCGCTCTCATTGCAGCAGCAACTTCAATTTCCTTCTGTCTTTTCACATCCGACTCAATGAAATCTTTAATTTCGTTGAAACTGATATTTTCCACCATACCAATATATTTGTTTGCATTAATTGGCGTAGAAAGCTTTTCGGCTTCATTGGTCATAGTAATGAAGGTCTTTACCATAACCTTCTTTTCTTCCATCATTTTTACTTTTTCTTCTTCGGCGGTTTGTTCTGCCATCAATCGACTTACTTCACTATCGATAGCTTTGGTCGTATCCGACCATTTTGCCGTTTTGTTGTACCAGCGTTTATCCGGAACAAACTTAGCAATGTATTCTGCTTTTAACTTTGCCGCCGAAGCCTTTTTGCTAAACTCTGTATTTACCATCCTGTCGATAGCTTCGATTCTAGCCGTTTCATATCGATCCAATTGTTTTCGGAGCGGCTTTTCGACGTCTTCAATAATCATTCCCAGCTCGTCACATTGGTTTTTGAATAAGTGAGTGGGCATGCTTAATAGCTGTTTGCCTTCCCGTTCAAATCGTTTAAGGCTGGTCCGTAATGACACAACCTCGCGTAACGCCCGTTGACTATCTTCAACATTTTCATCTGTCACGACCATATTGGTGTATTTTTCTGTAACCGACTTCAAGTAGTTCTTGACGTCTTCCATGTTCCATCCAAGTTCAACCGGCTTATTTGTTATTTTGGGAACTACCGGAATTAATTCATCGTTAAATTCACTATTATTAGTTACGTTTTTCATCATTTATGCTCCTTTCGCCATTTCAGCACGTTCGAGAAGGTTATATAATTCATCCTGATCTTCAATATCTATTTTGTCTTCAACTTCCCAAATAGAGTGTTCAAACGCTCCAACAAGGCTATTAAAGTCAATATAGTAGGTGTCTGTCCCTTCGACGATTTTTTCTCCAATTGTTTTTAGTGTTCCTATTCCAAGCCTGTTCGCAATAGAAACAAGTTCTTCGCCAATTCTTTGACGCTCAATGGCTCTAGCAACGTCAGCCCAAAACCTTTCGTTCCAATCCATTGACTATCCCTTCTTTCTGCTCTACAATAAAACTAATCAATGTTTTTTGTTTGGCTGTCTCCTGTTGGCGCAGGCGGCAGCCTTTTTACTTTATTACGATTTTCTGCCCAGGATAGATAACGGCATCAATGCCAATATCGTTATCGGCCATCAGTTGACAGATCGTATCGCGGATATCTTCGCCGCGACGATCGGCAATCGGCCTGGCCAGGGACCAAACTGTTTCTCCTTCTTCTACAACATGTACAGTCGGTGCCGTTGGTTTTTCTTTTAATTGGTTTTCACAGTATCCCCACGCTACTCCAGCCAAAGCGGATACAGAAACAAGTATTGCCCATTTTTTTAAGGTCATATTCTTGTCGCCTCACTTAATGCGCCGCTAAGGACGCCACATATACGCGCTAGTTTTTCTTTCAAGGCTTTGTTCTCTTCGGACAAGGCCTTGTTTTCGTTTTCAAGCTCTGACCACTCTAGCGGGCCGTGCGCAGGCTCTTCATACTGGCAAAGAGCCTGTACTTCCGCTGCACGGTAGAAGCACCCAGGAATTTCATACAGGCGATGCAACCGCCCATCTCCTTCCATCCGCTGAATGGTTGAGCGGCTGCACCCGAACAGTTTTTGAAGTTCTTCTGCCGAGTACAGCATTTTCATTGTGTTCACCTCCCTAAATATCGATTAATGAAGAACAACTGCCCTTTGCCGGTAACCTTCGGCGTCTTTGTAATCCGAATCGTACCGTCAGGATTATTAATTGTAGTTTCCTTGACTTCAAAGAGGCCGTGTTCCATCGCTCTTTGAGTCGGCATATTCCGTGAACTGCCGCTTTTCATGAGAAATCCTTCATTGCGAAGTTGTCGGAATAGTCGGTGTTGTCCTGTGTCGTAGCCGTTTTGCTTCAACAGCTTAGCCAGGTCACCAATTAATATGCTAGTGTGACTAGCGCTAACTGCCCCGGCGAACAATACCTTCGGCCGATCATCTTTAATTTGTTGTTCGGCAGCCACTCTTGCGGCCCGTTCTTCTTTTAGCTCTGTCGCCAACCGGATGAGTGTGTCAGGATTCAACAACGCTTCTTCCAGCCTTTCCGGCGTAAGATATCCGCCGTGCTTTCTGATTGCCGGTAAAACCTCACTGGTTACCCAGTGTTTGAATTTCTTTGCTGTCGGGAGTTTAGAGCTGAATACCAAACTGTATATTCCAGACTCGTTGATGACTGTTTTGTTAGGATTGCCAATACCGTCGCGAATCGCTACGGTATTCTTATCTTCTCCGTCAACGTGTTTTGCAAGGGCGTCTCGGGTGTTTGAATAGCCAAGCGACGTTGCAACATCATTACCAACAAACCAAGGTTCATTGTTGATACTGACAGTTCTTATCTGCCCAAACTCTGGGCTGCTGAATATTTTTAAATCGTTCATCTTCTTTTCTCCCTTCTGTTTGTTTTTCTATATGAAATATGTATTTCGAAAAGAAATATTCAGGGCGCAAAAATAGCATCTAGTGTCTGGTTAAGCGCCTTTGCAATAGCCTTTGCCATTTCTACATCTGGATTCCTATCTCCAGATTCATAAAGAGAAACGGCCGTCTGACTTATGCCTAAAATTCGGCCTAACTCAACCTGCGTTAATTCTCGCTTTTCCCTGAAATATTTTATTTTGTTTTTCGGTTTCACTTTTTCGTTCCCCCCTTTCTTGCTACACTATTATTATATTTCATAATGAAATTTTTGTCAATCATTATTTCATAAGGAAATTTGAAATATCATCGTTTTTGAAATATAATTATTTCATAGGGAAATATTTCCATGTGAAATAAAAAGGACGGTGACACCATGAGAATCGGAGACAGAATGAAACAGCTTAGAGAAGAAAAAGACCTGATGCAACAAGAAGTTTGTAGTGCTTTAGGACTTGAACAAAGCACCCTGGCCAACTATGAAAACAATCGTAGGGTGCCGAAAACCGACATATTAATTTCGATTGCCAATTATTATGGCGTTTCACTTGACTACCTCGTCGGAAGAACCAATAATCGCTTTGACAATTCAAAACGTCATCCAAAGGACTTAAATAAATTCCTTGAACAAGCCGAAATTGTATTTGATGGAGATACGTACAATTTGAGCGACGATGAACGTCAAATGGTTATGAAGTCCCTAGAAGTCGCTTTCTACGCGGCTAAGCAAGCTAACAAGCGCAAAAAAAGCGACACAACTGATAAATAGAGGTGTCGCCTATGGTTAGGAAAAATATAAAATTGCGAGTCAAAAACCTCGTGAGGAAAATGGGAACGGCTGGCCCCCTTCAAATTGCGGATGCGCTGAAAATACCGATCGTGTACGCTAAACTGCCGGACGGTATAAGAGGCTATCTTACAAGGCCGCTTAGAAGGAAAATAATCGTACTTAACGACGAATTGGATGAACGGGAAGTCCCTATTGTCGTTGCGCACGAATTAGGTCATGCGCTTATGCATGGTGCGGCAGGCACTTTTCATGCAGACACGGTTAACTATTGTTGCGCCCGTAGTGAATATGAGGCCAATTTATTTGCCCTGTATCTGCTATCGTACTGTTATGACGTCGATGAACGTCTATTGCAGTCAGCCCCCAGGAATCGCGATGTAATGACGTATAAAGAAGCTCATTTATTGTTATGTAGATGTATTGAAAGATAGGATGGTGTTATTTATGAATTTTATATTATGGGCCGTATTCTTTGCTCTTATTGGTCTTGGCAAATACTCCATAGGAGAAATAAAAAGAAACAATAAGGCTAAAGGTATTACACTTCTTATTATCACTATCGTTCTTATGATTGCTTGGTTTATTTTAAAGGGGCACCAATCATCTCACCGAATGTAGGCTAATACAAAACCAATTATCCTTTATCTTCATCCACGGCCAGCGTATTGTCAGGAGGTAACTATGAATATAGACTACAACTTCACTTACCGCCAAAAAGACAAGGGCTGGCAAGTCATATTGTCTTATAAAGACGGTAGCAAATGGAGACAAAAAAGCAAACAGGGACTAAAGACAAAGCAGCAGGCAAAAGCCATGGGCGAGGAACTTTTGTCCGACCTTAAAAGAACATTTGTTCCTTCTTCAAACGCTATGAAGGGAACAACACTTAGACAATTTTTGCCCGTATTTCTAAAGGCAAAAGCTGGCGATGTTTCTTCGTCAACGCTTATTGAGTATCGTGATGTGTGTAAGTTTTTTCCGGAAATTGCAGATATTCCAATGGACGAAATTACCACTCAAAACGTCGCACGCATTTTAACAAGAAGAAAAACAGAAGGTTATTCAGTCGCAACACAACGACTTAGACTTACTATATTAAAGGCTGTATTATCTAGTGCAGCCAATACTTATGGCATTATCCGTGAAAATCCGGTAAAACGGATTAAACTTGATAAGCGGCAACGAAAAAAACTCCGCACCCTTTCGAGCGAGGAGTTTAGGACATTACTACAAAGCCCAACTGCAATTGGGTATGAATACTACAAAACGATCGTAATGACAGCTTATTATACCGGTATGCGCTATGGCGAGATTTTAGGCTTATCATGGGATAATATAGACTTTGACAAAAAAGAAATAACTATTGAAAAACAGTTAAAAAGGTATCCTCACGATCATAAAATTACCTATAAACTAGGTCCACTGAAAACACCTGGATCGTATCGGACTATTCCAATACCGGATGTATTAATTGAAAGCTTAATTAAACGGAAAAAGCAAAGCACCGATAACTTAGTTTTCTCCGTCGTAAGCTCCAATACAATGGCTATAAACCGATGGATCAATAAATCTATTCCAGGACGATCTATACATGCATTCAGACACACTTACGCAACAAATCTACTTGCGCACGGTGTTGATGTACAAACGGTAGCGGCACTATGTGGCGATACCGTAAAAACAATCATCAACAACTATATCGACTATACAAATGAAATGCGAAAGAAGGCTGCGCACGATATTAATAGGATTTTTTGACGAATTTTTGACGAACAAGGTTTTATCACTGAAAAAAGCTTATTATTAAGCCCTTTTCAAGTGTCTGTGATACAATGTTACTATTATATATCAAGTGCCGGGAAAAAGAAACACTTTTTTTCATTTCATTTCAATGAGGGTCGGCCAATATTTTTTAGGCATGAAATTACGGCGCAGGGCCTCATTTTTCCGCGAAGGAATGGCAATCGTGCGGTAATAATTCTGCCAAGCCCGTTCAATGGCCAGCTCATCATCTGACAATTCCGGTTCCGCCTGTACGTCAGGAATCGTCACCATGACGGGCTTTTCCCGGTCGTAATAGACACCAAACCCCCGGCCCGTATCGTGGAGAACCCAGCGTTCGCCCGGAAGGCGGCGGATAAAGTGCGGTGCCATGACCGGAATGACGCAGCACGTCGGCTTCAGCCGGCAGTAAAGCATGCCGTCGGACAATTCCTGAAAGCGGGCCAGTCCCAAGAGTTTATGGCGCTCGTTACCCGTCTTCCGTGCCCACTCGCAGACCGTCCAAATATCGGCCTCGCTGCGGTGATTGAGAAATGTCCCTTTATAATAAAAAGCCTTCCGCAAATAGCCCAGTAAGATCATCCCACCTTTTTTCGGTTCCGACAAAAAGGCATAGTAGAAATAATGACAGGCCTTGGGGCCGCATTGCCGCAAAAGGCCGTCCAGGATGCGCCGTGCCTTGCCGTCGTCAGTCGTAACAAAGCGTGACTCGGAAAAAAGTGAGGCCTCCTCGGCTTCCAAACAGATATCCTCGATCTGCTCCACGCCGTCATGCCAGCCGTCAAAGACGGCCGACAGGTACCCGAAAAAACTTCCATCGTAAGTATATATCATAGCATTGCCTCTAAAATAAACTCATGGGCTCGTAAGCAGACGGCTGCTTCTGTCCCGATAAGAGCATCCTTCGGACATAGGCCGGATCCGTCGAAAGACCGTAGTATTTCCCCTTGCAGGTAATAAAATAGCGGGCCCTTTTTAACACGACGCCTAAGCGCTTCAGACTGTCATAAGACAGGAAGGCCTGACGGCGGGCAGCGCAGATACGGCGGGCTGACACGACGCCGATGCCGGGCACGCGAAGCAAATCATGGTACGAAGCCCGGTTGACTTCAAGGGGGAAAACTTCCGGATGGCGCAGGGCCCAACAAGCTTTCGGATCGAGATCCAAATCGAAGTTTGGAACCTCATCGGTCAAAATTTCTTCGACGTTAAACTGGTAAAACCGCATCAGCCAGTCGGCCTGATACAGTCGATGTTCCCGAAGAAGGGGCGGCTCTGCAATAGCCGGCAGATTGGAACCCGTCACGGCCGGCACATAGGCCGAATAATAGACGCGCTTCATATCGACCTTGTCATACAAGGCCTGGCTGAGGCGCAGGATTGTCCGGTCGCTGTCCGGCGTCGCCCCGACGATGAGCTGTGTCGTCTGACCGGCCGGCACAAAGGACGGTACCTTCTTGTACCGTTTCTTTTCATCACGCCACTGATCAATGCCTTCACGGATATGACCCATGGGAACGAGGATATTCTCTTTGGTCTTCTGCGGTGCCAAGAGTTTTAAGCTCGACGAGGACGGCAGTTCGATATTGACACTCAAGCGATCGACGTAACGGCCTAGTTCTCGAATCAAAGCCTCACTCGTACCGGGAATTCCCTTCATATGGATGTAGCCATTAAATTTCTTCTCTTCCCGCAAGATCCGCGCCGTCCGAATCAACAGCTCCGTCGTATAGTCCGGCGAGCGATAGACACCGGAGCTGAGGAACAGCCCTTCAATATAGTTGCGCCGGTAAAAGGCAATGGTCACATCGGCGATTTCTTCCGGCGTCAAAATAGCCCTTTTCGCGTCGCGGCTCGCAGCATTGACACAGTAGGCACAGTTGTAGATGCAGTGATTAGTCATGAGGATCTTTAAGAGGGATACACACCGTCCGTCTGACGACCAGGTGTGACAAATGCCGCAGGCCGCCGCATTTCCGATGCCGCCGGCCTTATTTGCTCTGTGGCTGCCGCTCGATGAGCAGGACACGTCATATTTCGCAGCATCGCTTAAAATATGTAATTTTTCTTCGATTCGTTCCCAATCCACAACCCTCTCGCCTCCTCGTGCAGCTGCAGCTCTATGGGTTTAAAAGAGACTGCCCGACGAA
>NZ_HF954537.1:1360149-1380532 GCF_000455225.1 Megasphaera massiliensis
AGAAAGCATGGGCTTTCTCAAGCAGTCCCCTTGTCCATTATAAATTCAAACCTTCACGCAGTTTTTCAAATATCTTCTGTTCGTCTTCCGTCAAATCACGGCCCAAGTCGATGTGCAGCTCTTCGCCGTTGCTGCGGGCTTTATCCTGTTCGTGCTTGTCACCGCTTTTGGCACTGTCGTCACGAATGATCATCGTACCACCTCCTATCGTATTTTATATATTATACCACATCGACGGGTCATCCTAAAAGACAAATGACGCCATTTATCGAAAAAATGTTCGCATTAGTGAAAGAAAAAACTGCCCACCATGAAACAGACAGTTTCTTGAGTCAAAAATCGACTCAGAAGCCCTTTTTCATGATGGACAGCTCATTGATTAATCCTTAGATCAAGGTTTTCGGATCGGGATACTGTTCGATGCTTTCTGCCATTTTATCGGCTAATTCATCCATCAGGCATTCCTGATCGTCACGCATAGACGACTTCAGATCCATCGTCGGTTCGAGGAGTTCGCAGCACTTAAATTCGTTTTCTACGTAATCGGCCATAGTCTTATACGCAGCCGATGCCCAGCTGTGGCAGGCAACGATTCCGATAGTGCGTTTCTGGAACATGAGAGTCTTCAAGTCGTGGAGGAAGTTTTCCATGGGCAGGAAGAGGTTCAAGTTATACGTCGGTGCAGCCAGGATCAAGTGGCTGTATTCCCAAGCCTTAGCCGTAACGAAAGAAGGATGGACTTTGGCAACGTCGTACATGCGAATATCACGGACGCCGCGGCGGCTCAATTTATTAGCCAGGACGCAGGCAGCTCGTTCCGTATTACCGTAAATAGAAGAAAATGCGATGACGACACCTTTCTTTTCCGGTACGTACTGTGCCCAATGCAGGTGTTTGTCGACGATATACTTAACCGTTTCCGGCGTACGGAAGACGAAACCGTGGAGCGGGCAAATGATATCGATGGGTAGCTTAGACGCTTTTTTAAGGACGTTCATGACCTGCGGGCCATATTTTCCGACGATATTGACATAGTAGCGGCGAGCTTCATCGAGGTAATTTTCTTCAAAATCAGCCTGGTCAGCGAAGACGTTGCCGACGGTACCGAAGTGGCCGAAGGCATCGGCACTGAACAGGACGTGATCCGTTACATCATACGTCATGATGACTTCCGGCCAGTGAACCATGGGGGCTTTGATGAACTGCAGGGTGTGCTTGCCCAATTTCAGCTGATCGCCTTCGTTAACGGTCATGTAGCGATCCGGCATAGGATGGCGGAAGAACTGTTCAAAAAGCTTAAACGTAGACGGCTGGCCGACGATCTTGGCTTCCGGGTATTTTTCCAAGAGAGCCAAAGCCGAGCTGGCGTGGTCCGGTTCCATGTGCTGGAGAACAAAGTAGTCCAGTTTGCGGCCTTTGAGCAAGTATTCTACGTCTTCAAGAAATTCGTCACGGCACGATTTATCCATAGCATCGATGAGGCACGTCTTTTCATCATCGATGAAATAGGTATTATACGTAACACCCTGAGGAAGGGGGAAGATCCGTTCAAACAATTCCGTACGGAAATCGTTGCATCCCACCCAATAGATACCGTTTTTAATTTCTTCTACACAATGCATATATGTATAACCTCCTTAAATAGTAGCAGCACAGCTATGCTGTAATGTCAATTATCACGTTCCTATCATACCATCTTTTCGATAAATAGGAAATACTTTAAATGAAAAAACTTACCAAAAGATATCTATTCTTTATTAGTTCTGTCCGAGGTTTGGGCAGAATCGCTGTCAGAAGTCGATTCACGTTCGCCGGACTGACGGCTCTTCGAGGTATCGGAGCGAGTATCACTATCCGATTCTTTTTCATCGCTCTGAGATTCGCTGCGGCTCTTCTGTTCCGATTCAGAGGCATCACTGCGCTGCCGCTCCCGCGTCGTACTCCGGCTCGGTACTGGTGCTGAATCACCGATTGATTCAGCGTCCGATACGACACTGTTGATAAGCTGTTCCAGTACGTCCCGTTCAGCCTGGGACAAATCGTTATTTCCGCTGAGCATATCCCGCGCCTGCTGAGCTAAGCTCTGAGCCTGCGAACGAGCCGAACTGCCGCTGACAGCCCCATTGCGGTACTGCTGTTTCAAACTGCGCAGTTCATTTGAAATTTCATTGGCCTTGCTGCGAATACGGGCCGCTGCCAATTCACCACTGCGCTGTTTCCGAGCGTCCGCTTCCTGCATCTTTCGATCTTCTTCACGATTTTCCAACAGTTCTTCCTGCTGCTGTTCGGCCACTTTATCAAGCGATGCTGTCGTAACATGAGTGCCGACGTAGTATTCATAACCCATGTACCCCAAAATGACGATGGGAACACAGAGAAGCATCATTTCAAACCGGCGCATCTGGGCTGCCCGCTTCCAGCTGATGACGCTTTTGCGGCGATGTTCCATAATAAGGACGATGATTAAAATCAGTCCGATTAAGAACAAGGCCATATAAATGAAGAGTTTATGCCAAACCGTCGCCTGCAGGCTTATCGTAGACGGCTGGGAATCCGACAGCTGCCACAAATAGGTACTGGCCTGATCATCGGCTTTGGTGCTGTTGCTGGTAACCTGCGTCCCCGACGGGAAGGAAACCATATATTCCAAGTCGACACCGTTTTCCGGCATGGCCGCGCCCAGACGAAGGTTTTGAATGCTGTTGGCATCGAAATTATAATTGATATAATACGTCGAAGCAAACAGGCCGTCATGGGTCTTATGGACGATATGGTCGACGGAACTGCGGTTGGCGCCGTCATTGGTAATGGTCTTCATGGCCCGAAAACCTTCACCGTTATCATTACTATAATCCATGATGGTATAATTGCGCTTTTGGAACTCATCGGCATCGGCCTTCAAGCTCTGCTGCCCTTCTGCCGTAGCCGACACTTTCAAAACATCCTGCGTTTCACTGCCATCGTCATGAATGATGGTCTGCGCCCGAAATCCTGATAAGAGGAAAAATGCAGCCAACAGCATAACGGTCATAGCCAGTTTGGCAATCTTTGAATACCCTTTCATAAACTCCTCGCTTTCTGTCACTCTTCTTTTGGCGGTACCATCCCGGAATCGACGAGATGCGGCCTATCAAACAGAGAACGTCCGGCCTTATCCGCCCGAGCTTTATCCATAGCAGCCGCGTTACTGAGCTGCTCTAACGGAACGCCGTTGACAAAAATCCCTTCGATGACGCCTTCTCCCCGCTTGATGCGGATACTGGCGATGATACTGTCATCGGTGCGAAGGCTGTAGATACCGTCGGCCATTTCCGGAGACAGGCGGTAGCGGTCAAATCCAACTTGAAACTGAACGCGGCCATCTGCATAAGAAACGACCTCAGCCCGCATGTAATCGCTGCCGGAATCGGGTTTAGAGTCCGACGCCCCTTCCACTTTCATGAGTCCCGACGCATCGCGCGAGATGGCGACGTAAATTTGCTGACCGACTTCAGGCGGCGTTTCATCGAGCCACTGCGTCGTATCTTCCGGGAATACAACGCGAACATAATCGGTCCCAAAGGTAGAGATTTCCAGCCGCGGCACAGCACGCCACTGGTAAGGAATCCCGTCGACAGAAATATTATGCCAGCGCCAGCCGACATAAGCCAGTGCGGCAAATTGAATCAATACGACTAACCCGAAGACAATCCAGCGATGACGGCCTTCCGGCGAAAAAGAAAGATGTATGCCCTGCAAAGGCGGTGAAAATTTCATTCCGACTTGCCTCCTTGATGGGACCATGGCGACTGGGTAAAGTGTTTTTTGCGTTTCGGTTCCGGTTTCATATGACTCCACGGCGACTCCGTAACTGCCGTAGATTTTTCTTTGGTCTTTTCCTGGGAAACGGCCATCTGCTGCGGCACGGCTTCCGTCGTTTCACGAATAACCTGACGAGGCGGCACGAAGTCATTCCCCGTGCTTTCAGTCGGTACGGACAGGGTGAATACCATCGGGGAATCCGTCGTATTTTCCGGTACGGAACCGGCCTTGGACGAATTCGTATCAGACGAAGCCTCAATACCTGATTCGCCCAGCCCGAGTTCAGCCGGAGACGGAATACGGATATCCTTCATCCATTCTTCGACCGTTTCATCCGTTTCGTTTTCCTCAGGAGAATACCACACCGGCATTTCTTCTTCTGGAGCCTGTTCTTCTGTAGCTGACGCATCATCATTTCGGACGCGTGCCGCCGAATGGCGAAGTCTTGCTCTTCGTGAAGCTCTCTGTGCCGCTGATTTTTTGTCTTTCTGCATCCGCCTGAACTGGAATACGATTAAGGCCAAGACGATAATGGCCAAAATCGGCGCCAGCGGCGAAAAATGCGTCCCGAAAACGAAGGTCAGGACTACGCTGACCAAAATGACGATGCCGAATTTAAGATGAGCCTGGTGATCGGGCTTAAATCCCTGAGCCGTTTCATAGACACCGAGAACAACGATGTACAAGGATGAAAGAATGAGGGGAATGGACGAATAAAGGGCCGATCGAACGAGAATCGTCTCAAAAGCCAGGATGACGGGAATCACCAAATACAAAGCCGGGCTCCACAACCGCTTCTTCACGGTTTTCGCCATCATGCCTGCCATGAATACAAAGAGGAGGACCGTAACCAAATCGGTCGTCCAATGAAAATTCTGGACCTGAGCAATCCCATCCCAGGCAAAGGGCAGGCAGGAAATGAGGAGCGAACCGACAGCGGCAAACCGCCCGAACCAACGGAAGGGCACGCCCCAAGGCCGGTGGATGTCGATGGAATAACCTACCAGCATGATTGTAACGGCCAAGCTGCCCAAAAGGAGGAATGGAATGTATTCCGTCGTCTGTGCTGCCAGTCCAAAAGCAATGAAGACGGTAATCGTCATGACCCATGAGAAAACAGACAGCCGCCGTTCATCCCGAAGGCCGATCAAGGTGTTATAGAAAGGCACTGCCAAAAGCAGAAGAATCCACAAGAGGCCCATTCCGCCAAAGGTATTCACCGGGCCGCCGGAAGCCGTCCAATAGAGGAGGGACAAGTCGTAAACGACGAGAGCCGCAACAGAGCATAAAAAATAGACGACAGGCAGACAAAGCACGGCACAAGTAATGACATATGACGCCGCATCCCAACCGATATAAAAAGTCTGTTCAGCCATGGCTAATACAACAAAAATGCCCAAACAATGGATGAGAGCAATCCCTTCAGCTGCCGCCGAGCCCTGCCGTTTCTGAAACATGGCCAGGCCTACACCGGCCTGAGTCACGAGCAGCAGCACACCGGCCAAGGTCATGCGGGCCGGGACCGACACGTAGTACCATAATTGGGAAAGGCCCCAAATGACGGCCATGACAACGGCTGCAAATCCCAGTGCCGATAAAAACGCATATAAAGGCAGGGTCGTCAAAAGAGAATTTCTTTGTTCATCCCTGCCGTAAGATTTCCGTATTTTTTCACAGGCTTCTTCTGTAATCCATCCTTTAGAAACCCAGTCCGTGACCTTGTGGTCCAGCCATTCATTGGTATTCCGTCTCATACTTGCCTCCCAGGCGCCATCCCGGAACGAGGCACTCCGGGACCCTTCGTAATGTGATATTTCAGGCATTCCTAAAAAAGCACACCTGTCTATTCAGTATATCATAAAATGACTCTTTTCCCTATGGCATCCGTCAAATTTTTACATATTCCCAAAAGAATACCTTCCCCTCATCCGTTATAACCAAACCAATCCGCAAAAAGCCATGACGGCACGAAAAAAGGGTCTCCAGGGATAATCCCTGCGAGACCCTTTAACCAGCCTGCGGCAGAACAAGGCCATGAAGGCATTGCGTCACCGTTATTTTACGATCAATACGGGGCAGACCGAATGCGTGACGACATAACTGCTGACCGAACCCATGAATAAGCCCTTCAGCGGTCCCAGGCCGCGGCTGCCCATGACAATCAAATCGGCATTGTACTTCTTCGCTACCGACAAGACAGCAGGCCCCGGCGAGCCGACTTCAAAGACGCTCTTGACTTCGATGTTTTGAGGAATCGCCTTGGCAAACTCATCAAGGATCCCCTTCCCTTCTTCTTCCATGTCCAGGGCAACCTGTTCGGTTACGTAGCCACTGGCATTGGGAATCTGGTCAAAATTCGAGATGACCGAGACGATGTTGGCAACATAGACCAGCGTAATCATAGCGCCCAAAGATGATGCAATGACGACGGCATGTTCCAAAGCTCGTTTCGAGTTGACCGAACCGTCGGTCGGAACGATGATGTTATTATATTGCTTCATATGAATCCCTCCTTATAATGCCTTATCGTTAAGTATATATTCGTCACTCCCTCGGCCGATTCCTGCCTGGCAAAAAAATTATTTAGAAAAAAACGCTTTATTTTTAAAAGCTCAGCTCGAATTCAGCCTAAATGACAGTGTAAAATGTAAAAATAGAGTATAAACTTTCATTTTCTTATGATATAATGTTAATTATAGCATACATAAATTTACTTTTTTGTAACGATTAAGAAAGGTGGTTTTTATGACACACGAACTCGTAAGCGCGACCTTACCCGTATGGAGCATCATTCCTTTTGCCGGGATGCTCCTATCCATCGCCATCGTTCCCCTCGTTCGACCGGAATGGTGGGAAAAACACATGCTTGGCGTAGCTTTTGCCTGGTCTTTATTATTCCTTATTCCCTTTGCAGTTGCTTATGGCATCGGTGAGTCATGGTTCCGCCTTCTGGAATCGGTCCTCCTCGACTACATACCCTTCATCGTTCTTCTCCTGGGTCTGTTCGTCGTTGCCGGCGGCATCGCCGTCCGTGGGACTTTAGCCGGAACGACGAAGGTCAACTGTCTTCTCTTATTCATCGGCACGGCTCTCGCCAGCTGGATCGGCACGACCGGTGCTGCCATGCTGCTCATCCGTCCTATGATCCGTGCTAACGCTTGGCGCAAGAATAAAGTCCACCTCATGGTCTTCTTTATCTTCCTGGTAGCCAATATGGGCGGCTGCCTGACCCCCCTCGGCGATCCCCCGCTCTTCATGGGCTTCCAGCGCGGCGTTCCCTTTACGTGGACCTTCCATCTCCTGCCGATTCTTCTCTTGAACCTGGTCATCATGTTTGCCATCTTTGCCCTGATGGATAAGCATTTTTATAATAAGGAAATAAAAGAAGGCCGCTCGCCTCATGACGCCATTGCTGCCGGCAGCAAAGAACCGATTCGTCTTGAAGGGGCTCATAACCTGATTTTTATCGCTATGATCATCATCGGCGTATTAGCCAACGGCCTCCTGCCGGAAATGCATCCGTTCTTTGCCAACGGTGCCGGCATCCATATTTACGACGAAATCGTCTTCCCCTATGCAACCTTAGCTGAAATCATCATCATCTTAGTCGCTGCATTCCTCTCGATTAAGACGACAAAAAAATCGACGCGAGACCTCAACGAATTTACGTATGCTCCTATTATCGAAGTCGCAAAACTCTTTATCGGCATCTTTGTCACTATGATTCCTGCCTTGATTCTGCTCAAAGCCCACGGGGCTGAACTGGGAATGAACAATCCCTGGCAGATGTTCTGGGCTACCGGCGCCTTGTCGTCCTTCCTGGACAATACGCCGACGTATTTGGTATTCCTGCAAACTGCCGGGGCGCTTGGCGCCACGGAAGGCATCACGACCTCCGTCGGTACGGTTTCTCAAATCATGTTGGAAGCCATCTCAGCCGGTGCCGTTTTCATGGGTGCCAATACTTATATCGGCAATGCACCGAACTTCATGGTTAAATCCATTGCCGAAGAAAATAAGATCAAAATGCCGAGCTTCTTCGGGTACATGGGCTGGTCCATTGCCATCCTCATCCCGGTATTCATCATCAACACCTTCGTATTCTTCTTATAATTAAGAATACAAAAAAAGCAGGACTGTTTCTCAGTCCTGCTTTTTGCATCTCTTGAGTGCCTTCAAAAACTCTGACAACAAACAAAAGGCGCCGCACACTGTGCGACGCCTTTTTTGGTGATCCATCCGAGATTCGAACTCGGGACACCCTGATTAAAAGTCAGGTGCTCTACCAGCTGAGCTAATGAATCATGGCTGGCAGGGGTAGCTGGATTCGAACCAGCGCATAGCGGAGTCAAAGTCCGGTGCCTTACCACTTGGCTATACCCCTATGGGGCGAGTATAGGGATTCGAACCCTAGCATAACGGAGCCACAATCCGCCGTGTTAACCACTTCACCATACCCGCCATATAAGATTATCTGCCGTAACGGCGCTGAATCAGCGTCGTCAACGTAGATAATCTTACCATGAGTCAAAGACAAAGTCAAGTATTTTTTACATTTAATCACAAAAGAATACAGACCTGAAATGCATAGCTATAAACCAAGCCGATTAACGGTCAGCCTTTCCATACAGAAGGTCCTTTACGAAATTCGGCAGGACAAAGGCGCTCTGCTGAATCCCTTCATTGTAATAACGCGTCGGGAAGGTACGCTTTCGATTCGGCGTCCACTGCAGGGGATCGTATTTTTTAGACCCCAGCGTAAAGCAGTGCACCCCCGACGGATAGAGGGGAATGAAGGCCGTATATAAACGGGCGACAGGGAAAATATCAGATACGCAGTCGAATACATCTTTCACCAATTTGCCGTGCATGAAAGGCGATTCCGTCTGCTGAACAAAAATCCCGTCGTCCTTCAAAGCTTTAAAGGTATCCTTATAAAAATCGTAGGTGAAAAGGCCTTCTCCGGGGCCGACAGGATCAGAGCAGTCGACGATGATGACGTCATAGTAATTTTCGGCTTGCCGCATGAAGGCAATGCCGTCGCCGACAGTTACGGTCAGTTTTGGGTTTTCTTCCAGCATGGCCTTGGAAATTTCAGGAAAATACTGTTTAGACAATTCGATGACCTTGCCGTCTATATCGACCATAGCCACCGATTCGACTTCAGGGTGGCGGACGGCTTCCCTGGCTGATCCGCCGTCACCACCGCCAATGATGAGGACCCGTTTCGGATTGGGGTGAAGAAACAAGGGAATGTGCACGATACTTTCATGATACATGAATTCATCTTTAACAGACGTCTGGAATACGCCGTCTAAGACCAGCATGCGGCCAAATTCCTTCGAATCGGCGACGACGATGTCCTGAAAGTCGGAATGACCGCGATAAAGGATTTCTGAGGCTTCCGTCGTCAGATCCAGGTAAGGGGACTGATGTTCCGTTATAAATTTTTTCATATTGTACTCCTTGATAATATCCTGAGTTTATCATATTCTGATAGTGACTTCATTTTAGCATATTTAGGCTCATTTGTCGCAGCGCATTTCATGGTTTCCAAAATGATATCGATTTCTTATTAATAAGTAAAATCCTTTGTATCACCCCCTTACAGAATAAAGGGATTATGGTACAATATAAAGTAGACTTTTTATATATAGTCTTTATAATAAATAAAATTTTTAAAGAAAGAGTCGGTTTATAAACCGATAGGGTGACAAAACATGAAGAATCTCTTACACATCGGCATTGACATCGGTTCGACGACAGTAAAAATCGCTGTTCTCAACCATGCCAAACAATGCCTGCACGCATGCTATGTCCGCCACTATACGGATATACGCCAAAAAGTTTGGGATTTACTCCAAAACGCCTATGAAATCTTTGGCGACCGTCAGATCACCATGGCTATCACCGGGTCCGGCGGCATTGCCCTGGCCGACTACCTGCACATCCCTTTTCTGCAGGAAGTCATTGCCGGCACCAAAGCCGTTCGAACATACTATCCTCAGTCCGATGTCATCATCGAACTGGGTGGTGAAGATGCCAAAATCACCTACCTTACCGGCGGCAATGAGCACCGTATGAACGGCAACTGCGCCGGCGGGACGGGGGCTTTCATCGATCAGATGGCAACCCTCCTCGACACTGAAGCCAGCGGCTTGAATGAACTGGCCAAGAAGTCCGATACAATCTATCCCATTGCAGCCCGCTGCGGCGTCTTTGCCAAGACCGATATCCAAGCCCTCTTAAATGAAGGCGCCAGCAAAGAAAATGTCGCGGCTTCGGTCTTTCAGTCCATCGTTTTCCAGACCATCACCGGCCTTGCCTGCGGCCGTCCCATCAAGGGCACGGTCTGCTTCCTCGGTGGTCCCTTGACCTACTTGTCGCAGCTTCGCGAACAATTCGCCAAGACATTGCACTTGACACCGGATAAGGTCATTGCCCCGGAAAACGCCCAAGTCTACGTCGCCATCGGTGCCGCCCTGGGGAGTATGGATACCAAGCCGGTCTCCTTCATGAATCTCATGGGGCAGCTTAAGAACGTCGATGAATCGACACTGGCCAAGTCAGACCGGGTCGCCCCCCTCTTTGACAGCCAAGCTGAACTCGACGAATTCCAAGAACGCCATCGTCAGCATACCGTTCCTCACGGCGATATGGACAGCTACAGCGGCCCCTGCTATCTCGGCATCGACGCCGGTTCGACCACCATCAAAGCCGTCGTCTTGAGCGAAGACATGAAAATCCTCTATTCTCACTATCAGAATAATGAAGGAAGTCCTTTGGCAGCTGCTAAAAAGATTGTCGCCGACGTCTACTCCCGCCTTCCGAAGGGCGCCTTCATCGCCAAGGCCGGCATTACCGGCTACGGCGAAGCCCTGCTCAAAGAAGCGCTGCACCTCGATCTTGGCGAAGTCGAAACGATTGCCCACTATCAGGCCGCATCCCATTTCTGCCCGGACGTCGATTTTCTCCTCGACATCGGCGGACAGGATATGAAGTGCAGCCGCATCAAAGACGGCCACATCGAAGACATTCTGCTCAACGAAGCCTGCTCGTCGGGCTGCGGCTCCTTCCTCGACACCTTTGCCAAATCGCTGAAGATGTCCATTCAGGAATTTTCTCAGGCAGCCCTCCTGGCCAAGAGTCCCATCGACCTCGGTTCCCGCTGCACGGTATTCATGAATTCCAAAGTCAAACAAGCGCAAAAAGAAGGCGCTACCTTAGCCGATATTTCTGCCGGCCTGTCTTACTCGGTCATAAAAAATGCCCTTTATAAAGTTATCAAAGTCAAAGACCCTGCAAAACTTGGCAAGCACATCGTCGTCCAAGGCGGTACTTTTTATAACGACGCTGTCCTCCGGGCTTTTGAAAAGCTCCTGGGCCGCCAAGTCATCCGTCCGTCGATTTCAGGACTCATGGGTGCCTTCGGCATGGGAATCATCTGCCGCACAGCCTATCATCAGGACCACGTCGTATCGACCATCGTTGACGAAAAAGCCCTGCAGGAATTAAACATCACGACATCGATCCGCCACTGCGGCCTCTGCACCAACAACTGCCTGCTCACGGTCAACACCTTCAACGACGGCCGTTCCTTTATTACGGGCAACCGCTGTGAACGAGGTGCTGCCGGCTCGACAGCGGCCCGCAAGAAGCCCCTGCCGAACATGTATAAGATAAAATACAACCTCCTCTTCGGCTATAAACCCCTTACCGACGCTCCCCGCGGCACGATCGGCATCCCCCGAGTCCTCAACATGTATGAAGACTATCCCTTCTGGTTTACTTTCTTCACAAAACTCGGCTATTCCGTCGTCTTGTCCGATCCTTCTTCCAAAGGGCTCTTTGAAAAAGCCATGGATACGATTCCATCCGATTCGGCCTGCTACCCGGCCAAGCTCGTCCACGGGCACATCGAAAACCTCCTTCAAAAAGGGGTCGACCGAATCTTCTATCCCTGCATCCAAAACGGTCCTCAAGAAGGAAGCAAGGACAACACCTTCAACTGCCCCATGGTCATGAGCTACCCGGAAGTCATCCGCAACAACATGGGCGAACGGCTGGCCGAAACGAATACGCCTTACCTCTGCCCCTTCCTGCCCTTACACGACAAGAAGCGCATTGCCAAACGCCTCATTGAAGAATTGAAGGCTTGGAATCTCCCGGACCGCGAAATCAAGCAAGCCGCTATGGCTGCCTGGGAAGAAGAAGAAGCTTATAAACAGAAGATTTACAGCCTGACCCAAAAGATTTTAGATGACCTCAAAAAGAACGACCAGCGGGCCATCGTTCTTTGCGGTCGCCCGTACCACGTCGACCCGGAAATCAACCACGGCATACCGGAACTGATCAACAGCCTGGGCCTGGCCGTCCTTACAGAAGACGGCGTCGCCTCCTTGTCGACCTTTGACGGCAATCTCCGCGTCGTCGACCAGTGGTCGTACCACTCCCGCCTCTATCGGGCAGCCCAGTACGTTACCCAGCATCCGAACCTCGAACTGGTAGAGCTCAATTCCTTCGGCTGCGGCCTCGACGCCATCGTCGCCGACCAGGTACAGGATATCCTGACCCACGGCCACAAGATCCACACCCTGCTGAAAATCGACGAAGGCTCGAACCTCGGTGCCATCCGCATCCGCCTGCGCTCCTTGCTGTTCGTCATGAATCATCGGCCGAAAGAAGATTACACCCTCGAACCGTATTCCTATGAAAAGACGATCTTCACCAAAGAAGACGCCAAAAAGAACGTCATCCTGGCCCCGTCTATGACACCGATCCATTTTCCCATGCTCATGTCAGCCTTCGAACACGAAGGCTATCACGTCGAACTCCTGCCCCACCAGAACCAGGAAGCCATCGATACCGGTCTGGCCTATATCCACAATGACGCTTGCTATCCGGCTATCATGAGTTTGGGCCAAATCCTCACGGCCTTAAAGTCGGGAAAATACGATTTAAACCATACGACGGTCATGATTTCCCAGACCGGCGGCTGCTGCAGGGCCACCAATTACATCGGCATGATTCGAAAAGCTTTGAACGATGCCAATATGTCCCAGGTTGCCATTTTATCCCTCAATATGAAGGGCATGAACAAGCAGCCCGGTTTCCAGCCGGGGCTCGGCTTCTGGCACCGCCTCATCATGGGTATGATTTACGGCGACGCCCTGCAGCAAGTCTTGTACCGCACGCGGCCTTATGAAAAGGTCAAGGGTACGGCCGAAGCCTTGTTCCATAAGTGGCAGGAAAAATGCACACAGCAGCTCAAGAAAGCCGACTTTAAATCCTTCAAGCGCAACCTTCGCGACCTCATCAATGAATTCGACAATATCGAAATGAGTGACGAAAAGAAACCGCGCATTGGCTTGGTCGGCGAAATCTACGTCAAGTTCCACCCCATTGCCAACAACCACATCGTCCGCATGATTGAAGAAGAAGGCGGTGAAATCATCGTCTCCGGCCTGGCCGACTTCTTCCTCTACGGTCTGCTCGACGACCAGTTCCGCCATAAGTACCTTTCCGGAAGCTGGAAAGACGCCTTATTCAGCAAGACCGGCGTCCGCCTCCTCGAATGGTACCGCAAACCATACGAACAGGCCGTTGCCAAGAGCCGCCACTTCGATCCCATTACATCGATTTACGACATTGCCGACGAAGCCAAGAAATTCTTGTCCCTCGGCCATGAAGCCGGTGAAGGATGGTTCCTCACGGGGGATATGATCGACCTCATCCATCGCGGGGCCAAGAACATCGTCTGCCTCCAGCCCTGGGCCTGCCTGCCCAATCACGTTACGGGCAAGGGCATGATCAAGACCTTGAAAGCGGCCTTCCCTGAAACGAACATCGTCGCCATCGACTACGACCCCAGTGCCAGCTCGGTCAACCAGACGAACCGTCTGAAGTTAATGCTGACCACGACTTTTGAAGGCATCCGGGAAACAGTCCAGGAAGACACCAAACCGGTCCTTCCCTTCATGAGCGGCGTCCGCATCAACAGTTCCCTTGAAAAATAAATAACGCCATCACAAATAACGCCTTTCCATGATACACCGTCATGGAAAGGCGTTTCGTTGTCTTTCAGAATATATAACTCAGACCGTCTTATGTTTCATAGCCTGATAGAGTTTTTCAGCCGTAATGGGAAGGTCGCGGACCCATACGCCGGTTGCATTATAAACGGCGTGAGCAATGGCCGGGGACGGCGAGTCGATGACCAGTTCGCCGATGGACTTAGCGCCGAAAGGACCGTTCGGTTCATAGCTCGGTTCAAATTCGACGTTGACGGGACCGACGTCGAGACGCGTCGGCAGGCGATACTGCATGAAAGAATTATTCTGCAGCCGTCCCGTCGGCGTATACTGAACGTTTTCCGTGAGAGCCATGCCGATAGCCTGGACGATGCCTCCTTCGGCCTGGACGCGGGCCAGGCTGGGGTTGATGACCGTACCGCAGTCAATGACGGCATCGTATTTCAAGAGAGTGATGTTCCCCGTTTCGGGATCGACATCGATCGTCGCAGCACCGGCCATATACGGCGGCGGACTGGTCGGCGAATAGCACGATTCCGTCGCCTCGAGGGCAATGCCGTTCATGAACATGGCCCCGTTGCCGAGATCGCGGACGGTAATCGACTTACCGGTCTGAAGGCAGGTAATGGCCTTGCCGTCAAATTCCAGGTCATCCAAATCCGTATCGGACAGCCCCAATTTAATGGCCGCTAATTCTTTCATCCGATGAATCAAGCTTTCACAGGTCTTGACGACGGCATTACCCGTCAGATACGTCGTAGACGAGGCATAAGAGCCGCTGTCATAGGGAGACGTATCGGTATCGACGCCGTCAGTGACGATGTCGTCGACAGAACACATGAGGCATTCGGCAGCAATCTGGGCGAGGATGGTATCACAACCGGTTCCCATATCGGTAGCCCCAACGTGGAGCGTATAGAAGCCGTCATCATTGACTTTGATCGTAACCGAGGCCACGTCGACGTTGGAGACACTGGAACCCTGCATAGCGATAGCCAAACCGACGGATTGGATATGACCGTTGGGCAGGACTTTTCGCGGCGACGCATCGTCCCAACCGGACATGGAAACGACGCGTTCCAGACATTTATCGAGGGTACAGCTGAGGGCCGTTTCATTAAAATAGGCCGGCAGGACCTGATTTTGGCGGACCATATTCTTAAACCGCAGTTCCACCGGACTCATATGAAGAGCTTCGGCCAATTCGTTGACGGCTGTCTCCAGCGCAAAGAGGCCTTGTGTCGCCCCATAGCCGCGGTAAGCCCCGGCAGCGATGGTATTGGTATAGACACAGGTATAGCTGAATTGAAAGGCTTCAGCGGCATTATACAAAGGAATCGACTTGTGTCCCGATAAAGTAACCGTCGTCGGCGTATGTTCACCATACGCGCCGGCGTTCCATAAAGAATCGAGGAGAATGCCCCGGATATGGCCGTCTTTCGACGCTCCGAGAACGACGCGGATCTGCGATTCATGACGCGGCGTCGATACGGTCAGCGATTCTTCCCGACTGTAGACCATATAGGCCGGTTTGCCTGTCAGCCAGGCAATGAAAGCCGGATAGACTTCCATGACGACGGTCTGTTTCGAACCGAAGCCTCCGCCGATACGCGGTTTGATGACCCGAACCTTGGATTTGGGGATTTCAAGGGCATGGGAAACGACGCGGCGCACATGGAAAGGTACCTGCGTCGAGCTGACGATGGTCAGCCGTCCGAATGCGTCTTTATAAGCATAGGCTCGGAAGGTTTCCATGGCTGCCTGCTGATTCTGACGAGTGTGATACGTCCGGTCGATGACGACGTCTGACGAAGCCAGGACGGCATCGATATCGCCGTGACGGTCGCAGGCTTTAGCGACGAGGTTGCGCTGGTTGTCGCCGCCGACGTCGACTAACGGCTTCCAATCGTCTTCGGGGTGGACGACGATATCGTTGTCCAAGGCCTTCGTAAAGTCGAGGAGCGGTTCCTGGACTTCATATTCGACGCGGATGGCCCGCAGCGCCTTATCGACTGCCGCTTGATTCGTCCCTGCCACGAGGGCTACGGCATCGCCGACAAAACGGATCTGTTTATCCAAAATAAGCCGGTCGTAAGGACTCGGTTCCGGATAGGTCTGGCCGGCAATGGTAAATCGCGACTTAGGTACGTCATCGGCCGTTACGATACAAACGATGCCCGGAATTTTCTCAGCGGCACTCTTATTGACCTTTTTAACGATGGCTCTGGCATGGGGGCTCCGCAGCACCTTTACGATGAGGCAGTCTTTGGGCATGATGTCTTCCGTATAGACAGGCTGCCCCGTAACCAAGGCTTGGGAATCCTTCTTGGCTACGACCTTATTGATCGATTTAAATTCCATCATGACCGGACCTCCTTCCCCTTGGCCTTAAAATACTCTTTAATAGCCCTCATATGACTCATATATCCCGTACAGCGGCAGAGGTTACCCGATAAAAATTCCTTGATTTCGTCTTCCGTCGGCGAATCGAAGCGGCGAGCCATGGCCAGGACGTTCATGACGAAGCCCGGGTTGCAGAAGCCGCACTGGTCGGCACCTTGAAGTCCCATATAGTAGGCAAATTCCTTGGCTTCCTCTTGGAGGCCTTCAAGGGTCGTAACTTGACAGCCATCGATGCGGACAGCTAGTACGGCGCAGGACAAGACCGGCACATCATTGACCCAAACGGTACAGAGGCCGCAGTTTGTCGTTTCACAGCCGCATTTTACACTATAACATCCCCGGCTGCGGAGAAAATCATAAAGCATCATCCCCGGCTCGATATCGGCCGAGGATTTTTTTCCATTAAGCCAATAGGTAATCATCATCAGACATCATCTCCCATCGTTTGAGCCAACAGGCGCCGGCATAAGATGACAGCCATATCATGGCGATATTCGGAAGAACCGCGTTGGTTAGTTTCATACGTCACTTTTTCGGCAAATTCCCGACCGGCCTTTTCACAGCCAAGGGCCTTAACCGTATCCACAGGGAGTGTCATGACCTCGGCTCGTCCCGGACGGGCACCGATGGAACAGCGCACCTCTTTTCCGTCGACGTGAACAGCGGCAGCGATGATGGGAAAATCCGTCGCATTGAGGCGAAGAGACGCATAGGCCGTCTGGCCGCTCTTTTTAGGCACGATGATATGGCTTACGATATCCTTCCCGGGCCCGGTCTTTCCAAAATCAGACAGCGGAACGCGTCCGCCCTTATACAATTCAACGTCGGCATCAAGCGCCAAGAGCAGGGTCCAAATATCGGAAAAGCCGAAGCGGCCGCTGATACTGCCGCCAATGGTCGCCAAGTTGCGGAACTGAGTCCCTACGATATGGCGTGTCGCTTCTTTTACAGCTCCATGGGTATAGGTCAACAGTCCTTCATGACTGCCAAAGGCTCCGAGAGTGACCATGGCTCCGATTTTAAAAGAGTCATCCTGTTCTTCTATCGCATCGAGGCCAAGACCTGACAAGTCGATGGCCTGAGCAATGCGCCGTTGGGGCGACAGGCGGAGCCAGCAGCATCCGCCGAGGACAACGGCCCCGCGGCCTTGATTCAATTCCCACGCTTCTTCGAGGGACGCCGCCTTCGTATACTGCACAATATTCATAAAAAGACCTCCTTAATCGGGGAGAAATTAACAAAACCCTTATAAGCGAAACAGTCGCTCCGTATTGGCCTTTGCCTGAACCGTCAAGGCTTCGACAGAAACATCCATATACTTAGCCAAGGTGCTGGCAACATAGGTAATATTATTGGGAACATTCGTCCGTGGCAAGTGAAACCCGCGAGGCGTCAGATAAGGCGCATCCGTCTCGAGAAGTACCCTATCCAGGGGCAAAATGGACACGGCCTCGCGCAGTGCATCGGCTCGCCGTTCATCACAGATCCAGCCGGTAATGCCGATATAAAAGCCCATATCGAGCATACGGGCCAGTGTTTCTTTATCACCGGTATAGCAGTGGACAACGGACTTCGGACAGACCCCTTCATGGCCTTTAAAACAGGCTAAAAAATCGTCTCCGGCATCGCGTTCATGAAGAAACATCGGTTTATCCAGTTCTTCTGCCAGGGCAATCAGTTTCTTAAAAAAGTAGAGCTGGTTTTCTTTTTTAGAGAACATGCGGTCATAGTCGAGACCGGTTTCACCGACAGCGACGATTTTCGGATTGGTCGTGACGATGCGCCGGATTTCCTCGACATCGGCCTCCGTCGCGGCATCGGCCACATGAGGATGAATGCCGGCCGTACCAAATACCTGATGAGTTCGGACAAAGTCATCGACCAGTCTGTTTTCCCGATCTTCGGAGCCGGTCAGGATACAGCAGATACCGTCGGCTTCAGCATCGGCAATGATTTTCTCCGGATCCGGAAAAGACCTCGTAAATAAATTAAGCCCAATATCGTAATAGGTTATATCCATTCCAATACACCTCGTAATAATTTGTCATCTTTATTGTACCAGAAAACAGTCGCCTTGCGTAGCCTCTGGGACCGCTCCATAATGGACAAAAAAAGAGCACTCAGGAAAAATCCTAAGTGCTCTTTATCCAGTAATCTGGCGGAGTGAGAGAGATTCGAACTCTCGCAGGCCTTGCGACCTCTAACGATTTAGCAAACCGTCCTCTTCAGCCTCTTGAGTATCACTCCATGCGTCAACTGACTATATTAGTTTACTACAACCAGGAGTGATTGTCAAGGCTATGTTTTATGAAAAGCTATTTTTCTAAAATACGTTCTACCGATTCTACTTTAGCATCCATCATGTTCGTATAACCCGGGCGGATATCGGCTTTCAAGATGACCTCTGTCCGAATTCCCTGATCCGTCAAATACTGCGTCGCCTTTTTGACAACAGCCATGACGTCATCCCATTCGCCTTCAATTTCGGTAAACATCGAGTTCGTCCGATTTGAAAGACCTGACGCACGAATGATTTTAACGATTTCAGCAACATACGGTGCAAATTCATCACCGGTACCACACGGTGCAATGCAAAGGGCAACTAATGTATTCATATTTTATACCTCCTCAATCGTAAAAGGATTTTGTGCAATATCTTCAGGTGTCGCAACATAGAGCTCATCGATAAAGGCAGCTTGGAAAGAGCCGGTACCCTTTACGTAGGCAGCCGCCCGTTTACCGGCCAGATTGTAAATGGCAGCACCGGTAATGGCTGCTATAAAAGGACTGGCCACTGCCGCATAGACGGCCATGACGCCGCCAAGAGAGCAACCCGTGCCCGTAATAGAAGGCATCATATCCGAACCGCCTTTTGAAAGGACGACCTGACGGCCATCGGTGATTAAATCAGCTTCACCGGAAACGGCAACGGCACCGCCCGTCCATTTTGCCAAGGCCACAGCAGCTGATTTTGCCTCGTAAACGGCATCTGTCGAATCGACGCCGCGTACGTCCGACGTATGCGAACCGCCTTCTAAGCCCCATAAACCGGCTAAAGCGATGATTTCTGAAGCATTGCCGCGAATGATGGTCGGCTTATACGGCTTAAATTTCAGCAATAAGTCCGTACGCATCTTCCCCATTCCGATAGCCACGGGATCAAGAACCCAGGGCTTTCCGTCATCATGAAGGGCTGCTGCCGTCAGCGGCAGTGTATCTTCATATATGGGGAATAACGTGCCTACGTTGATGTACATCGCCGCCCCAATCTTCGCCATGGCAACGCCTTCGTCCGGTAAGTAGACCATGGCGGCCGAGCCGCCGACAGCGAGCTGCGCATTGGCAACGAAGTTGATCGTCACCGTGTTGGTAATCGACGGAGTCAACGGGTTCGACGTTTTCGCCAATTGGGCCGCTTTGGCGACGGCCGCAGATATTTCAGATTGAGTCATGTTATTACCACCTTTGTGATTTGCTATGTCTATTATAGCTTTTATGGGCAGTAAAGTGAAGGCATTCAAAGAAGAACCTGTAAGGCTGAAATCACACCGTAAACCAGAAATTTTAGCGCTTGAAGGGGATAGTTAAGGAGTATTTATTTTTGAACGGTTCAAAAAATTCTTAGCCATAATAAGTTAATTCGACGAAAGATTGGCGGTATAAAGAGAAGAGGCATAGGTTGAAGGGCTTCTTTCGGGACGTTTTCGACATCCGTCTGATAATACTTGATAATGTTGAATACTTGGGACTAGTGGCCTCCGGCTTCCTGTCAGGGAAAACCCGATAGATCTGGTTACGACAGTCTCGTCGCTTCCGGCATCCGTCTGATAATGCTCGATATGTCTGAGGGCTTCTGACTAGTAGCTTTCTGTCTTCCTGTCAGGGAAAATCCTAATTGAACTGAAAGCGGCAGTCCTGTCGCCCTTGGCATCCGTCTTAAGAACTGCCTCATAGGCAAGATTTCATCAGCCTTGTCGCCTGCGGCATCCATTCTGGGATTTATCTGCTACGAGACTCCCCCACCCACTCCGAAGTCAAGCTTCGGAGTAAGCGACTCACAAAGGTTTATGCGTCCCTTCGGTCCTTTAAACCTTGTTCTCTGCTTAAAAAAAGAAGCACTTCATTATCGAAGTGCTTCTCTCTCTATT
>NZ_HF954538.1:0-18353 GCF_000455225.1 Megasphaera massiliensis
TCAGCGGCGACTTGTTTATTCTATCAAACTCAGGTCAGCTTGTCAAGCATTTTTATGAAGTCTTTCAAAGCGTATCTATCGTTTGATCTTCGTCTGCCGATCTCAAATCGAATCGGTTCAAGCCGTGCGACATAGATAATTTTATCATTGAAAAAAAAAGCTGTCAAGACGGTTTTGACAGCTTTTTTACAAAATTTACATCACTTGGCATCGGCAAATTGTTCAGTCATGCTTTCTAAATTCTTTTGCTTGCTTTCCATGCCCAGGCCCATGACGACGACGGCAATGGCAATGAAGACGAAGGCAAACATATAGAAGACACCACCGAAATCAAAGTGCTGCCCCAAGAGCACACCGACCATGACCGGGGCCGCCATGCCGCCAAAGCGTCCAAACCCGGCAGCCCAGCCGCTTCCGAGAGCCCGAATGGCCGTCGGATACTGTTCCGGCGTATAGGTATAGAGCACGCCCCAGGCACCGAGGTTAAAGAAGGACATGACAGCGCCCCAGATCATGAGCATCGAAGCCGTCGAAGCGTGGCCGAAGAAATAGCTGGCAACGCCGCTGAATAAGAGGAACGACGACAAGGTATACTTGCGCCCGATTTTGTCGACCAGCCAGGCGGCACAGTAATAGCCCGGAAGCTGGGCCAAGGTCATGACCAGGACGTATTCAAAGGTCTTGACGACCGTGAATCCCTGCTGGAAAACGAGGGACGGCAACCACATGAAAATACCGTAGTAGCTGAAGTTAATGCCGAACCAAACCAGCCACAGCATGACCGTCCGTGAGATAAAGGGCTTTTTCCACAATTCATGGAACGAAGCCTTGGTTACAGTCGGCATCCGTTCATCGGCATCGGAAAAAGGTGCGACGGGCACATGCAGCGTTTTTTCGATGGAAACGACGATATTCCGCGCTTCCGCTACGCGGCCGTGAGCCAGGAGATAACGGACCGATTCCGGCATATGAAGGCGAATGAGGCAGACATACAGCGCCGGCAGGGCACCGATCAAGAAAGCCATGCGCCAGCCATAGACGGGAATGAAGAAATAGGCGATGCAGGCAGCGGCAATCCAGCCGAGGCCCCAAAAGCTTTCCAAGAGGACGATGAACCGGCCGCGCACCCGCGACGGAGCATATTCAGAGACCAACGTCGCCGCCACGGGCAATTCCCCGCCAAGGCCGAAGCCTACGAGAAAGCGAAAGATGAGCAGCGATTCATAACTCCAGGATAAGGCACAGAAAGCCGAAGCAATGCTATAAATCAATACCGTAATCGTAAAGACTTTCTTGCGGCCCATGCGGTCGGCAGCCGTACCGGATACGACGGCGCCAAGGGCCATACCGATGAGTCCGATGCTGCCGATGAGGCCCATCTGCCCCGGGGCCAATCCCCATTCTTTAGCAAGGACGGGCAGGATAAAGGCGATGAGCCCTGTATCCATGGAATCAAAAAGCCAGCCCAAACCGGTGACCAAGAGCAGTTTATAGTGGAACCTGCCTACAGGCAGGGCTTCCAACCGGTCTAACAACATGAGATGTTTCCTCCTATCTGTACAACTGTCATGACACATAATTTGACATGACATCATTGTAGCATATAGAAGGAAAAAGTCAATCGCCGTATAAGACCTTTAAGTCATGCAAAGCCTTATGAATAGCATCGAGTTCTTCTTCCGTCTTGGCTTCGACCAAATGCGTATGAATGCCGCCGCTGATGGTGCTCAGCAATTCGGCCTTAGAGTCTTTCATCCGCTTGATGTACTGCTGGACGTCGCGGCGAGAATGAAGATTCAAGGTCCCTTCCAAATTGCCGTAGACCTCGTGTTCGACGACGACGTTGTGGACGATGCCCCCGTTGTCAACGATGGCTTCGAGTTCCGCTTCCATCAAATCCGTACCGTGGCAGCAGACGAAGACCCGCGTACAGCCCTTCTTTAACGGTGTAACCAGCTGATAGCCCCGGGGCGTTGAAATGATGCCGACCCCTTGGGCACGCAAAAGGGCGACGTCGCCGACGATGATTTGGCGGCTGACGCTGCAGGCCTTGGCTAAGGCCGTACCGGTAACGGCAGTCGTCGATTCGTGCAGCATCTGAAGGATTTGTTCTCTCCGCTGTGTATTGTCCATGAAAATTCCCTCCTAAATATCTTTATATACCTGCTGTCCCCGTACAGGGATATCGAGCAGCATGGCAATGCCCCTTCCCCACAACAAACCCGTACAGAGTCCCGGTGCAAAGCCCAGTACTTCATTAAAGAACCAGGAGTGCGTAATGAAAGAAAAATGGTAGCCCACGAACTGGAAGGAGGCAAATACGATGCAGATGATCAGATAGGCCGGCATGGCCTTCTTCATCGGCGGGCATTGGAGGCGCCGCCGTTCCCTGCAGTAGGTCAGTTCCGGCAGGCCTTTTTTAACCCACAATCCGATTCCCATGCCTAAGAAAAATCCCATGAGGAAGCAGAGTATCGTTAAAAAAGGATATTCTGAATAGTAGTATAATACAACAGCCGACCAAATGGCAATCAGCCATGCCGGACCGGAGAAATACCACACGCGGCACGTTCGTTTCTTTTTAAAGTAAAAGCCATAGGCAATCATGGCCACAGCCATGCAAAGCTGGGTCCCGGTCAATATATCATAAGCCCCCATCAGCCAAGATGCCTCCTTTCTCCCTATTCAGATGAATGACGGTATGTTATATCTGTATTATACTCGATAAAGATTAAAAATATATTAAAATTTAAAATAAATTGAAAAAAAATCCTCCTTACAGTATGTAAGGAGGATGATTTACTTTCATTTATAAGTTTGAAAAGTCGATAGTCGCAAAGAGGTCATCTAACGTTTCCGCCCGGCGGATCTGAGTCACCGTTCCATCGGCATGAAGGAGGAGTTCGGCCGAGCGAAGCTTGCCGTTGTAATTAAAGCCCATGGAGTGGCCGTGAGCCCCCGTGTCATGGATGACCAGGATGTCGCCGTCTTCGATTTCCGGCAGGCTGCGGTCGACGGCGAATTTATCGCAGTTTTCGCAGAGCGAGCCGACGACGTCATAGACGTGATCCTTGGGAGCGTCTTCCTTGCCCATGACCGACAGGTAGTGGTAGGAGCCGTACATGCCGGGACGCATGAGGTTGGCCATGCTGGCATCGACGCCGATATATTCCTTCCAAATATGTTTGTGATGGATAGCCGTCGTGACCAAGTAGCCGTAAGGACCGGTGATGGCACGGCCGCATTCGAAGGAAAGGCGGCATTTGCCGAGGCCTCTCGGAACCATGATGGCTTCAAAATACTGTTTGATGCCGGCACTCAATTCATCGTAATCGATGAACGATTCTTCCGGACGGTACGGAAGGCCGATGCCGCCGCCAAAATCGAGGAATTCGATATCGATGCCGAGGAGTTCCTGTACTTCCGCAGCCAATTCAAACATCATCTTGGCCGTATGAATGAGGCCCGTTACCTGGAGTTCATTGGATACGACCATGGTGTGCAAGCCGAAGTGGGATACGCCTTTTTCTTTCAGGATGCGGAAGGCGTCGAAAATCTGTTCACGGGTCATACCGTATTTGGCTTCTTCCGGCGTACCGATGATATCGTTGCCGCCCTGAAGGAGGGGGCCCGGATTATAACGGGCGCAAATCCAATCCGGCAAAGGACCGCGCTGTTCCATGAAGTCGATCATGGAAATATCGTCGAGGTTGATCAGAGCACCGAGTTCCATGGCTCTTTTAAATTCTTCATAAGGCGTGTCATTGGAAGAAAAGACGATATCATGGCCGGTAATGCCAACTTTGTCACATAGTTCCAATTCTGCCATGGAGCTGCAGTCAGCACCGACGCCTTCTTTCTGCAAGAGACGCATGAGATACGGATTCGGTGCAGCCTTAACGGCAAAATACTCTTTGAAATCATGGGCCCAATCAAAAGCCTTTATCAATTTTCGAACGTTATCGACAATGGCTTTTTCATCATAAATATGAAAAGGTGTCGGGTACTTGGCAATGATAGAACGAATCTGTTCTTCATTAAAGGGGACAGTTTTCTTGTTCATCTGATTCAGCTCCAATTTCTTATAATACAGCAAGATGCATAATCTAAACTACAAAACAAACTTGCATTTCATTGTTTCTCTACAATGATTATTATATAATACAAAGAGATAATTTGTGAAATAGATTATTTCAATTCATTCCATTCGATAATCAAATTGCAAGAAAAGGAGGTCCGGCTATGGATACGACGACACTCCGGACATTCATTGCCCTGGCACAAATAAAGAACTTTACGAAAACGGCGCAGCAGCTCTTCGTCGCCCAGTCGACGGTAACCAACCGCATCCGCGACTTGGAGATGGAACTGGGCGTCCCCCTCTTCATCCGCAGCCACAAACAGGTCGACCTGACGGCGTCGGGTCAAAAATTCCTCGATTATGCCCAACGCTTCGTCTCTCTCGAACTGACGGCCCTTCAGGATATCCAGTCCTCGCCGACGTACGCCCAAAAAGTAAACATCGGTACGACCAATACGATTTACGAAAGCCACCTTCAGCGCCGCATCCGCAGCTACTTAAAGAAGCAGAAAGACGTCTCTCTCCATGTCACTATCAGCCATACGGCCGACATGATGCGCCAGCTCCAAGAAGGGACCCTCGACGCCATCTTTTCCTTCAGTGCTATGTTCAAAAGCGGCTTCGTCTGCCAGCCCTACCGGACCGACTCATTGGTCCTGGTCTGTAAGGAATCCGATACCTCGTACGCCAAGGGCATCTATAAGGATGATCTGCAAAAAATCGATTACTTATTCTGTAACTTCGCCCTCCAAGGCGTCGGCCTCTACATACAGGACCTCTTTCCGCGCCATCACCGCTTCCCCTTAGAAATCGACAACAGCACTAAGCTCCCGCAGTACGTCGCCGAAGGCATCGGCTATACCTTTTTGCCGAAAAGCCTCATCGAAGACGACTTAGCCTCCAAGCGGCTGCGGGCCATTCCCCTCCTCGATTTCGAACCGCCAAAGGTCGACAGCTACTACATCACCCGCAGTCCGTCGACGGTACCGGCGCCCTTAGAAGAAGAGCTCTTGGCCGATCGGTCATATCGTTTCCAAGACGACGATGAGCGTCGACATGACGACGATGGAAATGAGGATATATAACGAACTGATGCAGGCCGCCACTTCGATCTTTAACTTCAATTTCGCCGTATAGTAGCAGGCCATGCCGGCAACCGGGGCAAAGACCAGGACCATGAGGACCCGCTTGATGTCCATGGAATAGTCGAGGCCGACATAAATAAAGGCAGCAAAGACGACAGAGATCAATAGGCGCAGACCTACATCCGTATAGATGAGGTGCAGGTATTCCTTCTTTAAGGACAAGCCCAGGGCAACGCCGATCATCAGCATCGACAAGAAGGTATTGGCCGAAGCCGGCACCTTGACCCAGTCAATGACCACTTGGGGCAGAGAGAGGCCCCCCAAAGCCAGGATAAGCATCAGGATGTAGGACAGGACCGGCAGGGATGAAAAGATCGTCTTGGCCAAGATATAAAAGATATTATCCCCTTTTGCCCCACGGACGTAGCGGGCCAGGCCATAACCGCCGCCGAGACACATGAGGGAGTTGCCGGCGTCAAAGATGCAGACGATGAGGACCGCCGCACTGTCGAAGAAATACGATACGAAGGGCAGGGCAAAATTGCCGATATTATAGCCGTTCATATTGAGCATATAAAAGGCCTTTTCGCTTTTCGTCCGCCCGACACCATAGCCAAGGCCGACCATAAGCAGGTTGAAGACGATGGCCAGGAGGCTGATGAAAAGGTAATGCACCTCGAAGTGGATGCCGTTCAGGTTGGCAATGATGACCGACGGCAGGGTTATATTAAAGACAATCGTCGATATGGTATGAAAAGTGCTGCGCCCAAAGAGGCGCAGCTGCTTTAAAATATATCCGCAAAGGATGAACGACACGAGAATGGCCGCTTTTATGATCGTCTGTTCCATCGCTTACGGTTTGACGATGCGATTGGCCGTACGCATCATTTCAACAATGCGGAACATGTTGGTAATAGAGCCGACGGCGACCTTATCGGTCAGGCCATAGTAGTTGAGGCAGGCCCCGCAGGCGTAGACTTCAACGCCTTCTTCTTCAAGATGCTTCAAATCTTCGAGGGACTCGGAATCTTCCGTGACCAGGGATACGCCGCCGTTGTAGCAGATAATCTGCTTGGGCAGTACGTCCTGTTCAGTCAGGGTATAAATAAAAGTCTTCAAGAGGTTCTTGCCGAGCGTATCGTCGCCGAGACCCATGACAGGCGCATTGAGGACGACGATATAATCAGAACCCGATACAGCCGGTGCGTCTTCAACAGGAGCGGCCCCTTCTTTGACCAAAGTGACCGTATAATGGGTATCCGATTCCTTAGTCATCGTATAGGCACAATTCATCTGTTCTGATAAGTTTTTGAGATTTTCCGTTGCGATTTCATTATCGACGGTAATTTCAATGGCATCATGATCCTTCAAAGCCTTATGGGCTTCAATGACCGGTAAAGGGCAGGCTTTGCCCAGTGCATCGATTTTAAACATCCTAATTCCTCCTCAAGGGCTTCTTTCTTCAAGGAAGGAGTCCTTTGTCAAATGAAAAAGGGCTGTTCCATGAAGGCAAAACTCCATGGGACATCCCTTATTTTTATCCTTTTTGCGTTTCCGCAGCTTCTTCGTCTTCTTCCGATTCATCGTCAGAAGATTTCAGGCCGCGCCGGTTCGACGTATGATTCTTCCATACGACCCAGATCGACGTATCGACACAGATGGACGAGTAAGCCCCGCTGATAAAGCCGATGAGCATGACCAGGGAGAAGTTCTTTGTCGATTCGCCGCCGAAGAAATGGAGGGCGCCGCAGGCAAAGAGAACCGTCGACAAGGTGTAGATACTGCGGTGGATACTCTGAGAAATACTGTCATGCGCCAGTTTTTCATAAGAGTCGGTCCGCCGGTGAGTCCGCGTGTTTTCACGGACGCGGTCAAAGATGACGACGGCTTCGTTCATGGAATAGCCAACGACGGTCAAGATGGCCGCTAAGAAGGTGGCGTCGATTTCCAAATGGAAGAAAGAGAAAACGCCTAAGACCATGATCAAATCGTGTACGATGGAAATAAGGGCCGAAATGGCGATCTTATACTCGAAGCGGAAGGAAATATAGGCCGCTAAGGCAATGAAGGCCACAGCCAGGCTGGTAACGGCATTTTTCGTGACTTCCGAGCCGATGACGGCACCGACCGATTCGGTCCGTTTGACTTCGGCACCGCCCAAAGAGGTGCTCAATTTTTCGGACACGGCCTTGGTTTCGTCACTGGACAGGTTGCGCATGCGCAGCATGACGTCTGTCGACGAATCCTGGTCGGTAACGCCGGTCAGCTGGATGACCGTATTGCCCAGGTCCATATTCGATTGATCGATGACCTGACGAACTTCCGAAACACTGACGGCCTTATTGAACTGCATGTCGAGGATGGTACCGCCGGTATAATCGATACCGAAGTTAAATCCATTGATAAAGATAGAAATCAGGCTGGCAAGGACCAGGACAGACGATAAGATGAACCACCACGTGCGATGTTTGATAATATCAAAACTCATTTCTGTCCCCCCTTTTTCAGCATATGTTCAGGCGGTTTACGGTTTAACCCGTAGAACCAGGGATTGGTGATCAATCCCGTATTGATGAACCAGGTCAGGAGCGAACGGCTGACGACAATCGCCGTGAACATGCTGACGACCAGGCCCAAGGCCAAGTTGACGGCAAAGCCCTTGACCGTGCCGCTGCCCATGACGATGAGGACGATGGCAGCGATCATGACCGATACGTTGGCGTCGAGGATGGTATTGAAAGCCCGGCGGAAGCCGGCTTCCATCGACGTTCGCAATGTCTTGCCGACCAAGACTTCTTCTTTAAATCGTTCAAAGATGAGGATGTTGGCATCGACGGCGAAACCCATAGACAGGATAACACCGGCAATCCCCGGCAAGGTCAGCGTCGCATCGAGGTACTTCAAAATACCCAGCAGGATGAGGACGTATACCAAGAGGGCGATATTGGCTACGATACCGGACATACGGTAAATGACGATTAAAAAGACCATAATCAACAGGATGCCGATGGCAAAAGCCTTTTCACTCTTGAGCTTCGAGTCAAGGCCCAGGCTCGGACCAATGGTGCGGACTTCCATGACTTTCAATTTAACAGGCAGGGCGCCCGAACGAAGGAGGATGGCTAAATTCTTGGCATCTTCCAAAGTCTGGCTGCCGGTGATGACGGCCTTGCCGCCCGTAATCGGTTCGTTGACGACGGGGTTGGTCAAGAGTTCGCCGTCGAGGTAGATACCGATTTTATGGCCTACATTCGATGCCGTAAGGTCAGCGAATTTTTTAGCCCCTTCATCGGTAAATTCAATGCCGACGACGTTTTTATGACCCTGGTCGATTTGTTCTTTTGCCGTTTTCAAATCGCTCCCGGTCATCCGCGTCGTTCCGCTTTCATCTTTAAACTCCATGACCGCCGTTTTCCCGATTGTTTCGATGGCTTTTTCCGGATTTTTTTCACCCGGCAGTTCGACGATGATTCGCCGAGCCCCTTCTTTCTGAACAAGCGGTTCGGTCAGGCCCATTTCATTGATACGGCGTTCGACGATGGTGACGGCACGGCTCAAGGAGTCTTCCGTAACCGGTGCATCCGGCGTATCTTCAGCTTCCAAGACGATATGCGTACCGCCCTGTAAGTCCAGGCCCTGTTTAATGGAGTTGGCAAGCGGATTGATCAAAGTAACAAAGGCTGCCACGATGATGATGACGGCCCCAAAAAATTTTATCATGTTACGAGTCCGCAACGATACTCCCCCCTCTGGGTAAATCTATGGTTTTATTGGTGAAGCACGAGATGGCGTTTATCCGTGACGATTTCAGTCATGATGACGTCGTGAGCTTCCATGGGAACTTCCGGAACGATCTGAACGTCCCAAGCTGCAGCAATGGCAGCTGCCTCCCCTTTCCCACTGAGGAAACGGTCGTAATAAGCCGCGCCGTGGCCTAAGCGGCCGCCTTTTTCATCAAAGGCAAGGCCCGGGACCAAGATGACATCGAGGTCAGACGCCGCAATGTGCAGACTGTCCTCGGGCGCCGTGCGGATGCCGTAGGCTCCGACGACAGCCTGTTCCAAACCTTCGAGGCGGGCTGCTTCGATGTCGGTCCGACTGACGCAGACCGGAACGTAGACCTCTTTCCCATCCGCAATGGCCTGTGCCATCAAGGCGTCGAGGCTGACTTCATCAGGCATATTGAGAAAGGCCATGATGCGCCGTGCCCGGGCATAGGCCGGGTGGGCCATAATCCGGGCACAGACAGCCGCACTGGCCGAATTCTTTTCGGCTTCCGTCAAACGATGGAGGCGGTCATACATGGCGCTGCGCAGTTCCTTTTTACTGAGCATCTTTCTGGTTTTCGTCAGCCGGCTGGGCTGCTTCTGCTTTGACGTCATTGTTTGCTTCAACAACTTCCGGCTTTTCGGCCTTCTTGGCAGCCTTCTTGCCTTCACTGCCCTTGCTCAGGACCTGAGCGACAGCTGCGCGGGTAACGCGGATTTCGACCTTATCGGCTACGCGGATAACGAGGTAATCGTCGTGCAAAGACACGATGGTCCCCATGACGCCGCCGACGGTGACGATTTTAGCACCGGGTTTCAGGCTGTCCAGCATTTCCTGCCGTCTCTTCTGCTGTTTCTTCTGCGGCCGCCACAGCAGAAAATAAAAAATGACGACCATGAGGATTATGGGCCAAAAAGCAGTAAGCTGTTCAGTCATATCCATGTCAAACACCTCCATCAATTAAAAAAATATTTTTTATGTGCAAGCGCCTTTACGCGTCTTGATACCTTTTCCAAAAATCCCGGCGGAACTCGCGGAACGTCCCGTCGAAGATCGACTGGCGCATATCCCGCATGAACTGCAGCAGGAAGTAGAGATTGTGAATACTGACCAAGCGGTATGCCAGGAGTTCTTCCGCCTTGAAGAGGTGGCGGATATAGGCCCGCGAATAGTTGCGGCACGTATAACACTGGCAGCCCTCTTCAATGGGATGAAAATCATGAGCATACTTGGCGTTGCGCACGGTCAGCCGCCCTTCATGGGTCATAGCCATGCCGTTGCGGGCCACGCGGGTCGGGAAGACGCAGTCGAACATGTCGACGCCGCGGGCGACGCCTTCAAGAAGACAATCGGGAGTCCCGACGCCCATCAGATAACGGGCCTTGGTCTTGGGCAGATAGGGCGTTGTATTCTCTAATATATCATACATTATATCCTTAGATTCGCCAACACTCAAGCCGCCGATGCCGTAGCCGTCAAAATCCATGTCGACCAGATCGCGGCAGCTCTGCTGACGAAGATCCTTGTACATCCCGCCCTGAACGATGCCGAAGAGCCCCTGTGTATCGCTGTGATGATGGTCGAGGCAGCGCTTGGCCCAGCGGCTGGTCCGTTCCGTCGAGAGTTTGGTGTATTCATAATCGGACGGATAGGGGATGCATTCGTCAAAGGCCATGGCAATATCGGAATCGAGGGCCATCTGAATGTCCATCGACACTTCCGGCGACAAGAATTTTTTCGAGCCGTCCAAGTGGGAACGGAAGGTGACCCCCTCTTCGGTTATTTTGCGCATCTGACCGAGGCTGAAGACCTGAAAGCCGCCGCTGTCGGTTAAGATGGCCTGCTTCCAGTTCATGAACTTATGAAGTCCCCCCGCTTCTTGGACCAGGTCATGGCCCGGACGGAGGAACAAGTGATAGGTATTGCTGAGAATGACTTGAGCCCCCATGTCATAGAGCTCTTCCGGCGTCAGCGTCTTGACCGTCGCCTGCGTACCGACAGGCATGAACATGGGCGTCTTGAACGTACCGTGAGGCGTACGCAGGATTCCGGCACGGGCGCCGTCGCATTCGGCCTGTTGTTCGTAGGTAATAACCATAGATTCCTCCCTAATGAATGAACATGGCATCGCCAAAACTGAAGAAACGGTATTTTTCCTTGACCGCCGTTTCATAGGCTTTCAAGATTTTTTCCCGCGTCGACAAGGCACTGATGAGCATGAGCAGTGTCGATTCAGGAAGATGGAAATTAGTGACCAGGGCATCGACGATGTGGAAGGTAAAGCCCGGATAGATGAAGATATTGGTCCAGCCGGAACCGGCCTTCAAGGTCCCCGTCGTACCGGCGCTTTCAAGGGTCCGGATACTGGTCGTACCGACGGCAATGACCCGCCGGCCTTCGGCCTTGGCCTTGTTGATCGTCGCTGCCGCTTCTTCGGTAATGCTGTAAAATTCGCTGTGCATTTCGTGATCTTCAATGTTTTCTTCTTCGACAGGCCGGAAGGTCCCGAGTCCGACGTGGAGGGTAATGAAGACTTCTTCTACGCCCTTATCGCGGATTTTCTGCAGCAAGTCTTCCGTAAAGTGAAGGCCGGCCGTCGGCGCTGCCGCCGAGCCGCGTTCATTGGCATAGACCGTCTGATACTGATTGGGGTCTTCCATCTTTTCGTGGATATACGGCGGAAGGGGCATTTCCCCGATGGAATCGATGATATCGTCGAAATTGCCGTCGTAGGAGAATTTGATGATACGGCCGCCAAAATCGGTCCGATCTTCGACCGTCCCCGTAAGGCCTTCGGCAAATTCAAGGGTCGTTCCCGGCAAGGCCTTCTTCCCCGGTTTTACCAGGACTTCCCAGCGGTCGTCGCCGACGGGAGTCAACAGCAGGACTTCTACCTTGCCGCCCGTCGGGATCCGTTTCCCGTAAATCCGGGCCGGAATGACGCGGGAATCGTTAAAGACCAAGACGTCGCCTTCATGGAGTTCATCGACGAGGTCATAAAAGTATTTATGGGCTACATCGCCGCTCTTTCTATCATACAGCATGAGCCGGGCATGATCCCGCGGTTCTGCCGGATGCTGGGCGATGAGTTCTTTCGGTAAATCGTAATAAAAATCTGTCAGTTTCACAATAAGACCTTCCTCTTTTAATGCATTAATAGAGCTTTTTTATTTCCGTTCCCGTATAATAATGGGTTAAAATCTTGCGGTAGTAATCTCTTTCTCCGGCGTGCTCCTGAGCCATCTGGTAAGCCCCGTACTGGCTCATTCCCAGGCCGTGGCCCCAGCCGAAACCGTAAATCGTCAAAGGCTCTCCCGCTTTGACCGTAAAGTCGCGCTTGCGGGCGACCTTCCCCGTGTCGGGATCCGGTGCCGTACCCTTGCCGCTGTAAAAATCAAAGAGGGTGCTGCGCAGACCGAAAATCGATTGGAATGCCAACCCCTTTACGGTGACATTGCCCTTGGTACCATGGATGATCAGCGACTGGACCCGACCGGAAACACCGCGGTCGGATTCGGTCATGGGCCTTTTTGCCAAGGGCGACAAGGTAATCGACTTGATTTTCCCTACGCCCTTTCCGGCAGCGGCCAGCTTAGTTTCCATCTTTTCCGGCGTCGTCGTTACGGCCCAGCGATAGCCCGGCATCTTATTGCTGGTATCGCTGACGCCCCGCAGGTAGGGGATGTAGGTTCCCCACACATTTTCACTGTTTTCGGTCCAGCCGCCGGCCGTCGAGAAGAAGAAGGCATCGATGGGCTTTCCCTGATAGGTCAGGATTTCGCCCTTAGTCGCATTGACCGCCTTGATGACTGCCGGCGATTCACCGCCGACACCGGCATAGACCTGACTCGACGTATCGTCGGTCAAATCGAAGCCGCGCTGACTGAAACGGCGCTTATGGGCAATGGCGTAGGTCCGGGCGGCGACGGCCTGAGCCTTGAGGGCTTCTTCACTCCACGACGGCGACATTTCTTTGCCGACGACGCCGTAGAGGTACTGTTCGACGGGAAGAACGTTGACGACGGTAATCCCCCAGCGTCCGGGAGACTTCATCAATTCCAGGTCACCGCGGTAGGTATAGCCGTCGGTAATCTTAACCACGCCGTCTTTCCCCAAGGAGCGAACGCGAAGGCTTCCCTTGCCGGCCGTTCCGTTAAGGGCCAAATCCGATCCCGACAGGGTCACCGTAACCGGCACATTGGCTGCCGACTTCTTCCAAAGAGAATTCCCGCGATAAATGCCGAGCCCTTGAGGGCTCGTAAGGGATACGCGCCCCTGCCCTTCGCGGATACCGATGCGTACCGTATCGGTACTTTCCTCAACAGGCTGCGGCACAGTCGTTTTGGACGACCGGACAGATTTTGTCTGAACCGTCTTTACAGGCTGGCGCGAAACCGTTTTTTTATCTTTAGCAGAGGCTGCCCAGGCACTGGTCGTAAGGAGTGTGCAGACGGCAGCCACCGTACAAATAAAAGCCAATCGACTTCGTTTATTCATAAAAACGCACCTCATAAACGAAAGAATAGATTCAATACAATCGTCAAGATGACGCTGATAATGATACAGGTTACGATGGGAAAGGAAAGGACGTATTCCCTCTGGTAAAGGAAATATCGCCGGGCAAATGGCCCAAAAACTTTCCGATTCCCAAGGCATCACCGGCCATCCAGATGAGGCCGGCAAGGATGAAAAAGACGCCGATCATGAGCAATAATTTTCCCATGCTGTCCCTCCTCATTCCCCTGTCGGCACGGGCAGACCCAAATGCCGATAGGCAGCATCGGTAACGACGCGGCCCCGGGGAGTGCGATTCAAAAAGCCCTGCTGCATCAAGAAGGGCTCGTATACGTCTTCTACGGCATCGACGGACTCGCTGATGGCAGCGGCAATCGTATCGAGGCCGACGGGGCCGCCGCCGAATTTTTCGATGATGACCTGCAGAACCTTGCGGTCCGTCCGGTCGAGACCACACGAATCGACTTCCAGTCGATTGAGGGCATGATTGGCAAGGTCAGCCGTAATCGTCTCGACGTCGGCGACCTGGGCAAAGTCACGAACGCGCTTCAACAGGCGATTGGCAATACGCGGCGTTCCCCGCGAACGGCGGGCGATCTCAAAGGCCCCGTCGTCGTCGATATTCATGGCTAAAATATCAGCTGTCCGCTTGATGATGAGCACCAAGTCTTCGGGCTTATAAAATTCCAGGCGGCAGATGACGCCGAAGCGGTCGCGAAGAGGCGGCGCCAAGCGGCCCACCTGAGTCGTCGCCCCGACCAAGGTAAAGGGCGGCAGATCGATGCGCACCGATCGGGCACTGGGGCCCTTGCCGATGACGATATCCAGGGCATAGTCTTCCATGGCTGCATAGAGGACTTCTTCGACGCTGTGAGACAGGCGGTGGATTTCGTCGATGAACAACAGATCCCGTTCCTGCAAATTGGTCAATAAGGCCGCCAAATCGCCGGGACGCTCGATAGCCGGTCCCGACGTGATGCGCAGGTTGACGCCGAGTTCATTGGCGACGATGCCGGCCATGGTCGTCTTGCCGAGACCCGGAGGTCCGTACAAGAGGACGTGGTCTAAGGCTTCCTTGCGAAGCTTGGCGGCTTTTATAAAGATCTCTAAATTTTCTTTGGCCTTGGTCTGACCGATATATTCTCGAAAGTAATGGGGCCGCAGACTGTACTGCCAGGAATCACCGGGCAAATCTGCAGTCTCGATGACGCGATTTTCTCCCATGTCTTACCTCCCGCTCCCTAAGGACTTCAAGGTCGCTCTCAACAGGTCTTCTACGGACTTGCATTCCCCTGCATGAGCTTCTGCTACGGGCAGGACTTCCTGCTCGCTGTAACCGAGGCCGGTGAGGGCCGAAACTGTTTCAGCCACCATGCCCGAAAGGCCTGTCGGTGCCGATGAAGCCCCCGTTTCAGCCGCAGGAGCCGTTCCTTCGAGACCAATCTTATCCTGCAATTCCAAGACAATCCGTTCGGCCGTCTTCTTGCCGATGCCGGGCATCTTGGTCAGGCTCTTAATATCCTTCTGATGGACGGCAAGGCGGAAGCCGTCGGCCTTATCGGCACTCAAAATGCCAAGAGCTACTTTGGGACCGACGCCGTTGACGCCGATGAGGAGCATAAAGAGATCGTATTCGTCCTGAGTGGCAAAGCCATAGAGGAGAATGGCGTCTTCGCGGACGCTCATATAGGTATAAAGCAAGGCCTCTTGACCGACGATCAGCGTGTCCAGCGTCGAAGCCGGCGCATAGGTCCGATAGCCGACGCCGTGGACGTCGATAAAGCAGGAATTCGAAAAAATATGGCTGACAACGCCTTTTACATAACCGATCATAACTGTACCTTCCGTTTCAGACTCATGGAGTGACTGGAATAAATGGCATAGATAGCCATGGCCAGGCCATCGGCAGCATCGTCGGGCTTGATTTTCTGACGGATGCCTAAGAGGCGCATGGTCATATCGATGACTTGTTCCTTTGTCGCCCGGCCGTAGCCGGTAACCCCCTGCTTAACCTGCAGAGGAGAAAACTCCAGAATCGGGATGCCCGCCTGCTGAGCCGTCAGCAAAATGACGCCGCGGGCTTGTCCGACCGTAATAGCCGTCGTAACGTTGCGATTGAAGAAAAGCTGTTCGACGCCGATGAGGTCGGGCTGATATTTCCGATAAAGTTCATTGAGGCCGTCAAAGAGCATGACCAGACGTTCTGCATCGCTCGATTTCGATGGCGTCTGAATCGTTCCATACGTCACCGGTTTCAACCGGCTGCCGTCACTGTCGACGACGCCAAAACCGCAGATAGCCGTCCCCGGATCGATTCCCATGGCACGCATCTTTCAAACCTCCTATCATAACAGACTAGTGTTTATTATAACACGAAACCAGGGGACTGGTACAGACCGGTCCCCTGGTTTTTACGCAAATAAAACATTATACAGTTTCTATTTTTCATCCTCATCGTCTCTGACAATGCTGATAATCGTGGCCTTCGTATCAATGATACGTCCCAGCACGTTGTCATAGGTCCGAAGGATAACCGCAGAAATAGCTGCGCCGATGGCGGCACCAATCAAGGCACCAACTTCATTGCTGTTGACAAAATATCCGAGCACTGCAGCAGCCAGGATCAAGAAGACCGGTACGATGAAGCAGACGAAAGCTCCGGAAATGAGATGGGAGTCATCGACTTGGTAACGAACGCGGTCGCCTTCATCGGCGCCGAGGTAGTTGTAAGCTACAATCTTAACGTGATCTGCCGCCGCACAAGCACTGCAGGCGACATAAAGAGAGTCGCGGCTAACCCTCACTTTGGCTAAGCCATTTTCTTTGATTTCTTCAATGAAACCTTCACCAATACGCATGGTTTACGCCCCCTTTAAAACAATAACTAATAATAATTCTTTATTACAATTCATTATAGCATATAATCGGGGATTCATCAAGCTTCGCGATGGGCAAAACCGGCTACGATATGCTTACGGCACATATTGTAGACGACGGCCAAAACGATGACCGTAAACAGCCAGCTGACCGGATAGGTCGCCATGAGGACCGAAAAGTCAGGATGAGCGGCAAAGGCCGTGTAAAGCCAGACGATTCGGACGCCGCAGATTCCGATGAGGGCCACGATGGCCGGCGGCAGAGAATAACCGTAGCCGCGAAGGGAACCGGACAGGATGTCGACCATGCCGTTCAGGTAAAACGTACCGAGAACGAAGAACAATCTCGTCGTCCCCAGGGCGACGACAGCCGCATCGTCATTGAACAAACCGACGAGTTCCGGTGAAAAGAAGAGGATGAGGGCTGTAACGACAAAGAGGAAGGCCGCTTCAACGCCAAAGGTAACTTTCGTAATGCGGAAGCAGCGGCGCAGGTTGCGGGCCCCGTAGTTCTGGCCGATGAAGGTCGTCGTCGCCTGACTGAAGCCATTGACGAAGCAGTACGTATTGGCTTCGATGATAAAGCCTGCCGCCGAAGCAGCCATAGCTTCCGTTCCCAGGCTGTTGATGGCCGACTGGATGAGTACGTTGGACAAGGCAAAAATCATGCCCTGGATCCCGGCCGGCAGACCGATGCGAATAATGCGGCTCAATTCATCTTTAGAAAAATGAAGGTCCCGCAAATTGACGCGAATCCGATCCGTCGTCCGACAGAGCAATACCAAGAGAATCAGCGAATTTGCGGCATAGGCAATGACCGTCGCCCAGGCGATACCGACGACACCGAAATCAAAGACCGCAACCGACAGGAAGCCCAGGATAATATTGATGCCGTTGGCAATGACCAAGCTGTAAAGGGGCGTCTTACTGTCGCCGCAGCTACGGAAAATAGCCGCTTCAAAATTATACAGCGATAGAAAAGGCAAGCCTAATAAAAAGATGCGCAAATAGCTTTCGGCCATATCATAGACGTCAAGGGGCACTTCCAAAATGAGGAAAGCCGGATAGACGATGAATTCGCCGATGAGGGTCAATAATACGCCCAGTGCTACCGACAAAATGATGGCCGTCTGTACCGTCTGGGACACTTTTTCGTCGTGTTTAGCCCCGAGATACTGGGCGATGGTCACGTTAGCTCCCAGGGAAATCCCCATGAGCAGCATGACCATCATGCCGATGACGGGCATATTGTTGCCGACAGCCGCCATGGCGCTTTTCCCGACAAAATGACCTAATAAAAAGACGTCAGCACTGTTAAAGAGCTGTTCAAATAATCCCATGAGTCCGATCGGCATGGCAAACAGAAAGAGTTTGTCGGCAATCGATCCGTTCAGCATGTCGATGCCGCGCCGCTGGTTCTCTCGTTTATTTTCCATATATACACCTTATTCCTTCATTATATATTCATGACAGAGTCCAAGGCCAGACGGCGTTAACGCCGCCCCCTTGTCCGCAATATTTTTAATATCCTAATTCACTCAGCCAGGACAGGACCTTATCCTTAGCACTGCCGACGTCACCGGCTGCAGTGCCGTACGCCTTCGTTTCGACATCGGCTCCCTTTTCGATGGACCGGACGTGTTCGACCGTATCGCCCAATCCGCTGCTGCCATAGGTTCCGAAGAGGATGATCTTTTTACCGCTCAAATCGTGGCTTTCCAGGAAGGTATAGACCGGCATAGGCAGATCTCCCCACCAAATCGGATAGCCTAAGAAAATTGTGTCATACTGACTGAGGTCACCGAAATTATCCTGAATGGCCGGACGGGCATTTTCCCCCTGTTCCATCTTAGCCTGAGCCGTATGGGCACTGTAATCGGTCGGATAAGCCTTGATCGGTACGATGCGGAAGACGTCAGCCCCGGTCTTTTCAGCAATGACTCGGCCCAAATACTGCGTGCTCCCTTCCAGAGCATTCATGTCGCTGCTGTCAGGAGAAGAAAAATAAATGACCGCCCGACGGCTGTC
>NZ_HF954538.1:18903-27094 GCF_000455225.1 Megasphaera massiliensis
GTCCGTATGCTGTCCTTCTTTCTGATCCGATGCAGCGCCCTTGATGGATGCACTGGCATCGGCATCGACCTTCGGTTTTGCCGCCGTCTGCGACGTCTGTTCCGTAGCCCCGGATTGACCGTCAGCCTGAGTGCGGACACTGCTGCAGGCCGATAAGCTAACAGCCATAAAGGCGGCTGCCAAGATAGCTACGATGTTTTTTTTCGTCATGATAATTCCCCCTATTTATACAGTAACGACAAGATACGCGGAGATTCAGCCCCCGCCATGCATTAAATCGATAGGTTTCCTCTTGAATAAATCTATATAACGCGATATAATGATATAACATTTAAAAGAAAGGATGATGAATGATGAAAATTATGGCCTTTAACGGCAGTCCCCGCCGCAATGGCAACACGGCAAAACTATTGAAAGAAGCCCTGCGGGGAGCCGCAGCTTCTGGAGCCGACACAGAATACGTCGACCTCTATTCCTTGAATTACAAAGGCTGTATCAGCTGTTTTTACTGTAAGCGAAAAGACAAGGACCATGGCACGTGCATCGTAAAAGACGACTTGTCGCCTTTCCTCACGAAGGCTAAAGAAGCAGATGCCCTCCTCTTCGGCTCGCCCATCTACTTTATGAGCCTCACGTCCGGCATGCATGCCTTTTTAGAACGGCTCTTCTTCTCAAACTATATTTACAGCGCAGAAATCCCGTCCGTCTTCGGCAAAAAGATTCCGTCAGCCTTTATCTACACCATGAACGTCACAGAAGAACAGGCGAAAGAATACCACCTGCCTCAAAACATCGCCGCCCAAGAAGACTTCGCCGACCGTATCCTCGGCATTCCGCCGAAGACCCTTTGGGCCTACGATACGCTGCAGTTCAACGATTACTCGAAATATGAATCGTCGGTCTTCTCGGAAAGCGACAAAAAAGCCTACCAAGAAAAAGCCGGCCCCATCTGTCTGAAAGAGGCATATGAAATAGGCCAAAGTCTGGTACAAGACACAACGAAGTGAAGACGTCCAGAAAGGGTTCGCATGAAACAATCATGCGAACCCTTTTTTAATCTATCATACGGATCGTACTTGTTATGCCTTTCGATTCAGGCTGGCTTTGAAAATATCAATGAGCTCCTGGCGGTCAAGCTTTTTATAGCCGCCACGGAGAATCATGGTGACGTCGGCAATGCCGTCGAGCATCGATTCGTCAGCACCCAGATCCTTAATGGACAAGACGACGCCGATTTCCTTCATCCAGTCTTCCATCCGGTCGAGGCCTTCGCGGGCAATCTGTTCATCCGTTTTGCCTTCAGGCTGTACACCCCATACATTTTCAGCAAAGCGTTTAAACTTCGGCAGGCCGTACGGAAGGATATAGCGGTAATACGGCAGGGAAACGGCGGACAAAGTCATGCCGTGCGTTGCGTTGGTATAGCCGCCGACAGCCTGGCCCATCATATGGACCATCCAGTCACCGGGCTTGCCGCAGGACAAGAGTGTATTCAAGGCCCACGTAGCCGACCACATGATATTGCTGCGGGCTTCATAATCCTGAGCATCCTTGACGGCAATGCGGCTGGAGTGGATGACTGAGCGGAGCAGGCCTTCGCTGAGATAATCACTGGTCACATCGTCGGTGCCGGAGAAATACTGTTCACAGATATGGCTGAAGATATCGAACATACCGGCCTTCATCTGATAATCCGGTACGGTCATGGTATACCGCGGATTCAGGATGGAGAATTTCGGCATGACGTCGGAGCTGGCGAAAACATGGCCGATTTTCTGCTTCGTTTCACTGTTGGTAATGACCGAGCCGGCGTTCATTTCCGAGCCCGTGCCGGCCATAGTGAGCACACAGCCAAGGGGAACGATAGGACAGGTCGGTTCTTCAAAGCGGATAAAGTATTTATCCCACGGATCTTCGTCGCAATGGACCGAAACGGCTACGGCCTTCGTGTAGTCACAGACAGAACCGCCGCCGACGGCCAAGAGGAAATCCGCCTGATGGCTGCGGGCAATTTCAATACCTTCGTATAACTTTTCAAGCGTCGGATTGGGCATAACCCCGGAAATTTCAGCGACCTTCTTACCATTTTTCTGCAAAATATCCAGAATATCTTGGTAGACGCCGTTCTTTTTAATGGAACCGCCGCCATAGACCAGGACGACATTTTCGCCGTAGTTCGGCAATTCCTTATTTAAAAATTCTAAGGACTCGTCCCCAAAATAAAGCTTCGTCGGATTGTGGTAAGCAAAATTTCCTAACATCGTTGTTTCCTCCTTTGTACCTTACGAAAAACCATAAGTTATCCTCAATAAGGAGCATCATTTCTACGGCACAAACAGCCTGATGCTGTATATCAAAACCAAGGGCTGAGCCTGATGGTTATAATAAATTCAAAGGTGCACCCTAACTGTACACTATCTGTTATTAATTGTCAAAAGCTGGAGCGGCATCGAAGTCACGATTTTCACTGTACTGAACGGAATCGACACTCTTTGATTTATCTCCTTCTATATAAAAACCAAGGGCTTTGCCAAATGGTTGGAATTTTCTTAATCTATCTACACATCGTTGTTGCGATGTTATTAGTTGTTGTCGAAAGCAGAAGCTGCGACGTAGTCACGATTTTCGCTGTACTGTACGGAATCGATGCTCTTTACAGCTGCCGGTACGCTCAGGTTAATGGCAGCATTATAATCTCTGTTTTCGCTGTAACCGCGAATATCATCACTCTTAGAAACTGCCGGTACACTTAAATTGACAGCGGCCTGATAGTCGCCGTTTTCACTGAACTGTACGGAATCGGCCGAAACGAAGGCGGCGCCGCCGGCCAAGGACATGGTCAATACCATAGCCGATAATACTTGTTTAAAAAGATTCTTTTTCATAATTAGGTCTCTCCTTCTATATAAAAACCATCGTCATGCACATGGTCAGAATTTTCTGAATCTATCTGTAACTCGCTATTACGAGATGAAGTGATTGAAATGTCTTCGTCAATCAAGAAAGTCTTACTGTAAATCGATTAGTTGTTGTCAAAAGCCGAAGCTGCAACGTAGTCACGATTTTCGCTGTACTGTACGGAATCGACGCTCTTTACAGCTGCCGGTACGCTCAGGTTAATAGCGGCATTATAATCTCTGTTTTCACTATAGCCGCGGAAGTCAGCTGTCTTGCTAACAGCCGGTACACTCAGATTAACGGCAGCCTGGTAATCGCCGTTTTCACTGAACTGGACGGAATCGGCCGAAGCGAAGGCTGCACCGCCGGCCAAGGACAGGGTCAATACCATAGCCGATAATACTTGTTTAAACATATTCTTCATCATAATCTATCTCCTTCTATATAAAAACCATTGTCATGCACATGGTTGGAATTTTCTGAATCTATCTGTAACTCGCTATTACGAGATGAAGTGATTGAAATGTCTTCGTCAATCAAGAAAGTCTTACTGTAAATCGATTAGTTGTTGTCAAAAGCCGAAGCTGCAACGTAGTCACGATTTTCGCTGTACTGGACGGAATCGATGCTCTTTACAGCTGCCGGTACGCTCAGGTTAATGGCGGCATTATAATCTCTGTTTTCGCTGTAACCGCGAATATCATCACTCTTAGAAACAGCCGGTACACTTAAATTGACAGCGGCCTGATAGTCACCGTTTTCACTGAACTGTACGGAATCGGCCGAAACGAAGGCGGCACCGCCGGCCAGGGACATGGTCAATACGGCTGCCGATAATACTTGTTTAAACAGGTTCTTCTTCATCATCATACTCTATCTCCTTCTATATAAAAACCATCATCATATACATGGTCAGAATTTTCTAAATTTATAATGTATTGTTTTATGTAATCTCATTAGGCGTTGAAAGCCGATGCTGCAACGGAATCACCGTTTTCGCTGTAGCCGCGAACTGCTACGATGTTGGCTGCCGGTGCATCCAAGTTGATGACGGCCTGGTGGTCGTTATGTTCACTGTAGACTCGGCTGGCAACTACCGGAGTCGAGGCCGGTGCCGTTTCGATAACAGCGGCTTTATAATCACCGTTGTCACTGTACTGGATGGAATCGGCCGAAACAAAGGCTGCACCTGCCAAGGACATGGTCAATACAGTTGCCGATAATACTTGTTTAAAAAGGTTCTTTTTCATAATGGGGTCTCTCCTTCTATATAAAAACCATCATCATATACATGGTCAGAATTTTCTAAATTTATAATGTATCGTTCTATACAATCTCGTTAAGCGTTGAAAGCCGAGGCAGCAACGGAATCACCGTTGTCGCTGTAGACGCGAACGGCTACGATGTTGGCTGCCGGTGCATCCAAGTTGATGACGGCCTGGTGGTCGTTATGTTCACTGTAGACTCGGCTGGCAACTACCGGAGTCGAGGCCGGTGCCGTTTCAACAACAGCAGCTTTATAATCGCCATTGTCACTGTACTGGATGGAATCGGCCGAAACGAAGGCTGCACCTGCCAGGCCCATCGTCAATACGGCTGCCGATAATACTTGTTTAAACATTACTTTTCTCATCTTTTTTATCTCCTTTTTATTTAAAAACCAATGGCCTTCTGCCAAGTGGTTGGAATCTTGTAAATCTATATTCACTCGTCGTTACGAGATTATTAATTGTTCTCAAAGGCTGAAGCAGCAACGAAGCTTCCATTTTCACTAAAGCCGCGAACGTCTGCATGTTTTACGGCAGCCGGTACGTTTTTATTAATAGCGGCCTGATAGCTTCCGTTTTCGCTGTAGCCGCGGAAATCATCATGCATCGAAGCCGTCGGTACCGATTCAATAACCACAGCCTGATAGCTTCCGTTTTCACTGAACTGGACCGAATCGGCAGAAGCGAAAGCAGCGCCTCCGGCCAGGGACATGGTCAAGACCATGGCTGATAATACTTGTTTGAACATTCCTTGTTTCATAATTTATTTCTCCTTCTATGTAAAAACCATTACTAATTCAAAATCAATCTTTAGCATGGTTGTATTATACTCCACATTTCGAGATATATCAATATTACAATGAATTGATTTTTGATATTTTTTCTTAAAATTATTAATGACAACCACTGGCTGCCATTAATAATTAAGAACGCTTTGCATTACTGATCTCCGTAGACTTCCTTGGCGTAGGCAAATGCGGCCCATGCTTTCGGCCATCCACTGTAAAAAGCGAGCTGGGTAATGATTTCAACCATTTCATCTTTGGTCACGCCATTTTTCTTGGCCGTTTCCATATGGAACTTCAAAGATGAATCGACAAGACCCTGGGCAATCAAGGCTGAAACGGTGACGATGCTCCGTTCTTTCAAGGCGAGGACATCGTTCTTGCTCCAGACTTCGCCGAAGAGGATATCGTCGTTATAGCGGGCAAAATCGGGGGCAAAATCACCTAACCGCTGGCGACCGGCAGTCTGTACGATTTTTACGGCTTTTTTAGATTGTGTATCGTTGCTCATAGCATAAGCTCCTTCCGTTCCCATAAACAGCGTTCCGGCCAGCAGCATAAAGCTCAAAGCCAAAACCAATTTTATATATCCTTTAATGACCATAGGGCACCGCCTTACGGAAGCTGATTGTAATCGGCTTCAGAAACGGCTTCGCACCATTCAGTACTCGTATCCTTACCGGGAACTTCAATGGCCAAGTGCTGGAAAGCACTGTCTTTGGCGGCACCGTGCCAGTGTTTGACGTTGGCCGGAATGTTGACGACGTCGCCGGGATGGAGTTCCTGAGCCGGTTGGCCCCATTCCTGGTACCAGCCGCGGCCGGCCGTTACCAACAGCATCTGTCCGCCCCCTTCTGAGGCATGATGGATGTGCCAATGATTGCGGCAAGCCGGTTCAAAGGTAACGTTGCCGACAATGACTTGTTTCAAGGACAGCATATTCAAGTAACTCATGCCGTCAAAGTACTGTGCATAATCTACGTTTTCTCCGCCTACGGCAAAGATGCTATTTTTCTTGAGTTCTTCTAATGTCATATCCATGTCCTCCTACATACTATATTTCTGTTTAATATCTTTTATCCAGCGGTCAACGTCTCCAATATCAGTTACCAGGTCACTGCCGCCGCTGCTGTCGAACTGAACTTCCATAGAGGGTCCGAACGAGGCCCCCTTGGCGGCCTGCTTCATATCCTTGATGACATGTCCCGGCCATCCGCCGTTGGTCATAAAAGGAATGACAGTCTTACCCGCAAAATCATTGTCTTCCAAAAAGGTTTTTACAGCCGGAGCCATGGTGTACCACCAGGTCGGCGTTCCGACGGCGATGACGTCATAGTCATCCGGGTTGTGCGCCAGCTCGCGGATGTCCGGTTTATATCCTTGATTCACTTCGCGCTGGCCCTGATTGACGACGTCCATATAGTCGCCTTCATAAGGCTTTACCGTTTCAATGCGGGCCATATCGGCGCCCGTCGCCAGTCGAAGTTGTTCGGCTATCTTTTGCGTATTGCCGTTCGACCAAGAATAGTAGACAATTAATAAACTCATAATCAGCCTCCCTTTTTTAACTGATGCAGTAAGTAATCGAGGCGGTCCAGCTGCTGCTGCTTGTCGTGGATCTTATTCAACAGGCACCGTCGGTACTGACGCAAGTAAAGGAAGCGCTGTTCATCGTCAGTCAATCTTTTATACTGTTCAATGCATTCCGCTGAGCAGCCGACATCGACTAAACTCTTCCATGATTCAGGTCCCATCCTCATGGCCTCCCTTCTTGCCCGTCTTACAAGGACTTATCTTAGCAGATGGTCCTTGAAATGTAAAAAGCTTATATCTTATTTCCAGACATACGCTTCAGGCATGTTTCTTATTTCAAAGCGTGCTGTCCGTCAAAAACAATCAGAAGGCACGCATTTATATTTCGACGTATCGAACGCCTGTCCCTTGGGACGCTCTTATCTTAACAGAAGTAGTCAGGAATGTAAAAGTCTTATATTCAATACCTAGACATTTTCAAAATGTATTCCAAGGATTTTCAGACGGATTCCTTTCTTCCCATCCCTTCCGTTAAGAACTGCAGCAGAAGCGAATTCATCGCTCGACGTGTCGAACACCTCTCCCTTGAGGCACTCTTATCTTAACAAAAGTAGTTAGGAATGTAAAAGTGTTATATTCAATAGCTAGGAATTCACTAATCGTATTGCAAAAGCCCTAAAAAAATCGTATACTTATCGTAATACATTATGTCATATGCAAGGAGGAAGCTATGGAAATACGGACTTTAGAATATTTTCTGGCCGTCGCCAGAGAAGAAAACATGACCGAAGCGGCCAACACCCTGCACATTACCCAACCGACCTTATCGCGTCAAATAGCCGATTTAGAACAGGAGTTAGGCAAGCAGCTCTTCATCCGAACCAATCGCAACACGAAACTGACTGAAGATGGCATCCACCTCCGCCAACGAGCCGAGGAAATCCTGTCTCTCGTCCGTCAAACAGAAGCTGAAATCAGCGATGACCAGACCGACTTAACGGGCTGTATCCGCCTCGGTGCCGGCGAAACGCGGATTGCTCACTTCTTAACCGATGCCTTTACGGACCTTCACCTCCAGCACCCGCAGGTTACGTGCAACCTCTTTACGGGCAATGCCGATATCGTCGAAGAAAAACTGTCCCACGGCCTGATCGATTTCGGCTTATTCATCGACCCCTTCGATGCGTCAGGCTTTGAATCCATCGCCCTTCCTGAAATAGACCAAGTCGGCATCATCACCAAAAGTGACAGTCCGTGGAGCCATTACAAGACCATCACCCCCGACATCATAGCCGACATGCCCCTATTAGTATCGTCGCGCCGAACGACACACTCCTTTGACTTTGAATCCTGGTCCGGAGGAACTCTCAAACAGGAAGATCTGAATATCGTCGGCTCTTTTGACCTCATAGGAAATGCCTCTTTACTCATAAAAGGAGGTCTTACCAATGCCATGGCCATGTCCGGTCTCTATCAGCAGCAGGATAAAGATATCACCTATGTTCCCTTAGAACCGGCCCGGTATCTATCCTGTGTCGTAGCCTGGAAAAAATATCAGCTCCTGTCCCGGGCGTCCGAAGCCTTTTTAAAATGCCTGAAAAAGCAAGTCGACGAATACAAAAAGGCCAATCCCTGACCTCTCTCAAAGGGAGTACAGCTTTCAAGGGGACTCAGTCTTTCTTTCCTACAAAAAAGCACACAAAAAGC
>NZ_HF954538.1:28015-60781 GCF_000455225.1 Megasphaera massiliensis
GGTTCATGAAATCCATGTTCATGAACCGGCTTTTTTATGTACAACCTTATTCGGCCGTTGTGTTGTTGACAACCTGTTTGCCTTTATAGTAGCCGCAAGTCGGGCATACGTGATGAGGCATCATTGCTTCGTGGCACTGCGGGCATTCAACGAAACCCGGTGCTGTCAATTTCCAGTTTGCGCGACGCATCTTCTGACGAGTCTGGGATAATCTGTTCTTTGGTACTGCCATGGTCTGCACCTCCTTAGATCACATGGTACGTTATTTCTAGCGCTCTTCTTTGGATCGTAATAATTGAGCCAAGACGTCGAGTCTCGGGTCAATATTGTCGGTAGGACAACTACAGGGTCCGTCATTCAGGTTTGCACCGCACTGCGGACAAAGTCCCTTACAGTCAGGCCGGCACAACACCCTCATAGGCTCGCTGAGGATCAACGTTTCTCTAATTGTCTCCGTCAAATCGATGTATTCCCCATTGTAGGGCAATACGTCCTCTGGAAGCCCTGCTTCCGTACCATAGACTTCAGACAGTGTTTCATTCCGATCCACCAATACCGGTGACAAGCATCGGCTGCAGGTGTAGCCGCCGGATACCCGTATGTTTCCATGTACAACGATATGATTGCCATCGAATCCATACGTCCCGTCGATAGCTACGGTGGCGTCTTTCCAAGGAAATTCGTCCACATCACCCAGTTCGGCAGCCGGACATTCAAAAGAGAAGGGAAATGACTTCCCCGCTTCTTTTAGTGCTTCTTCGACTTGTAGTTTCATATTTCTACCTCGACTATACTATTATATCTATCTGGTTAGGCTTTGTCAATTCTTTTTTCAGGCCCGATAAATTCCCGCAACAGGGAGTTTCGCGGTACGACGGAAGCGTCGACACCTTTAAAGGGACGAAGGAATTTCAACAGCCGCTGAGCCTCGGCATAGTGAACACTGTCCTTCTCGATGGATTCCAACAAGGGTTCGGCGTAGGGTTTCAGGACGGACAGTTCGTAAGGCAGGGCTGTATTGAAAATCTTGTCGGCATCTTCCTGGTAGGGATAGATGTTCTGTTCTTCTCCGCGGCGGACGTCGGCCCAAATATCCATAGTTGCCATGGGACCGCGGTCGCGGAACTGCTGATCCCGCACCATGCGCCGGATGATGCGCGTATCCGATGTAGAAATCCGGTTGTGGTCGTTGATCCGAATCTGGGTCAGGACGCCTAAGGAAATCTTTACCTTTTCATACCGCGGCAGCATATAGGTCAGGGAATCATTTAAGGCGTGGAGACCTTCTACGACAACCGGCTGCCCTGCTTCCAGGGTAACCGGCGTATCATCGAAGTACCGTTTACCGGTGACGAAGTCAAAACGAGCCAGCTTCACGGCCTTGCCTTGATTGAGGGCATCGATCTGCTGATTGAATAAGGGGACGTCGATGGCCCGAAGGGATTCAAAATCATAACTGCCGTCAGGATTTTTCGGCGTGTCTTCCCGATTATAGAAGTAGTCGTCGAGGGAGATTCCCAAGGGCCGCAGGCCGTTGACCCGCAAATGGGTCAGTAAACGCTTGCAGAACGTCGTCTTCCCGGCCGACGAGGGACCGGCGATGAGGACGACCTTTATTTTCGGACGGCGGCTGACGATATAGTCGGCAATCTGGCCCATTTCCTTTTCCTGCAGGGCTTCGGCGACATCGACCATGTCCTGAATCGTCCCGTTTTCGATATAGTGGTTCAAATCGTAGACGTATTCGCAGCGGACGATGCGTCCCCACTCTTCGGCATCCAAAAAGAGGCGGGCCATCTTAGGGATTTCCTTGTATTCCGGAAGTTCGTTGGGATTGCCCACAGTCGGCGTTTCCAAAATGACGCCCGGCGCATAAGGACGCAGGTTAAAGCAGGTCAAATAGCCCATGCTGGGAAGGAGCGGTCCCATATAGTAGTCGAAGGTCGGTCCGCACTGGTAGGCCAGGATATGGGTGACATCGACGTGCTTGAGCAGTTCCGCTTCCCGTTCCATATTGCGGTTGCGGCACATGGCCATGGCCGTTTCCGTACTGGCGATGACCTGGGAAATGGCTTCGTCCTGGTCGACGATTTCATGCATCCGCGTCTTAATCATTTCTACGTCGTGGAAGGTGACCGTATGGCCGATTTCCAACTCGCAGTACAAGGCTTTGCGCAGGGCATGCTTGACCAACACCTTGCCGTTGGGGTAGAGATCGCTGACGGCACGGACCAAGAGCAGGATGGCCGTCCGTATCAGGCATTGATTGCCTTCCATCGAATTAATCGGCAGCCAGTCGACATCGCCGTTTTGATCTACTTTTGTCTTGAGGCCGACACATTCATTATTATAGAGGGCAGCGGCAATGGGCATATCGCCGTTCGGGCCATATTCCTCGTAAACCTGCTGCAGCGTCGTTCCTTCTTTTACCTGGTAAGAAGTTCCCGACTTCACATCCTGTAAGGTAATCACAGGCATCAACCTCCCTTTCTATCGATGATGATGCTACCATTATAACATAATTTGAGACTTCCTGGCATTTTAACCCCACCGGCTTACCAAAAGGGAAGATTTTGAGCAAGAAAAAAGGGACGAGGCTAACTCCGACGGGCTATCTATGGTATAATGAGAAAATAAGGTTTTACCCTGCCCTAGAAAGGATATGCTATGAGAAAAAGAGTACTGACCCTGTGGGACGGCAAAGTAGTTCTGGCCTTGCTCATCCTTGCAGGCTGTATCATAACCGCCTTTAGCGCCTACCGCCAGATTTATGTGAAGATGCCCGATTACGCCGCCAAGCAGATCATCCGCTCCGTCCAGGACGGCGACGTCGAAACCTTCAGCCGCTATGTCGACCAAGAAGCCTTGACAGGTCAATTTTTTGATGCTCTTATCCTGCATAAGACGGCCCGTGAAGATCAGTCCCTGGTCCTGAGCGTCATCCATTCTCCCCTGCGTTCGGCCTTCGTCTCCGCAGCCGACCTGTATATTACCTGGACCCTGGCGGGAAACACCGATAACGAGCAGTACAACACCGTCGCCACCAGTCTCCGCAACACCTTGAAAAGCGCCGGCCTTTCCATTCCGATTTCTGGATGGCACCTCGATTCCGCCGACTGGAGCCATGACAATACGGTCACCTTTATCCTCTACAACGAGCAGCTCGACGCCTCCGTCCCCTGCACGGTCACCATGGAAAAGACGCCGGACGATACCTGGCGGATTACAGGCCTTGCCGATGCCAAGGGCTTTATCAGTGACCTGCAAGCCGTCATGAACCATGAACTCGACGCCTACAATAGACCGGTCCGGCAAAAAATAGACGCCCTATTGACCCTTCAAAATGTATCAGCCAAACTCGTATCCGACCAGGACAAAACCTTTCTCCGCCTGAGTTATACCCCGGTCTTTCATCAGGACCGAGAACAGATTGCTGCCATCAAAGCCGTCTATACCCTGCGCCGCAAGAGCGATGACGCCGTCCTCTATACGTCGCCCCTGCGACTGTCAACGTCGGCTGAAAGGAGCACCTATGAAAGTCAGTTTCTCCTCAATCCCTTGATCCCTTCGCAGTATGCCCTCATCCGTTCCGCCAATATCGACGATACGACGAGCATCCTGGAAGTCACGGCCATCACCCTCAAAGACGGGACAGAGCTGGCCATCGAAAATGACTTGCCGCAAAGCTACTGAATGACAACCGATATACAAAAAAATCGCCCGCCGTGGAAGAAAGATGGTTCCATCGGTCGGGCGATTTTCAGTATGACCTTAATAGCAGATTTCAATAATTTTCGGCTTAGACGATTCTTCTTTTGACAGCGAGCGGTCGAAGAGTTTTACGCCGACAGCGCCGATCATGAAACCGATGACACCGCCAATAACAGCGGTCTGAACGGTATCAAATCCTTGGGACAAGGCCAGGAAATGGCCGGCAAAAGCACCGGCAGCACAGACGAGCAACGGCATGACAAAACAGATAAACGCACCGATGACGATATTGACATCGCGGAATTCAAAGCGAACGTGCTGCCCCACTTTGACGCCTAACGGATCGACGGCCGTAACGACAATATTGTCAGCTCCGTCACAAGCGCCGCAGGCGATGCAATCGGAATGGCGGCCAACTTTGATTTCAGCGCTGCCAGCTTCTTTTATAGCGATAATGGTCCCTTCTTCAATCTTCATAAAATCCCCTTCTTTCTGCCCTTATTATAGCATGGGTTATTTTTTCAATCAATACTATTTTCGTGTACATTAAATAGAAAATAGGAATACAAAAAAGACTGCCAACCTCCTAAGGAGAAGGTCAGCAGCCGTTTCGATCAATGATTTTCTGCCGTTTCTAAGAGGAACTTCCGGAAGGGTTCTGCTAAATCAGGACGACGAAGGGCATATTCGACATTGGCCTTCAAAAAGCCCAGTTTATCGCCCACATCGTAGCGCTTTCCTTCAAAGCAGTAGGCATAGACAGCCTTCTGGCAGGCCAGGGTCTGCAAGGCGTCGGTGAGCTGGATTTCTCCGCCCTTCCCGGGCTTCGTATCCCGGAGGATATCGAAAATATCCGGCGTTACGATGTAGCGGCCTAAGACAGCCGTCCGGCTCGGCGCTTCTTCCACGGCCGGTTTTTCAATGACCTGCTGAACTTTCAGCACCGGTTTTCCCTCGACGGGAATCCCTTGGACGATACCGTAGGACGAAACCTTTTGCAGGGGAACTTCCTGGCATCCCAAAATCGTCGAGTCGAGTTCATTGTAAAGATCAATCATCTGCCGCAAGGCCGGGTTGGTATCGTTATAGACGACATCATCACCGAGAAGGATGGCAAAGGGTTCATCGGCAATGAACGATTGGGCACAGCGAATGGCATCGCCTAATCCGCGCATGTGTTTCTGCCGGATATAGTGGATATTGATTTCCGAAATACTGCGCACCATGTTGAGCAGTTTCGTTTTTCGACCTTCTTCAAGGTGCATTTCCAAGCCCGGATTGGTATCGAAGTGGTCCTCAATGGCCCTTTTGGCATGGCCGCTGATAATGAGGATTTCTTCAATACCGCTCTGCAGGGCTTCTTCCACGATGTACTGGATCGTCGGTTTATCGACGATGGGCAACATTTCTTTTGGCGTCGCCTTCGTGGCCGGCAAGAAACGGGTACCAAAACCGGCGGCGGGGATGACGGCTTTACGAATCTTTTTCACGCTAAAACTCCTTATTCAAACCAACGAGACAAGTCAAATTCTTCGCCAATGATTTCTTTGACGAATCCTTGGGCCAAGTAGAGACCTAACAGGGACAAGGTCGATACGCGCAGGAGCGAACTGTCCCAAATATCACCGAGGTCAGCCAGGACCGGCGAAATGTCTTCCATGATATCCAGGGCTTCTTCGCCGCTGAAATTAGCCGGGCGCTTTTTAGCCAGGCGCAGGATATGATCCTGAATATTCCTGTCGGTGAGGCCGGTCATGCGGAAGAACCGCTTGGCCATACTTTCATCGACCATAGCCAGTTTGACTAAGGGCGAATTAAAGGACTGAACGATGAACTCGTCGGAAAGGCGCATGCCCTTTAAGGCCTTGCGCAGTTCTTCTTCGGTAAAACCGCGGTAGCGGAACAGAAGCGGATAGGAATCGGACAGGATTTCTGCAAAGTGAGTTTCCTTCACTTCAAAGGCCGTGCAGTGCAGGTAGTCGAGCTGCTGATAATACGGCCGTTCCGTCGGGAATCCTTCCAGGAAGGGATAGATATACTTATCAATGTACTGGCAGAACGAGTCTTTGTCGACATTGTGAGAGTTTCGCGAATACAGGAACAATAAGAGGATCGCCAAAATCTGGTAATGGCTCTGAGACAGGTAAGGCATGACCTTCAGGGCATCGATGGCGACCAGGTGGCGCGTCGAAATGGGCGAACCGTTAATGATGTCGTAAAACGCCTGAAGGGCAATGGTGGCTACGTAGTCATCGGGGTGAGCGGCATAGGCCTTCTGGACGTTCTGCAAAGCTTCCTGAGCGATGAGGGGCGCCATAGCCTGCTGCCGTTCGGCATCCGTTTTACAGCCGATCTGGTCAAAGGCAGCGGACGTAATGTATTCGGTCTGCTGCTGAAGCTGTGGCGATACGACGCCGTATTGGCGCAAAAAGTGGGATACGCACTGGCGGACGACGGGCGATTCGACGGTGCTGTCCTGTTCCCAAAGAGACGGGCGATGCAAGTCACTGGAAGCCGGCGGCGTCCGCAGATCAAGGCCTGACGTACCGGATTCCCACGACGTCTGAGCCGGTTTGACGACAGGTTTGGCCTTTTCCTGAGACTTATGAGCCCGTACCGGCGGCATGACCATCGTTTCATCGGGCGTGTTTTTCTTGGCAGTTGTCGCAGCGTCGATATGGATCGGTTCCATGCGCTGGGTCTTTTCCAATTGGGACGCGACGGCTTTCATGCCTTCACTGACGACAGGTCCTTCTTTAGCCGGCATGTTCAGATCCGGTTTACGGAGAACCTGCGTTTCCTCAGAAACACGGCGTTCATCGGCGACGACCTTATCGGCCGCCGGAGCTTTTTCTTGAGGCCGTGCCGGTACAACCTTCACATCGGCCATCGGTTCCGCCTTAGCTGCAGCCGGTTCACTGCCGGCTGCGGCGCGAGTCTTTTCCGCCAAATCGGCAGAGACGACAGCGGCCATATCGGCTAAAGGGGCCTTTTCTTCTTTCGTATCGGATACGTCTTCCGACCACTGGCTCCGGCTGCCGCGGCTTTCGGTTTCGGCCTTGGCTGCAGCGACGGCATGACGAGCTCGTTCACGGCGTTCTCGACGCTGAGTCAGCTGCTGTTCCTGTGCTGCTCTTTCCTGTTCTTCCTGACGCTGGCGGGCCAATTTCGCTTCTTCTTCCCGAGCCTTATAGGCTACCGCTTCTTCCTTGTCCACCTTTTCCATGGCTTCCAGGATTTCATCGCGCGACAATACCTGCGTCGCATCGACGCTGTCGGCATTGGGGCCTCTCCGTACGGGCACAGAGGCTTCTCGATAGACGATTTTTCCATTGTGGCGGACCGCTTCGCCTTTCGTCGTGACGAAAGCCGTTTCTTCCGGGTGTTCCCGCCGCTCCCCAAGGGTCATTTTCGGAACCTGTGGCAAGGGTTCTGTATCTTCTTCGACTGCCACGTTCGGCAGTTGTCTGGCATGTTTAACTGTTGCCGGCCGGCGGTGCTGGACCTTCCGCGGCTGTGGTCCGCCGTCGTAGCGAGTCCGCGTCTTCGTCTTCCCGTTCTGGGTCTCCGTTTGGGGACTACTCTCGGATTTTTCCCCACTGGAATACAAAATATAACAAATTACAAAAAAGACGATTGCGATACCCGCTATAATAGCGTACGGCAAAAAGTTTGTCATGTCATCCTCTCCTCTATTTCATCAAACTTCTGTACCCATTGTAGCATAAGATGCTTGCCTGAGCTACTATATATTGGACTTTAATTCAAAACATTGCATAAATAGACAATAAACCATTTCTTTATCCTCACCCGCACCGAACTATGACGCCAAGGGGCCAAAAATAAAGAAAGAAAAACGGCACTGCCTCATAGACAGCGCCGTCAGATGCCGTCAATCAGCACCTTCGATACTGTTGAAATCTTTAGTTCATAGCGTCGTTCTGGACCGATGTCACCGCCGACGAGGTCGTGTCGTCAAGGGCGGCTGCATACAATCTCCGGTTCACAGTCTGTCCGGACGGTTCAGCCTTCGCCGTTTCATTCGAAGCGTCGACGCCGGGAACCTGGACGACAGACGTCTGTCCGGCAGGGACCATCGTTTCTAAGCGAACCCGGCCGGCACCGACGCGGCTGGAAAGTTCAGCCAGCGTGTCCTTACTTACAGGATGACGAACGGTAACGACGATCTGTTCATGGACGTAGTCCGGTACAGCACCGACGTAGTTTTGGACGCCTTCCTTATCGACGATGGTATGAATGGCCCGGTTCATGAGCTGGCTGTAATCGGCGTGGCTCAAGGAAACGCGGCGGATTTGAACGGCTTCAGGCTTCGACACATCGTCCTTAATCCGTTTCGTTAAGTACTTGCTCGGACTGCCTTTGATGCCGAGGACTAAGACATCGTTGTCCCAGTACATCGTCCCTCTTTGGAAATAAGCCAGGACCGAACCGTATTCGGCATTGATGGCCTTCATCACCTGGGTTTCAATCTGCACGTGAGACGTATAGTCGCCGTCAGAATGCATGAACCGATAAAATACCTGGGCCGCATCGGCTCGGGTCATCCCTTCTTTGGGTCGGAAATAGCCGTCGGCCGGCACCATGATATTCTTGCTGTGAAGGATGGCGACAGCTTGCGCATAAGCCGGAGACACCTGCGCTTCGTCGGCATAAGGCATCACTTCCTGATCCGGATCGGCCATGCGGCTATACTGCAGGTAACGGTAAATGACGTCAGCGAACTCTTCACGGCTTACCGGCGCTTCAGGCTGGAAGTTTCCGTCCTGATAGCCCGTCAAAATACCTTGAGCCGCAACGGCATTCATAGCATCACCGGCTGTCCCTTGGGAAACATCTTTTAACGCCGGCGCTCCCGGCTGAACTAAGGGGATGTTTCCGGCAACATTATACAGGAGCTGAGCTAATTCACCGCGGGTCAGGACCCGGTTGGGCTCAAAGGAGTTTCCCGTAATAAAAGTCAGGCACTGCGTATCATACAAGTAATCGACGGCCTGGCGGTCGGCCATGCTCCCCAAATCGGTGTACGGAGCATCGGCGAAAGCCGGGCTTGCCGAAAGGAGCATCGCAGCTGCCAAGAAGGCAGCGATTTTATGTCGTACCATGAGAGACCTCCTAGCTTACTGAATGACGATACGAAGGGCACTCCCCAGCGCTTTATTGAGGTTGTTCTGCGTTTCTTTCGAAATGGAAGGAACGGTGAGGATAACTTTTTCATTAAGGTAATCCGGTGCCGTCGTGACTGCAGCATCCGTCGATTCCGTAGCGCGATAAATCTTTTCGGCCTGGGCCATAATGTTCTTATAGTCATTGTAGCTGTACGTCGACTTCTGGACATAGACCGATTCAGCAGGAATATCCTTATCATCGGCAATGGCATCGGCTAATTTCTGGCGGTTCTTGACATCTTTTACACCGATGTGGAGTTTGTCGCCCTGCCAGTACATGATGCCGTCGTTGGCAAAAGCTTTGACCGAACCGTAGACGTCTTTAATATTGGTAAAGGCCTTAGCTTCCAAACCGTCCTGGCTCTGGTTGGTCACTTTGACGCCAGTCATGATGCGGTACAAGACGTTGACCGCTTCACCGCGGGTGACGTACTGTTTCGGGTTGAACATGTTGTAATTGCCGCCCTTCATATAGCCGGCAGCAGCCAAGGCATGGACGGCCTGGCGAGCCCACGTCGAAATCTTGGCTTCATCGGCAAAAGGAGCCGCACCTTCAACAGTGGTCATACCCTGATAAGTCATATAGTTATAGGCAATGACGGCAAATTCTTCACGAGTGATCCGCTGCTGCGGCTTAAAGGTACCGTTGCTGTAGCCGTTCATGATCTGTTTGTCAACGAGGGATGCAATGGCTCGTTCGGACCAGCGTCCTTTGACGTCACTGAATTTCGTCGTCTTCACCGTCGATTCCTTGCCGATCATATTGTCGATGACAGAGGCGGCTTCTTCACGGGTAATATCGTCGTTCGGACGGAACTGCCCGTTGGCAGCGCTGACATAATGGTTGTCATAAAAATACTGAATCGCATCTTTACCCCAATAATTACGGATATCGGTAATACCCGTGCCGGCAGCAAAAGCCGACGTGCTGAGAGCTGCGGTCAAGGCCGTCAGTACTACTAATTTTTTGTACTTTTTCATGATTCATTCGCTCCTATCTATATTGTCGTAAGGGCTACATCGATAACATGGCTGTAGTTTATATATCTTATTTATTTTATCACACCCGGCCTTATTAGGGAAGGCGCGGGCCCCTTTCGTCCCGATTAATAGGCGTCAAAGAAAGCCTGTATTTCAGAAAGGTCCTTCGTCCGACAGAGGGCCAGCTGCAAGAGAATCTTGGCTTTCTGCGGCGTCAGGGAATCAGCCGTCACCGTACCGTCGTAAGAAGGGACAGGTGTGACCAGGCCTCCCAGGGACCGGGCAGCCCGGACGACGACGAGGCCTTCTTCCATCAGCGGCTGCAGGGCCGTCCACACCGGGGCCGGCATCTTGCCGTGGCCGAGACCGGCCATGACCAACCCCTCTTTCCCCCGAGCCAGCTGCACGACGTCCTCAGCCCGAAGGCCGACATAGGCGTAGACGACGGCAACGGCCGGCAGGGTCAAGGGCGAAACCAAATCCGATGAAAAGGTATGCTGCCGCAGCGGTTTTTGATAAAGGCGGACCCGGCCGTCCTGCATATAGCCCAAACAGCCCAGTTGACGAGCCTTAAAGGTATCGACGTGGGTCGTATCCGTCTTTTCGACGAAACGGGCGCTGTGGATGACGCTGTTCATAACGATGACAACGCCGCAGTCGCCAAGGGCTGCATCGGCTGCGGCCTGAACGGCTTCCAAGAGATTCAAAGGGCCGTCGGCACTGATAGCCGTCGCCGGCCGCATGGATCCGGTAAGGACGACGGGCTTTCGAGTATGGACGGTAAGATTGAGATAATAAGCCGTTTCCTCCATCGTATCCGTCCCATGGGTGATGACGATGCCGTCGACGTCATCCCGGTCGGCCACTTCCTGCACGCGGGAAGCCAAGGCCTGCCACAGGGCTTCGGTCATATCGGAGCTGTCAATATTGACGAACTGTTCGCCTTTTACCTCAGCATAGTCACCCACAGCCGGTACGGCATCCAGCAGTTCTCCAATCGAAGTCTTGCCGGCTTCATATCCGGTCAGGTCATCGGCGGACGCGGCTTTACCGGCAATCGTCCCGCCGCAGGCTAAGACATAAATCTTTCTTTTTCCCATCATCGTTCCTCCTCTGAGGTGATTATTTTTTAGTATATTTCTTTCTGCGAATCTTTCTTATGGACGCGAATAAGGACGACTTCCGGCGGCGGACCGATTCGGAACAAGGCGCCCCAGGCACCGTAGCCGCTGGAAACCATAGCCGTCATCTTACCGAACGTGCGGGTCCCGTAATCAAGGGCAAAGAGGCGGCTCGTCACCAGCCGATTCGGCCAAAACTGTCCGGCATGGGTATGGCCGCTGACGTGAAGGTCCCAGCCGGCTTCAGCAGCCTGATGGATGTGCATCGGTTCATGTTCCATAAAAATCGAAAAATCTGCCTCATCAGCCTTCCGTACCGGTGCTGCCGGAGCGATGTAATAGTCTTCCCGACCAAAGAGGCTCACGCCCGGAATAGGCGTCACGACGTCACCGTTCAGGACCTGAACGCCGTAGCGGCCTAAGGTTTCTGCTTCTAAGGCCAGGTTTTCCCCGTACGTATCGTGATTACCCATGACGGCAAAGACACTGGCCGGCGCTTTAAGGCCTTCAAACCCGGAAAAACTGTCTTCTCTTAAGACGTACTGTAAGTCACCGTCGATGATATCGCCGCCCATGAGGACCATATCGGGCCGGCAGGCGTTGACGTCCCGCGTCAATTGGCGGCTAAAGGACGTCCCCAGGACAGCACCCAAGTGAATGTCGCTGACGAAGGCAATGGAAAAGTCGCGGTCAATAGCCTTGTCGGTCTCGATATCGACGGTCCGCACGACCTGATGATGGCCGATCCAGGCTCCGACAGCCAAGAGCAGCCAAGTGAACCCAAAAGCAAAGGCGCTGTAATAGACGGAAACCGTCCCCTGCCAAAGGTCATCGTGGCCCATGAGCTGTGTGACAATCCACAACAAGAGCCCCGGAATGAGGAGCATCGTCGCATAGTAAGAAAAGGAAAACCAATAGCCGGCAAAGCGGGTCAGCCCCCGCGTTATAACTGGCGGCAGCACCTCGGAAAAGACGTACGGTATGACATACAGAATTGGCAGTACCATAAAGAGTGCCAAAAGAGGCATCTCCGGAACGGGCAGACTATGGCGAAAGAGAGCCCATTGACCGAGTACCGACAGTTCACCAATGAAAGCCAGGATCAAATAAAAATAATGGCGTTGTTTCACGGCATTTCCCCCATTCGTATACTCCAATAAATCATGTCATCTTATCATAAAAATTTCCACGGCCCCTGTCAAGGCAAGCACCTAAAAAGCCGAAAAAAAACAACAACGGCAAGGACGAAATACGCCCGGCCCCATCCGAAAGGATAAGAAGCGAAGCGTCCGCGTCCATGCGGTTGTTGTTTTGTGTTCCATAGGATTCCTTATGCCTTCAGTTCCTGATTGAGCCAGGCTGCGGCATCGCCCATCATATTAGTCGTGACGAAGTGGCCGAGGCCGTCGTAAACGACGGACTGAGTCTTTACATCGCTGTGCTGAGCCAGCTTTTCAAGATAGAGTTCCTGAGCGGCTCCATCGACGACATCGTCGGCACCGCCGCGAAGAGACAAGAGAGAACGGCCGATGAGGCGGTCCATATGCTGATAAGGATCCATAGCGGCAAACTGCATCTGCAAGAAGTGGTAGGACCTCGGCTTTTCGATGTGAAGGGACGAGCGGAAACGCCGTTCCGATTCTTCCCACCAGCCGGAGCCGTTCATGACGATGGCTGTCTTGAACTCTTTAAACAGGCTCCAAGCCCCGACAGCCGTAAAGCCGCCCATGGAATGACCCATGACAGCCAGAGGCGTATTGGGCCAATGTTCTGCAATATATTCCAGCATGAGGGGTACTTCCATCATGTTTTGGAAGATCGTCTGCCAAAAATCAGCATAGACGGCCTTGCTTTCATAGTCAAGAGTGCCGCGATGGCCGTGGTTGACGGCATCGGGAATGATGACATCGTATCCGTAAGAGGCCAAGATACGGCCGCGGACGGCCTGAAATTCCTTCTGCGACGACCAGCCGTGATAAAACAAGACGACGCCTTTTGCTTTTTCCCCGGATGTAATAACGAGACCGGGAATCCCTTTGAGACCAACTTCTCTTTCTTCAATCATCTATGGTTAAATCCTCTCTATTTTTTTATAAATCCCTTGCGGTGCGCCAACGGTTCCTGCCAGATTTCCGACCAGACAAAACCGGCATAGAGTTCTCTCGCTTGGGGCGTAAGACCGCTCCAAGGGGCAGGACGGACGCGCTGGGGCACGACGACCGGCACAGACTTGGGACGCTCTGCAGCGACCCGTGGCGGCACCATCTTTTTCGGAAGCGCCGGTTCCGGTTCATCGGGGAAATTCATATTATCCCAACCCTCATCCCAATCGGGAAAGGACGGTTCCGGCACTGTCGGTTCCGGTGCTTCCATCTTTGGGGCCGGGGCCGGCTTACGCCGGGGCGGTACGGGAATGGGTCCCTTGCTCCGCGGGTACTTTCGCTTGCGGCGCAAGAGGTCCGGCAGGACCCCCATCAAGACGACGACGATAATCATCCATACAAGATCCATGGTCATCACCTACTGTTCCGAATGGCTTCCATCGTGATGGTCGTGGTGATCATCCTTTACGGTCGACGCCGACTGGGTCTTAGGCACGCCGGCCTGAGCGACAGCCGTACGCATATCCGTATCGGCCATGATATTCTTCATATTGTAATAGTCCATGACGCCTAATTTACCTTCACGCAAAGCCTGGGACAAGGCCAGGGGAACTTCGGCCTGGGCTTCGACGACCTTGGCCTGCATTTCCTGGGTATAAGCCTGCATTTCCTGTTCCTTGGCAACAGCCATGGCACGCCGTTCTTCGGCCTTTGCCTGGGCAATCTGCTTGTCGGCTTCAGCCTGGTCGGTCTGGAGGCGGGCACCGATATTGCGGCCTACGTCGACGTCGGCAATATCGATGGACAAGATTTCAAAAGCCGTCCCGGCATCAAGGCCCTTATTGAGGACGGTCTTACTGATTTTGTCCGGGTTTTCCAACACTTCAGAATGGTCCTGAGCCGAACCGACACTGGTGACGATACCTTCGCCGACACGGGCGATGACCGTCGCTTCCCCGGCACCGCCGACGAGGCGGTCGATGTTGGCGCGAACCGTAACCCGGGCCCGAACTTTCAATTCAATCCCGTTTTGGGCAACAGCCGAAATAAAAGGCGTTTCGATGACCTTCGGATTGACGCTCATCTGAACGGCTTCCAAGACGTCGCGGCCGGCCAGGTCGATGGCGCAGGCCCGTTCAAACGTCAGGGACATGGTCGCCCGATGCGCGGCGATGAGGGCATCGACGACGCGGTCGACATCACCGCCGGCCAGGTAGTGGGCTTCGAGCTGATTGACGTTGACGTCGAGGCCGGCCTTATTGGCCTTGACCAAGGGCAGGATGATCTTAGACGGGATGACCCGGCGCAGACGCATGCCGATGAGGTTGACGATGCCTACGGAGACACCGGCAGCCATGGCCGAGATCCACAATCCGATGGGCACGAAGTGCAAGAATAAGGCGATGACGACAACGGCCAAAGCAATGATGAAAATGGGAACGGCTAGAAAAGATACAAGACTCATAAGGCAGAATGCTGCGCAAAACACAGTCCGCAGAGACGCGTGCGGACACGGTGAACCCTTCTGTGCTGCAGAGGCCGCAGCAAACTTCGCCACCTTTCTCTTTTCACACGAACCATACGGCCCGAGTGCCTCTGCCATTCCTCGGGCAGCTCCTTCCTCACGGGGAAGGCATTCCTATTCTGAAAGCTTTAACTATAATATATACCGTTTATACATAGTTTTATTATAGCTCACTTTGTCACTTTATTCCATCTCAATCCTTCAGATGGCGTTCCGGCTCCGGTTCGACGACGATGCGGCCGCCTTCGACACTGATGACACGGACCGTGACGTCGCGGTCGATGAAAGAGCCGTTGGCTACGGCATCGACGCGTTCCTTGCCGATGCGTATCGTCCCGGACGGACGCAGAATGGTAATCGTCGTCCCCCGTTCATAGAGGTAGCGGCTGTAGTCTTCCTGAGACGTATAGCCCTTCTCCTTGGTCGAACGATTCTTAAGGGTCAATTTATCAAAGAGGGAGCTCTTGGGTAAATGACGGCCCAAGAAATAAAAGACTATGAGCGCCAAAACGGTCCCGCCGGCCAGGATATAGATTGACTCATACGTCGCCCCGAGCATAAAGAACAGGCTGCCGAACAAGAGGACGACGCCGGCCAAGCCGAAAATGCCGATGCCCGGAGAGGCCAATTCAAGGCCGATGCACAACAGACTGACTAAAAAGGCAGCGATAATTTTGAGATCTGCCACCAAGGGTTCATTGCCGGAGTAGAGTAAGAGTCCGCCAAAGACGAAGGCTGTAGCAATGCCGGCGCCGATACCGGCCATCTTGATTTCGGCCAAGAGGGCGGCGATGATCAAGGCGACGAATAAGGTTCGTACATAGGGATTTTGTAAAATACCGATCATGTCATCACGCCAATCTTTATCTACGTAAATAGTCTGTGCATCGCCAAGGCTGTAAAGGGCCAAGGCGTCGGACAAGGTATCGGCCGAACCGTCCGATACGTTCAGTTCCTTAGCCTGACTATCGGACAAGGCCAGGATTTTTCCCGGATCGGCATAGCCCGGATAGCCCTTGGTCTTATCGACCATGGCTTCGGCAACACCGGGATTGTGGCCGGTCTGGGCAGCTGTCGCACTGAATTCAGCTTTTAAGGCGGCGATGTTTTTCTCCGTGTCGGGAATCGGTTCAGCCGCACCGATGCTGCTTCCCGGTGCCATGATGATATGGCGGCTCGACAAGGCGATGAGGGCGCCTGCCGACCAGGCCCGCGACGTAATATAGGCGATGACCGGCACGTCAGAGGCCATGATCATATCCCGTATCTTTAAGGCACTGTCGACGCGGCCGCCTAAGGTGTTGATAGGAATGACGACGGCCGTATCGCCGTTTTCTTCAGCCTGGCGCAGCCCTCGCTGAATAAAGGCCACCTGACTGCCGTCGATGTCGCCGGAAATGGGCAGCACGCGGACCGTATCGGCCTGCACCGACGCCGCCGGCAGGGCAGCTGTCAGCGAAAACATAAGGACCAAGGCGGTTATCATACGCAATACAAAAGTCATTCCCTCACCTGCTTTCATTCACTCACTTTTTCAGGCGCCGCAACGCATTGAAAATAGCCGGCACGATGGAGTTTTTCCAATTCTTCCGGTGAAATATTGCGGGCCGCTTGCTTTTCTAATTCTTCAATCGGTTTCTCCTCAATCATATGGATCTTGTCGACGACAGCATCATAGACAGCCGGCGGTTTATTGGCTTTAATCCATTCCAGCATGTGATCGAACCAGGTGCGGCAGGTCCAGGCATCCTTGCCGTGGTTGTGACCGCAGAGGATCTTGATCTGATCCTGCTCCGGAATCTTAGCCAGCAACCAGTTCCAACGTTCACGGGCAATCAAATAATGATAAAAGGCATCGACCTCACGCAAATGTTGCTCTTGAAGCTCCAACGTATAGCGTGACCAAAATAAACTGAGAGTCATAATGACTACCTCCAAGCAATATAGTAAAACTTAGATTACCTTACGATAGATATTCTACACCATCTTGTCAAATTCCTTCTCGGCAAAAGAAAAAGAAGGCCCTCCCACCGGGCTGTCAGGTCCCATAAATACGCCGGATGGCAAGATAATTCAGAGCCTACCCAGAGTATACCATAGCTGTCAATAAATTCCACTATATCCCTTCCCTTTCACGGACCATATTTTTCTATTATATATTACAAGGCCTTTACCGAACACATTACCTTGCATCCTGTCTTTTACCTTCGCCATTCACAACGGGATGACACAAACATGTCACCAACAAGATATATCGGCTAAAAAAACACAAAAAAGTCCAATATTATATTGACACCAGCCCGTTATATAAGATAAGATATATCATGTTTATAGGTAGTTTTTAAAATCTATGGATACCTATTTGTTGTTATTTGCTATTTATTTGCAATCCGTATTGTTTTTATCAATTATAATCAAAGGTCATTACTAACAGCTTGTCAGATTTCATTTTTCATAAAGTTATCCGTGGTTTATTTTTAATAATTTTAAATATAAATATAATTATCGATATTAAAAACATCGTAAAATTAAATATTTTTATTTATAAAACCTAATTTTCAAAAAAATACGATGATTATTTTTTGAAATTAAAAAATCTTTATCCGTCTCTTTTTTCTGCTAAAGTCTCAGAACACTCATCTAAAAAAGGCATACTTACGCCTAAAAAATATCTTGAACTGTGTTTTAAACGTGATATAATAAACTCGAAAGATTACAAATTGTTGTACTTATTTTGTATCAAAAAACCTTCATATCCACGAAGAGCCCTTGGATTTTTTATAAAATTTCATATGTCTATAATGCAATAATATGGATTCAAAACGACTCATAATGGCATGTATGAAGGTTTTTATGATAGCATAAATTTGATTATTTCCATCAAAATTATACTAAGAAAAGAGGACTTGATTATGAACACTCAGAAAGAGAAACACCTTCTTGCAAAAGTCGCAGCCGTCACGCTGCTCAGCTTCGCGACGGTCGGCGGAACCTACTCCGTCCAGGCTGCCGGCTTGACCGGATCTTATGTTGGTATTAGTGCTGGACCTAAAGATACCGATGTAATCGATAAGGGGGCTGTAACTCCGACTAAAGATAACACATGGGCTATGAAAATTATTGATTATCGTCAAACATTTAATACTTCATATATGGGTGGTTCTGATATGTTTAGAACACCAAAGAATAATAACGAAAATGGTGAAGGGGTAGACGGTACATCCGGTGGCGTAGTTGACGATAATAAAAACGTTGGTAAGATGTCAATAGGTTTTGGGGCCTATGCAGGACGAAATTATACTACCGCTATCGGCACGTATAGTAGTGCGATTATGGGATCTACCGCTTTGGGCGCAGGTACTTATGCCGGTACCAACAGTGCTGCAGTAGGGCGAAATACATATGCAAATAGTTCGGCAGTAGCAATGGGGGTATTCAGTAGAGCTGACAATGGTGTTGCCATCGGCCAAGGCGCTACGGCAGGTCTTTTCTATAAATATCTGCAGAATGATGGCAATCAAAACTATGGTAGTATTAACTATAGTATGGCTATCGGTAACAATGCAAAGGCTGTCGGTGGTATCGCTATTGGTGCTAATGCTTCAACCAATGGCTTATATGGTGTAGCCTTAGGTCAAAGTGCGTCTGTTGCTTACAGTGGTACGGCATTAGGTACCAATGCCAAGGTTTATGTTTCTCAGGGTGTCGCCTTAGGGCCTAACTCCGTATCCAACTGAGCTTCTAATACGATTGGCTACGTTCCCTTTGCCGATGATGGCGGCAGTTACGTACCAAAGGATATATCCGGATTGGCAACGGCCATTGGAGCCAGTGATAGTTTGAAGGCTTTTAACTCTAAATATACTAGTCAAATTACTGAATATAATAAATTAAACCAGGCTCTTTATGATGCACAGGCTAAAGCTGCTGAACAAGAAAATATTATGGTAAACACCAAAGGTAGTGCAAATGAAGATGAACAAAATCAGTATACCGCAGCCAAAGCTCTTAAAGAACAGTACACTGCTGAAGCTGTTGCGGCAACTAATGCATTAAACGAATGGGTTGCTCAAAATCAAGATTTTGCCACTGATTTAGGAAATCAGAAAACTGAACTTGGTACTTATAAATCTACTGGGGGCGCGGTTAGTGTTGGTTCCACGACATATGATGGTAATGGTCGAGTAAAATACGTTTTATCTCGTCAAATCACCAACGTCGCTGCCGGTACGGAAGATACGGATGCTGTTAACGTCGCGCAGCTCAAACGTGTGGCTAACGCAACGATTTCCGACATCACCGTCGGTGCCGATAAGGCCAGCACGGCTGAAGGCTTGACCATTACCAGTGACGCCGATCAGAGCCGCATCGATATCGTCGGCGCCAACGACAATATCACGACTTCCGTCGATGCCGATAAGCGATTGATCCAGGTCGGCTTAAGCAACGACTTAGATTTGTCGTCTGATGGAAGCATTACCTTCGGTGATAAAGGCACAACCTTGAACAATTCGGGCTTGACCATTGCAGCTCCGACTGATGGTTCTACTTCCGCTATTACGATTACGGCCGGCAAAGTCGATATGGGCGGCAATGTAGTTAAAAATATCGGTGACGGCAGTGTCGCTGAAGATTCCAAAGATGCCATTAACGGCGGACAGATTTTTAACATCCAAAAAGAACTCAATACTGCTATTGAAAACGCTGGCAAAGCTGCTAAGACAGAAGTTAAATCCACAAATGGAACTGTTAAAGTTACACCGTCTACAGATACAACGGACAACCATCAGGTTTATGACTTATCCGTCGATACGGCTGGTACAAGCGTAGCTTATACGGCAAACAGTGGAGATTCCAAGGCGGTAACCTTAGCAGATGGCTTCAACTTCACCAATGGTACCAATACAACTGCCGCCGTCGATGAAAAAGGCGTCGTCAAATTCAACTTAAACGATGACATTACGCTTAACAGCATTACTACGAACAGTATCTCTGTTGGCGGCAAGGTAACCATCAACCAGGGCGGCATCGATATGGGCGGTACTAAGATTACCAACGTTGCCGGTGGCTCTATTACCCAGGGCTCGACCGATGTTGTTACCGGTGACCAGTTATATAACGTTCAACAGCAAATCACCAACATCACCGGTCCTGACGGCAGCTTATCTCAAAAAGCCGATACTGATTTAGGAAATATTACTGACAAAGGTAAAACTGTCATTACCGATATTGCTAAAGATGCTGCCAAAGGTGCCGTTACCGTTAAAAGCGGCGACAACTTCATCAAAGTCGGCTTAAACGAAGAACAGCAAAAATCCGGCGTTAACCAGTATGATGTCTCCTTAGATAAAGACGCCCTTCGTGATTCCTTGGGTACCGGTAAAAATGAAGCCGGCGACAAGAACCTCATTACCGGCGACACCTTGAATCAGGCCATCAATTCTGTCGTATCCGGTCAGGCCAGCGACGATCATATTAAAGACGTAGCTCAAAAATCCGTTAAAGTCGTCGACGGCGTCAATACGACCGTTACTGAAGGTAAAGACGGCGATGCTAAGACCTATGCCGTTAACGTCTCCAATGACGCTATTAAAAACGCTGTCAAACCGGAACTCGACCAGAAAGCCAATGTCGACGGATCCAATTTGACGACGGAAAACATCAACAACTGGAAGAGCACCTTAGGTGTCACCAATCTGGACAGCAGCGTAAATCAGGTAACCTCCCGCGTCGATACCTTGGAAAGCGACGTATCGGGCTTGAAAGATGACGTTACCAACTTGAACGGCCGCGTCAGCAGCTTGAACGACCGCGTCGATAAAGTCGGTGCCGGTGCAGCCGCTTTGGCAGGTCTCCATCCGTTGGAATTCAACCCGGAAGATAAATTCTCGGCATCTGCCGCTCTCGGCAACTACAAAGGCGACAACGCCGTAGCTCTCGGCGCCTTCTATCGCCCCAATGCTGATACGATGTTCAGCTTCGGCACGACGATCAGCGATGAAAAGATGTTCAACGTCGGCGTTTCCTTCAAATTCGGCAACAAAGGCGACCGCATCTATCGCCAGGGTACGTCCGTCGATGTCAGCGCTTTGACGTCGGAAGTCAATACCCTTCGCCAGGAAAACCAGGCTTTGGCCAGCCAGGTCAACAGCCAGAAGGCTGAACTTGAACAGCAGCGCGCTCTCATTCAGCAGCTGATGAACAAAGTCGGCATGTAAGTCCTCTCCTCCTATGGCAACAAAAAAGCGAGACCGTCACGGTCTCGCTTTTTTTTATGTCTATATATGAAATTATTTGCGGAACAAGCCCATGGCCTTGCAGGCCTTTTCATAGGTAAGGCTGGCTTTGGCGTGAGCCTTGGCTGCCCCCTTGTCAAGGATGTCGTCCAGTTCCGGTTCACTGACCAACTGGCGATAGCGCTGCTGAATCGGTTCCAACGTCGAAATGATGGCTTCGGCAACGTCCTTCTTAAAGGCGCCGTAGCCTTTACCGACGTAAGCCGCTTCGACCTGTTCATGGGTCTGGTCGGTCAGGGCCGAGAGGATTTCGATGAGGTTTGAAATGCCCGGCTTCTGATCTTTGTCATAATGGACGGAGTTTTCACTGTCCGTCTGGGCCCGCTTGATTTTCTTTTCAATGGCCTTCGGTTCGTCGAGAAGATAAATCGTTGCCGTTTCGTTATCGTCGGACTTACTCATCTTCTTGGTCGGTTCCTGGAGGCTCATGACCCGCGTGCCGTCCTGGCCGAGGTAGATGTCAGGAATGGTAAAGATGTCTTCGCCGTAGAGGCGGTTGAAGCGCTGAGCCAAGTTGCGCGTGATTTCCAAATGCTGCTTCTGGTCGTCGCCGACGGGCACGAAATTCGTCTGATACAAGAGAATGTCGGCAGCCATGAGGGGCGGATAGGTTAAGAGACCGGCCGGAATGGAATCGCCCTGTTTCGACGCCTTATCCTTGTACTGAGTCATCCGTTCCAATTCGCCGACGTAGGACGAGGTAATCATCATCCAGCCTAAGAGGGCGTGTTCGGGAACTTCGGACTGGACGAAGAGTGTCGACTTATCCGGATCGAGGCCGGAAGCTAAATAGATAGCTGCTAGTTCCCGCGTCCGCTGATGCAAAAGCTTCGGGTCCTGGGGAACGGTGATGGCATGCTGATTGACGACGCAGTAATAACATTCGTTGCCGTCCTGGATTTTAGAAAAGTTGCGCAGTGCGCCTAAATAGTTGCCTAAGGTAAGATTGCCGCTGGGCTGAATACCGGAAAAAATAACTGCCATAATGGTACCTCCTGATTCATAAAAAAAACCTTCCATCCCCTATACATAGGGACGAAAGGAAAGTCAGCTCCGCGGTACCACCCTGGTTGGCCATATGGCCCGGCTCTAATGCACCTGTTGATGCATCTTTTCAAGGTAACGGTGAAAATTCCGGCGGAACCTACTGTCTTCGTTCAGTCCGCATCTCCCGGGCCCATTCCCGATCACGGCCTCTTACCGGACTTCCACTGCCACCGGCTCGCTGTCAAGGGGTATCATGACGGTACTTGCTCCCGCTCATCGACGTTATATATCCTATTTGATGCATCTATCTTATATCGAAGGTCCTTCCTTGTCAAGTTTTTTCTTGACTTAGAGTTGACTCCATAGTCTATAATAACTACAATAATGAAAATAACTCTAATTACAACATATTGGATAGGAGGAATTCTATGAAATGGAACCATAAAAAAATAATCATCCCCATCGTCGCCGTCCTGGCCATTGCAGCCGCAGCAGCCTACTTTTGGCTGCCGGGAACGAAGGCCGTCGCCAAACAGGGCATTCGAGCCACGAAAGCAGCAGCGGCCCACTACTTGCCGACCGAATCGGTAGATGCTTCGAATATCCGCCAGGTCATTACGGCTGACAGCACGACGTCACGGACCTTTATGTGGCAGTCGGACTACGCCGAAGACGATCCCGTCGTGGAATTCCGCAAGACCGGCGACGACGATACGATTATGGCCCTTCCCGCTTCCAGCGACGCCTTCAGCGATGACGGCGTGACGACATATATCCACTCGGCAACGGTTACCGACCTTACGCCGGGTACAGCCTATGAATACCGCGTCGGCTACGGCGACAAGCGCAGCGCTTGGACGCCTTTCCATACGGCTGAGGGCAGCAGTTTCAAGGCCCTCATCTTCCCCGATTCCCAGTCCAGCGACTACAGCGGCTGGGCCTCCCTAGCGCAAGCAGCTTGGCAGAATAATCAGGATGCTCAGTTCTTCGTCAACATGGGCGACCTCGTCGATAACGGCCAGTCCCATTACCAGTGGAATGCCTGGTTCGACGCCGTCGGCCCGATGATTTCCCGCATCCCCGTCGTCCCCATTATGGGCAACCACGAAACGTACAATACGGACTGGAAGATGCGCATGCCCGAGGCCTATACGCACCTCTTTTCCCTGCCCCATATCGACATGGATAAATACCAGAACCAATTCTATTCCTTCGATTACGGCGACATCCACTTCGTCGTCCTAAACACTCAGGCACAGGAACTGGCCGACTTCGAGCCAACCTTAAATGACGATGAAGTGGCCTGGTTCAAAGAAGATATGGCCAAGACGACGAAGAAATGGAAGGTCGTCTTGATGCACAAAGATCCCCTGCAGTACGGCTTTGCCAACCGCCCGGAACCGCGTGAAGAAGGCTTCTCAGCAGAAGGACGGCTGTGGATGCCCTTATTTGACCAGTACGGCGTCGATGCCGTCTTGTCGGCCCATCTCCACACCTACCGCGACCGAGGCCATATCAAGAACTTCCAGCGAGATGAAAGCGGCCCCTTATACATCATCACCGGCGTCGCCGGCAACGTCCGCTATCCCAGCCTCTGGAAGCAGCACAGCCTCGATGAATACGTCGCGCCTCAGCCGGAAACAGACAACTACATGACCTTAGAAGCGACGGCAGACAAACTGACCTTCCGCAGTTTTCTCCCCGACGGTCAACTGTTAGAGGAACGAAGCATTTCTTCACACAACTAAAAAAAGTGTGATATAATAGACTCAATCCGGACGTTCCTTCAAAACCATCCGGGTTGTATTTAACGAAGAAGGAGGAATATACTATGGCACAGATTACCAAAGATACGGGTATTATTGAAGCCGTTCAGAAACACCCGCAGATCATCGAAATCTTCCAGCAGTACGGCCTTGGCTGCGTCGGCTGCATGGCTGCTCACTTTGAAACCATCGGTCAGGGTGCCGGTGCTCACGGCATCGACGTCGATGCCCTCATCGCCGATATCAACGACTGCATCGCTGAAAGCGGTAAATAAGATAAAAAGCTGTCGCACCTTTGGTGCGGCAGTTTTTTTATACCTATTAGATTTCCCTTTCCCCATGAATCCCCGATTCCCGAAAACCTCTATGCTCTCCTTTCGGATAGTACCTTACTTTTAAGTGCATACTTCCCCTTTTCTTCGACTTATGGTATCATAATTCTATCCTAAGAAAAGAAATATTTAGTTATGTGTATATAAAGGAGTCATTGCCATGAAAGAAAAAATTAACGTTTTTGAAAAAGCACCGGAAATCCTCGAAAATCTGCGTAAGGGTGTTCTCTTGACGACGAAGGCCGGCGACCGGGTCAATACCATGACCATCGGTTGGGGTACCCTCGGCATTGAATGGGCCAAACCTATTTTCACGGTCTATGTCCGCCAGCACCGCTTCACTCACGAACAGCTTTCTAAGAATCCGGAATTTACGGTCAACGTCCCCGTCGAAGCCTTCAATCGCTCCATATTAGGAAAAGCCGGTACCCTCAGCGGCCATGACGGCGACAAGATTGAAAAATTAGGCCTGACCTTGGAAGATCCTGAGGTCATCTCCGTCCCGGGCATTAAGGAACTGCCCCTTACCTTAGAATGCCGTGTACTCTTCCAAAAAGAACAGAAACTCTCCGACTTACCGAAAGATATTAACGACGAATTCTATCCCCAGAACGTCGACGGAACCTTCCACATGGCCAACCGCGACAGCCACACGGCATACTACGCCGAAATCGTCGCTGCTTACATCATTAAATAATAATTCCACGACAAAGCCCTCAAGGACCGGACTAAAATCCGATTCTTGAGGGCCTTTTTAATAGCCGGGATGGCTTTTCTATGATCGTTTTGCAAAATCAGCATGCTGCCGTAAACAGGATGTCTGTCGACGAGTTGAGAGCCGTTTCCGTCGAGTCCTGAAGGACGCCGATGATGAAGCCGACGCCGACGACCTGCATGGCAATGTCATTGGAGATGCCGAAGAGGCTGCAGGCCATGGGAATGAGGAGCAGCGAACCGCCGGCAACGCCGGAAGCACCGCAGGCACCGATAGCCGACAAAACACTGAGCAGGAGAGCCGTCGGAAAATCTACGGCAATGCCCAAAGTGTGGACGGCTGCCAAGGTCATAATCGAAATGGTAATGGCTGCACCGGACATGTTGATCGTCGCCCCGAGGGGAACGGTAACCGTATACGTGTCAGGGTCGATGCCGAGTTCTTTGGCCAAGGCCATGTTGACCGGGATATTCGCCGCCGAACTGCGTGTAAAGAAGGCTGTGACGCCGCTGGTCGAGATACACTTCCAAACGAGCGGATAGGGATTTCTGCGAAGCTTGGCATAGACGATGATCGGATTGACGACGAAGGCAAAGATGAGCATCGTCCCGACCAGGAGGGCCAGGAGCTGAGCGTAGCCGATGATGGCTTCAATGCCGTTGGAAGAAATGGAATCGGCGACGAGGCCCATGATGCCGAGGGGAGCCAGGCGGATGACCCACTGGACACAGGTCGTGACCGCATTAGCACAGTCGTCGAGGACGGCTTTCGTCGATTCGGAAACGCGGCGGGTGGCGATGCCGAAGAGGACAGCCCAGCCGAGGATACCGATGTAGTTGCCGGTCATCAAAGCGTGGACGGGATTATCAACGATATTCTTAAGGAGCGTCGTCAGGACTTCGGCAATGCCTTCAGGAGCTTTGTTCGTCGCAGCCGATACGTCGAGCTGCAGCGTCAGCGGGAATACGTAACTGATCATGACGGCGAAAAAAGCAGCTAAAAAGGTACCGATGAGATATAAGATGATGACGTCTTTAATTTTCGATTCATGATTTTCTTGTTTCCGGCTAAGGGCCGAAGCGACTAATACGAAGACCAAGACCGGAGCAATACCTTTCAAGGCGCCGACGAAAATGACGCCCAACAGGGCCAACTCATGAGCAGCTGCGGGAAAACTCATGGCTACCGCAATGCCGATGATCAGGCCGACGATGATCTGCTTGATCAAGCTGATGCGATTTAGGGCACTCCATAAACTATGCATACCAAAAACCTCCCATAGAACATATCGTTCCAAAAATACAAATGTACATTATAACAGAACACTTCATTTATTATAAAATAAAATTCATAAAATTTCAACAAAAAAAACGGATAGCCTATGCTGTCATTGACAGGCATAAACTATCCATTTCGGGACAACCATGGGCTTCCTTACGGATAAGGAAATTTCAAGGTTGAAAATTTATTCGCTTAATACGTGGGCGCAGCGAGCGCAGAGCGTCGGATGAGCGGCATCGGAACCGACGGTGTCGGTGTGCATCCAGCAGCGTTCGCATTTTTCGGCACTCGACGGTACGACGACGACCTTCATGTCGCTGTGGTCTTCACCGGCTGCGGCATCGGCCGGAGCTTCTCCTTTGACGAGTTTCGCTTCGCTGACGATGAGCAAGGCAGCCAGCTGATCCTGCCAGGAGCTGAGGAAATCGTAGTCTTCCCCATCGGCATAGATGGTAACGGCAGCATCGAGGGCGTGACCGATCTTGTGTTCCTGACGAGCTCCTTCGAGGATACGGGTCAGGTCGCGGCGATAGGACAGGAAGTGGTCCCAACGAGCATCGAGGTCGGCATTCAGATATTCTTTATGAACTTCCGGCCAATCCGTAAGGAGGACACTTTCTTCTTTGCCGTCGACGGCAGGCATATTCTGCCATACTTCTTCCGCCGTGAAGGACAGGACCGGAGCGACGATCTTGACCAGCGTATCCAAGATGATGTACATCGCCGTCTGGGCGCTGCGGCGGACGGGAGCATCCGTCTTTTCCGTATACAGGCGGTCTTTGATGACGTCGAGGTACATGGCACTCAAATCGACGGTGCAGAAATTATGGATGGCATGGTACATGACGTGGAACTGATAGTTTTCATAGGCGTCGGTAACTTCTTCGAAGACCTGTTCCATGCGCAGCAGAGCCCATTTATCGAGTTCCGTCATATCCTGGTAGGCGACGGCATCTTTCGACGGGTCGAAGTCGGCCAAGTTGCCCAAGAGATAGCGGAAGGTGTTGCGGATCTTGCGGTAGACGTCGGAGAGCTGCTTCAGGATCTTCGGCGACAAGCGGATATCGCCCTGGTAGTCAGCCGACGATACCCACAGGCGGAGGACATCAGCACCGTATTTTTCGATGACTTCCTGCGGTGCTACGGTGTTGCCGACGGATTTACTCATCTTGCGGCCTTCGCCGTCGACGGTAAAGCCGTGGGTCAGAACCGATTTATACGGAGCATAGCCGTTGACGGCAACGGACGTGAGGAGCGAGCTGTTGAACCAGCCGCGATGCTGGTCCGAGCCTTCAAGGTACATTTCGCAGGGATAATCGAGGTCCGGATCGTGCTTAAGGACGCCCTGATGGGTGCTGCCGCTGTCGAACCAAACGTCCATGATGTCGCTTTCCTTGCGGAAATGGGTGCCGCCGCAGTGGGGGCATTTATAGCCTTCAGGCATCAATTCCTTGACGTCATACATCCACCAGGCGTCGGAACCGTCTTTAGCAAACATATCCTGGAGGTGAGAAATCGTTTCATCGTTGATGATGTGTTCCCCGCAGTCTTCGCAGTAGAAGATCGGAATGGGGACGCCCCAGACACGCTGACGGGAGATGCACCAGTCGCCGCGGTCGTGGATCATATTGTAGATGCGGTCATGGCCCCAAGACGGGATCCATTTGACCGTATCGATGGCATCGAGGGCCTTTTGACGGAAGCCGTCGACGGAAGCAAACCACTGTTCCGTTGCCCGATAGATGATCGGGTTCTTGCAGCGCCAGCAGTGCGGATACTGATGGCGGAAGGTGCTTTTTGCAAAGAGGGTGCCCTGTTCAGCCAATTTCTTGATGACCGGTACGTTGGCATCGAAGACGAACTGGCCTTCAAAGCCGGGAACCTTATCGGTATAGCGGCCGGAACCGTCGACAGTGCCCAAAGGTTTGAGCCCCCAGGCTTCATACTTCATGCAGACATCAAAGTCATCCTGGCCGTGGTCAGGAGCCGTGTGGACGAGGCCCGTGCCGGCTTCGAGCGTAACGTGATCGCCGAGGATGACCGGGACCTTGCGGTCGTAGAAGGGATGCATGAAGACCATGCCTTCGAGCTGTTTGCCCGTCATGACGTCGGGCAGAACTTCATAGTCCGTAACCTTACCGGCCTCCATGGTAACGGCAACTCGTTCTTTAGCCATCAGGAGATATTCATCGCCGACGCGGACCCAGACGTATTCCAGGTTTTCGTTGGCACTGATTGCCAGGTTGCAGGGAATGGTCCAAGGCGTCGTCGTCCAAATGAGGGCAAATACCTTTTCCGGATCGGCATCTTTCGGCATATGGCCGCTGACGTCGACGGATTTGAACTTGACGTAGATGGAGAACGATTTATCGTCGTTGTATTCGATTTCAGCTTCAGCCAGAGCCGTTTCGCAGTGCGGGCACCAGTAAACGGTCTTCAGACCTTTGTAGATATAGCCTTTTTTAGCCATTTCGCCAAAGACGCCGATCTGAGCGACTTCGACGTGTTTGCGAAGGGTCAGGTAGGGATCTTCCCAATTGCCGAGAACGCCCAGGCGGATGAAGTCTTTCTTCTGTTCTTCGACGCGGGCTAAGGCGTAATCGCGGCATTTAGCACGCAAGTCAAGGGGCGTCATTTCGTGGCGATTGAGGCCTGTATCCTTGATGACGGCGTGTTCAATCGGAAGGCCGTGGGTATCCCAGCCGGGAACATACTTGGTATAGCAGCCCTGCTGGGTCTTATATTTAAGGATAATGTCTTTTAATACTTTGTTTAAAGCATGGCCGATATGAATCTTGCCATTGGCATAGGGAGGGCCGTCGTGCAGAATGAACTTAGGCGCTCCGTCCCGTTTCTGCAAGCGTTTTTTATAAATGTCATGATCCTGCCAAAATTTCAAAAAGTCCGGTTCCCGTTTCGGCAAATTGCCGCGCATGGGGAATTCCGTCTGGGGCAGATGTAAAGTCTTACCGTAATCCATGATGCTTCCTCCTCTTATCTGTGTGAAAAAAAATAACGTCTCCGTCCCAAAAAGGGACGAAGACGTAATCACCGTGGTACCACCCTATTGACTGCTCACGCAGCCACTTTGACGCAATATAACGATGCGACCCGGCAGCTGGTTCGCAGCTGCAGCTCCCAAGTGATCCGCCGATATACAGCCTCTGCCGGGCTCTCACCGTCCCCGGTTCGCTAAAAAGGCTGGGCCATATCGACCGTCTTGTTCATAGCTTTTACGCTTAATTATTTAATACAATTATCATTGTATATAAGCGTATTGTAAGGTCTCTCCCCCTATTTGTCAAGAGGATTTATTTCCAATACTGTACCGTGCTTTCGTCGATACCGATAGCAGCGGCTTTAAAGACCGGAATTTGCCCTGCTTCACGCTGCTGCTGATAATCCTTCATGGCATTGACGGCGACTTTACTGAGGATAAAGCAGGCGGGGATGTTGATGAAGCACATGATGGCCATCAGGATGTCGGCAATGGCCCAGACGGCAGCCATTGACATGCCGGCGCCGATGAAGACGACGGCGATGCAGACGATGCGGAAGCTATAGACGAAGCTCTGAGACGGAGCCCCTTTATGGATGAAGCGGATACAGTTATCGACGTAGTATAAGTTGCCGATGAGCGTCGAGAAACCGAAGAGGAGCATGCAAAGCGTAATGAGGAGCGGTCCGAATCCGCCGAAGACGGCCGAAGCGGCACTCTGGACATAAGCGGCACCGGCGACTTCTTTGGTAATGGGGACGCCTGAGAAGAGTCCCATGAAAGCCGTAGCACTGCAGACTAAGAGGGTATCGATGAAGACCGACAGCATCTGAACCAAGCCCTGTTTAACGGGATGGCTGACGTCAGCGGCAGCGGCAGCGTTCGGAGCCGAACCGATACCGGCTTCGTTCGAGTACAGACCGCGTTTAATACCGTAGATCAGGCAGGAACCGGAAACGCCGCCTAAGATGGATTCAAAATCAAAGGCATCAGCAAAGATCATGGAGAATACCTGCGGCAGGCTGGAAATATGAGCGACGACGACGACCAAGGCTGCCAGAATGTAGATGGCGCCCATGACCGGTACCATGATCGACGTAACCTTGATGATGCGCTGACCGCCGCCGATAAGGCAGTAAGCGACGAGGGCTGCAAAAACGGCACCGAGGATCCACGGCGTCATCGTCGGATCATAGAAATCGTAAACGAGGAAGGTCGACTGCATATTAAATGAACAGAGGAGGTTGAAGCCGCCGGCATAGGTAAGAATCAAGGATAAGGCAAAGAGGACGCCCAAGCCCCGATTATGCATGGCCGTTTCAATGTAGTAAGCCGGGCCGCCGTAACTGTTTCCCAAGGCGTTGCGGCGTTTGTAAACCTGAGCCAGGGTACTTTCGATAAAGGCCGTGGCGCCGCCGATGATGGCGATGATCCACATCCAAAATACGGCCCCCGGACCGCCGAGGCAGATTGCCGTCGATACGCCGATGATGTTGCCCGTACCGACGCGGGATGCCGTCGAAACCATGAGGGCCTGGAAAGACGATACGTTTCCGTCTTTTGTCGGCTTTTCCATGACGACGCGGATACTTTCAGCGAACATACGAAGCTGGATGAGCCGTGTTTTCCACGAGAAAACGAGGCCGGCTGCAACGAGGATGACCATTAAAATCGGATAATAAAGGACATCGTCAAGGTAATTCAGGACGTCCATGACCATAAAACCACTCCTAACCATAATAAAAAAATGATAAATAAATGTAACAATTCCTATAAAAAATCATAAGATATAAATAGACTCTTTGTCAATGGTTTTTGACAAATTAGCACAGGATAATTTTTATAATCATTCATTATGTAGTATAATGGCCTTAGAAAGGCAGGCGTTTTTATGATATCCATTGAGCAGGTCATCCAAAAGGCCGTCGCCTATGACAAAGGCGACGCCCGGCGTATCCACCATTTCCTGAAAGTCTATGCCTATGCCGATACGATCGGTCGGTTAGAAGGTCTCTCAGCGAATCGGCTGGCCATCCTCCAAACGGCAGCTGTCCTCCACGACATCGGCATTCACAAGGCCGAAGAAAAATACGGGTCGTCATCTGGCCATTTCCAAGAAATTGAAGGACCGGCACCGGCACGGGCCATCCTCGAAGAATTGGGAGTCGCCGAAGATTTCATCGAGCGGGTCACCTTCCTCATCGCCCATCACCATACCTACAGCGGTGTCGACGGGGTGGATTACCAAATCCTCTTGGAAGCCGATTTCTTGGTCAATGCTTATGAAGATCAACTGAAGCCGGAAGCCGTTCGGACCTTTAAAGAAAAAGTGTTCCGCACCAAAACGGGACTCGAATTATTGAAATATACTTATGGCGTATAATGAAGGGAGTTTTTTCTATGACAGCAATCGAAACATTCGTCGACATGGTCAAACATTCGGACAATATCGTCTTCTTCGGCGGCGCCGGCGTCTCGACAGAAAGCGGGATTCCCGATTTCCGCAGCACCGACGGCCTCTATAACCAGCACTACAAATACCCGCCGGAAACGATACTCAGCCACACCTTCTTCCGGGAACAACCGGAAGAATTTTACCGCTTCTACCGCGACAAGATGCTGGCCCTCGACGCCAAACCCAACATGGCCCACCTCAAGCTGGCCGAACTGGAAAAAGCCGGAAAATTAAAGGCTATCGTCACCCAGAATATCGACGGCCTCCATCAAAAGGCCGGCAGCAAAAACGTCCTCGAACTCCACGGCAGCGTCCACCGCAACTTCTGCACCCACTGCCATAAATTCTTCGATGCCCAGTATATGAAGGATTCTACGGGCATCCCCAAATGCGATGCCTGCGGCGGCACCATAAAGCCTGACGTCGTCCTCTACGAAGAAGGCCTCGACAACGACGTCATCGAACAGTCCCTGCACTATATCAGCCAGGCTGACATGCTGATCATCGGCGGCACGAGCCTCGTCGTCTACCCCGCCGCCGGCTTAGTCCGCTACTACCGCGGCAAAAAATTGGTACTCATCAACAAGTCGACGACCGACATGGACAGCGCCGCCGACCTCGTCCTCCACGACGCCATCGGCGACGTCTTCAGCCATATCGTCCTATAAAAGCCCTTCGTTCGTGAAAGGAACTCCGATGAAAATCACCATTCTCATGAGCAGTCCCAGAAAAAACGGCAACACCAAACAGTGCCTCGATCCCTTCTGTGACGAATTGAAAAAACTGGGCCATGAATACCAACTCTTCTAGCTCTATGACTATCAGATAGATCCGTGCTACGCCTGTCGCGGCTGTCAACAGGACTGGCAGCACTTCGCCTGCGTCCGCCGCGATGACCTCGCGCCCATTGCAGACGCCGTCCTCGAGAGAGACCTCATCGTCCTGGCCACGCCCATCTACTCCTGGTACTGTCCGGGACCGCTGAAGAATGTCCTCGACCGCTTCGTCTACGGCTTCAACAAATATTACGGCGATGAGGTAGGACCCTCCCTCTGGGCCGGTAAAAAAGTGGCCCTCATGGTGACCTGCGGCTATAAGCCCATCCACGGGGCCGACCTCTTTGAAGAAGGCATCAAGCGCTACTGCAAACACTCGAAGCTCGAGTACCTCTCCATGTTTGCCGAACGCCACTTAGGCTATAAGACGGTCTTTATGGACGACAAAAAGGCCGAACACGCACGACAGTTCGCCCGAGAAATCACGACAAATTCTGAACCATAACCTTATACAAAAAAAGCTTCCACGAAGGA
>NZ_HF954538.1:61250-65129 GCF_000455225.1 Megasphaera massiliensis
ATTTTTTCTTCATGGAAGCTTTTTCTATATAATCTATATAATTCGTTATGCTTCGACGACGCTGATGCGCTGTTTGATATGGTCGCCCTTTTCGATTTCATCGACCATGGCAATGGCATAATCGGCGTAGGAAATAATCGATTCGCCCTTACTGTTCAGAGTAAATTCTTCGCCGGCCAGGATATATTTCCCGGTCCGTTCACCGTCAGCACGGAAGTCGGCAGCCGGGCTGATATAGGTCCAATTGACGTCGTCGTGACGGCGGAGCAATTTGAGGGCATCGCCCATAGCCGTGGCAACAGGCTTATAGTCATCGGGAAAGTCCGGCGTATCCGACAAGGCCATGGTATGTTCCTTATCGACAAAGAGCGATCCGGCACCGCCGACGATGAGCAGGCGAGTAGGACTTCCGCTTAAAATCCGGCTAAGATGTTCTGTCGTCGTCGAATGATCCGGCAAGGTTTCCGGTGTCCAGGCACCGAAACCGTCGACGACGGCGTCAAAGCCCTTCAGGTCGTCTGCCGTCAAATCTAAAATATCTTTCTGTACATAATGCTGAGCATCAGTCATGTTTTCAGCTTTTCGGCCAAAGGCCGTAACGTCGAACCCGCGGTTAACGGCTTCCGTAATAACTTTGCGGGAAACTTTCCCACCGGCAGCAACAACAGCAATTTTCTTTGTCATAATACAACACCCTTTCTCTTTTCATAGGATACACATAAATATTGTATTTAGATGTAACATAATTGATTACAATTAGGATAGTTGTAATATATCATATTACAACTATCCTGTCAACGTTTTCCCCGAAAGATTTATAAAAAAATCCTCTGCCTTTTGATTATTTACCAAAAGACAGAGGATTCTGCACTCATCAGAAGTATACTAAGGTAACGCCGGCACCACCGCCGTCGACGTCATCGAGCTGATATTTTTTTACGAAGGGCTGGTCATCCAAAAAGGCATGGATTTGCCGGCGCAGGGCGCCGCTTCCCTTGCCGTGGATGATTTTCACCGGACTGAAACCGGCGGCCAGGGCCTGATCAAGGAAACGTTCGACATCGGGCAGGGCCTCGCTGAAGGTCTTGCCGATGATGTTGAGTTCCGTCGCCACCCGCGACGAGCGGATGGGCCGATAGGAAGAGCTGGCAGCAGCTTTCTTTTCAGCCTGTTTTTCTTTCTTCAATTCGTCGAGATAAGGTGCGCTGACGTCGCTGAATTTGACGCGGACCGTCATGCCCCGCAGGGATACGGTAAGCTGCTTGCTGCCCATGTCTTCGACGGTACCGATGCTGTCCAAGGTGTTGACGAAGACCTGCTGCCCCACTTTTAACTGACTGCGGTCGATGGGATCGCGGTGCGGTTTTTCCGCTTCGGGCAGGGAAATCTGCTGGATTGCCCGACGAGCCTGCTCAATGGCCCTCGCCTTTTCGCGATCGGACAAGGTCTCTTTGGTCTGCGCCTTGAGTTCACGGATAATCTTTTCGGCTTCGATGCGGAGACTGCGTTTAAGGTCGACGGCATCACGGCGGCTGGCATCGATGATATCCTGCCGCTTGGACGTGACCTTGTCCTTTTCCCGACGCAGGTCGTCTTCTAATTTCCGAGCTTCCTTCAGGCGATACGTCAGTTCTGCCTGTTCTTCGTCCAACATCTTAGCCTGGGCATTGAGCTGGGTCAGGACTTTTTCCATATCCATGTCCTGGGCTTTGCTGCGCAGTTCCTTGGCTTTTTCGAGAACCGATTTAGGCATGCCAAGCCGTTCGCTGATGCTGAAGGCATGAGAGCTGCCGGCCGAGCCGATGCGCAGTTTATACGTCGGCTTCAGGGTTTCCATATCGAATTCGACGTGGCCGTTTTCAATACCCGGCGTATTATAGGCGTAGTTTTTCAAATCATTGTAATGGGTCGTGACCATGACATAGGATTCCTTCTGATAGAGGGAGTCCAAGATGGCGATGGCAATGGCACTGCCTTCTGCCGGGTCGGTCCCGGAGCCCAGTTCGTCGGCCAGGATGAGGTCGTCCGGACCGCAGTGCTTCAAGATATAGACCAGCTGCTTCATATGGCTGGAAAAGGTACTCAGGTTCTGAGAGATATCCTGTTCGTCACCGATATCGGAAAAGACGTCGCGGAAGACGGGCAGTTCCGACGATTCCTCAACAGGGATAAAAAGTCCTGCCTGGTGCATGAGGACCAAGAGGCCCAAGGTCTTCATGGATACGGTCTTACCGCCGGTATTGGAGCCGGTAATGAGCAAAATCCGGTAGTCGCCGCCGAGGACGATCGTATTAGGCACGACATACTTGGCATCGATGAGGGGATGGCGGGCCTGGATGAGCTTGATCTGCCGCGTCTTGGAAACGGCAGGACGGCAGGCCTTCATCTGCCGAGCTAATTGGGCCTTGGCAAAAATAAATTCCAACTGACCGACGCAAAGGGTGCTGTCATAGAGTTCTGTGTACTGCTGTTGGACCTTAGCAGTCAGACGGCGGAAAATCCGTTCGATTTCCCGCGTTTCTTCAATGCGGGCCGACTGCAGGTCGTTGTTGGCGTTGACGATGGCCAAGGGTTCGATGTAGAGAGTTGAACCACTGGCCGACGTATCGTGGACGATGCCGGGAAAGGCATGGCGGTATTCCTGCTTGATGGGAATGACGTAGCGGTTGTTTCGAACGGTGACTAAGGCATCTTGGAAAAATTTCTGGTACTCTTTATTTTGCAGGACGTTATTGACGTAGCGCTTCGTCTGCCGTTCCAGTTCGACGATGCGGCTGCGAAGGCGCATCAACTGAGGTGACGCATTGTCGCGAATCTGGTGGTTGTTGTCAAAGACCGTGGCAAAAGAATGGGAAAGCTGCGAAAAGTCACCGATGACTTCGGCCTGTTCAGCCAGGTGCGGGTATTCTACTGCCCGGTCAGCAAAAAAAGAACTGATTTCACTGTAATGCTGAAGATTGTTCCATACATCTATACATTCACGAGAATCGAGGGTTACTTCGCGCTTGGCTTTTTCCAGAGCCTGCCGGATGTCGACGATGCCGCCAAAAGGCGTGCCGGTCTCGGTCTGCGTGCAGCGGACGGCTTCTTCCGTGTCGGTCAACTGCCGGTCAATGGCTTCGGCATCACTCATCGGTTTCAAACGACGGGCGATTTCCTTCGACAAGCGGGATGGAGCCAGGCGCACCAACATGTGCTGAATCTGGTAGAATCCCAAAATTCTCATACTTCGTTTATTCATCTATGAATACTCCTGTATTATAAAATTCCATGGAAGAAGTGACCCCGGGTAACGGTCTGGTCTTCTTTTCCCAGAACCAGGGTTTCCGTCCCGTCACAGAGGCGGCGGTAGCGGGCAACCTGCTCAGCCAGCCACTTCGGACTGCGGCCTCGGCCTTCGATGCGAATGGCGGCAATGCCGGCCCGGACGAGGTCTTTATAGTAGGGAGCCATGTCGAGGTCACGGCTGTTTAGGATATGATTGCGGCAATACTGGTCGGTAGCGACGGGGAAGTCTTCATCCCGGCGGTCGCGCAGGGCATAGGCTCCACCCTGACAGACATTGGGACAGCCCTTCTTTTTGCCATTGCCGGCAAAGGATGAGATGACACACGATTCGGTGACCATCATTTCTACACGGCCTTCAACGACGGCTTCAACAGGACAAGGACTCTTGCGGGCCATGTCACGGATCTGTCGCAGCGTCGCTTCAAGAGACGCCGTGATACCGCTGCAGCCGAGGGACGCATAGGCTGAGGCAGCCTGACTGTTGAAGATATTAAGAGACCAGTCTCCTCGGATAGGAAGGCCGCTGCCGACCTTTTTAGCCATCGTAAAGACAGCCATGGCGCCGACGTAAATGCCGTCGATGCCGGATGC
>NZ_HF954538.1:65992-69266 GCF_000455225.1 Megasphaera massiliensis
AGCAGCCCGTTCGAGTTCGCCTTGTACGGCCGCTCTATGGGCTTCACGAACGATGCGCGGCGTTCCGGCCCATAAGGCCGCACCGGAATCATGAGCTGCCTTGACGGCTGCCTGCCAATCCTTCTGGAGGAAAGGACGATGGTGGTACGATTCGCCGCCGAAGATAATGACGTCTGCTCCCTTTTCGGCCGCTGCCGCAACACCGTCGACGGTATCGCAGCGGACGACGAGTTCCATGACCTCGCCTTTTTTTACCTCAACGACCGTTTCCGATATCGGCATCACCGTACCTGCCGCCGGCCGGTGATAATCAGCCAAAATAACTTCCGTCAGCGCATCTGCAGCCTGACGGCGAAGGTCATTTAAGACGCTGGCCGGAATCATCTTGGTTTCATCCCAGGCCGTCACTTCAGCCAGGGCAAAAGGCGTCTCGCCAAGGCGGCCCAACTGTTTTTTCAAGTAATCGATCGTTGCCGGACGCTTCGAAGCCGGCTGAGGCAGAAAGTCCGCCGCAACCACTACCGTATGGGCCTTTTCATCCCACAGGGTAAGCTCTAATCGCCCATCACCGTCGACATCGACATGGGCGTAAATCGGAATCTTTCGCGTAAGGCCAACGGCGGCATCAGATGCCGTCTGCCGGCCCGAGGGATTCTTCTCAGTCAGGGTTCGGCGCTGGACCATCCCTCTTAGAAAATCGTCTTGGTAGCTGCGGTTAAAGGCCGAGGTCAATAAGGCTGCCGCTTCATCATGAGCCTCTTTACGGGCTTTCGGGCTGCTGTTATGGGCGTCGATGACCTTGCGGTACGCCGTGACGACGGTCCTGACATAGGTGTCTCCCTTCATGCGGCCTTCGATTTTAAAGGACGTGACGCCGGCATCGAGGAGGTCGTCGATATAATCAAGGCCTTTTAAATCCTTGAGGCTGAGCACATAGGCTTCTTGTTTCATGACCGCTTTACCGTCGCGAACTAAAGTATAAGGCTGACGGCAAGGCTGGGCACAAGCCCCGCGGTTTCCGCTGCGGCCGCCGAGGAAGCTGCTCATCAGGCACTGGCCGGAATAGGCCATGCAGGATGCCCCGTGGATGAATACCTCAATGGCAAGAGGCGACGAAGCACAGACCGACTGTATATCGGCAAGAGATAATTCACGAGATAAGACGGCCTGGGTGAAGCCGTTTTCTTCCAAGAAACGGACACCGTCAGAATCGGCAACGGTCATCTGCGTACTGCCGTGAAGGGGCAGGTCGGGCACGACGCGGCGAGCTAAGAGTGCCACCGCCATGTCCTGGACGATGATCCCGTCGACACCGGCCTTATCAAGGGACTTCAAATAGATTGTCAGGTCATCGAGTTCCGTATCGGCCATGAGAATATTGACCGTGACGTATACTTTTACGCCAAATAAATGGGCCGTTCTTACGGCTCGGACGATTTCTTCATCGTCTAGATTATGTGCAAAGCGGCGGGCATTGAAGCTCTTGCCGCCAAAATAAACGGCATCGGCACCGGCATCAATGGCCGTAAGTACGTTATCTAAAGAGCCTGCCGGCGCTAATAATTCTGCCATACTATTCCTCCTATATTGAATCAGGCGGCCTCCGATTACAGCCCTTTGTAGATTGTCGTCAAATCTGCGGCCGTTACGTCATAAGGCGTTCGCTGAATACCGCTGGTCGGCAGGGTCATGGTGACGAACTTTTTAATTTCATCATCGGTGAGTCCCACCGTATCGCCCATAAGATCCGTCATAAGGGCTGCAAAGTCTTCGCTCCCGGAAAGGCCGAGGATGGCCCAGACGCGTTCCGCCTTATCGGCCATAGATTCTTCCATGAGTTTCATGTAAGCCGGCAAAAGCAGGCCGTTGGCCCGGCCGTGAGTGATGCCGCGATAATAGGTCAGCATATAGCCCATGCTGTGAACCATGGTCGTTCCCGTCTGGGCAATGGTAAGGCCGGCCAGCATGGACCCATAGAGCAAATCTTCCCGGACGGCATAGGGAATATCCCCCTTCAAGTCGGTCAGATGGAGGCCGATAAAGCGCATGGCTTCTTCGGCCCAGACGTCGCTCATGGGCGTCGACATGGTGGACATATAGCCTTCCACGGCATGACTCAAGGCATCGATGGCCGTGTCGATGGTAACGGTCTGGGACACGCTTTCCGTATAAGTCGGGTCGGCAAAGGCATAGACCGGAAAAATAAAAGGCGTATTGATGGACTGCTTGGTCCCGGCATGAACATTGGTAAGGACACTGACTTTGGTCACTTCACTCCCCGTTCCGGCCGTCGTCGGCACAGCCACGATGGGCAAGGGCTTTTTGTAAGGTTCTTTGAAAAGCCGTTCATCGTCGAGATCATCCGTGCAGAGCAGGGCAATGGCCTTAGCGGCATCCATGGGCGAACCGCCGCCGATACCGACGACGAAGTCAACACCCTTCTCCTTGGCAAGAGATGCGGCTCTGCGGATCGTATCGATAGAGGGATTGTTTTCAACATCGTCAAAGAGATACCAGGCAATGCCTAATTCATCAAGTTTTCCGGTAATAGCATCTTGAGAGCCGTTGACCTTGGCGGAATGACGGCCTGTGACCAATAAGGCCCGTTTCCCCAAACCGGCTAACACCTGACCTGACTCGGCAATACAGTTTTTCCCGAAAAACACCTGCGTCGGCATATAATAGGTAAACATAAAAAATCCCCCTTTATGATAAGTAACATCGTTTATTTTCCTATACATTTTATCATTTTTGAGGCTCAGAGGCCAGTTTTCTCTACGCAAAAAAGGTCCCGCACTAATGTACCGAGACCCTCCTTGGAATCACAGTATTCCCTTCATAATACATGTTTCACTATTTACGTTCCTGCTTGGTTTCTTTCTGGATGAATTCAACGATTGTACGTGTCAAAAAACCGCTCATGGTATCCCCTTTCAATTCTAGGATCTCCATTAATTTTCTTTTGATGTCTCCATCTACTCGAAAGCGTATATAATCCGTCTTATTGCCCATTTATCCATACTCCCTAATCCAAAATTTTCGCAATAACATTATTATAACATTGTTACAACAATTCCATCAACACCTGCAACAATGCGATTCAACCAAGGCGTAAAAAAGCCCCAGCAAGTTATATTTAGGACTACATCGAAGATATAAACGACTGTCTTGTGTATTGTCTGTATATTGTTCGTATATTTCAAACGCGTTCTCACAAGATTTTCTTGATTCCTGAATAGACTCAAGCTAACAAGAAACCCGCATAGACACAGAG
>NZ_HF954538.1:70994-74853 GCF_000455225.1 Megasphaera massiliensis
GAGTCCATGCGGGTTTTCGTATGCATAGGTTTGTCGGTAATATACGGATATATTAACGTTTCGAGAACTGAGAAGCCTTACGAGCTTTCTTGAGGCCGTATTTGCGGCGTTCTTTTTCACGCGGGTCACGCGTGAGGAAACCGGCTTTTTTCAGTGCCTGACGGAAATCGCTGTCGACTTCCAACAGAGCGCGGCTGATACCGTGACGGATTGCGCCGGCCTGGCCGGACGGACCGCCGCCCTTAACGTCAGCGATGACGTCGTACTGTTCGGTTACACCTGTGAGTACGAGGGGCTGTTTAATAACCAATTCCAGCGTTTTACGACCGAAATATTCGTTCAATTCTTTTTTATTGACGGTGATATTACCCTGACCCGGAACCAGACGAACTCTAGCAACGGATGTCTTTCTACGGCCAGTGCCGTAGTACTGTGCTACTGCCATGAAATCTTCCTCCCGGTATTAATTAGCGAATGTTTAACTTCAAAACTTCAGGTTGCTGAGCCTGATGCGGATGTTCAGCGCCTGCATAGACGTTCAGTTTACGGTACATCTGTTCACCCAATTTATTTTTCGGGAGCATACCGCGAACTGCCATTTCAACAACACGTTCCGGCCGTGTTCCGAGCAGATGGCCGGCCTGAGTGAATTTAGATCCACCAGGATAACCGGAATGATGGAAATAGGTCTTCTGGATTAATTTCTTACCAGTCAATTTAACTTTTGCTGCGTTGACTACAATTACAAAATCGCCTGTATCGACATGCGGGGTAAAAGTAGGTTTATGTTTTCCCCGAAGAACTTTAGCTACTTCGGCAGCAAGACGGCCTAATGTCTGGCCTTCAGCGTCAACAACAAACCATTTACGTTCGATGTTGCCTGCATTGGCCATAAATGTAGTTTTCATGCTGTGTAATTCCTCCCTGATTAACTAACTGACCAAGCTTTTGGTGCTCTTTCTCCGGGGCTAATGGAGTCCAAGTGAAAAGCTTACTTATTTATTTTACAGATTTCACTGCCCCTTGTCAACAATTATTTTACTTTTTTCAAGTTTTTCCCGGATAAATCCCCGACCGGAAGGACTCTTCCGCCTCTGCATAGCTGATGATTCCGCTTTCGCATACTATATATATCATTATATATTTAAGCAGTACCTTTATATTAGAACGTTTAACTTAAAATTTCTTGAATTTTTTTCGAAAAATCATTTGACAAGACCTCGTTTTGATGATAGACTTACGTCAACAACTTGATAGTGTTGCAATGAAGAGAAGAGTACACGATAGGACTTGGCACAGAGAGTTCCCGATTTGGTGGAAGGGAATGCAATGAGCATCGTGGAAGATGGACTCCGAGCAGGCTGGTCGAATAATTAGACCGTCCGGGCGCACCCGTTACAGTGCTAAGGTATTGAGGGCAAGATTTGCCTGCGTACCTGAAGAGGCTTATCCTGTGAAGGATAGGTGAAATTGGGTGGTATCACGGTGCTTCCGTCCCTTACATAGGGATGGAAGCTTTTTTTATTACAAGGCTTTCAAGTTTATACTACATTATATTTTTTAAGATATCAGGGGGAAATGTATTATGAGCGAAAACAAAAACTACAAATTCGAAACGTTACAACAGCATGCAGGTCAGGTTCCGGATCCGACGACGGGTTCCCGTGCCGTTCCTATTTACCAGACGACGTCTTACGTCTTTAAAGATACGCAGCAGGCAGAAGACCGCTTTGCATTGAGAGACCCGGGCTTCATCTACAGCCGTTTGACCAATCCGACCCAGGACGTCCTGGAAAAACGAATCGCCGCGCTTGAAAACGGCACAGCCGGTCTTGCTACGGCCAGCGGCGCATCGGCTATCGCCTACTCCATCATCAACTTGGCCGGCGCCGGCGACGAAATCATCGCTGCTCCTACCCTGTATGGCGGCACGGTCGAACTGTTTACGGAAACGTTCAAACATCTCGGCATTACGACGCACTTTGCCGATCCCGATGATCCGCAGTCCTTTGCTAAATACATCAACGACAAGACCAAGGCCATTTACCTCGAAAGCCTCGGCAACCCGGCCATCAATATTCCCGACTTTGAAGCCATCGCAGCCATTGCCCATGAAAACGGCTTGCCGGTCATCGTCGACAATACCTTTGCAACGCCGTTCCTCTTCCGTCCTCTCGACCACGGTGCCGACATCGTCGTCCATTCTGCTACGAAATTCATCGGCGGCCACGGCACGACCTTAGGCGGCCTCATCGTAGAAAACGGTAAATTCGATTGGGCAGCTTCGGGCCGCTTCAAAGAATTCGCTTCGCCGGATCAGTCCTATAACGGCGTCAACTTCGCCAAGGATATTCCCGGCGCCGGCTTCGTCACCCGCATCCGCGCCAAAGCCCTCCGCGACCTCGGCGCCTGCATCAGCCCGTTCAACGCCTGGCTCCTCATCCAGGGCCTTGAATCGCTGTCGCTGCGCATCGAACGCCATGTTGCCAATGCCCAGAAAATCGCTGATTTCTTAGAAAACAGCCCGAAAGTCGCCAAGGTCAACTATCCGTCCCTGCCGTCTTCGCCGTACTATAAATTGGCTCAGAAATACTTCCCCAAGGGAACGGGTTCTATCTTCTCCTTTGAACTCAAAGACGGCTATACGGCAGCCCGCAAATTCATCGACAGCGCCGATATCTTCTCGGACCTGGCCAACGTCGGCGACTCCAAGTCGCTCCTCGTTCACCCGGCTTCGACGACACATCAGCAGCTTTCCGAAGAAGCCCAGCGCGCCTGCGGCATTACGCCCGGTACGGTCCGCATCTCCATCGGTCTCGAAAACATTGAAGACCTCTTAGCTGCCGTCGAAAACGCACTGGAATCTATTTAAGTATCTTTTCGCAGGGAGGACCGGATTATGCCGATTAAAATTGCCGACGGGCTTGCCGCCAAAGAAAAACTGCACGACGAGGGGATTTTCACCATCGATAAGGGGCTGGCCCTCCATCAGGACATCCGGCCCCTGCACATCCTCATCCTCAACCTGATGCCTTTAAAGAAGCCCACGGAGCTCCAGCTCCTGCGCCTGCTCGGTGACTCGCCGCTCCAGGTCGAAGTCGACTTCTGCCATACGGAAATGCATCAGAGTACCCATACCGATGCCTCTTACCTCGATGAAAACTACTACGTTTTCGAAGACATTAAGGACCGCTACTATGACGGCCTGATCATTACCGGCGCGCCGGTCGAACAGATTCCCTTTGAATCCGTCGACTACTGGCCGGAAATGAAGACCTATTTCGACTGGGCCAAGACCCATGCCTTTTCGACGCTCCTCTTCTGCTGGGGCGCCCAAGCCGGGCTTTACCACTACTACGGCATCCACAAACGGGATCTGTCTTCCAAGCTCTTCGGTATCTTTGAATACCAACTGACTCAGAAGCACCATCCCCTCCTCCGGGGTTTCGATGACCGCTACTTCATTCCCCAGTCCCGCCATACGGCCATAGATGACATTGCCGTCTACAACACTCCGGAACTGGAAATCCTGTCTCGGTCCGCCGAAAACGGCATCAACATCATCGGTACGCCGGACCACCGCCGCTTCTTCGTCCTCGGCCACTTCGAATACGACCGCCGAACCCTCGAAGAAGAGTACCTGCGGGATAAGAAAAAAGGCCTTCCCATCGCCGTCCCCAAGCACTATTACCCGGGCGACAACGATACCAAGGAACCGTACTTCACATGGTGCAGCTACGCCCACCTCTTCTACCACAATTGGCTGAATATCGTCTATCAGGAAACGCCTTATGAATTGGAATCGATTCACAGCCTCGCTTCCTGCGGCCATTAACAGACAAAAAATCACCTCCCAAGC
>NZ_HF954538.1:75206-90161 GCF_000455225.1 Megasphaera massiliensis
GTGATTTTTTTATATGCCGTAATAAAAGCGTCTTATTTCGTACCGAAGATACGGTCGCCGGCATCGCCAAGACCGGGAACGATATAGCCCTGGTCATTCAAGGTATCGTCAAGGGCGGCGACGTAGATGCGAACGTCAGGGTGATCGGCGTTGACCTTCTGAACGCCCTGAGGAGCGGCTACCAAGCACATGAGCTTAATGTTCTTGATACCCTTATCCTTGAGCAGGGTAATGGCTGCCGAAGCACTGCCGCCGGTAGCCAGCATGGGATCGACAATGATGAAGTCGCGGTTTTCAACATCAGGCAGTTTGCAGTAATATTCAACCGGTTCCAGAGTCTGCGGGTCGCGATAGAGGCCGATATGACCGACTTTCGCCATGGGGATGAGGTTCAGCATCCCCTGAACCATGCCCAAACCGGCGCGAAGAACGGGGACGATGCCCAGTTTCTTGCCGCTGATCTGCTTGCCCGTCATCGTAGCGACCGGCGTTTCGATGGCTACATTTTCCAACGGCAGGTCCCGCGTGATTTCATAGCCCATGAGCATGGTGATTTCTTCTAAGAGGTTGCGGAAGTCCTTCGACCCCGTTTCTTTTTTGCGCATGAGCGTGATTTTATGCTGAATAAGCGGATGATCCATTACTTGTACATGCATGTGTGAATACTCCTTCCTCATTTATCCATGTCGGCAATTTTGGCAACGCGTTCAGCGTGACGGCCGCCGTCAAAACCGGTGGACAGGAAAATACGAACAATTTCTCTGGCCAGGCCCGGTCCGATAACGCGGCCGCCCATGGTCAGAATGTTGGCGTCGTTATGGCGGCGGCAGAATTCTGCCGAAAAGGTATCGTGGCAAAGAGCTGCCCGGATGCCGTGAACTTTATTGGCCGCAATGCCGATGCCGATGCCGGTGCCGCAAACGAGGATGCCTCGGTCAAAGGTACCGTCGGCAATAGCTTCGGCAACTTTTTTGGCAACGTCGGGATAGTCGCAGCGATCGCCGCTCAAGGTGCCGTAGTCGGTAAATTCAATGCCTTCTTCTTTCAAATATTCTTTGATATTTTCCTTCAGTTCAAATCCGCCGTGATCGGCGCCAAGTACTAATTTCATCATTAAATCCTCCCTGTCTGTGTGCTGGTGTAATTCTATCTTATTATACATCTTCCCGGGCTTTGCGAAAAGCCTTAATCAACGACGATGACATGACCGCCGGCAGCTTTCTTCATGCGGTTCATGATAGCAAGGCCGAGCCCTTCATCATCGACGCCTTCGGCTAAGATGACGTCGACGACGTCGCTGTCAAAGGAAAGGAGACCCGTATAGAGCTGGTTAGCCAAGGCTTCTTTGTCGTCGTGATGGCCCCAGACGTACATGTTTTTATGAGGAAAATGACTGCCTACTTCTTCACTGACCAAGAAGCCGACGGTCTTCCCTTCTGCCTTAAGTACTTCATACAGAGACTGCAGCTTTTCCGTTACCTTGTCTTCCGTCCCTACGACGACAGTCATCGGTGCTGACGGTGCATAATGGCGGTACTTCATGCCAGGCGCCTTGGGAACCCCCTTGCCGGTCACCAAGGTCGTATCCATTTCAACAATGGGCACGATTTCCTTGAGCATTTCAATGGTAACGCCGCCGGGACGAAGGATAGTTACCTTGTCGTCGCCATTGCATTCAACGATTGTCGATTCAACGCCGATGTGGCAGGGACCTCCATCAATGACCATATCGACACGGCCGTCCATGTCGTGCATGACTTCAGCCGCCGTCGTCGGACTGGGACGAGTCGATAAGTTGGCGCTGGGACCGGCTACAGGAACGCCGGCATAGCGCAGAAAAGCCCGGCAGATATCGTGATCAGGGCAGCGCAGGGCCACCGTATCGAGGCCTCCCGTAGCCGCATCGGGAACGATGGGTTTTCTGGGCAGGACGATGGTCAAGGGACCGGGCCAGAAATAATTCATCAATTTCTGCGCCGTCGGCGAGATGACTGCCGCTGCCTGAAGGGCCCCTTCTTCGTCGGGAACGGTCAAAATCAAAGGATTGTCACTGGGACGCCCTTTCGCTTCATAAATACTGCGGCAGGCGTCGGCATCAAGGCCGTTAGCACCGATTCCATACACCGTTTCCGTCGGAAAGACGACCAGTCCGCCGTCACGAATAATCCTTCCGGCTTCTTCAAGAATCTCCTTCTGTTGCTCTATATCCGTAATTTCTACAAGTTTCGTCTGCTTCATGATCTATTACTCTTTTCTTGTAAATAACAGGACTCTGTCAATGCCGCCATAATCTTTAACGGTCTGTTCATGGTCATAGGCACCGGTCCGGCAGAAAATGTCGATGACATCCGGGGCTTGGCCGGCCCCGATTTCGACGGCACAGTGGCCGCCGCCTTTGACATAGGACGGCGAGGTCTCAGCCAGTCTCCGGTAAACAGAAAGCCCATCGTCACCGCCGTACAAGGCAAGTTCCGGATCATGGCGCACTTCAGGCTGAAGATCTGCCATATCCTGAGCCGTCAGATAAGGCGGATTCGACACCAGCCAGTCACAGGCCATGGCCGGGACCTCCGTGAAAAGGTCACTTTCAAGCCAGGTTACGCGGTCGCTAAGACCCAAGGTTTGGCCATTCTCGGCGGCCACGGCCAAGGCCTTCGGGGAAATATCGACACCAAATCCCGTCGCCTCCGGTAAGTACGACAAGAGACTGAGAACAATGGCACCACTTCCCGTGCCGATGTCGATGACGACAGGCTTTGTTCCCTTAGCCGCCGCTATCACGGTTTCTACGAGCATCTCCGTTTCCGGCCGCGGGATGAGCACATCCTGGCTGACCTTAAAATCAAGTCCCATAAAAGCCTGGTTTCCCAAGATATGGGCGACGGATAAACGGCTCCCCCGCTTTTTCACCAATTCCCGATACGCCGCCAGTTCTTCACCGTTCATGGGCTCATCGTAATGGGCATATAAATAAATCCGCTCTTTTTTTAAGACATGGGCCAAGAGAATCTCTGCATCCAGACGCGGTGAATCGATGCCTTTTTCTGCAAAGTACTGCTGAGTCCATTGCAGCAAGGCACCGATGGTCCAAATCTTATTCATTTTCTGCTTCTTTCATCAGTTCAGCTCGGCGAGTTTCAGCCAGAGCCTGAATAAATTCGTCGATATCACCGTTTAAGACGTTATCGAGTTTGTACAAAGTCAGGTTGATACGGTGGTCCGTTACCCGGCCCTGGGGGAAGTTGTACGTGCGGATTCGTTCACTACGATCACCCGTACCGACCTGGCTGCGCCGTTCTTCCGTCAGTTCGGCGTCCGCTTTCTGCTGAGCCTGATCGAGGAGACGGGCTTTCAAGACGCGAAGAGCTTTGGCCCTATTTTCCAGCTGCGACCGTTCGTCCTGACATTCGACGACCATGCCCGTCGGAATATGGGTCATGCGGACGGCAGAACTCGTCTTATTGACGTGCTGACCGCCGGCACCGGAGGCACGGAAATAATCGACGCGGACATCGTCCATATTGAGATCGATTTCAACGTCTTCTGCTTCCGGCAGAACGGCAACAGTCGCCGTTGACGTGTGGATACGGCCGCCGGCTTCGGTAACGGGGACACGCTGAACGCGGTGGACGCCCGATTCATATTTCAGCTTGCCAAAGACACCGGATCCTTCGATAGAGAATACGACTTCTTTAAAACCGCCCAATTCCGGTTCGTTAGAGCTGATAATACTCGTCTTCCAGCCGGGCTGCTTTTCGATATATTTCATATACATGCGGAATAGATCGCCGGCAAAGAGGGCTGCTTCGTCGCCGCCGGCACCGCCGCGGATTTCCATGATGACGTTTTTGTCATCCCGCGGGTCCTTGGGCAGCATGAGGATGTGCAGCTGATCTTCAAGGTCGGCCTGTTCTTTTACAAGGCCGTTCATTTCTTCCTTAGCCATGGCCATGAGGTCATCATCGCTGTCGGGGTCGTTCAAGATTTCCTGATCCCCTTCTATCGTATGGGTGATGTCCTTATACTTGCGGAACGTTTCGACAAGGGGCATGAGCGACGCATGTTCCTTCGTCAGCTTCTGCCATTCTTCCTGACGGGCAATGACCGCAGGGTCGCTGATCTGCTGTTCCAGGTCCATGAATTTATTCTCCACGGCCTGTACTTTATCCATAAATGAGCTCATAATTCTCTCCTTACTTTATCTCTGTAACATCGCCGTCGTCAGCCGGTTTCGCAGCCTTCATAGCTTCGATGGCAACTTCTATCTGGTCGGGATGCGGTTCACGGGTCGTCAGATATTGAAGCCACAGACCCGGTCGGAATATGGTTTGAATGACGGGATTCGTCGTGCGCCCGGCCAGGCGTATCATTTCATAACTGATACCGGCAACGACAGGCATGAGGACGATACGGGACAAGACACGTTCGATGAAACTCGGCCAGCCCAAAAAGGCAAAGACGAAAATCGACACGACCATGACGATGAGCAGGAAATTCGTGCCGCACCGCGGATGGAGGCGGGTATGACGCATGACATTTTCAACGGTCAATTCTTCACCGGATTCATAGGTCCAAATCGTCTTGTGTTCGGCTCCGTGATACTCAAAGACCCGGCGGATGTCTGCCGTCAATGAAATGGCCCATATATATAATAGAAATATAGCCAGGCGCAAAATCCCTTCGACGACATTGAGCCGAAAGGCACTGTCCGTAACGCCGGGAATAAATTTAGCAGCGTACGTAGGGATGACCAAGAAGAAGACGATAGCCAAGAGGACAGAAATCCCCATGGTGAGGGCCATTTGCCAGCTCGAAAGCTGTTCCTCTTCTTCACCGGCAGCCTGTGCCGAATAAGAGAGGCTCTTCATGCCGTATATGAGGGACTCGACCAAAGCTACGGTTCCCCGCAAAAAGGGTTTCTTCAGAATCGGAAACCGTTCGGAAATGGACCGAATAGGCTCTTTTTTTACCGTAATTTCACCGGACGGTGTCCGAACAGCCGTGGCAATCGTTTGGGGACTGCGCATCATAACCCCTTCGATGACAGCCTGACCGCCGACATAAATCTTCGGTTTCTTCAAAGCGTTACCTCCCTTTCTCTACATACAAATAGAGCAGAGCATTTCTGCTCTGCTGCCCACTTGTACTGCTGATTATTTACCTGTTTTACCATAACGTTTATTGAACTGTTCGATACGGCCACGAGCCTGCTGAGCACGCTGCTGACCCGTAAAGAACGGATGGCACTGAGAGCAAATTTCAACACGCAGTTCCGGTTTCGTAGAACCTGTTTCAAACGTATTGCCGCATGCGCAAGTTACCTTGGCATTCGTATAATACTTCGGATGAATACCTTCTTTCACCACTTACACCTCTTTCTATATCAATCATTCAAAACCTATGCTAGAATAGTTTATCACATCGGGCCTTGAATTGCAAGGAAAATATCGATGGGTTCACGGGATTCCGATCACTCCATCAGATGTCTCAGAAGGAGACGTCAACAACGGACTCCCCCTCTTTATATACTATATAACATTATATATCTTCTTTAAAAGTACTGCCGATTCCTTATTAAAAAGAGACACTTTCACTGTCTTCGGGCATGATAGAATCGGACACACCGTGCATAGTCCAAAAGCTGCACAGGCCATGATGCGGCAAAACGGCGTGAGCGACGCCATCCATGTAGGTAAAGAAAATGTTAGCCGCAAACACATTTTTGATGAAAGATAAAAAAAGACGACCACTTTCGTGATCGTCTTTTTTCTTATGGCGGAGAGCGTGGGATTTGAACCCACGATAGAGCGTTCGCCCTATACATGATTTCCAATCATGCTCCTTCAGCCACTCGGACAGCTCTCCATGCTTTATATATCGCTTACTGTATTCTCGGGATAAATACCGATATATAAAATGGTCGGGGCGACAGGATTTGAACCTGCGACCTCTTAGTCCCGAACCAAGCGCGCTACCAAACTGCGCCACGCCCCGTTACCTGACTTATATATAATATCACACTGGAAGAAAATGTCAAGTTTTTTCTTTATCTAGACCGCAATTTTCCCTCCCCGGTGAAGGGATTTCCAAAGAAAACCGCCGACGACGGTAACGCCCAACAAGACGAGTTTCATCGCTGTCGGATTAGCGGCTGCCCAGCCGACATACTGCGCTAAATACGGGTCCGTTGCCACCATGCCGCCGGAAGCCCAGCCGAGGATAGCTCCGCCGATATAGACTAAAATAGGGAACCGGTTCATGACTTTAACGACGACAGTGCTGCCAAAGACGATGATCGGAACCGAAATGAGCATGCCGAACATCAAAAGGCCCCAGTGGTTATTCGTGACCCCGACGATCCCCAGTACGTTGTCTAAACTCATGAGGGCATCGGCCATCATAATCGTCCGCACAGCCGCCCATAAGGAGTCCTTAGCTTCGACGTGGATATCTTCGGCGGCCTCATCGGCTCCGATGAGCTTGATGCCAATGAAAACGAGCAGGACGGCGCCGAGTGTCTTCAAAAAAGGCACCTGGAACAGCCAGGACACGATAAAAGCCATGATAAATCGCAGGATGATAGCCCCTGCCGTTCCGTATAAAATAGCTTTCTTTTGCAGATGTGCAGGCAGATTTTTAGCTGCCATGCCGATGACGATCGAATTATCGCCGCCTAAGGCCAAATCGATGAGCACGACTTGCAGAATCATGGTGATGTCGAATACCAGTGTTGTTTCTAACCCTGCCAAGGCAATTCCCCCTTTTATCCATGCCAAAACAATATCTCACTCATTATATGATACTTTATAGGTCATTGCAAGACAAAAACGGCTCCATAAAGGGTTCACCTTTACAGAGCCGTTTCATTATTCATGATCTTAATAATCAGCCGAAAAGCTTATTTTACGATAACCGATACGCCGTCAGGAATAACCGTGACTTTCGGTTCCTTAACGCCTTTTTCAGCCAATACGTCTTTTGCCATAGCCAAAGCTTCTTCGATGGACGAAGCGTATTTCATGTGCATGTCTTCAATCATCTGTTTCGGAGCTTCCGTAACCATGATGATCGTAAACCGCAGGAGCATACGCATGAGAATCTGAGCTTCCCACTGGTCAAAGACCGTTTCGTTGCGGCCGCGGGCCAGGATTTCATCCATGGCTTTCTGGAGAGACGTAGCATTCTTCAAGTTGTTGTAGAAGTCTTCGCCGCCGTGACCGTCGGAGCAGGACGATACATCGATGATGACGCCGCCATCTTTACACGTAGCTTCAGCAGCCGTCATGCCTTTTACGGACTGGTAAATGTTCTGGTCCAGAGGATAGCCGCCGTTGGTCGTGATGACGATGTCAGCCGGAATCGGTTTTACACCGGCCAATTTCATTTCAAAGTCGACGCCGGCATAGTGGGCTTCTTCGCGGTCGCCGGCAAAAGCAGCGATGACCTTCTTATCGGCATCGATGACGACGTTGCAGATGAATGCCAGGTTAGCTGCCTTCGCAGCGTAGAGCATATCTTCGTGAATCGGGTTGCCTTTCAAGATACCCGTACGGGCATTAGGGCTGGCGATGAATTCGGAGCAGTGGTTAGCCAAGACCGTAATCTTGCTGGCAATCCCCGGCAAAACGGATTTACGGCCACCGGACATGCCGGCAAAGAAATGAGGTTCAATGAAGCCTTCCGAAATGAGCAGATCGGCATTAGCAGCCAGTTTATTGATGAGGCATTCGCCGCCGGACGGCAAGGTACCGATGCTGACCATGTCTTCGTCGTTACGGCTGACATGGATGGAGAATTTTTCGTGTTCAGCAATTTCTTTACCGTATTTCGCGACTAATTCATCCTGCGTTGTCGGGCGATGCATCCCCGTTGCGATGAGGATGGTGATGTCGATGTCCGGATTTCCTTTGCGCAGTTCAGCCAGGAGCTGCGGCATGATGACATGGCTCGGTACGGGACGAGTATGGTCACTGGAAATAATGACGCAAGTTTTTTTACCTTTGGCCAATTCGCTCAGTTTCGGGCTGCCAATGGGGTTAGCCAAAGCATCGGCAACGAGTTCTTCTTCCGATTTCGGTGCTTTATATTCGTGAGCATGGGAAACGAGAACGCCGGCTACCTGTTCATCCGGCAGTTCAAATTTGATCTTTTCTTTGCCAAAAGGCACTGCAAACTTCTGCATACGTACACACCCTTTCTAAATCCGCGCTATTTTCATAGCATTTCATAGCTCTAAAGAGAAAGGGCAAAGCCTTGGCCTTGCCCTTTTCCCTTAGTATACAACTGTAAAACTTATTCTTCGACCGGAACTTCGTCGTTGATGCTGACAACTTTGCCCGGATTCATGATATTCTTCGGATCCAAGGCTTTCTTAACAGCTTTCATCATGCTGAGTTCAACCGGGTCCGTGTATTTTTCGAGGAGAGCTTCACGTTTGTAGCCAATGCCGTGTTCGCCGGAGAGGCGGCCGCCGAGCTGGTAAACGAGAGCATAGATTTCGCCCTGGATTTTCGGGAGCATTTCTTCCCATTCTTCCTGAGTGCGGTCATCTTTCAAAATATCGATATGGACGTTGCCGTCGCCGCAGTGGCCGGCGCAGTGCATAGCAACATTGTATTTTTCAGCCAAGCGGGAAATCTGCTGTACAGCGTCAGGGATTTCCGTCATGGGAACGACGATATCTTCCATGGAGAAGACTAAGCTGCGAGCGCGGTCAGCTTCGAGGTATGCTTTACGGGATTTCCAAATGACAGCCGGGTCAGCAACCAAGGAGTCGATAGCGTTGTTTTCTTCAGCCAATTCGACGATTTTTTCGCACTGTTCATCAAGAACGTCTTCACTGTCGCCGGCGATCTGGATGATGATGTAGTTACCGATGTCGGATTTCGGCAGTTTTTCATCGAGGAAGATTTCAACCTGTTTGATAGAAGCGTTGTCCATGAATTCGACGCAGACCGGAGTGATGCCGGCGCCCATGACTTTCGGAGTCAAAGCGATAGCGTCATCGAGGTTGTCGAATACTGCCAAGAGGTCCATCTGGTATTTCGGAAGAGCAACCAATTTGAGGTAAATCTTGGTGATGATGCCGAGGGTACCTTCAGAACCGATGAAGAGGTGCATCAGCATGTAGCCCGTAGCATTTTTACGGAATTTACCGCCAAGGGTTACAACTTCGCCGCTCGGAGTAACGACTTCCATGCCCATGACCTGGTCGCGGGTTACACCGTATTTAACAGCGCGGTTACCACCGGCGTTGGTAGCAACGTTACCGCCGATGAAGCAGGAGTCCCCACTGCAGGGGTCGCCGCCGTAGAAGAGGCCTTCTTTCTGAACGGATTCCTGGAGAACGGCCGTCGTAACGCCCGGTTCCGTAACACAGACCATGTTTTCTTTGTCGATTTCGATGATGTTGTTCATGCGTTCGATGGAGATGATGACACCGCCGAACGTAGCAACAGCACCGGCTGCAAGGCCCGTACCGGCAGCACGCGGAACCATAACTGTATCGTTTTCATAACAGAGTTTTACGACTTTAGAAACCTCTTCCGTCGTAGCAGGGAGAACGACGACCTGCGGTTCTTTCATGTAATGAGGGTCCGTTACTTCATCGTGGGAATACGGTTCGAGTTTTTCTTTGTCCGTATAAACGTACTTTTCGCCGACGATTTGTTTGAACTGTTCAATTAACTCTGGTGAAACTTTACCTTTTGCCATAATACATACCTCCAAATAATGAAAAGAATAAGCATAACACTTATTTACATCCGGAAAGGACTTCCAGATTAAGACCGAATATAACGAAAATATAAACTAGTCTGTTGTGTTTATTCTTCGTTTATCTCTTACAGGTATCATTATACTCTACTTTGCTATGCATGTAAATTACATTTGCACATTTTACGCATATCACTTTTCGATTGATTTGCACTATTCCATGATAACTTATCATAAGAGCAGTTTATTTTTAAATAAACCGGCAACAAACGAAAAACTTTAAATTGCGATTATTTTTACGAATTTTTACTATGCTTTAAAGTAATATTGTATTATTCCTATAAGGAAACGTTTCGTATGAGGAACATTTCACAACAGATTATATCACATTGTTCCTGTTAGAAAAAGGGTATGCTACATAGATATGCAGCATACTCTTTCATGCCTGCCTACTATATATCAGTTGACTAAGAAAGGAACGACGCTGGGAGCTACGATCGTGATGATACCGGCAATGACCAGCAAGAAGAGGCAATAACCGACAGTACCTCGCATGATTTCGCCTTCCTTACCGTCAGCAACGGCACCGACAGCACCGATACCAAGGGCAATACTCTGCGGAGAAAGCATCTTGCCGATACAACCGCCAAGAGAGCTGGCACCGGCAAGCCAGGGCTGACTCATGCCGAGGCTTGAGGCAACCGACGTCTGGAGCGGCCCAAAGAGAACGTTGGCGTTCGTGCACGACCCGGTGATGAAAGCACCTAAGCCGCCAACGAAGGGAGCGAAAACCGGATAACCGTTACCGGTTGCAAAGACGAGGGCATCGGCGATTTCTTTGGTCATACCCGAATAGGTCATCAGTTTCGCGACGACGACAACGGTGATGATCGTCAAGTACGTAAAGCGCAGGCCAACGAAGTTGTCTTTAAAGACCTGAGCGATTTTACCGATGGAAGCACCTTGATACAAGCCACCTAAAACGGAGGCAATGAAAATCATGATACCCGGAACGGCAATCCACGTAAAGGTGTACGGTTTGGCACCGGCACCGGCGTAGATCGGAACCGTCGTTTTAATAGAAGCCAGCGGTCCGTTGATGAACGGGAAGAGTTTCGACGTTCCAACGAGAAGGACGAAGATCAAGATGAAAATCATAGCAGCTTTTACGCCTTCTCCAAAGGAAACGGCTTTCTGATCATCAGTTTTGAAATCAACCTGATATTCCGGATTGCTCGTCGTCTTGCAGGCTCTGGAATAAAGGACGATAACAGCCATGATGATGATGGACGAAACCATGACCGGAAGTTCAGCACCGATGGTCACGGAAATGAGCAGCTGCGGAATAGCCAGGGCTAAACCAGAAAGAAGAGTAACGATTCCGACGCCCTTGATGGCTTTCAGGCCGCCGCCGATACAAATAACCATTAAGAACGGAACGATCAGATCGGGAATAAAGGATACGATGGAAACCTTCGTAGCCAAGACACCGGAATCAAGACCCGTAACAGCAGCCATCGTCGTCGTCGGAATACCGATGGAACCGAACGAAGGCGCTACAGCGTTAGAAATCAAGCAAGCAACGATGGTCTTGATCGGCGGATAGCCGAGGGCAACCAACATAGCTGCCGGAATAGCAACAGCCGTACCGAACCCGGCCATGCCTTCCATAAAAGTACCGAAGCCCCAAGCGATGAGCAGGAACAGTACACGTTTGTCTTCACTAACCGTGGTCAGCATCTGTTTGATAATTTCCAGGCTGCCCGTTGCAACCGTCAACTTATAGGCAAACAGCGCCATAACGATGACCAGCAAAATCGGCCAACATGCCAGGGCAACCCCTTCTAAGGCTGCCGAAATAGCGATGGGAACCGGCATGTCATACACGGCCACAGCAACAATAAATGCGATAATGGCTGCGATTGGGCACGCTTTCCAACCGGCCATCTTCAAGAATCCCAATGCTACAATGAGAAATAGAATCGGGAGTAAGGCCAAGATAACCATTACATAACACCCTTTCATAAAAAATACACGTGTCACGCCTTTAAGAGGCATGGGCTCGTCCATAAAAAATTATGGGCATCGCCGTTTCTCATATTAGATTGTATCCGGATACAGTTTCTATGCTTGTTATTATATACCTGAAAGTAATGTTTGTAAATTACATTTAGACATAATCATATGCCTATTTTCGATATAAATCACAACATTCTTTACTATTTTGCATATTACTCCGTAAAATTCTTGAGTTTATGAAGTAAAAATAATTAAATCTTATTTTTATTATTACTTTTTTGTAATTTTTAAATTATCTAAAAATCGCATAACAAAGCCGTTTATAAACGATTTATAACGAAAAGTGTCCCTCTATTTTACTAAAAAATAAAAAAATTACCCGGAGAAGGTTTTCAAACCTTCAACGGGTAATGAGATTAAAGATTTCTATTTTTTTCTGCCGAAGCACTGACAGCCTTCATGACCGCAGCCCGAAAACCGTTTTCTTCCAAAGTCTGTACGGCTTCAATGGTCGTACCGCCTGGAGAACAGACGGCATCTTTCAAGGCTCCGGGATGGGTTCCCGTTTCTAAGACCATCTTCGCCGCCCCTAAGACAGTCTGAGCCGCAAAGGTATAGGCCATCTGCCGCGGCATCCCTTCGCGGACGGCACCGTCAGCCAAGGCTTCGATAAACAAGTAGACATAGGCCGGACCGCTGCCGCTGAGACCGCAGACGGCGTCGATCAATTTTTCATCGACGACTTCCGCCTTGCCAAAGCTGGAAAAAATATCGACGGCATCAGCCGTTTCTTCTGCCGTCACCATGTCGTTCGACGAAATCGAAGCCATGCCTTCCCCGACCATGGCAGGTGTATTGGGCATGACGCGAACGATTTTAGTCTTCTCTCCGGCATAGCCGGCAAGGCTTTCCAGAGAGAGGCCGGCGGCAATAGAAATGAGAACCGTGTCCGCTGCCAGTCCGTCACGAACAGCATAAATCGCCTTCTCCATCATATTCGGCTTGACGGCCATAATAAGCGCATGGGAGAGCTTTGCTAATTTCAGCGGTGAATCGACGACAACAGCTCCCGTCTCTTTCGCTAAGGCATCCGCTTTTTCCCGATGGATATTGTACAGATAGATATGATCTGCAGCCATAGCCTTCGAAGCTACCAGGCCTTTGACGATAGCCTGTCCCATATTGCCGGTTCCGCAGACACCGATAGTTTTAAACATAAGCCCAATCCTTTCCTCAGCCGTTACTGCTGAACGCCGACGGCATCAAAGGTCGCTTTAATCTTCGCAGCCAGCCCCTGAATTTTTTTCTTGGAAACGGAGCAGACCGCCAAACGGATACCTTTTTCCAAAGGAACGAGGAAGATATTTTCCTTTTCCAATTCGTCACAGACTTTCTGAGCCCCGATTAAGGGGATGGTAATGAAGAATCCGGAAATATAGCGCAGATATTTTAAACCGCATTCATCGGCTTCCTTCATGAACAAATCGGCCCGTTCCTGAATAAGATGAAAATACTTGGCCCGTTCAGCATCGAGTTCAGCAACTTTAGCCGGATCCTTGCAGATATTAGCCATGACCTTCATGGCAGCGCTGTTGGAGTTAGACCACGTAGCACGGCTGGTATACTGGTTAATGGCAACAAATTCATCGGCAATATCTTTATTCTGGGTAATACCGATCATAGCCCCCATTCGCTGCCCATACATGGTAAATCCCTTGCTGCAGGTATAGGCCACGATGATGAAGACATTGTCCGGCATGTTACCGAATTTTTTGAAGAACTTGCGGCATTCATGTTTTTCACCGCTGTAGTCGAGATAAGCTACATCAGAGACGAAGATAATATTTTTATCCTGGCCTTTGACGACATCTTTCAGGAAGGACAGTACCTGATCCCACTCAGAGTCGGACAGACCAAAACCAGTCGGGTTATTGGCCGGAGAATTCATGATGATAACCGTGTTGTACTGTTTGGCAACCATAGCACTGACATGTTCTTTGAAGCTTTGGAAATTAAATTTCCCATCGTCCGTCAGTAAGTTGAATTCCCGCAGGTTACGCCCGTTATCGTGGCACATGGAACCGTAAGCACCCCAATGCCAGTCACTGGTCAGGATGTCATCACCCCATTCGGAGTAGTTGTGAATGACGTGATGGAGAACGCCAGAACCACCGGACGTAGCACAGGCACGAATGTAGCCGTCCGGACGAGATTCACCAAAGCACTGGTCAATGGCAGCTTCCAGATAATCGGGATAGCCCTGAATCGGTGCATAAGCGACGATTTCTTTCGGAGTCAAGGCCTTATAAGCTTTTTGCACAACATCGAGCATAACCAAATTGCCGTCTTCATCAAGCAAAGAACCGACGGTCCCGTTAATGACCTTATCAGCCCCTAATTTTTCTGTCAAAGCAACGGCTCGATTGTTGGCGCCAAAAATTTTATCTTCAGCACTCTTCCCCTTTGCCTGCGGTGCTGCAACACTTTTTACCATATGAATCAACTCCCCTTTCTTAGTTACATACACATTTATACCACATTCAAAGTAGAATGACAACAAACAGTCTCCATATATCTGCGATGTATTCAAAATACAAAGGATATACACGGCTTGTTGCTTATCCTTTTCTGTATCAGCATAAATGGCTTAAAATAATTGCATAAGTGCCCGAAAAAATCATTTTCTGACCAAATTATCAGTTACTATAATTATATGTATTATAGTGAATAGCTATTATTCAAAGAATGAAAAAGTAAGTGTGAAATCGGGATACGGGATTGGCACTGAATCATTTGGACTGCTGATTGGCAATGATTGCTATGGGATGAAAGATTGCAGTCAGTGGTCCGTAAAGATTTTAAAGGTAACAGGCAAGCACAAGGTGCTGATAACTGCAGTATTGAAAAAATCCGATATGTCTGGAATTCCCTGACAGTAAAACGGAACCGCAGGGTACTGACTGCGGCAGTCTGATTCTCTTTGACACTCATCCTTGCAAGAGGCCATATGGGCCAGTAACGGCAGTCTCGCGGTCTTTGGCATCCGTCTTAAAAGCTGCCACATCTAACTCTTACGGCAGACTAGTCGCTTCGCATCCGTCTTAAAGGCCTGTACATCATTTCGACAGCCGCAATACAGTCGTCTTCGACATCCGTCGTAATTTTTATTTCATGATTCATATAACAAAAGAAGCACTAGCATTTGCTAGTGCTTCTTTGCTG
>NZ_HF954539.1:0-620 GCF_000455225.1 Megasphaera massiliensis
ATTAAAAAAATACAAAATGAAAGCAAGTATGAGCCGTAAGGGGAATTGCTACGATAACGCTTGTATCGAGTCCTTCCACAGTGTACTGAAAAAAGAGTTCGTTTACTGCACGAAATTCAAGACAAAAGCGCAGGCACAACAAGAGATGTTCGAGTAAATTGAACTGTTTTACAACCGGAAACGAATCCATAGTTCGTTGGGGTATTTGTCACCCAATCAATTTGAGTTGAACTATTACAAAAAAGTAAGTTGATACACTTAAGAAGTGTCTACTTTCTTGACAGAGGTCCATACTGACCTTTAATATGTTTCCTGATACGATCAAGGAAGCCATCTATACATCCAACCCTAATGAGAGTATGAACAAAGTGTTTCACAAACGCCTTAAACCAATGAACAGCCTCACTAATATGAATGTTACTCTGAAGATTATCGATCTTCAGAGCAGCGACTACAATGAAAAGTTCGCAGAACGCGTCATCCGAGAATTTGGTATTCCAAAGACGTTCAAACACGTAGAAGAAACTACGCAAAGATGTTCAAAAAAACGCTATCTCCAGACTTGTTTTACGATGAACCGTGGTTATCCCTCATTCTCCATCTCTTCCATGGAAAACCCT
>NZ_HF954539.1:1170-1883 GCF_000455225.1 Megasphaera massiliensis
TAACTATCACTTAGTCTCCGTCCTCTAATTATTCAATTGTTATATATTCTTTTATTTACTTAGTTGGGCACTCTTTAATTCCACGTAGTACATAGTAATTACTTATTTAAACAAGACCTAGAGATCCTCAATCTAGCCATATTGGGTGGGGAGAAGAAGATTGTAATAACCGTTACAGCTAATTGATATGATTTACTATTTCTTTCATCAGCAATAAAGCCTATAATCTCAGCCTTCATGATGCTTTCTAATATTGAACTAGTAACAAGTTTTCAACTAGCTCTAAAACTCGTTACTTAATAGTAACACTTGAGTAGAGTTCCTCCTTTCTTGGTGGCATCTCAGTTTAAAAATTATCATTTTTTTGTTGCATGAAAAGGCTACAAATTCTTGTGACACAAACAATTGTACATCATTTTTCAGCCTCAAAAATTCTAAACCATTGTTGAAATTCATCTACAAATATTATATTAAATCCCATATAAGTCAATATAATATGTAAATTTAGATATAAAGTGTAGATCAGATGATTATTGCTTGAGCCTCGCTGATATTCGGTATAAAGTACCTGTACCTTTAGGGACAGATTTGTTACTCTACCAGTAACGTAACAGATTTAGGCTGAGAACCTGACGTAGATATTCAAGAAGTGACTTCTTCTCTTAAGCTTATTGGTTAACATTCACGAATATTTTCTCAAAGAACTCTCTTCT
>NZ_HF954540.1:0-11097 GCF_000455225.1 Megasphaera massiliensis
AGGTTTAAAGGACCGAAGGGACGCATAAACCTTCGTGAGTCGCTTACTCCGAAGTGAAACTTCGGAGTGGGTAAGGGAATCTGGAATCAGATAAATCCCGGGCTGGAAGCCGTAAGGTGACTAGCTTAAAGGACTCAGAAATATGGTGTTTTAAACGATGGAAGCCGAAAGCGACGCATAAAATTGACTGAATCGCTTACTCCGAAGCTTGACTTCGGAGTGGGTGGGGGAGTCTCGAAGCAGCTTTTTTTGACGGATGCCGAAGACAACGAGACTGCCGTTGTCAGATCTATGTGTCGCCTTTTAAAATTCCGTACAGCCTCCGTCAGAACTACCAACCATTCCTTAAGATAAAATTACGCAGAATTACAGAATCATTAAGAAACAGATTTTTATACAGATGCCAAGCTACCATTTTTGTTTGAATCCATTGATGCTGTCATCTCCCATCCTGATGTTTCCGTCCGCGACATAAGAGCTAAACCTGTAAACGCCGAAAGTTTTCGCGTCAATCTTGTCGAAAAATCTATCCGTCACCGTTAAAATGAAAGAAGCACCGGCAAATGCCGGTGCTCTTTTTTTATGCATATTTCCCTCTATTTTAAACGAGACTTCATCGGTATTGATTTTATAATAATAAAGATTCTCAAAAAGTACTATGCAAAATCATGACATCTATAGTATAATATAACCAAATTAAATAGCACTATAGAATTTACTTAATTTTTTATGTATATAGAGGAGGGCTTTGAATAATGAAGAACATTCGTATTGAAGCAGTTGTTGGTCGTGAAATTTTGGACTCTCGCGGTAACCCCACCGTACAGGCTGACGTTATTTTGTCTGACGGCACAGTAGGCCGCAGCGCAGCTCCCAGCGGCGCATCGACAGGCCAGTTTGAAGCTCTTGAACTTCGAGACGGCGATAAGGGCCGTTATGGCGGCAAAGGGGTAACCAAAGCCGTTGAAAACATCAACACGGTATTGCAGGACGTATTGAAAGGACAGGATCCTTTTGATACCTATGGCATTGATAAATTGATGATCGATGCTGACGGCACGCCGGATAAATCCCGTTTAGGTGCCAATGCGATTTTGGCCGTATCCTTGGCTACTGCCAGAGCGGCTGCCGCTTCGTTGGATATCCCCCTGCATCGTTTCTTAGGCGGCGTTAACGGCAATTACCTGCCCGTACCGATGATGAACATCTTAAATGGCGGGGCTCATGCTGCCAACACGGTTGACGTTCAGGAATTTATGATCATGCCGGCCGGCGCTCCTTCCTTCCATGAAGGCCTCCGTTGGTGCGCTGAAGTCTACCATGCACTGGCTGCCCTCTTGAAGAGCAAAGGCCTGGCTACTTCCGTCGGTGACGAGGGCGGTTTTGCTCCGAATCTCGCCAGCGATGAAGAAGCTATTCAGTACATCCTGAAAGCTATCGAAGAAGCCGGCTACAAACCGGGTACGGATTTCGTATTGGCTATTGATGCAGCTGCCAGCGAATGGAAAGGCGAAAAACAGGGCCAGTACCATCTGCCCAAGAGCGGTCAGACCTTCACGACGGATGAGTTAATCGCTCATTGGAAGAAACTGTCCGATGCATATCCGATCTACTCCATCGAAGACGGTCTTGACGAAGAAGATTGGGAAGGCTGGGCTAAACTGACCGAGGCTTTGGGACAGCGCGTGCAGCTCGTCGGTGACGACTTATTCGTTACCAATACGGAACGCCTGGCCAAAGGTATTGCTCAGGGCAGCGGCAACGCTATCCTCATTAAATTGAACCAGATCGGCTCCGTTTCGGAAACGCTGGAAGCCATTAAATTGGCTCACCGTTCCGGTTACCGGGCTATCGTATCCCACCGTTCCGGTGAAACGGAAGATACGTCCATTGCAGACTTGGCCGTCGCTTTGAATACGGCACAGATTAAAACGGGCGCACCGAACCGCAGTGAACGCGTCGCCAAATACAATCGCCTGCTGCAGATCGAAGACGAACTCGGCGGAAAAGGGATTTATCCCGGATTCCAGGCCTTCGGTATTCAGCGCTGATAGTGGTCTTGTCCCCACGTACAAACTTGCTGTAAAATAGGCATAAGAGATTTCCCCAGTGTTGTCAGCCCATATTCTACTTTGGGCGGCACCTGGGGATATTCTTTTCTATAAATGATGCCGTCTGCTTCCATTTCCTTGAGCTGCTGGGATAACATTTTGTGTGTTACCTTTCCCAGGGCTTTTTTTAGTTCGCCATAGCGCAGTACTTCTTTTTTCCACAGCCAAAAGAGGATGTGCATTTTCCATTTTCCGTTGAATAAGGAACAGGCGTAGGCAAAAGGTTCGACATTGACTGCTGCCAATTTTTCGTCCATCGTTATACACTCCTTTCTATTAGAATGATACAAAAAGAGAGTAATGAAGTCAATGCTTCCCTTTGGGATAGTACCTTACTTAATAGTGCATTGTTGATTTTTTGATCTTCGGTCCATATAATAATGAGAGCATCGAGCACGTTGTTTCGTGCATTAGAATAGGAGGAACGAATGATGAAGGTATTAATGGTAAATGGAAGTCCCCATCTCAATGGCTGTACCTGTACGGCGCTGGAGGAAGTCGGCAAAACGCTGAAGGAAAATGGTGTCGACTATGAAATTTTCCAGTTAGGGGCGCGACCCATGCGTGACTGTATCGGCTGTAATAAGTGTAACGGCCAGGGCTGTATCTTTAAAGATGATAACGACGATGCCGTCAATCGCTTTTTGGAAAAAGCTAAAGATGCCGACGGATTTATCTTTGGCTCTCCTGTCTATTATGCCCATCCGAGTGGTCAGATCTTGTCTTTCTTGAATCGTGTATTTTACTCGTCGGCTGTTGGGGAACTCTATCCGGTCTTTGCCGGCAAACCGGGAGCTGCCATCGTTTCGGCCCGCCGCGGCGGTACGACAGCGGCTGTCGATGTCTTGAACAAATACTTTGGCATTGCCAGCATGCCTGTCGTTCCGTCTACGTATTGGAACATGGTTCACGGCATGACGCCCGATGAAGTTCGCAATGACTTGGAAGGTCTTCAGACCATGCGCAATATCGGCCGTAATATGGCTTGGATGTTGAAGGGCTTTGCCAAACAAGGGGCAGAAAGCACTTTTGCCGACCATATCGAAACAGACCATCGGACCGATTTTAATCATTAAGGCTGACCTTAAGGCGTGATATGACTCGATAAGGGAACCGCGTTAAATCTTTGCATAACAAAACGGTTGCTATCCTAAGGGACGAACTCTTGGACAGCAACCGTTTTGTCATAATACTGATTTAAATTAGACTATTTTTGCACCGCTTTACTAGATTAAAGAAATAAGGTAAAGCTATCGTACAAAAGTCTGACTTACCAGGGGGGAGATAAGCTAAACTTTATTTATTAAGAAGACTGTGGCTGCGGCTGTAGCCGTAGTAAATGATCAAGCCGAGAACGAGCCAGCCGATGAAGAGCATATGGGTCAGCGGCGACAGTTCATAAATCAGGTAGAAGCAGACGATAACGCCGATGGGAGCAATGATCGGAAGGATCGGGCAGCGGAATTTCCGCGGGATTTCCGGATGGTTGCGGCGCATAGCGACGATACCGATGAAGTTGATCAAGAATACTGCCAGCGTACCGGTGTTGGATAATTCGACGATGTGCATCAAGGGGACGAAGCCGGAGATGATGGCGATGACGATCGAACCAACGATGGTAATCAGGTACGGTGTGTGGTACGTATCATGAATCTTGCAGAGATGCTGCGGCAGGAGGCCGTCGCGGGAGACTGCAAAGAAGATACGGGACTGGCCGAAGAGGTAAACGATAAGGGTCGTAATGATACCGGCTAAGACGCCGATTGCGATGAGGTTGGCAAGATCAGGCCAGCCGAGGAGACGCAGGGCATAAGCAACCGGTTCCGGCGTATCGAGCTGAGTGTAGTTAACGGCAGCTGTCAGAGCCAGGGATACGGCGATGTACAGGGCCATACAAATGGCGATGGAAGAGATAATCCCGATGGGGAGGTCACGAGACGGGTTCTTACATTCTTCAGCCGATGTAGCAACGGCGTCAAAGCCCATGTACGAGAAGAACACGATCGATGCGCCGCTGAATACGCCGCGAATACCGAAAGGCGTAAAGGGTGAGAGATTATCGGGATTAGCATGCGGTGCAGCCGTGACGACGAAGGCGACGATAGCTGCTAAAGCGACGAGAATCAGTGCAAAGTTTAATTTGGCACTTTGTTTGGTGCCGCGAATGAGTACCGCGCAGAGCAAAAGGATGATAATGATGGATGGCAGATTGACGATCCCGCCTTCAGCCGGTGTTTTGAGCAGATAATCGGGGATGACAAATCCCAAGGATGCACTCATGCCCGATAGATAGCCGGAGAACCCGACGGCAACGGCACTGGCGGTAACGGTATATGCCAGAATTAGTGACCAGCCGCATAAGAAGGCCATCCCTTCACCCAAAGAAGCAAAGGTATAGGAATAAACACTGCCTGAAGCAGGGATGAAGGATGAAAATTCACTATACGTTAAGCCTACGAGAATACAGAGGAAACCAGCGATGACAAAGGATAAAGCAACGCCAGGCCCCGCATAGCGAGCTGCGGCAATACCTGTCAAGACAAAGACCCCGGCCCCGATGATGCCGCCAACACCTAAGAAGGTGAGGTCCATGACGCTAAGATTCTTACTTAGCTTTGAGCTACTTGCATCTTCTTGCAATTGGGATACGGACTTCGTTCGAAAAAATGACATACACTCACATCCTTTTTTAATAAAAATAACAAAAACATTTAATAAGATAAAGTTTTAGCTGATTTCATTTTACTATGATTTATAGGTATCGTCAATATAATTTTAACATATGGAATCGTGTATACAATATCCACCTTGCCAGTTGGACGAGAACATCTTATAATATTGATGATGAGAATTTATTTCTTTTGAATAAAACATAGAGGGGGATATAGCAACTATGGGATTTTTTAGTCATTTATTCCACGGAGATAAGGTAGAGGGAACGAAAAAATATGTTGCAATTTCCGGTATGGTCTGCCAAAATTGCGTAAAACACGTGACCGAAGCCCTTAAGGTCGTCGATGGCATTGAAAAGGTAAAAGTTGATTTGATGCGAGGTCAGGCGGAACTCATCGTCCGAGATGATGTCAGCGACGATGCGATTTTGAAAACAATTGTTAACGCCGGCTACACGGCAACGGAAGTTTCTTCGATACCAAAATCGAATTGATCAGCAAATATCTTATGCATAAGATTAAAAGTATATAGCGAAATGTCATTAAAATGATGGGCTTTCATGGAAGAAAATTCTTTTTCTATAAAGCTTGTCTTTTTGCCTTTTTGTTGGAAATGCAACCGCTCTTTTGCCGGTCGGCGGGTATACTATAAGCACAGTAAGGATTAACTTACCCGTCCAAGTATTTCGAATCGTAACGATTCGGACAAAGGAGTGATTTGTTATGAAGTATAAAGTAAACGATACCTGTATTGCCTGTGGTCTCTGTGCCGGAACTTGTCCCGAAGTATTCCGCATGAACGATGAAACGGGTATGGCCGAAGCCTATGCTGAAGCTACGGAAGCAACGAATGAATCGGCTCAGGACGCGATGAATTCCTGCCCGGCCGGTGCCATTGAAGAAGCATAACCCGGTTTCAAGATCGATACTCTTTATATACTTTTGGTTTGAAGAGAAGCACTGTCGGAGTTTTCCGGCAGTGCTTTTTTGTAGCCCGGTAATAAGAGGGCAGCGCAGCCCTTTTCGCTTTTTTATAAAGTAGAATATGATATAATATATATATACTTATATATAAGACATGACGTTTCTCTTCTTTGGCGTTTGGAAGGAGGTTTACGATGACAGAGCGACAGGCTTTTTCAGCACAGTTACAATTGCTGCAGCAGGCCGAGCAGCAGGACTTGTCGAATCTTTTTATCCTCCACGGCATCGTCCATTTATATCAAGGCGTCTTTGACTTGGCGATGACGGTCTTTCGCGATGCCTTAAAGCGCGATGGCTTCGGGATGTCTGCCATGGGCTCTCCGAAGGAAGTTATTGCCGAGGCATATGAACAGTACCTCTTTGTCGATGAATCTTTGTGGCTGGCTATGATTCGCGAGCGTTTCGGCAGCGAAGATGCCCTCGATGTCCGGGTACGGCGGATTTTGGATTCCTATGTACCGGCTTTAACGCAGCTGCAGGAAGAACTGTAATCCTTATTGGCGCCTTCAGCAGAAATTTAAAACGAAGGTATTGACGGAAGTTGAAAAAGATGATATCATTACAAAAGTTAGGCGTCCACCAACGCCTGGCTTTTTTAAGTTACAGAAAAATTTCCTTGACTTAGACGTAGCTGTTGTGATACATTATAAAGGCAGTCTTACGTACAACTAGGCTTGTGACTATTTTTAAGAGAGGTGTAAGGAATGCGTACAGCTATCACTTTGGCATGCACAGAATGCAAACAGCGCAACTACCGGACGAACAAAAATAAGAAGAATAATCCGGATCGTTTGGAACTGAAAAAATACTGCCCGTTCTGCAAAAAAGAAACGTTACACAAAGAAACGAAATAATTGATTGAATAAGATTGTGCTAATCTTATTTGGATGTGAGAGGTTATATGGCACTTTCAGCTAAAAAAGCAGCACAAAAGAATAAGAAGAAGAACCCGGGCAAGTCATTTTTATCTGGCGTAAAGGTAGAAATGAAGAAGGTCATCTGGCCGACAAAAAGGGAATTGATTAACTACACGGTTATGGTCATTGTTGCTACCATCGTCGTAATGGTAATCATTGGTGTGGCTGACGGCGCGTTCTCGCAGCTGTTTAAGTTATTCCAGCTTGCTGTCGGATAGGAGGGCTGTGCTTAAATGGAAGCAGATATGAAATGGTATGTCATCCATACGTATTCCGGTTATGAAAATAAAGTACTACAAACGCTGGAACAGAAGGTCAAGTCCATGGGTTTGGAAAACGTCATCAACCGAATCCTCATCCCTATGGAAGACGAAATTGACGTAAAGGACGGGAAAAAGCGGACCGTTAAACGGAAAGTATTCCCCGGCTATGTCCTGATTGAAATGGAAGTCAATGACCGTTCCTGGTATGTCGTCCGCAATACTCCCGGTGTCACCGGTTTTGTCGGATCGGCTACGAAACCTATTCCCTTGGAACCTAAGGAAGTCGAAAGAATCCTGGGCAAACAGGAAGTAGAATGCAAACCGAAAACGCACATTTCTGTCGAAGTTGGCGAAGAAGTGCGCATTACCGAAGGGCCTTTTGAAAATTGTATCGCCGTTGTCACGGAGGTCAATGAAGAAAAAGGTACCGTTAAAGGCCTCGTAAATATGTTTGGCCGTGAAACTCCAGTAGAAGTCGACTATTCTCAAATCGAGAAGGGTCTGGAATAAATACTTCTAATGCGGCTTTCTGCCGCGAGTGGGAGAATCGTTACGATTCGTTTGACCACATCTTGTAATGTAAGGAGGTGTAACTCACCATGGCAAAAAAAGTAGCAAGAATGGTAAAACTCCAGTGTGAAGCTGGTAAAGCAACTCCGGCGCCTCCGATTGGCCCTGCATTAGGCCAGGCTGGTGTCAACATCATGGCATTCGTAAAGGAATTTAATGAACGTACAGCTAAACAGGCTGGCTTCATCATCCCTGTCGAAATTACCGTCTATGAAGACCGTTCCTTCACTTTCATTACGAAAACCCCGCCAGCTGCCGTCTTATTGAAGAAAGCAGCTGGTCTGGACAAAGCTTCGGGTGAACCGAACAAGAAAAAAGTAGCTAAATTGAGCCGCGACAAAGTCCGCGAAATCGCAACGACTAAGATGCCGGACCTCAACGCTAACGACGTTGAAGCTGCTATGAAAATGATTGAAGGTTCCGCTCGCAGCATGGGTATCGACATCGTCGACTAATCGACTGTCTGCCCGTGGAAGGGGTAACCCGCTAAACCACATAAGGAGGAAGAAACATGGCAAAAGTAGGCAAGAAATATGCCGAAGCTGCAAAACTGTTCGATAAACAGAAACAGTATGATGTTGCAGAAGCAATTGACATCTTGAAAAAGATGGATACGGCTAAATTCGATGAAACCGTTGAATTGGCTGTAAACCTTAACGTAGATCCGAAATACGCCGATCAGCAGGTCCGCGGCGCCTTGGTACTGCCTCACGGCACCGGTAAATCCAAGACGGTCCTCGTATTTGCACAGGGCGATAAAGAAAAAGAAGCTTTAGCTGCCGGCGCTGACTTTGTCGGTGCTGATGATCTTGTAGAAAAGATCCAGGGTGGCTGGCTCGAATTCGATGTAGCAATCGCTACTCCGAATATGATGGGTAAAGTCGGTCGTCTCGGTAAAATCCTCGGTCCTAAAGGCCTCATGCCTAACCCGAAGGTTGGTACTGTTACGATGGACGTTGCAAAAGCTGTTAGCGAAAGCAAAGCTGGTAAAGTTGAATACCGCACGGATAAAGCCGGCAATATTCACTCCTCTATCGGCAAAAAGTCTTTCGATGCAGATAAATTGATTGATAACTTGACGGCTTTGGTTGATACGCTCATCAAAGTTAAACCGTCGGGCGCAAAAGGCCAGTACATCAAATCCATCACGGTTAGCTCCACGATGGGCCCTGGCGTTCACATCAATCAGTTCAGCATTAAAGGTGCTGCCAAGAAAGAAGAAAATTAATATCTCTCTTAGCTGTAGACTGAAGGTATGTATAATGGACACTATGTCCGCCATCTGAGGCTATGAAACTAGCAGATATCTGACTTTGACTAGTTCGGCCTCGTGGTTTGTCCATGAGGCCGTTTTTGATTGCTAAGACGATATAAATCCTAATTCAAGGAGGTGTATCAAACTCATGTCCACATTTGCAAATCATCCGGTTTCCCCGGCAAAAGCCGCGGTTGTCGAAGAAATGAAAGAAAAAATGCAGTCCGCTCAGGGTGCTGTTTTCGTTGGTTTCACCGGCCTTACCGTTGCTGATGTCACGAAACTTCGCCGTAAGTTCCGCGAAGGCGGTGTCGACTACAAAGTTATCAAAAATACTTTGACTCGCATTGCTGCAGACGAACTCGGCTACAATGCATTGGATGCAGTTCTTGAAGGCCCGACGGCTATCGCTTATTCTACGGAAGATGCCGTAGCTCCGGCTAAGATCCTGAAAGAATTCATCAAAGAAACAAAGACCGAAGCGCTGTCTGTAAAAGCAGGCATCGTCGACGGCCAGGTAATTGATGCTGCAGCTGTTGATGCTTTGGCAAGCTTGCCGAGCCGCGAAGAACTTCTCGCGAAATTGGTTGGCAGCATGCAGGCTCCGATCTCCGGCTTCGTCAACGTACTCCAGGGCAATATTCGCAACATGGTTTATGTGCTTGACGCTGTACGCGCTAAGAAAGCAGAACAAGAAACTGCTTAATTTAGCTTACTATAACTAATAAAAACAAACTTAAAAACTGATACTATGGAGGTATTTCAAAATGACTAAAGAAGAAATCATGCAGGCCATTGAAAACATGACCGTTCTCGAACTTTCCGAACTCGTAAAAGACATGGAAGAAAAATTCGGCGTTTCCGCTGCTGCTCCGGTTGCCGTTGCTGCGGCTCCGGCTGCTGGCGGTGCTGCTGCTGAAGAAAAATCTGAATTCGACGTCATCCTCGCTTCTGCTGGCGACAAAAAAATCGGCGTTATCAAAGTTGTCCGTGAAGTTACGGGCCTCGGCTTGAAAGACGCTAAAGCTCTCGTTGACGGCGCTCCTGCACCGGTCAAAGAAGGCGTTGCTAAAGCTGACGCTGAAGCTCTCAAAGCTCAGCTCGAAGAAGCCGGCGCTACGGTCGAACTCAAATAAGTTGATTCGATTACGATCCCTGCAACCTCTGGTTGCAGGGATTTTTTTGTTCTATAATCAGATACGGGTAGCTTGGAAGTCATTGGTGCCGGGCAACATCCTAATTCAGATAAAAAGTATACGGGAAAATAAAGGAAATTTAACTATTGTTGACGAAACTATACAGGGTCAGAACGTTGCCCTGCGGGATCTCACGATATTGACCCGGGAGCAGCGACTGATACGAAGACTATTATATGGGAGAGAACCGAACCGCTACTTCTACCGAAAATCGTGATGAATTTGTCCACCTTATTGGTACTGCCAATGATACGGGGGAAACGGTTAAACTAAATGATTGGGTATTGCCGGGTGGTATCCATGCATGGTATGACAGAGTGAATCGAAAAACGGGAGAAGTTATTGTTACAGACGGTATCGGTGAATACACGACGGCGCAAATAAAAAATCCGGGTATTTCTTCTGGAGTGACAGAAGCCGCAATGATGCCGCCGAATAATACGCCCGACCTGTCCGATTTAGCCGGTTAGAGCCAGCAGTACAATAATAAGCAGGATGTACCAAATAAAAAGGGGCGTGGAAAATAGAATGCTAGGTTATGATGGACGAACTATATATTTAATCTACCCATATGTTTTAGGGATTGCAATTGTTTTTTTTATAATTCTTTGCGCAGCAGGCATATACCGTGATTTAAATAGAATGTATATACAAAATCTTTTTTTGAGATGCCTGGCGTTGTTTTTATTTATCTTTGAACCATTTTTAAGCATACTCCATGTTATGGATATTATGTATTTTCCACTATTGGAGAAAATAGGTATTGTATGCTATGGGTTAAGTATAATCTGTTATGGCTATGAAATGAAAAGCCGTAAAAAGTATTTAAAGCCTCACTGTTCTTTGACCCGTCATGAAATAGCTGTGATTAAATGGTATAAATCATCAATCATAGTTGGTACTATGGTGACTATTATTAGCATATGGCTTTTTTGGATACTTTAAATAGGCTAATTGGCAAATTCAATTGATGGTCAGTAAACATCTCATCCCGTAATAAGTAAGCATTAGAAGCGAATCGAAACTTATGTTTTGATGGCGTCCTGACTAGGTTCAGTCGCATAATATAGGAGGCGACCGCACCGCTACTTCTACCGGAAAGCGTGATGAATTTGGACACCTTATTGGC
>NZ_HF954540.1:11647-12056 GCF_000455225.1 Megasphaera massiliensis
GTAAACTGAATCAGTTGGGAATCTTTTAATCCGAAAGATGTGGAAGGAAGGTGAAAATTGACTAGTGACATTTTTGAAAAAACTTAAAACTTCTGGCCTTCTGTAAAGGTGGATTTAGCGATTGTCGATGAAAAAATCGGTAAAAACTTTATCAGAAATATGCCGTTGATTGAAGGGCAAAAAACATGCTAACGGATCGTAAAAAATATCGGGGCGTGATACTCAAATGATACTATTTTTTTAAAAACTGCTCAAATGAAGCTGATTTTGAAAAAATGATGCCATACAAATGGCTTAATGAAGCCATTCTCATTTTTAAGAAATGCCGATGGAGTAGAACTCAAATAATTTCATTCTTGAAATTACGATGGGGCTGTAACGAAATACACCCCTAAAAGCAATAATGCGG
>NZ_HF954541.1:0-892 GCF_000455225.1 Megasphaera massiliensis
CGCCTAACGCGACGACTAAGCTGTTGGTTGCGAAGATAGGGGCTGCCAGATTGGCGGGTCCTGTAGTAAGAGCGACAGTGTATAAGTGCAGTCCGCCGTAGGAGAATACTCCAGCCAAAAGCCCAAGCTTCAATCCAGTTGCCGCAGCCTGCCTGTCGGCGCGAGCTTGCAGCAGCGGGCGAATAAACCAGAGCAGTGACAAAGCGTAGCCAATAAATAGAACCGGAGCGCTTGGCAGCCCAAGCTCCTCTGTTATTTTCAGTCCGCCATTGCGAAAAGCGAACAGGATAACTGCGACACCAACAAGAATGAACCAGCGTTTCTCAAGAGTAGTTGAACTTGAATTGTTTTTCTTATAGGAAATCATCGCTACCGCCAGCAAGAGCAGAGCAATGCCAATGGCTTCACTCCAATGGATGCGCTCTCCGTATACGAATGTTCCCAAGGCCACGACCAGTACAATATTCAGATTGGTCAGTGGGGAGGTCAGACTGGCAGGGCCATACTCCAACGCCTTCATAAAAATCGCGTTGCCGATCGCCGAGCCAGCTCCAATAATGCAGCCCGCTATCCATATCCGGTAATCGGCCAGCAGGCTAATTGTTCCTTCCACAGCGGCATGAACGCCAAACCCGGCTGTTCCTGATACATAAAGGCCCAGCAGCAGGACATTGGCATTTCCGCCGCGCATTTGGCTTACTTTCATCCACCAGCCGGCCAGACCAAAGAGCACGGCACTGCTAATGGCAATTGCCAGCCACATCATCGTCAATCAACCTCCGAAGTCACAAAAAATCAAAATTTGTTACACAAATGAAATAGTACTGTTACGGTGTGTACATATTAATGGGCTATTATAATAAACAAGACCCCCTTTTAATATATCCTTTAG
>NZ_HF954541.1:1442-2660 GCF_000455225.1 Megasphaera massiliensis
CATTATATTTATTATAATGGAATTGGCGGCATTCAGCAAAAAAATGGGGATACCATTTGGGTAAGCTGTCCCAAAATGGTATAATGAATGGATACCGATAAAGATTAAACGGTTACTATTTGTTGAAAGGTACGGGTGCTACAATGGCGAACATTTATGGTAATTTGACAGAGCTGATCGGCAATACACCATTGCTAGAGCTGGCTAATTATACGAAGCGGGAACAGACTGGAGCTTCGATCGTGGCGAAGCTTGAATATTATAACCCTGCCGGCAGCGTGAAGGACCGGATTGGCTTCGCGATGATCAAGGACGCGGAGGAACGCGGCATTTTGAAGCCGGATTCCGTCATTATTGAGCCGACTAGCGGCAATACCGGTATCGGTCTTGCTTTTGCAGCGGCGGCGCTAGGCTACCGGCTGATCATTATTTTGCCGGAATCGTTTAGTGCGGAGCGGAGAAAGCTGCTTAAGGCGTTAGGGGCCGAGCTTGTACTTACTCCTGCTTCGGAGGGCATGATGGGTGCGATCAAGAAAGCGGAAGAGCTTGCTGAGGAAATTCCGAATGCATTCATTCCGCAGCAATTCGAGAATCCGGCGAATCCGGCCATTCACAAAAAGACAACCGCTGAGGAGATCTGGAAGGATACAGACGGCGCGGTTGATATTTTTGTTGGCGGCGTAGGCACTGGCGGTACGATCTCCGGTGTTGGCGGCCGGTTGAAGGAGCTCAAGCCATCGGTGCAAATCGTAGCGGTCGAGCCGCACAGCTCCCCAGTATTGTCAGGAGGTACCCGCGGTGTTCACCAGATTCAAGGTATTGGAGCCGGCTTTGTGCCAGGCAATTTCAATGGCGACGTGGTGGATGAGATCATTACAGTGAAGAACGAGGAAGCGATTCTGACTGCACGCCGTTTGGCTAAGGAAGAAGGGCTGCTCGTGGGCATTTCCTCTGGCGCAGCAGTTAAAGCGGCAACGGAACTGGCCAAACGGCCGGAGAACAAGGGTAAAATGATCGTCGTTCTGCTCCCGGATACGGGAGAGCGCTACTTGTCGACCAACCTGTTCGAGGAAGACTAGGCTCAGCAGACGAATACGAAACAAAAAGCACGAATGGCCGCTGTAGTTATACAGTGGCATTCGTGCTTTTTCTTTTCGGTATGGTTGGTGCTAACAATGAATAAACATCGCTTGAGTAATTGCCAAATGAATCAAGGAA
>NZ_HF954541.1:3581-4508 GCF_000455225.1 Megasphaera massiliensis
CTTGGTCATCATGGATTTGCTCACCGGTGACGGTTAAGGAGTATCCCGATACAGGACGTCCTTTTGAAGGTGAGAGTGGATGATCCTCGCCCTCGACTTGAGCTGCACGCTTCTTGCGATCGTAGTACGTAGATTCAGCTATTTTCAGTACGCGTAGAACCCATGCTACGGCTATACCCTGCTTAACGAATAATTCGGCTACTTCAAGTTTTTCAGATAAGCAGGGTTTTTCTTTTTTAGCAACTCCCGTAGAATCTCGTTTTCGAGCTCCTTCTCACCCAGAGCTTTGATGGCTTTCTCGTATCGTTCTTCTACTTCTTGTAGGCGTTGAACTTCTTGTACATATTCATCGGTCTGAGGAATGTCCTCTGGCGGAACGGAGTCGCGATGATCTCTGACCCATAAACGTATGCTTTCTGGGTGAACGTCATACATGCGTGCCAGCACCCCAATTTTAATGCCAGCTAACGCTTCTCGAACAATTTTCATGCGTGTTTCTTCTTTCAGTCTTTTGCCACCCATACCGAATCATCTCCCTTTTCTTTATTTTAATTTATTGGATAGGGAGACTCCAGTTTATCTAGGGGGCCTTTGGGAAAGTGCATTTAGAATCGCCCGATTCGGCTCTTTTCGTGCTTTTTAGGCCAATCAGCCTGCACTTTTGCATTTTGAAGCGATAAATCGCTCGAAAACCGGCTGACAAACTGTATTTTTGCATTTTGATACGTTGTAGTCTGCCGTGCAAAGTGAGTACGACACGTATTCAGAGCTATCTGCGCTAACCTGGCTCAATGAACGAAATAAACTTCATAATCTGATAGCACAACAAATTTACTTTTCGATCAAACATCCGTTTCTGTTATTTGCATATATCCTATCTTGCTGGTTTGCTTCCATTATGCTGCATGTACAGCTCTCTCAAGTTTC
>NZ_HF954542.1:0-635 GCF_000455225.1 Megasphaera massiliensis
ATACTGATTATACGTACACGATTGCCAACAATGAAGCAACCATAACGGATTTCGTTAGAGGAGCGGGTGTCGATATTACGATCCCAGCCGTCTTAGGAGGGGTGCCGGTAACTGCAATTGGAGACTCTGCTTTTTATGTCACTGATCTTACGAGCGTGGTGATTCCTAACGGGGTAAAGTCAATCGGCAGTGATGCGTTTGGCTACAATTTTCTTACAAGCTTGAACCTCCCCGGCAGCGTGACGAGTCTCGGGCAAAGGGCTTTCACCAGCAACAAGCTGACAAACATCTATTTACCGGATAGCCTGACAAACATGGAACAGGAGGCTTTTTCGAATAATTTACTGACCAGTGTCCGGATATCGGAGAACTTGACGGAAATCAGTGATTTTGCATTCAGAGGCAATCAGTTGACAAGTGTTGTGATACCGGCAAACATAAGGAGCATCGGCGGTTATACCTTTCGCTATAATCAGCTGTCCAGCATCGTTGTGATGGGCAAGACCGTAACGATCGAATCTAATTCCTTCAATAACAATCAAGCCGTTGCAGCGGATTTGAAAATATTCGGTTATGCGGGCTCAGCCGTACAAACCTATGCGAGAAATAAAGGATATACGTTCGTAGACGGGAAG
>NZ_HF954542.1:1185-1725 GCF_000455225.1 Megasphaera massiliensis
TGGATACATGGTTACCGTAAGCGGAACGCCAACGATTCCGCTTATGATTGGCTCCGGCGGGACGACCAAAACTGTCTATGCTGCCTATATCGGAATGCAGGATGTGCCGTTGAACAAACTTACTTTTGTATACATTCTGGAGGAAGGACTTGAGGATGATATTACCGCTTCCTCTGAGCTCGTGCTTCCGGCCGGTGCAAGCATTACCCGGTTAAACGGAGCACCAGCCGCGATTGATTATGTTGTACCGGATATGAGCGGGGTCATTATTGCCTCAAAGCCTCCTGTTCTTACTCTGAGTGCGGGCAATGTGAGCAGCTCTGGCGCAGACGTGACGGTGACAACAGGCGTATCCGGGGGCTCGAAAGGCAATACATTGTCTGCGCTGCTGTGGCTGCCGGACAGCCGAAATGCTGCTGAATTTGCTAGAGGTGCAGGAGCGGGGAATGATATTATCGCCTCGGAGAAATTCCATGTCACTTCAAACGGTATTTATACCGTTTATGCCATTGACGTATTAGGCAATGAAGCAGTTCAGGA
>NZ_HF954543.1:0-1261 GCF_000455225.1 Megasphaera massiliensis
TCTACGCCAGTAAATATAACAACAATCCTAATAAAATTGATAATATCCCAAACAATCGAGTATACAGCGTACTCCTTCTCTTCGACAATGCTCTAATGGTTTCAATCTCTTCATTAGCTACACTATTACTGAGGCTAGTGATAGTGTAGGAACCCCACATCCAGGCTACGTTTGGAAAAACAAAATATAGCAGTCCAATCATAATTAGAACAACAGAAATTACAATCATGAGATCTTCCTTTCTCCTAATTTGTACTCCCTTATTGTATACTCATGAAAACAGTGCATTATTATTTACTTATCTGAATGTTTCCATGGAAATACCTTTCATCCATATAAACCTCCATCTTCTTTATTTTATATAAAAACCATGTGCGTTTATGAATTTCCTTCTTCAAAAGGACTTTAGCAAAATGCGTACGTTCAAAAGGAAATTTATTCGAACGAACAAAGCTCATCTTCTGAATCTCTCTTCCGTTTGATACAATTACATTATATTGTTCAAAATCGATACCATCTGTTGGAATTCCATATTCTATTAATTTTTCATCATCTGAATTAGAAGCCATAAACCACCAAGAACCAGTTAAATCACTACTAGAATCTATACTCACTGGTTCTTCTAATGTTATTAAACTACTACTTTTAACATAAAAATAACTAATAATAGAAACTATTAATAGACAAAGAGCTAATAAAATTATTATAACTTTTCTAATAACAAGCCCCTCCTGTTACTTATTCTCGTTTCCTCTTCAGCCTATTCCAGTCCAATTGATCGGCACTTCACTTCTTCTCTGCACTATAATAGAAGAACCCGAACAGACCCGCAATTAAAAGAAGTGTACCTGCAATCAAAGCATTAGTAGATAAACGGACATCGTTTAATTTCAGAACATAACCTATTAACAATATAATATCTATCGTCAGCACTGAAAAAATAACTTCCCTTTTATGAAAACCTGAAAAACGACAGCTCTAAATATTATTAAAAAGTTTGCTATTATAATAAAAATTAAAATAATAAACCCTTTTCAACTATGTCATTCATAAAATACAATCAGCTCCTATTTACTTTTCCTCGAATGCTGTTGTTAGCAAGTGATCTTTAAACTCACTATACGCAATTTCAAATTCTGCATGGTCTCCAAGCGCATGTAGCACATTAAAGCTTATACCAAGCGAATCTTTCGTAAAGTAAGTGAATACGCCTAATTCATTTGCATCGCTTATTACGTCAGACTCATTGAACAATGCAATC
>NZ_HF954543.1:1811-2939 GCF_000455225.1 Megasphaera massiliensis
GCAAAGCCGAGACCTTTACCTGAATACTGGGGCAGTACGCCCACCATGTGCAGATACCAGCTGAGGTCTTTCCCGTCAACCCTTTCCCAAGCTGCTGCGGTCGCGACAGGCTGATCCCCCCGGCAAATGAACAATAAGCGATCCGAATAAAAGGGGCATGATCTCCGATCTTATCCGCAAATTTCACTTCTCTTGTAAATGAATAACGAATAAGATCCTCCCAGTTCCGTTCGTCATCCGGTTGGAAATGGCGTAATTGATACCCTGTTGGACAATGGAAACCGGGTAAGTCCGACAACCCTTCTTTCTTCATAATAAGCTTGGACAAACTCACCGTCATTTCCTCTCTTTCGCTTTAAAGTCAGGGAATGCGATGACTTTACCGCCTGCTTCAACGGACTCCATCGACAAGTAGAAAACGGAGCTCCACGTCACAGCATCATATACATCAACAGAAGGAGTACGATCTTCCTGAATAGCTGAGATGAATTCCTCCAACACGAGAAAATCTCCCCCGCCATGTTTCGTCCCAGCGGCGAAATGCCCCCATTTCTTCCATATCGGATGATCATATTGCGGCTGGTAGTTTCGCAAAGGCTCCCATGTGTCCGACCCGTTTTCTATATTTTTCGGCGAATGATTACTGAACCATATCAGATCATCTTCCTGCTCATGGCGACCCGAGATAAAAGCCCCTTCCGTTCCCTGAAGCAAGTAATGCGTTTTATTATGAGGTCTTACGGAAGTCCAATCGACACGAAGTTCAATCAGCACATCCATCTCCGTTTGGATGACGGCTACCGCACTATCCCCTTGCCGCCAAAAGCCGTTTCGTGCTGCCGGATGATCTTTCCCATAATTTTGGCCAAAATAATGCTGCAGCGCTCTGGATTTGGACACAAAGGTGGACAGACTTTTCAGCCGGTCACCGTTAGGTTGTTAAGATTGATCCATTGTGCAACCGGACCTATAGAATGAGTAGGGTAATTGATTCCGTTTAATTGTTGATGCAGCTGCCCACGCCAAGTAAGAGAGCCATCAGGATGATGAATCAGATGGCGCAGATCATGAATATAGCCGCCTTCCAGATAAGTAATTTCACCGAACATTCCTTGATCCGCCATATGT
>NZ_HF954544.1:0-773 GCF_000455225.1 Megasphaera massiliensis
GAAAAAGCAAAAAATAATCCCGAATCTCCTGAGAGTAGATTCCTTTCGTAAGGATATAAATCAAAATCATCCTTCNCTTTTGCTTTCGCCAGTCTCTCCTTATACGTAAATGACTACCCCTGCGCCGGAATGCGCATTGCTCTGTATCTCTTGCACACCCGGAGCAAATCCCAAATTATAATAGACGGATTCCGCCTCATTGCCCTCCATCACATATAACCGCAGGATGGGATAATGATCTTTAAGGATACTTAACGCTCTTTTCAACATCAACGTCGCCAGTCCCTTCCCTCTATAAGCCGGCAAAACACCAATGCTATATACGGCTGCCACATTGTCCTGCAGGCAAAGACGGCAATTAGCAACTAATCCCCGGACTCTCGATCATAGACAAGAGTGGATGCCTGCAGCAATCGTTCATTAGTCAGATTAGGGTCCTCATTCGGAACAAAGTCCGCCAATGAAGCTTTATTCCTTCTTACCGCTTCAAAACCTCCTTGAAAGCTATGAAAATCACAATGGGCAATCTCATCCTCATTCGTAAACCGTTTGCCGCTTTTCGCATCATTATCCTCAATCTGAGGGCTTTGAATGATGACATTAGAATCCCACTTTATCTCAAAATAATCAGTAGGGCGCTGCATCCATCGGCATCTGAACTCATCCGGCCAAAAGCCTGCTTTTGCATATAAAGGAACTTGGTCTGGAAGCACCTCAAACGTTTTAATCGGATTTGCCCGGTCGGACCATTGAATTAATATCATCTTTAGTTG
>NZ_HF954544.1:1323-2054 GCF_000455225.1 Megasphaera massiliensis
AATGAATCTAGAGAACGCAAAAAAGGCTGCAGATGAACATAGCTCATCTGCAGCCTCCTATCTCCTTAGCATGAACAAGGCATCGTTATCCTGTTCACGCCAGCCTGCTTCTTTATTATGGCAGCGGAGATCGCGGTGTATGNTTAAACTGTTGTTCTTTATCATAAGAGGCAATACTACATAGCAAATTAAGCATCATGAATGCTTCATCCGCCTTTCATTGGACCCCTTATATTCAGTTATTAGATCAACTGATTAAGAACAACGAGAATCATTACACCATTCACTCCTAGCGCACTAATTTTCCCTATATTACCATTCGTACAGATTATTTTCAACAGATAAACAACTTTATCATCCCTTAACAAATCAAAGCTATACTCGAACTGTACAGCAGCACATACAACAACGAAGAAAGGAATTGCATATTATGGGAATTCACACGTACTTTCAATCCTTGAACGATCTTGAACGTATTATCCGCTGCCCGGGAAAATTCAAATTCGAAGAGCATAGCGTATCCGCCCACTCCTGGAAGGTTGTCCAATATGCCAAAACATTGGCAGATATCGAGGAAAGCAATGGCGTCGTCATCGACTGGAAAAAACTCTACGAGATTACCAGCAGCCATGATTATGGCGAAATATTCATAGGCGATATTAAAACGCCCGTTAAACATTATTCTATGGAATTACGCGGCATGCTCCAGCAAGTAGAGGAAGGCATGATTG
>NZ_HF954545.1:0-698 GCF_000455225.1 Megasphaera massiliensis
TACTGGGAGATGTGAAGGGCGAAATACTGTACAATAATTTCCACTATGGCTCGCGGAGCGGCCTGCTATTAGTGGAGGAGAATGGCAGAGGGCCAACCGGCATTAGCGTAGGTCTCGGTGTTGACGGAGCTCAGAAAGGGCTTGTATTCGAAAACGCGGGCGAAGCAGGCTTTGATCTCATTAATTCGCAAATTGTCTCAATTGATGGCGGTGAGGAGACGAGATATGTAGAGATTGGCGAGGAATTCGCTTCCGAGATTCGTTTTTACAGTGCGGATTTCTGGGGCGCTCCGATGTACGGGGTAACCGTGGATAACGGTAATCTGAAGCTGCAAGCGGTCAATTTCCGCAATCCCGGCGATTGGGGCTTTGCCAAGCTAATGAATGAGGGCAAGCTTTACTTGGATAACTCAGTGATCGGCTCTACTAAAGCGCTATTGAATGCGAAAGGCGAGCCGAAATTGTTCGCCCAGTCATCCATTATCAACTCTATCGGTACTTATGTGAAGGAAATGGGACTATGGAAAAACAATCAGACGCATAACGCATTTGCGAAGCCGGCCGAGAGCACGTCCAAGCCGGCGCCGGCAGCAGAAGAGGAGGCAGCCGAGACTCCAGCCCCTACGGAAGCACCGGCTCAAAGCGATGCGAATACCGCTGTCTGGAACTGGGTCTACGCCGGAATTGGCTTAGTCGTC
>NZ_HF954545.1:1248-1756 GCF_000455225.1 Megasphaera massiliensis
CGTCGTAATTTCGTTATCGATCAGTTCGGCTTCCGTTCCTTTAATGCGTTCGAATTCTGCTTCAACATCGTCGACGTGGATGGCGAAATGATGAACCGTGCCTTCCGGAGGCAGCTGATTGCTATAGCCTTGAATCAGTTCAATTTCCGTTTCGTCAGTATTGCCAAAGCCTAGAAAAGCAAGCTGGATAACGCCGTTTGTATGCGTCAGCTGTCCCTTCAGCTCAAGCCCAACAATTTCTGTATAAAAGCGCAGCGATACTTCCAGATTCCTCACGGCCACGCCGACATGGTCGACTCTTCTTCTCGTCATTTGCTTATCCTCCTATTGGATGCTCTGAGTCATCAACGAAAAAAACAAATTGTAAAAAATGTTCCGGTAATTTTATAATATAAACACTAGTAAACATGTAGGAATTATTATAATACATCGCTCACTGGACGTCCAGAGGCTTTCGTCGCTTGCCCCATTCGGGTTAACGGCGAAAGTCTTTTTTTATGAAATATTC
>NZ_HF954546.1:0-838 GCF_000455225.1 Megasphaera massiliensis
TTCAAACGGTGTCCTGCTCTAAATTAAGTGAGCATGGCATAAAGAATTTGTACATAACGCTCCTTTGGACATTCATTCTGTCCATACAAGTAGATACTGACAATACGGAAGCCCCATGCAAGGACAAAAACATCCCGCACAAGCTTATCCCCCAAGTCAAAATCTACACCTTGAAGCTTTGCGCCTTGACAGTAGCTGTCCATGATGCCCCGTCGTAAGCCAGGCAGCATGGAAACATCCCAGTCCGAATAGACGAAAGCTTCTATAAGGAGGTCTATGGCATCCTCTCCCATCCGGCCATATCCAGCGCAGTCCCAGTCAATGAGATATACCGAAGTGGTCCCGCTATCTTTGCGTAAAATTATATTACCTTGGTGTACGTCTCCCTGACACAGAGTTACTGGAAGAGCTTCTAATAAGTTAAGCAGCTCATTAGCTTGCTCCGCATAGCCATTAAGAATTTGCCGTAATTCATCAGGGAAGCCTTCAATAGTGTCGCGAAGCGGCTCTTTCACGTTGTTCCACCAAAGGTCAAAGCTGGAACCTACAGCCGGGTAACCTCTTAGCAAACTTAGATCCCTCCGTCCTCTTAGGTGGTAATCTGCTTGGAAGCTGCCAAGCCTTTCTGCAGTGAGTACCAGATCTTCAGCATCCAGATGCTTGCCTGTTACACCTTCTACATATTCCATCCAGATGCGGGTCAAGTCTGCCTCCTCTTCGAGCAGCAAACAGCACGGCAGCTTGATTTGATTGGGAATGATTACATTTGCGTCATATAGATCATGTTCCCGTCGCCAGCAATTCGGATCGCCATGCCTTTCCCACTTCCGCTGTGTTT
>NZ_HF954546.1:1388-2027 GCF_000455225.1 Megasphaera massiliensis
TGGCTATGATTGCAGTCAGAAAACCGGCATCCGGCAAATAGTTGTTCAACCACGGAAAAAGACGCGCTAATCCTTCATCTGCCTGCCACAATCCGAGTTCACGCATACCAGGTGTGTCAATTATAAGAGCGCCCGAAGGAAGCTTCACGAGCTGCCTGTGTGTGGTTGTATGCCGGCCTCTCGCATCATCCTCACGAATTTCCTTAACGGCCATCAATTCATGCCCAGCCAATGCGTTGAGCAAAGATGACTTGCCTATCCCAGATGAGCCTAGAAAGACAATCGTCTTTGCGGGTTTTAAAAAATCACTAAGCCGTTCAAGACCCATTTTCGTAAAACTGCTCAAAGCGATAATGTCGATATCGCCTGCAATATTTCGCAGTAATTCCACTTTCTCCTCATAGGTTTCGCATAAATCGGCTTTGGTCAAGACAATGACAGGAAGGCCGCCACTTTGTCTAGCTAGCGTTAAATACCGGGCAATACGGTTCACATTGAAATCCTGATTGAGTGACGACATGATGAACACATAATCGAAATTAGCTGCTACAACTTGCTCTAGTACGGTTTTGACATAGCCTGCAGCGTGTCCGGAAAAATCCGTTCTGGAAAATTTTGATTGCCGAGGCATAACATTGA
>NZ_HF954547.1:0-647 GCF_000455225.1 Megasphaera massiliensis
CGTTAATCGGTTGTATGGTTGTACCGTTTATACTATTAGCAGCAGCTTATTTCATCAACAAACGACAATCATAGCGAAAGGGGTGAAAATTTTACATGCATGAATTTCCCATATGGCAGCTTGGACCGCTTCAGATTGACATAGCTACGTGGACTGCGCTTTTGGTTTCTGTAATCGTAACGTTTGTCGTTGCTAGATTGGCGGTTCGAAATTTGTCGGTGGACAACCCGTCGAAGATGCAGAACTTTCTCGAATGGGCTGTCGATTTCGTGCACAACCTTATCGGTAGCGCGATGCCGCTTAATCGGGTGAAGCCATTCATGTCGCTCGGCTTGACGCTTATTATGTTCATTTTTATCTCCAACTTGCTTGGTCTTCCATTCGGTATCGTGACGGAACCCCATCACGCGTATGAGAGCCTGGGTATTACGAAAGAGATGCTGGAGCATGGTCACGTCGCAATCGCTTGGTGGAAATCCCCGACAGCGGATATTTCAGTAACGGCGGGTCTGGCGATTATCGTTTTCGTAATCGTACATTTCCTCGGTCTGAAACAGAACAAAAAGCATTATCTGAAGCACTACTTCCAACCGTATCCGATCTTCTTCCCGATTAACGTAATCGAGACGATCTCCAAGCCGGTAACG
>NZ_HF954547.1:1197-1771 GCF_000455225.1 Megasphaera massiliensis
ATACCTGAAAGAAGTAGGAAGCAAATGAGCCGGGATACAGTCGTAGCGAAGCGCTACGCCAAAGCATTGTCGAGCTGGCTCAGCAGAATGGCATCGCAGCAGAAGTTGAAGATCAGTTGAAGCTAATCGTCGATACGCTGGCACAAAACGAAGAAGTCGTGAAGTTTCTTTCCTTCCCAAACATCGATCCGGCAAACAAAATTTCGGTTTTGAAAACGACATTTGGCGACAACGTATCCAATCTTGTATTGAATACGCTTGAATTGCTGGTCGTTCGCGGACGTCAGGATGTTATTGCGGAAGTATATGAAGCCTTCACTAAAATTGCGGGCGAGGTTCTTGGTCAAGCCCATGCAACGATATATGCCGCTACTCAGCTGTCCGTAACGGAATTCGCGGACGTTGTGACTCATTTCAGTCAAGTAACCGGCAAAAAAATTATTGCTCAGCAAGTTGTAGAGCCTGCTTTGCTCGGCGGCGTACAAGTACGCATCGGCGACCGTCTGTACGACGGAAGCTTGTCCGGCAAACTGGATCGTTTACAAAAATCGTTTAAGTAGATAGGGGTGAACGA
>NZ_HF954548.1:0-1104 GCF_000455225.1 Megasphaera massiliensis
CCGGCGGTAAAGCAAGGATCAGCATTCCATATACTCTTCAACCGGGAGAAGACAGCAATGCTGTCGTTGTCTATTACGTGTCGAAGAGCGGTGAATTGATTCTGGTGCCTAACGGCCATTTCGACGCATCGACCGGGAAGCTGCAATTTACGGTGGGCCACTTCTCCAGCTATGGAGCGGGCTACCATGCGCCTAGCTTTACGGATATCGGAAAAAGCTTTGCGCAGTCTGACATCATCTATCTTTCTGCTCGTAATGTAATCGGCGGGGTTAGTGCGGATCGCTTTGAGCCTAAGTCACAGCTGACCCGTGCAGATTTCACGCTTCTTCTTGCTCGTATGTCCGGAGAACAGCTTGGCGGCTACGCGACGGATCGTTTTACTGACGTGGCTAAAACGGCTTATTATGCGCAATCTGTTGCTTGGGCCGCAGACAAAGGAATTGTTGGCGGCATTAGCGAAGGCAAGTTTGCGCCTGGTGACAGCATCACTCGTGAGCAGATGGCAGTTATGCTCGTTCGCTTTGCGGCATTAGCCGGACTGAAGCTGCCGGAGCAGGCTTCATCGGTTACGTTTGCCGATCAGGCGAAAATATCAGCTTTTGCCAGTGATGCAGTCCGCACCGTTCAGCAAGCTGGTTTCATGAACGGCAAAGAGCTTGCAGGCAGCCGTTATTTTGCTCCACAGGATCATACAACTCGTGAGGAAGCGGCAAAGCTGCTCGCGTCCTTTATGAAATTGCTGGCTTAATCTGCCGGACGGAACATATATTCTCTGACGCCAGGGCTGCTGTCCTGCTATAGTAAGTAGCAAAGACAGCGATAGAAGGGCAGTGGCCGGCCGGATGAAGAATGTGCTCGTAACGGGATACCGTGCGCATGAGCTGCAAATTTTCGATCAGAAGCATCGGAACATTGAATATATTAAAAAAGCGATTGAAAGCAAGCTGCTTCCGCTGATCGAAGAAGGGCTGGAGTGGATCATAACACCGGGACAATACGGCACCGACCTATGGGCCTGCGAGGTAGCTATTGAGCTTAGGCGCCGTTATCCGCGGTTAAAGGTATCGATTATTACCGCATTCAGCAACCAGGAAGAGCAGTGG
>NZ_HF954548.1:6355-9277 GCF_000455225.1 Megasphaera massiliensis
TTGGTTAAGCTAGTAAGAGCGCACGGAGGATGCCTAGGCACTAGGAGCCGAAGAAGGACGTGGCGAACAACGAAACTGCCTCGGGGAGCCGTAAGCAGGCTTTGATCCGGGGATGTCCGAATGGGGAAACCCGGCTATCGTAATGGATAGTCACTGTTAACTGAATACATAGGTTAACGAGAGGCATACCAGGGGAACTGAAACATCTAAGTACCCTGAGGAAGAGAAAACAAAAGTGATTCCGTCAGTAGCGGCGAGCGAAAGCGGATTAGCCCAAACCAAGGAGCTTGCTTCTTGGGGTTGTAGGACGTCTCACATGGAGTTACAAAGGTGTAGGTTAGGCGAAGAGGTCTGGAAAGGCCCGCCAGAGCAGGTAAAAGCCCTGTAACCAAAAATCTATACTCTCCGAGACGGATCCTGAGTACGGCGGGACACGTGAAACCCCGTCGGAATCCGGCAGGACCATCTGCCAAGGCTAAATACTCCCTAGTGACCGATAGTGAAGCAGTACCGTGAGGGAAAGGTGAAAAGCACCGCGGAAGCGGAGTGAAAAAGAACCTGAAACCGTGCGCTTACAAAAAGTCAGAGCCCGATTTGATGGGGTGATGGCGTGCCTTTTGTAGAATGAACCGGCGAGTTACGTTCACGTGCAAGGTTAAGTCGGGAAGACGGAGCCGCAGCGAAAGCGAGTCTGAATAGGGCGAATAAGTACGTGGTCGTAGACCCGAAACCGTGTGATCTACCCCTGTCCAGGGTGAAGGTGCGGTAACACGCACTGGAGGCCCGAACCCACGAATGTTGAAAAATTCGGGGATGAGGTGGGGGTAGCGGAGAAATTCCAATCGAACTCGGAGATAGCTGGTTCTCCCCGAAATAGCTTTAGGGCTAGCCTCGGTTAAGAGTGTCGTGGAGGTAGAGCACTGATTGGGTGCGGGGCCCGCCAAGGGTTACCAAGTCCAGTCAAACTCCGAATGCCATAGACATGTTTACCGGGAGTCAGACAGTGAGTGCTAAGATCCATTGTCAAGAGGGAAACAGCCCAGATCATCAGCTAAGGTCCCCAAGTGTGTGTTAAGTGGGAAAGGATGTGGAGTTGCAAAGACAACCAGGATGTTGGCTTAGAAGCAGCCACCATTTAAAGAGTGCGTAATAGCTCACTGGTCGAGTGACTCTGCGCCGAAAATGTAACGGGGCTAAACACACCACCGAAGCTATGGCATGATACGTATGTATCTTGGGTAGGGGAGCGTTGTATATAGGTTGAAGTCAGACCGTAAGGACTGGTGGACAGTATACAAGTGAGAATGCCGGTATGAGTAACGAAAAGACAAGTGAGAATCTTGTCCGCCGAAAGCCTAAGGGTTCCTGAGGAAGGCTCGTCCACTCAGGGTAAGTCGGGACCTAACGCGAGGCCGAAAGGCGTAGTGGATGGACAACAGGTTGAAATTCCTGTACCACCGAAGATTGTTTGAGCAATGGGGTGACACAGAAGGGCAGTGACGCGGACTGATGGAATAGTCCGTCCAAGCAGTGAGGCAGAGTTGTAGGCAAATCCGCAACTCGCGTAAGCTAGGCTGTGATGGGGAGCGAAAATTACAGTAGCGAAGGTCATGTACTCCGGCTGTCAAGAAAAGCCTCTAGTTAGATCTAGGTGCCCGTACCGCAAACCGACACAGGTAGGCGAGCAGAGCATGCTAAGGCGCGCGGAAGAACTCTCGTTAAGGAACTCGGCAAAATGACCCCGTAACTTCGGGAGAAGGGGTGCCTCGGTAGGGTGAATAGCCCGAGGGGGCCGCAGTGAAAAGGCCCAAGCGACTGTTTAGCAAAAACACAGGTCTGTGCGAAGCCGTAAGGCGAAGTATACGGGCTGACGCCTGCCCGGTGCTGGAAGGTTAAGGGGAGCGGTTAGGGAGCAATCCCGAAGCTGTGAACCGAAGCCCCAGTAAACGGCGGCCGTAACTATAACGGTCCTAAGGTAGCGAAATTCCTTGTCAGGTAAATTCTGACCCGCACGAATGGCGTAACGACTTGGGCGCTGTCTCAACGAGAGATCCGGTGAAATTTTAATACCTGTGAAGATGCAGGTTACCCGCGACAAGACGGAAAGACCCCATGGAGCTTTACTGTAACTTGATATTGAACTTTGGTACGATCTGTACAGGATAGGTGGGAGCCTGAGAAGCATGAGCGCCAGCTTGTGTGGAGGCATCGTTGGGATACCACCCTGATCGTATTGGAGTTCTAACCCAGGACCGTGAAACCGGTTCGGGGACCGTGTCAGGTGGACAGTTTGACTGGGGCGGTCGCCTCCTAAAATGTAACGGAGGCGCCCAAAGGTTCCCTCAGAATGGTTGGAAATCATTCGGAGAGTGCAAAGGCATAAGGGAGCTTGACTGCGAGACCTACAAGTCGAGCAGGGACGAAAGTCGGGCTTAGTGATCCGGTGGTACCGAATGGAAGGGCCATCGCTCAACGGATAAAAGCTACCCTGGGGATAACAGGCTTATCTCCCCCAAGAGTCCACATCGACGGGGAGGTTTGGCACCTCGATGTCGGCTCATCGCATCCTGGGGCTGAAGTAGGTCCCAAGGGTTGGGCTGTTCGCCCATTAAAGCGGTACGCGAGCTGGGTTCAGAACGTCGTGAGACAGTTCGGTCCCTATCTGTCGCGGGCGCAGGAAGTTTGAGAGGAGCTGTCCTTAGTACGAGAGGACCGGGATGGACGTACCGCTGGTGTACCAGTTGTTCCGCCAGGAGCACCGCTGGGTAGCCAAGTACGGACGGGATAAACGCTGAAAGCATCTAAGCGTGAAGCCCCCCTCAAGATGAGACTTCCCAATTAGTAAGACCCCTTGAAGACGACGAGGTTGATAGGTTCGGGGTGGAAGCACAGCAATGTGTGGAGCTGACGAATACTAATCGG
>NZ_HF954548.1:9746-11347 GCF_000455225.1 Megasphaera massiliensis
GCAGCTCGATGGAGCAAATGATTAAGGTGTGCGGCTAGTATGCCGCATACTTCGTCATGAGACGATCATAGAGCGAATAGACTTTAGTAAGGTAAGCTGTCGGGCAAAAATAATTTGGTGATCAATCGACATATTCCTACAAACATCAACTCTTTTTTCCGTTATTCTAAATATAAGTACATGATGAGGAGTGGATTATTATGGGTTTTTTCGACAAGTTGAAGGAAGGCGCTTCTAAGGCGGCGGATAAAGCGAAGGAGTCGGTAGAGGTAGTTCGTCTCAACTCGCAAATTTCGGCAAAGCGCAAAGATATTGAGAAGAACTATATTCAAATCGGTGAAGCCGTATTTCAAGCGAATTTGTCCAATGATTTGACTGCTGCCGAGCCGGCCATCACTAAATCGAGCGAGCAGATTGTAGCCTTGCAGCAAGAGATCGATGAGCTGGAAGAAAAAATTATGGAAATCAAGGATGAGAAGGATTGCGTATGCGGAAAAGTGGTGCCGATCGACACCAAGTTTTGTCCTTCCTGCGGACATAAATTTGAAGAGGTTCCAGCAGCCGAGAGCACAGAGGAGCCTGAAGTGGTTCCAGCCCCAACACCAACATCATCATCTTCAAGCGAAACGCCGCAATAATCATTTGATCAGCCAAAGCTGTCGAGAATTTCTCGGCAGCTTTTTTCTATATTATTACGAAAATGCAATCTGATTCGCTATAATGAGAAACAGGTTTGCTGTTCATATAGAACAAAATGTAAAACTGCAGTTTGTCTGTCGCCTTATTGACGATTTATGACATCAAAATGCAAATGTGCATTTGAAATGCTCCTAAAGTGCTGTTATTGGCTGATTTTGGCGAAACAACCTGCACTTTTGCATTTTGAGGGGGAAAAACAGATGAAATGGGCTGATCAACCTGTACTTTTACATTTTGATGCGGTTTGGAGCACTTTGACACACATCGACCTGCACTGCTGTATGTTGTTCGAGATGTGGCTCACGCTCATGAGGAATTTCGCTAGCTCCCGCCATCTCATCGGCTATATTACCCATCCTTTAACGGATGCCCCAGTAAGCAAACGGATTGTGCATGTAATGAAGAGCTGCTTGGCGTTTTATTGATCTTGCTGATTTACAACAGCAACTGTTGCGGGTATGCCCTAAGAAAGCCAGCAAGCAAAGCAAGCTAAAACCAGCAAGCCAACACACCAGCAGTCTTTCAATAAAAAAAGAAACCCGACGTGTACAAAACGTTGGGCTTCTCTAAATTCAGAGCCAATTCCTAAGCGGCTCGCTCTAACGCTATGCTCTGTTTTTTCTCCGATATAGGAAGTAAACAACTGTAATACCCGCCAGCAGCATAATAATCGAAATCAAGCTGCCCTCGATGCCGAACGAAGCGCCGGACAGCCAAGCGGGGCCTTTGTCCGTTGTGTAGAGAATGGAGTCATCCACAGTTGTACCGGATACGTTGAAGCCGTAAATGTTGCCTTGGAGATAGTTCCACGTTAGGTGCATTCCAATCGGCCACCATAATCCCCCGGTCAACTCGCGGGCTATACCAAAGATCAACCCGGCCAAGATCAGGTTAATAATCGG
>NZ_HF954548.1:12210-14666 GCF_000455225.1 Megasphaera massiliensis
ATTCATGCTATGGAGCAATGCGAATAACAGAGAGGTTACGATAATAGCCGCTTTACTGCCGTAATGATAGCGCAGCAGGCCTTGCACATAGCCGCGTGAATAAACTTCCTCCGATACCGCTACAAAGATAAATAGCACTAAGCCCTTCAGCAGCGCGGCCGTCAGCTCAGAGTTCCAATTCCCCAATGTCCAGCTAACGCCTCCAAAAGCCCAGATTAACACCGCGGCTAACGAAATGAGCACAATTCCGGCCAGCATGCCGTGAACGAGCATGATGCCTCCGTCCTGTTGACGGAGCCCAAGCGGCCACCTCTTTTTCCTTTCAAATAGAGCATACATTCCGAGAGCCGAAGCGGTGAACAAAATGGTTTGAATGATCTGCATCCATAAATTATCTTGCGAAGCACTCTGGATATCTTCCAAGCCTGTTCCGGATGCTACCGCTATGACTGTGTAGACGACTCCGACGACAACCGATATGAGGAGAACGACGATAAAGCTTAAAGCAATTTTGCCGGCAACGGCAGCGAATGTTTTCATGCAGGTCACCATCCTTGAACAATGTAATACACCTATGCCAATATAGAACTATTTTCCATTCAGTGTCAACGGCAATTTTATATAACGGATAAGAGGAAGCTCCTGTAAAATTTGCGTTTATACGTCAATTTAATTGTGATACGATGAAAGAAAATGTAAGCGGTTTACAATCGATCGTTTACATCAATCGAGATTCAAAGGAGCAAGCCTGCGATGAGGAAGCTGTTCATTGTATCGTTGTCGATTTGCTGTATCGTATTGTTCGGCTTCACACTTTCCTCCATTATTCAAATTTTTCACTATGACTTGTCTGCTCCTGCTGAGCTGACAGGGGGTCAGGATTCTGCCTATCGTCTTGTGCTTATTACGCAAGAAATGGACACGCCTTTCTGGGATTCGGTTGAGAAAGGGGCTACGCTAGCAGCAAAGCAGCGTGGTGTAGAGTTAGCTGTATGGGGGCAGCTACGGTACGAATCAGGTCGATTTTCTAAGAAAGATGGAAATCGCGATAGCCTCGAAAGTGGACGGGATTATCGTGCAAGGCTTGGAATCGGATGAATTTAATAAGCTCTCCACGGTAAAAGCGGCTGGAAACGGCATTCCGATTTTTACAATTGGCAATGATGTTCCAGTGGAAAAAAGCTTAAGGCGCACCTATATCGGCTCGGATCACGAGAAGGCTGGCAGACTCATTGGCGAGCAGTTGACGAAGGATATCGGCAAAACCGGGAAGGTTGTGCTGATGCTGTCCGACCGTCAGGAGGATTTTCAGAACAAAAGACTTAACGGCATTCTGGAGGCATTGAAGGCCCAGCCGGGCATTGAGCCAATCATTGTTGTAGCCGGAGATACGAGGGAGAAGGTTATTGCCGCTACGAACGATATTATGAACCGGGAGCCGCATATCGACGGGTTCGTCTCGGTGACAGCGAACAATGCGAGCGCCATGGTACAGGAGATTGGCAAGCGGGCGAAATTGAGCCGATTCCATCTCTACTCCTTCGATGACAGCGTGGAGAGCCGAACGCTGATGAAAGAGAAGAAGCTGAACGGCATTATCGAGCAAGCGCCTTATACAATGGGCAAGCAAAGCGTGGAATTGATGATTCAGTGGCTGAATGGCGAGACGTTCCCGCTCAACTATGATGGTTATTTTACCGAAATCGGGCTGCTGAAGGCGGATGAGCTTCCATGAATACGATTCAGAAAAAAATATGGCTGCTCGTCGCAATCGTCGTGTTCATAATGGCTGGCATTTGGGTCACGTTAACCTACTACAACCAGAAAATGCAGGATCAATATAATGAGATATTGCAGCGCTACTTGCGAATGAATGAGGTCAGTGCCTCTAGTCAGCAGCTTGTTACTTCATTAAACAATTATTTGCAGGCCCCCTCTTCTTCCAAGCTGGCTAATCTGGAGACAGACCGCCATGAGCTAATCGTCGCACAGGAGCAGATTACGAATCTGCGGAACAACGGCAATCATTTTACACTAACGAATTATTTGAATTTGATCGATAGCCTGGTGAATGCCTCTGACCGTTCCGTCCGGTTCCTTAACGCTAAGAATAACGAGGAGTCGCTAAATGATTTCGCAGATGCTACGCGCCTCTCGACTTATATTTCGGAAATGACGTTGACGCTGATGGATACCGAGCTGAAAACCTATGATCAGTTCTATCGCGGCATGATCAAGCAATCGGTCGAATTGAAAAAGCTCGGGATCTGGATGATTGCCCTCATCACGCTGCTGCTCCTGTTATTCACCTATTGGTTCTCACTTAGCATTACTCGGCCTATACATAAACTTACACAGGCAGCCCGGGAGCTGTCCCGGGGCCGGTTCGATATGCAGATCGAAGTGGCAGCCAACGACGAAATTTCTTTTCTAGCCAAAACCTTCGACCGGATGCG
>NZ_HF954548.1:16394-17486 GCF_000455225.1 Megasphaera massiliensis
GCTATGGCTTGAGTTGAAATATTCAGCCGTACTTCCCTGCGATGTAATTGTCTCAAAATCATTGCCGCTGTCATAGACCTGCTCCATCGTATCTGCATGCCAGATCGAGAACGAACGGCCGCCATACATATAGATGCTGTCTGTGCCGACGCCGGACACAACCTCGACATCATCATATCCGTTCGTTCCGTTTAAAAAGATGCTCGCTGCCGAACCGGGATCAAGCTGTCCCTTCAGGCTGCCTAGCTTAACCGCATTTTTACGGCCTGCCCATCCGCTTGTATCGCCTTCCACTGGCCATTCAGTGGCATCTCCCTCATTCGCGGTAAACAAATACGTTGAACCATTAATGGTCTGCGAAGCAATTCCATCCGGCATATACATGCCTTTGAACGGCACATTTTCCAGCTTGATTGCTCCATCACTCACAAGATCAAGCGAGTTACGCGGATCGTTATAGTCTTTGAAGCCAAGCGTTTTCACGGCATTGACTTTACCGGCCGCAATATCGATGACCGCTACGGCATTATTCTCTTGGAGCGTCACGTAAGCTTGCTTATAGTCACTGGAGAGCGCGATATACTCTGGTTCGAAATCATACAGGGCATCCGCCTTCGAGCCTTTTCCCATAATCAGTCCGGTTACCGGATCGGAGGCGCCGCGAATATAGACATCGTTCCCAATTACCGATTCGTCATCGAAATAGACCTGCTTAACCGTATCCGCAGTCGTATCCACAATGGTAATGCTGCCTTTTGGATCTCCTGCCGCCGTCCGCGGCTCACCTTCATCAGCAGTTAAAATATATCGGCCGTCTGCCGTAGACTTAATCATATCGGGCTGAACACCGGCTCCGTATTCCTTAAGCAGATTGCCGTCATAGTCTAGGACTAGTATCTTTCCAGCTTTAATAGGATCCGCTTCCTGCACAGATACCGAAATGCGTTTCGTAGTCGTATTTACATCTACGCTAGTTAAATCCCCATACCGAAAGCCGTTGGTCTCCGCTAGCGCTTGAACCAGAATGGTGTGCTCCTTCGTGAAATTGCCTTTTCCGTTACCAAGGCTCACGATATCCAGACTTGGAGGGTT
>NZ_HF954548.1:17839-20373 GCF_000455225.1 Megasphaera massiliensis
GCGCTGATTGCCGAGATTCCAGTAGCGGTAATGGGCGGTATCTCACTGCTCTTGTTCGGAGTTATCGCAGCTTCCGGCTTGCGCATGCTCGTCGAATCCAAAATCGACTACAGCAAACCGACTAACCTGTACTTGACTACGATCGTACTCGTTGTCGGATTAAGCGGCGTAGAAATCGTGATCGGAGACTTCTCGCTCAAAGGTATGGGATTGGCTACTGTTGTAGCGATCATTATGAGCTTGCTCTTCAAGCTGTTCGACATGCTTAAGCTATCCAATGACCACGAGGCATCCGGTCATTAATAAAGTTTGAATGAATAACAATTAAGGGCTGTTTCCAAGTCTCGCCATCATGCAATGGCGGACATGCGGAAACAGCCCTTTTTTCCAAAATAACTCCTTTCCATTACTTCGAAATTTGAAGATCATGGAAGGATTGAATAGATTGCAATTCACCTGACACTTGAGATGACGGAATCAGTCTTTCGCCCGCTACTTTAAACTTCCCTTGGTATACCCCTTTAATAACATAAGCATCTTCTGCTACAGGTCCCTCGTATTTCTCCAGAAACACGACAGCTTCTTCACTTGCGGCAAAAACCGCATTCCCTTCAGCCAAGTATTGCAGACCCTCATAGGAACCTCCGGTTTCCAGAATGCGAATTTGCTTTCCAAGCTGACCTTTGTATACCTTCTGTACGGAGGCATCGGATAAAGTAAATACGACATTGCCATACGGATAGCTCTTCGTCGTATTGATTTTCACTCTGGCAATGACCGGCGAACTTGCGCGCAATTGATCAACGGATTGGAACGATTCGGATAGATCGAAGTGCATCGATACGGTGGAGGTTGGCTTGTCCCGTGATGCTTCGGCTCTCACTTGAAAGAAGACGATGGTCGCCGCAATTAATACAATAAATAAGGTCAAAATCTGTTTTTTCGAAAAAACGGAATTCATGGAATACACCCCTTTCTTTGTTTAGGTTTAATACAATGCATTTACGCCTTTAATATCATCCGGTCCCGGAACGGAAGTGGTCCGCACCCCATATATGCTCATAACTTGTTTGCCGTCGGTAACATGATCGAGTCCGAATACATGTCCCAGTTCATGGGCCGCCGTCCCTTTACGGGCCGTAACCGTCATTCCATCCATCGCCGAAGTATTAAAGTCGATATCTGACTTCGTGTATGTACCGGAGGTCATCACGGGCTTGTTCGCCGTTCGTGCATTCCAGCCTATGTTGACGCCGTAGGCGTCTTGTCTCAGAATAAGATTGGCCGCAGAAATATTGCTAGTGTACACAAAGCTGGCATCCACATTGGCATTATTCCAAGCTGCAATGCCATCCGCCATCGCTAATGAATAATTCGCTGTAAGCCCTTGCGGGATATAGCTGATCGTCGAGCTGGCGTACTTGCCTCCTAAAGTCGTATAGGCATTCACAGACGGCAGTACAACTGCCGTATACAATAAGGTGCCAGTCAGAATAACCTTCCATATGCTCTTCTTCATTTCTGCTCTCCCCCTGATTTATTTATTTGTCCTTTGAGCCGTACTTTCCGATGTGTTCCAGCTTCACATATTCCCCTTCACTGCTCTCTACGGCGATGGCTTTGTCTGTCGAAACGTTTTTGATCTCATACAAAGCCGTCCCCTCGTGATATTCATTGGAAAAAACACCGGTTGCTCTCGTAGATTCATGGTCGGAATAATGTTCTACCTTCCCGATTTGCTTTCCGACATCCAGAACTGCTTCATCGGTTGCTTTGTACGTATCCCCATTCCATACGACAAAACGGTATGCCCAGTCTTGGGCTGTCTTTTGCCTGCCTAACGAGCAGGCGGGGAGTGATAGACTCATTAATAGAATCGAAAAAACAATTATTAACTTTTTCAATTCCTCACCTCCTGTCATTATCGACGGGCAACAATGGGAAATTGTTTCATATTTACAATAATTTTAAATTCTCACAGATTCATTCAGACATAAAAAAATACCCCGGCCTCTAAATCCCGCCGGGGTATTGCTCGTTTGTTTCACTATGCTTTTTTACGATTGCGCGTGTAAATGTCTACATATACAGCGAGCACTAGAATGCCGCCTTTTACGATATACTGCCAGAACGACTCCATGTTCATCAAGCTCATGCCGTTGTCCAAGCTGCCCATAACTAGCGCGCCGATAATGGCACCCATAATCGTACCGGANCCGCCGATAAGGCTCGTACCGCCAATAACACATGCAGCAATTGCATCGAGCTCATAGTTTTGTCCGGCGCTCATCGTTGCCGCGTTCAAGCGTGCGGTAAGAACAAGCGCAGCAATGGCTGCCAGCGTATTGCAAAGTACGAATACAAGCAGCACACGGCGCTTGATGTTGATCCCCGACAGCTTGGCTGCCTCCGGGTTGCCGCCAATCGCGTATACCTGCCGGCCGAAGGTCGTATTCCTCGTAATAAAGGTAAAGATAAGCGCCAGCACAACGACCATCACGAATGGAACCGGAATGCCTTTGTAGCTGTTCATA
>NZ_HF954548.1:20743-23575 GCF_000455225.1 Megasphaera massiliensis
AACCGGAATGCCTTTGTAGCTGTTCATAACGCCAACGAAGCCGAGAATAAGAGCGCCGGTAACTCCCATGCGAAGCAAAGTAACGGCAAGCGGTTCAACATCAAATCCGTAACGGATGCGGGATGAGCGTTTCCGCAGCAGCAGTACAGCCGCAATCAGCAATCCAACTATGCCGAAAATCCAACCGATAATATCCGACGTGTAATGTTGGCCGATTGCTTTAAGACCAGGCGACAGAGGTGCTACCGTTACGCTGCCTGTCGTTCCGAATAATGCACCACGGAAGATAAGCATGCCGCCTAGCGTAACGATAAATGCCGGCACCGCCTTATAAGCGATGATCCAGCCTTGAATAAATCCGACGATCGCGCCAAGTGCCACTGCGGTAATGACGACCGGAATAGCCGGCCAATCATACCAGACGTTGAGCATGGCTGCCACACCGCCGACTAAACCAACTAGTGATCCGACCGACAAATCGATATGTCCGGCAACGATGACCAGTACCATGCCGATAGCGAGAATTGCCGTAACAGACATTTGCAGAAATAAGTTTGAAAGATTCGTAGGAGACAGGAACCGTTCATGCAGCAGCGAGAACAATACCCATATCGCAATTAGCGCACCAATCATCGTATAAGCGCGCGCATCGAATTTAAACCAGTTTTGTACGCGTGACGGCTGCACCGGCACCGTTTCCGTTTTTGCGCTCATCGTTCTTTCCCTCCTGTCGCAGCCGTCATAATCGCCTGCTGTGTCGCTTCCTCCGCCGTAAATTCCGCCGCCCGCTTCCCTTCCGCAATAACCATAATGCGGTGACTCATTCCGAGAAGCTCGGGCAGCTCGGAGGAGACCATAATGATCGCAACGCCCTGCCGGATCAGCTCATTCATAATCGTATAAATTTCAAACTTGGCACCAACATCGATACCGCGGGTTGGCTCATCAAGAATTAGAATCTTCGGTTTCGTCATCAACCACTTGCCGAGTACGACCTTTTGCTGATTGCCTCCGCTTAATGTGCCGACAATCGTCTCCACCGAGTTCGCCTTAATTTGCAGAGAACGGATATATTCATTGCCCCTGATGACTTCACGATTTGGATCGATCACGCCGCCCGATGCAATCTGATTCAGACTGGCCATCGTTACGTTGCTCTTCACATCCATGCCGAGTACAAGGCCGAATTTTTTTCGATCTTCGGAGACCAGCGCCATCCCATGCCGGATCGCATGCTGCGTGTGCTTGATTTTGACATGCTTCCCTTCAATCTCGATTCTTCCGACAGCTGCTCCCGGATAGGAGCCGAACAGACTCATTACAAGCTCTGTCCGGCCTGCGCCCATTAGACCGGCAATGCCGAATATTTCACCCTGCCGTACCTGGAATGAAATATTGTCGATGACCTTTCGATCCAAATCGGGATGCATAACAGTGTAGTTCTCCACTTTCAATATAACGTCGCCCGGCACCGCCTCGATCCGAGGAAACAGTTCCTTTAGCTCCCGCCCTACCATAAGTGAGATAACCTGTTCTTCATTGATATCTTTGGCATCATAGGTGCCAATTGTTTTGCCGTCACGCAGAACAGTGACTGAATCCGCTATGCTGAATACTTCCTTCAGCTTGTGCGAGATATAGATACAGGTAACGCCGCGTTTCTTGAACTCGCGAAGGATCGATAGCAAAATTTCAACCTCTTGCTCGGTCAACGCTGCCGTCGGCTCATCGAGAATAAGAATATTGGCTTTCTTGGACAACGCTTTGGCTATTTCCACCTGCTGCTGCTTGCCGATGCCCAGCGTACCGGTTCTTGTCTCCGGGCTGACATCGGTTAAGCCTACCTCTGAAAGCCATTTCTCGCTTTCCTTGAAAACCCGCTCCCAATTAATGATCCCAAAGCGGGCCAGCTCCTTGCCGAGATATAAATTCTCGGCAATGGACAAGTCCTTCGCTAGCGCCAGCTCCTGATAAATAATGGCGATTCCGGATTCCTCCGCATCCTTGATGCTGGAGAAGCGCTTCACTTCACCGTTGATAAGAATCTGCCCATTATAGCTGCCTGAAGGGTAGAGTCCGCTGAGCACTTTCATCAACGTTGATTTGCCGGCGCCATTCTCTCCGCATAAGGCGTGAATCTCACCTTTCTTTACCGTCAATGTCACATCGTTCAGCGCTTTCACGCCGGGAAATTCTTTCGTAATATTCCGCATCTCCAATGCAGCCGTCATGCCTCGTTCACCCCGCTCGCTCTTGCCTTTTTATTTCGCGTTTTTGTAGACATCTTCTTTCGAATGGAAACCGTCAGCGATAACCGTTGCATCAATATTGTCCTTCGTAACGGCAATCGGGTCGAGGAGAATGGATGGAACATCAATTTTGCCATTGTTACTTTTTGTCCGCGCCTACATCTTCGCCTTTGGCCAGCTTAACAGCCAGTTCAGCTGCTTTCTCTGCCAGTGCCTTAATCGGTTTGTAGACCGTCATCGTTTGCGTTCCTTCGATAATACGTTGTGCCGCAGCCAGCTCAGCATCCTGTCCGGATACTGGAATTTTGCCTGCAAGCCCTTGCGCTGTCAAAGCTTGAATCGCGCCGCCAGCTGTTCCGTCATTCGCAGCTACGACCGCATCGATTTGGTTGTTGTTCGCAGTCAAAGCGTTCTCCATGTTGGACAAAGCTGCTGCAGGGTTCCAGTCTTTCGACCACTGATCGTATACGATTTGGATGTCGCCGCTATCGATATACTTTTGCAGCACGTTCATTGCGCCCTTCTTAAACAGATGCGCGTTGTTGTCCGCTTCCGAACCGCCAATGTATACGTATTTGCCTTT
>NZ_HF954548.1:23920-25849 GCF_000455225.1 Megasphaera massiliensis
ATACGTATTTGCCTTTAGGCGCTTTGGCTACGATAGCTTCTGCTTGCATTTCGCCAACGCGCTCATTGTCAAAGGAGACATAGAGGTCAACGTCGGAGTTTTTGATCAAGCGGTCGTACGCCAGTACTTTAATGCCCGCTTCATGGGCTTTCTCTACGATAGCTGCCGTTGCTTCCGCATTGTGGGGAACGACAACGAGAATGTCTACACCTTGGGAAATCAACGATTCTGCTTGAGCGATTTGCTTGGCATCATCGCTGTTCGCCGCGAGGACTTCTACATCCGCTCCAAGCTTTTGCGCCGCTGCTTTAAACAAGTCGCGGTCCTTCTGCCAGCGTTCTTCCTGCAACGTATCCAGCGAGAATCCGATTTTTATTTTGCCGTCTTTGCCGGAATCCTTTTTACCGCCGGAATTGCTGCCGCCTCCGTTGCCGCCGCTGCACGCGGATAATACGAGAATAAAAGCAAGAACAAGCAGCATAACCCCACTTTTTGTAATGTGCTTCGTCATTTTCTTCTCTCCCTTTTTCTTAATGTAACTGCTTACATTTCAAGATTAGCATGCCAGGCCGATCGTTAATCAGGAGAATTGCTGGATTCTATTGCGATGATCTGGACTATTTTGCCATAGGCCTGATCCGTTACTTACCGAGGAGCACTTTCCGGTAATCCGTCGGAGAAGCACCGCATATTTTTTTGAACACCTTGCTGAAATAGTTAGGGTCATGGTACCCCACCTCATAGGCGATTTCCTTCAGACTCCGATCAGCATCGCCCATAAGTGCTTTAGCCCGCTCGACCCGGCAATCGGTTAAGAAATCGATATAGCCGATGCCGACCTGCTCCTTGAACATTTTGCTCATATAGAAAGGGCTGAGACCCGCTTGCTTTGCAATCGTCTCAAGTGAAATATCGAGATGGGAATTGGCGATAATATACTGCTTCACCTCGGCAATGGCATCCGGCTGATCTCGGTTCAACTGCTCTTCAGCGTCTTTGCACATCCGAAGCAGCAGACATTTGGTTTCTGTTCGCAGCTCAGAGTAACGATGAATTTGAAATCCGTAATAAGGAAGCTCTGTCTCCACGCCAAGCTCCAGCAGCCCTCGGAAGACGATCCACAACGTTTCCAGCATCCGCTGCTCGGCCTGATGAACATCCATGCCTGAAGCCTCATACCGGTCAGCTAACGGGTAGATTACTGCTTCCGCAGCCGTCCATTGCCCTAGCCGGACAAATTCCATCAGCTGCTTCTCCATTCCTTTGCCGGCGTATTCCACACCCTCTCGTTCCGTTTCTGCCGCTTTATCGGCATAAAACCTGTGCCGGGCGAATGCCTTGCCCTGCTGCAGCTGACATTGACGGCCCGCAGCCGCGGCGAGCAGCGCCTCATGGTAGGAATAACGGATGTCGTCAAGTGACTGACGGGCATTGCCTACCCCAATGATACAATCGGATGTACCCGACAATTGAGGCAGCGCCAGCAGTTCATGGACGATGGATGCCGCTTGCGCCCGGAATGACTTTTGCGACTCCATAAAAACGACAATCGGCAAATAGCGCCCGTTCATCGCTCCTGCCCAGCCCTTGCCCATTTGCCGCAGCCTCAGCTTGACTCCCGCATAGAGCTGCTCGGTAGCTGCTCCTGCACCCGCTTGAACAAGCAGTACGAAAGCCTCCTTGGTGTCGCTGCCTCCGAGCAGATGAATCATTTCATCCAGATGAACCTCATGAACATGATCAAACAGCAGCTGCGTCACCACATCCGCTTCAACGAGCGGCATAATCCGGTCGAGCGTCCGCTTCACTTGATGCTGCGTTTGCCTTTCCTCGCGTTCTTCCTCTATCTGTTTCAATACACGGCCCACCGTATCCCTGATCTCGCTGATTTTGCTTGGCTTCAGCAGATAGTCTTTTACACCCAGCTTA
>NZ_HF954549.1:0-669 GCF_000455225.1 Megasphaera massiliensis
GGAGCCTGGGGGAAATGAATCTGCCTGCTATCCAAGTTAGTGCAGAGCGTATTGAAGGAGCCTCCTACGCTGTAATGAGCCTATTTGGTGTTCTCGCGCTCATTGCACTGCTGAGAAGGAGGACCGTTTCCCGATCGACGCTATTTCTCGTGCTTCTGCTAGGTTATGCAGCCATTCATTTGGCAATTGAAATTCAAGCCCGGTACGGCTCGATATAATGCCCGCTTTTATCATTTTGCAAAGCTATGGCGTCTATTGGCTGCTCCAGCGCGTACGCAAAATCCAGCTTTTCAAAGCGCGTACGATTTAGAATAATATCCGCGCGCAACTGCTTCCAGTATACAACAGCTTAAAGTTCATAATTCACAATAGCATGCAACTCACAATCATACCCGTTCCACAAAAATAAGGCAGTGGCCGGCATCCTCAAAGGGACACCCGGCCACTGCCTTATTAATTTTCTATTGCTCGTCCGCTACATAAAGGCTAATCTCGTGCTGCCGAGCCGCCTCCTGAAGCTCCGGACCAATCGGCACATCGGTAATGAATGCCTGCAGCTCCGAGAGTCCTGCAATGGAGAACAGCGACACCTTGCCGATCTTCGTCTGATCAAAGACGGCGTAAGTCACATGCGAGCGCTTGATTAGCGCCTTCGCAATTTGTGCCTCT
>NZ_HF954549.1:1219-1937 GCF_000455225.1 Megasphaera massiliensis
GTGTCGATAACCTTCTCTGCCGGATAGAAGGGAACAGCCGTCTCCTTGCCATTGTCCAGGACAAGCGTCGTATCGCCAAAGCCCTTCACAATGGTCACAGCGTTCAACTGAAGCAGCTTCTCTTTCACCTCTTCGAAGCTGTCCGTATTGTAGAGCAGCTTCAACTCGTCCCAGCCTGGCAGGAAATAGTCGGCCTGCTCCGCAATCGGAAGCAGCGTCTCCCGCGCTTCCTCGATCGACCAAAGCTTCAGCCGCAAATTCGGGTCAAAGCATACTTTGACGCCCGCTTCCTTGGCGATTTCAATCGCCCTGAGAACCGTCCGGCGGCTGCTCTCGCTAAGCGCCGTCGTAATACCCGTCACATGAAGCAGCTTCGCTCCGCGGATATACTGCTCGTCCAGTTGCTCCGGCTCCATACGGCTGGCCGCGGAATGCTTGCGGTAGTAATGTACGGCTGTTCTGCCGGCCACATGCTCGCGGAACATCATCCCGGTGGGTGCCTCGCTGCTCAATATAGAGCGGGACACGTCGACGCCTTCGCCGCGAAGCGTCTTCAGAATCATTTTGCCAAAAGGATCATCGCCCAGTACGCCGAACCAGCCTGCCGAGCCTCCCAGCCTGGCTACGCCGATCGCCACGTTGCTCTCGGCACCGCCGAAGCCTTGCTCCAGCACAGTTGCCCGCTCCAGCGCCTTATGCTCCGGCGGCATGAACAATG
>NZ_HF954550.1:0-1020 GCF_000455225.1 Megasphaera massiliensis
TGCCGGTAATGTACATATGAAGCATCGAGCCCTGCTGCTCGAAGTACGCGTCATATACGATCCGTATATGATGCGGTTTTGTTGAATGAATGGATGTGAATGACGTGAAGTCATGCTCGCCAATCAAATGCTTCAACCCTTCTTGCATCGCTTCCACTTGAAGGCGCATCGGATGACTGAAACGCGTAGCGGCGTTCAAACACATTCGGAAACTTCCCCATATCGATCGTATACCGATACGTCTTCCGTTTGGCAGAGCGCCTGGAATGAAAGGACAGCGATACTTCATGTACTTCCAGGATCACGATATCTTTAGGAAGCCTTGTATTCAGCGCAATGGCCCAACGTTCTGCAGGAATCGTAGATTCCGTTGCAAAGTTGAACACTTGTCCCTGCGCATGTACGCCGGCATCTGTTCTTCCCGAACCGAGAATAAGAATATCTTCTCCTGTCAGCACCTGAATCGCCTTTTCAATCTCCTGCTGTACGGTCCGACCGTACGGCTGCGATTGAAAGCCGTTGAACTCTGTTCCTTCATAACTTACCGTCGCGCATAAATTCCTCATCTCGACACCTCTTTCCCCACAAGACCCTTGCTGCTTCTTTCTTTATTCCCCTGCCCGGGCATCGAAGCGCAGTGAAAGCCTTGAAGGGTATGCATTTTCGTGAAATTTAAAATAAGCATCGAATGCGGAATGAAAGGTTTGAACTGAAGAAGCGCAGCGCTCGCTTTTGTGAGCGGATTTCTGCCGCAGCGCGGCTATAATCCAAGAAATCCGCGAGCAATGGCGATCGTAAGTCAAACCTTTCATGCAGTATCGAACTGCTATATTTTAAAAATCTAACGAATTGCCATGAACCCATTCAATGCTTTCACGCAGCTTCACACCCCTCGGCAAAGGGCAATAAAAAAAGGTGGCCGCAAGGGTCCACCCTTTATCTACCACAGCCCAAACAGCTGTACCGCCCTAAGGCGGCTTCAGCTACAAGTGCTTGTGTTACGCGCGGTCAACCAGTTCC
>NZ_HF954550.1:1570-2173 GCF_000455225.1 Megasphaera massiliensis
TCCGTCAGAATTTTTGCGCCGAGGCTCACGGCCTCTTCCGGTCGAATACTGCCATCGGTCCATACTTCAAGTGTTAATTTGTCGTAGTTGGTTACTTGACCAACGCGAGTATTCTCAACGCTGTAATTCACACGCGTAATTGGCGTATAAATCGAGTCAACGGGAATAACCCCAATCGGTTGATCGTCCCTTTTGTTGCGGTCCGCTTGCACGTATCCGCGTCCCCGATTAGCGAAAATACGCATATGGAGGCGCGCACCGGAGGCCAAGGTCGCGATGTGAAGATCAGGGTTCAAAATCTCGACATCGCTATCAGCTCGAATGTCGCCAGCCGTAACGATTCCATCGCCTTCAGCGTCGATTTCCAACACCTTTTCTTCATCAGAGTGGATTTTCAACGAGAGGCCTTTCAGGTTCAGAATGATTTCTGTAACGTCCTCAATCACTCCTGGAACCGTAGAGAACTCGTGAAGCACTCCGTCGATTTGAACGGATGTCACAGCTGCGCCCGGCAGCGACGACAGTAAAATTCGGCGAAGCGAATTTCCCAGCGTCGTCCCGTATCCGCGCTCCAGCGGCTCAACGATGAAACGTCCGTATGCT
>NZ_HF954551.1:0-954 GCF_000455225.1 Megasphaera massiliensis
GTCAAAGCATGGAGAGAACGCTTTCTCTTTGTCTTAAGCAATAAAAAAAGGGCGGGCCGCACAGGCCAATTCATTAAGTAAGCTAAACTTAATGACATTGCCCCGCAGGCCCGCCCTTCAATCGTTATCCGTTTGCTTTGCCTTGCGGCAGAAGAATGGAATCCTCCACCTTAATGCAGCGGTCCATGATGACGTTCATGCCGCCTTCAGCGGCGATATGAGCCGCTTCATCATTGGCGATGCCAAGCTGGAGCCACAGCGTCTTCGCGCCGATAGCAACCGCCTCCTCGGCGACCGGAGGCGTATGCTCCGGACGGCGGAACACATTGACGACATCCACTTTCTCCGGAATATCACGAAGGGAAGGGTAGCTTTTCTCGCCCAGAATCGTCTCGGCATTAGGATTGACCGGAATGATCCGGTATCCCTTTGCCTGCATCGCTTCCGATACCATGTAGGATACGCGGTCCGGCTTTTCGGACAAGCCGACTACAGCGATCACATTACTGTCCTGCAGCAGTTCCTTAATTCGATCACGGGATGGATTCTCAAAAGCCATTCGTAAACCCTCCTTTATCATATCAGCATCAGCTTGCAGTCGTTATTCTACCCATTCTACGTTCGCGCCCAGCGCTTTGAGATGGTCGAAATAGATCGGATACGATTTGGCAACATGATGCGCGTCGCGGATACGCAGCGGCTGCTTCGCACGCAGGCCGACAACCGTAAGCGCCATAATAACGCGATGGTCATAGTGGGCATTGATCTCCACGCCGCCTTCTACGCCTTCCGGACGGCCATGAACGATAATTTCGCTTTGGCGTTCCTCTACGTTGGCTCCCGCTTTGCGAAGCTCATTCAAGTAATCGGTAATCCGATCGCATTCTTTGTAGCGCAAGTTCTCTACATCATAGAAACGCGAAGTTCCCTCTGCGAATACAGCAGCAGCAACCA
>NZ_HF954551.1:1504-2052 GCF_000455225.1 Megasphaera massiliensis
GAATACGGATTCCGTAATGATCGACAACGGTACGCCAAGGTCGAGGGAGCTTTGGCTTGTCCATTTGCCTGTGCCTTTTTGGCCAGCGGAGTCCAAAATAACGTCAACCATTGGTTTGCCTGTTTCCGGATCGTATTTCGAGAAGATATCAGTTGTAATCTCAATCAGGTAGCTGTCGAGCTCGCCTTTGTTCCACTCGGTGAAGATGCTGTGAAGCTCTTCCGTGCTTACGTCCAGCACGTTTTTCAGCAGGTCGTAGGCTTCGCAGATCAACTGCATGTCACCATACTCAATGCCGTTATGAACCATCTTCACGTAGTGGCCAGCGCCGTCCGGTCCGATGTATGTGCAGCAAGCGTCGTCGCCGACTTTAGCGGAAATCGCTGTCAGAATCGGCTCAACCAGCTTGTACGCGGATTCTTGACCGCCAGGCATGATGGAAGGGCCTTTCAGCGCGCCTTCTTCGCCGCCCGAAACGCCCGTGCCGATAAAGCGGATGCCTTGCTCTTCAAGCGCTTTGCTGCGGCGCTGCGTGTCAGGGAATAAGC
>NZ_HF954552.1:0-661 GCF_000455225.1 Megasphaera massiliensis
GGCGAATGCGACGATGTGTGTAAGAGAATATGAATTTCAAGTGCCATATGGTGTTGTGAAGGTGGACAACCATCACCTTCGAAGTATCGAAGAAAAGCCACTTCAACGCTTTTTTATAAGCGGGGGGATTTATGTTATTTCTCCAGAAGTACTGCAATACATACCAGAAAACACGTTCTATGACATGCCTTCTTTGTTTGACGAATTGCTGAAACGAAATGCACCTACCTCTGCTTTCCCTATTAGGGAATATTGGATGGATATTGGAAGAATAGACGATTTCGAACGGGCAAATACAGAGTATCTAGAAGGAATTGTATAATTATGATCAATGACAAGAGGGTATTGGCCATAATTCCCGCTAGGGGAGGTTCTAAAGGTGTACCCGGTAAAAATATTCGGATGCTTAATGGAAAACCGCTTATTGCATGGACGATAGAGGAGGCTAATAAATCTAAATATATAGATAGAGTTATTGTTTCCTCAGATGATGATGCAATTATAAAAACCGCTCTAGATACGGGGGGGATGTTCCTTTCAAAAGACCAGAGTACTTGGCTCAAGATGGCACATCTGGCTTGTTACCTGTCGTTCATGCCATTGAAGAACTGCCTGGCTATGATTATGTGGTTCTCTTGCAGCCCACTTCCCCGTTAAGGGA
>NZ_HF954552.1:1211-1831 GCF_000455225.1 Megasphaera massiliensis
ATAGTTCTGGGTTACACGTCTCTTCATTTCTGTACTTACAATGTTAAAGTAAGCGTTATCTGTGTAAAGCCGATGTAATTCCTGTTCATATGTTTCTATATCCTTACAAGCAAAATTTGCACCGACTACTGCGCCAATATCACTCTTGTTGTATAGCGTTACAATCGGCAGAGACTGGTTCATAGCCATGTAACCGCTAAATCCACCAGCCTGTCTAAAAGGATTGATATATATATTACATATATTATAAAGCGCAGGTAGATCGGATATATAATCCATCATGATGATCTGATTATTGTTTATTAATGTATTATATTTATTGTGAATATATTTATGCTTTGCTGAGCCCACCAATAACCATTTAACATTCGGAGTGTTATTAATAAACTTACAAATCAAATCAATAAAAGATTCGCTCATTTCCGCATCTAGACGATTTCCGACTGTAACCATAACGTAATCCGTTTGAGAAAGTTTATAATCTATTCTTGAGAGTGCTTGTACAGGTTTTGGGAAAGACAACCCCATCATATGTTTATGGTAATTTACATTATCAATAGCGTATTGACTGTATTACTTTTAAAATGTACTTCTTTTTCATAACCCCCGATATATACATC
>NZ_HF954553.1:0-790 GCF_000455225.1 Megasphaera massiliensis
CAGCTTCGTTCGCCGTGTCCTATTAATGAAGGAGTTGCCGGAGGACGGCAGCAGCGCCCCCTCTTCAATTTGCTTTAAGATGACATCCTTGAGCTGATAATAAAGCGGGCTGCCTTTCTTGCTACGGTCAAGCATTTGGTCTCTCCTTTTCACAAATTGATTATGTCGTAATGTTGTTATAACATATTTTCAATTTTGTTGTAAAGCGTTTTCATTTTAAAATTTAGTTGAAAATGATCAGGTAATAGAAAGTGGATTGAACAAACCCAGTAACAGCAAGGTTTTCTGATTGTTGTACGAATTATTAAAGGTTCAATCTAAGGATCAGCGGGAACTTGCTCTCCCCTTTCTCATTCCCGGTTTCTCATGCTTATAATACAAATCCACAGCAAAAACCCAGCCGAGATTCGACTGGGTTTAGTTGCAGATTAAGTTCTACATCATCTTTTCTTACGAAACGTATACAACCAATGTGTGAGCATTCCAAGCGAAAACAACTATACTCAATAACCTACCGAATTCCTTAAAACAACAATATTTTCTTGAAGGAATGTTTGATTTTTTTCGATTCCTCTGTTTTTACACCAAACAACGGCACTGAAAGCATCGTAAATATTATAAAATGGCAGCACTTGTTCCAGGGCCAGCATAGGTCGAATCGATTGATATCCGTCAATGAACGGTATCTTTGTTCTCGGATTGACTTCCCAAATATCTCGATTAACTTTTGTAAAATCTATTTCCGACGATCCGCCACGGGCACTCTCGAAATCGATAATGCCAGCAACCT
>NZ_HF954553.1:1340-2187 GCF_000455225.1 Megasphaera massiliensis
AGTTTATCTTTGTTAAATGGAATTTTCACATAAACGTTCTCTCCGCTAGAAAGAGTAAGCTTGTACACCTCTGAGCTAAATGACTCTGGAACATCTTCTATACTCCTGACGTTCAGCTTTAGCTTTTCTATAACGTTAAGAATGGAACTCATAGGGTACCTCCTGTTTTAGATAGCAGGTGAAAGTTCGATAACGAACGGGATGATTATTTTAGAAAAACAGCCAGTCGTAGTGACTGGCACAGAGTGTCGAGAAAGTCCTATGGACTTTTCGACACTTTTATTTTTATTTGGTGGCTCTCGTCTTAGCAAAGAAAAATCGATTTAAAACGATCTGAGAACCACATTTAGGTGAAAAATTTCGAGAGATTTAGGCCCCTACAAAAAATAAGGGGTTTCTCTACAGCCTGAGGGTTCCCGAAGGAGCCCTAAACCCTTGATACTACAGGATTTTCCAAAGATTATTACATCATGCCGCCCATGAGACAAAATCGTTTTTATGTGTTTTTAGAGTTCTTTTGTGGTGATTTTATCCGATAATCTTAGAAAAATTGGTTCGATAAATCCGTGTAAACACGATGCGTGCGTGTGGTTCGTGGGCAAAATGTGGGCATCTTGTAGGCATCTTGTGTGTTACGGCGTGCTGCTACGGGATATTGAACGTTGAAGGTATCGGTACATAATTGATACATTATTGTTACACGAATAAAAGCGATTTCTGTGCGCCGCGGCGGTGTCCGTCATGCAAACTTTAGGTTATAGTAATAAAAATGAGCTGATTTCATGCTTGTGAAATTGACCGATAAACGGAGAAACAGATTAACCATAAGCGCGTGTATCGTCTGATG
>NZ_HF954553.1:3108-3771 GCF_000455225.1 Megasphaera massiliensis
TTAGCCGAGGATACACGGTAACTTCCCGTCGAGGCGGGACAAGGGTTAGTGAGACGATCTATGTGAAGCCTATTTCAGAGGCCGAGGAAATAAAAGGCCCCCTTCTCCCCGATCTGCCAGTACTGAATGCTTCGATTAAGCATTTGCACAGCTGGTTTGGCAATAAAGAAAGAATTATTCCTGAAATAGATTTCACTCCTCATGAGCCATATCTCGATGAACAATTTCAAAAAAGCTGGAGACAATCTTTTTTGCAGGCGTCGACCAGTAATGATTTGAATATATGGGCTTATGGTGATGCTAGAGGTTATCTTCCACTTCGGGAACAAATTCAGCGGTACTTATCACTTGAACGTGGCATTTATGTGCAAGTTGATCAAATTTTATTAACCTCTGGTGCACAGCACAGCATCGATTTGATAGCCCAAGCTCTTTTGCAGGAAGGGGATACGGTTACTGTCGAAGATCCAGGTTTTCCTGCTGCGTGGATGGCTATGAATTATCGGAACATGCGAGTATGTCCCGCTCCAGTCGATGAATCTGGACTATGCACAGACCATATACATCCACAATCCAAGCTTGTGTTTGTTACACCATCCCATCAATGCGCTGTTGGTGTTATCATGTCCGAACCGCGCCGGCAGCAATTATTACATATGGCTG
>NZ_HF954554.1:0-592 GCF_000455225.1 Megasphaera massiliensis
GGCTACGCGCTCGATGTCAGTAATCATCATTAACGGATTCGTTGGCGTCTCAATGAGAACAGCTTTCGTATTCGGCTGATACAGCTCGTTGATCCCATCCAAATCATTCGTGTCCACATAAGAGGCCTGTTACGCCAAATCTCGACATGATCCTCTCCAGCAGACGGTATGTACCGCCATAAAGATCAAGGGAAACGATAAGATGGTCGCCTTGGCTGAACAGCGCAAAAATCGTTTGCAGCGCTGCCATGCCGGAGCTACAGGCAAAGCCTGCATCCCCGGATTCGAGCTTAGCCGCTGCTTCTTCCAGAACGGAACGCGTCGGGCTTTTCGTACGTGCATAGTCAAAACCGGTGCTTTGTCCCAGCTGCGGATGACGAAAAGCTGTGGATTGGTAAATAGGGAAGCTTACCGCTCCCGTAACTGGCTCCTTAATGGAACCGATCTGCGCCAAATGACTTTCGATTTTCATAATTCGATACGCTCCTTCGTCTCTCTTATATGCCCGCGCCTAATTCATAAGGCGTTTGCTGGTATACATAATAGTTGAGCCAGTTCGAGTAAAGCAGGTTCGCATGCGCGCGCCATGTCG
>NZ_HF954554.1:1142-1946 GCF_000455225.1 Megasphaera massiliensis
GCCGAAAATTTTATCGTCAAGCTCATATTTCGGAACGCCGTAATGATGGTAGAGTCCCGCCTGCGAGGCCCAACAGATATGGAAAGTCGAAGTTAACGTGTTTTTTGCTCCATTCCATAATGTCCTTCAGCTCATCCCAATAGTTGACATCTTCGAAATTCAAATGCTCGACCGGCGCACCGGTTATGATCATCCCGTCATAATACTCATGGGAAATTTCGTCGAAGGTTTTGTAAAAGGACTCCAGATGATCCGCCGACGTGTTCTTCGACGTATGTGTCTTCGGATGGAGCAATACCGCCTCCACTTGCAGCGGCGTGTTGCCGATCAGGCGCAGAAGCTGCGTCTCGGTCGTTTCTTTGGTCGGCATCAGATTCAGAATAACAATTCGTAAAGGACGAATATCCTGATGGTACGCGGTGCTCTCATCCATCACAAAAATGTTTTCGTTGTTCAATACTTCTTTCGCTGGTAAATGATCTGGCACTTTAATCGGCATACGATTCACTCCCTTATCTCAGTCTGGGTATTTAAAGCGCAAAAAAGACCCTTTCTGCAGTGAGAAAAGGTCGTACGCTCAAGAAATAAAGCTTCCGCCTCTCTCATCTCTCAGAAACCTGTAACCATTGGTCTCCGCAAGAATTAGCACCGTGCTTACGCCGGTTGCCGGGCTTCATCGGGCTAGTCCCTCCGCCTGCTCTTGATAAGAAAGTTGATCTATTTGGTTATGCACTTCAATTCCAGTTCTTATTCTTAACTTTAATGGATTCTGGCATTCGCGTCAAGAAGGATTGTAGCATAAGC
>NZ_HF954555.1:0-582 GCF_000455225.1 Megasphaera massiliensis
GTTTCTTGACTCACAATCAGAACAACCGAGCGAATCCGGTTCGTATCTATATCATTGCAACAAACGAAAATGCTGAAGAAGCTACAGTAACTGAGGAACGCGTTGGCGTTGGCGGTCCTGCACCATATGTATCGCAAACAGGTAAAGCTGCTGTCGGCAACTATCTGTTTGGCCGCACGCAGCCATCCTTGAACAAAGTAACGAAAATTCCAGCAGGTGAAAGCCGTGTCGTGCTTAGCAAACTGAGCGACGTTAAGCTGGCGCAAGACCGAGTGGTAACGATGTATTCTGACGTGTCCACTTCGGCACCGATTAAATTCAGCGTCGTTGTTGTAGATGCTGACAAAGATGTTCTAGCTGAGCTTCCGCACCTGCAGCAGCTTCCGCGTGACGGCAAGCACGTTCGCGGCACATTCCATGACGCAAACCGCAACATTCATGTTCTGGATACGATCGGTAATGAGCCGTCCCGTATGATTTTGGCCGATAAAGTAGTAGACACTCGCCTGTCCGGCTATGATGTAACGACTGGCGATATCATGTCCAACGACGGCAACAATGGCGCTTACTATGTGCTGCGAC
>NZ_HF954555.1:1132-1946 GCF_000455225.1 Megasphaera massiliensis
GTTATCTAAACTAACATTGTGTTGATTGCGCTGGACAATACTGCTGAGTGTTTACGGATAAGTGAGTGTGAATGGAGGAAGGTTTAATGATCCAGTTATCGGAATTAAATGAAATGAACCAGAAGGAATTCGTTCTGGCTTTGGGTACTGTATTCGAAAATTCGCCGTGGGTAGCGGAGGGTGTATGGGCATTAAGGCCATTCCAGAGCCGTTCCGGGCTTCATGAGGCGATGCTGCGGATGATTAAGGACTTGCCGGAGGCGCGTCTCCATGCTTTCTACTGCTTGCATCCCGATTTGGCAACGAAACTTAGTATCGGTGAATATTCGACCCGTGAGCAGCAGGGAGCGGGCTTGATAGGCTATCACCGCAGGAATTTGCGGAGTTTGCCGCTGCAAATAAACAGTATATGGAGCAATTCGGGTTTCCTTTCATATACGCCGTGCGGGGCAGCGATAAGTCGGCAATTTGGTCAGCGCTACAGGAACGCCTTGCTCATTCGTCGGAACATGAGTCGAAAGAAGCGATGAAGCAAATTGCAAAAATTACGTCGTTTCGGCTAGAAGATCTTATTGCAGAATAGAGTTGGTGCATCGAAGCGAAGGGAGCGAGGACAGGATGGATGACAAGAGAGTGGAGCAGCTGAAGCGGCTTCCGAAAATTGATCTTCATCTGCATCTGGATGGAAGTGTTAAGCCGGAAACGATTCGCGAACTTGCTCATCAACAGGGCAAACCGCTCCCGGCAGATTCTCATCTGCTGTCTAGGATGCAAATCGATGAGGACTGCACCAATTTGCGCGAATATTTAAGTA
>NZ_HF954556.1:0-801 GCF_000455225.1 Megasphaera massiliensis
TATCCAGTCCAACAAGCGTCAATGAATTGAATCCGGCTTTGAATACGAGCTTGGCCGCTTCCGGGTCTACATAAATGTTGTACTCGGCCGTTGGCGTTACATTGCCGAAGCCTTGTACAACCCCGCCCATTACGATGACCTCTTTCACCTGATGAACCAATTCAGGAGCTTTCATCACAGCAAGAGCCAGATTGGTTAGTGGAGCTGTCATGACGAGCGTAACTTCCCCCGGATGCTTCTGAATTTGTTCGATGAGGAAATCAACCGCATGGCCATTCTCCGCTTGCTTATGAACAGGCATATCCTTTAATGCACCGCCGAGCCCGTCTTTCCCATGAACTCGATGCTCGAAGTAACTGCTGCGCAGCAGCGGCTTGTCCGCACCTTGAACGACTGGAATATGCTCCGCACCGGCGAGCTGCAATACTTTGCACGTATTAAGCGTCGCTTGTTCCAACGAAACATTGCCGTTTACCGTTGTGATGCCGAGAATGTCCAGCTTGCCGCTCTGAATAGCGAGCAGAATGCCTAACGCATCATCCACTCCCGTATCGACATCGAGAATAACCTTCTTGTTCATCATCATCCCCCTCCCATTCAGGAAACGAGACAAGAGTATGAATACTCTTGTCTCTCAGTTCGCTTCCTCTTATTGCGTTACTTCACGGCTAAAGCGGTCAATCCAGTTTTTCAAGTTCTCGTTCACGTATTTCATATCCAGCTTGTGCAGCTTATTGATCGTTTCTGCGCCATACGTAATGCCTTCCGCTTCTTCAGTAGACAGGTTCAATGTCGTATTGA
>NZ_HF954556.1:1351-2046 GCF_000455225.1 Megasphaera massiliensis
ACACCTTCAGCATCGTCGTGCCAAACCCGAACAGCTCTTTGGCAACCTCATTGTAAATGTGACTGAGCTTCTTCCTGTTCTCGTTAGAGTCGATCAGGGGCATGAGATCACCTTCTGAAATAATATAAAACATTAATAAAACCAGTATTCATATCGTACATAACAATTTCTAATAAATCAAGAGATAGTTCGGTTTTCAGATGAAAAAAAGCAAAAAAAATCATTTTTTTCGTCCAAAAACGACTTAATTAACGAAGGATGTAAGGTTACAATTTTGCAGTATCAAGGATAATTATAAAAAACAGGCGTCATCTATAATGATGAAAGGTGTGGAGCCCTTGGAACTGGTAGGCATCCTCTTCCCTTCTGGTGATCCTTTTTGTTTTGCAATAGACGTACGCTTCTATTAATCTTAACGTATTGGAATCGCTTAGCGTAGATACGGAGAGGAGCAATTACCTATGAATTGGGGCACCTTATTTGAAAAGAACTATCATATGTTTACCGGAGTGTCTGAAGCTGAGCTGGAGCAATTCCAGAATAGCTGGAATAAGCCTATGAATGACTTAGAGATACAGGAGATCGTCAGCCGGCAGCGCAATCCTTTTCCGATTAACGATCCGCTGCATGGACTGTATAAACCATTTGATCCATCCTTATGGTCGATTCCGCAAAAGACGCTGCCTGAAAGTTAT
>NZ_HF954557.1:0-559 GCF_000455225.1 Megasphaera massiliensis
CCGCCATTGTCACGCGATACGGTCAGGTTCGGAAGAAAGTTTTGCGTGCCGGCTGGACTATCATCCACTTGCTGCAAAACGGACCAGGATACGCCTCTGTTCGTTGATCGTGAACGAAAAATATGTGCACTGCCGGTCCGATTGTCCTGCCACACGGCATAAACGATGCCTTGGCCGTTAAACGGCGAGATGTCCACTGCCAAATAAGCGATCGTTAATACGCGAAAGGCAAAGGTTGGAACCGGCAGCGGTGTAGGTACGAGCGAAACGGTGCTGATTGATGTTATCGCTTCAAAGGTGGCTCCTCCGTCAAGTGATCTTCGCATCAGGAATTGCGGTGTACCTGGCCCATATTGCATCCATCCTACATAGATGTCGCCTTGCGGACCAATGGCGATTGTTGATCCGAAGCTCGTTACACCCTGCACCTGATTGGTAATAAAATCGGTGTTGACCAAGTTAACCCCTGAATCGAGTGATCGTTGGAACAACGTTTCTGAACCGGTAAAATTATTGAAATAACGAGTATAAGCGACATACGTCTGACCAAGATAAGGGC
>NZ_HF954557.1:1109-1665 GCF_000455225.1 Megasphaera massiliensis
CTGCATAAAGCGCAGTTGTCCGCTCCATCATCGTGTGAATCGACCATTGCGAGATCCCCCAATTGTAGCCGCCAGAAGCTACACTTTCGCGTAATGCTTCATTTTCCAGCAAGCAGAGCAGGTAGAGTGACAGCTCATCGCTATCCCCTGCTCTTGCCATTAACCCGGTAAGTCCGTGTGTCACCATCTCCGGAATGCCTCCCGCATCGGAGACGACGATCGGCTTTCGCGAGATGTGTGCTTCCATTACGGCATAAGGCTGATTGTCATTCAAGCTTGGAAGGACAACAATATCGGAGCGCTGCAAGATTGCGGGAACATCGGCTCTGCTTCCTGTAAATTTGACATGTTGATGAAGCCCCAAGGATGCAGCTTTGGCTTCCAGCTCCGTTCGAAGATTTCCATCGCCGATGAACAGACAGATCCAATCGTTCCTTAGCTCCTTCAATTTATACAAGGCATCCAGCAAACAGCTATGTCCCTTTACTTTATCCAGCCGTGCCGGACAGGCAATGATACGAGTGTTCGGAGGCAGGTTTAGTGAACTCGCTTGATT
>NZ_HF954558.1:0-33472 GCF_000455225.1 Megasphaera massiliensis
AGAGCCGGACGTTTGAATTGATTCGGTTATTTTCTTACGAAAATGACCTGCACTCCCGAGTAAAACTCGGCATAAACAAATCCAAAAGATTCATTTACTGGCGTTCATTCAATCATTGTTCAGTTTTCAAAGGTCATCGTGTCGCCGTAGCGACGACTCGTTTATCTTACCAAACTCGAAGGAGCTTGTCAAGCATTCTTTTGAAGAACTTTCAAAAGAATCGGCTGTTGTCTCAGCCGGCATGGAAGGATTTTCCCTCACAACTTCTTAAGTATACTATGGTATATATAGGTTGTCAAGACAGATTACCTTATTTTGTACACTATTTTTTAAAATAGCCTATACCGTTTCATCCCAGGCATCGCAGCAGCAAACGGTTATGGTGTTGACGATGGTTTCTACCGTCGAGGCCCGTGACAGATCCATGACCGGTTTGGCCAACCCTTGCAGAAGAGGTCCCAAAACGGTCACGCCGGCAACGTGTTCCAACATCTTACAGCAAATATTTCCCGTATTTAAGTCGGGAAAGACGAGGACATCGGCCTTACCGGCTACGGGAGAACGCGGTGCCCACGCTTTGGCATAGGACGGAATCAGCGCGATATCTACTTCCATTTCACCGTCAAAAAGGAAATCGACGTTGCGGTCACTTAAAATCTGAACGGCTTTGCGCACCGTATCGGCGCCGCGGCCCCGTTCGCTCCCCATCGTCGAATACGATAAGAGGGCTACCTTAGGTGAATCAATCTTCAGTGTCCGACGTGCCCGGTCCACACAGCTGCAGGCAATGTCTGCCAGTTGGTATTCATCCGGTGTCGGGATGACGTCACCATCTCCGGCAACTAAAACACCATCATGACCAAACTGCAGCATGTCCGTCAGAAGAATAAAAGAACTGCTGACCGTATCGATTCCCTTGCGGGGACCGATAATTTGTAAAGCCGCATGAAGCACGTCCGGCGCCGGCGTTTCCAATCCGGCAACCATGCCGGCCGCCTCGCCGGAAGCAACCATAAAGGCGCCAAAATAGAGGGGCGTCCGTAAAAAGCGCCGGCTTTCTTCCATGGTCATTCCGGATGCTCGCCGCATCCGGGCATATTTTTTCGCAAAACTTTCGAAATGCGTATGTTCTTTCGGATATATCAATTCAGCCCCCTCTAAGTCCAATTGATATCGAAAGGCCAATTCCTGGATATCCTGTCGTTTTCCAATCAGTACCGGAACGGCCAATCCGTCTGCCAAAATCCGATCAGCAGCCTGCAGCATACGAAGGTCGCCGCTTTCAGGCAGAACGATTTTTTGTGGTTTTGAAGCTGCCCGCCGCTTCAAAGACGTCATATACCGATTCATACATATCCCTTCCGCATCAAGTGTATTGATTTAATTATAAGAAGAGATGCCGAAGAAAGCAAGGACGAAAGCCCATACAGCCCTTTCCGATAGCAGAGAGGGCTGTATGGGCTTCACGGGATAGCCTTACGTTTATTTGAGAACGGGCTGAATCTTGTCTTCCTTTCCCAGAAGGTAATGTTTATTGATGTACTGCGTGTGAAGCAGCGCTTCGGACAAATCGCTGCCGGGCTCTCCCAAAAATTTCGCATATAACGTCTGTAGTTCCTTATTTTCCCAGCTGGCCCGAATCGGCTTTTGGGCATCCAGCTGATAGAGCGCTTCAATGCGGGCACGCTTAGCCGGAATCTCAAGAGGCAACGGAGTCCGTGGCTGACCGCCCCCGCCAATGCAGCCGCCTGGACAGGCCATGACTTCAATTAAGGCATATTTTTTCCACGAATGCTTTTCTTCCATCAAATTGATGAACCGACGGGCATTGGCCAGTCCGCTGACGGCAACGACACGGATGATGTCGTTATCAAGAGTCAGGGCCGCTTCCTTGACACCTTCCAGTCCGCGCACGGCTTCAAAGCGGAGAAAATCATCCTCTGCCGGTTTATTCGTCTTCAAGTAAACGAGGGTACGAAGGACCGCTTCCATCAATCCGCCGCTGTTGCCAAAGAGTTCCCCGCCGCCGGACGATTCGCAAAAGACCGTATCGCAGGCAGCATTTTCAAGATTGTCAAAGTCGATTTTCTTTTCTTTAATCCACCCGGCCAACTCCCGCGTCGTAATACAGTAATCCGTATCGCGCATGTCCGCCTGCTGCCAATAACGGCCGGCAGCATTTTGTTCCGGTCTGGATATTTCCGCCTTCTTTGCCGTACATGGCGTCACCGAGACAATGACTAGTTTGGAGGGATCAATGTGCATGCGCTTGGCGAAATACGTTTTAATCATCGGACTGAGCATACTGCTCGGACTCCGGCCCGTCGACAAGTGCGGAATCAACTCGGGGAAAAAGATTTCTGTAAATTCGACCCATGACGGACAGGCACTGGTGAACTGCGGCAACAGTTCTTTCTTATGATCCATACGATGCAGAAGTTCCGATGCTTCTTCTATAATAGCTAAATCGGCCCCAAAGTTAGTGTCAAAAACGTAATTTCCTCCGAGCCGGCGCAGGGCCGCTATTATTTTCCCTTCCACATTGTCGCCAAAGTCTTTCCCGAAGGCATCGCCAAGGGCCACGCCGACGGCCGACGACGTTTGAAATACGACGACCTTGTCCGGATCATCGATAGCTTTTTGAATCTCAGCCCGCTGAGAAACGGTCGTCGTCGCTCCGAACATGCAGGTCAGCGAGCACTGGCCGCAGTGGACACAGATAGGGATATCCCCCGTACTTTCTAACGAGTAATACCCCGTCATAGACATGACTTCAGCGCAGCGGCGGCGACAGAGGGTACAGTTTCGGCATTTTTCCGGATCAAACTGAATCGAGATATTGCGGTTTTCAACGGCGACTCGGCTGTCGAGTTGTTCAAATCGACTGGTAAAGGCCATGTCTCGTTTCTTTTCAGCCTGCATGTAAATGGCATCGCTGCAGCAGATAGCAATGACATCCGTAATGCCTTCAGCCGTACAACCGCGGGACAGATCCATGACCGGCTTGGCAAGACCTTGGAGGAGCGGCCCCAGCGCCGTGGCACCGGACAGGTGTTCTAAAACTTTATAACAAATATTGCCCGAAACGAGATTGGGAAATACAAGGACATTGGCTTGACCGGCAACGGGAGAACCGGGCGCCTTCTGACGGGCAATCCGCGGTACGAGAGCCGCATCGGCCTGCATCTCGCCGTCAAACTCGAAATCAACATTGCGGTCCCTTAGGAGACGGACGGCTTCACGGACGCGTTCTACCTCTTCACCGGCACCACTGCCCATCGTCGAATACGACAAAAAAGCCACTTTCGGATCAAGGGTCTGCGCCGTCCGGCGTGCCCGTTCTACACAACTGACGGCAATATCAGCCAATTGCTGCGGCGTCGGTTCGATGACGACACTACAGTCGCCGATGACAAAGATGCCGTCATCGCCAAACTGAGGCTTATCGGTAATCATGATGAAAGAACTGCTCACCGTCGACAGGCCCGGATGCGGTCCGATGACCTGCAGGGCGGCCCGAATGACTTCTGATGACGTGGCAACGGCGCCGGCTACCATGCCGTCAGCGATATCAAAGACGACGAGACAGGCGGCAAAAAAAATATAATTCGTCAAAAGGACTTTCCGCGCCTCAGCAACGGTCATCCCTTTTTTCGCCCGCCGCTTTGCATAATATCGGCAAAAGGTATCCAACATGGGATACGTTTCCGGATCGATGATTTCGATGCCGTCCATATCGATTTGATACTCGGAAGCGACTTCGACGATGCTCTGCGGTCGTCCGATCAGAATCGGCCGGGCAAAGCCTTCGGCCTGGACCCGTTCTGCTGCCTGCAGAATCCTACGGCTTTCCGATTCCGGCAGGACGATCTTCTTTTGTTCTTTGGCAACGCGGCGTTTCAAATTATTAATAAAGCGCGACATAGGACAACACCTCACATCTTTCAACACACGGTCTATTTGCTAAGTATAGTATAGAACAAAAATAAGACCTTTGCTTGCCTTAAGACACGAAGCGTCGTATTTAGCCGCCAAAGCGCCGCCAGGAACGACAAAAAGGAGCCGCCCCGAAAGGCAGCTCCTCTATACAGACTGGGTTATGTAATTATTCTACGGTAACACTCTTAGCCAGGTTACGCGGTTTGTCGACGTCGTTGCCGCGGCTGACAGCGATATAATAAGCCAGCAGCTGCAAGGGAACGATAGCCAAGATAGAAACGACGAAGTCATCCGAAGCAGGAACCTTGATCAAGGTATCGACAGTATGGACGACTTCCGTGTCGTCGTCCTGAGCAATGCCGACAACAAAGGCATCACGGGCTTTGACTTCCTTAATATTGCTGATCATCTTGCCTTTGACTTCGACCTGTGTCGCCAAGGCAATGACGGGAACACCGGCTTCGATGAGCGACAGTGTACCGTGTTTCAATTCACCGCCGGCATAGGATTCAGCATGGATATAAGAAATTTCTTTTAATTTCAAAGCACCTTCCATGGCCAAACCGTAGTCCATGGAACGGCCGATGAAGAAGACGTCTTCCTTATCCTTGAAGGCACTGCACAGGCCTTTGATCGTATCGACCTGATCAAAGATCTGCTGGCACTGATCCGGAAGTTTTTCCAGGTGAGCTAAGATTTTTGCTTCGCGGTCAGCCGGCAAATTGCCGTTCAATCGACCCATGTAAAGGGCCAAAAGGAGCAAGGTTACCAGCTGTGTCGTGTAAGCTTTCGTCGAAGCGACAGCGATTTCAGGGCCTGCCAGGGTGTACGCAACTTGGTCGGCTTCACGAGAAATGGACGATCCGACGACGTTGGTAATCGCCAACGAACGGGCACCGCGGCGTTTCGCTTCTTTAAGAGCTGCCATGGTGTCGATGGTTTCGCCGGACTGGCTGACGACGATGCACAGCGTCTTGCTGTCAGTTAAGGGATCGCGATAGCGATATTCCGATGCGATATCGACTTCAACCGGAATGCGGGCCAATTTTTCGATAAAATACTTGGCCAAGAGCCCTGCATGGTATGCCGTACCGCAGGCCGTGATCAAAATCTTGTCGATAGATTTTACATCTTCCGGCGTCCAGTTCAATTCGTCAAAGGAAACATGCTTTCCGCCATCTACAATGCGGCGGCCCATCGTATCCTTGATAGCCTTCGGCTGTTCATAGATTTCTTTGAGCATGAAATGTTCAAAGCCGCCTTTTTCAGCTGCTTCAGCATCCCAGTTTACTTCAAAGACTTTCTTTGAAATCGGATTGCCTTCAAGATCGGTCACCCAAACCTTGTCCTTCATGACGATGGCAATTTCGCCGTCATTCATGATGTAGGTCTTACGAGTGTAGCTGAGGATGGCCGGAATATCCGAGGCAATATAGTTTTCCCCGTCTCCCAAGCCGACGATCAACGGATTGTCTTTTTTGGTGCAAATGATTTTATCCGGTTCAAATTTGCACATGAAAACCAAGGAATAGGAGCCGCGCAGGAGCGTCAGAACCTTGCGGACCGTACGGGTAAAATCACCGTCGTAAAGGTCTTTGCAAAGGTGAGCAATGACTTCCGTATCCGTTTCCGAACGGAAGTGGTACCCTTTTTTAAGCAGGCCTTCCTTCAATTCCATGTAGTTTTCAATGATCCCGTTGTGAACGATGACGAAATCGCCATTTTCATCCGAATGGGGATGGGCATTGATGTCCGACGGACCGCCGTGCGTTGCCCAACGGGTGTGACCGATACCGGACGTCCCGACGACGGGATGTTTCTTGACTTCTTCTGCCAAGTTGGCCAGCCGACCCGCTTTTTTGCGAATAGCAATAGCACCGTCATGATAGACGGCAATGCCTGCCGAGTCATAACCGCGGTACTCCAGCTTGCCCAGACCATCCATTAAAAAGTCTGCCGCTTCCCTGTCTCCGATGTAACCTACAATACCACACATAGTTATATCCTCCTGATATAAAGTTTTTTCCCTCTTATGATGAAGTTGTCGACAATGTTACCACTGTAATTTTCCATCATATGACGACTGAAGGTGTGCCGAGAGACATCCGCTGACAATTCGATACTTCTCTACCTCGTCTACCTGAATCGTTCAGGTACTAGCGCTATCCATTATGACGTTAAGGATTTCCAAACGCCTGTATATAAAAACAGGAATGGAGCTCAATGAACTCCATTCCCACACTTTAATATATTTGCAAGATTTTGTCAATACCTACTTAGAAGGCCCCATTTCATGTTCGACGACAACGGCGATATCATCGACGATTCGTTCCAATTGTACCAGGTCCGGTCCTTCTGCCATGACACGAATCAAGGGTTCTGTCCCTGACGGACGGACAAGAATGCGGCCTTCATCGCCGAGTTCTTCTTCGCCCGAAGAAATGGCGGCCATGATAAGGTTGTTGTCTTCCCAGCCTGACTTAGTCTGAACGCGAACGTTTTTCAAAATCTGAGGATAGCGAGTCATGAGAGCTGCCAATTCAGATAAGGGTTTATTCTGCTGTTTCATGATGCTCAGCAGCTGCACGGCCGTAAGCAGGCCGTCACCGGTCGTGTTGTAATCGAGGAAAATGATATGGCCCGACTGTTCCCCACCGAGAGAATATCCGTCTTTTCTCATTTTTTCCAAGACATAGCGGTCACCGACAGCCGTGATTTCCGTCTTGCAGCCCATTTCCTTCAGGGCTTTATGGAAACCGATATTACTCATGACCGTACCGACGACGGTATCCTGTTTGAGTCGGCCTTCGGCCTTCAATTTCATGGCACAAAGGAGCATGATCTGATCGCCGTCCATATCCTGGCCCTTTTCGTCGACAGCCAGGCAGCGGTCGGCGTCCCCGTCATTAGCAATGCCGATATCGGCACCGTATTTCAAGACCGTTTCTTTCAGACTGTCGAGGTTGGTAGAACCACAGTTTTCATTGATGTTGATGCCGTTCGGTTTATTATGGATGGCAATGACTTCGGCCCCCAGCCGTTCGAGGATTTCCGGCCCTAAGAGGGAAGCCGAACCGTTGGCCCCGTCATGAACGACTTTAAGACCGGAAAGGTCGATATCCGTCGATTTGCAAATAAAATCCGCATATTCCTGCTGCAAGTCGGTCCAAGCAGAAATCGTACCGATGGCAGCCCCTGTCGGACGACTCTGGAGGCCGGCCCGTTCATCCTTCAACATATACTCTTCGATTTTATCTTCCATTTCATCGGGCAATTTATAGCCGAAGCCGTCGAAAAATTTTATCCCGTTGTATTCAAACGGATTGTGAGACGCCGAAATCATAACACCGGCATCCATATGATGCGTTCTTGTCAGGTAGGCAATGGCCGGAGTCGGAATAACGCCTGCCATATAGCAGTCACCACCGGCCGATGCGATGCCGGCTGCCAGGATATCGGCCAGCATGGTGCCGGAACGGCGGGTATCCCTTCCGATGAGGAAGGTCGGGTGTTCTTTATTCTGCCCAAAGATATAGGCAGCGGCTCTGCCCAAATGATATGCCAATTCCGGGGTCAACGTGTCGTTAGCAACGCCTCGCACTCCATCTGTTCCAAACAATCTAGCCATTTACTTTACCTCCAAAGGTTGATATTTACGAATGATTTCGACAGCCGTTTCCAAGCCGTCCAAAAAGGCGCTCATAATACCGCCTGCATAACCGGCTCCTTCACCGACCGGATAGAGTCCGGCTGTATCGAGAGCCATACGGTCGTCACCGCGAACGATACGAACGGGGGCACTGGTCCTCGTTTCGACGCCGGTCATGACGACGTCGTCATCGTCAAAACCGTGAAGGCGCCGGCCAAAATACGGCAGGGCCTCGGCCAGTGTCGCTGTGACAAAGTCCGGCAGGACGTCGTGCAAATCAGCCCAGGTCACGCCGGGACGATAGGTATGGACAGCGCCCTCGGACGCCGCACCGGGCCGTTTTAAGAAAGAGCCGACAGTCTGAGCCGGTGCATGGTAGTTGCTCCCGCCGGCCTTATAGGCCAGTTCTTCATAACGGCGCTGAAACTCGATGCCGGCCAAAGGCCCGTCACCGCCCATATCGTCGGGCGTAACGTTGACCACGACGGCACTGTTGGCAATGCCGCTGTCCCGCTTGTAAAGACTCATGCCGTTGGTGACGACCCGCCCTTCTTCTGACGCCGCTCCGACGACGACGCCGCCGGGACACATGCAGAAGGAATAGCACGACCGGCCGTCGGGACTGTGGTAGACCAAGGCGTAATCGGCCGGTTCCAGACCAAGTTCTTCAGCCGGGCAGCCGTATTGGTCGCGGTCGATGACATCCTGCGAATGCTCGATGCGCACGCCGACGGCAAAAGGTTTCTTTTCCAATACGACGCCCCGGTCATGGAGCATGTAATACGTATCGCGGGCACTGTGCCCTACGCCCATGACGACGACGCTGGCCGGGTAGCTATCCTTCCCATTGATCGTTACCGACTTGACCCGTCCCATTTCATCGCGGTCAATGGCTGTGACACAGCTCGAAAAGTGGACTTCTCCGCCTTTGGCTTCGATCATATGGCGCAGGTTCTTGACGACTCGCCGCAGGACATCCGTTCCCACATGGGGATTATAGGCATACAGGATTTCTTCCGGAGCTCCGGCATCGACGAAGGTCTGTAAAATCTGCCGCAGCATGGGGTGATTGATGCGCGTCGTCAGTTTGCCGTCAGAAAACGTTCCGGCACCGCCCTCTCCAAACTGGACATTCGATTCCGGTTTAAACGGGCCGCCGCGCCAAAAGGTTTCCACATCTTTGGCCCGGGTATCTACGTCGCAGCCCCGTTCAAAGACCAGTGGCGCATAACCGTGTTCAGCCAGGGCCAAGGCAGCTGCCAGTCCCGACGGACCCGTGCCGATGACGATAGGCCGGCTGGCCAATGCTTCACTGCCGGGGATGATTTCCGGCGCCGGCGTTTCTGCAATTTGGCGCACGTCCTTATTATCACGGCAGCGCTTCCACACCTTCTTTTCATCGACAAAGGATACGTCGACGGTAAACACAAAATAGATTCGCGGTTTCCGTCGGGCATCGATGGCCCGGCGGACAATGCAGATACCGGAAATATCGCTGCGGCTGCACCGAAGTTTCTTAGCAATCAGCGCTTCCAACGGCTTTTGCATGGGCACAGCCGTACGAATATTCAATACTCTAAGCACAAAGTTTCTCCTTTTCTACTCATCATTTCGGATATGGAGGACGGCTTCGATCTCATCAGGATACATATTGATGCCGTCTACCGGCGGGATGATGACCTTCCAAGACTTTTCTTCCTTCATATTTTCAACATTAATGTCCGGCAAATCGATGGAACTGATACTGCGCAGTGTATCGGCAGAGCCCCTGATTTGAATGCTCGTCGGCTGAATTGTCACCGTTTTATTCGCCGTCTGGCCGGTTATATTTACGTTTAAGGGGACGCTTTTGGACATAGCGTCATGACCGATGGAAACCTTGACATTACTCTGCCACGGCGTCATTTCAAGTCCCTCGACAGGCGATCCGTCTTCGCTGTACAAGTGAATTGGCGCCATCAAAGCAAAATCACTGTTGCGCTGGTTGACCGGCACTTCGATGACGGCCTGGCTGACCTCTTGGATCAGGCGGCGGGCACCACTGACGACAACCTTTTCCGGAACGATTTTCAGTTCACTGATAAAGTCTTTTTCATCTAAGTTGCCGACGATATGGGGCGTCAGTTTAAATTCTTTGACCGTATAGACATCGACGGTTATCTTCGTCGACGTCATGCTTTGTTTTTTCAGTTCCGTCCCGCTCGGTATTTCGACGTGGATCGGCACGTCGACCGTCCCTTCCTGGACGTCGGACAAATCGATGTAGGCCTTGATATCCGAAGGACCTACGTTGATGATCGTATTGCGCGGCCCCGAAAGGCGGACATAAACCGTCTTGGGTACATTCGATGTAATATATTGAGAATTGAGGTTTTCCACGGTAATGGGAACGGTATAGCTCCCTTCACTGAGCGGATTTTGTTCGTTGATGATGACGAACCACAAGACGATAGCCAGGAGAAAGCAGATGATTTTAAGCTGCCAATTTTTATCAATCTTGTTCATACTAGGGCCTCCATTTAAAGATATTCGCCAGGCCCTGAGGTGTCCGGGTCAAAAATGTCTTGAGGACATTGCGCAGGGCGGTGCCGTCAAGATGGCGATAAATATGGCCGCCGTAAGTATAAGAAATGGATCCCGTTTCTTCACTGACGACGATAATGACAGCATCGGTCAGTTCACTGATGCCGATAGCCGCCCGGTGGCGAGTCCCCAATTCCGTCGACAAGGACCGATCGGCGGTCAGCGGAAGGAGGCAGCCGGCTGCCATAATGCGATTTTCCCGAATGATGACAGCTCCGTCGTGAAGAGGCGTATTAGGAATAAAAATATTGCCCAAGAGCTCTTGTGAAACGAGCCCTTCAATGGCAACCCCGGTGTCAATATAGTCATTAAGACCGACTTCGCGTTCAAATACGATAAGAGCCCCAGTGTGCGTTTTTGATAAGGACTCGCTGATAGCTACGATTTCGTCGATGAGCCGTTCCAGTTCTTCCATACTGATGACCTGGCCGGACCGGAATAAACGGCCCCGCCCGATCTGTTCCAAAGCCCGGCGCAATTCGGGCTGGAATACGACGGGAAGGGCGACAAGAATGACGGTCATCCCCTGCTGCAGCATCCAGTTTATGACGTGCAGGTCGAGGACTCTACTGACTAAGGTAACGACGCCCAGGACCAAGAGGCCCTTAATAAGCGCGACGGCCCGCGTATTGCGGATCAGGATGAATAACTTATAGAGCACAAAGGCGACGAGTAAAATATCCAATATGTCCAGCAATCGAAAACTGCTGATAAAACCTTGAAAAGGTAAGTACATAGGGCTTCACTCCAGGCTATATATTAAGACAATAAAAATAAAATAGGTACTTTTATTTTACAATATTTTAAGCATAAAAAAAAGGGCTGTCCGTAAACGCCCTCTTGACAGCCAAATCTGAGCCGTCCTTATCGGGGACGGCCCTTCATGAGCTGAATCTTATACTCTATTCTTCACCGGGAACAGCCACTGCCTGTTCTTTGGTCATGCCTTGATGTACCAGGCGGAATTCTTCCTCCTGCTTGGCTAACATTTCAAAATCAATGGACTTCAGTCTGGCCGCCAAATCACGCTGAATGTCGGCAAAGGCAGCATAAATGGAACACATATTGCTGCAGCCGCGACTGCACGAGTCCATGTCATTGAGGCAACGCTGCAATTCCGTCTGTCCTTCGACGGCTTCGATGACATCAAATAACGTGATTTCCTTGGGAAGTCGCTGCAAGGCGAATCCGCCTTCCACACCGCGATAGGATTTCATGATGCCGGCCTTAGTAAGGCTGCGCATGATTTTCAGCAAAAAACGTTCTGGTATATTCTGTTTTTCAGCCAGCGCTGCGCCGGTAATTTTCGTTCCTTCCGGGAGCCCTGACAGATAAAGGACCATGCGGAATGCATAGTCCGTAGCTTGATTCAATCTCATAATGCTACCCCCTTACATCTTTCATCCTTATTATACAATAAAAGACAAAAAAAGTATAGTTTTGGTTTTCATATTCATCATTCCCGCAGCATATTTCGCGGATCAAAATACGGGCACCTACGTCACGCTTCACTTTAGAAGATAAAAAAAACTCTCTCTGAGACAGGACAAGATTTTATAATTTCCCCTGCCTGCCGAAGAGAGAGCTTTCCATATACTATCGCATCCTTTCGGCCAGCCTTCGCCGGTCTCTCAAAGGAGCTGAATGATTTTAAAGATAATTGCTGACATGGCCGCGCTAATAGGAATGGTGACGACCCAGGCGATGAGCATACTGCGTGCTACCCCCCAGTGAACGGCACGAACGCGTTCGGCCGAGCCGATTCCCATGATGGACCCGGAAACGACATGAGTCGTACTGACAGGAAGATGGAGAAAGGTTGCCGTAAAGATGACAATCGACGAATTAAGGTCGGCAGCAAAGCCGTTGATCGATTCCATTTTAAAAATCTTGGTTCCCATCGTCGAAATGATGCGCCAGCCGCCGGCTGACGTACCGAGAGCCATGGACGTCGCACAGGCAATCTTGACCCATACCGGAATTTCCATGGTATCGATATAGCCGCCGGACAAAAGGGCCAAGGCGATGATCCCCATGGCTTTCTGGGCGTCGTTCGAGCCATGAGAAAAGGCCATTAGACTTGCCGATAGGAGCTGCATCTTGCGGAATTGACGATTCAAAGCCAACGGCGAATAACGGCGAACGACCCATAACAGGCCGATCATGACAAAATACCCCGTAGCCAAGGCCACGACAGGCGATAAAATCAAGGATAAAATAATTTTTCCAATGCCGCCCGTATCGAGGGCTGCCGGGCCGACACTGATACAGACAGCGCCGATGACGCCGCCGATTAGCGAATGGGATGAACTGCTCGGTATGCGGTAATACCAGGTAAGGACATTCCAGATAATCGAACCGATGAGGGCGGCTACGATGACGTCCAAACTGATTTCGGACGGATTCAAAACTAAATCGCCGCCAATCGTCTTGGCGACGCCGGTACTGATCATAGCACCGGCAAAATTAAGGCAGGCGGCCATCATAATGGCATGGCGAGGGGAAATAGCCCGCGTCGATACGCTGGTAGCGATGGCGTTTGCCGTATCGTGAAACCCATTAATGTAATCAAACAAAACGGCCAACAGTACGATGGCCCAAATTAACCAATGCTCAGGCATATTTCAATACGACCCTTCTGAAGGTAACGACAAGATCTTCGCACTCATCGGTTACGTCTTCAACAGATTGAAGAATTTCTTTCCACTTGATAATTTCGACAGGATCCTTGCAGTTTTTAAACAGACTGGCCATTTCTGCATGATAGAGATCATCGCATTCTTGTTCCAGTTTCAAGACCTTCTTGCTCCTAGCTTCGACCTTCAAATAATTTTTCTTGAGGTCCTTCATATACCCGATGGATTTGCGAATTTCCTTCATAGCCTTCGCCGCAATCGTCGCCATTTCCTTGGCACCGTCTGTTGCCTCTCCGACCTGGTACATGCACATCTTATCCATAATTTCACTGATATTATCGACCGTCGCATCGAGCTGGTCGATCATCTGCTGGATATCCTCCCGATCCATGGGGGTAATGAATGTCTTTTGCAGCCGCTTCATGGTCTCCATGACCAACCCGTCCGCCTGATCGGCCAAGGCATCAATTTTTTCTAACGCCGTTTCTTTCGAAATTTCACCATTAATGGCCTGGCTCAAGAGTTCAGCCGCCTCATGGCCTAGTGCCGCATGTTGGTCCAACAGCGAAAAAAACTTTTCTTCCTTGGGCTTTAAGTGGAATGCCATAATCATCGATCTCCTTATCGAATAGATAAAAACAAGCCTTCTCAAAATTAACGAGATTTTTTCATGACCTTTACAAGGCTTTACAATAAATTATATCATATGGCCTGCCTTTATTCTACAAAAGGAGTCCTTTTTCTGAACGATACAAGTGCAATCTATGCATTACAAAGATGCTGTCATCATTCAAGCGGACAAAGTTAAATTACTTTAAATTGCCCCTATAATGGCTGTGAGCTATACTATAGTCAACGACTCCCACTTATAGAAGCGGGAGCTTGTAAGTCAGAGAAACATAGGTGGTAGCGATGCTGAAGACAACATCTCCCTAATTCTGCCTACATCATCAGGCAGTTGACGATGCCCGTTTTGCAAAGGAGATTTACTCCGAAGCAATCGTTTTTCTCTCGTAGCGAGGGTGATTCTCTCCGAAAATCCACATCGTACCAAGATGCTGGATATTCATAGCTCCGATACGGTCATCGTTGGATTGGTATCCGCACTGGCAGCGATACAGGTGTTGGTGAGGCTTACGGTTTTCCTTATGGATAGTAGCGCACTTCGGGCAACGCTGAGAAGTGTATTTTGCCAAGACTTTCAATACTTCCGAGCGATTTTCGTGAGCCTTATAGGTCAGAAACTGCTCAAGCTGATAGAAAGTCCAGCTTCTCAGGTCGCAATTTTGTTTAGCGGTTTTGGAAAGATTTGTTTCCTCAAAGCTGACACCCGTTAAATCTTCCAGCACAAACAGCGTATCTTTGCCGTATTTCGTAACGAGTGTCTTAGAAATCCGATGATTTACATCGGACATCCAACGGTTCTCTCGTCCGGAAAGGGCTTTGAGTCTGCGCTTTGCAGATTTTGTGCCTTTGGATTGGAGCTGCTGTCTGATTTTGAGGAACTTATGTCGTTTGGCTGCAATCTTTCGCCCAGAAACGAACTCCGTTTGGCCTTGCTCATCGTAACTGACCGTCAGGAATCGCAAGCCACGGTCAATCCCGACAACATGGCGGACATTCTCCTTCTGAAAATCTTCAACCGCTTTGGTGACGGGAATATGCAGATACCACAGGCCTTTGAGTTCAATTAATTTTGCTGTGCCAAGATTCCATGAGCCGTCCAGATATTCCGAAAATGGCTTGCTTTCAAAGGTGCACCGGGTTCGTTTGCCAAGGGTGTTGATAGACAGGCTTTGTCCGTTATCCACGAAGCTGTAATCACGATTGCGAACCAAATCCGCTTGCGGGCGCTTGAAGAAGATGGGCGTCCAAAGCCATTCGAGCGTTTTCGTTATGTATTTCCAGCTGCCATCTTGGTCCTTGTATTTGTATGGCTTTTGGAAGAGCTGCTGCTTGACCGTCTTATAGCGAGCTATAGCCGTCTTGATGGACGATTGTGCAAGCTGCGACTTTAAGCCAAACAACACACGAAGGTCGCTGTATAGTTCTTTGTTGAGGCTTTGATAAGCCAAGTTGAATTGATTGTCGAAGATGTATTGAGACACAAAATTACAAGCCTGACGATAATGCTCTGTCATTTGGCAAAACAGAATCCCTTGTTCCGGAGAAACATGGAGGCGAAGTTTTATAGTTTTGGTTAGGTCGGACACTTTTTCTCACCTGCCTTTCTAAAAATATATTGCTTTCATCAAGGCCACCATATCATATATTTTACTAAAACTCCAGTATTTTAAGAAAGTGAGGTGAAGCGGGCATTCCTCCCCGACCTAAGAGGTCGGAGTATCCTGCCTGCATTTAAATGAAACCACAGGAGGTGAGCACATGGATTTTACACCTCGCATGCAAGCGATTCTGCGACGCTTATTAAAAGAGGAAGACTACCTCTCCGAACAGGCCCTGGCCGATGATCTCGGCATCAGCAAGCGAACGGTCCAACGCGAACTGGAAGGGACCGAAAAGGCATTGTCCTCGTATAAACTGAAACTGGTCCGCCAAAAACGGGCCGGCATCCGTTTAGACGGGTCGCCCCTTGATAAGAAAAATCTGACCCAAGCCCTTTCTGATGCATCCGCCATGGACTTCAGCGATAAAGATACGCGGCGCCGTTACCTGCTCTTTGAGCTGTTGCGCGACCGAATGCCGAAAAAACTGCTCTATTACAGCACCCTGCTCGGTGTCAGTGAAGCGACGGCGGCTTCAGATTTAGAGTCCTTATCTTCTTGGCTTGAGAAAAATAATTTAAAGGTCCTGAAAAAACAGGGTTACGGTGTCCTGCTCACAGGCAGCGAAAAAGATTACCGCGAAGCCATGCACCGCTTCATCAGCGAAACGACGAGTGCCGACGCCTTCAAGGACCTGCAAAACGCCGACGAATCCTTATCGAAAGCCTTGGCCCATGTCACCGATAAGGGCGTCTACCAGCTGCTGAACACCCATACGATTCAGCGCGTCTATGACGTCCTCGTGAAATTAGGCGAAAAAAAGATCGACCAATTTACGGACACGGCTAAAATCGGACTGATCATTCACATCGCCATCGCCGTCGAACGCATTGCCAAGGGCCAGCCTGACGATACGGACGAAGAGGTTGTTCCCATTCTTGAGGACAGCGAAGACGCCGCCCTGGCACGACGGATTGTCGCCGCCATGGAAGCGGAATTTCAGATTACGATGCCGCCCATTGAAGCCTCGTATCTCCTGCTTCACATCAAAGGCGCGAAAATACGGTATCAAGACAATGATCTTTTGGATCTTCCCAGCAGCGTCGATGAATCGGAACTCTTACGCGTTATCGACGCTATGATTGAAGCCTTCGATACCCGTTTAGCTTACGACCTTCGCTGTGACGACGAGTTTCTTCAAGGCCTCTTCGTCCACTTACAGCCTACCATCATCCGCCTTCAGCACCATTTAAATATCATCAATCCCTTACTCGACGCTATCAAGGAGGAATATGCCGACGTCTTTCAAAAAGCAAAGCGGGCAGCTAACGTCTTATCCCTGTCTCTCGATACCCCCGTATCGGATGATGAAGTCGGCTATCTGACCATTCACTTCGGTGCCGCCTTAGAACGAATCAAGGGAAACAAAGCCTTTACGCGCAGTGTCTCCATCGGCATCGTCTGTGCCAGCGGCTTCGGCATTGCCCGACTGATGATGACCCGTCTTCAAAATAAACTGCCTAAAAACGTACAGCTTCAGACGTACGGCAGTGATTCCGTAACGGAAGAAGTTCTAAAACAGACGGACTTCTTCGTTTCCAGCCTGCCCATATCCCTTCCCGGCGCCGACGTACTCTTCGTCTCCCCCCTCATTTCGCCGTCGGAACTTCATCGTATTACCGGCAAAATCGAAGAGTATGCCCATGTCCCCAAAAAACGAGTTTTCATCGATAAACCGGAAGAAGACGATTTCGTAGCGGTCCTGGATAAGACGCAGCTTCTGTCGAAAGAAATCGCCGATATCCTGCGAGCTTATCGCCAATATACACTGCCGGCAGCCGTTACCTTTGCCGAAGCCGTCCACACCCTGGCATCGGAGGCAGTAGAAGATGAAGAACAGTCGGCCCAACTGTTTGATGCCATCATCAAACGCGAACGGCTGAACAGCCAGATTTTCCCGGAACAGGACTTCGCCCTGCTCCACTGCCGAACGACGGCGGTAAATCAGGCCTTATTCTATACGGCCGTTCCTGACAAAGACACCTTTACTAACCCGTATTTTCACGGCATCTCGACGATTCTGTTTTTAGTCATGCCCCAGGACGAACAGAGCCGTCTTCACACCGACGTCCTGGGCTCCATCAGCAGTGCCATGGTCAGTGATTCCGCCTTTTCTCAGGCCGTTTATGGCCATGACGAAGAAAAAATCCGTTGCCATCTGCAGCGGATTTTAAAAGGCTATTTTGCTCAGGCCCTAGGATTATAAATAAATATATTGCCTCAGTTTTTTTATATAAGAGCGGCCCACCGGAATCGGTTCCTTTTCCTGCCCTTGAAGAATCAATACGTATTGATGATTGAACCATGGTTCGATTTGCCGAACCTCATCGATATTGACGATATAATTGCGGTGACAGCGAAAAAACACCGATGCCGGCAACCGCTGCTCAAATTGGATCAGGCTGAAATGAGTAGGATAGGTTTTCCCTTCCAGGGTCACTAAAAAAGTCCGGCGCTTTTCGGCATAAATCAAGCGAATATCCTCACAGGCAATGAGCTTTATCTTCTCTCCCTCATCGACGGAAAACCGCCGCGTCGGAAGAGAAATCGGCCCGTCATCAGCCGACGTATCCGCCAAAGAATCTTCTCTCGGAGAAGGTTCTTTTTTTATGTGCAGGGCCCTGAACTTTCGGACGGCCTGAGCAACTTCCCCTTCGGTTACGGGCTTGACTAAATAGTCCAGGGCCGTCAGCCGCAGCGTATGGGACACAAAGTCGCGCTGGCCGGTGACGAAGACGATATCCGGCCGGTCTCCTTCCATGCCCTGAATGGCCTTGGCAATGGCAAGACCGCCGATGCGGGGCATTTCAATCGTCAAGAAGACGAGATCCGGTTTATATTCATGAAGGCAGGCTGCTGCTTGTTCCCCTTCATAGCAAATAGCGACGACGGTTATGTCCGGATCCACTGCTAACAGGCATTTTTTTAATTGTGCCGCCATGAGCGGCTCGTGATCAATAATTACGACCGAAAGAGCCATCCTCTCATCTCCTCCCTTTCGTTTTTCTTAATTATACCACCAATTGAAAGGGGCGGCAGCTGCGGCTTACGCCAGGCCAGCACTGATTCCTTCATAGTTGTCACATTGAATGTGGACAAAGTTAAATTACTTTTAATTGATTTCAGTATGTACGGAAGGTATACTGTAACCATCAAGAGAGCAGCACAGCGCAGTCCGGAGTGCCGAGTTCTGCTCCGTCAATGGAATTATGGTTACAAATTGGAGGCTTACTATGAAAGCAAAAATACAATCCTTCGGCCGCTTCCTCAGCAGTATGGTCATGCCGAACATCGGCGCCTTCATCGCCTGGGGTCTCATAACGGCACTCTTCATTCCCAGTGGCTGGCTGCCAAATGAACAGTTAGCTAAAATGGTCGGACCGTTCCTGACCTATGCACTGCCCTTACTCATCGCCTTCCAAGGCGGCAAGATTGTCGGCGGCCTTCGCGGTGCCGTCATGGGCGCCATCGCAACAGTCGGCGTTATCACCGGTACGACGTACACCATGTTCTTAGGTGCCATGGTCATGGGCCCGCTGGCAGGCCTTGTCATCAAAAAGTTTGACGCCGCTGTCGACGGCCACATTAAACCGGGTTTTGAAATGCTGGTCAATAACTTCTCCGTCGGTATCTTAGGCATGATCATGGCCATCATCGGCTTCGAACTGATTGGACCGGTCATGGGCGTCATCCTCTCCTTCTTAACGGCAGGCGTCCAATTCCTACTGCAGGCCGGCATCTTCCCCCTCATCGGGCTCTTCGTGGAACCGGCAAAAGTCTTGTTCCTCAACAACGCCATTAACCACGGGATCTTCACTCCCCTCGGTGCTGAACAGGTCGCTGAATCGGGCAAATCCATCTTCTACATGATTGAAACCAACCCCGGCCCCGGCGCAGGCGTCCTCTTGGCCTACTGGTTATTTGCCAAAGACAAGATGACCCGCCAGTCAGCTCCCGGTGCTTTGATCATCCACGTATTCGGCGGTATTCACGAAATCTACTTCCCGTACATCCTCATGAACCCGGCTCTGCTCCTGGCCACCATCGGCGGCAGCGTCGCAGCCCTGTTCTACAACATGATTTTCGACCTCGGCCTTTCCGGCCCGCCGGCTCCCGGCAGCCTCATTTCCTACCTGGCCATGGCTCCGAAAGGTTCAACCTTTGCCGTTATCCTAAGCATCGTCATCGCAACGGTCGTGTCCTTCGTCATCGCATCGCCGATCATCAAATTGTCCAATGCAAAATCGGGAGACTCCCTTGAAGAAGCACAGCAGAAGATGCAGGACATGAAAGCCGAATCGAAGAATGCACCGGCTACGGCAACAGCCGCTGTCGATTTAAAGCATATCACCAACGTCGTCTTCGCCTGCGATGCCGGCATGGGTTCCAGCGCCATGGGCGCCGCCGTCCTGCAGAAGAAATTCAAAAAAGCAGGGCTTACGGACATCACGGTCAGCCACGCATCGGTTTCTGAAGTTCCGGCCGACGCCCAACTCGTCGTTTGCCACAAGGATCTCGCCGACCGAGCTAAAGCCAGTGCCCCCAACGCCCGTCTGATCACGATTACCAATTTTATGGCAGCTCCCGAATACGGTATGCTCGTCGATGAGTTAGCAGCTGCCCGCAACGAAAAATAAAAGGAGACGTTCTCTATGAATACGATTTTACAGAAGAAAAACATCATCCTGAACTGCCCGCCCCAGCCCAAAGAAGATATCATCAAGAAAATCGGAAAGATTTTCTCTGAGGACGGCTATACCAGCGAAAAATATACCCAAGCTATGCTCGATAAAGAAGAAGTCTTTAATACAGCCATCGGCAACGCCGTCGCCATCCCTCACGGCATTGAAGCCAGCAAGGGCGAAGTCAAAAAATCGGGACTGGTCGTCATGACCTTCCCGGACGGTACCGATTGGGGCGGTGAAACGGTAAAACTCGTCATCGGTATCGCCGGTGTCGGTGACGAACACCTCGATATTTTAAGCAATATCGCCATCACCTGTTCCGATGAAGACGACGTCGAAGACCTACTTCACAGCTCTGCCGACGACATCTTCAATACCTTTGCAAACCTCGAAGCATAAACAGCTTCGTCACTCATATAAAAAATTACAGTTACTTACCTATTTAGGAGGATTTTACCATGAAAACAAAAGCAGTCAGAATGTACGGTACCCGCGATTTACGCTTAGAAGAATTTGAACTCCCGGAAATTAAAGACGACGAAATTTTAGCAAAAATCATCACCGACAGCATCTGCATGTCGACGTATAAACTCGTTGAACAGGGCAAGAACCACAAACGAGCTCCGCAGAACATCGACACCAACCCGATCATCACGGGCCATGAATTTGCCGGTGTCATCGTAAAAGTCGGCAAAAAATGGCAAGACCAGTTCAAACCGGGCATGTGTTTTGCTCAGCAGCCGGCCTTGAACTACAAAGGCAGCCTGGCTTCCCCGGGTTACTCCTATGAATTCTTCGGCGGCGATGCCACGTACTGCATCTTCCCTCACGAAGTCATGGAATTAGGCGCCCTCATGCCTTACGAAGGGGAAAGCTTCTTCGAAGCATCCCTGGGCGAACCCATGAGCTGCATCATCGGCGGCTACCACGCCAACTACCATACGAATAAACAGAACTACGACCACGCCATGGGAACTAAAGAAGGCGGCAACATCATCATCCTCGGCGGCTGCGGCCCCATGGGCCTCGGTGCTGTCAGCTACGGCATCAACTACAAAAACAAACCGAAACGCATCGTCGTTACCGATATCAACGAGGCCCGCATTGCCAGAGCCAAAGAAGTCGTATCCCCGGAATACGCAGCCGAACACGGCGTCGAACTCATCTACGTCAACACGTCCAACATGGACACGGCTTATGACGACCTCATGGCCCTCACCGACGGTCACGGCTATGACGACGTCTTCGTCTACACCCCGATCCGCGCCGTTGCTGAACTCGGTAACCGCCTCTTAGCCTTCGACGGATGCCTCAACTTCTTCTCCGGCCCGACGGACAAAAACTTCAGCGCTGAAATCAACCTCTACGACTGCCACTACACCAGCACCCATATCATGGGCACGACCGGCGGCAACAACGATGACCTCATCGAAGCCAACACCTTGGCAGCTAAAGGCATCATCGACCCGGCCGTTATGGTAACCCACGTCGGCGGCATCGACAGCATCGCTGAAACGACCTTGAATCTTCCCAACATCCCGGGCGGCAAAAAACTGGCCTATACCCAGTTTGACATGCCCATGACAGCTATCGAAGATTTTGCCAAACTCGGCGAAAAAGACCCGTTCTTCTTAGAACTCGACAAATGCTGCAAAGCCCATAAAGGCCTCTGGAATGGCGAAGCTGAAAAAATGATTCTCAAACATTTCAACGTCGAAATCTAATCACGCTTTCCTTCTCAAATTCTCTATACATAGGAAAAAGACGAGTACCTGATGACTCCGGTTATCAGGTACTCGTCTTTTTATGTGAAATTATATCGCCTTTTATCTCACGATTGCCTGCGAGTATTCAGCGTATCCCCTCGCTCCCCTCATTCCTCCTTTTGAAAACTGAATCGATGGTTTCCTTCCAGCCTTATTTGCGTATATCCGTTACGACTTGTTTATAGGCTTCAATGAGGATGTTGAAGTCGAGGTTATGGGCGACGCCGTCGTAGCCTTGGGCGATGTACTCCCTGGCCTGTGCCGTCGTGCCGGTAAAGATGTAGCAGAGTTTTTCGGCATCGTGACAGGCTTTTAGGATTCTATCGAGGGCTTCTTTAAAGCCGGGATTTTCAAATTGGCCCGGGATTCCGAGGCAGGTCGAAAGATCGTAAGGACCGATGAAGATGCCGTCCAGGCCCTCGATTTGAACGATATCTTCGATTTGTTCTAAGGCTTCTTTCGTTTCGCACTGAGGTATGACCAAGAGGCGTTCGTTGCTGTTAGCATAGTATTCTTCCAATGTTTCTGTAGCCGCCCAAGGGGCGTTGCCAAAACCGGTCCCCCTGCCTTTAATGAAGCCTCTTTGACCGACAGGAGCGTATTTTGCCAGGGCCACGGCCTTCTTGAAGTCGTCGATGTCACGCAAACAAGGCAGGATGATAGCCTGGGCTCCACAGTCCGCCGCCCGCTGGATATCTCTATGATCGACGTTAGCCAGACGCACGACAGGGACGAGGTGAACCAGTTCGGCAGCCCGGATGAGGCCCATCATCGTTTCTGTATCAAAGGGGCCATGTTCCGTATCGATGATGACAAAATCAAGGCCTGTATAGCCGAGACATTCCACTTCCGACATATTCCCCATACTGACAAAGGTACCAATGGCAGCTTTATCCGCCGCTGCTAAATCACGCAAACGATTCAAAGACACAATAACCGCCTCCTTACTTAATAAAAACTAAATGTATAATGTCTTCCGGCACTTAGAAAGTTTAATTCAAGATTTCATCTCAAAAGACTTTTTCCAACGTATGCTCCCTATGCTTCTATCATAAAGTATACCTGCACGAAATGCCAACTCTCTGAACACAAAAACCGTAGCAGCAACAAAGGCAGCTACGGTCTGAATAGCGCATAAAGGCCGGATACTTCACAGTCTCTGTGCGTTTATCTTCACATCTCAAATTGGTTGTCAGGGACTAAGGCACCATGGATATCGATATGGATGATACAGATTAGATGTCATGAATAAATTGCTGAAAGCTTCTTTATCAGCCTGCAAACTGGCTGTCGAGGGGATCGGCTCCGTATTGATTCGGACCGGGCGTCCCTGCTGCAAACAGCAAGTACAGTGCCACGAAGAAATCGATGATAGGGATGAACATCAATAAGTAAAACCAACCGCTTCGGTCAAGATCGTGGCAGCGGCGGATTCCCAGCATCACGGCACTGACGGGGGCAATCGCCGATACAGGATAAGCCAAATAGGGAGTAATTTGCGCCAATAAGGTCCCTAAAACAGAAGCAAGAATCATAACGACGAGAATTCTGAGAAAATAGCGCAGTCTGTTAAGTCGTCCGGTGTAGGAAAAGTATTTTTGTATCATGAGTTCTCCTTTTAACTAAAAATTCCCAAGAAACGCTAGATACTCCATATCAAAAAAACTCGCATACTGCCTGAACAGTTAGCCCCTCTCGTCTGATAGTAACATATTCTATGCTTTTTCTCTATATATTTTACACATAGTTTTCACAATTACATGTTTTGTAAAGTATTGTCAATTATGCGCGGTATTTGTGCAGGTACGAGGCGTAATAAAATTCATCGGTCGTCATATTCGCAAAGCGCATTCCTTCGATAATTCCCAAGAATCCCGGGATGAAGGTCCAGCAAAATAAGGCATACACATAGCCTCGGGTATTTCGCTTCATATAAAAATGATGAATGCCGAAGGAACCTAAAAAGAAGGCCAGGGCTGCCGTAATCAGCCGTTCTTCATTGATCTTATGGCGCAGTTCCGGCGTAATGGATGAAAAGGTTCCGTCCGTATAGGCATCGAAGCGATTGGAAGCTCGTTGTTTCCACCGTGAAAAGGCATTTTGTCTGCCCCTACTCGATCCGGTACCGGGGTCGCGATAGACTCCCCGATTTTCTAAATTGCGGGTCATGGCCACAACTTCTCCATCAATGACCTGCAGTTCGCCCTGGAGGACTTCCGTAAATTGATTTTCATAGGCCGCATCCATCTGAAGGAGCAAGTCCCTTACCTTTTTCTTTGTCGCAACCACCTTCTGCGTCTTAAGACCGGTCACGGTGAGCTGCTTATATTTGTGGACTAAAAAGACGGCCCGGTCCTGGTAATAGTTAATAAAAGGCTCGGCCAAGGGAATCCGTTCCGGATATTGTTTCAAATAGTAGAGGAGATTGCGGGCAATATGCTGCATATTGGCGGTCGTCGCTTGAAGGTCCGGGTCGGTCAAGCCCCACCGTTCGCCTTCCATGCGGTTAAAATCAGCTACGGCTTTTTCAAAAGATGTACCATATTGGCCGGCTGACTTTCCCTTGCGTCGTGTCAGTTTCAATGCCAGTTGGCGCGGCTGCCGTTCCAGTCGATAGAGAATATAGAGGGACAGGACGATACCGACAGCTCCCACTGCTCGTCCGTAAAAGAACCAAGCCCCGCCGCCGATGGCCATACACAAAAAGGAAAAGACGTATAAAATATATTTCAAATGAATACCTCCTTCATCACCTAGTCTTTATTGTACCAAAGTAGGGGCGGTCATGCAAAAGTCCGGCCACAGACAGAAAAACCCCCGCACAAGTGCTAAGAGAGGTGCGGGGGAAAATGGAGTTCAATTTATTTTACAACGGCATTGTTGATGATGGCTAAGAAGTCATCAGCTTTGAGGCTGGCGCCGCCAACGAGGCCGCCGTCAATGTCGGCAGAACCGGTGAGTTCAGCGACGTTGCCGCCTTTGACGCTGCCGCCGTAGAGGACGGATACGTCTTCAGCTGCAGCTGCGCTGTAGAGAGCAGCTAATTTTTTGCGGATAATGGCGCAGACTTCTTCAGCCTGAGCAGCGCTGGCCGTCTTACCCGTGCCGATAGCCCAGATCGGTTCATAAGCGATGACGACTTTCTTGATGTCGGCTTCAGAAATGCCTTTGAGGGCATTTTCAATCTGGCCTTCGATCCAAGACTGCATGATGCCTTCTTCGCGCTGTTCCAGCGTTTCGCCGCAGCAAACGATCGGTGTCAAGTTGTGAGCGAGGGCTGCTTTCGTCTTCTTGTTGACCGTTTCATCGGTTTCATTGAAGTAGGTCCGGCGTTCCGAATGGCCGAGGATGACGTGTGTTACGCCGATATCGACAAGCATGGCCGGAGAAACTTCGCCCGTGAAGGCGCCCTTTTCTTCCCAGTGCATGTTCTGAGCAGCGACATGGATGGCCGTGCCCTTAGTCATTTCAACAGCCGTCGAAAGGTACGGGAAAACAGGGGCAATGACGACTTCAGCTTTTACGTCTTTGGGCATTTTTTCAACGAGGCCCTGAATCGTAGCCTTGGCGTCAGCGCCTAAATGATTCATTTTCCAGTTACCGGCAATAATAGTTTTACGCATAATAAATTTTCCTCCTTGGCCAGATCTGCCCGGTCCCGATCTCTTCGGAGCAGTCCGTCATGACAGCGGGAATTCCGGGCATCCGGCGTATGTATATGAAATAGTATGAAACGACTTATTTATCGCTTAAAGCAACGACGCCCGGGAGCTGTTTGCCTTCGAGGTATTCGAGGGAAGCACCGCCGCCCGTCGAGATGTGGCTGATTTTGTCAGCCAGACCGGTTTTGTTGACTGCCGAAACGGAGTCACCGCCGCCGACGATGGAAACGGCATCGGAATCAGCAACTGCTTTAGCAACGGCTTCCGTACCTTTGGCGTAGTTTTCCATTTCAAATACACCCATGGGACCATTCCAAACGATGAGTTTCATGGAAGCCAATTCTTTGGCAAAGAGTTCCTGGGTCTTGGTGCCGACGTCGAGGATCATCCAATCGGCCGGAACGGCATCGACAGCAACGACTTTGTGATCGGCATCGTTTTTGAATTCAGCTGCGACCATGACGTCGACCGGCAGGAGCAGTTTCGTCCCCTGTTCTTTAGCCTGAGCGATGAGTTCTTTCGCCAAGTCGATTTTATCGGCTTCGACGAGGGATTTGCCGATGCCATAGCCCTGAGCAGCCAAGAAGGTGTTGGCCATGCCGCCGCCAATGATCATGAGATCGACTTTCGGCAGGAGGTTGGAAATAACTTCGATCTTATCGGATACCTTAGCACCGCCGATGATGGCTGCGAAAGGATGAGCCGGGTTATCGACAGCCCCGCCGATAAAGCGGATTTCTTTTTCGAGGAGGAAGCCCGAAGCCATGGGCAGGAACTGAGTGATGCCGGCTACGGAAGCGTGAGCGCGATGGCAGCAGCCGAAAGCATCGTTGATGCCGACTTCAGCCAAGGAAGCGAGCTGACGAGCGAAGTCTTCGCCGTTCTTTTCTTCTTCCTTGTGGAAGCGGAGGTTTTCCAAGAGGAGAACTTCGCCCGGTTTGAGAGCATCGGCCATGGCTTTCGTTTCAGCACCGACGCAGTCGGGAGCGAATTTGACGTCGACGCCGAGGAGTTCAGACAGGCGTTTGGCGACCGGTTTCAAGGAATATTTTTCGACAACCTGTCCCTTCGGACGGCCGAGGTGGCTGGACAAGATGACAGCCGCATTATGTTCGAGCAAGTATTTAATCGTCGGCAGCGTCTTCTGGATACGCGTATCGTCAGTGATGTTGCAGTTTTCGTCAAGAGGTACGTTAAAGTCTGCACGGACAAAAACGCGTTTGTTTTCGACATTGACGTCGGTGATTGTTTTTTTCATGAATAGGTTCCTCCTCTAATTAAAGCAGTTGTATGATTTTTTCAGCCGCCCCTTCATCGGTGACCAGCGTTCCCGTATGGCAGGCCCGCATGACGCCGACAATGGCTTCAGCTTTGCTAGCACCGCCGGCTACGGCGATGACGTGAGGGTGATATTTAATTTCTCGCAGGGAAATGCCGATATTATTCGTCCCGTACAAAATCTTGCCGTCGAGGCCGCAGTAGCAGCCCAGCGATTCCCCACAGGCACCGAGGCTGTGCAGGGCATCGCGCTGGAGTGTCGTCATTCCCCTTTTTCGGGCCATGCGGTCGGCGCGGCCAATGCCGAAGATGACGACCTGCGCCCGGGCCGTCATGGCGACGTTTTCCTGGGTCTGGCGGTCGGCCTTCAGCATCATCTGCAAGGCAGAATCACTGAGTCCTTCGGGAATATGAATCATACGGTATGAACTGTGTGTCTTGGCAGCGACATTGGCAGCAATATAGTTGGCCTGTACTTCGACGTGGTTCCCCATGCTGCCCCGAGCCGGCAAAATGGTGACATTTGCCAGGCATTCCGGCAGCATCCGGGCCACTTCAGCCATGGTCGATCCGCCGCTGATGGCGACGGTGTCGACGCTGCCAAAAAGATCGTTTAAGAGCAGGGCACCGCGGCGCCCTAATTCTTCCTTCGCCGTCTTATCACTGTCGCTGTCACCGGGAACGATGTAGACATTCTTCAGACCCAGCTTCTGCCGGATTTGACGCTGGATATCGTCGAGGTTATTGAGACGCAGAAAGCATTCCAAGAGATCCGGCATGAGCCGCTTTCCTTCCGGTTCCATGGCAATGCCCAAGGTCGTAAAGCGGACGATGCCGCTGCGGCGCAGAACGTCGACGTGAGACCGGACGACGCGTTCAGAAAGCCCGGAAAGGCCGGCTAAGGTCCGGCGTCCTACCGGTTCGGCATCGGCAATATGCCGTAACAGTAAATATCGTTCCTTAATGGTCCCCATAACATCGGGAGCTATTTTTTGAAAGATACTCAGCGTATCTTGTTCCATCTTACTCTCTCCCTTCGAAATGCGGCAGAACGACGGAGATCATCACTGATCGATCAGGCTTTTGCCTGTCATTTCACTGGGAATATCCATTCCGGCCAAGGTCAGCATCGTCGGAGCGACATCGGCTAAGATGCCGTCGTGGAGATGAACATTTTTGTGTTCTTCACTGACCAAGATGCACGGTACATGATTGGTCGTATGAGCCGTATAAGGGCTGCCCGTTTCGGGATCAGCCATTTTTTCAGCATTGCCGTGGTCCGCAATGATGAGCAGCTGTCCATCGACAGCATGGAGGGCTTCGACGATTTTGCCGACGCAGGTATCCACCGTTTCAACGGCTTTGACAGCCGCTTCAAAAACACCCGTATGGCCGACCATGTCGGCGTTAGCGAAGTTGAGCATGATCATATCGTATTTATCGGCCTTGATCTGTTCGATGACTTTTTCCGTAACGATAGGAGCATTCATTTCCGGCTGCAGGTCATAGGTTGCAACCTTCGGGGACGGTACCAAGATACGGTCTTCGCCCTTGTTCGGTTCTTCTTCGCCGCCGTTAAAGAAATACGTGACGTGAGCGTATTTTTCCGTTTCTGCAATGCGAAGCTGGGTCTTGCCGGCTTTGGCCAGGACTTCACCCAAGGTATGGGGAATCCGTTCTTTGTCGTAGACGACATGGGCCGGAAGATCATCTTCGTAGCGGGTCATGGTCGCAAAGTAGACGTCCAATTTTTTCGGACGCGGGAATTCAGCAAAGTCAGGAACGACGAAAGCCGTCGTCAGCTGACGAGCCCGGTCAGGGCGGAAATTGAAGAAGACGACGCTGTCCCCATCTTCAACGGGATGTTTACGGATGACCGTCGGGACGACGAATTCATCGGAAACGTCGGCTTCATAAGAATGTTTCAAGCACGTGGCTGCATCTGGTTCCTGCGGTCCTTCTGCCAAGGCTACGGCATCGTAAGCTTTTTCAACGCGTTCCCAGCGTTTATCGCGGTCCATGGCGTAATAACGACCGCTGATGGTGGCGATTTCGCCGACGCCGAGTTCGGCGCATTTATCTTCCAGTTCCTTCAAGAATTCACCGGCACTGCGGGGCAGTACGTCGCGGCCGTCGAGGAAGGCATGGACATAGACTTTTTTCAAGCCGAAGCGTTTGGCCATTTCAAGGAGGCCGAAGAGGTGCTGTTCACTGCTGTGAACGCCGCCGGGAGAGACGAGGCCCAATAAATGGAGGGCTGAATCGTTTTTCTTGGCGTTTTCCATGGCACCGACCAAGGCCGGTTTTTCAAAGAAGGGACCTTCTTTGATGTCTTTCGTGATTTTGGTTAAAGCTTGGTATACGATGCGGCCGGCACCGATATTGAGGTGGCCGACTTCGGAGTTGCCGATCTGGCCGTCCGGCAAGCCGACATCTTCACCAGAAGCACCGAGGAAGGAATGGGGATATTCTTCCCAAAGTTTCGGCAAAACCTTGAGGTTCGCCTGGGCTACGGCATTATCTTTTTGGATATCGCTGCAGCCAAAACCATCCATGATGATTAACATTACTGGTTTTTTATTTGCCATTGTAGTGTTTTACTCCTTTTTGTAGTAAAGAAAAACAAAAAGGGCTGTCGCCGCAGCGACAGCCCCTTTCAGCGCTTTTCGATGTTTCAATCTGATTTGTAACGGGAGGCTGTTTACCCGTTGGGAAATGCGTCGCTACAAATTAGTGTTTGCTGTTGTAATCGTTCATTACGGCAATGAGGTTGAGGACCTTGTTGGAGTAACCGATTTCATTGTCGTACCAGGAAACAACTTTAACGAAAGTATCCGTAAGGGCGATACCTGCTTTAGCATCGAAGATAGAGGTAAGCGGGCAACCGAGGAAGTCGGAAGAAACGACGTCTTCTTCAGTGTAGCCGAGGATGCCTTTCAATTCGCCTTCGGAAGCTTTTTTCATAGCTGCGCAGATTTCATCGTACGTAGCCGGTTTTGCGAGGTTAACCGTGAGGTCGACGACAGAAACGTCGAGGGTCGGAACACGCATGGACATACCGGTCAATTTGCCATTCAATTCAGGAATGACTTTGCCTACAGCTTTAGCAGCACCCGTGCTGGACGGAATGATGTTGCCGGCAGCTGCACGGCCACCGCGCCAGTCTTTCATGGAAGGACCGTCAACGGTTTTCTGAGTAGCCGTCGTGGAGTGAACGGTCGTCATGAGGCCGTCTTTGATGCCGAAAGCATCGTTGAGGACTTTAGCGATCGGAGCCAGGCAGTTCGTCGTGCAAGATGCGTTGGAGACGATGGTCTGGCCTTTGTATGTGTCGGTGTTAACGCCGCAAACGAACATGTCTGCCTGACGGCCGTCTTCACCCTGTTTGGAAGGAGCGGAGAGAACAACATATTTAGCACCTGCTGCCAAGTGTTTTTCAGCGAGGTCCATCGTGAGGAAACGACCAGTCGATTCAACGACATATTCAGCGCCGACTTCGTCCCATTTGAGGTTAGCCGGATCCATTTCAGCCGTTACGCGGATTTTTTTGCCGTTGACGATGAGCTGGCTATTTTTGGCGTCAACTTCAATCGTGCCATCGAAGCGACCATGCATGGTGTCGTATTTGAGCATGTATGCCAGGTATTCAACCGGGCCGAGGTCGTTGATGCCTACGATTTCAATATCATCGCGAGTCTGAGCTGCGCGGAAAACAAAACGACCAATACGACCGAAACCATTAATACCAACTTTAATCATTGTCGATACACTCCTTTTAAAAACGAAAATAACTTTTGTATATAATTCTAAGAACTTAAAGGCCTTGCTACTTACAATGTAAGTATGCCACATCGGGCCGAATTTTGCAATACCATGGACGCTTTACGTCCCAATTTATTGCATTCCCAAAGATGCAGCAGCGATGCCGACGTATTCCTTGATGGCCAGACAGGAATTGAGGAGATAGGCCGATTGCGGCACGACAGTATAGGGCGACCAAATCGGATTCATATTGCTGCGGTAGTCAGACGGATAGGGAATGAAGTCCATTCCTTCACGGCTGAAGAACCGAGCTGCCCGCGGCATATGGAAGGCGCTGGTCACGACGATGGGCTTCTTCCAACCCTGCTGACGGCAAATTTCTTTAGAGAAAGCGGCGTTCTCCGCCGTATTTCGACTTTTATCGTCCATAAAAATTCGTGGTTCGGGAACGCCAAGGGACAGGAGCATCCGCTTTTCAATCTGCGATTCATTGGCCTCACCTTCGAGGACGGTTCCACCGGATAACAGGATAGGCAGATTCTTTGCTTTTTCCAAGCGAAGGGCTGTCAAGAATCGATTGGCCGCCGCACTTCCGACTTGACCGGTGCCGTCGACATCAGGGACACCGGCACGGGAGCCGCCGCCGAGTACGATGATGACGTCGCCGTCGAGAGCTTCCAGGGACGGTTGTTCATAGGCCATTTCCAAAGGTTGGATGAGGATGTCTGAAACAGGCTCCGTCGACAACAGATAGAAGACGGCCGTAATGACCAGCATGGCCCACCGGCCGCTCGCCTTCTTTCGAAAGAGCCAGGCCGTCAAAATCATAAAGGCCAATACGATACTGCCTATGGGCAAAATCCAAGCGTAAATCCATTTAATAAGATACAACATGTACGTGACACCTTCTTACGACTCTGCTGCGAGTCTGTTCGATGAGAGGCACTATCAGAAAAAGGGAGATGCCCCATCGTCGCTACTATTATATCATAAGACCCGTTGAAGACCAGTTGGCAATTTGTAAAATATATGTTATACTTAATTTGAATCTCTATGGGGGTTCTCCATCCATGGGGATGTAAAGGTTTCGACGTGGATGGTTGTATCATGAATAGCGAGCCGGGGTTTCATCTGCCCGTAAATCGGTGAACCTTTTAAATTAAACGCAAAAGAAAACAATTTTGCTTTAGCTGCCTAAGGGCGGCTAACGTCTCTTGCTGCTAATCCTGCGGGCAGTTTGCAGACGTCACTTAGCGGGATACCACATGGTTTTGCCTGGCAGCCGTGTCGGGAAACTCACAGGCTGGAATCGTCTAGTTTGTCCTTGTACGAAAACGGTTCAAGATACTAACAAGGTCTGCGCTCGGAGAAGTTCATGGGGCAGCATTTACGGACAGGAGTTCGACTCTCCTCATCTCCACCAAATTCAAAGGACTATCGTCACTCGGTAGTCCTTTTTTATTGAAAAAATGCCTATACCCTTATTTTTTTCGTTTTCATCCTTGACAAACCTTTTACGCAGGTCTATGATAAGGTGCATAACTTAAACACGATATATTGACATTCGATGACGAGAAAGAGTACAGCTTTGCAAAAGTACACAGCGAGCCGGGTATGGTGAAAGCCGGCAGCCGGAGGAAGCATGGAAAATCATCTCTGAGGATTGCAGTTGAAATGAGTAAACTGCACCGTCTGATCCACGTTACAGGAAATGCGTATGATAGTACGTTACAAAGAGCCTTGCGTCTTTTGGCAAGGAATATCGGGTGGTACCGCGGATAAAACTTCCGTCCCTTTAGTGGGGCGGGAGTTTTTTTATTTCATGTTTATCTTATGACAATCTAACTTATCATTAGGAGGAATGCATCATGGAAAACATCAATTTCGACAGTCTTAAACGGCGGAGAGATCTGCGCATTATTTTACCGGTCTTTCTCGTTTCGATTATTGCCTGCATCGACCGCGTCAACATTTCCTATGCCAAGCTGACCATGACCCAGACATTGAGCTGGCTGTCCCCTGAAGTATACGGTTTTGGCGCCGGCATTTTCTTCGCCGGTTACCTGCTGCTGGAAATCCCCGGTTCCCTCTTTGCCGCTAAATTCTCGGCGTCGAAATGGATTGCCCGCATCATGTTTACTTGGGGTGCCGTCAGCCTTTGTATGGCCTTCGTTACGACGCAGTGGCAATTCTACCTCTGCCGCTTCCTCTTAGGTGCCTCGGAAGCCAGTCTGTATCCGGTCATTTATTCGCTCTTATTCCCCCGCTGGTTCACAGCCGCTGAACGGTCCCGGGCAACGTCTCTCATGCTGACCTCCCTGCTTCTTTCGACCATCGTCGGCGCCCCCATCGCCGGCGTCCTTTTGGAACACTCTTTCTTCGGTCTCTTAGGCTGGCAGGAACTGTTCATCCTTGAATCGATTCCGGCCCTCATCTTTGCCTTCTATTTCTTACTGGCCGTCAAGGACCGTCCGGACCAAGTCCATTGGCTGACAGACGCTGAAAAAGAATACCTGACGACCATGTATGAACAAGAACAGAGAGCCATGCAGCACGTGAAAAAGTATACCGTCCTCCAAGCCTTTACCGATGCTAAAGTCTTAAAACTCTGCTTCATCTACTTCCTTTGGGTCGTCGGTTTCTGGGGCTTCTACTTCTGGATGCCAACAGTCCTGAAAAACCTCTCCGGCTGGTCGACATCCCTCATCGGCGGTGCCATCGCCATTCCCATGGCAGCGGCCCTCGTCGTCCAGTTGATCATCGGCCATACGGCAACCGTTACCGGCGATAAGGTATGGCACGTCTTCGCAGCTCTCACCGTCGGCGCCGTCGGTCTCGGCCTGTCGCCCTTTGCGCACAACATGGGCGTCGCCCTGTTTCTCATCTGCCTTTCCGCTATCGGCATCCACGCTTCCATGGGCGTCTGGTGGACCATTCCGACGACCTTCCTCTCCGGTCCGGCCGCTGCCGGCTCCATCGCCCTCATCAATTCCTGCGGCAACCTGGGCGGCATGTTCGGCCCCAATATGATGGCTTGGGTCCAGGCTCAAACCGGAAGCTTCGCCATGGGCTACTACTTAATGGCCATCTTCATGTTCAGCGCCGGACTCTTAGTCCTGACCTTGAAATATAAGGTAAACGGCACGGTAAAAGAAGATGTACACCTCGATACACGAACAAATACGACAGGTTACACCGGCACCCAGCCTAGCGTAACCCATTAAGCT
>NZ_HF954558.1:34022-79502 GCF_000455225.1 Megasphaera massiliensis
GAAAGGCCGTGGGATTTTTTTATGACTGAAGAATGAAATTACAAAAGAGACTGAGATTTTAAGCCTTTGCCAGAAATACCCTCAGCGCTTCTTGGGCAAATACAGCGTATCCTTCGGCATTGGGATGAACGCCGTCAGCATAGAGATTTGTCCCGGATGTTCCTTCGCCATCCTGCAAAGCCTGATAAAAGTCGATAGCCGCGCAGCCCGTATTGGCACTATAATCCAAAAGCCACTGACGGTAGCGGCGGAGTATCTCATTGTGCCGATTCACATCGCCGGCATCCTGCCAGCCATAGTAGGCACTTTCCGGCTTCGTCAAAGGAGGAATGCCGATATACACCGGTTCCTCCTGGGATTTTAACAGCGAAACCATACTTTCTATATTGCGGCAGACGGAGGAAAAGTCCTTATCGAGGAGGATATCGTTGGACCCTCCCATGATGAAGAAGGCATCGTAGCCGACGATGTCGATCTGGTGCAGGCGAAAGACCATGCCGGCCGTCGTGTCGCCGCATTGTCCCCGGTTATCGATCTGAATCCTGCCGTCTGCAGCCACTAAGGTCGTCCACCGCTCTCCCGGAAGCACATCGTACCCATAGGTCAAACTATCGCCTAAACAGAGGATTTTCATGACCGGATCCCCTTTTGAACGGCTGCTACGGCCGTTTCTGCCGAAAGCCACGGCGCATCGAAGCGGCAGCCGGCTTTTTCAAGGTCCATCTGGCAGGTGAACATCTTGGGGATAGCACTGGCATAAATATTGTGGTCGTACATATAGCGCAGCGTCGTTTCGACGTCAGCATCGCTGAGGATGTGGCCGTGGTCGATGAGAACCAGTCGGTTAGCGTAAGGCAGAGCCGCTTCCAGCGTATGTTCGACGACGACAATCGTATGGCCGTAGGTTACATTCAAATCGTGAATCAATTCATAGAACTCGTGGGTCCCTTCCGGGTCCAAGGCCGACGTCGGTTCATCAAAGACCAGGATGTCGGGGTTAGTCGCCAAGACGTCGGCAATGACCAGACGCTGACGCTGGCCGCCGGACAGCTTGGTCAGGGGACGCTGGCGATAAGGCAGCATGTGGACTTTTTCCAGTGCTTCCGTGACGGCCTGATCGATTTTATCCGGAGCAACGCCCTGGTTTTCCAGGCTGAAGGCGATTTCTTCTTCAACGGTCATGGCGACCAACTGGCTGTCGTAATCATCGAGCATGGCTCCAACGCGGGTCGCGAGTTTTGAAATCGTCGTCTGCGTCGTCGCCTGTCCGTTGACATAGACCATGCCCTTCATGACACCGCCGAAATAATGAGGAATGGCGCCGGTCATGGCCATGCACAGCGAGCTCTTGCCGCTGCCGCTTTCGCCGGTAATGACCAGGAAGTCGCCTTCACGGACCGTCAGATTGACATCATCGAGGACCGGCGTCTTCTGTTTATTATAGATATAAGAAAGGTGTTCCATAGAAATGAGGCCTTCTTGAGCGGGCTTCAAGTCATACATGCTGTGATCGGAAGCCACTTCCTGTTCTTCGAGAGAATCGAGGATGCCTCGCGATACGAAGAGGCGCAGGGCCGGAAAATACATAATCGGCGTGACGATGGCATTCAAGGCACCGATGACGACGACTAAGGGCAGCATGGCTGTAAAATAGACGACGTTCGGAAGATCCATGACGAATTTTAAAATAGTGACGAAGGCACCGCCGCTCATGCAGGTAGCGGCAAAGCCGGTCAGGACAGGCAAGCAGGAATGGCCTTTCACTTTGATGAAGGCCAGGTTCTTGACGATAAAGGCACAGGTAAGGGCCCCGACGGGTTCACTGATAAGGTTGCCATAGGGAAAGCCCGATTTCGACGTCAGAACATTTACCAAGGCAGCGACAAGACCGATGCCGAGAGCCTGTTTATAACTGGGCTTGGTCAAACAAATGGCGACGCAGTAGGTAGCAATCGTCCAGTTCGGCGTAACGCCGCCGACGCTTGGCGATACGAGGTGCAAGATCGTACCGATAGCCAGCATCAGCGTCGTAATGGTAATCCAACGGAACTGACCGCCCTGACGGTGATGAAATTCTAATTTAGAAATATCTGCTACTTGTTTCATCGAGTTCCCCTCCTATACCATACCCTGCATCCGCAAGTAAACGATACCGCAGCTCAAGGCCAACATGACAAAAATAACGATGTAATCGCGTCCTTTGGGCTGAACGTTGCTCATAAAACTGTGTTCATGACTGCCAAAGCCGCGCAGTTCCAAGCTGAGAGCCATCGTTTCCGACCGGCCCAGGGACTTCAGCATGAGCGGCTGGACGACACTCATGTAGTTGATGACTTTCTTAAAAACATTGCCCTTCGTCGAAAGGCCCCGGCAGGCCTGGGCTTCCTGAACGGCCTGACTTTCGGCGATGAAGTCCGGCACGAAGCGCAGGGCCGCCGTAAACATGAAGGCGTATTCATAAGGGATCTTAATCTGCTTGACCAAGGCTGCCGTCAAATCCTGGAGGCGCGTCGTCGTCAGCAAGATGATGAAAACGATGGTCATGGCCAGCATGCGAAGGCCCGTGACGTAAGCCGATTCCATCGATCCGCCGCCTAGGAGCTGTACGACCGCCAAGAAGACGGCGAAAATGATCAGGCTGAATACGGCCTTGACATTGCGGGATAAGCTGCCGCACATGCCTAATAGAATGAGTTCAAGGACGACCAAACCGACTAAAGGAAGGGGCGTATGCATGACCAGAGCCCAAAAAGAAAAGGCAAAGGTACCGATTAATTTCGTAACGGGAACAAATTTTTTCATCATCATTTCGTACCTCCTATTCTTTCCAGCATGGCTGCCGTAAACTCTTTCATCGATTTACAATAAGGAAAATCCGGTGCCGCCATAGACAAGGCGACGGCGTCGGGCCGGCTCAGGCCCAAGTCATACAGGTCAGGGCGTTTCGTAAACAGTTCTTCCGGCGTCCCGTCAAAGGCCTTGGTATGATTGCCGATGACGATGACCCGTTGACAGTATTCTGCAAAAATATCCATATCATGACTGATGATGAGGATGGTCATGCCCTTTTGATGAAGTTCGCTCAAAAGTTCCATGAGCTGCTCCTTATCTTCGCTGTCCTGACCGCTCGTCGGTTCATCGAGGATGAGATACTGAGTATGCATGGCAATGGCCGAGGCGATGGCAACCCGCTGTTTTTCACCGCGATTGAGGTTGGGCGGATACGATTCGGCAAGCTCCGTCAGCTGCGTCGCCTTCAAGGCTTCCTCAACAGCTTCTTGGATTTCGGACTCACTCATGCCCAGCTGCTTTGGTCCATAGGCCACTTCTTCCCGAACCGTCGGCCGAAACATCTGTCGTTCCGGCCGCTGGAATACATAACCGATAAAATGGCTGCGAACGGAAGCATCGTCACCGTTTATGACCTTGCCGTTATATACGATTTCACCGGAAACGGGCTTTTCAAGACCCATGAGCAGGCGGGTCACCGTCGTTTTCCCGCAGCCGTTGCGGCCGCCGAGGCCGATGAACTCACCTTCACTGATTTGCACATTTACACCTTCCAATACGGGAACACCGCTACCGTAATTGAAACTGACATCCTTCATTTCCAGCATCTTTCTCTCCCCTTCTCTTTGAAGACAATAAAAAAACCTTTCCATCCCTATAAAGGGACGAAAGGTTCAGATTCTTCCGCGGTACCACCCAAATTGACTCAGTAAGTCCAGCTCTACATGTACGGCCTCACGGCGATACACGTTTCTTTGATAGCGGTGGAAATACACCGTCGCACCCTACTGGTCACCGTTCAGGCCGCATCTCCCGAATCCATTCTATCCGCCGGTCTGCGCCGAACTTCCACTGCCATCGGCTCGCTGTAGCTGCCACAATCGGATATACTCGTTTCGTTCATCGACAACATTTATGATTTGCTTTAGATTATATAATGGCAGTGGACTCTTGTCAAGATAGAAGAACCTCAAAACAGGTTCCTCGTTTAAAATATAATTTTTTCGCACCGTATCATTTCAAATTGACACTGATTATCGAGTATTTTCATATTGACAAATTGCCCATTCATGGTAAACTATTACACAAGACAATTGAAACGACATTTATCCAGAGCGGCGGAGGGACTGGCCCTATGAAGCCCGGCAACCGATAACACGGTGCTAATTCCTGCGGAAACTATTCCGAGAGATAAAGAACCAAGACCAAGCCTCTTTCTCTTTCGGGAAGAGGCTTTTTTCATGGATAATGGCGAAGCAAAAAGGTCTGACTATTCTATTAACAGGAGGTATAACTCATGAAAAACTTCAAAAAACTTTCCGTTCTCGCCGCTGCGGCCCTGATGGCCGTTGCATTCTTAGCCGCCGGCTGCGGCAGTGATTCCCAGACGACGGCTTCGTCCGACAAGAATGTCACCGTCACCGTCGGCGCAACCCCCGTTCCCCACGCGGAAATCCTCAACGAAATCAAACCGCTCTTGGCCAAAGAAGGGGTCGACCTCAAGGTCGTCGAATTCACGGACTACGTCAAACCGAACCTGGCTTTGAATGATAAGGAACTGGATGCCAACTTCTTCCAGCACACGCCGTACCTCGATAAATTCAACAGCGAACACGGTACCAAATTAAAAGCCATCGCCAAGATCCATGTCGAACCCATGGGCATTTACTCCCGCAAAATTAAAGATCTGAAAGATCTCGCTAACGGTGCAAAAGTCGCCATCCCTAACGACCCGACCAACGGCGGCCGCGCCCTCCTCATCCTTCAGAGCGCCGGTCTCATCACCCTTAAAGACGGCGGCAACATCACCTCCACCGTCCAGGATGTCGTAAAGAACGATAAAAACCTCCAGTTCGTCGAACTCGAAGCTGCTCAGATTCCCCGCTCCATCGACGACGTCGACATCGCCCTCATCAACACCAACTTCGCTATGGAAGCCGGCCTCAATCCTTTGAAGGACGCCCTCTTCCTGGAACCGAAGGATTCGCCTTACGCTAACGTCCTCGTCGTCCGTGACGGCGACGAAAACCGTCCGGAAATCCAGAAGCTCGTCAAAGCCCTCCAGTCTCCGGAAGTCAAGAAATTCATCGAAGACAAGTACCAAGGCGCTATCTTACCGAGTTTCTAATAGACAGGCAACAAAATCTTCAATATAATAAAGATATAGAAAAGAGGCTGCCTCTATGGGGCAGCCCTTTATCTTCTTATGATCTGAGGGGGAAATTAATGTATGCATACTCATGAGCTTTTTGCAAAAAAGACGGTCTTTTCATTCGAAGTTTTCCCGCCAAAGCGAGATACGCCCATCGAAACCGTCTACCCGACGCTCGATGAACTGAGCAAGATCCATCCGGACTTCATCAGCGTGACCTGTGGAGCCGGCGGCAACGGCGGCAACCGCACGACGGAAGTCGCAACATATATAAAAAACCTGGGCTGTGAAACAGTAGCCCACATGCCCTGCATCTATCTGACCGAAGAAGATGCACTTAAAACATTGCAGGAGCTGAAGGCTCGAGGCATCGAAAACATCCTGGCCCTTCGCGGCGACGAAACGCCGGGAAGAGAACGAACGCACCGCTTCGAACACGCCAGCGACCTCATCGCCTTTATTAAAGAAAAGGCTCCGGAGTTCAACATCATCGGTGCCTGCTATCCCGAAGGCCATGCTGAGGCCAAGACCGTCGCCGCCGACATCCGCAACTTAAAGACCAAGGTCGATGCCGGGGCCAGCGAACTGATTTCTCAGATGTTTTTTGACAATGCCGTATTTTACCGCTTCCTAGAACGCTGTGAAATCGCCGGCATCAAGGTTCCCATCGAAGCCGGCATCATGCCCGTCACCAATAAGCGCCAAATCGAAAACATGATTGCCATGTGCGGCGCCACCCTGCCCATCAAATTCCAGCGTGCCATTGCCAAATACGGCGATAAACCAGACGCCATGTACGATATCGGCATCACCTATGCCATCGACCAAATCGCCGACCTTCTGGCCAACGGCGTCGACGGTATCCACGTCTATACCATGAACAATCCGGACATCGCCAAACGGATCTCCGATGCCGTCAAAAACCTCTTGTAAGATAATCAATCAAAAACACGATTTCTCCTGCTAAAGGAAGAAATCGTGTTTTTTCATGTACAAGCTTATTCTTTTAGGACGTAACCATAGGCGTGGATGCAGCCGTCATCTTCTTTTTCCAAATAGACGCCTTGAATTTCCGAGGCAAACCCGGGCAGTTCGTTCAAACCTTCTTCGAGGGCCTTGAAATACTGAACAGCCGTCTTTGACCAGCGTTCACCCGGGACGACACAGAGGACGCCCGGCGGATACGGAAGGGCCCCTTCAAGGGCGATGCGGCCTTCGATGTTGTCGAGGGATACCAATTCGCCCTGCCCGCGGACGAAGGCATGATGAGCTTCTTGGGGACTCATGACGTATTCCGGGAAGTATTCCCGACGGAACAATTTTTTCTGTAAATCTTTTACATGATGGGATTTATAAAAATCGTGCATTTCCTGGCAAAGGCGTCGTATCGTATAGCCGGCATAGCGTTCAGGATGGGAATTGTAGACGCCGAGGAGGACTTCCTGCATGGGGACGTCGTGGTCGACGAAGCGTTCGAAGCGGACCAATTGGGATACGAGGAGGCGCATCTTGTTCTTATTTTCTGCCGGTGTCAAAAGGAACAAGATCGAGTTCAAGTCGCATTTTTCCGGGATGACGCCATTTCCCCGAAGGTACGTCGCCAGAATATTGGCATGGATTCCGAAATCTTCATATTCTCCCGATTCAGCATCGATCCCGGGTGTCGTAAGTAAGAGCTTGCACGGGTCGACCAGGTACTGCCCCGGTCCATAGCCTTCAAAGGCATGCCACGTGGCTCCGGGCTCAAAGGTAAAGTACGCCAAGTCATGTGTCATCTCATCCGTATCCCCCTCCTGCCAGGGCTTTCCGTGAACGGCAGGTGCGACGAAGGGCCGGATATAATGGCAGCGGCGCAGGATATCTTTTCGGGCATCGATGCCCAGTTTCACGCAGTCCAGCCACATCTTTCGGCCGGCGGCACCGGCGTGGATTTTGGCGTTGACGGCAATGGTAGCAAACATGGGATAAAAAGGACTCGTCGAGGCATTGGCCATAAAGGAATTGTTAAAGACCTTATGGTTACAGTACCGAGCCTGGTTGTGGATGTGATTATCCTTTTTATGGATTTGCGAAGCCTGAGAAAAACCGGCCTGCTGTTTATGTACCGACTGGACGACGAGGATGCCCGGATCGTCGTCATGCAAGTCGAGGAGGAGGGGCGAGCAGTCCTTGAGCATGGGAATGAACTGTTCATAGCCGGCCCAAGCCGAATCAAAGAGGATATAATCACAGAGGTGGCCGATGCGGTCGACGACGTACCGGGCGTTGTACAGCGTGCCGTCATAGGTATCGAGTTGGATGACGGCCAAGCGGAAGGGCCGTTTGGATTTTGCCTTTTCGGGGTTCCGTTCGGCTGCCAGCTGGCGCAGATATCCTTCATCAAAGCAGTGGTCATCGATGCCGCCGATGAAGCCATAAGGGTTTCTGGCAGTCTCCAAATAGACCGGCTCGGCACCGGCCTGAATGAGGGCCCCGATGGCAACGGACTTGTGGTTATTGCGATCGTAAAGGACTAAGTCACCCGGTGCCAATAAGGCGTTGGCGACGACCTTATTGGCCGACGACGAGCCGTTTAGGACGAAATAGGTCTTATCGGCGTGGAAGACTTCGGCCGCAAAATCCTGGGCTTCCAGGGCCGGCCCTTCATGGATAAGAAGGTCGCCTAAGGTAACGTCAGCATTACAAATATCGGACTGGAAAATATGGGGGCCGTAAAAATCGTAGAGGTAGCGGCCGGCAGGATGCTTTTTGAAAAATAAGCCGTCTTGGTGGCCCGGGCAGTCAAAGGGTGTATTCTTTTCACTGACATAGTCGACGAGGTCGGCAAAAAACGGCGGCAGCACCGTCTGTTCATAGCGTCCGGCCAAGCGTTCAGCAGCGGCGATGCAGCGGCTCTTATTGACCATTTCTTCCGTAAGGACGACGTCGACCTTGTCGATATAAGGCTCCGGCAGCTTTTCGCCGCCAGGCATGATAACCATGATGGGGATTCCGAATCCCGTTTCATTAATGGTATCGATATAATCAAAATCCTGATCCGACAGGACGGCTACGGCCACATCGGTAAAATCCGTCTCTTCAATGGGTACGATGTCTCGGTCGCTGTCAACAAAATAATATTGTACGTCAAAACTGTAAGCTATCTTTAAATGTTTCATATATGGCCTTCCTTATTGACTTCAAAAACTACCCAATTACCGGTATAGCCATATTGTACGAAATTCACCGATCAATAGCAAGACGACGGCCCTATACAACAACGAGCCTTCCCAATATTCAGCAAAAAAGCAGCCCCGTCAGAGACTGCTTTACAAAAACGATGGATGTAATTATTTATCGATGACCTTCTTTACGATGGCAACGGCTTCTTTCAAGTCATCCCAAGGGATGTTGAGGGGCGGCAGGAGACGGACCAGCCCATTGGCCGTGAGGATCAGGACGCCTTTTTCGACGCAGCCTTCGACGACGTCGCTCAGGGCTTTATCCTTAAGGGCAATGCCGATCATGAGGCCCATGCCGGAGACGTGGTCGACGTGTTGGCACGGTTCCAGTTCTTCTTTGATATACTGACCTTTTTTCTGTACTTCTTCCATCAATTCCGGCGTCAGGCGGTCGATGATGGAAATGGCGCCGGCTGTGCAGATCGGGTTGCCGCCAAAGGTCGAGCCGTGGGTATGGTCGGTCAAGGTTTTCTCTGTCGAAGCGGCAAAGAGGGTGACGCCCAAGGGCAGGCCGCCGCCGATGGCCTTGGCCGTCGAGACGATATCCGGTTCAATGCCGTAGCCCATATAGGCATAGAGATAGCCCGTACGGCCGTTGCCGGTCTGGACTTCATCGACGACGATCAAGATGTCATGAGCCTTGGCATAGGCTGCGACCTCTTTGACAAAGTCCTTATCGAGAGGATGGACGCCGCCTTCGCCTTGAACCATTTCCATCATGATGGCGCAGACCTGATTCGTTTCGCACAAGTGTTTAACGTCGTCAAAATTGTCGGCTTCGGCATAGACGAAACCGTCGACGAAGGGACCGAAATCCTGATGAAGTGATTCCTGGCCGCAGGCCGTCAAGGTCGCTAAGGTACGGCCGTGGAAGCTGTTTTTCAAGGTGATGATCGTATGGCGGCCGTCACCGTATTTGTCATGAGAATATTTCCGAGCCGTCTTAATGGCACATTCGTTAGCTTCGGCACCGGAGTTTGAGAAGAATACCTTCTTCATGCCCGTCTTTTGGCAGAGTTTTTCCGCCAGGACGGTCTGCGGTTCCGTGTAGAAGACGTTTGAAATGTGACTCAATTTATGGAGCTGTGTTTCGACGGCCTGAATCCATTCATCGTCACAGACACCAAAAATATTGACGGCAATGCCGGCACTGAGGTCGATGTACTTTTTTCCGTCTACATCATATAAGGTGGCTCCTTTGCCATGATCGAGGACGGCACCGATCCGATTGTAGACGTTTACAATATATTCTTTATCAAGAGCTTTATAATCTTCTGCCATTGTTTTTATCTCCTTTTTACCCGAATCCGGGTTGACAACCTTTTTCCCCAACAGCCTTACTTTCCTAAGGAATAGTGGCCGACGAACATCGTCCCCAGACCTTCTTCGGTCAGCATTTCAATGAGGATGGCGTGCGGCACGGTGCCGTTGATGATGAACACTCGCTTGACGCCGGCTTTGATAGCGTCGGTGCAGCACTGAACTTTGGGAATCATACCGCCGGCGATGATGCCGTCCTGTTCTAACTGCCGCGACTGTTCGAGGGTGATTTCCGTCAACAGTGAATCGGGATCAGACGGGTCTTTGAGGACGCCGTCAATATTGGTCATGGACAGCATACATTCGGCATTGAGGGCCCCGGCAATCTGGGCAGCAGCCGTATCGGCATTGATGTTGTAAGCCTGCCCGTCCGTATCCGTCCCAATCGTCGAGATGACGGGAATGTATCCCTTGTCGAGGTTGTCTTGAATGATGGATACGTCGACGTTGGTAATGCGCCCGACATAGCCCAATTCATCGCTCTGTTTGCGGACCTTGATCATCTGGTCATCGATGCCGCAGAGGCCGATAGCCTTGCCGCCGATAGATCCGATGAGATTGACTAAATCCTTATTGACCTGGCCGGCCAGGACCATTTGGACAACCTTCATGGTCGCTTCGTCGGTCACCCGAAGACCGTTGATGAACTTCGATTCAATGCCGAGTTGATCCAAGGCCGACTTGATATGCGGGCCGCCGCCGTGAACGAGAACCACTTTGACGCCGATGAGATTCAACAAAACGATATCGCCCATGACCGACCGTTTCAAATCTTCATTGATCATGGCATTGCCGCCGTACTTGACGACGACTGTTTTTCCGCTGTATTTCTTGATATATGGCAGGGCATTCATCAAAATCTGTGCCTTTTGAGCATTGGTCACAGCTTTTACATCTTCCGATACGAGATCACTTCTTTTAAACATCTATTGTCTTCCCCCTATTTAACTGCACGCTTTCAAAGCATGTTGAAAGCCTAATTTTACCAGTAACGCTTCGATTCCCCCTGCCAAAGCATCATGGCCTACCGGCTGTGCGCCGGCTCCCCCATTGGCCATGACGATGAAGGTGAAATGTTCCGTATCCATATCGGCCTTGACCTGAATCAAGGCCTTTTCAATCATAGTCCCGTCGACAACAGCATCGGTCATGATGACGCATAAGCCGGCGCTGTCATCCGTCCCGTCGGCAGCGATGCCCTGTAAAGAACCGCAGTCTCCCCCAAGAGACACGGTCTGAGACGACACATCACCATAGTTATCGAGGACGGCTTCTAAGGGCTGAGTATCTGTATCGAGGCCAGCCGTCAAATTGTTCAAGCTGTGAATCAAGAGGGACGGGCGAAAATACTGCCCCTTGACTCCATTGGCAACGAGGGCTACCGAATCCGGAGCTTCACCAACACAGGTACTGACAGCTTGACAGACTTCTTTTGAAATCTCAAGACCGCGCATGCCTTCAGGAAGGGCCGTCCCATTGTGCAGGACCAGGATTTTTCCGGAACGAGCCGTCATCCCCTGCGCTGTATCGGTCACGATGGAGCAGTCTCGTCGGCTTACGATCATAGCGACGTCCAATTTTACACGGCTGCTGCATAATCCGCTGTACGTACCGGCAGCCTGAAATCCTTGCGGTACGCCAAAGTTATCATAAACCTGACTCATACTGACTCCACCTTTCTAATGTTTTAACTGTAATCCTGTGGCCTCGTCGATGCCCATCATGAGGTTCATATTCTGGATGGCTGCACCGGAAGCGCCTTTGCCCAGGTTATCGAATAAAGAAGTGACCATGATGCGCTGGTCGTTGCCGGTTACAACGATTTCCATATCATCGTAGCCGCTCATGTCATTAGCACTGATAAAACCGCCCTTGTCGGCCCCAAAGTCGAGGACGTGGATGAAGGGGCAGCATTCATAATGTTTGGCTAAAATCTCCCAGACATCTTTGGCCGTGACCTTCTTCGTCAACAGCTGGCTGAAGAAAGGAATCATCACTTCCATGCCGCTGTAATAATCGTCGACGATGGGCGTAAAGACCGGTTCCTGTGCCAAGTGGCAGATGGAAACGATTTCCTTCAAATGTTTGTGCTGCTGGCCCAGACCGTATTGGCGCGGTGCGAATAGATCATCACTTTTATCCCCTTCGTATTGGCCAATCATCTTCTTGCCGCCGCCGCTGTAGCCGGTCAGAGAAAAGGCCGTCACCGGATAATCGGCCGGTACCAAACCTGCCGCCGTCAAGGGCTGTAAAATAGAGATGGCGCCACTGGCGTGGCAGCCGGGATTGCCGACGAAATCGCTTGCAGCAATGGCTTTGGCCTGTTCCTTAGAGAGTTCCGGAAAACCGTAGGTCCACCCCGGGGCGACCCGCCGCCCGGTCGACGTATCGATGAGGCGAACCTTACAGCCTTCTGCCAGTTTGACGGCTTCGGCAGCCGCATCATCGGGAAGGCAGAGGAAGGCGATGTCGGCGGCTTTCATGCAGGCACGGATGGCATCGGGGTCTTTTCTTTTTTCGTCAGCGATGGGAATCAATTCGATATCCTGACGCTGGCTCAGGCGTTCATGAATCCGAAGACCTGTCGTCCCTTCATGCCCATCTATAAATACTTTCGTCTTCACAATGCATCACTCCCAGAAAAAACAATCTATACTTCAAAATAGCTTATACCTTCATGTTTTATTGAATTTTAATTCATTATAGTTGAATTAAAATGTTTTGTCAATAAAATATGCATTGTTTTTACATAATTATTATTATAACTTTTCGTCACGGTCCTTCATTCTTGAAAAGATAATGAGGCTTTCGTCCCATTGGCTTCAAGATAGGCCGTAATTCCATAAGGGATAAAGGCCTTATCGGCAGTATGGCCGACAGGCAGTCCCTTGACAGCCGGCACCCGGGCCAGATGAGCATAATAATCCAGCACTTCATCGGTCGTAAAGTCACCGTCATCGTGGGAGGATGCCGTAAAATCACCATATACAATGGCCGACACACGGGACAAGAGACCGCTCTGCCAGAGCTGATTCATCATCCGGTCGATGCGGTATGAGCTTTCGCCCGTATCTTCGAGCACCAAAATACACCCCGTGCCGTCGAGGGCATAGGGTGTACCGACGAGGGATGCAAGAATCGTCAAATTACCGCCTACAATAGGACCTTTGGCCGTTCCCTCAGTGATGGTCGTAAGTTTTCGTCCGGGCGGCAGTGCCAAGACTCCGCGCCATGATTCTCGTTTTAATCCGTCAAAGAATTGATTCGCTGTATAATCATTCGAACCGCCTAAGGTAACCATCAAAGGACCGTTAGCCGTGATAAGGCGGCTCTTTTCCCATAAGGCTATCTGAAGGGCCGTAATATCACTGAATCCGACGACCCATTTCGGATGGGACGCCATATAGTCATAATCGAGCTTATCGAGGATACGAGCCGAGCCGTAGCCGCCATTGAGGCAGACGATGGCCTTTACGTCATCGTCATGGAATAAGTCATTCATATCCCGAGCCCGCGCTTCATCAGTTCCGGAAAAGAAACCGTAGGAACCGGACGCCGTCGGCATGACCTTGACCCGATAGCCGGCCTGCTCCAGACGGGCAACCGCCCTTGAAATATCCTGCCCCTCTCCATGCGTGGCCGGCGCAGCCACGCCGATATAGTCACCGGCTTTCAGCGGTGCCGGGATGTGAACGGCCTTTTCCGTTACTACTCCCCCTTGTAGTAGCGCTCCATTCCCTGAGCATAGCCGTAGTCATCGTTTAAATACTGGCCCGTCTTCTGGCGGTAGCAGAGGTTGACCGTCACGAAGTCGGCAATGTCCTTATGCTTCAGCTGTTTCTTCCGCATGGGAATTTCCAGCCAGGTATTGGTGGAGTCATTGTAGATCCAGGCCTGTCCGCGGAAAATTTTATAGGTCAAGGGATAGGTTCCTTCGATGCGTCCCGAATCTTCCGGCGAACGGAAGAGGTTGACCTTGAAAATCCAGCCTTGTCCATTATCTTTGATCGTTTCAAGGGAGCTGAGGTCGACGTACATTTCATAGCCCATGCCGAAGTTGATGGGCCGGTAATTGCTGTTGGCCGCTAAGGGGCTGTTAAAAAAGGCTTGAGAGCCAAAAGCACTGCCGAAGGTCAAGGCGGCACCCAAGGCCGCTGTCAATAAGCTGTGTTTTACGTTCATGATTATCATCCTTTCTGTCATTATGTTTATTATAGCATAATTCATGCGGATAAAACCGTCTCCGGCAGCGCCTTATCCATATCAAAACTGCCGGCAAAAAAAGAAGTCTCCCATATTCATGAGAGACTTCTGTATCATCAGACGGTGTCTGTGAAAAGTTTATTCCATATCGTAATCCTGAAGGGCTGCGACGTGATGATAGCCGTCGTTCTTACCTTTATTGGCAAAGACGCGCAGGACTTCGCGAGCCGTGTCCAGAGAGGTCAGGCAGGGAACGGCTAATTCAACAGCCATGCGGCGGAGGTTGAAGCCGTCGCGTTCCGGATGTTTGCCATAGGTCAGGGTATTGAGGACCAAATCAATTTTGCCGTTGCGGATCATGGTCGCGATATTCTGACCGCCTTCATGGATCTTGCGAACGATATCGACGGGCATGCCGTGATCGTTGAAGTAGGATCCGGTACCTTCGGTGGCAATGATGTGATAGCCGAGTTCCTTAAAGCCTTCTGCCAGATGCAGGGCTTCAGCCTTATCGCGGTCGGCGACGGTAACCAAAATCGTGCCGCCGGCAGGAATCTTCATCTTGGCGCCGTTGACGGCCTTATACAAGGCTTCCGAGTAAGAATGACCGATACCCATGACTTCGCCTGTCGATTTCATTTCAGGTCCGAGGGCGATTTCAGCCAGGCCGATCTTGCTGAAGGAGAATACCGGAGCCTTGGCAGCAACGTGTTTCTTCGCCGGCATGAGGCCACTGTGGATGCCCATATCCTTCAAGGTTTCACCAAGGGCGATGCGGGTTGCGATTTCAACGATTGGGAAGTGCGTTACCTTGCTGAGGAAGGGGACGGTACGGCTCGAACGGGGATTGACTTCGATGATGTACAATTTGCCCCGCGATACGACGAACTGAATGTTGACCGAGCCTTTAACCTGGAGTTCCAGAGAAATGCGGGTCGTATAGTCGACGATCTGGGCGATCATATCGTCGTCGAGGTGCTGCGGCGGGTAGACGGCAATGGAGTCACCGGAGTGGACGCCGGCTCGTTCTACCTGTTCCATGATGCCCGGAATGTAGACGTCAGTTCCGTCGGCGACGGCGTCGACTTCGACTTCACGGCCTACCATGTATTCGTCGATGAGGATCGGATGGTCCGGCGAAGCGATGACGGCTTCGCGGAGATAGCGTTCTAATTCCTTTTCATTATAGACGATTTCCATAGCCCGGCCGCCGAGGACGTAAGACGGGCGGACGATGAGGGGGAATTCCAATTCCGAAGCGACCTTCATGGCTTCTTTATCGCTGGTCGCAATGCGGCCGTCCGGACGAGGAATATTGAGTTTAGCCAGGACTTCATCAAAGCGTTCCCGGTCTTCTGCCCGGTCCATGCCGTCGACAGAGGTGCCGAGGACGGTGACGCCGCGCTTAGCCAAGGGCGCTGCCAAGTTGATGGCCGTCTGGCCGCCGAACTGGCAGATGACGCCGACGGGCTTTTCTTTTTCGACGACAGCCATGACGTCTTCGACCATGAGGGGTTCAAAGTACAGGCTGTCCGACGTATCGAAGTCGGTGCTGACCGTTTCCGGGTTATTGTTGATGATAATGCTGTTCATGCCGGCCTTGCGCAGAGCCCAGGCAGAATGGACGGAGCAGTAGTCAAATTCAATGCCCTGGCCGATGCGGATCGGGCCGGAGCCGAGGACGATGACGCTCTTCTTGCCGAGGGGCTTGACTTCATCTTCCGTCGCATAGCAGGAATAGTAGTACGGCGTAGCCGCTTCAAATTCAGCGGCGCAGGTGTCGACCATCTTAAACGTCGGTGTAATGCCGTGGTCGACGCGGAACTGACGGACTTCTTCTTCCGTCTTCTTCGTAAATCCGGCGATGACGGCATCGGGCATGCTGTAGCGTTTGGCCAAACGAACGTTGTCGATGGTCAAGTTATTGCGCTGGAGGTCGAATTCCACATCGATGATGTTTTTAATCTTGTGGAGGAACCACAGGTCGTAACCGGTGATGTAGTGGATCTTTTCTTCACTGATACCGAGGCGCAGGGCCTGAGCGACGACAAAGAGCCGTTCATCATCCTGCTTCTGCAGGAGTTCGACGATATCGATGAGGGACTTGCTTTCCAGCTTCTTCATGGAAATGTAGTTGACCCCGATTTCCAAGGAGCGGACGGCTTTGAGCAGGGCCCCTTCAAAGCAGCGGTCAAGGGACATGACTTCACCGGTTGCCTTCATCTGGGTGCCTAAGGATTTATCGGCCAAGGCGAATTTTTCAAAGGGCCAGCGCGGGAACTTGACGACGCAGTAGTCGAGAGTCGGTTCGAAGCAGGCCGTCGTCTTACCCGTAACGGCGTTAGTAATCTGATCCAGGGTTAGACCCGTTGCGACTTTAGCGGCAACTTTGGCGATGGGATAGCCCGTCGCTTTCGAAGCCAGGGCCGACGAACGGCTGACACGGGGATTGACTTCGATGACGTAGTACTGATTGCTGTTCGGGTCGAGGGCATACTGGACGTTGCAGCCGCCTTCGATTTTCAAGCGGCGGATGATATCAAGGGATGCCGTGCGCAGCATCTGATACTGCAAATCGTTCAAGGTCTGGCTCGGAGCGACGACGATAGAGTCGCCCGTATGGATGCCGACGGGGTCGACATTTTCCATGTTGCAGACGATGATGCAGTTATCGGCCTTATCGCGCATGACTTCGTATTCGATTTCTTTCCAACCGGCAACGGAGCGTTCGACGAGGATCTGATTGATCGGGCTGAGTTTGATGCCGCGGGTGGCAATCATGAACAGTTCGTCTTCGTCGTGGGCGATGCCGCCGCCGGTACCGCCGAGGGTAAAGGCCGGACGGACAATGATCGGATAGCCGATTTTATCGGCAAATTCAATGGCCGACGGAACGTCTTCGAAGATATCACTTTCCGGAACGGGCTGGTTGATATCGTTCATGGCCTTTTTAAATAATTCACGGTCTTCCGCTTCTTCGATAGCGGACAGGCGCGTACCGAGAAGCTGGACGTTATATTTTTCAAGGACGCCGGCATTGGCCAACTGAACGGCCATATTGAGGCCGACCTGACCGCCGAGGGTAGCCAAGAGGCCGTCGGGCCGTTCTTTTTCAATGACTTCCGTAACGTAGTCGAGGGAAATCGGTTCGACATAGACGCGGTCGGCAATGTCTTCGTCAGTCATGATCGTCGCCGGGTTGCTGTTGATGAGGACGACTTCCAACCCTTCTTCTTTCAAGGCACGGCAGGCCTGGGTACCGGCATAGTCAAATTCGGCGGCCTGCCCGATGATAATAGGGCCGGAACCGATAACGAGTACTTTCTTCAATCCTTCTACCATGTTATTTTTCCTCCATCATCTTGACGAATTGGGTAAACAGATACAGATTGTCCGTCGGTCCCGGCGAGGCTTCCGGATGGTACTGGACGCACATGATATTACGGGACGGAACTTCAAAACCTTCAAGAGTATTGTCATGGAGGTTGCGGTGAGTGATGACGACTTCATCCTTCGGAAGGGAGTCTTCATCGATGATGTAGCCGTGATTCTGAGACGTGATATAGACCCGGCCCGTGCGGATATCCTTGACCGGATGGTTGGAACCGCGATGACCGAAAGTCAATTTGCGGCTCTTGCCGCCGAGGGCCAAACCGATGAGCTGCAGTCCCAGGCAGATGCCGAAAATCGGTTTCTTGCCCATGAGCTGTTTAACCGTATCGATGATATCGGGAATATCCTTCGGGTCGCCAGGGCCGTTGCTGAGGAAGATGCCGTCAGGATTGACAGCCAATACGTCTTCAGCCTTGGTCGTGGCCGGGAAGATAGTCAGGCGGCAGTCGTTGTTGACCAGTTCGCGCAGGATATTGCCCTTGGCGCCGTAATCCATAACGGCTACGTGATAGCGGCCGTCGCCCATGTGCTTGATGTCCCGCGTTGAAACTTTTTTTACGAACTGCGTTTCAAGGGGCGTATCAAAGAGTTCTTTAATGGCGCTTTCTTCCATCGTTTCCGGTACGATGACACCCTTCATGACCCCCTGGCTGCGGATAGCCCGGGTAATGGCACGCGTATCAACGCCGTAGAGGCAGGGGATGTGGTGTGTCATAATAAAGGTAGACAGCTGGCCTTCATTCTGCCAGTTGCTCGGTTCTTCACAAAGTTCACTGACGATGAAGCCGGCAGCATAAGGACGATCGGCCTGTTCGATTTCGTGGAACAAGCCGTAATTGCCGATAATCGGATAGGTTAGCGTAATGATCTGACCGGCATAGGACGGGTCCGTAAAGGTTTCCTGATACCCTGTCATGCCGGTATTGAAGACGACTTCGCCGACAGCCGGTTCATCCATCAGCATATTGCCGTAAAATTTCTGTCCGTTCTCTAATATGAGGACACCTTTCATTATAAAACCTCCCCGTTTTTCATCACAAATTTACCATTGACGATGGCAGCTGCCGCCTTCCCTTTGAAGATCATTTCATCAAAAGGAGTCGACTTTCCCTTGGAATAGAATTTCGAGGAATCGACTGTCCATTCTTTATCGAGATCAAGGATCGTTAAATCGGCATCTTTACCCGGTGCAATGACGCCGGCATCGAGGCCGAGTATTTTGGCCTGGGCCGTCGACATGACATTGACCAGGCTCATGAGATCGATGATGCCCGTATGATACAAATGCGTCAGCATGGCGCCGACACTCGTTTCAAGGCCGACAAAGCCGCTGGGCGCCAAATTGAATTCTTGGTCTTTTTCTTCCCATTCATGAGGAGCATGGTCGGTAACGACAGCATCGATAGTGCCGTCTACCAATCCTTCGACGCAGGCATCGCGGTGGATGTCCGAGCGAATGGGAGGATTCATTTTGTAGCGTGTTTCAAAGGTCCGCAGGGCTTCATCGGTAAAGATGAGGTGCTGCGGCGTGACTTCAGCCGTTACCTTAACGCCCCGCTTTTTAGCCTGGCGAACGAGGTCGACGGCGTTCTTGGTACTGATGTGGGCGATGTGGACCGGCGTCCCCGTCGCTTCAGCCAGGAAGATATCGCGGGCAACGGCGATGTCTTCGGCAACGGCCGGACGGCCCTTCATGCCCAGTTCGTTCGATACGACGCCTTCGTGCATATTGCCGCCTTCGATGAGGTTGTCATCTTCGCAGTGGTCGATGATGATCTTATGGAACATGCTGGCATATTCCATGGCTTTACGCATGAAGTCGGAATTTTCTACGTAATGACCGTCATCGGAAAAGGCGACGACTCCTTCTTTGGCCATAGAGCCCATAGCTGAGAGTTCCTGGCCCTGTTGGCCTTTGGAAATAGCGCCGATGATTTCTACCTTAACCTTAGCTTCATGTTCAATCTTATACTTCAAGCCGTCGACGACAATAGCCGAGTCGATGACAGGTTTCGTGTTAGGCATAGTGGCAACGCGGGTAATGCCGCCGGCAGCCGCTGCCTTAGTCCCTGTTTCGATCGTTTCCTTGCCCGACTGGCCCGGTTGACGGAGATGGACGTGCATATCGATGAAGCCCGGTGCTACGACGAGGCCCGAAGCATCGAAAACTTCTTCAGCGCTGTCCGCGGCTAAATTAGCTCCAACTTCTTTAATTTTTCCATTTTCAATGAGGATATCACAAATTTCGTCCTGCTGCATGGCCGGATTGATCACTCTGCCGCCTTTAACGAGTAATGTCAACGTCATCGCCTCCCATAATTGTCAGATATAATACGGCCATACGGACGGATACGCCGTTCATGACCTGTTCCTGAATCGAAGAATGTTCGCTGTAGCAAACGTCGGAATCAATTTCGATGCCCCGGTTCATCGGGCCCGGATGAAGGACGAGAACGTCGTCTTTCGCCCATTTGAGGCGGTCTTTCTTGATACCAAACAGCGAGTTATATTCACCGGCGCTGGGGAAGAATCCGATACCCTGGCGTTCCTTCTGGATACGCAGGACGTTGATGACGTCCGCATCCTTGAGGGCTTCCTTCAAGTCGTAATGAACGGTGACGCCCATGGCTTCCAATTCCGGCTGGAGCAGCGTCCGCGGACCGACGAGGTGTACGTCTGCCCCCATCGTCTTGAGGCCGTAAATGTTGGACCGTGCTACACGGCCGTGGTCGATGTCGCCGACGATGACGACCTTCAACCCTTCGATGCGGCCTTTTACTTCCTGAATGGTGAACATGTCGAGGAGTCCCTGCGTCGGATGTTCGTGAGCACCGTCACCGGCGTTGATGATGATCGGATCGACGCAGCGCTGAGCAAAGCTCGGCGAGCCTTCCTGCTTCTGACGCATGACGATGGCATCGACCCCCATGGCTGTCACCGTTAAGAGGGTGTCGCGGAAGCTTTCCCCTTTTTGAATGGAACTTCCCCGGGGCGTAAAATTGATGACGTCGGCTCCGAGATACTTGGCAGCCATTTCAAAAGAACCGCGGGTACGGGTACTCGGTTCCCAAAACATGTTGACCACCGACTTGCCTTTGAGCAAGGACAATTTCTTATTGTCACTCTTGACGACGGCCTTCATTTTCTTTGCAACCCGCAAGATCAATTCAATTTCTTCCCTCGGCACTCCCTGGAGTCCCAACAGGCTCTTGCCCTGTATATTAACCATCGAATCCTCCTTGAAAAAAAAGACCTCTGCCGCAAGGCAAAGGTCATATTCTAAGCATGGCAAAATATGTCCCTTTGTAGCCTCTCCGGACTATATTAAAGGTACAAGCTAGAAGTATAAGAATCACACAGCCTCACAGGACTGTCGTATATTCTCTATCTATTTTATCGGCCATGGCCTATAAAGTCAAGAATTTTTTCAGGGTCTTCCGTGGAACCGAATGTTTTTTAAACCTGGTCGGCCGGCGTAATCGTTACGTCCTGCGGAGAAATAGACACATTATTATAAAGGGCTTCAAAAAGCTGTGCCGGTACGTACATCGTGCCGTTGACATTGACCGGTCCCGTGCCATACTGGAAGATGCGGTTCAAATTAATCTTCTTAATCGTCCCGATGCGTTCGTACCAGTCTTCTCCGGGCTTGATGATGATATAGGCAATGTTCATTTCGACGCGGACACTCTGGTCAGTCGGATCCCAATTTACCGTATAACCTAACTGTTCGGCAACCTTACGCAGCGGAATCATGACCACATCGCCTTTTTGCAGGACGGCTCCGTCGGCGGGATCCATGACCTTTCCGGCAACGGTAAGCTTACACTGTTGGATTGCCGTCAATCCCGGTGCCGATACATAAGGGCCCATGACCGGACCTTCATTAAAAGCAAAAGCCGGACTCACTGCCAAGGCCGCCATAAACAGGGCCGCCATCATACACTTTTTCATAAGGGATTCCCCCTCCCATCTAAAAATAAGCGATAGATAATGACATATGCTTATATATTTCGACAAAGAAATATATTTTCCTGCTTTCGGACTGATCCAGTCCCATAAATTGCAAAGGAATTTACCATATCCCGAAATGGTCGCTTACAATACGGTCCAGCTGTTCTGCAATCTTCGGAAATTCCTGATTCAAGTCCAGTGTTTTTACAGAAATCTGATTCCCACTCATATGATAGACATTGTCCGGCACAATATCTTCCTCGGTCTTTGCATAAAGCAGCATTCCGGAAACTTGATGTCCCGTTCCGGCAACTGCTGCGTCTTTGTTCTTCACATACGTAAAAATCTGGTACAGATTCCCAGAATGAAGGGTCTCTACATCAAAACGTGACTGCCATATCCGCTCGTAATATTTGGCATCGATAATGAGGGTCTGACCTCCGTACGTCAACGTAATATCTGTCTGCATGATCGGAAGCCGGGCATCAAAGCCGTCGTCGAGCTGCCAAGGTATCTGCGACGCCCGGGCCGAGAACCCTTTTATCCGCTGTCCAAATTCCTGTGCATAATATTCGAGAATGAATTTTTCATACAACCGGCTCATCCGCTGCCCATCCAAAAATCCCATCAGACGGTACTCGCCCGGTTCTGTTGTCAGAAGTGAACCTTCTGTCAGAAGTTGGGAAATGGCAAGCAGCATCTGATATGTGCGGTTGTTGCGCTGAAAGCGAATATCCGAAAAGCGGACCTGTTTTAGATCAATCTCGGCTACATTCGAAAAAAACAGCATTTCCTTCTTGAGTTCTGCCTTGTACTTGTCCTGTACATCCTTCTGTTTCAACAGCAGGATGACCGTCGATTTTAGAATCTGATTGAGCCGATTGTCCTCGGAAAGTTCTCCATAGTCACAGGTAACAACCAGGCGGTGCTGCAAGCGGTTTCTCATCGTCCCGGGCATATTAATTTTCCCACGAACGACGTGCCGATTTTCCACGCGATGGGTATACTCTCGATAAAGGCCTTGCTTGAGCTGCCGTCCGATTCCTTTAGCCAGAATCGCCGCAAAGAGGTTATGGATATTATCAAAAGGCTCTTTCTCGATAGTCTCGTAGGTAGATTGTTTTAGTATGGTGAAGGCGTAGGACAACATATAATAGATGTTTTTTATGAATATGCTTCTATCCTTTGTCATTGAAACACTCCATGGAGGATATTATCCCAGTGCTGTATCTTGCTGTCCTCGTCAAACCAGTATTCCGAAATCATAGGCAGAATGTCATAATCTACAACAGCCTGCATCCAGTTATCGGTACAAGTATCTTTCGTCTTGCCGCAAAAATAGCTGTGTCCGATACAGAATCCTTTTCCGAGGGATTTATCTCGCCGGATCGATTCATTGAGTTCGATGACCTTGGAAATGAGTTCATCAAAGGTTTCGTTATCCATCGCAGCTTTATAGTCGCTGAACCCCTTGGACTCAAAACCCGGTTCGAGTTCAAAGAAGCTGAACCGCCGCCGCAAGGCATAATCAATCATGGCTAGGCTTCGGTCAGCCGTATTCATCATGCCGATGATATAAAGGTTCTCCGGAACGGAAAAAGGCATGCCATTGTAGGCCAAGGTCGCCGTCTTACCACGGTAGTCTTTTTCAATCAGCATCAACAGCTCCCCAAAAATTTGACTCAGATTGCCGCGGTTGATCTCATCAATGATAAAGAAGAATTTTTTATCCCGTTGATTGGCAGCCTTCTGACAGAACCGGTAAAATACACCGGTTTTCAACGTAAAACCGCCCGATTCATTCGGCTTGTACCCCATCATGAAATCTTCATAGGAATAACTCTGATGGAACTGAATGAATTCAATTTGACTTTCGTTCTTTTCCCCCATCAGAGAATACGCCAACCTCTTGGCACAGAATGTCTTTCCGACGCCGGGCGCCCCCTGCAGGATGACATTTTTCTTATTAAGCAGCACTTCTGTCAGACGATCATAGTCCTCCTCGGTCAAATAGACTTCCGACAGAAAATCATCCTTTGTATACCGAGTCGGTGCCACGTCCGGATGCAGCGGGTTCTCATCGCGAATCATATCCATGATGAATTCATACTCATCCTTGGTTAACCTAAAAAGTTGCCATTCGGATTCCGGAAAAATTCCATCTCCTTTAATTCCGGACTGGCCTTGAGTATCTGGTAGTCGATAGGAGATGACAAGCCTTCGGTCTTTTCAAAAAATATCTTCTTTCCATCATTTTCTGCTTTAACCCGGACAAGGGCAACAATCTGCTTTACCGGATTCGCTTCGTATCCGATGACGAGATCACCGGCCTTGGCATCGATAAAATTCTGGAATATTCTTCGCTTATGGCCGTTTTCGTTATATAGTGTATAGGCCTCCACTTCGCCGACTGAGAGGTCAGAAAAACTCCAGATTTTTGGATTGGCCTTCATCCACCAGTAGGAAGGTTCAGCCATTTCATCATCAGACGCTGCGAAGAGATCGACGCCGCTCAAATCAATGTGATCAAGTGCCTTAGAAAGGGGTTCCCGAAGTTTCCATATAAAACCGCCTCCATCCTTCTTGGATGCGTATTTTCCGACATACAGAACAGGCCACCATTTGGAGTCTCTGGAATTGCGATCCGGCGGCAGGGGACAACCGATCTTTTCCGCGACTCGCCTTGCCAAGGCAGATGAATTCGTATTATAGAAATTCTTTGATTCTCCGTATTTACTAGAAAGCTCGGTGCAGGTAGCTTCTCCGCCAGAATCTTTGAGCCGTTTCATAATTTGGAGGCAACTTTCGTTAAAGACCTCCTTATCCTGCAAGAGCATCACCCATTCCTCTTCCGTCAATCCCGGATCATACTCCGAGGCTTTCGGCCACCACCCATCATGTTCATTCCTATCGTCTTTGGAATAGTCCCGACTGATATAGAAGCCGACATCGAAGGTCAGTGTTTTCAACTCCGGATCCGGATAGCAGTCATCGGTAAGATGATTTCGAAAGAGCTCCACCAGCTCCGTATCTTGCTTCAGTTCCGCACAGATTTCATCATAGAGTTTGTAAAAATGTTGAAGGTTATCCCTATAGGCTCCCTTCTTAAACCGATAATCACCGTTTAAGACATCAGCTACTTTTTTTACCTCGCTGAGCTTATAAATATAGTATGTATCCGGATACCGCAGCCAAAGATAGGTTGTTATAGCGTTTTCATTTTGATAGTGCTGTTTAGCTCCGTTGCCGTATGTATCGAGAAGAACAGAAGACTGTTTCTTAAAGGCAGCAATGCGATCATAGACTTCTTTACTCTCATCAAAGAGGTCCCTATACATGGAGCGAACTTTCTCGGGAGCATTCTTGGCAAATCCGGTAATCATACCTTTGGGAAAGTTATTCCTAGAAGTAAGCAGATTATCGGTCTTGGCCAGGGATTTTTCCAGCATGGCGGCAAAATCAGCCGCCTCTGCATCCCAGTTGTCTTGAAAACATTTAACCGCTTCCCATTTGTATTTTTCCCTTTCCCAGCGCTTAGGCAAGAAATCTTTCTTGTATCGAACCAGAACGTCCGCTAACTTAGATTTATCGAACATCAATCGTACCTCCTCAGACCTTGCAAAGTATTATATATTTTCCAAGTAACATACGGTAATCAAAAGTTCATCTCCACGCGCACTTGTAAAAGATGATCTTCTCCGGTTTCGATTCGACAGAACCGAACGCCTCCTTGGCCGCCACGATTGCTGCCGGATTCATAAAATCGCCTTATGCTCTCTATCTTTATTATATTCGTTCGCTAAGGTCCCATATCCTGTCTCCCTTGTAAATATTTATGACAACAGCTCTCTAGCTTCTAACTACACTTTTCTAAAAAATATCCCCTTACGTTAATCCTTAAATCTAACGTAAGGGGATGGCACATTATTATGATATTTACGGATGGCTCATACCTAATGCAAGGAGAACTCATCAAGACGATGCATCCTCACTCATTTAAAAGCTAAAGAAACCTGTTTCATCAGCCATAGGCACGATGGGGAATCCGTGGGGTACAGGCTGGACGATCATGAATACTAAGGCTGTCAAGACGGCGACTCCCAGGGTGAGGTACGAGAAGCTGCCCTTACCGGAATGTTCATATAGACCGAACAGGCGAATGCCGACAGCCGTACCGATGGTGGCAAATAAGGCACCGATTGAAAAATAACGGTACATGGCGTAAGAAGCCACCAGGGCAATCAACATGGCCCCATTGATGACGATGGGGAAGCATTTAGACAGGACCGATTCAGGATTGCGGCGCATAGCCGTAATCCAATCCGTCCCATCGATGCCGCTGAGGCCGGTAAGCAAAGCCGACAGGTAGAGCCATTTGTCCCACCAAGCCGTACCCTTACGCCGATCGCCCATGCGCCACATGATGGCAGCATACAGCAAAATGGCAACGCCGCCGACGATATAGTAATAATTTTCCGGAATGAACTGAACTGCAGCCGCGCCTATCGTCACTAAGATACCGGCAGGAATGACCATCTGGACGATCTGCCACTTCGAAGGCCGTGACTTGGGATTCATTTCCCGGTAAATCTTGGCAAAGATTTCCAGCAGGAACACGAGGATAAAGAAGGCGATACCGACAAAGGGATTCAGTGCTGCCACGCCGACGGTAATCAAGATGGGAATGGCCAGCCGCACGCCGGGGAAAAAGGCAAAGCTTTTGATCCGCATGACGTGAAGCTGCGAATAGACGGTAAAATACGTAAAGACATTAAACATCAACATAGCCGAGATAGCTTCGACCGGTTTGGCTCCCATATACAAAAACAGGAGGAGGACACACATGCTCATATTCATTCCCGTAAACCGGGCAAATATGGTCCCCATCAAACCGGCCACAAAAAACGGGGCGATGGCCGATAACATTTCCATGGATAAAACAACTCCTGACCCAGATTATTTTAAATGATGGCTTCCCCGTTCTGTCATGGGGATACTCTGTTTGCACAGAGGGCATTCTTCCGGCTTGTACGTCGGCACCGTCAAGTGAAGCAGGGCCTGTACCTTGTCTTTCGGCACGCCGAATTCAGCCTTGCCGCCGCTGCGGTCGACGAGGAGGCCGACACCGACGATGACGCCGCCGGCTTTTTTAACGACATCGACGACTTCCTGAACCGATCCGCCGGTGGTTACGATATCTTCGACGATAAGGACCCGTTCACCCGGTTCGATATGGAACCCGCGGCGCAAAGTCATGACGCCCTTTTCCCGTTCCGTAAAGATAGCCCGCGTTCCGAGAGCTTTGCCGACTTCATGAGCCAAGAGGATGCCGCCGGTCATGGGTCCCATAACGGTCTGTACATTCTGATCCTTAAAGCGTTCAGCCAGTTCCTTACAAAGCTTTTCCGTATATTCCGGATGCTGAAGGACATTAAACTTTTCGACATACAGCGGGCTGTGAAGTCCCGATGTCAAGAGAAAATGACCTTCCAATACGGCCTTGGTTTCGACTAATAACTGTCTTACTTCTTCTTCTGTCAACATAATAAGTTATACCCCCTGAATTTCTGCTAAAATCTTTGCGGCTGCCTCTTTCGGATCGTCCGCTTTGGTAATCGGCCTGCCGATAACTAAATGGGAAGCTCCGTCGCGCAGTGCCTGAGACGGTGTCGTGAAGCGCTTTTGGTCATTGGCAACGGCAAAAGTCGGCCGAATACCCGGCGTGACGATGAGGAAGTCCGGCCCGTTCATCGAACGGATTTCCTTGGCTTCATACGGCGACGATACGGTACCATCGATACCGGCTTCTTTGGCAATTTTCGCTAAATTCTTTACCGAATCAGCAATGCAGTCTCGACCGCCGATCTCTTTCCAAGCGTCTTCATCGATGCTGGTCAATACCGTAACTGCCAGCAAACGCGGCCGTTCGATGCCTAATTTTTCCGCTTCATCATGGACGGCTTCGGCTGCCGCTTCCATCATGGCCCGGCCGCCGGTCCCGTGAAGGGTCATGAAATCTGCGCCAAGGCGAGTCAAAGCGCGAATGCTCTGCCCGACAGTATTGGGAATGTCGTGTACTTTCAAATCGAGGAAAACGTGTTTTCCCTGATCCTTTAAGTACCGCACCGCATCGGGTCCGGCGCTGTAAAACAGTTCCATGCCGACTTTATAAAAAGAAACACGGTCGCCCAGTGTTTCTACGAGCTTCTTCAGGTCTTCCAGTGAATGGACATCCAAAGCCACAATGATTCTATCATCTGCCATGAGCTCTCCTCCTGTATACTTATATAGGCATATCTAATTAATTGTGTCATGTTTTACCATACCTGTCAAGGCGATGCCCCTCACTTAGCAGCGGCACGGCAGTACCACTCGTAGGTGCGGCGAATCCCTTCGGCAAGATCCGTCGGAGGCACAAAGGAAAGGAGCGATTCCAAAGCCTTATTACTTAAGACCGACCGCAGGATATCGCCGGTACGGGCTTCCTTATAGTCAACAGAAACGGCATGACCCACGGCTTTTTCAAAGCTTTCGATCAGTTCGTTGATGCTGGTTTCAGTTCCGGTCGAGACGTTTATCGTATGATAGCCCGTAAGAGGCAGGGACCGGATAATAGCTTGGGCAATATCACCGGCATAGACGAAATCCCGCGTCTGATTGCCGTCACCATAGACGGTAATCCCTTGATTTTCCGATAAGAGTTTACAGAAAATGCTGACGACACCGCCTTCGCCTTTTTCCCCCTGCCGTTCACCATAGACATTGGCAAAGCGAAACACCGTAGCGTCCAACCCATACAGCTCATGATATACTCTCAAGTAGTGTTCCGTCGTCATCTTGGTAACACCGTAAGGCGACGTCGGCACCAAGCGCTCTCCTTCATCCAGAGGAATATTTAAATTATCCCCATAAACGGCAGCACTCGATGAAAAAAGAATGTGTGGGACCTTGTATTTTCGGCATCCTTCCAAGACCTGAAGGACGCCTTCTAAATTAATCCGGCAATCGACAATCGGCTGCGATACAGAGAACGGAACCATCGTCTGGGCCGCCAAATGGATGACAGCCGCAAAGGAATGATTTCTGAATACGGTATCCAGCCCTTCCTGATCGCAGACATCCCCTTCAATCAGCTCCATCCCGGCCGGTACATGTTCGCGGGACCCGCCGGATAAATTGTCGAAAACGACGACCTTTATATCCGGCCGCCCCTGTAAAGCTTCCAAGATATGCGATCCAATAAACCCGGCACCGCCAGTAATCAAAATTTCCACGTTGATAGGCCCTCCATTACGTATTGATAGGATCCGACATCGAGATGCCGGAAAAATTCAGTCGCCTTGGATGAGGAAGCGTATTTCATTCAATTTCGCCTCACTGTCCGGATTTTGTGAATGAAAACGGAGAAGCTCTGCGAAATACCCCTGCTCCCTGGCCAGTTTCCGGCTCTCATCATAGACGAGGTCAAAATAAAAACAAAGGGTACCGACATAAAAATCCATAAAAGTCTTTTTCACCTGGGTCGGAACGAGTTTTTTCTGCCGGGCTTCTTTCATGACTGCCTCTGAAATAGGCTGGTTTTCAACGTCGCTGTCATCGACACGCCACACATTCTGACCTTTACGCAGGCCATCGGCACAGACTTTAAAGATATCAAGCTTGTCGGCATCGCGGATGAGCTGACAAAACAGTCGCTGCCGCGGAGATAAGTCATCGGCCAGTCGATACACATTATGCTGAGAAATAGCGGCTTCCATGACAGCATCTTGACTGTCATCCTGCCAAAAATCACGGATATGACCATCCTGAAATAGATACCGTGCCCCATATTTCGCATGATCCATAGACTGATAATCGATGAACGTATGGTACTCCCGCAGTTGTTCAAACCGCCCGATATCATGAAGGACACCGATAATCCAAGCTAAATCCACGTCATCCTGCGAAAGGTGTAAGGCCCTTGCCAGTCTTTCACACCAAGCGCTGACCCGCAAAGAATGGGCGAATTTCAGCGAAATTCCCTCATCGACAGCGTCAAAATTTGCCACATAGCTTTTAAATTGTGAAATCACGAAATCACGATTCATTCCGGTCTGCCGCCTTTCAGCCAAAAACTAATCTTCGAGCCGCTGCGGATAAAAGGGCTGAAGTTCCATATCCTGAACGGTTTCTCCATCGGGAGCAAAGGTAATGATGCCCTTCACACAGTCTTCTTTTAGTACCATGGGAACCCAGGTCCGGTCGCCCTTCCACATCTCGTCGTACGGAAAGTCATGAGGTGCAAACCAGCGGGGCTCCATTTCTTCGCTTTCACAGACTGCCCCCTGCCAGTGGCGCAGGATGTAGACGTAGCCGATATGATCCAGTTCAGGTGCAGCACTAAAATGGAAGTCCAGGAAGCCGACCAATTCAAAATCTCCTTCATCGGCCATTAAACCCGTTTCTTCCCGAAGTTCTCTTACAGCGCACTGCAAAAAAGTTTCTCCGCCTTCTATTTTACCGCCGAAACCGTTCCACTTACGGACGCCAAAGCCGCGTTTCTTTCGGCCTAACAAAACTTTCCCGTCCGATCGAACGGGAAAGCAAAGTGTCGTTGGACGCATAGTCCTTACCTCTTTTTATGGAAATATTCGTGCTCTTTCGAAAGCTCCTGCAAAATCGTTTCAATGGTCCAAGAAATGTTATTGGGTGTCAGCATGGCTTTTAAAGGTACGTTTTTCAAACGGCCTCGGCGAATGCTGTCCAAGAGGAGATTGACGACTTTATTGTCGAAACCACAGAGAATGAGGGCTTCTTTCGTAACCGGCGGCAGGTTTTCATCTTCATTCATCTTTTCATGAACTCTCGCTTCTTCCGTGTCCTGTCGCATAGCCGAGATTTCGGCGATTTCTTCATCGGTCAGCCCCAGCACTTTGCCGACGGTTTCTCCCTTTTCTTCATCCGTTACGGCCTTGATTTTCGATTTCGTAAGCAAGGCCAACAGTTTAACTTGTTCCAGTCTTTCCGGGGTGAAATTTACGGCTAACATCATACGATACGGCATAGTATCACTCCTTTTCCAGAAAATGGCGCCCTTTCCGGAACCTCCGGATGAGCATATACAAAAAGGAGCTGTCTCAGGACAGCTCCTTCTCATTCATACGTTTATACTAACTCGATGATTACCATCGGAGCAGCATCGCCCTGACGAACGCCAGTCTTAATGATGCGAGTATAACCGCCCTGACGGTCGGTGTATTTCGGTGCAATTTCGTCAAACAGTTTTTTGACAACATCTTCATCCATCACGTATGCCAAAACCTGACGGCGAGCGTGGAGATCACCGCGTTTTGCGAGGGTAAGCATCTTATCAGCGACTTTGCGAAGTTCTTTTGCCTTTGCTTCCGTCGTTTCAATGCGTTCATGCTGGAATAAAGAGGTGACAATGCTGCGCAGCAATGCTTTACGTGCGGAGCTGTCTCGTCCCAACTTTCTATAAGCCATTGTTCATCCTCCTCGAACTATTCTTCATTACTCGATTTTAAGTAGTAGTTGTGCATTTCTAACTTTTCAATAATTTCATCGACAGATTTCTTGCCGAGATTGCGAATCTTCGACAAGTCATCTTCCGTCCGTTCGGTGAGATCACCAATGGTGTAAATATTTGCACGTTTCAGGCAATTCGAAGCGCGGACAGACAGGTCAAGAATTTCAATCTTGATTTTGCCCTTATCGGGTTCGGTCGATTCTTCCACGGGTTCGCCATCGTCGTCAGTGAAGATAGCTTTTTCATCGTTTACCTTTGCATCGGTAGCGATGTTCTGGAAGTAGTTTAAGTAGCTGATCATAATCGATGCAGCCTTAGCAACGGCATTTTCAGTCGTGATGCTGCCATCTGTCGTTACTTCAAGGGTCAACGAATCATAGTCCATTTCGTTGCCTACCCGGATATTGCCAACGCTGTAGTTCGTGCGCACAATGGGAGAGAAGATGGAATCGATGGGAATAACGCCGATCATATCCGTTTCTTTCTTGTTCTGCGTGGACGGAACATAGCCCTTACCGCGTTCGATATGGCACTGCATGTGGATGTCAGCTTCCGTATCGAGGGTTGCGATATGGAGATCCGGGTTTAAAATTTCAATGTCTGAGTTTACGTTAAGATCGTTTGCAGTGAATTCACATTCACCAGAGATATCGATAGTGATGTCAACTTCATCTACATCATCATCCAGGAATTTAATCCGAACCTGCTTGAGGTTAAGGATGATTTCCGAAACGTCTTCCCGAACACCGGGAATAGTCGAAAATTCATGAAGAACACCATCGATTTTAATCGAAGTGATTGCTACGCCATCCAGTGATGCCAGGAGGACACGCCGCAAACTATTACCCAATGTGATTCCGTAACCCCGATCCAGAGGTTCGCATACGAATTTTCCATAGGTACCGCCGTCGTTGACTTCGACGGTTTTAACTTTAAATTTGTTATCTTCGCTCATCAGGAAAATCCTCCTATTTCAGAATCAAAACACCTTGGTTAATCATCGATTATACGCGTCTCCGTTTAGGCGGACGGCAACCGTTATGCGGAATAGGCGTTACGTCTTTGATGGAGTTTACTTCGAGACCAGCTGCCTGCAATGCGCGGATAGCAGCTTCACGACCCGAGCCCGGACCTTTTACGAAGACTTCTACCTGACGAAGGCCATGTTCCATAGCTGCTTTTGCAGCCTGTTCAGCAGCCATCTGTGCAGCAAACGGAGTGCTCTTACGGGAACCGCGGAAACCGAGGCCGCCGGCACTTGCCCAAGACAGTGCATTGCCTTTTGTATCACTAATCGTAACGATTGTATTGTTGAATGTAGAACGAATATGAGCTGCACCCGATTCTACATGTTTCTTTTCTTTTCTTTTATTGCTTCTGACATTCTTAGCCAAAATCGTTTCCCTCCTTACTTAAAGAATCTTATTTCTTCTTACCTGCTACAGCTTTTCTCGGACCTTTACGCGTACGTGCATTGGTCTTGGTGCGCTGACCGCGAACGGGAAGACCTGCGCGATGACGTTTGCCGCGATACGAATTAACTTCGATCAGGCGTTTGATGTTGAGTGCTGTGTCGCGGCGAAGATCGCCTTCAACTTTATAATCAGAACCGATGACTTCACGAATTTTCTGTACTTCGTCTTCCGTCAAATCGCGAACGCGGGTATCCGGGTTTACGCCAGTCTTCGCCAGAATCTGCTGGGAAGAAGAAAGACCAATACCTAAAATGTAAGTCAAACCAATTTCAACTCGTTTATCACATGGTAAATCCACACCGGCTATACGTGCCATCTATTCATTCACCTCCTGCTTATTAACCCTGTTTCTGTTTATGTTTCGGATTTTCGCAAATGACCATGACACGGCCTTTACGTTTAATGATTTTGCATTTTTCGCAAATCTTCTTTACTGACGGTTTTACCTTCATTATTAACCTCCTGCGTAATACTCTTACTTAAAGCGGTATGTAATGCGACCGCGATTCAGATCATACGGTGTCAATTCAAGTGTGACCCGGTCGCCCGGAAGGATACGAATGAAATTCATACGCATTTTACCGGAGACATGAGCCAACACGATGTGTTCATTTTCAAGTTTGACTTTGAACATGGCGTTTGGTAAGGCTTCAACGACGACGCCTTCTACTTCAATGACATCTACCTTCGACATAGTAACCTCCCTGGTCAATTCTTCATAGCCCGGTTTAAGACGGACCGTATCCATTCATTGCTGATTCTCACGGGACCAGCGCTTCCTTCAGATACGCTCGTTCCCAATATCCGGAGATGCCGGCAGTTCTTTTTCTTCGGCTTATCCAGGTTGTACTTTCTACCGTCAGCAATCCATACGTAGGGATAAGCCAAACTGCCGACAACAACATACAAGCAGCCTTTATCCTTGCCTGCCAGGCATTCTACGACCGTGCAGACAGGTATCATCGGAGTTCGTTCCATCATTCATCCGGTAAGGTCAGAATTTCAGGGCCGTTTTCCGTAATCGCTACTGTATGTTCGAAGTGGGCTGCCGGTTTGCCGTCTTGTGTGACGACGGTCCAGCCATTTTTCAACTGGCGGACCTTTTCCGTACCCATATTGATCATCGGTTCCAGAGCCAGGACCATGCCCGGTTCCAACAATTCGCCGTGACCGGGCATACCGTAATTCGGTACTTCCGGATCTTCGTGCATATCCGTGCCAATGCCGTGTCCGACGTAATCTCGGACGACGCTGTACCCAAAGGATTCAGCGTAGGCTTGGACGGCATGACCGATATCGCCAAGGTGATTGCCGGCTACAGCCTGTTCAATGCCCTTATAAAGGCATTCTTCAGTAACCTTCAGTAATTTGAGGGTTGCCGGGTTCACGTGGCCGACAGGAATCGTTACCGTCGAATCGCCATGGTAGCCATTTTTATTTACAACTAAATCAACGCTGATTATATCGCCATCTTTAAGCTTACGATGGCCAGGAATCCCATGGACGACTTCTTCATTTACGCTGGCGCAAATAGTTGCCGGGAATCCATAATAACCTTTACAGCTCGGAAAAGCGCCGCAACTGCGGATATAGTCTTCACAGCGCTGGTCGAGCTCACCCGTCGTAATGCCGGGCTTTGCCAGCTTCTTCATGAGAGCTAAGGCATTGGCCGTAATACGGCCAGCGTCGCGAATATATTCAATTTCCCGTTTTGATTTTAAGATGATCATGCTTATTTACTCTTTTCAAGACTAGCGATGATGTCTTTGTATACATCATCCATATTCTGTTCTCCATCAATTTCAATATAGAGATTGGAATTTTTATAGTAGTCAATGAGCGGTTTCGTCTGTGCAGCGTATACACTCAGACGCTTTTTGACGGTTTCAACTTTATCGTCGTCGCGCTGGTATAATTCACCGCCGCATTTATCGCAAACGTTCTTTACCTTGGACGGTTTGAATGTGACATGGTATGTCGTACCGCAAGAGCGGCAGATCTGACGGCCCGTCGTCCGCTTGATGAGTTCTTCATCGGGAACGGCGATGTTGATGACGCCATCGAGTTTGATGCCGAGATCCCGAAGGATGGCATCGAGGGATACAGCCTGGCTGGTCGTACGCGGGAAGCCGTCGAGGATAAAGCCTTTTTTGCAGTCGTCTTTAGAAAGACGTTCCTTGACAATTCCTACGGTAACAGCATCGGGTACGAGCTGGCCGTTGTCCATATACTTTTTGGCTTCAAGACCGAGCGGAGTCTGTTCTTTTACAGCTGCCCGGAACATATCGCCTGTCGAAATCTGGGGAATACCATATTTGTCAATCAATCGTTCAGCCTGGGTACCTTTACCGGCGCCCGGAGGGCCCATTAAAAGAATATACACTCAAACTACCCCCTTATTATTTCATAAATCCTTGATATTGTCTATTCAAAACTAAGGATTCTGCCTGCTTCATCGTATCGATGGCAACACCGACGACGATGAGGATGGCTGTACCGCCGAAGTAAACCCCTTCAATGCCAGTAATCCAACCGATAAAGTTCGGTAGGATGGCGATGAATGCTAAGAAGAAGGCACCGGCGAGGGTAATTCTCGTCATGATGCGATCGATATACAGGGCAGTCGGCTGACCCGGACGGATGCCCGGAATGAAGCCGCCATACTTCTGCATATTTTCCGTAAGCTGAGGGATGTTCAGCGAAATAGCCGTGTAGAAATATGTGAAGAACATAATCAGAACGGCGTACATGACCGTATTGGTAACGGTGCCCCATGCAAAGTAGCTGGCAATCCATTGGACTGTGTCATTCTGTACGAACTGTGCGATCGTAATCGGGAACATCAGTACAGACGATGCAAAGATGATGGGGATAACGCCGGCCTGGTTGACTTTCAGCGGAATGTGTGTCGAGTGGCCGCCATACATCTTACGACCGACAATGCGTTTTGCATATTGTACCGCAACGCGCCGCTGTCCCTGCGTAACTTCGATGACCACAATGATCATGAACAAAGCGATAACGACAAAAAGTAAGGCCTGGAAGATATTAATCGAACCGGCCTGAATATACTGATAAATCGTCATGACGCCTTGGGGGAAACGCGCTACGATACCGGCGAAGATGATCAGCGAAATGCCGTTGCCGATGCCGCCGGCTGTGATCTGGTCACCGAGCCACATGAGGAAACAAGTCCCTGCCGTAAGAATCAGTGATACCATGACGACCATAGCCCAGCTGTCGACGATGAGCGCACCGTTGACTTTCAGTGCATAGCTCATGGCAAAGGCCTGAATCAATGCCAGGACAACCGTACCGTACCGCGTGACCTTTTGGATCTTATCGCGGCCTTCTTGATTATCCTTGGCCCATTGTTCAAACGTTGGAACGACGGCGGTCAGCAGCTGCATGATAATCGACGCGTTGATGTACGGCGTGATGCTCATGGCCAGGATGGAGAACTTACTCAGTGCCCCACCGGCAAACAAGTCGAGTAATCCGAACAAGTTGCCGCTGCTGAAGAGGTTTTCAATGACCGACGAGTCGACACCCGGTACGGGGATGTGTACACCCAGTCTGAAAACGACGAACATAATAAGAGTGAAGACCGCCCGTTTCCGGAATTCCGGAACGTTAAGTACGTTTTGGATGTTCTCTAACATCGCAAATCACCCCTACTGTTCTGCTACCGGTTCTTCTCCCGGTACTACAACCTTACCACCTGCAGCTTCAATCTTTTCTTTAGCAGATTTCGTGAAACCATTGGCTACGACGGTCAGTTTCTTTTCGAGTTCGCCATTGCCGAGGATGCGGATGCCGTCGCGGACATTCTTAACGATGCCAGCTTCGACTAAAGCAACGGGATCGACAGTCGTGCCGTCTTCAAAGCGGTTGAGTACAGAAACATTAACTTCTGCATATTCTTTACCCCAAATGTTGGTGAAACCACGTTTCGGGAGCAAACGATACAGCGGCATCTGGCCACCTTCGAAGCCCGGGCGCTTACCGCCACCGCTACGAGAAAGCTGACCTTTCATACCTTTACCGGCCGTTTTGCCGTTACCGGAACCGATACCACGGCCGACGCGGTTACGTTTTTTCTTGGAACCAGGAACAATACTCATTTCATGAAGTTTCAATTCAGCGCACCTCCTTCTATATTAAATTTCTTCTACTTTTACCAAGTGTTCTACTTTATGAAGCATCCCTTTGATCTGGGGGGTTACTTCTTTTACTACGCTGGAGTTCGTCTTGTGGAGACCGAGGGCAACGATGGTTGCGCGCTGATCGCCAGGACGGCCAGCCAAACTCTTTACGAGTGTAACTTTAACCTGAGCCATCTTGTTATATCCTCCTTATTAACCGTAAATTTCTTCTACAGTTTTGCCACGGAGTTCAGCAACTTTATTGACATCCTTCAAGCTGCTCAAACCTTCGAGCGTAGCCTGAACCATGTTGTTCGGGTTGGAAGAACCGATCGATTTGGTGAGGATGTTGCGGACGCCAGCCAGTTCCAATACGGCACGAACCGGGCCGCCGGCAATGACGCCAGTACCTTCAGCAGCCGGTTTCAGGAATACCTGGCCTGCGCCGAAAATACCCGTAACTTTATGGGGAATGGAACCGTTTTTCAACGGAACGGAAATCATATGTTTCTTAGCGTCTTCGACGCCTTTACGGATTGCTTCAGGAACTTCACCGGCTTTACCTAAACCTGCGCCAACACGGCCATTGCCGTCACCGACAACAACGAGGGCACTGAAGGAAAAACGACGGCCGCCTTTAACTACCTTAGCAACACGGTTGATGAATACTACATTTTCCTGTAATTCGAGACCTGCATGGTCAACTTTTGCCATGTGTTATTTCCTCCTTGATTAGAATTTCAAGCCAGCTTCACGAGCTGCTTCAGCGAGAGCTGCAACACGGCCGTGATAGATGTAACCGCCACGGTCGAAAACGACAGTCGTAATACCTTTTTCAACAGCTCGTTTAGCAACCAAAGCACCTACCAATTTTGCGCCTTCAGCGTTGCCGCCGGTGACGTTCTGATCTTTCAGTTCTTTGTCCAAAGAGCTTGCTGCAACCAAGGTTACGCCGTTTACGTCGTCGATGACCTGGGCATAAATATTGTTAAGGCTGCGGAAAACGTTGAGACGCGGACGTTCTGCCGTGCCGTTGATGTTCTTGCGTAAACGCCAATGCCGTTTCAAACGGATTGTGTTTTTACTCTTATTCAAGGAATTCACTCCTTTCTAATTAAATCTTATTTCTTAGTACCAGCTTTACCGGCTTTACGACGGACATGTTCGCCAACATAACGGATACCTTTGCCCTTATACGGTTCAGGGAGACGGTAGCCGCGAACTTTAGCAGCGAATTCACCGACAACTTCGTTGTCTGCACCGGAAATGTGGATCTGCGTAGCACTCGGGCATTCGATGGTAACACCGGCCGGGGCGTCGAGTTCGAGGGGATGGGAGAAACCAAGAGTCAAGGCAAGTTTCTTACCTTTCATCTGTGCTCTGTAACCAACACCGACGATTTCCAATTCCTTTTTGAAGCCTTCCGAAACACCTTTAACCATGTTGGCTACGAGTGCGCGGGTGAGGCCGTGCAGTGCACGGTGATTTTTATCGTCAGACGGACGTTCTACAGTGATAACGTTGTCATTAATTGTGACTTTCATATCCTGGTGAAGCGTACGTGTGAGTTCGCCTTTCGGGCCTTTTACGGTAATTACGTGGCCATCGAGGTTTACATTTACGCCTGCCGGAATATCAATAGGCATTCTACCTACTCGGGACATATTGACACCTCCAAAATTTACCAGACGTAAGCGAGAACTTCGCCGCCCAAGCCGAGTTTACGAGCCTGTTTGTCGCTCATAACACCTTGAGACGTAGAAATTACAGCGATCCCCAAACCACCGAGAACGCGCGGGAGTTCTTCTTTGCCAGCGTATACGCGCAGGCCCGGTTTGGAAATTCTCTTGATGCCGGTAATTACTTTTTCTTTATTAGAACCATATTTCAACGTAACTTTCAGCGTTTTGCCTTCGTTTACGGATTCGTAGTTTTTGACGAAACCTTCTTCTTTGAGGATGTCGAGCATTGCTGCTTTAATCTTCGAAGCAGGGATTTCTACTTTTTCGTGATATGCCGAGTTAGCATTACGGATTCTTGTGAGCATATCCGCAATCGGATCGGTCATTGCCATAATCTAAAAACCTCCCTCCATGGAATACGTGTTACCAGCTGGCTTTTTTAACGCCAGGGATCTGACCTTTATAAGCCAGTTCACGGAATGTGATGCGGCAGATGCCAAATTTACGCATATAACCGTGAGGACGGCCGGTTATTTTGCAGCGGTTGTGCAGACGAACCGGAGATGCGTTAGCCGGCAGCTGAGAAAGTGCTTCATAGTCGCCTTTTGCTTTGAGTTCAGCACGAAGCTTAGCGTATTTGGCAACCATTTTTTCACGTTTCTTTTCACGTTCAAGCATCGATTTCTTTGCCATGTATGTTATCCTCCTCTATTACTTTTCAAAAGGCATGCCCATCAGTTTCAACATGTCGCGACCTTCTTCGTCGGTCGCAGCCGTCGTAACGATGGTGATATCCATGCCGCGAGCTTTATCAACCTTATCATATTCGATTTCCGGGAAGATAAGCTGTTCCTTCAGGCCGAGGGTGTAGTTGCCGCGGCCGTCGAAGCCGGTTGCACTGACACCATGGAAGTCACGGACACGGGGAAGCGTCAAGTTCATCAATTTATCGAGGAACTCATACATGCGTTCGCCGCGAAGCGTAACTTTGCAGCCGAGGTTCATGCCTTCACGGATTTTGAAAGCTGCGATAGATTTCTTAGCTTTCGTGATGATCGGTTTCTGACCGGAAATGATGGTCATATCGCTAACAGCAGCATCCAAGGCTTTGGAGTTGGTAACAGCTTCGCCAACGGCCATGTTGATAACAACTTTGGTAACCTTCGGAATCTGCATTACATTTTTATAACTGTATTTTTCCTGTAAACCTTTCACAACTTCGGAAAGGTATTTGTCTTTTAATCTGGACACTCTCAAGGGCCTCCCTTCTTATTAGATAGCTTTACCGCTCTTTACGGCTGTACGAACTTTAGTGCCGTCGGCCTGCTGGACCATTTTGACACGAGTCGGTTTGCCGCTTTCAGGATCTACGAGCATTACGTTGGAAACATGGATAGCAGCTTCCTTGGTGATAATGCCGCCTTGAGGATTGTTCTGACTCGGTTTCGTGTGGCGCTTAACCTGGTTAAGGCCTTCAACTACGACGCGGTCTTTTTTCGGATACGTTGCGATGACCTTGCCTTTTTTGCCTTTTTCTTTACCGGCAATGACAATGACCGTATCGCCTGTTTTAACGTGCATTTTACCCATTGAGAACACCCCCTCCTTATAATACTTCCGGAGCCAGGGAGATAATCTTCATGAAATCTTTTTCACGCAGTTCTCTGGCAACGGGCCCAAAAATACGAGTACCTTTCGGACTTTTATCATTGTTGTTGATTACGACAGCGGCGTTTTCGTCGAAACGGATATAGGAACCGTCAGCACGGCGCAAACCCTTTTTAGAACGGACGATAACAGCTTTGACTACATCGCCCTTCTTGACAACGCCACCGGGTGATGCATCTTTAACAGATGCTGTAATGATATCACCAATGTTGCCATATTTACGATACGAGCCACCCATGACCTGGATGCACAAAATTTTCTTGGCACCAGTATTGTCGGCAACATTCAACATAGTTTCTTGCTGAATCATGGCTTAACCTCCTAATTAATGAAGCTTATTTAGCTTTTTCTACGATCGTCACGACTCTCCAGTGTTTCTGTTTGGACAGCGGACGGGTTTCTTCAATACGAACGACGTCGCCAATGTGGCATTCGTTGTTTTCATCGTGGGCTTTAAATTTAACCGTCGAGATGATCGGCTTTTTATACAGCTTATGCTGTGTCTTATATTCTACAGCAACGACAATTGTTTTGTCCATTTTATCGCTGACTACTTTACCTACGCGAATTTTACGTTCATTTCTTTCCATCTGTGCTTGTGACCTCCTTTTAGATTCCAATTATGGACGTTCTTACGCCTGCGCTTTCAGTTCTGCTTCACGCTGTACCGTTTTGATGCGAGCGATTGTCTTCTTAACTTCGCGGATACGCATTGGATTTTCTAATTGGCCGGTCGCATGTTGAAAACGGAGGTTAAACAATTCTTCTTTCAGGCTAACCACTTTTTCATCCATTTCGGCAGCGCTCAGCGCACGGATTTCTTTAACCTTCATTTTATTCACCACCTAATTCCTGACCTTTAACAACAAACTTCGTTTTAATCGGCAGCTTATGGCCAGCGAGACGCATTGCTTCACGAGCAACTTCTGCGCTTACGCCACCCATTTCAAAGAGTACGCGGCCCGGTTTTGCAACAGCAACCCAGTATTCCGGAGCACCTTTACCGGAACCCATACGAGTACCAGCCGGTTTTGCCGTAACCGGTTTGTCCGGGAAAATCTTGATCCAAACTTTACCGCCACGTTTGATGTAACGTGTCATAGCGATACGGGCAGCTTCGATCTGACGGTTCGTAATCCACGACGGTTCGAGAGCGACGAGACCATATTCACCATGAGCGACTTTATTACCACGATGTGCCTGGCCTTTCATACGGCCACGGAACTGTTTACGATATTTGACACGTTTTGGAATTAACATTACGCTTCACTCCCTTCGTGCTTTTTCGGAGCTTTTTTAGCTTCCGGGAGGATTTCACCTTTGTAAATCCAGCATTTAATGCCGATGCAGCCATACGTCGTATGAGCTTCAGCAAAGCCATAGTCGATGTCAGCGCGGAGCGTGTGCAAGGGAATAGAACCATCGCGGAGGCTTTCGCTGCGAGCGATTTCAGCACCGCCAAGACGGCCGGAGCACATGATTTTGATACCCTTAGCGCCCATACGCATCGTGCGGCCAACGCACTGTTTCATAGCGCGGCGGAAGCCGATACGGCGTTCGAGCTGGCTGGCAACGTTTTCAGCAACCAAGGTTGCATCCATTTCGGCCTGTTTGATTTCAGCAATGTTTACGTCGACAGTCTTCGTCGTGAAGGCTTTCAACGCTTTTTTAATATCTTCAATACCTGCGCCGCCACGGCCGATGACCATGCCCGGTTTAGCAGTATGGATAACCAATTTGATACGTTTTGCAGAGCGTTCGATTTCAATGCGGGAAACACCTGCAATGTATAACTGTTTCTTTAAGAATTCACGGATCTTAACGTCTTCATTTAAGAGTGCAGCGTAATCTTTTTCTGCATACCATTTTGCGTCCCATGGTTTGGAAACGCCGACGCGGAATCCATGGGCATTAACTTTCTGACCCACTACATTTCCCTCCTTATGCTTTTTCGTCAACAACAACCGTCAAATGACTGGAATGCTTGAGAATTTTGAAAGCCTGTCCACGGCTGCGCGGATGAATACGTTTCATCGTGGAATCCTGGTCAACAAAAATTTCAGAAATGAACAATTTTGCAACGTCCATATCGTTATTGTGTTCCGCATTAGCAACGGCACTGCGCAAAGTCTTTTCAACTACACGAGAACCCACTTTCGGAGTGAATTTCAAGATAGAGATAGCTTCGCCGACGTTTTTACCCCGAACCAAGTCAGCAACAATCCGAATTTTACGGGGAGCAATGCGAATGTGTTTCGTAACAGCTTTTACTGCCATTTATGTTACCCCCTTCTTATCTGGTTACTTTTTCGGCTTTAGCATGACCCTTGAATGTACGAGTCGGTGCAAATTCGCCCAATTTATGACCTACCATATCTTCCGTGATATAGACAGGTACATGTTTCCGGCCGTCGTGAACAGCAATCGTGTGGCCGACGAAGTTCGGCAGGATCATCGATGCACGGGACCAGGTTTTGATGACTTTCTTTTCGTTGGCTTCGTTCATAGCGTCGATTTTCTTCAAGAGATGATGTGCTACGAATGGGCCCTTTTTAATGGATCTGGACACTTAGTTATCTCCTTTCCTCAACACTTATTTACGTCTCTTCACAATAAACTTATTGGAAGCTTTTTTAGAGTCGCGAGTCTTGACGCCATAAGCAGGTTTACCCCAAGGAGTAACCGGGCGTTTACGACCAACAGGAGCCTTACCTTCACCACCGCCATGAGGATGATCGCACGGGTTCATGACGACACCACGGTTGCCCGGGCGAACGCCCAACCAGCGGGAACGGCCGGCTTTACCGATCGTGATGTTTTCATAATCCGTATTGCTTACGACACCGATGGTAGCGCGGCAGCGGATGTGTACCTGACGAAGTTCGCCCGACGGCAGACGAAGAAGTGCATAGTTGCCTTCTTTAGCCATGAGCTGTGCCGATTCACCGGCGGAACGAACCATCTGGCCGCCCTTGCCGATTTTCATTTCAACGTTGTGTACGAGGGTACCGAGGGGGATGTTCTGGAGCGGCAAAGCATTGCCAACCTTGATATCCGATTCGGGACCGCTGTAAACGACGTCGCCAACTTTAAGACCGTTCGGAGCGATGATGTATTTCTTTTCGCCATCTGCATAGAACAGAAGGGCGATATTGGCAGAGCGGTTCGGATCGTATTCGATCGTCGCAACTTTTGCCGGGATGTTGTCTTTAATACGTTTGAAGTCGATCAAACGGTAACGGCGTTTGTGACCGCCGCCCTGATGACGGACAGTCATACGGCCGCTGTTATTACGACCGCCCTTATTGGTTACTTTGACCAATAAGGATTTTTCCGGTTTAGACGCCGTAATGTCTTCGAATGTCGAAACAGTCATGAAACGGCGGCTAGCGGAGTACGGTTTAAATGATTTAATGGCCATTGTAGTGCCTCCTCCTTATTCGTTAAATGCTTAAGCTCCTTCGAAGAATTCGATGGTTTCGCCTTCCTGAAGGGTTACGATGGCTTTTTTGTAATCCGGGCGCTTGCCGATGTATTTGCCCATGCGCTTGAATTTACCCATCGTGCGAAGTGTTGCTACGCTTTTAACTTTGACGCCGAAAATGGCTTCAACAGCTTTACGAATTTCAACTTTGTTAGCATGGAGCGGTACTTTAAATGTATATTTGCCATCAGACATCATCATCGTCGTTTTTTCGGTGATGACCGGTTTTAACAAGAGATCATGCATGTTCATTATGCGAGCACCTCCTCAATCTTAGCGACAGCGCTCTTCGTAACGAACAATTTCGTGTAGTGGAGCAGATCAAAGATGTTTACGCCAGTCGTAGAAATGGCTTTAACGCCTTTGATGTTGCGTGCGCAGCGTTCTACAACTTCATCGTTGTCGGTGATGAAAAGAACTTTTTCACCGGCGAATTTGAAGTTATTGATGAGCGTAACAACTTCTTTCGTTTTCGGAGCTGCGAGATTGATTTCGTCGAGGACGAACAATTCATTAGTATTGACTTTATCGCTCAAAGCGGATTTAACAGCCAGACGGCGAGCTTTACGAGGCATTTTCTGTTCGTAAGAGCGCGGATGGGGACCCCAAATGGTGCCGCCACCAACCCACAACGGGCTGCGGTTACTGCCTACACGGGCCCGGTCGGTTCCTTTCTGTTTCCAAGGCTTTCTGCCACCGCCGCGAACGAGGCCGCGAGTTTTAGTGGAATGTGTGCCTAAGCGCTGGTTGGCGAGCTGACGGAGAACGGCCTGACGCATAACGGCTTCGTTCACTTCAACGCCAAATACGCTATCGTTCAATTCGATTTCACCGGTCTGTGCACCGGCAATATTATACGTGCTTACTTTTGGCATTATATTTTATCCTCCTTCCTGTAGACAACTATTAGCGGGGTTTTACGGTATCGCGAATCATAACCAAGCTGCCTTTAGCGCCCGGGATGCCGCCTTTAACCAAGATGAGGTTCTTATCCATATCGACTTTAACGATCGAAAGATGAAGAACGGTTGCCTGGTTGCCACCCATTTGTCCAGGAAGTTTTTTACCCTTGACGACTTTACCGCCGCCACCACTGGTCATAGGTCCGAGAGAACCGGGTTCACGATGAGATTTAGAGCCGTGACCCATCGGTCCGCGGTGGAAACCGTGACGTTTGATAGTACCTGCAAACCCTTTACCTTTGCTGGTGCCAATTACGTCGACGAGATCGCCGCTTGCGAAAATATCAGCTGCCAGAGTTTGGCCTGCCGTATATTCCGGCGTATCTGTCAAACGGAATTCGCGAAGATACTTAACAGGAGCAACGCCTGCTTTGTCGAATTGACCCTTAACGGGTTTCGTCAGATGTTTTTCTTTGATTTCACCATAGCCGAGCTGAATGGAGTTGTATCCGTCCGTATCAACGGTCTTGACGCGTACAACTACGTTCGGGGAAGCTTCGACGACGGTTACAGGGACGACTGCGCCTTCTTCGGTGAAGACCTGAGTCATACCTAATTTTTTACCCAAAATAGCTTTAGACATAATCGCACCTCCTCCTATAATTTGATTTCGATGTCTACGCCAGCCGGCAGATCGAGACGGGTCAAGGCATCAACGGTTTTGTTCGATGCTTCGAGGATATCGATCAAGCGTTTGTGCGTACGGAGTTCGAACTGTTCACGAGAGTCTTTGTTAACATGGGGAGAACGAAGAATCGTGAAGATGTTCTTTTCTGTCGGAAGCGGAATCGGTCCGGATACCATTGCACCGGTACGTTTCGCCGTGTCGACGATTTTCGCCGCGCTCTGATCAAGCGTTTTGTGATCGTAAGCTTTAAGGCGAATACGAATTCTTTCCTGTTTTGCCATTACTTAATTCCTCCTAACGTCTATTTCGTTGAATAGACTGCTCCATAAGAGTTTCCCCGCGGTGCGGGCAACATCTTATATCATAGTTTAGCGCGTTTAGAGAGTATTTCCCTGTTGTCGCGTACCTACCTAGTTTACTACAAAAAGCGGCATGACGCAAGGATTTTTCAAGTCATTTCAAAATTTTTCTGACCGATTTAACATACATTACATGTCTCTCTATCATGCTAAAGAAAAAGACGAACTGCTACATAGTAACAGTTCGTCCTTATAACAGCAGAAGCAATCTGCTGCAGGTGTATTTTAGCCTTCGATTTCGGAAACGACGCCGGCACCAACGGTACGGCCGCCTTCACGAATAGCGAAGCGGAGACCAG
>NZ_HF954558.1:80423-110907 GCF_000455225.1 Megasphaera massiliensis
GTCTTTCGGCTGGTCAGCAAGACCAACGATTTCAACGGCGTCGCCGACTTTCAATTCGCCACGTTCAACACGGCCCGTAGCAACAGTGCCGCGGCCGGTGATGGTGAAGACGTCTTCGACCGGCATCAAGAACGGCTGGTCCGTCGGACGCTGCGGGGTCGGGATGTATTCGTCAACGGCATCCATCAATTTGAGGATGGACGGCGTGCCGATTTCGCTGTCGTCGCCTTCGAGGGCTTTGAGAGCGGAACCTACAACGATAGGTACATCGTCGCCGGGGAAATCATAGGAGCTGAGGAGATCGCGAACTTCCATTTCAACGAGTTCCAACAGTTCCGGATCGTCAACCTGGTCAGCTTTGTTGAGGTATACAACGATAGCCGGTACACCAACCTGGCGAGCCAAGAGGATGTGTTCACGAGTCTGCGGCATCGGGCCGTCAGCAGCGGATACGACGAGGATAGCGCCGTCCATCTGAGCAGCACCGGTGATCATGTTCTTGACATAGTCAGCATGGCCCGGGCAGTCAACGTGTGCATAGTGACGGTTGTCCGTTTCATATTCAACGTGTGCGGTGTTGATTGTAATACCGCGTTCACGTTCTTCCGGAGCCTTGTCGATATCGGCATAGTCTTCGAATTTAGCGTAGCCTTTATCAGCCAAAACTTTGGTGATAGCTGCCGTCAATGTCGTTTTGCCGTGGTCGACGTGACCGATCGTGCCAATGTTGACATGCGGTTTGGTTCTTTCAAAATGTTCTTTAGCCATTTGTTGTTCCTCCAGTGTGAGTAAATTATATTAGGCGATTAGCCTTTTTCACTGATGACTTTTTCAGCTACGTTCTTAGGAACTTCTTCGTAGTGGTCAAAGGTCATCGTATAAACGCCACGGCCCTGCGTACGGGAACGCAAATCCGTTGCATAGCCAAACATTTCTGCCAGCGGTACGAAGGCGTTGATATGTTCTGCACCGGAGCGCATTTCCATACCTTCGACACGACCACGGCGGGAGTTGAGGTCGCCGATGACGTCGCCCATGTATTCTTCAGGAACGACAACTTCGACTTTCGTGTACGGTTCGAGGAGAACCGGATCGGCTTTGCGGGCGCCTTCTTTAAAGCCCATAGAACCTGCAATCTTGAAGGCCATTTCCGAGGAGTCGACTTCATGGTAAGAGCCGTCATATACGGCAACTTTGATGTCAACCATCGGGAAGCCTGCCAAAACGCCTGTTTCCATAGCTTCTTTAACACCAGCTTCAACAGAACCGATATATTCCTTAGGAATAGCACCGCCAACGACTTTGTTTTCAAATTCGTAGCCTTTGCCCTGTTCCTGCGGAATGAGTTCGAGCCAGCAGTCACCATACTGACCACGGCCGCCGGACTGACGTTTGAAGAAGCCGCGGGATTTGATTTCTTTGCGAATCGTTTCACGGTAAGCAACCTGCGGTTTACCGACGTTGCAGTCTACCTTGAATTCGCGGGACATACGGTCGACGATGATATCCAAATGGAGTTCGCCCATACCGGAGATGATGGTCTGACCCGTTTCAGCATCGGTCTTGACTTTGAAGGTTGGATCTTCTTCGGCCAGACGAGCCAGGGCAATGCCCATTTTTTCCTGGTCAGCTTTCGTCTTCGGTTCAACAGCAACGGAAATAACCGGATCGGGGAATTCCATCTTTTCGAGGATGATCGGATTCTTTTCATCGCAGAGCGTATCGCCTGTCGTCGTATCTTTTAAGCCTACGATGCCGCCGATATCACCGGTATAAGCTTCTTGAACTTCTTCACGGTGGTTAGCGTGCATACGGAGGATACGGCCGACACGTTCTTTTTTGCCTTTCGTCGAGTTGTAGACGTAGGTACCGGCTTGGAGGGTACCGGAATAAACTCGGAAGAAGGCCATCTTGCCAACGAAGGGGTCAGCCATGATCTTGAAGGCCAAGGCAGACAAAGGAGCCTTGTCATCAACAGCACGGGTTTCTTCTTCGTCCGTGTCGGGGTTGGTGCCTTTAACAGCCGGAATATCCAGCGGCGACGGCATGTAGTCGACGACGGCGTCGAGGAGCATCTGAATCCCTTTGTTCTTGTAAGCAGAACCGCAGAGGACCGGGAAGATTTTATTCGTGCAGACGCCCTTACGGATAGCTGTTTTTAATTCGTCGATGGAGATTTCTTCCCCTTCGAGGTATTTCATCATGAGTTCTTCATCGGTATCGCAAACAGCTTCTACCATGATATCATGATACTTTTTAGCTTCTTCTAATTCGTCTTCCGGGATGTCAACGACTTCGATTTCTTTACCGAGAGCATCATCATAGATTTCAGCTTTCATGGTAATGAGGTCGATAATACCGCTGAACGTCGATTCAGCACCGATCGGGAGCTGAATAGCGACGGCATTGGCCTGAAGACGGTCTTTCATCATTTCGACAACGTTCAGGAAGTCAGCACCGGTCGTATCCATCTTATTGACGAATGCGATACGGGGAACATGGTAATGTTCAGCCTGACGCCATACCGTTTCCGACTGCGGTTCTACGCCGCCTTTAGCGGAGAAGACAGCAACAGCGCCGTCGAGTACGCGCAGGGAGCGTTCAACTTCAACCGTGAAGTCAACGTGCCCCGGGGTATCGATGATGTTGATGCGGTGGTCTTTCCAATGGGCTGTCGTAGCAGCAGACGTGATCGTAATGCCGCGTTCCTGTTCCTGAGCCATCCAGTCCATGGTAGCAGCGCCGTCATGAACTTCACCGATTTTATGAACTCGGCCGGTATAGAACAGAATACGTTCGGTTGTCGTGGTTTTACCAGCATCGATGTGAGCCATGATGCCAATATTTCTCGTTTTTTCCAAAGAAAATTCTCTTGGCACGGTTTTTTCCACTCCTCAAAAAATAATAAATATCGTAAATTACCAACGATAATGAGCGAAAGCTTTGTTAGCTTCTGCCATTTTATGAGTATCTTCCTTTTTCTTGATAGCAGCGCCTGTGTTGTTGAAAGCGTCCATCAATTCGCCAGCGAGCTTTTCTTTCATCGTACGTTCGCCGCGCTGACGGGCATAGCTGACAGTCCAGCGGATGCCGAGGGACAAGCGACGGTCTGCACGTACTTCAACAGGAACCTGGTAGTTAGCACCGCCGACACGACGAGCACGGACTTCCAGGACAGGCATAACGTTGTTGAGAGCCTGTTCAAATACTTCCAAAGGATCTTTATTCATTTTCGAACGGATGATGTCGAAAGCATCATAAACGATGGTTTCAGCGACACCTTTTTTGCCGTCCAACATAACTTTGTTGATGAAGCGCGTTACCAATTTGGAATGGTACACCGGATCCGGCAGCACATCACGCTTCGCAACGGGGCCTTTTCTTGGCATGTCTAATTCCTCCTCTATATTGTGTATGTCATCTGTTTCATCTTAATGGTAAATCTTATTTACCTTTTTTTGCGCCGTATTTCGAACGGGACTGCTGACGATCTGCAACGCCAGCTGTATCCAAAGCACCGCGGACGATATGATAACGTACACCAGGAAGGTCTTTGACACGACCGCCTCTGATTAATACAACACTGTGTTCCTGTAAATTGTGACCAATGCCAGGAATATAAGCTGTTACTTCGATAGAGTTCGTCAAGCGAACACGGGCAACTTTACGCAGAGCCGAGTTAGGTTTCTTCGGCGTAGCAGTGTATACACGAGTGCAGACACCACGTTTCTGCGGGCTGTTTTTCAAAGCCGGCGCATTCGATTTGGTTAAAGCAACCTGACGTCCTTTACGAACTAATTGGCTGATTGTTGGCATATGGGCACCTCCTCTCCAAACAATTAGATTTATAATGTAATCATCAACGAGCAGAGCTCATAAGATGATATTACCAAAAGTTATTTCAACAAGCCTACGGCCGCTGCTTTTACTTTAATATGGCAGGCCACTCCCAGCTCTGCCATGGTATAGGTGCGGTCGACAGGAATGTCAGCCCCTTCAGATGCTGCAATAAGCGGGGCTACGACTTGTTCATCACAGTCCTTGGCGATGAACAACTGTGTGACTTCGTTTCGTTTCATTGCCTTCAAGGTTTGCTTGGCTCCGACAGTTTTGCGGACACCGGCAGCTACATCTAAGCTCACGAAACCTCACTCCTTACGTCTTGCAAATTAGGCGCAATGCACGCATTGCGACACTTAGATATTTTATCATCACGATAATTATCTGTCAATGAGTTTTTTGGTAAAAACTGCGTAACCAGTACATCTTTTATTACACGCGCCCATGTGATTCATATCATTTCGGATAAACTTCCGATACGCCAAAATCAGTCTGCTCTTTAAAAATAAAAAAGAAGCCCTCTTGCGAGGGCTCCCTTTCAACCTTAGTGGCCGGCTTCCGGTGCTTCAACAACACTTTCAGGGGCATCTACGGGATTGCCGTCTTCGTCTTCATAGCTGATGGACGGAACGGTCTTTACTACTTTTACTTTACGGTAACGGCTCATGCCGGTCCCTGCCGGGATGAGTTTACCGATAATGACGTTTTCTTTAAGGCCTAAGAGCGGATCGACCTTACCTTTAATAGCCGCATCGGTCAGGACACGAGTCGTTTCCTGGAAGGAAGCAGCCGACAGGAAGGAATCCGTTGCCAGGGCGGCCTTGGTAATCCCCAGCAGCATCGGTTTGCCGATAGCGGTCTTGCCGCCGTTGTTGGCAATGCGCTTATTCATATCTTCAAAGATATTGACGTCGATATAATCGCCCGGCAATACATCTGCATCTCCGGCTTCTTCAATCTTCATCTTGCGCAGCATCTGGCGAACGATGACTTCGATGTGCTTATCGTTGATACCAACACCTTGTGATTTGTATACCTTCTGTACTTCGTATACCAGGTAGCGCTGTGTTGCTTCGACGCCCTGGATACGCAGGATATCGTGGGGGTTGATAGAGCCGGCCGTAATACGGCTGCCCTTTTCGATGACATCGCCTTCATGCACGACGAGATGCGAACCGAAGGGAATGGTGTAACTCCGTTCTTCGCCGTCTTTCGAGAGGACGTGAACGATGTTGATGTCGTGATGGTCTTCTTTTTCCGTAATCGATACGGTACCGCTGATTTCCGTGACGATAGCGTTGCCCTTCGGCTTACGAGCTTCGAACAGTTCTTCGACACGAGGAAGACCCTGGGTAATATCGCCGGCCGATGCGACGCCGCCCGTATGGAAGGTACGCATCGTCAGCTGTGTACCCGGTTCCCCGATGGACTGAGCTGCAATAGTGCCGACCGATTCGCCGACATTGACCTTGCCGCCGGTACCGAGGTCGCGGCCATAGCACTTAGCGCAGACACCGTAACGGCTATGGCAGGTAAGGACGCTGCGGATCCGGACGGTATCGTAATATTTAGCAATTTCTTTCGCCTGGTCGGCCATGATTTCCTCATTGAGGGCTACGATGACGGCACCCGTTTCCGGGTTGACCAGGGTTTCAGCAGCCGTACGGCCTTCGATCCGTTCTTCAAGCGGTTCGATGACGCCGTTGCCTTCGACGATGGCCGTGACTTCTACGCCGCGGATATCGTTGTTGCGGGCTTTGACTTCTTTGACATCACTGTTCAGGATGCGATCGATGGCATCTTCCGTAAGGGGCGTGCCCTTCGCGCAGATTTCAATGCCATTGGAGTCGATGACGGCTTCTTCGATGGTCTTGCCAAGCATGTTTTCCGCCATGGATTTGCGGATAGCTGCCCGGAAACCTTCTTCCGGTGCGCCGAGGGAAACCGTTTCGATGACGTTGGTATGATTGAGGTCATCGTTGATATCCATCTGGCTGCCGCGGAGATAGAGTTTCGGAACCTGATGTTCAATGATCGTATCCATGTCATCGTTGGTCAAGAGGTGTTCTGCTTCAAATACGGCTTCACCCGTTTCCGGATCCACGGCTTCACGAGCCAGGACGCGGCCGATGAGCTTATCGCGAAGGAGGTTGACAGCCTGGCGGCAGGAGCTTGCCAAGCGGGCCCGTTCGCGGACGAGATCGATGCCGAATACGTCGCAGTCGTCTTCGCGGACGATGACATCCTGGGAGACGTCGACCAGACGGCGGGTCAGATAACCCGAGTCAGCCGTACGAAGAGCCGTATCCGCCAACCCTTTACGGGCACCGTGAGACGAGGTGAAGTAGTCCAGTACGGACAGGCCTTCACGGAAGTTTGCCTTGATCGGCAAGTCGATGATACGACCCGACGGGTCAGCCATCAGGCCACGCATGCCGGCAACCTGGCGAATCTGCTGTTTATTACCACGGGCACCGGAGTCAGCCATCATGAAGATCGAGTTGAAGGGATCCATGTTATCCATCATGACTTCCGTAACATCATCGGTCGCTTTTTCCCAAATAGCACAGGTTTTGCGATACCGTTCATCTTCCGTAATGAGACCGCGCTGATACATCTTGGATACGTTCTGTACCTGTTTGTCAGCAGCGCCGAGGATATCCCATTTTTCTTCCGGAATCTGAATGTCGGAAATGGCGATGGACATACCGGCCTGACGAGCGTAGTGGTAGCCGATAGCCTTAATATTATCAAGAAGTTCTGCCGTCTTGGTGTTGCCAAAGAGGTGGAAGCAGGCATCGACGAGTTTGCCGATTTCCTTCTTGCTCATGAGGACGCCGAGGCAGTCGACGTCGACATATTCTTTACCTTCTTTGAAAGCAGCGACGGCATCTTTATCGATTTTATGTTTCGGAAGCGGGCGAACGGCCATAAGGTCGACACCAAAAGCTTCTTTCAACTGGGAGAAACCATAGTCCAGGATATGACCGTCGGCATCTTTCACTTTGATGAAGTGCGTCCAGTCGATAACGCCGTTTTCATAGGCAAATACGACATCCTGAGGATTATCGAAGACCATAACCTTATCCGTATGGAAGAGGCGCAGCGGTTCGTAGATCTGGTAGTTGTACAAGAGTTTGCCTGCCGTCGTTTCAATGAGGCCGTGGCCCGGGATGCGGACTTTGATCAAGGCTTCAATGTCGATGACTTTGGCATCGTAAGCAAGCATGACTTCATCGTAATTGGAGAAGATCTTGCCTTCGCCTTTCGCAGACGGTTTAACCAAGGTCAGGTAGTAGGCACCGAGAACCATGTCCTGTGTAGGAACAGCAACCGGCTCGCCGTCTTTCGGAGCCAGGATGTTGTGCGACGACAACATGAGCGTCCGAGCTTCGGACTGGGCTTCTACCGACAGCGGCAGATGGCAGGCCATCTGGTCACCGTCGAAGTCGGCGTTGAAGGCCGTGCAGACCAGCGGATGAAGCTTAATGGCCCGACCTTCCCAAAGGACCGGTTCAAAGGCCTGGATGCCCAAACGGTGAAGTGTCGGGGCACGGTTCAAGAGGACCGGATGTTCCTTGATGACGTCTTCGAGGACGTCCCAGACTTCATTGCTGACGCGTTCGACTTTTTTCTTGGCGTTTTTAATGTTGGTGGCAATTTCTTTTTCGACGAGCTTCTTCATGACGAAGGGCTTGAAGAGTTCCAGTGCCATTTCCTTCGGAAGACCGCACTGGTGCATCTTCATTTCCGGGCCGACAACGATAACCGAACGGCCGGAATAGTCGACACGTTTCCCGAGCAAGTTCTGACGGAAACGGCCCTGCTTCCCTTTCAGCATATCCGAAAGAGATTTAAGGGGACGATTGCCGGGGCCCGTAACGGGGCGGCCGCGACGGCCATTGTCGATGAGGGCATCGACGGCTTCCTGAAGCATGCGTTTTTCATTGCGGACGATGATGTCCGGCGCACCCAATTCAAGGAGGCGGCTCAAGCGGTTGTTTCGGTTGATGACCCGGCGATAGAGGTCGTTCAGGTCAGACGTTGCAAAACGGCCGCCGTCAAGCTGGACCATGGGGCGCAGTTCCGGCGGAATGACCGGAATGACGTCCATGACCATCCATTCCGGTTTATTGCCGGAATGACGGAAGGCTTCGACGACTTCCAGGCGGCGGATCGCGCGGACGCGGCGCTGGCCCGAAGAGTCGCGGAGTTCATCGCGCAGCTCTTTATCGAGCTGGTCGAGGTCGAGCCCCTGGAGGAGCTCTTTAATCGCAGCGGCACCCATGCCGACGCGGAATTTATCGCCGTACAAGTCGAGATACTGGCGATATTCCGTTTCCGTCATCAGCTGCTGCTTCTGGAGAGACGTATCGCCCGGATCGAGGACAATGTACGAAGCAAAGTATAAGACTTTTTCCAGCGAACGGGGCGAGATATCGAGAATCAAGCCCATCCGGCTGGGAATGCCTTTAAAATACCAAATATGAGAAACAGGTGTAGCCAGTTTAATATGGCCCATCCGTTCACGACGGACTTTGGCGCGCGTGACTTCGACGCCGCAGCGATCGCAGACGACACCTTTATACCGGATACGTTTATATTTACCGCAGTGGCATTCCCAGTCCTTCGTAGGCCCAAAAATGCGTTCGCAGAACAACCCATCCCGTTCCGGTTTTAATGTACGGTAGTTGATCGTTTCTGGTTTCTTGACTTCCCCATGAGACCATTCGAGAATCTTTTCGGGCGAAGCAAGGCCAATCCGCATGGAATCGAATTCATTCACATCAAGCACTAATACCGCTCCCTTCTATCGACTCGTTATTCATCATCGTCAGTAGTATCATCATCGTCAGCCTGTTCTGCTTCGGCAACGGCATCGAGGCTCATTTCGCTCATGACGTCATCTTCGTCGCCGTTGGAAACGGGTTCCTGATCGTCATCTTCGCCGTTTTCATCACTGCCTTCAGCAGGTACTGCCGGAGTTTCCGGGCCATTTTCACCTTCCATGACGCGACGGAGTTCGTCGTTCTTTTCCGGTTCTGTTTCATCGTCTTCGTCAAGTTCCTTGATGACGACTTCATCGCCGTCTTCATTGAGAATCTGGACATCGAGGCCGATAGCCTGGAGTTCCTTGAGGAGTACCTTGAACGATTCCGGCACACCCGGTTCCGGAATGTTTTCGCCTTTGACGATCTTTTCGTAAGCCTTGACACGGCCGACGACATCGTCAGATTTAACCGTAAGCATTTCCTGGAGGGTATAGGCTGCGCCGTAAGCTTCCAGAGCCCAAACTTCCATTTCCCCGAAACGCTGACCGCCGAACTGGGCTTTACCGCCGAGAGGCTGCTGCGTAACCAAGGAGTACGGGCCTGTCGAACGAGCATGGATCTTGTCGTCGACGAGGTGATGCAGTTTCAGGAAGTATGTATAGCCGACAGTGACGCGGCGATCCATCGGTTCGCCCGTACGGCCGTCATAGAGGACGGACTTGCCGTCACTGGGGAGACCTGCGATTTCGAGTGCATTAAATACGTCTTCAGCCTGAGCGCCGTCAAAGACCGGTGTGGCAATATGAATCCCGGCAACATCCGGTTTCGGCATGCCGTACTTATCAAAGTCATAACCGGCAGCACGCAGTCTTTCTTCCAGACCCGGATCCATTTCCTTGATCTGCTTGCCCAATTCATGGACAGCCCAGCCAAGGTGAGTTTCCAAAATCTGACCGATATTCATACGAGACGGTACGCCCAAGGGGTTCAGGACGATCTGGACCGGCGTGCCATCAGGCAGGAACGGCATGTCTTCCTGGCGCATGACGCGGGAGACGACACCTTTGTTCCCGTGACGACCGGACATCTTATCGCCTTCGTGGATCTTACGTTTCTGAGCGATGTAGACACGAACCAAACGGGTTACGCCGGGCGGCAGTTCGTCGTTGTTTTCACGGGAGAATACGCGGACGTTGACAACCTTGCCCGATTCCCCGTGGGGAACGCGCAGGGACGTATCACGGACTTCACGTTCCTTGTCGCCGAAAATAGCGCGCAGGAGACGTTCTTCCGGAGTCAGTTCCGTTTCGCCTTTCGGCGTAACTTTACCGACCAGGACGTCGCCGGGGAATACGTCGGCGCCGATCATGATAATCCCGTTTTCATCGAGGTTCTTCGTGCTTTCTTCGCTGACATTGGGGATTTCACGAGTGATTTCTTCAGAGCCGAGTTTCGTATCGCGGGCATCGCATTCATATTCTTCAATATGGATAGAAGTATAGAGGTCGTTCTTCGGCAATTCTTCACTGAGGAGAACGGCGTCTTCGTAGTTGTAACCTTCCCAAGGCATGTAGGCTACGAGGATGTTATAGCCAAGGGCTAATTCACCGCCATCAGTTGCCATGCCGTCGGCCAGGACCTGACCTTCAGTAACGACTTCGTTTTTGTAAACCAAAGGACGCTGGTTGATGCAGGTACTCTGGTTGGAACGAACAAATTTAATCAGTTTATACGTATCGATTGAGCCGGAATCAGTACGGACTTCGATGGTATCACCGGTAACGTGGGATACGACGCCGCTGTGTTTTGCCAGGACGCAGACCCCGGAGTCACAGGCTGCCTTGTATTCCATCCCGGTCCCGACGAGCGGAGCCTGGGTACGGAGGAGAGGAACAGCCTGACGCTGCATGTTCGCACCCATGAGGGCACGGTTAGCATCGTCGTTTTCGAGGAAGGGGATCATAGAAGTACCGACAGATACGACTTCCTTCGGCGATACGTCCATGAAGTCGACGCGGTCAGCCCGGAATTCACGAGTATCTTCACCGTGACGGCAGGCAACGCGTTCGTTGACGAAATGGCCGTCTTCGGTAAGGGGTTCGTTGGCCTGGGCAATGACGTACTGTTCTTCTTCATCAGCCGTAATATAGTAAACCTTTTCCGTTACGACGCCCGTTTCTTTGTCGACGCGGCGGTACGGAGCTTCAATGAAACCGAATTCATTGACCTGACCGAAGCAAGCCAGGGAAGAAATGAGGCCGATGTTCGGACCTTCCGGCGTTTCTACCGGGCACATGCGGCCATAGTGCGAATGGTGGACGTCGCGGACTTCAAAGCCTGCGCGTTCACGGGACAAACCGCCGGGACCAAGGGCGCTCAGACGGCGTTTATGTGTAATTTCAGCCAAGGGATTGGTCTGGTCCATGAACTGGGACAGCTGGCTGGAACCGAAGAATTCTTTAATGGCGGCTACGACAGGACGGATGTTGATCAGGACCTGCGGCGTAATGCTTTCGGCATCCTGAATCGTCATGCGTTCGCGGACGACACGTTCCATACGGGTAAGGCCGATACGGAACTGGTTCTGAAGGAGTTCGCCGACGCAGCGCAGACGACGGTTGCCCAAATGGTCGATATCATCGACAGTGCCAAAACCATCCATCAAATTGAGGAGGTAGCCGATGTGAGCGATGATGTCTTCGCGGGTAATCGTCCGGTGATCATAAGGCAGATCGCTGTTATTGCAGATGACCTTATAGACAGAGCCATCCTGCTTTTCAACGAAAGCTTCTACTAAACCGCCGCCGTCACCGAGGGGGGCATCGGCTGCGATTTCACGGTGGAATACACCGCTTTCGCGGATTTTTTCAACTTCTGCCGAGCCGATTTCCGTATGAGCATCGACGATGATTTCCCCCGTTTCCGGATTGACGATCGGTTCGTGAAGGGTCAGGCCGAAGAGGCGGCGTTCCCAACCGAGTTTCTTGCCGGCTTTATAACGGCCGACGCGGGCCATATCGTACCGACGCGGATCGAAGAACAACCCTTCAAAGAGGTTGCGGGCGCTTTCAACAGTCGGCGGTTCACCGGGGCGAAGTTTTTTATAGATTTCAATTAAGGCTTCGTCCTGATTTTCCGTCGTATCTTTTTCAAAAGTAGCCTTCAGGCGTTTGTCGTCGAAAAAGAGGTCGAGGATATCCGAATTGGACGCCCAGCCCAGGGCACGGATGAGAACCGTAACCGGAATCTTACGGTTGCGGTCAATGCGGGCATAGATAATATCGTTAGCATCGGTTTCGAGTTCGATCCAGGCGCCGCGGTTCGGAATGACCGTCGAATTGTAAAGGCGGATGCCCATCGGGTCAATTTCACGACCGTAGTACACACCGGGAGAACGAACGAGCTGACTGACGATAACGCGTTCTGCCCCATTGATAATGAACGTGCCTGTATCAGTAATCAGAGGGAAGTCACCCATGAATACTTCCTGGTCCTTAATTTCACCTGTTTCGTGGTTGACAAGACGGATCTGGACTCGGAGCGGTGCGGCATACGTCGTATCGCATTCCTTACATTCACGAATGTCGTACTTCGGTTCCCCTAATTTAAAACCCTCAAAGGATAAAGACAGGTTGCCCGATGCATCTTCGATAGGAGAAATGTCTTTGAAGATATCTTTAAGTCCCTTTTCGAGGAACCATTCGTAGGATTTATTCTGTAAATCCAACAAATGAGGCATTTTCAAGACCTCGTTAATCTTAGCATATGTGTATCGAGTCCTTTTCCCTACTTGTACAGGTTTGAACATGCTGATTCTTCACCCCTTATAAAAAGTAAACCATTATAATCGCGCCAAGCGCGTCGTTAAGCGCTTCATAAAGCGACAAAAAAGCAAGGCTCTTAGAGACATTGAACCTTGCTTAATTTTTTGCTCACCGGAAGCGTTTCCTCCATGCATCTCATAACATCAATTGAACATTCTGCAATGAGTTATTATAGCATACAGAAAATCTTCCGTCAATATTAAATTTTAATGAATTTAGAAAAACGGTTTACTGCTGAACGCGTGCCAAGGTGTACTTCTTCTTGCCTTTGCGGACGATGACAAATTTCCCGTTTGAATTCTTATGGGGTTTTACGATTTCATCGAGGCTGGTAACTTTGACGCCGTTAATGGTGACAGCTCCGTTATTAATGTCTTCACGGGCCTGGCGTTTCGACTTATAGATGTTGGCATCGATGAGCCAGTTGACAACGTCCTTGTCTTCGTTGGTAACGTCGACGGTCGGCATCTTGCCAAAGGCCTGTTCCAGTTCATGTTCCGAAAGATCGGCGATGCTGCCGTGATAGAGGGCTTCCGTAATATTCTGGGCTTCCTTCAAGGCTTCCGGACTGTGAACGAAGGTCGTGACTTCTTCCGCCAGGCGGCGCTGAGCCAAGCGTTTTTCCGGTTCCTTTTCAACGGCTTCGGCCAAGGCGTCGATTTCTTCTTTGCTGAGGAAGGTAAAGTATTTCAAATATTTGATGACGTCGGCGTCGTCCTGGTTGAGCCAGAACTGATAGAATTCGAAAGGCGACGTCTTTTCCGGGTCGAGCCAAACGGCACCGCCGGCAGTCTTGCCGAATTTCGTTCCGTCCGATTTCAGCATGAGGGGAATGGTCAGGCCGAAGGCTTTGGCTTCGCTGCCGTGCATCTTTCGGATCGTGTCGATGCCGGCCGTAATGTTGCCCCACTGATCGGCACCGCCGATTTGGAGCTGAACGTCATTGTTTGAAAAGAGGTGTTCAAAGTCGATGGACTGGAGAATCTGATAGGAAAATTCGGTGAAGGAAATCCCCGCTTCCAGACGGCTGGCAACGACTTCCTTGCTAAGCATGATGTTGACGCTGAACAGTTTGCCGTAGTCGCGAAGGAATTCAAGGAGGCCGATTTTGCTGAGCCAGTCATAGTTATTCACAAAGGTGATATTCTCTGAATCACCGAAGAGGTGCGTAAACTGGGCTTTTAATTTTTCTGCATTGGCCTTGATGGTATCAATAGTCTGCAGCTGTCGTTCCGTCTTACGACCGCTGGGATCACCGATGGTACCCGTACCGCCGCCGATGACGACGAAGGGATGATGACCGGCATTGGCAAAGCGCTTGAGCATCATAAAGGGAATCAAATGGCCGATATGCATGCTGTCGCCCGTCGGGTCAACGCCGCAGTAAAGAGAGATGCTCTTTTCTTCCGTCAGTTTCCGCAGCCCTTCTTCATCTGTCATCTGATTGACGGCGCCGCGCCATGACAATTCATCAATGATATTCATCGAATTCGCTCCTTTATTATAGAAAATGATAAGATACATTTCATTATAGCTATGGCCGTCCGTTCCGTCAATGAAGATTCCTTTAAATATTTTCCTATTGGGCCGTTTTTTCTAAAATGACGCCTTGGCGGTAAGCCTGTAAGAGAGCCTTTAAGTCATCGATCATTTGAAGCAGCTTTTTCCCGTTATCCGTGTCACCAATCATGACTCGTTTCGGTTCCAATTCGACCTGCGTCGATTCCGAGTCGATGTCGACGTTGTTCATTAAAGCTTGGTAAACGTCTTCAAAGGGGTAATGGGATTTGATGCGGATGCCGTGGGAATTAAAAATCAATGTATAGCCGGCAATCCCCGTCGATCCCTGATAGGCCTTGCAGAAGCCTCCGTCGATGCATATTTCCTTGCCTTCAGCTCGAACAGGGCTTTCGCCCTTCTTGACCTTAACCGGGGTATGGCCGTTGATGATGTGCCCCTGAGGCGAATCGATGCCGAATTCATGGAGGATCTTGATGCATTCATCCTTATCTCGGTTCAAGTGGTAATAGGCATTTTGCGGTTCTTTCCATGTCGATTCATCGACGATATAGCTTCGTTCAAGTGTCTTTACGATGCGTCCCGATACGGGTGAGTCGGCGCCGCACCACAGATACCACATGAAGTCCAGGCTGTCCATATCGCGCTGGTCATAGGCCTTGCGGATCATATGCTCAATTTTATCCATAAAGGCCCTGCCCTTATACGGTTTGCCTTCGAGATAGACCTCTTTAAAACTGCCGTCCGGATTGAGGGGCAGACCGCCGTGGAACAAGAGATTGTTGTTCATGCAGCGATACAGTGACCCATGGCTGTAAAGGAATCGGATATGACGCTGAAGGCGTTCGCTTTCGAGAAATTCCAGTTGGATATCGTTCATCAATTGGTGTTCTTCCGGCGACAAAGTATACGGATCCGCGGAATTTACCGTCGGAAAATCCTTGGTCTTCAGTTCGTAAGTCTTACCGTCTAAATCAACAGTCCCTTTTTCCCAATCGAATTTGTGGAACATGAGCCGGTCATCCATATTATAGTCGGGATGGCGATAGATCGTTTGTCCTTCCAGTTTAGCTACGATGACATTAATGGCTTTGACCATCGGTTCGATGCCATCATTTTCCTTATATGTCTTCATAGCAAAGAGGGCAAAGGGACGTAAACTGATGCCATAACCATTTTCCAATATTTCCATATTATGGTAACGAATGTTATTGCGCAGGACGTTGGCAATGCAGGCCAAATTGCCGGCAGCGGCGCCCATCCAAAGGACATCGTGATTGCCCCACTGAATATCGAGCGAATGGTGTCCCATCAAGGTATCGACGATTTTATCAGCATGGGCCCCGCGGTCATAGATGTCACCGATGATGTGCAGGTGGTCTACTGCCAGCCGCTTGATGAGGGCCGCTAAGGCATAGATGAATTGCCGGGTACTGCCGGTCTCTAAAATCGTATCGAGGATTTTCCGATGATAGACCAGTTGGTTCTGGTCCTCGTCGGGCTGGGCATGAATCAATTCGTCGATGATGAAGCGGAAGGCTTCCGGCGTGGCCTTACGTACTTTAGACCGCGTATATTTAGACGACAATAACTTAGCCAGGTCGATCATCCTTTCCAGCGTCGTCCGGGCCCATTCACTCGTAACCTTTCCTTCACGATAGAGCATATTCAGCTTTTCCTTCGGATAATAAATGAGGGTCAAAAGACTGTCCTGTTCTATTTTATTCATCTTATCCGAAAAAATCATTTCTACCTTTTCGCGAATGACGCCGGAGCAGTTATTTAAGATATGATAGAAAGCACCGTATTCACCGTGAAGGTCACTCATAAAGTGTTCCGTTCCCTTCGGCAAATTAACGATGGCTTGTAAATTAATGATTTCTGTAAAGGTTGCTGCCTGGGTCGGATAATCTTTGGCCAAGAGTTCTAAATACCGCAGATATTCAGCAGAATAGGTATCGTATGTCCCCATTTAAGTACCCCTCTTTTCATATAGTGTATGTTGTATAGCGTATTTACCTCTTATTGTATACCATCGACGCCAAAGTGACTAGATTTTTCTGCTCTTTTCGTCGATTTCAAAATGAGTATGAGCGCCCCTTGTTTATGTATCAAAATCATCTTACAATTAATTTTAATGCATAGATGTGCTTTAACCTGTTGAAACGTCCCTTCACCCCCTAAAAAGCCCTTGAATTTTCACTCTTTTTTTCGCATAGCGATAAAACAATGCCGCAATGGAAAAATATTTTCCGCATTGTGGTGTTTTCAAGACGGGAAAAACATGCTATTATGTAATCGTAGAAATCAGTTTTAGGTATAACTATTTTAAATGAGGTGACTACATTATGAACAAGTATTTGCAATCTGTTATTGAAAACGTCCGTGTCAAACATGCCAACGAGCCAGAATTCGTCCAGACCATTGAAGAAGTTTTGAGCTCCCTCGACGTCGTCGTCGAAAAACATCCGGAATATGAAAAGTACGACCTGATCAGCCGACTGGTCGAACCCGAACGGCAATTCACATTCCGCGTTGTCTGGGAAGACGATAACGGCAACTACCACACCAACACCGGCTACCGCGTCCAGTTCAACGGCGCAATCGGGCCCTACAAAGGTGGTCTCCGCTTCCAGAAAAACGTTTACTCCGGCATCATCAAATTCTTGGGCTTTGAACAGATTTTCAAAAACGCTTTGACCGGCCTTCCTATCGGCGGCGGTAAAGGCGGTTCCGACTTCGACCCGACGGGCAAGTCCGACGCTGAAATCATGCGTTTCTGCCAGAGCTACATGCAGGCATTATATCGTTACATTGGTCCCGATATCGACGTACCGGCTGGCGACATGGGCGTTGGCGGCCGCGAAATCGGCTTCCTCTTCGGTGAATATCGCCGCCTGAAAGGCACCTTCGAAAACGGCGTTCTCACCGGTAAAGGCTTCAGCTACGGCGGTTCCCGCATCCGTCCGGAAGCAACGGGCTACGGTGCTGTTTACTACCTCGAAAACGTTCTCCGCGACGACGGCCAGAATATTAAAGGCAAAACAATCGCCGCTGCCGGCTTCGGCAACGTTACCTGGGGCATCTGCAAAAAAGCAGCTGAACTCGGTGCTAAAGTCGTCACTCTCTCCGGTCCCGATGGCTACATCTATGATCCCGATGGCGTCGTTACTGAAGAAAAGATCAATTACCTCCTCGAAATGCGTAACAGCGGCCGCAACCGCGTACAGGACTATGCTGACAAATTCGGCGTAGAATTCTTCCCGGGCGAAAAACCGTGGGGCCGCAAAGCCGATATCGTTATGCCGTCGGCCATGCAGAACGACGTTCACATGGAACAGGCAAAACAGATTGCTGCTAACAAAGTTCGTTACTACATCGAAGTCGCCAACATGCCGACGACCAACGATGCCCTCCAGTTCTTGATGGAACAGAAAGACATGATCGTCGCTCCGTCGAAAGCCGTTAACGCCGGCGGCGTTGCTACCTCCGCTCTGGAAATGAGCCAGAACAGCGAACGCCTCGTATGGACGGAAGAAGAAGTTGACGCTCGTCTCCACGAAATCATGAACACGATCTACAAAAACTGCAAAGAAGCAGCTGAACGCAACGGTCTTGGCTACAACCTCGTAGCCGGCGCTAACATCGCTGGTTTCGAACGTGTTGCTGATGCAATGCTGGCTCAAGGCGTCTTCTAAGATACCTAAAACTGAATAGAGAGCCTGAAAAAGGACCTGTCACCTAGGTGGCAGGTCCTTTCTTGCATACTCGATCAGATAGAAAATAACGCACGGCTTATACGCGGACGGCAACGTGGTCTTTGAATTCATCCATCATAGCCTGACAGCGTTTTTCATCATTGCCTAAGAGAATGGCCAAACGCCCCATGATTTCAGCACCGCGAAGGATGACCGGTTCAATGGACGGATCTTTTACGGCATTAGCTATCTCGACGGAGTGTTCCGGCATAGGCACGTCGCCCAAAGCTAAATGAAGGTGGAGGGCCGGGCACTGGTGGCTGACGTTGCCCACATCGGAGCTGCCACAGTCCTTCGGCGCTTCGTAGGCGATTCCCATATCGGACAGGACTTGCTCCGCCGCCTTAGTTGCCGTTTCATTCCAGACCATATTGTCGAATTTGCAGCCCATCTGTTTGACGTCATACGTCGTTTCGGTTGCAATGGCCGCCCCTTCAAAGCATTTCATGACCTTGGCAACGACCGTATCGAGGTAGGCTCGTTCGCTGTGGCGGATACAGCATTCCACTTCAGCATAATCAGGAACGACATTCGAAGCTCTCCCACCGTCGACGATGTACGAACCGATTCGCGTTTCCGGCCGGACGTGCTGACGCAGCATGTCGATCCCGTGAAGGGCCAGCATGGCACCATTTAGGGCATTGCGCCCATTCCACGGTTCGCCGGCGGCGTGTGCCGTCTGTCCATGGAAGGCAATGCGATAGTCATCGAGGGCCAAAAAGTGAGAGTTGGCATTGGTCTTGGTCGGCGATATATGAACCATCACCGCCAAGTCATAGTCGTTAAACACGCCCTGCTCACACATGATGACCTTACCGCCGCGCAATTCTTCATCGGGTGTACCGATGAGGTCGACGTCAACGGGAAGGTCCTTCAGGTCCTTTAATGCGGCAGCGGCAAGAAAGCTCATGGCCCCGTTGGCCGAATGACCGCAGCCGTGGCCGACGCCGGGGAGGGCATCATATTCCGCAAGGAGAGCGATTTTAAGGACAGCCTTTTCCGACCGGGACACGGCGGCCCGAAAGGCTGTCTTCTGGCCCGTAAAATGTTCTTCTACAGCTATGCCCAAACTCCGGCAGGCTTCGATATAATACTGACAAGCATGAAACTCTTCCCCGGACAGCTCCGGATCATTGGCAATGGCATAATTCAATTGGAAGGCCTGTTCCTTATGGAGATCCAAGGCCGATTTCAAAGCAGAAACATGTTTCATAATAACGAGAAACTCCTTTTATCCGACGATAAACATATATAAGGGGATGACGACGATCCCCATGACAACGGTGATAAACGTGACCTGCGTCGAGTAACGGACATCGGCTCCGATGGACTTGGCAACGACCGTCATCTGGGTCATGGCCGGCATACTGGCCTGCATGGTAAAGACCTGGGACGACATAGGCGTTACGGGAATGAAAGGCAAGAGGGCCAGTACACAGGCCGGACAGACAAGAAATCGACCGATTAAAGCACCGACGACGTCGCGGTCCCAATGGATATCAGAAAAGGAAATCCCGGCCATTTCAATGCCGATGACCAACAGCGATAACGGCGTTGCCATATTGCCGACGTATTGGAAAGACGTGAGCAGGAAGTCCGGCAGTTTAATATTTGCCAGAACCAAAGCCAGGCCGATCAGAAAGCCCATGAGGGGCGGAGAAAAAACCTTTTTGATCGTCTGAGCGGAAAACAGGGGCATATTCCCCTTCCCGCCCTGACTGTCATTGACGATATGGTAAATGCCGAGAGTCCAAAACATAGTCGTATTGGCCATATAATAGAGCATGACCGAGGGCACACTCTGCGTACCAAAGAGGGCCAAATTGACCGGCAGGCCGATAAAAATCGTATTGGCGATAAAGAAACAGGTGACGAATACGCCCTGCCGTTCCCGGCGAATATGCAGCACCTTGGCGGCAATGCGGCCGACGATATAGGCCAGGAATATCGAGGCAAAGGGCAAGATGAGATCCGGGGCAATACGAATCAAAGAGTCATGGGTAAAATCCTTTTCCATTTGACAGAGCATATACAGGGGCAGGCTGATTTTCATGACCAGTTTTGAAAAAACAGCGCTCATATTCGAGCCGAACCACCCTTTTTTTGACAGTATAACGCCGATGGCGATGATAAATAAAACCTCAAAAATTCCTTCTAATCCATGGAGCACGCCTTCCAAAAAATCGCTTCCCTTCTACAAATGGTATAACTCCGGCCGCCGGTCACGGAAGACATTAATCCGGCTGCGGAAACAATCGACGATGGACAAATCAATCGTTTCCGTAAGGACGGCATCGTCACTGCCGCCTTCCACCAAAACATTCCCCTGAGGGTCGACCAGCAGTGAATGACCGCCGAATTTAAGACGCCCGCAGAAGCCGCAGCTGTTGACAGCGGCAACGAAAAACTGATTTTCGATAGCCCGGGCCCGGTTGAGGAGCTGCCAGTGTTCCAGCCGCTCTTCCGGCCAGGCAGCCGGCACGAAGAGAACCTTGGCTCCGGCTAACGCCGCCATGCGGACCCATTCCCCGAAGCGTACATCGTAGCAGATGATGGAAGCCATGGTCACGCCGTCGAGAGAAAAAACATTGAGTTCCTTACCGGCCGTAAAGGCCTTATCTTCCTTGCCCGGAGTAAACAAATGGCACTTGTCATAAGAAGAAACAAGGCTGCCGTCTCGGCGGACAACGTACGTCGTATTATAAATGTTCCCTTCATGACGACGAGCAATAGAGCCTCCTACGATATGTATATTACAAGATTTTGCCAGATCCTGTAAAAAAGCCTGTGCCAACAGCCCTTCTTCATCCGCTTTTTCTCGGACATCGGAGGGATAAAAAGACGTATCCCATAATTCCGATAAGACGGCGATATCGGCACCGTCCGCAGCTGCAGCCTGCACATGGCGGCGTGCTTGTTCAAAGTTCGCTTCCCGATCGCCGGGGACGATGGAAAATTGAATCAGTGAAATTCGCATAATTTCAGCTCCTTTCAAAACGTACAAACAGCATTGGCATCCAACCATACTAGCATAAAGATAAATATATTATAGAGGATGATCCCAAAAATAACAATTCCTTGCAAATCCCCGCTTCCCTTGTTATAGTTAAATTACTTTATACGCAAAGAAGGGGTATCATGGAACAAGATGAAATGATGAAGGATTGGCTGGAAAACCTCATGGCCTGTCAATCTTGTCATCTAAGACAGGAAGGCAACCGCGGACCGACGAGATATACAGGAAATATCACATCGCCCTTGATGTTCGTCGGTGAAGGCCCCGGCGGTGTGGAAGATGAATACGGCGTTCCCCTCGTCGGCCCGTCGGGGCAGCTCCTCGACAAGGCCTTGTGGAGCGTCGGTTTGACCCGCGACCGGGTATACGTCACCAATATCGTAAAATGCCGGCCCAAGAACAACCGTACGCCAACCTTAGACGAAGGCCGTCACTGTGCCGACATCCACTTAATCAAAGAAATCGACATCGTGCAGCCAAAGGTTATCGTCTGTCTGGGAAAGGTCGCCTTCCAATACTTCTACGGCAAGGCAGCCAGTATCATGCGCAATCGCGGCAAGTGGTTTACCTGGCGAGGCTATCCCGTCATGCCGACCTATCATCCGGCCTTTCTCCTGCGTCAGACCGGCCACGACCTGGTCGAATCGAAATGGCAGGTCTATTACGATTTCAAGGCTGCCGTTGAAAAAGCAAAAGCCGAAAATCCCGATTATACCTACCAGAGCCCGGAAAAAACGAATCTCTTAGAACAATACACACCACTGAAAGAAAGCCGAAGTTTTTGATTCAAGCCAAAAAGCACTGCCATCATCGCGTGATGGCAGTGCTTTTCGTTTGTCCTGTAGGTTTGCTGTACATTCGTAAAAACTACGCCAGCTCAGTCAAAATGCCGGTCATAGAGATGACTGTTTTCCAAGAATTCTTCAACCGTCGGGAAGCCGAGTTTCTTTAAGAGTTCGATGACGTAAGGATTTTCCATCGGAGTACGGGAGAAGGCCTGTTTCCCATAAGCCTGGACGTTAGCCTTGCCGTCTTCCTTTTTGATGATGGCACGAGGACCGCCGACGCAGCCGCCGATGCAGCCCATGCCTTCAAAGAAGTTTCCGTCGCGGTTGCCTTCCAAAATGTCGTTAATCATGGCCTTACAAGCCGGAACGCCGTCAGCCTTGCGGGTCTTGATGTCGACCTTGCGGTCGGGATCGAGCTGGTACACCGTCGTCGTGACGGCTTCGGCAACGCCGCCTGCATAGGCATAGCTGATGCCGGCTTCGGAAGCGTGAGGTACGTTGTCTTCCGGCAGGGATTCCAAATCGATATCGGTTACAGAGAAGAAATCCTTTACTTCCTGATACGTTAAGACGTGGTCCACAGCACCGACCAAATCGGGTTCATTCCGTTCCGCTTTTTTAGCCAGGCAGGGCCCGATAAAGACTGTCTTAGCCTTGGGATGAAGGGCCTTTACGGTCCGGCCGCCGGCAATCATCGGCGATACGGATCCGGGAACGTTCGGCAAAAGCTGATGATAGAGCTTTTTAATCATAGCAATCCACATGGGGCAGCAGCAGCTCGTCAGCTGGAACTGATCTTCACTCTGAATGTTGCGATCGAATTCCAAGGCTTCTTTTAAGGTCAGGATGTCGGCAAAGACAGCGACTTCCAACATGCCCGTAAAGCCCAAGCGTTTAAAAGCTGTCCGCAGCTTGCCCATGGTGACATTAGGCCCAAACTGGCCGGCAACAGCCGGTGCGACCATGGCATAAATCGGTCCGTCGTATTCGTGAAGATCCTGAACGACGGGAATGATGTCCTTGCGGGTCTTCAAGTTGTCGAGCTTGCAGGCATCGACACAGGCCTGACAGCCGACGCACTGGCTGTCGTCGACTTCAACGCCTTCCGGGCCGCGTTTGATAGCCCCCCAATCGCAAGCATCTTCACAGCTGTGCGGTTCATCAGGAGGGCAGAGGCAGGGTTTTACTCGCCAAACCAGCGGATGGTCATCGGGATGAGCTAAACAATCGATCAATCTCGGTTCCCCTTCAACGCCAATAGGTTTCCCATCAGCTGCTCGTTTGAGCATTTGCTGATATAATTCATCTAATGTTTTCATACATAAACCCCCTTAAAGAGAATAACGAAGCCAAATCAGTTAGTTTCATTATAACAGATTTTTAAGGGGGCTGACAGTTTTTTTACTGAAATTTTAGTCTAAAGTCAAAAGTAATGCCATTTTAAACGGCCCATCGGCAGTTACGGCATGGCGGCCGTTTTTCGCAAAAGCAAAATTTTCACCGGCTTTAATCGGAAAATCCTTGCCTTCATAGTTGATAACAGCCTTGCCTTCAAGGGCGAAAATAAGAGCTTCACCCGGGGCGGCGTGTTCGGAAAGACCCGTTCCGGCCCCAAAGCTCATGACGACGAATTTCATCTTCGGCGACTGGATGATGTCGCGGTTGATGATTTTACCGTCCTGGCAGGGGACGAGATCGGCCAAAGAAAAGAGTTTTCCAGTATCGATATTCATAAGAGATTCCTCCTCAATCGTAATTTCAATATAGACGGCACCGCCCTGGCTTCTCATACCGACGGCAACACCTGCCGGTACGGCCACGACCTGCCCTGAAGGGACTTCCCTATCCCCAACCTCTCCATAAAGGGACAGGCTTCCGGAAAGGACATAAACGACCTTGGCCTTCTGATACGTTTCAGGACTGATATCCGTATGAGCGGCCAAAGAAAAATAAAACAAATGATAGTCGCGTTCATGGGCGACTTCCTTAGAAATCGTGCAGCCTTCTACAGGCAGATTCTCTTCCGGGATAGAAAAAACAACACCTTTTCGTTCATTCATCATGTATCCCTCCTTCTTATGGCTATAGTATACCTTTTTAGTAGCGTTTTAGCTGTTGTAAATCCAACAAAAAAAGAAGAAAATAGAATGTCCCCCAAAACACATCCCCCTGCGACCCATCTATAGAATCTGAAATCAAAGCTTTACAAAACGGGACTTTACTGTTAAACTGATATAGTAACTTAATATGTGCGGGTGTAATTCAGTGGTAGAATACGAGCTTCCCAAGCTTGGTACGAGGGTTCGATCCCCTTCATCCGCTCCATCGAAAAAAGCTCACGACACGTCGTGAGCTTTTTTAGCGTCCAATTTTCCTGAAACCGGATAACTTCATAACATAAGCTGGATTGGTTTAAACAAATAGTTTTAAAACATTTTCTATTTATTAATATATCGTTACTTTGATATATATATACTTATTTATTTATATAAATACAATTCGTAAAATTCTAACAGCCAGTTAATAGTTGTCCTTTTCGCATTCTATCTCCGCAATAAACGGCTTTTAATAGCCATTTATTTAATTTGTAATCGATATATATCATAGACATTAAATTCATATTCTCAAGAATACACTTGAATTTTTAAACGGTTTGGTGTATTATCATTGTAACATATTTGACACATCTTTTTGTGTTAAATAAAAAAAACATAAATTTGGGAGCGTGGAATACAAATCACGTACGTTTTTCGATGCATGAATCTCGATATTTTTTATCAACAGCCTCTCGAATAGAGATTTCTGCTGATTTTTTATTTAGAGAGAATGCTGATATTTTTTATCGGATATCCGTCATCATTTGACCCATTCCCAAAAACGTACATGAATGGATAACACCCGCATCCCGAACTCACCAAGGAGGCATCATGTTGATGAGAAAATCACTTTATACAAGAAAAAAATCTACCCTGATCGCCATTTTAGCCGCATTGGCAATCTGTGGAACCCTGTCCGTATCGGCTGCCGACTCGACTGAAGAACCGGTTGGCGATACACTGGATCTAACAACGTCCGATACCACTCACAAAAATAAAGTGACCAATAACGGCAACTCCCAAAAGGATACGATTGCCATCGGTTTTGACAACATCGCACGGGATGGCGGCTTAGCCATCGGTTCCAACAATACCGTAAGCAATGCAGCCCGCATGCATCTGGCCACGGCAATCGGTCGAAACAATACCGCCAATAACGACTCCGTCGTCGCTGGTCACAGTAACTCCGGGATCGGCGGCAGTGTCGTCTTCGGCTACAATAACTATGCTACCTCTTATGCCACGGCAATCGGTCTCAATTCTAAAGCGGCCGGTGGTATTTCAATCGGTGACGGTGCTAAAACCGGAGCTTTCCATATTGCAGATAAACCCTATACAGCAACTATGGTAAAAAATACTACAGCCATCGGCAATAGCGCTATGTCTTTGAGCGGGACGTCGATTGGCTTCGAGGCTAAATCAAATCTCGAAGGCCTCGCCTTAGGTAACAAAACCAGTGCCCTGTACGGCGGCACGGCCCTCGGCAGCGGTGCTGCAACGGCAGAAAACACCTACTCCATCTTGCATGCCGACGGTGTCGCCCTCGGTGACGGCGCCCAGGCCGACCGCAGTTACGGCGCCTATGGCTACGCCCCCCTCAGCGATACGGCTGCGACCTTAAAGACAGAAGACTCGATGGCTAATGATCTCGCCTTAGCGAAGCAAATGGGCGACTCTGTCCTCACAGCCGTACAGGGCTTCTACGATACGTACGGTGAAGCTACCTATAAACAATGGCAGTCGCTGGCAGCAGAATATGACAAGGCAGACCTAGCCTATAATCAGAAAAAAGTTGCTATGGAAGCGACCACCTATGCATCTGAAGCCGACCGCCAAAAAGACTACACCGAGCTAGTAGATTTAGGTCAAAAGCTCACCGATGCAGAAAACACTTTGAAGGCTTTTGAAAAAGCAAACACGCACGATGGCGTCAACCTCCGAACGGCTGTCCGCCTCAAAGAACATACCCTGTCCCCCTTCAAGGCTAACGGCAGTGCCGTCAGCATCGGCCGATCCGCCGTCATCGCCGCCGACGGATCGGTTGTGACCAGAGCGATTACTCGCCAAATCACTAACCTGGCTGCCGGTACGGAAGACACGGACGCCGTCAACGTGGCCCAGTTGAAACAGGTGAAAACCTATGCAGACGGCATTGCTAATACGGTCAAAGAACTGACGGACAAAGTCGCTTCCGGCAGCCGCGACTTCGCCGGCGACGACCAGAGTAAAGTCAGCGTCAAAGTCGGTGAAACCATGGAAATCACCGGCGGCGCCGCAACAAACAACCTGTCTGACGACAATATCGGCGTCGTAGCAAAAGGCGAAAACGGCGTTTCCGTCAAATTGTCCAAAGACTTAAAAGGCCTCAATACGGCGGAATTCAACACCAGCATCACCGTCGGTACCGGAGACAACAAGACGGTCATTACCGGTGATTCCATCCGGACAGGCAACACGACGATCAACAATAACGGTCTTACCATTGTAAACGAAGACTCGTCGAAAAACATTACCATCCAGGATGGCAACATCAACATGGGCGGCAATGCCATTCACAACGTCGGCGAAGCTACGGAAGCCGGCGATGCCATCAATAAAGGCCAGTTCGATCGGACAATCAACAACTTCACCACCGGCATGAGTGAAATGAACAGCCGTATCGGCCAGATTGACCGCAATGTCAACCGCGTCGGTGCCGGTGCCGCTGCCTTGGCGTCCCTCCATCCCTTGGATTTTGATCCCGATGACAAAGCATCCTTCGCCGTCGGCTTCGGTTCCTACAAGAGCGAACACGCTACTGCCCTCGGTGCCTTCTATCGTCCCAACGAAAACACCATGGTAAACCTCGCTGCAACCATCGGAAACAGTGATGACATGTACAGCGCCGGCGTTTCCTTTAAGATTGGCCCTGCTTCCCCTTACGCTCACATGAGTAAGTCGGAAATGGCCGTCAAGCTGGAAGAATTGACAGCTCAGAATCAAAAAATTGAAAGCCAGAACCAGGAACTCAACGAAAGATTGGCTAAATTAGAAGCTCTCGTCGCCTCTAAATAATAGCTGATTCCCAGATAACCAAGACATCCTTCGATATGATCCTCTCGTCGAAGGATGTCTTTTTCATTGAATTTTCATATGACGGTATATTTTCGTCATATCTCATTTATATTTCCCCCACCATTCAATAACGTTAGAACCGATTATTTTATAGGAATTTTTCTGACAAGATTTCCATCTTCGGCAATCTATCATAAACGATGATCGACTATATAAAGCCATTTATAAGCTTTTAATTTTCATAGGAATAATTCCTACGAAACATTTGTTTTTGTGACATGACAATGATATATTTAAATAAAAATCGTCATAAAGCCTTGTATTTCACTTCAAGTTGTAGTATTATACTCCATGGAAAATACATAGCAAAATGTATTTTATATTCCTACATATGAACTTGCATATTGCCGGTTCATTTATTTTTTACAGTTAAATAAGATGTTTTTAATCATATTTAACCGTTAATTTGGACTAAAATTATTCATATTATCCGGTTAAAAAATAAATGAGCCGATAAGCTGCCTAGTAGGAATCATCGAGGAGGATTTACGATTATGAAGAAAACAAAAAGATTTAGCCAAAAGAAAGTCACCCTGAGTGCCCTCTTAGCCGCATTGGCTCTCTGCGGCAGCCTGTCTGTATCGGCTGCTGACAAGCTGGATTTGACCACGGGAGATACCCACAAGAATACCGTATCATCCAGCTCCACGACTACCGATACAGTAGCCATCGGCTTCGACAACAAAGCGTATAATGGTGCCTTAACCATTGGCGATCACAACAATGCTATAAACACCGATACCACCGTTATCGGCCGGAATAACACCGGCAATAACGGCTCTGTCGTCGTCGGCTACGACAACCAAAGCACAGCCGCCGCTACCGTCGTCGGGCAAAGAAACCTCGGTACCAGCTGGGCCACCGTCGTCGGTCGAGATTCAAAGGGCGCCGGTGCTGTCGTTATGGGCATGCAAGCCAGTGGCGGGATTTTCAACATTGGCAAGTCAATGACCAATGACCAAACCCTATCCTACTATTCAACGGCTATCGGTAACTATGCCACGGCGCTCGTCGGGACAGCCATCGGATATAAAGCAAAAGCAGATCACGGCGGCGTTTCCCTCGGAGCCAGTGCCAACGCCATGTACGGCGGCGTAGCACTCGGGAAAGGGGCTTCCACGGCCGAAAACACTTACTCCTACATCCGCTCTGACGGCGTCGCTTTAGGGGACAATTCCTACGCCAACCGCGGTTACGGTATCTACGGCTACGTTCCCCTCAAAGACTCAACAGATATTGTCAAGAGTATCTACTCAACAAGCGCGGCAACGGACTCGATGGCAAACGATTTGGCCCTGGCCAACAAAACCGGCGACGACAGTGTCGTCACAGCCGTCACTAACTTCTACAATACCTACGGCGAAGATGTCTATAATGACTACAAAACGGTTGAATCTGCCTATGAAAAAGCCGTCATGGCCTATGATAAACAGGCCGCTAAAATGAACAGCACGACCTACGCCACAGAAGCTGACCGGGCCGCCGACCTTGCCACACTCAACGACTTAGCTGCCGGTAAAAAAACGGCCATCGCCGCCTTGAATGCCTTCGAAAAAGAACATGACGGCATTGCTAAGGCCGTCCTCCGCAAAGACAGTGCCCTTTCCACCTATAAGGCAACGGCTGCTGCCGTCAGCTTAGGCTATGGTACGACCGACAGCAACGAAGCCGTTACTCGTCAGATCACCAACCTCGCTGCCGGTACGGCTGACACGGACGCCGTCAACGTCGCCCAGTTAAAACAGGTAGCCACCCTTGCCAATAATCACACGGCCATTACCGTAAACGGAAAAGCTCCGACAGCAGGAACCGACGGTGAACTTGGAAACTATGTCGGCAACAATAACCTGGCTATGGCCGTGAAGGACGTAGATGGGCAGAAAACGTACGACTTAAAGTTGAGTAATAATCTCGTCATCGGTGAAAAAGGTACGGACGGCACCGATGGAACCGACGGCACAGCCGGCAGCATCGGCATCGTCGGACCGAAAGGGGAAGATGGCAAGAATGCCTATGCTGATATCTCCGTAAAAGACGGAGCCGACGGCCTTGACGGCGAAAGCCTTACCCGCATCGTTTACACTGATGAAAACAACCAGGAACATCAGGTAGCCACCCTCGATGACGGCTTGAAATTTACCGGCGATACAAAAGATGTAACCGTCGCCAAGAAATTGAACGAAACCCTTTCCATTACCGGCGGCATCAGCGATGCCTCTAAACTGAGCGATAACAATATCGGTGTCGTCGCAGACAGTAACGGCGGCTTAACCATTAAACTGTCCAAAGATTTGACCGGCATCAACAGCATTACAGGCCTTACCAATACGACTTGGGATGCTGCGAACATCGTAAGCGGCCGTGCAGCTACAGAAGATCAGTTGCAGTCCGTTGCCAGCGGCATTACCAATACGGTAAACGCCAATAAAGTCATTGCCGGCGATAACATCAGCGTTACGCCCAACAAAGACGGCAGCGGTACAACAGTTTCCTTAAAGAACGACATCACCTTAGGTGATAAAAATGATTCTTCTAAACAGGTAAGCATCAATGGGGAAGCTTCCAAGATTACGGCCGGCAGCGATGACAATCAAGTCGCCATCGACGGCGCTAAAGGCCAGATGACGACGGGCAGCGGCATTATCCTCGGCAATCAGACCGTTGAAGCAAAAAAAGCGGACGGCACGGTTGTAAAGAGTGAAACCGGAAGCTACCTCACCGGTCTCGATAACACGACCTGGGATCCGAACAACACTGGCTACGTAGCCGACCGGGCCGCTACAGAAGGTCAGCTTAAAAACGTATCCGATACGGTCAAAAACATCAGCGATACCATTGGCGTCATCGGCACCGGCACTCGCGACTTTGCCGGAGATGACTCGACCAATAAGGTCAGCGTAAAACTCGGCGAAACAATGAATCTCACCGGCGGTGCCGACGTCAATAATCTCTCTGACAACAACATCGGCGTCGTCGCCAACAGCGCCAAGAACGGCTTTGACATCAAATTGTCTAAAGACTTAAAAGGCCTCAATACGGCGGAATTCAACACCAGCATCACCGTCGGTACCGGCGACAACAAGACGGTCATCACCGGCGACTCCATCCGCACGGGCAACACGACGATCAACAACAACGGCCTGACGATCAATAATTCCGATCCGACGAAAAACATTACCATCCAGGATGGCAACATCAACATGGGCGGCAATGCCATTCACAACGTCGGCGAAGCTACAGAAGCCGGTGATGCCATCAACAAAGGCCAGTTCGACCGGACGATCAACAACATCGGTAACGGCATGAACGAAATGAACGGCCGCATCAACCAGATTGGCCGCGACGTCAACCGCGTCGGTGCCGGTGCCGCTGCCTTGGCATCCCTCCATCCCTTAGATTTCGACCCCGATGACAAAGGTTCCTTCGCCGTCGGATTCGGCTCCTACAAGAGCGAACATGCCGCAGCCCTCGGCGCCTTCTATCGCCCCAATGAAGACACCATGGTAAACCTTGCCGCTACCATCGGCAACAACGACAACATGTACAGCGCCGGCGTTTCCTTCAAAATCGGCTCTTCTTCCCCTTACGCTCACATGAGCAAGTCGGAAATGGCCGTTAAATTGGAATCGCAGGATAAAGAACTGACGGACCAGAATCAAAAAATTGAAGCCCTGGAAAGCCAGAATCAGGATCTCAATGCAAGACTTGCTAAATTAGAAGCTCTCGTAGCCGCTAAATAATACGATTTTCTCCTTACG
>NZ_HF954558.1:111376-113455 GCF_000455225.1 Megasphaera massiliensis
AAAAAGACATCCTTTGACCTTCCCTTGCGTCAAAGGATGTCTTTTTTTACGCTGGGTTTCAATGCCTCATTCCCAACGAGAATGATAAGGGTAAAATCTCAGTTGACAGGATAATAAAGTGGGATTATACTGAATTGTATTTAGCAAAATGCAGTTTCTTACAATTAAAAAAGGAGGCTATCATGCTATTCAAAACGATTAGTCGCCACCTTCTCGGCAAGCCTTTGGAGAATACCAAACTCGAGGGCGAACAGATGCCAAAATGGAAGGCCCTGCCTATTTTCTCATCGGATGCCCTGTCATCCGTCGGGTACGGGCCGGAACAGATTGCCATCGTCCTGGCTTCGGTACCGACCTTAGCGACATACCGTTATTTCGGACCTATCGTCTTAGCTATCATTGCCTTATTATTCATCGTTGCCCTGTCCTATACCCAGGTCGTCCGGGTCAATCCGGGCGGCGGCGGTTCTTACGGCATCGCCATGAAATACCTCGGTGTCTACCCGGCCCTCACGGCAGGAGCGGCGCTTCTGGCCGATTACATCCTGACCGTTGCCGTTTCCATTTCTTCAGGGACGGCGGCTCTAGTCAGTGCCTTTCCGGTCCTCCACCCTTATCACGTCTATCTCGACCTCGGCGTTCTCATCCTGATGATGATCGTCAACCTGCGCGGTACCAGGGAGGCCTCAACCGTCTTCGTCTGGCCGACGTACTTCTTCTTGGCTGCCATGGGGATCACCTTAATCGGCGGCTTCTATCAAATCTGGAACGGCACCCTAACGGCTCATACCGTCGCTGTCGAAACGGTAGCCCCATTGAATCAGGCCGCCCTGATGCTCATCGTCCTGCGGGCCTTTGCCAACGGCTGTAGTTCTATGACCGGCATCGAAGCCATTGCCAACGGCGTCACCATGTTCAAGGCGCCTCAGCAAAAAAACGCCATCGAAACGACGGCTGTCATGGCCTGTATCCTGGCAATCATGCTCGGAGGCCTCGGTTACCTCATCATTTATCTTCACCTCTTACCGACACAAGGCTATACCCTGTTGTCTCTCCTTGTCGAAGATATCTTCAGCCGGACCTTGATTTACTACGTCATCCAGATTTTGATGATGGTCATCCTCTACATCGCCGCCAATACGGCCTATAACGGCCTGCCGCCGCTCCTTTCTTTCATGGCCGTCGACGGCTACGTCCCCCGCTACTTTGCCAACCGCGGTGAACGCCTGAGCTATTCTAACGGCATCCAAGTCCTGACGCTCATGGCCGGCATCTTGATCGTCCTCTTCCAGGGTAATATTGAGCACCTCATTTCCCTCTATGCCATCGGCGTATTCCTCTCCTTCACCATTGCCCAATCGGCCATGGTCGTCCACTGGAGACAATGCCGGGAACGAAACTGGCGCCTCTTTTCCGTCATCAACGGCTTCGGTGCCCTGGTCACGGCCTGCGTCGTCGTCATCGTCCTCATCACCAAATTCATCTACGGTGCCTGGATCATCGTCCTGCTCATCCCGACCTTGGTCTATATGTTCCTTAAAGTCCATCATCACTATGATGACGTCCGGGAACAGCTGTTGCTGACACCGGAGGAATACAGGAAGGTCATGACCACCGACTTAGGCCGCAATATCATCATCATCCCTATCGCGTCCCCGACTCAAGCCGTAGCCAAAGCCATTCGCTACGCCAAGATCATCAGCGGTTCGAAAGATAAAATCTATGCCGTCAACGTCTACAGCGACGATGAACGGGGCAAAAAGATCAAAACCTTGTGGCAGCAGTTGGAACCTGACATCGAGCTCATCATGCTCCAGTCTCCCTATCGGCAGTTGACAGACCCGCTCATCACCTTTATCCAAGAGCTGCGGAAAGAGACGGCTCCCAAAGATACGATTACCGTCCTCATCCCGGAATTTGAAACGAAAAAATTATGGCACCGCCTGCTTCACAACCAGAGCGGCTGGCTGCTAAGACTCCGTACCCTGCCTTACTTAGACGTCGTCGTATCGACAGTCCCCCTGCAGTTTACGAAATAGCAATCAAGCAGCATCTACAACAAAGCCCCGTCGAAGGAAA
>NZ_HF954558.1:114318-122246 GCF_000455225.1 Megasphaera massiliensis
TCCGCCATCCCTCGACAGTCCGGCGGTCTTATTTATGCGCCTATAAAAACGTTTTGAGGCACAAAAAAACTGCCCATGTCTCAGACACAGGCAGTACGTATTCTACGAACAGCTTACTCAGGGAACCTCATCGTGATGGACGTAACTACCAGAACTCCATTAGCATCACGGCCATACGTGATTTTAATCAAGGCCCCATTCTGCGTCATATAGCTAGTATATCCGTTTCCGGACCGCCCTCCGCTATACAATGCATCAACAGTAGACTTGGGAACGCCAACCGTAATCCCCATGGGCGTTGCAATCCCATTATTAGCACTGGTCATCAGTTCTGCGACGGTATTGTCATAGAGCCTCTCGAGGATAAAAAATCCCTTGCCGTAGCGGTATGACTTAGCATCTTGATTGAGGCGGTCCTTGCCCCAAGCAGTCTCTGTCGGGTCACCATAAACACTGCGGACATAACTTATGGGACTTCCTAAGGTAATGCCGCCCAAGGAGGCTTCACTGGCAGGAACCGGACCAAAGGTATAGGCTAAGCAGGTACTCACCACCATCATGGAAAGAGCAAAAACCATGACTGCAACTTTTTTAAACATAATACCAACTCCCTCCGTATTCTCGTTCGTTTTATCAATCTACGTTTATCTTATCATACCGATTCTCTTGGTATCAATATTTTCACAGAAACAACAGGCCGGTAATTCGGATCGACGTTCCATTTCCCGTCGCTTACATCCCATCCATTCCGCAAAAAACTGCCCGTATCGTCTGACACGAGCAGTTTCAAGCCAAAAAAGCTTACGCCGGATAACGAACGTAAATGGACTGAACGACCATAACGCCCTTGGCATCCGCTTCATATTTGATTTCAATGCGTTTCCCCTGGTCCGTCAGGTAAAGATAAGCGCCGTTCCAAAGACGCCCTTCACCATATAATGTATCGACAGTGGACTTGGGAACGCCGACGGTAACTCCCATGGGCGTCGAAATCCCGTTATTGGCATTGGTCAAAATCTCCTCGACCGTATAGTTATAGAGATTTTCAAGGATAAAAAATCCCTTGCCGTAGCGATACAAGATTGCATTTTCATTCAATACCGTCTTCGCCCGTCTCTGTTCCGTCAGTTCCCCATAAATACTGCGGACATAAGTCATCTTATTCCCCAGGGTAATTCCGCCCAGAGAAGCTTCACTGTCAGGAACGTTGCCGACCATAGCGGCGAAACAACTGCCGACGGCCAGCATAGAAAGGGTAAAGATCATAAGGGCTATTTTCTTAAACATAATACAAAATCCTCCTCTATCATCCTTTGTTTGATTTATTACGCCGAATAGCGAATATAGATGGATTTAACGACGGCGACATCATTGGCGTCGTCTACGTATTTGATTTGAATGACTTTGCCTTCCTGCGTCAGATAGCGATAGGATCCCTGGACAAAGCTGCCTTCACCATACAGCTTATCGACGGTCGACTTGGGAATGCCGACGGTAATCCCCATAGGCGTGGCAAGGCCGTTGTTGGCCGTCACATAGAGTTCTTCTACACTGCTGTTCTTGGGATATTCGATGACGTAAAAGCTGTTGCCGTAGATGTTGCTGAAAGCATCTTGCCGGATATAGTCCTTGGTCGGGACTCGATCCGTCGGAGCTCCGTAAATACTGCGCACATAGCTCATGGGGCTTCCTAAGGTGATGCCGCCGAGCGACGCCTCGCTGTCCGGAACGGGGCCGGTCATAATGGCCAAACAGGTGCTCGCCAACAGGGTAGTAAGGGAAAATGCCAGAACTGCCACTTTTTTGAACATGATAGAAAATTCCTCCTCTATTATCGGTTTGTTTCTCAATATAATTGCATATTATCATAAAACAATATTTACATCAATGTTTTTGCAGCCCCGATATATCCATCTTCGTCATTCTCAAAAGGAGACGTATCAGCCCTCTATTCGACGCAAAAAAACTGCCCATGATAACGACATAGGCAGTCCTGATTGAGCCTGTTACGACTGGTACTGTATATTGATGGATTTAACCACCGTAACTCCATTGGTGTCGTTTCCGTAAACGATCATAATGGCTATGGCATTCCGGGTATAGTAATAGTACTTGCCCTGCGAATAGGTACTACTGCCATACAGTCTGTCGACGGTCGATTTGGGAACGCCCACGGCGATTCCCATGGGTGTGGCAATCCCATTATGGGCATTTACATAGAGTTCTAATACCTTAGACTTATCGGGATATTCAACGATGTAAAAACCCTTTCCATAGAGATTAGCAATCGTCCCGTTGGTGAAACGAGCCCGGACCCAGCCCCGCTCCGTCGGAGACCCGTAAATACTTTTAACGTAACTCATGGGACTGCCTAAGGTAATTCCGCCAAGGGAGGCTTCACTCACCGGAAGGGGACCTGCCTTATCGGCCATACAAAGACCGCCCAAAAGGACAGAAAAAGCAACGATCAGTACTGCCATTTTTTTGAACATAAGCTGAATACCTCCTCTCTCATCGATGATTCAGTCATGTTTTACTATACCTGCATAGTAGCATAAAAGATTATTTTTATCAACATTATAACAAATTTAAGGCAGTACGCAGACAAAAAGAGTCTCTCATCACACTGCATGATGAGAGACTCTTCGCTTATAGAAATGCCCTTGCAAGGCAAGCTACATACTTTATCGTTTGTTGCTTCTCCGCCAAATACGCTGTTCTTCGGCGGCTTGAATCAATTCTTCCCGAACTTCCGGATGGGCGATGTCAATCAAGGCTTCGGCCCGCTGCCACGTGGCCAGGCCCGACAGATTAGCCACGCCGTACTCCGTTACGATGTACGGGGCCTGGGTCCGGGGCGTCGTGATGATGTCGCCGCCCGTAAATTTCGGCAGGATGTTGGAATGGCGTTTGCCCTTGCGGTCGACGCGGCTGGACTGCATGGCCAGGAAGGCCTTGCCGTGTTCGGCAGCATAAGCACCGGTGACGAAGTCGAGCTGTCCGCCCGTACCGCTGATGTGCCGTGTACCGGCCGATTCGGAACAGACCTGTCCGTAGAGGTCGACGGCAATGCAGCTGTTGATAGAGATGAAATCGTCGAGCTGGCGAATCGTTTCCGGGTTGTTGACGTAGTACATCGGTGCTGACAGGATGTCCTGGTTGTGATCCAGGAAGTCGTACAGCTCCTGCGAGCCCATGCAGATGGAGAAGACACCTTTTCCCCGCTGGAAGGGTTTCTTATCATTGGTGATCTTCCCGGCCTTATAGAGGTTGAGATAGCCGTCACTCATGAGTTCCGTATGCATCCCGAGATCCTTTAAGTCCGATTCGGCAATGAGGATGCCTAAGGCATTGGGCATGCCGCCGATACCGAGCTGGAGGGTAATGCCGTCATGGAGATAGGGGAAGATTTTACCGGCAATTTCCTTATCGATCTCTGCCGGTTCGCGGTTCGGGGCAAGGCCTACCGGTTCATCGCTTTCGATGACGGCGTCGACGTTCGAGATATGGATGTGGTCGTTGCCCATGCCGAAGACGGTCGGCATCTTAGGATTGACTTCGACGATGATGTGTTCCGCTGCATCGAGCATTTCCTGCTGACAGCCGTTGGTGAGGCCAAAGGAGAAATTGCCCTGCTTATCCATAGGCGATACGGTAATCATGGCCACGTTGACCGGCGCAAAGCCCCGGCGGTAGTAGGAGCCGCAGTCGCGGAAGAGCATCGGCTCGTGATAAGCCCGGCCGGCATCGAGATACTGCCGGTCGACACCGGAGCAGTGCCACAGGTTGTACGTAAAGGTCTTGTTCTCCGGATCGGCTTCCAAAATAGCGACGGGATGGCAGGAAATGGCGTTGCGCACCTTGATATCCTGTAATTCGTCACGGCGCCGGGCCAATGCCTTGTCGAGTGCCGTCGGATACGCACAGCTCATGCTGTAATCGACCCAGTCGCCGTCTTTTACCAGCTTGACGGCCTGGTCGGCACTGCAGCATTTCGCTTTGTACTCGTCGTATACGTTCATAGTCTGTTACCTCTTTTCTTGGTATTGAGCGATGAGCTGCCGGAATGCCGGGAAGGAGCGCTTAATCATGTCGGCTTCGACACAGTAGGAAATCCGTACATAGCCCGGGCAGCCAAAGCTGTCTGCCGGTACGATGAGGAGGTTCAAAGCTTTAGCCTTGTCGGAGAAAGCCTTGGCATCAGCCTCGGGCGACTTAACGAATAAATAAAACGCGCCGCTGGGATACACACAGTCATAGCCCATTTCTTTAAGTCCATTATATAACAATTTACGGTTTTCATCATAGACGTTCATATCCGACGTCTGGCCCATGCATTTCAAAATGACATCCTGGAAGAGATGGGGTGCGCAGACGAAGCCCATGGACCGGCCGGCACCACAGACAGCCGTATAGACTTCAGCCGCTTTTTCAGCGCTGGGCGGTACGAGGATGTAGCCGATACGTTCGCCGGGAAGGCTCAGGGATTTACTGTAGGAATAGCAGACGATGGTATTCTTATAGACATGAGGGACGTATAAAATGGGAAGTCCGTCATAGATGATTTCACGGTACGGTTCATCGGCGATGAGGTAGATGGCATGGCCGATGTCTGCTGATTTCTTAGTCAATAAAGAGCTGAGTTTTTCAAAGGTTTCTTTCGAATAAACGACGCCTGACGGGTTGTTCGGCGAATTGACGATAATGGCTCGTGTATGCGGCGTAATCGCCTTTTCAAGTTCATCCATGGGAATCTGGAAGTGTTCCGTATCAGGCGGAACGACGACGGCTTTCGCACCGGCATTAGCGATGAATACCGAGTATTCCGGGAAGAAGGGCGCAATGACGATGACTTCATCGTCCGGGCCTTCGACGAGGGCCTTTAAGGTAACCGTCAAGGATGCGGCTGCGCCGCAGGTCATGTAGAAATGAGAGGCTTCGACGCCGGCCTGATAGGTCTTGTTCATGTAGTCGGCCAAGCCCTGACGGACGCTGAGGTCGCCGGAGGCTGCCGTATAACCGTGGATGGCTGCCGACTCACGGGTGGCGAGGATATCTTCAATCGCTTCTTTAATACAGGACGGTGCCGGAACGGTAGGATTGCCGATACTGAAGTCAAACACTTTATCTTTACCGACGATTTTACTCTGTTCCTGACCATAAGCAAAGAGTTCGCGGATAACCGAACTTTGGGAACCTAAACGGTACATTTCTTGGGAAGCCATAAGAGTCACTCCTTTATACAATGAGAGGTTACAATAACGAAATGAGCGGGGAAATGAGGAGAATGAACCCCATAAACACGATGGGAACTAACCGCCACGTGCGGTATTTCTTAAAGATATCGAGCTTCATGACGAGGTAGGTCGGCAGGAAACAGGCGATGATGCCGATGAGGCCGCCTAAAATCGGGGTGAATTTCAAGATTGGAACATTGAGGACGATGACGCCCCAGCAAAGGATGATACAGCACAGGCTGGTAGCATAGGTAATCACCTTTTTCGGGATGGCATCGGCATTCATGAACCGGTTCAACAGATTCAAAACGATCCCCGTACAGGCATCGCGGAAGCTGAGGAACATGGCAAAGAAAGCCGTCACCACTGCGAAGATGTTCAAAATCAGATTCAAGACCTTGATCAAGGCGCCGTCCATATTCTGCGCAGCCAGGGCCAAGGCGGAAATATTGGCCGTATAGGCGACGACAGCCTGGTCATGATTGATAGCCAGATTGAAAGAAATGGTGTAGAAAACGACCAATCCGACTAAGAATAAGTACGCCCTGTTATAAACCCTCATAGCTCGATAATGGGCGACGACCTTATTATCCGTTTTGGAGCGGAAATAGATGACGACCGGCCCGAGGGCTACGAAAAATTCGATCGACATGGCGATGAAGGGCAGCATGATGATAAAGTTTTTAATGACGTACAAGGCATCGGGCGGAATCAGGATATTGGCCAGATCCCAGTGGGAAATCATGATGATGCCGAGAGCCGCGATGACCATGGCTTTGGTAAAGACCATACCCGACGAGATCTTCATGAGCAGTTTTTCCCCTTGGGACGCGATGAGGACCAAGAAGGAAATGAGGGCCACGCCATAAAACAGATTATCGACCAAGGGCGATTCCGTAACGCCGAAAGTCATTAAGAAGGACGAACTGTCATTCGTCAACGCTGTAGAATACAAGAAGAGGAGAATCGTCGTAAAGACGAAATATAGAGCACCCAGGAAGAAACCCCAATTTTTCCCCAAATAGCCGGAGATAATACCTGCAAAATCCTCACATTTAGGAGCTTCTGCCAAAACGTTCAAATACAATTTCTGATGAGCATAGGCAATCGGATAACCGACGATAGCGACGAGAGCAAAGATAAGCAAACCGGATAACCCGACTTGGATGGGCAGAAAAACGATTCCCGCCCCTAAAGACATACCGACACACAGGATGACCCAACCGAGGTCAATGCCGCTGAATTTCGTTTCTGCTTTCCATTCGTCGACGGTGATGCCCGCCGCCTGTGCGTACATTTCATAGGATTTGCCGAATAAACGTGAACGAAGAGATGGTGCTTCTGGTACTTTTGTCGTAGGTTGCATGGTGTTTCTTCCTCCTTGGGTGCCAAAAATGCCAGGCACTTCATTTCATGCCTGGCATTTTACTCTAGCACACACTCTATTATACAGCGGCCATACCGGCATCGAAAGCCTTTAAATTAATATCGACAAAAGCAGGTTTTACTACCTTGGCAATAATCGCCTTCCAATCGATATTATGCAGTCCCAAGGATCCGATGAGAGACCCTAAGAGGACGACGTTGGCGCTTTTTGGATTCCCGAGGTCCGTCGCAATTTTCGTTGCGTCGACAATGGTAATCGGTACGCGTTTTTGTAATTCTTCTAAGATTCCTTCCGGATACGAACAGGCCCCGGACAGGATGGGCAGGGACGGAATCTGCATCTTATTGACGACCATCTTGCCGTCTTTTTTGAGGAACTTGGCATAGCGAGCCGCTTCCATTTCTTCGAAAGAAATGAGGATATCTGCCGAGCCTTCGCCGATGATCGGCGAATAAACTTTTTTACCGAAGCGGACCTGCGTGCTGACACTGCCGCCGCGCTGGCTCATGCCGTGGACTTCGGACATTTTTACATCGTAACCGTTTTCAATGAGGCCGATGGTTAAAATCTTACTGGCTAATATAGTACCCTGACCGCCGACACCGACGAAGAGTACGCTCTTTACGTCTGACATATTATTTATCCCCCTTCTTGTAAATGGCATGAACCGGGCAGACCTGCATGCAGACCGTACAGCCGACGCAGTCCGTTTCAGAAATACCGGATTTCTTCGCTTCATTGTCGAAGCGCAGAGCCGGGCAGCCTGTCGACAAGCACTTCTTACAGCCGATGCAGACTTCCGTATCGACGGCGCACGGTGTCATATCGAGGTCGAATTCTTCTTTATCTTCTTTGGAGAACTTCTTGAGGACGCAGGGCCACTTGGTGATGATGACCGACGGTTCATCTTCGATTGCATACGCCCAGTCGAGGGTTTCTTTCATGACTTTGAGGTCCAGCGGATTGACGGTGCGGACATTCTTAATACCCAAGGCTTTGACGACCGTTTCGATATCGATGAGGGTAGCCGGTTCGCCTTTGATATTGTAGCCCGTGCCCGGATTTTCCTGATGGCCCGTCATGCCGGTGATGCGGTTATCCAAGATGACGCAGATCGTGTTGGAGCCGTTGTAGGCAACTTCGGTCAGGGAGTTGATGCCCGTGTGGAAGAAGGTCGAGTCGCCCATACAGCCGACGACGCGTTTCTTCTGATCACTCAGTTCAAAGCCGTGGCTGAATCCGTGGCCGACGGAGAAGGCACTGCCCATGCAGACCGCCAAGTCTTTGGCATTAAGGGGAGCCGC
>NZ_HF954558.1:123974-145034 GCF_000455225.1 Megasphaera massiliensis
CCGCCTAAGGCGTAACAGCCGATATCGCCGATCATGACCGTATCCTTCCGTTTGCCCAGTTCGTAGAAGAAGCCGCGGTGCGGACAGCCTGCGCAGAGAGCCGGCGGACGGGGAACGAACAAGGTATCGGGAACGTCGAAGCCTTCTGCCTTTTCTTTCAAAATGCCTTCGGCAACGATATTCGGGTTGAGTTCGTCGATCTTGGGGATGACATCCTTGCCATGACAGGCGATGCCGGCCTGGCGGATCTGTTCTTCCATGAAGGGATCGAGTTCTTCGACGACGTACAGTTCATCGACGGAATCGGCAAAAGCTTTGATTTTCTTCATCGGCAAGGGGTAGGTAAAGCCGAGTTTCAAGTAAGAAGCCTTGTCGCCTAAAGCGTCTTTGGCATACATATAGGCCGAGCCGGCAGAGATGATGCCGATCTTCGTATCGTGCATTTCGACGACGTTAAAAGGACATTCTTCAGCGTATTCTTTCAATTTTTGTTCCCGTTCTTCGACGACGTAGCGGCGCTGTTTGGAAATGGCCGGGACGGCATCCATCTTTTCGCGCTGTTTCTTATAGGGAACGGCCGGAACCTCTACACGATCACTTTCTTCAACGAGGCTCTTCGAATGACAGACACGGGTCGTCATGCGAATCATCATGGGAACGCCGTACTTTTCGCTGACGCGGTACGCTTCTTTGGTCATGTCGATGCATTCCTGGGAGTCCGACGGTTCAAACATGGCGATTTTAGCGAATTTAGCATAGTTGCGGTTGTCCTGTTCATTCTGGGACGAATGCATGCCCGGATCGTCAGCCGATACGAAGGCAAAACCGCCGTTCATGCCTAAGTAGGAGAACGTAAACAGCGGGTCAGCTGCTACGTTGACACCGACCATCTTCATGGCTGCGAAAGAGCGGACACCAGACATAGAAGCGCCGATAGCCGCTTCCATAGCAACTTTTTCATTCGGTGCCCATTCAGAGTACATGCCATCATAAGTCGAGACGTTTTCCAAGATTTCCGTACTCGGCGTACCGGGATAAGCCGAAGCAAAGGAAACGCCGGCTTCATATAAGCCTCTGGCGATGGCTTCGTCACCGGACAATAATTTTTTCATAATTCATACCTCCTCATTCGTTGAATCAGCTCATTTATCTGTTCGACAATATATATGAAATAATCATGCCAACTATGATATTATCGAATTTAAGCCATTTTTTCATATTGATAAGCTAATTGATATTCAAAATATGTAAAAAATTCGTTACATACTTTACATTCTCTTCATATTTTTTTATGATAGAAGGAGAACTTTTCGGTAATTTTTAATGAAATATAAAGGAGAAACTTATGGATAGAATTGCCTTCCTGATTTCCGACCTTTCCATGCAGCAGATGGTTCACACCATCTTAGACACATATAAGGAGAAATTAGAACAACACCACTTCATCATCGACGTCGAAATCATCGACTTTCCCAACCTCGTCGCCCAAGCCCATGCCTTAGTCGAAAAAGGAACCAAGGTCATCATCACCACCAGCGGCGCCCACCAGATACTGACCAAGGCCATCGACACCATTCCCATCCTTTGTCTGTACAGCTCGACCAACGACGCCCTCTATGCCCTGCGGGCCATTGCCCCGAATTACAAAAAAATCCACTTGCTGCTCAATGAAAACTTCATGTTCAACAAGGAAGCCTGTCCGCCGGAGCTGTCGGAGAAAATCGTATTTTACCCCCGCTACAGCCTCGATAAGACGCACTTGGAACTCCTCGAACGGGTGCGGCAGATACCGGTCACGGCCGACACGGCCATCGTCGGCTGTCCCCTCCTGCCCCAAATCGCCAATCCCAGTCCGATGCCGATTTACCCCATCAAGCCCAGCGAATCGACGATGCTGTCGGTCCTGCTCTACGCCCAAGAACTGCTGTCATTCAAAGAAAAGGACAATCAACAGCTGTCCATGATGTCGTCCATCTTATCCCACGTCACGGACGGCATCATCCTCTATTCCACAGGCGGCACCATTTCCCATCTCAACAAAAGGGCTGCCGACTTCCTGGGCGTGTCGGCGACGACGAAAAATATCCGCGATATCTTCCCGGACTGGGTCGAAGGGAACAAACCGTCCTTCCACGAAACGATCATCCGCCGTCCGCCCTATACCCTCATCGCCAACTCCGACTTCTTCCTCATGGACAGCAGCTCCCACTACATCATGACCCTCCGCGACGTCACAGAGCTGCAGCGCCTGGAAAAAAATATCCGCTATAAGCTGACCAAGACCGGCATGACCGCCAGACATCACTTCGACGACATCAAGACCGTCGACGGCAACATGAAAAAAGTCATTCAGCGGGCCGCCACCATGGCAGAGTACAACGCCCCCATCCTGATTCAAGGCGAAAGCGGTACAGGGAAAGAACTCTTCGCTCAGAGCATCCACAACGCCAGCGACCGCCGCAACGGGCCTTTCGTGGCCATCAACTGCGCCGCCCTGACGACAGACCTCCTCGAAAGCGAACTCTTCGGCTACGTCAGCGGCTCCTTCACGGGCGCCCGCAAAGAAGGCAAGGCCGGCCTCTTTGAAATGGCCCACAAGGGAACGATTTTCCTTGACGAAATCAACAGCATGGCCCCCAGCATCCAATCGAAACTACTGCGCGTCTTGGAGACGAAACAGGTCATGCGCCTCGGCTCAGACTACGTCATCCCCCTCGACATCCGCATCATCTCGGCCGGCAACGCCGACCTCATCGCCTCGGTCGAAGCCGGCGAATTCCGCCGCGACTTATACTTCCGCATCAACACCCTGCGCCTCAATCTGCCGCCTTTAAACGATCGGCCTGACGACATCCTATACTTGTTCACCCACTTCGTCGAAACCTTAAGCCATCAAAAATGCCAACTCAGCCCGGCCTTAAAAAAAGTCCTCGTCCAGCACAACTGGTGGGGCAACATCCGCGAGCTCCACAGCGTCGCCCTGCGCTACTTCATCTTCGGCGACACCCTCGACAAGTCCTATGATGCCCTCTTCGACATTGCCGACCAAAATAAAAAAGACGCCCTCCTCGACACGGCGTCTTTGACCCTCAACATGAAGCATTTAGAGGTGACCATCCAGCAAATCCTCATCGAAGAGCTTCAAGAAAAAGGCTATAGCCAAAAGGATATAGCCAAATTGCTCAACGTGTCGCGGCAGACCATCTTCAATAAGATGCGGCCGTAAGGGGCCTCATCGACATCGGCGCCGGATATTGCTGTTGGGAATATTTAATTTTTGCCGGAACTTCGTAATCGTCCGCCGGGCTATGGCAATATGGATGGCCGAAAAATAGTCGGCTATATCCTGATCCGAATAGGGATGCTCCTTGTCCTCGTTTGCGATAAGCGCCTGAATTTTCTTCATGATGGCCTTATCAGAAACAAAGTCCTCTTCCTCGCGCTGACGGCTGTAAGCCGTAGCTAAAAAAGACTGCAGCCCGTATACCTTACCGCCAAACAGGGCGTACCGGTTGCGGCAGACGCGGCTTACCGTCGCCGTACTGAGGCCCGTTTCCTCGGCAATGTCCTTTTGGCGCAGCGGCTCCAAGGGCTGACCGTGGAGAAAATAGCCTTCCTGACGAGTCAAGAGACAGTTCATGACCTGTTCAATGGACAGGCGGCGATAGGCCAAAGCCGACGCCAGATCGTTAAAAGCCCTCCGGGCTTTGCGGATATAAGCCAGTGTCTTCTTATCTTTCTGGGCTCCATACTCGGCGTATAAATCATCGCGAAAATAGACGTCGGGAAGCTCTTCCAGCCAGCGGAAAGCTAATGTCCCGCCCTCTTCAAGATAAATCTCGACGTCGGGGCGGATGTAAACTTCATCCTGCTCGATCTGACCGGCCGGCTGAAGGGACAAGGTCTTCAAAAAATCCCGAATGTCGCGCAAATCCTTATCCGATAAATCCAACCCCTGCTGGATTTTCGACCACTTCCCCCGCAGGAAATCATCATAGTGCCGGGTCAAGAGTTCTTCTGTCTTGGGCGGCCCGTCACTGCGGCGCCGCGTCTGGATAAGCAGGGCTTCACAAATATTCCGGGCTCCGATGCCCGGCGGATCAAAGGTCTGGACCAGTGCCAGGCCTTTTTCCATGTCCTCTTCCGAAAGGCCGTAGCCGTCACCTAAGGAGGATAAATCACCTTGGAAAAAGCCTTTCTCATCGAGAGAACCGATGACCAGTCCCGCCGCCAAGAGAATCGGCCGCGGCACGGACACGACGCGGAGCTGAGCCATGAGCTGCGATTCGAGGGATGCACTGCGGCTTTTAATATTGTCGATGGGCTTTTCAGTTTTATCCCCGGCTCCACGGACGTCATGGTAGCGGATGTCGAGGAGAGGATTATCCGTTACCTGTTCCTGGAGAAAGTCCATCAACTCCTGACCGTGGAGGGCCAAAAGCTGAATCGTCAGGCGCTGGACCTGCATCAATTTAGTTTTTTGTTCAAGCTTAAGCGATAAGTTTGCCATAAATCCACCTCACAGCCCGCCTTTCACGGGCTGCTTTTTTCGTCTTGTTCGCCTAATGTGCCGACAGCAGTTCCTGTAAATCGGGGAAGACACTCAGACTCCGCCGCAGGATTCCCTTCATATAGGCAATGGCAATGCCGTAGTTGGTAATGGGAACGGCCTGATCGGCAGCCGTTTTCATGCGGTACCCGACTTCCCGCCCGTTGAGCATGCAGCCGCCGCAGTGAATGACCATGGCATAGGGCGACAAATCTTCAGGAAAATCGCGGCCGCTGGCCGTTTCAATCGAGATATCTTTACCCGTATACTCCTTCAACCAGCGAGGAATCTTTACCGTACCGATGTCGTCGCATTGGCGATGGTGTGTACAGCCTTCGGCAATGAGGACCGTATCTCCGTCTTTCAGCTTATCGACGGCGGTGACGCCGCGGACAGCCGATTCCAAGAGGCCCTTATGGCGAGCCATTAAAATCGAAAAGGACGTTAGGCGGATATCGTCCGGCGTATCGGCCGAGACCCGTCCAAAGACCTGACTGTCCGTAATGACCAACGACGGCTTCTTCGTAAAGCAGGACAAGGTATGGGGCAGTTCATCTTCCTTGACGACGATGGCCGCACTGTTACTGTCGAGGATTTCCCGAATCGTCTGCTGCTGCGGCAGGATGAGGCGTCCCTTAGGCGCTGCCGAATCGATGGGCACGACGAGAACAACCATGTCGCCGCTATGAATGAGGTCGCTGACGATGGGAGCCTCGGCGTCAGCCGGCTTCAACCGGGCCAGTTTTTCCTTCAATTCGTAAATGCCGTCGCCGGTCAAGGCGCTGACATGAATTGCATGATCATCGGCCTCAGCCACATGCTTCACCAGGTCGGCCTTATTATAGACGATAAGATAAGGCAGGCCTTTGCTCCGAATGAGGGCCAATACCTCTTCATCAGCCGGAGCCAAGCCTTCCGTCCCATCGACGATGACGACGGCAATATCGGTCTTATTGAGGACCTGTTTCGTCCGGCGCACCCGTTCTTCACCGAGGGCACCGACGTCGTCGATGCCCGGCGTGTCGATGATGACCACCGGCCCCAAGGGCAGGAGCTCCATGGCCTTGTAAACGGGGTCCGTTGTCGTCCCCTTGGTAGCCGATACGATAGACAGGTTCTGGCCGGTAACGGCGTTTACGACACTTGATTTCCCGGCATTGCGGCGGCCGAAAAATCCGATATGGACGCGTTCGCCTGACGGCGTGTCATTCATTCCCATGGCCTTACTTCCTTTCTATACTTCCAGCAGCCGCTGAGCCAAATCGCGGTAGATTCGGCTTACGGGCAGCTCCGGATCGCCTTCGACGACGGTCATTCCCTTGTTTTCATAAAACTGGATTTCCTTGCTGCGGGGAATGTCGGCCACGATGGGCAGACCGTGTTCATCGGCAAAAGCCTTGACCGTTTCATATTCATCATCGACGTTGCGGCGATTGAGGATCAGCCCTTTTACTTGGGCATAACCGCGGCTCTTAAAGTTTTCTACGGCTTTAAAGATATTGGCCGCCGCATAGAGGGCCATCTTTTCCCCCGACGTGACGATGAAGATTTCATCGGCATAGCCGTCGCGGATCGGTGCCGAAAAGCCGCCGCAGACGACGTCGCCCAAGACGTCATACATGACGACGTCCGGCGAAAGTTTTTCAAAGACTTCCAATTCGTCGATAAGGTCAAAGGTAGCAATGATACCCCTTCCGGCACAGCCAAGGCCCGGCGTCGGTCCGCCCGTTTCGATGCAGAAGACGCCGCCGTAGCCTTCCCGTCCGATATGATCGAAGTCCGGACCTTCCGTATATTGGCGATAGTAATCCATGACCGGCATGACCGGTTCGCCATGGAGCAGATTCAAGGTCGAGTCGGCTTTCGGGTCGCAGCCGATTTGGACGACTTTTTTTCCAATCGACGCCAAGGCCGCCGACACGTTCGCCGTCGTCGTCGATTTCCCAATGCCGCCCTTTCCATAAATGGCAAATTTCCGCATAGTCAGTCTCCTTCTTATTTCAGTTTATCTTTCATCCACGCCGTAAACGACGAGCCGACAAAAATGGGCATATCGTCGTGATAGTGACGGCCGGAATAGGCTTCGTGAGGCATGGAAATAAATTTATCAGGCTCATCCGGCAGTAACCGCGCATAAATCGGATCGGCAATGACTCTTCGCGCCTTGCGGCATTCCTGGCGGATGACGGCTTCGACGCTGGCCACTTCCATGTCCTTCAAGAGCCACTGCGGGGCATCGGACAAGGGGCAGAGCAGGCGAACTTTTTCAACGCCCATTTCCTTTTCAAGGAAGGCCTTCATCGACTGGAGATAGACCGGTTCTCCGATGACCAGCACGTCACAAGGCGTGTCGTCGTAAGCCTGTTCCGTCTTCCAGGCATTAAGGTCGGCCAAGGCGTACTGAGCCTTGACGTATTCTTCGTCACCCGTAAGGCCGGTCACATAAGAAGAATCGCCTTTCCGCAGGGCTTCGAGCCAATCGGCCGTCCCCTTTTCGCCCATGGGAATGCCGACGACGTAGGGAATCCCATAGGTATCGCGAAGGTACTGGGCCAGGTAAAAGGCCGTCGACGAGACGACAACATTGACATCGGCATCCGCCGCCGTCGAAAGGCCGTCCAGGGTATCGCCCATGGACCACGAGCTCTGAATGGTAAATCCGGCGTCAGTCACGATCTGTTTCAGCGTCGTAGCATTGCCGACGACGGAAAAATCGAGGGGCGTCAAGCCCAAAAGGTTGACCCGTTTGGCCGGAAGCTCGGGCTTTTTCGAAGCCGGTTTGACAAACTGCTTGGCCAGCCAAACATAGGCTCCGCCGGCACCGGGCAGATAACTGTGGATGCCGTCCGTGCGAAAGCCTAAGGTCGGAAGGCCGGTCCGATCGGCTACCAGTCGCTGAATGGCCTTAAAGTCAGTCCCGATAGCGTTTGGCATGGGGCTGCCGCCGATGGCGATGAAATAAGGTTGTGCCGCTTCGGCCGCTTCGGCAATGTCGTCAATGAGCCGCTGGTCGTTACCCTGAATGGTATCGATTTCATTGAGGCCGGAAATATAGACCATGCTCTGCGTATCGTAGGACCGCGGTTCATCGTGCGTATCGTACGTCGAGTTGCAGCCCGATGCATCATGCATGACGATGAGGCCGCCTAATTCATAGAGCGACGACGCGATGCCAAACATGTCGACGGCATACGTCGATAAGACTCGCTGTGCTTGTTTCAACCGTGACACCCCCAGGCTTTTATCTGAATGATTTCCCGCATCTTGGGATTTTCTGCGGCATTGGCTTCACCGATCCAGTCGAGGATTTTCGACAGGCCGACGTAACCGTAAAGGCCGCTGTTTTCGATGAGGTTGACGAAATACTTCGTATCGGTAAAATAAGCCGCCATCTGACCGATAGCCAAGACCTTGCCAAACTTTTTACTATCATCCCGCGGCAGGAGCCCTCGTTTAAAGTGCATGGCCGACCGCAGTTCGAGGTCGGGATATTCCTTCTGCAAGAAGTCAAAGGCCTCCTTTTCCCCCGGTAAAATCTTATCGAGGTAGACAGCATAAACATGGAAGCCGTGGGTCAAGAGGAACTTGGCCAAGCCCAAGGGACGCGGCGTCGCCGTGTAGTCGATAGCAATGGGCGTCGAGCCGACTTCTTTGAGAAGGGCCTTAGCCTTGGCTTCGATGTCCCTTTCAAAGGCGTCACAGTCGGGCATGGCAAGGCCGAAGGCGTCGGCTGCGGTCTGCAAATTCTGCCGCAGGACGGCGTAGTCATAAGAATAAGTCAGATAGAGGGCCTCTTGTTTCAAGCGCCGCTTCATGTCCTTGGCCGCTGGCTCAGAGTTTTCCAGAAAATAAATATTGGCTTCCGATTCGCCCATGGCCTTATACTGCTCATACGTCTTGCAGTCGGCAAAATCGTGGATGTCGTAACCGCCGTCTCGGAGCATTTTGCTCAATTCATTATCCTCATCGACGGGATAATAATTGACGACGTAATTGACAGCCTTCTTTCGCGGCAAGGGCTGGACGGCCCGCATGAGCTGACGGCGACCGAGGACGTCCGGCGAATAACGGCGCTGCAGGGTCGGTATCATATAACCGTCGATGAAGTCGATATCAGGGTAGCGCTCGCGAAGAGTCCCGTAGACGACGTTGAGGTCGATGTGCAGGAAATGCTGCATGCAGCTCGTAAAGCCTTCGACGCACTTCGGCCGCTCCGGCAGTTCGTCGATGATATGGGCAATGCCGTCGATCATCATTTCTTCTAAGTTGCCCTTGATCAAATTTTCATTGGTCAGGGTAACCATGGAGAAGCGGCCGGCCCCTTCAGGCACTTCATCGGCCGACAAGACGACGCCGTGGAGGCAGCAGGCACAGCAGACGTAGATTTCATGGCAGCCGGGAATGAGCATCGGCGAATGGGCAATCGTCCAATGGCCTCGGGCCGGCGAAGCGTACTGCAGGCCGATATAGAAGGGCTTGGGGAAGGACGCCTTGCCAATGGCAATATTTGCCCCATCGGGCGTTACATGGTTATACCGCCGCGCCTGGGGCGGATTCGCTTCATTTTCGTATATCATTCCCGTACCTCCATCTTAACAAATGCGGGGCAGCAATTCACCGCCCGGCGGCGGCAGCAGCGTTTCGGCACCGATTTCTGTGCGCATGACGACGCGGCCCGGCTGGTCGGCCGTAACTTCACCGATAATGGCTGCATTTTGCGAATATTTTCCCTTACGCAGGACGGCGACGAGATCGTCAGCCACATCCCGCGGGGCGAAGATGACCAAACGGCCTTCGCAGGCCAGATACAACGGTTCCAAGCCCAACATGCCGCAGACGCCGCGGACAGCCGGATCGACAGGGATGGCCTGGCTGTCCAAATGAATGCCGACCTTACTTTGGGCGGCGATTTCATAGAGGACCGTGCCGACGCCGCCGCGCGTGGCATCGCGGATGACGTGGATGTCCTTGGTCGTGTTGAGCATGCTTTCGACCGTTCCCCATAAAGGTGCGCAGTCACTGGTCACATCGGCATCGATGCCGAACTGGTTCCGTTCGAGGAGAATCGTGCAGCCGTGGCGGCCGACGTCGCCGCTGACGATGATGGCATCGCCCGGTTTTGCCAAGGTCCCTGAAGTTCGGACGCCGTCCATGATTTGACCGATGCCGGTCGTCGTAATGAAGAGGTGGTCGACCTGGCCCTTACCGGCAACCTTAGTGTCACCGGCAACGATGCGGACGCCGGCTTCAGCAGCCGTTTCAGCCATAGCCTTGGCGTAGGCTTCGACTTTTTCCATGGGGAAGCCTTCTTCAATGACGAAGGCACACGATAAGTAAAGAGGTTTCGCCCCCATGCAGGACAAGTCGTTGACCGTCCCGCAGATACTGAGTTTACCGATATTGCCACCGGGAAATTCAGGCGGCGACACGATGAAGCCGTCCGTCGTAAAAGCCAGATTCGTTCCGCCAATGGGCAAAACAGCCGCATCGTCCCCGGTAAACTGGGGATTTGAAAAATGAGCTTTAAAGACGCGATCAATGAGTTCCGCCGTCTGCTTGCCGCCGGCACCGTGTGCTAAGGTAATAAGATTACTCATGGGCATTTCCTCCATATAAATAATAGGCCGAGCAGGCACCTTCGTGGGACACCATGCAGGCGCCGACCGGGTGTTCCGGCGTACATAATTTTCCAAATAAGGGGCATTCCGGCGGTTTACACTGGCCCTTCAGGATGTCGCCGCAGCGGCAGCCCGGATTGGCTTTGCCGTCCATCTTTGGAATGCCGTACTTCTTGCAGGCGTCGCAGGCAGAAAATTCTTCCCGCAGCTGTAAGCCCGACTGGGGGATGACGCCTAATCCGCGCCATTCCGAATCGCAGGGTTCCATATATTCAGCCATCAAGGCCTGGGCCGAGCGGCTCCCCTCTTCTGTAACGACACGGGGATAGCAGTTTTTAAAGAAAGGCTTCCCCTGCGGGAACTTGGCCAAGATGACGGCAAAGGCCGTGAGCAATTCTTTAGCCGTAAAACCGGCGACGACACCGGACATTCCTTCCTTCACCATGGCTTCGCCGGCCTTAGTGCCCATGACGGCATCGACGTGACCGGGATAGAGGAAGGCATCAGCACTGCCCTTCATGGCATCATAGGCCATGGGCATGGTCTTATTGGCCGTCAGCAAGGAGAAATTGGTCAAGCCGTCAGCCATAGCCTGCTTAACGGCCAGGCACGACGGAGGTGTCGTCGTTTCAAAGCCGACAGCTAAGAATACGACTTCTTCGTCACGGTGAGCCTTGGCGTATTCGTAAGCATCAATGGGCGAATAAACAATTTCAACGTGAGCGCCTTTACTGCGGGCGTCGGCCAAGCTCATCGAGGTGCCGGGAACGCGGACCAAGTCGCCAAAGGTGCAGACCGTAACCCCTTTTTCGAGAGCCAGCCACAAGGCCTGATCGATATAGCCGACGGGCGTAACGCAGACCGGGCATCCCGGTCCGGAAATGACGTCGACCTGCTTCGGCAAAATCTGCCGGATGCCGAGGCGGAAGATTTCGTGGGTATGCGTCCCGCAGACTTCCATAATGCGGATTTTCGGCCCGTCGTAATTCTGAATGATATCCAGGGCCGTCCGCTTCTTCCCTTCTGCCATCAATCCAAGTCCTCCAGAATGTCATCGGTTTCATCGGCATCGTTGTCGGTAATCTTGGCAATGGCCATGCCGGCGTGGACCATGACGTAATCGCCGGGATCCAATTCATCGATCAAAGCGGCCGATACTTCCCGTTTCGCTCCGGACGCATCGACGAGCGCCATTCCATTTTGAATTTTCATAACACGTGCGGGTAAACCTACACACATGATAACCCCTCCTTCATCTATCTAAACATTTTCATGGTACATCGCATATATCGCCTGTCCCAAGGCAATGCCGCCGTCATTGGGCGGCACCAGGCTGTGCCGTAAGACTGTAAAGCCGCGCTGCTGCAGGGCCTCATCACAAAGGCGCAAAAGCAGTCGATTTTGGAAAACACCGCCGCTTAGGGCAACCGTCTCAAGGCCCGTCTGACTGCGAATTTTTGCGCAGATGCCGACAGCCATGCCAGCCAATCGGCAGTGAAATTCATAGGCCAATTTATCGGGATCGTCGCCGGAAAGGCGTTGTTCGACGAGGTCTTTGACCAGCGCCGACGTCGGCAGCAGCCATCGTCCGTCGCCTTCAACGGGCTCAATAGGTACGACTTCCATCGCCCCGTGAGCCTTTTCCCAGCGTTCAGCGGCAAACTGCAGCGTCATCGCCGCCTGGCCTTCAAAGGTCGACGACCGGCAAAGGCCTAAGATGGCACTGACGCCGTCAAAGAGGCGGCCGGCACTGGTCGAGATGACGCTGTTGATCTGCTGATCGGCCAAGAAAAATTGAGCCGCCAATTCGTTAGACTCACAAAGTTTTAAAGTCTCGACGATAGACGCCACACGCTGGCGATCCGACCACAGTCCATCAATCAAGCTGACGGCAATGCGCCAGCCCTCTTTAGCCGACACGTCACCACCTCGCTGCCAGAAAGGCTCGATGGAAGCGGCCCGTTCAAAGCCCTGAAGGCTGCTGATGAGGATTTCACCGCCCCAAATCGTCCCGTCGCTGCCGTAGCCCGTCCCGTCAAAGGAAACGCCGATGACGGGCTGTTCACAGTCGTTTTCGGCCATACAGGACAGGATGTGTGCGTAGTGATGCTGGACGGTCACGACGGGAAGGCCCAATTCGCGGGCCACGGCCGCCGTATTGTAGGCCGGATGGAGATCACAGGCCACGGCCGACGGCGACGCTTCCAATAAAGACGCCATGCGCTGAACCGAATCGCGCAGGGCCTGAACGGTCCGTATATCGCTCATGTCGCCGATATAGGGCGACGGATAGAATAAATTATTGCGGCCGATGCAGAAGCAATTCTTCAGCTCGCCGCCAATGGCCAGGACATCCTTTTCCTGCCCGTTCCCATAAAAGAAGGGCAGCGGCGCATAGCCCCGCGAACGGCGTATCATATAGGGCTTGCCGTCGTACCAGTCCATGACCGAATCGTCAGCCCGCAGGCGGATGCGCCGGTTATGAGACAAGACGAGGTCGGCCAATCCGGAAAGTTCCTGCCGCGCTTCTTCATCGTTATGGCAGATGGGGGCCCCCGACTCATTGGCACTGGTCATGACCAAGCTGTCGGGAACCTCCAAGCCGTCGTCATAGGTAAACAGCAAGAGATGGAGCGGCGTATAGGGCAGCATGACGCCAATGGACGGATTGCCCGGCGCAACGGACGGCGCCAATGTCAGACCGTCTCTTTTAGCCAATAAGATAATCGGTTTCTGATGGCCGTCGAGAACATCTTCTGCCCCATCGGGAATGAGGCATTCCCGGCGAACGGCGTCGACGTCCTTCATCATGATGGCAAAGGGCTTCACCGGTCGTCCTTTACGCTGGCGCAGGGTGCTGACGGCCTCTTCATTGCGAGCGTCGCAGCAGAGGTGGAAGCCGCCGATGCCCTTGATGGCGACGATTTTCCCGTCGACGATGGCTTTCCGAATCGCCGTAATGGCCTCCCGTCCCCGCTCTTTACGGTCGAGAAGGTAAACTTCGGGGCCGCAGTCGTTGCAGCAGACGGGCTGGGCATCGTAACGCCGCGTCTCAGCGTGGGTGTATTCATACTCACACTCCGGGCACATGGGAAATTCCCCCATGCTCGTCCGCTCCCTGTCATAGGGCATGGAGTCGAGAATCGTCAGCCGCGGCCCGCAGGCCGTGCAGTTGATAAAGGGATGGAGATAGCGGCGGTCGTTCTTGTCAAAGAGCTCCTTCTGACAAGCCTTGCAGATGGCAATGTCCGGCGACACGAAAATATCGCCTTTTTCCCTGGCGCTCTCGATAATCAAAAAATCATCATAGACCGGAACCTCGACAGCCGTCGTGACGACCTTCAAGATTGACGAGCGCTCGGGCGCCTTCTTTTCCAGGTCTTCATGAAAAGCGGCCAGCTGCGCATCATCACCTTGAGCAATGATTTCCACATAAGAGCCCTTATTGCAGACCGAACCGAAAATCCCATTGGCATCGGCAATGCGGCTGACAAAAGGCCGAAAGCCGACGCCTTGGACGATGCCGAAGACACAGATCCGTTCGCTCCTCATCTTATCCCCTCCCGGATACGGCAAAATGCGGAAAATCTACGTATTGGCCGTGGAAGTTCGGCAAGGCCCGGCGATAGTACAAGTCGCCGAGGATGAGGTCAAAATTGTCACTGTCGGCAAGGTCGCGCAAATCGTCTTCTTCCTTCAAGACAACGTGATTTTCATACCGCGCTTCGGGCTTATCCATAAACCACGACGCCGTCGTCACCCGAGCCGCACCGGCTTCTTCGGCCATGGCCGCCATGGCTGAGGCCGCCGCCTGCTGATGGATGATGAGGACGTTCTTACCGGCAAATAAATTATCGTCGAAGTCGACGACGGCATCGAGGCCGAAGTAATGGAGCTCATAAGGCGTGCCGAAGGTTTCCTTCAAGTACTGCGCCGCCTTAAGGCCTGCCGGCGATACGACCATATTGAGGGTCGCCTTGCCGGCGTTCTTATAGTCATCAATTTCATCGAACAATAAAATCTGCTTCCAGCCTTCTTCAGCCAGACTCTGGCTGATCCATTCGATGTCGCCGGGATGCATGAGCTCTAAGGGGACGGCGCCGAGGATACCGACCGTATCGGCCTCCGGTTTCAGGCTCTTATCGGCAAAAGCCGGAAACAAAGCTTCATAAGCATGTTCAATGCCCTTATCGTAATAATCCATGCCCGTCGTATCGATGGTGATGACCGGCAAATCGATTTTCTTTTCCGCCATCCGCTTCAAGGCCTTGTAGTCCGTCCCGATGACGGCCGGCACCGGCGTGCCGACGATGGCCGCAAAGGAGGCATCGATCGTTTCGGCAGCGTCGCAGAGTTTTTCAACGAGTCGATCGTCACGGCCGAGAATGGCGTCCATGTCGCGCAGGCCGGCGCTGAAGACGGCACTCTTTTTTCCGCTGAACCAGCGCGGTTCGTCAAAGCCGCAAATATTGCCGGCACAGCCGCCGGCGTCACAGATGACGACGATACCGTTTAACCCGTAAAGAACAGCTGCCGCTCCGGACTGATCCGGCGCAAAGGGCGATATATATTTCCATAAACCTCTCATCGTTTCTCCCTTTCCAAGAGGACTTCTTCCAAACGGTTCAGCAGGGAAACGACCCCGGCATAGCCGAAGGGCTGAATATCCTCGTCCCAATGAAGGTGGGCAGCCTGTTCGTGATAGTATGCAGCATCCTTGCCGATGGTCACATCGATGGACACATCATCGCCTTCGTAATACAGCATAGACGGCGATAAGTTGGAGTACACTTTCGTTTCCGGACTCAGTTCAGCCAAATGGCGGAGGTAAACGAAATCATCGGGGCCGAGGTTGGCATAGATTTCGCGGACGACGAAACCGTATCGCGTCAGAGCCAGGGCCATTTCATAGGCGTTGCCGTTCTGCATCTCGCCGATGGCAACGGTCGTACCGCTGTAATTTTCCTGCATCCGGTGGACGACGGCCCGTGCCTGTTCCAGCCAAGGTTCGTCATCAATGGTCACATCCAGGGCTTTGGCCAGGGCCTGATACTGGTTGTGAATCTGACTGACCTGATAGAGACGGGTCAATTCGATGCTGGGAATGCCCAAACGCTGTTCCAAGTCCTGAGCGGCCAGCCGCGATTCAGGATTGAGGACAAAGTTTACATTGGCCCGAGCCATAGCCTTATAGGCGGCAAAGTCGGCACAGCGGGAAATTTCATTGATTTGGTTAAACCCGATGGCCTTTAAGATATCGTAAAACTCGCAGTCATCCTGTAAAGGCGAAAAATAGCCCAAGAGGTTGACCGTCCGTCGCTGACGGGGTTCCTTTTCCAAGAGGGAATAAATGGCCCGCCGGACGTCGACCATAGGCGGCTTGCGCCCTTCGCGAGTCAAGGCGTACATATAACAGGGCACGACAGGCAGTCCCGCAGCCAGTTCCGCCTTGCGGCAGACCCGTTCCATATCGGTTCCCAGCAGGGCATCGACACAGGTCATGCAGACCATGACGACCGACGGCTTTTCCGGCAGGCTGTCGACGACTTCGCAGACGGCCTGGGGCATTTTCTTCAGATGACGACCGGTTACGATGTCCGTTTCATCCATGATGTAGAAGAAAAATCGGTCGCTGTAGCCGCCCATTTCACTGAGAATCGTCGTATTGCGTCCGCAGCAGCCGGGGCCGATGAGAATCATGACCGAGCCGGGAATGGAAAGTCCCGCCCGCTTTACACCGAAGCCTTGGGCACCGGGCGAGTTAAAGGCCAGCGCGGCCGGCGAATTATAGATGAGGTGCGTCGACGTGATCAGCTCTGCCGGAATATCATTCCGACCGCGGGCGACCAAGTCCTGCACCGTAATGGCAAAAGGTTTTCTTTCTGTCATAATCAATCCTTGTCTTCTAATAATTTTCGAGCCAAATCGAGGAAGGTTTTGCTGATGGGAAGGTCCGGATTGCCTTCGATAACGGTCTGACCCAATTCTTCATAACGGTTGATATCGTCGCTTCGAGGAATATCACCGACGATGGTGAGACCCGCCTTTTCGGCAAAGGTACGAACCTTGGCATCTTCATCGGGAATATTGCGCCGATTGAAGATGATGCCTTCTACCTTGGCGTAGCTGCGGTCGGCAAAATTAGTGACTGCCGTATTGATGTTATTGGCCGCATAGAGGGCCATCTTTTCACCGGACGTGACGATGAGGACCTTTTCCGCATAGCCTTCCCGAATGGGCGCGGCAAAACCGCCGCAGACGACGTCGCCTAAGACGTCATACAAGACGACGTCGGGCTTATACGTTTCAAAGAGGCCCAAATCTTCGAGGAGAGAAAAAGTGGCGATGATGCCTCGGCCGGCACAGCCCAGGCCCGGCGTCGGTCCCCCCGTTTCAATACAGAGGATGCCGCCGTAGCCGATGCGGGAAATGTCTTCGATCGACTCCGGATCTTCGTCGTGCTCCCTGAGATAATTCATGACCGGCAGCAAGGGTTCGCCGCCAAGGAGATTAAACGTCGAATCGGCCTTGGGGTCACAGCCGATCTGAATGACCCGCTTCCCCAAATAGGCAAAGGCAGCAGCCAAGTTACTGGTCATGGTCGACTTGCCGATACCGCCTTTACCGTAAATTGCAATTTTGAGCATACGTCCCTCCTACTGCGGCAGAGGCGGATAAATCGTCTTGGTGCTGACTTCCGGAATCATGCCGATCTTGCCCGACATGGCGCTGATGACTTCTTGGGGCGCATCGACGATGATGCTGATAACGTTGATGTCTTTATCCTTGTAGGGGACGCCCATGCGGCCGATGACGTACTGACCGTATTCATGCAAAATTTCATTCAATTTCGTTGATTCATTGCGGTTGCCGACAATAATACCGATTAAAGCGACTCGCGTTTCCATAAGGTCTCCTCCTTAATAAACAAAAAAGGTTCTGTGTGAAAGCACAGAACCTTAGGATAATCACTATGTGCTTTCGCCTCGCCTGCGCAGACAGTCCTTTGCAGAAGAGCACGGAGGCTCATCGATGAAGTTTTCCGTCAGACATGCCTTACGGATCACTTGTTTACCCCATTATTATAACAGATTTAGTCTAGTATTGCTATTGAAACTCTTGGCAAGTTTAGGCTTCTTTGTCCTCTAGAAACGCACGATAATTTTTATAGAAATCAGCCTTGGTCAAATCCTTTTCCCAAAAGGCAACGACGACCGTCGCCATACAGTTGCCGCAGACGTTGCAGATCGTACGGATCATGTCCAAGATACGGTCGATGCCGAGCAAAATGGCGACACCTTCCGTCGGAAGGTTGAAAGCTGCAGCCGTGGCGGCGACAACGATGATACCGGCACCGGGAACGCCGGCAATCCCTTTCGTCGACAACATGAGGGTAACCATGACCAAGAGCTGCTGTTCAATGGGCATTTGAATGCCATAGAGCTGGGCGATAAACAAGATGCCCGCCGAACTGTACAGCGTCGAGCCGTCGAGGTTGAAGGAATATCCCGTCGGCATGACAAAGGTAACGATCGGTTTAGGAACACCCAGGGCTTCCAACCGCTTCATGGCACCGGGAAGGGCGGCTTCACTGCTTGCCGTCGAAAAGGCCAAGAAGAGGATGTCTTTCAAAGCGTGGATGACGCAGAAAAAATTGATTCGCGTAAAAGCACTGGCGATGAGAGCCACGATACAGATAAACAACGTCGTCGCACCGGCTACCGCCACGATGAGTTCGCCCAAAGGAATGAGCATGGCAATGCCGTAACTCCCGACAGTGTAGGCAATCATGGCAAAGACGCCGAGGGGCGCAAAGTGCATGACATAGGCCGTTACCTTGAACATCGCTTCGGCCACGCTCTGACAAAAATCGACGATCAGCTCACCTTTTTCACCGATATGAGCGACGGCGACGCCAAAGAAGCAGGCGAAGAAAATGATTTGCAGCATATCCTGACGAGCCATGGCATCGATGATATTACTGGGCACGATATGAACGGCATAGTCGACGAGGTCGACGCTGTGCTGACTGGCCGCTGCCGCATGAGACGCATTAGCTGCCGAAGCCGACAAGGTAACGCCCACACCGGGCTCTGCTAAATTCATGACCAACAGGCCGATGGCCAGGGCAATGGTCGTCGCAAACTCAAACCAAATGATGGCCTTGCCCCCAAGGCGTCCGAGCTTCTTAAAATCGCCCGTGCCGGCAATCCCCATGACGAGTGTACTGAAAATAAGGGGGACGACGATCATCTTAATCATCCGTAAAAAAGCGTCGCCAACAGGCTTCAGCTTGTCTCCAAAATCAGGAAACAAATATCCAACCAAGGCCCCAATGGCCAACCCAATCAAAATCTGTGTACTCAAACCAATTTTTCGTTTCAAACCGCTATTCTCCTTCTTTCTTACAATATTTTGTTCTAAATAATTAAAAGTATATCCCCATCGACCGAGTTGTGCAAGTTATTATATATACCGTTTATATTATTAAAATATAACTTCTTGACATAGAGAATGGAGACATCTATAGTAAAGAGAGAATAGGAGTTGATACCATGATTTGCCCAACCTGCGGAACAGAACTTCGTGACGGCGTCCTCATGTGCCCCATCTGCGGCACGAAGCAGGAAGTACCGGCACCGGTCCCGCCAAAAAACATACAAAATAACCCGAAGATCTTTACTAAGACTCGGGTTATCAGTGTCATTATCGTCCTTGCACTCATCATCATCGGATTGTGCAAAGTATTCTTATTTAACTAATTTATATGCGAAAAAGAACGGCGTCATCGTCAATGAAAACTCCGTTGTTTTCCATGTCTCCGGAAAAACGGTCCATTCCGATGGCAGCCTGAACCCCCATCAGGGTATTGCGGAAATGAAGGGTCCCTTGACTGTATCGTTCGCCGTCAGCCCCGTTAAACGTATCGAGGTCAGCGCGTTCCAACAGCATTTGCCGAACATCATCCGATAAATCGCCCCATCTCATCCCCAACAAGGTTCGAAACAACATAGCCAATCAATCCTTTCGTATAAATTTATAAGCATATCCCGTGAATAAAGGCGAAGTGTGTTCTCACAAAACACCTTTGTCCTTATTTATCTTTGTATTCATTATATAATTTCACAATAAGAAAAGTCAATCCATTAAGTGAAATTTCAGCATGATTTATGCATACAAATTTAGTATAGCAAAAGGCCCTGCTTCCCAAAAGAAGCAGGGCCTTTCACAAAGAGGGAGGAAATATTATTTGTTGATTAAGGAGTTGACGAGTTTCTTCAATTCTTCAATCTGATCTTGCTGTTCCGATACGACAGTTTTCAGATCGTCAATTTCCTGAGCCATAACCGTCTTGGACGGATAAGCCTTCGTTTCCCCTTCACCAATTCTCCAAGTTACGCCGGCATTGATCATGTTTTCACCGCCGCCGTAAGACGTCCCGATGCTGAACATCGTGTCGAAGTTCGGACGATAGAAAGCACCGAGGGCGATGGCATTGGCGCCGCGGTAATTACCGACACCGGCCGTGACTTCCCATTTCGCATCCGGGCTGAATTCCAGCGGATGGAGGGCTGCCAAGGCGGCTGCACCGGCACCGACGCGGTTTACACGATTATCCAACTTGTTGACACGGTTATTAATCTGATTCATACCCGTGCCAAGGTTGTTGATTGCGCGGTCGAACTGACCTTTGTTGATGGCGTCCGTAGGTTCGGATCCTTCGCCGATATTCTTAATGACATTGCCACCCATGTTGACGTTGTTGTTATTGATGGTGATGTTCTTCGACGAATCTTCATTTACAATCGTCAAGCCGTCGTTGTTGACCGTCGTGTTGCCTGTCGTGACCGAACCGGTATTGATGGTGTCACCTTCGATGATGGTCTGGTTGTCGCCAGTACCGATAGTGATCTTATTGTTCACTTCGATGCTGTTCAGACCTTTAATATCTTTAGCCAACTTAATGTCAAAGCCAGTCTTATCACTGTTATTTACAACGCCGATGTTGCCGTCAGACAATTCACCAGTAGCACCACCTTTGAGTTTCATTGGGTCGGTATTCTTACGTGTTACTTGTTCAGTAGAATCACTTTCAAATACACGGCTGGAAGATTTAACAGCTGTATCGATGTTGCTGATCTGATCGGCGATATCCTTCAACTGACCTTCCGTAGCGGCACGGTCGGCTACATAACCTTCACCAGTCGGATTCCAGGTAGTGTTGTCGAGACCGGTAATGTATTGGCCAGATTTAGCCGTACCATCTGTTTCAGTGCCATCAGCACCAACAACCTTCGGTGTAACCGTTTGGTTACCGATAGAGATTGCGCCTTTAGTGGTATCACCTACTGTTACCAGGCCATTGTTACCATCTACCGTTACCTTGTTATCACCGGTGCCTGCAGTAATTGTGGATTTTGTACCATCAATAGCAACTTGGTTAGAGCCGCCATCTCCGGCAGTGATTGTGCCGTTTGTGCCACTAATAGCTACGTTATTGCTAGCTGCATCACCCAAGGTAATTTCATCGTTGAGATTAACTTTGTTATCTTTATCAACAGTGATGTTCTTACCACTCGTGACCTTATTAGCTTTGATATTTTGGTCAATCGTGTCGTAAACGGATTTCAACTGATCTTCCGTAGCTGCACGGCCGCTTACATACCCCTTATTGGTCGGATCCCAAGACTTATTGGTCAAGCCGGTGATGTAGTTACCTTTTTCAGATTCACCAGCAGCACCGTCTTTCGTGTACGTTACAGTCTGGTTAGCAATGTAGATGCCCTTGCCATCAGTGGTTGTGCCACCGATACGAACACTGTTCAGGTCTTGTACGTCTTTAGCTAATCTAACATTGAGCTTACCGTCTTCGGAAATTACGCCGATGTTGCC
>NZ_HF954558.1:145387-181997 GCF_000455225.1 Megasphaera massiliensis
TGCCACCGTTACTTTGTTAGCCGTCAACTGCGATACGTTGACTGCGTCCGTAGGATTGACACCATTGGCCACATTGGTAATTACTTTGCTACCCGCATCGATACCCGCAGTGGTTACGGACGGGCCATTGGTAATCGTCAAGCCGGTTGTACCGAGTTTGACTGCATCGCCGACTGCAACACTATTCAAGCCGGTAAGGTCTTTAGCCAATTTAACTTTCAATGCATTGTCGCCGTCTTTTACAACACCGATGTTGTTATCAGTCAATAAGCTGTTGCCATCGGCATCAGTTGCTGTTGCACCACCGATAATGTTGAGTACCTGGTTATTGGTTCTGGAAATTTCAGCCGTTGTGTCATCACCAGTGAACTTCAAGGTTGTATTTCCTGCTTCATTTGCAGCCTCAGCAACTTTTTTCAACTGAGCAACGTTAACGGCATCCGTGTCCTGCATACCGGCAGCTACTCCCGTAATCTGGCGAGTAGCTGTTGCTGCACCACCATCAGTCGGAACACCAACGGAAACAGCGGCTAAAGTAGACTTCCAAGTTGCCGTGGTATTTGTAGATGCCTTTTCAGTCTCTACATCATAGCCGGCAACACCGGCGTCAACACTTGCTACGGAGCCGGAACCTAAAGCCACACCATTAGCTACGGTTACATTGGCATTATGGCCAATCGCCGTCGCATTAGATACTGATGTTGTCATAGCTTGATCTGCCGAGCCGAGGATGACACTGTCCGAAGCTTTTGTTAAGTTTCTGTTATCCCCGATTACAACAGTGCTATAAGCATCTTCAACGGTATTGCGACTACCAATCACAGTAACATTACTGATATTAGTACCGGTATTAGCAAAACCATCAATCATGTTAAGCTTACTTTCGTTACCTTCAGTACCGGTCAACGTATTACCTACACCGACTACCTTCGAAAGCATTGCATAATCAGCTGTATTGGCGCCACCAATAGCAAGTACGGCACCACCACTATCTTTTACCATGCTACTTAATGCCGTAACCATATCACCGTTATCTCCGGTAGCAATAGCTTTCTGCATAGCAGCTGCTAAAGGTCCAGCCGTAGTTAAATCTACCGGACGATAGGAGTTCGTAATCTTATTGCCGGCACCCATTATTAATGCGGCATTAGCATTTTCCGTCTTATTGGCTACGCCGATAACGCTGTTAGCTACACCGTCAAATACTACGCCATCTTTCGCCCCGACAACGTTGAAGGAACCGTATACATCAGAAGTGGCACCTTGGAAACCGACACTCATGCCATTGTCACCATTGCCTTCAATACGAGAGAAGGCACCGGTTACTGTTGATGCCGTACCATAAGCAGATGCAGCCGGTCCTGCGGCTATCGACATACCTGCCTTAGCGCCGGTATTGTCATAGTTAGCAACAGTATTGCCTCTATCATTGACACTATAGTAATGAGTTGCACTGCCAGACACGTCATCTTTAGTTGCAAGGTTTCCAATAGCCCATGTCTTTTCGTCATTGCGTTTAATAGTCAAGGTGTTATCTGCAAAGGTAACGTCGTCAACATATAAGTCTGTAAGGCCAGTTACTGTTACAGTACCTTTAGTACCATTAGCATCGGTATTCAATGTGATAGTACCTTTACCGTCAGTTCCATACGTAGCCGAACCGCCGGTTACCTGGGTATCCGTATCCGTTGAATTTACTGTGTAAGTAGTAGAACCGTCATTAGCGGTTGCTGTATCAACAGTCACATTAGCGCCTGCGGCTACAGTTACTTTATTCGCCTTCAGCTGTGCTACGTTTACAGCATCGGTGTCATTTGTACCGGCTGCTACGCCTGTAATCTGACGAGTGATATCATTTGCCACATCACCTACAGATACAGCTGCCGAAGTAGATGTCCATGCTGTACCGGATAATTCTTTACTGCTCGGATTATAGCCTGCAGCACCTTTGTCTACACTGGCTACAGATCCGGAACCTAAAGCTACCCCATTGGCCACGGTTACATTGGCATTATGACCAATCGCTGTTGCATTAGATACCGATGTTGTCATTTCACTGTCGGCCGATCCGAGGATTACGCTATCTGAAGCCTTCGTTAAATTTCGGTTATCCCCGATTACAACAGTGCTATAAGCATCTGCAACTGTATTGCGACTACCAATCACAGTAACATTACTGATATTGGTACCGGTATTAGCAAAACCATCGATCATGTTGAGCTTACTTTCATTGCCTTCAGTACCAGTCAACGTATTGCCTACACCAACTACTTTTGAAAGCATTGCATAGTCAGCCGTATTGGCGCCACCGATAGCAAGTACGGCACCACCACTATCTTTTACCATGCTGCTTAAAGCCGTAACCATATCACCATTATCTCCGGTGGCAATAGCTTTCTGCATAGCAGCGGCTAAAGGTCCTGCCGTAGTTAAATCTACCGGACGATAGGAGTTCGTAATCTTATTGCCAGCACCCATTATTAATGCGGCATTAGCATTTTCCGTCTTATTGGCTACGCCGATAACGCTGTTAGCTACACCGTCAAAGGCTACGCCATCTTTCGCCCCAACAACGTTGAAGGAACCGTATGCAGCAGCAGTTGCCCCTTGGAAGCCAACGCTCATACCATTTTCACCATTGCCTTCAATACGAGAGAAGGCACCGGTTACTGTTGAGGCTGATCCATAAGCCGATGCAGCCGGACCTGCAGCTATCGACATGCCAGCCTTAGCCCCAGTATTGTCATAGTTCGCAACAGTACTGCCTCTATCATTGACACTATAGTAATGAGTTGCACTACCTGCCACATCAGCTTTTGTAGCTAAGCCATTTACAGTAATAGGATCTTTGTCATTTCGAGTAAGTGTTAAAGTACCATCTTCACTCAATGAACCTGCTGTGACATAGGTATCTGTGGACGCAATCTTATAATCTGTCGAACCATCCGTAGCAGTCGTAGGCGTAATCGTTACATTATCGCCTGCTGTCAAAGTTACTTTATTAGCTTTCAACTGTGCTACGTTAACGGCATCCGTATCATTGGTACCTGCTGCTACATTAGTGATTTGACGTGTCAAGTTATTAGCACTATCACCTACAGAAACAGCCGCCAAGGTAGATGTCCAAGTAGCACTTGCTTTTTCAGCATCCGTCAATTCTTCAATACCCGGATTATAGCCTAATGCACCTTTATCAACACTTGCTACAGAGCTGGAACCTAAAGCCACGCCGCCGTCAACAGTTGTGTTGGCATTCCGGCCAATCGTAACGGCATCGCTGGCAGAGGATGTCATCACGGAGTCAGCAGAGCCGATGACGACGCTGTTCGCAGCATTGGATACGGTACGGTTAGTGCCGACGATAGTTACATCATCTACATTAGTCGCAGTGTTGTTGTAGCCGGTTACATAGTTTTGCTGACTAACATCACTGCTTGTACCGGTTACAGTATTATTGACACCAATGATGGCCGTCCGCAGTGTATAATCAGCCTTGTTGCCACCACCGATTGCAAGAGTCGAACCACCACTGGCAGAAGATTTAATGGAACTCATCAGAGTATCCTGTAATGCCTTAGCGGAGCTTCCTGCAGATGTAGGTGCGTTAATCGTCGTAACCGAGTTAGTGATTTCGTTACCTGCACCAAAGATCAAGGAACCATTGGAGTTAAATGTACGGTTTGCAGTACCAACGACACTATTAGCAATCCCGGAATAATTGCTCGACGCGGTTGCCGATTCCACACTGTTCAAGGAACCCATAATGGTAGCACCAAAGTTTTTGCTAGCAGATAAGGTATTACGTCCACCTGCATAGTTACCACTGGCAATAGAGTAGGCACCGGTAATGGTAGAGAATGCACCATTATTATAACTATTGGTACCTAACGTTGTTGCGTTTACATTGACACCGGTTCCCCGCGTATTAGCACTATCAACGGTTACGTCGCCTAAGGCACCACGGTAGTTATGAGTCCCTACCATTAAGCCGCCAGAACGAAGGTGTTTTCACCAATGGCGATACCCGTCGCTACTTTAGACGGATCGGCTGGAATTCTAGCACTCGAGAAAATATCGCCACTAAATGTCGTTTGACCTAAGCTGAAGAGAGCTTCCTGCTGACCTGCCATATTGTCAATTTGTGCATTTTGGCCGAGAGCAATACTTGCACTCTGGTCGGCATAGTTGTTAATTCTTGCACCGTTACCGATAGCAATATCGCCACTGCCCTTGCCGCCGTTACTATCAAAAATCCGTGCATTATTACCGATAGCAACACTGTTATCCGGCATTGCAGTTGCGGTTCCGATAGCAATCGCATCGGTCCCGGTTGCACCGTTGTTATTATAGTTAGTGCCATTAGCTGCCGAATTTACATGGAAGTAGTGAATCTTATTCGCCGTAATATCAGCCGTTGTTGCAATACCAGTTACCTCAACAGGTATGCCATCATTTCTCATAAGTGTTAAGGTATGTGTATCAGTATCCAAAGCTGCACTCGTTACATAAGTGTTCTTAATACCGGTTACAGTAACAGGATTATTATCAGAATCCGTTAAAACTAAAGTACCATCAGCACCGTTAGTGCTATATGTAATTTCACCTTTTGCTAATACTGTATTAGTATCAGTCGATGCAATTGTATACGTTGTAGCTCCGTCATTAGCTACAGAAGAAGTAATAGTTACCTTGTCACCAGCTTTTAAATCCACTTTGTTAGCTTTCAACTGAGCTACGTTAACAGCATCAGTATCGTTAGTACCGGCTGCTACACCAGTAATCTGACGAGTCATATTATTCGAAACATCGCCTACAGATACAGAGCCTAAAGTAGACGTCCATGCACTACCGGTTAATGCTTTCGTACTAGGATTATAACCGTCTACACCTTTATTGACACTGGCTACAGAGTTGGAGCCCAAGGCCACGCCGTCATCGACAGTTGCATTGGCATTATAGCCCATAACGACTACGTTATCGGCCGTCGTCGTCAAGGTCGTATCGCCTGCTGCACGGAAGGTGGTCGTCGTTTCCTTATTCGCACGGCCTAAGATAATGCTGTTGTCGGAGCCGGTTACGGTACGGTTATCACCTAACAAGATAGTATTGTTAGATTCAGATACAGCATTTTCATTACCTAAGTTAACGATAGACGTAGAGCCGCTGACAGTGTTATTAACACCGGTCACAGTCACATTATCTACATTAGTTGCCGTGTTGTTATAACCAGTCAATGCATTGTATGTACTAAAATCTTCAAGGCTCGAACCGGTCAATGTATTGTTAACACCAATGATAGAGGAGCCTTGCGTATAATTAGCAATATTGCCACCACCAATAACCAATGTCGAACCACCGCTATTAGTAGCTCGAACAGCAGATTGAAGTTGATCCACCATAGAATCAACAGAATCAGCACCATCTGTTGGGGCAACAATAACTCCTACAGAATTCGAAACCTTATTGCCGGCACCAAATACCAAAGAGCCATTAGAATCCTCAGTAATATTCCCTACACCTACAATTGTATTGGCAACACCTGCAAACATATTGTACATCGTACTATCATCATTGGATCGAATGCTATTCAAGGAACCAACAACCGTAGCGCCAAAGTTTTGAGCACCATAAGACATTGTATTAAATCCGCCACTACCATCAAAGCCACCTGTAGCAATGGAGTAAGCGCCAACCATCGTAGAGAACAAGCCTTTATTGTAACTATTTGTACCTAAGGTAGTTTGATTTACATGGAAGCTGGAGTTATTATTTTCATCCGTGATTTCTATACCACCCATAGTACCTCTGTACACGCGGTCACCAATATCAATCGAGCCAGTACGACCAAATGCATTTGTACCGATAACAATAGATGTAGCTACACGAGTAGGATCAGTAGGGTTATCATATCCACCATTGCCCTTATTTGGCCAGTTTGTAGGATCAAAGCCTAATTTGGCTTCTTGTTCACCACCACCGGTGAAAGCTGTAGCATTTTTACCAATAACAATACTGCCTTCCAAAGCAATATTTTCTAATACTTTAGAATCACTACCGATGACAATACTGCCTTTACCGCCGGAATTAACATTGGTCCCTATAGCTAACCCATTTTCACGTTGAGCTACAGCATTCGGTCCAATAGCAATTGAGTTTGTACCTTGAGCCCCTTTACCATCTTGGTTAACAGTTAAATCTGAATTTACAGAATAGTACTTAATTTTATCAACCGCCGAATTAATGGTATAAGTAGTAGAGCCATCAGCAGCCACATCAGGCGTAATCGTTACATTGTTGCCTTCCTTCAAGATCACCTTATTCTTCGCAAGATCCGATGTAGAAGCAATACCGTCTACGGTAAGGTCATCACCAATATTTTGTTTAAGCGTGAGCGTATTATCGGCAAAAGTAAGCTTCTCTACTTTTGTATCAGTGGCATCTACAGTATACTTCGTATAGCCTTCAGAATTATCAGCAGTTACCGTTGTATTTTTACCATCTTCTAAGACAACTTTAGCGGCTTTGAGCTGTGCCACGTTGACAGCATCAGTATCATTTGTACCGGCTGCTACATTAGTAATCTGACGGCTTAAACCGGTTGCGCTGTCACCAACAGATACTGCTGCACCGGTTGACTGCCAAGCTGAAACCATATTATTCATTTCACTTTGATATGAATCGATTTCACCTTGAGCGGAGTCTATTTCAGCTTGCTTTGCATCAATAGTGGCTTGAATCGCCTTAATTCTAGCAGAATTCCAAAATGGATCTAATTTGCTTTGTTCTTCTTTTAACGTAGCAATATCTGAATTTAAACTACTAATAGTCTCATTAGTAGTTACAATTGAGGATTGAAGCGTTTCATATCGTTCTTTATTGGTACCTATAATACTATCAAAATCTGTTATTTTACCGGATGGATCATAACCAATGACACCTTTATCCACATTAGCAATAGAATTTGCCCCAAGCGCTACACCATTAGCTATACTAGTTTGAGAATTGGCGCCAAGAGCCATACCATTAGAGGCACTTGAAATTGAATTCAATCCAATAGCTACTCCACCATCGCCGGTTACATTGGTATTTCTCCCAATAGCTACCGCATCACTAGCAGTTGTTTCAAGCGCTGAATCGGCTTTACCGATAACAATACTGCTATCAGCACCTGTCACTGTACGATTTCTGCCGATTACAGTTACATTATCTACATTCGATGCTGTATTGTTAAAGCCTGAAATGTAGTTATATGTACTGATATCATCACTTGTACCAGTCAATGTATTATTAACACCAAGGACAGAAGATAACTGGGTATAATCAGCCTTATTGCCACCACCCATAACCATCGTCGAGCCACCGCTATTCGATGATTTAATCGCCGTCTTCAAACGTGTTTGTAAATCTTTAGCCGATTTAATGCTCGATGACATCGGAACGCTAATATCCGTAATTGAATTTGTTACTTCGTTGCCTGCACCAAAAATCAATGTACCATTTGTATTATTAGCCACATTACCAAGACCTACGATACTATTGGCAACACCCGCATATGAACTATCTGATGTTGCCGATTCGACACTGTTTAAAGACCCCATTATAGTAGCACCAAAGTTTTGGGTTGCATCAGTGGCACTAGCAATTGAATATGTCCCTACTATAGAGCCCAGCGCTGCAGCATTAAAACTATTTGCCCCCACAGTAGTAGAAAGCACATTATTACTAGTGTTTATAGTATTTGCTGTATCTACGGTAGTATCACCAATTGCCCCCTTATAATTATGTGTACCAACCATAGTACCACCAGATCGAGCATAAGAGTTTTTACCAATAGCAATACCGGTTACCATATTTTCGGGATTATCCGGCGTACCAATACTAATCCAGCCCCCACCGCTATATGTTGTCTGGCCTAATCCTAAATAGTATTCTTGACGACCATTCATATTTTCACTTCGAGCATTTTGACCAATCGCGATGCCGCCGCCTTGGTTTACATAGTTATTAACTTGTACGCCCATACCGATAGCAATATCACCACTACCGTTGCCATACTTAGTAGCGTCTCCACTCTTACTAATTGCACCTTGGCCAATAATTATACTATTGTCGCCGGCTGTAGAAGCTTTACCAATAGCAATTGAATTTGTTCCTTTGGCACCATCATTGTTATAGTTAGTACCGCTTGTTCCTTGATTTATATGAACAAAATGAGTTTTATTATTATTTACCGTTGTTTCCAATGTGCTAATACTTGTTTTATTAGCATTAACCACGGTATTTACAGCATTAAGCTGTGCTACGTTAACAGCATCGGTAGCCTGTGTCCCGGCTGCTACGCCTGTGATCTGACGAGTTTCCGTTGCTGTACCATCACTACCAATAACCCCAACAGAAACAGCCCCTAATGTAGATGTCCAAGTAGGCGTAGTTGTATCAGAAACCGTTGTACCCGTTGGAACCGTACCTGCGACCCCTTTCGCTACGCTGGCAACAGAATTAGAGCCCAAAGCTACGCCATTAGCAACGGTTGCATTAGCATTATGACCGAGAATCGTCGCATCGGATACGGTAGTTTCCGTTTCATCATCAGCCGAACCGATAACAACATTACCTGTAGTGCTGGTTAATTTACGCTTATCGCCGATTACGACATTAGAAGTACCATCGGACACGGTATTGCTCGAACCGATTACATAGGTGCTGTCGGCATTGGTCAAAGTATTTTTTGCACCGGTAATAAAGTTATAATCACTGGTATTACCGTCTGCACCATTCAAAGTATTGCTGACACCGGTAACCGCCGAGAAACGAGCATAGTCAACCGAGTTGGCACCACCGATAACCAAAACCTGTCCACCACTGTCACCTACAGCTGCCCCTAATTTTCTTGCCGTACCTACCGGATCTGCAGGGTTAATACTGCCAGTATCAAGAGTTACATCTCCATAGGAGTTACTTACAGCATTACCTGCACCAAAAATCAAGGTTGCATTGGCATTCTGTGTCGCATTGGCAACCCCAACGATAGAGTTAGCAACACCATCAAAAGCCTTTTCATTTGATTCTACTGCGACTGTGTTCAAAGAACCTATAACGGTAGCCATAGCCCCTTGGAACATACTTTGACTCTGTACACTGGAACCTATACCGGCTGCCATAGAACCAATGCCTTGAGCCCCACTATTATCAGCATTACCCATAGAAGCTAGGCGCCCCTCATAGTCATCAACACTATAATACTTATCGGCCGCCATGACGCTGGTTGTCATTCCAGCACAAAGAGCCGCTACAGCCAAAACGGCCGCAACGGTTTTACCGGCGTTTAATTTTGTAGATACGGGCTTACTGTGACTCTTTGCTATTTCAGAAACTACGATATAGCAATTCTTTACTTTGCTCCAAATAACTTTGTAAATCCTATTCATATCGCTTACCTCCTATTAGATTGATAATAAACTTTCACTTAATTACATAAAAGCAGACACGATGCTGACACTTTGATTCAGCAGATTTCTTGTTATGTCCTCACTCGCAGAACTCTGATCAGACATATAATAGCAATATAAAAATCGTAAAGTCCCCTCGTTCATCCCTCCATAAAATCCGATTTATCGCATTCGTCAGCTAACTGAACTTATATAGTCCAATTGTTGCAGATAACGAATAACATATATCCTTATGTTATCATTCTATATATTGTTCATTTTTTTGTCAATGAAGTTACTTAGATATAACAGCATAAAAACGTTATACTTGAAATTTAGACTATTATTTTACCAATTATTTACGATTTAACCGCAACAAATCGAAGTGTTTCCATGGAAAACGAAAGGCCCTCTTTATGCAAGAGAGCCTTTCGTGTCTACGTCCATCCTTCGATAGACTTTGCTATTTTATTTTTTCAATTCAGCAATGGCCTGCATCAACTGTTCGATCTTCTTGTTTTGTTCTTCCAGTTGCTGGCTCTGTGCTTCAATCTTGCTGTTCTGAGCTTGGAGCTGACTGCTCTGATCGGATACGACCGATTTTAAGCTGCTGATTTCCTGGGCCATGGCTTGTTTCGACGAGTAGTTACCCGTTTCTCCTTCGCCAACTCTCCAGGTAACACCGGCGTTGACCATGTTTTCACCGCCGCCATAAGAAGTACCGAGGCTGACCAAGGTGTTGCCATTGGGCCGATAGAAGGCACCGACAGCTACGGCGTTGGCACCGCGATAATTACCGACACCGGCCGAAATTTCCCACTTTTCATCCGCGTTGTATTCCAAGGGATGGAGAGCTGCCAAGGCTGCGGCACCGGCACCGACGCGATCGACGCGAGTATCCAACTTGCTGATGCGATTACTCATCTGGTTCATGCCCGTACCGATGGCATTGACGGTTCTATCGAACTGTCCCTTATTGATGGCGTCCGTTGCTTCCACGCCATCGGCGACATTGTGAACGACGTTGCCGCCCATACTGACGTTGTTGTTTTGGACGGTGATGTTCTTCAACGAATCTTCATTTTTAACCGTAAGGCCGTCATTGTTGATCGTCGTGTTGCCCGTCGTGACTGAACCGGTCGTAACAGATTCATTGGTGATGACGGTCTTGCTGTCGCCGGTTCCGATGGTGACGTTGTCATTGCTGATGGAAACGTTGCCGATGTTGGCTTTTTCCGAAACCGTCAGTTCCTTTGTCGTCACCGTATTCGACGTAACCGAGTTGAGGCCCTTGAGGTCTTTTGCCAGTTTAACATCAAAACCAGTGGCGCCTGTATTATTGACAACGCCGATGTTGCCTTCAGACAATTCGCCTTTAGCACCACCTTTAATATCCAAGACGTCGTCTTTACCGCGTTCGATTTTTTCACCGGTATCACTGTTAAAACCACGTTTAGCATTGTTGATAGTTTCAATATCTTTATTGATGCCGTCGATTTTGGTATCAACCTGACCAACAACATCCTTCAACTGACCTTCTGTAGCGGCACGATTCGGAACGTAACCATTTTCTTCCGGCTTCCAAGTCGTGTTGTCGAGGCCGGTGATGTACTTGCCCGAATCTTTTACGGCATTACCATTTTCATCAGCCTTGTCCGTGCCGTCAGCATTCTTAACAGCCACGTCTTGGTTACCCATGACAAGGCCTTTACCGGCTTCACCAATAGTCACTTGGCCCTTGGTGCCGTCGATAGCTACTTGGTTTGCACCTTTGCCGGCCGTGATGCCTGCCTTTGTCCCGTCAACAGTGACTTGATTAGCACCAGTACCAGCGGTTACCGTTGAATTAGCTCCGTCAACGACAACTTGATTGTCTTTGCCATCGCCAGCACTGATGATGCCATCCTTGCCATTAATGGCGATGTTCTTACCGTTTTTGTCTCCAAAAGCTAAATTATCACTCAAGGAAACTTTTGTACCAGAACCATCTTCGAGCGGTGTTACGGTAATATTATCCCCGGCTACAATCTTGTTAGCTGTAATAGTTGTCGAAAGGCCATCATAAGCTGCTTTCAACTGATCTTCTGTAGCAGCTCGGCCACTTACGATACCATCCGTAGTCGGATTCCATTTTGTGTTGGCCAACCCGGTAATGTATAAACCGCTTTCGGTCTTCTTGGCACTGCCATTGTAAGTAACGGACTGGTTGGCAATGTAAATGCCACCGGTAGCTGCACCATCTGCAACCGTACCACCGATACGAGCAGAATCGATGCCGGATAAATCTTTAGCAAGCTTAATCTGTAAGCCGTCGTCGGTCTTTACAACACCCACGTTGTTAACGTCAGACAACAAGCTGTTGCCGTCAGCATCTGTTGCCGCTACACCACCATAAATAGTAAGTGTTTCAGCATTTTTCTTGGTGATTGTAGCACTTTCAGACGTATCATCGCCGGTGAATTTCAGGTTTACTTTACTGTTTTCACCTATGATATCAGCGGTAGTGGCAATGTTATCAACTTCAAATTTTTTATCGTCATTACGAGTAATGGTCAGCTTATTCCCATCAAGGCTGGCATCTTTAATGTATTTATCCTGCAAGCCACCAATCTCAAATTTACTGCCATCCTGCATGGTCAAAGTCATAGTACCCACACCGGCATCAGTGTATTTCAATTCGCTGGACTTAATCGTACTGCCCTTGAGTTGTTTCAAGTTTACAATGTCTGTATCTTCCGTACCGGCAGCTACGTTAGTAATCTTGTTACCACCATTATCGAGACCTGTATTAGTCAAAGTTACCGCTGAAACTACAGGATTCTCTACAGCACTTACAGTAGTACCGTCGGCTTTAGTGTAAACATTATTCGTTGCATCGTAGGTAGCATCAGTTAAATCGGAATACCATTTGCCGTCTTGACCTTGTACCAAGGCATTGCCTTCAGCATCTTTTGCATTAGGCGCAAAGGTAATACTGCCATCACCCATAGAAACATTCTTAGCCAATTTAACGTTGAGTGTACCCTTATCAGTATCAGCTACGACACCGATGTTATTGGCCGTCGTAAATTCAGTAGCACCGCCAAGGATGTTGAGGGTTTCCCCGTTTTTCTTAGTGAGGGTAGCCGCTTCTGCGGTATTATCGCCGGTGAACTTCAGGTTGGCATTGCTTACGGCAGAATCCATGTCTGTCTTCGAGGCAATGTCGCCCACTTCGAAGGACGTATTGTCGTTACGGGTAAACGTCAACGTGTTGTTTTCAAGTTTCCCTTCTTTAACGTATATATCCTTCAGGCTGTCAATCGTAACTTTACTGTCGTCCTGCATGGTCAAGGTAATGGTGCCCGAACCGTTATCCGCATAGGTTACGTCGCTGGCTTTAATCTGGCTGCCTTTGAGCTGACCCAAGTTGACGATGTCTGTATCTACCGTACCGGCGGCTACGTTAGTAATCTTATTACCACCATTGTCGAGACCGGTATTGGTTAACTTAACGGACGAAACGACAGGATTTTCTACGGCACTTACGGTCGTACCGTCTGCTTTGGTGTAGACATTATTCGTCGCATCATAGGTTGCATCGGTCAGATCCGAATACCACTTACCGTCCTGACCTTGAACCAAGGTATTGCCGTCGGCGTCCTTCGCTCCCGTAGGCGCAAAGGTAATGCTGCCGTCGCCCAAGGCAAGATTTTTAGCTAATTTAACTGAGAGTGTGCCCGCATCAGAATCAGCTACAACACCAATATTACCTTCGGTCAAAGCAGTTGCATCGGTATTGCCACCGACAACATTCAGCGTTGCACCTAAATCACGATGAACAACGGTATCGCCATCACCTTTGAAGTTGAGACCAGCTGTACCGGCCGCTTTGAGCTGGGCGACATTAACGGCATCCGAATCTTCGCTGCCGGCTGCAACATTGGTAATTTGGCGAGTATTATCAGTCTTACCAACAGATACTGCTCCTAGCACAGATTTCCAAGTACCGGTAGCATCATTACTGTGATCTGTTCCGGTAACATCGTATCCTACTGTTCCTTTAGCTCTGTTCGCGACAGATTGAGAGCCTAAGGCAACAGCATCTTCCGCATTCTCGACTTTAGCATTCTTGCCTATAGCTGTGCCATTTCTCGAACCACTTACTGCAGCAGAAGCCCCTATAGCCGTGCCATTTACCGAGTCAGTCACCTTGGCTTTGCCACCAAGTGCAGTAGCACTACTTGAATTTGTTACTTGAGAACTACCGCCAAGTGCAACTGAACTTGCAGAATTTTCTCCTACAACAGCACTGGAACCGATAGCCACACTAAACCCACTATCGACCTTCTTATATCCGTCGGTATCATTACCTTTTCCTTTACCGATAGCAATGGATTCTTGAACGCTGGTTATCGCATTCGTACCGATAGCAATGGAATTACCGCCGCCGGCTATCGCGTTAGTACCACCGGCAAAAGAAGACTTTCCGGTCGCCTGAGCAGCATAGCCTACGGCCGTTCCCTGTTGCCCCGATGCCACACTATTCTGGCCAATAGCAAGGGCTCCTTCGCCGCTCGCTGCAGCATCATTATAAGTATCTCCTTTTGGTTCCACATCGAGGTACTTAAGCCCGATTTGTACAGCGGCTTCATCTTGTTTTAGTTTAATGCCTCTTCCAGCCTGCAACGTAACCGTATCGCCAACATTTATCTGTTTAGAATCGCCTTCGACAGTGGCATCATTTTCTGTTTTTGAATCTGAACCTCTAGCTACTGCAAGCGTCCACCCTTCATCTACCTTGTCGTTTAACGCACTAAGCTGTGCCACATTGACAGCATCCGTGTCTTCAGTCCCGGCCGCTACATTAGTAATCTGACGAGTTAAACCTGTTTCACTGTCACCGACAGAAACAGCGGCACCGGTTGCCTGCCAGGTGGATACGAGCTTATTGGCTGCTGATACTTTGTCTTGTAAATCGGCACGTGCTGCCAAAAATTGTTTATTAAGTGATTTTATTTCATTAACAATTTCAGCGCGGCGTGCATCGTCAGCTGTATCGTATTCAGTTTGTAAATCAAGAATTTGCTGAGCTAATGATGATACATTAGTCTGGGCAGTAGTGATTTCAGTCTGTAAATTATCATAGGTATCTTTATTATCGCCAAGTAAGATTTCTTGTGTTGTAATCTTATCGCTTGGATCGTAGCCCAATACACCGGAATTTACATTTGTCTTAGAATAGCTGCCGAGAGCTACACCGCCTGCAATATTGGCCGTAGCATTTTCACCCAATGCCGTTGACGAGTTAGCAGTTGCCTTGGCCCCATAACCGGCGGCCGTGGCAAAATCGCCATCCGTCGTCGCTGCACTACCAAATGCACTGCCAAACTGCCCCTTAGCACTAGAACCAAAGCCAGCCGCCAAGGAATCAATACCGGATGCTGCAGCTTCACTCCCCACAGCTGTCGCCTGATAGCCTGTACCTTTTGCTGTATGACCTATAGCAATCGATTCCAGTCCTGTTGCATTAGCATCACTGCCTACAGCTACGGTTGAATGACTTGAAGCTATAGCATAATCCCCCACAGCCGTAGAACCTATACCGGATGCATTGGCAAAATCACCCAAGGCAATGGAATTATAATTAGTCGCTTTAGCTTTTTGCCCCATAGCCGTGGCGTTAGGAGCCGTTGCCGAGGCAAAAACACCGATTGCTATAGCATCGTCACCGGTGGCACCGTCATTATCTTTATTGTCATTATCACCGCGGGATTTTTCATTTATCGACACAAAAGAAATCTTATTAGCATCAACAGTCGAGCCCAAGGCTTTTAACTGTGCTACGTTGACGGCATCCGTATCCTGAGTGCCGGCAGCTACACCGACAATTTGACGAGTTTGAGTAGCCGTTGTAACCGCACCGGTAGAATCCACTGCCGAAACACCGATGGCTAAGGCTCCCAAAGTAGCGCGCCAAGTCGGCGTTGTTTGTTCCTCTTCGGTTAACGATACCGATGTAGGGATATAACCACGCATACCGGACGTTACAATATTGTATGAGTCGGAGCCCAAGGCAATGCCGCCATCAACATAAGCCCCTGCCGACTTACCGATGGCTAACGACCTATTAAGGTTTGCTCTGGCACTCGGACCGATAGCCATAGAATCAGTGCCCAAAGCATTAGTATTGCCGTCATTATCTGTATCAGTAGTCGATACGGCAAAATAATGAACTCTGTGTTTTTCAACCTTCGTATCTAATTTCTTTAATTGTGCAACGTTTACTGCATCCGTATCCTGTGTACCCGCAGCGACACCGACGATTTGCCGAGTCACTGTAGCAGCGCTACCAGCAGATTGAACACCTACGGATACAGCCCCTAAAGATGACCGCCATGCAGGTGAAAAAATTTCATCTCGACCAAAATTCATAGCGTTTGGAAGATAACCTATTAAATTAGAATTAACATTGGCTACAGAACCGGCACCAAGAGCAACTCAGTTAGTAGTATTGACGGTAGCACCCGCCCCTATAGCAACACCGCTGGCATTGGAAGCCGAAGAGCCGGAGCCCACAGCGACGCCGCTACCAGTACCCTCCGTATTATTGGCCGCTCCGGCGATACCAGTCATCCCCAGTGAAAGGGCCAAGACTGTAAGTGTCACAGCCATTTTTTGACAGGACATAGATTTGACAGATTTTGTCTTTCCGCTGCGCTTTGCCAGCTCTGACACGACGACATAACAATGCCTTACTTTACTCCAAATAACTTTATACTGTTTATTCATGTTCAATCCTCCCGAATTTGCTATAAATATTACAGTTAGATTTAAATTAAAACTATTTGTTAGTGCATTCTTTCAATTTTTATTTTATATATCCGCATAATAATTGTCAATTAATTGTCGATATTATTATTGAATATAAGCATTCATCTATTCTTATCATGAAAGGAATATTTTTCAAAGCAATTCAGTCTTATAGATAAAACAAAAAAACACCGGGAACCCCATATTATACGAGATTCCCGGTGCTTCGGAGGCCATCTTTCGATGGACATGAACACTTATTTATTTTTGGTTAACTCAGCAACAGCTGCCATCAATTCTTCAATCTTCTGGTTCTGTGCTTCGAGTTTGTCATTCTGCTGAGATACGACAGATTTCAAGCTGTCAATTTCGTTAGCCATGGCTTTCTTGGACGAGTAGGTGTTGCTCGAGCCTTCACCGATTCTCCAGGTTACGCCGGCGTTGACCATGTTTTCACCGCCGCCGTAGGACGACCCGATGCTGAACATGGTATCGTTGTTGGGGCGATAGAAGGCACCGACTGCAACAGCGCTGGCACCGCGGTAGTTACCGACACCGGCTGCTACTTCCCAACGGGAATCGGGATCGAAATCCAAGGGGTGGAGGGCTGCCAAGGCGGCTGCACCGGCACCGACGCGGTCGACACGATCGTCGAGTCGATTAATGCGATTGCTCATTTCACCCATGCCGTTGCCGATATTGGTAACGACGTTGTTCAACTGGCTGACGTTTACGGCGTCCGTTGCGGCTGTACCGGCAGCTACGTTATGGATCTGGTTGCCGCCCATGCTGACGTTGTCCGACGTAACGGCAATGGATTTGGACGAATCGCTGCTGTTGGCAATGGTAAGGCCGCTGTTATTGATGGTCGTGTTGCCCGTTACGACAGAGGAAGTCGTTACTGTGTCACCGGTAATGGACGTCGTCGTATCGCCGGAACCAACGGTAATCTTATCGCTGGCGGTCAGAGACTTCGTTTCTACACTGTCAAGGCCGGAGAGCTTGGACGACAATTTAATGTCAAAACCGTTGCCGGCTTCGTTATTTACAACACCGATATTGCCGTCGGTCAAGGAGCTGGTATCAGCACCGCCCTTGAGGTTCAAGGTATCATCTTTACCGAGCGAAATTTGTTCACCCGTATCGCTGACGAAGGTACGTTTTGCATTGTTGATTTCACCGATGCTGGTGTTGATATCGCTGATATTTCCTGCAATCTGGGCCAACTGACCTTCCGTTGCAGCACGATCAGCTACGTAGTTGTTCGGGTCCCACGTCGTGTTATCGAGGCCGGTGATATACTGACCGCTTTCAGTGGAACCATTAGTTGTTGTAACACTCTGGTTGCCCATTACGATACCGCCGTTCGCTGCATCGCCAATGACGACCTGGCCATTAGAGCCGTCGACCGTTACCTGATTAGCACCAGTTCCGGCTGTAACCGTTGCGTTACCACCGTTTACCATTACTGCGTTGGCATCAGTACCTGCTGTGATGGTCGAAGTCGTGCCATCAACCTTTACCTGCTGCGTTGTATCTGTAGCGCTGCTTACCGTAAAGGTATCGTTTAAGTTAATCTTATTGTCGTCACCTACAGTAATGTTTTTACCGGAGGTCAACGTAATTGCCGTTACATCATCACTCAATTTAGTAGACAAGGCTTTAAGCTGTGCTACGTTGACAGCATCCGTATCCAAAGTACCGGCTGCGACGTTGGTAATCTGACGGGTAAGGCCCGTTTCGCTGTTACCGACGGATACAGCAGCTCCGGTGGACTGCCAAGTGGAAACAAGCTGGTTGGACTGAGTCTGAAGGCTGGCCAATTCAGTACGAGCCGTAGCAAGTTCTTCTTCTTTGGCCGTAATCTGAGAATTGATAGACGTAAGGTCATCACCGGTAGCAGTGTTCTTAGCCGTCTGCAAAGCAACGACGTCGCTGGACAAGGAGTCTACTTTAGACTGAGCCGTAGCGATATCGGACTGAAGCTGGGTATACGTTGCCTGGTTGCTGCCCAAGATATCGGCCTGAGACGTAATCGTGCCGCTCGGATCATAGCCGATGACACCGGAGTCTACGTTAGTTTTGGACTTGCTGCCGAGAGCTACACCGCCGGCAATGTTAGCCGTCGTCTGGTCGCCCAAAGCGCTGGCAGATTCAGCCGATGCATTAGAGTAGAAACCTAAGGCCGTGGCATATTTACCGTTAGTAGAAGCCTGGCTGCCGATGGCACTGGATAAATGACCTTTTGCACGAGCCGTAAAGCCTACTGCCAAGGTATTGGTATCATATGCTTCGGCACCGCCGCCAATGGCCGTATTCTGATAGCCATAGGCTTTGGCATCGGTACCCATAGCCATGGAGAAGCTATACTTATCAGATTCTAACGGATTAATTAAACGTTCTTCACTAACTGTGTTTTTACGTTCGTTCGGAACGGAAACGTCAGAGCTCGTGCCGTCACCGGAAGATTCTGCACCTACATAGGCACGGTCACCAAAGGCTAAGGAGTAAATACCATTTGTTTCGGCACGGTTACCGATAGCCGTGGAGCTGGTGTTATTCGCTTTGGCCAAATAACCCATAGCAATGGCGTTTCTGGCAGAGGCAGTAGCAAAATTACCAAGAGCCATAGAGAGATACTCAGTAGCAGAAGAGTTTTGACCTAATGCCATAGAGGAAGAAGCGGTTGCTTTAGAAGAAATACCGAGGGCTACACCACCATTGGCAGCCGTAGACGTCGAACCGATGGCAATAGAAGTCGCACCGGAAGAAGAAGAACGGTTGCCGATAGCAATCGAGCCCGAACCGGTAGAAGTCGCCTGATTACCAAGGGCTACCGCACGTTCACCACTGGCAGTCGTGTAAGCACCCAAAGCAGTAGCTAAATTACCGGCAGCTTTAGAAGCGCCACCAATCGCTACAGCATTAGTTCCCGTAGCACCGTCATTATTTTTATTACCAGTTAATGTAGAATTCACGGAAACATAAGAGATTTTATTAGCATCAACAGTATCGCTCAAAGTGCTAAGACTGGAGTTTAAAGTGCTAATATTAGAGTTTATAGTGCTAATGTTGGAATTTACATTGCTAATATCGGAGTTTACATTGCTTTCCAACGCTTTAAGCTGAGCCACGTTTACCGCATCGTAATCGTCAGCACCGGCTGCAACGTTTGTAATACGGCGGCGGTTTTCAGCTACCGTCTTACCGCTGGCATCAGTATAAGAAGCATTGCCTACGGATACGACACCATTGCTGGCCGAGAAGGCTTCGTTAGTCAAGTAGCCGGTCGTCGCTACGCCGGTCGTGTCTGCTAAGGAATTTTGACCTAAAGCAACGGAGTTGCCGGATGCAGCGGACGCACTTTTACCGATAGCGACGGAATTGGCAGCCGTGGAAGCAACGTTCGCAGCGTTACCGATAGCGATAGCAGAATTACCGGCTGCAGCGGAGTTATAACCCAAAGCTGCAGAGTACGCACCGGAAGCCGTAGCACCGTTACCATATGCAGAAGCACTGGAGCTGGTCGCTTTGGATTGGTAACCGACAGCTGTCGTATAGTAATTGGTTGCTTGCGCTTGATAACCGGAAGCAACGCCATAATTACCGGATGCGTTTGCCTGGTAGCCGGAAGCCAAGCTGTAATCAGCAGTTGCGGACGCAGATGCGCCAAGGGCGGTACTGTATCTCGATGATGCTTCAGCGCTCGGTCCAATAGCTACACTACTAGCCCCGGATGATTTAGATCTATTACCAATGCTTATCGCCGAAGTGTTAGATGCAGCGGCACTGCTACCGATAGCGACAGTATTGTTGCCGGACGCTGTAGTGTTGTAACCAAGTGCCGTGGAAGCTGAACCGGTTGCTTTCGCCGAGTTACCGATAGCTGCAGCCATATATGTAGTAGCTTCAGAAGAAGTACCAACAGCCACGCCGGCGCCGGTACCTTCCGTATTAGCCGCTGCACTGGCCAAACCGGTTACGCCCATGGAAAGAGCCAGAACCGTAAGAACGGCAGCTAACGTCTGGGCGGGCTGAGATTTTATCGATACAGCCTTGCCGCTTCTCTTCGCTAATTCCGAGACGACGACATAGCTGTTTTTTACTTTACTCCAAATGACCTTATATTGTTTGTTCATATTTAGTTTCCCCTTATAAAAATAATTTAAATTTATATATTTCTTAATTGTTTATCTAATCGAATTTTCTAAATAGTTAAGAACTTGTATCCCTTAGTTTTCTTGATTTTACACTAACTTGACAGAATTTGTCAATAATCCATTTCAGATAATTTATATCCAAAAACGAATTGTACATTGCAATACAGTTATAACTTGGGGATTTAGTCCATTAAGTTTTATTTATTTAACAAACAAAAAACGAGGCTCCCCATAAGAGAGGAGCCTCGCTCGGCATATTTACACCATTGAAGATTTTCAGACGACTTATTTCGTTAACGCTGCAACAGCCGCCATTAATTCTTCAATCTTTTTATTTTGCGCATTAAGTTGTTCACTTTGTGCTTCAAGTTTATCGTTCTGTTGGGATACAACCGATTCCAAATCCGTGATCTTTTGTGCCATAACTTTCTTGGACGGGTAGTTGATCGTTTCTCCATCGCCGATTCGGAAGGTTACGCCGGCGTTGATCATGTTTTCACCACCGCCGTAGGAGGAACCGATGCTGACCAAGGTGTTGACATTGGGACGATAGAAGGCCCCGATGGCAACGGCGTTAGCGCCGCGGTAGTTACCGACTCCGGCCGAGATGTCCCATTTCGCTTCCGGGCTGAATTCCAGCGGATGGAGAGCTGCCAGGGCGGCGGCACCGGCACCGACGCGATCGACACGACGGTCGAGGTTGCCGATACGGTTGTTCATTTCATTCATTCCCGTGCCGATGTTATTGAGGGCGCGGTCGAACTGGCCTTTGTTAATGGCGTCCGTCGATTCCGTAGCATCGCCGACATTTTGAATTCGATTGCCGCCCATGCTGACGTTGTTGTTCTGGACGGTGATGTTCTTCGACGAATCTTCGTTTACAATCTTGAGACCGTCATTGTTGATGGTCGTGTTGCCCGTCGTAACCGATCCGGTATTGACCGTGTTGCCCTCGATGATCGTCTGATTGTCTCCGGTGCCGACGGTAATCTTATTGTTTACTTCAACATTGTTCACCTCAATACTGTTGAGGCCCTTGATGTCTTTCGACAACTTGATGTCAAAACCGCTGCCGTCGCTGTTATTTACGACGCCGATGTTGTTATCGGAGAGGTTGTTGCTGTCAGCGCCGCCTTTGAGCTTCATGGCATCCGTATTTTTACGGGTTACCTGATTATCCGCACCGCTGTCGCTTTCAAAGACGCGGCTGGAGGATTTAACGGCCGTATCGATGTCACTGATCTGCTTGGAAATGCTGTCCGTTACATCTTTCAACTGACCTTCGGTTGCTGCACGGTTTTCAACGATACCCTGGTTTGCAGGATCCCATTTCGTGTTGTCGAGGCCGGTGAGGAACTGACCGTTCTGGGAATCCGTAGTGCCGTCAGCCTTCGTGCCGGTAACATTCGATTGGTTGCCCATGACAATGCCGCCATTGGCTGCATCGCCAATCGTGACCTGACCGTTCGTGCCGTCAACGACGACTTTATTAGCACCGTCACCGGCCGTAACCGTTGCAGCGTCACCGTTGATGTTGACCTGTTTTGCTGCATCCGTATCGGAGCCCAAGGTGATGTTATTTTCCAAGGATACCTTTGTACCGGTGCCATCTGCATTTACTTCAACGCTGATGTTCTTACCGGCAACTACCTTGTTGGCCGTCACATTGGAGTTAATGTTATCGTAAACGGATTTCAACTGATCTTCCGTCGCTGCCCGGCCGCTTACGTAACCGTTAGTAGCTGGGTCCCAAGTAAGGTTAGTTAAACCGGTAATGTAATTACCTGTTTCAGAGCCCTTATTTGTATTAGTTACAGTCTGGTTAGCGATGTAGATGCCTTCGCCTTCTTTAGCCCCACCTACACGTACGCTATTCAGGTCGTTCAAGTCTTTCGACAATTTAACCTGTAAGGTGTCATCAGCAGATTTTACAACGCCGATGTTGTCGTCGGTCAAGTTGTCGCTGGCAGCACCGCCGGTAATGTTGAGGGTGCCTTTATTTTTCGTCGTAACCTTAGCCGTAGCATCGTCACCGGCAAAGTTCAGAGCTACGTCACCGACTTGATTCGAAATATCGTCGGTTGTGGCAATTTTATCAACCGTGAAGTTTGTTCCGTCGTTACGGGTGATGGTTAAGGTATTATTTGCAAGGGAAGCACCGCTAATGTATTTATCCTGCAGGCCATTGACCGTGACCGTGTCGCCATTTTCCATGGTTAAGGTCATGGAGCCCGTACCGTTGTCAGCGTAGGTAGCAGCACCAGATTTAATCGTGCTGCCCTTGAGCTGCGATACATTGACAGCATCGGTATCAGCTTCACCGGCTGCGACGTTGGTGATCTTCTGACCGCCGTTGCTTAAGCCTGCGGAGGACAATTTAACATTGTTATCGAAGGCAATACTGCCGTCAGCCATGGTGAGGTCTTTGGCCAACTTCACTTTCAAGGCATTATCGCCGTCTTTTACGACGCCGATGTTGTCTGCCGTCGTAAACTCAGTGGCCCCACCGGTAATGTTCAGTGTCTGGCCATTGCCGCGTGCAATCGTAGCGGAAGTGTCGTCGCCGGTGAAGTTCAAGGTTGTCTTACCGGCATCTTCTGCAGCAGCTGCAACCTGTTTAAGCTGAGCTACGTTTACGGCATCGGTGTCATTCGTACCGGCTGCTACGTTAGTAATCTGACGGGTTAAGCCGGTTGCACTGTCACCTACGGATACAGCAGCGCCCGTTGCCTGCCAAGTGGAAACTAACTTATTCATTTCAGTTTGGTCAGCATTTAAGGAATTTTGAGCCGCAGTCAATTCAGTTTGTTTGGCATCAATCTGGTCTTGAAGGTCAAAATATTCATTAGACCATCTGCTATACTGACTTTGCTGCTGTTTCAAATCTGCAATGTCCGAAGTCAAGCTATTTACCGTATCGTTGCTCGTTGCGATAGAGGATTTAAGCGCATCATATTGTGTTTTGTTAAGTGCGCCAATGCTGTCCGTATCGGTAATTTCACCCAACGGATCATAACCGATAGCCCCTTTATCTACCGTAGCCAGCGAGTTCGCACCGAGGGCTACGCCGCCGTCATAGGATACATTCGTATTTCGACCGACAGCTACTGCATTATTAACCGTTGTCGTAGTACCTGCATCGGAAGAACCGATGATGACATTGTTATTAACGCCGGTCAAGGTACGGTTATCACCGATTACAACGGCCGTCTTAGTATCACTTACCGTATTGTTGATACCGGTGATGGTTACATTGTCTACGTTAGTAGCTGTATTGTTATAGCCCGTAATAGAGTTATACTGAGCAATATCGGAGCTTGTACCGGTAACCGTGTTATTCACACCGATAATCGCCGTATTCTGGGTATAGTCGGCCGTGTTGCCGCCGCCGACAGCCAAGGTGGATCCACCGCCACCGGAGCTTTGAATCCCCTTACGTAATGCATCAGCCATTTCATCAACCGTTAACGTGCTGGTCAAGGTATCGATACCGCTAATGGATTGTACAGAGTTCGTAATTTTATTGCCGGCACCGTAAATGAGTGCACCGTTAGCATTTTCAGCAATGTTGGCTACACCGACAATGCTGTTCGCAATACCGCTGGAACCACTGTAACCGGCAGAGCGAATGCTGTTCAAGGAACCGACTACGTTGGCACCGAAGTTTTGAGAACCATAAAGAAGGCTGTTAAAACCGCCGGCACCGGTGAAGTTACCGGTCATTACGGAATAAGCACCGAGCATGCTGCCCAAGGCACCTTTATTGTAGGAGTTGGAGCCGATGGTCGTCATGCCTACCAAGTTGGCCTGGGACTGGTCGTTGATTTCAGAACCGCCCATGGTGTAGCCCTTCATGGTGTGAGACCCAATCTGTACACTACCTGTACGAGCATACGCATTCGCACCGATAGCGATACCACCAGGAGATTTATCCGGATCAATTGGAAGATCGCTGCCGGATGCGTAGTTATCCGGTGTGAAGCTTAAGGCTTTATCCTGTTTACCGCTACCATTCAATACAGTAGCACCTTTACCCATAGCAATACTTGTTAAGTTAAGGCCATTAGTAGTAACGAGTGCGTTTTCACCGATAGCAATACTGCCGGTACCGGTGTCTCTGTTACCGCCATTCCCCAGAACACGAGCATTGGTACCAACAGCAACGGAATTGTTTGTCTGAGCACTGGCCGCTATACCGGCAGCCAACGCATTCGTCCCGGTTGCACCGTTATTGTTATAGTTCCCTGCGGTTGTATCCGTAGAATTAACGCTGTAGAAGTGCGTTTTATTGGCATTTACCGTATTCGTCAAAGAGGTAATATCTGCCGAAGATGCGATACCATCGACGGTAACCGTGCCGCCGTCATTACGGGTGAGGGTCAAAGTATTGCCGCTCAAGGCTGCACTGGTGACGTAAGTGTTTTTAAGGCCGCTTACAGTAACGTTATTACCTGCCGAATCGGTCAAAACCAAAGTTCCGTCACCATCGGTATAGGAAACGGTACCGCTGGCCAAGGTCGTATTGGTATCGGTAGATTTAATGGTATAAGTAGTCCCATCAGCGTTTGTTACGGAATCAATGGTAACATTTTCACCGGGTGTTAAAGTTACTTTAGATGCTCTGAGCTGGGCGACGTTTACAGCATCCGTATCCTGCATACCGGCAGCAACGCCCGTAATCTGGCGAGTTGCCGTAGCTGCGCCGCCATCGGTCGGAACGCCGACAGAAACAGCGGCTAAGGTAGATTTCCAAGTTGCGGAATCAGTCGTGGAAGCCTCTTTCGTGTTCGGGTCATAGCCGGCAACCCCAGAGGCTACGCTGGCTACAGAACCGGAACCTAAAGCGACACCTCCGTCAACGGTTGCGTTAGCATTGCTGCCGATGGCAACTGCGTTACTAACGGTCGTTTCCGTAGCGGAATCTGCGGTACCGATAACAACGGTATTGGCCAAGTCAGATACAGTTCTGTTCGTACCAACAACGATGGTGTTGTCTACATTGGTAGCCGTGTTGTTAAAGCCGGTTACGGAGTTGTACTGGCTGATGTTGCTGCTCGTACCTTTAACGGTATTGTTTACACCGATAATGGAAGTCTTCTGAGTGTAGTCAGCCGTATTGCCGCCGCCGATAGCGAGGGTTGCACCACCGCTTTGAGAGTTCTTAATGCTGGTCATCAAATTAGTCTGAAGCTCTTTTGCTGATGCACCACCGCTTGACGGTGCAGAGATAGACGTAATGGAGTTGGTAATTTCATTGCCGGCACCAAAAATTAAGGAGCCATTCGAATTGAATGTTCTGTTCGCTGTACCTACAACGCTATTAGCGATGCCAGAATATCGACTTGAAGAAGTAGCAGACTCAATACTATTTAAAGAACCATTTATAACAGCACCAAAGTTTTGTCCTGCATAACCTGAAGTTAAAAAACCACCGTTATATCTACCGGAAATAATAGAGAATGCTCCATTAACCGTAGAGAATGCCCCTTGATTATAGCTATTCGCACCAACGGTAGTAGAATAAATATTTACCCCTTTACTCTTTACATTATTATAGCTTGTACCTTCAACCGTTGTATCACCTAAAGCCCCTATGTATTTGTGATCACCAAGCATTACACTACCACTACGTGCATAGGCATTTTGACCGATGGCAATGCCGGCTGCCCACTGGCTCTGATCAGTCTGGCCGAAAGAAAACAGGTTTTCCTGCGTACCGGCCATATTTTCAACATAGGAATTATTACCAATGGCAATGCTGCCTACTTGGTTAGCATAGTTACTAGTCCCTGCATTATCACCTAATTTAACGTCTACAGCTTGAACCGAGGCAATATTCGCAACAGACAACACGGCAAAAGCAGCTAAGACGGCTGCTGCCGAAACGTATTGACGCGAGCCACTCGACACGGGCTTGCTGTGGCTCTTGGCGATTTCAGAAACTACGACGTAGCAGTTCTTTACTTTGCTCCAAACGACTTTGTAAATTTTGTTCATATTCATTTCCCCCAATAGAATGGATAATTAAACGACACAACGATAAGAAACAGACACAATATTACAACGGAAATCTGAAGACCTCTTTTAGTCTTTAACGGCATTTCTTTATTTTGACACATCATTCAACAAATAGGCCGCCCTATCGCATATCCCCTCCACAGCCTGTTTTTACCGCAGCATTACCTCAATTTGACAAATGTACTCCAGTTAAAACAAGTCATTATCAATCTAGACTTTTATGGTCATAATTTTATAGATTGCTTTAAATTTTGTCAATAAAACAAATACTAATTTTCTATTACAAATCGATATTGACTATTTCATATTTTTTATAATTTAAATTTTCTTTACACATGTCTCTATTCAACGCTAAAATTTGCCACACAAAAAGGCCCTCTGAAAAGAGGACCCTTTTGTTACCACGTCGATGTTACACGACATTCAATTATTCTATTTTTTTAATTCAGCAACAGCCTGCATCAATTGTGCAATCTGCCGGCTCTGTTCTTGCAACTGCTTGCCCTGGGATTCCAATTGCCGGCTCTGAGCTTCAATCTTGCTGTTTTGTACTTCAAGCTTATTGTTCTGAGCCGCCAGTTGTTCACTCTGCGACTCAATCTTGTTATTCTGTGCCGTAAGTTGTTTGCTCTGCGATTCCAGTTTACGATTCTGTTCATCGACAAGGGATCTCAAACTGTCAACTTCCCGTGCCAAGGTATCCTGCGATGAATATACCTTAGTCGTGCCTTCGCCGATGCGGAAGGTTACGCCGGCATTGATCATATTTTCACCGCCGCCATAAGACGAGCCGAGGCTGATCATGGTATCGTAGTTCGGGCGATAGAAGGCACCGACGGCTACGGCATTAGCACCACGATAGTTACCGACACCGGCTGAAACTTCCCAACGGGACGTCGGATCAAAGTCCAGTGGATGTAAGGCCGCCAAAGCTGCCGCACCGGCACCGACACGGTCGACACGGTTATCGAGGTTGCTGATGCGATTATTGACCTGACCCATACCGTTATTGATTTGGCTTATTTCGCGGTCAAATTGATTTTTGTTAATGGCATCCGTCGGGTTCGTGCCTTCGCCAATATTCGTAATGACATTGCCGCCCATGCTGACGTTGTTGTTCTGAATGGTGATGTTCTTCGACGAATCTTCATTTTTAATCGTAAGGCCGTTATTGTTCATCGTCGTGTTGCCCGTCGTGACTGAATTGAGGCCCTTAATATCTTTCGACAACTTGATATCAAAGCCGTCTTTATTGGAATTCGTTACGACGCCGATATTGCCGTCGGATAAGTTCGTAACATCAGCCCCACCCTTAAGGTTCATGGTTTCGCCAAGCTTGACACTTACTTGGTTACTTGCTCCATCATCGCCGGAAAAATCTCGTGTACCATCACTCTCTCCCGTAGATCCGTTGATATTATTTATCTTGTTAGTGATATCCTTGATACTGATATTAACATTCGATTCTAATTTCTTCAATTGTGCAATATTAACGGCATCATAATCATCAGCCCCACCAGCCACATTGGTAATACGACGATGATTTTCTGCAATAGTTTCATCGAAGCCGTCTACATATTCCGTATTTCCGACAGATACAATTCCATTTTCTTTTGAAAAAACTTCGTCAGTTAAATATGCTTTCGTTGATATATCATCCGAGACAACTGCAACAGACCGTGTCCCTAATGCCATAGAATTATCCGCTTTAGCAACAGCCAGTGTTCCTAAAGCTACAGAACCATAATTAGGAGCCTCAGACAAAGATCCCATTGCCATAGACCACTCACCACCTGAACTAGCCATATTCCCTTGAGCCACAGACAGATAACCATCGGAAACTGCCCCAGCACCTATGGTCGTACTAAATAAACCAGAAGAATTTGAACCGTATCCTATCGCTATGTTCAAATACTCTTTTGCATGTGAATCTTCACCAATGGAAATACTATACTGGCTTTCCGCGTTACTCTTATTTCCTATTGCCAACGAGCTCGATCCACTTGCATGAGCTACACCACCAATAGCAATCCCATAATTTCCAGCTCCTTTTACAGTACTGCCGATGCCAATAGCTATACTCGCAGGTTCCTCAGCAATAGCCCCTGTCCCAAAGCTGATTCCATAACCTTTTCCGGGAGTATTTTCAGCCTCAGGTAATTCTGGTTGGGTCGGTTCCTCCGTATCTGTAGAATCTACAGGAGTCGTTATTTCGACGTACCCCGTATCCTCCTCCGTTTCAGTTGCTTCTGCAAAAACCCCGCTCGTTATCCCCGAACAAAGGGCTAACGCCGAAAGTATCGTCACTACTTTTCGACTAGGCCATATTTTTTTCGACATCAAAGGACAGTTACCACTACGTTTCATTTTATTTTGATTATTCAGGACACTCATATACAGATTATTCATAAGACTAAGCTCCTTTACTTTATTAGACAAACACTAGCAAAGACAGAATTCAACATGATAAACCCACAACTAGTCATATCTATTTGTTTTTATTATATACATTATTTCACAACATTCTCGATAATTCAACCACAATTTATGTATATATGTAAATACAGAAATAACGTATTAGAGCTACTGATCCCCATTTGTTAGTTTCTTCAGATATGAAAACTTCAGTGCTGTAGAAAACACAAACAGAGGCCCCTCTCCAAAGAGAAGGACCCCAGTCTTATGTAGCACGTTGTCTATATTTTATTTTTTCAAATCTTCAATAGCCTGCATCAGTTGTTCAATCTTCTTATTCTGTTCTTCCAATTGTTGACGTTGAGCCTTAATCTCGTTACTTTGAGCAGATAACTGTTCGCTCTGCGACGCAATCTTGTTGTTCTGAGCTGCCAGTTCGTCGTTCTGTGCGGCCAGTTTATCATTTTGTTGATCGACGACGGATCTCAAGCTGTCAATTTCCTGGGCCATAGCATCTTTCGACGGGTAAGCCTTGGTCGTGCCTTCGCCAATCCGCCAGGTTACACCGGCATTAACCATGTTTTCACCGCCGCCATAAGATGAACCTATGCTAATCATCGTATCGTAGTTCGGACGGTAGAAGGCACCGACGGCTACGGCGTTTGCGCCGCGATAGTTACCGATGCCTGCCGAAACTTCCCAACGCGTAGCAGGATCGTATTCTAAGGGGTGGAGAGCTGCCAAGGCCGCCGCCCCGGCTCCGACACGATCGACGCGGTTGTCGAGTTTGTTGATCTGATTGCCGAGTTGGTTCATGCCGGAACCGATATTGTTCACCGTAGTGTCAAAGGTGCTCTTATTAATAGCATCCGTCGGATTCTTAGCTTCCCCAATATTGGAAATAGTTTTGCCGCCGGCATCAATGCCATCGGCAGTGACAGACGGGCCATCTTTAATCACTAATCCATCATTGCTGACGGTCGTGTTACCCGTCGTTACGGAACCGGTCGTAACCGTATTACCACTGATGACGGTCGTCGTATCACCAGAGCCGACGGTAATGCTGTCGCTGGCCGTTAAGGTCTTCGTGCTGACACTGTCGAGACCGGTAAGTTTAGACGATAACTTAACACTGAAACCTTTATCGCCATTATTTACAACACCGATGTTCTTTTCAGTTAATGCACTTGTATCGGCGCCGCCGGTAAGACTTAAAGCATCGTCTTTACCGAGTACGACTTTTGCGTCACCGTCACCGGTAATCGTTCTCGTAGCATTTTCAATACCTTCACTAATCTCGCCGATTGTACCTACGATGTCACTCAACTGCCCTTCGGTAGCGGCACGGTCTTTAACGATACCATTCTTTTCAGGATTCCAAGTCGTATTGTCGAGACCTGTGATGTAATCACCGATTTCACCTTTGCCATTGTCCTGGTTGCCAATGACAACCCCACCAGCATTTGCATCGCCGATTACAACTTGTCCATTAGAACCATCAACGACGACCTTGTTATCTCCTGTTCCTGCTGTAACAGTTGCAGCATTTCCATCAATGGTTACCTGCTTAGCCGCATCATTGGTATCGCCTAAGGTAATCTTATCTTTTAAATTGATGGTATTAGTTTTAACACCAGTCGTATCATCAGTTGTAGTTTTAATTTCAATATTCTTACCGGCTGTTAAGGCACTATCAGCTGCTGCCTTCGTCACCTTAGCATCTAAGGCTTTGAGCTGCGCCACGTTGACCGCATCCGTATCAGTCGATCCGGCTGCCACATTGGTAATCTGACGAGTAAGACCTTCTTCCTTATTACCAATAGATACTGCACTTGCGCCGGATACCCAAGGAGCCACCAGCAAACGATACTTTTTAAAGGCATCTTGATATGCTTGAAGATTTTCATCTGTCTGATTTTGATAATAATTGTCGAGTGCTGCATTTACTGCATTCAGTGCACTTTCCATTTCTGTTGTAAAAATAGCATCTCCACCGACAGTCGGATCATAGCCAAGATAATTTCCATCACGATCTGTAACGGAATACGAGCCTAAAGCGATTCCGTTTACCATTGTAGCGGAAGCATTTCGCCCAAGAGCAAGTCCATTTTCCGCCGAAACATTGGCACTGCGCCCAATAGCAACCCCATCATAGGCATCCTCTGACACTGTTGCAAAATAACCAATAGCAATGCTATTCTCTTCCAAAGCCTTAGCATACGGCCCCATCGCAATGGTTCGATAATTTTCTGCTTTAGCAGATCCGCCTATAGCAATAGCATAATTCTGAGTGGCTTTAGCCGCTGAACCGAGTGCTACGGCACTTGAAGCAGTTGCTTCAGAACGTTCCCCTATGGCGGTAGCCATATTCCCCGTCGATTTACTATCAGTACCCAAAGCGATAGCATCTCCGGCATCTGCCAAAGCTCCTTTACCAACTGCCGTGCTAAAAATCCCTGTAGCGGAAGCATCAATACCGATTGCCATGGCATGAGCCCCGGTAGCGCCTTTATTGTCTTCATTACTGTTTACAACAAAGCCTTCCGGATTTACGCTGAAGAAACTAATCTTATTAGCATCAACCTTAGTATTAACTGCTTTCAACTGAGCAACGTTAACAGCATCCGTATCCAAAGTACCGGCGGCTACATTCGTAATCTGACGCGTTACGCCCTTGGAACTATCCCCTACGGAAACAGCACCTAATTGAGATTCCCAGGCACCGACAAGGGTCCGATACGTTTTCGCCGCATCTTCAGCCGCTTTAAGTTTATCTGCATTATCCGGATCGGCTACAGATGCCTTTGAAGCTTCCTGCCATGCAGTAAGGGCAGACTGCATCTCAGGAGTCATTACAAACGTCGTCCCTGTCGACGGATCATAGCCAAAGATTCTTGCATTTTTATCAGCCACAGAGAATGCCCCTAATGCAACGCCACTATCGACACCCTCTACTTTAGAAGATACACCAAGGGCCACTGCATTGTTAGCATTAGTCACTGTCGCATGGCTACCAAATGCGCTGCCATATTCTGAATCGGTTACTTTTGCCAAGTAACCAAATGCATTAGCTTCCTTCGAATTAGCTATATTAGCTCGACTGCCGACTGCGGCTGAATTTACCGAATTAGTGATTGCCGTATCAAAACCGATAGCATTAGATTCATTAGAATCTTCACCTACATAGGAATAGGTACCTAGGGCCATGCCATAATCACTGTCAACCTTTTTGCGTGTTTTGGTTCCGCTTCCATCATCAAATTCTTTAGCTATACCGACAGCAACAGAATACTGTTTCTTAGCCTTTGCGTAGGCACCGAGAGCAACCGAGTACATATCTGCTTCAGCCTGATTCCCACCGGCAAAAGAATGCTGACCGGCATAAGTGTCAAAACCGACAGCTGTACTTTGATTACCATCAGCTATACTGTTTTGGCCCACTGCCAGCGCAGCGCCACCACTCGCTTTAGCATCGTTAATTGGATAACCGCCTGTATGCATATCGATAAATTTGAGCCCAATCGTTACATTGGTTCCATCTTGCTTTAACTTGATACCACTACCGGCCTGCAATCTCACCATTTGACCTGATTGAATAGCACGAGATAGCCCTTCAGCAGTAGCATCTGAAGCCTGCCTAACGTCCGGTGCCGTCGTTACGCCCAGCATCCAACCACCGGATAATTGTGAAATCTTTGTCGTATTATCAGTGGCCTTATCATACACTTTGCGAAGCTGTGCCACGTTGACCGCATCATAATCATCGGCACCACCGGCTACATTGGTAATACGACGACGGTTTTCCTCAAAGTCATAGTTACCTAGAGTGTAGGCTTTATTACCGACAGAAACAACGCCGTTATTTTTTGAAAACTTTTCATCAGTTAAGTATGCTTTGGTAGCCACATCATCTTCAATAATAGCCAATGAATGTGTACCTAGAGCAACGGAATAATTGGATGCAGTACGGGCATTATTACCAATAGCAACACTATATTCTACCGCAGCAGAATCATCCAACGTGTTAGTGATTGCTTCTTTACCGATAGCTACCGAGCCTACACCATAGGCACGAGCGCCAAAGCCCAAAGCAGTCGCACCTTTCCCATCTGCTGCAGCTTTATAACCGAGTACAGACGAGTAATCGCCACGCGCTTCTGCACTTCGCCCGATTGCCACTGTTTGATTATTAAAAGCATTCGCACCGGCACCCAAAGCGATATCCTGATAGCCGTAAGCTTTCGCCTCTGAACCGATGGCAATGGTGTCTTTAAGTCTAGTATAGTTCTGTGCCGTATCTTTTGATGTACCGCTTACAGCTACGCCATTATCATGAACGGCTGTACTCGGCGTAGTTTCATCACCGATGAACGCTTTGTAGCCCACAGCTAACGCACGGTCAGCATTTGTACCAATTTCAGATCCACGTCCCATACTAAGTGATTCTCGAGATGCCGTCGTAGACTTATAGCCTATCGCGGTTGCTTCACTATTAGTTGCCTTAGATTCATAACCAAAAACAGCTGAAGAACCACCGGTAGCTTCAGTCTTATACCCTATAGAAACAGCGGAGCTGCCGGACGCTATCGTTGACAGACCAATGGCGATGCTATTGGAATTGGAGGCATTCGCCTTACTTCCAATAGCTATGCTATTACTGGTCGAAGCCACGGCCTCCTTTCCGATGGCCATACTAGTATTCCCAGTTGCTTGTGCCAGATTTCCGACAGCTATACTAGAAACCACAGTTGCCTGAGCACTAACACCCACAGCTACAGCTGAACCGGCCGCCTGAGCTTTAGTACCAAGAGCTGTCCCGGAAGAACCGGTTACTTCCGCACTGCTGCCAATAGCTGTACCGCTCATACCGGATGCATTCGCCTTATTACCAACAGCAACTGCATCCAGCAAACCTGTAGCTTTAGCCCCTGATCCAACTGCCGTATTTGTAGCCTTCGTTGCCTCAGATCCCGTACCGTATGCAACACCGGATCCAGTCCCCGTTGCCGTATCGGCAGCTATAACACCCGACGTCATGCCGGCACAAAGGGCCATCACGGCAAGAGACGCTGCCATTTTTTTATTAACCCGCGAGCGAGTCGTTACCGATTTCCGATCCGTTCCTACCAATTCAGATACGACGACATAGCAATGCCGCACTTTGCTCCAAATAACTTTATAAATTCGATTCATGCCGATTCCTCCCATATTCCTTAATTGAAAAAAATATAAAAGAAATGATAAAATTTAGAAGTTATTTCCCCCAAACAGCTCCGTGCTGTCTATATCGATTACCAAGCCTCCTTAATTCTCGGCCTAATAAGCCCCACTTTACCAAAATTATAAAATTTTAATAACGTTTATTTGTTGTTTATTTTATATAGTATCTATATACTTGTCAACAAATTACACATATTATGTCTATATTAAATCAGCAATTCTCTGTTTATTTCAGTTTCAATATATTTTTTAGTAATATATAACATTTTCAGAAATAAAAAAACTGAGGCCCCTCTCCGATAAGAGGAACCCCAGCTATCGTTACTTATTGTCAGAATTGATACGACTGCCTTATCTCTTCAACTCGGCAATAGCCTGCATCAATTGTTCAATCTTCTTATTCTGTTCTTCGAGCTGCTGACTCTGAGCTTCAATCTTGCTGTTCTGAGCCTCGATCTTGTCGTTCTGTGACGCCAGTTTGCTGTTCTGTTCGTCTACAACCGACCGCAAGTTGTCAATTTCCTGAGCCATAGCGCCTTTCGACGGGTAATTTCCCGTTCCACCTTCCCCAAATCTCCAAGTTACGCCGGCATTTACCATGTTTTCACCGCCGCCGTAAGACGACCCGATGCTGACCATGGTGTTGTAGTTCGGGCGATAAAAGGCACCGACGGCAACGGCATTGGCACCGCGGTAATTACCGATACCGGCAGAGAATTCCCAGCGTGACGTCGGATCGAAATCTAAGGGATGTAAGGCTGCCAGAGCTGCTGCACCGGCACCGACACGATCGACGCGATTATCGAGCTTGTTAATCTGATTGCCCAGTTGATTCATACCCGACCCGATATTGTTAATCGTGGTGTCAAAAGTCCCCTTATTGATGGCATCGGTACCTTCTGTCGCTTCACCGATGTTGTGAATAGCTTTACCACCGGCGTCGATACCGTCTTTCGTGACGGACGGGCCGTCGGTAATCGTCAGGCCGTCACTACTGATCGTCGTATCGCCCGTCGTAACAGAACCGGTCGTAACCGTATTCCCGCTGATGACCGTAGTCGCATCACCAGAGCCTACGGTAATGCTGTCACTGGCTGTTAAGGTCTTAGTAGATACACTGTCGAGGTTGGAAAGTTTAGACGACAATTGAACTTTAAAGCCTTTGCCATTATTAACGATACCGATATTTTTATCCGTCAAGGCATTTGTATCGGCACCGCCGATAAGACTTAAGGTTTCCGTTGTCCCGATTTCAACCTTAGTTCCACTGTCACCGACAAAGGTCTGTTTCGTATTTTTAATGCTGTCATTGATTTTACCGATTTCAGTGCCGATAATATCTTTTAATTGTCCTTCCGTAGCGGCACGATCTTCGACGATATTATGGGGATCCCACTTAGTATTGCTTAACCCCGTAATATAATTACCGCTTTGTTTAACGACATCTCCGTTTTCATCAACCTTGTCGTTGCCGTCGGCATCCTTTACGGTAAATTCCTGATTTCCGATGACAAGGCCATTATCCGCCCCCAAAGTAATCGTATCTTTTAAACTAATTTTATTCGTATCTCCATCTTTAGCGATAGTAATATTATCACCGGCTGCCAAGGATGCTGCTTTTATATCGGCAGTCAATTTCGTATTTAACGCTCTGAGCTGGGCTACGTTAACGGCATCCATGTTGTACGTGCCGGCCGCTACCTGTGTAATCTGACGAGTCTTGCCCTTGTCACCGACAGATACAGCCCCAAGGCCTGACTTCCAAAAACCGTATGTATCTGAGCTTCTGTCCTTCCCTTCCGGATCATATCCGGGGGTTCCGGCTTTTGTTTTTGCTACGGAAAAGGCCCCTATAGCTACACCATCAGCAGCAGTAACATTAGCTTTATAACCGAGTGCAGTGCCATTTGCTGCGCTCTTAACATAAGCTGATGTCCCGAGTACAGTTGCATATCCCGACGCAGTTACATAAGCCTGATTCCCGATAACGTTGGAACCAGTAGAATCCTTCTCAACATAAGCTTTATCCCCAATGGCAACAGAGAAGGTACTATCGACCTTTTTATAGTCACTGTCTGATTTACTTGGATCGCTTCGTACACCGGTACCGATAGCAACGGAGCCTTCCAAAGCAGCTTTAGCATTATAGCCAATAGCAACGGAACTCAAACCAGCATCAGATTCACTGCCGCCGGCAAATCCAAACTCACCGGAATGAGATTTCCAGCCCACGGCCACCCCCTGTTGGGCATCTACCACACTATTTTGACCGATAGCCAGCGACGCTGAGCCGGTGGCATTAGCATCGTTATAAGGCCATCCACCCGGCTGCATATCAATAAACTTAAGCCCAATCTGTACAGCCTTTCCAGTTGAACTTTTAGTTAATTTAATACCTCGTCCAGCCTGTAGAACAACCGTATCACCGGGTTCAATTTCTGTAGTCGAACCCGTTGCAGTTCCTTCATGTTCGGTTTTTACATCAGGGCCTACACTTACACCAAATTTCCAAATTGTATCCGTATCGGCAGCCATGACACCGGGCATCATCCCGGCACAAAGAGCCCATACAGCAAG
>NZ_HF954558.1:182367-186516 GCF_000455225.1 Megasphaera massiliensis
AGAGGACAGAATCCCTTTTATCTGTCTTATTTACACCTTGCAGTATATAGGTTAAAATTATAGTACAGTTTACTTAGAGGAGGTCTTTCTATGACAACCAAACGCGTCCTTGCGATTCACGATTTATGTTCTTTTGGCCGCTGCTCACTTACGGCGGCAATTCCGGTCATCTCCGCCATGGGATTTCAGGTCTGCCCTTTTCCAACGGCTATTTTCAGCAATAATCTGACCTACGGCGATTTCACATTTTCCGATTTTACGCCCCATATGACGGAGTTTATGGATAAATGGCAAAAATTAGGCTATGAATACGACGCCATTTACAGCGGATTTTTAGCCGACGCCGGTCAAATCGAAGTCGTTTCCGATGCCATTTCCCGCTTTGCCAAAGATGACAGTCTCATCGTCGTTGACCCGGCCATGGGTGACAACGGCAATCTCTACCCGGTCTTCACACCGGCTATCGTTCCGGAAATGCGAAAACTCATTGCCAAGGCCACGGTAATTACACCGAATTATACGGAAGCCTGTTTATTAGCCGGGGTTCCCTACAGTGAAGACCTTCCGAAGACGACGGAAATGCTTGAGTTGTGCAAAACGCTCTCCGATATGGGCCCCAAAAAGATTGTCATCACCAGTGTCGCCAGCGACTTAGATACCACCAAAATCGTCAGTTACGATACGACGACGGCCTCCTTTGACGAATATCCGGTCCACCGCCTTCCCTTCAGCACCTGTGGAACGGGTGACCTCTTTACCAGTGTCCTTACCGGCGCTCTGCTCCAAGGGACGATGCTCCATGCCGCCATCAAAAGGGCTGCTGACTTCCTGAGCTATGCCATCGAATATACCCATAAAGCCGGAAGCGATCCCCGTGAAGGCGTCCAAGTCGAACCCTGCTTAGGGAAATTACTGAAAGACGAATTGTAAACCATGATTTTAATTCAATAAGTTGACCTTAAAGGCACTGTTTGCTATAATACACTTTGTGTAACGAGTCCTGTATTTATAGTAAGGAGTGCTTTTATCATGTCCGAGTCACGAGAAAAGACGATGCGCCTGACACACATCGCCTTGTTGATTGCAATGAACTGTATCTCTGCTTATCTGATTATCCCCCTGCCCTTTTCTCAGTCGCCCCTGGCCCTGCAGACGCTGATCGTCAACTTAGTGGCCTTCCTCTTACCGCCAAAAGACGCTGCCATCACCATGCTGGCCTATATCGGCATCGGCCTCATCGGCGTCCCCGTATTCACCGGCGGCACCTCCGGTCCGGGTAAGATGTTCGGACCCACCGGCGGATATATCTGGGCTTATGTCGTCGCCGTCTACCTCATGTCGATGTTAAAAGGGAAAACATATAACTTCAAGCGCTATTCCCTCGTCGCCATCATCATCGGAATTCCCGTCATCTATCTTGGCGGCGTCCTGCAGCTCCACGGCGTCACTGAAATGCCTTGGAGTGCTGTCATCACCAGTGGCGTCCTGCCCTTTATCCCCTTAGACATCGTAAAAAGCATCTTAGCAGCCGCCCTGGCAAGGCCCTTGCTCGATATTACGGCCATAAAAAATGCAGTGCCAAAAAATTAGGCAAAAAGCCCATCGCGAGATGGGCTTTTGTCGTATTAGAAATGGCTTTTAGCAAAAGTTCCGATTTCCTGCAGGGACGCAACGGAAGCATCGAGATCCGGTAGGCAGAGGGCAAAGTCATGGGGCATATCAGGATAGACGGTCATCGTCACTTCAACGCCGTCGTCGACGGCTTTTTCCATAAACTTCTGATTTTCCGTCAGGAATATTTCATGACCGCCGGTCTGAATCAGCATCGGCGGCAGCCCTTTCAAATCGGCATGAATCAGCGATAACCTCGGGTCAGAGAGGGACAATGTCCCGGCATAAGACGGCTCTTTGACAGCCTTATTGAGCGGCGTCCCACGGCCTAAAATCTTATCCTTACGGTCATTATAGGTCCGCGAAGCCGCAGCCGTACTGAAATCCGTCCATGGTGACTGTAGGACTAACAGTCGGGGCAAGGCATTTTGATGGTCCCGCAAATAAAGCACAAGGGCAACGGCCAGATTTCCGCCGGCCGAATCGCCGACTAACACGATATTTTCAGCCTTAATGCCGCTGTCAAGGAGATAGTTATAAGCCGCAATGGCATCGTCAAGGGCAGCCGGATAGATGTAGTTCGGCGCTAACCTATAATTAACACAATAAGCCTCTTTAGCATCCATCAAGGCCGCCTGCTTCAGGGCCATGAGTCGATGACCGTCACTCATGCCGAGGACATAACCGCCGCCGTGGAGTTGTAAGAGCACCTTATCGGAATCAGAATTCGTATTCGTATACTTCTCGACGACGATACCACTGACGGTCACATCCTGTCGCTGCCAGCCATCAGGCAAAACGAAAGGCTTCTGATTGCGGCCGGTAAAGAGGTCGCCTGCGGTCTTTTCAATATATTGCTGCTGAGCCTGTCGATCCAAGATCAGGCCATGTTGCGGCAGGTAAAGCCCCTCGGCTGAAGCAGTCAAATTCATGGCAATCAGGCAGACACCGATCGCTGAAATCTTCAGTACCTTCTTATGCAACATAACAACACACCCTCCCTCCGTGATGAAAAAACGATTCACATATGTTCTTATTTTACCATTGAACGGCCGCTCTAAGTCAAGGCGGAAAGCGGAGAACCAAAGTATGTTTCCACAAAAAAAGAAGTACCGCACCGCTATGGGCGACACTTCTTTTCCTCTTTTTAGAAAAACAGAGCAGCAACGAGGGCTGTCGTCAAAAATTACGCTGTAATTTCTTGAATACGGCCGATGAGTTTTTCTGCATACTCCCGAGCAGCCTGTTTCTGAGCCTCAACAGCCATTTCATCATCGCGAGTGGTATAGCCGACACCATGGACGTAGAGAGCACCCTGGTAATCAAGACCGCAAAGGTTCGCCGTTGCCGGAAATATTTCAAGCATCTTTTGGATATCGCCAATGGCGCCTTCGCCGCCGGTATAGGCTTCTGCCGGGGCCCCTGTCGTAAAGGATACGAGCAGCTTTTTCCCACCGAGTTTCGCCTTAGAGCCATGGGAAAAGCCATGAAGGAAGACTTCGTCGAGCCACTTCTTCATGAGCCAGGGCAGAGAATACCACCAGAAGGGAAACTGCCACACGATGAGGTCGGCGGCCAGTAAGGACTTCTGTTCCGCTTCTACATCGATATTCGCTGTCGGGTAGAGCTGATTCAGCTTGCGGATTTCAGCATCCGGAAGGGCCTTTTCAAGCTCGTCCAGAATCACCTTATTAGCAACGGACGTCGAGAGATCGGAATGGCCGGAAATAATCAAAGTTTTCATTCTTGTCTTCTCCTTTCATCGGGGAATAAACGCAAGAATACATTCTATGTTACTGACTGTTTTTTACAGCCCATTCTTTCAGCTCATCGACAGATACATTGTTCGGAAAGCGTTTTCCCACAGCGACAGAGGCCCCCGCTGCCAAGGCCTGCATGTTCTTACCGGAATCTCCAATGGGGCTCATGCCGGACGTAGCAAAAGGAACGACCTTTTTACCACTAAAATCATAGCTTTCCATAAAGGTGTCGATAATGGATGGTTCCCGATACCACCAGACAGGAAAGCCAACAAAGACAACGTCATATTGACTCATATTTACGACCTTTTCGGCAATAGCCGGACGGCTGCCGGGATCCTTAGATTCTATGGAACTGCGGCTTTCTGAATTCTGCCAGTTAAGGTCCGCTGAAGTATAGGGCACTTCCGGTTTTATTTCAAAAATATCGGCACCGATGGCTTGAGACAGCTTTTCGGCAACCTTTGCCGTCACACCGCTGGCGCTAAAATAGGCGACTAATGCTTTATTCATGATAGATTCCTCCTCTATTATATCGAATAGGATACTTGATTGGTCAATGATAGATTTTTCATATCAATCATGGCGATCATATCACCACTAAGACCAGTCTATCATTCATGAGCATTCATGTCTAATACCTATCACAAATTGCCAGAAATATGTATTATGTATTTCTAACGGTAAGTCAAAGGTACCGAAAAATGAGTGCCTCCATTTCAATTTCTAGAAATTTTAGTATCAAAGTAGTATCAAACACATCTGGTGTAACGAAAAA
>NZ_HF954559.1:0-9424 GCF_000455225.1 Megasphaera massiliensis
CTCTATGCACTGGTATTTTAAAGGGGCGCAGAGGGCTTTTGTGGATTTTCCTGTAAGCTTATTGGCGCGGTTATGATATAATTAAAGGTAATCGAAATTTTCAAACTGTAGGCGAAGTAGGGATAAGGAGTTGATCGTATGGCGCAGGAAAGGAATGTCTTGATGGGACTCAGTGTCAAGGCGATGGTCTTTCACGACGGCAAGCTGCTGCTCTTGCAGAAAAATGATATAGAAGGCCGGCATCCTTGGGAATTTCCCGGAGGAGGACTGCTCTTTCATGAGGATTTTGAAGTCAGGCTCCGGCGGGAAGTTCAGGAAGAAACGGGTCTGTCCATCACCTTGGAAGCGCCGGCCGGTATTTGGAGCTACCAGAAGGCTGACGGGCAATTTTTAAATGGCGTCATTTTTACGGCTATGGCTGATGCGGAGCAGGTTGTCGTATCCGATGAGCATCGGGATTATCGTTGGGTGAAGCCGGAAGAACTTTCGGCCTATCGCCTGCAGGAATCGCTGCAGCAATCATTGAAACAGATGAAACAATTTTCTTATGAGAAAAGTCATGCCTTACTGCGCGGCTTTTTAGACCATATATGATATGAGGTTTTTATGAATAGAGAACAACAACAGCGGGCTCCTTTTGTGGAAGCCCTGGAAAACTATTGTCGGCTGCATATGAAGGCCTATCATACGCCGGGACATAAGTTGGGGCAGGGAATTTCGGACTACCAAGAGAAACTTTTTGGACCGGCCCTTTCAAGAGACCTTGGCGTCATGTATGCCCTCGATGATTTATTTCAGCCGGAAGGGCCGTTGAAAGAGGCGATGGACTTAGCGGCTGATCTTTATGGTGCCGGGAGAACCTTTTTTTCCATCAATGGGACGACGGCTTGCATTGAAGCCATGGTTTTAGCAGTCTGCCGTGACGGCGATGAAATCATTATTCCCCGAGAAGCGCACAAGAGCGTCATCAGCGGCCTCGTCTTGAGCGGTGCTGTGCCGGTCTATATGGAAAGCCTGTTTGATGAAAAGCACCAGGTATCGCTGGGGCCGGATGTATCGTCTTTAGAAAAGGCTGTCAAGGCTCACCCGAGCGCCAAGGCCGTCGTTTTTACCTATCCGACTTACGACGGAATCGCCGGCAATTTGGAGGCCATGGCGGCTTATGCTCACGAGAAAGGTCTCTTTGTCCTTGTCGATGAAGCCCATGGGGCTCACTTGGGCTTTCATCCGGACTTTCCCAAAGAAGCCCTGCAATGCGGTGCCGACTGCGTTGCCCAAAGCACGCACAAGATGGCCGGCTCTTTGACCCAGACATCGATGCTTCATTGTCGACAAGGATTTCCCTTAAGCGATCGCTTGGCGGCGTCTATGTCTGTCGTTCAGTCGACGAGTCCTCATTATTGGTTCTTGGCCTCCCTCGACAGTGCTCGGCAGCAGTTGGCTCTTCATGGGCCGGAGCTGTTGGGACGGGCCTTGGAACTGGCCCGGTATGTGCGTCGGGAAATCAATGCCATCCAAGGGCTGTCGTCCTTTGGACGGGATATCGTAGACGGCTCTATCGTCACCGGTTTTGATGAAACGAAGATCACCATCGATTTTTCCGGCGTCGGCCTCGACGGCATCGAAGCGGAAAAAGAACTGCGAAAGCAGGGCATCGAAGTCGAACTGATTGCAGGCAATCACGTATTGGCCCTGATTACCCTTGGCGATACGATGGAAACGGCCCAAGCCCTGATCGATGCCTGCCGGGCTATTGCCGACGGTCGCCCCCGTTGTCAGTCCGCTCCCAGTGCAGAGCCGCCCCTTCCGATTCCCCAGGTTGCCGCAGCGCCGCGAATGGTTTGGAACGGTCCTGTGGAAGCGATACCCTTTGAGGCTGCCTGTGGGCGTATTGCTGCTGAAACGGTTACTTTTTATCCGCCGGGCATCCCCGTGTTGGCGGCAGGAGAATTTATTACGGAGGCGTGCCAACAGTATATCCGCTATAAGATGGCCCATGGCTATAAACCAAACGGTCCGGCTGACGGGACGCTGCGGACGATACGCGTACAGAAGGAGGATTCCCATGAAGGGTAAATTATTTATTATTGAAGGCGGCGATGGAAGCGGCAAGGCGACGCAGACCAAACTCTTGACGGAACATCTAAAGAAAGACGGCTATCCCGTCATGGCCGTGAGCTATCCCGATTATGACAGCGATTCCAGTGCCCTTGTGAAGATGTATTTGCGCGGCGACTTCGGCCGCGATGCGGACGCCGTCAACCCCTATGCCGCGTCCGCTTTTTTTGCCGTCGACCGCTTTGCATCCTATCAAATGAAATGGAAGGCCTTTTATGATCAGGGCGGTATCGTCATTGCCGACCGTTATACGACGAGCAATATGCTCTATCAAATGATCAAGATCGATGATGCGGCCCGGCGTAAGGCCTACCTTGACTGGCTCGAAGATTTTGAATTCCGCAAGATGGGCCTGCCCGAACCGGATGCCGTATTGCTCCTCGACGTTCCTTTAGCGGTTACCCAAGGGCTCATGGCCGACCGTGTCGGAAAAACCGGCGGCGAGACCGGGGACATCCATGAAAAAAACGGGCAGTTTCTGGCCAAATGTCACGCCGCTTATGACGAATTGGCGGTTCGCTATGGCTGGACGAGAATTGCCTGCGCCGAAGGTGAAAAACTCCGTCCGATAGAGGAAATTCATGACGATGTATACCGCTGCGTTTTGGACACCGGGATTGCCCTTGTCAAAAAATAGATTCGGTCGGATGGAGACCTGTCAGGCGTTGAAAATACTAGACTTTAGAGGGATTTTTTAATATAATAAGTTATTAAGGTATTTCTTAATAGGGAGGTGAAAATGATGGATGAGACCTTGTTTGATACGATCATCGGCCATGGCCGGTTGAAGCGAAAATTGGCTCGTCTCATCGATGAAGACCGCCTCCCTCATGCCATGATTTTCGCCGGCCCTGCCGGTATCGGCAAGACTCTGATGGCCATTGCCGTCGTCTCCGCCTTGGCCGGCCGTCCCGTCTTTCGCGATTTGGCACCGGCAGGCGATGAAGCCCTTATTACCGACGGCGATGACGTTTTTTATTTGGCTCCTATGGGTGCCATGTTGAAGGTCGATCAATTTCGCCAGCTTCAGGCGAAACTGGCCCTCCAAGGCGAACGAGGTCGGCGCCGGATTTGCATTATCGACCACGTAGAGACGATGAATGTGGAATTTGCCAACCGCATGCTGAAGACCTTGGAAGAGCCGCCGTCCGGTGTCTGTTTCATTCTGGTGACGGATCAGCCTGATTTGCTGTTGCCGACGATTCTGTCGCGCTGCGTTACCCTTACCTTCGATCCCGTCGGTGACGATGAAATGAGGGAAGGGCTGCAGCGTCTTCATCGGGGCGGCGGTAATTTGGACGACGCCATCCTGTGGGGCGGCGGTATTGTCCGCACCGTTCTTCGTTATCTCGACGGGCATGGAACGGAGAAAGCACACTTTGCTGTGGACTTCTTAACGATTATGGCCAAACATGCCTGTCCTTATTCGAAATGGCTTGTCGTATCGGCTAATTTGACCGATAGTGATACGACGGAAATCTTAGGCTGGATTAGTCTGTTGCTGCGGGACATGGCCGTTCTCCGCAGCGGAGCCGGCCGGGAATATGTCCGTTTAAAAGGTTATATCTCCGATATGACCGAATTACTGCCGTACTGGACGGATGATGCCGTCTTTGCCGTGTCGTCAGTGCTTCATGAGGCGCTGGAAGCGGTGACGCGCCATGTCAATGTCCGCTTAGTTTGGGACTATGTCAGTCTCCAGACGATACGGCTCAAAGGAGGATTTTAAGTGATCGTTGTAGGTGTGCGTTTTAAACCTGCTGGAAAGATATATTATTTTGATCCCGATAAGATTGAGCTCGCCTTGGATGATGGAGTCATCGTAGAAACGGCGCGGGGCATGGAATTCGGCAATGTCGTCATTCCGCCGCGGGACGTCGAGGATTCGGAAGTCGTCCAGCCGCTCAAACCGATTATCCGCAAGGCTACGGCCAAGGATTTGCGCCAAGTTGAGCGAAATAAAGAACGGGAGAAGAAAGCCTTCGGCATCTGCCTGACGAAGATTGCCAAGCATAAGCTGCCGATGAAACTCATCGATGTCGACTATACTTTCGATATGGGGAAAATCATCTTCTTCTTTACGGCTGACGGTCGTATCGACTTCCGCGAACTGGTCCGCGATTTGGCCTCCGTCTTCCGGACCCGTATCGAACTGCGCCAAATCGGCCTTCGCGATGAAGCCAAGATGATCGGCGGCATCGGCTATTGCGGCCGTCCGCTGTGCTGTGCGACCTTCCTGGGTGACTTCAAACCCGTGTCGATCCGCATGGCCAAGGGCCAGGGCATGTCCCTTAATCCGACTAAAATTTCGGGCATCTGCGGCCGCCTCATGTGCTGCCTGCGCTATGAAAACCAGCTTTACACGTCAGGCGAACTGAAGTGCTGCAACTGCCAGCAGAAAGGTTGTGAACAGCAGAAGCCGCCGGCCGTTGGAAAGCGGGTCATGACCGATGAAGGCGTCGGCACGGTACTTCGCGTTCATATGAAAGATAAGACTGTCAAAGTACAGCTCGAATCGGGCCATAATATCAATGTTCCCTGGTCCGATGTAGGGGAAACGGAACATGAAAATTGAGCTCGGTCCTCACGAACGGTTGGATGACTTGATCCTCGACGGGATGAAGGTCATTCAGCGGGACGATCAGTTCTGTTTTTCCATCGATACCGTTTTATTGGCTCACTTTGGGGCCGTTCCTAATGGGCCGGCCCTTGATTTAGGAACCGGGACGGCGGCCATTCCGCTGATTCTGACGGCCCGCGGGGCCCGGGACCTGACCGGGGTTGAGTTTAATCCGATTATGGCCGATATTGCCGGCCGCAATGTGGCCTTAAACGGGCGGGATGACCGCATCCGCATCGTAGAAGGTGATTATCGCCGGATTCGGGAGTGGTCGCCGTCCGGTGCCTTTTCGGCCGTCTATGCCAATCCGCCTTACCGGGAAAAAAGCCGCGGGGCTTACAGTGACGTCGACGGCATTCGGAGGGCATGCCATGAAGAAACAGCCTCCTTAGACGATGTCCTCGATGCGGCGAAATACGCCTTGAAGTATCACGGCCGCTTTCGCATGGTTCATATTACCGAACGGCTGGCGGATATTTTAGAAGCCCTGCGGGCCCGCGATATCGAACCAAAGGTTTTGCAGATGATTCATGGTCGCCCCGATAAAGAAGCGAAGCTTTTCCTCGTCGAAGGCATTCACGGAGGCGGGAAGGGCCTGTCTGTTCTGCCGCCGCTCATCGTCCATAAGGCCGATGGAAGTTATAGTGACGCTGTGGATCGCTTATATGGAAGATAAGGCGGTGTCCTTTAAAGCCGTCTTTTTTCTGTGAAAGGAGTATTATGCCGGAAGTTTTTCAAAAGGGGACGCTCTATCTCTGCCCGACGCCAATCGGAAATTTAGAGGACATTACGTACCGCACGGTACGCTGCCTGCGAGAAGCTGACCTCATTGCCGCTGAAGATACGCGTCATACGAAACAGCTGCTCATGGCTTATGATATCGATACGCCCCTTACGAGCTATCACGAACATAATAAAGCCGAAAAAGGGCCGCAGCTTATCGAGAAATTGAAAGACGGCCTGATGATTGCTCTGGTCAGTGATGCCGGCATGCCGGCTATTTGCGACCCCGGCAGTGACATGGTCCGTTTGGCCTTGGAAGCCGATATTCCCATCGTGCCTCTTCCGGGAGCCAATGCCGGCCTTACGGGACTCATCGCTTCCGGTATGGATACGACGAGGTTCACCTTTGTCGGTTTTTTGCCGAAAACCCAGAAGCATCGACTGCCGGCTCTGCAGTCTGTGGAAGCCTATGAGGGGACGCTTATTTTCTATGAAGCCCCTCACCGCATTCGGCAGGTATTGGGTGAAATGCAGGAAGTCCTGGGCGACCGAAAGGCCGTCCTCTGCCGGGAGCTGACCAAGCGGTATGAACAGTATCTCCATGGACATCTCAGCGACCTTCAAGCCGCCCTTTCCGAGCAGGGAACGCGCGGTGAATTCGTCATCCTTGTCGAAGGGATGACAAAAATGGCCGAAGAGGCCAACCCTGAAAATGTTGATTATGCAGCCCTGGTCCGGGAACTGATGGAACAGGGCATTGCTAAGAAAGAGGCTGTCCGGACTGTCGCCAGACGGTGCGGCGTGCCCAAACGTAGTGTATACCAGGCTGCGCTTAGTTTATAACACCGGCTCATTTGTCGGTATAGGAGGGAAATCCCATGTCTGAAAAAAGAAAGTATTATATCACCACACCGATTTACTATCCAAGCGCCAAACTTCACATTGGGCACACGTACTGCACGACGATTGCCGACTCGCTGGCTCGGTTCCACCGCCTGCGCGGCGATGACGTCTTTTTCCTGACCGGTTCTGACGAACATGGCCAGAAGATTCAGCGGGCCGCTGAAGAAAAAGGCGTGAAGCCCATCGAATACGTCGATGAAATCGTATCGCTCTTCCAAGAGTTGTGGAAAAAACTGAATATCTCCAATGATGACTTTATCCGCACGACGGAAAAACGCCATGAAAAAGTCGTTCAGGCCTTGATGCAGAAATCCTACGATAATGGCGATATCTATAAAGGCGAATATAAGGGCTGGTACTGTACGCCCTGTGAAACCTTCTGGCCGGAAAATAAGCTGCCCGAAGGCAAACACATCTGCCCCGACTGCGGCCGGCCGTTGGAACTCGTCTCGGAAGAAGCCTATTTCTTAAAGATGAATAAATACGCCGATAAATGGCTGAAATTTATTGACGAAAATCCTGATTTCATCCAGCCGGAATCGCGACGCAACGAAATGATTTCCTTCGTTAAAAGCGGGCTCGAAGACCTCTGTGTTTCCCGTACGTCCTTCGACTGGGGCATCAAAGTACCTTGGGATACGAAGCACGTCGTCTACGTCTGGTTCGACGCCTTGGTCAACTACGTAACGGCTGCAGGCTACCTCGACGATCCTGAAAAGTTCAAAAAATTCTGGCCGGCTGACCTCCATCTGGTCGGTAAGGAAATCGTTCGCTTCCACAGCATCATCTGGCCGATCATGCTCATGAGCTGCGGCCTGCCGATTCCCAAAAAGGTCTTCGGTCACGGCTGGCTCATCGTCGACGGAACGAAGATGAGTAAATCCTTAGGGAATGTCGTCGATCCTATTCCTTTAATCGACCGCTACGGCGCCGATGCTCTGCGGTACTACTTGCTCAAAGAAATCCGCCTCGGCCAAGATGGTAACTTCTCCTTGCCGTCCTTTATCAACCGCATCAATTCCGACCTTGCCAACGACTTAGGCAACCTCTTGCAGCGTACCCTGGCCATGGTCGAAAAATACGAAGGCGGCGTCGTCGCCGGTCCGACGGTGAAAGAACCCGTTGACGATGATTTAGCAGCCTGCGCCGTTGAAACGGCAAAGCAGTTTGAAACCTTTATGGACGACATGAAGATCAACGATGCCATTAACGACGTATGGACGCTTATTCGCCGCAGCAATAAATATATCGACGAAACGACGCCGTGGGTCCTCGCTAAGGATGAAGCGAAGGCTCAGCGCCTGCAGACGGTCCTGTACAATTTGATCGAAGCACAGCGTATCATCGCGGCCTTGGTCAGTCCCTTCATTCCCGTCAGCGCTGCCGATATGTGGCATCAGTTGGGTCTTGGTGATTTTTCCAAGGCAAACCTTCAGGATGCCCAGCAGTGGGGCCTCTATCCGGCTGATACGAAGGTTGAAAAAGGGCAGGCTCTCTTCCCGCGTTACGACTTAGACGAAGAGATTGCTGAAGCTAAAACCGACAAGATGGAAGAAGCAGCTCCGGTCTGCCCGGCAGCTCAGGAACCGGTAAAACCGGAAATCACCATCGATGACTTCGGTAAAATCGATCTTCGTGTCGGTAAAATCGTGGCCTGTGAAAAAGTTCCCAAGGCTAAAAAACTGCTGAAACTACAAGTCGACCTCGGCGTCGAAACTCGCCAGATCGTCAGCGGGATTTCCCTGTACTATAAACCGGAAGACCTCATCGGTCACTGCGTCATCGTCGTCACCAACTTGAAGCCGGTCAAACTCTGCGGTGTTGAATCGAAGGGGATGCTCCTGGCGGCCTCTGACGGCAATGATAATCTGCAGGTTGCCTTTGTCGACGGGATGGCTCCCGGAAGCCGCGTACGATAATGTTGTTCGATACGCACTGTCATATCAATGACAAGGCTTACGATGCGGACCGCCGGGAGATTCTTACTCGGGCGGCCGCGTCGGGCGTCGGCTTGATGCTCTGTCCGGCGACGGATATGGAGACGTCTCGCGCCTGCATCGACTTGGCCAATTCTTGTGACGGAGTCTATGCCGCCGTCGGCATTCACCCGGAACTGGCGGCTACGGTAACGCCGGAAGATGCAGAGAGACTTCGTCAATGGGTGCGCGGTGAAAAAAAGGTCGTCGCCATCGGTGAAGTGGGCCTTGATTATCATTGGCCGGAGCCGGCCAGGGAAATCCAGCAGGCCGTGTTCATCGACATGGTAAAGCTCGCCGTTGAGCTCGACGTGCCGATTATCATCCACGACCGCGAAGCTCACGGCGATACGCTGGATATCCTTCGCCAATACGGCAAGGGGATCCGCGGCGTCTTCCATTGCTACTCCGGCAGCCTTGAAATGACGGCAGAACTCCTGCGCATGGGCTTTTACTTCGGCTTTGACGGTCCCTTGACCTATCCGAATTCGAAACGGGCCCGCCGGGTTGCAGAAAACCTGCCCTTAGACCGCATCCTCATCGAAACGGACAGCCCGTATCTGACGCCCCAGGCCCACCGCGGTCAGCGCAATGAACCGGCCTATGTCCGCTATGTGGCAGAAGAACTGGCAGCCCTTCGCAATATAAGTGTGGAAGAAGCAGCCCGTATTACGACAGAAAATGGCCGACGGCTGTTTCATATTTAATAGAATACTGTGGACGCGGGGCGGATATCATCGATGATGTCCCGTCCCGCGTCTTTCTCTTTTTAGGGGATATGAGAAAGGAGATTTTTTTATGGAACGAGGAAAGAGACCGAAAATCGAATTGACCGTTACGGGAAAATTGGGAACCATGGGCTGCCATCGTGGGCACCATATCGGTGAAACCTTTGACTATGACACCGATCGGGGGGAAATCTGTCCCATGGCCATGCACTGTGCCTTTCCCTATATCGACATCCTGCGCTATGGCGGAAGCCTTCCGGGCCAGCCCGAAGGGGAAGCTGAATTTTGCTGTTCCGATGCCGACGTGGCCCTGGTGTTTAAGGCTAAGGTTGTCGAGTAAGGGAAAAAATTTTTAT
>NZ_HF954559.1:9974-29032 GCF_000455225.1 Megasphaera massiliensis
CATGCGGAAGTAGCTCAGTGGTAGAGCACCACCTTGCCAAGGTGGGGGTCGCGAGTTCGAGCCTCGTTTTCCGCTCCATTTATTCCTCAATAGCTCAGTTGGTAGAGCAATCGGCTGTTAACCGATTTGTCGTAGGTTCGAGTCCTACTTGAGGAGCCATACAGGGGTGTCGCCAAGCGGTAAGGCAACGGACTCTGACTCCGTCATGCGTAGGTTCGAATCCTACTACCCCTGCCAGTATGATCCACTAGCTCAGTTGGCAGAGCACCTGACTTTTAATCAGGGTGTCCCGAGTTCGAATCTCGGGTGGATCACCACAATCCACATTACGTGGCCCCTTGGTCAAGTGGTCTAAGACATCGCCCTTTCACGGCGAGAACATGGGTTCAAATCCCGTAGGGGTCACCACATGGGCGATTAGCTCAGCTGGGAGAGCGCCTGCCTTACAAGCAGGATGTCAGCAGTTCGATCCTGTTATCGCCCACCAAATTTTATTCAGGGACAGTGCATGAATGATATCTTCATGCACTGTCCCTTTTCTTGTATTATGATGGGGTGTACCGAAGTTCACAATATGTACCACCGTCCAAGGCGGTTTCATGGGAACAAAACGGCCCTTGTCGGTTGTATTCCCGATGCATTTCCTTTATGATGGAGGCATAGATGTTTAACGTACAGACAGGAGGCCTACAGCAATGGCAGATACGATAAAGGACTTTAAGACGATGCAGCAGAAATTGAATTTAGACGGCGCCGATTTATGCCGCTTGGCTCAGGATTTTCGCCGGACGGCGGAAGATGCCCTGGCCGGTAAAAAGAGCTCTCTTTCGGCCCTGCGTACCTATTTGGGACTCCCGACGGGATTGGAAACGGGGACCTTCATGGCTCTTGATTTCGGCGGGACCAATGTCCGGGCTTCACGTATCACCTTATCCGGCGCAGATGGATTTACGATTGAAACCAAGGTATCGAAGCCTTTAAGAGGTGACGCTTATGACTACACGACTTCGTCGACGACGGCAGAGGCCTTGTTTGACTTCATCGCCAATATCGTAAAAGAAGCGGCCGGCGGCAATGAGCCCTATAAGTTGGGATTTACCTTTTCCTTTGCCGTCAATCAGACGTCAGCCAAAGATGCCAGCCTCATCGCCTGGTCGAAAGAAATCGATGTCCCCGGTGTTGCCGGTAAGTCGATCAACGGTCTTCTTAAGGAAGCCCTCGTTCGCAATGGAATGGACCGTATTGAACCGGTGGCCCTGTTGAACGATACGACAGCGACCCTCTTGTCGTCTGTCTATCAGCATAATCCGGCCCAGATCGGCATCGTCTGCGGTACAGGCTTCAATATGTGTTATTATGAACCGGCACTTTCGATGATCGTCAACTTAGAAGCCGGGGGTTTTTCGGGAGGACCGCGTACCGATTGGGATCGCCGTGTCGACGAAGAATCGCAGCAGCCCGGAGATCATTGTTTTGAAAAGATGATTGGCGGCCGTTACTTGAACGAGCTCTTCCGCGTCATGGTGATGGATTATTTGGATCGCGACGATGTTCCCCGTTTTACGACGCGCTGTATGAATGAACTTTTCTCCGGTGAAAAGACGGTCCGCGACGTTCTCGGCTTTGACGTGACGCCGGCCCAAAAAGAAGGCCCTCTGTGCCTTGGGCGGAGCTGTCTTTACGCGGGCAGCACAGATGATCGGCGCTGCCAGCTTCGGCATTCTCGGCCATTTGGCGGGAGAAGAAGAACTTAAGGAACAGGCCATTGCTATCGAAGGCAGCCTTGTCGAAAAAATCGCCGGCGTCCCCAGCGTTATTGAAGGGGCTGTCTGCCGTTCCTGCATGGGTCTCTCTGAAGGAACGCCGATTCACATTGTGCCCAACAGCCACGGCGCCTCCATCGGGGCCGCCATTGCTGCGGCTCTCTGCGTCTGATGCCGGTTCCCGACTCTTGACGCCCTTCCCCTAATTTTCTATAATAAAAGCATAATTCCGGCCCTTGCGGAAATCTCCGCAAGGGCTTTTTTGCAAGGGAGGAGCGGCCATGGCACTGGAGGAACTCATCAATGAACACCGACAAGAATTAAATAATACCGATATGGGTATCTGGAAGTATATCGTACAGCACCGGGCTGAGGTTCGCCGCAGTTCGATTCACGAATTGGCTCGAGCCTGCAATGTATCGACGACGACCATTGTCCGCTTTGCGCAAAAATTGGGCCTCGAAGGCTTTGGCGAATTCAAGCTGCTCCTCAAACGGGAACAGGCGAAATCCTTCGAGTATGATGCCCATACCTTGGAAGGGCTGAATCGATTTTATGCCCAAACCGTCGATAAGGTCTGCAATCTTAATTTTGATCGGGCCAGTTCCCTCATCCATGAAGCCAATCGGATTTTTACGTATTCTTCGGGCTATGTGCAAAATAACGTCGTTCAAGAACTGAAGCGCCTCTTCTTCTATGACAATATTTTGATTTACGATGTGCCGGCGCGGGAAGAATTCCGCAATCTTGTCCATTCCCTGACTAAGGACGACTTGTTTATCATTGTTTCTTTTTCCGGCGAATCGCCGGCCGTAACCGAATTGGGCCATCTCCTGAAGGCGCGGGATATTCCCTTTATTTCCGTTACCCGTCTGCAGGATAATACCCTGGCCTCGTTGTCGACGGTCAATTTCTATATTTCTCCGGGCCAGTTCCAACTCTACGATAAGGAAGAGGAACACGTCCCCTTCCAGTCTATGATGCCTTACTTTGTCCTCATCGAAGTCTGGTATGTCAATTACTGTATGTACTGTCATCGCCTGCGCCAAGGTGACGAATGATATGTACCAAAGTACGTATTTTGTACCAGATTACAGCCCCGTGCCGCAGTGCCGGAAAGCCGCGAAACTATTGTGTTCGCGGCTCTTTTTTTATATCCTGTTAGTAAAGATAGCTTCAAGGAATACATCGAATGACGTCTTCGCTATATGACCGAGAATGCTAAGGACTTATATTTTTATTTTAAACGGGAGGAAACTGTTATGACATTCAGCAAGGAACGCAGTATGCAGGAATTGCAGCGCTTTGGCGGCGCTATGTATACGCCGGTCATTTTATTTGCTTTCTTCGGCTTGACTGTTGCCGTGTCGATTATTTTCAGTAATACGGGACTCTTTGGCAGCTTAGCTGAAGAGGGGACCTTGTGGTACGATTTCTGGTACGTCGTCCAGCAAGGTGCCTGGACGGTATTTAAGCAGATGCCGATCCTCTTTGCCATCGCCGTTCCCATTGGTTTTGCCAAGAAAGAACAGGCACGCTGTGCCATGGAAGGCTTCGTCATTTATATGATTTTCAACTACTTCATTTCTGGCCTCTTGAGTCTCCACGGCAGTTATTTCGGCGTCGATTACAGTCAGGAAGCCGGAGCCGGTACGGGGCTGGCTATGATTGCTAACATCAAGACCTTGGATATGGGCATGCTCGGCGCCATCTTTATTGCCTGCATTTCTGCCTATCTCCACAATCGCTTCTATGATACGGAAATTCCCGACTGGCTCGGTATCTTCAAAGGTCCGGCTTTCGTCGTCGCCGTCGGCTTTTTGGTCATGCTGCCGACAGCCCTTCTCTTCTGCTATATCTGGCCGCCCATTCAGCACGGTATCGAACAGTTCCAGTTCTTCCTCAAGACCAGTGGTATCTTCGGTGTCTGGGCTTATACGTTCTCCGAGAAGATGCTCCTGCCGGCAGGCCTTCATCACTTCATTTACCTGCCCTTCATTTTTGGGCCGGCTGTCGTTGACGGCGGCATTCAGGCCTACTGGTTGGGACACATCAACGACTTTGCAACCAGTGCCCAGTCATTGCGGGATATGTTCCCTCAGGGCGGTTTTGCCCTTCACGGCAGCGGTAAAGTCTTCGGTCTTCCCGGTGCAGCCTTGGCCATGTATTACTGCGCCAAACCGGAAAAGCGTAAAAAGGTAGCAGCCCTCTTGATCCCGGCTACGATCACAGCCGTCCTCTGCGGCATTACCGAACCGATTGAATTTACCTTCTTGTTCGTCGCCCCTGTGTTGTACGTCGTCCATGCCGTTTTATCGGCGACGTTGTCGTCCATCCTCTACTTTATCGGCTTGTCTGGCAACTTTGGCGGCGGCCTCATCGATGCCTTCGTCCAAAACTGGATTCCCCTGTTCCGCTTCCACGCCGGGACGTATATCATGCAGATTGCCATCGGCCTCTGCTTTACCGCTATTTATTTCGTCGTTTTCCGTTTCTTGATCCTTCACTTCGACTTTAAGACGCCTGGGCGGACCGATGATGGTGAAGACGATAAATTGTTTACCAAGGCGGAATATAAAGCCAAGAAAGAAATGGAAAAGAAGGGCATTGCCGGTGGTGCCGATGCCTTGAAAGCTCAGGTCTTCCTCGACTGCCTCGGCGGTCCGGACAACATTCAGGAAGTCACCAACTGCGCGACTCGTCTGCGGGTCACGGTCAACGATCCGGATAAAGTTGCCGGGACGAGCAAGTTTACCAATGCCGGGGCCTTTGGCTTGGTGAAAAACGGCCGTGCCGTTCAGGTCATCGTCGGTCTGTCCGTGCCGAACGTCCGCAGCCATTTCGATGCCTTGCTGAAAGGCGATTATACGCCGATTGCTGAAACCGTGCCGACAGAACCGAAAGCGGCTGAATCGGATGGCACTAAGGCGGAACCCGTTGCTGCTGTCGCTTCTGTCGATGAAGATTCCCGCTCCATGCGGCTGAAAGCCTTCGTGTCCGGCGACCTCGTCGATATCAGCGAAGTCCCTGATGACGCCTTTTCTCAGATGATGATGGGCGACGGCGTAGCCATTAAGCCTTCCGGCGATACGATTGTGGCTCCGGCGGACTGCGTTGTGTCGATGATTATGGAAAGCTCCCTCCACGCCGTGGGCTTGGAACTGAGCAATGGCGCTGAAATCTTGATTCACATCGGTCTCGATACGGTCAATTTGAACGGTGAAGGCTTTACCCTCTTGACGGAACAGGATGCACAGGTAAAAGCAGGTGATCCCTTGATTCGCTTCGACCGCGATGTCATTGCTAAGGCCGGCTATGACGATATCGTCATCATGGCCGTTACCAATTCTCCGGAATATCCGCAGATGAAGAAAGAACCGGACCAGCCTGTCGTCGCTGGTGAAACACCGATTGTCATTTTCTAGGAGGTTTTTATGGATACGTTAAAATGGTGGCAGAAAACAGCAGTCTATCAGGTTTATCCCCGCAGCTTTCAGGATACGACAGGAAGCGGCGAAGGCGATATTCCCGGCATTACGCGTCATCTCGACTATTTAAAAGCCTTGGGCATCGGTGCGGTCTGGTTGACGCCGGTCTATCCGTCGCCCATGGTCGACAACGGCTACGATATCAGTGATTATACGGCCATCGACCGTCGCTACGGGACCCTGGCCGATATGGAAAAACTCATTGCTGAAGGCAAGAAGCGGGATATCCGCATCGTCATGGATTTGGTTTACAATCACACTTCGGACCGGCATGACTGGTTCCAAGAATCGAAACGGAGCCGGGATAACGATAAGGCTGACTGGTATATCTGGCGTGATGCCAAGGAAGACGGTTCGGCTCCGACGAACTGGCGGTCCATCTTCGGCGGTTCGGCCTGGACCTGGTGCGAAGAACGGCAGCAGTATTACCTGCATACCTTTGCCGTCGAACAGCCGGATCTGAATTGGGAAAACCCAGACGTCCGCCAGGCCTTGTATGACGCGGCCAACTTTTGGCTCGATAAAGGTGTCGGCGGTTTCCGTATCGATGCCATCGTCTATATCAAGAAGCCGGCTGTCTTTGAAGACGGCCCTGTCGATGGAGCTGACGGCTTGTCGTCGATCCATCAGATGATTGCCAATACGCCGGGTATCCTCGACTTTCTCCATGAATTTCGCAGCCAGGTCTTTGACGGTCACGATATCTTCACCGTCGCCGAAGCTAATGGGGTGGCACCGGAAGAGTTGCCCCAATGGGTCGGCGAAGACGGCGTTTTCAGTATGCTCTTTGAATTCAGCCATTCGAACGTGGAATTTACGGATGATGAAATTTGGTGCAAAGCCTCTTCGTGGCCGCTGACGAAGCTCAAAAAAGCACTGTCTGCCAGCCAAAGGGCGACGGCTGATAACGGTTGGTATCCGATTTTCTTTGAAAATCATGACCGCAATCGCTGTGTCAATCACTACTTCCCGGAGGGAACGGATACCCAAGCGGCGGCGAAAGCCATGGCGACGGTCTTGTTCGGGCTTCGGGGGACGCCTTTCATTTATGAGGGGCAGGAATTAGGCATGGCCAATACGGCGTTTGAACGGATTGAAGACTATAACGATATTTCGACTCATGGCCAGTATCAGATGGCTTTGGAGGAAGGTCTTGAACCGGCAGAAGCCCTGAAGGTCGTACAGTTCCACAGCCGGGACAATGCCAGGACTCCCATGCAGTGGACGACGGAGGCGCAGGCCGGATTTACGACGGGGACGCCGTGGCTTCCCGTTCATGACGACTTTGCCTCCTGCTGCGCTGAAGTTGAAGAAAAAGATGATCAATCGGTCCTTTCTTACTATCGTAAACTCCAGCATGAACGATTCCGGGGGGAAGCGTCGCAGATTTTGCTGCAGGGCAGCTATGAAGAACTCTTGGCTGACGATGAGTCCATCTACGCTTTTAAACGGACTTTGGGTAATCAGGCTGTCCTGATCCTGGTCAATTTCACGAATGATACGGTTCGTTATAATGTCGACCTTGTACAGGGCGCCTCGGTACTTATTGGGAATTTTGAAAATCCCCGGGCCGGTGAATTACGACCGGCAGAAGCCGTCATCTATCGTATATGAGGAGGAATATTATGTTAAAAGTTGCTGCCAGTGATTACGACGGGACTTTATTCCGAGACGATATCATTACAGCTGAAGATGCGGAAGCCGTTCGTCAGTGGCGGGCTGCGGGCCATAAATTCGGCGTCGTTTCCGGCCGTGACCACGGCATGCTTTGGCCCCAGCTCAAGCACTACGGTATTGAATATGACTATTTGGCCTGCAATAACGGAGGCCTTATCAGTGACGGACAGAATCGGGTCCTTTGGGAAGCCCGTATCGAGCCGGCCGTTTTAAAGAAAGCCAGTGAACTGCCTCTGGTCCGAAAATCTTTCCATTTCTCTTTTTCATCAGAAGACCGGACCTATCTTTGCCACGATATGGAGGGGACCTGGGTTTGGCGCGAGGCTGAACAGTGGGACTATACCTTGGTTCCTATTACAGAAGAGGATATAGAGCACTTGCCGCAGATCATTCATCAGTTTTCCTTAGGGTTTACGAACGCGGAAGATGCCCTGGCGGCTAGTGAGGAAGTCAACGCTAATTTTGGCAACGTGATTCATGCGTACCCCAATCGCTGCGCCGTCGATATTATTCCGGCTGACATCAGTAAGGAACAGGCCATTTCCCATACGCTCGCCCTCTTCGGGTGGGACGGCGCCGAAATCTTGGCCATTGGCGATGAAATCAACGACCTGCCCATGATTCAGGGCTACAACGGCTATACTGTTTCCACGGCCCGACCGGCCATTCAGGCTCAGGCCCGCAAAGTCTATGACAGCGTAGGGGCCATGCTGATCGATAACTTATAAGAAAAGAGGTCCTTACGATGTATTTTAATAAAAAAGCCTGTGCGGTCTTAGCGGCCTTGACGTTGGAACTGTCCGGCGCGGCATGGGCGGCATCGGCCGACAGTTTCTCCGATGTACCGAAAGACCATTGGTCCTATGAAGCCCTCGATTATCTGGCTCAGGAAGGGGTCATCGAAGGCATGGGCGACAATACCTTTGAAGGCGGCCGCACGATGACTCGCTATGAAGTGGCCAGCATCGTTGCCAAAGCCATGCAGAAGGGCGGCGGAAGCTTTGGCGATAAGGCGGTCCTTGAAAAGCTCCACGGTGAATATGCCGATGAAATCAGCATCCTCCGGCAACAGGTAGCGGCCAATACGAAGCAGATCGATCAGAATACGAAAGATATCGATGAACTGAAAAATGGTATTGCCGGCAAAATGGAACTCAGCGGTTTTGTCCGCGTCCAGTACGACCATGATAAATACAGTGGTCAGGTGCAGAATAACAGCGACCTGTACAAGGATAATAATCGCTTCTATATGAGCCTTAATGGGGCATATAAAGTAAACGACAACTGGAAGGCTAAATTCCAGTTAGAAAAAAATTCCTTCTACAACGGCGGTCACGACCATGAAAATGAATCGGGTTCATGGGCAGCTGACGGGAAAGACAAGGGCCGTGCCAAGCGCTGGTCCGGTCACGACGGGAATATCCAGCGTATCTGGGTCGAAGGGACGGATCCTAAGACCGGAGCTTGGATTAATATTGGCCGGGCATGGCGCGGTTTAGGGCAGCAAAACGTCCTCTTCGGAACCGAATCCGATGGTGTTCAAGTTGCCGTACCAATCAAGGGGACGAATCTGATGGCCAGTGGTTTTTGGATGGCTTCGACCGGGGCCGGCAACCACGAAAGTTGGTACGGCCTTGGCACGTGGGGGAATGTAGGGCCGCGAGCCGGCATCAACTTGGCTTATGCCCTCAACTCTAAGAATAAGGGAGACGTTTACGAAAAGAACACGACCCATCTTGAATCTTGGGGCGAAGAAACTGTCGATTACGATAAAGCCTACGTCTTAAGCGGCTGGTTTGACGTCTCAAAAGACGTCCGCTTCCTGGCCGACTATGTTCGTACTAATGCCGACTATCAAAACAGCAGTACCTTCCTGCGGCTGAACTACAAAGAAACGGACCTGAAGAAGCCGGGAACCTGGCAGGCCTATGCCCGTTGGTATCGCTATGGAACGAACGGTACCATTGCAGGCGACGATGAATGGGGCTCCCTGTTCTACAATGGCAGTGCCGGAAGTAAAGGCTGGATCCTGGGCTATAAATACGTTCCCTGGAAGAATATCGAATGGGAAACGCTGTACTCGAAACAAGAACAGATTTCTAACTCCGATAATAAGCGAACCCTCATCCGTACGCAGATGGACTTCCATTTTTAAAGTAGCAAGAAACGACTAAATGTTTTAGAAAATCCCCTGGGTAATGTGAACCGCCCCCCTAAAGTTGGACCTAAAAATCTAACTTTAGGGGAGGCACATCATACTGGCTCAGGGGACTTTTTGGTTATGGAATAGACTTTCTGATTATAATATTGCCATCTTATGGATAGGAGATATTTGAGATCCTTGGATTTCTTGAATAATCCGATTTTTATTCATCAGAATGCTGAGTTAGACAGAAAATAAGGTTTCGTTTGGATATAAATGAGACGAAAAAGTTTTCGTTGCATTTGCGTTTCTTTATTACTGATAATGCTGTTCGCATTACTTTGCCAGTCCTAGATGCGGTTCCTCAAATGACACAGGATGAATTGCTCGTCTTCAAGGTGTTGCCGGAAAATCGCCTCATGAGTCGAAAAGAAATCGAAGAGCAAACTCCATTCACGAGAGTTAAAGTAATACGTGTATTAAATGAACTGGTTCAAAAGAAGGCCATACGCAAGACTGGGGTGGGACGGGGAACGAAATATATGCGGGCATAAAAAATAAGCTGCTTCAGTGAAATCGTGTAAATGATATGCTCCTCTTCAAGAAACATGCGATTTTATTATTTCTCATGTCTACCCCGAAGTGGACATATCATACTTTTTTGTGCGAGGTCTGTTTTGCTATGTTTTCCTTCTTGACGCTTCTTTTCCCTCTTGATATAATTAAATAACACAAAACAACAAATATAAACAACGAATTGTGAGAGAACTATGTAAAGATGAACATGAGGTGAAGGATATGCTACCGGCAGAACGACGGCAATTTATTTTAAATGAATTGTATAAGAGTAAAGCCGTTACTGTAAACGACTTAGCACAACAACTGGACGTAACGACGATGACGATTCGTCGGGATTTACAGCATTTAGAAGAAGGAGGGCTCGTTGAAAAGAGTCATGGCGGAGCTGTTTTAGTGGAATCATCCGTAAAGGATGCCACGTATCGGAACCGAAAATTGGTCCATATCGATGAAAAGCGAAATATGGCAGCCGCAGCCCTGCCCATGATAGAATCGTCGATGAGCATTTATTTGGATGCCGGAACGACGAACTTTGAATTGGCTGAATTGATGACCAAACAGCACTGGGAGAGCCTGACAGTGGTTACCAATGACTTGGCGATTGCTCAAGTGTTAACACCTGTCATGGGGATATATGTCATTCTCTTAGGCGGGCATATTGACGTCGAATCCAATTCGACGTGCGGTGTCTTGGCGACTAATATGGTGCAGACCATGCACTTCGATATTTGCTTTTTGGGAACTCAGGCCATTACGCCAGATTGGCGCATTATGACGGCGAACGCTGAAAAAATCGATGTTAAACGGGCTTGTCTGCAAGCGTCCGATAAGGTGGTCCTCCTTGCCGATCATTCTAAGTTTAAGAAGCATAAACTCTATTATATTTTCGATATCTGGGAAGTTGACACCTTGATCAGTGATTATACGGCGACGGCTGAGGAACAAGGGCTGTTTGACGAGCATCAGGTAAACTTTATTCATGTGCAGTGAGGTGGTAGTATGCATCATTTTGTTATCATCGCCGATGATTTTACAGGGGCGAATGATACTGGTGTCCAGCTTTGTAAACGGGGCATTCCCGCTGATGTTATCCTGGATATAGATCAAATTGAAGATAATGAAAATAGTCTGGCTATTGATAGTGAAAGCCGCGTCGTATCGCCTCAAGAGGCTTATGACCGAGTTTATCATGCCGTGACGCAGGTAATGCGGCAAGGGGGGTGTCGCTTTTTGTACAAAAAAGTGGACTCGACCCTGCGCGGTCATTTGCAAGAAGAAATCCGTGCTGCTTTAGACAGTTATGGGCCGGAACGCATCATTTTTGCGCCGGCTTATCCCGAAATGGGACGGACGGTAGAACAAGGCCGTCTTTGCGTTCAGGGGACGCCGCTTCTCGATACGGAAATCGCCCGTGATCCGAGAAACCCTTTGGAAGAAGACAATGTTCAGAAGATCCTGTCGGCCTGCCTGACAGAACCCGTACTGCATTATGACTATCATGATCTGGCTGAGGGAGCGATTGCCTTGACGGGGCGAGCCTATTCCTTTGATACAAAGGAGCCGGCACAGTTGGAGCATATTGCTATGGCGGCCATGAAGACGGGAAAGAAAATCCTTTGGATCGGTTCAGCCGGTCTCGCTCAGGGGATATTACAGGTCAGTTGCCGGAGTCTTCCGGTATTGGCAGTCATCGGCAGCATTAGCAGCAAGACGATGGCGCAGATTGCATACTGTCGAGATAAGGGAGTGAATATCGTTTCTTTGGATATGAAAGAACTTTATGAAGTGCCGGGCACCGGTGACGTTATACAATCGGTTGTCTCACGTTTACAGGAAGGTCATAATGTCATTTTGACGGGAGCGGACTGCCGTCAGGCGTACGAAGATTTTGCTGCCTATGGTCGTGAAAAGGGGCTTTCTACGGATTCGCTGGCCGAGTTTACGAAACAAACCTTGAGTCAACTGGTGCCGGCTGTTTTAAAGGATGCCGCCGTAAGCGGACTGTTTTTGACGGGCGGAGATACGGCCATTGCTGTCACACGCCGGTTGGCAGCACACGGATCCCGGATTGAACGGGAACTTGTGCCCGGTTTTGTTCAAGGGAGACTGTTGGGCGGTGTTCGAAATGGCCTGCCCATTGTGACCAAGGCCGGAGCCTTTGGAACGGAAAAAGATATTTACAATTGTATAGAATCTTTAAGATATCTGCCGGAGCCGTGAATTTTCGGTGCATAGAAATCGTTAAAAGCCATTAGAATAGGTAAGGAATGTTGCCTATTCTAATGGCTTTTTTTGTTCTTATCTGTTCTATTATGTTAAAATATCATGATTTAAAGAGGCGGATAAATGGGGATAAAGCCACTGACTATCTAGCCTTAGCAATTGCTTTTTAAGAATTTTCAGCAAATTAAAAAGAAAAAACAATGATAAATAGGCATTGTTGACATTATAAAAAGTTGTTGACTTATTCGAACAAGTGAAATATAATTTAAACAACAAAAATAAACACATAACAACATAACAAAACAACGATGTTGTGATAAAGGAGGAGATACAGTGGCAAATAAATTTGTGGGCATCACCATGGGGGATCCGGCCGGAATCGGACCGGAGATTTCGCTCAAAGCCATAGATGCTAAAAAAGAGTATCAGCAGTCTGTATTGATCTACGGCAGCTATGATGTACTCCAATACTACCACCAACAGCTCCGCTTGACGACGCCGCTGGTACGTATTCAGAATATTCAAGAATTTCAGCCGGGAAAGATTAATGTTATCTCTGTTATAGACTTGGCCATCGGAAAAGATTTTGAAATCGGAAAGGTTTCTCCCGTTGCCGGAGATGCTGCTTACCGATATATCGAAAGAGCCATTTCGGATGCCTTGAAGGGTGACATCAAAGTCGTCACGACGGCGCCGTTAAATAAAGAAGCTCTTCATAAAGGCGGGCATCAATTTGACGGTCATACGGAAATCTTTGCAACCCTTACGGGCACCAAAGCCTATACCATGATGCTTTGGAGTGAAAAGATGTCGGTCGTTCATGTATCGACGCACTGTTCTCTGCGAGAAGCTTGTAATCGAGCAAAGAAAGCCAGAATTTTGGAATGTATCCATTTGGCTGATGGTGCGATGAAACAGTTAGGCGTTACGGAACCGAGAATTGCCGTTGCCGGACTCAATCCGCACAGTGGGGAAGCCGGAATCTTCGGACGTGAAGATATTGATGAAATCATACCGGCTATTGAAGAAGCAAAGAAAGAAGGACTTTGCGTGGACGGACCGGTTTCACCGGATACGGTTTTCTTGAAGGCTTACCGCGGTGTTTACGATATTGTCGTTGCCATGTATCACGACCAAGGACATATTCCGATGAAGCTGGTGGCCTTTGATTCCGGTGTCAATGTCACTTTAGGACTTCCCATCATTCGTACCTCCGTCGACCATGGTACGGCCTTTGACATTGCCGGTAAAGGCATCGCCAAGGCAGACAGTATGTGTTATGCCGTTGATTTAGGTAAACGTTTTGCAGATCATTAAATTTCTATAGATGCACAAAGGAGCGAATATATTATGTTTAAAGCAGAAGGTTTGATTACCCCCGTTGTTACGGCGTTGACAGAAAACGAAGAATTTAACAAAAAGGAATACCAGGCGTTCATCGATCATCTGATTAAAGCCGGCGTCCATGGTATTTTCCCCTTAGGTACGAACGGTGAGTTCTATGCATTTTCTTTCAAAGAAAAATTGGAAATCATTGAAGCTGCTGTGGAAGCCGTTCAAGGTCGGGTTCCCGTTTACGCCGGTACGGGCTGCGTTACGACGAAAGAAACGATCGAAATGTCGAAGGCTGTGCAGCAGATGGGCGGTATCGATTGCCTGTCCATCATCACGCCGTACTTTGTAAAAGCTTCTCAGGCTGACTTGATCGAACATTTCAGCGCTGTCGCGGAAGCCGTTGACCTGCCGATTCTGTTGTATAACATTCCGGCAAGAACGGGTAACGCCATTGACTGGAAGACGGTTAAAACCTTAGCAAAATATGAAAATATCATCGGTATTAAAGATTCGAGCGGCAATTTCGATAATATGCTGAAATATATTGAAAATACCGATCCTCGTCTCAATGTACTGGCCGGCAGTGATTCCCTGATTCTTTGGGCACTCATGGCAGGCGGCACGGGCGCCATTTCCGGCTGCTCCAATGTCTTCCCCGAACTGATGGTCAGCATCTATAACTACTGGAAAGAAGGCAACATCGAAAAAGCTAACGAATCGCAGAAGAAAATTCGCGCTTTCCGAGACGTCATGCAGATGGGTAATCCGAACTCTGTCGTAAAACTTGCGGTGAACATGCGCGGTTATCACGTAGGTCCGGCTCGTCAACCGTCGAACTGCACGGATCCGGCTATTAAAAAGGCCTTGGAAGATGTTTTTAAACTGTATGAATAATTGACGTAAGGAGATGTAATTCATGGCTAAAGTTGTAATTTCACATCGTCTGCACGACGATGGCATGGCTGTTCTTGAAAAGGCCGGTGTAGAGGTCGTTATTACAAATAGCGGCGACCCGAAGGTTATGCTTCCGGAATTGAAAGATGCTGATGGTGTTATCATTCGAATCGGTTCTATTGATCGGGAAACGATGGAACAGTGCCCGAAATTGAAAGTTATTGGACGACCCGGTGTCGGCGTTGACGATGTCGATGTTGAAGCTGCAACGGAACTCGGAATTCCCGTCGTCATTGCCCCAGGGGCCAATAGTCGTTCTGTTGCAGAACATGCGATGGCAATGATGTTTGCCTGCGCTAAAGATATGATTCGCAGTGACAAAGAAATGCGTAACGGTAACTTTGGCATTCGCAGCTCCTATAAAGCCTATGAGTTAGGCGGTAAAACTCTTGGTTTGTTGGGTTACGGCCATATCGGAAGTATTTTTGCCGGCATGGCTGCCGGAATTGGCATGAAAGTCTTGGTTTACGATCCGTTTATTAAACGAGAAGCGGTTGAGGCACAAGGCTATGGATATCGTGAAGATATGCATGATATCTTAAAGGAATCCGATGTCGTTTCCATCCATACCCCGCTGACGCCGCAAACGCGGAATATGATTGGGGAAGCGGAATTGCAGATGATGAAAAAAGATGGCATTTTGATAAACTGTGCTCGCGGCGGTATCGTTGACGAAGCTGCGCTGAATAAAGCGTTAGATGAAAACCGAATTCACAGTGCCGGGACTGATGTTGTCGTACATGAACCGATTGATCCGGCAGATCCTATTTTCCATCATGATAATATCGTTGTTACCCCTCATATGGCAGGACAGACGCGAGAAGCGGCTTCAGGTGTTGCAACCCTGGCGGCAGAAGGAACGGTAGCTGTTATAAACGGTCAAAAGTGGGATAAGGTATGCAATCCCAAAGCATACGACCATAAGCGATGGAACAAGTAAAAGGCTGATCTATACTGCTGCATATATAGCAAAAAGCATGAAAACATTGCATTTTTTGAGAATGGGCGTCCTCGGGTTATGCAATAATTCATGCTATACCAATAGTATAGCACGTTGATCTGGCCACACCAAATGAAAAACAATAGTTAATTCTATATTTAATAATAAGGAAGGTGTGACTTATAAATGGAAGAAATGATGAAAAAAACTAACGCACGCTGGAATATATTTTTTATGTTAGCTATTATTTGTACTATCAACTACATTGACCGTGCCGTTATTTCCGTATGTATGCCTCAGATTCAAGAAGAATTGAACTTTTCACCAGAAGTTGTTGGCGCTATTTTAAGTGCATTTTTTTGGGGATATGCATTGATGCAGATTCCTTGTGGATGGCTTTGTGACAGATTTAAACCGGGTAAGATTTTGCTGATTGGCGGTTTATGCTGGGGGATATTTCAAGCCATTACAGGGATTTTAAGTAGTAGTAAACTCTTTATGTTCATTCGCGTTTTGCTAGGTATTTCTGAAGCACCTATTTATCCAGCAGGCGCTAAGCTGCAATCTATATGGCTTCCTGTTACGGAACGCTCCAGAGGAAGTGCGCTCGTTGATGTCGGGTCCTCTTTGGGGAATGCTTTTGGGGCGCCGTTAGTTGCCTTGTTTGTTCTTTGGTTAGATGGATGGAGAGAGGCTTTGATTGCCATTGGGGCTTTAACTGCTGTTATTGTTATTATTTGTGGCCGACGGTTAATGTCGACACCGGATACAAATAAGCGGGTTAATCAAGCTGAACGTGATTATATTAAAAATGCACTGGAAGAAGAATGGAAAGCCAATCAGGCCGACAGTGTTGCTACAAAAGTCAAGGTGCGTTTAACGACATATTTTATGCATAAAGATTTTTGGGGAATGTGCTTTGGGTTCACTTGCGGTAATGCCATTGCCTATGGTTTGATGACCTGGGGACCAATGTATTTAGCAACTGTACACCATTTAGATATTAAAGGATTGGGCGGAGCTTTATTTATCATCTATGGCGTTAGTGTGCTTGGCGGTTTATTAGGTGGTACGATTACGGATACTTTGAAAAGAAAATTTGGGAAAGAACACTATAATAAGATTATGCATTACAACTTATTATTAATCGGGGTTATGACAGGCGGCGCCATGTTGTTGCTCAGTCAGTCTGACTCGCTTTACATGGCTATTGGCTGCATTACTGTCGCATTATTCTTCCAAAAATGGTCTGGGTGCTTGTACTGGACAGTTCCGGCTGCATTAGCACAGCGTGAAAATATTGGTACTGTTGGTGGCTGCATGAACTGTGTAGGCAATATTGGCGGAGCTATTATTCCTTTAATCATTGGGGCAATTGTTGGTTCCACGGGATCTTATTTCTTAGCACTCGTATTGTTTGCTTGCTTCGGTATTGGCATTGGACTGTTTTCCTTACTCATTAACTTTAAAAAGAAAATTGGTGTTGAAGCGTAGTACACTTTAGCTTAATGTAGTTTGCCATAAACGCCTCTCCGGCGACTTCTTGTTTGAAGGGGCTGGAGAGGATGTTTTATTAATGAAAAGGAGCGAAACATGATGGCTGAAACAATAGATGTTTTAATTAAAAATGGTAATGTTATTGATCCAGATGATAGAAAGATTTCTAAGCGATCCATTGCTATACGTAATGGCAAGATTGTAGACTATGATCCGGACGTAATTTATAATGTCAAAGATGAAATTGATGCGGAGGGTTATTATGTTAGTCCCGGATGGGTTGACTCTCATGTACATGTATTTAAAGAAGGAACCGAACCTGGTTTTGATGCTGATTTAAATTTGATTCCAATGGGCATTACCAGTGCCATTGATGGAGGCAGCTCGGGTGTCGGAAATTGGCCTATTTTCAAACGAAATGTGGTGGATAATTGTTATTTAAATATTTTCTATTCAGTGAATGTTTCTACGTCAGGGCAAATTACTGAAAGCTATCCTGAAAACGTCGATCCCAGATATTTTGATGAAGAAGGGCTTCGTCGCATTTTTCAAGCAGATCCTATTCATGCAAGAGGTTTGAAATTAAGATATGGTGAAGAGGTCGTAGAACCTTTTGGTCCGATTGTTTTGGATAAAACCATTGAATTAGCTGAAAAGTTGAAATGTTCAATTACTTTACATGTTACTAATGCAGCGAGCACAATGGAAGATATTGTAAATAAGTTGCGACCGGGGGATGTTGTTTGCCATATTTATCAGGGAAAGCAGAATACCATTATTGATGAAGATGGAAAGATTAATAAAGCTGTTTTTAATGCAAGGAAACGCGGTGTATATTTTGATTCAGCGGATGCAAGAATCAACCACTGCTATAGGGTCATTTATCCTGCAATAGAACAAGGCTTTTATCCCGATATTATCTCGACGGATATTACTAAGAATGGTTTGTTTAATAATATGTTATGGGGGCTTCCTGTGGTTTTGTCAAAATGGCTGAATTTAGGATTGCCGTTAATGGATGTTGTCACTGCATGCACTTTTAGCCCAGCAAAAATTCATAAACTGCCGTGGGGGATTGGTACATTAAAGTCTGGTGCAAACGGTAATGTAACGATATTCAGTGTAGAAGATCGCCCATTCCATTTAAAAAATAGAATGGGAGAAGAGTTTGATGGTGAAAAAATGATTATGCCACAAGCTACGATCGTTAATGGAAATCTTCGGTTTAAGAGTTTATATTTTCCGTTTTAAATAAGTATAAAAGGTGGAGGTAATAAACATGAAACAATGCCAATTAACGATTCCGGGCGTCGTTTATGCAGGTCCCGGCAGTGTTGAAAAAATCAGTGAAGTATTACAGCGAGAAAAGGCGCAGTCCGTCCTTCTCTTTACGGATAAAGGCGTTCGCGGCGCAGGTCTTACGAAACGAGTCGAAGAAATTTGCTCTTCTTTGAAGCTGACGGTCATTGATGATTTGGCGACAGAACCGTCTTATCAGGATGTTGAACGCGTCATTGCCGAAGTCAGCCAAGCCAATATCGATTTGGTCATTGGTGTCGGCGGCGGCAGCGTCATGGATGCGGCGAAGTTGGCCAGCATCGTTATCGGTGCCGAATACGGTGTCCGCGATTTGCTTAAGGACCCGACGATTGCCAAGAAATACATCAAATCGCTGATGATTCCGACGACGTGCGGTACCGGTTCTGAAGCGACCTGCAATTCGATTGTCGCCATTCCGGAAGAACAGTCGAAACAAGGGATTGTCAATAACTGCATGATTCCCGACTATGTCATTTTAGATGCCGAAATGATCCGTCATCTGCCGCCGAAGGTTTTGGCAGCTACCGGTGTCGACGCCTTAGCCCATGTCGTAGAATGCTTCACATCGAAGAAAGCGACGATTTTGAGCGATACCTATGGCATTGAAGGGGCCAAGAAAATTTTCCACAACATCCGGGAAGCCTTTGTAGATGGATCTGACATGGACGCCAAAACGGAAATGCTTATTGGTGCCTTTTATGGCGGCGTGGCCATTACCGGCTCGGGGACGACGGCTGTTCATGCCTTGTCCTACCCCTTGGGCGGGAAATATCACATTGCCCATGGTGTTTCCAATGCCATCCTCTTTACCCATGTCATGGAATTCAATAAGGATGCCTGCACGGATCGACTGGCTGCCCTTTGCGATGCGGTCTATCCGGAAAAATACGCTGAAACGGCAGATGCTAAAGCGGACTATATCATTTCCGAAATCAAAGATGTCGTAGAAAAAGTTCAGATTCCGACTAAATTGGAAGAATTCGGTGTTAAAAAAGAGGACCTCGATTTTCTGGTCAAGGCCGGAAGCCAGCAGACCCGACTCTTGGTCAACAACTGCAAAGAATTGTCTCTCGACGATATTCGCTTCCTCTATGAAAAATTGTTCTAACCTTGGCATATAAAAAGACCGCACGCAACCT
>NZ_HF954559.1:29953-90344 GCF_000455225.1 Megasphaera massiliensis
CCCACGCGTGCGGTCTTTCTTTGTAATGTGGATATTAGAGCTTACTCGTGTGTTCTTGGTTGGCCATGGAGAAACCTCCGCCTCGGACGTCGTCGAAGTCGAGGCTGGGGTCGTAGTCAGGGAGCTTGGACAAGCGTTTTACAAGGCCATAGGGGTTCTTTAAGGAGAGGGTTTCACCGTGGCCTGAGAGGACCCAGAGGACTTTATAGCCTCGCGGTGATGTTTGAAGTTTTTCTTCTCCTTTGCCGTCCGTGAAGTAGACCAAGAGGTCGATGTTTTGGGTGTTGGCATAGTCGAAGACCGGTGAATAGGCGGTGCCGCCGCGAATGTCCAGGCGGCCTTTCACGTCTTCGAGGTCGCGGATGCGATAGGTCCGGCGAATCTGGTCGTCGCATTCGGCGACGATGATTTCATGGTCGTAGCAACGGACGAGCTGCAGGACTTCACCGATGGCCTGGCGGAATTCGGCGTCGGTGATGCTGCCGCTGATGTCAAGGCCGACGAGGATTTTTGCCGTATGAGAGCGCAGCTTGCCCGGCAGATCGAGGCGGTCCGGCTGGCGGCGGTTGCGTCGCATGGGCGTCCGTTTCCAACTGCTGGTAACCGAACCGATCAGTTTTTTCAGGTACCAGTGCCAGGGAAGGCTGTCTTTGTTGTCTTTTAAAGCCTTTATCATGCTCTCTAAATAGTTGGAGAGGTCGCCCTTTGACGAGGCATCGACGTATTTTTCCGTGAACTTTTTCAAGGTTTCATCGTCGACGGGATCGCTTTCATCCCAAAGTTCGTGGGTCGTAATGGGGTTATAGGAGACGGCGACGGTTTCGTCAGCATCACTTTCCGGTTCCGGCAGATTTTTGTTCTCTGTCCGTATGTCCAGGGCGGTCTGAATCTTATCGACGTAATATTCCAGACTTTCGAAGGGCTTTAGGAGGAGGGAAAAATTGGTGTTGACCCATTCCAAGGTCGTCGAAAAAGGCGGCAGATGGTCGAGGTAGGTATTGACGACGACGTCCATGGCCAGGGTGATGGCTTGCTTGCTGTAGTTTTCTCGCAGTTCCTTGGCTCGGATGAGGTGCAGGGAGACGATGTGAAGGATTTCGTGCTTGATGGTGCTTTCCATCTGTTCCGGCGACAGAGTCAGGAACAGGAGGGGATTGAAGTAGATTTGATAGCGGGTGCCCTTAAAGTTGACACCTGTCGGGGACGCCAAATCGAAGCGGATACTCTTTGTCATCTGGAAGAGAAAGTATCCGAAAAAATTATCCTTGTCTTCCATGAGGTGGCCGTTGATGCGGCCCAGGAAGGCGAAAAATTCATTTTGAAAATCAGCCGGTATCTCCGCTTCCGGATCGGGCCGGACCGAATCTTGGAGAATATTGTCGGCGATTATCGATGCCTGCTGGTAGAGGAGAGTGGCTTCAACGGAAATGGACTGTTTCATCCGTTTTACCGCAGGGAGCGAAAGGCCGCAAAGTAACTGTCGATGAAGTCGGCGTTATCCAAAGCGCAGGCATAGACTTTGGGGTTGGCGGCTTTCATGTCTTTCATGACACCTAAACGAAGATCGACGGGATAGAGGGAAAGGAAGGCGACGAAGCGCGATAATAAGGCCTGATTGTCGCTGTCTTGGGAAAGGTGGTAGTCTAATTGTTTTAGGACGTTTTTGGCCGTAAGGTAGAGGCGGGTATGGCTTTCGCCGGCAACGCGGCCGCTCAATTCCGGAGCCAGGGTTTCGCCGCTGAATACGTCATTATAGGTGATGAGGGGAGAGGCATCGGAGTTGACGAATTGGATGAATTCTTCGGCGATGAGTTTTCCGACGTTGCCGCGGATGACGTTGTGGAAGACGGATTTTGGAATGCTGCCGGAATCATTTTTATAGATGGTGTAGAGCTTTGAAATTCGTTCATAGCTGCGAGGGGTGGCGTTGATATCGTCTTCGTTGGTCTTATCGAGGTACTCCGGATAGGTGGAAATGAATTCCATGACCTTTTCTTCAATGCCGGCCGACGAGGCCCAATCGAGCCACTGCAGGTAATCGGGCTCCATGTACAGCCAAACGAAGCGGTTCTCTTGGGCGGCGTCCATTTCGACGACTTCATAGTCGTAGGCATCGGAGGGGTTCATGGCGGCGATGATGTGGACCGACGGCGACAGGGCGTATCCGTTGATTTCGCGGTTCAAGATGAGGTTCATCAATTCTTGCTGGACGGCGTGGTCGCAGCGATTGATTTCATCGATGAACAAGAGGACCGTTTTGCCCTTAGCGATTTCTTCGTCGATGGTACGAAGTTTATGATGGACGGCGTAGACCGTCGTTCCATTTTCGACGGTCGGAAGGCCGCCGATTTCCCCTTCTTTTAATAAGTTTCCGTCGATTCCGACGAGGCTCCAGTCGTGACGACGGGCCAGTTCGCGGGCAAGGGAGGTCTTGCCGATACCCGTTTCACCGACGAGAAGGGGAACTTCACCGGCAGTGAGAACGAGTTCTACGCTTTTATAGGTATCTGTAAAGTTCATGTCGTTACTCCTATTTCATGGTCAATTTTTCATCTACAGTAATGCGTCGGGCCTTTGGGCTGCCATAGTCATCGACGAGGAGTACCTTGTCGACAGGCGATAAGTCGACGGCGCTGCAGGTAATGAAGTTGCGGACGTATTCTTCGGATACGTCTTCTTGGGCGAGGATAGCCTTGAGGGTATCGCGCCAGTCATCCGGCGTGAGGCTGATATCTTTGGGGATGTATTTACTGACCAGGACGTTGAGGCCCAGGTAGTGGAGAAAATCTTCTTTCCCCAAATTGCGGATGAGCCGCAGGGCTTGGGCATCTTCGACGATGGCCAGGTCCTTTGCTTCGTCCGTCGGATTTTCGATGTAGCGAAGGGCTTCGTAGTTGCCTCGGACGGCGGCCAGTTGGACGTCTTCTGCCGGATCTTTGATGTATTTGACGGCGTCGTAGTTTTTGTTGACGGCGCGGAGCTGCAAATCGTGGCCGGCATCTTTGATGTATTTAATGGCCCAGCCGGACTGGTCTAAGGCGGCGTCGATGAGTTCCTGCGACGGATTTTCGAGGTAGCTTAAATTGTTCCAGCCGGCGCGTACGGCTTGAAGTTTGATGTCTTCTGAGGGATTGTCGATAAACTGGATCGCCCGGGCCGTGTTGGCAATGGCTGCTTCCTGGACGGCAGGCGAAGGATTGGTAATATATTGGAGAGCCTGGCCGTTTAACTGTACGGCCAGAAGCTGCATTTCTTCTGTTGGATTTTCGATTCGCCCAATGACATAAGGATTGTTACGAATCATATTCATATATTGTTCTGTTGTCATATCGGGTACCTTTCCTTGAAATAACAGTTTTTTTTATTTCTATTATACAATAATCATTATTAATAAGATATATTTTGTTGTTATCGATTATAGTTAATATATATTACATCTATTAATAGGGGTACGGCTAAGGATCGTTTGGATATGAAAAAAACAAGAGTAGAGGGAAGCGGTGATTTGGCAGGCCCTTGTTGAGAATACGTTCCATTGGGAACGATGTCGTCCCATCAGTATACGGAAATTGCCCACTTTGTTCTTGATAAAACGACTGAAATATCATAAAATTATCTTATGGAAAACGCAAAGAAAGGAAAGGGTGCCATGTTAGATTTTCGTATCCATACATTTTTGTGCGTTTGCCGTCACATGAATTATACCCGGGCTGCCGCTGAACTCCATATTACGCAGCCTGCCGTTTCTCAGCATATTCGATATTTAGAACGCGAATACGGGGCCAAACTTTTTAGTTACAAGGGGAAACATCTGCAGTTGACACAAGCCGGGCACATTCTCTGGAATGCTGCGACGGCTATTAGTCATGATGATACGCTTTTAAAAGAGCATCTGCATGACTTGCAGCAGCATAACCGCTCCTTGTCTTTTGGCGCGACGCCAACAGCCGGCATGGGAATTCTCGATAAATTGTCACTCATTCTCAAGCAGAATGGAGACATGAATCTTCATATGGAAATTGCCGATGCCGATAAACTGCTCCAGTCCTTAGATAAGGGAAACATTGATTTTGCCATTGTCGAAAGTTCGTTTGATCAAGGGCATTACGATTCGCTTTTATTTTCTACGGAACCCATCGTTGCCGTCTGTTCGGACGGGTACGATACGCCCGTCGAAATGACCTTGTCGGATCTTATGCACCATCGTCTCATCATCGGCGAACGCCATGCCGGTGTCCGGCGGATCTTAGAACGGAAGTTGGCGGAAAAAGGGTACACCCTGGAGCATTTTCCGTCCCGCTATGAAGTGGGCAGCCTGTCCGCTGTAAAAGGGCTGGCCTGCCGCGACTGCGGTATTGCATTCTTATATGAAAAATCAGTTCAAAAGGAACTGGCTGAGGGAAGGCTCAGACGCATCGCCATTACGGACTTTTCCGTTATGCACGCATTTTCATTCTTGTGGCGCAAGGGCAGCATGTACCGCGCTTTGTTTACACAGATATATGACCAGTTGAAAGATTGAGTCGTATACTTGCTGCCGTTTATTTCATAGATTTTGAAAGGGTGAAGAGAACATGTTGTATTCAACAGAAGTTAAGAATATGTGTCCTGTCACAAAGGGAGCATATCATGGACCAGCACCGATTCCGGAAGAAGGCGAATGGGTACAAGTAAAGGAAATTAAAGATGTCAGCGGTTTGACACACGGTGTAGGCTGGTGTGCCCCTCAGCAGGGTGCCTGTAAGCTGACCCTCAATGTCAAAGACGGCATTATCGAAGAAGCCCTCGTCGAAACGATCGGCTGTTCCGGCATGACTCATTCTGCAGCCATGGCTTCGGAAATCCTCCCGGGCAAGACCCTTCTCGAAGCCCTTAATACGGACTTAGTATGTGACGCTATTAACGTAGCTATGCGCCAGCTTTTCCTCCAGATCGTATACGGCCGCACACAGACGGCATTTTCTGAAGGCGGTCTCCCGATTGGCGCCAGCCTCGATGACCTCGGCAAAGGCCTTCGCAGCCAGACCGGCACCATGTTCGGTACGAAAGCGAAAGGCACTCGTTACCTCGAAATGACCGAAGGCTATGTCACCCGCATGGCCCTTGATGAAGAAAATCAGGTCATCGGCTATGAATTCATCCACCTCGGAAAAATGATGGAAGCCATTAAAAAAGGCATTGAACCGGCTAAAGCTATGGAAGATGCTAAAGGTCATTATGGCCGCTTTGAAGAAGCAGCTTCGTACATCGATCCGAGACAGCAATAGGAGGGCAAAACAATGGAATTATTTGAAAGCTACGACAGAAGAATCGATAAAATCCTCGGCGTACTGAAAGAATACGGTATCGGCAGTGTTGAAGAATGCCGCGATATCTGTGCAGCTGCCGGTTTGGATCCTTATAAAATCGTCAAAGACGTACAGCCTATTGCCTTTGAAAACGCCGGCTGGGCTTACACCGTCGGTGCCGCTATTGCCATTAAAACCAATGCGCGGACGGCTGTAGAAGCTGCCAAAGCTATCGGTATCGGTCTCCAGTCCTTCTGTATCCCCGGCTCGGTTGCGGAAGACCGTAAAGTCGGCCGCGGCCACGGCAACCTGGCTGCCATGCTCCTTCAGGATGAAACGAAGTGTTTCTGCTTCCTCGCCGGCCATGAATCCTTTGCCGCTGCTGAAGGCGCTATCGGTATCGTCCGCAACGCCAATAAAGCCCGCAAGGTACCCCTTCGCGTTATCTTGAACGGTCTTGGCAAAGATGCAGCGCAGATCATTTCCCGCATCAACGGCTTCACCTATGTTCAGACCCAGTTCGACTACAAGACCGGCGAATTGAACATCGTTCGTGAAGTACCGTATTCCAAGAGTGAACGGGCTAATGTCCGCTGCTTCGGGGCTGACGACGTCCGCGAAGGCGTTTCCATTATGCACCACGAAGGCGTTGACGTTTCCATTACGGGCAACTCGACCAACCCGACCCGTTTCCAGCATCCCGTTGCCGGTACTTACAAAAAAGAATGTATCGAAATGGGTAAAAAATACTTCTCCGTTGCTTCCGGCGGTGGTACAGGCCGTACCCTCCATCCGGACAACATGGGTGCAGGCCCTGCTTCGTACGGCATGACCGATACCATGGGCCGTATGCACAGTGACGCTCAGTTCGCCGGTTCTTCGTCGGTTCCGGCTCACGTTGAAATGATGGGCTTCCTGGGCATGGGCAACAACCCCATGGTCGGTGCTTCCGTCGCCGTTGCTGTTGCTGTTGAAGGCGCTGCCAAGGCCGGTAAGTTCTAATTCACCTTCGATCCTTAAGAGACTTCACAACTCGGTTGTGAAGTCTTTTTTTCGTATTCACGATAAAGATTAACCTGAAATCTACTAAAAAAGAGAAAAAACTGGTATAATAAACGTATATTTTACAAAGCGGAGAAAGGGGTATTCGATGAATACGACAAAGAAAATAGCAGCCGCACTGGGATTCTGCGTCCTGACTTCCGTATCGGTCGTCGGCGCCACCTTCCATCCCGGTGACCGAGGCGACCAGATTGTCACCATCCAGCAGGCACTGTCCAGTAGAGGCTATGCCGTCGCTGCTGACGGTGATTACGGGGTCTCGACGCAGGCTGCTGTCCGGAAGTTCCAGGAGGACCAGGGCCTGGATTCCGATGGAATCGTCGGAGCTGCGACGTATGCAGCGCTCACCGGTTCATCTATGCCGGAAAATGATGCTGTCGCTTCAGCCTTTGTTACCAAGGCGACGGCAGACAATGAAATCCTCCTTATTCAACAGGCTCTGGTAAATGCCGGATACAATGTCGATGTAGACGGTATTTTTGGCGCCGGCACAGAACGGGCTGTCCGTTCTTATCAAGGCGACCATGGACTTGAAACGGACGGTATCGTCGGTCCGTCGACCTTTTATGCCTTGACGGGGCAGCAGCTTCCGACAGGTCCCATACGCCGTTTCGGCAACGGCGGCTATAACGGTGTACCCCGTATTGCCAGTTCGGAAGCAACCCATATTCTCGACATTGCCAATCAGTATATCGGCGTTCCTTACGTCTTTGGCGGCTCGACGCCGTCGGGCTTCGACTGCTCCGGCTTTACGCGCTATGTCTATTCGGCAGCCGGTATCGACCTGCCCCGGGCCGCGGATGAGCAGTATGACGTCGGTGAATCGGTATCCATGGCCAATTTAGAACCCGGTGACTTGGTCTTCTTCTCGACCTATGAGGCCGGAATTTCTCACGTCGGAATCTATATCGGCAACCATCAGTTTATCAATGCTGCCAGTGACGGAGTCAGCGTATCTGATATGGACAGCAGTTACTGGTCTGCCCGATACGTAGGCGCGAAGCGCATCATGTAGTGTAAGAAAAACTCCTACAGAAAAATCAGAATTTTTCTGCTACCGTTGTTAGAATTTGTTTATTATAATAAAGCCGTACCATACGGATTTATCATTATTCGGATTCATGCAACGGAAGGAGTTTTTTTTATGCTCAATTTAATCTGGAACTTTTTCAGAACGGCACCGGACGCCGTACCAATGACGGATGGCGAGGCCATCAAGAAAAAGTTTAACGCCATGCGTTGGCGCGTATTTGCTTCCATCACAATCGGATATGCTTTTTATTACATCATCCGCCAGAGTTATTCGGTTATTAAGAAGCCGCTTCTGGCATCGGGGATCGTTACGCCGACGGAAATCGGGATCATCGGCTCGGTATTCTTCGTAACCTACGGTCTTGGGAAATTTACCAACAGTTTCCTGGCAGACCGCATGAATAACAAGCGATTCTTTTCCTTTGGCTTGTTCATTTCTTCACTCACTATGGTCGGCATGGGGCTTGTCAATTCCTTCGTTCCCTTAGCCGTCTTGTGGGGTCTTAATGGCTGGTTCCAGTCTTATGGTGCCGGTCCGTCCATTGTCTCCCTGAATCAGTGGTTCAGCAATAAACAGCGCGGAACCTTGTATGGCATCTGGTTTACGAGTCACAACCTAGGCTCATCTTTCGCTTACTTTGCCATTGCTGCCATCGTTTCCATGTACAACTGGTCTATGGGCTTCATTGCGGCCGGCATCATCTCCCTTATTGGGACGGCCTTCATTTACTTCGGTATGAGCGACCGTCCGGAAACGCAGGGACTGCCGAACGGCGCCGTCTATTACGGAGAAAAGACGCAGGAACAGATCGATGCGGAAAAAGAAAAATCAGTCGGCACCATGCAGTGGAATGCCGTCGTCAAGAATCCTGCCGTTTGGATTCTCGGTCTTTCCTCACTCTGTGTCTATATTGCCCGCTATGCCATTGAAAGCTGGGGCGTCGTTTATCTGACGTCGCAGAAGGGCTATGATATGATGGGGGCTGCCGGCGTCATGGCTTATATGCAGGTGGCCGGTATCTTCGGGGCGCTCTTGTGCGGTGTTATTTCAGACAAGTTCTTCAATCACAAGCGCAATATGCCGGCCTTGTTATATGGGATCTTCTATTCCCTGTCCATTGCAGGCTTCCTCTGGGCACCGCAGTCCTTTACTATGGATATGCTGTGCATGACCTTCTACGGCTTCACCATGGGGGCTTTGGTTTGCTACATGGGCGGTCTCATGGCTGTCGATATCGTGCCCAAACGCGTTACCGGTGCGGCTATGGGGATGATCGGTCTCCTCAGCTATGCCGGCGCGGCCCTGCAGGAATTCATTACGGGGAAACTCATGACCATCACCGTCGTCAATGGCGTTAAAGTCTATGACTTCGGACTGGCTACGGAATTTTGGGTCGGTGCAGCCGTCGTCTCGACGCTGCTGGCTCTCCTCGTTTGGAATGCAAAACCGAAAGAAGACTAATGATGAAGGCGTTGTCCCAGGGGACAGCGCCTTTTTTTCGCATAGCCTTGCGGCAGATTGTAAAACCCTACTCAGCCGGGCCGATTCAGGGTATAATAAATGATATAAATTGTATGCAGGGGAGGCATTATGAAACGGGTTATTTCTATGATGCTGCTGACCTTAGCCTGTCTTTTCAGTGCGGCCTGCGCCCATCCTCAGGGCTATATCGACTTTACGCAGCCTGAGGGCACTCGCCCGGCTGTAGAGCAGTCCGGTGTAAAACCGCTTCGCATCGCCTTTGCGTCGGTCATGTCGCCGAGGGAAACGAGGCAGGTGTATCAGCAGATCGTTACTTATATTGCTCAAAAGCAGCAGCGGCCGGCTGTTCTCATCCAGCGCCGGACCTATGAGGAACTGAATGCCCTCTTGGCCAACGGCGACGCCGATATTGCCTTTTCCTCGACAGGCGCTTATGCTGCCTATCAGGGGCAGGTTCCAATCGAACTGTTGGCGATGACCGAGACCAATGGCACGTCCCATTACCAAACGTATATCATCACGGCGGCTGACAGCGATATCCATGATTTTAGTCAGCTTCGGGGCAAGGTTTTTGCTTTTACGGACCCTTTGAGCTATTCAGGCTGTTTGGCCATTAAATTTTTGCTGGCCCGAGATGGAACGACGCCGGAAATCTTTTTCAACCGCTTTTTCTATACCCATGGTCATGACAAATCACTGTGGTCTGTTGCCAATCATCTGGCCGATGCAGCCGGTATCGACAGCCAAATTTATGAGCTCATGGCGGATACCAATCCGGCCCTTTCCAAGGAAGTACGCATCATTGACGCCTTGCCGGAAGCGCCGACCGGACCGATCGTCGTCCGCAGTGATTTGGATCCGGCGGAAAAAGAAGAGCTCCGCCATATCTTTTATACGATGCATGAAGATGCGGATTTAGCCAAGGCCATGAAGAACATCGTCATCGACCGGTTTATTCCGCCGGATTCTGAGGCCTATGAAGCGTTCAAACAGCAGTATCAGGCACAAAAACGATTGGCAGGAACGTAAGATGAGAAACTACACGTTATACGTAAAATTTAATGCCCTCATCGTCGGCACGATTTTTATCTGCGGACTGCTGACGGCGTCGCTGTTCCTCTATTCGACGAGTGAGTACATGAGCCATGAACTCGAGGCATCCGGGAAGGAACTGGCCGTGTCCATCGGACAGGTCGTCAGCAATGACATCCTCGTCGACGACCGTTTTGATATGACCGAGCAGCTGCTCCATGCTCAAAAGACGAACGACCAGGTCCGCTACATTCTGGTGACCTATCCGGACGGACGTATTCTGGCCAGTACTTTTACGGACGGACTGCCGAAGGGCCTTCCGGAACGGCGGGATATGACTATGGAAGGCGTCGGGCAGGCAGTGACTTTTGACAGCACCGAAGGCTATATCCGAGAAATTCTCGTTCCCATCGACGGCGGTTTAGTCGGATATTTTCGAGTCGGTCTGTCCGAGCGGCCCATGATGCAGCTCATGTGGAAGCGCTTTGTCGAGACGATGCTGATTATCCTGGCAATCTGTCTGGTGGCCTCTGCTTTGGCTACGCGATATGCCCGGGCTTTTCTGCGCCCCGTTCAAGCTTTGGCGAAAGCCATTCGTCAAATCGGCCGCGGGAATTACAATGTTCGCGTTTCCGTCGAAACGAAAGACGATGTCGGTCAGTTGGCTAAGGCTTTCAATGTCATGAGCAACCGTCTGTCGGTCAAGGATCGGGAAAACTCGAAACTTTTGACGGCCCTTCGGGAAAAGGAGAAGAATCGAGTTTGGCTCATCGATCAGCTGTTTTCGGCTCGTGAAGATGAACGGCGCCGTATTTCACGAGAGCTCCACGATGAAACGAGTCAGTCTATGGTATCGATCTTAGCCTACCTGCGGCTCATTCAGGACCGGACTGAAAGTCCCGACGTGCGGGAATTGGTGACCGGTGTCCGTGAATTGACGAGAGAGACTCTGGAAAGCCTGCGCCATTTGGCGGTCAACCTCCATCCGCCGCTCCTCGACGATTTAGGCCTCATCGTAGCCATTGAAAAATATCTCGATACGTATCGGCAGACCCAGCCGAATCTTTCCGTGTCTTTCTGTCATGACGGCGATATTGCTAAAGTGTCGCGGCCAGTTGCTTTATTTTGTTACCGCATGGTGCAGGAAGGGCTGACCAACATCGCTCGCCATGCCCAAGCTCATACAGTGACGATTGAACTGAACATTCTGCCGTCGTCCTTGTCTTTACGTATTGCCGATGACGGCGTCGGTTTCAGTGCCGCCCGGGCTGAGCAGGCACGGCTTGATAATCATTTAGGGCTGGTCAGCATGCAGGAACGGACTGACGTGTTGAATGGCACTTTTTATATCGACGGCCGACCGGGGAAGGGAACGACCCTGACCATAATGCTGCCGTTACATCTGAGTGAGGAGATAGAAGATGAACATACTATTGGCTGATGACCACCGCATTTTGCGGACGGGCCTCAAATTATTGTTAGCTTCGCAGGACGACTGCAAGGTCGTTGCCGAGGCCTCTAACGGACAAGAAGTCCTCGATATACTGGAAGAGACAGACGTCGATGTCGTCCTTCTTGATCTATCGATGCCGGTCATGAACGGCATCGACTGTTTACGGGAAATCCGTCGCCGCCATTATGCAGTGAAGGTCCTGGTCCTTACCATGTACAGCGAGCAGGAGTACGTGACTGAATTGATGCAGCTCGGTGCTGACGGGTACTTGTGCAAAGATACCCTTGATGCAGAGCTCTTTAAAGGCCTTCGTGCCGTCGCTTCCGGCGAGCGTTATCTAAGTGAACGCGAAGCCCGGAGTCTCCTTAACGGTGTCTTAGCAGAGAAAAAAGATATGCCGACCTTGTCGGAACGGGAGCAGGAAGTCCTCGTTGCCTTAGTACACGGCCATTCGCTGTCGTCTATCGGGGATACGCTGCACCTTTCGGTAAAGACCGTGTCGACGTATAAAACGAGGCTTATGCAAAAGCTCAATTGTAAGACGAAGTCAGAGCTTGTAGATTATGCCTTAAAACACCACTTGATGTAAGTCTTTTGGGCATAAAGAAAGCATTGCCCGCAGGCAATGCTTTCTTTATTGATATTTACGGCAGACAGCTTAGTCTTCACTAGGCGTGTCCGACAGGAAAGGCTGGTCGGCAGCTTCATTTTGAATCATCGTACTGGCATCTTTGAAATACTCTTTAAAGGACTGGACCCAGGTCCGGGACGGATGGGAGAGGTATCCCTTGCTTTTCCAAATGAGGGCCAGCGTCCAGTACAGGTGTGGTTTGACCAAGGGAACGGATACAGCAAGATCCGGCGAAATGCGCTGACAAATGGTGTGCGGCATGAGGGAAATGCCCAGTTTGCCCGATACCATCTGGGCCAGGAAGTCCCAGTTGCTGGAACGGCAGACGATTTTCGGATGGGCCATGATTTCCTGAAACGCCGAGCGCAGATAGGGATTCAGCGAAAATCCATTGGGATAGAAGACGAAGGTTTCGTCTTTGATATCGGATAAGGTCAGGGACGGACGGGAGGCCAGGGGATGATCCGGCCAGAGGACGACGTCGAGAGGCTCTTCATGGAAAATGAAGAATTCATAAGGGATTTCCGTCGTAATCGGCAGGGCGACGAAGCCGACCTGGATGAGCCCATCGTCGATGGCTGAGACGACGTCTTGGGAGCCGACTTCCTTCATTTCCAATTCGATTTTGGGATAGGTATTGATGAAATGAGCGATAAACGGCGCGATGACAGACGACCCGATCATGGGCGGGACCCCGACGGACAACTTGCCGGAATTGAGGAGCTGCGGCGATTCCATTTCTTCATTCAACTGGGTAAAGCCCTTGATGAGTTCTTCGATTTTAGGAAGCAAATAGGAACCCGTTTCCGTCAGCTCTACATTTTTACCCTTGCGGTCAAATAATTGCACACCCCAATGTTCTTCCAGGGCCTTGATGCCCTTGCTGATAGACGGCTGGCTGATGTGCAGGGATTTTGAAGCCTTTGTGAAGCTTTTTTTGTGAGCGACTTCGATGAAGTATGTCAATTGGAATAAATCCATAATATACTATTTCACCTCTCTTTAGTATTCTTATAGTTTACCATATTACGGATTGAAAATCCAATGATGTGCAGTCTCGTTAATTAGCGTAATGACGCCATTTTTACAGAAAATTTGATTTCCGGCACCGGTCCCAAAGTCTTGCGGCCGAGCCGTACCGGGAAGCGCCGTATTTACAAGATGTCTCTCGTGTATCATAATAGAGAGTATAAAGGAGGGAGCTTATGGCAACGCGATGGATTATGCACGTCGATATGGATGCGTTTTACGCGTCTATTGAACAAAGAGACAATCCGGCCTTGAAGGGACTGCCCGTCGTTGTCGGCGGCCTTATGGACCGCGGCGTCGTAGCAACTGCATCCTATGAAGCGCGGCGCTATGGCATCCATTCGGCCATGAGCATGAAGGCGGCACGGAGACGCTGCCCGAACGGCGTCTTTTTACCGGTACGGATGGCGGCCTATCGACGGGTGTCGCATCAGATCCGCTTGATTTTATCTCACTATTCTCCCTATATCGAACCCTTGGCTCTGGATGAAGCTTTTTTGGACGTATCCGGCATGGAACGCCACTATCCCAATATCGTCGATATCGGAAAAGCCGTCAAAGACGAGATTTTTCGGACGACGGGCCTCGTCGCCTCGGCAGGGATTGCGCCCAATAAATTTTTAGCGAAACTGGCTTCGGATTTAAGAAAACCGGATGGCTTAGTTTGGATTCCCTATGGGACGGAACAAGCGGTATTGGCGCCGCTGCCGATCAGTCGATTATGGGGCGTCGGCAAGGTGACGGAAGAAGCTTTAAAGAAGGGCGGATACCATAGGATCGGCGATATTTCGGCGTCCAGCCCGGAGGCCTTAAAACCCCTCTTAGGCAATCAGGCCGAGCGCATTTACCGATTATCTCTCGGTCAGGATAAGCGACCTTTGGAGGTACGGCGGCGGCCTCAGTCGGTTGGAAATGAGCATACGTACAGCCGTGATTTGACCCTGCCTTCTGAAGTCGATGAACAGTTCCGCCTCTTAGCCAATGAAGTGGCCTGGCGGCTGCGTCAGAGCCGGCTCATGGGACGGACGATTACGATCAAGATCCGCTATGCGTCCTTTAAGACCGTTACCCGGTCGCTGACTCTTAGCGATATGGGGACGGCGTCGGAAGAACAATTATATTTTTCGGCAAAAAGATTGTATAATAAGGATAAAGGACATGAGCCAATCCGACTGCTGGGTCTCACCGTCAGCCAGCTTCAGCCGTATCAAGTCCAGGGCGATTTATTTTCCGAAGACGAGGAAACGAAGGAGAAAGTCATCGAGGCCATCGATAAACTGCAGCAGCGATTCGGTCGTACGGCCATTATGAAAGGGTTTTTGTGGGAAATGTCCCATGAGAAGGATACGTAAAAAAGGAGTTTTAGCCATGGCAATTTTTAAAGTCGTCGCCCATACCGGTGACAATAACAACGGGTATATCGAGTATAATACGGAAACGAAGGAGCTGGGCGTTCATCTGAATGATGAAGCTGTCAACGAACGCGCCCGGGAGTATTTGACGACCGAGCGGGTCCTGCATCAGTATACGGACCTTTCGCAGTATAAAACCATCAGTGCCGTTCCGACGTCGAGCTTGGAAACGTTGAAATTGGCCATGTGTTATATGTGGCGGGCGACAGGTGTCCACATCGATTGGAGCCGTCCCGTCGAATAAGACAGCTTTAAAAGCATTCACAATGTATCCACATTTTCTGTGTACAACAGTGACAGAAATGTGGATATTTTTTTGGAATCCGCATAGTTGCGCTGATTTTTTTCAGTGGATACTTATATCAAGTGATGTTGGGAAATGTGGATAAGTCGCGCGGATAAATATATATCCCCAGAGGAAACACAACGATAACGGCATGGTTGAGCGATTGTACGTGGGAGAACAAATGAACAAAGTGATGTGTATAATTCCTGTAGAAATGTGGATAAGTTGATTCGGAGATTTACACACAATATGTGGATAGATTGTGGAAAGATATCCACAGGAGGACAAAGCATAAAAACGCCATTTACGGACCTATTCACAAGTTATCCACTTTACATATCCACAATTTCCACAGATTTTACGTTTGTGGTATACTGGAAATAGTGAATACGATTTTAGGAGGAATTTATTATGAAAGCAATTTTCGACGGACTGATTGTCCTGCCGAATGAAATTGTCAACGGACATGTTATTCTGTATGAAAAGGATATATGGCGCATCGTTCCGCGTAAGCAGTTCAGAGCCGGCATGTGCTCGGAATTCATCGATGCCAACGGCGGTTTTGTCGTCCCCGGCTTTATTAATGAACATATTCACGGCTGTGCCGGTGCCGACGTCATGGATGACGACGATCAGGCTTTGCCGACGATTCAGCAGGCCCTGCCGGCGACGGGCGTTACGTCCTTTGCAGCGACGACGATGACCATGGAACAAGGTGTCATTGAAACTGCTTTGAAACGGATTAAAGCTGCAAAAGAAAATTACACCGGCGGGGCGCAGGTCCTCGGCGCTCATCTGGAAGGCCCTTTTGTAAGCCCCCTCTATAAGGGGTCCCAGTCCGAAGACTGTATACAGGATCCGGATTTTTCCTGGTTGGAACCCTATGGGGACATCATTAAAATCATTACCTTGGCTCCGGAACAGTTAAAGAATAAGCAATTTTTAAAGGCTTGTAAGGATCGGGGCATCGTCGTATCTCTCGGCCATTCGGGGGCTTCTTTTGAACAGGCTATGGATTGTATGGACACCCTCGGCGACTGCCATGTCACCCATCTGTATAATGCCATGACGCCCTTCCGCCACCGCGAACCGGGCCTTGTCGGAGCGGCTCTTCTCCATAAAAACGCCTGCTGTGAATTGATTTGTGATGACCTCCATGTTCACCCGGCGGCACAGAAGTTGGCCTATCAGATAAAAGCCCGCGACGGACTCATCTTGGTCACCGATTCGATGCGGGCCTGTCTCCAAGGCGACGGCGAATCGAGTCTTGGCGGCCAGAAGGTCTTTGTAAAGAATGGTGAAGCCCGATTGGCTGACGGGACTTTGGCTGCTAGTGTGGCCCCCATGAACGAAGTTGTCCTCCATTTCCTTATCAATTCGGGGGCATCCCTTCCCGATGTCGTAGCTATGGCTACCATCAACCCGGCGAAAGCCCTCGGGGTGTACGATCGGATCGGCTCTCTGGAAGCAGGCAAACAGGCCGATATCGTCGTCTTGGACAGCAACGACTTCCATGTAAAATCGACGGTCGTCGCCGGTGAATTGGTTTATAACGAACCGATACAATAAAATCTATTATATGTAATGAAAAGAAGGCCAAGGTGCTTTGTTCCCTTGACCTTCTTTGTTGTCGGAAAGAATCTATCCGAGCGCTGATTTTTTATTTTTCAATACATATAGAGCGCCTAACAAGCCGGCGTCGTTTTGGAGTCTTGCAAAGGCGAGGCCTTTTGGGGGAAGCATCCGTTCCGGCAGACGGTCTGACAGGGCCTCTTCAAGGGGCTGGCGGATGATGGATTCCCGGTTCATGATGCCGCCGCCGAGGATGATTCGTTCGGGATTGAAGAGACTGATGATATTGGTGAGGCCGTCGGCCAGATTCTGACAGAAGATATGAAAACAGCGAAGGGCCTGAGCATCGTCGCTTTCAATCAGTTGGAAGGCCCGGTAGCCGTCCATTTCGTTGGGAGGAATGCCTTTTTTGCTGGCGATTTCACGGCAGAGAAAGGACGCCGAGGCGACGTCGTGGAACCGGCCTGTCGGGAGGCTCATATAGGCGATTTCTCCGGCAGCATGAGTGGCGCCGTGGAGTACCCGACCTTCTTCGATGATGGCTCCGCCGATGCTGGTGCCGACGGTTACGGCAAAGAAAGACGAGACGTCCTTTCCGGCTCCGAGCCAATATTCGCCAAGGGCGGCGCAGTTGGTATCGTTTTCGACGCTGACCGTGAGTTTAAATTCTTCCTCTAACATCGTTTTCCACTGCGTTCCCGTATAGCCGGGGATGGAGAGGGCGTGCTCTACCGTGCCGGATTCGGTGTTTACAATGCCTGCCGTCGACAGGGCGATGCCGGCAAGAGATACTTCTTTCTGCTGCTGTCGGACAAGGTTTCGGACCGCAGCGACGATGGCCGGGCCGTCTCCGGAAGGGATGAGGCCTCTTTTGTGGAAGCGGCCTTCTTCATCGATAAGGCCGAATTTGATTGCCGTTCCGCCGACATCGAAGCAACTGTACATCATTATAGTTCACATCCTTTTTACGAAAGAAAGTTAACTTATACAAATATTATACATGGATTTGACAATTTCTATGTAAAAGGCCCCTATACTGTTCTTATCAATGTAGTCTTTTAGGAGGTCATGATATGAAACGACAATGGTTAAAAAGAGCAATTCTTTCTATGGTAGCTTGTGGTTCCCTGTTGGGCGTCGTCCCGGGCGTACAGGCAGCCGATGTCCGGATTTTACCGGTAGATACGGCTAAATTCTTGGCAGGTGCTAAATTCGACTTTGATGTTGAAGTTTCTAACGCGAAAGACTTGAAGAACGTCGATATTACGATTAATGGTCAGAATGCCAATCAATTTTTCGGACAGAAAGTAGAAGGAAAAGATTTGGGCAACGGTGTTGTTTCTTATCGTGTCAACCAGGTAAATTTCCCGAAGACCGGTAAATATACGGTCCGTGTTTCGGCTACCGATGCTGACGGCACCAATTCTGCCGATGCACGCTATACGGTTGTTCAGGAAAAAGCTCAGAAACAGGCTAAAAACGTCATCCTCTTCGTCGGTGACGGCATGTCCCTGCAGGCTAGAGAAATGGCTCGTATCATTTCCAAAGGCCTGACCAACGGGAAATACAACGATCTCTTGGCTATGGAAAAAATGCCCCATAACGCACTGATCACGACCAGCGGATACGATTCCTTGACGACGGACAGCGCTAACTCGGCATCGGCTTATGCTACGGGTCATAAATCGGTCGTCAACGCCATGGGCGTTTATGAAGACTCGACAAAGGATCCTATGGATGATCCCCGCGTTGAAAACGTTGCCGAAATCCTGAAGCGTACGCGCGGCATGTCCATCGGTGTCATCACTCAGGCTGAATCTACAGATGCTACGCCGGCCGCTATGATTGGTCATACGCGCCGTCGTGCTAACCAGGATTTATTAGCTTCTCAGTACTTGGAAGACTATCATCGTCCGGACGTCATCATGGGCGGCGGTTCCAGCCGTTACATTCCGCAGACGGAAAAAGGTTCCAAACGCCATGACAATGAAAACGTCATCCAGGAATTCAAAAATAAAGGCTACACCTTCGTTACGAACTCGAAGGAAATGATGGCTGCCGACAGTAATAAACCGCTCTTGGGCCTCTTCCATCCGAGCACGATGAACGTTTATATCGATCGTGAAATGCTCAAGAATCCTGAAGTATTAGGTAAATATACGGATCAGCCGAACCTCATCAACATGACGAAAAAATCCTTGGATATCCTCAGCAAGAATCCGAAGGGCTTCTTCGCTATGATCGAAGGCGCATCCATCGATAAACAGCTCCATGCCATGGATTGGCAGCGTGCTACGTACGATACGATCGAATTCGATAAGGCTATCGAATATGCTCAGAAATGGAATAAGGAACACGGCGATAATACCTTGATCATCGTCGTTGCTGACCATGCTCACGGTGCTTCCATTACCGGTACCTACCATGAACACGACGGCAAGAAGGGCATTGAAGCTGTCCGCACCTATGCCGATTCCATCTTCCCGACCTTCAAGGATGCCGACCACGACGGTTTCCCCGATAATCCGGATCCCGATGTAACCTTGGCTGTTCAGTATGCTAACCATCCGGAATATTATGAAAACTACCACTTCCAGCAGAAACCGACCTATCCGACGATTTCCCAGACGGTTACCAAGCAGGAAGCTCAGGTTGCCGGCGATAAGACCGAATACCATCAGGTTTCGACCGTCGTTGCTAAAGGCAATCCGGCTCGTCACCACGCAGGCGATCCCATGGAACTCGTTCCGGCCAACATCCCTGCTACCATTGGTGATGAAACTCACGCAGCCGATGATGTACCGTTGAATGCAGAAGGCCCGGGTTCCGAATACTTCAAAGGTGTCATGGACAATACGGAAGTATTCTTCGGTATCATGCGTGCCCTTGGCGTCGACGCTACGAAAAACGCAAAATAAAAACGGACTACGATAGCAAGGCTTATCTTGCTCGGTTACACCGCCGTTTCATAAAAAATGCTGCCGCAATTCATATTGCGGCAGCATTTTTTTGCTTACTGACCGAGAACGCTGTCGAGGTAGGCAGCGGTATCCGATAAGAAGCTGGCCGGATAACCTTCGATATCGCCCTTATCGCAGTGAGCTGCGAATTCCGGATCGATGGGCAGTTTTGCCGTATGAGGAATCGAATATTTCTGCGCCGATTCTTCGACATGGCTGTGTCCGAAGATTTCGTGTTTTTCCTGGCAGCTGGGACATTTGAAGTAGCTCATGTTTTCAATCAGGCCCAAGACGGGAACGTGCATCATTTCCGACATGTTCAAGGCCTTTTCAACGATCATGGAAACGAGTTCCTGAGGAGACGTGATGACTAAGATGCCGTCGACGGGTAAGGACTGGAAGACTGTCAAGGGGACATCTCCTGTTCCCGGCGGCATGTCGACGAACATGTAGTCGATGTCGCCCCAGATGACGTCGGTCCAGAACTGTTTAACGGCGCCGGAAATGACCGGTCCGCGCCATACGACCGGAGCCGCGACATCTTCCAACAGCAGGTTCATGGACATGACTTTGATACCGGTCTTGGTCGTAACGGGGTTGATGCCGTCATCGTTGCCCGTGGCATGACCGGTCAAGCCGAAGACTTTCGGGATAGACGGGCCGGTGATATCGGCGTCGAGGATAGCAGTTTTAAAGCCGCGGCGCTGCATTTCTACAGCCATCAGGGACGTAACCAAGGATTTACCTACGCCGCCTTTGCCGCTGACGACGGCAATGACGTGCTTGATGTGAGAACCTTCGTGAGGCGCTGCCTGGAGGCTCTGAGGCTGGTTGCGCTGTGCGCAGGAGCTGCCGCAGCTGGAACAGTCGTGTGTACAATTTTCACTCATTGGGATCATTCTCCTTTGAACTTTTCTTTCCGGCACGGCAGCAGTCGTGATGGCACGAGCCGGAACGTTCACAAACTTGAATATGGCCGCCTTCGATGACGAGGTCTTTGCCATGAATGAGGGCGTCGGCCAGTTTGTGGCGGGCTGAATTATAAATACCGGTCACCGTCGTGCGAGCTACATTGATCTGAGCTGCACACTCTTCCTGCGTCAGTCCGACCCAGTCGATGAGTCGGATGACTTCATATTCATCGATTCCCATGGCAACCGTATCGTCCGACTGACGTCGGTCAACCGGTCCGAAGGCTGATGAAACGGGCAGTGAACAAACACGTCGGCACCGCGGTGGTCTCGGCATAAAATCCCTCCTTTACGCTATTTATTATAGTTAGATAGCTGACATATGTCAAATTATGTCAAGGAGGGATTTGGCGGCATCCGATGAGGAAAATAATCATAGGACGAACGTATTTAGTATTGTAAATAAAGGCTGAATCGACAGGTGATTTGGCTCCCTAGCGGACGAGATAAGCCCCGTCGACGGGGATGATGGCCCCGTTTAAATAATTCGAAGCGGCACTGGCCAGGAATACCGTAATGCCCTTCATATCATCGGTGGTGCCCCAGCGTTTGGCCGGGATGCGGTCTAAGATTTCCTTTTGACGGACTTCGTCTTCAATCAGCTTGGTGTTCATTTCTGTGTCCATGTAGCCCGGCGCGATGGCGTTGATGTTGAGCCCTTTACCGGCCCATTCGTTGGCCAGGGCTTTTGTCAGTTGGGCGACACCGCCTTTACTGGCAGCATAAGCCGGGACGGTGTACCCGCCAAAGAAGCTCAGCATGGAGGCGACGTTGATGATCTTGCCGGACTTTTGGGCCAGCATCTTGCGGCCGGCGAGCTGGCACAGTTGAAATACCGTGTTTAAATTGAGGTTCAGGACGTCATGCCAATCGCTGAGAGGGAATTCTTCACAGAAGTGACGGCGCTGCATGCCGGCGTTGTTGACCAGGATGTCGATGCGGCCGTCTAAGGCAGCCAGGGCCTTTTCGAAAATAACTGGGACCTGTTCCTGATCGAGTAAGTTGCCTTGTAAGGCCAGCATGGAAAGGCCTTTTTGCCGACATTCGGCAGCCGTTTTTTCGGCACGGGAACTCGAACCGATGATCAATACCGTAGCGCCGGCTTCGGCTAACCCTTCTGCCATACCGCGGCCTAGCCCGCGACCGCCGCCGGTTACAATAGCTGTTTTTCCTGTTAATGCGAAATCGTTTAAGATAGACATAAGATATTCCTCCTATAAATGATATGATGAAAATGTTGGTTAATAATTGAAACATGATGTAATCATCATATGAATTATCAGCGCTTGTAACTCTATTTTATAAGATAATCGCAGAAAACTCAAGTGAAAATATGGCTTCATTTGATTAGATTCTCAGACATATAATGATATATTTAATAAAAATAGGTAAAAATACAGATAAATCATAAAGTTAATAACGTCTATTACAATATAGCAAGAATCCTACCTTTATATTGACGCCGTATATTCATCCGATGTATTATTAAAACACAGAGAGAAACATCGGACGAAAAGGAGGGGTTCTTGTGAGAAAGTTTTTATGTATTTTTATTACCGGTCTGATGCTTATGACCTTGAGCGGATGTGCGGGACAAAAAGAAGCACGGGTTTATACCAAGGAAAAGCCGTTGGTCCTTCGCATGTCTCTGACGGATGGTGAAGCTACTTGTTACTACCAAGGGGCTAAAGAAGTTTCAAAGCGGGTCTATGATAAGACGGGCGGCAGAATTCAGATTAATGTCATTCCCGGTGCTGCCTTAGGCGGTGAGCGCGGGACTACAGAGTTGGCTATGAATGGGGATTTGGATATTGCTACTGCGGCAAACTCGGTCCTGAGCAACTGGATTCCTGAAATGGCAATTCTGGATCAGGCCTATCTTTGGAAAAACAGCAAAGAAGCCCATGCTGCTGTAGACGGAGATATCGGTAAGCTGATTGAACGGGAAGCGAAAGAACGGATGGGAATCCATGTTATCGGGTATATGGAATCGGGGTTCCGCGACGTATTTTCTGTGAAACCGATTGAAAAACCGGAAGATTTCAAGGGCGTAAAGATTCGGACGATACAGAATCGGTATCATATGGCGGCCTTTAAATCTTTTGGGGCCATGCCGATTGCCTTGCCGTTTGGGGAACAGTTTACGGCACTGCAGCAAGGCACCATCGATGCTTGTGAAAATGGTGTCAGCGGCTGCTACACCAATGGTTTTTATGAAGTTACCAAGAATATCACCAATACACATCATGTCTTCGTATATATTTTGCTGTGCATGTCTGATAAATCGTGGAATGCCATTCCGGAAGATTTGCGCCAACCCTTCTTGGAAGGGGTCAAAGAAGGCTGTGATGCAGAACGGCAGTTCTTAGTCGAAGCCAATGCAGATGCAACGGAAAAACTGAAGGAAAAAGGCGTCGTCTTCCACGACATCGATCGGGATCAGTTGAAGGCTCTTTATCAGAAAGAAGCAGCCGCGGAAGGATTTACCTTCGATCCCGTATGGCAGCAGGCTGTTGACAAAGCTATCGAAGATGCAAAATACATGTAGGCGGAGGTGTGATCATGAATGGAGTATTGAAAAAGCTGCAATCTATTGAAAATTTGATTATCGTCATTTCTTTTGCTGTAATGGTTATCTGTTCTTTTTCATCGGTCATCAATCGTAACTTTATCAAGCTGTCTCTGCCGTGGCTCGATGAACTGTCAACCTTTGCTATGATTTACATGGTTTTGCTGGGAACAGAAGCCGGTCTTCGTGATGGTTCACAGATTGCTGTCACTGCCGTGGTGAACCGCTTCAGCGGCTTGTCAAAGGCCTTGATACAGATTCTTGCCAAAATCGTCACGACGATTTTTTCCGCTGTTGTGCTGTACTACAGCTGTTATATGACAGCCGTACAAGCCCAATCCGGTCAGGTAACGGCAGCCTTACACGTTCCGATGGCCATTCCTTATTTGGCACTGGTAATCAGCTTTGCCATCATTACCTGTGTACAGGGAGTCAGTGCTATTATAATGATTACCCGTCTCAGGGCCTCCGGCGCTGATGTGAAGGGAGGAGAATAATATGGTAACAGCCTTACTGTTTGGTGGGATGATTCTGTTTTTGGCCATGGGCGTACCTATTTCGTTTACCTTAGGCGCAGCCGTCATGGTGACGATTTTCTTGGCACCTGATTTTATGGTCACGCCGGGTATTATCCCTCAGCGTATTTTTGGCGGTCTTGAATCGACGTCTATTATGGCTATCGCCTTCTTTATACTGGCCGGCAATATCATGACGAAAGGCGGTATTTCAAGCTGTATCGTAGATTTCTGTAATTCCATTATTGGTAATATCCGCGGCGGCATGTCTTTTGTATTGGTTTTAGCCTGCGCCTTTTTTGCCGCCCTGTCGGGGTCAGCTCCGGCAACGGTCGTAGCCATTGGCGTCATGCTTTATGCTGATATGGTTAAATTAGGGTATCCCAAAGAACGCGTAGCCGGTCTTCTGGTCGTGTCCGGTGGTTTGGGGCCGGTTATTCCGCCGAGTATCATCATGATTGTTTATGGCACGATTACCGGGGCCTCTATCAGCAAAATGTTTAAAGCCGGTCTTGGCATCGGTATCCTCATCATGGCTATTTTGATGGTCGTCTGTTTCGTATATTCCCATAAAGAAAAGTGGCCTAAAAATGCCAAGCGCGTCAGCTTGAAAGAAGTATGGGGGTCTTTTATCCATGCCATTCCGGCCTTACTGCTGCCGGCTATTATTTTAGGCGGGATTTATTCCGGCATTATGACGCCGACCGAATCGGCTTCAGTTGCCGTCGTCTGGTCCCTGATCGTCAGCTTCTTCGTATATAAAGAAATGACAATCAAAGACTTATGGCCCATTTTTCTGGATTCTGCAAAAGGGTCGGCGATGATTTTATTTATCATCGCGACTTCAACGGCCTTCTCTTGGATTTTTGCTTATTCCGGTATTTCCGGTGAGATGGTTGATTTTATCCGCAGCCTGAATCTCAATCCGACGTTGTTCTGTATTCTCGTTGCCTTGTTGCTGCTGGCATTCGGTACTTTTTTGGAAGGCACCGCTATTTGCGTCCTCTTAGTGCCTATCCTTTGGCCATTGGCCCATGTCGTAGGGGTCGACATCATTCACTTCGGCATGATTGTTTGCATTGCCAATGTCGTCGGCACGATGACTCCGCCTGTTGCCGTCAATATCTTTGCAGCGGCATCTGTAACCAAGCTTGATATGGGCAAGATTGTCAGTGGTGAAATTCCTTTCTTCATTGGCTATGTAGCTGTTTATTTTGCGGTCGTACTATTCCCTGTATTTACGACACTGTTTTTATAAGGAAAGGGGATTATAATGAATATGAATGAGATGATGTCTTGGCGTGTTCAATCGCCGGACTCGATGGGGTTCCATTCGGTTATTACACCGGATACGGCAGCTTGCCGGGTTGCCCAAATGTTTCGCTTGAACCTTCCTAAGGGGGCCTCCTATCATCTGAAGGATGATGAGCGGGAATTGCATGCTGTCTTGATCCAAGGTCGGGCCGTAATCGAACAAGAGATACTGGGAAAGGTGCAGTTGGAAAAATTAGATTCTTTCTATATTCCGGCGCGGCATTCCATTCAAATCACGGCCCTTGAAGAGTGTATTTTCTATATTGCCGGGGCTGTTTTTGATGGAATCGGTGAACCTCTCGTCCGTAAGTTCGACCGATCCCTTCCCATCGGCGATATACATCAGATTCATGGAGAAGGCCCGTGCCGCCGGGAAGTCATGTTTACCCTGGCTCCGACCGATAAGGCGTCACGGTTGATTTGTGGTCTCACCTGGGGCGGTGACGGTTCATGGACGAGCTGGCCGCCGCACCAGCATGAAAAATATTTAGAAGAAGTCTACTGTTACTTTGATATGCCGAAACCTAAGTTTGGTTTCCATATCAGTTATAAGAACAGCGGCGACGTCGATGACATGGTCGTCCATCCCGTTTATTCGGGGACGATGGTCCAGGCGCCTTGCGGATATCATCCGACGATCGGCTGCCCGGGCAGTCAAAATGCCTATTTCTGGGTTTTGGCAGCCTTTGACCCGATGGTGCGCAAATATGATTTAGCAGAATCTGATCCTATGAGAGTTTAAGAAAGGGTGTTGAAATCATGGCATTTAAAGTGTATGTAACCGATTATGATTATGGAACGTTGGATCCCGAAAAAAACGAAGTCGCTAAAATCGGAGCCGTCTTAGTTCCGACTCAGTCTAAAACGGAAGACGCGATTATTGAAAACTGCAAAGACGCAGATGGCCTGCTCAATCAATATGCACCGATTACCCGTAAAGTCATGGAATCGCTACCGAACTTGAAGGTCGTCGGCCGCTATGGCGTCGGCGTCAATACTGTCGATCTTAAGGCTGCGACGGACTTGGGGATTCAGGTTGTCAATGTACCGGATTTTTGTATGGATGAAGTGTCGAATCAGGCGATTACTTTGATGATGGCCTGCCATCGGAAATTAAACATATTGAATCATCAGACTCGTCACGGGGGCTGGGATTATCAGATTGCCAAACCGATTCACCGCCTCAACGGACAGACCTTGGGACTTTTAGGATTTGGTCGTATTCCCAGAATGGTTGCTCAAAAGATGAAGGCCTTTGGCTTGAAAATTTTGGCTTACGATCCCTATGTTTCTCCTGAAGCGGGAGCCAAGGAAGGTGTTGAAATCCTGCCTTTGAAGGATGTTTTGATGCAGTCGGATATCGTTTCGGTTCATGTACCCTTGACGAAAGATACGGAAAATCTGTTAAATGACGAAACCCTTTCCTGGATGAAACCGACGGCCATCGTCGTCAATACGTCGCGCGGACCTTTGATTGATGAAGCCGCGTTGTATCGGGCTTTGAAAGATGGAAAAATCGGCTATGCCGGGTTGGATGTTACGGTCCATGAACCGATTGAAAAAGATAACCCCTTGCTGACCTTGGATAATGTCATCATTACGCCACATATTGCCTGGTATTCTGAAGAATCGGAAATCGATCTGAAAACGAAGGCTGCACGAGGCGTTGCCAAGGTTTTGAATGGCGAAAAGGCAAAGTATCTCGTCAACAAGGATGTCCTTAAATAGCAGTCGGGAGGAGATGAGACCATGAACGCAGGTACGGTGATTGCCATCAGCCGCCAATATGGGAGCGGAGGCAGAGAACTGGCGCAGATTCTGGCAAAAAAATTGGGGATTCCCTTATACGACCGCCAATTGATTCATATCGCAGCTGCTAAAATTGGTATCGACGATATGAAGGAAGGGGACTTAAAACAGCTCGAAGAAGAAATCCCGCCCCTTTCCTTGAAATTTATGCCTTTCTATATCTTTGGCATGCAAGGCGAGAAGCCTTTAAATAATAAGATGTTTGAGGCTGAATCCGAGGCCATCCGGCAATTGGCCAGAGACGGGTCCTGCATTATTTTGGGACGGTGTGCAGACTACGTTTTAAAAAATTTCCCCAATACCTATTCCTTTTATATCTGTGCCGACGATGCCTATCGGACCGAGCGCGGGAAAAGCGTATATGATGGAAAGTCGCTGCAGGAATTAAAAGAAGAAGACCGTAAGCGCGGTCAATACTATACGTATTATACGGGGAATCTGTGGGGAGATCCGGCTAATTATACGGCGGCCATGAACACCAGCCGCATGACCTTAGAAAAAGGCGCCGATTTAATTATCAATTATATTGAAACCTTACAGCAATAAGGTCATATGAGAAAAAAAGCTGCCTTAAGGCAGCTTTTTTTACAATGTCTGATGGATTTTCCTGTTTCTACTGTTTTTTGTCTGATATATCTGTTATCCTATAGATATTAATCAGTGATTGCATGCCAGTAAGGAGTTTTATATGGTTAATTCTAAGTCCTCAAAATCTAAAATTGAAGAAACGGCTAACAATATCATCGATTTTATTACGTCGCGACAAATGCTTCCCGGGGATAAAATGCCGACGGAGCCGGTGTTGATGGAAAATTTGAATGTCAGTCGTTCGACTCTGCGGGAGGCGATTCGAGCATTAAGCGCCCGCAACATCCTGGAAGTACGTCAAGGTTCGGGCACCTTCATCGCCAAACGCTGCGGCGTTCCCCTGGATCCCCTGGGACTGACTTTTATCTATGATGATGACCGCCTGGCCATCGACCTGCTCGACGTTCGCTTAATGATTGAGCCCCAGACAGCGCTATTAGCGGCCCTCCACGCGACGGAAGAACAATGTCAGGAATTATTGAAACAGTGCGCTCTGGTCGAAAAACTGATCCAAGCCAATCAAGATTACGAAGAAGAAGATATTGCCCTTCATATGATGATTGCCGAGGCCAGTGGGAATCGAGTCCTGAGTAATTTATCCTATATCCTTCATACGTCGGTTAAAAAGAATATCGTATCGACGGAAGATGCCCTGAGGGATAATAATACCCTCGTTTACCATCGCCGTCTTGTCGATGCCATTGTCCGCCATGATGCAACCGGGGCTTATAACGCCATGACGATTCACGTAACGATGTTGTGGGAATTTATTTCGGCTAAATTAAATTCAAAGGAATAATGGGCTTTAACTAATGATTAGCCGCCCTCAACTTTTTGAATCGGACAGATGGTCAGCGCTTTTCTTTTTACGATTGATTTTGTCATGGGAAGACCTCCTTTCCTAATGTTGAGCCTCATATTGCTTTCGTTTTCTAACAAAGGTTGAGGGCGTTAATCCTAGGTTTTTGGACGCTGTTCGGACGTTTCCGAACATTTTATATGCATTTTGAATATAATTATATTCAATCTTTTCCAGTACCTCTTTTAAATTGATTGGAAATTGAATGGGCGGTGCGGCAAAGTCGGCCGGTTTATTTTCAACTTCCTTTTCTTTGATGATTACGATGGGTTTACTGGCCGGGTGAATGTGGAGATCTTCTGGTTGTATGGCGTCGGAAGAACTGATGATGATGGCCCGTTCGACAATGTTTTTTAGTTCGCGAATGTTTCCCGGCCAATCGTACTCATGGAGCAGCTGCATCGATAAAGGGGTCAAATACTTTTTCATTTGATACCTTTGATTCAGCTTTTCTAAAAAAGATTTTGCTAAAGGCTCGATGTCTTTTTTTCGCATTCGTAATGGCGGGATCGAAATTGGAAAAACGGTGAGTCGGTAATAGAGGTCTTCCCGGAATGTTCCGTTTTTTACCATTTCTTCGAGATTTCGATTGGTTGCGGCAATGATCCGGACGTCGATTGTTATGGGTTTTGTGCCGCCTACTCGCATGATTTCCTGTTCCTGTAGGGCACGCAGCAGCTTTACCTGCATATCTTTCGGGAGTTCCCCGATTTCGTCAAGAAATAAGGTCCCATTATTGGCGAGTTCGAAGAGGCCGATTTTACCACCTTTATTGGCACCGGTAAAAGCGCCGCCTTCATATCCGAATAACTCGCTTTCAATGAGGTTTTCCGGGATGGCGCCGCAATTCACCTTTATGAAACTTCCTTTTGATCGCAGGCTGTGCTGGAAGATATATCGCGCCATGACTTCTTTACCGACCCCGGTTTCACCAAATAGGATGACCGAGGTGTCCATTGAAGCAACGCGATTGGCCAGTAGCATAGCGGCCAAGGTCGTTTCATCTTTTGCGATGATTTCGTGAGTTTCTTCTGCCGTCGTTTGTAAATGCTCTAACTCTAAAGCTAAACGGTCCATAGCGGCCGTTTTTTCTTGTACAACGGCTTTCAAATTGTAAATTTCGGTTAAATCTCGGACATTGGTCACGACCATGATAAAGTTTCCGTCTTTATCAAAAATGGGAGAGCTTGTTACTAGAGCTTCTTTTCCGGAACGAAAACATTGTTGCAAGGTAACAGGCTGCTTGGTTTTGATGACCTGGAGCGACCCGGACTGAGATATTAATTTATCGCGGACCAAGTCGGCCATATTTTTCCCGATGACTTCCTCTTGCTTTAATCCGGTAATGATTTCATAGGCATGGTTGATGCGGAGTACGTTGGCTTTTGCATCAGTAATGAATATACCGTCAAAGGAATGCTCTATAATTGCGTTTAAACGCTCCTGGGCCTCTGAGAGCGTGGAAAAAATTTTAGCGGTAGTTGTCATAACTATTGTCTCCTTTAAAATGGGTAATAAAGGAGTCCCAATGGGGCTTCTATAATTTACATGATAAATATGCAGACATGATATAATTATAACAATTTTTGGTTATAGTAACAAGGCTGATAGTATTGAGAGAATCAACGTCGATAGATGAAAAATGGACTATTGATGACGAGAATAGGAGTTAGAAATATGCAGTATTTCTCGATATTTTTGAATTAATCTTCTTGAAAAGGAGTATTCGAACTGGTCCGTCAACAGTGCAGTTAATTGGGCATCACTGTACGGATGTTTGACGTCTTCGTTTTCAATCAGCCGAGCGAGAGACTGTTGTACGGCATCTTTCGAAATGGTTTCTTTTGTCTTAGGAAAAGGACGCTGAAATAAATGTTTGAAGGAAATGGTTTTATGCGGCGTTTGTAGATACTTGTCTTTTATAGAACGACTGATGGTAGAGGGATGAAGGCCTACTTTTTTGGCAATATCTGACAGCGTCATCGGCTGCAGCGGTCCTTGGTTCTGTAAATAGTCTTGCTGACAGTTCCAAATGGCATCGGTTAAGGCATGCAGCGTTTTACGGCGGCGTTCAATATTATAAAACAGTAGGCGACAGCGCGTATATTTGGTTTGGAAATATTCCTTTACACTTTCGTCGGTCGTTGTCCGCATCATCCGGACGTAGTAATCGCTCATGGAATAAGAGGCTGACCAGGAGTCGTTTAAAATGACTTCGTGGTCGGTGCCCGTGAATTGAATGATGACATCGGGAATAATATAGGAGGCTTCTGCTTCGAAGATGCCGCTAAGTGGTGCCGGATTTAATTTCTTGATGAGAGCTATGGCGGCATCGATCTTTGTTTTGGGACCCTTTACAGATTGGTAAATCTGTGAGCGTTTTTGTTTTCCTATATCTGAAAGATGATGGTCAATCAGTTTTTCCAATAGCGGGGTTAACTTGTGATTGCGACGTAGCTGCAATTTTAGACAGTCCTTGAGCGACGTCGCGCCTATACCGGCAGGATCCAGTTCTTGGAGACGGCATAGGCAGAAGTCAAAAAGGCCTGCCGGCAAGGGCAATTTTTCGGTTATTTCTTCTTCGGTTATGGTCAAGTATCCTCTGCTATCGACATAGTCGGCCAAATACGAAAACAGGGCCCACTGGGGTTTTGTAAAATTCGCGGAATTTACTTGTTCCAAAATAAATTGTTTGACGCTGCGCTCTTCCGGAGCTGCTACAAAATCTAAAAAGGAAGTATCGTTGTGGGCTGACGATCTTTGATTTGGGCTATACTCCATGAAGGGGTTTTCTTCGGATTCTTTTTGAAGCAGGTTGTACAGAGATTCTGTGGATAAGGCGAGAATATTCAACGATTGAATTTGATTGGTTGAAAGTTTTTGAAGCTCTTTCTGACTCAGTGTTAAGTTGGTGTCCATTGTTTCACCTTCCGTCCTTTTCGGCCAGGTCGTTCAAAATTGGGTACTGGGTTTTCCCCGACGTATTTTTGGGGATTTGTTCTATTTGATGGATACTGAAGCAGTGGATATGAAGGCCGAGTTTTTCGATTAAGAAATCTTCTATTTCTGGTTGTTTGTCTGTGGTGCCCGTCATAAAAATATGCAGGTCATCATCTTTTCCGGTACAAGCAAAGTCGCTAACGTCAAAGGTGTTTTTTAAGAGTTCTTCTACTTCATCCATATTTACGCGCTTCCCCATTATTTTTAGGAAGCGTTTTTTTCGGCCGGTAATATAGTAGTATCCGTCTTGATCAACATAGGCCATATCTCCCGTATAAAGCCGTCCATGTCGTAAGTCTCCTAAGGATAAATCCTCTGCTTTCTGAGCGTACCCCATCGTTACATTCGGACCGTCATAACAAAGTTCTCCGGTTACCTTCGGCGTCGTGATTTCCGTTTTTTCATCTTCCATGATGTGGAAGGTCCCGCCCGGGATTGCGATGCCGATACTTCCCAATTTTTCCAAGGCTTTATCAAATGGCAGATAGGACATGCGTGCCGTTGCTTCTGTTTGGCCATACATGACGATAAAACGCTTTCCTGTTTTGTGCGCAAATTCAAGATATTCCTTTTGCAGCCGTGTCGATAAATGGCCGCCGGCTTGAATCATCAGCTTCAATTTTGGCAAATCCATAGACATGATTCCAATGCGCTTCAAACACTCAAAGGTGAAGGGAACACCTGCCAGTGAGGTGATAGATTCTTTTTTACAGATGTTCCAGAATTCTTTATCAAAGACCGTATTTTCTGTCAGGCATTCGCAGGCACCCTGGAGGACATGGCTGTTTATTACTGACAGACCGAAGGTGTAGTGCATCGGGAGAGATGAAATCGGATGATCCAGCTCGGTGATTTTTAGATATTCAGCGATAGAGGCCGCATTTGATTGAATATTTTTATAACTTTGACGGACTAATTTCGGGCTTCCCGTACTTCCGGACGTCGTTAATAACAGGGCTAAATCCGGATGAATATGGTGGTTGATTTCATTACTATGATATAGGCCGTAATCATATAGTGTATATATTGGTTCTTCTGTATCATCTATGGGCTTAAACAGGTAATTGGGCTTATATCGCATCAATAATTGTTGCTGTAATTCTTCATCCATATCGTGATCGATGAGAAGGGGGACGATATGGTTTTGCAGGCAGCAAAGGTAGGATAGTGCAGAGCCTATGGTATTATGGCAGATAATGGCCGCTAATTGTTTGGGTTTATTTTCGATTAGTTGATGTACTTTTTTGCTGTGAACATACCAATCGCCATAAGTAATGGAATGGTCCATTCCATCAATAAATAAGAGATGATCTTGGTATTTAGGGTTTTCATCAAAGAAACACAACATAGGAATCCCTCCTAACGAATGATGCGGGTCAGTGATTCCAGTAGATTGCGGCCATCCCAAATTATATCCATATCCATGGCTTGCCCGATTGGTACAACTCGGTCTACACCGGTTACCTGAGCTTGGATGAGCTGGTTTCGAACTTCAGTTGGGGATATATTTAAGGTCGTGATAGTCTGGACTTTAGCCGTAAGGTAGGGGAATATGTCCGATAAATCTTGTAATGGATATTGAAAAAATTGACCAAAAGTTCCTGATAATTGAGTTATATCGAAGGGAAAGTCAGATAATGTATAGACATAAAGTCGGTTGTTGTCATATGCGATGGATTGAATTTCAGTTTCATGCATTGCAAATTTCCAGGCTTCGGTGAATTTTCGACTTACTTTAATCGGAGCCAGGTCGTATTTCTGTATTTCATGGACAACGGCTTTCCACCATCGCTGCTGCGCATCGATGAAGTCGCTTTTTGATCCAAGCCAAAAAATAAGTCTTGGAGAGGAGCAGGCATTTTGATCTACTTCATAGGTATCTAAATAAAAATGATGAACTTTTTCTTTTAATTCTTCATCTGAACAAGTAATGATATAATTGCTATCGAAGACCGACAGTGAGTAGCGATCGGGAAACGGAATGTCGATAGCCTTGGGAGATAAAGGGGATTTTCTGATTTCGAGAATTGTTTTGTCTCCACCCCAAATTATGCGGCTGTCACAGCATTTTGAAAATAAATCCGTTACTTTTTTTTCGTGATCATAGGTTATGATTGCATTTTGATTAAATAGGCGTCTATACGAAGGAGCGCGTAAGAGGTGATCGAATAAGCTGCAAATGGGGGAAACTGCTGGGACTAGCTTCGGCGATATCCGAACTACATTGGCGTTGCCGGCTAACAAGGATATGAATAGACTGTATAAAAACATGACGGGCATGTTAGATGGGGCAATGTGAAAGGTTAAGCCGCGTCCCAATCGAGTTTCAAGATAGGGAAGTAATTTTTTATATTCTTCTATTTTCCTTGGTCGAAGCCAAAAGCTAAAAGCTGCCCATTCCGGATTATCTTTTACTATTGGGAGATTTAACAGTTGGCGAGAGAACTCGTTACAAAACTGTACTGTCAACGGTGAAAAAGGAGGGAATGGAGTTGTTTTTTTGGGAATCATTCCTGCGATTGTCGTGAACTTTTTAATTGTGTGCATCGCTGCACCCCCTTATCTCCGCCTTGGCAATACGGCCGTCAATGCGAAAATATTTGCCTAAACGACCACAAGGGCAATCATCAATGCCTAATAATGTTCCCATGTCTTCTGTCAGAATCGAATGCCCGGGATAGGATGTTGCCAGCGGTGTTAATACCTGAACTATTCCAGATTCACCAATGGCGCAAGGGGAAAAGTCTTCAGGATTGCGGATAATGATATCTGAAAAAATACTGGCATGGAGGTGGCCTTGCTCACACTCCATATAAATACATCCGGTTTGTTCAGCCATACCATAGTAATTGTGAACTTTGCTGATTTTAAACTGCTCGTATAGACGCTGCTTATAAATTGTGGGCGAAACGGCTCGATCTTGCATCTTTTTCCAGCCACCGCCATGGATGAGAATCGCATTGGATAAATCGAGCACTCCCGGGTAATCTGCCAGCGCTTCGCATAAATACTGCCAAATCATGAAAGTGAACCCGAAAATGAGCACCGGTTGATCATGATAGGTTTGGATAAAGGTTCGGATGCTCTCTAGGTCTATCGACAAATCAGACTTTAGGGCATAATATTTTCGTTTGGCAAAAATAGAAAATCCTAAAACGGCAGCCCCTCTCGCATTGAAGGCATTGCGGTTTTTTAATAAGTCCGGCGTGTCGACAATGAGCATCGGCAATCGAGCGGAACCGATGAAGTTTTCTACAATATGGTATAAGGCAAATTGTTGATTGCTTGCTGTTGTAGTATCGAGATATAGGTGGGAAGCTATACCGGATGTTCCGGACGAGGTAATCACTTTGAAAACGTCCTGGTCGCTGATACTTTTTAACTCTTCTGTCTTAAAAAGAGATATAGGGAGCATGGGAATGGTTGAAATTTTGTTATAGCGATTGCGTTTGAGCCTTAAGGTGTTCAATGCCTGTCCGTACGGTGGGCAAGCCTTGCTGTGTTGAAGTGTTAATTCGGATAAGAGGTGTATATAATGGTGCTCTTTTTCGGATTGGGTCCAAGCAAATGGCGGCTGGTCTAGCCAAGTATTATAGTCCATAGGTATCCTTCACCTCCTTTGTCAATATAAAGGGTGCTCTGTGACCGGGATATGTTTTTATTGGTGTGGGTAAACTCCGTAAAACGGGCTTACCCCATTTTTCATAGGCCTGTTCATCCCCGCCAGGGAGTCGTGTGATGACATTTTCGTTTGGAATGAAGTAGTCTCCTGAAAACAAGAGTGCTTCATCGACGATGATACAACTGCTGCCGGGAGTATGGCCGGGGGCGGATTGGCATAAAATTGTATGCCGTCGCCAGGTCGTCGTGTAAACTTTTTCAAAGGTAATATCTGCCGGTTGGCAAGTAAAAGGCGGGTATGAAACTCTCATTTTTCCATTGCTCTTAAAATATAAATACGTTTCCATAATCCTTGTCATATTTAAGGTAGTACTTTGAATTCCCCGGCTGCAGGCGTCACTGCATAAAACTTTTACCGGATACTGTTTCCTGAGGTCGTTGAGGGCCGCTATATGGTCGCAGTGTTCATGTGTTAAAATGACAAGTTCCGGAGTTAGATTTTTCTCGGTAAGATAGGAATGGATTTTTTGAAAATTATTTGGATCGACGATGAGAACGCGATCCCCGGAGACTAACAGATAGCAGTTGCTGTCAGTCAGGGGATCGACAATTATTTTTTCGAGCATTTTAAATATCGACGCCGTATTTTCGTAAAATATCCATTCCTTTTTCATAAGAGCTGAATGCCAGCACATCGGGGGTATCAATGGAAATATCGAAGGTATCTTCCATTTCTTCCATTAATGTCATATGGCCCATAGAGTCCCATAATTTAATACTGCGATACTTTAGACCGGGTAGGTCTTCTTTTTTTAGTTTGAAATTATTCATAAAAAGCTGTTCGTATTTTTCTAAGTTTGTCATGATTTATTCTCCTGTTCTGTGTGATTGGATGTGTCGTGATAGATAAATAATGTTTTCATCATCAATTGATGGATAGTGCCTTCTACGACTCTGGTTCCATCTGCTTTTTGGCAAATTCCTCGAAATTTGCCAATGTACCAGCGTTTTTTTTCTTCGACACGAATTAGTTCTATCGACGCATTAATGGTGTCGCCGGGATAAACGGGAGCGGTAAAGGATAATTGTTCATCCATTAAAATCGTTCCATCGCCCGGGAAAATAGTTCCCATGATAGAAGATAAGAGGCTGGCGGTCAGTACCCCGTGAACAACGGGGCGGCCAAATCCATGGAGGGCCGCAAAGGTCGAATCGGTGTGCAGCTTTCCGGAATCTCCGGTCAGTGCAGCGAATTGATAGATGTCTTCATCGGTGAATGTTTTGGTCATGGTGGCAGTTGTGCCTACCCGTATTTCTGTTTTTGCTGTTGGGGCCTGTTGAGATGAAGCCTCCATTTCTTTTGAAAAGTCCTTAAATTGTTGCGGTGTGAGGAGTTGGCGGAACTGTCGCGCTGCGATACCCGTTTTATCTGCACAGGCCGTCATACAGCCACACACGAGCAGACAGATATCACAGACTGTATTTTCCACATCATATGTAAACATATGTTGAGGAAATTTTTTTTTCAGCTTTTCTACTTCGTGGCTGCGATCGTAGCGAGGGTTGCAGCCTCCGCAATATTTTATGCCTATTTTCATAGCTTACCTCTGCATATGACGCATGCGTAATATATCTTTCGCTTGAGCAATGAGGGAGTTGCTGACCCCGGTTACCAGGATAATGTCTTGGACCTCGGGGATGGACTCACGAATCTTATTTCCGATGAGTTCTTCTGTCGTTAATTGGGCTGACGGACAGCCGCTGCATTTTCCGGTTAGGCGGATTCGTAAAATGTGATTAGTGTAGTCGACGATGGCGACATCCCCTTGGTGTTCGGCTAAGATGGGTCTAATTTCTTTTTCTAATACAGATTCAATTTGTTGTTTTATAGAATCATTCATTGTATTCACATCCTATCTGATTAATTTAATTATTTATATGAAATTATCGTGCCAAAATTAAAAGGGATAATGTGTGATAAATAATAGTTCTTAATTTCACGATTTTGAAGGGGGAAAATAGGTGTATAAGTGGATATATTTTTAAATATAAAATATATCCGATATAAGCAAATACATAATGCGCGTGTGTAATGTAATGAGACAAAAATAAGATAAAATGTTTTACTGACTAAAAGCAAGAAAATATAGAAATAAACCTAGATTAACAATGCGTTTTGACGAATTTGCCGAACCAAAAATGAAACAAAATAAATTTGTTCCAAAATTAAAACAACATACTGTTGCAAATGTGCTAAAAGTGAAACGAATAAATGCTATAAATATAAGTAAAGCTAAATGTGAAATAGTGAACTATATTGATTGAAAAAAATAAAAATTTATCTGGATGAGATAATTACTATGCTTTTAAAGAAATAAACGCTATATTTTTTTTCATGATCATTTACTTGGCATGATTTTTGCTCTTACTATAGGCAAAGCACGTTATCGTGTGAACCAATTACTCAAAATTTATTATAAGATAAGTAGAAAGGATGATTTATTATGGCATTAATGACAGGCGAACAGTATATCGAAAGTATGAGAAAGAAAAATTTACAGGTCTATATGTTCGGTAAGAAAATTGCATGTCCTGCTGATGACCCGATTCTCCGTCCGTCCATGAATTCCGTTCGCATGACCTATGATCTGGCTCAGCAACCGGAATATCAAGAACTGATGACGGCCGTTTCTCCCTATACTGGTGAACGCGTTAACCGCTTTACCCATATTCATCAGAGCACAACGGACTTAATGAATAAAGTAAAAATGCAGCGCCTTTGTGGTCAGAAAACGGCTTCTTGCTTCCAGCGTTGTGTCGGGATGGACGCTTTTAACGCTGTATTCTCGACGACCTTTGATACGGACAAGAAATATGGAACAAAATATCATGAAAATTTCATGAAATTCTTGAAACGTGTACAGGAAGAAGACCTTACGGTAGACGGGGCTATGACAGACCCTAAAGGTGACCGTGGCTTGGCTCCGCATGCTCAGGCAGATCCTGATATGTATCTTCATGTTGTAGAACGTCGTCCGGATGGCATCGTCGTCCGTGGTGCTAAAGCACATCAGACTGGTTTTATTAATTCCCATGAAGTTATCGTCATGCCGACCATTTCCATGGGGGAAGATGATAAAGATTATGCAGTATGTTTCTCTTGCTCTACGGATGCTGAAGGCATTTTCATGATTGTTGGTCGTCAGTCTTGCGATACCCGTAAAATGGAAGGCGCTCCTATGGATACGGGCAATCCTGAATTCGGTGGGACAGAAGCTCTGGTCATCTTTGATAACGTATTTATCCCGAACGAAAACATCTACCTCAATGGTGAATATGAATTTGCCGGCGTCTTGGTTGAACGCTTTGCCGGATATCATCGTCAATCTTATGGCGGATGTAAAGTTGGTGTTGGCGACGTCCTCATCGGTGCCGCTGCCGTAGCAGCCGACTACAATGGCTGCCCGAAAGCTTCTCATGTTAAGGATAAGATTATCGAAATGCAGCACCTCAATGAAACCCTCTTTGCCTGCGGGATTGCCTGCTCGGCCCTGGGAACGAAAACTGAAGCTGGCAACTATCTTATCGATTTGCTCTTAGCGAACGTCTGCAAACAGAATGTAACTCGTTTCCCCTATGAAATCGTTCGGTTGGCTGAAGATATCGCCGGTGGTCTGATGGTTACGGCTCCGTCTGAAAAAGACCTTCGTGATCCGAAGATTGGGCCGTATGTCGACAAATACCTCAGAGGTGTCAACTCTGTATCGACTGAAAATCGTCTCAAAATTTTACGCCTGATTGAAAATCTAAGCTTAGGTACTGCTGCTGTCGGCTACCGTACTGAATCGATGCATGGCGCCGGTTCGCCGCAGGCACAGCGCATCATGATTTCACGCCAGGGCAACTTGCGCATGAAGAAAGAATTGGCTAAATCTATTGCACAGATCGAAGAATAATGCTTGATGAAAGCTGCTTACCATCTTTTCGATAAGGTGAACAGTTGGAATAATATAGTAGAGTAGATGAGATATTGACTGGTGCCTGCAACTGGGCTACTCCTCCTTCGTTGCAGGCCGTCAGTCGATTTATAAGAAAGTAGGTGTGTGTGATGGATTGGAGAAAAGAATATGGCAGCAAGATTGTATCTGCTGAAGAAGCGATAAGCCACGTCCAGTCCGGCAACCGTATTGTCTTTACCCATGCTTGTGGTGAATCACAAGTTTTAACCGAAGAATTGGTTCGCCAGGCCGATCGTCTTGAAAACGTAGAAATTGTCCACATGGTTGCAATGGGACAGGCTCCCTATTGTCAGCCGGGGATGGAAAAGCATTTTAAACATAATGCCTTGTTTGTCGGCGGTTCTACACGAAAAGCTGTTGAAGAAGGCCGCGCAGACTATACGCCGTGTTTCTTCCATGAAGCTCCTCAACTTTTTGCGGATGGAACATTGCCGGTCGATGTCGTTTTCCTGCAACTTAGCGAACCCGATGAAGACGGAAATTGCTCTTATGGCGTATCTGTTGACTATACGCAGCCGGCAGCGGAAGTTGCAAAGTTGGTTATTGCTCAGATTAATAAGAATATGCCTTATACTTATGGGAATGGCATCAACCTTAAAGATATTGACTATATCGTAGAGAAGGACGAAGATCTTATTGAACTCCAGCCGCCTAAAATTGGTGAAACGGAACGTAAGATTGGGGAATATATTGCTTCCTTGATTCACGACGGAGATACGTTGCAGCTCGGTATTGGCGCGATTCCGGATGCAGTACTGTCTTTCTTGGGCGATAAAAAGGATCTCGGTATCCATTCAGAAATGTTCTCTGACGGCGTCGTTGATTTAGCCCGTAAAGGCGTTATTACCAATAAAAAGAAGACGGTTGATCCGGGAAAATTCGTTTCTTGTTTCCTCATGGGGACCAAAAAACTATATGACTTTGTAAATAACAATCCGGATGTTTTGATGAAACCCGTCGATTATACCAATGATCCCTTTGTAGTCGCCAAAATCGATAATATTATTTCGATTAATTCGGCCATGCAGGTCGACTTGATGGGCCAAGTAAATGCTGAAATGATCGGATATAAACAGTTCAGTGGTGTTGGTGGCCAGGTCGATTTTGTTCGCGGTGCATCGCGGGCTAAAGGTGGGAAGGCCATCATTGCGATGTCCTCTACTGCCGGTCACGGTAAAATTTCGAAAATTGTTCCATTGCTGGATGAAGGTGCTGCTGTCACAACGTCTCGTAATGATATCGACTATGTCGTTACTGAATTTGGCATTGCCCATCTTAAAGGGCGCACCTTACGGCAGCGTGCTATGGAACTCATTAAGATTGCCCATCCGGATTTTAAACAAGATTTAATTGCAGTATTTGAACAGCGGTTTCATTGTAAGTATGAAGGATAAAAACAATACTCCTTGACATCCATGCGCCATAGCAACGATTTGGGTTATCGATAATTTCATACCGAATTGCGTTGCTTTGGCGCTATTTTTGTCTAAATTTAAAAGAGAAAGAAGGGAACAAGCTTATGTTCGGTCCTGTTTATAAACGTAAAGAAGGCGAACTTCAACCAGGGATTAATTTGCATATCTTTAATTTGGTCCTGCGTTTGCCTTTTATCCACTATCGTTTTGAATGGCCTGATTATGTTCAGGGGTTACTCCTCTGTGCTGTTTGTCTCGGCATTATTCCGGTTTTACAGGAATATTTAGGGATGCCTTTTGAAATTGCGATTACTATCGTTATCATGAACGGCTTTTTGTATACTTGGCATGCTCATTTGGGGGACCCGGTTGTCCCTGGGTGGATTACACCGGCTATTCCTTTGCTTTTATTATGGTTAGGTGAATTTCCGAATGATACGGCAGAACGTATGCATGCACTCATTGCCTTTGAGTTTGAGTTGGGGTTGCTTACTTTCTTCTTAGGGGCGACTGGATTAGCTAAACGTGTTGTCGATTTAGTTCCAGATGCCTTAAAATCAGGGATTCTGATTGGCGCTGGCATTGCAGCTGTCCGATTAGTATTCAATACCGGCGGTAATTTTGATAAATATCCATTTACCATTGCTATTGCCGTAGGCTTTGCTTTCTATTGCTCTTTTAGCAATCATTTTAAGAGCATCATGAATAAGAATAAAGTTTTCCGTGTTATTTCTGATTTAGGTTTATTGCCGGCAATGGTCTTGGCGGTTATTATTGCTCCTATTGTAGGCGAATTACCGTGGCCTACGATTGAAATGGGCTTTACTCATCCTCACTTTGTAGAAGTCTTTACTCAGTGGAGTCCTTTTGCGGAACGAATTGGATTCCCTGCGATGTCTTATTATGTCCAAGCAATGCCTCTGGTTGTTGCTACCTATGTTGTTCTCTTTGGTGAATTGATTCAGGCAGATGCTTTGATTGATGAAGCCCGCGAATTTCGTCATGGGGACGAAAACATTCACTTTGATGCCAATCGTAACAACGTTATCGTTGGTGTTCGTAACATGACGATGGCTATGTTAGGTCCGGACCTGTCGATGTGTGGTCCGTTATGGGCTGCTATGCAGGTTGTTATTTGTGAACGATATAAACACGGGCGTGAAGCAATGGACAGCTTGATTGGTGGGGTAGCTTCCTTCCGATTGGGGACTTTTACCGGGTACTGGTTGTCGCCTATTGTAAGCTTCGTAAAACCTGTTCTGCCAATTGCCTTAGCTTTGACCATGTTGATTCAAGGCTATGTAGCTGTTCGCGTTGGCGTTCTTCGTGCTAAGACCTTTAATGATCTTGGTGTTGCCGGCATTATCGGTGGTGTCCTCGTATCTCGTGGTGCTGCAATGGCTTTAGGTGTTGGGATTGTTCTTTGCCTGCTTGTATTTGGTAAAAATTTCTTCAAACGTAAAATGTCCCTGTATAATACCAAAGCAGATCCGATTTTCAATACAGCTGCCTTGAAAGAGCTGAATATTGAAAAAGAAGGCGCAGAAAAATAAGTAGTAGAATTTTGATATCCGGAGGTTTGTGCTATGCAGTATTATGGCGATCTGTTACGGAAAATGACAAAATCGAATACAACAGAAGTTTGTGAGTTTTTTGTGAGAAAATGTTTGATGAATGCGAAAAGCAGATCGACAAATGAAGGCATGAAACGTTTTTTCATGATTTGCGGAGTATCAGCTAATGATGGAATCAAAAATCTTCTGGAAAAAAATGAATTGACTTTTAATGGATATTGGTCCCACCGGCGGTATTTTGCGAAAATTAAATCCCAGGTTCCATTGGTGGTAAAGTCATATTTATCCTGTTTACTACTTTTATTATCTTCTCAGAAAACCCTGATTTTTCAAAAGACAGGGTTGAATGAATCCGACCTTTTGGCATATTGGTGTACTATTTTTAAATACGATGACCAGGACAAGGTTTATTTTAATGATCTTCTAAAAACAGTCAGCCAAGATACGGACGGAATCCTAAAGGTCTTTGAAGATTTAAATCGCATTTGCCATGATAATTTGAATGGTGGGGTTGAAACGAATATCCCCTGTACAAATGCAAACCGGGATATGTTGATTTGTCAAATAGAGGAAGATGTATATGTTCTTGCTCGTAGATTGGCAGATTTGCCGGATTTGTATTCATAATTTAGTGTATATTTTTATAGGCTCTCTTTTTGCAAGGAGAGCCTAGTTTTTTCTATGGAACATTTAAAGGTGGGGATTATCTATGTCTATTGGCATTAAAGCTCCTGGATATTATGTTCAAGGAGCGGGAGAGTTAGGTAAGTTAGGGAAATATGCTAAAAAGATGGGAGATAATTTTTTAGTGGTAATATCTCCCAACAATAAAAAAAGAGTCGGTAAAATCATTGACACTGCATTGACAGAAATAAATAAAACCGTGTTTTATGCTGAATTTTCTGGTGAGTGTACCCCAGAAGTCATTGCAGATATCCAGAGTTTAGCAGTGGATCATGGGTGTGATGTTGTTGTTGGTGTAGGTGGAGGAAAAGCGATTGATACCGCAAAAGCGGTAGCCACTAATTTAGGTGTTTTACCAGTTATTATTATTCCTACGATTGCATCTAATGATGCGCCCTGTAGCAGTGTGTCTGTCATCTATAATAAACAGGGGATTGTTATCAAAGCACTGATGATGAAACATAATCCGGATCTTGTTTTAGTCGATACTGATATCATTGCGAAAGCGCCTAAAAAATATCTGATTTCCGGAATGGGGGATGCGTTGGCTACTTATTTTGAAGCCCGGGCTTGTCGTCGGAGTAACGCTAAAACTATGGCGCGTGGAAATTGTTCTATTACAGCGTTAGCATTATCGGAGCTGTGTTATAAAACCTTATTGCAATACTCTTTAGATGCGTTGAAAGCCGTTGATGCGAAAACCGTGACACCTGCTTTGGACGCTGTCGTTGAAGCCTGTGTATACCTTAGTGGCGTTGGTTTTGAATCAGGCGGATTGGCAGCAGCCCATGCTATTAATGATGGGCTGGCTCATGTATCTCAAGCCCATCACGCTTCTCATGGTGAAAAAGTTGCATTCGGTTTATTGGCGCAGCTTCTTCTGGAAAAATCACCAAATGATGAGTGGGAAACTGTATTGAATTATATTAAATCTGTAGGGCTCCCGTCTTGTTTAGCTGATTTAGGGATTGTTGAAGTAAACGCTGAAGAACTGCAGGCGGTAGCGGAAGCCGCAACAGTGCCGACTCAATTCACAAAAAATGTTCGTCCTGATATTACGGCTGATGATGTATATAAGGCTATTATGGAAGCCGATGCCTTAGGACGTAAGAAATGAGGAATCAAGATGTTTACTATAACGGGACAAGCTAAAACGTATATTGAAACTAATGGCGGACAGGCTGTCGTCACCCTTGCTTTTGAACCGTCTGGCGGTTGTTGCTGCAAAGGAGATTTAATTTGGGGCAGCTATGTCCCTGAAGTTAGTTTAGGATCACCTATCAAACAAGATGGATATCCCTTCGAAAAAATTGATGATATCATTATCTGGTATCATCCTAAATTGCAGATTCAACAAGGTTATTCAGCTATTTCTATAAATTTGAAAAAGTTTTTATTTCAACAATGGTTGACCATAGAAGGTGCACAAGGAGTTGCCATGACTCGTGATAAGGCGTTTGAACTGTAACTAGTATTCACCGACGGTAGTCCAACTTCTAATTTGATTATTCTAAAATAAAAGTATCGCATCTGCACGGTGTACAGATGCGATACTTTTATCATTCTCATGTTATTCTGATTGAAAGACGGTTATATAGCCATCCTTTGTTTCTTTTACGATTTGTTCGACTTCATGACTTTCGTCAATTGTGAAGGTAAGGTCATCTGGGCCTTTAAAGCGGACGCAGGTCCCGCAAGATGCGCTTAGGGATCGGGGGACAGGCATCATCCGCTTCTCGACAATGCTTTCGGGAAGGGAATTGATGAATCGAATGGCCCCGAAATGGGAATAAAATAAAGCGACGTAGTACATGGCTTTCACTACTTCCGTGTGATTTTTAGGAGAAAATCGTCTCCTTGTTCGGCTGATTCTACGGCATATCCTTGGTGAGTGACGAAACGAGTGATGTTTTCAAGGGCAGCGTGGTTGTCTACCAGTACTTCACAGGTTTTGTCGTCTCTTTGTTGTTCTAAAGCTTTTTTTACCATAATAACCGGTTCCGGGCAGGAATAACCTCTGGCATCTATCATCATGTGGCTCACCTCAATTCATAGCTTTCTTTTGCGAATATGTGTTTACGATGGCAATGATTAAAACGACGATCAATCCGATGATAACTCCGTATTTACCGTTCATGGTCGGGCCATTTCCCGAAGCCGCTAAGGCAAAGTTATGGGCAAAGGCAGCTCCTGCAGCCAGGCCCAGGAAGGTAACGGCCGAGTCGGTGTTTCCTTCACCGGTTAAAATAAGCTGGCGCATGGGGCAGCCGCCGAGAAGGGCACAGCCGAAACCGGCTAAGAGCATGCCTAAGAAGTTCCAAAGTCCGTCGGCATGGGCGATGGGCTGTCCTGTGAAACCGGGATGGAAATTGCCGACAGCCAGATTTACGGCAAAGGCGGCGACTAAGAGGGCGATAAAGCCGAGTAATAATTTTGTTTCACGGAATAAGATGAAATCACGGATTCCGCCTACCATGCAAAAGCGGGTATATTGTGCCAAAGCGCCGACGATGAGACCGGCTCCCAATGAAATCCAAACGGCAGCATGCTTGGCCCCGGGACCGCCTCCGGCTGGGGTAAAGAGGATAAAGGCCGGTGCGAGAACTAATAAAATTAAAATGACGATTTGCACGGCCGGCATGATAAAGCCGTCGAGTTTGGTTTGCGTGTAGGTTCTCTTTAAGGAGTAACCGCGATTCAAGAAGAAGATACCGGCACCGATGCCGCAGGCAAAACCGGCAAGGCCGACTAAGGCATTCCAGTCACCGCCGGCAATTCGCAGAATCATTCGGAAGGGGCACCCTAAAAACATCAGGCAGCCTATCATGACGAAGAATCCCAAAATAAAGCGAGTGATGGGTGAGGATCCGCCCCGTGAGCCGTGTTCATGACGAATTAATGAGAGGATGAATGATCCCAGTAACAGGCCGATGATTTCAGGTCGAATATACTGTACGGCACCGGCTCTATGTAGTCCCAACCCTCCGACGGTATCACGGATAAAGCAAGCGATACAGAAACCCATATTGGCAGGATTTCCGGCAACGACTAAAAGACCGGCAATTACGCCAATGATGAGTCCTGAAATGATGATGACAATTTTTTCCCTTTCTAAACTCATTATCACTACCTCCTAGAATTAATTTGACTTTTGAATCGATATATCTAATAATTAATTATTAGACCTAATAATTAATTTGATTGTAACATGAGGAATGGAAAAAGTAAATTATTTCACACGTGGATAAATTATGAATTTTCTTGACTAGAAAACACTCTGTTAATATTGATAGCAGAAGGTATGGTGGGTTGCGAGACCTTGTTTTCCTAAGTATACTAATAGATAAATATACTGCTTTTCCATGGAAAAGGTGTAGTGGCCAGAGCGTCTAACAATTTTTGGATTTTTGAAAAATTAAGTTAAGCTAAGGCTTATTTCACCTCAAGGGGGATCGTTATGGACAAAATTTATATGGACAATGCTTGTACGTCTTTTCCCAAACCACCGTCGGTCGCGAAGGCGGTCGGGAAGTTTATTGCAAATTCAGGGGTCAATATTAATCGCGGTTCTTATGGACCGGCCTATGAGATGGAAAATGTTGTGTACCAGACCCGGCTAATTTTGAGTCGACTGTTTGGGTATCCCGACTGCAAGAATGTTAGCTTTACGGCCAATGTCACGACGAGTCTGAATATGATTTTAAAAGGGCTGCTTCGGCCGGGCGACCATGTACTGGTATCTTCGATGGAGCATAATGCCGTTATGCGGCCTTTAGTTCAATTAGCTCGTGAAGGCCTATCTTTTGATCGGATTCCCTGCACGAAGCAGGGAGAATTGTGCCTGCATGAAGCGGCGGCACTAGTTCGCCCCAATACCAAAGCGGTGGTGATGACTCATGCTTCTAATGTCTGCGGGACGGTCATGCCCTTGTCGGAAGTCGGCGCTTTTTGTCACCGCAATGGTTTGAAATTTATTGTCGACAGTGCTCAAACGGCCGGCGTTCTTCCGATTCATATGGAGAATATGCATATTGACGCCCTTTGCTTTACCGGGCATAAGGGGCTGTTAGGTCCGCAGGGAATCGGGGGCTTTATTGTTACCGACGAGTTGGCTGCCGACCTTCGGCCTCTTATCAGCGGCGGAACGGGAAGTTTATCGTATAGCGAGGAAGTTCCTGATTTTTTACCAGATAAGTTTGAGGCAGGAACGTTGAATTTGCCGGGGATTGTAGGCCTTCACGCTTCATTAGCCTATTTGTCAGAGGTGGGAATTAAGACTATATATGCTAAGGAAATAGAATTGACCAGCCGATTTTTGGACGGACTCAGGGACATTCCAGACCTGACGATTGTTGGTAAAAAAAATCTAGCTCAGCGAGTTGCTGTCGTATCGGTATATTCTGGCAGCAAGGACAATGCACAGGTCGCTTTTGAGCTGGAAAATCAATATGGCATATTGACTCGTGTCGGACTTCATTGTGCCCCAGTGGCTCATAAAACACTGCATACCTTTCCGACGGGGACCATCCGTTTTTCCTTCAGCCACTATAATACGGAAGAAGACGTTGATCGGTCTATTGCCGCCTTAAAAGCGATTTGTAAATAGGATGAATGTAAAGCTTTGATCCGGTGTGACAATGCACACCCCCTTTTGCAGGCCGATACTTGAAAAAAGAATGGCAGTGATTTTGACAAGGGCTAAACAGTGGTAATGACGATAAAAGATGGCGTTCACGGTGGTGACGTCATCTTTTTTGCATCATCCGAACCTTATCGTGTAATAAATAGCAATTGAATTTTTGATTTATGCAAATACAGAGGGAGTGATTAATGGTATAATTACTATTGTTGCTTTATCACTTGCGATGTTATCATGGATAATCCGATGAAACTGGAATGGAGGGATAGGTCTTCGATTTTTCCGGATTCAAGATGGGTCATATGGATGAAAAAAAGTATAGCCGCTGATGAATTAAAGTCTTTTGCAATTATAACCTTTATTTTATACGATAAGTATATAAGATGGTTAAAAGGTGGTGAGTCTATGAAAACCATTGATCTGTTTTCACAAGGCTTGAACGATTTTTCTTCTTTACAGAAAGAGGATTTATCGAATGTATTTATTTTGCACGGCATTGTTCATTGGTTTATGGATGAGTTTGATCTGGGACAGCAGGTGTTTCGCGATTATCTTTCGGAAAGTAATCCCTCGCTTGCCATTTCGTTGACCCCGAAGGAATTGATTTTGGATGCTTACGAACGGCATCTCTTTGTCGATGAATCGGTTTGGCTGTCCATGTTGAAAGATCGGTACCGTCCGGACTGTACGGAACCTGTAGAGGCGAAGGTGCAGCGGATTACCCGCTATTATGTACCTGCTTTCGAGTCGATGATAGAAGCCCTTGAAAACTGATTAAAAGGCTGTCATCTCGGTGACAGCCTTCACTATATGGGGAGGATGAACTATTTTCATGGAGCTGATGATTGTATTTGCGTCGACGGTTATACTGATGCCGGCTTTTCGGATGGGGAATTGTCAAAAAATGATTTGATGACATATTTTATATAGAAGGAGGCATGCTTATGAACATCAACCACTTTTCCTATTTTATCGAGACCGTGCGGGAAAACAGTATTACCCGAGCTGCGGAATCTCTCTTTATCAGCCAATCGACAATCAGTAAGGCCATAAAAAATCTGGAACAGACGTATAATACGGAACTCATCGATCGTAAGGCTCGTAAGTTTAAATTGACATCTGCCGGCGAAATTTTTTACAACAGTGCCGTCAAAATCGTATCGAATTATCAGGCTGAAACGGAAGTGCTGGCGACTCTTTTGCACAGTCAGCGGGGAAAGTTGATTCTCGGGATACCGCCTGTTACGGTAACGGTCATTCATTCGCTTTTACATCAATATCAGCAGATGTATCCCGAAATCACCCTGCAAATTACGGAAATCGGAGCCCAAACCGTTTTTTCACTGATACAGGCCGGTGCCGTCGATATCGGCATTATCATCGAGCCTTTTGACCATCCGGAGGTCAATAAAATCCCCATTATGGAGTCGGAAGCGGTTTGTGTCGTCTCGACGAGTCACCGCCTGGCTAATTATGATACCGTTTCTTTTTCCCAGTTAAAGGACGAGCCGTTTTTTTCGCTCGACAAATCTTTCATGCTTCACGACCGCATGGTGGAATCTTGCAAGGAAGCCGGATTCACGCCTAAGATTCAAATGGAGAGCGCACAATGGGACTTATTGGTAGAAGCCGTTTCTCATGGCGAGGGAGTCACCATCTTACCGAAGCCGATCATTCAAAAATTCTGCAGTAAGCGAGTAAAATCCCTGCGTCTCAGTAATCCGTCCCTTCCTTGGATTCCGTTAGCGGCGTACCATCAGGAGAAATTTCTGAGTACACCTATGAAACTCTTTTTGGATTTAGTTCAAAAATCGAAGCTGCACATCTGATTTTTTAGCACTTGACTCTTCGGAGTCAGGTGCTTTTTTACGTGAAATTTATTCATTACAGAGATGAAATCGATGTATTTTACAAAAGCATAGCAGCGATGATACGATGTAGGCAACAAAAGCATACGAGAAATGAATCTCAATTATTTACACGTGTGATAAACCAAGTAATGCTTTGAACCCCATGAAGGTTCGTCCCTTCCGGTCCGTGTTCCCATCCTTTTATTTGGATATGTGAAATAAGGAACATTTATCTCGGGCCAAACTTAACAACAAAATAATTTAAAAATTCGATGAGGAGTGATACGTATGGATTTTGGTGTAATCATTATTATTCTTAGTTTGCTGGGATTGATTGCCTTTGCGTACCGCGGTTTTTCCGTTATCATGATGGCTCCCATTATGGCTCTCTTGGCTGCCTCATTATCGGGGCTGGCCATTATGCCTTCCTATACGGAGTTGTTTATGGGCAAGGCCGTCACTTATATTAAGTCCTTTTTCCCGATTTTCCTGTTAGGCGCTATCTTTGGTAAGGTCATGGAAGACACGGGCCTGGCTAAAAGCATTGCCAAGGCGATCATTACCGGCCTTGGGAAAGAACCGCATAAAGCCGTCATGTCGATCGTCATTGCAGCATCTCTCTTAACCTATGGCGGTGTCAGCTTGTTCGTCGTCGTGTTTGCCGTTTATCCTTTCGCGGCTGCTCTTTTCAAGGAAGCGAATTATCCGAAACGCTTACTTCCGGGGATCATCGCCCTAGGCGCCTTCACGGCGACGATGGACTGCCTGCCCGGGACACCGCAGATTCAAAATATCATCCCGACGGCCTATTTCGGAACGACCTTGTATGCCGCTCCTGTCGCCGGCATCATCGGTGCCTGCATTATCTATGGCGGCGGTCTGGTCTATCTGACCCGCTGCTTGAAACAGGCCATCGCCAATGGGGAAGGCTACGGGAATCATACCGTCAATGAACCGGAAGACAATCCGGATGCCGTCTTGGTTTCTTGGAAATTAGCCTGTATTCCCTTGCTGGCGGTCTTGGTCATTAACTTCCTCATTACGGAAATCGTCATTTGGCATCCGGCCATTCTCGAACCTTTCCAGTCCATGAAGGGCGTGCCTCTCGTCGTGGCTCAGGTTAAAAATGTTGCCAGCATCTGGTCCTTGATTATCGCCTTGGTCGTCGGGATTTTCTTAGCCCTTATCATCGGTAAAGGGGAGATTAAATCAATCGACCGCCTGACCAAGATTCTCAATGCCGGTGCCATCGGTTCTCTCTTGGCCATCATGAACACGGCATCAGAAGTCGGCTATGGCAATGTTATTTCGCAGCTTCCGGGCTTTTCCCACGTAGCCCACGCTTTGATCAACATCCATATTGGCGGTACGCCGTTGGTATCGGAAGCGATCAGCGTCACGACCTTGGCCGGTATTACCGGATCTGCTTCGGGCGGTATGGCCATTGCCCTTGAATTGATGTCCCAAGACTGGCTGGCATGGGCCTCGTCTATCGGCATGGGTCCTGAAATCCTTCACCGCGTAGCCTCCATGGCGTCTGGCGGTCTCGATACCCTGCCTCATAACGGCGCCGTCATTACCTTGCTCGCCGTTTGCGGATTAACTCATCGGAGTTCTTATAAAAATATTTTTGCAATTACCCTCTTGAAGACCTTTGCCGTTTTTGTAGTCATCCTTATTTACTCGGTTACAGGCCTTCACTAACGGATAGATTAGTTACGATAAAGGAGATGTTGATATGGCACAATTTATAACAGCTGCTGAGGCTGTGCAAAAGATTGAAAATGGAGCTACCTTGGCTACCAGCGGTTTTGTCGGCGGGATTATCCCCGAAGCCGTATTGAAGGCCATCCAGGCTTCTTATCTGGAAACGGGCACGCCCCGAGATTTAAACGTCGTCTTTGCCGCCGGTCAAGGGGACGGCGGTGAACGAGGACTTAATCATCTCGGCGAAGAAGGGTTGCTGCGCTGCATTGTCGGCGGTCACTTTAACTTGACGCCGCGCATCGGTAAGCTGGTTATGGACAATAAAGTAGCTGCCTATAACTTCCCGCAGGGCACGATTTCCCAGTGGTTTCGGGATATTGCCGGCCAGCGTCCGGGGACGATTACCAAGGTCGGCCTGCGCACCTTTGTCGATCCCCGCTTAGAAGGCGGAAAATTAAATGCTCAGACGACGGAAGACTTAGTGGAAGTCGTCAATATGAAGGGAGAAGAATGGCTTTGGTATAAGCCCCTGTCCCTTAACGTGGGCATCATCCGGGGCACGACAGCGGACCAGGACGGCAATATTTCCATGGAAGAAGAAATCGGGACCGGCGAAGCCCTGTCCATTGCGGCAGCTGTCCATGCCTGCGGCGGAATCGTCATTGCTCAGGTCAAAAAAGTCGCTGCTCGCGGCACCCTCGATCCGAAAGATATTAAGATTCCCGGCGTACTCGTCGATTATATCGTTCAAAGCGATACAGCCGATCATCTCATGACTTGGGACCATGAATTCAATCCGGCCTTTAACGGCGATTTGAAAGTTCCCGTCGATTCACTGCCGGCCATGGAACTGACTAACCGCAAAATCATTGCCCGCCGCTGCGCCATGGAATTGATTCCCGATGCCGTCGTAAACCTCGGTATCGGTATGCCCGAAGGCGTTTCCTCCATTGCCGCAGAAGAAGGTGTTGAAGGCATGGTCTTGACGACGGAAGCCGGTACGATCGGCGGTGTTCCTGCCGGCGGCGGAAGCTTCGGGGCCGCGACCAATGCCCATGCCATCATCGATCAGCCCTACCAGTTTGACTTTTACGATGGCGGCGGCGTCGACCTGGCTATCTTGGGCCTGGCTGAAGCCGATGCGCACGGGAATATCAATGTCAGCAAGTTCAAAGGCCGTGTTGCCGGCTGCGGCGGTTTCATCAACATTACGCAGAACTCTAAAAAGGTCATTTATTGCGGCACCTTTACGGCCGGCGGTCTGAAAGAGTCGGTCAGGGACGGAAAATTGATCATCGATCAGGAGGGACATAACCACAAGTTCCTGAAACAGGTCGAACAAATCACCTTCAGCGGCGATTATGCCAATTCTGTCGGACAGCCCGTGCTGTACGTTACGGAGCGAGCCGTCTTTAAATTGACGCCGGAAGGCATGGAACTGATCGAAATTGCACCGGGCATCGATTTAGAAAAAGATGTATTGGCTCACATGGAATTTACGCCGATCATGAAGGATGTCAAATTGATGGACAGCCGTATTTTTGAAGATAAGCCCATGGGCTTAGAAGTATAGATATTCTTTTAAGGAGGTGATATGATGGCAAGAAATATTGCGTACGATGACATCCATGTGGGCGACAGAGCTTCGGTGTCGAAGACGATTTCTGAACACGACGTGTATGCTTTTGCCGGGGTTACGGGCGATTTCAACCCGGTCCATGTCAATGCGGAATTTGCAAAGAATTCGCTCTTTAAGCAGCGCATTGCCCACGGTATGATTTCAGCCGGTCTCATTTCGGCTGTACTGGGAACCGAACTGCCCGGTATCGATACGATTTACATGAACCAGGAGCTCAGCTTTTTAGCGCCTGTATTGTATGGAGATACCTTGACGGCAACGGTTGAATGCATTGAAAAAGACGACGCCAAACATCGGATTGTATTCCGGACTACCGTTACCAACCAGCACGACAAGCTGGTAACTGACGGAAAAGCACGAGTTATGAAAAAATAAGTTTTGTCGGTCGGTTTCACACGCCGGCCTTCCTTTAAAAAGCTCATAGATAAAACCTGCTCATAGAAATAAAAGCCTTCGAATCTTGGAGAAACCGCCCTTTTACCATGATTTGGAGGCTTCTATTTCTATAAAGGGGGGCGGCAGCCTTCGGTGCAGATGATTACGCTGTCTTTGTGTAGTGCAGCTATGCTTTAGGCGGTGTTCACTCATCTTTATATTGAGATTTACAGGCCGGTCCTTTATTATATATACTATAAGGCCGGTAAGATGGTGGCTTACCCGGTTTTGTGCGGTCTTGGCCCATTCACCGGCATATCACAGCGAACGGGAGATACGATATGAAACAAGTAAACGAGATTAAACGGATTTGTAATTTAGGCTGCGGCACCATGGGTTTTGGCACGGCCATTGACTTTGCCCGTCATGGCTATGACGTAAACATGTTTGGCCGCAAGGATGCCAGTATTGAACGGGCTATGGGAAATATTCGGGCGACGCTGGCCATCATGAAGGCCAACGGGTTATTGAATGACGAAGAGGAAGCTTCCCTGTTACAGCGCATTCACGGTGTTACGACGATTGAAGAAGCCGCCCGTGATGCCGATTTTGTCATTGAATCGGTTGCCGAAGATATGGCCGTTAAACAACAGGTGTACCGGGAATTAGAAGGATACCTTCCGGCAGATGTCATTTTTGCGACCGATTCATCGGGCTTCTCGCCGACGGAAGTGTCATCCGTCTTGGACCATCCGGAACGGTTTGTCGTCGCTCATTTTTGGAATCCCCCTCATCTCATACCCTTGGTGGAAGTCGTTCCCGGTGAAAAGACGAGCCGAGAAACGGTGGATATTACGTGGAAGCTCATGGAAAAAATCGGGAAAAAGCCGGCGGCTCTCTTAAAAGAAGCTCCGGGATTTGTCGGTAACCGCCTGCAGTTTGCCCTCCTTCGCGAGGCCATTCATTGTGTTCAGGACGGGATTGCAACGGCAGAAACGGTTGATTTTATTTGTAAATACGGTATCGGACGGCGGCTCGGCGTTACGGGGCCTCTTGAAACGGCCGATCTTGGCGGTCTCGACGTCTTCTACAATATTTCCGCCTATCTGAATACCGACTTGGCCGACGATAAGGAAGGCGCGGCTCTCCTGAAACAGTGCGTCGATGAAGGCCGCCTCGGTGCTAAAACGGGGACCGGCCTTTATCCCTGGACGCCTGAAGAACTGGAGAACATCGAGAGACGGCGTGAAGATGTCCTCATTGAGTGGCTGAAAAAAGATAAGGCCGGTCAAAAATTTTGATTGCTCGATAACAGCGTCTGCCGTACAAACAAGCCCTTTCCGATTGTACCGGAAAGGGCTGTTTACTGTCTTATTGGCTGTTTTAGCGAATCACAGGCCAGGACCTGTCTCGGAGGCCTTGATTATGGCGGGGAAGGGTGGGAATCGAACCCACCTGAGAAGCTGTTAACCCCTCACGCTGGTTTTGAAGACCAGAGGGAACACCAGAACCCGTCCTTTCCCATAACGTATTTATTATAGCACGAATGGCATGGAGCCGATACGGTTGAAAAACGCTTTGCATTTTTGTACACTGTAGATAATAGCCATACTGCTTTTGAAAGGAGTCTGTTCGAATGATTGAATTACAGCTTAAACCGACGATTTACTCTTATGATACGTGCCGGGACTTTGCTTCTGATTTTCACCTGGGGGCAGGGGACCTGATCATTACCAATCAGTATATTTTTGAACCGAATTTTAAAGCCTTGAATCTTCCCTGCCACTTTCTTTTTCAGGAAAAATACGGCAGCGGCGAGCCGTCTGACGAGATGGCCGAAGCCATTTACCGAGATATACCGGCTGATGTGAAACGAATTATCGGCATCGGCGGCGGCACGGTCATGGACCTTTGTAAGTTATTCGTTTTGAAGAAGGTCAGCCCGATTCTCGACCTCTTTGACGGGAAGACGGCCATTGAAAAAGGAAGGGAACTGATCTTGGTTCCGACGACGTGCGGCACAGGCAGTGAAGTGACCAACGTTTCGGTCATGGCCCTCATCAGCCGCCACACGAAAAAGGGGATTGCGAGTAACGCCCTTTATGCCGATAAGGCCGTCCTCATTTCCCAGTTATTGAAGACCCTGCCCTTTCCCGTCTTTGCGACGAGTTCTATCGATGCTCTGGTCCATGCTGTCGAATCGGCCTTGTCGCCTGATTCCAGCGCCAGTTTCCGCGTCTTCAGCTATCAGGCCATTGAACGAATCCTCAGCGGTTATTTACAGATCCGCGACCACGGTCCGGAAGCCCGCCTTCCCTTGATGAAAGATTTCCTTTTGGCCAGCACCTGGGCCGGCATCGCCTTCAGCGTTCCCGGTTGTGCTGCCGTTCACGCTATGAGTTATCCCTTGGGAGCGAACTACCACGTGCCCCACGGTGAATCGAATTACGCCATGTTTACCGGCGTCATGAAGCATTATATGACGATTAAATCGGATGGGGAAATTGCCCGGCTCAACGCCTTTATTGCGGCTATCTTAGGCTGCGATGCCGATGGCGTCTATGATGAGCTGGAAAAACTGCTCAACGTCATCCTGCCGAAGAAAGCCCTTCATGAATATGGCGTTAAACAAGAAGAACTGGCTGAATTTGCCAAATCGGTCATGGAAAACCAAGGTCGTCTCATGGCTCATAATTTCGTCCCTTTGTCTTATGACGATGTTTTCGAAATCTATAAATCCCTTTATTAAGGGATATAAAAAATGTGATGCTCCTCAAGGAGCATCACATTTTTTTTGTTTAGCAATTATCTTAGAAGTAGACTGCCTGGTCGCCGGCTTTTACCTTGCCGCTCGCAGCGAGGTGTACTTCCGGGACTTGGTCCGTGTCGGTGAAGATGCATAAGCAAGCGTCAGAAGGCGCGTTGGCTTTGATGTATTCATCATCGAATTCCATCAGTTTATCGCCTTTCTTTACTTCCTGGCCGTTTTCGACGAAGACTTTGAAGCCCTGGCCGTTAAGGTTGACCGTGTCGATGCCGATGTGCAGCAGGTATTCGACGCCGTCGGCGGTGGTCATGCCGAGGGCATGTTTCGTATCGAAGACGAAGGTGACGGTACTGTCCTCCGGTGCATAGACTACGCCATCTTCCGGATATACGAAGAATCCGTCGCCGGTCATTTTTCCGGCAAAGGCTTCATCCGGAGCTTCCGTAATCGGATGGAGGGCTCCTGTGAATGGCGAGTTGAAGTAGCGTTTTTCAGCATCTGATTTTTCTGGAGCTGTTTCTTTTTTCGGCTCTTCAACCGGTGCCACTTCCGGGGCGGCTTCGATGGGGCCGTCCTGGGGATTGGTTGCCAGGTAATTTTCCAGATTGGATTTGATGACGGCAACCTGAGGACCATAGACGACCTGAACGCCGGTACCTCTCTTGATGACGCCGACGGCACCGGTTGCTTTCAAGGCTGCGTCGTTTACCCGAGCGGAATCAGCAACAGTGCAGCGCAGGCGGGTGGCGCAGGCATCGACAGAGGTGATGTTTTGGCTGCCGCCGAGGGCCTGAGTAATCGTTTGGCTGACGGCATCGCCGGAAGCCTTGTCAGCTGAGCTTTCTTTGGCTGCGGCATCGCGGGCCTTGACATCGGCTTTTGTGTAGAGCTTCGTTGCCGTATCATCGTCTTCACGGCCCGGTGTCTTTAAGTTAAAGCGCTTGATGAGGAAGGTGAAGATGAAGTAATACAGGAAGAAGTAGATGATACCGACGGGGATGATGTACATCCAGCTCGTCTTGTCTTGGCCTTGCAGAATGCCGAAGATGAAGAGGTCGAGGAGACCGCCCGAGAAGGTAAGGCCTACGGCGATGTTCAGGATATGGGCAATCATGTAGGCTGCGCCGGCCAGGATGACCTGGACGTAGAACAGCATCGGTGCGACGAAGAGGAAGGAGAATTCAATCGGTTCGGTAATACCGGTGAACATGGACGTCAAGGCTGCGGATAAGAGCAGGCCGCCGGCGACCTTTTTCTTTTCCGGTTTTGCCGTGCGGTACATGGCAAGGGCTGCGCCGGGGAGACCGAAAATCATGAAGATGAATTCACCGGAGAAGTAGCGCGTTGCATCGGCACTGAAATGAGCGACGTTCGGCGAGGCCAGCTGAGCAAAGAAGATGTTCTGGCCGCCCTGGATGAGCTTGCCGTCGATCATCATGGAGCCGCCGACGCCGGTCTGCCAGAAGGGCAGGTAGAAGACATGGTGCAGGCCGAAAGGAATGAGGGCTCGTTTGATGATACCGAAGATGAGGGTCCCGACATATCCCGTGCCGGTTACCAAGCCGCCGAGGGCAAAGATGCCGTTCTGGACGACAGGCCAGATGAAGTACATGGCAATGCCGACGAACATGTAGACGACGGTCGAGATGATCGGAACGAAACGGGAGCCGCCGAAGAACGATAAGGCATCGGGCAGGACAATCTTATGAAAGCGGTTGTGCAGGTAGGCGACGCCGATACCGACGATGATGCCGCCGAAAACGCCTTCTTGAAGGGACATGATACCGTTGATGTTGGCAATGGTACCTTCGAGGACGTCCGGGGAAACGGTATTGTCGGCGAGTACCTTGCCCGTCAATTTTAAGACGGAACTCGTCGATGCGTGCATGACGAAAAAGGCAATCATAGCCGACAAGGCTGCGACTTCCTTTTCTTGTTTGGCCATGCCGATGGCGACGCCGACGGCAAAGATGATCGGCAAGTTGCCGAAGATGATGTTGCCGGCATCACTCATGATGGTGAGCAGGGAATGAAGGATGGTCCCATTCCCGAGAATGTTTTCCAATCCATAGGTCTGGATGGTTGTGGCGTTTGTGAAAGACGCGCCGATACCGAGAAGCAGACCGGCGATAGGTAGTATGGCTACAGGCAGCATGAAGCTGCGACCGACAGCCTGTAAAATAGAAAAGACCTGGTCTCTCATGCAATAAAGCCTCCTTTAAAAATAAAAATGAGAATGAATGTAATCCGTTATTATTGTAGCATAGCCAGCGGGAATGCGTACCATGAAAGTAGAGAATGACTGTATCGATATCGCATGGGCACTTGACAAAAACGTATAAAATTGGGATCAAAAACGTTCCCAATCGAAAAAAACAGCTAAGACATGAGAAAAGGGACCGCATACTGTGTCGGGTATGCAGCCCCTTTCCTAGAGGAGAATGAATATGAAGTTAAAACAACTTATGCCTTAGCGGCAAGTTCGCCCAATTCTTTGCACTCGGGAGCATTATCCGGCGTTTCGTTGACGATAGCCGTCCCGATGATGGTGGCGCCAGCGTCTTCCGTACGCTGTTTCCAATTATCCATCCATTCGCCGGAGCCCCAGCCGTAAGAGCCGAAGAGGCCGACTTTCTTGCCTTTTAATTTGGGAGCGAGGTCTGCAAAGAATGGTTCGACAATGGAGTCTTCCAATTCTTCAGCACCCATGGCCGGGCAGCCGAGCAAAATAACGTCTTTACCGGCTACATCATCGACGGTGGTATCTTCGAAGCGAACCGATTCTACATCTGCACCGGCAGCTTTGACAGCTGCTTCAATTTCACTTGCCATTGCTTCCGTATTACCTGTTCCACTCCAATATGCGATTTCTACCATGATTAAATCCTCCTTATGCTACGATGAGCGATTCTAATGTTGTCCCAATTGCAAAGCGATTTAAATAATCCTGTCGGCAGCAGGTATAGCGCTGGAACGTGCGGGCTGCGGCGTGGACATCGCCGTAGACCTTCCATTCACCACAGAGTTTGGCGTGGTTTCCCCGATTGGTAATGAATCCGCAGACATCTTCCAAGGGATAGCCGAGAAAGATGCCTGCTTCGTGAGGAAAGCAGCCGTCTTCTGCAAAACGCGAAGCGAGACGGTCTAAAAATGCCGATATATCCTGACAGTCTGCATAGCCGAATTGCTGCAAAAATGAAGAAATGTCTCGCCGCTGTATGTACCTTAAAACTACATTTGGACGGTATACATACAGCAAGGTGCGCTTAGGACAGGCATACAAGATGCGAAAATATAATCCTTTAGCATTATATTTATGATTGTAATTTTCAATTAATTCATCATAAGTTTGACCGTCCTCGAGCCGGGGGAGACAGAGAAGGGATGCCTGTTTAAGTCCCGCTAGAGTCGGAGAACAGTGATTAATTAGCACACAATCTAAATTCATATCGGTATGCCCTCCTTTCGCTTTGTTGCCTTTAGTATAGTTTATTTGAAATAGATTGTCAATATAAAGATGATAACCATTTTCGAATAATTAAACTTTTCGCAGCGGGTGAACCTGTTCACAATGCCTGCCGAATCTTTCACGAGACTTGCCAAATATAGTATAATAAAAGAGTATTAAAGTAGAGGAGGGTGTGTTATGGAAGGCGCTAGCGCTACGAATCATTGTTTCGGCTGCGGGCGTGATAACCCGATTGGTCTGAAACTGGATATGCATATAGAAGACGGCCGCTGTGTGGCTTATTTTACACCGAAGGCAGAGCATGAAAGCTATGGAGATCGGATGCATGGCGGTCTGACCAGTACCTTATTGGATGAAGTCATGGGTGACTATGTCTTTCGCACGGAGGGGAAACCGGCCTATACGGCACGGCTTGAAATCCGCTTTCGCAGCGCCATCCGCATCGGCGAAACGATTAAAATCGAAGGTTGGCCGGAAGTACACCGTCGTCGCTTATTTATCATGAAAGGGCGTATAACCCATGCCGACGGCACGCCAGCTGCCGAAGCTACGGCAGAATTAATGCTGGCAAAATAGGAGGTTTTAGAATGGATAGAACGGATATGACCCACCGCATGTATGACATTAAAGGACCGTTAGTGGCTAAGAAATTTGAAGCCCGTGGCTTTGAGGCGACATACTGTCCCACGGTTGAAGAGGCATTGAAGCAAGCGATTTCTTATATTCCGGAAACGGATGTCGTCTCTTGGGGCGGTTCGGCTTCGATCAATGAAATCGGCCTGCGTCCCTATGTCTTGGAACACAATCAGGTCATCGACCGCGACTCTGCCAAGACGCCGGAAGAACGGGTTGAATTGATGCGTAAGGCCTTGCTCTGCGATACCTTCATCATGGGGACCAACGCAGCCATTCAGGATGGTCAGCTCATCAACATCGACGGCAACGGCAACCGTGTGGCAGCTCTTTGCTACGGCCCGAAACAGGTCATCGTCATCGTAGGCATGAATAAAGTCGTTCCGACGGTTGAAATCGGTATTGAACGGGCCCATACGGTAGCGTCGCCGAAAAATATCGGTCGCTTCCCCAATGCCGGGACGCCCTGTGCTAAAACGGGCATGTGTGCTCACTGTACGACACCGGAAAGCATTTGTGCTCAAGTCGTTCGGACGCGGGTCTGTAAGCCCCAGGGACGAATTAAAGTTATCTTAGTTGGAGAAGATCTGGGCTTTTAAGCCTTAATTTACCTATCGAGGGGAGATTTATATGAGAACAGGAACGGGTGTTATTGAAGAAGTTTGTGCCGACGGATTGGTCAAGATCCAGACCAATCGCAGTAATCTGTACTCGCCGTGCAGTGACAGCATGTGCGCTGACAACGTCGTCATCGACGCCGTCAATACCATTGGTGCCAAGAAAGGCCAGTTTGTACAGTTTAATATTCCCGATGCCGGCATGGGGGTCAAGGGCATCGTCTGTTTCGGTGTGCCGCTGCTGCTCATCATCGTCTTCGGCATCATCGGCTACATTTTAGGCGGTCAGGTGAAGGCGACGCCGGAAATGACGGCTTTTGCCGGCATGATCGTCGGCGGCGTCATGGGCTGCCTCATTCTGAAAGGCTACGAAAAGAAAATCAATAACAATCAAAACAAGGCGACGATTACGGGCATCATTGCCTGATTTCGCCGGGACTAGCTATTGGACGGACAGATGCAAAAAAGGGGCTGTAACGAAATACACCCCTAAAAGCAATAATGCGGCTTGAAGCTA
>NZ_HF954559.1:90813-101753 GCF_000455225.1 Megasphaera massiliensis
TTTTACGTATGAAGTTATACGATATCGATTTGACAATTCTGCATAATCTTCAAAGCCATTTCATGGGCCTCCGGTGTAGAGCCGGCGCAGCAGGAGCTGTCGACGACGATTTCTTTTTCCGGATAATGGGCCTTCAATAAAATCGCATTGGAAACGACACAAATATCGGTACAAAGCCCCATGAGGACGAGTCGGTCATAATCTTTGACTTCATCGACCAAGGCCGGGCAGCCGAAAGACGGCTTTTCAAAAATCTCTGCCATGAGCGTGTAAGGCAGGAGCTGTTTGCAGATGCGCCAGCCCCGCGTATCCTTGATGCAGTGGGCAATGGGGAGTTTTTGACCTTCCCGGGTTTCCAGATAATCACTGTCATGGGTATCCTGCGTAAAAATCAGATCCGTCTCTTGGTCGGTATCTTTTTTGCTGGCAACAATTTTTGCTTCGACATGGGGAACGATGGCTTGAGCCTCAGGCGTACCTAGGGAGCCGTCGATAAAATCATTTTGCATGTCGATGATGATATATGCTTGAGTCATACAGCCCTCCCGTATTCTTTAGGAACGAAGTTCTTTCAAGTATTCCGGGACGTCCGGGCAGGTCATGAGACCTGACATCAAGGCTACACCGGTAACTTGGGAGTCCTGAAGCTGGGATACCGTCGTGGGGTTTACGCCGCCTAAGGCGTAGACAGGAATGTTTACGGCGTTGCAGATGGCCTTTACCGTATCGACGCCGATCGGCTTATCCGCCGGCTTGCAGTCTGTCGGGAAGACATGGCTGGCCATGATATAGGTGGCACCCAGTTCTTCGGCTCGGACGGCTTCTTCTACGGTATGGACGGAAACGCCAAGGGTCGTCATATAATACAATAAGGAAGAGTGGCTTTCAAGGTATGACAAGGAGCATTGGAAACGAGGAATGTGAAGTCGAATGGCGACTTTGCCAAAATGTTGAAGGATACACGTCTTTTGGTGAATGCTGCAGAGGCGAAGTGCCCGTTTGGCATAGTCCGTGTAGTCATCTTCAGAGAGTCGTTTTTCACGAAGGACGATGAAGTCTACGTCGGATGCAGCAATTTGTTCGAGCTGGTCCCAGTAGTTTGTCGCCGCAAGTTCGTGGTTTGTAATGGCAGCTACTTTTAACACAATTATCACCTGAATATTAGAGTATTTTATACTACAAATATACAGTAATCTCATACTAACGTCAATGATTATACCAATAGAATATAATAGGGCCCTCCTATGAGTTAAACGCTTTAGAACATGCGGGTTTACGACAAAAGCAGGTCGGGGTGGATTAGGTCCTGACCTGCTTTTGTCATAGTTCTATATAGGTATTTAATAGTGGATATCAGATAAGTATTACAAATAAATATACTCGCTCGTGAGGGGCTGGAGGCCCATGTTCTTGATGTCAGCGTACATCTGGTCGAAGGAACGGCCGTCGGTGATTTCAAACTGTTCATCACCCATTTCCGACCCGTCTTGATGCAGGTGGCCGCCGATGCCGACGCAGACACTGGCCGATACCTTGGTGGCTGCAATCTTCATGATGGCATTGCGGAAGGAAGCACTTTCACGGCTCGATACGACGATGTTGGCGTAAGGCAGGAATAAGCGATAGGCACAGATGATTTGCGTCAGCTTCCGTTCATCGACATCTTTTGGATTGATCTTATCGTTGTTGATGATCGGGCAGAGACGCGGACAGGACAGGGAGATTTCAGCGTGAGGGTACTTGCGCTGCATGAGCCAGGCGTGCATGCCCGTTGCCAGGGCGTCTTTCTGGTAGTCGTCGAGGCCTAAGAGGGCTGCGAAGCCGACGCCGCGCATGCCGCCGAGAATAGCCCGTTCCTGAGAATAGAAGCGGTACGGGAAGATTCGTTTATGGCCGGCCAAGTGGAGCGTTTCGTATTTGTCGGAATTGTACGTTTCCTGGAATACAGTGACATAGTCGGCGCCGCATTCGTGGAGATAGGTATAGTCCTTGGTGTTGGTCGGGTATATTTCCATGTTGATGACACGGAAGTACTGGCGAGCGATTTTGACGGCGTTGCCGATGTACTTGATGTCGCTCATCTTCGGACTTTCACCGGTCAGCATGATGACTTCTTCAATGCCCGAGTCGGCGATATTCTTGCATTCTTGGTGAAGTTCCTCATCGTTCAGACGGGCCCGTTTTATTTTGTTGTGCGAGTTGAATCCGCAGTAGATGCAGTGATTGTCGCAGTAGTTGGCAAAATAAATCGGCGTCATGATGGAAATGTTGTTGCCGAAGTGGCGGCGCGTGACCAAATGGGCTTTTTGAGCCATTTCTTCGAGGAACGGGGCAGCTGCCGTCGATAAGAGGGCCATGAAGTCCCGCGGGTCCAAGCGTTCTTTCGATAAGGCCATGCGGACGTCTTTAGCGGTAAAGTCTTCATTGTTAAATGAATCGTGAATGGCGACGACTTGGTCGAGCATGTCGGAATCGAGGATTTCCATGCCCGGCAGGTAGGTCATATGGTCGATACGTTTTTCTTCTGTCATGATCGCATTCCTCCTCAGGCACCTAAGAAACCGGTAAGCGGATCTGAAGCCGATGCCGTTTCACGGATGCGGCCGAGGCCGGACAGATAGGCGTTGCGGCCGGCGCGAATGGCTTCGCCGAAGGCCTTGGCCATGAGAGGAAGGTCGCCGGCCGTTGCGATAGCCGTATTGGCCATGATAGCAGCGGCACCCATTTCCATGGCTTCACAGGCTTGGGACGGACGGCCGATGCCGGCGTCGATGATGATGGGCAGATCGACTTCGTCGATGAGAATCTGGATGAAGTCCTTTGTCGATAAGCCTTTATTGGTGCCAATCGGAGAGGCTAAGGGCATGATGGCAGCGGCACCGGCATCGACGAGGGCCCGGGCTGCGTAGAGGTCAGGATACATGTAGGGCAGGACGACGAAACCTTCTTTTGCGAGGATTTCCGTAGCCTTGATCGTTTCGTTGTTGTCGGGCAGGAGGTATTTGGAGTCGCGCATGACTTCGATTTTGATGAAGTCGCCGCAGCCGATTTCCCGCGATAAACGAGCGATGCGGACGGCTTCTTCAGCCGTTCTGGCGCTGGACGTATTGGGCAGCAGGGTGACGTCTTTGGGGATGAAGTCTAAGATATTGTCTTTTTCACCGGCTTCGACGCGGCGCAGGGCCATGGTGACGATTTGTGCGGTGCCTTGTTCGACTGCCGCCTTGATGAGGTCGACAGAAAATTTGCCGGAGCCTAAGATGAAACGGGACGTGAATTCATGGCCGCCAAGGACCAGTGTATCTTTCTTTTCCATTGGGAGACACTCCTTTTATATTGTGTAGGTTTTCTGCTTAGTCAGAAGGGTTAGCCCCCGCCGACAAAGTGGACGATTTCCATGGAATCGCCGTCTTTTAAGGTCACCGTGTCATAAGCTTTACGCGGTACGATCGTGCCGTTCAGTTCGATGGCGATGCGGTCTGTGCGATAAGCCTGGTCGGTAAGATAAGACAGCAGGTTCTGGCCGTCTGCTGCGATGTCCTTGCCGTTGATGCGTATCATGCTGGCCCTCCTTTCTATGCATTAAAAAAAGGCCGCACGAAGACTTACACCCAAGGTGGTGTACCCCTTCGTGCGGCCTTTTGTTTCGGTCTCACTCTACCTTTGATTATAGACGATTGCCTGAAAAAGTCAATCGTTTTATGCCAATCAGTACCAAACGGCATCCCTGACCGATATGGTCAAAATAGAGCAGACTGGCGGCGTGACAGGGAACATAGTATAATAAAATTATAAACTCACGAGAGGTGATGACTGTCATGAATGAACGGATGGATTGGACGGATATTGCCCGCTATTTTTACTTGCCTGATGAGCGGCTGCAGGCGATTTCCCGTGATTTCTCGGCCGATATCGACAAGGCCTTGGCCGGTGAGGCCGGAGCCACGGTTTCGGCTGAAAAATCGTATGCATCCCTGCCGGAAGGGGATGAAAAGGGCGTATTTTTGGCACTGGACTTTGGCGGGACTAATGTTCGAGCCTCGCGGATTCGCCTCTTGGGACGACATTGCTATATCGTCGAAAAAAAGGTATCCCGACCGCTGAAAGTGGCCGGTGAGTACGATTACTTGTCCTCTTCGACGACGGCGTCAGAACTCTTTGATTTCTTGGCCCGTCTTGTCGGCAAAGTAGCTCGCAGCGGCCAGTCTTATCGACTGGGGCACGCCTTTTCTTTCGCCTTGAAGCGGACCGGTATCGAAGACGGCCGCCTCCTCTCCTGGTCTAAGGAAATTGCCGTTTCCGGGGTCGAAGGTGAGAACGTCAACGCCTTGCTGAAAGCGGCGCTCCGGCGGCAGGGACTCAGCGACATCGAGCCCGTGGCCCTTGTAAATGATACGACGGCCCTCTTGCTGTCGGCGTCTTATACGATGGAGAAGGTCCGTATCGGTATGGTCTGCGGTACCGGGTTTAATGCCTGTTATTATGAGCCGGAATGGAATATGATCGTTAACTTAGAGGCCGGCGATTACAACGGCGTTACGGGTCATCACTGGGATGAGGCTGTCGATGCCGGATCGTCTCAGCCGGGGCTGCATAAACTGGAAAAGATGATGAGCGGCGCTTATGCCTCGGAACTCTTTCGCCAAACGCTGTTGACCTACTTTGACACTCAGGAACTGCCTCCTTTTACGACGGAAGCAATGAATGATATCATTGGGAACGATGATGATCAACAGGGCCGGCTTACGATGGGGCGGCTGTGGAATCGCATCGTCTGCTTGGAAGATGTGCGCCCCATAAGGCATATCGGAGCGGCTATTTTTGTGCGTTCAGCTCAGCTTGTCGGCGCCGTCGGCTGTGGTATTCTGCATCATTTATATAAAGAGCTGCCCATTCCGAGTCAGACCATTGCCATTGACGGAGGTGTTTTAAAACACGTTCGAGGTGCCTTGGTTATGATGGAAGATGCCATGCAGGCCTGCCAAAATGAAGGTCCTAATCGGGAAAAACAGATTTCCGTCGATCCGATTCTCATCCAAGATGGGGTCTCCGTCGGTGCTGCGATTGCGGCTGCTATGAGCATAAGATAGTTTTTATAAGAAAATATATGGATTTGCCAAGGAATCGCCGGGTATCCCTCTTTTCAGGCGGCGCATTTTTCGGTACAATATAATATTACAGAGACAACCATAGACATGGCGACGCCACAGAGGGGAGAAGGGGCCTTAGGCCGGATGCAATGCTGCAACTCGACAAATCTATCAGCAAACCATTTTATGTACAAATTTACGAATATTATCGCCAGGAAATAGAATCGAGCCGCATGGTAGCCGGTATGCGTCTCGATTCTGTGCGTGAATTGGCTCAAGCTGCCGGCATCAGCAAGATGACCGTAGAAAAGGCCTACTACCAATTGGCCAGTGAAGGCTATATCCTGCGCCGGCACAAAGCACGCTATGAAGTAGCCTCCTTGGGCCGGCGGGAACAACTGCCGGAAGAAGGCCGTCCAATGCGGGTGCAGGAAATCGTACATCAGCCGGTGTATGACTATGACTTCGCCAGCGGCGACATGGCCTTGGAGCGATTCCCCCTCGATATTTGGCGAAAGTACATGAATCGTGTTTTGTCAGAGCCGGATCGCCTGTTGGCGGCCAATGACGACCAGGGCGTCCCTGATCTGCGCCGTGCTCTGAGCCGTTACGTCTATGAAACACGCGGTGTCCATGCAGCGCCTTCACAGATTGTCATCGGCGCCGGTACGATTTCCCTGCTGGGCATATTGACGCACTTACTGCGCTGTAAATACGACTGCATCGGCGTTGAAGAGCCAGGATTCCGACTGGGGCGGGAAATCTTTCGCAACAGCGGCTATTCCATCGTTCCCATTCCTATTAAGGGCGGTCTCCTTCAGGTCGATGAGCTGGAGCAAAGTAACGTTCGCTTGGTCTACGTCAGTCCGTCCCATCAGTTTCCGACGGGAACGGTCATGCCGGCCGGCATTCGCCATCGTCTGCTCCAATGGGCAGGAGAGACTGACGGACTCATTATCGAAGACGACTACGACAGCGAGCTTCGCTATTACGGCCGACCGGTACCGGCACTTCAGGGACTGGACCGAAGTGGCCGCGTCATCTATATGGGGGCCCTTTCGAAGGTATTGCCTTTTTTTGTCCGCCTGAGTTATATGGTGCTTCCGCCGGAACTCATGCCGTTATACCATGCCCGGCGAGGTCTCTTTCGGCAGGGCGCTTCTGTGCCGGAACAATGCGTGTTGGCGGAATATATCCAGAGCGGCGAACTTTCACGCCAAGTCCGCCGGCTGCGCAAGGATTATCAGGAAAAAGGCGAATTCCTGAGGAAACTCCTCGTGGAGGCCTTTGGCCGGGAAATCGTCGTCGGCCAACTCGTTTCCGGCATCTACTGTCACGTCCGCCTGCACAGCCCCTTATCAGAATCGGATTTGCTCAAAAAAGCGGAACAGCAAGGCTGCCGCGTCTTATCCATGCAGTCTTTTTATGAAACACCCTCACAGGAAACGGACAATGAGTTTCTCCTGTCATTTTCAAAAATTCCCAGCTGTAAGCTCCGTGATGCCGTTGCGGCCCTGCATGCAGCATGGTCAGAGAAGGAAGGATAATAATGGCGAAAAATTTGCGGTTTATTCAATGCGGAGATCTTCATTTAGGAAGCCCGTTCCATAATCTGGCCGCCATCGATGATCGCTGGCAGCGTATCATCGGCAAAGCTCCGGTCCGGGCCTTTCAAAAAATCGTACAGCTGGCTATCGATAAACAAGTTCACGCCGTTTTGATTACGGGTGATGTCTATACCAGTGCCAATCACAATCTCACGGCTCAGCTCGATTACGTGCGGCTGCTTCATAAATTGGCCCAGCATCAAATTCAGGTCTTTGCCGTCCTTGGCAATCACGACCCTTTGGAAGCTTGGAAGGCAAAAATACCTTTCCCGCCCAACGTCCATATCTTTTCGGCAGAGGCTGTCGAACGGGTACCTCTGCTCGTTGACGGCGAAGAAGCGGCTGCCGTTTACGGCCAAAGCTATGCTAAAGGCGAACAGCGGGAAAATCTGGCCTGGAAGTTCAACCGTGCCGCCGGAGATACCTTTTCTATCGGCCTGCTCCACACCCAAGTCGGCAGTCGTGAGTCGACGTATGCTCCGTGCACCCTTGACGATTTAAGAGAATGCGGCATGGATTATTGGGCCTTGGGTCATATTCATAAACACGAAATTTTATGTGAAAAGCCGTATATCGTCTATGCCGGCAATCCCCAGGGGCTGGACTGCACGGAAAGCGGTCCTCGGGGCTGCTATTACGTTGAAGTCGGCCCTTATGGAACGACGAATATCGAGTTCGTCGATACCAGTATCGTCCGCTGGGAAAGCATTGATATTGCCATCGACGGCCTCGAGTCCGTATCGGAACTGCGCGGTGCCGTGCGCTTTGCTAAAGAAAAAGTGCGCCGTGATATCGGGAAACCGACGTTCTTGACCGTTAATTTTACGGGCAGCGGCAGTATGTACCATGTCATCAACAATCCGGAAGCGACACAGTACTGGCTGGAAAGCTGGCGTGAAGAAGAACAGGGAAAGTATGCCTTCGTCATGGTCGAACGGCTGCGCAACCTGGCCCGTCCGAAAATCAATATGGATGAACGGAGTAAATTGCCCGACTCCATTGGCGATTATTTAAATGTTTTCGACAATTTAGAAAAATTGGAGCCTGCTGAAAAAGCAAAGGCCCTGCGGGATATCCTCATGAATCGGCCCGAGTTCGAACGCCTCGGTGCGTATGGCCGGGCGATTTCTGATGACCGCCTGCTGGAAAACTTTGAAAAAGCCAAGTGGCTGGGCATGCAGCGCTTGCTGGAACATAGAAGAGGATAATGTCATGAAGATTATACAGATGGAATTAGCTGATTTCGGGATTTATCATGGTGTCAAATGGAATCCCCCGGAAAGCGGACTGATCGTCATGCACGGCCGTAATGAAAGCGGGAAGACGACCCTTATGAAGTATGTTCGCTCCATGTTCTTCGGCTACTTGCGGGGCGACTGGCACGGCTATTTCGGCAGTATGGATATCCGCCGGGAAGACGGAAAAGAATACCGGATCGTCCGCAATGAAAAAGAATATACCTTATCGAACGGCGACGAAAACCTTCAGGAAGAACCGGCCGATTTGTGGTGGCACGGGCTGGATCGTCAGACCTACGATAAGATTTTCGCCATGGGCCTTGAGGACCTTCAGGGCTTTAAAATCCTGTCCAACGAAGCCGTTCGCAATCACTTTTTCAGCATTGAAGGCGGCGTCGCCATGGGGCTGGCCCGCAGTGAAGTGGCCAAAGAGATGGGGGAACTTCTGGTCGCATCTCCCCAGGGGAAAAAGCCCATCAATGCCCTCCTCAATGAACAGAAAGACTTCGACCGCCGGATCAGCAGCCTGGCCTTTGATGAAGATGAATTCGCGAACTTACAGGAAACGGAGCGGACGACGCATGAAATCGAAAACCGCATCCGTCTCGATATTGAAGAATCAAAGCAGCAGATCGAGCAGATTTCCATGCCCATCGCAGCTTGGGACGTCTATAAACGTGGTCAGGATGCTCTGCAGCAGATGCAGAATTTAGCTGACGTATCGCAGTTTCCCTTAGATGGTGCTCAAAAATGGGCCGATATGGATCAAAAAATCAAGGAAATCGACGAACAGATTAAGCACTTGAAGGAAATGAACCAAAAGGGACCGGCTTTTCAGGAATCATGGAAGCGCTGGCTCGTCTGCGGTCCTCAAATTGAGGATATTTACCGCAGTATTCCGGCTTGGAAACAAGGCCTTGATGAATTAAAAGAACACGAAGATAAAGAAATAGACTGGGATTTTGAAAAAAATAAACAGGCAGAGTCCTTGAAAGGGTGGACTGTCACCGGTGAAATTCCGGAAACGGTCGACTGGCCGCGCGGAATGGCTGCGGCTTCAACCCTTGAACACAGCCGTCAGGAAATGGAAAAGTGGCAGGCTGCCAAGCCCAAGAACGTCTCGTCGCCGGAACTTGATGAAGAAGATACGGAAAAGTCGAAAGACGAGTGGAATACTGTTGGGACAGCCGTAACGGCCATTCAGTCGGCCGTTACGGAACGGCAGACCCTGCAAGAACAGCTCGATTGGCTAAAAAATGGGGCTACGGGCCCGTCGAAGGCCTTTACCGTATTAGGCGTGCTCTTTCTCTTAGCCGCGGTCGCCTGCGTCGCTGCGGTATATCTGGCAGACTTTGACTCAACCCTTGGACTGGGTGCCGGGGCAGCCTGTGCCGTCATCGCCGTCATCTCCCTGGCCCGTCAAAAAACGGGGACCGATCGTATTCCCCGTAAAATTGCTGAAATAGAGAGTCAATTAGGGAAGCTTAATCAGCAGATAAGCGACCTTTCAAAAGACGCTGAAATCAACTTAGATGTGGAGGCCGCCAACGATCGCTGGCAGCAGGAATTAGACGGCGTCCGGAAACAGTACATGGACTGGCAGACGAAGGAATCAAAGAATGCCTGGCAGAAAGAACAAAAAGTGATGTACGATGCCATCTATGGCACCTGGCAGGAAGAAGGAAATACCTGCAAGAAAAAACTCTTAGCCAGTGAAACGGCTTGGGAAGGCTGGCGCGATAAGTCGGGATTTACGAAACTTGAAACGGCGGATATGGCCAAAGCCAAAGAAGCCTGGGATATATGGAAACAGATGACGACGGCGTCGAACGATTGGAAGCGGCGTAAACTCGATGTCAACAGTTCCATTTCGCGTTGGACGGATACGGCAGAACAGATTTTCCGTGAAGTCGGCGTTAAAAAGCCGGTATCTCCCGACGAGGCAGAAGCCGTATATAAACAGTGGCAGGATATCCGTGTCCAGGCAGAAGTTGCCAAAGAGCAGGACCGTCAACAGAAAGAACGGGAAGCTCAGATTGAAAGCCTGGCCGAAGAACGGGAACATAAAGTTCAGATGCAGCGGGAACTGCTTAGCGCTGCCGGGGCCAAGACCGATGCGGAATTCCGCAGCAAATTATTGAAATTCCGTCAATTCCAACAGTATAAGGAAGTCTATGACCAAACGGAGGCTCATATTCGGCTCATCGCCAAGAATCCTAAAAAATTGTCGGAACTGCGCCATGAATTGAAGATACACACGCTGAAAAACTGGACCGACGAACGCGATTACTATCAGAAAAAAATCGCCGAGGCCGAAAAGAAACTGGCCGAAGTGGCTGAAAAACGAGGCAGTATCATTGAACGCCTGAGTCAGATGGCTAAGAGCGATGAATATGGGAAACTCTTGCAGACCCAGCAGAACCGCAAGGCCGATTTGGACCGCCACGTCGATGACTGGCTGACCTATATGTATACCCAGTACATGCTCGAACAGGCTCAGGATTACTACGAAAGAGTCCGCCAGCCCATCGTCATTCGTCAGGCCGGTGAATACCTCAATCTCATGACCCAAGGGCGTTATACCCTTCAGGCCAGCCTCGACGGAAAGCAGCTTTTCGCCGTTGACGGTACCCAGCGCCGCATACCGGAAAAACAGTGGAGCAGCGGATTAGGCGACCAGATTTACCTCGCTATCCGCGTCAGCCTGGCCATGGCCTTCTCGCGGCAGATCGAACCGATGCCGCTCATCCTCGACGACATCCTGGTCCGCTTCGATGAACAGCGCCAAAAAGAAGCCATTCACTTTTTAGCGTCCTTAGGTAAAAAAGAACAGATTTTCCTGTTCACCTGCTCGGCAGCGACCCAAAAAGTGGCCCAGGAAGTTCAGAAAGAACTTTCCGGAGAAACCGATACGATCCATATTTTTGAAATCGAAAAAGGAACCATCCAACCCCAAACGGCTTCGTAACAGGACTTTTGGAAATGTTGTCCGTAACACAAAAAAA
>NZ_HF954559.1:102616-115951 GCF_000455225.1 Megasphaera massiliensis
AATGCGGCTTGAAGATACTTTTATAGCTTCAAGCCGCATTATTGCTTTTAGGGGTGTATTTCGTTACAGCCCCTTTTTATACTGATTAAGCCCACACGAAGCTGGCCATGGAGAGAGACCCCATGGTGCAGGTGTTGTTAAATACGGTGGCCGAATCTTCTCCGGCGGCGCCGAGACAGTAAAGCAGCGGCATATAGTGGTCCGGTGTAGGAACGGAGTAGGCTGCGTTTTCGTGTTCTTGGTAGTTGATGACGGCATCGATATTGCCGTTAAGGACGTTGTCTACGATGTATTGGCTGAAGTGTTCTGCCTGGTCGGAACCGCCGCGGTTGTTCCATTCGATTCGCCGCAGGTTGTGGACAATGTTGCCGCTGCCCCAAATCAGGTATCCCTGCTCGCGCAAGGGGGCTAATTTTCTCCCGATTTCGACACACTGTTCCGTTCTCAGATGGCTGTTTACCGAGAGCTGTACGACGGGGATAGAAGCATCGGGAAACATATGAACCATGACGCTCCAGGTTCCGTGATCGATGCCCCAACTGTCGTTGATAGAAACGTCGCTGCCCAGGCGGTCACAGACTTCTTTCGTAAGGTCTGAACAGCCTCTGACGGGATATTTAAGCTGGTAGAGTTCTTCCGGGAAGCCGTACATATCGTATACTTGACGTGGTTTTTCGGCGCTTTGAATATATGTACCCGGCGCATACCAATGGGCGGATATGGCTAATATGGCTTTTGGCTTTTCCGGGCTGTTTAGAATGTCGGCGCCGATTCGCTGCATTTCGCGCGTAAGATCATTTTCATCGATGGCCAGCATGGGGCTTCCGTGTCCGATGAAGATAACAGGCGTCTTTTTCATATAACAAATCCCCCTTTGTCTTGTAATTCGTAAATATAAACCCCTTTTAGTATATCATATACATACTTTACGTCAACAAAGGGCCTTGTTTCATATATTCAATTGAGAGAAGTGTTTTACTGAAAAACAAGTGCCTTTTGAGAATGGCCTTATTGCCCGGAAGTCCTTATTTTGGTATACTACATAGTAACGTACAGGTTACGGACTTTTTTTTAGGGATAACGACTGTGCGTCCTTTTGGGCGCCCGAGTTATCTCTTTTTTTATAGGAGGATTTACCATGGAAATTCGTCACTATCGCTGGAATGATGGAAAAACGCTGACTGTCGGAGAAAGAACGCTGATTATGGGGGTTTTAAATTATACGCCTGATTCTTTTTCGGATGGAGGCAAGTGGAATGATATCGACGCGGCCTTATGCCATATGGAAGACATGGTTGCCGATGGGGCCGATATTATCGATATCGGTGCTGAATCGTCCCGCCCGGGCTTTACGCCGATTTCGGCGGCTGAAGAAATTGAACGATTGGAACGAATACTGCCCCGCCTCGTCGATGCTTGTCCGGTGCCCATTTCTGTCGATACGTATAAAGCCGAAACGGCAGACTATGCCATGAGCACGGGAGCCCATATCATGAACGACATTTGGGGCCTGCAGTATGGGCCGGAACCGGGAAAAATGGCTTCAGTTGCTGCAAAACACGGCGTCCCCGTCGTCGTCATGCACAACCAGGACAGCACGGAATACGGCGACATCATAGGCGATATGAAGCGCTTCTTTATTCGTTCGTCCATGATTGCCGACCGGGCCGGGATGCGTCAAGACCAAATCATTACCGATCCGGGCATCGGTTTTGGAAAGACTTTTGAACAGAACGTCTATGTCATGAAGCACCTGCGCGAATTGACGGCCCTGCCGTATCCCATGCTGCTGGGGACGAGCCGTAAGGGCTTTATCGGAAAGATCCTCGACCTGCCCGTAACGGAGCGGATGGAAGGGACGGGGGCGACATGTGTGGCCGGAGTCCTTTCGGGATGTACTATCATGCGCGTTCATGATGTAAAACCTATTGTTCGTATGTGCCGCATGGCCGATGCCTTAGTGGATAACATTTGATGAAAATAGTATTATTTATGCATAGATGGTGATCTGCTTCTTGACCGCTGTCCATTCTGGAAGTATAATAGCCCAAATACTGCGGACGTCAAAAGCGGTGCCACAAGGGGGAGATGGTTCTATGAAGTGTGAAAGTTTACGAGGCCTCGTCGTTTGCCGGGATTTTTTGAAGGATCCTGTCATCAAGGCCTTGATGGATGTTCAGGAAGATACGGATCAAGAGGCTTCGTTTTCACGGCGAGCCGGTGCGGCCGCCTTATTGGAAGCGGCTGAACGGTTGGGGCTTCAGGGCAATGTGCTGCGCCAGTATTTTTTATACCTTTTTTCTGAGGGACGTACGGTAGCTGCCGATGTTATGGAACGGGTCGGTACCGCAGGTACGGGACTGACTCGGGCTTTGGCTTTCGATATGAAACTGATATTTCCGTACTTACAGCGTCAGCCTTCTGACTTCTTTGATATCGAATATTTAGATGATTATGAGCCGGCTTCCGTCACAAACGACGCCTGCATTCGGTCCTTAGAGAAAGCTTTTCAAGGGGCGGATACGCCGGAAAAAGCCACGGCCGTCCTGCTCGATTACTATGCCGCCTTCGGCCGCGGGAAACTTGCTCGTTTCATGGCCTTTCGGTTGTCTGATGACGGTCAGCTCATCGGGATTGAAAATTTCCCGCACCTCGATTGGAATGATCTCATTGGCTATGCTGCCCAGAAGGAAAAACTCATGGCCAATACAGCGGCTTTTGTCAGCGGGAAAGAAGCGAATAACGTTCTCCTTACGGGATCTCGCGGTACGGGCAAGTCGACGGCAGTCAAAGCCTTGGTCTCACGATATCATGAACAAGGACTGCGCCTGGTTCAGCTTCAGCGTGACCAGCTTCAGGGACTACAGCCCCTGATGGAAAAGTTGGGCGCTATCGGCAGCAAGCGTTTCATCTTGTTTCTCGATGACCTGTCTTTTGATGAAAATGAAGCGTCTTATAAGTACCTGAAATCGGCCATGGATGGTGGTGTTACGCCACAACCCCAAAATGTGGTTATTTATGCAACTTCCAATCGCCGTCATCTGCTCAAGGAGACCTGGCATGACCGCAATGATGAATGGGAAGAAGTCTACCGTGACGATAACACCAATGAAGCCATTTCTTTATCAGACCGTTTCGGCCTCATCCTTCATTACGCAGCGCCGACGCAGGATGAATATCTGGAAATCATTGGCCATGAATTGAAAAAAGCCGGCATTGATCTCGCTCCGGAAAAGCTGCGAATCGAAGGGCTGCGCTGGGAGATGGAACATTCCGGCCGCAACGGGCGGATTGCCCAGCAATTTGTGAAATGGTACCTCAATAATCGGGACTCCTAAAAATATTAGGAAGTCAAGCGTTTAACTAAAGAATTTCAGATTAATTTCAAAAAAAATCATTGACAAACGAGGCGTCATTTTGTAGAATGTGTTCAAGCTTTTCAAACGAGCCGAACTGATAAGGGCTCGCAAAAGCATAGAGTAAAATCTGATGACGGGAAAGAGTAGGTCCTTCGGATACTTTCAGAGAGTCGGCGGGTGGTGCGAGCCGATAGTGAAGATCGATTGAAAATCATCCCTGAAGAGGAGTGCTGAAGTATACTAAGCACTGACGACTTTTCCACGTTATAGGAAACGCGTATGTTGGTACGTTGTAGAGAGCCTGGCGCAGCAATGAGCCGGGAATCAGGGTGGTATCGCGGAATAAAAACTCCGTCCCTCATAGGGATAGGAGTTTTTTTGTTACCTCTTTCGACGCATCTCTAAATTCCAACGAGAATAAATTATTTTATACTCAAAGGAGCGATGTTATTATGGCAAAGGTTTTTTATGATCAAGATGTAAATTGGGATGTCATGAGAGGTAAGAAGGTAGCTGTCGTCGGTTATGGCAGCCAGGGTCATGCCCATGCCTTGAATTTGAAAGAAAGCGGCGTAGACGTCGTCGTCGGTTTGTACGAAGGCAGTAAATCTGTCGAAAAAGCAAAAAAAGCCGGCCTTGAAGTCAAGACCGTTGCCGAAGCCGTTAAAGAAGCGGACGTTACCATGGTCCTCATTCCGGACGAAAAACAGGCGGATGTCTATGCTTCTGAAATCGCTCCGAATTTAAAATCCGGCAGTGCCCTTGCTTTTGCTCACGGCTTTAACGTTCACTTCAAACAGATTGTCCCGCCGGCTGACGTCGATGTCTTCATGGTAGCTCCGAAAGGCCCCGGTCACCTCGTTCGCCGTACTTTTGTAGAAGGCGGCGGCGTTCCGGACGTATTCGCTGTTGAACAGGATGCGACGGGAACTTGTTTTGATTTAGCCCTGGCTTATGCCCGCGGTATCGGCGGCACGCGTGCCGGTGTCATCCAGACGACGTTCCAGGAAGAAACAGAAACGGACCTCTTCGGTGAACAGGCCGTTCTCTGCGGCGGGATTTGCCAGCTCATCACCAACGGTTTTGAAACGCTCTGCGAAGCAGGGTATCAGCCGGAAATCGCTTACTTTGAAACCTTCCATGAAATGAAATTGATCGTCGACCTCATGTATGAAGGCGGCATGGCCAAGATGCGTAAATCCATCAGCGATACGGCTGAATATGGCGATTATACGGCCGGCCCCCGCGTCGTAACCCAGGCTTCGAAGCAGGCCATGAAAGACGTCCTCAACGACATCCAGTCCGGTGCCTTTGCCAAAGATTGGCTCCTCGAAAACAAGGCCGGCGGCCGGGCTCACTTCTTAGCTATGCGCCGTCAGCACGCGGAACATCCTCTCGAACAGGTCGGTGAAAAGCTCCGCGCCATGATGCCCTGGCTCCACAGCAACGATCAGAACGACTAATTTCTTCATGGTCCATAGACCATGCGCTTAATGACATGATAACGAGGTGAATAGAATGAACATGACCGGCGCACAAGCTGTCCTTGAATGCTTAAAGCGAGAAGGTGTAGTGTCGTATTCGGCTATCCCGGCGGAGCCGTCCTAACCTTATACGACGAATTATATAAAGCGGAGTTCCCTCATATTTTGACGGGACATGAACAGGGAGCTGTTCACGCTGCCGACGGTTATGCTCGAGTGACGGGGCGCACCGGAGTCTGCTTTGCAACTTCCGGCCCGGGAGTCTGCAACATGGTGACCGGCATTGCGACGGCCAATATGGATTCTATTCCCTTGGTTATCATCAGCGGTCAGGTCGCGACGCCACTCATCGGCCGTGACTCCTTTCAAGAAGCTGACATTTCCGGTATCACGACGCCCATTACCAAGCATAATTATCTCGTAAAGGACGTCAAAGAATTGCCGCGGGTCTTGAAAGAGGCCTTCTACATCGCTTCGACAGGCCGGCCGGGACCGGTCCTGGTCGACATTGCCAAAGATGTCTTCGACACGTCCTTTGAATTTGAATATCCAAAGGATGTTCACCTTAGAGGTTACAGCGGCAATCAGGAAGGCTGCCAAGACGATGTGGTCCGTGCCGTTAAGTCCCTGGCTAAGGCAAAACGGCCGGTCCTCCTCACCGGCGGTGGTGTCATCTTATCGGAAATGGCAGAAACCCTGCGCACTATCGTGCAGCCGCTCGGGATACCGGTCGTAACGACGCTCATGGGGAAGGGCAGTATCCCTGATGATTGGGATTGCCACTTGGGAATGGTCGGCATGCATGGCTCTTACGCCGCCAATATGGCCGTTACCCAGTGCGATTTGCTCCTTGCCGTCGGCGTCCGCTTTGATGACCGCGTTACCGGCGACGCTGCGAATTTTGCGCCGCAGGCAACCATCGTCCACTTCGATATCGATAAGGTTGAAATCAATAAGATCGTCCATGCCGATATCAGTGTCAACGCCGACCTTCGCTGGTCTCTGCCGCGGCTCTGTGAGGGGCTGAAACCTTATGGACAGTCCCTTTATGAAAGATATGAAGGGTGGCGGCACGTCGTTTTATCCATGAAGAAGGCCCATCCCTTTGCGACCCGTCATCTGGAGGGAACCATCTCTCCGCAGGCGATTTTTAATGCCGTTCAGGCTGCGACCGATGAGGATACTATCATCGTTACCGACGTCGGCCAGCATCAAATGTGGTCGGTCCAGTTCTTCAACCTGAATAAACCGCGGCATTTCGTTACCTCCGGGGGACTGGGGACGATGGGGTACGGCCTTCCGGCAGCCATGGGTGCTAAAATCGGCTGTCCTTCATCTACGGTCGTCCTCTTTACCGGCGACGGCAGCATCATGATGAACTGTCAGGAATTTGCCACACTCCATAAGTACGGTGTCGACGTCAAAGTCGTCGTTCTCCACAACAACGTCTTGGGCATGGTCAATCAGTGGCAGCGCATGTTTTACAGTGGTCACTGTTCGCAGTCGGTCATTGCCGACAATCCGGATTTGACGGCCCTTTCAGCAGCCATGGGTGTTCCCGGCTCCTGTGTCCGCAATCCGGAAAAACTGGATGAAGCCGTATCCTGGTTATTCCAAACGGAGGGACCGGCCCTGCTCGATGTATTCATTCCGCCTGATGAAAATGTGTATCCCATGGTTCCCGGCGGAAAACGATTGGATCAAATGGTATTGGGAGGTGAAGGCCAGTGACGAAACAGCACCTGGCACTACTTTGCGACAATAAGCCCGGCGTACTGACACACGTCGCCGGCCTCATCAGCCGCAGAGCCATTAATATTGAATGTATTAACGCCGGGTACACGGAGGAATCCGATGTGACCCGCATCAATATCGTCGTGTCCGTCGAAAACCGATGGGAACTCGACCAAGCCGTTAATCAACTGTCAAAACTCATCGACGTCATCAAGGTGGTAAACCTTGATGACGCCCCCTTTGTCAGTTATGAACTGGCCATGATCAAGATACGGAGTCTGACGCCCGAAATCCGGGAAGAATTGACCAATATTGCGAATTTGTTCAAGGCTAAGATTGTCGATGTCCAGCGACATTCGCTGACCATGCGCATTACAGGCCGGGAAGATCGTATTGAAGCCTTGCTTGAAATGCTGAAAGACTATGAAATCATTGAAATTGCCCGGACGGGCCAGATTTCTCTCTCTCGAGGGGAAACGGCCGTGAAGGATATGTAATAGATATGCTGCTGCCAGTACGGTATAAAGAGAGGATGGATATTATGCGCAGTGATGTTGTAAAAAAAGGGGTTACCCGAACGGCCCATCGGAGTTTGTTCCATGCCATGGGCTATAGTGATGAGGATTTGAAGAAGCCTTTGATCGGCATCTGTAATGCCTTTAATGAAATTATTCCGGGGCACGTCCACTTAGGCGAAATTGCCCAGGCCGTTAAACTTGGGGTAGCCGCTGCCGGCGGTACGCCTATCGAATTTCCGTCTATCGGCGTCTGTGACGGCATCGCCATGGGTCATCGGGGCATGAGTTTTTCCCTTTCGAGCCGCGAGTTGATCTGCGACTCCATCGAAGCCGTAGCGACGGCTCATGCTTTCGACGGCTTGGTCCTCATTCCGAACTGCGATAAAATCGTGCCGGCCATGCTCATGGCTGCGGGCAGACTCAACATCCCGACTGTCGTCGTCAGTGGCGGTCCCATGCTGGCCGGTCGCTATAAGGGCCGCAATATCAGTGTCAGCACGATGTTTGAAGCCGCCGGCAAGGTCGAATCCGGCCAGATGACGGCTGAAGAAATGCATGAAATGGAATTTCACGCCTGCCCGGGCTGCGGTTCCTGCTCCGGCTTATTTACGGCCAATACCATGAACTGCATGACTGAAGTCTTGGGCATGGGCCTTCCCGGCAACGGGACGATCCCCGCTGCTTATACGGGCCTTCGCCGCATGCTGGCCAAAAAAGCCGGTGAAGTCGTCTTGGACCTCGTCCGCCGCGATGTGAAGCCTCGGGATATCATGACCCTCGAAGCTTTTGAAAACGCCATTGCCGTCGACATGGCTATTGGCGGTTCTACCAACACGGCCCTGCACCTGCCGGCCATTGCCCATGAAGCTGGGGTACAGCTGTCCCTCGACGAGTTCGATGCCATCAGCCGCAAGGCTGCCTATATCTGCAAGATGAGCCCCGGCGGAACCTATCATATGCAGGACCTCGATGAAGCCGGCGGTATCTGCGCCGTCATGAAGGAAGTCTCGAAGTTGGGCTTGATTCACACCGACGCTAAGACCATTACCGGCACCGTAGGCGACCGCATTAAAGATGCGGAAGTCCTCAATCGGGATGTCATCCACTCCGTCGACAATGCCTATATGAATAAGGGTGGGATTGCTGTCCTTAAAGGGAATTTAGCACCCCTAGGATCGGTTATCAAAGAAAGTGCTGTCGATGAAGACCTCTTGGTCTATAAGGGAACGGCCAAGTGCTACGATGCTGAAGAAGATGCTATCGAAGCTATCATCCGCGGCGACATCAAAGAAGGGCACGTCGTCGTCATCCGCTATGAAGGGCCGAAAGGCGGGCCGGGCATGCGAGAAATGCTCAATCCGACGGCAGTCATCACCGGCATGGGCTTGAAAGTCGCCCTCTTGACGGACGGCCGCTTCAGCGGTGCCAGCCGCGGTGCCTGCATCGGCCACATTTCACCGGAAGCGATGGAAGGCGGTCCCTTGGCCTTAGTTCACGACGGCGATACGATTTCTATCGACATTCCGAATCGTAAACTGGAACTGGAAGTCAGCGATGAAGAACTCGCTAAACGCCGAGCTGCTTGGAAGCAGCCGGAACCGAAGGTCAAGACGGGCTACTTGTCACGGTATGCTAAGCTTGTTACGTCGGCCAATACCGGCGCTGTCATGCAGTAAGACTGAATGCTATCTCCTGCTTCCGTGCCCTTCGCTTATGCTGCGCAGGGAATGGGGCAGGAGATTTATTTTATCTGAATATAAAATAATATGAAAAGGGGCTTATTATGAAACAGGTTTGTGCTCTCATCGGTAAGTTTTTTGGCGTCATCGCCATCATCTTTCTCATCATCGGCCTTACGATGCCGACGAGCTTTTCTTGGGTTTTAGGCCATGTCGGCGGCATTTCCGTCTTGTCGGTTCTCTTGGGCATCATCATGTTTGGCATGGGCATGACCATGAGCGCCAGCGATTTCGTCCTCGTTTTGAAGCAGCCTAAGGACGTATTTTTCGGCGTTTGTGCCCAGTATTTCGTCATGCCGTTCCTGGCCTTCGTCCTGGCGACCGTATTTCGCCTTGATCCGGCTCTGACGGCAGGCGTCGTCCTCGTCGGGACCTGCCCGGGCGGTACGTCGTCCAATGTTATCACCTTCATGAGTAAAGGCGACGTTCCCTTATCGGTCACCATTACCAGTATTTCGACCTTATTGTCTCCGGTCTTGACGCCCCTCTTGACGTATCTGATCATCGGTCAGCGTATTTCCTTTAATCCTGTCAGCATGTTCTTATCCATCGTACAAATCGTCATCGTTCCTATCGCCTTGGGGCTTTTAGTCAAGCGCTTTCTGCCGAAGCTTGCCGGAGCTGCTCTCGACTATCTTCCGGCCGTGTCAGCCATGGCTATTTCCTTCCTCATCGCCGGTATCATCGGTGCCAGCCGCGATTCCATCCTCAACAGCTCGGGCCTTATCCTGTTAGTCGTCATTTTGCATAACTGCCTCGGCTATGCCCTGGGATTCTTTATCGGTCACCTCTGCGGCATGAGCTGGAAAAAGATGGTTGCTGTATCCATCGAAGTCGGCATGCAGAATTCGGGCTTGGCCACGGGGCTTGCCAAAACCCATTTTGCCGCCCTTCCCATGGCAGGGGTCCCCGGCGCGATTTTCAGCGCTTGGCACAATATTTCAGGGGCAGGCCTTGCGTATCTCTATGTCAACTACCTGAATAAACGTTTTGATGATAATTATGAAGCAGATGACAGGCAGACGACAGGTGCTTCGCTGTCGCCGGCTCATAAGTAATGGCGTAAACGTATTTTGTTTTATAAAAAGGTGTTGCTTGATGTTCGGCAGCACCTTTTTTTGCTATAATGAACGTAGTCTAAAAGTCAGGAGGCAAGTTTATGATCGGTGTTATTGTCAACGCAGTGACCTCATCCCTGGCGGCAGTTATTGGGGTCGGATTAAAAAATCGGATATCTGAGCGATTTACGACTCCCGTTCTGTGGGTCATCGCCCTGGGACTGGCGGCTATGGGGATTCAAGGGGCCGTCCAAAGTCAGAATATGCTCCTCGTCTTGGCCAGTATGATTATCGGTACGGTCCTCGGGACGGCCATCCGAATTGAAGACCGGATGAATCAATTCGGGGAATTCCTTAAAAAGCATTTGAGCCGCGGAGACGATTCTAAATTCGTCAAAGGGTTTGTGACCTTGTCCATGATGGAGACCATCGGTGCCATGGCTATTATCGGACCCATTCAGGCCGCCCTGGGGAGCAACGACTTACTCTATTTTAAAAGCGCTATCGACGCCGTATCGTCTTTTATTTTCGGCGCCTTATACGGACTTGGCGTCGTCCCCGTGGGGATTGTACTTTTTGTTTATGAAACGATATTCTATGTATTAGCGACCTTCTTGCTGCCGCTGATGACACCCGATGTCGTCCGCGAACTCAATGCCGTCGGCTGCCTCATGATTTTGGCCATTGCCCTCAATATGCTTCAACTGACGAAATTTAAGGTCGCTGACTTTTTGCCGGCCTTATTCATACCCATCATATACTACAGCTTTTTGATATAATCTTTTGTGGGCAGAGATCTGGAATCAGGTTTCTGCCTTTTTATCGAATGGAGGGAATATGTTATGAATTTGCAGGACATCATTGATAAACTTCGCCAAGATGAACGGAACAAAGACTATACGGAACGGGGGATTGACCCTATCTTTCAGATTCACGAGGAAGCCAGAATCTTGATCATCGGACAGGCTCCGGGGCGAAAGGTAGAAGAGTCGGGCATTCCTTTTCATGATAAGTCCGGGGAAACCCTGATGGAATGGATGGGAATCGACTCCTCTGTTTTCTACTCAACAGCCGTTTCCATCATGCCCATGGACTTTTACTACCCCGGCAAGGCGAAAACAGGCAATAAGCCGCCGCGCAAATTTATTGCCGCTGAATATCATCCTGATATCTTATCTCTCATGCCCGACCTGTCCCTGACCTTACTGATTGGGAAATACGCCATGGATTACTATTTAAAAGGAAGGAAGGGGCGTAACCTGACCGAGACGGTAAGAAACTTCGAAGCCTATTTGCCCGATTATTTCCCACTCGTCCATCCCAGCCCGCTGAATTTCCGCTGGCAGGCGTCTAATCCCTGGTTTAAAGCTGATGTCGTACCGGTTTTACAGCAAAAAGTGGCGGATATTTTGGCATAAATAATTATTTATCCTAAGTTAAACGTTATAATAAGCGGGATTACATTTTGTAAAACTTAACTTAATGATAAAACATGGAAATAAACTTAATAATCTATTGACTACTGATGGCGATGGCTGTATAATTACAACAACAAATACAGAACAGTGTTGAATGGAAGAAGTAATGTCGGGAACGCCATGACAGAGACCTGCTGAAAGCTGAGAGGCAGGATGGAATACGGACATGAAAAATCATCCAGGAGCTGCTGCCCGAACGCAGATTTGCCAGTAGACGCAGCCGGCAGGCAACCGTTATCCAGCCAGGCATTGGAAGGGAATATCCGGAGATGCTGGAAAAGTGGTCGTTATGACAATAAGAGTGGTACCGCAGAGTGAAGGCTTTGTCTCTTTTTAGAGGCAAAGTCTTTTTTTGCTCCATCAAAACCGTTTGCGTATTTGTCTATTATTTAGTGTAATGTGAAAGGATGTGCCTTACTATGATGGATTTCATCGGAAAATTAAGCGGTTTTGTTGGGAAGAATTTAACGTATATCGTTCTCGTCGTCGTTGTGGCAGCTTACTTTATGCCCAGTGCCTTTTTATGGGCCGTGCCGCATACGGTCCTCCTCTTGGGAATCATCATGTTCGGCATGGGCATGACTCTTCATGCCAGCGACTTTAAATTGATTGTTCAGCGGCCGAAGGAAGTCCTCGTCGGTTGTGCCGCTCATTATACGATCATGCCCCTCTTGGCGTATGGCCTGGTCCTGGCCTTTGAAATGCCGCCGGAAATGGCTGTCGGTATGATCCTCCTCGGTTCCTGCCCCAGCGGTACGGCATCGAATGTCATGGGCTTCTTGGCGAAAGCCGACGTGCCTCTTTCCGTTTCCATTACGACCTGCTCGACCCTCTTGGCGCCGATCATGATGCCCTTTATCGTTTGGGGTCTTGCCGGTCAGTGGGTTGAAGTCTCCTTTGTGGCCATGACCATGACGGTCATGAAAGTTATCTTGGTCCCCTTAGTCCTCGGCCTTTTGGCTCATCGCCTGATGGGGGAAAAGCACGTCGTTTCTTTGTCGAAAATCTTGGTTCTTGTTTCCGCTTTTGGTGTTTTGGTTATCCTCGGCGGTGTCATTGCTGTCAATGGCGCTAAGATTTTGGAAATGGGACTCTTTGTTATCGTCATGGTCCTCCTTCACAATCTCGGTGGCTTCCTTCTGGGATATGTTGTTACCGGAAAATTGGGGTTCGGGAAAAAACAGCAGCATTCAGTTACCCTTGAAGTCGGGATGCAAAACGATGCCCTGGCCATTTCCTTAGTATCGGTATTCTTTGCCCCGGCCGTCGCCATTCCGGCCGCCGTCGGCGCTCTTGTTCATCAGGTAACGGGATCTATCTTGGCAGGCCTCTTTGCTCGCCACATGGATGCCAGAGAAAAGAAACGTAATGCGGCCCTCCAAGCGCAGGCCGTTGCCGTTCCGGGCAACCATTAATCATCTGTTGTCAGTATTCTTTATTCCGTATATAATGGACTCATAATGAATATCGGCTCGTTTCTTACGGCTAATGCCGGCATGGCTTCGCCGTTGGACCTGTGTTTAGAAAGGGAGATGTTGCGTTATGGGTGGCCGCTATGAAGTAAGGTTTCGATATAAAACTACGAGCAAAACGTCTCGAGGCAGTGTCAGTTCCACCATGGTAAACGCTTCTAGTGCTTCCGATGCACGAAATCAGGTTATTGCATCGCACAGCAGTGGGAATGGAATCACGGTTATCTCAGTGGTGAAAAAGCGGTAATCGAATAAAGGTTGATAGAATCTAAACTTGAGAGGCTCCTCTTTAACGTCGGGACCGGAATAAAATCTGGTGCGGCTTAAGGGGAGCCTTTTAGGCATAGATTATGTGTCTCTGACGGGTGTGTCGGTATGATTTTCCTCGGGTCTTGTCCGAGGGCTACGGCGTCAAAACGTAAATGTTATAAAAATATTTTTACATCTGAAATATATAATATTTATGTATAAGAAAAGAATAGCTTAAAATAAT
>NZ_HF954559.1:117679-177808 GCF_000455225.1 Megasphaera massiliensis
AGCTTAAAATAATTAGAAAAAAGGCGGATAATCTATTGACTATTAAAATAGACGGATGTATAATTATCACCAACAAATACAGAACAGTGTTGAATGGAAGTAGTAATGTTAGGGATTTCATGACAGAGACCTGCTATAGGCTGAGAGGCAGGATGGAATCCCGGCGTGAAGTCATCCAGGAGCTGCTGCCCGAACGCAGATTTGCCAGTAGACGCAGCCGGCAGGCAACCGTTATCCGGCCAGGCATTGGAAGGGGAACTCCGGAGATGCTGGAAAAGTGGTCGTTATGACAATAAGAGTGGTACCGCAGAGTGAAGGCTTTGTCTCTTTTTAGAGGCAAAGTCTTTTTTTTGCTCCATCAAAACCGTTTGCGTATTTGTATCTTATTTAGTGTAATGTGAAAGGATGTGCCTTACTATGATGGATTTCATCGGAAAGTTAAGCGGTTTTGTTGGAAAGAATTTGACCTATATCGTCCTCGTCGTCGTTGTGGCAGCTTACTTTATGCCCGGTGCCTTTTTATGGGCCGTGCCGCATACGGTCCTCCTCTTGGGGGTCATCATGTTCGGCATGGGCATGACCCTTCATGCCAGCGACTTTAAATTGATCCTCCAGCGGCCGAAGGAAGTTCTCGTCGGTTGTACCGCTCATTATACGATCATGCCCCTCTTGGCGTATGGCCTGGTCCTGGCCTTTGAAATGCCGCCTGAAATCGCCGTCGGCATGATTCTCCTCGGGTCTTGTCCGAGTGGTACGGCGTCGAACGTCATGGGGTTCTTAGCGAAAGCTGACGTTCCCTTGTCCGTTTCCATTACGACCTGCTCGACCTTGTTGGCGCCGATCATGATGCCTTTTATCGTTTGGGGTCTTGCTGGTCAGTGGGTTGAAGTCTCCTTTGCCGCCATGGCCATGACGGTTATGAAAGTTATCTTAGTTCCCCTGGTTTTAGGTCTTTTGGCTCATCGTCTCATGGGGGAAAAGCATATCGCTTCTTTATCGAAGGTATTGGTCCTTGTTTCAGCCTTTGGCGTTTTGGTCATCGTCGGCGGCGTCATCGCTATCAATGGTGCTAAGATTTTAGATATGGGCATCTTCATCATCCTCATGGTTCTCCTCCATAACCTCGGCGGTTTCCTCTTAGGTTATGTCGTTACGGGTAAATTGGGACTCGGGAAAAAGCAGCAGCATTCCGTTACTTTGGAAGTCGGAATGCAAAACGATGCCCTGGCCATTTCCTTAGTATCGGTATTCTTTGCCCCGGCTGTCGCCATTCCGGCTGCTGTCGGAGCCGCCATCCATCAAGTAACGGGATCTATCTTGGCGGGAATCTTTGCCCGTCATATGGAAGCTCGGGAACAGAAACAACGTGAGGCCATCAAGGCGCAGGCCGTCATGGATGCCGTACCGGGAAATCATTAGTTACAAGGAGGCTGTCGTATTTTTGCGATGGTCTCTTTTTCTTGGTTAAAGGCGGGTATCTTTTTGGCATGAAAAAATCACCACTCCGATGATAAGGAGTGGTGATTGAAATGAATCGAGTACGATGGAACCGATTTCAAATGGCTTGGGGGAAGGCGTTGGTCAGGATGGTTGCCCCGCCTTCCGTCGTCTTGGTCTGTAGGCCCGGAATGGTATTTCCCGTCGTTTCGAGGTCCGTCGGAATGCGTTTATACGGGAGCTTTCGTAAGATCCGGGTCATGGCCGGATAGAGGACGTCGTCGGGATTGTTTAGAATCGACGTCGATTCGATGTCGTAGCCGCTGTCGGAATAGCTGCTCATGCGGTCGGTGCGCTTGTCGTAGGCATAGACTGTCAGACGGTAGCGGTATTCGGTATACGTTTCGCCGCCGTCGCGGAAGCGATAGCTTCCCATGAACTGACGCCAGTACCAGGTCTGTACGACCGGGACCAGGACGACATCGGCGTTATACTGACTGGAAATTGCCCGCAGATTTTCTTCAGTTACGTCCGAAGGAGACAGGATGGCTGACGATTCGATGCGGTCCCAATAGGGGATGCGGAAAGGCTGTATCAAGGCCCGTTTCATATATCGGGCTGCGTAATTGTCCTGCGTCGTATCGGCGATGACGACGGTACGCATATTGTCGAAGCGAACGTTGTCGGCATTGACGACCGTAAGGGTCAGCAGGAAGAACAGGAGAAGGAGAAATATTTTTTTCATGAAGGCACCTCCCGTCAGATTAGAAATTGCCGTTATCGTTTAAGAGGGGACGCGTATCGTCGGCTTGTGGAATATATTGTTCCAAGGCGGCCAACATCTTGTCTTTGTCCATGGGCAGGGTGCCGCCGACGGGGAAGAGGTTCGATACGTGATTGCTGCGGAAGATACAGGGATTGGTCATTTCCGTATGGCGCAGGATCATGTCCAATTCTTTGAGGAATCCCCGGGCCGTAAGGGGCGTGAATTTACCGCTGACGACATCGTCGTAGAGGGGGACTTCATGGGGAATGATGAGGGACAAGGCGCTGAGCATGGTCGGGTTGATGGCCGAGACGACTTTGGCCGTATGGAGGGCATGCTCTTTTGTCCGTTCCTGACCGCCGAGGCCGAGGAGAATCATCGTCGACAGCTTCATGCCGGCGGCTAAGGCTTTTTTGCCGGCTTCGATGGTAAGGTCTGCCGTCGTTCCCTTGTCGACATAGGTCAGGACGTCGTCGTCACCGCTTTCGATACCCATGTATACGATGGCAAGGCCCGCTTCGCGGAGGCGCTTCAATTCTTCCGGCGTCTTGCGGATTAAATCGGCCGGCGTCGCATAGGCGCCGATACGGGTGAGCTTGGGGAACTTTTCGTAGCATTTTTTCATGATGGCGACTAAGGTATCTGTGGGCAGTACCAAGGCATCGCCGTCAGCCAGGAAGATGCGCCGAATAAAAGGCAGGGCTTCAGCACCGCGTTCGATGATCCCTTCGATTTCTTCGAGGGGACGGATGCGGAATTTCGAGGCTTTATACATATTGCAGAAACGACAGGTATTATGGGAACAGCCGATGGTTACGCGCAGGATAAAGCTGCGGGCTTCACTGGGCGGACGAAAAACGAGGCCGCCGGCGTCGTCAATGATCATATAAATCACACCTTTCAAAAGAAAGCAGATAGATTATCAATACATGGTCTATTATACACGAAAAATACGTATTACGAAATAGACTCAGCCGGCGTTTTTTTCTGCAGGATGATGATGAATACCGTTGCGATGATGCAGGCGTAGCCGACGAGTTCGACGGGATGGAAGGTCGTTCCCAGGACGAGGGCTGAGGTCACCGAAGCGATGACCGGTTCCAAGGTTCCTATTAAGGTAGCCTTCATGGGGCCGATTTCACTGATGCCGGTGACAAAGGCCGTAAAGGAAATGGCCGTCCCGACGATGACAATGAAGGCTACGGCAAACCAGCCCATAGCGTCGAGGGCCGGCCAGTGGGTCCAAACCTGTGTCGACAGGCCTAAGACGATACTGCCGGTAATCATGCCCAGGCCGTTGGTGATGAGGGCACCCCAGTGGGCGGCCAGGCCTTGAGATAAAACGGGATAGGCGACACCGGCGACGGCGCCCATGAGGCCCCAGGTCAGGCCAAGGGGCGAGAGGACCATCGTCGACGGGTTGCCCTGGGTTGCTGATAAGTAGACGCCGCCAAAGGCCAGGAAGACCGAGATGATTTCTCTCGTCGTCGGCCGCTTATGGAAGCGAACGGCTAAGTAGAAGGACATAAAGACGACGCAGAGGGTCTGCAGGACCGTCGCCGTGCCGGCGTTGGAATTTTTTATGGCTGATAAATAGGAAAATTGGCTTAGGGTGAGACCGAAAATCGCAAAAATGACCAAATGCCGCAGACTGATCGGGTCATGCAGCATCTGTCGAATTAAATGGCTTTTTTTCGGTATGACCATGAACGTTAGGAGAAGGCCGGCCAGAGCCATGCGAATCGATGCTACCCATGAGGGTTCTACGGGATAATTGGAGAGCAAAAACTGACTGGCGACGCCGTTAACGCCCCACGTCACTGCTCCGATGACACAAGCTATGATACCATGCTGCGTTTTGGTCATGCTAAGACCTCCTTTGCCGTGTATATTATCCTTTAAGTATACACGAGAGCTAATAGCGGGGCAAGGGGAGTCCGATTCCCGCAAGGGAGGTGCATATGGGCATAGAAAAAAGAGCTGCTGAGGCAGCTCTTTTTTCTTATTTCTTGCCATTTTTCCCATGTTTCTTTTCAAAGGCAATCATATGGGCTTCTTCGTCGGAATGGCCGTCGGCCTTGGCCTTTTCGATGAGGGAAACCATTTCTTCATAGGCTTCGGGAATGACTTTGGTCAAGTGATTTACCGTGTCGTCCCAATTTTCCAGGAGAATATGGCCTAAGTTGCTGTCCGTGTAGCGGACGTGTTTTTCAAGCATCATCTTGACGGCTTCTTTTTCGGATTCATCGGCCAGTGGTTCCAGTTTTACTAAGTCGGTGTTGCACTTTTGCGGGTCTAAGTCGTAGATATAGGCGATGCCGCCGGACATGCCGGCTGCAAAGTTGTGTCCCGTCTGACCGAGGATGAGGACCCGGCCTCCGGTCATATATTCACAGCCGTGGTTGCCGACGCCTTCGACGACGGCGTCGATGCCGCTGTTGCGGACGCAGAACCGTTCGCCGGCCGTGCCGTTGATGTAGGCTTCACCAGCGGTCGCTCCATAAAAGGCGACGTTGCCGATGATGATGTTGTCTTCTGCCGGGAATACCGATTCCCGCGGCGGCGATACGATGATTTTCCCGCCGGAGAGTCCCTTACCCAGGTAGTCGTTGGCATCGCCTTCGAGGGTCAGGGTCAAGCCGTGGGGAATGAAGGCGCCGAAGCTCTGGCCGGCAGAGCCGACGAAGGACAAGGCAATCGTATCTTCTGGAAGGCCTTTTTCGCCGTAGGCTTTGGTGATTTCACTGCCGAGGATGGTCCCCGTGACGCGGTCCGTATTCTTGATGCGCAGGCGGGCCCGGATATGCTTCTGCTGTTCCAGGGCCGGTCGGCACATGCGGACCAGTTTGGACATATCGAGGGTCGTGTTGATTTTGTGATCCTGAGGCGTCATGAAGTGGTGGCCGACAGAAACATCCGTATACGGCCGGTACAGGAGGTTCTTTAAATTGACGGTCCGGGCCTTCCAGTGGCTTATATGATCCCGCTGTTTTAAGCAGTCGTAGCGGCCAATCATTTCTTCGACGGTGTGGAAGCCTAGGCGGGCCATGATTTCCCGGAGGTCTTCGGCGACGAAATGCATGAAGTTGATGATGTATTCCGGTTTGCCCTTAAAGCGTTTGCGCAGTTTTTCGTCTTGTGTGCAGACGCCGTACGGGCAGGTGTTGAGGTGGCAGACGCGAAGCATGTGGCAGCCGATGGCAAGTAAAGGAGCCGTGCCGAAGCCGAAGCGTTCGGCGCCGAATAAGGCGGCAATGGCGACGTCGCGGCCGGTGAGGAGCTTTCCGTCTACTTCTAAGGTGACACGATCTCGCAGACTGTTGAGGAGGAGGGTCTGCTGGACTTCGGCCAAACCGATTTCCCAGGGCAGGCCGGCATGGCGCAGGCTCGTCCGCGGTGAGGCTCCGGTACCGCCATCATAGCCGCTGACGACGATGGAATCGGCCTTGGCCTTGACGACGCCGGCAGAAATGGTGCCGATGCCGGCGCCGGACGTCAGTTTTACGCCGATGGACGCATGGCGATTGGCATTCTTCAAATCGAAGATGAGTTCGGCCAAGTCTTCAATGGAGTAGATGTCGTGATGAGGCGGTGGTGAAATGAGGGCGACGCCCGTCGTGGCGTGACGAGTTTTGGCGATGTCCGGGTAGACTTTATTTCCCGGCAGATGGCCGCCTTCCCCCGGTTTTGCCCCTTGGGAGCATTTGATCTGGAGCTCGTCGGCATGGATGAGGTAGTCGCTGGTGACGCCGAATCGGGCCGAAGCGACCTGCTTGATGCCGTCATTCTTTTCGGTATGGAAGCGGGCGGCATCTTCGCCGCCTTCGCCGGTATTGCTCATGCTGCCGAGGCGGTTCATAGCCGTGGCGATGCATTCGTGGGCTTCTTTGCTGAGGGCGCCGTAACTCATGGCGCCGGTGCGGAAGCGCTTGACGATGGAATCGGCCGATTCGACTTCTTCGATAGGGATGCTGCAGCCGGCAGGATATTCAAATTCGAGGAGATCGCGCAGGCGGAAAATCGTCTCTCTGTTGACATGAGCGGCGTACTTTTTATACGTGGCATAGTCATTGGTCTGGACGGCTTTCTGCAAAAGCTGTACCGTTTCCGGGTCGATGATATGGGGCTGGCCGCCTTTGTGGTATTGGTAGAAATCACCGCGGTCTAAGGCATCCCCCGAGTGGTAGGCTTCTTTATGGCGCAAGGCGTTTTCGGCTGCGATTTCGGAAATTCCCAGGCCTTCGATGGGCGACGGGGTGTTGCAGAAATACTTGTCGATGAGGTCGCGGCTGATGCCGACGGCTTCAAAAATCTGGGCGCCGTGATAGCTGTGGATGGTTGAAATCCCCATCTTAGACATGACGGCTAAGATGCCTTTTACAGAGGCGTCGATATAGTTTTGCCGAGCTTGTTCATAATCGAGGCGGGGCAGCTTTTTGCCGGCAATCAGTTCTTTAATCGATTCTAAGGCGATGTAAGGATTGATGGCCGTAATGCCATAGCCGATGAGGGTGCAGAAGTGATGGACTTCCCGCGGTTCTCCCGATTCCAGGACGAGTCCGACGTCGGAACGGACGGCTTTGTCGATGAGGTAGTGGTGCAAAGCTGCCGACGCCAAGAGGGCCGGAATGGCGGCCATGCGGGAGTTGATGCCTCGGTCCGATAGGACCAGAATATTGGCCCCGTTTTTGATGGCCTTCAAGGCGTCGATACATAGCGATTCGATGGCTGTTTCCATGCCTTCAGCCCCATTGTTTACGGGATAGAGCATGGATAAGGTGGCTGTGTGGAGCTTGGGCGTCATGAGCGACTTGATGACGGCCAGCTGTTCATTGGTCAGAATGGGCGTCTTTAAGTACAACGCTGCCGTCGAGGCTTCATTGGGCTCCATGATATTGGCTACGTTGCCGACCATGATCGATGACGACATGACCGTCTTTTCGCGGACGCCGTCGATGGCCGGATTGGTGACTTGGGCGAAATTTTCTTTAAAATAGTCATATAAGAGTTGGGGCCTGTCGTTCAGGACGGCCAGGGGAACGTCGACACCCATGGAGTCGATGGCATGGTGTCCGTCGCGGGCCATGGGCAGGATGACCTTGTCCATGTCTTCTTGAGTATAGCCGAATACTTTTTCCTGTTCCTTTAAATCGTAAGGGATGATGGCTTCACTGTGAGGAAGCGATTGTGTATCCATGAGGTCGTCGAGGTCGGTGATATGTTCTTTGTACCAGTCGGCGTAAGGATGTTCGGATGCGATTTCGTGCTTTATTTCATCGTCGCCGATGATGCGTTGTTTTTTCGTATCGACGAGGAGCATCTTACCCGGTTCGAGGCGCCCTTTATAAAGGATGTCTTCCGGTGGGACCGTGACGACGCCGACTTCAGAACTGACGATAACCCGATCATCGCGGGTGACATAGTAGCGCCCCGGCCGCAGGCCGTTTCGGTCGAGCATGCCGCCGATGACCGTGCCGTCGCAGAAGCCGATGGCTGCCGGTCCGTCCCAGGGTTCGAGCATGAAGTTGTGGTAGCGGTAGAAGTCGCGTTTTTCGGGGCTCATCAAGGGATCCCGTTCCCACGGTTCCGGAATCATCATCATCATGGCGTGGGGCAGGGAATGGCCGGTCATGTAGAGGTATTCCAGGCAGTTATCGAACATGGAAGAATCGCTGCCCGTGTCATCGACGACGGGAAATACCTTTTCCAAATCCGGGAAGAAGGCCGACTTCGATTTACCTTCGCGGGCATTGAGCCAGTTGATGTTTCCCTGAATCGTGTTGATTTCTCCGTTGTGGACGATATAGCGGTTCGGATGAGCTCTGGCCCAGCTGGGGAAGGTATTGGTGCTGAAGCGCGAGTGGATGAGGGCCATGGATGTGATGAAGTCCAGGTCCGACAAATCGAGGAAGAAGTGGCGCAGCTGCACCGATGTCAGCATGCCTTTATAGACGATGGTCTTCGACGACAGGCTGGCGATATAGAAATCCGTTCCCTGTTCCTGACTTTTGGGAACGATGGCTTTTTCGGCTAATTTTCGGATGACGTATAGTTTCCGTTCGAAGTCCATCTGGGTCTTCATGGCCGGGTCTTTGCGAATAAAGACTTGCAGAAAATGGGGACACGTTTTTTTGGCGATATTGCCGATCAGGCTTTCGTCGACAGGGACGTCGCGCCAACCGAGGATAGAAAGGCCTTCGGCACGGACGATGTCTTCAAAGGCATCCATTTGTTCCTTACGAAATGTTTTATAACGATGTGCAAAAATCATGCCGACGCCATAGTCGCCCTCGTCGGGCAACGAAAAGCCGAGGACGTCACATTCGCGGCAGAAGAATTGGTGCGGTATCTGAACTAAGATACCGGCGCCGTCACCGCTGTTGGCATCGGCCCCTTCGGCGCCGCGATGGCGGAGATTTTCTAAAATCGTAAGAGCGTCGTCAATGATGCTGTATGATTTTATCCCTTTTATATTGGCAACGATGCCGATGCCGCAGGCATCGTGTTCGTATGACGGATCATACAGGCCTTGCGGCTCTGGCAGATCACGCATTTTCTTATTCATAGCCAAGTCCCCCTTTGCGTATATAAAAACGAGCCGTCACTGTATGAGAGAGGGCTCGTGGATACTGTGGTGCACTTATGATTATAGACGATTTATAGGGGCGATGCAATGACTTTTTTGAATGTATGAACAAAAATACCGATAATTTTAATGTAAAAATCGAATTAAATATTATTTTAAAAAGAATTATCGGGAAAAACGTGAAAACTGTTGTCTGAATAATGAGGCTCCGCCATTAGCTGGGTGACGCATCGTTTCGGCTGTAATGCCGGCGCCTTCTAAGGTCTCGGCCGATTTTCGTCCAATGGCGGCGACGCGGATGTCGGGCCGGCAGAGGTTGAGCAAGGCTTTGGCATAAGAAAGACCGGCCGCCAGTTCGGCATCGCTCGGTGTGCGGTTGGAGAAGGGCGACTTTTTATGAGGATGGAAGGGGAAGATGTTCCACAGCAGCACATCCTGGGGATCAATCCCGTTGTCGACGATGGCGCCCCAAACATAGGTGTCGGTCGGCTCGTTCATGCCCTTTTCCTGCTGAGGTCGACTGGTCATGAAAGTGCAGTCCGGACGGCTCGTGCGCTCGCCGCGACGGCCGAGGATTAAGGCTGAGGATATCTGTTTATGCTCATCGAGGAGCATCCGTTCACAGGTGATGGGGATTCCCGTAAAGCGGCAGCCCTGGTAACCGGCAGCTTCGGCAATGAGCAAAATGCGGGCGCGGTTCAGGCGGGGTTCCAAGTAATCCTGAAGCTGACGGCAGCGGATATCCGGCGCTTCCGGACCGATGTCGCACTGTTCGTCGTAGTCTGACCAGGGGTTGAAGACGTCCGGTTCATGGTAAGCGCAAAGTGACTGGATAAGATTTTTCATGATACTCCTTTTTGGCTATGGTGCCGGCGTAAAGATATAGTACGAGCCGACTTGGCCCGTTTCATGAGTCAAGGGGAAGAAGTCCGATGCCAGATAATCTCGGTAGCGGCTCTTGGGAACGATGATGGTCAGGGCCTGATGGGTTTTCAGGCGGTTGATGACCGAAGCTTCTTCTTCTGTCGGGTAGAGATGCTTTTTAGACCAGACTTCATCGCGCTTAAGACGGGCATTTTCATCGTATGATGCCGGCGCTGTCCAGATAGCTGTTTTCCCTGTGTAATAAGGATAAGAGGTCCGGTATTCTTCAAAGAAGTAGGCCTGCCCCGAGATGTTTGCCGTAATCAAGTTTTTCGCTGAACGGTACTGATAAAAGGGGGTCAAAACCTGGAAGGTTACCATAAGGTAGGTGACGGCTGTCAGCGCCGTGATGAAAATCGGCAGGGCGATGTAAGCCTTCTGCCACCAGGCGATGAGAATCAGGACGGCCATGACGGCGATGAAGACGGTCAGTATCGTGAGGCTGTCGACGGGGAAAGGAGCTTTATCGGTAAAGAAGGTCAAGGAGGCAAACAGCAGACCGAAAAGCAGAGTCGGAATGATGACCGTGAGCCACAGACGATGACTGTCTCTTTCGTGGAAAGAATCGATGGCCCAAGCCCCGAGATAGAGTAAAGGCCAATTGGCGATATAGGCATAGGTCGGGTATTTCGTGGCCGCGAGGCTGTAGCATAAAATCGTTCCGACAGCCCAAAGGGCCATGAAAACGTAGGTATCGTCATGACGGCGGCGCTTCCATAGGCCGTACAGGCAGGGGCCGGTCCAGGGCAGGAGACTGACCGGGACGAGAACCAGATAATAGTACCAGACGTCGTATTCCGGATGTTCCGATACGGTGGCCCGTGTGACGTTGTTAAAGCCCAAGAAACCGTCGATGAAATCCTTTCCGTGTATACTGTACATCGAACCGTACCAGCTCAGACAGAGCAGTAGGAAGAGGATGATGCCGACCGGTGGGAAGAGACGCTTGGCGTAGGCTGCCTTTTGCTGAACAAGAGCAAAAATCAGGAGAAATAAACCGGGCAGGACGAGACCGACAGGACCCTTGGTGAGAACCGCGCCGGCAGCCATGACGTAGGCGGCGATCACGTAGTTCTTTTTGGCTTCTGTCAGGCCGATATACGCAAAAAATAAGGTGGCTCCGCTAAAGAAATAGAGCGGCTGATCGGTGATGACGGATCGGCTGATGAGCCAAAATATCAGGGACGTCGCCGTCATGGCTGAAAAGAGAAGGGCCGTTGCCGTCCGCCCGGTTTGCCGCAGGGCGAACCAGGCGCCCAGTGTGCAGGACATGGCCCCGAACAGGACGGCCGGCAGGCGGGACGCAAAGTCAGTGGCTCCGAAGATGCTGTAGGACAGGCTCAGGAGCCAGTAGAGAAAAATAGGCTTGTCGTACCAATAGGTGCCGTAAATCTGCGGCGAAATCCAGTTGCCGCTGCGGACCATCTCGAGGGCTGTCAGGGCGTAATTGGATTCGACCGGGTCGGTGACGGCCAGTGTCGATATCCCGGCAGCCAGAAACAGAAAGGTTGCTGCAAAGACGAGCGTGAGCAGGGATGACTGTTTCATGAGTACCTCCTAAGGATGATTGATGAGGATGACTTGTGACGGCGTTTCTCCGGCAATGCCGAAGTGGTCGATCAACGGTTTTGAGCGGGCCAGCTTATGGAAGGTCGCTTTAGTCATGATGAGGAAAATCTTATCGTTCTGCGTAAGCAGGGATTCCAGTTCCGGATTTTTTACAGGGTCCCATTCTTCCCCGTACATCCCGCTGTAGTATGTAATGCCCGGGCGGAGAAATTTTTCAACGTATAATTGGGAGTGGCCGTCGTAGACGTCAGGCAGGATTTGGGCTGTATCATAAGACGTGACATAGCTTTTGAGTTGGGGGATTACGTGTCCGAAAATGCCCCAGGAGAAGCAGATCATGGTGACTGTGGCGACAATAAAGGATGCTCGAAAGCGTCGGTGCCATAAAAAGTACGTCGGCAGAAAGAGGGCGGCGGCAAGGCCAATCGATACCCAGACGATGGCCGGGCGGAAGAATTCAGCGCCGGGGCTTAAGGGAAGAGCGTTGCAGGCGAGCAGCAAGAGGCCCAGGACATAGGAGGCGGCCAGAAGGGCACGGGGAAAGGTGCGTTCAATATAAGACCGATACCAATACCAGCCGATGAGATACGCCGTCGGCGGAAACATGGGAGCGATATAGGTGACGAGCTGAGTCTTTGAAAAGGAGAAAAAGAGGAAGATGAACCCGGCCCATACGAAACAGAATTGGAGCGCGTCGCGAAAGGGGTCCCTCTTTTTAAACAGCCGCCGAAGGGCCGGGACGAGATAGACCGTCCAAGGCATCATAGCGGCCAATAAGACCGGAATAAAGAAAACCAGGCTGTTCTGACCGGGGTGTTCCGGGGCGGCAAAGCGGGTGAGGTTGTGATAGCCGATGAAGGTGTCTAAGAAGACTTCACCGTGAACCTTGTACATGAGGACGTACCAAGGCAGGCCGACGGCAAAGGCTAAGAGAATGCCCTGGGGAATCTTCATTTCTTTGAGCAGCGTCCATTGCCGGGTCCAGGCGATATAAATCAGCATGATGAGGGCCGGAAAGGCGTATCCTACCGGGCCCTTGACCAACAGCGACAGGCCGCAGAAGAGATAAGCTGTATAATACTTTTTCCGGTAAAAGGACATCATGGCGACGGTCAAGGTCAGGATCAGGGTCATGTCGGTGACGGCAGCCTTGCCGATATACATGAAACCGAAGCTTGTTACCAGGAGCAGTGCCGATAAGGCGGCAATGGGCTTATTGAAAATGTCGCGACCGGCAGCATAGACGTAGATCGTCGTTGCCATGGCGGCCAGGGCGCTGGGCAGACGGGAGGCGAAGTCCGTAGCTCCGAATAGGCTGTATGAAATCATTTCCAGCCAGTAAAAGAAAGGCGGCTTATCATACCAATAATTGCCGAATATGCGGGGCGAGAGCCAGTCTCCGGCAGCCAGCATTTCTCTGGCCGTTTCCCCATATACGGGTTCATCCGGATCCATGAGAGGTACCGCACCTAAAAATGGCAGCAAAATGATTGCTGCCACCAAGGCGACGATAAGGCCGTAGCGATTGTCATATAGCCATTGTTTCATGCGGCATTTCTCCGGCGGCGCTTATGCCAGAAATAGACGACCGCTGCGATGACGCAGACGACGGCGATGACGATGAGGAAGATGTGGTTGTACTGGATGAGATCGCGCCAATGACTGCCGAGGAGCGAGCCGGCCCATACGAGGAGCAGCGTCCAGGGGATGGTGCCGATGATGGTGAAAATCGTGAATTTCCAGAAGGGATAACGAGCGATACCGGCCGGGAACGAGATAAAGGTCCGGACGCCGGGCAGGCAGCGGCAAATGAGGACGGCAGCACCGCCGTACTTATTGAACATGTTTTCTGCCATTTGGAATTTGTGCTCGTTAAAGAAGATGTACTTGCCGTATTTTAAGAGCAGGGGACGGCCGCCGTACGAGCCGAGCCAGTAGCTTAAGACAGAGCCGACGAGGCCGGCCAGACAGGCGACGATGAAGGTCGTCCAAAAAGAAAATATTTGCTGAGAAATGAGAAACCCGGCGAAACCCAGTACGACTTCACTGGGGATGGGGATGTTGGCATTTTCTAAGACCATAGCGACGAAAAGGGCGATATAGCCATACGATTCCATGAGTTGTAATAGCGTATCCAATGAGGCACTCTCCTTAGGGTGACTAAAAAAATAAACTTTACGATATATAATAGCATAGATGGTCTGTGCGGGCTAGTAATTATGCGAATTAACCCTTGCTTTTAAAGCATGATAGGTGGAGCAGTGCGTATCGGCAAAGGAGATAACTGTAAACGACCAGGATGAGGACGGTCAATAAGGTTTTCAACCACGAGGCAGCCGCCAGGGGATGGAGAAACCAGGCTGTATGAAGGATAATCGGTTCGCTGATGAAGAACAAGCCGTATCCCAGTCGATGAAGGGTATGCGACCACGGGCGATGGCCGTTGAAATACCGATGAAAGAAGGCTGTCAGTCCCAAAATGGCTGTCATGGGAAGGGCGGCGGACAAGAAGGCTGTCATCCAGGGATTTGCCGGGAGCGTACCGTTCAGCATCAGACTATTGCCAATCAGGATGACGATAAAGGCGATGAATATTCCCAGTGAAGGCTGGTAGCCATTGGCTGTAAACCAGCGGCTGCGAAAGGCCTGAAGTCCCATGATAAAGGAAAATGTAGACAGAATCAGCCAGTCGGGCCGGATGACAGCGATGAAGGGAATGATCAGCGACTGCGGCAGGAAGAGTCGACAGCCGTATAAGGCCGCTGCTAATAAGAGAAAAAACAACGTCAGAAAAGGAATGGAAGGAGGCGCGAGCTTTCGCTGCTGCAGGAAACTGTGAGCGCCCCGTTTTACCAGGCTCAATAAGGCAAATAACAACAGCAGCCAGGCCAAGGCCCAAGAGACGATAGGGAGGGTGCCGGTCACTATTTTTTCTTCAATACCAAAGAGAACCAGTACGATGAGGGGCAGGCCCAAGCGGTGCCATCGATCTTTGAGAAAGAATGTAATCGTACGTATCCGAAGTTTTGAGGCTCCGAAATAGGCACTGATAAAAAAGATGACGGCAATGGCAATGGTCGTACTTCCTTCATAAAAGACGGTTCCCAATGGCAGCAATAGGGCAGCCAGGGTCAATATAATCGATAAGCTGCGCAGGTTATCGAAATAAATGAGTCGATTCATAGTTCAGACCTTCTTTCTTCTCGGCAGTAAAAACGAAGCGCTTGTTTCAAACTGCTTCTATATACTATAGTGATATTATAACGTTTTCTTAACGGATGTAAAAAATATTCTGAAAATAACTTTCTTTTCGGATTTGGAATAGGCCTGACGAAGGAACCTAGATATGATACACTGTTGGAAGAAGCCTGTGCTGACGCTCGGTGACTTCTTTACTGTCATCCGTATCCGATCAGGGTGACTTTGCCCTGATTCCGGAGCGAGTCACATCCTTTTGGTTTGATGCCATCGGCGTAAGGCCTCATTCTATGATGAATGAAGGGCAGGATGACAATATTTATGTTTCTATGGACTCATCATACCATAGTTATGAGGTATTGACAGATAAAAATAATGTTTTGAAAGAAGTGAAGTACTTATGATTTCTACAGAAGACAGCATTATCCGCTTGGTAATCTCCCTTATCCTGGGGGCCATCATCGGTTATGAACGGCAGTCCCAAAGTAAGTCGGCCGGGCTTCGAACCCATACGCTGGTGTGCGTCGGTTCTTGTCTGTGTATGATTATTTCAATCAATGTCGCCATGGAGTATTTTTTTGAGTTCGGTTACCGCAATGCCGATCCCGGGCGTATTGCCGCCCAGGTCGTATCGGGTGTCGGCTTTATCGGTGCCGGGACGATTTTAGCGAATCAGAAAGAACGCAGTGTCCGCGGGCTTACAACGGCAGCCGGCATTTGGGCCGTATCGGCTATCGGCCTTGTCGTCGGTGCCGGATATCTGGTGGTAGCGATTGTGGCGACGGCGCTTATCTTTTTGGTCCTGACCGTCTTCGTCCGCTTAGATGCCCGACTGGAAGGGCAGTTCCGGAAAAAATACATCATGCATGTCGTCATGAAAAACAATATCGGCCAAGCCCGGAGACTGTCCCATTTTGTCAGCGACCATCAGCTCCATATTAAAAAGTTCCACAATTACAGTGACGATGAGGCTCCCCTTTCGGAAATAGAGTTGGAATTGACGGCCCTGTCCCATGTGGATGCGCCGGAAATCATCAGTGAGCTCTTGGCGGTGAAGGGAATCAAGGAAGCCGATTTTTATGCCGATGACGGTCAGAAAAAAGCCCTTGTCGGTCCTTAGAGATACTGTATACAATATACTTCATGTGTATACAGTATTTTGCGCCCTTTTCTATATAAAAATAGCCCTTCCGGTGCTATAATGCAGAGCGTTGGAACCTTTAGATGTGCTAAAGGGGTAATGGATAGAGAGAGGGGTTTTTACTATGACGATTATGGCAGCAGCAAGTAGAGAAGGAAAGGTTTTGCGCGACGTCGTATTTTCCGCCAGTGCCGCCGCCCGGGAAGCGGCCGCTCGGTATGGGGCAGAGCGCGTCGTGAATGCAGCTATCGGCTGTTATGCCGGTGATGATGAGAAACTGGCCTGTCTGCCCGTCGTAGAAGAAATCTACCGCGCCTTGCCAATGCGCGATTTTATCACCTATGCGCCGCCTTTGGGCTTAGAGTCTTATCGTCAAGGGGCCATTGACGAAGCCTTTGAAGACTGCCGTCCGCAAGGGTATGCCGATGCCGTGGCAACGGCCGGCGGTACCGGAGCGATTCACATTGCTATCGCCAACTATTCTGAAGTGGGTGACGTCGTCCTTACGACGAACTGGCGCTGGAATATTTATGATGCCTTGTGCCAGGAAATCGGCCGTCGGCTCCGGCCTTTTTCCATGATTGATTCAGAAGGGCATTTTAATATTTCTGCTTTTTCAGAAGCTGTATCACAGGCCTTTGAACAACAAGACTCGCTGCTGATCATTCTCAACACGCCGGCTAATAACCCGACGGGCTTTGCCTTATCCGACGAAGAATGGAATCAGGTTCTCGACGTCTGTCGCTTCCATGAAAAGAGCGGAAAACGGCTGAGTCTGCTCGTTGATATCGCCTACATTGCCTATGCCGGTGAAAAGAATAAAGTTCGCTCCTTTATGCAGCAGTTCTCGAACCTCCCGGCCCATATTTTTTCGATGTTTGCTTTCAGCATGTCGAAAGGCTATACGCTGTACGGTCAGCGGGCCGGAGCCCTTATCGGCGTGTCGTCCAGCAAGGCTGTTATCGATGAATTTGCCGACCTCGGAAAGTATTCAGCCAGGACAGCCTGGTCCAATGTCAACCGGGCGGCCATGACACTGCTGACGGAAATACGAGGCGATCAATCACTGAAAGCCCGCCTCGATGCCGAACGCCTGGCTTTTGCCGATAAGCTTCACCGCCGCGGAGCCATCTTCGTTGAGGAAGCCCGACGCTGCGGTCTGCAGCACGTTCCCTATCAAGGCGGCTTCTTCATTTCCGTTCCGACGGATCAATCGACTGCCCTTTGTCAGGCCCTTCAAGAGAATCTTATCTTTGCTGTTCCTTTAGCCGAAGGCGTGCGCCTGGGCATTTGTTCCATTGCCGAAAGCAAGATGAAGGGATTGGCAGGGAGAATCAAGAAGGCTGTCGATGGGCTTGAGGGAATGAATAACCTCTCCATGGCCGGTAAATAATTTTTTACAATAAAAGACAAAAGGATGACCAAAATTTTTGTGTTGGTCATCCTTTTTATTTGCAAAATTCTCTCAGAACCTGTATAATGTAAGTATAAATTTATAATTATATACTATTTATATGAAGTTGTAAAGATTGTGAGTAGAACGGGTAATGGACGGGGTCCTCTCTACAGAGGGCAGCGTTATTGGCACGGCATATGGAACATCGGAGCAACTTTTTTTATTCCATATGGAGCAAAGTTCAAGCATAGGCAGAGGCCCTTGAGCTGCGTGTGACTTTATAAATTGAGAAAGGTGGGACAACTGCTGCTGCCTCTGCAGACATAGATCGGAAGACCGCGTCCGTGTAAGGATTGGCAAGTCTTTTCACTTCGGGGGAAACAACGGCATATGGAGGATACATCTGCCTTCGTTGCGAACATCTTGTTATAGGACAAAAGCTCTCCTGTATTCTGTGTTTTTAGCAGCAGTGAGCTGCATGAATGGATTGAATCGATTTATGGGTTGTATGTTGGGCGGTGCTGTCGGTGATGCCTTGGGCTTTGTCATTGGCAAAGACGATTTAAAGACGATTCATAAGAAGTACGGACCTTATGGGCTGCGCACCGTTTTAAAGTCGGCTAAGAACGGCAATAAGAGTATCATTTCCGACGATACACAGTTGTCCTTATTTACGGCAGACGGGATGCTGTGGGCCGACCACGACGGACTGGAACCGACGGAAGGTTTGTACCGCTCTTATATGCGCTGGTACTATACGCAGACGGAGCGCATCATCCGCCCGGAACAGGAAAAATGGATGAATCGCCAGTCCCATGAAGTCGCACTGGAATACGACATGATGGGGGAACAGGCTTTATTTGCCCGCCGCTCTCCCGGGAAAACTTGTTTGACGGCCTTGGCGTCAGGGAAAAAATTGTCCCGTGATGAAACCATCAATCACAGCAGCGGCAACAGTACGGTCATGCGGGCAGCTCCTATCGGGCTCTTTTATGAAGGCGATCCGGAGAAGGCCTTTTTTGTCGGCTCTCAGGCTGCCAGTCTGACACACGGCAATCCCAAAGCATTTCTGTCGACGGCAACGATAAGCGCCATCATCGCTTCTTTGGCAGTGGGCAAGGATATTAGTACGACTCTCGGCGGGGCCCTCCATATTCTGCAGCGTGAGCCGGAGGGGACGCGTCTTTTGAAATTGCTCCTGCGATCTATTGATGAAGCGGTTACCGACCGTAACCCCGTCCGGTCTATGAAGAAAATAGGTCTCGGGAAAAAAGCCGATGAGGCTTTAGCTTTGTCCATTTACTGCGTACTCAAGACGGGAACCTTGAAAGAAGCGGTCCTCATGGCCTGCAACCAGGACGGCGACAGCGATACCTGCGGGGCTATCTGCGGGAACATTATGGGGACCATCTTTGGCGATAAGGCTATCCCCAAGAGCTGGAGCTGCAATTTGGAATGCGATGTCTTGATTCGGAGATTGTCGCAGTGCCTTTATGAACACAATCGGCTGCAGCAAGTTGCAAGTGAAGCTGTCAGCCACTGATATTTCTTCTGAAGGCTTTTTTTCTTGACATTATGTGTGCATCCCATATAATGAGATTATTATTCTTGGCGTCGTGATGATGCCGGATCGGGGGAGCGCTTATGATTGAATCCATTGACCGGGCCTTGGCCGTTTTACAGCTCTTTTTAAAGGAAGAGCGGCCCCTCAGTGTAACGCGTATCAGCAAAGTCATGGAACTCCATAAAAGTACGGTAAGCCGTACGCTGGAGACGCTGGAACACCGCGGATTTATTCAAAAGGATGAAGAAACGGGCAAGTACTGGCTTGGACTGCAGGCGTACGCCTTGGGAATGTTGTTTCGCGAAAAGGATAAATTTCATAAAGTGGCCTATCCGTATGCCAAGGCCTTGTCCCTGCAATGCAATGAAGGCGTTCATATCACGACCTTTGCCCATAATGGCGCCTCCTATCCGCAGCACATCATCTTGGAAAAGATTAAGTCTCCCAGGACCATCGATACGGCACCGCCTATCGGCGCCGTCCGCCCGGCCTACTGCTCGGCATCGGGCAAGTGTTTGCTGGCCTTTTCAGAGGACTACCGAAAGGCTTATACGGGCTGTACCTTGAAAAAATTTACAGAATATACCGTTACTGACTGGAAAGAACTCTTGCCGGCATTGGACGAAATCCGCAATCGCGGCTATGCCATCGAACGGGAGGAAGTCGAGCTCGGCATGGCCTGTGTGGCGGCACCCATCTTTCGCAGCGGTCGCATCATCGCGGCCATCAGTGTTTCCGGACCGGCCGAACGAGTGGCAGATGCGAATCGGGAGACCACGATTCAGGCTGTGGTCAAGACGGCCGGTGATATCAGCCAGGCCTTGGACTGAGGACGGAGTCGTTTCTCTTGCGCAAATGTAAAATGTTCTTCGATGTGAATTGTTTGGTATAAAAATCATGCGAAACGGGAATATACTACATGCATTTGCAGAAATAGACTTTTATGGTACAATAGGCATGGATACTACATTCGGGTCACAAGATTGTCTGTTGTGAAATGAAAAAATCTTTCCTTTTCAATTGCAGCAGTGTGGGAACAGCTTGGGATCTTATCCATGATTCGAGGCGAAAAAGAATGCAAACTACAATCAGTATGGCTGCAACGACAGTGCCACGTGTGGCCTACCCATATAAAACGCGCAATGGGGGCGCTACTGTTACCATTTTTGTGCCTTACAATTGCCATAATCATTGTCCTTTTTGTATCAATAAGGCTGAATATGAAGACATGACCGGCTTTTCGGAAGAAGCCATCTGCCGGAGTATTCGCTTGATGGACAGCATTACGCCTTCTTGTGATTTTGTTTTTACAGGAGGAGAACCTTTTGCTGATATGGAATCACTGCAGCGCATGCTGGACTGCATTCCCGTGACACATAAGGTATATATCAACACCACCCTTCCGGTTTTTGAAACACAGACGGAAGACGATATCGTCGCTTTTACTCAGCGGAATCGTCATAAAATTACGTGCATCAACGTTTCTCGTCATATGCAGCATTATGTAGAAGAATCGAATGATCAGCTTCTGACGCGATTGGCCGTTCCTTTCCGCATTAACTGCGTCCTGTATAAGAAGTACCCCGTCGATCAGATAAAACCGTATTTGGAACGGTTTATTAAACTCGAAGGCGCGTCGATTCAGTTCCGTTTTGACTATACGGAAACGACGCCGGAAAACTTGTACGAAGAAGAAAATGATCAGATCCTTCACGACTTAAAAAATATCGCCGAGTATACCGGCCTGGACGGCTGCCGTATGCGCTGCGGTTTTCATTTCGATTATCAAGGGATGGAATTGACCTACCACAAGACCCTGCCATACAGCACGGTCATTGAACGGGATGAAAAAGACGGAAAGAATTACGATATCCTCTATGACATCCTGATCAAGCAGAATGGTGCCATTCATTCTGACTGGGATGGGACGCCCCTTGATCTTGAAGCTTACCGTAAAGTCGTCTTTGAACCGTATGATCTCCGCTGGATTCAACCGTCGCGGACGGGGATTGGCAAACATCTGCCTTTCTTGAAGACCGCTTGCGCTGTTTTTCATTAATTGAATATTTTTGTATGACCGATAAGGGATTGCTGAGCGGCAGCAGTCCCTTTTTTTGGCTCTTTGTCAAATGGTGGGGTGGCCAACTAAATCATCCACCGCGAATGGACGTGAGTGAGTTTTTCTTGCTCTCGTCCATTTTTTTGTTAGGGATAAGAGGACGTTCACAGCAAAATCTTTTTTATTAGATGAATGAACAATCTGACAATGGCATATGATAAAAAATGCAAGTGAGTAGGTTGAGGTTGGAAAATTGGGATAGAAAAATTTTAATACCGTGTTATGACCATAAAACGGTAGTGTTTAAGGCCCTTGTTTCAGATGTGGGGAGTGAATTGCTAAATCAAGGAAAACTTTCTGGAAATTATGATTTGCTATATGGGGCCATATTCGTCCTTTTGATAAGGGACGAATGAAAAACATAGCGGCCTTATCTGACGCTTCATCTCTAATTGAATTGACTTAGCGAAAGGGACTTTACGGACAGGGACAGATGTCGGAGACCATATTAATGACTAAAATGAAAGAAATTGATGCTATCTTGATTATGTTTTATAATATCCTATTCTTTTATTAGAAATAGTATTTGACAAAATAACATAGTTGCCTTATACTTTAACCATGAATTAAACTTGCATGCAAGAAGAATGCAAATAGGATTCAAGACAAGGAGGCAATATGGAAATTTTAAAAGGAGCGGAAGTTCTTCTTACGACGTGTTCGAATTGTGGTAAGGACGAAAAGATCGCTATCGTTACTGATCCTACGAGCTATGAAGCGGCAAAAGCTTTGTATGATGCTGCAAAGGATTTCAAGAACAAATCATTATTACTGATGGACGAAAGAAATATGCATGGGCAAGAACCGACGGATCTCATTGCGGCAGCCATGCTTGAAGCCGATGTAATCTTTGGTGCTACTAAGTTCTCTCTTTTCCATTCAAATGCAAGACGAAAAGCAGTAGAAGCCGGAGCCAGATTTGTAAATATGGCAGACTATGATGTTGATATGCTTAAATCTGGCGGACTGTTTGCTGATTTTGAAAAAATCGGCGAAACTTGCACAAAGATTGCTGAAGTTTTAGAAGGTAAGAAAACTTGTACGGTTACTAGCAAGAATGGGACAAACTTTACTTGTTCTATCGCTGACAGAGCACCTAATCCGCAGTACGGCAGGAGCTTAAAGAAGAATTCTTCATCATCTCCTCCGGATATCGAATGTGCAACTTGTGCCGTAGAAAATACCGGCAACGGAATTATCGTAGTTGATGGCAGTATTCCCCATCCCTTACTTGGCGTAATCAAAGAACCGATTACACTTACTGTTGAAAACAGTCTTGTTACAAAAGTTGAGGGCGGAAAAGAAGCAGAAATCCTTAAGAAAATTTGGGAAGAAGCTAACGACCCGAATGTATACAATATTGGAGAAATCGGCATCGGTTTAAATGATGAATGTGCTTTGATCGGCAAGATGCTTGAAGATGAAGGTTGCTATGGGACCTTGCATTTTGGAGCCGGCGACAATATTGGTTTTGGTGGAAAAGTTAAAAGTAAATATCATCTGGATCTCATCATCAAAAATCCGAATATGAGCGTTGATGGAGTGAAGATTCTGGTAGATGGCAACGTTGTTTTATAAAAGAAAGGAAGAATTATCATGAACGAATACCCGAATGGCTTAGCATTTTCTGATGAAATGATTAAGGAAGTTAAAGATAAATTTTATTACGTTGATGAAGATCCCATCTTTGGGAAACGACTTTTCTTTGATAATGCAGGTGGCGCTTTTAGACTAAAAGCAGCCGTTGAAATTCAAGGAAAACTGGAAGCATTCCCGGACTGCCCGGAACGAACCCACAATATGAGCTTGAAACTCCAAGAACATATGGCAAACGGACAACGGGATATCCGAATTGTCTTCAACACACAGGAAGGATCTCTTCTTACGGGTCTTACTGCCTCGCAGGTTATGTTTAATATCGTTGGAACCATCGCAGAATCTATTGAAGGCGATAATATCGTAACGAGTGTCCTGGAACATCCGTCAGCTTTTGATGCGGCTGCATACTTTGCAGATAAGACGGGAAGAGAATTAAGAGTTGCTCAAAGTAACCAAGAAACAGGCAAGGTTGATCCCAAAGAAGTCGCCAAATTGATCGATAAAAATACGGTCCTCTTGAGCATCATGCATGCCTCAAACTTAACGGGTGCAATTTTTGATATCGAAGAAATTGTTAAAGAAGCCCGCAAGATTAAACCGGATTTATATATTGTTGTAGACGCCGTTCAACATGCTCCTCATGGTCGAATCGATATCGATCGGTTAAAAATCGATGGCTTAAACATCGGACCGTATAAATTCTTCGGCTGCAGAGGATCGGGCATCGGCTGGGTATCTGACCGAGTTTCTCATTTGAGACATATTAAATTGATTCATAAAGATGAAAAAGTATGGGCACTGGGAACTCCGACTCCGGCGCAGTTTGCATCCATGACTGCAATCGTTGATTATGTTGCTTGGATTGGGTCGAAATTCACAGATCAGACAGATCGAAAGGCCTTGTTTGAAGAAGGGATTAAACGGATTAAACTTCAAGAACGAGCACTGCTCTATAGACTTCTGGAAGGTACGGACAAAATCAAAGGCCTTAGACACCAAGATAATGTGATTGTATTTATTGATAATAAAGATTTGACTTCCAGAGATTTGATTGTCGGTGTTGGCTTTAAGAATTTACCCTGTGCTGATGCTGCCAAAGAACTGGAAAAAAGAGGCGTTATTGTAGCTCCGCGGTTAGAAACGAGTGAGTATGCGAAACGTATGCTCGAATCCTTCTCTATCAAAGATGGTGTCCTTCGAGTATCGCCGCTGCACTGCAATTCTTTGGAAGACATTGATAAATTCCTTGAAATCGCTCAGGAAGTTGCCAAGCTGTAAGTGAAATTGAGAGGCTCATATGGGAAAAAATAAAGAATCTTCTATGATCAAAAAAATGAGCATCGCGCTAATATCTGCTTTTATAGTAGGTATTGGCGTAATGCTCCTAAAGGTCCATTTGAACAACACTGGAAATGCTGCCATTTGGGACATCATCGATGCAATCTTTTTCGTCGATATAAGGGAGCCTGGTGCCAGCGGGCTTGGGATATTGTTTTTAGTCGGCCAAGTTTTTCTTAAGGGCTTGCAGCTGTCCATTATTCCACTGGTATTTACCTCTCTGGCCTTGGCCATGAGCAGTATCACGGACTTAAAGAAACTGGGAAGAATTGCTTTTAAAACAGTATTCACCTTTATGGGGTTATATGTCTGTGCCGCTGTCATTGCCGGCAGCGTAGGTATGTTTGCCGTACAGACTGGAATTTTCCAATTCGGAGCAGGTTTAACTGCAGGAAGTGCTTCAGATGTGCAGTTGGTAGAAACTGCGAATCCCTTGGCTACCATTTTAGCGTTTGTACCGGAAAATGCAGTTTTTGCATTCAGCAGTAACCAGTCCATCTTTGCAGTGGTATTCATCGCTGTAGTCATTGGTGTATCTATCGGATTTTTGGGATCCAAAGTTGCAACTTTAAAAAAATTAATTGAAGATTTAAATGAAATCGTTGCAATTTGTCTGGATGTTTTGATGAATAAGATGGCACCCTATGCAATCTTTGCTTTGATTGTTCGGGCCTTTGCTCTCTATGGTTTTGATCAAATCAGACCGGTCCTGACTTACATATCCGTAACGATCGTGACCTTGATTTTCTTCTTGCTTGTTGCATATCCGGTCATCATTGCTGCAGTTACAAAACTCAATCCAAAGAAGTTCATGAAAGAACTGATCCAACCGGTTTTGATTGCCTTTTCAGCGGCTGCTAGTGCACCAGCCCTTCCCTTGAATATAAAAATCAACCAGGAAAAGTTTGGTGTCAGCGGTGAAATTGCAAACTTTGTTCTTCCTCTCGGAATGACAATCAACATGAATGGCACAAGCATTATGCATATTATCGGAACGATATTTATTGCTACCGTGTCGGGCTACCATGTAACTTTGGGACAAGTAGCACTCATGGGGCTCCTATCCATGCTGGCCGCTGCCGGAACACCTTCAATACCCGCAGCAGGAACGGTATTACTGTTTACCGTTGTAAATGGGTTAGGTTTTACCAATGATACGGCCTTGTTAACCTATTCACTGATATTGGCCATCAATAAACCGGTAGAAATGGTTTTGACACCGCTCAATATCGTCGGCGATGCAGCTACATCGGTCATGGTTGCAAAATCAGAGGGAGAATTAGATACGCAAATCTATAAGAGTGCATAGGAGGATATCATGAAAAATTTTAAATTTGCAGATAGGATGAATAACATTGGAACAGAAAAAGCCTTTGAAGTTTTGGCTAAGTGTAGAAAATTAGAGGCCAAGGGCGCCGACATTATTCACCTTCAAATTGGCGAGCCCGATTTTGCCACTCCGCAAAACATCGTAGAAGCCGGCAGACAAGCTCTGAAAGATGGCTACACGCATTACACGCCTAATGCCGGGATGATGGATGTCAGAGAAGCCATTGCAGAATATGCTAAAAAAACTAAAAATATCGACACCAATGCGGAGGAAGTCATTATCGTTCCCGGCGGGAAACCCATCATGTTTTATACCTTTATGGCGCTGGTCAATCCGGGCGATGAAGTCATTTATCCCAATCCGGGTTATCCTATCTATGAATCCTTAATCCGTTTTACCGGAGCCAAGGCGGTTCCCATGCCATTGGTTGAAAAAAATGATTTTAGGGTTGATATTGAAGATTTAAAAAGTAAAATCAATGATAAGACAAAATTAATTGTTCTGAACTCGCCGGCCAACCCTACGGGCGGAGTCCTGACTGAAGAAGATATGAAGAATATTGCCGACTTAGTTCGAGGCAAAGATATCTATATCTTATCTGATGAAATTTATGAAAGAATTAGTTATGGTGTGAAACCGACCTCTATCGCAAGTATTGAAGGAATGAAAGATCAAACTATCATCCTGGACGGTTTTTCAAAAACCTATGCCATGACAGGTTGGCGGGCCGGATATGGTATCATGCATCCCTTGATTGGCGAAAAAGTTGAAAAATTAGTTGCCAACGTAACCTCGAACACGGCTGCATTCACGCAAAGAGCATTGAAAGAAGCCCTGGAAGGACCTCAAGACGATGTCGATAAGATGGTCGCTGAATTTAAGAGAAGAAGAGACCTGATCGTTGCCGGGCTGAATTCCATTGATGGAATCAGTTGCAAAACGCCGCAAGGTGCCTTCTATGTATTCCCCAATATTACTAAACTCAACATGAGTTCAGAAGAAGTGGCAGACTACTTGCTGGAAGAAGCCAATGTTGCCGTACTGGACGGCAAATCCTTTGGTGAATACGGTGAAGGTCATTTAAGACTCTCCTATGCAACATCGACAGAAAATATTGAAAAAGCCATTGAAAGAATTAGAAAAGCGGTAGCCAAATTATAGAAAAATATTAGCCAGCTATAGTCCTCCTTAGGGTTTTAACGGATGTCCGTCAAGCAGCAGCTCGAAAAAGTACAATTTAGATCTTGTTTAGGGATTCGTAAAGGCTCTGCTGCGGTGACTGGGTCTAATGTTAGAGGGGCATTGAGATAAATTGCCCCTCTAAAATGTTAGATTTAGGAATCAACTTTTGCGAATGATTCAACGATTCTATTAAAGTCTTGTATAGCTTTATTATTAAAGCAGCTGTCTTTTTCACCGTATTTCATTGTTTTGAACAGAAAATAGGTTGATTTTAGAAAATAGTTTCTGATTATGATATTGATAATAAATTTGTTATAATATTAAGTGACAACTTGTCTATGATGTTAGTACTAACTTATTTAGGAGTATGCTTTGAAAAAAGAAAGAGAAACTCTCACCGAGAAAGCTTATCGGATCATAAAAAATGACATTTTATATGGTAAATTTAAACAGAACGAGGTAATCAGCATCAATGCCTTGAGTGATGAACTTGGTATAAGTCGGACTCCCATTACCAATGCCTTTCAAAAATTGGAATTAGAGGATTTTGTAACCGTACTTCCGAAACAGGGGGTTTTTGTAAAACCGATTACAATAACGGAAACCCGAGAAATCTATGAATTGAGGGCTGCCATAGAAACCTTTTCTGCTAAAAGAGCTTTCGACATGATTAATGAGGAAAACATTGAATGGCTAAAAGAAAGTGTAAAGAAGCAAAAGAAATTTCTAGACGATGAAAATTATCAATCCTTTATGGTAGAGGATGTGGATTTTCATAAGTATATCTTAGACATTTACAAAAATAGCAAATTTAAAAATATCATTGACAATTTATATAATAAGGCCTTGATGCTTGGAATCATCGGAAGTGAAATGGAAGGTCGAGCCATTGCAGCTATCCATGAGCATGAGCAAATCATTGAGTCACTAGAGAAAAAGGATAAGGAATCTTTTGTGACGGCTATTGAGGATAATGTCATAAATGGTTATGTCAATTTGACAGGGAATTATAAAAAATAGTAAGAGGTTGATTGTATAATGAATTCGGCTATATGAGCCGATTAAGTCCTTTCCATTAGATGAAACGTGAATTTGATTGACCTGAGGAATCCCTTTCAGAACTTACGATAGGCGCATATCCGTGTTCGTTCTTTGAATGAGGTATGAATGAAAACTAGAACGACCTTCTCCGATAATTCATTGTTTAAACGGAGCTGACGCAGTGATAATAACGTTCGTCTAGCTGACTCGAATGCTGGACTAACGAATTACATCCCCATATATTGGCTTACAACGATATTGCATTGAAGCTTCAGACCGAAGTGTCTCGGGTGTCCTCATGGTATTGCGGTCTACCTGTCTATTTCTTTCACCGATGCCTAGTCCCAGTGGAAAGACTTTCGATAAAAAAGTAAGAGACATATCTATACGCCTTCGGTTCTTGGTGGTAGTTGAGAGAACGGATAGGAGTAGATATGTCTTATTTTATATGAAATAGAGGCACTTATGAATCGAATGTGTCTATAAGGCGCCAACATTCAATAGGACCTATTTTTTTATTTGTTTGTCTGAGGATACGATAATTTATCAGTCCGTTTCCAGTGGAAATCGGGTATAATAGGGGTAGATCAGATTGGCGTAAGGAGGCACTTTTATGGCAGTTACCATTTTAATGGGCAAGGCCGGAAGCGGCAAATCGTCCCAATGTTTTAAAGAGCTGCAGGACTGGGAAGCAGGGGGCGGAAAGGCGATGCTCCTAGTCCCGGACCAGGCGACATACGGCGCTGAACGGCGGTTGGCTGAACACGCTAAAGGGCGGGGCTTTGTGGGAACACAGGTCGTCGGCTTCTCCCGATTAGCCTACAATGTGTTTCAAGAGCAAGGCCTTTCCCATGCATCGCTGTCAGAGTTGGCTCGGAAGATTATTTTACAGCGCTTGCTTCACAAGGGCGAAAAAGATTTTTCCCTCTTGCAGACAGCTGCCAGACAGCCTAATTTTGCCGATACGGCCGGTCGATTTTTAGGGGAATGCCGTTCTTTCTGTGTATCCCCGGATGACCTGCGTAAAGCGGCTGAATCTGTTTCCAGTACGACCTTATCCCATAAGCTCCAGGATATGGCCTTATTATACGAGATGTATCAGGCCTTTTTAAGCGACCATTTTGGATCAGCTGATGATACCATGACGCTATTGGCGAAGACCGTCGATAAGGATTCGTTTTTGCAGGGCGCCCGCGTTTGGGTCGATGGGTTCCAATGGTTTACGCCGCAGCAGATGAATATTTTACAACAAATCGAAGCGGTGACCGACCGATTGACCATTACCTTGACCATCGATGCCGACCACCTTTTGCAGCAGCGGCGGGAAACAGCCCTCTTTCATCGGGCCTATGAGGTATACCGCGATTTACAGCGCCTCTTTCCGCATCTGGAAACGGCCGTCGTCCCGGAACAGCCACCGAAAACCTTGACGGCCTTTCAGGAGGACTTCTTCCAAGTTGTTCCGGCGGTACAGTCCCATCCGGTATCGGCCCTATCCATCTGGGAATGTCAGGATAAAGACGGTGAAATAGAAAATATTGCTCGGGAAATCCTCTGCCAGTGCCGCAAGGGACGGCGGTTCCGCGATTTTCTTATCCTGGCTCGGTCGAGCGACATGTACCACCATCGGATGGAACGCATCTTTCGCCGTTACGGGATTCCCTGTTTCAGCGATTATCGGCGTCCCATGACCAGCCATCCGGCCGCCGAGGCCATTTCGGCACTGCTCAGTGTTTTTCGCAGCCGCTGGTCTCATGAGGCCTTGTTCCGCCTGCTTAAAAGCGACCTCTTTCCCATCAGCCGCCGAGATGTCGATGACTTGGAGAACTATTGTCTGGCCTACGGCATACAAGGCTATCATTGGCTGAGTGGAAAGGCGTGGAACTATGGCCGTCGTCATGAAGGGCAAGCCATTATTGAGGAACGCGAAGAAGTTCAGCTCCAGCGGATTCAAGCCATCTGTCAAACCGTGCGGGATATCTTGATGCCGGCTTGGGAGGCATCTCAGGAGGTACACCGCCTCCGCGATTGGTGTACCTTACTGTATCAATGGCTGCGGACTCTCGGCGTCCCGGCTGCCCTTTCTCGCTGGCAGGAAGACAATGAAGCGGCGGGGCAGACCGAAGCCGGAAAAGAGCACGAACAGGTTTGGAAAAGAATAATGGATTTTCTTACGGAAATCGTCGACTTCTGTGGTGACGATGTAACCGATATCGATGAATTTTCTCAGATTATCGAGGGCGGCTTGGCAACGCTTAAATTCAGCCTCATTCCGCCGACTTTGGATCATGTAACCCTTACCTCAGTCGAACGAGGATATACGATGCAGGCACCGGTCGTCTTTTTATGCGGCGTCAACGACGGTATTTTTCCGCAGCACAGTAGTGAAGAAGGGCTGTTCAGTGATAAGGAACGGCGCAGTCTGGCTGATCTCGGCATCGTTCTCGGGCCGGGAAGCCGGTTTCGTTCCTTCCAGGAACGGTTCCTGTTCTATTTGGCAGCGACCCGGGCCCGTGAACGCTTTGTCCTTTCCTATATGGTAGCCGACGATGACGGCAGTGCTGTGGAAAAGTCGTCGTGGATTCATCAACTCTGTGATAAGGGATATGTAGAAGATATCATTCGCCGGGATGATTCGATGGATTTTTCTCAGGATGAAAAGCCGGTTTTGGCCCTGCCGGCGGGACTTCATTACTTGCCCGGTCAGCTGCGGCCGGCCTTAGCGGGGCAGGCCGTGGACGATACGTGGTGGGCCCTCTATGACTGGGCCTTTAAGCATGGCTGGCACCATCAGGCCGTACGGGCTGTCCAGGGACTCTTCCATAGGAACTTACCGGTAACACTGCCGGCTAACCTCGTACGCCGCTTATTTGCACCGGATGGTGTTTTGCGCGGGTCGGTTACGAAATTTGAACAGTATCGGAACTGCCCTTTTGCGTACTTTTCCCGCTATGGACTTAATCTTGAAGAACGGCGGCGCTATCAGTTTGCCGCCCCGGACCTGGGGATGCTCGTCCATGGGGCGCTGCGCATTATCGGTGAAAAATTGCTTCGAGAAAAGAAGCAGTGGCAGGATATTCCCGACGACGAGGTGCCGGCGATTTGCCGTCAGGCGACGGATGAGTTGGCACCGCAGGTCCAGCACGACATCCTTATGTCGAATGCTTACTTTTCACAGATCAAAGAGCGACTCATCCAAACGCTGACTCGCACGGTCCGCCGTCTCTGTGCTTTCAGTGCCGCCTCGGGATTCCGGATGACGGGTCTGGAAAAATCCTTCGGCCGCCCCGGAAGTCCTTGGGAAGCCCTTCATTTTACCTTGGAAAATGGCCTCGACGTCGTCGTTACCGGTCAAATCGACCGCATCGATATGCTGCGCCAGGACAATCGTACGTATGTCGTCGTCATAGACTATAAATCGGGGCGGAAACAGCTTGATATCAGTCAAATTTTTATGGGACTGGAGCTGCAGCTCTTGACCTATATGTTTGTCGCCCTGCTCAATATTGGCGATGATGCCGTTCCGGCAGCCGTGCTCTACTGCTACGTCCGTAATGACAAAGTGTCGTTGTCGTATCGTATCGATGAGGCCGATAAAAAGAAGGAGTACGATGCTAAGGGCAAATTGACCGGATTTTACCTGAATGACGGCGACGTCATGAAACAATTGGATCGGTCCATGGAAGGCTTTTCGGACTTTTTGAACTTACGATTGAAGAAGGACGGCACCTTAAGTGACTCATCGAAGACAATCTACGACGAGGCCGGTTGGAGTCACCTCCTGGCTTGGGCTTCACAGAAACTTCAGGATTTGGCCGGCGGCATCGGTGATGGCGATATTTCCATTCATCCGGTCATGCTGAAGCAGCAGACACCGTGTCAGTACTGTCCGTATCGGGCCGTTTGCCGCTTCGACCTTTCGATGGTCGGTAATACTTACGATGCAGCCGGCAAGGAAGATACGGATGACATGATACGGACTATTTTTGACAGAGGAGATGACGACCATGGCGTGGACTAATGAACAGCAGGCGGCTATTGACAGCCGAAAACAAACCTTGCTCCTGTCGGCTGCGGCCGGTTCGGGGAAGACGGCCGTCCTGGTCGAGCGTATGATTCGCCGCCTGTTGGATAAGACCTATCCCATTGACATTACGGAACTGTTGGTCGTTACCTTTACCAACGCCGCTGCGGCTGAAATGAGGGACCGTGTCGGACAAGCGCTGATGAAAGCTTTGTCAGAGACGAAGGATCCGCGAATCGAACGGCAGCTGGCCTTATTGCCGTCGGCTCATATTTCGACACTTCATTCATTCTGTCAGTACGTCATTCGCAAGTATTTCTATACTATCGACTTGGACCCGACCTTTTCCATTGCCGGTCAGGAAGAATTGAATCTCCTGCGCCGCCAAGTACTATCGGACGTCTTTTTGTCTTACTACGAAGACGAGGACCGGGCGGCCATTCTCTATCCCTTGGCAGATATGTTCGGTAGTGACCGCGGCGATGACGTCCTGATGGATACGGTAAGCCGCATGTATACCTATGCCCGCAGTTTGGCTTGGCCGGAACACTGGCTGAAAGCGTCGGCACTGGCTTATGAAACTGGCCCTGATACGATCCTCGATGACCTTCCCTGGGTACAGCCGGTAAAAGATTTTGTGCAGCGAGTTCTAAAAAAGGATATTTCCCTTTATGAACGCGCCTTGTATCATCTGAGACAGCGAGATGCTTTTTCGGCGGCTTGCGATCAGTTTTCATCGGAGCAGGAGTCGCTAAAAGCGGCTGCCGGTGAAAGTCGTTGGGACGATTTAAGATGCCGCATCAATGCCGTTGAATTTTCTCGCTTAAAGACGCTGCGCGGCTTATCGGATGACGACAAGGCCGTTTGGGAGCAGTGTAAGGCCTTGCGGGACAGTGTCAAGAAAGACGTTACGAAAACACTGCAGCCCGTCTATTTTTCGGCATCATCGGAAGACTGGCTGGACGGAATCCGTGCCATGAAGCCGATCATGGACGGTTTGGTCACGCTGACCTTGGATTTTTCCAAAGCCTTTTCGGCGGCGAAACGGGAGAAGGGATGGCTCGATTTCAGTGATCTTGAACATCTGTGCTTAAAAATCCTTCTCAGTCCCGAAGCTACGCCGGACAATCCGATACGCTCGGCGGCAGCCGAAGAATTGCGCAGTCAGTATGAAGAAGTCCTCATCGACGAGTATCAGGATACGAATGGCGTACAGGAATTGATTGCTCGCCTCGTTTCGTCTGATGACAATCGTTTTATGGTAGGTGATATCAAGCAGAGCATCTATCGCTTCCGCTTGGCCGATCCGACGCTGTTCATGGATAAATACCGCACGTTCAGCCGCGATGCCGAGGCCCGTCAGCGATGCATCGACTTGGGGCGGAACTTTCGCAGTGTACCCCTTGTTCTCGATGCGGTAAACGATGTCTTTTCCAGAGTCATGACGATGGATGCAGCCGGCATGGATTATGGTGAAAGAGAGAAGCTCTACGCCGGTCGGACGGCGCCGGAAGATTCATCTTGGCTGGGCGGCCCGCCGGAAGTCGATTTAGTCGACACGTCCGGTGACAATGAAGGACTGACGGCCTTTGAACAGGAAGCGCGTTTTGTGGCTTCCCGTATCCGTGAACTCTTGGAAAGCGGCAAGATGGCGGCCCGAAAAGACGGGACCTTAGAGCCCTTATCGTATCGCCATATCGTCATCCTCGTCCGGTCGATGAAAAATAAAGCCGATAAATTGATTGAGGCCCTTCAGGAACGGGGCATCCCGTCATATGCCGAGCAGCGAGGCGGCTATTTCGCCGCTGTTGAAGTCCAGGTCATGCTGGCTCTTTTACGCTGTATCGATAATCCGGAGCAGGACCTTCCCATGGCCGCCGTTTTGCGTTCACCCTTGGTCGGACTCGATGAGACGGCCTTAGCCGAATTGCGCCTTATGGGCGACGAGACGTTGTGGCAGAATTTGCCGGCCTTTTCCGACTCCCTTGACGAGGCGGATCCGTTGAAAGAAGATATCGATGATTTTATCAGTCATTTTGAAGAATGGCGCACCTACAGTCGTCGCCAAGGCGTTGCTGAACTTATTCAGCGGCTTTATGCCGATACGGCCTACGTCGACTTCGTCGGCGCCATGCCTGGCGGTGACCTTCGTCAGGCCAACCTGAAGGCCCTCTATGACCGGGCACAGCAATACGAAGATGCCGGATTCCGCGGCCTTTTCCGCTATTTGCAGCTCATCGATAAGATGATGGAAGACGGACTCGATCTGGCGCCGGCTAAGGTCGTCAGTGAAAAAGAAGACGTCGTCCGTATCATGAGCATTCATCAGAGCAAGGGTCTCGAATTCCCCGTCGTCATCGTCGCCGACATGGGAAAAGAATTCAATCGCAAGGATCTGCAGGAACCGATTCTCTTCCACAATGAGCTGGGAATCGGCCTTAAGCAGTATGATTCGACGTGGCGAATGTTTTATCCGACCCTCATCTGGAGCGGCATTGAAGCGAAACTTCGCTGGGAAGGGACGGCCGAAGAAGAAAGGGTACTCTATGTAGCCATGACCCGGGCCCGGGATCAGCTGATCCTCATTGGGCATGATTCTAAAGCAGCCGATCATTGGGCGCGCTGGGCTGACGGACTCGATCCGGCTCAGGGCAATTCGTACTTTGATTGGGTCATGCCTACGGTGGCGGCCTATTTTGGAAACCAGGTCAATGCTGAAACTATCCGAGCCGGGGCGTTCTGGCAAGGGGACCGTTGGCAGCTTCACATCGTCTCTTCGGAAGCGGCTCCCGGTCTGACGGAAGAAGTCCTGGCCGGTGAGCCCCGGTTAGAGGCCCTGCGCCGCGGGGATATGACCGATACGCCTATTCCCGATTGGCTCGATCGGCAGTTGTCCTGGCAGTACGCCTTCCCTAAGGCCGTTACGACAGCTGCCAAGTTTTCTGTATCTGAAGTCAAGCGAAGGTATCATGAGCTGCAGAGTGAAGAACTGGCTGAAGAGAATGGGTTGGCCCTTTCTCCGGTCACGATTCTTCCACCGGAGCATGAAGCTCAGAACCCCTTCGACGATCTGCCGCCCTGGCTGGCAGATGAAGGGGACGGTGTCAGCGGAGCTCAGCGCGGTACAGCACTTCACAAGGCTATGCAGTATATTACGCCGGCTGCCGATCATACAGAAGGGTCGCTTCGCCGGGAATTGGCGACCTTCGTTCGACGAGGCATCTTCAGTCCGGAAGAATCTTCACTGATATATGTTCCGGTCTTAGCTTCTTTTTGGCGGTCCTCTCTGGGACGACGGATGGCGGCCTCGCCAGAGCTGCACCGTGAATATCCCTTTACGGTTCTGTTGGCCGGAGGACCCTTGACGGAGATCGAAGGGGGAGAACGCTTTTTGATTCAAGGCATCATCGACTGTTTATTCCGCGAAGACGACGGCTGGGTTCTCGTCGACTATAAGTCGGACCGGTTGGAACAAGATGATGATTTTAAGGAGCGGTATGCCGTCCAACTGGCTTTGTACAAACAGGCTGTTGAGCAGATTACAGGGATTCCCGTCCGGGAAACCTATATTTATAGTTTTCATTTACAGCGTGAAATTATGATGTAAAAGGAGGTTTTCTCATGGGTGTTTTTGATGTTGTCGGGCCGGTTATGATCGGGCCATCCAGTTCCCACACGGCAGGGGCTGCCCGCATCGGGCTCATGGCCCGAGAGATTTTGAAAGACGAGCCGAAAAAAGCCGTCATCACCGTCTACGGTTCATTTGCTAAAACGTATAAGGGCCATGGTACCGACCGGGCGCTGGTCGCCGGCCTGCTCGGCTTTTCGGCGGATGATGTCCGCCTGAGAACGTCCTTCAGCCTGGCGGAAGAGGCGGGGCTCGAAATCGATTTTCAGCGTTCTGATGCCGAAGTCCACCATCCCAATACGGTGCGCATTGCCATGACCGGGGTTTCGGGAAGGCAGGTTGAAGTCCTCGGCGTATCTCTCGGCGGCGGTAAAATTGAAATCCGTGAAATCAACCGAGCCGAAGTGGCCTTAAATGGGGAAGAACATACACTGATTACGGTTCATCGCGACCAGCCGGGCATCATTGCCCAAGCGACGACGGTCCTGGCTATCGGCCATATCAACGTATCGAATATGCGTGTATTTCGCAGCGCTAAAAATGCAACGGCCGTCATGATCGTCTGCACGGACAGTGCCGTGCCGCCGGAGATCGTTCATATGATTGAGAACATTACGGCCATCGAAAGCGTCGTGACACTGCGTCCTATTTAGGAGGAATAAAATGTATAAATATGAATACAATAGCCTTCATGACCTGCTGACTCTGGCTGAAAAAGAAGGAACGACCTTGGCCGATATCGTCGTCCGTCATGAAGTAGAGTCATCGGAAGTTTCGGAAGAAAAAGTACGGGCCATGATGGACAGCCGCCTTGATGTTTTTCAGGAATCCATCGATGCCGGTATGAACGACCCGGGAAAATCGGTCAGCGGCCTTGTCGGCGGCGATGCCCATAAATTGGCCGGGAGCACGCCGACGCTTTTGGGAGCACTGGCCCATAAAGCCGCCATCTATGCCTTGGCGGTCAGTGAGGCGAACGCCAAGATGTTTAAAATCGTCGCCTGCCCGACGGCAGGGTCCTGCGGTATCGTTCCGGCCGTCATGATGGCCGAGGCCGAAACACTGAATATTTCCCGAGAAGCCATGGTAAACGCCTTGTTTATTGCATCGGGCATCGGCGCCGTCGTGTCTCACAATGCCACCGTTGCCGGCGCCGTCGGCGGCTGTCAGGCTGAATGTGGCACGGCAGCCGCTATGGCAGCCGCAGCGGCGGCATCCATGGCCGGCGGCAGTAACGATATGATTTTACAGGCTTTTGCCCTGTGCCTGAAAAATACCTTGGGGTTGGCCTGTGACCCCGTTGCCGGATTAGTGGAAGTACCCTGCGTCAAGCGCAATGCCGTCTTTGCCGTTGAAGCGCTGGCAGCAGCTGAAATGGCGCTGGCCGGGATTCAGAGCGTTATCCCGCCGGATGAAGTCATTGCGGCTATGGCTGAAATCGGCCGAATCATGCCGGTAGCATTAAAGGAAACGTCCGACGGGGGACTCGCTCGGACGGAAACGGGGAAGGCCATTGCTGCCCGATTGGAAAAGGCGATGGAGGCATAAAAAACGCTTTCAGGGAGATTCGGGCCATGAAAAAGACTGCCCATAGGCAGTCTTTCCGGCTCTTCCTGTACTACTCTTTTTCCCTTATCTCTGCTCGGTTTTGCGCAAGTGCCGGCTGTTCCTCGAGACGGCGGTAAATCATTCGGCATAGGCTGGCAGAAATGGGAGCATCCTTAGGCTGACAGGTAAATTCAACGATCAATTCAGCTTCGAAACGATTCAGTTCTACCCAGCGTACCTTCAATGTAAGTCATCCCTTTGCGGTTAATATAGTTCGGTTCGTTACTTCTTATTTTACTATACCGCCCGGCCTTTTACAAGACAGTTTGCGGCCCTCTGAGTTGACAATTTTGAGGTTTGTTGCTATGATATATCCCGTCAATTGAACAGGCGATACGGTCCGCAGGGAATCTCTCCGACAAGGAGGCTGGCGACTCTGAAACGGTTATCGTCATAATCGTGAAAGAGGGGGCTTCGCATTTGCGCCGCCCCTTTTTTGATTGCCAAAAGACGGAATATTTATGTTATAATGAAGTTGAGTATAACGCAAAGGGGGGAGATTCCATGAATACCTTACCGTTACAGACCGCCTGTCGGCCCCGATTTTTTTCCTTAACGGATACAAAAAAATTAATGGGCTGCACCATGAATACGGACAGGCTGTCCAACAGTATTTCCACCGCCTTTTTCCTCACCGCCGCTGGCAGGTTTTTCGAGATCCCATTGGCACACCGCTGTCCATCGATGTAGAAATCCTGTACCCGACGGAGGAAGAGCCATTTTACCTGCTTCATACCATGGGCATGAGTGCGGCGCCCATGCGCTATCCGTCCGGTAACTTTGCGGCGGCGAACGAAAGCTACAGTGAATTGTGTCTCATCCTTCCGGCTCGCTGGCCTTTTCGGCGAGAGCGGGGCCTGTCACTGAATGATAAGGCGGCCTGGCCGATTTGGCTGCTCATGGAATTGGGCCGCTTTCCCCACGTTCACGACGTATGGATGGGGTATGGCTTTTTGCTGCCCAATCGGGAAAAACCGGAGTCTTTTGCTGAGGATACAGCGCTGTCCGGCATTGTCATCGTTCAGTTTGAAGGACAGCTGGGAGGCGTTAAGATGCCCGATGGGACGGCAGTGGAACTTCTCATGCCTATCCTTTTATATAAGGAGGAAATGGATCTGTGCAGCGATATTGGCATTGACAGCTTGGTCGATGCGGTTCTCGATGAATGCGGCGGTTCCTTCCTGCTCAATAAAGATCGGCCGAATATCGCCCTCGAGGACGATACGGGGCCTTAAAGAAAGGTGGATGGACGATTGTGATTACCAGTACGACGACGCTCGTTCCAGATAGTCCGGCTGCTGCCTATGATGCCTATCGTCAGGCTGCGTCCGCTGTTTTTTTAGCGGGAACGCAGGGGTTGAAATATAGAAAAGAGCATTATGAGTTGGCCGTTGATCTATCGAAGGCCGGGCTCAGCTACATTGAAGAGGAAGGCGATGAAATCGATATCGGCGCCATGACGCCCTTATGGCAGATTAAGATTTCCCCGGTCATTCAGAAACTGGCCGGCGGTGCCGTCAGCCGTGCCATCAGTGATATTGCCGATAAAGATATTCAGCGCTACGGAACTCTTGGCGGCGTTATTTCAGGGAAAGGTGCTTTTTCCGTGTTGCTGCCGATTCTCCTGTCTCTGCACGTCGACGTGCTGCTCCAGGATAAGGGGCGCATGAGTTTAGAAGATTACCTGCAGTGCCCTCCCATGGGCGAATTGGTTACGGGTATTTCCATTGCCCGAGAAGAAGTGTATACTGCGTATAAGGCCTATCGGCGGCCGTCCCGGAGCAGCTGCCATTGCCCGGTCGGCCAGTGATGAATTGACGGAAAAGGGCATGGCGGTTAAGGAAAATGTAGCCCACTTAGCCAGTGAAGAACTGGATTTTGGGAATTTCGGTACCTGCTCGGAAGCGGAACGGCGGAGTTTGACGATTGAAATGGTTCGCAGTCTTATTAAAGCGGCTTCGAAGGGATACAGCCGTCATATTGCAAATTAGGCGTATAAAAGGGGGTTCATTCATGTTTAAAGATAATCGTTGGCGGCGTATGCTGCAGCCTGGAATTACGGCCATTGTAGGCGCCGGCGGAAAGACGACAGTATTGGAGCGTCTCGGCACGTATGGCCACGGAGGCCATTTGCCTATGATGGTCAGCAGTATCGTTCCCATGGACAGCATGCGCGTCGACAATGTCGAGCCGTTTGACGTCATCTGCACGAAAGATGTCGAAAAGGGTGAAGCTTTTTGTGCCGAACGAATCGCAGCCGGACACGTGCCGGCCTGGTTTGCCGGTCTCGATGATCAGGACTGCTATATCGGCCTTGATCCTAAGGTCATCGATGAAATCAAACAGCGTCATCCGGCTTGGTATATTCTCATCGAGGGAGATGCCGGTCGTGATAAATGGCTCAAGGCACCCCTGGCTGACGATATCCCCCTGCCTGAAAGCTGCGATACGGTCATCGGTGTCCTCAACCTGCAAATGCTGGGAAATGTCATCAGCGGTGATAAGATAGAGGGTGTCGAAACGGCGGCGGCTATCATGGGACGTCCTTGCGGTGCCGTTATTACGCCGGCCATGTTGGCTAAGCTCATCCGGCATCCGCGCGGCTTGTTCCGCGGTACGCGCTGCACGCGCATCCTTTTCTGCACGGGTTATAATTCTGTCCAGCACCGCATGACGGAAGCGCTCCTCGACGATCTTGAAGACTTCGACCTTACGGCCAGTGTCCTGGCTGACGGCTATCGAGAAACCTGCACGATACGGCAGTATATTAATTATGATAATGTAAGAAAGAAACGGATGTAGTACGAATGAAACAAACAGGAAGATTATTTTTTGGATGTATTTTGTGCGCTGCCCTGGTAACCTTGGGCTTTCTATTGAATGTCGACCGCGATGAAGTCATTGCTGCGGCGGAAGAGAGCCACGTCCCACCGGTGAAGGAAGTTTTTTCTTCAAAACCCGATGTGGCCTTCGTCGGCGACGATTTTTCTCTGCCTGCTGTGGATAATGATAAACCGGTTTATGATAAATATACGACTCGTCAGCGTCAGGAAAAAGGCCTTCCGACGACGTATGGCGGGGTGCGGGATTACTATTACGGCGACAACGTCGTGTACCTGACTTTCGATGACGGGCCGAATGATAAGAATACGCCGCGGATCTTGGAAATCCTGAAAAAAGAAAATATAAAAGCCACCTTTTTCTTGACCGGTCAGAACGTCGTCCGTTATCCTGATGTGGTCAAGCAGATTTATCAATCCGGAAATGCCATGGGGCTTCACTCCTATACCCATGATTATAAAAAAATATACCAATCGCCTAAGGCGTATATCGGTGAAATGATGGAGACCGAAGAGGCAATTTATGGTATCATCGGCGTCCGGCCGATTATCTCCCGGGCACCGGGCGGAACAAAAGGGCACTTTACCGATGCTTTTTGGCCGGCTATTGAAGAACTCGGGTATGTTGAAGTTGGTTGGAATGCCCTGACCGGCGATGCCGACGGTACCGGGAAGTCTGCCGGAAAGGCCGTTGAGAATATTAAACAGCAGCTTGAACTGCGGCCGTACCTTCACCGCCATCTGGTTATCCTTATGCATGATGCCTCGGGGCACGGTGCGACGGTCGACGCTCTGCCGGCCATCATTAAGCTCTTGAAAGACCGGGGTTATACCTTCCGCGTCGTTACGACAGCTATCCCGCCGTCCTGGTAAAAGCATACATGCTATGTGTATAAAGTATGTAAAAAATCGACCGGTTAAACGATTATCTACAAGGATTCTCATATCTATACAGAGAATCCTTGTTTTTTTAGCCTTGACAACTATCTCGTTGAGGTATACAATGACGACAACGAATTTTTAAATGAGGAGATCATTATGAATATGCCATGCTTACGTCAGGCAATTGAATACGTCTTTACTTATTTTGGCTGGGGCTACCTGTATTTTAGCGCCGGCTATTTTTGGTGCGACGAATTCAATACGACCGATGTAGACATGAGGAGACTTCTATCTGTTCCCTTGAAGCCGGCTTTAGCCGGATAAGAAAGGAACGAGGGACAGGCGAGAAATAAAGGCTTTTTGAAGCAGGCTCATGGGAGCCTGCTTTTTTTATTTGAAAGGGAGGAGACACGACAATGATTATTGTGTTGAAAGCAAATGCGACAAAAGAAGAAGTAAAACCATTGATTGACAGCCTCAAAGCCAAGGGGATGCAGATTGACATCAGTAAAGGTACCCGCCAGACCGTCATGGGACTTGTCGGAAACACCGGTGTCATCGATGTCGAACAGGTCCAAAGCTATGAATTTGTTGATAAAGTCATGCGTGTCGAAGTCCCTTACAAACGAGCCAGCCGTGCCTTTCATCCTCAGGATTCGGTCATTCCTGTCGGCAGCAGCGGTGTTTCTATCGGCGGTAAAAAATTAGCCGTCATTGCTGGTCCCTGCTCCATTGAAACACCGGAGCAGATCGAAGGCGTCGCCTGTGACGTTGCAAAATCCGGGGCAGCTGTTCTTCGCGGCGGAGCTTTTAAACCGCGGACGTCGCCGTACTCCTTCCAAGGACTCGGAAATAAGGGGCTCGATATGCTGCGTGAGGCCGGCCGCAAGGCAAAACTTCCGGTCATCACGGAAATCATGTCGGCCGATAAATTACCGGTCTTTCTCGAAGACGGCGTCGATATCATCCAAATCGGGGCCCGCAACATGCAGAACTTCGACCTCCTTCGGGAGGTCGGCAAGACGAGAAAGCCTGTCTTATTAAAAAGAGGCCTCAGCGCGACCATCGAAGAATGGCTCATGTCGGCGGAATACATCATGGCTGAAGGCAACCGCAACGTTATCCTCTGTGAACGCGGCATCCGGACCTTTGAGACTTATACCCGTAATACCCTGGATTTAAGTGCTGTCCTTGCCGTTAAAAGGCAAAGCCATTTACCCATCGTCGTCGATCCCAGTCATGCGACGGGAAAACGCTGGATGGTTGCTGATTTAGCCAGAGCCGCCGTGGCTGCCGGTGCCGATGGGCTGATGATTGAAGTACATAATAATCCCGATAAGGCGTTGTGCGACGGTGCGCAGTCGATTACACCGGCCATGTTTACGGAGCTCATGGATTCACTTCGTAAATTAGCGCCCATTGTCGGACGAGAATTATAAGGAAAGCTGGGTGTGTAATGGATACGGAAGCTAGTGGTTTTAATACGAACGAGACGGTAGCTATCATCGGCTTAGGGCTCATGGGCGGTTCTTTCGCCCGCGGCCTGCGGCGCATCGGCGTAAAGCATATCATCGCCGTCGATCCCGATGAGAAGGCCCTCCAAAAGGCTAAACAGGAAGGGATGGTCGACGAAGTCTATACGACGGGCAGCGTCGCTTTGAAACGGGCTAAGATGATTATTTTCTGCACGGCGTCGGCGGTCATGATTCGATTTTTGGCTGAACATAAAGCCTTTTTTTCTCCCGGGACCATCGTAACTGACGTAGCCGGCATCAAGGGCGGTACGGCCGAAGCGATTAAGGCGCTTCTCCCGGATGGCGTTGACTTCATCCCCGGTCATCCCATGGCCGGTCGGGAAGGGAAGGGCTATGCCATGGCCAGTGCCGACATTTTTAACAATGCGAACTATATCCTCGTACCGATGCCGGAAAATAAGGAAAATCACATCCTGGCCGTTACCAGTATGGCCATGGCTCTGGGCTGTGCCCATGTCGTTCGCGTATCGCCGGAAAAACACGATCGCTTCATTGCTTATACCAGCTGCCTGCCCCATGTCTTGGCGACGGCTCTGGTCAATAGCGAATCGATGGATACGATGACCAAATACTTCGTAGCCGGCAGTTTTCGAGACGGCACCCGCGTAGCCGACATCAATGCCGCTTTGTGGACCAGCCTGTTCTTAGCCAATAAAGAGAATCTCATACATGAAATCGATTGCTTCCGAAATGCTTTACATGATTTTTCGACCATGCTCTCAGCGGAAGATACGGAAGGCATGACCCGATTTTTACAGCAAGCCGCCGCGCGGAGAAGGGACTTAGTTTATGAAACACATTCACGTTGAATTAGGTAAAGATTCGTATGATATCCATATTGAAAATGGACTGCTTGACCGGGCCGGCGACTACATCCGCAGCCTGACCAAGTCGCAGACCTTAGCCGTCATTACCGACTCCCATGTCGATGCCCTCTATGGACCGCGGTTGGAGGATTCTCTGAAGTCGGCAGGATTTCGGGTTCATCGACTGGTCTTCCCGGCCGGAGAAGAACATAAATGTGCAGAATCCCTTCTCGCCTTATACCAGTCCCTGTCCGATTCGGGAATTACCCGCAGCGACTATGTCATCGCCTTTGGCGGCGGCGTCGTCGGTGATCTAGGCGGCTTTGCAGCTGCGACCTTCTTGCGGGGCATCCCCTTTATTCAAATTCCAACAACTATCATTTCCCAGGTCGACAGCAGCGTTGGCGGGAAAGTCGGCATCGATTTGCCGAGCGGCAAGAACCAGGCCGGTAATTTTTATCAGCCCAAAGGCGTTCTCATCGACCCGGCATTGCTGCAGACCTTGCCCAAACGATTTATCCACGACGGCATGGGTGAAGTCATTAAATACGGCTGTATCCGCGATTTGGAGCTTTTTGAACTGTTAGAAAACCTCGATGATGAAGCTATTTTTGATCATTGGGAAGAAATCATTGAGCGCTGCTGTAAGAGTAAAGCCGATCTCGTCGAACGAGATGTCCTCGACATGGGGGAACGCATGATTTTAAACTTCGGACACACCATCGGCCATGCCATCGAAGGCTGCTACGGCTTTGGCTGTTATACGCACGGTGAAGGTGTTGCTGCCGGCATGTCGATGCTGACCGGCGTCACCGAGGCGATGGGCCTTACGAAAGAAGGCACGGCGATGCGGCTTCGAAAACTTCTCAGCCGCTACGGCCTGCCCGTCGACGTCGATGCCTCGGCAGCCGACCTCATCCCCTATATCAGTAATGATAAGAAGATGAGGGGCAATCACATGACGCTTATCATTTTGAAAGAAATCGGCAAGGGACGACTGCTGCCCATTGAGGCAGAGGAGTTGCCGAAATACATCCGAAAGAAGGTCGCTCCATGAATGTAACCATTAAACCACAGGCCCTGCAGGGGACGGTAGAAGCTCCGTCTTCGAAGAGCATCGGTCACCGCGACCTCATTTGCGCAGCCCTGGCAGACGGCGAGAGTCTCGTTGACAATATTTCCTTATCACAGGATATCGAGGCGACTTGCCACATCCTGAATGCCTTAGGTGCCGATATTACACCGGTGGCTTCGGTTCATCCCGGAAGATCGGCTTACCTCGTCAAAGGTGGGCTACGGAAACAGTCCGGGACTTTATCGGTCGATGCCAATGAGTCGGGGTCGACACTGCGATTCCTCGTTCCCGTCGCCGTGGTAAGCGGCAACCGCTGCACCTTTTCCGGAAGAGGCCGGCTGGCAAAAAGGCCATTGACTCCGTATTATCAACTCTTTGATGAAAAAGGCCTCGCCTATGATACGACAGACGGCGGCCTGCCTTTGACGGTAGAAGGCCGTCTTACAGCCGGATCCTACGCGCTGCGAGGGGATGTGAGCTCTCAGTTCTTTACGGGACTGCTCATGACCTTGCCCCTTCTCGACGGTGATTCGCACCTTCGCAGTACGACGCCCCTTGAATCGGCAAGTTATGTCGACATGACCATCGACTGCCTGCGCCAGCACGGCGTCGTCATCGATAAAGAATGGGACGGTTCTTACCGCATTGCCGGCAACCAGTCTTATCAGCCGGGGACATATACTGTCGAAGGGGACTACTCCCAGGCAGCCTTTTGGCTCTCTGCCGGGACCTTGGGACGGGCCGTCTGCTGCACCGGCCTTCGTCAGAACTCCTCTCAGGGAGACGAAGTCATCGTATCCCTCATCCGCGACATGGGAGGCCAAATTGAAGGTAAGACGGAATTGACGGCCTGCCCGTCGGACCTTGTCGGTCGAGTCATCGACGTGAAGGACTGCCCGGATCTGGTGCCGGTCCTGACTGTATTGGCCTCTTGTGCCAAAGGGATTACCCGCATCATCCACGCCGGTCGGGTACGCCTGAAAGAATGCGATCGCCTGCACGCCATGGCGACGGAGCTCAATAAAATCGGCGGCGACGTCGAAGAAGAAGCAGAAGGACTCATTATTCACGGCGTCGACGGCTTTACGGGCGGTACAGTCAGTGGTTGGAATGATCACCGCATCGCCATGGCCCTGGCCGTCGCCTCGCAGCGCTGCAGCCGGCCCCTTCGGATTGAAGGTGCTGACTGCGTCCGTAAATCCTATCCCGACTTCTGGCAGGATTTCGAGACCTTAGGCGGTATCATTGAAAAGGAGGAAGGATAAGATGAATACCTTTGGACAGACCATCGGCCTTACGATTTTCGGGGAATCTCACGGCGCTTCCATCGGCGCCGTACTGGACGGCCTTCCGGCCGGAATGGCCATTGACTGGGAGGCCGTCAGGCAGGAAATGGCCAGGCGGGCACCGGGAAAGAATAAGCTGTCGACGACGCGGTCGGAAAAAGACGCCTTTGAAATCCAAAGCGGATTTTTTAACGGCCATACGACGGGGACGCCTTTATGTGCCATGATTCGCAACGGTGATCAGCATTCGCGGGATTACGATCAGCTGCGTCATATCATGCGGCCCGGCCATGCCGATTACTCCGGTAAGATTCGCTATGGCGGCTTCAACGACTACCGCGGCGGCGGCCATTTTTCCGGCCGGCTGACGGCGCCGTTGGTCTTTGCCGGTGCCGTCGCTTCCCAGATGTTGGCCAGTAAAGGTGTCGTCATCGGATCCCATATCCTGCGCGTGGCTGATGTCACGGATGCGAGCTTTTCGCCCCTCGGTGAATCGGCAGAAACTTTGCAGGCCTTAAAAGCGGAAACCCTTCCCGTCCTCGATAAGAAAAAGGCCGCGGCGATGGAAGAACGAATCGTAGCCGCTAAAAATGACCTCGACTCCGTCGGCGGCGTCATCGAATGTATGGTTACCGGCCTTCCGGCGGGTCTGGGCGATCCCTTTTTCGACTCCGTTGAAAGCTGTCTCAGCCATATGATGTTTTCTGTTCCGGCTGTAAAGGGCATTGAGTTTGGCGACGGCTTTTCTTTAACCGGCCTTCGGGGATCTCAGGCCAACGATGCTTTCTATTACGACCAAGAAGGTGTGGTGAAGACCAAAACCAATCACAACGGCGGCATCAACGGCGGCATTACCAACGGCATGCCCCTCGTATTCCGCCTGGCCGTCAAGCCGACATCGTCGATTAGCCGAGCCCAGGACACGATTGATACGGATACGCAGGAAAACTGCCAACTGGTCATCAAAGGGCGTCACGATCCATGTATCGTCCAACGGGCCGTGCCCGTCGTCGAAGCGGCAGCTGCTTGGGCCATCCTCGACGTTTGGCTGTCGACGAAAGGGCGGTGTCTGTAATGGAGGAACCTGGCGAGAAAGAACTGCGCATCGCCTGTTTCGGCCGGCCCGGTTCCTATACGGATGAAGCCATGGGGCTCTATTTCGACGATCGGGATTTTACGGCGGCGTATGTCCCGCATTTTGAAGACGTCATCCAAGCCGTCGCTTCCCGGAAGGTCCGATACGGCGTCTTGCCCATTGAAAATTCCTCGACCGGCGGAATCACCGATGTCTATGACTTCATCCATCGCTATGACTGTTGTATCGTCGGAGAGAAATACGTCAAGATAGACCATTGCCTGCTCGGCCTGCCGGGGACAAGGATTGACGACCTTCGTGAAGTCTATTCCCATATTCAGGGCCTGAATCAGTGCCGGGACTATCTGAAACATCACCCAAAGTGGCAGCTCCACCCTTATTTCAGCACATCAGAGAGCGCCGAAAAGGTACGGGATATGAAAAATCCCTATATCGGGGCCATTGCCAATAAGACAGCAGCCAAGCTGTACGAATTGGACGTACTGGCAGAATCAATCAACGACAATACCCAGAACTATACTCGTTTTTTCATCATTACGGCTGACCGGGAAGAAGTGCCGGAGGCAGATAAAATCACTTTGGTCCTGACGACGCAGCATCGCCCCGGTGCCTTGTATCACGTCTTGGGCTACTTTTTCTACAACGGTATGAATATGACTCACTTGGAGTCACGGCCCCTTAAAGGGAGGCCTTTTGAATACTTTTTCCACATCGATGTCATGGGAAATCTCAGCGATCCGGCAACGGCCCGGGTACTGCATAATCTGGCAGAACACTGCAACTACTTTAAAATTCTAGGCAACTACGTATCCGACCGAGGAGGGATATAGATGAAGTTAGGCGTCATCGGAGCTAAACTGGGCCATACGGCTTCTCCGGCAATCCACGACAAACTGTTTCGCATCTTACAAGTTCAGGATAAATCTCGCTACGGCGTCTTAGAAATGGACCGCAACGACATTCCCAATGAACTGCGGCGCCTTCGCCATGAAGGCTATACCGGGGCCAACGTTACCATTCCTTATAAATTAGACGTTATGCCCTATTTGACGGATATCTCTCGAGAAGCCCGTATCATCGGCGCCGTCAATACGATCCACTTTACCGATTACGGTACCTTCGGATACAATACGGATTACTGCGGTTTCGGAAGATCTTTGGCCCATGCCGGCATCTCTGTGAAAGATAAGGAGTGCGTCGTCCTCGGTTCCGGTGGTGGAGCCCGGGCTATCATCCAATACCTCTTTGATTACGGGGCAAAATCCATCGTCGTCGTATCGCGGAGACCTCATTCAAAGACGGACTTTGAAGCCTTTACGAAACGCATCGGCGTCGAAACTATCGATTATCATACTTTTGAAACGTCTTGCCGCGGCGATATCCTGGTAAACTGCACACCTGTCGGCATGTTTCCCAATATCGACGGTTGTCCCATATCGGAAGCGGCTGTGGCCAGGTTCCCGGCCGTCGTCGATATCGTATACAATCCGAAAGATACCTGCATTTTGCAGGCCGCAAAGCGCCATGGTGCCAAGACCTTAAACGGCATGTACATGCTCGTTGCCCAGGCCATAGGCTCTGAAGAAATTTGGATGGATCAGGAAATTGCCTCGACCGTTATTGAAAAGATTGCAAAGGAGATGGAACATTATTATGAAAAATAAACAGAACATCATCATCATCGGTATGCCCGGCAGCGGTAAGACGACTTTCGGACGAGCTTTGGCACAGCGTCTGGGACGGGACTTTTTCGATGCCGATGACGTCATCGTAGCCCAAGAAGGAAAGACGATTCCCGAACTCTTTGCCGTCAGTGAAGACTGCTTCCGCGATGCCGAAGTACGGGCCAGCAAGACGCTCGCGGCTAAAGAAGGGACGGTCGTCGCCTGCGGCGGCGGCGTCGTCAAGCGCTCGGAAAACATCGAAATCTTTAAACAGACGGGAATCGTCTTCTTCCTCGACCGCTCACCTGATGATATCGTCAGTGATGTCGACGTCTCGACGCGGCCCCTCTTAAAGGACGGAAAACAGAAAGTATACGACCTTTACGACGAACGCATTGGCCTCTATCGCAATGCCGCCGATTACCGTGTCCTCAATGATAAAACCATCGAGGAAGTATTAGATTCCTTTGAGACCCTTATTGAAACGATTGAATAACTCCCGAAACAGATATCCCCTTAGGGAAGGATTCTTCCCTAAGGGGATATCTGTTTATCTATGTGAAATTTTCACATTCTTAATTCGGTAAATCCGGGGATAGACGGACGATGTCGGATTCCTTGGTTTTCCATTAAAAATATGCATAATGCCATAGATAAAATTTTGGTATCCGGACTGCTGTTTGGGCATATATCTGAAAAAATATTAGGTATTACGAACTTTATCTAAAACAAATTTTTTGAAATCTTGGACGACCGGCGGGGCATATTGGTTCTTATTGGAAATCATATAAAATTTTCGTTCGTATGAAGGATGGGAAATGGGCAGAATCTTGACGTCTAACTGTAAGAGCATATCCATGAAGGGGACGACAGCAATGCCGAAGTTCTGTGCGACAAGTCCGGCAACGACCTGATCTTCCGATACTTCATAGGCTATTTTGGGAGTTTCGTTGATTTCTGCAAACATATGGGCTACGATGGGACGCAGGCCCGACGTCTTATCGAAGAAGACATAGGGATAATCTAAGGTGTCTCTGAGGTCGACGACATAGTTTTGAGCCAGGGGATGGTCATTGGGGACAATCAGAACCAGCTCCTGTTTGGCAATGGCCGTCGCTTCAAATTGAGACATGGTCTGGGGGCGTGATGCAAAGACGACGTCGAAGGTGCCTTCTGCTAAGGATTGGATGAGGCGGTTGGACAAGCCGATGTGGAAGGTAAAGCGGATATCCTTATCCGGGCGGGACGCTTTAAAGGCGGCAGCCAGTTCCGGGACCTCGCGGATCCCCAGTGTCCGCAGACAGCCGATACGGATGATTCCGTTGCCGCGGGAGCCGCTTTTTATCGTTTCGATACCGTTGTCGAGAATATTGAGTGATGAATTGACGCTGGCGAAAAACTGCTTGCCAAAGCCGGTCAAGTCCGTACCGTGAGGCCCCTTTTCGAAGAGAGGGACACCGAGTTCTTTTTCAAGTTGGGAAATGGCGTGACTCAGACTGGGCTGGGTAATACAGAGCAATTCGGCGGTTTTGGTATAGTGTTTTATCTGGGCTAATTTGACGAAATATCTGAGATGGGAAAGATTCATGGTCGTCCTCCTGGCGAACTGTCGTCGCCGCAGCTATTACATTTAGTTACATATAAGACCATTTTATCATCGCCGATAGTTTTAGTCTATGAAAACATGAAAATTATTGATTTGTTAAATGATTCACAATGCGGTACCATAGACCCATCGAAGGACAGGCGTCGAAGAAAAACAACGGAGCCTGCCGCATCTTTGATTTTTACACTTACTTATGAAAAGGAAGCGTTTATTCGTGCATATTTCAGGACATACCCGGCTGCTCGGTCTCATCGGGACCCCGGTCGATCATTCTAAGTCTCCACAGATGTATAATTACTGTTTTCAGAAATTCAATCAGGACTTTGCGTATTTTGCTTTCGATGTCAATGCAGACAATGTCGAAAAAGCCCTTCATTCGCTGAAAACGTTGAACTTTCGCGGTGCTAATGTGACCATGCCTTTAAAAAATGCCGTCATTCCCTTTCTCGATAAGGTATCGCCGGCAGCCAAGGCAGTCGGTTCCGTCAATACCATCGTCAACGACGACGGTGTCCTCACCGGCCACATTACGGACGGCGCAGGCTATACGCTCAATCTTAAAACCGGTGGTGTGTCAGTAAAAGGGAAGAAGATCACCTTAGTCGGTGCCGGCGGCGTGGCCTCGGCCATCATGATCCAATGTGCCTTAGAAGGGGTGCGGGAGATTTCCGTATTTAACTTGAAGGATAGTTTCTGGTCTCGGGCCGAAGCCAATGTAAAGGCTATCTGTCAGTGCGTGCCCGGCGTTAAGATCACCTTGGATGATTTGGGTGATAAAGACCTGCTGAAACGTGAAATTGCCGACAGCGATATCCTTTCGAATGCCACTCGCTTGGGAATGGCGCCCTTTGAAGATAAGAGCATCATCGACGGTCTCGACGTACTGCGTCCCGATTTGATCGTTACCGATGTCGTCTATGCGCCGGCTGAAACGAAGCTCCTGAAACAGGCTAAAGCCGCAGGCTGCCGAACCTTTGAAGGCCTTGGCATGCTGCTCTTCCAGGGCGCTGAAGCATATCGCCTCTATACCGGCGGAACGATGCCCGTCGATGAAATTAAGGACTTGCTTTATAAATAGCTTTTTACTGCGTAGGCAGCGATGAGAATATATAACATATTATTTATATTATACTAAGGAGTGTATCTATTATGTCTAAAAAATCCCCGATTACAATAAGTTCCTGGACCCTTGGCGATCAGTGTACCTTTGAAGAACGCGTCAGCGCTGCGAAAGAAGCCGGCTTTGAAGGCATTGGCCTCCGTGCTGAAACCTATGTCGATGCCTTAGCTGAAGGCCTTCATGACGAAGATATCCTGGCCATCCTCGACAAATACGATATGAAGGTTACGGAAGTCGAATACATCACTATGTGGGCTGAAGACCACCGCTCGTATGAACAGAAGTATAAAGAACAGATCTGCTTCCATATGTGCGACCTCTTCAACGTCCAGCACATCAATATCGGTTTGATGGAAAAATACTCCGTTGAACATACGGCTCAGAAATTGAAAGAATTGTGCCACCGTGCCGGCAAATACATCATCGGCGTTGAACCCATGCCGTACTCCGGTATCCCCGACGTCAAAACGGGCTGGGCTGTCGTCAAAGGCAGCGGCTGCGACAATGCCAAACTCATCCTTGACAGCTGGCACTGGATCCGCGCTAACCAGTCTTACGATCCGTCGTACCTGGCCGACATTCCGGCAGATAAAATTATCTCCATCCAGATCAACGACGTTCAGCAGCATCCTTATGCACCGACGATTCTCCGTGACGAATCGATGCATGACCGCATGATTCCCGGTACGGGCTACGGTGATACGGCAGGCTTCGTCAAGATGATCCGCGACGAAGGCATTGAACCGAAGGTCTGCGGCGTCGAAGTTATCAGCGACGTCATCGTTGCTAAAGGCGTTAAGGAAGCAGCAAAAGAAAACTTTGAAGGCACAAAGAAAGTATTAGAACAGGTTTGGCCTGAAATCTGCGGCTAATCGGCTGTGATATAGTAAGAGAAGGGAGTTTTAAACATGGAAGCAAGAATTGATGGACATACACAATTATTCGGTTTATTCGGTTCACCGGTCGGTCATTCCGGATCCCCGGTCATGTACAATTATACGTTCGCCCGCCTCGGTATCAATGCGGCTTATTTGGCTTTCGATGTACAAATCGATCAGCTGCCGGACGTCATCACAGCTGTCCGCACCTTGAATATCGGCGGTTTTAACGTTACCATGCCCTGCAAGACGGCTATTGCCCAGTACCTCGATGAACTGTCTCCGGCTGCTGAATTGATCGGTGCCTGCAACACTGTCGTCGTTAAGGACGGCAAGTTGATCGGCAACAACACCGACGGCGTCGGCTTCGTACATAACCTTCACGAAAATGGGGTCGACATCAAAGGCAAGAAAATCGTTCTCCTCGGTGCCGGCGGTGCCGCTACGGCCATTGCCTGCCAGGCTGCCCTCGATGGCGCAGCTGAAGTTGCCATCTTCAACCGTAAAGACGAATTTTTTGCCAATGCCGAAAAGACGGTCGAAAAGATTACGGCAGCGGACCTTTCCTGCAAGGTTTCGGTCACCGATTTAGCCGATGAAGAAGCCTTGAAAGCAGCCATTGCCCAAACGGATATCTTGGTCAATGCTACGAAAGTCGGCATGGCACCCCTCGACGGCCAGAGCCTGATTAAGAAAGAATACCTTCGCTCCGACTTAGTCGTTGCCGATACGGTTTATAATCCGAAAGATACGCAGATGATCTTGGATGCTAAGGAAGCAGGCTGCAAAGCGGCTGTCGGCGGCATCGGCATGCTCCTCTGGCAGGGCGTAGCTGCCTTTAAACTCTTCACCGGCAAGGATATGCCTCATGAAGAAGTTTTTGAAAAATTCTTCGCTTAAGTTTATTCATACTCAAGGAGATTATCGATATGAAATTCAACGCTATGTTCCAACCGATTCAGATTGGTTCCGTTACCGTTCCCAACCGCTTCGTCGTTCCGCCCATGGGCAACAACTTTGCCAATACGGACGGTACATTGAGCGATCGCTCGGCTGCTTACTACGCAGCTCGTGCCAAAGGCGGCTTCGGTCTGATTACGATTGAATCTACCGTCGTTTACAGTGAAGCTAAAGGCGGCCCGCGCAAACCGTGCCTCTTTTCCGATGATACAGTCGACAGCTTCCGCAAAGTCGCTGATGCGATCCATGAAAATGGCGCTATTGCTTCTATCCAGCTTCAGCATGCCGGTCCGGAAGGCAACTCGGCGCTTACGGGCTTTCCCTTAAAAGCTGCCAGTGCCATCGCTCCCTCGTCGGGCCGCGAAGTACCGGTCGCTATTTCTCGTGAAGAAATCTATAAGTTGGTCGAATGCTATGGCGATGCGGCTGCCCGCGCTCAGCGTGCCGGCATCGATATGGTCGAAGTCCACTGTGCCCACGGTTACTTGGTCAGCACCTTCATTTCGTCCCGTACCAACAATCGTCTCGACGAATTCGGCGGTTGCTTTGAAAACCGCATGCGCCTGCCGCGGTTGATCATTGAAAACATCCGCAAAAAGACGGGCGGCAAGATGCCGATCCTCTGCCGTATTAACGCCAGCGATGACATTGAAGGCGGTCAGACGATTCAGGATGCAGCAGCCGTTGCAGCATATCTTGTCGAAGAATGCGGCGTCAACGCCCTCCATGTCAGCCGTGCCGTCCACGTCCATGACGAATTCATGTGGGCCCCCGGTGCCGTTCACGGTGGTTTCAGCGCTCCTTTGGTCGAAGAAATCAAACGGGCCGTCGACGTTCCTATCATTACCGTCGGCCGTTATACGGAACCGCAGTATGCTGAACTCTTGGTCCGTGAAGGCCGTATCGACCTCGTTGCCTTTGGCCGTCAGAGTCTGGCTGATCCGGAAATGCCGAACAAGGCTAAAAACGGCGACCTCGACAGCATGACGCCGTGCATCGGCTGTCTTCTCGGCTGTGTACCTTACATGTTCCGCGGCGAACCGATTACCTGCGCACTGAACCCTGAATGCGGTCGTGAAGCAGAAATCGTGCCGGCCGACAAGCGCAAAAAAGTCGTCGTCGTCGGCGGCGGCCCCGGCGGTCTCTATGCTGCCCGCATCTGCGCACAGCGCGGTCATCAGGTCACCCTTCTCGAACGAGGCGATGAACTCGGCGGCAACTTCCGCTTAGCCGCTTTCCCGGCTGATAAAGGGGATCTGACCTCGGCTATCCGCAGCTACATCGTCCGCGCCGAAGAAGCCGGTGTCACCATTAAGATGAACACCGAAGCGACGGTCGAACTGCTGAAAGACATGGCTCCCGATGCCGTCATCTTTGCGACCGGTTCGGTACCGCTTATCCTGAATATCCCGGGCCTGGCTGACTCGGACTACATTACGGCACAGGATATGCTGAGCGGCCGCTATGAAATCGGCAAAAAAGCCCTCGTTGTCGGCGGCGGTATGGTCGGCTGTGAAGCTGCCGAATTCCTCTGCGAACGGGATCACAAAGTCACGGTCATCGAAATGAAAGAGCAGCTCGCTGCTGACGTTTCCAAAGAAAACCGGGTCTTCATCTTCAACGATTTCGAACGCCACGGCGTAGAACTCGTACCGGGCGCTAAAGTTACGGAATTCTTTAAAGACGGCGTCAACTATGAAATGGCTGACGGAACGAAAGGCGAATTACGCGGCTTCGACAGCATCGTCTTGGCCATGGGTTCCCGCAGCTACAACCCGCTCAATGAAGAAGTCTCTAAATTCGTGCCGCAGACCTTCGTCATTGGCGAAGCTTTCAAAGCACCTGGCAGCGCCCTTACGGCGACGACCGATGCCTTCAATGCAGCCTTAGAAATCTAAGCACTTATTGCGAATAGCAACGTGTCTCCCGAATCCTTGATTTGGGAGACATAAAGTGCTATCAGGAGGAATAGAACGTGGAAGTAACAAAGACCAGTAAAAAGTTGTATCTTACAGCTATCGTATTATATCTTAACTATCTGATCCTTGGTGTGGCCGCATCCATTCTCGGCCATTATAAACAAGCTTTGGCCCAGCAATGGGGGTCGGCACAGCTTGCCGGAGGCCTCTATGATGCCAGCGGCGTCGTCTGGGTATCGGCTTCTCTCGGCCTTGGCTGCCTCATCGGCAGTTTCTTTTCCGGTCCCTTATCCGACCGCTTTGGCCGCCGTATCGTTTCTTTTTTTGGCAGCGTTCTCTATGCCGTCTTTTTCTTAGGCGTCGCCTTTGCCGATAATCTGACGGTGGCCTATATTGCCGGCCTTATCGGCGGTATCGGTAATGCCTGCCTTAACGGCGGTGTCATTCCGGCTGCTATGGAAATCTTCGTCGGCCGCAGCGCTTTTGCCAGCATCATGACGAAATTGTTCATCGCTATCGGCCAGTTCATCCTGCCGTTCATGATCATGTTTACGGCTTCGGCTCAGATGCCGCACACGACCCTGTTTTACTTGTTCCCGGTTATCTGCGCTGTCATCGCCGTCTTGACGATGATTATGCCCTTCCCGAAACAGGCCGGTGTATCGGATAAGGGGGATGAACCGTCCTTCATGGAAAACCTGAAAAATCTGAAATTTACAGCCAGCAGCATCGCCTTGATCATCATGGGCTTTACGACGACGGCTACTTTCCAGATTTGGGTAAACTGCAACCAGGAATACGGCAAATGGGTCGGCATGTCCAACCCGTCGGTCATCCAGTCTTATTATTCTATCGGCGTCATCGTTGCCGTCCTGCTTACGGCTGCCATTGCCGATAAGGTCATCAAGTCCATTCGCTTGGTATTCTGGTATCCCTTGATTGCCTTCGTCATGTTCGTCATCTTGGCTCTCGTCCAAGATCCGACGGTAACCATTATCGGCGGCTTTGTCATCGGCTTTGCGGCAGCCGGCGGCGTATTGCAGCTGGTTACGGCTACGGTCAGTGACCTCTTCCCGCAGGTAAAAGGGACGATCATCAGTATCGTCATGATCCTTTCCAGTATCGGTACTTGGGTTGGTGTATCGGCAGCCGGTTCGATTGCAACAGCCGGCGGTGCCAATGGCCCGGTTTACGTCGTTATCTTTGATGCGGCCATTACCTTGTTGAGTGTCTTGTTGGCCCTGTTCGTCAATATCTCGGCTAAAAAAGCAGCTCGCTAGGATAGATAATCTCTGCCAGAATGAAATCTGGCAGAGATATTTTCCTATCTTTTTATCAAACTATGTGAATAATAGAACTTAATAAATTTGAGGTGATTGTACAATGAATACCAATCGATTTCAGGCGTCCCGGGAAAAGGGGCAGAAACCGACTGGCAAACGCTGGTTTATGTTGTCTTTGATTTTTGTGCTGACGGCGATTAACTATTTGGATCGGACGAATATGGCCGTAGCGGCTCCGAGCATGAGCGCTGAACTCGGCTTCAGCGCAGCGACGATGGGCATGCTGCTGTCGGCTTTTGCCTGGGCGTATGCCTTGATGCAGGTACCGGGAGGTTATTTCCTGGAACGAGTCGGCCCGCGCATTACCTATACGATTTCCCTGTTTTTGTGGTCCTTGTTTACCATGATCATGGGCCTTGGCAACAGCTTTTTATCTTTGTTCGGCATTCGTTTGGCCATCGGGGCTGCAGAATCGCCGGCTTTTCCGACCAATAGCCGCGTCGTAGCGGCCTGGTTCCCCGATCATGAACGGGCGACGGCGACGTCTATCTATACGGCTGCTGAATTTATTGGCTTGGCTTTCTTAACGCCGGTTTTGTTTTGGATTTTGGATACCTTCGGCTGGCGAGAAGTCTTCTATATTACCGGTGTCATCGGTATCGGAGTCAGCGTCATTTGGTATTGGCTATACCGGGACCCGAAGGACTGCCAAGGCGTCAATCAGGCTGAACTCGACTATATTCGTCAAGGTGGGGGACAGGCTGAAGAGGCCGGTACGTCTAAAAAAATCACCATGGCTCAACTCAAAGAACTGTTTCGCCATCGCCAGCTCATCGGCATTTATATCAGCCAGTTTGCCAATACGAGCACGATGTACTTCTTCTTGACTTGGTTCTCGACGTACTTGATTATGGCAAAAAATCTTCCTATGTTAAAAGCCGGGATTTATGCCATCATCCCTTATTTCGGCGCCCTCATCGGTGTCCTCCTCGGCGGTCGCTGGTCCGATCACATGTTGAAGAAAGGCGCTTCTTTATCGAAGGCCAGAAAGCTGCCTATTGCCTGCGGCTTGATCTGCTCCATGTCGATCATGGCAGCGAATTACTTTGATTCACTGGACATCATCATTGCTATCATGGCCTTATCCTTTTTTGGCCAAGGCATGGCCGCCATCATTTGGAGTACCGTTGGGGACGTTGCTCCCAAGGAATCGTTGGACCTGGCCGGTGGTGTATTCAGCTTTGCCGGTAATTTGGCCGGTATCGTAACGCCCATCGTCATCGGATTCATCGTCCAGCTTACCGGTTCTTTTGTCGGTGCCATGGTCTTTATCAGTGCCGTTGCCGCCGTCGGCGTCTTGTCGCTCATCTTCATCGTCGGCGATATTCACCGCTTGGAAACAAAGGACACCTCATCTTCAACCCTACCTTAAAAACATCTTTGCAAACGAAAACGAGCCCGTCACGACAATCTTGTCATGACAGGCTCGTTATTTTATGTCTTATTCTATTAGTGAAGGGCTCGCAGGATTTGCTGCAGTGTCGTAACTTCGAGCTGGCCCGGAGCCGATGCTTTTTTGGCAGAACCAAAGGTCAGGGCCGAACCGAAAATTTCGCCGCTGATACGGCTGATGGCACCGAGTTTTCCCATGGACATGGTGATGATCGGTTCATCAGGATACTGGGCTTTTACGGCTTCCGTCGCCGACAGCAAGGTCAGGACGTCTTTGGCAGACGTCGGCATACAGGCCAGTTTTGCCACGTCGGCGCCGAGCTTTTTCATACCCGTCAAGCGGCCGGTGATGTCATCGAAAGACGGCGTCTTGTCGAAATCATGGTTGCTCATGATGACGGTGACGTTGTGGGCTTTGGCAGCAGCCAAGGTCTTCTCGATGCTTTCGCGGCTGCGGAAGTATTCGACATCAACGGCGTCGACTTTACCGCTTTCGATGGCGTAGTTGATGAGGTCGAAGTAGTAAGTTTCCGGAACGGCTGTTTCACCGCCTTCTTCCTTTGTACGGAAGGTGAACAGAATGGCTCCGTTGGGAAGTTCCCGGCGAACGGCATCCAGGGCTTCGCCGACGGCTTCGAGGGACGTGACGTCCTTTAAGAAGTCGATACGGAGTTCGACGACATCGTAAATTTTATCTTGGAGATAACGGCACTCCTGAACGAGCTCATCGACAGAATGGCCGACGATGGGGACGCAGATTTTAGGCATCCCGTTGTCGAGAGTGACGTTGCCAATTTTAACCATATTTTAAATCCTCCTATGCTTTCATGACGCTATTATAACGCACGTTGATGATGCAGGCAATGAGAAAACTTGTCAGGGCCGGCGGCTGCTGTGCCCTATCGTCAGGGGGACGGCCGGCAGCCTGACAACGTCTCTCGGTTTTTTTTAGGACGGTTTAGAAAAGGACGTCTTTAATGAAGTCTACGGGCATTTCTTTCCCCGTCCAAAGTTTGAAGGCAGCGGCGCCCTGATAGAGCATCATGCCCAGGCCGTTGAAGTTTTTGCAGCCCACTTCATCGCACCATCTCATCAACTTCGTCTGACGCGGAGCATAGACCGTATCCATGACGACCAAATCCGGGCGGAGATAGGATTTATCCGGAAGGGCGACGACGTCTTCGAGGGGCTTCATGCCGCACGAAGAGCTGTCGATGAGGATGTCGGCGCTGTCTAATTCTTCTTTTAATTTTGCGTGGTCTTCAAGATGGTAAATATTGACGACGCAGTCCGTCCGTTCGCGGAGCTTCTTGACCGTTTCTTCGCCGTGGGCAAAGAATTCATCGTCGCGGTTGAAAATTGTCAGTTCCCGGACACCGTCGAGGGCGGCCTGGACCTGGATGGCCGTTGCAGCACCGCCGGCGCCGATGACGACCATTTTTTTGCCGACGTATTCAACGCCTTCGTCTTTGAGAGCCTGCATGGCGCCGACGCCGTCGGTAATGGTACCGGTCAGAACGCCGTTATCGTTGACGACGGTGTTGCAGGCGCCAATGATCTGAGAGGCCGGCGACAATTTGTCGAGGTACTGCGTAATCGGCCCCTTGTTGGGCATGGAAACGTTCCAGCCGCGGACTTTCATAGCGCGAAGGCCTTTTACCGTGTCTTCCAGCGTCGAGTTGTCGACTTCAAAGCAGACATAGACGTAATCGAGGCCCAATTTTTTGAAGGCTTCGTTATGCATCGTCGGTGACATGCTGTGGCGAATCGGATAGGCGATGAGGCCGATTAATTCCGTATGACCCGTGACGCGTTCTGTAACTGCAATTTTACCCATGATAGAATCCTCCTGTTGTGAGAATAAAGGAATATCGTATTTTAATATTTGAATCGTCTTTCCATGAAGGGATACAAAAAGATAGGAAAGCAGGACACCGCCGCTTGAAACAGCAGCAGTATCCTGTTTTCTGCTTACCTAGTCGTCGAAACCGCCAATCATGTCGATCGTAGCGACGATGTCACGGCCTACTTCCGTGCCGTGGATAATCTGACCGGTCTTGCGGCTGTTGCCAAAGTTGCAGAAGGGGATTCCCTGTTCTTTGGCATAGGCTTCAAAGGGGTTATCCGACGGGATGTCGGGAACAAGGCCCATGCAAATGAACCCGTAGTCGAAGGGATACTCGGCAGATTCACCGTTGTGGGAGGCAATGAATTTGTCCGGGCAGACCTTTTTTAAGGACGTGCTGAGATGCATGTCAACGGGGTGCTTTTCTAAGAGCTCTTTGAAGGTCGCTTTGGAAACGATATCGGCGTCTTTCCCGAAGGACGGCATCATTTCAATCATGGTGACATCGGCTTTTCGCAGGGTGAAGAATTCCATGACGTCCAAACCGACGGCACCGCAGCCGATGACGACGACTTTTTTGCCTTCTGCATTGGCTTCGTAGTAAGGAATGTTGTCCATGAATCCGTAGATGGAGCGAATGTGGGAACCTTCGGCATCAGTCAGTTCACGGAGACCTTCGATAGGCGGAAGCATGGGACGGGAGCCCGTTGCGGCATAGAGAATGTCCGGCTTTAATTCAGCCAAGAGTTCCTTCGTTGCCGTCGTGTTCAGGCGAATCGTCAGGTTCGGCAGCTTGGCAGCCCGGCGTTCGAGATAGGCCGGGAAGTCTTCGATGCGTTTCTTTTCCGGCAGCAAGGCAATCTTGCGGGTCAGGCCGCCCAGTTTGTCTTCCCGTTCGAGGAGAGTGACCCGACAGCCGACTTCAGCTGCCGAGCAGGCTGCTTCTAAGCCCGATGTACCGCCGCCGATGACGACGACATGGATGTCGCGGGTGACCTTCTGTTTCTTATATTGGTCGCCGCCGATGACGTCGGGATTGACGGTGCAGCGAATGGGCTGCGATTTGAAAATGCGGTGATCGGCACAGCCGATGTTGCAGGAGATGCACTGACGGATGCAGTCCGTACGGCCGAACTGTGCTTTGCGGGCCCAATCGGGATCGGCGATGAGGCCGCGGCCGATGGCGATGAAGTCGGTCTTACCTTCGGCAATGACCTGGTCAGCGATTTGCGGATTGCGGATGTTGCCGGATGCGATGACCGGTTTGTTGAATTTCTTCTTGACGGCTTCGGCCAGGTAGACGCGCCAGGCGTCAGGCATGTCGCATTTATCGATCTGGTACTGGATGGAGTCGTTGACGGCAGCCGATACGTTGATGATATCGACTTCCGGTTCGATGTATTCGAGGAGTTTTAACGAGTCTTCCAAGGT
>NZ_HF954559.1:178161-186079 GCF_000455225.1 Megasphaera massiliensis
CTTCGATGAATTCATCTGCTGACAGACGGAATACGATGGGAACCCAGGGGCCGACAACTTTGCGGACGGCTTCGACGACGAGGCGGGCAAAGCGGGCACGATTTTCATAAGAGCCACCGAATTCATCGGTACGTTTATTATACAGGGGAGATAAGAACTGGTCCAGCAGGTACGAATGACCCCCGTGGATTTCTACCATGTCGAAGCCGGCTTGGATAGCATGCTGAGCGGCGATGGCATACTTCTGGACAATGTTGAGGATTTCACATTTATCGAGGGGGCGCGGTGCCGGATTGCCTTCTTTGGAAGGGACGGATGAAGCCGATACGGCTTGGAGGCCGTCGAGCCGTTCCGGGTAGGCCGAAGCACCGGCGTGGTTGAGCTGAATCGATGCCAGGGCACCGTATTTGTGAATCCGTTCGGTCAGTTCGTAGAGACCGGGGATGAACTGTTTCTTGTCGATGCGCAGCTGCTTCGTTCCGTTCGTTGCCAAGGGATAGTCGATACAGGCGTTTTCAACGGTAATCAAGGCTGTGCCGCCACGGGCGCGAAGACCGTAATAATTCTTCATTTCTTCTGATACTTCACCGGTGAAGGTGGCAAGGTTGGATCCCATGGGGGGCATGATGACGCGGTTGCGGAAGGTGGTCCGCTTGACCGTAAAGGGTTCGAAAACATGTGGATACTGCTGGCTCATAAAGAGAAATCCTCCTTCTATATAGTACTAAAGGTATATGTGAATTGTAGAACTATATTTTTGATCTGCCCTTATTATACGGATGAAATACTGATAACACAATTTCTTAAAATAGGAAAAAACAGTTCAAAAAAACTATTGAAAATGATATAATAAGGGCAATTGATATCGAGAAATTGTCGATAAAACAAAGATAAACTCATTTTACAATACGAAGGAAGTTGAGAAAAATCAGTGGTTTCGGCCATGAAGCTTTGACTTGTCTTGTCATTTTTGGTTTTCATAAGATTGTTTTTATTGATAGAAAATAAGATTGAAATATTAATAGATAAGCTATTGATATATAAGGATTTATCACAAAGATTGATTAAACGGCATATAGAAGGAGTCTGTTATGAACTTAAAGCAACTTCAATATTTTACGAAATTGGCGGAAACGGAACATTACCGGAAGGCTGCGGAAGCCCTGTATATTACGGAGCCCAGCCTTAACCGAGCCGTTCGGGAAATGGAAAAAGAGCTGGGAATTCAGCTCTTTGAAAAACGGGGACGAAATATTTTTTTGAATAAGTACGGTCATCTTTTTTTGCCTTATGTGAAACGCTCTCTGCAGGAACTGGAACGCGGCGTTGATTTGATGAAAGCTTATACGCGCCCGGATCAGGGAAAAATTACGCTGGGATTTATTTATACCATGGGCTATACTTTGGTGCCGGAAATGATTACTCAATTTCAGGCTATTGACGGTAATGGCGGCATTACCTTTGACTTCCATCAAGGGACGACGGCAGCCCTGATTAAAGAGTTAAAAGAGGAAAAAATCGATGCCGCTCTCTGTTCTTCCGTTGAAAACGAACCGGACGTCCTCTTTTATCCCGTGGCCGAAGAAGAATTGGTCGTAGCCGTCCCTAAGGGGCACCCTTTGAGCAACCGTGGCTCTGTCTCCTTAAAAGAACTGGAACCGTATCCTCTTATCGCCTTCGATAAGAGCAGCGGCTTAAACGAGATGATTAATAAACTCCTCGACCAGGCTCAGGTTCATTTAAAGACCGCCTGCCATGTAGAAGAAGACAACGCCATGGCCGGCTTTGTAGCGGCCGGCTATGGCGTTGCCATTTTACCTGATTTCTATACACTTCAATATTATAATCTCGATCGGATACCGATTGCCGATTCTTTTGAACGGCGTTATCTCTTTTTGGCTCTCCTGCGCCAATCCCAGGTATTGCCCGTCGTAGAACGGTTCCGGAATTTTCTCCTGTCCCGCTGGCAGCGGGGAGCCATCTGAGTCAGTCCTCGATGCGGTGGAGGTCACCGACGATGAAGATGAAGGAGAAGACGCCAATGGCGGCGACGCAGCCGACAAATATCATGGCGCCGACGAATGAGCCCGTCGCTTGGACGATAAAGCCGATGACGATGGGCGTAATGATGCCGGCTAAATTGCCGATGAAGTTGAAGACGCCGCCGGCAAGGCCTACGGAATGGGCCGGTGCCACGTCGCCGACAGTACTCCAGACGATGGCAGCCATGCCTTGACCGAAGAAGGCCAGGGCCATGACGATGATGATGGCATTGAGAGAGTCGAAATAATTAGCCGTCATGATGGTCATCGAACAGAGGAGACCGCAGATGATGGGCAGTTTTCTGGCTTTTGAAAGGGAACTGCCGCGGCGCAGCATGGAGTCAGACCAGTAGCCGCCGAGGAGGACGCCGATAAGGGCACCGACGTAAGGAATGATGGCGTAGATGCCGGCTTTTAATAAGGGCAGGTTCTTAGCCATGATCAGATACGTCGGAAACCAGGTTAAAAAGAAAAACATCGTACTGGCATTGGAAAACTGTCCTAAATAAATCCCCCAGAGTTGGCGGTGTTTAAATAATTCTGCGATTTGAGACCAGGTAATCTTTTGTTTTTCCGAGGCTGTACTGCCAAGGCCGCCGCCTTGGCGGATATAGTCCAATTCAGCTTGGTTGGCACCTGAATCGGGACCGGGTTCGCGGTAGAGAAAGAACCAACCGAGGCTGGCGACGATGCCGATAAAGCCGGTGATGTAAAATATTTCCCGCCAGCCGTAGGTTTCTAAGATCCAAAATAAAACGGGCGTTAAAAAGGCCAGACCGATGAATTCGCCGGCTGTATAAATCGAGGTTGCCGTCGCCCGTTCATGAGACGGGAACCAGGCTGCGACGACGCGGCTGTTGGTCGGAAAGGCCGGGGCTTCGGCAGCGCCGATAGCCATGCGGATGCCGAAGAGGGAGGCAAAGGACCTCCCAAGACCCATGAACATCGTGAATAAGGACCACAAGAATAACGAGGCTGTATAGACGATGTGAGAGCCAAATCGTTCGATGACCCAACCGCCGGGGATCTGCATCAGCCCGTAAGACCAGGAAAAGGCGGAGAATAAAAGGCCCATGGTGGCGGCGCTGAATCCGAGTTCATCACTCATGCTGGAGGCTGCGACGGCCATGTTGGTCCGGTCCAGGTAATTGATGGCTGTGAGAATAAATAAGAGAAACAGCATGAACCAGCGTTTCTTCGTTTTCTTAGGACGTAAGTTCGTCATATATGATCATCCCTTCGAATTGTTAAAATATTCACATACGCTACTGTGCTGATAAGCAAGTATGTATCTATTTTAAACAAGAAGGTCGACGGGTACTATTACTTATTTTATATATATTGATATATATATACTATTGATTTAGCGGTTAGCCTAAAAAGCAGGCATACGAAGGCTCGTGCTTCGCATACCTGCTTTTAGAGACATTCTTATTTTTCGTCCATGATGGCGACAGGGCCGCGGTCACCGGTGCGGATGCGGACGGCATCTGCCAAGGGGTAAATGAAAATCTTACCGTCACCGGGCTTACCTGTTTTGCAGACCCTTTCAGCGACTTCGACGACTTTGTCGACGGGAACTTCGCAGACGACGGTCTCTACTTTGATACCCGGCAGGAGGTTGATGTTGTAACGCTGACCGCGATAGACTTCGACGTAGCCTTTTTGAAGGCCGCAGCCGAAGACCTGACTGACGGTCATGCCCATGACGCCGATTTTGTTCAAGGCTTCTTTTAAATCTTCAAGTTTACTGGGCCGGGTAATGATTTCTATTTTAGTAAGGGTATGTTCTTCCATCTCTATCACCTCTATATCGTATGGTTGTTTACGCCGGCCTGGTTTACGACAGCAGCATGGCCTAAGGCTGTATTGTCTAAGGGAGAGGTCTGAACCCCTTCAAAGGGGCTCCCGGCGGTGATGGCGTAATTGTAACCCTGTTCGCCGTGTTCGCCAATGTCGAGACCGGCAATTTCTTCTTCTTTATCGGCCCGGACGGTCATGAACAGGCTGATGACTTTAAAGATTATGAATGTTCCGACGATAGCCAACGCATAGGCGACGACCGTAGAAATGAGCTGAGCGGCGAGGAGATGGCTGCTGCCGTAGAAGAGGCCGTCGGCACCGGCAGGGTTGACGTCTGTCGTTGCCCAGAGCCCCGTTGCGATGGAGCCCCAAGTACCGCCGATGCCGTGAATCCCGAAGGCATCGAGGGAATCGTCGTAGCCGAGTTTGGTCTTGACGACGGCGACAGCGACATAGCAGATAACGCCGCCGACAGCCCCGATAATGAGGGCCGGAAGGGGAGCGACGAAGCCTGCTGCCGGGGTGATGGCGACGAGGCCTGCGATACATCCGGAAGCGGCACCGAGGATGGTCGGTTTCCCTTGGACACGCCATTCCACAGCGACCCAGGCGACGGTGGCAGCAGCGGCAGCGGCCTGAGAGGTGATAAAGGCGTTGGCGGCCAATTCGTTGGCTCCGAGGGCACTTCCGGCATTGAAGCCGAACCAGCCGAACCAGAGAAGGGCGGCGCCAAGGACGGTCATCGGAAGATTATGAGGAACCATAGGACTCTTCCCGTATCCGTAGCGACGGCCTAAGAGGACGCAGAGCGTAAGACCGGAAACACCGGAGAGAATGTGGATGACCAGACCGCCGGCGAAGTCAAGGGCGCCGAGTTTAGCGAGGAAGCCGCCGCCCCAGACCCAATGAGCCATGGGATTATAAATGAAGAGGGCCCAGAGCAGGATGAAGACGACGAAGGCGTGGAACTTCATGCGTTCGGCAAAAGCACCGGTAATGAGGGCCGGCGTGATGACGGCAAACATGCACTGGAAGGCGACGAAGGCCAGTTCCGGAATCGTTCCGTTGTCGAGAACAGTCATGCCGACTCCGGTGAGGCCGATTTTATCAAGAGATCCGATGAAGCCGTGAATGTCGGTACCGAAGGTCATGGCATAGCCGATGAGAATCCATTCGACAGAAATCATGGCGACGATGAAGAAGCTCTGCATAATCGTTGCCAATACGTTTTTATTGCGGACCATGCCGCCGTAGAAGAAGCCCAGGCCCGGCGTCATGAGAAAGACGAGGGCGGCACTGATGAGTACCCAGGCCGTGTCGCCCGGGTCTATCGTTCCCGGTGCCGATGCAAAAGCCGTTGGCGCTGCTGCGAAAAGACAAGGCAGCAGGACCGATAAACGGGACCATAATTGTTTCATATTCTTAGCCTCCTGACCCATAAAAAAAAGATGACTCTCCCGATGGTTCCATCGAGAAAAAGACATCGTTGTCTACTGTTCTATTGGGATTATCTTCAGAATATGAAAAGCCCAAGGGATAAAAAATCATCACCTTGGGCTTCATTGCCGGCTTCTATTCTGTTGATGAACTTATTATAAAAGCAAAACGTTAAGCTGTCAATAAAAATGCTGAAATTTATTTTACAAAACTTATATTTTATCTAAAAAGATAATATCATAATGGGAATCATATTAAACAAATAAAATATGCCCTAAGAAAATATAAAAGGTCAGCGATATGGCGCTGAGGGCCGTTGTGTTCATGACAATCTGCGTCGCATAGTCCGGATTGTTATCGAATTCGATGGCAAATAAGGCCGTATTGACGGCTGTAGGGATAGCGCAATAGATAAGGAATACCGTCGCACTGACAGCCGTAAAGGTGCCGGGGCGAAAGGCGTTGGCACCATAAATCATGGCCAGCCCCAGTAAGGGGAGGGCGGTCATCTTTAAAATGCTTACGATCCAGACATCCTTGTCGAGCCAATGAATCTTGGTCTGTGACAACTGAGCGCCGATACTGACCATGGCTAAGGGGAGCAGAGCATGGCTGGCCATGTCCATGATGGGCCATAAGAAGAAGTTTTCGGCATCCCAGCCGATGTTGCGGGCTAACAAGGATGCGGCCAATACGTACAGCAACGGCATGCGAAACATGACGGCCAAAGTATCCCTGGCAGCCAATTTACCGCGGCCGGCCTGATAAAGACCGAGGGTATTGAGCGAGACACTTTGAATCATGAATATGATGATCTGCACGACCATGGCTTCGGCAAGGTACGGCGTCTGTCCGTTTACGACGAAGGGGTCGTGAGAAAAGACGAGGATGATAAGCGCGACGCCGAGGTTGCCTGTATTATTGAACATAAAGGCATTGCGGCACGATTCCAACATGGCGGCATCATAGTGGCGGATACGGCCGACGATATTGGCTATGACGAAACAGAGGACCATGAAGATGGCGATGGCAGCGATGATGTTGACGCTCGTTTCGGGGAACTGGGTCGTATAGATGTTGGTAAAAAGGAAGCTGGGAATGACTAAGTAGAACATCAATTTCGATAAGGTTTTTACGTCGAGATGGAATTTCTTATCGAGAAAATATCCTAAGAGAACGAGAAAGAAAATCGGAAGCATCGTATGTTCAATGATGAACCAGAATACCATGAGTCATATCACTCCTTATTATATGGATACTCCCTCATTATACTATGGATATGTAATTATACAATGCCAAAATGAATTCAATAGCTTTCGAAGTAATAGACGATGTGAAGCAGGGTTTCGCACATATACTTCAAGGCGTTGCTGTCCCAGTGGAAGTCCGGTGAATGGCCGCTGACCGGAGCATCGCCGTAGACGCCGACATAATAAAAGGCACTGGGGACGGCCTCGCTGAAATAGGCAAAATCTTCAGAACCGGCGCCGCGTTTCAAGGCCACTACGTTGACCCGATCGGCACAGTGCTGCTGCAGGATATGGGTAACTTTATCGGTAACGCCGTCGTCGTTGACACAGACCGGGGAGAAGGGGACGACGTCCAAATCGAAGAAACCGCCATACGTCGAGGTTACATTTTTCAAAATCTGCTCCAGGGCGTCGAGGATGATGCGCCGTTTTTCTTCGTGATACGTCCGGAGGGTCCCTTTTAAAACGGCTGTTTCGGGGATGACGTTAGGATTGTGGCCGGCCTGGAACTGGCCGAAGGTGAGGACGATGCCGTCGCCGTCAGCATAGCGGTTGTAGACGAAGTTTTGAATCAATTGGATAATGTCGACGCCCATCTGTATCGGGCTGATGCAGGCTGACGGCTGGGAGCCGTGTCCGCCTTTGCCGTGGAGTGTGATCGTGAAATCGTCACAAGAAGACGCGATTTCGCCGCGGCCGATGCCGACATAACCCTTGGGGAGACTGCCGGCCACATGCAGACCCAAGGCATAGTCGACAGGCGGCAGGTTGAGGATACCGGCATCGATCATGCGGGCGGCGCCGCCGTTTCCCTCTTCAGCCGGCTGAAAAGCCAGACGGATGGTGCCGCGCAGGCAGTCTCGATGCTTGTTGAGAATTTTGGCGACACCTAATAAGTTGGCCGCATGACCATCGTGGCCGCAGGCATGCATGACTCCTTCTACGAGGGATGAATAAGGGCAGTCGTACTTTTCGGTCAGCGGCAGGGCATCGATGTCGGCTCGCAAGAGGACGACCGGTCCGGGAAGGGCCCCGTGTATCAGGCCTGTGACTCCGGTACCGGCGATGATTCGCACGTCTTCAATACCCATCAGGGATAATTCTTGAAAAATCGTCTTGCATGTATCGAATTCTTTTTCGCTTAATTCCGGGTGGGCATGGAAATATTCTCTCATTTCCATCATATAAGGCAAGGTTTTGCGTACTGCTTCGTGAATATTGAATGTCGGTCTATAGCTGTCGTTCATAAGCCGCTCCTCCTTCCGTTTTTCTATATTATGTATATATTTCTATAATAAAGCCTGAAATCCTGCCATGGGAGCGGATTTTTTGGCTCATTCTGCTTCGAAAGGTCTATATATTTATATTATATATATCCTTATTATA
>NZ_HF954559.1:186449-216457 GCF_000455225.1 Megasphaera massiliensis
TATATCCTTATTATACGAAACAACAGGAGCCTGTGGTATAATTTTCACAGTGAATCAGAAAGGGATGTGAATATGATGCATGGTGATACACGGTTGGAAGCGGCGCTAAAGGTTTTGAACCATTGGCCTCGATTTCGGCTGCAGCTTTTTTTAGAAGGCATTTTAGTCGGCTTATTGTCGGGAACGGTTATCAGCTTTTTTCGCTGGGGCTTGGAAACGGGAACCCTGTGGCGACAGTGGTTTTATGCCAATGTTTTGAGCCGGGGTGACATTTCTGTTCACGCGGCTTGGTTTGCGCTGCTGCTGGCGGCAGCTTTGTTATTATGGCGCTTGGGGATTTATGAACCACAAGCAGGCGGCAGTGGGATTCCTCAAATTAAAGGTGTCATTTTGGGCGTCCTGCGCCTGCGCTGGCTGCGAGTACTTTGGGTTAAGCTGGTCGGTGGTATCGTCGGCATCGGGCTGGGCTTGTCTTTAGGACGTGAAGGACCGTCGATTCAGATCGGTTCCGTGACAGCCCAAGGGTTGAGCCGAGCCTTTGGGCGGACGCGGATGGAGGAACGGTACCTCATCACAGCCGGCGCCAGTGCCGGGTTGGCAGCGGCTTTTAATGCGCCCCTGGCAGGCGTCATGTTTGCCTTGGAAGAGCTTCATCGCAACTTTTCCGGCGTCGTTTTGGCACCGGCTATGGCGGCGGCATTGATGGCGACCATGGTCAGTCGCTACCTCTTTGGACGAGAACCTGTTTTTCATTTCGGAATCTTGCCGCACTTTCCCCTGCGCTATATGTGGTTGGCCGTAATTTTAGGAATTATTGTCGGAATTGCCGGGGTAATATTTAATAAAGGATTACTAAATATCCATTATTTTTATGAACTTCCCATCTTTCGCAATCGTTACATGCCCATTGCCTTTGCCTTACTCATGGCCGGGGTGTTGGGGTATGTTTTTCCCGACGTCCTCGGCGGCGGCAATGAGTTGGTTAATGCCCTGTATACCCTGCCGCTGTCACTTCAGTTGTTTGCCCTCCTGCTGATCGGAAAATTTCTGTTCACCCTTATCAGTTACGGCTGCGGCGTTCCCGGCGGTTTCTTTTTGCCCATGTTGGTCTTAGGCGCCCTGACCGGCGGTATGGTGGGAATTATTTTCATTCAGATGGGGCTCATTTCATCGTATTATTTGTCGAACATCGTCGTTATTTCCATGGCAGCTTTTTTTGCGGCCTCCGTTCAGTCACCGGTTACAGGGACTATTCTCATTATGGAAATGACCGGCTCATATGAGCACCTGCTAGCCTTATGTACGGCCTCCTTGGTGGCCCTCGTCGTGGCCCAGCTCTTTCGGGGGGAACCGATTTATGAAGTGCTGCTCCGGCGGAGCCTGGCCAAGCATAAACCTGTCTTATCGTCGAGTGAACGGCGAAACCTCTTGGAATTGACCGTCGTCAGTGGAAGTCAGGCCGATGGAAAATATATCGGCCGCATTGCCTGGCCGTCTCATACGGTCATTGTTGACGTAAAGCGCGGCAGCGGCGACATCATACCGGATGGAGAGACTTGTCTACGAGCAGGGGACTACCTCTATGTGCTGACTGACTCTGTCGAAGGTGCTCAATCTATAAGAAATATTGTGGAGAAAACAGGCAGCGAAGATATGTAAAAATGTATAATAATTATAGAAAAATAGGACTAGGTACTAAAAAATATCTGTCATACTTGAGTATTAAGGCACATATGATGTTTTGGAAACGATTAGAACGGAGAATAAAACAATCAAAAAGTAGGTTTAAGTATCCATTTTTTTGACTTATGGTGATGAGTTTGCTATAATTCAGGACGTACTTGAGATTGTATTCATTCGAAGAGGTGGTTTTTTGCGAAATCGTATTTTGAAACATCGTATGTTGATATTAGTGACAATGATCTTTGTATTTGCATTTTCGTCTTTGGCTTGTGCAAGTGTACAAATGGGAATGAAAGGCTCTGTCGTACAGAGTGTTCAATATATGCTTCAAGATGCGGGCTATTTGTCCGGTAGTGCAGATGGTGATTTTGGTTCTCAGACGCAGCAGGCTGTCGTACAGTTCCAGACAGACCATGGTCTGTCTGCCGACGGAATCGTCGGCTCGCAGACGATGGAAGCGCTCTCTGAAGCCAGCGGTCGCCCGGTTCCGGAAGAAGCTGCATCGGCGACGGAAGGTCACCAGCGTCGGTTGGTTATGGAAGCTACGGCTTATACGGCTCAAGATGGCGGCGGCAGTGGATACACTGCAACCGGCCAGTATCTCCAGCGTGGTATGGTTGCCGTTGACCCGTCGGTTATTCCCCTCGGCTCTCAGCTTTACATCGAAGGTTACGGCTATGCCGTTGCCGCTGATACCGGTGGAGCTATTGTCGGTGACCGTATTGACTTGGCCATGGATTCTACTAGTGAAGCCCTTAATTTCGGCCGTCAAGACGTCGTCGTTTATGTATTAGGTTAATCTCAAGTTGATGCTAGGATATCCATTAGCTGAAAAGGGGCTGTTGTACAGTAAGTTGTGCAACAGCCTTTTTTTTCGCCTCGTTTTGTGGTATCCTTAAAAGGATTTATATAGTGATGTAATTCAGGGAGGCTATTGCTGAATGAAAAATACTATTGCACTTATCCTCGCTGCCGGTAAGGGGACGCGAATGAAATCGAAGTTCCCCAAGGTTTTACACAAAGTCGGCGGCGTTCCGATGGTGGAACAGGTGCTTCGGGCTGTTAAGGCAGCCGGAACGACGCGCCAAATTGTTGTTGTCGGTTTTGGCGGAGAACAGGTCCGCGACTACCTCGGTGACCGGGCTGAAACGGTTGTACAGCAGGAACAGCTCGGTACCGGTCATGCTGTGCTGCAGGCGGAACCGTTGTTGCAAGGCGCTTCCGGTACACTTCTCGTTACCTGCGGCGACACTCCTTTGGTAACGACGGAAACCTTTACGGCTCTCATCGACTGCCATGAAAAGAGTGGTGCTGCGGCAACGGTACTGATGGCACATATGCCGGATCCGACGGGCTACGGCCGCGTTATCCGTGATGATAAAGGGCAGGTCGTCAAAATTGTCGAGCAAAAAGACGGCACGCCGGAAGAACTGGCTGTCGACGAAGTAAATGCCGGCATTTATTGCTTTGATATGCCCCTTTTGTGGGATATGCTGCACAACGTTACCAATGACAATGCTCAGGGCGAGTATTACTTGACCGATATCATCGGCATGCTCGTATCGTCGGGCCGCGTTGTCAGTGCTTTTGCAGCTCCGTCCTATGATGAAACGCTGGGGGTCAACTCCCGTCAGCAAATGGCAGAAGCAGAACAAATTATGCGTCGCCGTAAACTGGACCAGCTCATGGCCGATGGCGTTTCTATTATTGATCCTAATAATACCTATGTCGACACGACCGTTACCATCGGCCGCGATACGGTACTTTATCCGGGAACGATTCTCGAAGGACAGACGGTCATCGGCGAAGACTGCCACATCGGCCCTTATGTCCGCATGACCAATGTACAGATGGGCGATGATGACCATGTTCAGTTCATGTATGCTCATGACTGCCAAATCAAAAACGGCTGTGAAGTCGGGCCTTTCGTTCACTTCCGCCCCGATACGGTTATCGGTAATCACGTAAAAGTCGGAAATTATATGGAAGTCAAAAACTCGACTGTCGGAGACGGCACAAAACTGCCTCACCTCAGTTATATCGGCGACAGCGATGTCGGTCAGAACGTCAATATCGGCTGCGGGACGATTACTGTCAATTATGATGGAAAAATCAAGCACCGCACGACGATCGGCAATCACGCTTTTGTCGGCTGCAACAGTAACCTCGTAGCGCCGGTTACGGTCGGTGATTACGCCTATGTCGGTGCCGGTTCTACGATTACCAAAGACGTACCGGCCAAATCCTTATCCGTTGCCCGCGCTCGGCAGCGCAATATCGAAGACTGGGTTAAAGACGATACCTATAAGAAATAACACTTTCTCCACCTAGCGTTTATCGGTTTTTATATCGAATCATATATTACAATATTCATACAGGGAGGCTCATTATGAGTTACGAAGACGGGAAAAAGCTGAAGATTTTTACGGGGAATGCCAATCCGGAATTGGCCAAAGAAATTGTTGAGTACCTTGGATTAGAATTAGGCAAGGCCTTTGTCGGTAAGTTCAATAATGGTGAAATTCAGGTCATGATCGATGAAAGCGTCCGCGGTAAGGATGTATTCGTCATTCAGCCGACCTGCCAGCCGGCTAACGATACCCTCATGGAACTGCTGATCATGGCGGATGCCCTGAAACGCGCTTCGGCAAAACATATTACCGCCGTTGTTCCGTACTATGGCTATGCTCGTCAGGACCGCAAGACCCGCGGCCGTGAACCGATTACCTCGAAACTGGTTGCTGATTTAATGACCAGAGCGGGAATCACCCGCGTCGTTACGATGGACCTCCATGCCGGCCAGATCCAGGGCTTCTTTGATATCCCTGTCGATCACCTCGGTTCGGCTTCCATCATCGCTCGGTATATTAACCAGAAAAAAGAAGAAACCGATTTGGGTGACCTCGTCGTCGTATCGCCGGACCTCGGCGGCGTAACCCGTGCCCGTGACCTGGCAGACCGGGTCAGTGCGCCTATTGCCATCATCGAAAAACGCCGTCCTCGTCCGGGCGTTGCCGAAGTCATGAATATCATTGGCGATATCAAGGGCAAGACCTGTATCCTCGTCGACGATATCGTCGATACGGCAGGTTCCTTGTGCGGCGGTGCCAAAGCCTTGAAGGAAATGGGAGCTTCCCGCGTATTTGCAGCCTGCGCCCATGCCGTCCTCACCGATCCGGCTGTCGAACGAATTCAGAAATCGGTCATCTCCGAATTGATCATTACCAATACGATTCCCTTGCCGCCGGAAAAACAGAGCGACAAGATCAAGGTCCTTTCTGTAGCTCCCCTTTTGGGTGAAGCGATTATGCGCATCTTCCATGACGTCTCTGTCAGCCGTCTTTTCGATAAATAAGGAAACGATACCGTGCATATGATCGTAGGCCTGGGCAATCCGGGCCGTCAATATGAACAATCAAAACATAATACGGGTTTCGATGTCATCGATGAACTGGCCAAACGCTGGGAAGTGACGTCCTGGCAGGAGCGAATGGATGCCCTCGTGGCCCAGGTGACCGTTGACGATGAAAAAATCATCTTGGTCAAGCCCCAGACATTCATGAATGACAGCGGCCGGGCCGTGGGGCCTCTGATGCGTTGGTATAAGGTAGAGCAGCCTGATGTTTACGTTGCTTATGACGACATGGATTTGGCTGTCGGCCGCCTGCGCATTCGTAAGAACGGCAGTGACGGCGGACATAATGGGATTAAGAGTCTCTTTGCCAACGGCTGCACCGATTTTACCCGCTTTCGCGTCGGTATTGGCCGCCCGCTCCCTCATCACGATGTCATCGATCACGTCTTGACGCCCTTTCCGGAAGAACTGCGTGAAAAGTATCTCCAGGGCATCGAAGATGCCGCGACGGCCATTGAAGGTTGTCTGCGCCTCGGTGTCGACAAGGGCATGAACCGCTACAATCCGCGGAAAAAGAAACTATGAGTACAAGAGACTGCCGCGTCTGCGGCAGTCTCTTTTTCTACGTACCTTTAGGAGGGACCTTATGATTGAAAAACTGCATGCGTCGCCGGATGTATACCGCATCCGCGTCGTATTACCGGATAATCCGCTCCAGTATTTAAATGCCTATGTCATTAAAGGTAAGAGCGAGAATCTGGTCATCGATACGGGCTTTAACCGTCCGGAATGCCGTGAGGCCCTGTGCCGCGGTTTAGAAGAGCTCGGCATTGATCTCCGCCACACGTCCTTATTTTTGACGCACCTCCATGCGGATCATACCGGCCTTGTCGGCTTCTTTGCCAAAGCGGGCTGCCCGATTTACATGCATCCCGTCGACTATCAATACCTTGTCGATTCGGAAGACGGCTCGACGTGGAAGGCTGCTGAAGACAATTTCATGCGCGAAGGGATGCCGCCGGAAGAAATCAAGAGCCAATTTTCCAATCAGGCTCGAACTTTTTCACCGGACCCGCATTTTCCGATTAACGCGGTCGCTGATGGAGACGTCCTGCACCTGGCGGGCTGTGAGCTTACGGTCATTCATACACCGGGGCATACGCCGGGCTTGTGCTGCCTCTATATGCCCAAAGAAAAGATTTTCTTTACGAGCGACCACATCCTGTTTGACATTACGCCGAATATCCAGGTTTGGTACCATATGAAGCAGGCACTGCAGCGGTATTTGGAAAGTCTGAAGAAGGTGAAGGACCTGCCGGTCAGCCAAGCTTTGCCGGCTCATCGGGAGGGTGATACGTCGGTCGTCGGCCGTATCGATGAACTTCTGGCTCATCACGACCGACGCCTCCGTGAAGTCCTTCGCCTGGCCGCGGAATATCCGCATAGCACGGCCTATGAGATTGCACCCCATATGACTTGGTCCATGCGCGGCAAACCCTGGAAAGACTTTCCGCCGACGCAGAAGTGGTTTGCCTTAGGAGAAACCTTGTCTCATGTCGAGTATCTTATGGATAAGGGACTTCTCCGCTGTACCGAAGAAAGGGGCGTCCGCCATTATGATGTCGTTCCCGGGATGGATGCAGCTCATCTCGTTGACGGAGTGTAACTGCCTTTGACGTATCTGCATGTACAACGACGTTTCTTATTCTGATATAAAAAAAGCCCGGCCGCCGCAGCAGAACTGTTGTGATGTGACCCCAAAAAGTTAGCCCTGCCGCCGCAACAGCCATGTTGCGGCGGCTTTTCTATGCACAGCCGTGGAGGCCTTGTTCATTTTATGGAGGGAGGCTGCCTTTGCCGAATTCATGTTGCGGAACGATACGACGGAATTTTGATGAAAGGCGAGTGGTAAAATGGGAGAAAAAAATATTATAATAAGAAATCTGTCTTTTCGGAATGGGCGGTAAAGCCCGTAAAACCTGCATAAAATCATCAAAAATGGAAGTCTGTAAGGTCTTTCTGCACTTACTTATATAAAGAATAATAATTCTCCGTTATTGACAAATATGACAATTTGACCTATAATAAGCACATAAGAAAAAGTATTAATTAGGAAGCAAATGCTTATAATTTTTTTAGATTATATAGCTTATTTTTATTTTTGATTGAGGGGTGCTATCCCCTGGAGGAGGAATTGATATGAAGCATGTTGAATTTTACCGCAATGATGCAGATGGTAAAGTTTTGGTCGTCGTCGGCGCACAGGCACCGGAAGAAGTAATTTATGCAGGCCAAAAATTGACTCATCTCGTAGCTGGTTCCGTTGATGCCGCACAGGAAAAACACGTCCCCTGTATCCAGAAAATCGACAACCATCTGGAAGTTCAGGTTGGTTCTGTCATTCATCCGATGGAAGAAAAACATTATATTGAATGGATTGCCTTGGTCGACGATAAAGGTGTAGATATCCATTATCTCAAACCGGGTGAAGAACCGAAGGCTCATTTTGAAACCGGCGATAATGGCGAAGTCTATGCATACTGCAACCTCCACGGCCTGTGGAAGGAAACTTTCTCCGTTAAAGAAGCTCCGGCCCTTGACAGCGCTATGTGTTCACCGGAATTTGGTGGCTGCGTAATTCATGACGTCTAAGAGAAACAGGAGGAATAACACAATGAAAGTATTTGATTTTACCGTTAAAGATATCCGCGGCGGCGACGTTGCCTTGAGCCAGTATGAAGGAAAACTGCTGCTTATCGTCAACACGGCCAGCAAATGCGGATTTACGCCGCAGTACGATGGCTTGGAAGCTCTTTATAAAAAATATAAGGACAAGGGCTTAGTCATTCTCGGTTTCCCGTGCAACCAGTTCTTGGAACAGGATCCGGAAGATAATAAACATATCGAAGATTTCTGCCGCCTGAACCACGGCGTTACCTTCCCGCTGTTCGCCAAAATTGACGTTCGCGGTGAAAAGGCAGATCCCCTTTACAAATACCTCACCGAAGCTGCTCCCTTCAAAGGCTATGAAACGGATAAAGACAGCGGCCGCCTGATTCAGCAGGTCGTAGCTGAACACTATCCGGACAACGCCGAAGGCAACGGCATTAAATGGAATTTCACGAAATTCCTCGTCAGCCGTGACGGCAGCCAGGTTCAGCGCTTTGAACCGAGCACGACTCCGGAAGAATTAGATCCGATTATCGAAAAGGCCCTCTAATAACCTGTAACAGAGACCCCGCATTACGCTTTGTGCTATAATGCGGGGCCTTTTTTTTGTTTGTTGTATTGACCTTTGATGGGAAAACTTTCACAAATTTAAGGCCCTCTTACTTTTCAGAACCTTTACGGATTCTTTTCTTTATAAAATGTAATCGTCGTCATGATGAATCTTTGTTCCTCGTAAAGTCCATGCAACGATTACATAAATATGTATGCGTTTAGACAGAATCGGCATAAGATGAACGTTTTACTGGAAAGCTCTTGCGTAAAATTTTTATAAATAGTACAATGAGGATAACAAATAGTCATCTAGTTAATACCATAGCTACATAGCTTATAGTGATTATTTTGTCCTTGCAATGTAATGGGATGACTCCAAGTGTACACGGATTCTTTCAAGTTACGATGTTTTACAGAAAGGGGAACAGTATTATGACACAGAAAGTTTTTAAGACTATGGATGGCAACGAGGCAGCCGCCCATATTGCCTATGCCTTTACGGAACTGGCATCCATCTTCCCGATTACGCCGTCATCGCCGATGGCTGAACACGTCGATGAATGGGCTGCTCATGGCCGTAAGAACTTGTTTGGCGCAACCGTCCAGGTTCAGGAAATGCAGTCTGAAAAAGGTGCTGCCGGTGCGATGCACGGTGCTTTGAATACCGGTGCCCTTACGACGACTTTCACGTCCTCTCAGGGCATGATGATCATGCTCAGTAATATGTTCAAAATTTCCAGCGAATTGCTGCCGGGCGTCTTCCACGTCGCTTCCCGTACAGTCGCAACGAACGGTTACACGATCTTTGCCGGTCACGACGATGCCATGGCTATGCGCGGAACGGGCATCAGCATGATGTGTGAATCCAGTGTTCAGGAAATCATGGACCTGGCTGCTGTCGTCCATGCAACGGCTATTACCTGTCGTATCCCTATCATTAACTTCTTCGATGGTTTCCGTACGTCTCACGAAATCCAGAAAATCGAAGTTATTCCTTATGAAAAACTCCGTCCGCTTCTCGATATGGATGCCGTTCGTGAATTCCGTAAACGCGGCATGAACCCGGATAATCCGGAAGCTATTTCCTTCTGCGAACCGGCTGAAGTCTTTATGCAGCATCGTGAATCCTTGAACAAATTCTACGACCGCGTTCCGGAAGTTGCGGAAGGCTACATGAAGAAAATCAGCGAAATCACCGGTCGTGAATACCATCTCTTCAACTACACCGGTGCTCCTGATGCTGAACTCGTTCTCGTCGCTATGGGTTCTGGCGCACAGACCATTGAAGAAACGGTTAAACTGCTCGTTGAACAAGGCGAAAAAGTCGGCTGTATCAACGTTCACATGTTCCGTCCGTGGTCGGAAAAACACTTCTTGGCAGCCGTTCCTGATACGGTTAAGAAGATTGCCGTCTTGGACCGCACGAAAGAAACGGGCGCTAACGGCGAACCGCTGTACCACAGCGTAGCTGCTTCCTTCGCTGCTGCTGACGTAGCTCCGAAAGTTTACCATGGCCGTTATGGTATCGCTTCGAAAGAATTCTTACCGGGCGACGTCGTAGCTGCTTTCAATAACTTGAAAGCCTTCGAACCGAAGAACGACTTCACCTTGAGCATCGTCGATGACGTTACGCATAAATCCCTGCCGCGTGTCCAGAACGTCGACACGGCTGGTGAAGGCCTGAAAGCTTGTAAGTTCTGGGGCTTCGGTTCCGACGGTACGGTCGGTGCGAATAAGAGCGCTATCAAGATCATTGGCGACAACACCGATATGTACGCTCAGGCATACTTTGCATATGACTCGAAAAAATCCGGTGGCGTTACCGTTTCTCACCTGCGCTTTGGCGATACGCCGATCAAGATGCCGTATCTCATCAATGACGCAGACTTCATCGCCTGCCACCGTCAATCCTATACGCACGGCTTCGATCTCCTGCGGGGCATCAAGAAGGGCGGTACCTTCTTACTGAACACCGTATGGAAACCGGAAGAACTCGATGAAAAATTACCGGCTAAAATTAAACGCTCCATCGCCCGCAACGACGTCCAATTCTACATCATCGACGCTGTTGGTATTGCACAGAAAATCGGTCTTGGCGGCCGCATCAATATGATTATGCAGTCGGCCTTCTTTAAACTGGCTGACGTCATTCCCCTTGACTTGGCTATCTCTAAATTGAAAGAATCCGTTGTCGAATCTTACGGCAAAAAAGGTCAGAACATCGTTGATATGAACAACGAAGCGATCGACCAGGGCTTGTCTGCTATCGTCAAAGTTAATGTTCCGGCCGCTTGGGCTGATGCTGTTGACGAACCGGTCGATATGTCGAAACACACGAAATTCTTCCGTGACTTCTCCATTCCTGTCAATGCTCTCGAAGGCGACGACCTTCCGGTCAGCGCATATGACGGCTTTGAAGACGGTCGTTGGCCGACCGGCACGGCTGCTGAAGAAAAACGCGGCGTTGCCATGTTCGTACCGAGCTGGGATGCTGAAAAGTGTATCGGCTGTAACCAGTGTTCCTTCGTATGTCCTCACGCTGCTATCCGTCCCTTCCTCATGACGCCGGAAGAAGCTGCGAACGCTCCTAAAGGCTATCAGGATAAGGAAATCAAAGCAGCACCGGAATACAAATACAATATCGTCGTATCGGTCATGGACTGCCTCGGCTGCGGAAGCTGTACGCATGTCTGCCCGAAACAGGCCTTGACGATGAAACCCTTCGACGAAGAAGAATACAGAGCAGATCTCTGGGATTACGTCATCAACCTGCCGATTAAACCGAATCCGATGGACAAGAACACCGTTATCGGCAGCCAGTTCGAACAGCCCTTGCTCGAATTCACCGGCGCTTGCGCAGGCTGTGCTGAAACCCCGTATTGTAAAGTTATTACCCAGCTCTATGGCGACCGCATGATCATTGCCAATGCTCACGGCTGTTCCAGCGTTTGGGGCGGCAGTGCACCGGACTGCGGCTACACCAAGAACGAACAGGGTCATGGCCCGGCTTGGTCGACATCCCTCTTCGAAGACAACGCTGAATATGGCTTCGGCATGATGCTGGCTGAAAAGACGGAACGGAAACTCTTGGCTCAGTACGTCGATGCAGCTATGGAAGTTGCAAGTCCTGAATTACAGGCCGCACTGAAAGACTGGAAAGAAAACATGGCTAAGAGTGAAGGCACTCGCGAACGGTCCGACAAGGTCATCGCTCTCCTCGAAGCTGAAAAAGACGGCAAACCTGAATTGGAACAGGTTTACGATATGAAACAGTTCCTCGTTAAACGGAGCCAGTGGATCTTCGGCGGCGACGGCTGGGCTTACGATATCGGGTACGGCGGCTTGGACCACGTCCTGGCTCAGGGTGAAGATATCAACGTCCTCGTCTTCGATACTGAAGTTTACTCCAATACGGGCGGCCAGGCTTCGAAAGCTACGCCGACAGCTGCTGTCGCTCAGTTCGCCGCAGCCGGTAAGAAGACCCGTAAGAAGGACCTCGGCATGATGCAGGCTCAGTACGGCTACATCTACGTCGCACAGGTCGCTATGGGCGCCGACAAGAACCAGTTCATGAAGGCTCTCAAAGAAGCTGAAGAATACGATGGCCCGTCCCTCATCATCGGGTATGCACCGTGCATCAACCACGGCCTCAAGATCGGTCAGGGTCAGAGCCAGCTCGAAGAAAAACGTGCTGTCGATGCAGGTTACTGGCATCTCTGGCGCTACAATCCGGAATTGAAGAAACAGGGCAAGAATCCGTTCATCCTCGATTCCAAACCGCCGAAAGATAACTTCCGCGAATTCCTCATGGGCGAAACTCGCTTCTCGTCCCTGCAGCGCACCTTCCCGGAAATTGCCGAAGCTCTCTTTGAAAAGACCGAAGAAGATGCTAAGGACCGTTATGAAGGCTATGTACGCTTAGAAAAGGCATACGACAAATAAGTATTAAAGGTTAGGCGGGGCTGTCCCGGGAGGACGGCCTCATGAAAACGAGACTGTCATAGATATTCTATGGCAGTCTCGTTTTATGTGTCTCGTCATCCATATGGAGTTCTTGCGGTCCGTCGACTCCTACAGCCCTTCAGAGACCGTAGACGGAGGTGTCAGATGGCGAAGTTTTGCGAGGCATTGAAATGAATTTGGCCGGACTCTTTCTTGTCTGGGATGAGCGTAACTGCTGTGACAGGCAGAGGGAGGGCATGACATGTAATGTCTTTCAGCGTCGAGGTACAGACCGGGGCATTCTTAGGATGCCGATGAGCTGTGTATAAGCTGGGGAAGGCCTTTCCGGTATTGTCGTCCTTATCGTGGGTTGCGGCGTATGAAAGGGTATAGCGGTCAGCCGGTTTTGATAAGGAACAGTCCTGTGAAACCGTAAATAGCCTTTCTCTTGTGCTGACAGCGAGGTATTGATCGTGGCCCTTCGCTGCGTCTGCAGATGCTTTTAAGGCCGTGTTACAAGAGGGAGCAGCCTCCATTCCCCCGGGACTTTTGAAAGGGCTGTCTGTCTTAGAACCGGGAGGTGGTACTGCCGTCTTTTCAAGGGGGGCGCAGAGACAAAGAATCGGGGTTCACGAAGATGTCCGTGAACCCCGATTCTTTGTTTTAGCCCGTAACCCTTATTCTCGGCCCGTAAGCAGCCCTGATAAAATGTTGACGTACAGGAGTGCTTCTGGCGAAAGAGCTTCCTCTTTTATCTTTATCCAGCCGACAGTCATCGTATCCAAGGGATTGGCAATGGGAATGGCCGTAATGTGGCGGCCGATGATGGCCGATGCGACATGCCCCGTTCCGATGGTATAGGCGTCGGTTGCGCGGATGATGCTGAACAGTGTCGATCGGTCGGTGACATAGATGCTCTGCCGATTGGATGGGTCCGATAGAAGCAGTTCTTCAGAAAACTGCGAGCGGTCGTGACCTTGTTCGAAGCGGACGCAGGGATAGTCCTTAAGCTTGCCGGGAGGGATGCTTTGACTCTCTGCCAGGGGGTGGTCCAAGCGGACGTAGATACAGGGCGTAAACGTACAGAGAGACGTGAATTCCAGCTTGTTCTTTTGGAACAGGTCCTGCAAAAAGTTTTCGTTCATGTGGGATAAAAAGAGGATGCCCAGTTGGCTCTCACGGGTGACGACGTCGTGGATGACCTGCGATGTCCGACCTTCACGCAGGGTAAAGGTGTAGGCTGATGTCGGCGATATGCGCTGAAGAGCATGGATGAAAGCCTCGTCGGCAAAGGGGTAGTGCTGAGATGAAACGGTCAGGGTGTGCGAGTCTTCCTGGCCGGTTTCAGGGTGAAAATGATCATGCATTTCGTCAGCATGAGCTAAGATGTGGTCGGCATAGTGCAGAAACTCTAACCCGGCCGATGTGAACGTGATGCCGTGACGATTTCGCTTGACCAGCGTCAGGGAAAATTCTGTTTCCAAGTCTTTGATGGCGGCACTGAGACTGGGCTGGGCGATGTTCAGAGCTTGGGCGGCGGCAGAAATAGAATTGTGTTTTGATAACTCAAGGATATAACGCAATTGTTGTAAAGTCATAGTAAAACCACCTCAAATATAAACCGTACCTATAGAGACGCCCTTCTTAGCTTTATTGTATCAAAATAAGCAAAGTTGGGAAAGTTATGATTTTTTGACACAGTAAAGAAAGTTTTAAAATGAAAATTTTAATCTCGAAACAGCAAAAATGAAGAAAGAAAAATCCCACTTAAAAATTTAAATTATAAAGAAAAGTTAACCAAATTTGGCTTTTTGAAAAAGACAAATGTTTGTGAAATTTGGCGTAAGGTGATAATGATTCATTTTAAACTCATGGATATTTCTCGTTTTCCTGACAAAAAAGTAAGGAATAATGACTTATTCCATAGATAAATACTATGAATGCAAATTGCACAATGAATATTTTACAGCCTATACCTTTCATGATATACTTTAACCATAGAATAGAACGTTTAAGTAAAAGGTAAAACCCCGACGTGTACATTAAAATTTACGGTTTTTAGAAAAATGTTAAAAAACGACATAGGTAAAAAGTATATACACTGAAGTTGAGAAAGGAGAGCCGCATCAAGGGATAAAATGTAAGTGTCGAGGGGACATCATCCATCCAATCTATTCACCATAGGAGGTCTTTGATATGAATTCATCAGCAGCACTGGCCCGCCAAGCGGGAATGACAGATGCACAATGGAAAGCAGCCGTCAAGTTCGACAGTACGGACTGGGGCTGGATTATTATGAGTATCGGCATGGCTATCGGTGCCGGTATCGTGTTCTTACCGGTTCAGGTCGGCCTGGTCGGCGTATGGGTTTACTTATTTTCCGCAATCATTGCCTATCCGGCCATCTATCTTCTGCAGCGTTTGTTCATCAATACCCTGGCCGATTCGCCGCGGTGTGAAGACTATCCCAGCGTTATCAGCGGCTATCTCGGCAAAAACTGGGGTTTCCTGCTGGGCATCCTTTACTTCCTCAGTATTCTCATCTGTGTTTTCATGTATTCGACGGCACTGACCAATGACAGTGCATCCTTCCTCTATTCCTTCGGCGTCACCGATACGCTCCTGTCCGACAATCCTTTTTATGGGCTGGCTATCATCTGTGCCATGGTCCTTCTCGCCTCCCGTGGTGAACAGCTCTTGTTCCGGATTTCGACACTGATGGTTTTAACGAAATTGTTAGTCGTCATCTGTTTAGGCGGCATCATGATCCAGCACTGGAACATTGCCAATATCGGCGTTTTCCCCGATTTAGGCTACCTCGTGAAAAACACGATTGCCATGCTGCCTGTAACCTTGACCTCGATTCTGTTTATCCCCAGCATCAGCCCCATGGTCATTTCTTACCGCTCTCATAACAAATCGATCCACGTCGCTCGCTACAAAGCCATGCGGGCTATGAAAATCGCTTTCTCCGTCTTGTTCATTACGATCTTCTCGTATGCCATGTCCTTTAACCTGGCGCTCGGTCACGATCAAGCCGTTCTCGCTTATTCCCAGAACATTTCTGCACTGGCTATCGTTGCCAAGGGCTTCGACGGCAGCGCTGTTAAGATCTTCAGCCTGGTCCTCAACGTCTTCGCCGTTATGACGGCCTTCTTCAGTGTGTTCCTCGGATTCCGCGAAGCCTGCCAGGGGATCGCCATGAATCTCCTGCACCGCTTCATGCCGGAAGACAAGATCAATAAGAAAATGGTCAGCTTCGGCATCCTCATCTTCGCCGTTGCCGTTGCCTGGGGCGCCATCGTCCTCAATGCACCGGTCTTGAAGCTCCTGACCCTTCTCGGACCGATCTTCGGTATCATCGCCTGCCTTATCCCGGCGTACTTGGTTTACAAAGTCAATGCCCTTCACAAATATAAGGGAATTTCGCTGGTACTCATCGTATTCGCTGGTATCCTCTTGATTATCTCGCCGATTATTGCCATGATGTAAGACGGAAATTTCTCCCTAAAAGTGTGGGCTTAAACACAAGTAAAACGATTATCTTAAAAATTATATAAAAACTACCTTGACAGTTTAAATCATGCGGTGTATCATACAAACATCAATTGAACATCGTCCATGAAACCATTGAGGCGGAAGTAAAAACGATGACGTGCACGTACAGAGAGCCGGGGTGCTGAGAGCCGGCCGACGCAGCTCGTTAAATGGACCGCTGAGGGCGCAGTCAAAGGCCGCAAGGCTGAGTATCCTGCGACGTGTTGGTATACGTCAGTTACCGGGAATATGTTGGTATTCCGTCGAGAGTAGGGCTCAACCCCTAAAACAAGGTGGCACCGCGGAACTTAAATCCGTCCTTGACAAATCGTATTGTCATGGACGGATTATTTTTTTAGGAGGTTTGTATGGAAACGCTCAGCTTAGAACAGGTAAAAGCCTACCAAGACCAATATAAGGTCGTTCCTGTCGGAGTCAGCATGTATGCCGACAGTTGTACCCCGATTGAAGTCTTGCGAACGGTCAAGCATATCAGCTCTCATTGCTATATCTTGGAAAGTATGGAAGATTCTCAGCGTTGGGGCCGATACACCTTCATAGGATACGATCCTCAGATGGGCCTGTTCTGCAAAGACGGAACGGTTACAATCAAGACCGGGGCTGAAGTACAGATTCATACGGACCATCCGGAACAGCTCATTTCTCAAATTTTAGCCGACAATAAGGCGCCGCGCCTGGAAGGGTTACCTCCCTTTACCGGCGGGTTGGTAGGCTACTTTTCCTACGATTTTATTAAATATGCTGAACCGTCACTGACACTCAAGGCCGCTGATGACGATGGCTTTAATGATTTCGACCTCATGCTCTTCGACAAGGTCATCGTCTTCGATAATTTAAAGCAGCAGATTTACCTCATCGTCAACGTTCGCCTCGACGGGGCAGAAGAAAATTATAATCGGGCTATGTTGGAACTACAGCGTATGGAAGACCTCATTCGCCATGGCGAGAAGGCACCGGCCCAGCCCCTTCAGTTAAAGAGCGACTTTAAACCCCTCTTTAATGAGCAGGAATACTGCCAAATGGTTGAAAAGGGGAAACATTATATCCGCGAAGGGGACATCTTCCAAGTCGTCTTAGCCAATCGCCTTCAGGCTGAAGCCGAAGGCAGCCTCCTCGATACGTACCGCGTGCTGCGGACGATCAACCCGTCGCCGTATATGTTCTTCTTCTCCGGCGACGATATCGAGCTTGCCGGTTCTTCTCCGGAAACGCTGATCCGCCTCGAAGGGCGGGACCTCTTTACCTTTCCCTTAGCCGGATCGAGGCCGCGGGGCAAGACGGTGGAAGAAGATAATCAACTGGAAGACGAACTCTTGCACAACCCCAAGGAATTGGCAGAGCATAATATGCTCGTCGACTTAGGCCGAAACGACTTGGGACGCATCAGTGACTTTGGCAGCGTCCATGTCGAACGTTACCTCAACGTCCTGCGCTTTTCCCATATCATGCATATCGGTTCTACCGTACACAGTACGATAAGGGACGATAAGACTGCCGTCGATGCCATTGCCGCTGCCTTGCCGGCCGGCACCTTGTCCGGGGCTCCGAAAATCCGGGCCTGCGAAATCATTGATGAACTGGAAGGTCATAAGCGCGGCGTTTACGGCGGCGCCGTCGGCTACATCGATTTTACCGGCAATATGGATTGCTGTATCGGCATCCGCCTGGCCTATAAGAAGGGGAATCACGTCTACGCCTGCTCCGGCGCCGGCATCGTCGCCGACAGCGTACCGGAACAGGAACACCAGGAATGCCTGAATAAAGCCAAGGCCGTCGTCATCGCCCTGCAGCGGGCCAATGGAGGGATTGACAAATGATTGTACTCATCGATAATTACGACAGTTTTTCTTATAATCTCTACCAGCTCATCGGACAGTTGAATCCGGACATTAAGGTCATCCGCAACGATGAAATGACCGTAGAAGCCCTTGAGGGACTGCATCCGGATCATCTGATCATTTCGCCGGGCCCGGGTCGGCCGTCGGATGCCGGGATTTGTGAACAGGCTATCCGCTATTTTGAGGGAAAGATCCCTATCCTCGGCGTCTGCTTGGGCCATCAGGCTATTTGTGAAGTCTACGGCGGCACCATTACCTACGCCGGGGAATTGATGCACGGCAAACAATCCGTCGCCGCCCTCGACCGGGACAATCCCCTCTTTAAGGGACTTCCCGAAACGGTCGACGTCGGTCGGTATCATTCGCTGGCCCTCGATCCCGATACCCTTCCCGATGATCTTCGCGTCCTGGCTCGGACCGATGACGGCGAAATCATGGCCGTCGCCCATAAAGATTATCCTACATACGGCTTGCAGTTCCACCCGGAATCGATATTGACGCCGACGGGACCGATGATGGTTGAAAATTTCTTAAAATTATAATAGATAGAGTCATTACGAGGAGGTAACGACGATGATTAAAGATGCGATTATCAAGATTGTAAATAAAGGTGATTTGACCTATGACGAAGCAAAGGCAGTTATGCTGGAAATCATGAACGGCAAGACGACACCGACCCAGAATGCCGCTTTCTTGGCGGCGCTGTCGACGAAGAGCACTAAGGCCGAAACGATTGATGAAATTTCAGGCTGTGCCGAAGCCATGCGCTCTATGGCAACGCCCGTTCCTCATCCGGGCATGGATGTCCTGGAAGTCGTCGGTACCGGCGGCGACGGTGCCCATTCTTTCAATATTTCGACGACGTCGGCCATGGTTATTGCCTCGGCCGGTGTTAAAGTAGCCAAACACGGCAATCGAGCCGCCTCGTCTCTGTGCGGTACGGCAGACTGCCTGGAAACACTGGGGCTCAATATCGAACAGGATCCGAAACTGGCACTTAAGATGCTGGAAGAAACGAACTTCTGCTTCCTCTTTGCTCAGAAATATCATGCCGCTATGAAGTATATCGGACCCATCCGCAAGGAACTGGGATTCCGGACCGTATTCAACATCCTCGGGCCCTTGACCAGTCCGGCTAAGCCGACGATGATCCTCCTCGGCGTTTACGATGAATACCTGGTCGAACCCCTGGCGAAAGTATTGTCGACCCTTGGTGTCAAACGAGGAATCGTCGCCTACGGCCAGGAAAAACTCGATGAAATTTCGCCGAACGGGCCGACGACGATTTGTGAACTCCGTGACGGATATTATCGGACATCTATCCTGCGGCCGGAAGACTTCGGCATGGTGCCTGGAACGAAGGAAGACCTCGTCGGCGGCACGCCGGAAGAAAATGCCGACATCACGCGAGGCATCCTGAAGGGAACTGTTCAGGGGCCGAAACGAAACGCCGTCCTCTTGAATGCCGGAACGGCCTTGTTCATTGCCGGTAAAGCCGATTCCATCGGTGCCGGTATCAAAATGGCTGCCGATCTCATCGACAGCGGCAAGGCTATGGAAACGCTGAATCGCTGCATTGCTGTCAGCAACTCGTAAGAAGGTGAGCACATGATACTCGATGATTTAACGGCAGCTGTTGCAAAAAGGCTGGTAGAGGATAAGGCACGAGTTTCCTTATCGGAGATGAAAGAACGGGCCTTGGCAGCTCCGAAAAAAGAGGGATTCCCCTTTGAACATAACCTGAAACAGAAGGGGCTTTCCTTCATTTGTGAAGTCAAGAAAGCCTCGCCTTCAAAAGGACTGATTGCTCCTGATTTTCCCTATGAAGCCATTGCGAGGGAATATGAACAGGCCGGTGCGGCGGCTATTTCCGTATTGACTGAACGGGATTACTTCTTAGGAAGTCCCAAGTATTTACAGGATATTGCCGAGGCGGTTCAGACGCCGGTCCTTCGCAAAGATTTCATCATCGATGAGTATCAGATCTATGAAGCCCGGGCCATTGGTGCTTCGGCAGTCCTTTTGATCTGCGCCATCCTCGATGATGAACGATTGAAATGCTTCTTTGAACTTGCCGATTCTCTGGGCCTTTCGGCCTTGGTTGAAGCTCACGACGAAACGGAGGTCCTTCGGGCCATCAAGGCCGGTGCCCGCATCATCGGCGTCAACAATCGGAATTTAAAAGACTTTACGGTCTCCCTCGACACGAGCTTCCGTCTGAGAACGCTGGTACCGGACGATATTCTCTTTGTTGCCGAAAGCGGCATCAAGACGGGAGAGCATACGAAAAGCCTCTATGACCATGGCGCAGACGCCGTCCTCATCGGCGAGACGCTGATGCGCAGTCCTGATAAGAAGGCGGCTCTGGCGGAACTTGCCGCCGGAACTCGTGGTTAAGGTAAAGTTCTGCGGCCTCAAGCGGCCTTGCGACATCGTTTGGGCCAATGAACTCCACCCCGACTATGCCGGCTTCGTCTTCGCCGGTACGAAGCGACGCGTTTCTGATGAGCTGGCAGCAGAACTTCGCAGGGAACTGGATCCGTCCATCCCGGCTGTCGGCGTCTTTGTCGACGATGAGCCGAAGCATATGGCGTCGTTAGTAAAAAAAGGCGTCATCCAGCTTGTCCAGCTCCACGGTCAGGAAGATGAAGCTTTCGTACAGCAGATACAGACGGATTTAGGCGTTCCTGTCATCAAGGCTTTTTCTATTGCCAATCAAGACGACGTAACGCGAGCCTTGGAGAGCCGTGCCGACTATATCCTCCTCGATCAGGGAAAGGGCGGTACGGGTAAGGCCTTTGATTGGTCCTTGCTGAAAGGCATTGGCCGACCGTACTTTTTAGCCGGCGGCCTTACGCCGCAGAATGCAGTTCAAGCAGCAGCCCTTCAGCCTTATGCCCTCGACGTCAGCAGCGGCATCGAAACGGATGGGGTGAAGGACAGAGAAAAGATGACTTTATTTATGACAACATTAGGTGTTTACAGGAGGTAAACAGATGAGTACAGGAAGATTCGGCTCCTTTGGCGGCCAGTATATACCGGAAACGCTGATGAATGAAATTCAGCGATTGGAAAAAGCCTACGACCATTATAAACATGACCCGGCCTTTCAGGCAGAATTAAAAGAACTCCTTGATAACTATGCCAATCGGCCGTCACTCCTTTACTATGCCGAACGGATGACGAAAGATTTGGGCGGTGCGAAAGTCTATTTGAAGCGTGAAGATTTGAACCACACAGGGGCCCATAAAATCAACAATGCCTTAGGTCAGTGCCTGTTGGCGAAAAAGATGGGCAAGACCCGGGTCATCGCTGAAACCGGTGCCGGTCAGCACGGTGTCGCGACGGCGACGGCCGCCGCTTTCTTAGGCCTTGAATGTGAAGTGTTCATGGGTGAAGAAGATACGATTCGCCAGGCTTTGAACGTCTATCGTATGGAACTGTTGGGGGCTAAGGTCCATGCCGTTACTTCCGGCTCCCGAGTCCTTAAAGACGCCGTCAACGAAGCCATGCGAGAATGGGTCAGCCGTGTCGATGACACTCATTACGTCATCGGCTCGACCATGGGGCCTCATCCTTTCCCGATGATGGTTCGCGATTTCCAGTCTGTTATCAGTAAGGAAGCGCGTCAGCAGATCCTCGACAAGGAAGGAAAATTACCGGCAGCGGTCTTGGCCTGCGTCGGTGGCGGAAGCAATGCCATGGGTATGTTCTACCACTTCATCGACGATAAAGATGTCCGTCTCATCGGCTGCGAAGCTGCCGGTAAGGGCATCGATACCAAACTCCATGCGGCGACGATTGCCAAGGGGGAAGTGGGAATCTTTCACGGCATGAAATCGATTTTTTGCCAGAACGAAGACGGCCAGATCGACGAAGTCTATTCCATTTCGGCCGGTCTCGACTATCCCGGTATCGGACCGGAACACGCCTACTTAAATGAAACGGGTCGGGCTCAGTACATTCCGGTCAAAGATGATGAAGCCGTCGAAGCCTTTGAATATTTGGCCCGCACAGAAGGAATCATCTGCGCCATTGAAAGCGCCCACGCCGTCTATGAAGCCATGCAGCTGGCACCGACGATGAGTCCTGAAGACAGCATCATCGTCTGCTTGTCCGGCCGCGGCGATAAAGACGTTGCTGCCATTGCAAGATATAAGGGGAGGGATTTACATGAGTAAGATTGGCCAGGCTTTTAAAAAGGGAAAAGCCTTTATCGGATTTTTGACGGCAGGTGACCCGTCGTTGGAAAAGACCTATGAATACATTATGACCATGGAAAAAGCCGGTGCCGACTTGATTGAAATCGGAATTCCCTTTTCCGATCCCATTGCTGAAGGCATCGTCATCCAGGAAGCGGACTTGCGGGCCTTGAAACAAGGGACGCGCATCGACGACGTCTTTGATCTCGTTAAGCGCGTCCGGAAGGATTCGCAGATCCCCTTGGTATTCTTGACCTATCTCAATCCCGTCTTCCATTATGGGGCCGATGCCTTCTTCACTCGTTGCGAAGAAGCAGGCCTCGATGGCATCATTATTCCGGATATGCCCTTTGAAGAACGGGGCGAATGTGCAGCCGCTGCCAAGGCTCATGGTATCGATATCATTTCCATGATTGCTCCGACCTCAAAAGACCGGATCCAGACCATTGCTAAGGCCGGGGAAGGCTTTTTATACATCGTATCCTCCTTAGGCGTAACCGGAACAAGGACGGAAATCAAGACCAACCTCAAAGACATTATCGATACGGCTAAAGCTGTGACTGACGTTCCCTGTGCCGTCGGCTTCGGCATCAATACGACCGAACAGGCTGAAGCCATTGGCCGTGACGCCGACGGGGTCATCGTTGGCAGTGCCATCGTCAAACTGATTGCTAAATACGGGGACGATGCAGAAAAACCAATCTATGACTATGTTAAGGAAATGAAGGAAGCGGTCATGCGCAGCCGCTCATAATTAGGCCATATAGGAATTTACATAAAGATCTGAATGACAGTTCGTCGCTGTGGTTCAGATCTTTTTTTATGAAGAATGCTTATTTATTATAAATTGGCATAAAAAATAGTCTGTCTATGATAAATTTGGCACTTCGTTGACTTTGTCGATTTCCCATGATAATATGTAGGCAAGATATTTCTTGTAACGAAATATTTATATAACTAAGGTTTATACACGCTATATGGATATTTCCATTTCAACAGAAGGAGTGACGATCATGGATTTTGAACTCACGAAACAACAGCAGCAAATTGTCGACCAAGTACGCGATTTTACGGCTAAACGGTTATTGCCCGGTGTTGTAGAACGCGATGAAGCTTCGGAATTTCCGTTGGAAGCTTTTAAAGAATTTGGCAGGATGGGCATGTTCGGTCTCTGCTATCCGACAGAATTCGGCGGCAGCGATGTCGGCTATCTTCCGTATATCCTGGCTGTTGAAGAAGTTTCCAAAGTAGATTCTTCCTTTGGCATCGGCTTTTCGGTCAATACGTCTCTTTACGGCGGCAGTGTCATGTATTCTTCGGCGACGGATGAACAGAAAAAACGCTTTTTATCCCCCATCGCATCGGGCCAGGCCATCGGCTCCTTTGGACTGACGGAAGCGACGGCCGGTTCTGACGCTGCCGGTCAGCAGACGATTGCTACTAAAGACGGCGACGACTATATCTTAAACGGTACTAAAATTTTTAATACCAACGGTCCCATTGCCGACTATACCGTCGTCTACGCTTTGACTGATCCGGCTATCGGCATCAAGGGCATGTGCGCTTTCGTCTTGGAAAAAGGGATGGAAGGCTTCCATGTCGGCAAACTGGAAAATAAAATGGGCATCCGCTCGGCTCAGGTTTCGGAAATGGTCTTATCAAACGTTCGCGTTTCGGCAGATCGGATGATTGCCAAACCGGGCGAAGGCTTCAAACTGGCCATGAAGACTCTCGACGGCGGCCGTATCGGCGTCAGCGCTCAGGCCCTGGGCCTGGCAGAAGGGGCCTTTGACATTGCCATCGACTACCTGAAGAAACGTGAACAGTTCGGCAAACCGCTGTATAAACAGCAGTATCTGGCCTTCAAGATGGCTGAACTCTACGCCGATATTGAAAAGGCACGCCTGGTTCTTTATAAGGCAGCCTGCCTCAAAGAAGCGGGTAAACCGTACACGACAGACGCGGCTGTTGCGAAACTGACCTGCACCGACGTTGCCATGAAAGTGACGACGGAATGCGTTCAGATGCTGGGCGGCAACGGTTATATGAAAGAATACCATGTCGAACGCATGATGCGCGATGCCAAGATCACCCAGATTTACGAAGGCACTAACGAAATTCAAAAACTCGTCATTTCCGGCGGTTTGTTCCGTTAAGACTGGCTTCTTCGAAAGTCTCCTTTCATGAAGATACATTAAAAGGGAGGCTGGCCGATAGCGATGGCTATCAGGTCAGCCTCCCTTTTTAGGTACATTATAAGATTTTTAAAAGATTTTAGTGACCGGCGACGACGCTTTCTTTGGCTTCGGCATCGAGAGTATGTGCCAGGTCATGGTCGGTCATGGCGCAGACAGCTGCGTCAGACCAAACGTTTTCCGCCGTTTCTACCATATCGATGATGGTATAAATCGGCAGGATGATGCCCATGATGCCGATCGGAGCACCGATACTGGACATGAGGGACAGGGTCAGGAAGTAGCAGCCCATGGGAACACCGGCATTGCCGATAGCTGCCAGGACGGCGATGAAGAGCCAGGCAATCATCGTGCCCATGGTCAATTCCGTACCGCCGTTTTGCATGAGAAAGAGGGACGTGACCAAGATGAAGGCTGCACAGCCGTTCATGTTGATGGTCGTGCAAATCGGAAGTACGAAGCGCGATACCTGAGGATGAACGTTAAGGCGCTGTTCAGCCGAGGCCAGGGTAACCGGCAGGGTGCCGGCAGAGCTCTTGGTGAACAATGCGACGGCGATAGCCGGAGCCATTTTGCGGAAGACGTAGAGCGGATTCAAGCCGCGAATGGCTAAGAAAATCGGCAGGACGATGAAGAACTGAATGAGGTTGCCGCCGAGGATGACCAAGGTATATTTCCCCAAAGCGCTGACGATGATACCGGCTTCAATCTGAGCTGCCAGCTGAGCCGAGAAGGCCAGGATGCCGAGCGGTAAAATCCAAAGCAGGGCCCGAATGAGGGCGAAGAGGACTTCCTGCAGGCCTAAGAGGCCTTTGAGCAGGACGGCACGATTTTCGGTCTTGGGCATGAAGGCTAAGGCAAGGCCGACAGCGGCTGCGATGAGCATGACCGAAAGGACGTTGCCCGATAAGAAGGGCTGGAGTATATTATTCGGAATAACCGACAGGAAATGGTCGTAGTAGGTGACCGACTCGAGTTTCTGCGGAACGCTGGAAACACCGGAACTGATCAGTTCCATAGGCAGATTGCCAGGGGCAATCCAGATGTAGAGTGCCAGACCGATGGCGGCGGCACAAATCGTTGTCAGCAGGGTGTAGGTGACGGCGTGGACAAAGATGCGCCCCGTTTCTTTTTTAGCACCCAGTGCCGATAAGGTTGTAATGACGGCTAAGGCGATGGTCGGTATAGCGATGAACTGGAATAAGCGCGTGAAAACCGTTGCGATGAAATCGAATAATTGGTTCAACACCGGAATACCAAGCCAGCCTAAGATGGCGCCGAGGATTAAGGCCCCGATCCATAAGATGAATTGACGGCCCTGATGGCGATTGCGATTGTTGCGCATCGCTTCCCGGGCTTGTTCTTGTACTCCGTCTCGTGATTCATTTGACATGAGTATCTTCCCCCTTTGAGAAATATGGACGGCAGTAATAAACTACCGTTTCAGTATATTATAGAAGAGGGCAGGCATTCTGTCAATGAAAGAGGCGTTCACATTGTAAAAAAAGACACGTAAAAGGATCGGCACACAAGCGACATATGTATACCGATCCTCACGTTATAGGATTCATATTCATTTAGTGTTTGATTCTGCTTTCGCTAAAACTCAAAACGTTAAAACAGTCATCGTTCGTTACAACCAGATACTTAGACTAACCTATTTGAAACACATCACACCCATTCGAAAAGTTCGAAGCACTTTAGATCAAGATAAGTTAATACATCATGTTCATCGACGAACTCGTGTTAATCCTATAGACATTATTTAGTTGTTCATGATCAACGCAATGAAAACTAAGTCTGTATCGCTTTTGTTTTCCAAGCCGTGACCCTTACCGTCTGATGTGTATGTAACGTCTCCTCGTTTAACGGTCCGGATTACTCCGTTGTCGTCATATTGTCCCTCACCGGAAAGGATATAATATGCTTCTGCGTCGTCATTGTGAGCATGGTAACCTATAGAACATCCAGGTTTCAAGGTGATTTCTGCGAACATACCAACGTCTCCTCGCAGTTCGGTGGCGCTCAGAAGCTGTCTCTTCAAGATGAACCCCTTGCCGCCAGCGGCATGTTCGACCTTCTCTACTTCCACTGGACTCACCCCTTTCTAATGCACTTGCAAGGAATCGACTTGCTTTCTATTCCTTCTGCATTTCTTGGCTATATTATAGCATAGAATTTCATGATTGTCATGATATAAACGTAAGTAAGTTATGTTGTTTTAGAATATATCTAAGAATGGACATAAATAGAACGAATAGATTTGCTCCGTTATCCCTGTAAGATCGGGACGATTTTGGTGCAGTGGGGCATGACGTTGATCGTATAGTCTTCCTTGCCCTGTTCCTTTAACTTCTGTTGGGCCAGATTCCACGCTTCTTCGACGGTGGCTGCCGGGATTTGGCCGGTCCGGCGGATGTCCTCGAAGTTTCGTGGCAGGGTGACCAGGATGACTGTGTTTTTATGGGCCAGGCAGAACAGATTGAAGGCGACGAAGAAGGGGATGGTGAAGTGAGCCCTGAGGGCCGTTTCCATCTCTTCCATCGTATCGTATTTGAAGCTGTCGAGGTAGATGGCCGGTTCTTTGATGTCGCGGGCTTCCATGATGGCGATGATGATGCCCCCTTCTTTGACGGCCATTTCAGCCGGGTCATAGCATTTGCTGCCCTGGTAGAGGCTGACGTCACTGGGATATCCGCCGGCGCAGGCGAAGACGACGTCCGTTTTCTGCTTCATGGGGACGCGCTGGATGTCGAGGACGGCCTGCGTTCCGGCATGCCAGGCTTCATACCAATCGCCGCCGACCATGCGGCAGATTTCGCCGTCGGCATTGATGATGGAATGGACGAGGAAGCAGGGATTGATCTTGCTGCAGGCTTCGACCATGTCATCGTTCAAAGGATTGTTTTCAATCATGAGGGCCCGGGTCTTGGGATTGACACCGTGACCGAATTCGTCGGCCAAGGCATGGCAGTGATTGCGTTGAATCGTTTCGAAGCCGGATACGCCGGGCAGGATGAGCTTGCGGCCGCCGCCGAAACCGGCAAAGAGGTGGGTCGTAATCCCGTCGATGATGATGACCTTGTCGGCGTCGACGACGTGTTTATTCAGCTTTAGCGGCGTGCCCAGCTTGGTCGTGCCGCAGTCGACAAGGGTCGGATCCATGCAGTCGTGCTGATAAGTCTTGATGCGGTCGATGACTTCCTGACCGCAGACGGCGACGTCTTCTTCCGGCGTCTGGGCCCGGTGGGAACCTTGGGAAAAGACGATATAGATGTCGTCGTCGGGAATGCCGGCCAAGTTTAATTCATCGATGACGTAGATGAGAAATTGGTTGGAATGATTCCACGTGCGCGTAATGTCGGCGACGACCAGGCAGACTTTATCACCGGGCTGTACCTTTTCGGCCAGCGGAGCGCTGCCGATGGGGTGGCGCATGCAGTCAATCGTCGCTTCTTTGACGTCGACGGCGGGGACGTGCTTTCCTTCCATGACGTCGGAAATATGTTCTTCCGGCAGTTTGACGGTCTGTGTCGTTTCACCAATACTGAAAGTAAATTCTTTTAATGCCATTGCCTATCACCACTTCTTTTTTAAAATTAATATCAAGTTGTAACTTATTATATCATGATAAACACGGCATGCAAGATTAAAGTTAAAACAATCGGGCATAACGTTGGCAAATCAGTCATACGTTTCCGATATAGACGTGGTGCAGATGCTTTTTGGCAACGGCTGCTACCCGGTGAAGGGTATCGACCGGTGTCATCGGCGTCGTATCCCGATAACGGGGAAAGTAGCGAGTCAGATGGAGGGGAATATCCGGACGAAGTCCTGCCAGCCAGCGGGCTTCATGGTCTATTTGGTCTTCATCGTCGTTTTTTCCGGGAATGATTAAGGTCGTCACTTCGACGTGGCTGACGGCAGCGGCAGCGGTAATCGTATTTAATACGGGCTGCAGGGAGGCGCCGCACTGGGAGCGGTAGAACTCTTCGGAAAATCCTTTGAGGTCGATGTTCCAGGCGTCGATATAGGGGAGAAGCCCTTCGAGGGGCTTTCTTTCGATATAGCCATTGCTGACCATGACGTTGAACAGGCCTCGTTTCTTAAGCAGCGTCGCTGTTTGGATTATAAATTCATAGCTGAGGGTCGGTTCATTATAGGTATAGGCCAGGCCGATATTGCCCTGAGGTACGTATTTTTCGGCTAAGGCGACGGCCTCTCCCGGTGTCAGGTCTTGGGACGGTGCCGGCTGCTGCGAAATCTGCCAGTTCTGGCAGAAGGGACAGGTGAAGTTACAGCCCCAGGAACCGAGGGATAAGATAAGGGATCCGCAGTGGAAGTGATAGAGGGGCTTCTTTTCGATGGGATCTAAGGCAAGACTCGTGATTTTTCCGTAGTTTAAGGCCTGAAGGGTCGTACCGTCAAAGCCCCTCGTTTGGCAGCGGCCGCAGCGACCTTTCTCGATGCGGCAGTGATGGGGGCAGAGGCCGCAGACGGCCTTGCCGCTTCGGTCTATGTGATAAAAGGCAGCTTCCATGGGGATACCTACTTGTAACGGTCGACGGTGAAGCGGTATAAATCGGGCTGTATCTGCGGCGGGATGCCGGCCTTTTCCTTGGCGATGCTGATCTGCTGTTCGACTGTGTCTACGCCTTCGAGGTCAGGAAGGAGGAGGCCTGTACGGGCATGGCTCATGACGATGACGCCGTACTTTTTGGGATTGAGCTCGCTGGCTGAAGTGACGGCCTCCGGCTTCCCTAAGACGTCGACGGAAATATCGATATCTGCGAGCTCTTCTAAGCTGACCGGTGAGAAACGCGGATCCCGTGTGGCCGCTGAGACGGCATTATGGATGATTTCACTGGCCGTATTCAGATGTATGGGAAGGAAGGTACCGATGCAGCCGCGCAGACGGCTTCCTTTATGGAGAGATACGAAGGTACCGGCCTGATCCTGAAGTTCTTCCGGCAGGTCTTTGGGGACGGCCATTAAGGCATGATGCTGAAGGTAGTAGGTGATGCTTTCACGGGCCAAGCGGACTCGTATGTCCGAGGGAGCCCGTTTTACGACCTGGTCTTCCTGGCCTTCGGGAAGGTAGAGGGCGACACCGTAGCCGACGCCAAAGGGGGCTTCATAGGCATAGACCGGCATGACCGGACGGAAGTGACGCAGGGCACCGAACAAAAAGTAGACGGAAGGCAGGCCGCAGGTGGCGATTTCGTCGATAAAACTGCGGCTGAGGTCGGTGAGTCCTGAGAGATTTTGCTTGAGCAGGGCTTCCATGACCAGCTTGTCGAAGACGGCCCCATTTGGCGTGTAGCCATTGGGCGAGCCTTGAAGCAGGCGGTGGGACAGATCGCCTGAGGCGATGACGGCAATGCGCCGGCCAAGGGTTTTGGCGGCCTTTATGACGATGTCGCCTAAGCGGGTCATACTGTCGTAATCGTCAAATCGGGGAGCCATGATGACGATAGGTCCGGTGAAGCCGGCTTTACGAAGGTAATATAAGGGGACGAAGGTGCCCTGGTCGACGCTGAGAGGATGGCCGAAGCGATCGCTCCAGGCGGCGTCGAGGCGATAGATATCGGTCTGTTGACTGGCCTTGTTGACAATTTCTTCGGCAAGGTCCATATCGGTCCGAACATCCATCGCAAGCTCCGGATAGCCGAAGGCGGCCAGGTTTCCGTAGAGGCGAGGCGCGGCGATGATAGCGGCTCCGTCGGGAAATACGTAATTGTGGGGCGATAAGATGACCAGTGTTTCCGGCTTTTGACTGACAATCAGTGCCGAAGCCGCTTCGACAGCCTCGACGGTGGCGGTCATTTTTGACAATTCAGGGCCGCCTATTTCGGGCAGCATGATAGGCGGATGGGGAAAGAATCCGGCTGCTGCACAGACGTGTTCCATCGTGATTACCTCCTTTGCTGGGATGGATAATTAGAGTCAACTTTATTATACCCCAATCGGCCGGGGCCTCATAGCCCGGGACCGATTCCAGGCATGAAAAAAA
>NZ_HF954559.1:216802-257105 GCF_000455225.1 Megasphaera massiliensis
ATAGCTTCAAGCCGCATTATTGCTTTTAGGGGTGTATTTCGTTACAGCCCCTTTTGGTCAATATTCAGTATCTTCTAAAAGGCTCGTCTGTCCAAAGCGGGTCCGAAGATCCTTTCGTTCCATCTTCCATTTGGAAGATGCAATGGACATGGTCGGATCGTAATTAGGGGACTGCATGTTGAGGATGCCGCAGATGAATTCGTATTCCAGGTCATTGGTAAAGAACTTATCCTTATTGGCCTTGACGGCCGAGACGACTTCAGGATTGCGCTCCTTGTAACCGTCGGACAGATAGACGAACATGGGGATGCGCAGCACTTTGAAGCTGGCGCTGTCCGGTTGGCGGGCGACGTCGGGATCGCTGCCGTGATCTGAGAAGTAGACCATGGCGTCGAGGTTGAGGTTTTCCCGGGCGTAGTCAAAAATCTGCGAGAGAACCCAGTCCGTATAAAGCACGGTATTGTCGAAGTCGGCGGCACGGTTCAGATGGCCGTCGTCAAATTTCTGGAATTCTTTAGGGTAGCGGTTGCGGTATTCGATGTGGCTGCCCATGAGATGGAGGACGACGAAATTCTTTTCCTTCGGATTGACCCGCTTGAGGAATTGTAAGAGGGCGCCGTCCTGTGTCGATTCCTTTAAATCGCGGTCGACCCATTCTGAGACGTCGGCCGTATTGGCGACTAAGGTAATGGGGGTATCGGCGACGCCGACCGAACCTTGATTGCTGAACCAATACGTCTTATAGCCGGCCTTTTTGGCCATGTCAATGATGGAAATCGATTCGTTGAAGGGTTTGTTGTTGTAGAAGTTCGACTCGGTCAAGGCGTGCTCAAGAACCGGGACGGTATACCAAACACTGCTGTAGGCGTTAGTGAACAAGGTGAAGTCGGGATTGGCCTTCATGGCGGTCAACCACGGTGTATTGGGGACGTGATCGGGGTTGTACGCGTTCATCAAGGTTCGCGTTTCCGATTCGCCGATGACGACGACGACCGTATTGGGGTAGTCTGCCGGGTTCAGTTGGACGGCCTGTAAATTGGCGTATTTATCATCATGATTTTCGGCGTATAAAGCCGAGCGTTCCATATAATCGTGAGTGTCTAAAAAGGTTCGGACCGGGAAGGATTCCGGCAGGATTTCTTCCCCTAAGGCGACGATCGACGGGGCGATGATGAACAGTACCGATAAAACCGGTATCAATTTGCGGTACGTTTCCGTTCGGGGCAGGACGTCTTGGCGATAATTCAACAGGAACAAGGCGCTGAGAAGGGCAATCAGGCTGACGGCAATGGTGATGATTTTGGTAACCCCCAGGGACTGGAAGTATTCCAGGGTTTCTGCCGGCCCGGTCTGAAAGATGAGCAGGGCGCCCGACGTCGTAATCGATGAGTGGTACAAGGCATAGTAAGCCCATTGGAGCAGGATGAGAAAGACACCGACGAGCTGGACGACGGTCATGATGAGGGACCCTAATTTTCGCGGTACGTACTGCTTGATGAGCATGTTCAGGCAGAAGAAGATGGCAAAGAAGTAGAGCCCGACATAGATGTCGTAAATGTTATTTAAATAAATCGTGTTGGTATTTATCAGTGACACGTAGCTGAGATAGGGACCGGTCACGATCCACCCGAGGCCGATGAGGGCCGGCGGCAGCACGTTCTGCACGGACAGATGCTTCCAGTAAAATGCCAGTGACAAGACGACGGCAGTGACGCCCGGAAGCAGACCAAAAGTCATGTCGGCGATGTTGTCAGGCCCCATTCCCAGGGACACGATGAACTGCCATTGAAAGCAGGCGATGTAGATGATGGCAAAGACAAGGAAAAGACGAAGCAGTCTGTGTCGCCATTTTTTTAGTGCGTTCATTGCGAAGTACATGGATTCGATCTACCCTCTCTATCTCTAGTGTAAAAACGATGTAAACAATGTAAACAACGTGTATCTTCTATATTATACATCAAATACGCGGAATAACATAGAGAAAAATGCAAAGATTTCTCGATAAAAAAGGGACTTAAAATTCTCTTTCCATGCATAGCCGGAAACTATGAAAATCCTTCGGAAGATACGTATTATACAGGCTAAGAGGCTTATGGTACACTAAAAATAAAGAGATATAATGGCATAAACATCGGAACTGCAAAGATTTGATAAAACACGGTTTGCCAATGGAAACAGTCATATATCATTATTATTTGACATACCTTAAAGGAGGCCATCATCATGGAAAAAGAACTGCTGAAAAAAATGGGTTTTGCGACACAGGCCATTCATGCCGGTGCTATGAAAAATGAATTCGGAGCGCTCACCAATCCGATTTATCAAACATCCACCTTTATTTTTGATTCGGCCGAACAAGGCGGCAATCGCTTTGCCCTCCAGGAACCGGGCTATATCTATTCCCGCCTGGGCAATCCGTCGAATACACAGGTCGAAGAAAAAGTGGCCATGCTTGAAGGCGGCGAAGCCTGCTGCTCCATGGGATCGGGTATGGGCGCCATCTCGTCAGCTCTTTGGACGCTCCTCCGTGCCGGCGATCACGTCGTTGCCGGGGATACCCTCTACGGCTGCACCTTCGCCCTGCTGAATCACGGCATGACCCGTTACGGCGTAGACGTATCCTTCGTCGACATTACTGATCTCGACGCCGTTAAAAAAGCCATTAAACCGAATACCCGCGTCGTCTACTTGGAAACGCCGGCCAACCCGACGTTAAAGATTTCCGATATTGAAAGCATTAGCAAGATTGCCCATGAAATGGGGGACATTACGGTCGTCGTCGATAATACTTTCTGCTCGCCGTATATCCAAAAGCCGCTGTCCCTCGGTGCCGACGTCGTCGTTCACTCGGCAACGAAGTATTTGAACGGCCACGGTGACGTCATTGCCGGCTTCGTCGTAGGGAAACTGGACTACGTCACCAACGTCCGACTCTTCGGTCTCAAAGACATGACCGGTGCCGTCCTCAGTCCTTTTGACGCCTTCCTCATTTCCCGCGGCATGAAGACCTTGGCCCTGCGCATGGAAAAACACTCGTCTAATGCCATGAAGGTCGCTGAATTCCTGGAAACCCATCCGGCCGTAAAGAGTGTTGCCTATCCGGGGCTTAAGAGCTTCCCCCAGTACGAACTGGCTAAAAAACAGATGAGTCTTCCCGGCGGTATGATTTCCTTTGAATTGAAAGGCGGCAAGGAAGAAGGGGCCGTTGTCATGAATAACGTCAAACTGTGCAGCTTGGCCGTATCCCTCGGTGATGCGGAAACGCTCATTGAACACGCAGCCTCTATGACCCACTCGACGTATACTCCGGACGAATTAAAAGCTGCCGGCATCAGTGAAGGATTGGTTCGCCTTTCCGTAGGCCTTGAAGATCCGGAAGACATCATTGCCGATCTTAAACAGGCTCTTGATTTAGTAAAATAGACGGATTTTCTTGTATCAATGATGTATGAGTACACGAGGCGTCCCGGAACTTTTCGGGACGCCCTTTGTGTATGTATTATGCGGGAGACTGGATTATAGGTTTTTTTTATGGCTTAAATAGCCTTTAACTATATAATTGTTAAGTGAATATATATTATACAAAGAAAATAATATGATGTACAATAAAGAAAAGATCGTGAGGGAGCCCCTCCTGCCGGGCCATAGCTTTCAAGAAGAGCGGGTTAAAACAAAACGGTTCGTGCGTGGACGGCTGCCCGTCCGTGACCCTTGTGATACGGCGCCACTACAGGGGACGATGGGGCGGTGTGAAACGATACTCTCTAAGATGCGAAAGGAGACGACTTATGAAAGATAATGAAGGCCTCGAAAAGAAGGTGGAAAAGGCCATTACCAAGGAACGGCGTTATGAAGACCACCCTATAAAGCCAAACGCATTGGCTTTGATTCCCTTTGTCGTATTCATTGCAGTCTACTTGGGCAGCGGTATCATTCTCGATATGAGCGGCATGGAAATGGCATTCTACCAATTCCCGGCCCCGCTGGCGGCGGCTATCGGTGCGATTACGGCATTTATCCTTATCCGGGACAGTAACTTTGACGAAAAATTTGAAACCTTTGTCAAAGGATGCGGCGACTCCAACATCATTATCATGTGCATCATTTACCTCATGGCCGGCGGCTTCGCGGCTACCTGCAAGACCATGGGCGGCATCGACTCGACGGTCAATTTGGGCTTGACCTATATTCCGCCGGAATACCTGGCGGCCGGTGTCTTTGTCATCGCCAGCTTCATCGCCACGGCGACGGGGACCTCCGTCGGCAGTGCCGCTGCCATCGGTCCGATTGCCGTAGCTGTCGCCGAAAAGGCCGGCATCCCCCTGCCGCTGATGATCGGCTGCGTCATGGGCGGCATCATGCTCGGTGACAATCTCTCTATCATTTCTGATACGACCATCGCTTCAACGCGGACGCAAGGCTGCGCCATGAAAGATAAGTTCCGCCTTAATTTTTGGCTGACTCTGGTGCCGGCTATCTTGACCGTTATCTTGCTCGTGCTCTTTGGCGGTTCAGAGACGGCCGTCAGTGCCGGTGATCATCCCTTTAGCCTGATCAAAGTGCTGCCGTATCTCGTCGTTTTGGTGACGGCTGTTGCCGGGGCCAATGTGTTTGCTGTCCTCGTCGGCGGCACGCTCCTGGCAGGGGCTATCGGCCTCTTTTACGGAGATTTGTCGCCCCTGTCTTTTGCCCAAGCGATTTACAAAGGTTTTTTAGGCATGACGGATATCTTCTTCCTGTCTATGCTGACCGGCGGCTTGGCGGCCATGGTCAACAAGGCCGGCGGCATCGCTTATCTCTTGACCACGGTGCAGCGCTTTATCAAAGACAAGAATTCTGCCGAATTGGGTATTTCGGCGCTGGTTTCCATTACCGATATTGCTACGGCCAATAATACGGTTTCCATCATCATCAACGGCGAAGTAGCCAAGCGCATTTGCTATAAGTTCCACGTCGATCCCCGCCGCAGTGCGGCCCTCTTGAGTACCTTCTCGACGATTTTCCAAGGCCTCGTTCCCTATGGGGCCCAGATGCTGATCATGGTCGGCTTTGCCAACGGCAAGGTATCGCCGCTGGAAGTACTGCCGTACTGCTGGTTTATTTACCTTCTCGGCATTTCGGCCATCATTTCGATCTTTATTCCCTTCTCAGACGGTTTTATTCGCAAGGATCCTTGGAATTTTGAAGCTCAAAAGCCCCAGAGTCAGGTTGACGGCTCGCATGAAAAGGCTGCGCTCTTGTAGCGGCTGAGCCGTGAACATAAAAAAGCTCTTCCCCGGTGCATGGGGAAGAGCTTTTTGGCCTTTATTCTGACCGGTATTTCGTGAGTATGTTTTGGGCGATTCGTTCCGGTGCTTGTTTGGTCGGCTGATTTTCGGCGATGACATGATTGTGAACCAAGGTTTTTTCGAGCTGTTCGATATAGGCTCTGGCGGCTAAGGGTAAGGGAGTCTCCTGTAGTTTGATCCAGCCGACGCGCATAATATCCAACGGATTTTTCATCGGAATCGATACGATGGGCCATTTTCGATCGTTGCGGAATAAGATGCCCGTTCCGATGGTATAGGCATCGGTGGCGGCAATGACACTGAATAAGGTCGAACGATCCGTCGTGCTGATTTCCCGTTCCGGTTTGATATCAGGAATGATGACTTCTTCGGAAAACTGGTACGAATCTTCTTCCTGCGTATATTGAATATAAGGATAAGGCCGGAGCTGATCAATCGAAAGCGACGGGTATTTTGCCAAGGGATGGTTGGCTTGAAGAAAGACGGAAGGAGGGTACGCAAAGAGCTCGGTGAATTTCAGCCTGTTTTTGCGCAGCGTCCGGGTCATGAATTTTTGCGTCATCTTGGAAATGAAGATGATGCCGATTTGGCTGCGCTGGGTGACGACGTCCTGAATGACCTGGGACGTACGGCCTTCCCGGAAGGTGATGGCATACTGCGGCTTTTTGGATAACGTTTGCAGGTAGTCCGTAAAGGCATCGACGGCAAACATATAGTGCTGGGACGAGATGGAAAGGCGCAGCTTGTTCTTACTTGGCTGGTGGGGATTGAAATGTTCCCGCAGATTGGTCGTCTGTTCGATGATGTGATTGGCGTAATTAAGAAATTCCAGGCCTTCCGGGGTAAAGGTGATGCCGTGGCGGTTCCGTTCGAGGATGGTGATATGGAATTCTTTTTCGAGTTCCTTGATGGTCGTACTCAGACTGGGCTGGGCAATAAAAAGAGCTTCAGCCGCAGCTGAGATGGAATTGTGTTTTGATAACTCAACGATGTAATAAAGCTGTTGCAGGGTCATGAAAGGCACTTCCTTCGTATAGTTGATGCAGTATGATGCTCTCGGTGATGATGGATAGTCTTATTTTAACAGAGTCGACGATACTTTTAAAGGAACGGCCTTGTGTATGGACCGCGGCGGCCCAATGATGGGTGCCCGATGGGGTGAAAACTGCTGTTCAGGGGAGGCAGCGGGCTGATATTGGGGAACGAAGAGGGCGGCAGGGCGGTTTTTCTGAAAAGGAAAATCGTCCCTTTGTAAAAAATTATAAAAAAATAGCTTGCAAAATATAGACGACCATGATAGAATAATTATCGTTGAGGCACTACGTGCCGATACAATGGCAAACGGCCCCGTGGTGTAGCGGTTTAACATGTCGCCCTGTCACGGCGAAGATCGTCAGTTCAAATCTGATCGGGGTCGCCATTTTTTTTGCTCAGGTAGCTCAGTCGGTAGAGCAGGGGACTGAAAATCCCCGTGTCGGCGGTTCAATTCCGTCCCTGAGCACCAACAATATCATGTCATGCGGTTGTGGCGGAATGGCAGACGCGCTACTTTGAGGGGGTAGTGAGCGTAAGCTCATGGGGGTTCAAGTCCCCCCAACCGCACCATAGCTTCTCGGTGAGAAGCAGCGAATAGAAACGGCCCCGTGGTGTAGCGGTTTAACATGTCGCCCTGTCACGGCGAAGATCGTCAGTTCAAATCTGATCGGGGTCGCCATATTCTTTTTTTAATTTTATATGCGGTTGTGGCGGAATGGCAGACGCGCTACTTTGAGGGGGTAGTGAACGAAAGTTCATGGGGGTTCAAGTCCCCCCAACCGCACCACCTGAACGGTCCTACCGCTATGCGGCAGGACCGTTTTTTATAGGCATGAATCCACTCCGAACGGAGGAAATACGCATGGATAAGGAACACGTTTTTTTTGAGAACTATGCTAAACACTGGGACCGTGACCGGAAAGAGAATCGGACCATTTTGTCGGAATTTTTAAGGCTGATGGCGCTTGAAACAGGGGCGGCCGTCCTCGATGCCGGCTGCGGAACCGGCGTCCTCCTGCCCTATTTGGCCGAGGCCGTCGGTGCTGACGGGGCGGTAGAGGGCTTCGATTACTCCCAGCAGATGATCGATGTCGCTAAGGATAAATTTGCCTCCTGGGCGAACGTTACTTTTACGACGGGGGACGTCCTTAAATACCACTTTGAGGCCCGTCGCTACGATGCCGTCTGCTGCCTTAATTTCTACCCACACATCGCCGACCACAGCCGCGACGTCATCCGCCGCCTGTACGATGCCGTCGCTCCGGGCGGGATGCTGGTCATCATGCATGATATGTCCCGCAAGGCCGTCAATGCCATTCACGGCGGGGCACCGATCCTGCCGCCCGTCGATATCCTGGGGGAAAAACTGATCAGTGCCGGATTTTCAGTTACCGTCGCCATGGATACGGAGTCGTTTTATTTCATCAAAGCCGTCAAGGACGCCGATGCCGACGATTTTGTTTACGACGAGGACGTCTCTCCTGTGCCCATTGCCGATCATGGGAGGGGGCACCATCATCACCATGCCGAAACGAAGCGCGTCATGAACCGCTTGTCGCGCATCAGCGGCCATATCGAAGCCATTAAGCGCATGGTCGAAGAGGAACGGGACTGCAGCGACGTCTTAGTTCAGCTGGCAGCTGTCCATTCGGCCATTGCCGGTGTAAGTCGGGTCATCTTGAAGGACCATATCGATCACTGTATCGTCGATGCCATCCGTGACGATGATGAAGCTGCTGTAGAAAAACTGAAGAAGGCTATTAATACCTTTGTAAAGTAATGGTATAATGAACTTATCCATTGTGAAAGGGTGTGACTGCCATGCAGTTTCGGGTATTAAACGGTGATATATCGGAATGGAATACCGACGGAATCGTATATTCTGCCAGTTCAACCCTGTTGCCGACAAGTCCCGTCAGCCGCAAGATTCATCAAAGAGGGGGCATTTCTTTTTCGGCCTATTGCCGTCATATCGGCATGTGTCACGTCGGCCATGCCGTCATGACCAAGGGCTGCCAATTAAAAGCCGCTTTTGTCATCCATGCCGTAGGGCCTTATTGGGCCGGCGGCAAACGGGGAGAGGAAGAGACCCTCTTATCGGCCTGCCGAGAGGTCTTGCAGTTGGCCAGGGAAAAGAAGCTGAAAGAGCTGGCCTTGGCACCGCTCAGCTCAGCCGATAAAGGCTATCCTCTCCAGCGGGCGGCGGCGGCCGTCGTTCCCTTGCTGCTCACGGAAGGCGGCGATTTTGACCGATTGGATATCGTCTGCGCCGATGATGCGGAACAGGCAGCCTATACGAAATCGGCGGTGTTCTTTTGGCTCCATCAATTGCGGGAGGCCTCGGAAAGTGCACGCAGAGGGCTGGCGGCGAAGATCGGTACGGCTTTGGCCTTGCTGCCCTGTCGTGAAGGAACACCGGATCCGATCGTTCTGGCCGGGAAGGTGAAGGCTGTAGAAGCCATCATCCAGCCTTTTTTACAATTGACGAGGCCCAGCCTGGCCGATGTCGAGCAGACGGCCTTACAGATTCGAGCCTTATACTCAGACAAACAAGAGAAAGGGGAGTAGCCCATGGCCTCGACCATAGGAACCCATGAAATGGACGCTTCCATCCAGTGTCCGGCATGCCGGGCGTCCGGGGTATTCCATACTTGGGATATCATTGACGCCGGTGATGTGTCCCTGAAGGACCGCGTTCTTTTTGATGAGAATTTATTTTTTTATACCTGTCCTCACTGCCAAAGTAAGATCCATATTGAAAGCAAGTGCCTTTATATCGACAGGGACAAGAAACTGCTGATATGGCACATTCCTGACCCTAAGGAAACAGTTACCCTCGGCGAAGTTCAAGGTGCTTTGGGGACGACGTCCTTGGCAGCATACACCTGCCGGGCTGCCCTGACCTGGGGAGAATGGCGGGAGAAAATCATCGAATGCGAAAGCGCCTACGACGATCGGTTGTATGAAATCATTAAATATGGGGCTTATCAGCTGCTCAGCAAAGAGGATAAAGAGCGGCTTCCCTTAGAGGCATATCATCTCGATTATGCTGACGACGGCCATGATCCGGAACGCTTAGCCCTTGTTTTTATGAAGAAAGATGAAAAGGGAATGGCCTATGTTTATCCCATTACAGAGAAGCTGAAAGAAGTGACCCGAGACATTTTCATGCCGATCATCGATCAGCTTTCCCGTGAGAAACAGGCGACCTTTGAACGTTTCGGGTATGCCTGGGCCAGCCAGTTCATGACGTATCTCATCAAGGCTGCGGAAGCCGATGCCAATCGGGATACCTACGGTAACCTCATTGGATTCTGGATAAAAACAATCGGCGAGGAAATCTTCCAAACGGTGGTAAAACCGCAGGCCTAGCATGGATGAAAACGGCATAACTGTCCAATAAATCGGGAATCGGCCGGGGCAAGTACATCCCCTTTGCGGAGTCCCGATTTATTGACAGATTATTTGATAAAAAATATAATATTATTAATAGTTTAGGTTTGTAAGATACCTGTTTATCTATTGATTTTTAGAAAAGAAAGGGCGCATTTGATGTTTTCAATTTTAAAACGAATTATGTTGACTACGGTTATTGCAATTGGCTTTATGATTGGTTCCATGACGGTGACGGCCCAGGCCGATATGCCGCCGACAATTGCCGAATCGGCGTGTATGATCGATATCGATACGGGAAAAGTATTATATCAGGTCAATCCGACGAAGTGGGTCCATCCGGCCAGTACGACAAAAATCGTTACCTTGATTACGGCATTAGATCAGTATAAAGATAAACTGGATCAGCCTTTACAGATTTCTTGGGAAGCGGCCAATACCGAGCCTTCCAGCTTGGGAATTGCGCCGGGAGATCCGATTACCATTCGCGAAGCTCTGCGGGGCATGATGGTCGTTTCCGGCAATGATGCTGCCGTCGCTGTGGCACAGACTCTGGGCGGTTCCGTTGAAGGTTATGCGGAAAAGATGAATGCAGAAGCAGTTAAAATGGGAGCAGCCCATACGAATTTCGTCAATCCCAACGGACTGACGGCAGCCCACCATTATACGACGGCCTTGGATATGGCTAAGATGGCTGCTTATGGGATGAAAAACTTCCTTGAATTTCGATATATCGTCGGCCTCAAGGCCTATGACGTCCATTATTTAGATAATCGGACACCGAAACGGGTCACGACGACGAATCATTTCCTGACCAGCGGCTATCAAGGAGCCAATGGTATTAAGACAGGCTTTACCAACGCTGCCGGCGACTGCCTGGTCGCATCGGCAACGCGAGACGGCCATACCTTAGTATTGGTCCTGTATAATGATGACAATCGATGGACCGATGCTCCGGCCATTTTAGACTACGGGTTCCGCCGGCTTCAGACCGGGAACTAAGCTGATTGAATCATTTCTGAGGGGGGATTGTTATGGCGCGTGTGTTAATTATTGATCAAGACCGGATGATTGCGGCTATCGAACGCGATTTTCTGGAGACGAACGGCTTTGATGTGGCCGTCGCCATGACAGGTAAAGAGGGAATGAAACTTTTTGACGGGGGCGATATTGAGGCGGTCATCCTCGATGTCGACCTTTCCGATACGGATGGTTTTTTACTGTGCCGCAAACTGCGGGCCGTCAGCAACGTCCCCATTCTTTTCATCACGGCACGAGATGCCTTGGAAGATAAGGTAAAAGGATTCAGCTTGGGTGCTGATGATTATATTGTAAAACCTTTTAATCCGTCGGAAATGATTGCCCGCTTAAAAGCCCATCTCGATATCCATGAACGACTCTTAGGCAGCCAGCGTACGGAGGCAGATAACAGCAAGCCCGATATCCAAATCGGAGATCTGCGTATCTTTGTCAAACGGCATCAAGTTTTTCGCGGCAGTCGGGAAATTTCCTTGACGGGCAAGGAATTCAACTTGCTTTTATTTTTGGCCCGTCACCCCAATCAGGTGTTTTCTAAGAAATACCTCTTTGAAATGATTTGGCATCTCGACGCCTTGGGTGAATTGGCGACGGTCACGGTCCATGTCAATCGCCTGCGGGATAAGTTGAATGAAGTAGAACCGCCATTTACGGCGATTGAAACAGTCTGGGGAAACGGTTATCGTTTTCGCGTAGAAGAATAACACGCTGTTGTCTATGTAGGCAATAAAAAAAGGGAGCCCTCGTAAGAGGGCTCCCTTCGTGTTGCTTAGTAGTTCGTAGCTTGGATTTCAAAGAAGGCCTGAGGATGAGCACATACCGGACAGATCTTCGGAGCTTCATCAGCTTCTACGATGAAACCACAGTTGCGGCATATCCACGTTTTCTTTTCAGAACGTTTGAATACCTGTTTTGATTCGATGTTGTTGAGGAGCGCTAAGTAACGTTCTTCGTGATGTTTTTCGATTTGAGCGACTTTTTCGAACAAGAATGCAATCTTGTCGAAGCCTTCTTCACGAGCTTCTTTTGCGAAGGTCGGATACATTTCCGTCCATTCGTAATGTTCGCCGGCAGCCGCATCTTTCAATGCATCGACGTCGTTCGGCATTTCGCCGCCATGGAGAAGTTTGAACCAGATTTTAGCATGTTCTTTTTCGTTGTTGGCCGTTTCTTCAAAGAAGGCTTTGATCTGTTCGTAGCCTGCTTTTTTTGCTACGCTGGCATAATAGGTGTACTTATTGCGTGCCTGGGATTCGCCGGAAAACGCTTCCTGTAAGTTTTTTTCTGTTTTTGAACCTTTTAATTCCATAACTCAATTCCTCCTTAATAGTAATTCATTCATCGGGACGTTGTTATTTTTAGCACCCCTCCGGGTTGATATTATTGTAACACCTTTCGATTTTACTGTCAACGAAGATTCATTCCTTGTTGATAAAAAGGAATAGGGATGAATTACTGATCTTTTTCGTCTGCCGCGCGATTATTATCGTGAATGACGGAACGATCGGATGATTCGGACCGGGATCTTGTATCGTCGCGGCGGGTATCTTTTGCCGGTTCTTTACGGCGAACCGACGAATCAGATGACTTTTCGGAATCGGAAGACTCATCGTGGCTGCGGTCGCTGTCGCTGCCGTCATGAATGCGGGCATCCCATTCATTTTGGAGGTCGCTGCCGGCTTCTTCGGCTGAATCTTTCAGGTTGCCGTACTTCGATTCAAATTGGCGTTCGATTTCGGCGGCCTTTTCAGGATACATGGTCCGCAGTTTATCGAGCATTTCCTCTTTGCTGGCATTGCCCTTATCTAAAGCACCTTGGAGTTCTTTATATTCCTTATAATAAGTCATCCAACGCTTCAGGGCCGGGTAGTCGCTGCTCATAAAGGACGTATAGCTGCCGAAGGCAAAGGCCAGGGTCAAAAAGAGACAGATAATAACGCGAGCCATTTTTAAGACCTCCTTCCGCGGGCTGCCGCATGGCAGGCCTGGCCGGCATAACTGGCCGTTAAGCTGGCAAAGAGAACGGTGAGTACGACCAGGACACGCGTCATGATAGAAATCGTAGGCAAGGGCAAAAGATCACTATAGGCATAGGTTGGAATGAAGGAGATGGCGATGGACGCCAAAATGACCAGGGTGAGCCCGGCATATAAGAAGCCGCTTAGAATGCCGAACAAGGTGCCGAGAATGTCTAAAAAAGGACTGGCAACGGCCTTGGCCGTATTGTTTGCCCCGTCATTCCAATTGAAATCACGCCCCGTTTCCCGGTCCGGTTCTTGGTACGATCGGCGTTGGGGCGGACGGGACTGGTAGGACCGGCGAGTCTTCCGGGGCCGGCCATAGTCGTCCGGCTGTTCCGGCAGATCATAGCGGGAAGAGGCAGTCCCCGGGCCGAAATCGTCGTATTCTTGGTACGAGTCGTCATAGTCATCTCCGGGCATGCGAGGATTGTCTTCGGGGATGATGGGTTCGCCGATATAGTAACGGTAGATGTTCTTCGGGTGGCCGAGTTTACAGCAGATTTCTTCTTCTGTTTTGCCCTGACTGGCGCCGAGGCGGAACTGTTCTTCACAGTCTTCGATGATGCCTTTTAAGTCATTTTTATCGCTCTTGCGGAAATAATACTGCAAGAGGTCCATGAATTCATTCTTTTTCATGTTTTTGGTTTAGAGGCCCTTCCTTTCTTACCGATTCTTCATAGCGTTGGTGAAATGATGCGCCGTATTGCCAGACGGCAATGGTGACCGCCGCCGTGACGGCGATGAGGATGAAGACACCGTAGGTTGGCATATCGGGTAAAAAGGCAATCGATGCCAGCGGTTCTTTTTCTAAGGCGATACAGACAGCTATCCAGCCCAAAAGGGCGACCATGCACAAGGTCAGGACAGAGCCGACAGCATAACAGAGTCGATATAATCGGCGCAGGCTTTGCTGGTTCGTCGATGACGTCAAAAAAATCCCTCCTCGTTTCTGTGATTATCCCTTATCTTAACACAGCCTATGAGGTCGGTCAATTGCACCCCCTTTTCGGACAGCAGTGACTTGCAGGGCCATGGTTCAGACTATATAATGATATATATGCAATCATTAGCTTCTGATAGAGGAGGAATTTTTTATGGCTGATTTTGTCCGTTACTATGTAGGCGACGTGGTCCAAATGAAGAAGGCCCATCCCTGCGGCTGCAATGAGTGGGAAGTACTTCGTATCGGCGTCGATTTTGTCATCCGCTGCACCGGCTGCGGGCATCGGGTTATGATCCCCAGACCGAAGTTTGAAAAGGCTGTCAAGAAACGGCTCCATTCTCATGGCGAAGATTCGGAAAAAGCGTAAAAATTTAGAAAAAGGTATTTTTATTTTTGGAACTTTGTGGTACAATAATCAACAGTTAATATTTTAATACTTTACCAAGATAAAGCGATAAAGAAAGGGTGGTCATAGGATGAACAACAATACCTTGGATGGAGTGAAGATGCTCCACCATGATGAAATGCGCAATTATGACCGAATCCAGGGAAAAATCATTTCCGTCATCATGAACCACGGCTGTAAGATTATTGAGACGCCCAGTTTTGAAGATTACGATGTGTACCGGCACTTCTTTCCTCATCTTCGCCAGCAAATGGTTAAGACCATCGATACCGACGGTCGGGTCCTCGTCCTGCGCCCCGATGTGACGCTGCCCGTCGTTGAAACGGCGGCCCGAGAATTTCCTCGTGCCAACCAGCTCATTAAATTCGGTTATGTCAGCACTGTCTTTCGTGAATACTACGGCCGGTCGACATATGGCAAGGACTTTTTACAAGGCGGCATTGAAATTTTGGGCGACTCCAGCCCGGAATGCGACGGCGAAGTCATCGTTACGGCAGCAGAGATATTAAAGGCTGTCGGCGTCGAAAACATTCGCATCGATATCGGTACGGCTGCCTATACGAAGGCCCTGTTCGAAGGTCTTCCCATTTCGGCAGAACAGAAGGAAACCCTGAAACGATACATGGCAGAACGAAACCTCGTTGCCTGTAAGTCCTATATTGAGTCCCTCTCCCTTTCGGCGGAAGCCCGGGAAGCTCTCATTTCCCTGCCGGTTCTGTTCGGTTCCTATGCCCAGACCCTCAGCAAGGCTCGAGACTATTCGATTAACAGCGGCATGCTGAATGCCTTGTCTCGATTGGAAGCCGTTTATGATTACATCCTCTATGCCGGTTATGCCGATAAAGTCCAACTCGATTTCGGCTTTGCCAGTCCTTTGGGATATTATACGGATACCGTCTTTAAGGTGTATGTTGACGGAGCCTTGTACGATATCATCGACGGCGGCCGCTATGACCGCCTGTCGTCTCGTTTTGGCGTCGATCGTCCGGCCTGCGGCTTCGGCATGAATATCAACCTCTTGTATGAATACATGAACGATGCCGGTATTCTTGAAGATACGGAGCCGTCTTTTCAGTTAGCCGTTTCCTATACGACGAGTGATCAGCCGTTGATTCGGGACCTTATGAATTGGCGCAGTAAAGGGTTCCGCGTTGCGGCCTATCCTGATTCGTCATTTATCGATAGTTCTGATTACAGCATTCATGCCATATACCGCAACGGCTCGTATTATAAAGACGGTCAGTGCCTGACGGCAGAAGACCTGGAAACATTGATGGGGAGGTTGTAAGATGGCCATTCACATTGCCCTGGCTAAGGGCCGCATTCATAAAGCCGTCATGAAATATCTGGCCGACAGCGGCTATGAATTTCCGACGTATTCCGAAGAAAGCCGCCGGCTGATTTTTGAAGATGCCAAAGGACAGCTCAAGGTGACTTTAGTCAAATCGCCCGATGTGGCGGTCTATGTCGAACGAGGGGCGGCCGATGTCGGCATCGTCGGCAAAGACGTTCTCCTTGAAGAAGCTCCGGGAGCGGATGTCTATGAAGTTATGGACCTCGGCATCGGCTGCTGCCGCATGGCTGTCGCCGGCATTGCCGGGAAAAAAGTTGACATGACCAGGAGAATTACGATCGGTACTAAGTACCCGCGGATTGCGCGCAGTTATTTTGAAGCCAATCATCACAGTGTAGATATTATCAAACTCAATGGCTCTGTCGAATTGGCACCTATTGTCGGTTTGTCCGACGTCATCGTCGATATTGTTGAAACGGGCAACACGCTGAAAGCGAATGGACTGGAAGTCTTGAATTATTTCATGGATTTCAGTGCCCGCATGATCTGCAACCCCGTTTCGTTTAAAATGAAGTACCGTGATATTCAGCTGCTCATGGACGTCATCCGTCAGCATAGCATAAAGGCATAAGTAGGGGGAATCAGGATGGAATGGATAGATGTACCCGCCAAGGGGTTGACCTTGCGTGATATTCGCCGTATTACTCGGCGCGATCAGGCCGAAAGTGAAGATATCCGCAAGGCCGTAGAAGAAATTTTAGCCAATGTCGAACAGGACGGAGACGCAGCTGTTCGTATGTATACAAAAAAATTTGACGGTGTCGCCATCGAGGATTTCCTGGTCACGCCGGAAGAAATAGACCGGGCCGTCGCTGCCGTCGGTCCCGATTTTATGAGTATCCTTGAAGAAGGGGCGGCTAATATCCGCGCTTATCATGAACGGCAGGTGGAAAAGACTTGGTTCGATACCTTCCGTCCCGGCGTTCGCCTGGGTGCGAAATTCACACCTATTCAGCGCGTCGGTGTCTATGTGCCCGGCGGGACAGCTGCTTATCCGTCAACGGTTCTCATGGATACGATTCCGGCTCACGTCGCCGGTGTCCCGTCCATTGCCGTCTTTACCCCGCCGGCTAAAGACGGATCGGTCAATCCGTATATTTTGGCAGCGGCTCACGTCGCCGGTGCTACGGAAATTTACAAGGTCGGCGGGGCTCAGGGGATTGCCGCTGCTGCGTACGGTACGGAAAGCATTGCACCGGTCTTTAAAATCGTCGGCCCGGGCAATGCCTATGTAGCCATGGCGAAACGGTTGGTCTTCGGTACGGTCGGTATCGACATGATTGCCGGACCCAGTGAAGTCGGCGTCTTGGCAGACCACGAAGCCAATCCCGTATGGATTGCGGCCGACCTATTGGCCCAAGCTGAACACGATCGGCGGGCTGCTGTATTCCTGGTCACGCCGAGTGCAGCCCTTGCCAGTGAAGTAGAACGCGAAATCAAACGTCAGTTGGAAGACCTGCCGCGTAAGGCTATTGCTTCGGAAGCGATTGAAAAATACGCCAAGTTCTTTATCGTTAAGGATAAAGATCAGGCCGTCGACATCATGAATCTCATTGCTCCGGAACATTTGGAAATCGCCTTCCCTGATGCCGAAGACTATGCGAAAAAAATCGTCAACGCCGGGGCCATCTTTATCGGGCCCTATACGACAGAACCTTTAGGCGATTACTTTGCAGGGCCTAATCACACCTTGCCGACTATGGGAACGGCTGCTTTTTCATCTCCCCTCGGCGTCTATGATTTTGTTAAGCGCAGCAGTCTCTTGTCCTATAATAAGGAAGCCTTTGAAGCCGTAGCCGATAAGGTCATCCGCTTTGCCAATGTCGAAGGATTACAGGCTCACGGCCTGGCTGTAAGGAGGAGAATCGATGAACAATAAATGGCTTCGTCAGACCATACAATCTTTTAAGCCCTATGCGGCACCGAAAATAAACGAATCAATCGTCATTGACGCCAATGAAAGTCCTTATAATATCTTCGATTTTCCCCAGGTCGCAGAAGCCTTCCTGGCACGCATGAAACAGACGCCGTCCTACCATTACCCGGACCCCTTTGCCGGGGAACTGCGAGAAGCCTTGGCTCAATACGTCGGCTGTGGTCCGGAAGAAGTCCTGGTCGGAAATGGCGGGGATGAAATCATCAGCCTGGTCATGAACACCTTCTTAAATCCCGGAGATGTCCTGCTTACGCACACGCCGACCTTCGATATATACGGTCTCGATGCCGAAGTTCTCGGAGCTAAGGTAGTCACTGTTCCCGACCTCGACGGCTATCGTAGAGATTGTGACGGATTCCTTGAAAAGGTAAAGGAACTGCAGCCCAAGGTGACCGTTCTCTGCAATCCCAACAATCCGACGGGTGAGCTGCTGCCAATGGCGTATGTAGAAGCCGTGCTACAGGCTTCGGAAAACCCCGTCGTCATCGATGAAGCCTACTTGGAATTTGCCGGTGTGCCCAGCATCATTACCAAGCTTTCCCAATACGACAACCTCATCGTTATCCGGACCTTGTCCAAAGCTTTCGGGTTGGCCGGCTGCCGTGTCGGTTACGGCGTGGCTCAAAAATCCGTCATCGAGGCCTTGGGGCTGACGAAACTTGTCTATAACCTGAATGTCCTCTCTCAGAATGCGGCCTTGGCGGCTTTAGAATACGCCGATGACATTTTGGCTCATAATATCCCGCCGACGCTGGCGGCCCGCGACGTCTTCTATAAAGCTTTAGAGGCTGTGCCTGAAATCACAGCCTATCCCAGTGCGACCAACTTCGTCCTCATTCGCGTTCCTGACGGACCGGCCATGGACAAGGCCTTGCGCGATGCCGATATTTCCGTCCGCTCGTATAAGGCGGACAATCTCAAAGACTGCCTGCGGATTACGATTACGACAGAAGACGTCGTCCAAAAAGTCGTCGCTGTCCTTACGAAAGAGGTGAAAAAACATGCGTAGCGCTCAAATCGAACGGGAGACGGCAGAAACGCAGATTGCCGTATCCCTCAATATCGATGGTTCCGGGACCTTTGGCGGTTCGACGGGCATCGGATTTTTTGACCACATGATGAATCTCTTGGCCTGCCACAGCGGTATGGATATTACCCTTCACGTCCATGGGGACCTGGATGTCGATACCCACCATGTCTTGGAAGATTTGGCCATCGTCTTTGGCGACGCCTTGACCAAGGCTCTCGGTGATAAGAAAGGCATCCACCGCTACGGTATGTTCTACTGCCCCATGGATGAGGCTCTGACGAGGGTCGTCATCGATCTCAGCGGCCGACCGTACCTCGTTTACGATGTGAACCTTAAGGTCGAACGAATCGGTGCCTTTGAAACGGAAATGCTCCGGGAATTTCTTTACGCCCTTTCCGTTCACGGACGCATGAACCTTCACGTGACTAACTTATACGGCGTAAATGCCCATCACATCGTCGAATCGATCTTTAAAGCCTTAGGCCACGCCTTAAAGGAAGCGGTCCGCATGGACGGTGATGAAACGAGTGTCTTATCGACAAAAGGGGTGTTGGAATGAAGATTGCTGTCATTGACTATGAAGTCGGAAACCTGGCTAATGTCTATCATGCTTGGAAGCGCCTCGGCATCGAAGCGGCCATTACCCGCGATGCCTCCGTCATCCGTGACGCTGATTTAATCGAACTCCCCGGTGTCGGCGCCGTTCGGGATGCCATCGGGAACTTAGAAAAATTTGACCTCATTCCTCTCCTACAGGAACAAGTAAAAGCCGGAAAATTCTTCATGGGTGTCTGCTTGGGAATGCAGCTTTTATTTGAACAGAGTTTTGAAGGCGGAACGTATAAGGGCTTAGGTTTTCTGCCCGGCGATATCGTACCCTTTCACACGAAATTGAAAGTACCGCACATGGGCTGGAATGCCTTGGAATTTCGTCAGGACCACTGGCTCAAAAAGAATCTTCCCAAAGAGCCTTACGTGTATTTCGTTCATTCGTATCATAAAGCACCGGCTGCGACGCCTGACGTCATTGCCACGGCCGACTACGGAGAACCGGTACCGGCTATCTGCGGCCTCAACAACGTCCTTGGCTTCCAATTCCATCCGGAAAAGAGCGGCCGCGTAGGACAGCAGCTCCTGCAAAATGTCGTCGATTATGTGAAACAGGAAGGATGAGACCATGATTGTATTTCCCGCTATTGATATCCAAAACGGCCGCGCCGTCCGCTTGCGCCAAGGCGTAAAAGATGACAGTACGACCTATTTTGACAATCCTGTCGAAGCGGCTGTTAAATGGGCTGACGAAGGGGCTCTCTTTCTCCACGTCGTCGACCTTGACGGCGCTTTTTCCGGGAGCCTCGCTAACGCTTCTATTATCAGCGATATTTGTGAAGCCGTTGATATCCCCGTCGAAGTCGGCGGCGGTATCCGCAGTGAAGAAGCGATTGAAACCTATCTAGAGGCCGGCGTCAATCGGGTCATCATCGGCTCTAAGGCCGTCGAAGATCCGGACTTTATGGCTGCCATGGCTAAAAAATACGGCTCCATGCTGGCCGTATCCATCGATGCCAAGGAAGACGTCGTAGCCACCCGCGGTTGGGTCGACGGCAGCGATAAACGCGTTTTGCCTTTTGCCCAATCGATGCTGGACCTGGGCATCAATACCTTGATTTATACCGATATCAGTCGTGATGGGATGCTGACCGGACCGAATTTTACCGTCCTTGGTCAGCTCCAGCAGCTGCCTTATATTCGCCTTATCGCTTCCGGCGGCATGAGCAGCATCGACGATTTAAAAAAACTGAAGGCCATGGGCATCTACGGTGCCATTACCGGGAAAGCCTTGTACGAGGGGAAAATTACCATGGCGGAAATCCGAAGTTTAGGGGGAATGTAAGATGTTGGCGAAACGAATCGTGCCCTGCCTTGACGTCCGGAACGGCCGCGTCGTGAAGGGCAAGCAATTTAAGCACCTGCAGGATGTTGACGATCCGGTCAGCTTAGGGAAATTCTATTCAGACCAGCTGGCAGACGAACTCGTCTTTTACGATATTACGGCGACCCATGAAAAACGCCATATCTTCCTGGACGTCGTTCGCGCCGTGGCCGAAACGATAACTATCCCCTTTACGATCGGCGGCGGTATTGCCAGTATCGACGACTTTCACCAAGTCTTGCGGGCCGGTGCCGATAAGGTATCGGTCAACTCGGCGGCTGTTCGGCGGCCGGAACTGATTCGCGAGGCTGCCCAGCGTTTTGGCAGCCAGTGTGTCGTCTTGTCTATCGATGCCAAGCGCGACAACCATGGCAGCTGGCAGGTATACGTCGAAGGGGGACGTAAGAATACCGGCATCGACGCCATGGCTTGGGCCAAACAGGGCGTTGCTTTAGGGGCCGGTGAAATCTGCATGAATTCCATGGATGCCGACGGGGAAAAGGCCGGTTTCGATTTGGAATTGAACCGCCGTTTGGCTTCTGAACTTCCCGTGCCGATCATTGCCTCCGGCGGGGCCGGCACGATGCAGGATTTTAAAGACGTCTTCGATACCGGTGTCGATGCAGCCTTGGCAGCTTCGGTGTTTCACTTTGGACAAATCGATATTCCCGATTTGAAAGTTTATTTACAGGAACAGGGGATTCCCATGAGAGGGGCAGAAGTATAAATGGATAGTGTATCGATGAAAGATATAAAATTTGACGGCGCCGGATTGGTTCCAGCCGTCGTTCAAGAAGGATGCAGCGGAAAAATCCTGATGGTAGCTTATATGAATGAAGAAGCGCTCCGGCGTACTGTTGAAAGCGGCGACGCCTGGTATTACAGCCGCAGCCGAAATGAATTGTGGCATAAGGGGGAAACGTCGGGCCATTTTCAGCATGTCCGCTCCATCGCCGTCGACTGCGATGCCGATACGATTTTGCTGACTGTCGACCAAGTCGGCGCAGCCTGCCATACGGGCCATAAATCGTGCTTCTTCCGGTCCATGACAGAATGGGAAAAAAGCTACACCGGAAGCCTGTCCATCTTGTCTGACCTCAGTCGGGAAATCAGCGATAAGCGGGTTCATCCGACGGAAAAATCGTATACGTCGTATCTGCTTCAAACCGGCATCGATAAAATCTGCAAGAAAATCGGCGAAGAGTCGGCAGAAGTAATCATCGCGGCTAAGAATGCCGACCCTGTTGCCGATGATTCGTCAGAGGCGGCCGAAAACCTGCGGCTTGAAGTCTGCAAGGAGTCAGCTGACTTATTGTATCATCTGGCCGTCTTGTGGGAAGATACGGGCGTTACTGTCAATGACGTCATGAAGGTATTGGAAGAACGGTCCCACGTCAAGGGCAATAAGAAGACTGTCGGCCATTTAGATAAGACATTTTAAGAAAAGGGAGTCCCATGAAGAAGGTAATTTTTGACGTCGACGGCGTCTTACTCAGCGAAAAACGGTATTTTGACGTATCAGCTCTGGTCCTTTGGGAATGGTATTACAGTGAAAAATACTTGCATTTGGGTCAGGAGACGATTACAGCCGACCTCAGTGATGAAGCCATTGACGGTCTGCGCCGGCGTTTTTGGAAGGACGATGCCATCTTGCTGTGGCTCAAAAAACACGGCGTCAACAGCAACTGGGATATGGTCCACGCCCATCTCGTCGTCACACTGTGGCTCCTTTTAGAATCGTATACCGCACATCACGACGCCTTGAATATGGCCTTTGAGACACCGGCTGATATTCAATCCCTAGGCAGACGTCTCCGGGGCTGTGCGGTTCCTTCGGCTGAAGCCGTTTATCAGCGGCTGGTTGAAACGGTGCCCGATGAGGCCGGAAAGGACGACGTCTTCACTTACCTGAGCGATGCCGTTGCGGCTTCCTTAGGAGAGGGGACGCGCCGGTGGACGCCTCTTCATTCGCCGCTTTGGAATCTGGCCTTTGAAACCTTCCAGGATTGGTACTTTGGCGATGAACTCTATGAAAAAACCTATGGGAAAAAGGCCTATGCACCGGGAAAATCGGGATTTTTGACTCGAGAAGAACCGCTGGGCACGGTCCAAGGCATCCGCCATATGTTCCAAGAACTCAAGCGTCGAGGCTACGCCATTGCCATCGCCACCGGGCGGTCGCGGGCGGAAATGGAAATTCCCTTCCGCACCTACGGCTGGCTGAAAGAATTCGACGAGCATTACCTGGCGACCTACAGTGACGTCGAAGAAGCTGAAGGCCTGTTGAACTTATTGCTTGATAAACCGAATCCTTTCGTCTATTGTCTGGGGGCCTTTGGCAAAGATAAGGCCCGTTACGGCGACTATGTACGCCGCATGGATGATTTCAAACAGGGAACGTATTATGTCGTCGGCGATTCCCTGGCCGACGTTTGGTGTGCCAAGGCCTTAGGGGCGGTCATGATCGGGACCTTGACCGGCATCGATGGAGATGACGCCAGGGCGATGTTTGATCGAGAAGGTGTTCCGCATATCGTGCCGACCGTCGAAGCTATTTTAGATTTTTTAGTATAGGACTTATTTATGAAAATTACTGCAATCGAAATCGGGAAAATTGCCATTCCTTTAAAAACACCGTTTATTACGGCTTTGCGCCGCGTCGATGTCGCTGAAGACTTAGTCGTAAAAGTGTACACCGATGACGGCCATGTCGGGTACGGCAATGCGCCGGCAACGGTCGTCATCACCGGCGATAGTCATCAGTCGGTGGCCGGAGCCATAAAGAATGTCATCGGTCCTAAACTGACTGGCATGGATATCGATGACCGTGACCTTATTTTAGAAACGATTCAAAGGGCGATGGTCCACAATACATCAGCCAAGGCAGCCCTTGACATTGCTGTCCACGATCTCTTTGGACAGCGCTACGGCATGCCCCTCTATCGCTTCTTTGGCGGCCGCCGCCAACGTATTGCCTCAGACCTTACGATCAGCGTCAATCCGCCGGACGTCATGGCAGCCGATGCGGTAAAAGCCGTTCAGGCCGGGTACCATCATGTAAAGCTGAAAGTAGGGATTGACAGTACTGTCGACTTTGAGCGCGTCGCAGCCATCCGCAAGGCTGTCGGTAACGACATTGCCATCCGCCTCGATGCCAACCAGGGCTGGAAACCTAAGGAAGCCATCCGCCTCATCCGCGCCATGGAAGATGCCAATCTTGCTATTGAACTTATCGAACAGCCTGTAAGGGCAGCCGATTTTGAAGGCCTCAAACAAGTGACGGATCATGTCGATACGCCCATCATGGCCGATGAATCGGCTTTCAGTCCGACCGATGTTTTTCGCCTGCTTTCCATGCGGGCCTGCGACCTCATCAATATCAAGCTCATGAAGGCCGGCGGCCTCGGCCCGGCTTCAAAAATCGCGGCCATGGCAGAAGCGGCCGGCGTCGAGTGCATGATGGGCTGCATGTTGGAATGCAAAATCGGTATCACCGCAGCGGCAGCCTTATCGGCAGGGACAGCCGTTATTACCAAGAATGATTTGGACGCCGCCGACCTCATGGCAGCAGACCCCATTCACGGCGGTATTACCTATGATAAAGACCATCTCGTCCTCTCGGAACTTCCGGGCCTCGGGATTCAAGACATTGAAGGCTGGACCCCTTTTTAACGAAAAGGGTCCGGCTTTTTCTGTTGACACGATGGCTGACATTTTTTATAATAAAAAAAGTATCATACAGTTTGTTAAGGAACCCTTCCGGCTTGTGCAGCAGGTCTGAAGGGTTCTTGTACGATGAATCCATTTATGAAATCGAGGAGGATACATGCGTTTACGAAGAAAACCGTGGATTGACGAGGCCATTAAGGAGTACAGTGAGTTTCTCCACCTCGACGATTGTCAAATGTATAAGGGGAAGTGGCATACGCTCTTTGCCTCCCCGGAAGCGCCGCTGTGGGTAGAACTTGGGACCGGCAAGGGAAACTTCATTTCTCAATTAGCTCAGATTCACCGCGATGTCAACTTTATCGGCATTGAAATCCAGGCCGGAGTCCTTTATTATGCCGGCAAGAAGTGTGCCGATGCTGAAGTCGATAATGTCCATCTCCTGCGCTTCGATGTCGCCCGATTGGAAGATATTTTTGAACCCGGTGAAGTCGACCGCTTCTTCATCAATTTCTGCGATCCCTGGCCTAAGAAGCGCCATGCGAAACGGCGCCTGACCTACCGCAGCTTTCTCAACCGCTATGCCCGCCTCTTAAAAGAAGGCGGTAAGATTTACTTTAAGTCCGACAATGCCGGCCTCTTCGATTTTACCCTCGACGAATTTAAAGCCTGCGGATGGCCTTTGTCGGAAGTGACCTATGATTTGCATAACAGCTCAGTACTGAATGAAGCCATGACCGAATACGAGGCTAAATTCAGTGCCAAGGGACAGCCTATTTTTCATTGTGTTGCCACACGCCCACAGGAAGTGATAGCTCATGTTGTCGAAAAAGATGAATGCCGAAATGAAGGCCCGGAGGAGTAACCTCCTTTGGATGCTGGCGTCCATATCCCTCTTGATAGTCATTGGCCTGGAAAATATCCTCAGCTCGACTTTTGTCCTCGATGAAGGAGCCTCCTTGTCCGGTTATTTGATCAAGCAGCTGGGCTTTTTAGGCGGCGGCATTGCAGCTGCCTGGGTCATTTGGCGATTGGGGTATCAATTCATTCGCCGCTGGTGCAGCAAGATTGTCCTGATTAATATCATCTGCCTCATTGCCGTTAAATTCGTCGGTATTACGGTAAACGGTGCCCGTCGCTGGCTGGGATTCGGTGCTTTTTCGTTTCAGCCGTCGGAGTTTGCCAAGTTAGCGGCGATCATCACGATGGCCGCGGCCATTGCCTTTTATTTGGAACGACATGGAAATAAGGAATTGATGTCCCTCCACCTCCGGAATATCTTTCCTATCGACAAATGGGAAAGAAAGGTTCCCTTCGGGAAGCGGCTCTTTGCCTTATTCCTCAATCGATACGGCCTTTTTGCCTTTTTCCCGACCCTCTTTTTTTCCTTTTTAGTCTTGCTGCAGCCTGATGCCGGGACGGCTATCGTCATATTTTTTCCCGTACTGATGATGTTTTTTTGCTGCGAACTTACGGTTATTCACACCAAGTTTTCTTTGAAACAGCGTGTTGCCTTTGCCCTCGGTATCGTCGCCGTTTTGGCCTTGGTCGTCTATCTGTTTGCCCACTCTTATCAGATGATGCGTATTATCACCTGGTGGGACCCTTGGCCTTATAGTCAGAGCAGCGGCTATCAGACGGTTCAAAGCTATATTGCCGTCGGTTCGGGCGGTGTCTTCGGACAGGGGATGGGAACCGGGATCAGTAAGTTCAATTACCTGCCGGAAGCCCATACGGACTTTGCCTTTGCCGTTATTGCCCAGGAATGGGGACTTATCGGGGCTGTCGTCGTCTTGTTTTTGTTTTGCAGCCTGCTGTCGGTCGGCGTCAAAACGGCTGTCCGCTGCCGCGACCGTTTCGGAACCTTCCTGGCCTTGGGTATTACCTTTTCCCTCTGCGGACAGGGCCTCATCAACATGGCCATGGTCACGGGCATCGTTCCTGTCGTCGGCGTTCCCTTACCGTTTATCAGTTACGGCGGATCTTCGCTTATCTTAAATATCATTTCGGTTACGTTTTTGCTTCGTATCAGTTATGATAATTTCTGTGAAGCCGAAGCCGGTCTGGCTGACGTTGAACAGGAGCCGTTCTAAGGGGTGGCTCCTTATAAAAATTGCTTTTCATAAGAAACCTGTCTTTTTTTGGGAGGAGATTGCATGCAACAACATCGGGTTATACACGTAGAAGAACGGCTGCCCTTACTGCCGACCATTCCCTTGAGTTTACAGCATTTATTTGCCATGTTTGGTTCGACCGTACTGGTTCCGTTTCTGCTTCATGTCGATCCGGCAACGGCTTTGTTTATGAATGGCGTCGGTACCTTACTGTATTTGACCATTTGTAAATGGCGGCTGCCGGCTTACCTCGGCTCGAGCTTTGCCTTTATTTCACCGGTTCTGGCGGTTACGGCTACGCCGGGCATGACCTATGGCGACGCCCAAGGGGGGTTCATCGTCTTCGGCCTGTCCTTTATCATCTTGGCGGCTGTCGTCGACAAGGTGGGGACGAAGTGGATCGATATCTTGTTCCCGCCGGCTGCCATGGGATCGATCGTAGCCATCATCGGTTTGGAATTGGCGCCGCTGGCCATGAACATGTCGGGCTATATGGGGGAAGTCCAGGGCATGTCCAATGAAACGGCTATGATCATTTCGACCTTTACCCTCATCGTCACCATTTTGACGACCGTCCTCGGCCGCGGCTTCATCGGCATCATCCCTATCCTTATCGGGGTCATTGCCGGTTATATCCTGTCCTTCTTCATGGGGGTCGTCGACTTGGCCCACGTTCAGGAAGTACCTTGGTTTGCCTTGCCGACGTTCTATAAGCCGGAATTTAATATCAGTGCCATCATGATGATCATGCCGGCCTTGTTCGTCGTCCTGGCTGAACATTTGGGCCATCTCTTTGTCACCAGTGATATCGTCGGCCGCGACCTCATTACCGACCCCGGCCTTCACCGCTCACTCTTTGCGGACGGCGTATCGAATGTCCTCTCGGGCCTGGTCGGTTCGACACCGAATACGACGTACGGTGAAAATATGGGCGTCATGGCGATTACCGGCGTATACAGTACCTGGGTCATCGGCGGCGCGGCTATTTTTGCCATCCTCTTTTCTTTCATCGGAAAGATTGCGGCTCTCATCCATGCCATTCCGACTCCGGTCATGGGCGGGGTCTGCATCCTCTTATTCGGCTTCATCGCCGCTTCGGGGCTGCGCATGCTGGTTGAAAAGAAGGTCGACTATACGCGCTCGAAGAATCTTATTTTAACGGCGGTTACCATGATTTCCGGTCTCAGCGGCGCAACGATTGTCTTGGGTCCGGTCCAGCTTAAAGGCATGGGCTTGGCAACGGTCGTGGCTATGATCATGAGCTGTGTATTCTTATTCTTTGAAAAAATCCACTGGGCCAATGAAGGATAAAAGGCTTTCTTCCGTTGGTCCGTAAGGGCTGCCTTTGGCGGCGCTGAAAGGAGATATTATGATGAAGATTAAACCACCGAAAACCCGCGATGATTTAATCGCCCTGCTGAGTCTGACTGAACCTGACGAATTGCAGGCCTTGTATGATGCGGCTTATGCCGTCAAGGCTGCCAATGTCGGCCGCGTCGTCTACTATCGGGGACTCATCGAGTTTTCCAACTACTGCATTAAAGATTGTAAGTACTGCGGCATCCGCAAGAGCAATGACGAAGTCGAACGCTTCGACACCCCGCGGGAAGATATTTTGGCCATGGCTCGCTGGGCTTATGAAAATAAGTACGGATCGCTGACGATTCAGTCCGGTGAACGGCAAGACGAGGCTTTTATCGATTACGTCGAAGGCTTGATTCGCGATATCAAAAAGCTGAGCGACGGCAAGTTGGGACTGACCCTCTGCGTCGGTGAACAGACGGAAGATACCTATCGGCGCTGGTTTGAAGCCGGTGCTCACCGCTACTTGCTGCGCATCGAGACCAGTAATCCCGCTCTCTATGCGACCCTTCATCCCGATGACGGCCATCATAAATGGCAGGTTCGCAAAGCTTGCCTTGAAAGTCTGCGACGCATCGGCTATCAGGTCGGGACGGGGGATATGATCGGTCTTCCCGGTCAAACAATCGGTGACTTGGCAGACGATATTCTGCTCTATCGCGATATGGATATCGATATGATCGGAATGGGGCCTTACGTCGTTCACCATAATACGCCCATCGGGAAAGCCGTCCTTGCCAGTGGAATGGACAGCAAGGAAGAACAGAAACGGCGGCTGGAAATGGGACTCAAGATGATTGCCGTGACCCGGCTCTTTTTGCCCGATGTCAACATTGCGGCGACGACGGCTCTGCAGGCTCTCCATCCCTTGGGACGCGAACTGGGCTTAAAGGCCGGAGCCAACGTGCTCATGCCGATTGTCACCGTTCCCAAGTTCCGCCCGCAGTACCTGTTGTATGATAATAAACCTTGTGTCGATGAAGTGCCGGAACAGTGCAAAAACTGCATCAGTGCCCGCGTCGCTTCTGTCGGCGATACGATCGGGTTCGGTCAGTGGGGCGACTCGCCGCACTTTTTCCATCGCAAGTAAGGCAGGAAGACCCTCGCCGAGTATGCAGATACAGTATATAGGTATATAAAAAAAGCAGGTCCCTTTGGGAACCTGCTTTTTGTGATTGGCGGAAAGGGTGGGATTCGAACCCACGGTGCGTTGCCGCATCACTAGTTTTCAAGACTAGCTCCTTAAACCACTCGGACACCTTTCCATAACGAAAATATTATATCAAAGTTTTGACAACTCCGTCAAGGTCGGCGAGAATACTTGATAATTGACGATTACATGGTATATAATTAGATGTATCTTTATGTCTAAATGATTTTGGTTATAGAAAAGGGGCTGTGATAATGTATCACATAAGTGTTTTGACAGGACGTCAGGATGAAGATGATTTTGGAGAGAGACTGCGCGATGTAGCGCGCGTTGAATATTGTCCTCCGGGAGATGAAGATGAATTAGCCGACAGGCTGCATGATGCCGAGATTATTATCTGCCATGCCGAACCGATTACGGCTTCACTTCTTGAGGAACTGGATGACTTGAAACTCATTGTCGTCTTATCGACTCGGTCTGATAATGTCGATATAAAAGCGGCGCACGAAAAGGGCGTCATGGTCATCAATAATACTTCCTATTGTGTCGACGACATTGCCGATCATGCCTGCGCTATGATCTTGGCTTTGATTCGACAGCTGCCGGAATATCAGAGTGATATCCGGACCAACAGCCGTTGGGAATTCGGCTCTATTCCCTGGCCCCTTCACCGGGTCAGTAAAAATCTTATTGGTCTCGTCGGGTTTGGCCATGTCGGCCGTGCCGTTGCTTCAAGATTGCAGGCCTTTGGATGCAAAATCCAGGCTTACGATCCCTTCGTCAGTGAAAAATTCATGATGGAAAGCAGCGTCCGCCCTGTCGATTTTGATAAACTTCTTCAGACTAGCGACGTCGTATCACTGCACATGCCGCTGAACGAATCGACACGCTACATTTTTCAAGATGAACAATTCGAAGCTATGAAAAAAGGTGCCATGTTCGTCAACTGCTGCCGCGGCGGCTTAGTTGATGAAGCGGCCCTGTACCATGCCGTCGATGACGGCCATATCCGCAGTGCCGCCCTCGATGCCCTGTCGACAGAGCATCCGAGCCCGATGCTGCTCAAAATGATTGCCCGGCCGGAATTTTTATTGACGCCGAGCGTCAGCTTCCATTCCGTTGAAGCGATGCGTGATATCCGCGACGATGCTGAACGTTATATCCGGCTGTTCCTGGCCGGCCACTATGATGAATTGCCCGTAGTAACCTTGCGGGACAATGAATGATCTTGATGAGAGGGGCTGTACGATTTGCGCATCTTGAAATTAGCCTGTATGGCTCTGTTGAGCTGCCTTATACTGGCAGGCTGCGCACTGGACAATAAAAAGGTCGATGCACCTGCGGCGGAAAAGAAACCGTCGCAGGAAGTTGCTATGGCTGTACCAAAAGAGGGGATTCCCGTTCTGATGTACCATATGATCGGCGACGTTCCGGATAATGACGCCGTTCTGTTGGAGTCCCACTTTCGGGAGCAGATGAAATTTTTGAAAGATAACGATTTTCATCCCCTGACCATGAATCAGCTTTACGACTACTTGGCCCATGGCAAACCGGTGCCGGTACGGCCTGTTGTCCTTACCTTTGATGACGGCTATCCCGATACGTACCGTATCGTCATGCCTATTTTAAAGGAATACGGTTTTGCCGGGACGGTTTTCGTGCCGACTTATGACACGGACCAGGGGACACGCATCAATTGGCAGCAGGTCAAAGAAATGCAGGCTTCAGGCCTTACCATTGCGTCGCACAGCTATCGTCATGAACGGGCAACGGAGATGACGGGGAACACCTTTGCCGACGAGATTAAAAAGAGTCAGGCTGAGTTAAAAGAACAGCTCGGTATTACCAATGAATACTTCTGTTACCCTTATGGCGGCTATACCCGGGAAGCCGGTGAGGTCTTAAAAGCAGCCGGCATTAAAATGGCCGTGACCATGGACCCGGGCTGGGCAAAATATGGGGATAACCTGTATGCCGTCAAACGGATTTGGATCGGCAACGCTGTCGACATTGAAAACTTCAAGCAGCGCGTTACAACACCGCAATACGAAGAACGTTAACTTTATTTTTTCGAGGTTACATATGAGGAAACACGTAAAAGAAATCGGTAAGTTTTTTATCTTTATCGCCATTTTTTTCTCTCTGACATCGCCTTTTGTCGTCCTCTTCGGACCCTTCGACAATTTGAAGCGGACGGTTGTGGGCGCTATTTTGAAGAGCCGCCATCCGCAGTACATTACGTGGCTTTTTACGCAGCAGGAAATTGATGAGATCTTAGGCGGTATCAGCTCGACGCCGAAGCAGGAGCTGTTTAATTTCAAAGCTCGCACGGATACGACACTTACCCTGAAAAATATCGATTCCAGCCGATTTAAGGGCTTCCTGCTGGAAGTCCCCGATCCCCATCGCCTGCAGGTTGCAACGGCGGAGAATATGGATGAAAAAGGCGATACGACGAGCGGCATTGCCGAACGCGTCGGTGCCGTAGCGGCTATCAATGCCGGCGGATTCTATGATGCCAATGGGACCGGAACGGGTCGTCAGCCTTACGGCTTCATTATTCACGATGGAAAATATCTCCTCGGTCAGAACTCTTCTGACGATGAAACAAATGAATTTGTCGGCTTTACTTCCGGCGGCAACCTCATCGTCGGGAACTATTCTAAAGCCGAACTGCGAGAAAAGGACGTCGTCGAAGGTATCTCCTTCGGACCGGCGCTTATCGTCAACGGGGAAAAGATGATTACCAATGGCGATGGCGGTTGGGGCGTCGGGCCGCGCACGGCCATTGGCCAGCGTAAGGACGGCACCGTACTGCTTCTGGTCATTGACGGTCGTCAGCCCGGATATTCTGTCGGAGCGACCCTGCGTGACCTTCAGAATATCATGTATGAAGAAGGGGCCGTCATTGCAGCCAACCTCGATGGCGGATCCAGTTCGACGTTGTATTACAATGGAAAAGTCATCAACAAACCGGCGGACCTCTTGGGTGAACGCATGATTCCGACGGCGTTCGTCGTCAAGTAGGAGGACAGGCTATGAAATTTCGAAAGTTTATTGGCGTCTTTGTGCTTGGTATTGCCGTCCAGGCCGGCATTTATATTTATTTAGACCAGGTCTTGTTTGCGCCGACGTCGGATTTCCAAATCGGCGGGACGACTCAGCAGGAGGCCATGGGAGACGGTACAGAAACGAACGGCCGCAGCTTCTATTCTTATGATAAGCGCTTCATGGCGACTATTCTCGATGATCAGGTTACCATCTATGAAGCCGGGAAAAAGAACGATCCCCAACGCATCAATCTGCACGGCCGCAACGTCTCTTTCTTTGAATGGCTTCCGGACCGTAACCTGGCTATTTTTGCGACCTATGGCCGCGACAATAAGACCGGGGAATACGGTGTCTACATTGCCCAGTACAATCCAATCTATCCGGACCGGGAGTTAGATACGCCCATTGAAGATGCACCGGCAGACAGCAAAATCGTCGACGTCGCTTATTCGACGGCGACCAATGTCGTTTACATGAAACTCGAAGTTGGAGAAGATCGTTATCGCATTTATCGAACCGATGCTAACTACGATACGCGGCGTATTCACGTCCAGGCTGAAAATATCGGCCGCATCGCCGTCTTCTACGATTCGGATACCTTCTTCTACGATAACCTCCGGACCGGTGTCGTGTACATGCTCGACGGGGCTACCAGCAGCTGGCGCGAAATTTCGCCGAGCGGTAATTTCAGGCTCATCGGTCTTGACGGCCAGGAAATTTACATCGCTGAAATGAACCGTGACGACAAAGTCATTGCCGCTTATCGGGGCCGTTTGGGCGTAGGCTTTAAGAAAATTGCTACCTATCGGACACCGGAAGACTTCAACAGCATCACGCTGAACAGTATGCATGAAGCGTCGGAAAAGTCGGATAAAATGGAAAAGGAATAGGTGATTGACCTTGGCAAAACATAAGATTCCTAAGAATCGTTCAATTGAAGATATGTTCAAAGGGGTTCAGGAAGAAGATACCTTTGAAACGACGGGGTGGGAAGATGATGACGCCAGCCCTCGCCGTCAACCTGTCCGAAAATCAGATAAGAAACAGACGGCCGGCGATTTTCGCCGTCAGTTCTTTACCGATGACCTTCAGGAAAAAGTAGGTTCCATCCTCCTCGATATCAAGATGGCCTATTTTAAAGACGGTGTCGGTGATATCTCCCTGGAAGTCGTGAAGGATGGCCGCAACGTCGTCATTAAAACGGCTCCCAAGACCAGTAAAAAGCTGCGTAAATAGCTTTGCCGCCGCTTGTCGTTGAAGGAGGCGTGGCCATGGAAAAAAAAGACCTGGAAAAACAGTTTCGCTGCGGCCCTATTACGGCGACTTATGAAAATTCAAAATGGTTTTCCGGATTTATGAAAATCTTGTTTCTCTTAGTGGCCATTTACTTTTTCTGGCTTATGATGGGGGAAACACGCCTCGTCGAACATCTCGATAACTGGGCCGTTCTTGCCTTTTGTCTGTGGCGCATCCACCGGCAAAGCGACGTCATGTGCTACGTGGCGGAAAAGGGCATTATTGTCCGCCGGCAGTTCCGGTCGCTTCACGAATTTTATGATGACCAGTTTCATACCGATCGCAGTCTGGTATTCCTTCCGTATAAGGATATCTTTGTTATCGGCGATACGTGGCAGGAAATCCAGTTGGGGCAAGCCGAAGAAGGGGGACTCGTCGTACTTCCCGTCCGTCTCCAGTTTCTGTCGAAAAAGAGCAAACAGCAGATCATCGACACCATCAAGGATATGCAGGATAAGGACGATGATGAGGTGTAAAGGGCAATTTATTCGGAATATGCATTGATCAGCATGGAAACATGCTGATTTTTCATGATTAAAACCCTTTATCTTTTTAACGAAATAAAGTAAAATATGTCATATACATCAGGAGACGGTCTGTCCTTTGTAATTACACCGCCCATGATGGATTAGTAAGGGAAACTCACAGGCTTTCGGATGGAGGGCCGGGAAGGGAGTTTCTGACAGCCTTTAATCGTTATGTTACTCTGTAAGGAGGAATTTACATGAATTGGAAAAAAATATTGGCTGCCGGTGCGTTAACGGCAGCAGCGGCTGCATTACTCGTTGGCTGCGGTACGGATAACAGCAGCCAGGCAGAGCAGAAACTGCCGGATAAAATCGTCATCGGCCTCGATGATAACTTCCCGCCTATGGGTTTCCGTGATGAAAGCGGCAACCTCGTCGGTTTCGATATTGACTTGGCTCAGGAAGCGTCTAAACGCCTCGGCGTCCCCGTTGAATTTAAACCGATCGACTGGGATAGCAAGGAAGCAGCTCTTAAGAGTAAGCAAGTCGACCTCTTGTGGAACGGCCTGACCATTACCGACGAACGGGCTCAGCAAATTGCCTTTTCTAAGCCTTATATGCACAATCAGCAGCTTCTCGTCGTTCGGACCGATTCGCCGATTACCAATCGTGAAGGCCTGGCCGGCAAAATCTTAGGGACTCAGGAAGGCAGCAGCTCCATCAATGCCTTGGAAAAGAACATGGACTTCCAGAAATCCTTGTCCGAAGTTAAGAAATACGGCGATTTCGTCAATGCATTTATGGACCTTGAAATCGGCCGCATTGACGGTGTCCTCGTCGACAGTGTTGTAGGCCGGTATTATATGACCAAGAAGCCGGGTCAGTTTAAAGTCATTGATGACAAAATGGGTGACGAACAATTCGGCGTCGGCCTGCGTAAAGATGACAATCTGCTGCGGGATAAACTCAATGATGTCTTGAAACAGATGAGTGAAGATGGTACAATGACTAAGTTGTCCCAGAAGTGGTTTAACGAAGATATTACCATAAAAGTACGGTAATCGGGAAAGATGTACGAAAAACAACCTTTCGGTCAGATGACGCTGACAGCTCCCCGTCGTGGAGAGGTCCCCGGCATGGACGGAGAGGTTGTTTTTCCGTGTTGCACACTGCCTGTGTGAATCGCCGTGCCTGAAAAAGGAGCCAGCATGGATTATTTAATTCAGATTGTGCCTGCCGTCGCAGCAGGCCTGAAAATTACACTGCAAATTTTTGTTATTACCATCGTCTTGAGTCTGCCCTTGGGTATCCTCATGGCCGTTGGCCGCATTTCTAAGATAGCCATCTTGCGAAAGACCATGTATGCCTATATTTATGTCATGCGTGGTACGCCGCTGATGCTGCAGATCTTGTTCATCTATTACGGACTGCCCTTTATCATCGACGGCTTTACCCTGCCGGCCTTTCCGGCGGCCATCATCGCCTTCGTCTTTAACTATGCCGCTTACTTTGCCGAAATCTTCCGCGGCGGCATCCAGTCCATCGACCGCGGCCAGTATGAAGGAGCCAAAGTCCTGGGGATGACCTATATTCAGACCATGCGCCGCATTATCCTGCCTCAGGTCGTAAAACGGGTTTTGCCGCCAGTGTCCAATGAAACGATTAACCTGCTCAAAGATACGTCCCTCGTCTACATCCTGGCCATGAACGACATCCTGCGCATTACGCGGTCCATCGTTCAGCGCGATTTCGATACGACGGCCTTTTTAGTTGCTGCTGTATTCTATTTATTCTTTACGTTTATCCTGACCAAAATTTTCGGTTATCTGGAAAAACGCTACGCCGTCTATGATGAATAAGGAGGACGTCTTGTCATGAGTTTTATTGAAATGGACCATATCCGAAAGAGTTTCGGGAATTTGGAAGTATTAAAAGACGTCTCCCTCCATGTAGAAGCGGGGGAAGTCGTTTCTATCATCGGCCCGTCAGGAAGCGGGAAGAGTACCTTTCTGAGATGCCTTTGCCAGTTGGAAACCATCAACAGCGGCTCTATCGTCGTCGACGGTAAGACCATGGCCAGTACGCCTGCCGGGAGCCAGCGTGCCGTCTATGCGCCGGCTCCCGACGTTCGGGCTATCTGCCGCCGCATGGGCATGTGCTTTCAGCACTTCAACTTGTTTCCGCATATGACGGTGTTGGATAACATCTTGGAAGCGCCTCGCGTCGTCAAGAAGATGAAGACCGAAGAAATCATGCCTCAGGCCGAGGAACTGCTTAAAAAGGTCGGCTTGTGGGAAAAAAGAGACACCTATCCGTCACGCCTTTCCGGCGGTCAGCAGCAGCGTGTGGCCATTGCCCGCTCTTTGGCGATGGACCCGGATATCATGCTCTTTGACGAACCGACCAGTGCCCTTGATCCGGAATTGACCGGTGAAGTTCTGCGCACGATACAGCAGTTGGCTGATGAAAACATGACCATGATCATCGTAACCCATGAAATGGCTTTTGCCAAAGAAGTGGCCGACCGGGTTATTTTTATGGCTGACGGCATTATTCAAGAACAAGGTAAACCGGAAGACGTCTTTGAACATCCGCAAAATGAACGGACACAAAGCTTCCTTCAATCGATGCTGCGGTTCTAAGCAGAACATCGTGCTGTCTTTAAAGCCCCGTACAGGGGCTTTTGGTTTACATGGGGCATTCAGTGCCCCGCAGGTGGCATAGTATACCCGTTCTGTGCTATAATGATTTCATACGTGAATAAGACATTATTCTATCGAAAGGTAGTGAAGTGAACATGACACAATTAAAATTACGTTCAGGCTTTACTTTTGACGTAACCAACCTTTATGGCCCTCAGGCCGTCACGGAAGCAGAGGTAAAGGACTTTTCACCGGTCTATACCAAGGCTCATGAAGCGGTGATGAACATGCGCAAGAACGGCACCATGCCGGGACATCTCTCCAAAGACGGAGAACCGGAAGCCGTTCTTTTTACGCAGCTGCCGTATATTGAAGATGGCAACATCAACAGCCCGGAACGTATTTTTGCCCTTGAAGAATTGGCTCGGACGACGCGCAACCGCGTCGATGCCGTCGTATTCTTAGGGATTGGCGGTTCCTATTTGGGCGGGAAAGTTTTGTTTGACGTTCAGTGCGGTGAATTTTGGAATTTAAAGAGCACGGAAGAACGCAATGGCTTCCCGAAAGCCTTCTTTGCCGGCAATAATGTTGACTCTCATAAAATGGCAGGCCTTATTCAATTCTTGAAAAATGACAGCCAGACGAAGCCGAACTATACGGTAATGGCCGTTGTCATTTCTAAATCGGGCTCGACAATCGAACCGATGTCGAACTACATGGTCTTGAAAGAAGCTATGAGCGACGCCGGCATTGCCCTGGAAACCGTAGCCGTTACGGACCCTCACGACGGCGGCGATAAAGAAACGCTGCTTCACGGTCTGGCTAAAAAATCGGGCTGGCCTATTTTCTACGTTCCCGATGGCATTGGCGGACGATTCAGTGTCTTTTCTGAAGTCGGTCTCATCGTAGGCGCCTTGACCGGTTTCAGCATCCGTCAGTTCCTTGACGGTGCCCGTGATATGGATCACGCTTGCCAGAATCCGGATATTTGGAAAAATCCGGCCCTTCTCAATAGTGTCCTTAAATTCCTGGCCGGTAAAAATCATGGCCGCAGCCTGGAAGTTCTCATGCCCTATGCCGACAGCTTGAAATCCTTGTCAGAATGGTATATTCAGCTCTTGGCTGAATCCCTCGGCAAGCGCCTTGACAAACAGGGCAATGTCGTCAACTATGGCCGTACGCCGATCGTGGCTGTCGGTACGACGGACATGCATGCGCAGACCCAGGAACATCAGGAAGGCCCGCAGGATAAAGTCGTCCAGTTCGTCTCTGTCGAAAACTGGCCCGATGACGTTACGGTACCTCATCTGTACGATGAATATCCGAAATTGGCCGCTTTCAGCGGTTTGCCTCTCAGTCAGATCTTAGAAGCTGCTCGCAGCTCTAATGCTGAAGCCCTTGCCGGTGACGGCCGTCCCAGTGCCAACTACATCATGCCGGCCATCACTCCGTATCATTTGGGCGAATTGATGTTCATGCTCTGCCTGTCCATTGCTTATGAAGGCGAATTTGCCAACGTCGATGCCTTCAATCAGCCCGGCGTCGAAGTATACAAGAAATTCCTCGGCGGCCGCCTGAAAAAACTGCAGGAAGGTTAAGCTATGAATGTATTAGTTACCGGCGGTGCCGGCTATATCGGCAGCCATACGGTGAAGGCCCTGCTTCAAGAAGGCCATAAGGTCGTCGTCATTGACAACCTGTCCCGCGGCCATCGGGCAGCCGTCCCGGAAGAGATTCCCTTTTACGTCGTCGACATCCACGATATTGATGGCGTACGCCGGATTCTTGAAGACATGAACATCGATGCCGTCATGCATTTTGCGGCCCATAGCCAGGTTGGCGAATCGATGGAAAATCCGACCATTTATTACGATAATAATGTCGTAGGCTCATATTGCCTCCTTGAAGCTGTCCGTCAGGCCAAGGTCAAATACTTCGTCTTTTCGTCGACGGCGGCTGTTTATGGCGAACCGGAAAAGACGCCGATTACGGAAGATATGCCCTACCAGCCGACCAATGTCTATGGACAGACCAAGCTCATGATTGAAATGATGTTGGCTCAGTTCAGCCGTGCTTACGGTCTGCACTATGTAGCTCTTCGCTACTTTAATGCTGCAGGAGCTGATGGCAGTGGTGCCATCGGGGAAGATCATACACCGGAAACGCACCTCATTCCTTTGATTTTGCAGACCGCTTTGGGACAGCGTGACAGCATTAAAATTTTCGGCACAGACTATCCGACGCCGGACGGGACTTGTGTTCGTGATTATATCCACGTCACGGATCTGGCGGATGCCCACGTACGCGTCCTTCGCTACTTGTCGGAAGGCGGCGAGTCGCAGTACTTTAATTTGGGCTCTCAGAACGGCTTCAGCGTCCGGGAAATGATTGAAGCCGCCAAAAAGGTTACAGGTCGTGATTTTAACGTGGAAGAAGCACCGCGTCGTGCCGGCGATCCGGCTGTGCTCATTGCCGGATCGGAAAAAATCCGCCGCATCACAGGCTGGCAGCCGACACACAGTAAAGTAGAACAAATTATAGCCGATGCCTGGCATTGGCATCAACACCATCCGCAGGGGTATGGCGATAAAAAATAGGGGTTTATCGGTCCTGCAAAAGGTGGGGAACGGTATCGTTCAACGTCGCAAGACTTGGCTTCCCTATGTGGGGATACTTGTCTGCCTTGGCGCTGTTTGGTTTTGGTGGGAAGAGCCCCAGGGACAAGTAAACATGAAACGGGATGCCTCTCAGCAGCAAGCTGAGAAGCATCCCGTTTTTGATACGCCGGAGAAGGAGGCTGAAGGAAGCCTCGTCTACGACGTAAGGCCGGCGATACAGTATAAGCCCCTGCCTGATTTATTTGGCGGCAGTTTGCCGAAGAAAGCTGTCGCCGCGGAACCAAAAGGGGGACCCGATATGTCACCGACTGCGAAATCGGTAAAGACAACGGAATCCGTTCAGCCGCAATGGACCTTGCCCACCGTTGGCGGGTCGATTCATCAAGGGAAGGATCACCTGGTCCTGTTGCAGTGGCAGGGCCAGTCGGCTGCCTGCGCTGCCGGAGAATCCTGGCAGGGCTGGTATATTGCTTATATCAACCGCCAAGCTGTAGGGCTTATGCGTGACGGAAAACTTTGGGAGATTCGCTTGTGAGGGGGAGAAAGGAAGTGTCATGAAGTTTTATACCAAAGCCTGGGCGGCAGCTGTCTGTTGTTTCCTGCCCATTCAGGCGGCTGCCATCGATATTCAGGTGAGGGATGTCCCTGTTCGGACCGTTCTCGAAGGACTGGCACGGTCGGGACAGATGAATCTTATCGTCGATGACAGTGTAGAAGGCACACTCACGATGACCCTGCGGGATATTACCGTCGAAGAGGCCCTGCAGGCGATTGCGGACAGTAAAGGTCTCTATTACGATGCCTCCGGGCCGATACGGACGATTACCGGTCCTCATACCGGAAAGCGTGTAAAAACGTTTCATACATGGCGGCTCCGCTATGCCGATCCGGAAGCGGTAAAGGAAGCTGTTGAGGCAGCCGTCCCTGAAGCCGACGTACGCTGGCACGGCGATACGAATACGGTGGTCGTCGGCGGAACCGCACAGACTCAGGCGGCTGTACAGGCCTTGGTCAAGCGACTCGATGTGCCGCCGCGGCAAGTCGATGTGTCTGTTGAAATCGCTTCCATCGATGACAGCCTGTTGAAGCAGACCGGTATCGAGTACAATTGGTCGACCGTGGAAGGCGGCGCCGCTCACAGTATTTTTTCTCTGTCTGGGACGATTCATGCCTTAGAAGAACGCGGTAAGGCGAAAATCTTAGCCCGGCCCCATATTGTAGCCAGCAATGGCAGAGAAGCTCATATCCTCATTGGCGATAAGATTCCCGTTCAGACCGAGCATCGGTCCGGACAGGAGACGGCTATTAGTACGACCTATGAAGATGCAGGCATTAAATTGACTTATACCCCTCAAGTTCATCCGGATAATTCGGTGACGGCGGATTTATTTGCCGAAGTCAGCACGCCGGTTTTTGTCCCCGAACTGAAGGCTTACCGTATTGCGACCCGTCAGGCTCGGACGACGGTGCGCCTGCAGGAAGGCCAGCCTCTCGTTATCGGCGGCCTCATTCGCCGTGAAGACCTTGAGCATTTTCGAAAAGTCCCGATTTTGGCAGACC
>NZ_HF954559.1:257493-271185 GCF_000455225.1 Megasphaera massiliensis
CCTGCCTTTAATCGGGAAATTATTCCGCTATCATTATAAGTCGCATAAGAATACAGAAATCGTTTTAATCTTGAAATCGCAGGTATTACCGGATTAGTACGACGTTTTACGTGGTTTTCGTCGGTTTTTATGAAAATATTCTCTTGACTTTCATTTATTTTCCGGTATAATCATTATCAACAATTAATTTCCTGATAACAGTTGTGACGGAAAAAAGTAAGGCCTTTAAACTTTTCAGAGAGTATCCGGGTGGTGTGAGGGTACAGGCGATGAGGTCTGAAGTTCATTCCTGAACTGTACGGCTGAACTGTAGTAGGCTGTACCGGGGCGGCTGCCGTTATACGGCCATGAGTTGATCGATTCAAGATAAATAGGGTGGTACCGCGGATTTTTCCGTCCCTGGGTGCCACCCTTTTTTTGTTCTATCGATAAATTGGGTGGTACCGCGACGTCGTCGTCCCTTTTTAGGGGCGATTTTTTTTTCGGGAAATTAGGAAGAGAGGAGTTTTTATGATGGGAACAACAGGAATTCAAATCGTTATTATTTTAGCTTATATCGGCGTACTTTTCGGCATCAGCTGGTATGTGAAGCGGCGGGCTGCGGATTCTGCCGAAGCCTATGTATTGGCCGGCCGCAAACTTACGACGCCTCTTATTATGGTATCCATCGTCGGCCTTGCCGTCGGCGGTGCCTCGACGATCGGCGTTGCCGAACAGGCTTATAAAGTCGGCTTGTCCGCCGGCTGGTATACGGCAGCCTGGGGGATCGGTGCCATTGTCATGGGATTGACGGTCGCCAAGAAGTATCGCCGTCTCAATATTACGACCGTTCCGGAACTCCTTGAACGGTATTATGACCGCCGCAGCATGGTGGCCGGCATTGCCTGCCAGGTTTTGGTACAGCTCGTCGTCATGAGTCTTCAGTACGTAGCCGGCGGCGCCGTCCTGGCAGCCCTCATGCCGGATATTTTCACGCCGGTTACGGGGATGTTCACCAGTGCCGTCGTATTCATCGGGATTACCCTTATCGGCGGCATGTGGTCGGCCAGTCAGTCTAATATCCTTAACGTAACTTTGCAGTACGTCGGCATTACTGTTGCGGCCTTCCTCATCGTGGCGATGGCCGGCGGCATCGATGTCGTAGCCATCCAAGCACCGTCCATGACGTCCATGGATTTCTTCAGCGGCGTGGGACCGATGACGATTGTCACCTGGATCGTCGTCTTGATTACGGTCAATATTTCCCTTCAGGCCATCATCCAGATTTCGCTGGGTGCCAAAGATGTGCAGACGGCCCGCAAAGGCTTTGTCATCGGCGGCCTGGTCATGCTGCCCGTCGGTTTCGTAGCGGCCTTGCTCGGCGTCATTGCATCAGAAATGTATCCTTCTATTTCACCGACAACGGCCTTGCCGCAGCTCATCATGTCGCTTAATCCTTGGATTGCCGGGATTACCTTGGCTTCTTTGTGGGCCGCTGACGTCAGCACGGCCTGCAATTTGCTCTTATCGGCAGCGACGCTGTATTCTCACGATATTCATAAGCAGTTCATTGATCCGCAGATGTCGGATAAGAAGTACATGGCCGTCACCCGTATTTCGGTACTCCTGTTAGGAATCCTTACGCTGGGCTTTGCCCTTACCATCAGCGGCATCATTTCGACGCTCATGGCAGGCTTGTCACTCATGACCGCTTTTGCCGTCATCGTCCTCATGACGATGTATGCGCCGGCTTACTGCTCGCGCCAGGCGGCCTTCTATACGATCATGGCTTCAATCATCGTCCTCATTGCCTGGATGGTCATTCCCGCGGTTCGGATTCTGCCCCATGTCATTTATGCTGAATGGATCGTTTGCAGTGTGACCTTCTGCGGTATCAGCCTGGTCTCGAAGAAAGCCATTTCAACGGAAGGGCTGGCTGAAAAGGTCAGCGCTCCGGCCCAGCATTAAAGGGCTACTGCCAGAAGGCGTTGCCGACGGCAAATCCGAGCCAGCAGCAGAGGAAGCCGCCGATGACGTTGAGTGAAAAATAGGCCGCTGCCGACATTAGGTCGCCGGTGCGGACGAGGATCAATAGTTCCATGTTGTACGTCGAAAAGGTCGTAAAACCACCGAGGATGCCGGTTACGAAAAAGAGCTTGACCGTCGGCGGGAGATCGGACGTCTGCGTAAAGAATACGAAGAGGAGGCCGATGCAAAAAGACCCGATGGTGTTGGCCAGAATCGTTCCGTAGGGAAGGCTGACGGCTCCGTAACGAGTTGCCAGTTGGGTGATGCCGTAGCGCAGGGCGGAACCGATGCCGCCGCCGAGGGCGATGAAGATAATTTTTTCCATGAGATTCTCCTTATTATCCATTTTATAAAATACACTAATCTATGTCTTTTATAAGATAGCACGATGTTCCCTTTAGAGCAATGTTTGGGATTGACGATTCGATTGGCTGTTGGCTCATTGACACAATCTGTGATACAATATAGGATACCTAAGATGAGAGCCGTCTCCTGCAGGCGACTTGGTGAATCTCGAAGGAGTTGCACGGAAAGCTCCCTTAGCCGGGGAGCTTTTGCCGTATAAAGGGGGAATGTCGATGAGCTGGCAAATAGAGAAGGCACTGGATGAACTGGTGAGTCAGGAAACCGGTGCCGTCGTCTATCCCTTTGGGACGCGGCGGGCTATGGCCATTTGCTATCCCAATACGTATGACGTAGCCATGAGTAATTTGGGGATGCAGATTATTTACCGCGAAGTAAACGGCCGCGAAGACTGGCTCTGTGAGAGAGCCTTCCTGCCCGATAAAGACTTGATGAAAGTCTTTGAAAAAACGGGGGAACCCCTGGTGTCTTTAGAAAACAGACGGCCCCTCTTCGATTTTGAAATTCTGGGTTTTTCCGTCAGTTTTGAAATGGACTATTTCAACGTGCCTTCTATTTTGGAGATGGGGCGTATCCCTGTTTTAGCATCTGATCGCGGAGATGACGATACGCTGGTCGTCATGGGCGGCCCGGTGGCCTTTTTTAATCCCGAACCCTTATCACCCTTTATCGATGTCGTCCTGGTCGGTGAAGGGGAAGGCTTTATTCATGCCTTCCTCGATGCCTATGGAAAAGCAAAGGAGCAGCATTTAGGGCGTCATGACCTCTTGCGCTACTTGGCTCAGCACGTGCCGGGCGTCTATGTACCGTCCTTATACCGACATGAATACGACGAAGACGGCCATCTCCTGCGAATCGTCCCGGAAGAAGGGATTCCGGCGAAGGTGGAACGGCAATGGCGGGAACTGACCCAGCCGGCAGAAACGGTCATTGCCACGCCGAATACGGAATTCGGTGCCATGTATCTCATTGAAATCGCCAGGGGCTGCGGCCGTCACTGCCGCTTCTGTATGGCCGGGTACTGCTACCGCAGACCTCGTGTTCGTCCCTTGGAATACGTCAAATCAGCCGTTCTCCGCGGCAAAGAATTGGGAAAGAAAATCGGCCTCATGGGGGCCGCTATTTCAGATTATCCTTATATTGACGAATTAGTCACCTTTATCCGTAACCAAGGTATGGGCTTTTCCTGTGCCTCTTTGCGGGCCGATTCGATTACACCGACCATTGTAAAAGGACTGGCCGAGAGCGGCCAAAAGACGATTACCCTGGCACCGGAAGCGGGCAGTAAACGGATGCGGGATATCATCAATAAGGGCATCACGGAAGAACATCTGCTGAAATCCATCGACCTTGCAACGGAAGCCGGAATCCGTCACGTGCGCATGTACATCATGGTCGGCCTGCCGATGGAAACCGATGCCGATATTGAAGGCATCGTCGACATGACCCGCCGGGTCCAAGAGCATATGAAGGTCATCGGCAATACGAGCCGTATTACCTTAAGCATCAATCCCTTTATCCCCAAACCGCTGACGCCGTTTCAGTGGATGGCCATGACCGACAAGAAAGTCGTCGAAAAAAGGCTGGCCTTTTTAAAGAAGTCCTTAAAAGATAAACAGATCGAGCTGCTCATCGAGCCCCTACGGTCCGCTTATATCCAAGGCGTCCTGTCCCGCGGCGATCGGCGCGTCGGTCAGGTTCTGGCTAAAGCTTGTGAATACGGCGGCGTCAAGGGCTGGAAAAGAGCAGCGAAAGAGCTTCATTTTAATATTGACGGATTTTTATATGACCAGCGGCCCCTCGATGCGGTCCTTCCTTGGGATACCCTCGATCCCGGGTTGGTACCGACGTATCTGACCGATGAATTAAAGAAGGCTGAAGCCGGCGACTATACCTTGCCGTGTTTTGACGGCTGCCGCCGCTGTCATATTTGTGGAGGCTAAGATGACTAAGTGGGTAGAACATGAAAACGGAATTGGTTGGGAAGAAAGCACGTTATTGGCTGATGCCGGGCTGCGTCACGGTGTGACCGGCCGCAGCGGCGGCGTCAGTGAAGGCCCCTTTCTATCCCTCAATTTAGGCCTTCACGTCGAGGACCGGACGCAGGATGTCCTCGAAAACAGGCGGCGTCTCTGTGCCCTTTTGGGCTGTGACCTGCAGCAGCTGACGACGGCCCGGCAGACCCATGAGGATCATATCGTCGCTGTCGGCCCGACTGAAATCGGCCGCGGTGCCGGAAGCTATGGCGATGCCTTTCCCCATACGGACTCCCTCATGACGAATATTCCCGGCGTGCCGCTCATGATGTGTATTGCCGACTGCGTGCCGGTTATATTGTTTGATCCGGTAAAAAGAGTCTGTGCCGTCGTTCATGATGGTTGGCGAGGGACGGCGCAGAGGCTGGCGGCTAAAACCGTGCTGGCCATGCAGCTGGCCTATGGTTCCAAACCGAAAGATATATTGGCCTATATCGGACCGTCTATTTCAAAAGCGCATTTTGAAGTCAGTGAAGATACCGCTATGACTTTTCGGCATCTGGGGCCGGCTTATGGCGAGTGTGCAGTTCAGCATGAAGGAACCTGGCGAGTCGATTTATGGAAGGCCAATCATCTTCTCTTGACCGATGCCGGCTTAATTCCGGAGCATATCGAGACGACGGAAAGCTGTGTCTTTGACCGCGACGACCGGTTCTTTTCGTATCGCCGTGACGGCGGTCATACAGGCCGCATGGGCGCCTTTGCGATTTTGTAAAAGCAGATGAATAAATTTTTAAATATGACTAGCTTTTATAGGACTAACTATATATAATAAAAGAAGTGTAATGTTTTATAAATACATGTAATTGCATGCACGACGGAGGGATAGGCTTGATTAAGGAAAATCTTGAGGCAGTACACAAGAAAATTGCTGATGCAGCTGCCCGTGTCGGCAGAACTGACAAAATTACGCTTGTTGCAGTGACGAAGAATCATCCCGTAGAGATGATGGAAGAGGCCGCCCGGTGCGGTGTGACCGATGTCGGTGAAAACCGTGTCCAGGAAGCGATGCAAAAATTAGAGGCTTTTCCGGATAATGGATTGACCTGGCATTTAATCGGACATTTACAGACCAATAAGGCGAAACCTGCAGTAGAGCACTTCCATCTGATTCATTCCATTGATTCGGAGCACTTGCTGAAAGCGGTAAATAAGGAAGCCGGCAAGATCGGGAAGGTGCAGGATATCCTTTTACAGGTCAATGTAGCCCGTGAAGAAAGTAAATTTGGAATGGAAGTCGAAGATTTTCCGGCGATTTGTGAACTGGCAAAGGGGTTGGATCACGTCTGTGTTCGGGGGCTGATGTGTATGGCGCCCAATTATGAAAACGTTGAGGACGTACGGCCCATATTCCGCATTGCCCGCGCTTTATATGAAGATATGAAGCCGAAATTTCCGGAAGGCCAGATCCAGTATCTGTCCATGGGGATGACCCATGACTTTGAAATAGCAATTGAAGAAGGCGCCAATGTCGTCCGCGTCGGCACGGCAATCTTTGGGGCACGTAATTACTAAGGAGGAGTATTTACTATGAAGAAGTCAAAGAATATGTGGAATAGATTCGTAAATGTCGTGAGCGGCGTCGGTGGTGTCAATGAAGACGACGAATTTGAAACGGACGAATATGAAGACGAATTGGAATATGAAGAAGAACGCGTACCGCGCCGTACTCCTGCCGTAGCACCGACTCGTACCAGCGTCAACTATACGCCGACTCCGGCCAAACCGCTGCGCATGGTCATCGTCGAACCGGAAACCTTCGATGATTCTCAGAGCATTGCTGATTACATCCGCGACCGTAAACCGGTTGTCATCAACTTTGAAGCGACGCCGGAAGACGTAGCTAAGCGCGTCGTCGACTTCGTCAGCGGCGCTACCTATGCCATCGACGGCAATATTCAGAAGGTCGGCAAGGAAATCTTCCTCTGCGTACCCAGCAATGTTACTGTAGACCATGGGAAACGCGATGACTACAGCGATTTTAATGCCCCGCCTCTTACGTGGAATGCCGGCGGCACGAATAATGACAACAACGGCGGAAATACACCGCTTCGTTAATGATTGAGGGATTGTTTTGAAGAATAGAGATAGAATTATCCGTTATTATCAAGGGACGGATAACGGTGAATTGGCTGCCCGTCTTATTGACTTGGCAGACAGTACAGCCAAGGGACGTCCTTATGCCGTCAGTGAGTTTGTATCACCCGGTGCCGTCCAAATCGGAGAGACCATTCAGGCTCATGTGCCGTCTTTGGTACTTCGCACTTCCGGCGGTTACGAAGGGGCTGAACGAGTCAGATTGGCTTTTGTCAGTGTCGACTATGACGGACCCGTCGATTTTGGAATTACGGCCTGCAAGCTGAGTTGGGATGACCGCTATCGCCTCTTAGGGCATCGCGATGTCCTGGGCTCGCTCATGAGCCTCGGCATCGACCGGGGACGTTTCGGCGACATCATCATGCAGGATGCCGGAGCGGTACTGTTGGCGGAAACTCCGTTGGTCCCTTATTTACAGCAGAACTTTACGAAAATCGCGATGGTACCCGTTGCGATTGAAGAAATATCCCTGAGCGATATTGCGCCGCGTCAGGAAAAAGTGAAAGAAATCAAAACGACGGTGGCCTCGCTTCGCCTGGATGCCATCGTTTCATCGGGGTTTGGCATTTCCCGCACGAAAGCGGCCGATGCGATTAAGGGCGAACGGGTACAGGTCAATTGGCAGCCCGCCAAAGGGCCCAGTCAGGAAGTTCGTCAAGGCGATGTCATTTCTCTCCGCGGCAAAGGGCGGATGGAGCTGGCCGAAATTACCGGAACGTCGCGAAAAGGTCGAACCGGCGTGCTGTTAAAGCGCTATATGTAGTTCCCTTTGTACGGAGGAGATACCACCATGCTTACACCTATGGATATTCATAATAAAGAGTTTAAACGCGGCTTTCGTGGCTACAGCGAGGAAGATGTCGATGCTTTCATGAATAATATTGCCAGCGACTATGAAAAAGTGTACCGGGAGTATTGTGAACTGAAAGAACGCTGTGACAGCCTGCAGGATAAGCTGACACAGTACGAAAAAATGGAAGCAACCATGAACAGTACGCTTATGTTGGCTCAGCAGACGGCTGAAAATGTTAAGGTTTCAGCCCGTAAGGAAGCGGATTTGATTTTACAGGAAGCCGAAAGTAAAAAGCAGAAGATGCTGGATGAAACGATGATGAGCCTGCAGAATTCCCAGCAGGAATGGGAAAAGCTCAAGGCTCAAACGGGAGCATACCGCGCAAAATGTCGGGCTATATTGACCAGCCAGCTGCGGCTGCTCGATGATATGGCGGCTGACGGTGAAGGCAAAGCAACGGATAATATGGCTTCGTCTGTTTCTGTCAGCGAAAAATCGGCTCAGCCGGTCCGCCCCGACCAGGGACGTCAGGATAGCGGCAAAAAAGATGCCCCTAAATCCAAATAATACGTGTTTCATGAATATGCTCTCTTTCAGGTATGACATATGTTAGACCCGGCGGGGAGTATATTTATTTATAGGAGGAACGACGATGAAGAAGCTTTTTTTGTTACTGGCAGCCTGCCTTCTTTTGGGCGTTGTAAGTCCGGCCGGTGCCTATAACCCTTATGCGCCGAATCAATTTGACAGCGTCGACCGGAGTTCTTGGGAATACAAGGCCGTCTACGCTTTGTCTGAAGCCGGGTTGACCGGGGCGCCGATGGAACGGTTCGACCGTTCTTATAACTTGACGCGTTATGAAGTGACGTCTATGATCGCCGTGGCTATGAAGAACCGCAGCAAGGCTACAGAAGCTCAACAGAAATCTATAGACAGACTGGCCAAAAGCTATGCCGATGATTTGCAGTATCTTACGGATACACCCCAAAAAGCGGACGATGCGCCGAAAGGTGTCGCTTTTGACTGGAAGGGAGCTAATAAATAATGGTACCCATTAAGATGATTACAATCGACCTCGACGGGACACTCCTTCGCAGTGACGGTTCCGTTTCGGACCACACCGTAAAAACGCTGCAAAAAGCCCGTCAGAAGGGCGTCATCGTCGCCATTGCTACGGGCCGTATGTACCAGACGGCAAAGGCTTATGGCGAACGGCTGGCTTTAGGCGACAGCCCGATGCTGCTCTTTGCCGGCGGTCTGATTGAAACCTTGGAATCAAAGAAAATCCTCTTTCAGCAGACTATTTCTCAGCAAGATGCCCAGGCGCTGGTCAACTTGGCACGGGAACAGTCCTGGCAGATGCAGACCTATATTGACGACGTACTGCGGGTTGAACTCGATGAACCGTGGGTTCGTGACTATGAACGAATTACCAAAGTCAAGGCCGTCATCTGCGGGGATGAATTTTATCGGGTCCAGGGTGACTGCAATAAACTCCTCAGCCGCGGTGTACATGAAGAGCTCTTAGGCCGCAAGGCTCTTATTGAAAAGACTTTTCCCGGCCGATTTAATATCCTGTTTTCCGATTTGACTTTTTTGGAAATCATGCCCCTTGGCGTCGATAAGGGCCGTGGTATCCGCCGCCTTGGTGAGATCTATCAGATTGAGCCGAAAAACATCATGGCCATCGGCGATTCGCAAAACGATTTGGACATGCTGAAAGCGGCCGGTTTTTCCGTGGCCATGGCTAATGCGGGACAGGAAGTCAAGGATGCAGCTGACTACGTCACCTTGTCGAATGATGAAGACGGCGTAGCCGCTGTCGTCGAGAAATTTGTATTGTAATAGGAGGTTCTTATGGACCATTTTCACTTAATTATCGTCACCGGCATGTCCGGCGCCGGCAAAACCCATGCCGTTCAAGTCTTAGAGGATATCGGCTATTTTTGCATCGACAACATTCCGCCGGTATTGATCCCTAAGTTTGCCGAGTTATGCATCAAAGGCGGTGAAAGGGTGCGCCATGTTGCCCTCATTGCCGATATTCGCGGCGGTGAATTTTTTGATGCCATGAGTCAGTGCCTGAAGGATCTGAAGGATTTGAAAGAAGAAGGAATTTCTTATGAAATCGTCTTTATTGAAGCTTCTGATCAGGCTTTGGTCCGCCGCTATAAAGAAACTCGCCGCGTTCACCCGTTGGCCCCTCACGGCCGCATCAGTCAGGGGATTGCCGAAGAACGAAAACGCCTGGCTTCTTTGCGGAGAAAGGCCGATTTTATTATCGATACGTCTAATTTGCAGCCGAAACAGCTGAAGGAAATCCTGGTGAAGCGCTATGCTATTACAGACAGCAAAAAGAGTATGACTGTCACCGTCGTCTCTTTCGGCTTCAAGCATGGGATGCCCATTGATGCCGATATCGTTGAAGACGTTCGCTTCCTGCCGAACCCTTATTATATTGACGATTTCCGCCATAAGTCGGGCCGCGTTCCCTGCGTGCGGGAGTACGTTGAAAGTTTTCCTATTACCCAAGTATATAAGGAAAAATGGTTCGATATGATTGATTTTCTCCTGCCTAATTACGAACGAGAAGGCAAGAGTCAATTAGTCATTGCCGTCGGCTGTACCGGCGGGATGCACCGCAGTGTCTGCATGGCAGAAGCCATGTACAAACACTTGCGGGACAACGGCGTCGATGTATCCATCGAACACCGCGATATTCAGAAAAACGACGTTGAAGAAGATGCGCCGGGGTACGAAGGCGAAGCCTAGGAGGTACTGTCATGCGTTTTATGAAATGGTTGCATCCGGGACTGCATATTAAGCGCTGGCTCTTCCTTTTCGGGCTGGGCATGATGTTTTCCAGCTTCGGCATTATCCTGACTTTTAACTATCAGTGGTTGGGGGAAGTGGAAGAGTGGGCTTTCCGGTTGCTCTATGAAATGACGGGGCACTATAATTATACGATTTTGGCTAGTTTGGGTATCTTTGTCATTATCGTCGGCATGGCCATTATGGGCTGGGCGACGCGGCGGCTCATACGGACCATGATCGGTGTCGTCATGCCCGGTGAATCGGGAAATTTCAGCGATTTGATTTTTTCTAAATTTCAGCTTTCGAAAGGGCCGAAAGTCGTCGTCATCGGCGGTGGTACGGGTCTGTCCGTCATGCTGCGCGGGCTCAAGTCGAAGACGTATAATCTGACGGCTGTCGTCACCGTTGCCGATGATGGCGGTTCGACCGGGCGGATCCGCGAAGACCTGGATATTATTGCACCCGGTGATTTACGAAACTGTCTGGTTGCCATGGCCGATAAAGAAGGTCTCATGGAACAGCTTTTTGCCCATCGCTTTGGCGGCTCCGGTGACTTAACCGGTCACAGTTTTGGCAACCTCTTTATTGCTGCACTCATCGAGGTCCTTGGCGACGTCGAAGAAGCGATGGATGCGACCAGTAAAATTCTGCGTGTCCGCGGCAAAGTCATTCCGTCATCGGCAGAAAAAATCAGGCTCAATGCCAAGATGACCGATGGGCGCATCATCGAAGGTGAGTCGCAGATTCCTCATGCCCATGGCCGGATCAAGAGCGTCTTTACGACGCCGGAACACCCTAAGGCTATCCGGTCGGCTGTCGACGCTATCAAAGGTGCCGATGCCATTGTTCTGGGGCCGGGGAGCCTCTATACGAGCATCATGCCCAATCTGTGCGTCCCTGATATCATCGAAGCTATCCGAGACAGTAAAGCGCCTAAAATTTATATTTGCAACGTCATGACCCAGAAGGGGGAAACGGATGACTATACCGTCTCCGATCACGTCAAGGCCATCAATAAGCAGGCCGGCGACAAGATCATCGATTTTGTCATTGCCAATAATGGTGACGTCGATCCGGCTGTGCTGCAGCGTTATGTGGCCCACGGTTCTCATCCGGTCATCATTGATAAAAAAGAAATTGGCGAAACCGGCGCTACGCTGATCCTGTCGGATCTCATCAATAAAGAAAACAGTGCGACTCACGATACGAAAAAGCTGGCGAACGTTCTCTTTGATTTGATCAATGCTCTGCGGACCGATTTATCGCCGGAATTACTTCACTATTATCTCAAGCGTTATACCCTTACCCACCGTTAGGAGGCGGCAGCCATTGTCTTTTGCGGAAGAAGTGAAAAATGAGATTGCCCATTATAAACCGGAGAACGCCGCTTGCCGCTTTGCCGAACTGGCAGCCCTCCTTTGCATGGGCGGATCCCTGATTCTCGGCTCTCACGGGATGATTGGTATCGAATTCAGTACGTCTAACAATGCCGTTGCCCGAAAGGTACTGAAGATGTGGATGAAGGCTTTTCCCGTCCGTCCGGAAGTGCGGGTCCGCCAGGGGCTGCGCTTGCGAAAGAAAAATTATTATATCCTGCGTGTCTCACCGTCTCCGGAGAGTACGAGGTTTTTGCGCGACTTGTCCCTCTTTCCGACGGATACGGAATTTTCTGCCATCGACCTGCGTAAGGTTGAGTGTCAGCGTGCCTTTTTGCGAGGCGCCTTTATGGGTGGCGGATCTGTCAATCAACCACAGCGGGACTACCATTTGGAATTGGTAACGGGCAATGCGGCCTTTGCAGAAAAGCTGCTCAAAATCATGCGCCGCTTCCGTTTGCCGGCCAAGATTACCGACCGCAAGGGAGATTATTTGGTCTATATAAAAGAAGGGAACGGCGTGTCCCATTTCCTGCAGTATATCGGGGCGGACCAGGCTTATCTTACCTTTGAAGAAGTTCGTGTCGTAAAGGAGATGCGCAACAACGTCAATCGTGTCGTCAACTGCGAAACGGCGAATCTTCAGAAAACGGTTGATGCCGCTGTTCGCCAGCGCCAGGCTATTACCCGTATTCAGGAATCGGGACTTTATCAGCGTATGTCGGCTAAGCTTCGCGAAGCGGCAGAACTGCGCATGGCCAATCCGGAGGCTTCGATGAGCGAATTGGCGGCTCAGTCAGGATTGACAAAGTCCGGATTAACTCATCGATTCAAAAAAATTGCCGATATAGCAAAACAGATAGAAGGTCAACAACATGATGAACATTAAGAAACTATGTACCTATATTGCCGGTCTTTTGACGGCCTTTATCCCTATGGGGACCCCATTGGCGGCCGGATTTCCGGGAATCGACGATCCCGAAGTCATGAGCCGGGTTGTCGTTCAACCGATGAAGTCCATTTCGATGACGCCGCCTATTGATACGGGGACGCTGCTCTTATCTGACAGCCCGGAATATGCCGAAAACGACGGCATCCTCTATGGGGACATGGTCAGCGGTGATGTACGCCTTTACTTTTATCACGTCAATCAGCAGCCGACAGACCGCAAAATCGTAGCCATGCTGTATAATCCCCATGACTATCCGATTGACGCCTTCCTTCAAGGCTATCAATATACGCGTCCCAGTACCGATTATTATCAGGTCGGCAAGGAACTGTCGACCCTGTATTATGAAGGGAATATGACGGTCAATAAGGTTACTGTACAGCCTCATGATTATGCCTTAGTCGGACAACGGCTCAATGAAGTCGTCGTCCATCCGGATCAGCTCTTTTCAGGCATCATCAACGTCAGCCTTCCGGAACCGATGATTCTGTCGTCCATGATTTTGCCGGTTAAAGAAGATCCGACAGCCTTTGTCCGCAAGCTTCAGTACCTGCCCAGTGACTCCGTCAAACTGCGGGGAACTTTTCACGGCAAAGACCGCTTCATGAGCACCCTTACGCCTTACTCTACGGACAGCGGCATCGGCTACATCCTCTTGGCGGACGGTGTCATGGACCGCTTTCTGCAAGGACGGGACGTTATGGATAACCGCTCGTCGCAAGATACGGGAAACTATGGCCTCGATTACACCATTCATCTGCGTACCCAAGGGACCGGAGACATTCACCTCTATTTTAATCCCCAAGGCGGTGAATATGCCGGTGTTACCGAGCTTATCTACAGCGATCCTCAGCGCGGGGAAGATAAAAAAATCGTGGAATTGCCTCGTCATCGTCATTCTATGGGACTCAATGACCCTTATGCCATGGAATACGTGGATACCTTCCCGGCCGGGACGGATATGACCATTCACATCATGCCGCCAGGCGCGGCCAACTTGCCGGTTCGCTTCCTGGTCGTACCGGATAGTAAGCTTCAGCCTATTCGCGAAGCCGTACAGAGCTCGCGTGAAGCAGAAGAACGGCGGGTTGCCGAAGCCGAATCCAGACGGAAAGCTGCTCGTCGTGATACGACGATTCAGCCTGAAGAACTCCAGTCTGACAATCAGACGCCCTTTACGTCTCTGAAGGACCGCATGGCAAAGCTGCAGCAGCCACAGAAAAAGTAGCATAAGAAACAGCCATCCCGATGGATGGC
>NZ_HF954559.1:271828-274329 GCF_000455225.1 Megasphaera massiliensis
ATGGATGGCTGTTTTCTTATGCTGTTGACGGTCGACACCGTTCGAATAGATAGAGACTTTACGCTTATTTATTCGGTGCTGTGCCAAACCATTTCTGATAGATTTTGTCGTACGTTCCGTCTGCCTTGAGTTCTTTTAAGGCCTGGTTGACCTGGTCAGTCAGTTCCTGTTTGTCTTTACTAATCCCCATGGCTACACCGCGAGAGGTGATCGGAGCACCGACGAGTTTGAGCTTGTCTTTGCCGCCCTGCTGGAGATAGTACTGGGCGACGGCCTGGTCGATGGAGACGGCGTCACATGTGCCGGCTTCTAGTTCCATCCAGCCTTGTGTATTGGTGTCGAACTCCTTGACATTAGCACCGTGTTCACGGGCATAGTCGGCTGCTTTTGATCCGACCTGGGCACCGACGGTCTTTCCGGCGATGGAATCATAACCGGTAATATCCGTATTGCCTACGGGAACGACGATGGTGTAGCCGCCCTGATAGTAGACGTCCGTGAAGTTGATCTGTTTCTTCCGTTCTTCCGTCGCATCCATGCCGGCGGCGATGATGTCGATCTGGCCGCTCTTTAAAGCCGGAATCAAGGCGTCGAAGCCGAGGTTCTTGACTTCCATCTTGTAGCCTAACTTATCGCAGATGGCCTGGGCTAAATCGATATCGAAGCCGACGTCTTTATCATTTTCCGTAAATTCAAAAGGCGGGAAGGTCGGTTCGGTCCCGACGATGAGCGTCTTGTCTCCCTTAGCGCCGCCAGCGGATTGTTCTGTGCTGCCGCCGCAGCCGGCGAGGAGAGTCACGGCGGCTATCGAGGCCGCTGCCAAGGTCATAACTTTTTTCTTCATCATAGTAGGTTCCTCCAATTAGGGAATAGCAAGGATGTCACTGAGATCTTTCATGATGGCCACATGGGGCAGGGGAAGAAAATCTTTTTCTGACGTCGTTCCTGTCGTCACAGCGGCAAAGGCGACGCCGGCATTTCGGGCCGCTTCGGCATCGATGGTATTGTCGCCGATATAGAGGACGTCTTTTTTATCCAGCCCGAAATGGTCGCAGACCCGATTGATTCCATCCGGTGCCGGTTTTGCATTGTCCACGTCTTCCATGCCGACGACGAGGTCGATGAGGGACTCCATGGCGTATTTACGGAGTGTTTCGTTAATGCGCGAACGGGTCTTGGTCGATACGATGCAGCAGCGGCTCCCCTGTGCTTTAAGGGCCTTTAATACCGGCAGGGTCTCTGGATAGAGATGGGTATTGGCCGTCATATACTTGTCGGAGAAGCGGACTTTATATTCCTTAATCAGTTCATGGATCCGGTCCGGGTCCGTTTCGCCGGTAAGGCTTTTCATGGCATCGTACATAGTCATGCCGATCGTACGGCGAATGGCATCTTCTGGAATGCCTTCATAGCCTTCCGCATCAAAGAGGAGCTGGAAGCACATGACGATACCCTTTTCCGAGTTGGCCAAAGTGTAGTCGAAGTCGAATATATACGTCTTATACATGGGTTACATCTGCGGGTCGATGCCGAACCATTTTTTGTAGAGTTTCGCATACGTTCCGTCTGCTTTGAGGTCAGCCAAGGCCTTGTTGACTTTTTCGAGGAGGTCTGTTTTATCTTTTCCGACAGCCATGGCGATACCGGCATCGGTTTTCTTGGAATCACCGACGATTTTTAGGTCCTTGTCGCCGCCTTCTTTCAGATAGTAGAGGGCAACCGACGTATTGATGATGACGGCATCGCAGGTATTGCTCTGCAGTTCCATCCAGCCCTGGCTGTTGGCGTCATACTGTTTGACCGTTGCACCGGCTTCCGTTCCGAGGTCTACGCCCTTGGTGCCGACCTGAGTGCCGACCGTCCGGCCTTTGAGGTCATCAAAGCCGTGAATGGTGTCGTTATCCTTGCGGACGACGACGGAATAGCCGTCCTGGAAGTACGGTTCTGTAAAGGAAACTTGTTTCTGTCGTTCCGGAGTAGCGTCCATGCCGGAAGCAATCATGTCGATCTGGCCGCTGCGCAGTGCCGGAATGAGGGCGTCGAAGCCGAGGCTTTTGACTTCAACCTGCATGCCCGTCTTTTCACCGATGGCATTGGCTAAATCAATATCAAAGCCTACATACTTGCCGTTGTCCGTGAATTCAAAAGGCGGGAAAGTCGGTTCCATCCCGACGACGAGGGTTTTCTGCTCATCGGCAGCACCGCCCTGTTTGTCTGCTGAAGAACCACATCCGGCGAGTAAGGTAGCAGCTGCAGCTACAGTTGCCGCCATAACTAAATACTTTTTGTTCATACGTAACAACTCCTGTTCCTTTTTTGTAAACGGAAATAATAAAATACAACTTCCACATAATTATACTATAAAAGGGGACGCCTTTGAAGGGAAACTTTAGGAATCGTCAACTTTTTGCTTGACAAGGAATTCTTGGCGTAGTATGCTTAACAAGCTGTCAGGGCGAGAGCCTCAGACGGCCCGGCTGAGACAACAGCCGACGCGAGTA